>NC_020520.1:2415090-4830181 GCF_000348785.1 Ilumatobacter coccineus YM16-304
AGGCCGAACCAACTCGAAAGACCGAACCATCTCAGAACGCCCGGCACGGCCGCCGCCGGGAGCGCCAGCGACCAAGGCTGGCGTGAGGCCGATCAAGAGCAGTCAACCGCCGACGGTCCGTGAGGCCGAACCAACTCGAAAGGCCGAACGATCATGAAACGAACTCCGCTCATCTCCGGCAACTGGAAGATGAACCTCAACCACTTCGAAGCGATCCAGGTGGTGCAGAAGCTGCACTATCTCGTGCCCAAGGAGGTGTTCGACGACGTCGAGGTCTCGATCCATCCGCCGTTCACCGACATCCGGTCGGTGCAGACGCTGATCGAGAGCGAGGAACTCGACTTCTCGCTCGGCGCGCAGCACTGCCATTTCGAGGACTCGGGTGCGTTCACGGGTGAGGTGTCGCCGGCGTTCCTCGCGAAGCTCAACACCAAGTACGTCATCTGCGGGCACAGCGAACGTCGTGAGGTGTTCGGCGAGACCGACGAGATGGTCAACGCGAAGGTGCAGGCGATCCTCAAGCACGGCATGACGCCGATCATGTGCTGTGGTGAGACGCTCGACGAGCGTGAAGCCGACGAGACCGAGTCGAAGGTCCTCGGTCAGATCGAAGCCGGCCTCGCCGGCGTGACGAACGAACAGATCGCGTCGCTGGTGATCGCCTACGAACCGATCTGGGCGATCGGCACCGGTAAGACGGCGACGTCCGACGACGCACAGTCGGTGTGCGCGGCGATCCGCTCGAAGATCCGCGACATGGCCGACGACGCCACTGCCGACGCGGTCCGCATCCAGTACGGCGGATCGGTCAAGGGTGGAAACGCCGCCGAGCTCATGGGTCAGCCCGACATCGACGGCGCGCTCGTCGGTGGCGCGAGCCTCGATCCCGACGAGTTCGCACGGGTCATCCAGTTCGGCAGTTGAACGGTGTGACGCATGGCAGTTCGACTGCCGTATGCGTCGATGGTGGCGAAACCTGCTTGACAGTTCACACAGCTGACACAGATAGGTCTACCCCTCGGTAACAAACGCTGCTATGTTCGTGATCTCTGATTCACCGGGGAGGGTTTCAGAGCTCGGACCGACCAACTGGTCGTCAGCCGTGCGGTGTGGTCGAACGCCGTTGTCCATCCGGACGACGGGCGGTTCCTACGCCACCATCCATCCTCCCGTTCTGTAGTCCAATACAGGAGGACACATACGTGAACAACACCCGACGGAGTACCAAGCTCCTCGCGGTCGCCGCAACATCTGCTCTCGTCTTTGCCGCATGCGGCAGCGACGACGGCGATGACGACGCCGCACCGAGCGGCAGCGACGCCCCGACCGAAGAGCCCACGGAAGAGCCCACTGAGGAGCCGACCGAAGAGCCCACGGAAGAGCCGACCGAAGAACCGACTGAAGAGCCCACGGAAGAGCCGACCGAAGAGCCGGCCGAAGCGGGCGAAGGTGGAACCCTCATCTGGGCCCACGAGCAAGAGCCGGGCGACCTCCACCTCGACGATCCCGAGAACAACCTCTCGATCACGTCGTGGATCCGCAACCCGCTCATCGAAGGCCTCTGGGGCGTCTCGGGTTCGACCGAGTTCTACCCGGAACTGCTCGCCGACGACGGTGAACTGACCGAGAACGGTGACGGCACCGTCACCGGCAAGTTCGCGCTGCGCGAGGGCCTCATGTGGAGCGACGGCACGCCGTTGACCACCGCTGACCTCGAGTTCACCTTCGGGATCCGCGAAGCCGCCGATGGCGAAGATGAAGAGGGCAACCCCAACTACATCTACCTCCTCGGTGACCGCTCGGTCGACGACGCCGTCGACTCGATCACGGCCGACAGCGAGACCGAATTCACCATCGAATTCAACTCGTTCAACGCTGGCTACAAGCGCTTCCTCGAAGAGGTCTACCCGGCCCACGTGTTCTCCGAGGACCCGGCCGAAGCCGCAGAGCAGCTGAACACCGCGCTCCGCGATTGGACTCACGACGGCGAAGTTCTGCCGTCCTCCGGTCCGATGATCTTCGACTCGTGGAACAAGGGCGTCCAGATGAACCTGGTGCGCAACGACAACTACCACGGCTCCAACAGCCCCGACGCCAGCAACACCGGCGTCGCGAGCGTTGCCGGCGTCCAGATCAACTTCGTCACCGACACCGATGCGCAGATCAACGCGCTGCAGGCCGGCGAAGCTCAGATCGTCATGACGCAGCCGCAGTTGGCGTTCGAAAGCCTCGCCTCGAGCGACGAGTTCACGGTGGCTTCCTCCGCTGGACCGGTCTTCGAGCACTGGGGTCTCAACCTGAACAACGCTCACCTGGCAAAGCCTGAGGTCCGTGAGGCCCTCGCGTTCGCCATGGACAAGACCGAAGTGATGGCTGGCCTCTACACCCCGCTGTTCGGTGACACGCTCCCGGCCGAAGGCCTGGGCAACACCTACTGGCTGTCGAACCAGTCGACCTACGAGAACCACGCCGGCGATGCCGGTTACGGCGCAGGCGACATCGAATCGGCACAGGCAGCTCTCGAAGCCGCTGGCTACAGCCAGAACGGCGACGGCATCTACGAGCACCCGGAAGACGGCGTGCTCAGCCTCCGTGTCGGTACGACCGGTGGCAACCGTCTGCGTGAGATCCAAGAGGAACTCATCCAGGCGCAGATGAAGGATGCTGGCATCGAGATCGTCATCGACAACGTCGAAGGTGGCGCGTACTTCTCAGAAGTGCCGTTCTCCGCTGACGCGATCGCATGTGCGACGAGCGGTGGCGCCGAAGGCAACTGCGACATCTGGGACATCACCCAGTTCGCATGGGTCGGTGGCCCGTGGCCCGGCGGTCAGTCCGCTTCGTACCGTTCCGGCGGGGAGAACAACCCCTACGGATTCGCCAACGAGGCATTCGACGCCCGTTCGGACGAGTGTGACGCAACGGTGGACGACACCGAGCGCGCCGCTTGCTACAACGAGCTCGACCGCTACGTGACGACGCTGGAAATGGACCCCGAGAACGGTCTGTTCATGCTCCCGCTCACGCAGAAGCCGTCGTTCTACGGCTACACCTCGGACCTCGCGTCCGCTGGTGTCGCTCCCGACGCACAGCTTGCTGGCCCGCTGACCAACGTCGTGGACTTCGCATTCGCGAGCTGAATCGGTAACTCGATTCTCACATCGAGTTGAACGGCCGGGGCCCCGCATCTGCGGGGCCCCGGCTGCACCCCGGCTCGGTTTTGTCAACCCGTCCCTTCTCAGCGATCTAGGGTTCCCAGCACTGTGTTCGCATACATCACCAGGCGATTGCTCGCGACGATTCCGTTGCTGATGATCGCTCTCTACCTCGTCCACGTCGGCATCTCGTTCACCGTTGATCCACGTGCAGACTTCTATCTCTGTCTCCCTCGCTGCCAAGACGGCTTCGACCAGATCACCGAGCAGTACCAGCTCGACGTCAACATCTGGGTCCGTCCGTTCACCTGGTTCGGCAACATCCTCGGGGGAGACCTCGGGTTCTCGTCGTCGGTCGGCGAGCCCGTCACCGACGTCATGCGGTCACGTGTGTGGAACACCGCCATGGTCGCCATCCCCGCCTTCGTCGTGAGCGCGATCTTCGCACTGCTCCTGTCGGTGTACTCGGCTCGCAACCAGTACTCGAAGGGCGACTACGCCTTCACCGGCCTCGCCTTCATCGGCCTGGCCTTCCCGTCGTTCGTGCTCGCACTGGTCATCCAGAACATCTTCGGTGTGCAGTTCGAGAACTGGACGGGCTTCAAGCCGTTCAACACCGGCCGCAAGACCAACGAGAACCTGCTGCAACTGTTGCGTGACATCACGTTGCCGGCGCTGTCGCTCTCGATCCTGTTCATCTCGGCCGACAGTCGTTTCGGTCGTGCCTCCATGCTCGAAACGCTCAACCAGGACTACATCCGCACCGCTCGGGCCAAGGGACTCACCGAGCGGACGGTCGTGTGGAAGCACGCGCTGCGCAATGCGCTGATTCCGCTCGTCACGCTTTGGGCGCTCAACTTCTCGGCGCTGATGGGTGGCTCGATCGTCACCGAATCCATCTTCTCGTGGCCCGGCATCGGCCAGGTGTTCTTGCGAGCGCTGCCCGACGCCGACATCGACCTCGTGCTGGCGATCGTGTTGTTCACCGGCATCGTCGTGGTCGTGATGAACCTGCTCGCCGACGTGTTGTACGGCATCCTCGACCCTCGAATCCGATTGGACTGACCGATGGCCGGTACAGAAATTCGCTCGACGGGCCTCAGTGAGATCGAGGCGCCGTCCTCCGTCGCCGAGGTGGCCGACGCCGCCGACCTCGAAGGTCTCAGTGACAAGCCGAAGTCGTTCGGCAGGCTTGCCTGGGAACGCTTCCTCAATCACCGTCTCGCCCTCGTCGGGGCCGTGGGCCTCGTGGTCATCGTGCTGCTGTTCTTCCTGGCGCCGTACTTCAGCGACTACGGAGTCGCCGACCGCAACGTGCGCGATCGTCTGCTCGGTCCGTCGTGGGACCATCCGTTCGGCACCGACGAGATCGGTCGCGACCTGTTCGTGAGGACCGCCGCCGGTGGTCGCTACTCGCTGCAGATCGGTCTGTTCGCCGCGGTCATCTCGACGATGATCGGCACGCTGCTCGGCGCGGTCAGTGGCTACTTCGGCCGCTGGGTCGACGTCGTCGTGTCGCAGTTGGTCAACCTGCTGCTCATCGTGCCGGCGCTCATCATCCTGTCGGTGTTCGCGCTGCGTTTCGGCGGCACGGCGATCAGCCTGGCGTTGATCCTGGCCGGCTTGCTCTGGACTCGTATCGCTCGCGTCGTGCGCGGCGTGGTGCTCGCGATCAAGGAGCAGGAGTACATCATGGCGGCGCGTGCTGCCGGGGCGTCGCACTGGCGCATCATCTTCCGGCACCTGCTCCCGAACGTCATGGGCGCCATCGCCGTCGAGGTGACGCTGTTGCTCGGCACGGTCATCGTGCTCGAGTCGACGCTGTCGTTCCTCGGCCTGGGCGTCAAGCCACCGAACACATCGCTCGGCACGCTCGTGCGTGACGCGAAGGGTTCGATCGACAGCGATCCGCTCCGCGTGCTCATGCCCGGTATCTGGATCGTGTTGATCGTGTTGTGTGTGAACTTCCTCGGTGACGGTCTGCGCGATGCGCTCGATCCGCGGTCGAAGGCCGAAGGCAACAAGCCGGTCAAAGCAGAGAGCACCGAAGCGAACGTGACGCAGGAACAGGTGGGGCCATGACGACAGAACCACTTCTCAAGGTCGACAACATGTCGGTCGGCTTCCACACCAAGTCGGGTGTGGTCCGTGCCGTTCGCGACATGAGCTTCGAGATCAACCCGGGCGAAGTGCTCGCGGTGGTCGGCGAATCGGGGTCGGGCAAGTCGGTGACGGCGTTGGCGTTGATGCAGTTGCATCCGCGGAACACCGAGATCGGCGGGTCGGCGATGTTTCAGGGCATGGACCTGCTGTCGATGACCGACAACGAGATGCGCAACATCCGTGGACGCGACATCGCCATGATCTTCCAGGACCCGATGACGGCGATGAACCCGGTGTTCACCGTGGGTGAGCAGATCGTCGAGGCGATCCGCATCCACAACGCCGACGTCACCAAGGAAGCGGCGTGGAGCCGCGCGGTCGATCTGTTGCAGATGGTCGGTGTGCCCGAACCGAAGCGACGGGCATCGCAGTACCCGCACGAGTACTCGGGTGGCATGCGTCAGCGAGCCATGATCGCGATGGCGATCTCCAACGACCCGTTGCTGCTCATCGCCGACGAGCCCACCACGGCGCTCGACGTCACCGTGCAGGCCCAGGTGATGGAAGTGCTGCACGAGGTGCAGGCCCAGACCGGATCAGCGATGATGCTGATCACCCACGACCTGGGCCTCGTCGCCGGGTCGGCCGACCGTGTGCAGGTCATGTACGCGAGTCGCCTCATGGAGACCGGGTCGATCGACAAGATCTTCTACGAGTCCCGCAACCCGTACACGCGTGCGCTGCTCGAGTCGATTCCCGACCTCGAGGGCACCAAAGAGACGCTCGAACCGATTCCGGGCAACCCGCCGAGCCTGCTCAACCCGCCGTCGGGCTGTGCGTTCCGACCGCGCTGCACGATGTCGATTCCGGCGTGCGCCGAGACCGAGCCGACCCTCGTGACGGTCGGTGAACAGCACGCGAGCCGTTGCTTGCGGGTCGACGACATCGAGATGACAGGAGCCCCGGCATGACGATGATCGACGATTCCGACCGCATGGCGTCGCTCGCCAGCGACGGACGTGAGCCGCTGCTGCGTGTTCGCAACCTGGTCAAGGAGTTCCCGATCCGGGCGGGCGTGTTCCGCCGCCAGGTCGGTGCCGTGCAGGCCGTGAGCGACGTGTCGTTCGACCTGTACCCGCAGGAGACGCTGGGCGTCGTGGGCGAGTCGGGCTGCGGCAAGAGCACGCTCGGCCGTTCGCTGCTGCGACTGATCGAACCGACGTCGGGCGATGTGCTGTTCGGCGACGAAGACGTGACCGAGGCGTCGAAGTCTCGTCTCCGTGAGCTCCGACGAGACCTCCAGATGGTCTTCCAGGACCCGTATGCGTCGCTCAACCCGCGTCTGCCGATCCGTGACATCATCGGCGAGCCGATGCGGATCCACGGGGTGGGTCGTACCGAATCGCGCCAGCGTGTCGGTGACCTGCTCAAGCGCGTGGGTCTGTTGCCCGAACACGGCAACCGCTACCCGCACGAGTTCTCGGGCGGCCAACGTCAGCGCATCGGTATCGCACGTTCGTTGGCGCTGCGCCCGAAGGTGATCGTGCTCGACGAGCCGGTGTCGGCGCTCGACGTGTCGATCCAGGCCCAGGTGCTCAACCTGCTCGACGAGATCCAGGACGAGTTCGACCTCAGTTTCATCTTCATCGCCCACGACCTGTCGGTGGTGCGTCACACGAGCGATCGCGTGGCCGTGATGTACCTCGGTCGCTTGGCCGAGGTGGCCGATCGTGACTCGCTCTACGACGCTCCTGCCCATCCGTACACGGCGTCGTTGCTGTCGGCGGTGCCCGTGGCCGATCCGCGTCGCGAGCGTTCGCGCAAGCGGATCATCCTGCAAGGTGACGTGCCGAGCCCGTCGAACCCGCCGTCGGGTTGCCGGTTCCACCCGCGCTGCCCGATCGCGCAGGATCGCTGCAAGACCGAGACGCCGGTGCTCACCGACGTGTCGCCGACGCAGCAGGTGGCGTGCCACTTCCCGTTGCTGAACGGCGAGCCGTTGCTCACGCGTATCCAAGACATGGGTCGCGAGAGCGACGTCGTCACCACCGGCTGAGCCGAACCGGGCGCACATGGCCGACGGCGCCAGCATCACGCTGCATTCGTCGTGGCGCGGCATCATCACGTCGTCGCTGGGCGCTCTCATGGTGTTCGGCGTCGGTTCCGCAGCGGTGTTCGCGTCGGGCCTGAGTGTCGTGACCGGCATCATCGCCGCGGTCGGGTTGCTGCTGGTGCTCGGTGTCGCGGTCGACTATCCGCTTCGCTCGACGTTCGACGCCGAGGGTGTGACGCGCCGGGCGATGCTGCGCAGCCACCGTTTGGCGTGGAGCGACGTTCGTCAACTGTCGCGAACTCGCCCGAGTGTGGCGAGCATGCGACGACTGCAGCACGGTGGGCTCATCGCGCTCGTGGGCAAGCGTCGCTATCTGCTGGTCGACCAGGCGGAGTCGGGCGCCGAACACGACGAGCTCGATGCGGTGCTCGGCGAGCGGGGCGACGAGATCGGGTTCGACGAAGTGATCCGGCCGGGCGACGACGTGGCGCCGACCTGGATCTACCGCAGCAAACGGTGGCAACCACCGACGTCCTGACCCGATCCATCCCCGCCGACCTGGTTATTTCCATCCCGGATGGAAATCACCAGGTTGTGCGGAGTGGGCTCGGCGTTGCCGCCGGGGATTCGCTGCGAGCCGCTAGGATCTCTGCTCGTGCGTGACGTCTTTCTCTACATCACTCTGGTGCTCAATGTCGTCTCGATGATCGGCCTGATCGCCGGCATCTTGATGCACAGCGGTCGGGGTGGCGGCTTGTCCGACATGTTCGGCGGCGGCGGGGGAGCGGCACTCGGGTCGACGGCTGCCGAGCGCAACCTGAACCGGATCACGTTCGTGGCCGCGCTCGTGTGGATCTTCTCGCTGGTCGCGTTCACGTTCTTCCTCGAACGAGTCTGATCGCACATCTCAGGTGGACGCTGCCTCGGTAGCGGCTATCATCTGTTCCCGCACATCGTGCGAAACACCACTTGTCGAAGTGGCGGAATTGGCAGACGCGCTAGCTTGAGGTGCTAGTGCCCTATTAATGGGCGTGTGGGTTCAAGTCCCATCTTCGACACCAAAGAAATTCGTTGTTGACCAGGGCTTCGGCCCTGGTCGACGGCTTTTTCGGGTGGAACAACGGCGGCGGCGCGTGACGGCACGCACTCGCCCCGTCTCGTTGACATACTGAGGTATGGCTTCGCTTGCAGATGAACGGATTCGCGACTTTCTCTCCACGGGCACACGGACCGGGAAGATCGCCTGGGTGGCCAGCAGCGGTGCGCCACACGTGGCGCCGATCTGGTTCGTGCTCGACGGCGACGACGTCGTGTTCAACACGCACTCCAGCAGCGGCAAGGGCAAGGCGCTCGCACGCGAAGGGCGAGCATCGCTCGTCGTCGACGACCAGACGCCGCCGTTCTCGTTCGTCAAGGTCGACGGGCCGGTCACCATCTCCGACGACCTCGACGAGGTCCGGCGTTTCGCGACGCTCATCGGCGGTCGCTACATGGGCCAGGACCGGGCCGAGGAATACGGCGAGCGCAACGGAGTCGACGGCGAACTCGTCGTCCGACTCCACGCCGCCAAGGTGACCGCCGGCTTCGACGTCGCCGACTGAGTTGCGCGTGACGTCCGCGTCGCACCTGGTCGAACAGGTCGTGCGGCCACGACGGCGTGAGTCGAATCGACCACGAATCGCTTGACGCACTGACGATTGTTGGTCTCAAGTCGCTGTTGCGTCGACCGATGCAACATCGATGTCCGCTTCGCCCAACATGCCCACGGGGCGACTCAATCGGACAGCGCTCACCTGGGTGATCGTCTCGGTGCTGGTGGTCACGCCGCTCGAAACGGTCGCACTCGACACCCGGGTTGCGCTCCTGACGCTTCCGTTCCGGGCCGGGGCGTTGCTCGTCAATCTGTATCTGCTGCGCACCGGTCGCATCGGACCGATCGGGTGCGGCCGGGCCTTCCTCGCTCAGGGCCTGCTCACCATGGTCGGATGGTCGCTCGTGCTCGCACCGGACCCCGATCGAGTAGCGCTCGAAGCCGTCGCCTACGGCACGATCCTCTCGATCTTTGCGCTGATGATCGCACCCCGATCGCAACGGCGGTGGTGGGCGGCAGGCGTGGTGGCGATCGCATTGCTCCCGGCAGCGATCCATCTGATCCCCGACGACACGATCCTCTTCTTCCAAGCCTGCGCCGTGCTCATCGTTCACGGCGCCGCCATCGCCGTGCTCGACGTCCACACCCACAAGGCCGAAGAGGCCGGAGCGATGGCGTCGATCGACCCGTTGACCGGCCTGCTCAACCGGCGTTCGATGGTCAAGCGCCTCGATCAGCGCATCGCCCTCGCCGGACCCGAGGGGGAGGCGTCGAGCGTGTTGTTGATCGATCTCGACCACTTCAAGTCGATCAACGACTCTCGCGGCCATCTCGCCGGCGACGCGGCCCTCGTCGACGTGGCCGACGCGATGACCTCGACGGTGCGGCCGACCGACCAGGTCTGTCGGTGGGGCGGCGAGGAGTTCCTCGTCCTGCTGCCGGCATCCGGCCTGGCTGCTGCGACCCACACGGCCGAGCGTCTCCGCACCGTGATCGCGGGCACCGGGGTCACCGCATCGATCGGGGTGGCGGACGTACGCCGCGGCGACACGGTGTCGGAATGGGTCCGACGGGCAGACCTGGCGCTGTATGCCGCCAAGCGAGACGGTCGTAACCGCGTGTCGACCGACGTCGTACAGGTCACCCGCCGTCACGCTCGCAGCGTCGCCGACCTCGACGGCGAGCGCACGGCGGCCGGCACCACGTCCGCCTGACCGTCTCGACGACGCGTCGAGGAGGATTTCATCGAGCACGGATTGCCGCTCACCGCCGGGGAGATTGAGCGTCAAATGGGCCTGAGCAGCCGGTTCGGACGGCACCGGCCGGGCACCGACCGTTTGAATTCCGTCAAGAATGGAGAACATCCCTGTCATGACCACGATCTTCGAAGCACTCCGTGAGGACCACGACAAGCAGCGCACGCTGATCGACCTCGTCGTCAAGACCGAGGGATCGAGCGACGGCCGAAAGGAACTGTTCGACCAGCTCAAGGATGCCCTCACCGCCCACGCCGGCGCCGAGGAGCGCTACTTCTACGTGCCGCTCATGGAGCACGACCTCACCCAGGAGCACGCCCGCCACTCCGTGTCGGAGCACAAGGAACTCGACGACTTCATCGAGCAGCTCGAGGAGTACGACATGTCGGGTCCGCAGTGGATCCAGACCGCCAAGGAACTCGAACACCGCCTGCTGCACCACCTCGAGGAAGAGGAAGTCGAAGTGTTCCCACTCGCCGGCAAGGCGCTGTCGGACGACGAGAAGAATTCGCTCGCCGAGGAGTACCGCTCCGACATGGAGCGTCGCGACTCGCAGTGATCGATCGATCGTCGAGCGTCGCCGCTGTCGCCCAGCGCGGCAGCGGCGACCGACGATCATCGCAGGCCGGGCCACACGCGTCGACACCGAACCGGTGTGAAATCTGACCGGCCCGCTCGAGCCCTCACGTACTTGGTGAGCGGCCTGTCCGCGTGCGATCTTGCAGGGAGCACGAACGTGCTCCACACCCCCAACGCTAGGAAGATCCCGCATGTCTGAAGCTGTCGCCCTCACCACTCCGCGCCCGGCCAGCGCTGTCTTGATCGATCTGATCCCGACGTTGCGCGACAAGACCGCCACGCTCGTCGTCGGTGGCGCACTGCTCACCGCCGCCGCGTCGCAGGTGCGCATCCCGCTCGGATTCACCCCGGTGCCGATCAACCTCGCCACGTTCGCCGCCGTGCTCGTCGGCGGAGCGCTCGGCACCCGGCGGGCCGCCGCCTCGATGGGCCTGTACCTCGCCCTCGGCATCATCGGCCTCCCGTTCTTCACCAACGCGAGCGGCGGCTGGGACCACTTCACCGGTGCGACCGGTGGCTACCTCGTCGGCTACCTCGTGATGGCCGTCATGGTCGGACTCGCCGCCGAGCACGGTCGTGACCGTCGAGCCGTACCGTTCATCGCCGCGGTCGTCCTGGCGAACGCCGTGCTGTACGTACTCGGCGCAGCCTGGCTCTCCCACGTCGTCGGCGTGCCGTTCGCCGGCAGCGGCACCACTGGCTGGTCGCTCGGTGTGCGGCCGTTCCTCGCTGGCGACCTCGTGAAGATGATCGCCGCCGGACTGCTCTTCCCGACGGTCTGGCGCTTCGTCAAGAAGTAGTACCGAGGCGCCGGACGGGCTCGGTCGAGAGATCGACGGCCAGCCCGAGTCGAGAGGCCCCCTCGCGGGGTGCGATCATGGTCACATGAGTGATCAGCAACCAGATGTCGACGTCGTCGTGGTCGGAGCCGGCATCGCCGGCCTGTACCTCCTGTATCGACTCCGCGAGATGGGCATGTCGGCCGTCGCGTTCGAAACTGGCGACGACGTCGGCGGCACCTGGTATTGGAACCGCTACCCGGGCGCACGCTGCGACGTGCAGAGCATCGACTACAGCTACAGCTGGGACGCCGAACTCGACGAGACCTGGGAGTGGTCGGAGCGTTACGCCACCCAGCCCGAGATCCTGCGCTACGTCAACCACGTCGCCGACAAACACGACCTGCGACGCCACATCACCTTCGAGACGCGAGTCGACGGAGCCGCGTGGAACGACGACACCGAACTCTGGACCGTCGCCACCGACGACGGACAGCAGACCACCTGCCGCTACTACGTGATGGCCACCGGGTGTCTGTCGTCGATGAAGGATCCCGACATCGCCGGAACCGGCACGTTCGAGGGCGACGTCTACTTCACCGGGCGCTGGCCGCACGAAGGCGTCGACTTCACCGGCAAGCGTGTCGGTGTCATCGGCACCGGGTCGTCGGCCATCCAGTCGATCCCGATCATCGCCTCGCAGGCCAGCGAACTCACGGTCTTCCAGCGCACGCCGAACTTCTCGCTGCCCGCCCACAACGGCCCCGTCCGACCCGCCGACCGCGCGGCCATCGACGCCGACCGCGCGGCGTACCGACAGCTGGCGAAGTACTCGTCGGCGGGCGTGCCGCGCGAGCTGTCGGAGGAGAGCGCGCTCACCGTCAGCGAAGAGCGCCGCCAGGAGCGCTTCGAGGAAGCGTGGGAGGAGGGCACCATCTTCTCGATGACCGGAGCGTTCATGGACCTCCTCGTCGACCGCACCGCGAACGAGTACGCCGCCGAGTTCGTGCGCAACAAGATCCGCAGCATCGTCGACGACCCGACCACCGCCGAAGCGCTGTGCCCGACCACCTACCCGCTCGGCACGAAGCGCCTCTGCCTCGACACGAACTACTACGCCACGTTCAACGAACCGCACGTGACGCTCGTCGACCTCTTCGCCAATCCGATCAGCAGCATCACGCCGGCGGGCATCGATGTGGTCGACGGCGACGGCGCCACCTCGTACGAGTTCGACGCGCTCGTCTACGCCACCGGATTCGACGCGATGACGGGCGCCATCGTCCGAGTCGACATCGCCGGCCGCAACGGCGTGCAGCTCAAGGAGAAGTGGGCCGAGGGCCCCAAGACCTACCTCGGGCTCATGTCGCACGACTTCCCCAATCTCTTCATGGTGACGGGTCCGCAGAGCCCATCGGTGCTGTCGAACATGGCCGTGTCGATCGAGCAGCACGTCGACTGGATCTGCGACACGCTCGATCACCTGCGTGACCACGACCAGCGTGTCATCGAGCCCACGCAGGAAGCCGAAGACGGCTGGGTCGCTCACGCCAACGACTTCGCCGACATGACCCTCTTCCCCGAAGCCAACTCCTGGTACATGGGTGCGAACGTGCCCGGCAAGGCCCGCGTGGTGCTGCCGTACCTCGGTGGGGTCGACCGGTACCGACGCATCTGCGACGCGGTCGTCGATGGCGACTACGTCGGATTCGCCCGCAGCGGTCCGTCGGGAGAACACGTCGACACCGGCGTGATCTGCCGGCTGCAGCCCGACGTGATGGTGATGCTCGAGATGATGGCCGAACTCGACCTTCCGCCGATGGAGTCGATGCCGGCCCCCGACGCCCGTGCGTTCTCCGAAGCGATGGGCGCGGCGAGCCCTCCCGGCCCCGAGGTCGGTGACGTCATCGACGCAACGCTGCCCGGGGCCGACGGCAACGACCTCGACTACCGGCTGTACCGACCGGCCACCCCCGGCCCGCACCCGATCACGCTCTACTTCCACGGCGGTGGCTGGGTGATCGGCAACGCCACCTCCGACGACGCACTGTGCCGAGACCTGTGCAACAACTCCGGCTCGATCATCATCTCTGTCGACTACCGCCACGGCCCCGAAGCCAAGTTCCCCGCCGCGCATCACGACGCCTACGCCGCGCTCGCATGGGTCGCCGAGCACGCCGACGAACTCGGCGGCAACGGCGAACTCGCCGTGGCCGGATGGAGCGCAGGGGCCAACCTCGCCGCCCATGTGGCTCAGCGCACCCGCGACGAAGGTGGTCCGTCCCTCGCCGGGCAGGTACTGCTGACGCCGGTGACCGACTGCGCCGAACAGCGCCAGTCGTACACCGACAACGGCGAGGGCTACGTGCTCACCAAGAACTTGATGGACTACTTCCTCGACAACTACATCGACGAGGCCGACCGCACCGATCCGATCGCATCGCCCCTGCGTGCGAGCAATCTCGCAGGCCTGGCTCCGGCGATGATCGTCACGTGCGAGTTCGACCCGCTGCGCGACGAAGGCGACGCCTATGCCGCAGCGCTCCGTGAGGCCGGCGTCGACGTCGAACACGTCCAGGCCCACGGCCAGATCCACACGTCGGTCCCGGCGGTCGGAGCGATGGTCACCTCCGCGACCTACCGCGAACAGATGGCCGCCGCACTGCGTGGATTCTTCGGCGCCAGCGTCGCCGTATGACACTGTCCTGCGTGACCAACAAGATGCAGCGCGTCCGATGACGCAGATCAAGCCGCTCGACGGCATCCGGGTGATCGAGGTCGACAGTTGGATGGCCGCTCCCAGCGCGGGAGCGATCCTCGCCGACCTCGGCGCCGACGTCATCAAGGTCGAGCCCCTCACGGGTGACCCCATGCGAAACACGAGCCGCCCGGCGAAGGTCGACGGCGAGTTCAACGGCTACGACTTCGGTTTCGACGTCGACAACCGGGGCAAGCGCTCCATCGCCGTCGACCTCGGCTCCGACGCCGGTGCCGACGTCGTTCGCCGCCTGGTCGAGAACGCCGACATCTTCTTGTGCAACCTGCTCACCCGACGCCAAGAACGCTTCGGCCTCCATCCGGAACGACTCCACGAGCTCAACCCCAAACTGGTCCACGCGACGCTCACCGGCTACGGCACCGAAGGTCCGCAGGCGTGGCGTCCGGGCTACGACGTCACGGCGTTCTTCGGGCGGTCGGGCCTGTACGACTCGACGCGCGAGGCCAGCGATGCGCTCGTGTCGATGGCGCGCCCCGCACAGGGCGATCACACGACCGGGTTGGCGCTCGTCGCCACGATCCTCGCGGCGCTGCGCGTCGTCGACCGGACGGGGGAGGGGCAGGTCGTCGAGACCTCGCTGTTCGAGACCGCCGCCTGGACGCTCGCCACCGACTACGGCGTCACCGCCGTCGACGAGGCGCCCGTTCGTCACCGCTCGCGGTACCAACAGATCACGGCCACGGCCAACCGCTACCCCTGCGGCGACGATCGCTGGGTCGTGTTCAACATGCCGGAGGAGTCGGGGTTCGCACAGTTCGCCAAAGCGGTCGGGCTCGAACACCTCATCGACGACGAGCGTTTCGACACCCTGCGCAAGCGGTTCCACAACATGCACGAACTCGTCGACCTGATCGACGAGGCGCTCTCGGTGCGAACACGTGACGAGTGGGGTCCGATCTTCGACGAGCACAAGATCATCTGGGGTCCGGTGCTCGCGCTGCACGAGGTGGTTGCCGACGACCAGGCCGAAGCGATGGGGATGTTCCCGACGATCGAGCATCCCGAGCTGGGGGAGTACCGCACCGTGCGTTCACCGCTACGGATTCGTGGCGTCGACACCACGCCTTCTTCACCGTCGCCGGCGGTGGGGCAGCACAGCCGCAGTGTCTTGCGCGACGCCGGGCTCGCCGATGCCGACATCGACCGGCTCGTCGACAGCGGTGCGATCGCCGACCCGGTGATCGCACGCGACGGGGGCACCGGCTGACGCCTGGTGCCGACTACCCTCGGACGACGATGGGATCGACGACAGAACTCGATCGGGCGGTGACACAGCAACTCGCCGATCACGACCTCCGCTACACGTCGGGTCGACGCGCGATCGTCGCCGGACTGCACGACGCCGACGGCCCGGTCACGCTTCCCGAACTCCTCGAGGCCTCCTCCGACCTGGCACAGAGCTCGGCGTACCGGAATCTCTCGCTCCTCGAGGAGGCCGGTGTCGTTCGTCGCCTCGCTCACGGTGGCGAGTACGCCCGATACGAGCTCTCCGAGGCGCTCACCGAGCACCATCATCATCTGATCTGCGAGAACTGCGGCTCGGTGGCCGATGTGGTGCTCGACCCGGCGGTCGAACGATCGCTCGACGAGGCACTGCGGGCGCTCGAGTCGTCGGAGGGGTTCGTCGCCGGGCATCACACGCTCGACGTGTACGGCCGCTGCGCGAACTGCACCTGAGCCCGATCTTCTGATTTCTGGTTGTTGCCGGAGGTGCGCCCCCGTACGCTTCTGCAAGTGAGAAAGATTCTCAATATCAGTACGACCCTGCTCGCCTCCACCCTCGGGCTCGGCGCTGTGGCAGCGTGCGGCTCCGACGCCGCGACCGGAGACAGCGACGCGTTCTCGATCGTCGTCACGACGTCGATCCACGGTGACATCGTTCGGTCCGCGCTCGGCGACGCTGTGCCCGACGCGATCACGATCGATGTCGTCATGCCGGCCGGGGCCGACCCGCACGACTTCTCTGCGTCGGCGAAGCAAGCCGAGCTGATGGAGAACGCCGGCCTGCTCGTGACGAACGGTCTCGACCTCGAAGCCGGTCTCGATGGCATCATCGACGCCGTCGCCGACACCGGTACGCCGGTGTTCGCCTTCTCCGATCACCTCGACGTGTTGAGCACGAGCGACGAGGATCACGCGGACGAGGATCACGCGGACGAGGACCACGCTGACGAGGATCACGCGGACGAGGATCACGCGGACGAGGATCACGCGGACGAGGATCACGCGGACGAGGATCACGCGGACGAGGACCACGCGGACGAGGACCACGCGGACGAGGACCACGAAGATCACGCGGACGAGGATCACGCGGACGAGGATCACGACGACGAGGACCACGACGACGAGGACCACGACGACGAGGACCACGACGACCATGACGGTCACGATCACGGTGGGGTCGACCCTCACCTCTGGACCGACCCGGCCGGGCTGATCCCCGTGCTCGAGGCGCTCCGGGCCGAACTGACCACGGCTGGCGTCGACAGCGCCGACATCGACGAATCGCTCGACGCCTACATCGCCAGGCTCGAGACCCTCGACGCCGAGATCGAGACGATTCTCGCCCCGATCCCCGACGACCAGCGCGTGCTCGTCACCAACCACGACGCGTTCGGCTACTTCGCCAACCGGTACGGATTCGAGGTCATCGGCACCGTGATCCCGTCGCTCACGACCAATGCCGAAGTCTCGCCGGCCGCACTCGACGACCTCGCCGAACTGATGCGAGACCGATCGGTCACGGCCGTGTTCGCCGAGAACACCGAATCCGATCAGTTGGCGTCGGCGCTCGCCGATGAAGTGGGCGGCGGTGTCCAGGTCGTCGAACTCTTCTCCGGATCACTCGGACCGAGCGGGTCGGGTGCCGAGGACTACATTTCGATGATGACCACCAACGCCGAACTGATCGCTGAGGCCCTGGCGCCGTGATCGACCTGTTCGCCGATGCGTTCGCGTCGCAGATCACGCAGCGCGCGCTCCTCGGCGGACTGCTCGCTGCCACGATCACCGCACTCATCGGAACCTGGGTGGTCGTCCGCGGCCTGGCCTTCTTCGGTGATGCCATGGCGCACGGCGTGTTGCCGGGCATCGCGCTCGCCGTCATCTGGGGGTTCGACCTGACGCTCGGTGCGATGGCGAGCGCTGTCGTGATGGTGCTGGGCATCAACGTGGTCCACCGCACGACCCGGGTGTCCGACGACACCGCGATCGGTCTGCTGTTCGTCGGGATGCTGGCGCTCGGCGTCGTGCTCATCAGTCGTGAGGTCACGTTCGCGGGCGACCTCACCGCGTTCCTGTTCGGCGACGTGCTCGGCGTGCGCACGACCGAACTCTGGATCGGCGTGGGGGCGTTGGCCGTCACCGTGGTCGGCATGGTCGTGGGCCACCGATCGTTCCTGGCCCTCGCCGTCAACCGAGACAAGGCCGAGGTGCTCGGCCTGCGACCCGACATCGCCCACGTGGCGATGCTGCTGCTGCTCGCCCTGTCGGTGGTGTCGACGTTCCGAGTCGTCGGAACCCTGCTCGTCTTCGGCCTGATGGTGGCGCCTCCGGCGACGGCCGTCCTGGTCGTCCGTCGCATGCCGGTGGCGATGCTCGTCGCCGTCGGCTTCGGCTGGTCGTCGGTGGTGTTCGGACTCACCCTCAGCTATCACGCCAGTACAGCGGCGTCGGCCACCGTCGCCGGCTTCGCCGTCGCTCAGTTCTTCGTCGTGCTCACCGTCGTCGAGATGCGCGACCTGCTGCAGCGCAAGCGGCTGACCGCAGCGGTCTGAGCCACAGCGACGCCCCGGTCAGAGCGGCGAGATCGCGTCGCCCGGGAGATCGCCGTCGGGGTACAGCACCGACTGGAATCGGCGCATTCCGGCCAGCCAGCGATCACGGTCGGCGCCCTTGCGCTCGGCGTACGTCGCGACCTCCGGGTGCGGGAGCACCAGGAACGTCTCGTTGCGGATCGTCTCGATGCACAGCGCAGCGACGTCGGCCGGGTCGAGCACGCCGTCTCCACTCGCCACCCCGCCTTCGAAGTCGTCAGGACTCGCATCGGGGTCGTAGTCGGGGCTGTTCTGGATGATGTTGGTCGCCACGGCCTGCGGGCACAGCACCGACGCTCGGATGCCCTGGTGATGGTGGCTGATCGCGATCCACTCGGCGATCGACACCGCAGCGGCCTTCGTGATCGAGTACGCGAGCGATCCGAGTTGCGTGAGCAGCCCGGCGGCCGACGCGGTGCTCAAGATGTAGCCCTCGCCCTGGGCGATCATCGACGGCAGCACGGCGCGAGCCGCATAGATGTGCGCCATGCAGTGCACCTCCCACATCTTCTGGATCGACTCGTTGGAGTCCTCCAAGCCGGCGGCGGTGACGTACCCGGCGTTCGACACGAACAGCCCGATCGGGCCATGAGCGTCTTCGGTGTCGGCCACGAGCTTGCGGATCGCTTCGTCGTCGCTGACATCGACGGCGGCGGCCGTGCCACCGATCTCGTCGGCCACGCGCTGCGCTGCGTCGGCGTCGAGGTCGACCACGACCACGTGGCGGGCCTGTTCGGCCACGGCAGCCCGGGCGATGGCAGCACCGATTCCTGATCCGCCACCCGTGACGACGACGACCTTGTTCGCGAGTTCCATACGCCGACCGTATGCGCCCGTGCGGCGTCGACCCAAGGGCGGGCCTCGCGCTCGTGTGGTCCCGGTTCGCGGTGTCGTGACTGCGTCGGCCATGATCGTGCCCATGAGCACCACGTTTCCGAACCGAGTCACCGAGATGCTGGGCGTCGAACTGCCGATCGTGCAGGCCCCGATGGGTTGGATCGCGCGCGCCCAACTCGCCTCGGCGGTGTCGAACGCGGGTGGCATGGGCATCATCGAGACCTCGTCTGGCGAGCTCGATGCGGTGCGCGGCGAGATCGCGAAGATGGCCGATCTGACCGACAAGCCGTTCGGCGTCAACATCGCCCAGGCGTTCGTTCGCGATCCCGACATCGTGCAGTTCGTGATCGACCAGGGCGTCAACTTCGTCACCACCTCGGCCGGCAACCCGACGAAGTACACCTCCACGCTGAAGGACGCCGGCCTCACGGTGTTCCACGTCGTGCCGACCCTCCACGGCGCGCTCAAGGCCGTCGAAGCCGGTGTCGACGGTCTGGTCGTCGAAGGGGGAGAGGGCGGTGGCTTCAAGAACCCTCGCGACGTGGCGCTGATGGTCCTCCTACCGCTCATCGCATCGAAGGTCGACGTGCCGATCATCGCCGCGGGCGGCATGATCGACGGTGCCTCGATGGCCGCGGCGCTGGCACTCGGCGCCGAAGGCATCCAGATGGGCACGCGCATGGTGTCGGCCGCCGAGTCACCGGTCCACGACAACTGGAAGCAGTCGATCGTCGAGGCCGCCGAGACCGACACGGTGTTCCTCAACCGCCACACGTCACCGGCGCTGCGGGCACTGCGCACCGAGCGGAGCGAAGCGCTCGAGTACGACACCGAGACCAACGCCATGTCGGCGCTCGCGGGCACGGCGCTCGACCTCTACTTCGGCGGCGACATGAACTCGAGCCTGGCGCTCACGGGCCAGGTCGCCGGCCGCATCGACTCGGTCGAGCCGGTCGCCGACATCCTCCAGAGCTGCGCCGCCGAGTGTCGCGAGATCCTCGCCCAACTCGCCGGCCGCTACACCGACTGACCGACCTGGTCATCTCCATCCCGGATCACAAAGTTGATTACATCGCTCCGGGAGCAACGTAACCAACTCGCGCCTCGCTGGCCGCTACACCGACTGACCGACCTGGTCTTTTCCATCCCGGCTGAGCAAAGTTGGTTACATCGCTCCGGGAGCAACGTAACCAACTCGGATGGCGAAGTTGATTACATCGCTCCGGGAGCAACGTAACCAACTCTGCTCAGCCGCGGGCGTCGTCGGCGCGGACGAGGCGGCCGTGCGCATCGACGGGGAGCCCGTTGAGCAACGCCACGGCGATCGCCGAGCAGATGAAGCAGGCCCCGATCGCCCAGCGGTAGCTGTCGGTCTGGTCGATGATCCACCCGGCCGTCGGCGGTCCGATGAGGCCGCCGAGGCCCGGTCCGGTGTACAGCAGCCCGAGAATCGACCCCAGACCGGCTACGCCCATGCGATCGGAGATCACGATCGGGCCGAGGGCGACGAAACCGCCGTAGCCGACCCCGAGCACGAGCACGAAGACCACCAGCAGCGGATACGACGCACCGGCGAAGAACCACACCACGAAACTGCAGCCCTGGATGATGAAGCAGGTTCGGTACAGGCGGAACGATCCGAACCTACGGACCAGCGATCCGAATCCGATCCTCGACAGCACGCTCGACCCGCCCAGCACGCCGACCAGCACCGCAGCGGCGACCGAGCTGACGTCGCGCTCCTTCGCGTACTGGCCGACGAACACGAACGGGACGAACAGCGACAGCCCGAGGAAGAACGCCGACACCAACACCTGCCGGAAGACCGGGCTGGCGGCGGCGTCGGCGAAGCGGGAGGGCTGCGGCGAACCGTCGCCCGGCGGACGGTCGACGAGCGGGATGCACAACAGCAGCACCGCGGCCCCGGCGAAGGCGAACACGACGTAGGTGTCACGCCAACCCCAGCGGTCGATGAGCGCGGCCGACAGCGGTGACAACACGAGGGTGCCGACGCCGATCCCGGCGACCGCCAACCCGACCGCCACGGCTCGCTGTCGATCGAACCATCCGCCGACGACCGCGACCATCGGGACGTAGCCACAGGCCGCCGCCACACCGACTCCGGCGCCGTAGGTGACGTAGCCGAGGCCGAGCGAATCGACGCGGCTGGTGGCGAAGAGCCCGACGAACAGCGCGACGGCGCCGATGACCAGCACCAACCTCGGGCCGAACCGGTCGGACAACCGACCCGTGATGATGCCGAGCCAGAAGAACGAGAACGTCGTGATCCCGAAGATGACGGCGGTGGCGCTGCGCGCGGCACCGAACTCCTCGCTCATCGACTCGAAGAAGGCGCCGAAGCTGTAGGCGATGCCGAGTGTCGTCGCCGACGAGAAGAATGCTGCGACGACGGTCAGCCAAGCACGGCGTGAATCCACGCCGTGCCGCTGATCGGCGTCGGGAGCGATCAGATGTCGAGACCCTTCGCTGCGAGCGGCGTCATCAGCGTGATCTCGGGAGCGCCGGCGAGGAGTCCGCCGAACTTGCCCATCGCTGCCTTCATCCCGTCGCCCTTGCCATGGATGGCGAGCGCTTCGCCGTCCTGGTACATCTCGAAGAAGTAGTAGACGCCGTCCTGGTCGTTGGCGCGGTGCGCGCTGTAGATCTCGAGGCCGTCTTCTTCGACGGAGGCGTCGCACACGCCCTGGAGCACCGTTTCGAGTTCGTCGTTCTTGCCCTCGGCGGCGGTGAGCTTTGCAATCAGTGTGATCTTCGACATTCGCCGACAGTACCCAGTCAGGTCAGCGCGCCGAGTATCCAGAGTGTCGACATGGCGGCCACGAACGTCCAGATGAGGTTGCGACGCCACACGGCGACACCGGCGGCGACCAGCAGCGCGGCGGCTTCGGCGAACTCGACGGAACCGACGCCATCGTCGCCGACGGCGAGGTTGACGGTGAGCGCAGCGAGCACGGCCGGCCCGACGTACTGCAACGACCGCTCGACCGACGCGGGGAGCGAGCGGTCGGCGAGCAGCAGGATCAGGCCGCCACGAGCCGCGTACGTTCCCGCTGCAGCAACGAACAGCACGAAGAGGGCGCTCGACGTGCTCACGGTGTCACCTCGGCGTGCGGAGCGTCGGATTCGGGACGTGTGTCGCCGCTGCGCCGTGCCATCACCTGCTCGGCCACCGCTCCGGCGACGACACCCACGATCGCCCCGATCACGATGCCGACACGGTCACGCAGCCCGACGGCAGCGAGCGAGGTGAGGCCTCCGGCGAGCGCCGCCACGCCGGCGGGAACCCGGTTGATCGCGAAGAGCACCAACCCGGCGAACATGATCGGGGGAGCGAAGTCGAGCCGCCACGCTTCGGGCACCACGGGGCCGATGAGCATGCCGAGTGGCACGACGAGGTTCCACGTCAGGTAGAGGGCGAACGCAGCGGTCAGGTAGTAGCGCCGGAACGCCGCGGGGTCCTTGTCGACCTGCACGATCGACAAGGCGAACGCCTGGTCGACCAGCAGGAACGGCGCGAACCAGCGCATCCAGCGCGGCTGGGTTCTGAACACCGGTGCCAGCGCGGCGCTGTACATGACGTGGCGGGTGTTGATGACCAGCACGGCAGCGATGATCGCCCACAGCGATGCGGTGCCGGCGAGGGTGATCATGGCGAGCTGGGCGGCTCCGGCGAAGACGAGTGGGGCGCTGAGCCAGCCGATCCAACCCGGCATCGCCGACTCGGTGATCGCGAGACCGATGACGAAACCGAACGGGATCGCCGGTATCAGCAGCGGGACGACGTCGGAGAGCGCGTCGCGATCGACGTGCTTCAGGGGGCCGCGAGTCATGACGGCGACGCTACCGACGCACCGGAGGCGCAGCGGCGTGGTTTCGGACAGACCTGGTGTTGTGACTGCCACGCACGCGACGCAGCGTGACCGCAGCGAGGTCGGCACCCCGGTCGGGGCTCACCGACCGGGGTGCGCGGCGCCGTGTCAGTGAGCGGCGAGTTTGTCGGCGAACCAGTCGAGGATGATCTCGAAACGTTGCACGCGGTGCACCGGGGAGCCGCTGCGCGACAGCTCGTGGTTCTCGCCAGGGAATCGGTAGAAGTCGACCTCGCGTCCGAGCAGCTTCAACGCGATCCACAGCTCCTCGGCCTGGACGATCGGGCAGCGCCAGTCCTCCTCGCTGTGGATGAGCAGCATCGGCTTGTCGATGTTGCGGACCTTCTCGATCGGCGAGTGGTCGGTGTAGACCTGCGGGTCGTCGATGTGACTCGGTCCGTGTTCGGTCTTGAACGCGGTGGCGATGTCGCTCGACCACTCTTCCGACAGCAGGTTGTTGACCGCTCGTTCGGAACAGAAGGCGCGGAACCGGTCGCCGTGATTGGCCGCGAGCCAGGTGGCCATGAACCCGCCGTACGACCCGCCGAGCATGCCCACTCGGTCACGATCGCAGAACGCATAGCGGTCGAGCGCTCCGTCGATGATCGACAATACGTCGTCGACGTCGACGCTGCCCCAACCGGTGCCCGGAGCGATCGGATGCTTCGGGCCGAGGATGGCCTGACCCCACTCGGTGTGCCGGCCGCTGCCGCCCCGAGGGTTGCCGAGCACGACGACGAAACCGGCCGCCGCCTGCGCTTGCGCCTCGTCGAAGAAGTACTCGCCGTACTGGGTGAACGGTCCGCCGTGGACGTTGAGGAGCACGGGATAGGTCGACGACTCGTCGAAGTCGGCCGGGCGCATGATCCACGCGTCGATCTCGTCGGCGCCGTCGGCGGTCGGCACCGTGAACTTCTCCCACGGCAGCAGACGTGGTGTGAGCCGGGCGGTCACGTTCGACCGACGCTCGCCGTCGACGAAGAGTTCCCCGGGCCGGTCGATCGTGGTCTCGACGGTGGCGAGCGTGCCCCCGGCAGCGTCGAACGTCGCAACGCCGAGCGGGCCGGACGTGAGCGGGTCGGGAGCGGCACTGCCGTCGGCGGCGATGCGGTAGAGGTGGGTGTCGCCGCGGTCTTCGGCGACGGCCAGCAGCGTCGACGAGCCTTCCCACACCGGATTCCGCGTGCCGAGGGTGCTGTAGAAGGTGCGATCGAGCGCCGACGAGGCCCAGGTGATGTCGTTCGCGGACACCGGGGTGTCGCCGATCGGGATGATGCCGATGTGCGCGTTGACCGGCAGCGTGAGCAGGTCACTGTGGCCGATGAACGCGACGCTCGTGCCGTCGGGCGACACGCTCGGCGATCCGTACTCGCCGTCGTGGGCGGTGAGCGAGCGGATCGACTCGGGGTGTTCGTCGGCGTCGATCGGAACGAGGTAGATGTCGGTGGCCAGGTCGGTGTCCCACGTGTCGTGGCGTGATGCGGCCGTGACGACGGCCGATGAGTCGGGAAGCCAGTCGATACCGCTGTGCTGGAACTCGCCGGGCGTCAGGTTGCGCACGCCGCTCGTGCCGTCGGCGGCCACCACGTACACGTGGTTGGGGCGGTCGAACACCCAGTCCTCGCCGTTGAGGCGACTGAACAACCGCTCGACCTTCCGCGGTGACTGCCACGACGCGTCGGGCTTGGTGTAGCGCTCGTCGCGAGTGCGACTGGTGAAGGCGATCCAGGCGCCGTCGGGCGACCAGGCGACGTCGCCGAGCCCATCGGGCATCGTGCACACCTGCCGGGTCTCGCCCGGCTCGGCGACCGGCAGGACGTGGAGCGTGGAGTCGCCCTTCTTCTCGCCGCGACGAGACGTGAACGCGAGGAACCGTCCGTCGGGCGACCAGGTCGGGTTGCCGTCGTGCTCGCCACCGGTGACGGGTGAGCCGTCGATCCACACCTTCGTGTACGTGGTGTTGTGCTCGAGGCTCGTCGTCGCGACGACGGATGCCACTCGGCTGCCGTCGGGCGACACCGCCACACCGACGACTTGGGCTCGCTGATCGATCAGTCGCTCTGCGATCCGGGTGTGCGCTGACTTCGTGGGCTCGCTCATTCCCGCGAAGGTACTGGCAACGGCGAGGTGCGAAACGCGCGTGTGATGAACTGGCAACAGGCCAGCCAGGGAATCCCGCGAGTCGACGTCGGCCTGGCATGATCGCTGGGTGCCGGAACTCCCCGCTGTCGAACTCCTGCCCCTCCCGTCCGCCGGTCGCGTGTACACCGATCGGCGCAAGGTTCGACTCGGCGACGTCGATCGGCGGGGCCGCCTCCGCCTCGATGCCACGGCGCGCTACCTGCAGGACATCGCCACCGACGACGCCTCCGACGCCGATCTCGACCGCCGGTTCGGCTGGCTCGTGCGCCGCACACTGATCGAGACGACCACCCCGGCGATGCTCGGCGAGACCGTCGATGTCGCCACCTGGTGCACCGGTCTCGGTCGGAGTTGGGCCGAGCGCCGCAGTTCGATCTCGGGTGAACGCGGTGCTCGTATCGACACGGTGAGCCTCTGGGTGCAGATCGACGTCGCCACCGGCAAGCCGTCACGTGTCGTCGACGACTTCCGGTCGGCGTATGGCCAGGCCGCAGCGGGTCGCACCGTGTCGGCGCGTCTGTCGGTGCCCCCACCCGACGGCGACGAGCGGCGGGAGCCGTGGACGATCCGGCGGACGGATCTCGATCCGTTCGAACACGTCAACAACGCGGCGAACTGGGAGTTCGTCGAGCACGCGGCAGCGCTCGACGAGAGCGGCCGCGTCGGCCGTGCCGAGATGGAGTATCTGCAACCCGTGGTGCTCGCCGACGACGTCGCCGTGTGCGGTCCGGCCGACGGGGGAGCCGGCAACTATCACCTGGTACGGGGAGACGATGTGCTCTCGGCCGCTCGGTGGACGCCGAGCTGAGACGGGCCGCGGCGAGCCGCCTGGAGCGGTGGAGCAGCGGAGCGGTCAGCGGAGCGTGACGCCGGCGCCCGCGGTGCCGGGTGCTGACGTCGTGCCGATGACCGCGGCGGTGTGTCCGCTCGACGCGAGTTCGGCGAGGATGCCCTCGGTCTCCGACGGATCGACGCCGAACACGAGACCACCGGAGGTCTGCGCATCGGCGATCAACAGTTGAGCGAGCTCGTCGTGGTCACCGGCGTCGAGCAGTTCGGAGCCCCACAGCAGGTTGCGACGGCTGCCGCCCGGCATGATGCCGTTGGCGGCGTGGGTCGTGGCCCCGGGAAGGAACGGGATCGACTCGAACACGATCTCGCTGCGCACGTCGGATTCGAGCGACATGCGACCGAGATGGCCGAGCAGCCCGAAGCCGGTCACGTCGGTACAACCGGTGACCCCGGCAGCGGAGGCCAGGCGTGCACCGATGTCGTTGAGTCGGGTCATCGACGCCACAGCACCGGCCGCTTCGTCGTCGGTGGCGACACCGGCCTTGATCGCCGTGGTGAGCACGCCGATACCGAGCGGCTTGGTGAGAAGGAGGTCCTGCCCCGGCTTCAGGCCGGCGTTGGTGAGGATGCGATCGGGATGCACCTCGCCCGTGACCGACATGCCGTACTTCGGCTCGGGATCGTCGATGGTGTGCCCGCCGACGATGACGAATCCAGCCGCGGTGGCGATGTCTTGTCCGCCGGCCAACACCTCGCCGAGGAGCTCGGTCGAGAGCGCGTCGGAGTTCCAGCCCACCAGGTTGAGCGCGAAGAGCGGGCGCGCACCCATGGCGTAGATGTCGGACACGCTGTTGGCTGCGGCCACTCGGCCCCAGGTGCGCGAGTCGTCGACCACCGGTGTGATGAAGTCGGCGGTGGAGACGAGTGCTCGATCGTCGTCGAGCTTCCACACCGCGGCGTCGTCGCCGGTGTCGGGGCCGACGAGGAGCTCGTCGGGATGTTCGGATTGCAGGTGACGCACGACGTGCGCCAGCTCGCCCGGGGCGAGCTTGCAGCCTCAACCAGCTCCGTGGCTGAACTGCGTCAATCGTGCGATCTCACTTCCGCTCATCGTGTCACCTCCATTCGTCGTCTCGGCTGCTGCGACGACCGACAAGGTATCGGCTGCACAGCGCAGGCCTCGCCCCATCGGTCGCTCGTGTGGAGTCTGGTCAGATGCCGTAGACCTCGGCCGTCGTGGCCTCGAGGTGATGCAGGAACGGCTCGCTCGACAGCGGTCGGCCGGTGGCCTGCTGGACGATCTGGTCGGCGCTGAGCGAACGGCCGTGGCGGTGCACGTTGTCGCGGAGCCAGCCGAGCAGCGGGGCGAAGTCACCCGAGCTGATCTTGCCGGGGAGGTCGTCGATCGCGTCGCCCGCGGCGTCGAAGAGTTGGGCGGCGATGAGGTTGCCGAGGGTGTACGTCGGGAAGTAACCGATGCTGCCCATCGCCCAGTGGATGTCTTGCAGCACGCCGTCAGCGACCGATTCGGGGCGGATACCGAGCAGGTCCTGATAGGTGGACGCCCACAGTTCGGGCAGATCGCGCACCGCGACGTCGCCGCTCGTGATCTGGCGCTCGATGTCGAAGCGAGCGACGATGTGCAGGTTGTACGTGGCCTCGTCGGCTTCGACACGGATGAACGACGGCGTGACGGTGTGCATTGCCTTGTACATCGCGTCGACGGTCACACCGGACGCCGCGGGGAACCGCTCGACGAACTTCGGCAGCGCCCACGTCCAGAACTCCTTCGACCGGCCCACCTGGTTCTCCCAGAGCCGTGACTGGCTCTCGTGGATGCCGAGCGACGTCGCCTGCCCGATCGGGGTGTTGGCGTGCTCCGCCGGGAGGCCCTGTTCGTACATGGCGTGACCTGCTTCGTGCATGATGCCGAAGAGCCCGGAGCGGAAGTCGTCGGGCTCGCTGCGCCACGTGATGCGCACGTCGCCCGGGCCGAACCCGGTGGTGAACGGGTGTGTCGACACGTCGAGGCGTCCGGAGTCGAAGTCGTAGCCGAGGGCCGTGGCGACCATCGTGCCGAACTCCTCCTGCAGCGCTTCGGGGAAGTCGCCCTTCGCCGGTGACTCGTCGACGACGACGCCGCTGTCGGCGACCTGCTTGATGAGTGGCGACAACTCGTCGCGCAGATCGGCGAACAGGGGAGCGAGTTCGGCCTCGGTCGCTCCCGGTTCGTAGGCGTCGAGCAGCGCGTCGTACGGGTGGTTGGCGACCCCGGCATCGACCAGCGCCGCGGCCTCCTGCTTGGTCAGTTCGAGCACCTCGCCGAGCACCGGCTCGAACGCGTTGAAGTCGGCGTCGGCTCGGGCCTGCTGCCAGATCGCGAGGGCGCGGCTCTGCGTCTCGGCGATACGCCGGGCGATGTCGCCGGGAATGGCGGTCGCACGACGGACGGTGCGCCGAGCTTCACGGATCTGCGCGGCGAGCACCGGGTCGTCGCCAACGGCCTCGGCGGCCGACTCGATCGCTTCCGCGAGCGCCGGATCGGTGAGCTTGTCGTGATGGATGCCGGCGAGCACCGAGAGCGCCTGACCGCGCGAGGCGTGCCCGTTGCGGGGCATCTTCGTCTCCTGGTCCCAGCTGAGCACCGCAGCGGCAGATCCAACGGCCGAGATGTCGGCCCACTTCGCGAAAAGGGTCTCGGTCGGAGTCATCGGCCGAATCGTACCGACGGCATCGAACACGCCGTCACCGCACGGAGCGCCGTCGGGCGAGTGGCGGGAGTCAGCGGCGGGCGCGGCCCGGTGGGCGCTTGCCGGCCGGGCGGGTGCGAGCAGCCTGATACGGCTCGGCGCGGAACCAGAGGTTGCAGGCCCACTTCTCGCCGCCCCACACGGGCGACCCACCGTGGAGCGCCTTGGGGTGGCGTGTCATCTCGGTGAGCGTTGGATCCTTCACGTTGTGGAAGATGACCATGCGACCCGGTTTGGCCTCGACCTCGATGTCGAGCTTCGGGAAGATCGTGCCGCCACCGTCGTCGACCTCGTTGAGATAGCAGAGCGCCGTCACCAGACGCTGTCCGCCCTTCGCCGTGCGCTGCTTGCCCTTCTCGGTGTTCATGTCCCAGCCGTCGAAGTGCGGCCGGTACTGCTGCGTCTCGGCGTAGTGCACGACCTGGAGCGACTCGGCGTGCTTCACCGGGATGCCGACGAGGTTGCTCACCCGCTTGACCAGGCCGCGCACGATCGGCGTCTGGTCGTGTTTGACCCAACACACCGAACCGGTTCGCCCGTCGCTCTGCTTGGCCTCGCCGACGGCGCTCACCAGTGCTTCCTTCGTGTTGCCCTGGGCCTGGCCGATGATGTGGAGGCGTTCGGTCTCGGTGACGTAGTCGTCGATGACCTGGACGATCGGATCGTCGGAGATCTGTTCGCCGAGGTGATACCGCTCCTTCAGACGTACTGCCATCGGTTCAGTATCGCGCGGTCACGCGAGCGTGCTGATGCCACCGTCGACCGGAATCGTGGCGCCCGAGGTGTACGCCCCGGCTCGGCTGGCGAGGAAGATGACCGTGCCCGCGATGTCTTCGGCGGTGCCGACTCGACCGCGCGGGTTCGCTCCCTCGACCATCTTCTTGCTGTCGGGATCGGCGAGCATGTAGGCCATCATCTTCGACTCGAACGGACCCGGGGCGATCGAGTTGACCGTGATGTTGCGACCCACGATGTGCGCGCCGAGATGGCGGGCGAGCATGTGGATACCGGCCTTGGCCGCCGAGTAGCTGTAGTTGTCGCCGATCGGCACGCGGATGCCGTCGATCGAACCGATCATGATCACGCGACCCGGATCGTCGGCGGTCGCCCCGGCTTCGAGCTGCGGGAGCAACGCCTGCGTCAGCATGAACGGCGCACGCACGTTGACGTTCATGACCTTGTCGAATCCCTCCTCGGGGAACTCGCCGAGCGGTGCGCCCCACGCCGCACCGGCGTTGTTGACGAGCAGGTCGATCTGGCTCTCCTGCGCGGTCACCGCGGCGACGAACGAATCGATGCCCTCCTGCGTCGAGATGTCGGCCGGGATCGAGATGCACTCACCCAGCTCCGAGAGTTCGGCGGCAGCGGCATCGCAGGCCGCGGCCTTGCGAGCGGTGATGTAGACCTTGACGCCGTTCGACACGAGGCCGGCGGCGATCATGAAGCCGATACCGCGCGATCCGCCGGTGACCACAGCGACCTTGCCCTGCAGCCCGAACAGGTTGCTGACGTGGAGGTCGGAGGTGCCGGTGGAACGGAAGGTGTTGTCGCTCATCGCATGTGTGTAGCCGCTCCGAGCGTTCCGGTCCGAATTCCGACCGGCCGATCGACACCCGACGGTTGTCGATTCGGGCGTCGTGTTCGGCCCTGCAGCCGAACGTCGCCGCACTTCTCCTCTCGCATCGGGCATGCTGGCGGGATGAGTTCGACGAACACCACGCTCGAAGTGGCCCGTACCCGCATCGACGACACGCGGTTGACCACCGACGACATCGAGTTGGGCGACGGTCAGATCCGCCTGCGCATCGACCGGTTCGCGATCACGGCCAACAACATCACCTACGCGGTGTTCGGCGACATGCTCGGCTACTGGGACTTCTTCCCGACGGCCGACACCACCGACGACACGTCATCCGACACCGCCCCGGAGTTCGGCCGCGTGCCGGCGATGGGTTGGGCCACGGTGGTCGACTCTCGCTGCGACGACATCGCGGTCGGGCGTCGCTTCTACGGTTGGTTCCCGATGGCATCGCACGTCGTGTTCACGCCGACGGTCACCGCCGATGGATTCCGCGACGACGGCCCCCACCGCCAGGCGCACGCACCGGTGTATCGCGCCTACGTCGGTGTCGAGACCGACCCGATGTACGACGAAGCGGCCGACGGCGAAGACCGTCACGTGCTGCTGCGCGGTCTGTTCCTCACCGGGTTCCTCGCCGAGGAGTTCTTCGCCGACGGCGGCGGATCGGGCGAGCCCTACTTCGGCACGCAACGGGTCGTCGTGTTGTCGGCGTCGTCGAAGACCGCGATCGGCTTCGCCCAGCGAGCGTCGCTCCGGAGCGACATCGAAGTCGTCGGGGTCACGTCGTCGGGCAACCGGGCGTTCGTCGAAGCGCTCGGGTTCTACGACCAGGTGGTGAGCTACGACGAGGTCGGCGACATCGCCACCGACGGGGGCGCGGTGTCGATCGACATGGCCGGCAACCCGACGGCACTCGCGGCCGTGCACGAACACTTCGGCGACGGGCTCGCATACTCGATGACGGTCGGGCGCAGCCACCACGACGCTCCGGCACCCGAGTCGGCCGACATGGCCGGGCCGGCGCCGCAGCTCTTCTTCGCTCCCACGGAGGTCGGTCGTCGGATGGAGGAATGGGGGCGCGCCGAGTACGGCAAGCGTTGTGCAGATGCGCTCGACGCCTTCGTCGAGGGAAGCCGAAGCTGGCTCACGATCGATCATCGCATCGGTGCCGATGCCGTCGCTCAGGGTTGGGCCGACGTGTACGCCGGCGCCGTGTCGCCCGACGTCGGTGTCGTCGCCTCGTTCGACGCACAGCCGACTGGAGCAACGCCGTCATGAGTTCGTTGCTCGACGCCCTCCCGACACCGAACGACCAGCGGCTCGCCGTCAAGGTCACCCCCGACGCGCTGCGCCGCATCCGCGCCGGTCATCCGTGGGTCTACGACAAGTCGATCGACTCGACCAATCACGAGGGTGGCCCCGGCGACATCGCAATCGTCTTCGACAAGAACCGCAAGTTCGCGGCGATCGGACTCTGGGACCCGGAGTCACCCATCCGCATGAAGATGCTGCACGTCGGCAAGCCGACGACGATCGACGCCGCCTGGTTCCGAGCCCGGATCGCCGAGGCGGTTGCCGACCGAGCCCCGTTGTGGGCCGGAACGCAGCGCAAGCGCATCGCCTACCGCGCCGTCAACGGCGAGAACGACGGCCTGCCCGGCCTGGTCGTCGACGTCTACACCGACGTCGCCGTCATCAAGCTCTACAGCGAGATCTGGTACCCGTACCTCCGCGACGTGGTCGACGGTGTCATGGCGGCCACCGACGCGCAGCACGTCGTGCTCCGCTTGGCGCGCAACCTCCAAGAGCGTGAGACCCACGGCCTCGACGACGGCGACGTGCTCTTCGGTGACCCGCCCGACCCGGTGATGTTCATGGAAGGTCGGCTCACCTTCGAAGCCGACGTGCGCGCCGGGCAGAAGACCGGACACTTCCTCGACCAGCGGGCCAACCGTCTCCTCGTCGGCAAGATGACCGGAGGCCGCTCGGTGCTCGACGTCTTCGCCTCCACCGGCGGATTCAGTGTCCACGCGGCAGCCGGCGGCGCTCGCTCGGTGCACGCGATCGACCAGTCGGCACCGACGATCGCCGTGGCCAAGCGCAACATGGCGTACAACAACGAGATCCCGGCCGTCGCCGAGTGCCAGTTCACCACTCAGTGCGCCGACGCGTTCGACGCACTCGGCCACCTCGGGCGCACCGACCGACGTTTCGACATCGTCATCATCGACCCGCCGTCGTTCGCCCAGAAGGCCGCCACGGTCGGTCGGGCGAAGGCCGCCTACGCCAAGCTGACCAAGCTGGCGATGGGTGTCGTCGAGCAGGGCGGCGTGCTCGTGCAGGCCTCGTGCTCGAGCCGGGTCACCAGCGACGACTTCTTCGACACCGTCACGGCCGCTGCCGTCGAACACGGTGCACGTCTCACCGAGATCCGTCGCACGGGGCACGACATCGACCATCCGGTCACGTTCGACGAGGGCGCGTACCTCAAGGCGGGTTTCTGGCGTGTCGACACAGGCCGTCGAGGGCGTCGGCCGTAGCCTCTGAGCATGCCGCAGGTCGAAGCAAACGGAATCACGATCGAGTACGAGCAGTTCGGCGCGGGAGACCCGCTGCTGCTGATCATGGGGCTCGGGGGCCAGCTCACCGACTGGCCACAGGGTTTCGTCGACGCATTGGTCGACGTCGGCTTCCAGGTGACCACGTTCGACAACCGCGACATGGGGCTCAGCACCGAGTTCGACTGGGAACCGCCGAAGCAGATCAAGGCCGTGGCGAAGGCGCTCGTCAAACGGCCACCCAAGGCCGGCTACACGATCGTCGACATGGCTGCCGATGCAGCCGGACTCCTCGACGCGCTGGGCATCGAGTCGGCTCATGTCGCAGGGATGTCGATGGGCGGCATGATCGCGCAGCAGCTCACCATCGACGCTCCCGGCAAGGTCCGGTCGCTCACGTCGGTGATGTCGAACCCGGGTGACGGCAAGTCGGGTCGCATCGCGGCGAAGGTGATGGCGAAGATGGCGCGCCTGCCCCGTCCGACCAAGGAGTCCGCACCGGCGCAGTCGGTCGAGAGCTTCCTGCTGTGGAGCGGCCCGCACTTCGATCCGGCCGAGCATCTCGCCCGAGCCGAGGTGGGCGTCGCACGCAGCTTCCGGCCTCGCGGGACCGAGCGGCAGACCACGGCGATCATGGCGAGCCCCGATCGCACGCCGGGTCTGCGCAACGTCACGGTGCCGACGTTGGTGATCCACGGCCTGGTCGACAAGCTCGTCAAGCCGTCGGGTGGTATCGCCACCGCGGCTGCCGTTCCCGGCTCGACCCTGGTGATGTACCCCGACATGGGTCACGACCTTCCAGCGCCTCGCTACGCCGACATGGCGGCGGCGATACGTCGCAACGCCGACGCTGCGGCTCCCACCGACGGCTGACGGCGAACGGGGTCGGGCGGAGCGTCAGCGATGAGCCCGACGAACCCACCATCGACCCGACGAGCGCGGCGACCGGCATGGCACCGCGGTCGGCATCCGAAGTTGGAGCGCGACCTCGACCCCGACGCGATCTGGCGGGGTGAGATCCGCGACGCCGACATCGTGATGACTGCGGCCGAACACGCGGCGCTCGACCACGAGCAGCGCGAGGCGGCGCGACGGCGAACCCTCGTCGAACTGTTCGGCGACCCGATCGGATCGCTCGTGGTCGACGAGCCCGGTCTGCAGCATCGGCGTCGAGGCGACGGCGCCCGGTCGAGCGCTGCGATCGAACAAGCTCGAACGGCCGGATGTCGTGAGGAGATCCAGGTCGCCGTCCTCGCTCACCCGGTCGTCGCAGCGGAATCGCTCGACGACCTGATGCTCTTCCGGAGCGTCACCGCTGTCGAGGTCGACGAGACGTCGCGAGCGTCGTCGCGCAAGCAGATCACGTGGGACGCGACCGTGCGGACCACACCGTGGACTCGTCGACGGGCACGACTCCGGCTCTACGGCTCCCCGTCGTCGAACGTCACGGTGCTCACGCTCACGCCGGTGAGATCGCGTCGTCGAGGTGCTCGACGCTTCCTGCGCGCCGGACTCGGATCGCTGTTCGAGTGGCGCGACCGCATCGAGCAGTCGCTCGCGTCCGGCTGACGAGCCGGTCGCAGCGGCTGCGGCAGCGGGCTCACGTCACTCGGGAATGACGTGTCCGATCGGTGTGGCCTTGCGGATGTACCCGAGCACCGGCGTGGCACGAACGATCGCATCGACGTCCTGGGGCATTGCACCCTTCTCGGTCGCTCGCCATGCGGTGATCACGTCGGAGCGGCCGTCGTCGAGCGCGACGTAGAGGCTGTACCGGTCGCCTTCGAGACGCCGCATCACCTGTCTCGGCAGCGGGGAGACCTCGGCGGGGCGACGGGTACGGATGACCACGCCGGTCCGCTCGACCGAGTTGAACGCGTCGGCGGCACCAGCGAAGGCCACCCAGAGCCCGACGACGATGGGAAGGAACGAGACGACCGCGAGACCGGTGGCCACGTCGCTGATCAGCCAGTCCTGTTCCTCGAACCGGTCGTACAGCGAGCGCCAGGCGTCGCCGCGAGCGACATCGGAGAAGAAGCGGCGCAATCGGATCGCCACGAAGACGGTGACGAGGCCGCCGATGAGCGCGACGACGGGGTGCAGCCCGTAGCCGGGACGAAACGGATACCGGATGCGCACCAGGCGTCCCGACCCGCCGATCGCACTCCAGGCGAGGTAGTGGTCGTCGCGGGCCATCGGAAGCTCGACCGACACCCCGTCGGCCAGCCCCATCGCGGCGGCGTATCCGAGGCGGCGGTCGCCGATGTCGTTGGCGCTGGGGGCCATGGGTCCGAATCCGTCGGCGACGAGACGTTGGCGAACGGTGAGCCACCGGCTGGTGGCCGCGACGCCGGCTTCGGTCATCGTGACCTGCCCGGTGGCGAGCCGGTGTCCGATGCGATAGCAGAGGATCAGGAGCGCGACGAGCGTGGCGACGGCGATGTACCGCCGCTCGACCGAGTCGACGACCGCCGTCGGCGGGTCGCCACCGTCGCGAGACGAGAGCCAAGCGAGCAGGGCCAACAGCGTGATGACGACGGGCCCGGCGATGAGTTGCGGCGTCCAACGGTTGCGGAGCAGACCGGAGCGGCGACCCTCGGCGTAGACCAGGCGACGAAAGCGCCGCCACCAACTGCCGGTGACGTCGACCGCGAGGTGACGCGCCGGAATGGCCCGATCGGTGGTGAAGCGAGCGAGGATGTGCTGCTGGACGAGGCGTTCGTGGGGGAGGAGGGCGTCACCGTCGGCCGCGATGGCCGCCGGACGGACCCGGCTCACCTCGTCGTCGTCTTCAGGCGGCAGGATTCGGAGCCAACCACGAGCGGCGAGGTCGACGACCGTGGCCCGAAGCCCTTCGGCGGTGAGCGTGGCGTCGTGGGTGAGCACGTTGACCACCGCTGGCGATTCGCGGCGCAGCGACCCGGACGTACCGGCCGGATCGGGGCGCGGTGGGGCGGCCATCCGTTCGACGAACCAGAAGGCCGCGTACCCACACACGGTCAGGACGACGGCGATTCCGAGCATCGCTCCGCCTGGCGTCGGCGCAAAGAAGTCCCAACTCAACCCGATCATCGAGGGCACATCATGGCATCACGAGTCGCCGTTTCGCATCCATACCGTGCGCTGGGGGAACGGAATCTCGATGCCGGCGTCGTCGAGGGCGTACTTGAACGCCTCGCGCAGTGCGCGTTGAAGCGCCCACTGAGCGCCTGGAGCGGTCTTGACGACGAGCCGGAGGGTGATGCCGTCGGCGCCCAACGTCTCGACGCCGAGGACCTTCGGTTCTTCGAGGATGTCGTCGGCCCATTCCTCTGAGGCACAGACGTCGGTGGCGGTCTGCATCAAGATGGTCCGGACGCCGTCGAGGTCGGCGTCGTACGCGACGTCGATGTCGACGAGCGCCGTCGACCAGAGCTGCGACATGTTGCCGACGCGTTGGATCTCGCCGTTGGGAACGTGCCACACGGTGCCGTCGATGCCTCGCAGGACCGTGGTGCGGAGCGCCACCTCTTCGACGGTGCCGGTCGCCTCGCCGACGTCGACGACGTCGCCGATGCCGTACTGGTCCTCCATCAGCATGAACAGCCCGGCGATGCAGTCCTTCACCAGGCTCTGCGCGCCGAAGCCGAGCGCCACGCCGATGATGCCGGCACCGGCGATGAACGGCCCGAGGTTCAAGCCGACTTCGCCGAGGACGAGGATGAACGCGGTGACCCAGATGATGACCGTGAGCGTGCTGCCGATCACACCGGAGATCGAGGCCGCCCGCGCCGTACGCCGCGCCGACACGATCTCGCTCGGTTCCTCCGTGCCGAGCAGCACCTCGTGCTTGTCGATGCCCATCCGGACGAGTTGGCGCTTCGCCGACTCGAGGTTGGGCTTCATCAACCTGGTGACGACCTTGGTGAGGTAGCGCCGAGCCAGACGGGTGAGGATCCACGCCCCGAGCAGGATCAACAGGATGCCGAGCGGGCGTCCGATCAGCCAGTCGACCAGCTGAGCGGTCCACTTGCTCTCGGTGGCGTCGAACGCCCATTCGCACAGCGCTCGAGGGTCGTCGCCGCACGCGTCGGCGAGGGCGGGATCGACCGGAATGTCGTCGGTGGCGGTGAGGGCGAACGTCGTCGTGCGGGACGTCGCGAGAAGGGCGAACAGGGCGGACACAGTCGCGAACGTACCCAAGTCCGAGCGGTTCACACGCGATCCCTTGAACCTTTCGCGCCAGTCGCCACAAGGGATTCCGGCGTTTCTTGAGGATTCGCAGAGAAGAACTTGTGCAAGACGTGAATTCAGGCGATGGCGGATCGAGTCGAAGCCATGAGGAACCGCCATGAACGTCTCACCCTCCGCCATCCGCCAGCTTCAGACCGCCACACCATCCCGACCCGCATCGCGACTGCGCCTCGCAGGCGCCGCCGCGGCCATCGGCGTCGCGTGCGGATCGATCGGTGTCGCGTTCGTCGCCGCCGAAGCGGGCGCTGCCGACATCGTGCACGTCTCAACGTTCGGTGACGACAGTGCGTCGGGATCGGCCGACTCGCCGGTCCGTACCATCGAGCAGGGCGTCCGCCTCGCCGAGTCCGGCGACACCGTGCAGATCGCCGGCGGCACCTACCACGAGTCGGTGCAGGTGTACGCGAAGGAAGTCCATCTCGTCGCGGCACCGGGCGCCGACGTCGTGCTCGACGGCGCACGCGTCGTCGACGGATGGTCGGCGAGCCCCGGCGGTTGGTCGGCGCCCTGGTCGACCGACTTCGAACGCGTCGGCGCCCCGTACACCACCTCCGACGTTCCCGAGGCCGGCTGGCCCGAACAGTTCTTCCTCGACGGCGCACCGCTCGCCGAGGAGACGTCGCTGGCCGAACTCGACCCCGGCGAGTTCTTCTACGACAAGAGCCTCGGCAGCGTGGTCATCGCCGAGAACCCCAACGGCCGACTCGTCGAAGGCAGCGACCTGTCGTGGGGCCTCTACCTCAACAAGGCCGACGGCTCGACGGTCGACGGCCTCACCGTTCGCCGCTACGCGACGCAGAACCGCCACATGGCGGCGGTTCGGGCCTACGCCGACGACCTCTCGATCACCGACACGACGGTCGAACTCAACGCTCGCATCGGGCTCTCGGCCATGGGCGACCGTATCGAACTGGTCGACGTGCGAGCACTCGACAACGGCCACCTCGGTGTGCACGGTCACCGCTCGACCGATCTCACGATGACCGACCTCCAGGTGATCGGCAACAACCGCGAGCACTTCGACGCCAAGCATTCGGCCGGCGGCATCAAGGTCACCGAGACGGCTCGCCTCGTCGTCGAGTCGACCGTGTCGTCCGACAACAACGGTCCGGGAATCTGGACCGACCTGGCCGTGACCGACTCCCGGGTCGTGTCGTCGACCGCCGAACGCAACAGCCGTTCGGGTATCGAGATCGAACTGTCGCAGGACATCGTCGTGTTCGACAACACACTCGTCGACAACGGCGAAGCCGGCATCTGGGTGCTCGAGAGCTCGGGCGTCGACGTGTGGCACAACACCGCACTCCACAACGTCCGTGACATCTGGGTGCTCGACGGCGACCGTGCCGATCTGACCGGCGTCGTCGTCAAGAACAACGTGCTCGGCGGTGGCGCCGATGGAGCGCAAGCCCTGTTCAACGCCGACGACTGGACCGAGCGCCGCTCTGCCGCCGACATGGACGTGCAGATCGCCTCCAACCGCTACTGGCTGCATCCCGATTCGCCGACCAAGCTGATGTCACGCTGGGCCAACTGGCCGCAGCCACTCTCGCTGTCGGCAGCGATCGACGATCACCGCGCCGCGACCGGTCAAGGCGACGGCAGCGACCTCGTGGTGTCGAGCAGCAACCCGTTCGCCCGGTCGTCGTCCGACATCCGCCAGGCCGACGACGCTCCCGCAGCGTCGCCGCTGCCGGCAGCGGTCGCCGACACCGTGGGCGTCACCGGTGCGCACCCGGCCGGGGCACTCTCGACGCTCGACCACACGGCGACCCCACGCTCGAACCCCGACACGACTCGCAACGACGACCAGTCGACCGTCGGCGACGAGCCCGACAGCGCCGGCGACGGCCGGACCACCTCCGGCACCACCCCGTCGACCGACGACCCGGCGAGCACTCCCCGCACGGTCCCGGCCCCCGGATCGACGCCCGAGGGCGCCGAGAACGCCGAGATCGCCCGGTCGAGTCAGACCGACATCGCGACCCCGAGCACGCTTCCGGCTGCTCCGGTCCTGGACACGGTGGCACCGGGGCAGCCGACCGTCGTGGGATCGGCCGACGATGCGGCGACGGCCGAGGCCGCCGGGCTCCGCAGCGCCGACGACGCGGTAGCGGTGGACGACGCTCGACTCGCTCGCAGCGGTGGCTGGGGAGCGATCCACGATCACGTCCTCGACGCGCTCGCCGACCTCGCCGCCTGATCGACGCCTGACGACCGCCTGGGTGTCGCTCGAGGTCCCGTCGCGTTCGCTCGTCGCAACGGTCGATCCCGGTCGAGCCCGACCCAGAGACCAGACACTTCGGTTTCTCAAGAACGCTTGACACACGACCGATACCATCTCAGGCGCACCGCACGCTGTGGCGGCGTCGCCGACGAACCGTACGAAACAACCCTGAAGGTCAGCGATGTCCACCATCATCAGTCAAGGATTCACTCCGATGCCAGAAACCGAGATTCGTTTGGGGGTTGTGGGGACTGGTTATGTCGGTCTCACGACGGGTGCGTGTTTTGCGCACATGGGGCATCGTGTGGTGTGTGGTGACATCGATCAGCGCAAGGTCGATCTGTTGAACGACGGTCACATTCCGATCGTGGAGGATGGGCTGGAGCAGATCGTGAACGATGCTCGCGGTGTTGGTCGGTTGGAGTTCGTGTTGGGGTCGCAGGCGGCCGCCACCGATGCCGACATCGTGTTCTTGTGTGTGCCGACGCCTCAGGGTGATGATGGGAGTGCGGATTTGTCGTACATCCAGCAGGCGGCGCGTGAGATCGCTCCGATCTTGAAGCCGGGTGCGGTGGTGGTGAACAAGTCGACGGTTCCGGTGGGGTCGACGGTTGCGGTGGAGCGTGAGTTGCAGCGTGATGATGTGTTCGTGGTGTCGAATCCGGAGTTCTTGCGGGAGGGCACTGCGGTTCGTGATTTCTTGCAGCCTGATCGTGTGGTGATTGGTTCTGCGGATCGTGGTGCGGCGGAGAAGGTTGCTGAGTTGTATGACTCGATCGACACGCCGATCATCATCACCGATCCGGCGTCGGCGGAGACGATCAAGTACGCGGCGAACGGGTTCTTGGCGATGAAGATCTCGTTCGTGAACGCGGTTGCGGCGATGTGTGAAGCGGTTGGTGCTGATGTTGCTGCGGTGGTCGACGGGATTGGTTCCGATACTCGTATCGGTGGTCAGTTCTTGAAGCCGGGCCCTGGTTGGGGTGGTTCGTGTTTCCCGAAGGATTCGCGTGCGTTGGTGAAGATCGCCGAGGAGCACGGGTACAACTTCTCGATGATGAAGGGTGTCATCGATGTGAACACCGAGCAGCGTGGTCGGATGATCGACAAGGTCGCGAAAGCGGTTGGTCGTCATCATTCGAATCTGTCGGGTGTGACGGTCGGTGCGATGGGCTTGACGTTCAAGGCTGGCACCGATGATTTGCGTGAGTCGCCGGCGATGGCGATCATTGCGGATCTGCGTCGTGCTGGTGCTCGTGTGCGGGCGTTCGATCCGACGACGTGTGGTGAGTTGTCGCCGCATCAGGAATCGACGCTCGACGGCATCGAGTTGACCAAGGAGTTGATCGATGTTGCTGATGGTGCTGATGTGATCTGTGTGTTCACCGAGTGGCCCGAGTTCGCGAAGGTCGATCTCGATCAGGTCGCGGCGCGGGCCGGTGCGGGTACGACGGTGGTCGACATGCGCAACCTGTTCGACCCGTTCGCCGTCAAGTCCGCCGGTCTCGGCTACGACGGCGTCGGCCGCAACTGACCGTCACCCTCGTGTTCACCCTGTTCACGACACCGACCCAGAGGAAGTGCACAACATGAGAGTCGTCGTCGCCGGTGGTGCCGGGTTCCTCGGGTCGCATCTCTGCGACGCATTGCTCGAACGAGGCGACGCGGTCGTCTGCGTCGACAACTACGTCACCGGAAGCCCCGACAACGTGGCGCACCTCGTCGGCCGGCCCGGCTTCGAACTCACGAAGCAAGACATCACCGAGAGCTTCGTCGTCGAAGGCGACGTCGACGCGGTGATGAACCTCGCGAGCCCGGCGTCGCCGAAGGACTACTACGAACTCCCGATCGAGACCCTCGACGTCGGCAGCATCGGCACCCGCAACCTGCTCGAACTCGCTCGGGTCAACGACGCCCGGTTCTTCATGGCGTCGACGAGCGAGGTGTACGGCGACCCGGCCGTCCACCCGCAGACCGAGGACTACTGGGGCAACGTCAACCCCATCGGCAAACGGTCGATGTACGACGAGGCGAAGCGCTTCTCCGAGGCACTCACGTTCGCGTACCACCGCAAGCACGACGTCGCGATCCGAGTCGTGCGGATCTTCAACACCTACGGGCCACGCATGCAACCCGACGACGGACGCGTGGTGTCGAACTTCATCACGCAGGCGCTCCGAGGTGAGCCGCTCACCATCTACGGCGACGGCCAACAGACCCGGAGCTTCTGCTACGTGGCCGATGAGATCCGCGGCTTCCTCGCGCTGCTCGACAGCGACGAGACCGGCCCGATCAACATCGGCAACCCGGGTGAGTTCACCATGCTCGAACTCGCTGAGCTCGTCACCGAACTCACCGGCAACGACGCCGGCATCGTCTTCGAGCCGCTCCCGTCCGACGATCCGAAGCAGCGCAAGCCCGACATCTCCCAGGCCGCCGAGAAGCTCGGCTGGGAACCGTCGATCGAACTCCGCGAGGGCCTCACCCGCACAATCGAGTTCTTCCGCACCGCCCTCGCCCTCTGACCCACCCGCATCATCCGGTGTCTGACACCCGATGACGCCGTCATTCGGTGTCTGACACCGGATGACGCACGGGTCAGTTCGTGATCGTGATCTGGGTGGGGGTCGACGTCAGTTCGGCGTTCCCGTCGCCGGTGGAATGCTGCACCCGGGCCACCAGCGTGTATTCGCCGGGTGGAAGTTCGGAGCCGAGTGCCGGGTCGCACGACGCCGTGCTCACCACCACCGGCAGTTGGCTGGATTCGCCGGGAGCGAGATCGACCCCGATGCCTTCGAGCGTCATCGCTGCGCGCCCCGACACCACGCTGCCGTCGAGATCGAGGAGCACGCCCTGGCTCGCTCCCGAGCCGAAGCTGATCGATTCATCGCCGGTGTTGGTGAGGGTCGCCGTGAGGCTCAGCGCTGCGAGGCCGGTCGTGTCGAGCGGGCCAGCGGGTGGGTCGATGGTGATGTCGAGTCCGTCGAGCTCGTTCTGCGTCGGTGGCGGCTCACATGTCGACTCGGCGTCGCCGATCGGATAGGGCAGTTCTCCGACCAGGAGGATGATCGCATCGCCGTATCGGGCGTCGAGTTCGGCCGCAAGGTCCTCCTCGCCGGCCATGAGCTGGACCTCGAGCCCTCTGGCGCTGCGACCGATGCTGAGAAATCGTCCGGCGAGTTCGTCGAGCAGCGTCGCCTCGATCGCAGCGACGTCGACGGCCGAGGCCCCGGTCTGGCACACGATCAGCTCGTCGGGGAACTCGACCAGATCGCTCAGCGCCGAACGGTGGACGTCGAGATCGGCGGTGAAGGAGGCGAACACCGACGCATCTCCCGCACCGTGCCAGATCATCCCGGAGGTGCCGAACTGATCGGGATGGTCGCCGCCGTAGGCCATCACCTGACCGAGCATCGGTTCGAGCCGTGACGACTCGGCGACCATCGCGTCCTGCCCGCCGGTGAGGTCTGCTGCAGATTCCGGACACGGCTCGGTCACGACGGGACCGTCCACCGAGCCCAACGGTTCGTCGAGCACCGTGCGAGCCGGAACCAACGTGGTCACCGATGGCATCGCGGTCGGAGCGGGAGCCGGAACCTGATCGCCCGACGGGGCCGACGACCCGCACGCCCCAGCGCCCAACACGGCGATCGCAACGACGACGGTCGACCCCAGCGAGCGATGGCGACGCAACGACGGCATCCGCCGATGCTCCCACGCCCTGCCCGTCATCTGGTGTCAGACACCAGATGATGCGTCACACGGTGTCTGACACCAGATGACGGGGGTCGGCGGGGATGGGGTCGGCGGGTTGGTCGAACGACTGCGACTCACGGCGGATCGTGCAGAGCCACGCGACCATGAGGAAGAGCCAGATGGCGCTCACGTTGACGCCGGCACCGAGCCCCTCGGTCGTGACGCTGTTGATCAGACTCGAGATGAACATGCCGAGCAGGATGCCGTGATCGGCCTTGAGCGAGCCGCAGGCGCCGCTCATCGGCGTGTCGGATCGAGCGAGCCGGCCGATGCGGGCGATGACCACGCCGACGGCGACGAGGAGTCCGATCCACCAGATCAGCCCGGCGAGCCCGGCATCGATCATCACGTTGATCAGCGCGTTGTGCGCTCCGCCGAGTCCGGTCTCGTCGAAGAAGACGCCCTTCGCCGACGTGAAGCCGAGGCCGTGGAGCGGGCGTCCGACGAAGGCCTCCCAGGCGAGCGTCCAGATCTCGGTCCGCCGGTTGAACGTGCCGATCTTCTCGGCGCTCTCACCGCGAGTCAGGAACTCGAGGATCGGGCCACCGAACGCGAGCGAGAACGCGCCACCGGCCACCAGGCTGCCGAGCACCAACTGGGGCTTCGCTCGCTGGCCGAGCAGCACCCAGGCCATGACCGCCACGGCGACGAGCGCACCACCGATCGATCCACGAGTGCGGGTGGCGAGCAGGAACACGGTCTGGAACACGAGCAGCGCGCCGTACACCCAGCGAGGCCACGGAAGACGGATCCGCATACCGGGCTGACCCATCGTGAGCCAGATGCCGAAGAGCATCGGTACCGAGAGCGCGAGCATCGACCCGGCGCTGACGCTGTGCACGTAGAGCCACGTGAAGCGGCCCTCCTGCGGGCCCGTCGTGGGGGCGACGTAGGCGAGCCCGGCGAGGATCGACACCGAGATCAGGACGATCCAGCCGTGCACCAGCTTCGTGATCATCGACAGTCGTCCGTCGGTGGCGATGACGTGGAGCAGCGCCCCGATGATGACGAGTTGCACCGCTCGCGCCATGGCGAGGAACGGGAACGTCGAGTAGAGCGCGCTTGCTGCGGTCGTGAGGATGTACCCCCACATCGCGACGATCAACGGGGTGAGCCGTGGGCGAGTCGGGGCGAGGCGGTACACCGCCCAGGCTCCGACGAGGGCGTACATGCCGAGTTCGACGGCGATCATGATGTCGATCGATCCGCCCAACGCGTCGTCGATCGCACGCCGTCGGAACTTGTACTCGGTGGCGACGATCAACACCAGCGGCAGCAGCCAGAGGAACCGGTCGACGTCTCGGCGCGACGTCGGCTCCGGCTCGTCGGCTGGGACGTAGGCAGTCCGCGGGTTGACCGCCGAGACGAGTCGGCGCAGCCCCGACCGTTCGGGCATCGGCCACACCGAAGCGGCGGCGCCGTGAGCGACGGCGAGCGTCGCGGCAGGTGCTGCGGTCGAGCCGGTGGCGACGGGTTGCCACACGATGGGCGGCAGATCGTCGATGTCGCCGATCGACTCGTCGTCACCGCGCGGTGCCACCAGGATCGGTGGGGGAGGCGCCGACACGTCGGCGATCGAGTCGATGCTCGGGGGAGCGAGTACCGCATCGGGGGCGGGGAGGAGGCCCAGGCGGCGAAGCAGCAGCGCCGCGCCGAGGAACGTGCCGATCGCCAGACCGAGTGGCACCCACTCGACGAGACCGACGACGGCGAAGACCGCGGCCAGCGCCACACCGGCGACCGCGTCGATCACTCGCACGTTGAAGGCGAGGCGTGATCGGCCACGGGCGACGAGCGCGTTGCCCACCGGCACTCCGGCACCGAAGCCGACCGAGTACAGCGTCCAGGCCAGCAGCGACGCGATCGAGATCGCGGCGGTCTCGTCGGTGAGCAGGTCGGTGAGCGGTGAACGGAGAACGATCGCGAACACGCCGTAGGCGGCAGCGAGCGCGCCGACGATCGCCATCGCGACCGGCACCGCCGGTCGGAACGACTTGCCGGCCTTCGCCTGGGTCGAATAGGTGGGGAGCAGGTAGACGCCGGCACCATTGACGACGGTGAGGACGGGTGCCAGCAGGAGCCGAGCCGCTTCGAGTTGACCCAGCGCCTCGTACGATGCCGCGCCGATCACGATGGCTCGCACGAGCGCCTGGCTACCGGGGCGGAGGCCGACCTGAGCCGACCGCCACACGGCGAACGACGCGACGTCGCGCATCCGAGACGGGCCGAGGATGCCGCGGCTGAGTTCGACCGTGGGAAGTTGGGTGACGCCGAGGCCGATGGCGACGATGGCCCCGGCGAGCAGGGCCACGACGAGCGTCTCGAGCGTGAAGCTGCCACCGGTGAGCAGGACGAAGCCGACGAGTCCGAACGATCCGCAGGCGAACGCCGCATCGTTGGCGACGAGTTTCCAGAACTCGCGCCGAGCGATGAGCAACCGCCGCATGGTCTCTTCGAGGACCCACGCGACCGACGCAAGACCGAACAGCACCGCCGTGGTCCGGTCGACACCGGCCACCGGCAGCGAGAGCACCGTCGAGAACAGGAACACGAGCCCGACGATCGACACCTGCGATCGGACGAGGGCTCGCCGGATACCCGGATCGAAGCGATCGAGCACGGTCAGCGAATCGCCGAGCCAACCGCTCTGCACCGAGTTGATCGTGATCAGGATGCCGAAGAGGACGGCGAATGCACCGAGCCCGTCGGTGCCCAACTCGCGCAGGGCGATGAGCTGTAGGACGAGGCTGGAGCCGGCGACGATGCCCTGCGAGAGGATCGCCGCGACAGGACGCGAGCGGCGATCAGCGGCCATGTTCTGCGCGGTGGTCGAACACCACGCCGATCGTGGGGGTCCGGAGCACTTCGAGGCGCTGGCGGACCGTGTCGAGGTCGTGTGTCTCCGACCCGCTGTCGACGAGCATCACGACGCCGTCGGCAGCGCTCGCGAGCGCCGATCCGTCGGCCGCGGTCAGCAGCGGCGGAATCGCGACCAGCACCAGGTCGTAGCGGCTCTTGAACGCCGTCATCGCCTCACGACCCTGATGCGAACGGAACAGACTCGACGGATCGTCGATCGGGCGACCGCCGGTGACGAGGTCGAGCGTTGCAGCCCCGCCGACGCCGATCGAGCGGCGCACTTCCTCGAAGCTCGCGAGTCCGGCGAGGAGTTCGGTGAGCCCACCGTTGGTCTGGTCGACACCGAACAGGCGACTGAGACGACGTCCGTCGGTGTCGCCGTCGACGACGAGGACCCGGCGGCCTTCGCGAGCCGATGCCGTGGCCATACGGGCAACGGTCTCGGCCGAGTGCGAACTGGGTCGAGCGGTACCGGCCAGCAGGATGCCACCGTCGGGATGCACCGCGCCGAGGCTGGTGGCGAGCAGTTGATACGCAGCTCCCGGGGGAGTGGCCGGAGCGAACGGCTCGGCCGGGTTGGCGACGATCTCGCCGAGCAGCGGCGAGCGGAGCGAGGCGGTGGCGTCGGATCCGGAGGTGACGACCGGGCGTCGGCCGGCCCGGAACCAAGCGAGCGCCGCCACGGCGAAGCCGGCGAACAGCAGACCGGCGAGGCCGAACTGGACGGCGGGCACGATGCGCGAATCCTCCTCGACCATCGGCGGCTCGACGAATTCCACACCGCTGCCGAAGAGCGCAGCATTGGAGCGGATCTGGCCGATCTCGATGTCGATCGAGGCGATCGAGCTGGCCTGGGCCTCGGCGTCGGCAATCAGACGGTCGCGTTCGGCGAACAACGACGACACCTTGATCTCGGCGCGCTCGTTGACGTCGTCGATGGTGAGCGCGACGTACTGCTCGATCACCTCGTTGCAGATGCGCAGCGCTCGGGCGGGCTCGGTGGTGGTGCAGTCGATCCGCACGTCGGAGGTCGCTGTGGGGCTGGCGGCGACGACCTCGTCGAGGGTGTCGAGATCTTCGGCCGGGATCGAGGGATCGTCGGCCCGTGCCTCGTCGATCGCCTCGACGACGTTCGCGAGCACGTTCGCCGACTGGGCGAACTCGGCGCGCTGTCGTGCGTATCGCTCCAGGTCAGCAGGGTTGCTCGAACCATCGCGGAAGATCGAGGTGCCTCGGGGATCGGTGAGGTACACGGTGGCGGACGCCGTCGACGTGCCGCTCGTGGCGAGTGCGGCCAGACCGGCCAGGACGCCGATGACGAGCGTGATCGGAACCGTCCAGGCACGAAACCGCCAGAACGCCTCGACAGGGCCGATTCCAGACGAGCCGCCGCTGAACGTCGCAGGGGTCGCTGAGGTAGGGGGCGCGGGCGTGTTCATGATGAGATGTGATCGACCGTTCTGAGCTCGTTCTTGAGCCTTTGTTGAGAGTTGCACTCCGTCTCGAGGGAGCGAAGTGCCAGTCCATCGGGCCGGCGTGACCGACCACTCCCTCCCGGCGAGGAGTTCACGAAACCTTGACGGCGTTGCGTGCTGGGCCTGACAGCTGTCTCAATAGTCTCAAGAAAGGCGGGCCGACTGCCGAAGGATGGACGGGTATGAGCTGGCACCAGACACACACGGTACGCGCATCGACGGTGCCTGCTTGCGCGGCATCACACGGCCGATCGCCGCGCAGACGCTCGCTGTATCTGGCCGCTGGCGCAGCGATCGGCATCGCCGGGCTCGCCGTGTCGTCGGCCGGACACGCCCAGGTCGACCCGGCGGCCACCACGTCGACGCTCGACGGCTCCACTTCGGAGAACGCCGCGGCATCGTGCTGGGAGATCAAGCAGACGCATCCGTCGTCGACCGACGGCGTCTACTGGCTCCGCACCGAATCGCTCGAACGTCCCGACGAGTTCTACTGCGACATGACCACCGACGGGGGCGGCTGGGTGCTGATCGGCCGTGGCCGTGAAGGCTGGACCTTCCGTGACTACGGCCAGTCGACTCCTCAGAACATCCGGACCAATCCCGACGGCACCGCGGCGTTCGCTCCGGGTGCGCTGTCGACCGAGACCATCGACGGGCTGATGAACGACGGCCACGTCGTCGATCTCGTCGACGGTGTGCGTGTACGTCGAGCGACGAACGTCGCCGGCACCGACTGGCAAGAACTCCGCTGGAACTTCGACGACCTGACCACCTGGTCGTGGGCGTTCGGCGGCGGACACCGGCTCGCATCGTTCACGATCGACGGCTCGGGCGACACCGGCTCGAACACCAAGGACTCGAACTCGAAGCTCCCCGGCGAGACCGGCAACGGCAACCGCGGCGAGAACGGCGACGAGCGCTGGTTCACCTACCCGTGGAGCGGTCACGGCGGTCTCGCAGGGTTCTCGTACGGCGGCAACATCGGCGGGCAGAACAACGCCACGTCGTACCTGTGGGAGTACAACAACGAGAACCACGCGATCGCCTTCACCCAGGTCTACATCCGACCGCAGCTCACCACCCCAGTGCTGCCGTCGATCCCCGACACCGGCACGGCCGAACAGACGCTCAGCCCGCTGGCGAGCGACCGGCCCGAAGAACTCGCCGGCGGTGTCGTCGGCGTGCGCAAGGTCGGCGACTCCGAACCGCAGGTCGACGCTCCCGTCCTGGCGTTCGCGACCTCGGGTGACCGGGTGTACGTCGGCGGCAAGTTCGACGACGTCCGCGACAGCGTCACCGGCGACCTCGTCGACCAGAACTACCTCGCCGCCTTCGATCGCGACACCGGCGCATGGATCAGCACGTTCACCCCGCAACTCGACGGCACCGTCTGGGATCTCGCGATCGCCGACGGCAAGCTCATCGTCGCCGGCCAGTTCACCAACGTCGACGGTGAAGCGCTCACCGCCGGACTCGCCGCGCTCGACCCGATCACCGGTGCCGTCCTGCCCGGATGGCGCGCCTCGATGGAACTCAGCGGCTCGAGCGCTCGCCCGTATGCCCGTGCGATCGACATCGAGAACGTCGGTGGCACCGACTGGGTGTACGTCGGCGGCAACTTCACCAAGATCGAGAGCCTCACCACGACGCGCAACGAAGCTCGTCTCGGGCGCGTCCGCCTGAGCGACGGGTACCCCGACAACGCGTTCCTGCCGAACGTCGACGGCGTGCCCTACGACATCGACGCCGCCGACGGGCGGGTGTACGTCGTCGGTTCGTTCAACGGCGTCAACGGCAACGACGACCGCGGCGTGTCGACGGTCGACTGGAACACCGGCACCGTGATCGCCGGGCTCGCTCCGGCCGTCTACACCACGTCGAACAGCTCCCGGCAGTACCAGCAGGCCGTCATCGCCGTCGGCGACGAGGTCTGGCAGGGCGGTTCCGAACACAACACACACGTGTACGCCGACGCGGACTACTCCCTCGTCAAGTCGCACGTCACGTCGGGTCGAGGCGGCGACACGCAGGCGTTCGCCCAGATCGACGGCACGGTGTACCAGTCGAGCCACGGCAACTCGTGGATCTACGAAGACGCCATGACCTGGCCCGGGCTCGACGACTACTCGCGAGTCGACGACTACAAGTGGGTCGGTGCGTTCGACGTCGCCGACCGCACGTACTCACCGACCTGGGTTCCGTCGCTCAACTCGGCGTACACCGAAGGCGTCTGGGCACTGCACGCCGATGTCGACGGCTGCCTCTGGTTCGGTGGTGACATTCTCGGCGGCCCGTACGTCGGCGGACAGCGCCAGTACCTCGAGAGCTTCTCCAAGTTCTGCCAACGTGACATCCAAGCGCCGACCGTGCCCACCAACGCGAGCGTCACGACGCTCAACGGCGGTGCCGGCAACCAACTCACCTGGTCGGACTCCACCGACGACTTCCCCGGCTTCATCGGCTACGAAGTCCTCCGCAACGACCGGGTCGTCAGCCCGCTCGTCTACGGGACCTCGTACGTCGACCCGTTCGGCAACGCCGCCGATCGCTACTTCGTGCGCGCCGTCGACCCCGGTGGCAACCGCTCGGCGAGCACGCCCGTGTTGCTCTCGGGCGACAACACCGCACCGTCGACGCCGTCGAACCTCACCGCGGTGCTGAACGCCGACGACTCGATCGATCTCTCGTGGACGGCGTCGACCGACAACATCGCCGTCACCGACTACGTCATCTACCGAAACGGTGTCGAGATCCTCGTCGTGCCGGGCATCGACACGACCGTCAACCTGCCCGGGCTCGGTGTCGGTTCGCACTGGTTGCAGGTGCGAGCCCTCGACGCCGCCGGCAACGAGTCGTTCAAGACGCCGCCCGTCCGCGTCGACATCGACGACGACACCGACACGCAACGGCCGACCCAACCCGGCAGCCCCGCAGCGACCGTCGACGAAGCGACGGGCATCATCACGATGACCTGGACCGCATCGGCCGACAACGTCGAGGTCACGGGGTACACGGTGCGTCGCAACCTCGCCGAGGTCGACACCGTCGACGGCGACACGCTGAGCGTCGAACTCGACCTCGGCCTGGGTGGCCACTACCTCCAGGTCGAAGCGTTCGATGCCGCCGGCAACATCTCGTACCGCACCGCGCCGGTCTACGTCGAGGTCGACGACGGCACCGACACCGAGAACCCGACCGTGCCGACCGATCTGACCGGGGCCGAAGGCGCGGACGCGTCGATCGACATCACCTGGACGGCCTCGACCGACAACGTCGGCGTCACCAGCTACCAGATCCTCCGCAATGGGGTCGAGGTCCTCGTCGTCGACGGAGCCACCACGTCGGCCAACCTCACCGGCCTCGGTTCGGGACTGCACTACATCCAGGTGCGTGCGTTCGACGCCGCCGGCAACCAGTCGTACAAGACCCCGCCCATCGAGGTCACGGTCGCCGCAGCCGACACGACGCCGCCCTCCACCCCGAGCAACCTGCAGGTCGCGGTCGAGGCCGACGACTCGCTCACGGTCACCTGGGACGCCTCGACCGACAACGTCGGTGTCGCCGAGTACCGAGTGCTGCGCAACCTCGCCGAAGTGGCGCTGGTCGACGGAGCGACACCGACGGCATCGCTCGACCTCGGAGCCGGCGACCACTGGATCCAGGTGCAAGCACTCGACGCCGCCGGCAACGAATCGTTCCGCACGGCGCCGGTGATGGTCAGCGTCTGACCGAGCGTCGTCGAGCGCCCGACCGAGGGCTCAGGCGTCGAGATCGACCCCCGCTCGTGCCAGCTCACGCAACTGAGCGTCGAGCACGCCGAGCGACACCTCGCGGGTGTAGCGCTGCACGAAACGATCGCGAGCTCCCGTTCCGCATCGCACCTGGGCGTCGGCATCGGCAGCGCGACGGAACCCGGCAGCGAGGCCGTCGGGCGTGGGGTCGGCGACCCAGCCGGTCACGCCGTCGTCGACCAGGCTGGCGACGCCGCCGATCGAACTGGCCAGCGAGGCTCGTCCGCGTGCAGCGGCTTCGATCACGCCACGCCCGAACGGTTCGGGCCACGTGGACGGAACCACGGTCACCGCCGAGTCGCGCACGATGTCGAGCAGTTCGGCGTGCGGGACGAGTCCGAGGGGCGTGATGGCGAACTGCTCGTCCTGCTGGGCGACGAGTTCGCTGAGCGGCCCGGTTCCGGCGACCTGCAGACGATGCGTTCGCCACACCTCCGAGCGCTTCCATCCGTCGATCATCTCGGCAACGCCCTTGTCGTCGCTCAACCGACCGGCGAACAGGAAGCCGCTGCCCGGTGTGTCGTCGAGGTCGCCGGGGTCGTCGACGAAGTTGGGTCGCACCACGATGCGATCGGTGTCGAAGCCAGCGCCGACCAGTTCGTCACGGACGTAGTCGCTGACGGCGAGGTAGCGGTCGATCGACGCGAACGTCGAGCGGTGGAGGGCGAGGCTGGCCGCCAACGGAACCGTCCGCAGTGGCGAGTCCTGGTAGCAGCCGTGGCGCACCGCCGGCAGGTTCATCGTCGAACCGACGCAGTCGCGACACAGCGCGCCGTCTCGGTAGAACGTCGAGCGGGCGCACATCATGCGGTAACTGCGGACGCCCGCCGCGACGGGGACTCCAGCCGAGCGGAGCGTCCGGATCACCCAGGGGGAGTGCAGCGGGAAGAGGTTCTCGACCAGTGCGACGTGCGGTCGGAACCGGGCGAGGGCGCTGCGGACTCGTCGCACGCTGCGGGCGCTGAACACGGGGCGGACGGCGAGGTCGGCGAGCGACAGGTCGCCGTCGGTGATCACGTCGCTGTCGGCCGAGATCAGTTCGACGTCCCACCCGAGTTCGCGCAGACCGTCGATCTCGTCGAGCACCGACAGGTTCTCGCCCGACGCGTTGACCGAGCGGTAGAAGTTGTGGAGCACGAGCGCCCGCATCGTCATGACGTCGCTCCCGCTCTCGACCACCACGGTCGGACTTCCGACGACGCTCGTCGGTACGTCTCGAGGTCGGATCCGGGTGATCCCCAGCCGGCTTCCTCCCAGTCGAACAGGGCCAATCCGTGTGATGTGCGCCGCAGGTTCCAGGGCGTGAGGTCGCCGTGGATCGGTACGTCGTCGGCAGCGGCATGGCTCGGCTTCGGAAGTGCCGCCAGTCGCTCACCGAGGTCGGACTCGAAGGTCCGGAGGGGCGCATCGATCGCCGGCCACTGCTTGCGGACGGCGACGGCACTCGTGGCGAGATACGTGAGTGGCTCACCGGCGAGGTCGAGCGCGCCGGCGGCGATGGGCGTCGGTGTGGCGATGCCGGGAAGCGGGTCGACGGCGAGGAGTTCGAGTGCTCGACGCTCACGCTCGAGTCGCTCGTCGGCGGCCCCGAGTTTGACGACGACGACGTTGCCCGCCATGCGGCCGAGCAGCGACATCCGGGCGCGACCGTGCTGCCGCGGCGTCACCGCACCCAGCAGCCGGAATCCGGGGAGTGCCGAACGGAGTGCGACCGAGAGTTGTCGATGGGTCGCGTCGGGCCACGCGAGTGTCGGGCCGGGAGGGAGCCGTCGCGCGCCGAGCACGGCGAGCGCAGCGAACCCGAACCGATCCGCGAGCTGACGCCGCCAGTCCGACGCGCCGCCGAGGGCACGCAAGGGCAGCGCTCCACGCCCGGAGTCGGGATGAACGAGCATGCGAGACGACCCCGGGATGCGCCGCCAGACGAGGTCGGGTGCTTCGCTCACGAGCGCGCTGCTCCGATGACCGAGTCGTAGAGCGCTTCGAGCGCTTCGACGCCGACCGCTTCGGAGTACGTCGACTCGAACCGTGCTCGCGCCGCCCGGCCGGCGGCGTCGACCGCATCGTCGGTGAGGGCCGCGAACACGTCGGCGAGCGCGCGTTCGTCGCCTGCCGGACTCACGCACTCGGGCGGCGCAGCGGTGATGCGTGCAGCATCGGACGCCGAACTCGCGAGCACGGGCAGCCCGGCGCTCATCGACTCGATCAGCACCATGCCGAACGGCTCGTACCACTCCGACGGGAAGACGAGCGCCCGAGCCGAGAGCATCCGGCGCTGAACGTCGTCGTAGGGCAACCAGCCGGCGAACTCGACGTCGCGCGGTGCCGCCTCGTGCAGTTCGGAGGCCAGCGGGCCGTCGCCGATGATGCACAGCCGGGCGTCGGGGTGCGCGGCGCGATCGCGCCGCTCCCAGGCCCGGAGCAACACCTCCAGCCCCTTTCCGGCAGCGAGCCGGCCGATGAACAAGATCTCATTCGACGCCGATGGTGGGTTCGGGCGGGCACCCACGTCGGCGGTGAAGTGTGGCTTGACGACGAGACGATCGGCCGGCACGCCGATCTCGACGAGCCGGTCGGCCATGAACGCCGACGGTGCCACGAAGCGGTCGACCGCGTCGAGGGCGCCACGACGGCGAGTCGACATCACTTCCACGGCAGCGATCGCCGACTGGGCTCGAGAGCCTCGATAGCAGCCGTGCACGACACCCCGAAGGGGGGAGCGTCCGACGCAGGCGGTACACACCGATGACCCGCGGAACAGATCGACGCTGAGGCAGCCGAGCCGGTAGTTGTGGATCGTCATCACCACCGGCCGGTTCGCCTCGGCTGCGGCGTCGAACACCGACGACGACAGCGCGAACCACGTGTTGTGGACGTGGACGACGTCGGGGTCGAACTCGTCGATCACCTCGGCGACGGCCTGGCGAGCCTGCTTGTTGTTGCGGCTGCGAGCGAGTGCGCCGATCGCCTTGACGCTCGACGTCGGGTTCTGTTCGATGTGCTGGTGCACCGTGTGCCCGGCGCGCCGCAGCGCAGCTGCCTCGGCGTTGACCACGGTGTCTTCCCCCGCCGGCGTTCGATAGCCGGCGTGGAGCTGGAGCATTCTCATCGAAGTGTCATCGACCATCGTGGCCGTCGTCTGAAGCGCCGACGAAACGCGGCCACGGCGGCGTGCGCCCGATCAACGACGCGATGCGCTCGACGTCGGGGCGGAAGCGCTCGATGAGCTGTGCTTCGACGTCGGCATCGATCGCACTGGGTCGAGGCGCCGCGTTGCGGTGCGCGCCGACGTCGGCGGCGAACCGCGCCACGCCGAGTCGTTCGGTGATCGGGTCGAGCACGCTGTGGGCGTCTCGGTAGTAGTCCTCGGAGAAGGCGACGATCACTCGGTCGCGGCCAGCGGCGTCGAACCATCGTTCGAGAGAATCGGCGTATTCGCTCTGTGCGGCGAACGTCTGCTGTTCGTGAGCGTGGCTGGTCGAGAGCGAGCCCGACCGGAGTCGCTCGGCGTCGTCGCCGACGCGGTCAGCCTCGGCGGCGAGCGCATCGGCCAGCGAGAGCGTCTCGACGCCGTTGCGGGTCTGCTCGCTCCAGTGCGAGATCGTGCGCTCGACCGGGTCGCGGAGCAGCACCACGAAGTGAGTCCGCGGAAGTTCCTCGGTGGCGCGATGCGCAGCCCGAGGATGGAAGAAGTAGTACGGGCTCGCCTCGGCCGTGAACGATTCGCCCGCGCTGCGCCGGCGGACGGCGTGCGCCGGGCGCGTCGCGAAGTGGCTGCGGTACCAGCGCATGCCACGGTCGCTGTGTGAGTCGAAGTAGTGGACGCCCTTCTGGTTCTCACGCAGCGGAAGACGACGAGCGGACGGGACGAGGGGGAGCATCGCCGGGTGGAGTTCGAGATCGCGGAACAGCGACGTTGTACCGCCGCGCTTGACGCCGATCACGACGAGGTCGGGCAGCGGCCGCAGATCGGCGGTGGCCATCGCTCCGGCTCGGATGAGTGATCGGGCCGTCGCCCGCACCCCGGAGGTCACCTGGTCGGTCCACGTCGCCACGCCGTCGATCGTACCGGCCACACCTTCGCGGAACGGCGAGTGAGCAGATCCTGAACGGAGCACGACACGTCGGTGGCGATGCCGTCGATCGCCGACCCCGCTGCGTGGGTGACCACCACGTTGCGTGCCTGTCAAGATTCGGTGAAGGGGCGGACCACACGGTTGTCATGCACAGGGTGCTCTGCCACACTGACCATACGAATCAAGGCGTAGCGGGCTTCGGCAGGTGCGTTTCCTGCTCTCTGAGCGAGAAACAACTCACGTTCAGTGGCCCATCGGTCGATACCTTGACGATGAGCAGAGAGGCGGGCGGGCACATGGCGAAAATGGTCACCACGGAGACAGCGCGGCGCGAGCGGGCTGTCGCAGAGATCCCGCTGGCACCCTCGACCGAACGGTACGGCCGACTCACGTCGGTGCCGGCTTCCGACGAGCGACCGTCGCGCAACGTCCGACAGTTGCCGATGCGGACCGTGCCGCGCAAGCGCACGGTCTACACCTCGATCGTCAAGCCCGTCTTCGACCGCACCGCAGCGGCGCTCGGCCTCGTCGTCGCCGCGATTCCGATGGCGCTCGTCGCTGGGGTGATCCTGGCCACGATGGGTCGACCGATCCTCTTCCGCCAGCGTCGCGTCGGCGTGGACGGAGAAGTGTTCGAAGTGCTGAAGTTCCGCACGATGCGCCCCGATCGTCGTGGACGTGAGCTCGACGTCATCCACGACCGTCGTGAGACGCACAAGACGCTCGCTGACCCGCGCCACACGAAGGTCGGGCAGTTCCTCCGTCGCTACAGCCTCGACGAGCTCCCGCAGCTCTTCAACGTGCTTCGCGGTGAGATGAGCATCATCGGACCACGGCCCGAACTCGAATCGGTCGTCGGCAAGTACCGGCCGGGGCTCGAGCAGCGCCACTTCGTCAAGCCTGGGCTCACCGGCCTGTGGCAGATCTCGGCACGTGGCGACGGCCCGATGCACGAAAACGGCGAATGGGACCTCGACTACGTCGAGCAGATCTCGCTCCTCACCGACCTGCGCATCCTGGCCAAGACGCCGGCGGCGATGCTCGGCGACAACACCGGAAGCTGAATTCACGCCGCAACGCGGCACCGCTCTACAGCGCACCGCTCTACAGCAGCACGGCTCTGCAGCCGCGCGATGCGGCCTCAGGGCTGCGTGGCAGCCAGGCGCTTGCGTCGAGCCGACCGCTCGACGATCTCGCTCACGGCGAGTGCGATGACGGCGGCGATCAGACCGACCTTCCAGCCGGCGACGAGACCGACGACGACGCCGACGACGAGCACGATCGCGAACCAGATCAGGTTGCGCGAACTGACGGAGAGTTTCTGGACTCGGGGCATGGGGTCCTCAGCTGTAGCCGATGTGGCTGGGTCGTGATTCGTCGGTGGGGGTGTATCGCCCGAGCTTCTGGCGCAGCACGGCGACCGAATAGCGCGGGTTCAGGATCAGGTAGCGGCGCCAGAGTCGCTTCGGGTTGGCCAGCAGCCGCTGTGCCCACTGGAGGCCGGCACGCTGCACCCACGCGGGTGGCTCCTTGGCGAGGCCGGCATGGAAGTCGAACGCGGCACCGACGGCGAGGGTCGGCATCGAGAGCCGCTTCGCGTTCTCGAACGCGAACACTTCCTGGCGCGGGCAGCCGAGGCCGACCATGCAGATCTTGGCGCCGGTCGCTTTGATCTCGTCGGTGATCACATCGAGTTCGTCCTCGGTCGAGGTGGCGAACTTCGACGGTCGCATCCCGGCGATGGTGATGCCGGGCGCGAGCGTCGGGAGTTGCTCGGCGAGATGGTCGAGCGTCTCCTGCGTGCTGCCGTAGAAGTAGACGGGGAGCCCGTGCTCGGCGGCGGCGCGGCACACCTCGAGCGTGAGTTTCGGGCCGTAGACCCGGTCGGTGAGTTCGGTGCCGTGCAACCAGTTCATCGCCCATCGAACCGGTTGCCCGTCGGGGGTGATCAGGTCGAACTGGTTGAGACGGGCGAGATGCTCGCCGTCGTCGACGCCGGTCATCACGCCGTGCACCGCCAGCGCCGAGACGGCGTAGGGCCGACCGTCGGATGCGGCGGCGATGATGCGCGCGACCGCGGCCTCGTAGTCGACGGCGTCGACCTGCACGCCGAGCACCGACACCTTTCCCTTGTCGATCACGGGTCAGGCCCAGCGCTGTTTGTTGGCGTCGAACATCTCTTCGAGGATCGCACGCACGTCGTACTTCAGCGACCAGTTGGGGTAGTGCTCCTCGAAGCGGGCGTTGCTGCCGATCCACCAGATGTGGTCGCCGATGCGGTTGTCTTCGACGTACGTGTGATCGAGCTGTTTGCCGGTGATGTCTTCGCACATCGCGATGGCTTCGCGCACCGAGCAGTTCGAGAAGCGTCCGCCACCGATGTTGTAGACCTCGGCGCTGCGCGGCGCGCGCCACACCTCTTCGAAGCAGTTGATGAGGTCGGACGAGTGGATGGCGTCACGCACCTGCTTGCCGAGGTAGCCGAACACTCGGTACGGGGTGCCGGTCATCGTGCACTGCATCACGTAGGCGAGAAAGCCGTGGAGTTCGGCGGCCGAGTGGTTGGGGCCGGTGAGCGTGCCGCCGCGGAAACAGGCGGTCTTCATGTCGAAGTAGCGGCCGTACTCCTGCACGACGACGTCGGCGGCGACCTTCGAGGCACCGAAGAGGCTGTGCTTGGTCATGTCGATCGACATGTCTTCCTTGATGCCGTCGTGGTACTCGTGCGACGGGTCGATCTCCCAGCGCGTCTCCTGCTCGACGAGCGGGAGGCGGTTCGGCGTGTCGCCGTAGACCTTGTTGGTCGAGGTGAAGATGAACACGGCCTCGGGGCAGTGCTGGCGCGTGTTCTCGATCATGTTGAGCGTGCCGACCGCGTTGACGTCGAAGTCGGTGAACGGGTCACGGGCCGCCCAATCGTGCGACGGCTGTGCGGCGGTGTGGATGACGACCTCGATGTCGGTGCCGTACTCCTTGAACAACTGCTCGACGGCGTCGCGATCGCGGATGTCGAGGCTGGCGTGGGTGTAGCTCTCGCCGAGCTTCTCCTCGAGCGCCGTGGCCATCCACGCGGTCGACGAGTCGTCGCCGAAGAAGACCTTCCGCATGTCGTTGTCGACGCCGACAACGTGGAATCCGAGACCTGCAAAGTGTTCGGCTGCCTGTGAGCCGATGAGTCCGGCCGAGCCGGTGACGAGCGCAATTGCCATGATCATTCATCGTACGTTCTCGATGAAACTGAAGAGGGCGATGCTCACGTCACGAAATCACGCAAATCAGCAGGATGTGGACGCGGGTCGACGGGTCGTGTCGCGTAGGCTCAATGACCGTGTGGCGTCGTAGCGGGTTGTCGGAATTGCGTCCGGCCAGCCTCGACATACGCACCGAAGAACTCCGCGACCTCGTGCGCCGCTCACGGGAGGTGGTGCTCCTCGCAGCGGTCACCGGTGCGATCACCGGGCTGTTCGTCCGCTACTTCGAGTACGTGGTCATCGAGCTCGCGTTCGATCGCCTCCTCCACGCCGACTGGAAGTGGGGGCTCATCGTTCCGGGTCTCGGTCTCACCGCGTCGGCGCTGATACTGCGAACCGTCGGTGCCGGCGCATCGCCGGCGACGTCCGACGAGTATCTCCGAGCGTTCCACGACGCCGAGTACCCGCTGCGTTGGCGCGCCTTCATCGCGCGCGTCGCGGCATCGTTCGCCACGCTCGGGTCGGGTGGCGCAGCCGGGCTCGAAGGCACATCGATGTATGCCGGGTCGACGCTCGGTGCGATCATCCAGCGGCGGCTGCCGGCGTCGTTCCGCGGGGCCGACTACCGAACCCTGCTCGTCGCCGGTGCGGCAGCGGGTGTCGCCGCCATCTTCAAGGCGCCGGCGACCGGGGCGATCTTCGCGCTCGAGGTGCCGTTCCGCGACCAGATGGCGCGCCGCATGCTCCTGCCGGCACTCGTCGCCAGTGCGTCCGGCTACCTCGTCTTCGTCGCGCTGAGCAGTACCGACCCGATCTTCTCGTTCACCGACGACGAGCGCACGGTGTCGCTGTTCCAGTACGTCGACCTGTTCGGCGCCATCTTCGTCGGAATCGGCTGTGCGCTCGGTGCCCGTCTGTTCTCCAAGATGATCCGGATGGCCAAGGCGTTCACGCTCCGGCCGCTCGGCTTCCGTCTCGTCGCGTCGAGCACGGTGCTGTCCGGTCTCTTCCTCGTCACGCGGATCATCACCGCCGATGGCTGGGACCCAGCCGACGGCGAGAGCCTCACGCTCGGCTCGGGCTACGAAGTGTTCTTCTGGCTGTTCGAGAGCCACACCGTGTGGATCCTCGTCGCCGTCTTCTTCCTTCGCATGCTCGCGACCGCGGCCACATTCGCCGGTGGTGGTGTCGGCGGTGTGTTCATCCCGCTCGTCGTCGGCGGAGCGATCGTCGGCCGTGGCGTCGGTGAGGTGTTCAACACCGTCGACCCGACGCTGTACGTGCTGCTCGGCATCGCCGCGTTCCTCGGCGCCGGGTACCGAGTGCCCTTGGCCGCCGTGATGTTCGTCGCCGAGACGACGGGCCAGCCAGGCTTCATCGTGCCGGCACTGTTCGCCGCCGTCGCTGCCGACCTCGTGATGGGCGAAGTCTCGATCACCACGTTCCAGCGCACCCCGAACTCGAAGACGTAGTTGCCGCTCGATCGGGCCGTGTCGGCCGGTGGGTTCCCCGAGCTGGAGTGGTCGAACAGCCAGGGCGTCGCAGTACCGTCGCCGCCGTGAACCTCGGCCTCTACACGTTCGGAATCGTCGGGATGGGCCCGAGGGGGAGCTACGCGCTCGAATGTCTGCTCGCCTCACTCGCCGACTCGCCGCACCTGTCGAGAGTTCGGCTCGTGCTCTTCGACGATGCCTCCCACGTCGGTGCCGGACCGGTCTACGACCTCGACCAGCCGGAGAGCAACTGGATCAACATCAGCGAGCGGGCTCTGGAGCTCGACGGACGGCCTGCTCTCGACATCGACGGGGTGCACGTCGATGCGTTCCCGAGTTATCACGAGTGGGTTGGGCTGCCGCACGACGAGTGGCCTGCCGATCTCGCCGACTCGTTCCCGCCGCGAGCGCAGCTCGGCAGCTACCTGCACGCACGGGCGCAGAGTCTGATCGGGCCGCTGGTGCAGGCTGGTGTGGCGACGTTCGTCGAGGATCGCGTGCAGCACGTGTCTCGACTCGATGGGCGATGGTGCCTCAGAGATACGCGCGGACGGGAGTGGTCGGCCGACGAGGTGCTGCTGACCGTCGGCCACCAACCGACGGCCACCGACGACCAGATCATCGCGTGGAGAGAGACCGTCGGCCCCGACGCGAAGGCGGTTCTGTACAGCGAGCCATACCCGATCGAGCCGATCGTCGACCACGCTCGGATGCTCGATGGAGACATCACCGTCGCGATTCGTGGGTACGGACTCGCGATGATGGACGTCGTTCGCGGGCTCGCTCTCGAGTTCGGTGAGTTCGTCAGACCGAACGACGACGAGGGCGAACTCGTCTACGACCAGACCCGTGGCGGACGGCTCCAACTGGTGCCGTTCTCGCTCGACGGACTTCCGATGGGGCCGAAACCGCGCACGCCGGCCGACGACGCACGCTTCGCTCCCACCGACGAGGAACTCACGCTGCTGGGCGACACTCTTGGCGATCGAGACGCCCAAGCCCGAGCGACGAGCGACGAGTTCCTCATCGACGCGATCGTGCCGATCGCCGCCCGGGTGTTCTCGGATCTCCCCGATCGCCACGAGGCGGCGCCCAGCAGCATCGACGACGTCGAGTCGCTCCTCGGAACGTGGCTCCGAGATGCCGACACGGAACATCCGGCACTCGGCGACGCCGCGCATCCGCCGGAGTCGGTGCTTCGAGAACTCGTCGCGATGGCAGTCGGTGAGGCTTCGATCACCCTCGACTACTGCCTCGGCCAGGTCTGGCGCCAGTGTCACCCCACCATCTATTCCAGCCTGTCCCACAACGTGCTGAGCGCCGACGCCCTGGCTGCGACGATCTCACTCGACGAGCGGATCAAGCGCTACTCGTTCGGTCCGCCCGTCGAGAGCCTCCGCCAGTTGTGTGCGCTGGCCTCCGCCGGCGTGCTGAGGCTCGAGTTCGTCGACGACCCGGAGATCGAGTGCACCACGGCGGGATGGACCCTCTCGTCGAACGGGACGACGGTCACCGCCGAGGCGATGGTCGACTCGGTGCTCGACGCTCCCCGGCTCGAGACCGTCGTGGCACCGGTCATCACCGACCTGCTCAGCGAATCGGTGATCCGACCCGTTCACGACGAGCTCGGCATCGCAACCGACGACGACGCCACCGTGCGCTCGTTGCAGCCCGAGGCGTCGCGCACGCTCTCCGTCCTGGGCCGGCTCGCCAAAGGCACGGTCGTGGGCGTCGATGCCATCCTCGAGTGCTTCGGCGATCGACCACGTGCGTGGGCGGACGGAGCCCGATCGCGACTCCTCGACAGCACCACCTGACACAACGTCGACGCGTCCGACCCGACCGCGGGCCGCATCGCTTGCAGCGGCCGACGGACCGATCGCTAGCTTCGGGGCATGTCGGACATCGAGATTCGCAGCGAGCTGCAGGGAACCATCGTCACCATGTACGTGGCTCCTGGCGACGTGGTCAGAGCCGGTTCGGTCGTGGCGCTCATCGAGTCGATGAAGATGCACCACGAGATCGTTGCGCCGGGCGACGGCATCGTCGCGTCGATCGACGCCCCGGAAGGCACCACGTTGATGCCGGGTGGCGTGGTCATGCAGCTCGACGACCACGCCGTCAACTCGTCGGCGGGGCAACTTCCGCCGCCTGCCGACCCGACGTCGCGCCACGATGCGCCGTCGATCGGCCTCGATCGGCCTGACCTCGCCGAGGTCGTCGAGCGTCACGAGCTCGGACTCGATGCCGCTCGCCCCGAGGCGGTGCAGAAGCGACGCGACCGCGGCCGTCGCACCGCTCGCGAAAACGTCGCCGACCTCGTCGACGACGGATCCTTCGTCGAATACGGGCCAACGGTCATCGCAGCCCAGCGTCGCCGCAGAGAACTCGACGACCTCATCCGGTCGACGCCGGCCGACGGGATGATCGGCGGTATCGGTGAGATCAACGGCGAGCTGTTCGGCGCGGGGGAGCGGGCGTCGAAAGCGGTCGTGATGTCGTACGACTACACCGTGCTGGCCGGCACGCAAGGACACCAGAACCACCGCAAGAAGGATCGGCTCATCGAACTCGCCGAGCACCTTCGCGTGCCGGTGGTGTTCTTCACCGAAGGCGGCGGCGGCCGACCCGGCGACACCGACACGACCGGCGTGAGCGGACTCGACTGCTTGGCGTTCTGGTGGTTCGGAGAGCTGTCGGGCACCGTTCCGATCGTCGGCATCAACGCGGGCTACTGCTTCGCGGGCAACGCGGCGATTCTCGGGTGCTGCGACGTGGTGATCGCCACCGAGGACTCCAACATCGGCATGGGCGGCCCGGCCATGATCGAGGGCGGCGGTCTCGGCACCTTCGAGCCGAAACAGATCGGCCCCATCGAGGTGCAGCGGGCCAACGGTGTCGTCGACATCGTGGTGGCCGACGAGGCCGAGGCGGTGGCGGTCGCCAAGCAGTATCTGTCGTACTTCCAAGGAAGCACGAGCGACTGGGAGGCTCCCGATCAGACCAAGCTGCGCGACGTCGTGCCACTCGATCGACTGCGGGCCTACGACATCCGTGAGGCGATCGACGGGCTGTTCGACGTCGATTCGGTCCTCGAGATCCGTCGCGACTTCGGCACCGGGATGATCACCGCACTCGCTCGGCTCGAAGGCCGCCCCGTCGGTGTGTTGGCGAACAACCCCAAGCACCTCGGCGGTGCGATCGACAGCGACGGCTCCGACAAGGCTGCCCGGTTCATGCAGCTCTGCGACGCCCACGGCCTCCCGCTCGTCACGCTGTGCGACACGCCCGGCATGATGGTCGGCCCCGATGTGGAACAGACCGCGCTCGTGCGCCACTGCTCACGGCTGTTCACGACCGGGGCCAACCTGTCGGTGCCGACGGCGACCGTGGTCACCCGCAAGGCGTACGGTCTCGGCGCGCAGGCGATGATGGGCGGGTCGACCAAGGCGCCGCTCGCGTGCGTCGCCTGGCCGACCGGCGAGTTCGGTGGGATGGGGCTCGAAGGCGCCGTTCGCCTCGGCTACAGCAAAGAACTCGCAGCGGTGACGAACGACGAGGAGCGCGACGCGCTGTTCCAGCAGATGGTCGACCGCATGTACGAGCACGGCAAGGCGCTGAGCGTCGCCACGTACTTCGAGATCGACGACGTGATCGATCCTGCCGACACGCGCCGCTGGTTGGCGACGTTGTTCGCCGCTGCTCCCGACACGCATCGATCAGTTCGCGCCGACTCGGTGCGACCGAACATCGACACCTGGTGACTGGTGGCGGCTCCGCCGCCACGGCGACTCCGTCGAGGCGCTCGGCTGTCGCCGTTGTTCAGGAACCGCAGCCGGTCGAGAGCACTTCGGTCGTGCTCGACCCGTCGTAGGTGTAGACGTCGACGCCTGCGCCTTCGTAGTACCAGGTGTGGACCACGATCTCCATGAGACCGTCGCCGTTCAGGTCGGCGACGTCGAGCACGCGGTAGTTGTCGAACACCGGCGTCTCACCCTCGGGGAACGAGAGCGGAATGAAGCTCTTGGCGACGGTGGTCGCCTCACCCGTGTCGGTGTCGATGAGCAGCAGTCCCGAGAACCCGGGGTCGACCGTGTCGCCTTCGCTCTCGGACTCGTCGCCGAACACGACGAGCGCTTCGGTGTCGCCGTCACCATCGAGGTCGGCGACGACGATCTGGTCGACTTCGCCCGCCTGGGTCTCGACGTCGTCGGACGCGAATGCGGCCACGCCGGCGTCGACGTAGGCCTGGATGTCGGCGTCGACGTCGGCGACCTGCCGCGGTCGGAGGTTCCATTCGGCGGTCGTGGCGATGGCGCTGTAGCCGAACCCGGGCGGGTCGGGTGCCCCGGCGTTGGGGGTGATGACCGGGCCGGTACGGCCGTCGAAGCACGACTCGGCCAGCGGTCCGCTCTCGCCGTCGGCGGGCGTGGCCTGAGCGCTGCTGATCGTGACCCCGCCGTTCGACGCGATCTCGGGGACGATGGCATCTCCGGCCTCGTCGAACGAGCCTTCCCACGCGCTGCCGGTCCAGCGTCCGATGTAGAGCCACGCACCGAGGTCGCTGCCGGCGAAGATCGGCGCAGCGTCGGCCGATGGTGTGCCGCTCGGCGGTTCGGGCTGGGTGGTCGGCGGTGCCGTGGTGGGCGCCGTCGTGGTGGTGTCGACGGCGGTGGTCGTGGTTTCGGGCGGGACCGTGGTCGCCACGGTCGTCTCCGGAGCCAGCGTGGTGGTCGCCGAGGTGACCGGCGCGGTACGGGGCGTCGCCGTCTCCTCCGCAGCGCACGCGGTGAACGCGAGGGCGGCGGCGGGAACGAGAACGAGGCGGCGGGACTTCACCGCAACATTGTTACCGGTCGGCCGCCCCGATCGCGAGCGGGTCGGCCAACCGGTCAACCGAGGTCGGGCCAGTTGCGGGCTCGGCGACGACGGATGCCGGCGGTACTCATCTTGCGGCGTTCGCCGAGTTGCCACTGTCGGCGCCAACCGTTGTGGTCGGGGCCGGAGAGCGACGGGCTCGCCCCGGAGGCCGACCGCTTGCTCGCGGTCCAGTAGTCGGTCAGCGCCTCGTCGCCCAGACGGGTGACGGCCGCTTCGATGCGACTGTTGAAGCGGCGGGTGTTCTCACCCTCGTCGGGCGTGAGTGGCGTGCCGAACACGACGGAGGTGCGGCCGCGGCGGAGCTTCTTCGCACCCTTGCCGTAGATCTCGCCGGTGCCGTCGATGAACACGGGGACGACTGCGGCGCCGGTGCGCGCCGACAGGTAGGCGGCCCCGCCCTTGAACTCCTGGCCCCAGCCATCGGGCGAGCGCCCGCCTTCGGGGTAGATGATGAGGCTGTGCCCGTCGGCGATCAGGTCGCGCATCTGGTCGGCGGTGGCACGGCTCGTCGCATCGCGATCGATCGGGATGGCGTTGAGCGCGAGCGCCGAGATCGACGCCTTCCAGTGTGCGTCGAAGAAGTAGTCGGCAGCAGCGGCCACGACGAGTTCGCGACGCCAGCACATCGGGATCGAGCGGATCATCAGCCCGGTGTCGATGTGGCTGTGATGATTCGGGGCGAAGATCACGGGTGCCACGTCGTCGTCACGCATCAGGTCGGCGAGGCGGTCGACGCCGGTGACCGTGGGGCTGGCGACCGTGCGCACCGCGAGGCGCAGTGGGCCCTCGATGATGAGCCCGCGGGCGGTGCGGGCGAGCGGCGAGCGAGCCCACTCGGTGTCGTAGCCCGGGCCGAGCTTGCTCTCCTCGACGGGCACTTCGACCCCGCGCGGCACCGTCGGTTTGCGGAACGGGAAGCCGTAGCGACGCAAGGGCATGGCGGCCTTGCGAGCGATGCTCTCGACCGAGCCCGAGAGACGCTGCGCCGTCTGGATCGCCGAACCGGGCGTGTCGGGACGCTGAGCCCGCCGGATGTAGGGATGCTTCGTCTTGGCCATCGGCGGTCTCGGTTACTTGACGTCGGCGACGAGGACGCCGGGGACGTGGAGGTGCGAGATGGTCGGCGATCGGCCGACGGTGTCGGACGCGATCTCCAGCGCGTCGTTCATCGTGGAGGCGGGCGTGAAGCCGAGGCGGCGCACCGCGTCGGGATAGCCGCCGACGATGATGACCTTGCCGGCGTGCTGCTGGCCGTGAGCGCCCCAGTACCACGCGTAGAACGGGTGCACGCCGTGGTAGGCGTAGCTGGTGCGGTAGAGGTGGCGGTACCACTCGTCTTCGGCGTACTTCTTCTCCCACTTCGTCGACATCACGGCCGGGTCGGTCGTGTCGGCGAGCACTTCGTCGAAGAAGTCGATGTAGCTCGGGTGGTGGACCGGGTGGAACTCCTCGTACGTCGGGTGCGTCATGATGACCACTCCGCCTTCGCGGACCAGCGGCTTGCCGCGGTACATGTTGAACAGGTAGCCGAGGCCCATGCACATGACGAGGATCGGGTTCATGATCGACTCGGGGTTGTACGGGCTGATGAACGGAATGCCCATCGTGAGGATGTCGGTCTGCCCCTCGACCTCGACGAGATGCTGCTTGTAGACGTTCTCCAACGTCTTCTCGTGCACGGTCTCGGTGAAGCCCGCCTGCACGCTCGTCGTGCGGTACGGCGCCTCGATGCCGTGGAAGATCTTGCGCTTCGTGCGGTTCGGGAGACGGTCGAGTGACTTGCTCGACGCGAGGAACAGCGCTCGGTCCTTTGCCGTCCACTCCCACTCGCGCTTCGCGAGGAAGTCGAACGGCTTGGGGAACGCGTCGGTGTTGATCGTGGTCTCGACCTGGAAGATCTTCGGGCCCGAGTCGCGGAGCAGTTTGCCCATGCGCCAGATCGACTTGTGGAGCGCCGAGTGGTGGCGGTCCATGAGGCTGCGGGTGTTCTGCAGGCTGGCCGGGTTGTGGTGCTCGGAGAGGCAGCGGTAGCTGGCGAGGCCGGTCGTGAGCGACTTCCAGCCGCCGTCCATGGCGACCTGGTTGACGTTGGCGTACACGACGAGGTCGGACTCCGCGGCGCGCTTGTTGATCTCGAGGATCTCGCCTTCGTCGGTGTGGCCGATCACCGCGAGGTTCTCGGGGTCCTCGGCGTCGTGCTGGTAGAGGAAGCCCCGCGGGAGGAACGAGTCGACGACTCGGTCGCCGAGCACGTGGCGCAACTCGTACTCGTGCATGCGACGGTGCAACCCGAGGGCAGCGATGATGTGAACGTCGTCGACACCGGCCTCGGCGGCCATGTCGAGCACCGCTTCGACGATGCGCTGACGGTTGTCGGGACGCTGCATCTTGGGCAGCGACAGCGACGCGTCGTCGAAGCAGATCGTCAGCTTCATGCCGGGCGTGAGCAGCGCGGGCAACGGATCCATGTCGAGCGGGTTCAGCAGTGCGTCGCGGATCGCCTGGTCGAGGTGATCGATGCCCTTGAGCGGCTCGGGCGGGTAGATGATCCGACTGCGGTCGGCGGGCAGGCGTTCGAGGCTGAATCCTTCGCCGCGCCAGAACAGTGCGGGTGGGGTCGAGCGGTCGACGTCGAGGACGAATCCGGGGCGAGGCATCAGAGTTGGTTGCTTTCTCTCAGATCGAAGGCGATTTTCACCGCGCCACGGCGGCCGGCGTTGGCGGCGTGGCTGATGGCGTCGACGTGGTCATCGAGGCGGTAGGTGGCCGACACGAGTTGTTCGGCGCGCACCGCGTCGACGGTGTCGATCGCGAGCTGGAAGGTGGAGGTGGTCGTGCCGTCGGCGAGGGTTTCGGTGCCGTAGGTGTATGCGCCCTTCAACTCGATCTCGCGGTGCCACAGGCCCGTGAGATCGACGTCGACGGTCGCCGGCATGCCGAGCAGCACGATGCGGCCTCGCGGTCGGGTGAAGCGGAGGCAGTCGGCGATCGACGCCGAGCTGCCCACGGCATCGATCGTGACGTGCGCACCCGACGACAGGACGCCATCGGTGTCGCTGCCGATCATGTGGCAGCCGACCTCGCGGCGCACGGCCCGGTCGAGTTCGGCGGCGGGGACCGCGACGTCGGCACCGAGCGCGAGGGCGAGGTGACGTTGATGCGGGTAGCGGGCTCCGACGACGATCCGGACACCGGGGACGTAGCGCTTGAGTCCGGCGACGGCGGCGAGGCCCATCGTGCCGGCACCGAGCACGGCGACCACCGGCTGGTCGACGCCCTGGATCGCCGGGGCGACCAGCAGGGCCGCGTGGATGCCTCCGGCGAAGGGTTCGACGAGCACGGCGCGCTCGTCGGGGAACTCGTCGACCGACGCATCGATGCGGTGCAGTTGTGACTCGTGCGCCCAGAACCACGGCGCCCAACCGCCACCGGTGGAGCAGCAGAAGCCGGTCTGGATGGCGGGCTCGACACCTTGGGGTGACGTGACCGCGAGGTGGGCGTAGTCGTCGCCGTCGCCCGGGCAGGCACCGTCGAATGGGGGAGCGACGTTGCGGGCGGCGTGGCCGAGCACGGGTTCGAGCACGACGCGTTCACCGGTGTCGAGTTCGCCGACCACCTCGTGGCCGGGCACGAACGGGAAGCTGACCCAGTTGTCGAAATACGTCGACGCGTGGCCGTCGACGAGCGACAGGTCGGAGCCGCAGATGCCCGAGAGGCGAGTGTGGACCTTGTGCCACCCGTCGCCGGGACAGTCGGGATCGTCGATCGTGCGGTGTTCGAGCGGACCGAGCTTGGCGGCACCCGACGGCGACACCGCCGACAGGATGCGCGCCGCGCCGAACTTGCCGACGTTGCGAGAGATTCTCAGCGCCTTCATGCGAACTTCCTCCTGCGCTCACGCTCGACCATCAACTCGCCGATCGGCAGCAGCGGTCGAGGACCGCCGCTCGCCTTGCTCCAGTGCTCGACCAGCCAGCCCCGCTTGCGGGCGATGGTGGCGAGACGCGTCTCGGGGTTGACCGCCACGGGGAATCCGACGGCGTCGAACAGTGGCAGGTCCGACGACGAGTCGGCGTAGGCCACGGAGTTCGAGATGTCGAGCCCCTCGGCTTCGCAGTAGTCGGTGAGGATCTGGGCCCGAGCCTCGCCCGTGGGCGGCACGGTGATCATCTCGCCCGACAGCGTGCCGTCGGGGCGCACGGCCATCTCGGCGGCGACGATCTCGTCGAAGAGTGGGGCGAGTCCGGCCACGGCGAAGTCGAGTGCGCCGGTGATCAGGATCGTCCGGTGACCGAGCGCACGGTGTTCGCGAACGCGACGGAGACCTTCGGGGAACGCCTTGGTCATGATGAGCTGCGAGAGCATCTCGCGAGCGTCGGTCTCGATCTGGCCGAGCGGCGCGTCTTCGTAGCGCCGGTAGAAGTGACGCAGGAAGTCGGTGCGGTCCTGCCGATCGAGACGCAGCAGACCCGGTGCCTCGGTGAGCGTGCGCAGCACGTAGCGGATGCGCTCGGGCGTGTTGAGACGGCGGGTGGCGAGCCACGAGAAGCTCTCGACGACGTTGGACGAGATCAGCGTGTTCTCGAGGTCGAATGCGGCGACCTGCCGCTTCGGGTCGAGGACCTGCTTGCGCATACGCGTCATGCGGTCGGTCGACTTCGACGGCCCCGGCGTGGTCTTGACTCGGGCGTGCTGGATGATCGACGGGAGGTGCGTGTTGTTGACGTAGTCGTCCCAGTCGACCGAGCGCGGGTCGAAGTTGAACTCGGCCTGATCCTGCTCGCCGAGCGAGTCCCACATCGCCATGAGGTTGTCGACCTGATAGATCGCCTCGCACTCGGTGTAGAGGCCGTAGAGCTCGACGTACTCGAGCGCGGTCTCGACCTCGATGCGCTTCTCCTCGAGCTGTGCCGACAACTCGGCCTGCTTGCCGCGCAGCGGGAGCGCCTGGAGCACCTTGTCGGCCGACGACAGCACGGTCTTGGCCTGGCTGAGCTGCTTCTGGACTCGGCCGCGTCCGGGGAACCGCCACTCGGGCACCACGATCGGCTGGCCCTTCGAGTCGTAGACCGGGTTCGCGGTGAACCACGCCGTGACGTTGTCGACGAGCTGTCGGTACTTGAGTGCGTTGATGCCGCCCGACGCGATCTGGGTGATCGCCGGCGCATCCTCGGGGCCTTGCGCTGCGACGGCGATGATCGTGGCCACGACGAGGTCGACGGGGATGACGTCGACGGTGCCCTCGGGGACGCCGGGGAATTCCTTGAGCAGCCCGCGAGCGAACGAGATGATGACCGGCTCGGCCATGCGGAAGCCGCGGATCCAGCCGGGCTTGGGTTCGGCGAGTGCCGACTCGATGATCGACGGGCGCACGATCGACACCGGGACGTTGCCCTTGTTGTCGGTGAGCGCCTGTTCGCCGAGCGCCTTGGTGAACGCGTAGGCATCGGGCCAGCCCACGCTCGCTGCGCGGCTGCGGCCGGCTTCGACGAGCTGTGACTTGACCCATTTCTGGCGGATGTCTTCGGTCTTGGCTGCGAGGGCCGGGGCGCCGGCCGCACCGATCTCGGCGCGGGCTTCCTTGCGGAACACCTTGAGTTGTTCGGGGAGTCGGCTCGCCGCGTCGAAGTCGGAGCGGATGCGCTTGGTGGCGGCGACTTCTGATCGCCAGTCGATGCCGATGTCGAACGGACCGTCGCTGACGAGGATCTCGGGAGCGTTGCCCCGCCGGTTGCCGGCGACGTAACACGTCGACACGGCGACGAGGTGCGGGGTGACGCCCATCTCGTTGGCGAGGTTCGCGATGCGCGTCGGGCCGAGCAGGTTGATCTCGACGGCGGAGTCGAGCGGCGAGTCGAACGAGACGGCGGCTGCCGAGTGGATGATCACGTCGGCGGTGCCCCAGAGTTCGCGATCGGCGTCGTTCAGGCCGAGACCGTCTTGGGTCACGTCGCCGGCGACGGTGATGACGCGGCCGGCGACCTTCTCGTCGAAGTCGTCGCCGTGGGTCTCACGAAGACGGTCGAACGCGTCGTTCTTGAGGATCTCGCGCTGCGTGCGTCGAGCGGCCGGCGTGCGCTTGCCGTCTCGCACGAGCAGGACGAGTTCGCAATCCGGCACGCCGCGCAGGAGTCGTTCGGCCAGCGCGGTGCCGACGAAGCCGGTGCAGCCGGTGATCGCGATGCGTTTGCCCGAGAGTGCTTCGGGGATCGAGTCGGCTTTCACGGTCGTCAGTTCTATCACGATTCTCTACCACTTGGTAGAGAGGTGCTCGGTTGGTGGCAGACTGGCGCCTGTGACGGCAGGGCCGACAACTCGCGAACGCATCCTCGGGGTGTCGGTCGACCTCTTCGGGGCGCGTGGCGTCGACTCGGTGTCACTCGACGAGATCGCCCGCGAGGTCGGGGTCCGCAAGCAGACGGTCCTGTACTGGTTCGCCTCGAAGGACGTCCTCGTCGACGCCGTGCTCGAAGCGGTCGCCGCCGAGTTGTTCATCGTGATCGACGCCGCGGTGCGCGCCGCTCCCGACGACCCGCTCGAACGCATCGACGCCGTCGTACGCGCCGTGTTCCGTCCGGCGGTTCGGCGTCCGGCGTTGCTCGGCATCGTGCGTGAGATGAGCCGCCTCGACGACGCACACGCAGGTCGGCTGCGCGAGCACATCCAACCGCTCATCGACCGCGCCGTCGCCTACCTCGGTTCGGAGATGCGCGCTGGCCGGCTCCGGCGTGGAGACCCCGGACTGGTCGCGGCGCTCGGCTACGCGACGATCACGGGGATCGCCACCGAGCCCGAAGCGCTCAGGGCGGTGGGCTGGCACGCCGATGCGGCGGGCCTGCGTCGGTTGCGTGACGAACTGCGCAGCTTCCTGCGGGCGGCGCTCGCTCCGGTCTGATCAGCCGAACACCACCGCGGCGAGCAACGCCACGATGAGCACCGGGATCACGATCTGAAACCACTTGCGGAGTCGGTCGCCACCGGCGCCTTGCGCGAATCGGCCGATCGCTTCGACCTGCCCCATCGGCGACAGGTGATTGAGCGGTGGTTCTCGGAACTCGCGCTCCTCGGTGACGGCGGCCGGGTCGAGCGTGGGATCGTCGAGCGGGTCGGTGGCCGGACCGAGATCGTCGTCGGGTGTGCTCATGGCGGCCTCAGTGCTTCGTGTTACGGCGTCGGCGGGTGTGGCGTTCGATCGCGAGGTCGACGAGTCGATCGATGATCTCGGGGTAGCTCACGCCGTCGGCGATCCACATCTTCGGAAACATCGAGATCGGGGTGAAGCCGGGCATCGTGTTGACCTCGTTGCAGAGGAAGCCACGACCCCTTCCGGCGGGGTCGCCGGGCGTCTCGTAGAAGAAGTCGACTCGTGACAGGCCTTCGCATCGCAAGGCACGAAACGTGCGGATCGCGAGCTCGCGACACTCCTCGAGCGCCGCCGCGCCGATCGGTGCCGGGATGACGGCGTACGAACCATCGGTGACGTACTTGTCGTCGTAGCTGTAGAACTCGTCGCCGGGGACGATCTCGCCGGGCGTCGCCGCATCGGGGGAGTGGTTGCCGAGCACGGCGACCTCGATCTCCTTGCCGACGATCGCTTCCTCCACCACGATCATCTCGTCGTAGCTCAGTGCGAGTTCGATGGCGTCGCGGAGTTCGTCGACGGTGGTCGCTCGCGACACGCCGACCGACGAGCCCATGTTGGCGGGCTTCACGAAGACGGGCAGACCGAGTTCGTCGGCCAGTTGTTGCGGGAGCGCCGGATTCATCTCGTGCTCGCCGAACGCTCGATAGGCGGCTTGCGGAATCCCGGCAGCTGCGAGCACCTGCTTGGCCATGGCCTTGTCCATCGCCACGGCCGACGCAAGGACGCCGGCACCGACGTAGGGGACGTTGGCGAGTTCGAGCAGGCCCTGCACGGTGCCGTCTTCGCCCATCGGGCCGTGGAGCAGCGGCATCACGACGGTGCGACCGGGTGACGACGTCGCGGCCGAGAGCACGGGACTGGGCGACACGTTGCTGCCGCTCGGATCGAGACGGCCGGGCAGCTGCTCGGGCCCTTTCGCCAGCGCGTCGACCGCCTGTTGGGCGATGGCCCACTGGCCCTCGGTCGAGATGCCGATCGGCGTGATCCGATACTTCGTCGGGTCGGCGGCGGCGAGGACGTGCGCCGCGGTCGTGCACGACACGTCGTGCTCTGCTGATTCGCCGCCGAAGAGCACGACGAGGTGGATCCGGTCGTCGTGTTGCTCGCCGCGCAGCATCACCTCGAGTACATCACTCACGGCCGAACCGGCTCTCGGCGAAACGCACGTGACGGCTGGCCGCCGATGGGATCCCGGTCTGGGTCATGTCGCGACAGTACCGTCACCCCTCGTGAGGTTCATGGCATCCGAAGCAGCAGCGGGCATCGGTGGACGCCTGGTCGGCCCCGACGTCGAATTCGACGGGGCATCGTTCGACACGCGCTCGATCCAGCCCGGTCAACTCTTCGTCCCGATCGTCGCCGAACGCAACGGTCACGACTTCATCGGCGCCGCATACGACAGCGGGGCGGCGCTGCACCTGTCGTCGGAGCCCGACCCGTTCCGCAGGGATCACACGGCGATCGAGGTGAACGACACCGCCGACGCGCTGATGCGGCTCGCCGGATGGGCACGTCAACGGTCGTCAGCGCGAGTGGTCGGGGTCACCGGCAGCGTCGGAAAGACCTCCACCAAAGATCTCATCGCCGCGGCTTGCGCGGCCTCGCTGCGCACCACCGCGAACGAGCGCAGCTTCAACAACGAGCAGGGTCTGCCGATCACGATGCTCAACGCACCCGACGACACCGAGGTGCTGGTGCTCGAGATGGGCATGCGCGGCTTCGGGCAGATCACCGAACTCTGCGAGATCGCCCGACCCGAGATCGGCGTCGTTACCACCGTCGGGCACTCGCACACCGAGATGGTCGGGGGCATCGAGGGCGTGGCGCGCGCCAAGGCCGAGCTGGTCGCTGCGCTGCCCGCGTCGGGCGTCGCGATCCTCAACGCCGACGACGAACGGGTCGCCGCCATGGCGCGCAACACCGGTGCGTCGGTGCTCACGTTCGGCACGACCGGCGACGTGCGCATCTCCGAACTCACGCTCGATCAGCTCGCCCGGCCGCGCTTCCGGCTCGACACCCCGTGGGGAGACAGCCGGGTCGAACTCGAGCTCAGCGGCGAACACATGGCGATGAACGCGGCGGCAGCGATCGCGGTCGCCGGTTCGCTCGGCGTCGAGCTCGACGCGGCCGTCGCCGCGCTGTCGACCGCCACGATCTCGGGCATGCGGATGGAGATGACCGAGTTGCCGAGCGGTGCGATCGTCGTCGACGACACCTACAACGCCAACCCGACGTCGATGGCCGCAGCGCTCGACGCACTCGTCGCCATGAGTGCGACTCGTCGCTTCGCCATCCTCGGGCTCATGGGCGAACTCGACGATCCCGGCGAAGGTCATCGCGACGTGGCGCGCAAGGCCGAAGCGCTCGGGGTGCAACTCGTGGCAACGGGGACCGAGCTCTACGGGGTCCGCCCCACCGACGACCCGGTCGGTCAGATCGGTGAGCTCGGCGCCGGCGACGTCGTGCTCGTCAAGGCGAGTCGGAGCGCCGGTCTCGAACGGGTCGTCGCTCAGCTGCTCGGCTGAGCTGCGGCGGCGGCGTTCAGACTCGCGGGACGGGTGGTTCGCCGCCGTCGGCTTCGCTGAGGAATGCTTCGGGCGGGAGGCGGCGCAGGTCGAGCCAACGAGCGAGGAACAGCGCCCACACCGCGCCGATGCCGAGCACTGCGCGAGCACCGATCACCTCGAACAGCACGCCGCCGGCGAGGTTGCCGAGCGGCACGGTGCCGCCGAACACCATGAACCAGAGCGGCATGACCGACGCCCGCTCGCCGTCTTTCATGTTGAGCTGGAGCGACGTGGTGATCGCCGTGGCCGTCATGAAGTAGAAGAAGCCGAGCAGCGCACCGACCACGAACGGGGTCACCTGGTCGCGTAGTTGCGAGAACACGCCGAGCGAGAGTGCGACGCCCGTGAACCCGCGGACGATCAGGACGCGACGGTGATAGCGCGACAAGAACGTGCCGACCGACAGTGCGCCGGCGAACGCGCCGGCGCCCCATGCCGCGTACAGCCAGCGGTAGACCGACGAGTCGGCATCGATGCCGAAGTTGAGTTCGGCGACCGACGGGAAGAGCCCGATGTAGGCGAGGCTGATCGCCGAGAACGAGAACATGCCGACGAGGAGTCGCCCGAGAACCGGCCGCTCGCGCGCGATGCGGATGCCGATGCCCAACTGTTTGATGCCACGCTCTTTGTGGTCGGCCTTGACGTCGGGCATCGCCACCATCACCAGGGCGACGATGAACGACATGTAGCTGATGGCGTTGACGAGGAAGATCTGGGAGAGCGAGAGCCCGACCACGCCGAGCAGTGCAGCGGTGACGGGGCCCATCACGCGCGTGCCGTTGATCATCGCCGAGTTGAGGCTGATGGCTCCGGCGAGGTCTTGTCGGTGGACGAGCAGCGGCATCGACGACTGGAACGCCGGTGCGTTGAGCGCGTTGGCGGTACCGATCAGGAACTGCACGGCGAAGATCGCCCAGACGCTCGAGTCCTTCCAGACGAGCCACGCCGTGCCGAGGGTGAGCAGCGCCGACGCGACCTGCATCGCCAGCATCAGTTTCTGCTTCGACACCTTGTCGGCGAGGAGCCCGCCGGGAATCGACAGGAACAGGAGCGGTCCGAGCTGCACGAAGATGGCGACGCCGACGAGCGCCGGGCGGCCGGTGCGCTCCTGGATGTACGCGGGAAGCAGGAAGTTCTGCATCCACGTACCGATCTGCGAGATGGCCAGCCCGATGAAGACGATCCGGAATTTGCGGTACGACAAAGCTGCCCGCGCAGTACCTGCCACGTGTCCGTGGTCGGGGGGCGGGACGATCGGGGGTCCGGGCGCGGTCGTGGTCATCGGTCGAGCGTGAGGCGGGTCCGGGAGGGGCCGGTCGAGCCTGCGACGATCGACCCTAGCGTCGGGAGGGGATTGGAACGGTGTTGTGATCGGTCAGGACGCCAAACCCCGGCTCGGGTCACGCCCGGTTCACGGCGTTCGGTCACGGTGGGCCACATGCGTCAACGTTCTGCCTCCAGCCTGCTCGTCTCGTTCGCCTGTGCGGCGGCCGCACTGGCAACCGTCGCGACGCCACGACCTGTCGAAGCCGCTGGTGATTCTCTCCCGACGGTGCAGCTGCTTGCCGACGTCGACACCCACTCCGGTCACAGCCGGCCCGACGAGTTCATCGTGGCCGGCGAGAACGTGTTCTTCACCGCCGATGACGGCGTCCACGGCGAAGAGCTGTGGGTCCGCCCGATCGCCGGTGGGGAAGCCCGGATGCTCGCGGACATCAGGGTGGGACCCGATGACTCGTCTCCCGAGACGGAAGACGGCGCGGTGATGGGCGGACTCCTGTTCTTCGCCGCTCTCAGCGATGACCACGGTCGGGAGTTGTGGGTCACCGACGGATCCGAGCCGGGCACGAAGATGGTCGCCGACATTCGGCCCGGGAACTCGAGTTCGAATCCGAGTGATCTTGCGGTGGTCGATGGGGAGCTGTTCTTCTCCGCAGATGACGGGACGTCAGGAACCGAGCTGTGGCGTTACGACGGATCGTCGGTCGCCCAGCTCAGTGACATCAACGCCGCCGGCAGCAGCAGCGTCCGCCGGCTGACCGTGGCCGTCGCCGATTCCGGCGGTGAGCAACACGTCGAACTCTTCTTCGTGGCGAGCGACGGGACCGACACCGGGTTGTACAGCTGGGACGGTGTTGCAATCCGGGTCCACGACCTGTCGGCAGGTGTCGACAGCGAACATGTGGTCGGTCTTCGGGCGAGCGGGCCCGACGTCTATGCGAATCTGCTGTCGTCCAGTGGTGGCACGTTGCATTGGTTGCAGATCAGCGCAGATGGCGACATCGACATCGAGGAGGTCACGTCGATCGGCACGCCGGTGAGCGGCGTCGAGATCGCCGGCGACAGGATCTACGCATCGAGTGGGTCGGGCGCCGACCAGGTCTTCTGGGTCTTTCCGTCGGGCATCGAGTCGACACCGATCGAGTTGATCGTCGATGAGACCGTCTACGTGCAGGCAGTCGACGGCGGCAACGCCTACCTGTCGGCCGACGGCCCGGACGGTTTCGAACCGTGGTACACCGACGGCTCGGTTGCGGGCACGGTCCCGCTCGGTGACCTCAATCCGGGTTCGGCGAGCTCGTTTCCATCCGAGTTCCTCGTCGATCCGATCTCGGGCGTTGCGCTCTTCGGGGCCAACGACGGTACGAGTTCCTCATGGTGGTCGACCGACGGCACCGCGAGCGGCACGAGTCGTCTCGGCGACTTTGCGGCCAGCCCGATGAGCGGCATTGTCGTCGATGAAGCGACGTGGTGGGTGACGGGCGACGACGGCTCGGATGCCGGGATCGAGTTGTTCATCACCGACTCCACGGTGAGCGGGACCGCGCTGCTCGCCGACATCGACACGACGACCAGCGGGTCGAGTCCCGATGACTTCATTGCATTCGGCGACGGTATTGCGTTCCGGGCGGCCGGCCGATCGTGGCGGTCGTCGCCGACCGGTGCCAAACTCACCGACATCGGGATCGGCGGGGAGCACCTCGCTCGTGTCGGCGACCAACTGCTCACCATCGGCTGCACCGACGACGAAGGATGTGAACCGTACGCCCTGACAGGCGAGCCCGGTGGCGACAGGCTCATCACCGAAACGACACCCGGCTCCGCCGGCGTCAGGTTCATCAGTTGGGTGGTCGTCGCAGATGATGTCGCGTTCATGCGTTACCGCGAGGACAGTCCGAGCGTGGACAATCCGATGTGGGCGACCGACCTCACCGCCGCGGGATCGGTCGAGTTGCTGGGCGACGCCTTCGGCGGCGCCGGGACGGCTGTGGGCGAACGACTCCTGTTCCAGAACGACGGAGACGGTTCGGGCAGAGAACTCTGGGGCTCGGACGGCACGGTGGCCGGAACCGCGCGTCTCCTCGACATTCGACCGGGCACGGATGGGTCGAACCCCCGCGACTTCGTCGGCGACGGCACCACGGCGTGGTTCCTCGCGACCGACGTCGCCGGCTCCAAGCGCGTCTACGAGACAGACGGTACGGCCGCCGGCACCGCAGCGTTGACGACACCCTTCGATGGCAGAGTGGACGCACTGCACTTGTCCAACGACACATTGATCGCCGAACTCACGTCACCTGGCGACATCGCGGTCTCGTCGCCTCCCGGCGAGAACTGGGAGGTGGTCTCGCTGCCGGCCGATGGGTCGTTCGACGTGAGCGACGCGACCGCCAGCGACGGTCGCGTCTTCCTGCCCTTCGAGCCAGACGACTTCGACGGCGAGCAATTGGCGGTCATCGAGAACGGCAGCATGGAACTGGTCGAGATCGGTGACGACCCGGGCTACTTCGGTGGCCTGGAGTCGTTTCGTGGTCGCGCGTACTTCGTGTACGAGGGCGACAGCGACGGCGAGGTGCGATTGTGGATCGGCGACGGCAGCGACGATCTCCTCGAGCCGCTCTTCTGGAACGAAGAGAATCGAATCGAGAATCTGAACATCGTCGACGGGCGGCTCTACTTCGCAGCAGAGACCGTGCAGTTCGGCATCGAGCCCTACGTGGCGGATCTGGCCGTCGCACCCACATCGCCGACGGCTGTCGTGGCCACGGCGGGCGACGCTGCCGCCCACGTCTCGTGGGCTGCTCCAGCCGACAACGGTGGCCGAACGGAGATCTCCTACGAGGTCACGGCGTCGCCGGGAGGAGCGATGTGCTCGACCGACGGCGCGGTGTCGTGCACGGTCACCGGTCTGACCAACGGCGTGGCGCACACGTTCACGGTCGTCGCCACGACGGCCAGCGGTGTGTCGCCGGTATCGGCGGCATCGAATGCCGTGACCCCGACCGGACCCGACCCCGACCCGGATGCCGAATCGCCGGACATCGAGTCGCTCACACCGGCGCGGGTGCTCGAATCACGGCCCGGTGAGGTGACCGTCGACCGAATCGGAGAGGTGGGGCGCCGCCTCGCGGCTGGCGAGACCTACCGACTCGACATCGCGGGACGCTCCGGGGTGGCAGCAGATGCTGCGGCGGTCGTGCTCAACGTCACGTCGGTCGCCCCGGCGGCCACCGGCTTCTTCACCATCTTCCCGTGTGGTGACCGGCCGTTGGCGTCATCGCTGAACTTTCGCGCCGGCGAGATTCGCGGCAACGAAGTGATCGCCAAGCTGTCGAGTGATGGCGACGTGTGCATCTACACCCCGGTGGAGACCCACATCACGGGCGACGTTGTCGGGTTCGTACCGAGCGACTCGCCGTTCTCGTCACTCGACCCGGGGCGGGTCATCGAGACGCGACCCGGCGAGGTCACCGCCGATCGCGAGGAGGAATTCGGGCGACGTCTCGCTGCCGGCGAGACGGTCGAGGTGCAGATCGGTGGCAGGGCGGGTGTCGACGACGACGCGATCGCGGCGGTGGTGAACATCACGGCGGTCAACCCCGCTGCGACGGGGTACCTGACGATCTTCCCCTGCGGCGTCCGTCCGCTGGCATCATCGTTGAACTACGGACCCGGCGATGTTGTCGGGAACGAAATCGTGGCGAAGCTGTCGTCGACCGGCTCATTGTGCATCTACAGCTCCGCCGAGACGCACCTGACGGGTGATGCCGTTGGCTTCGTCCCGGTGACCTCCGGTCTCGTCTCGATCGATCCTGCCAGGTTCTACGAGACGCGTCCGGGCCAGGGGACCATCGACGGTCTCGGGGCACCCGGCGCTCGACTCGCTGCCGACTCGCAAGTCGAGGTGCAGGTGGGTGGTCGGAATGGCATTCCGGATGATGCCCGAGCCGTGGTCATGAACGTGACGGCGATCACTCCGTCGAGCACGGGCTACTTCACGCTTCATCCCTGCGGTGATCGGCCGCTGGCGTCGTCGCTCAACTTCGGCCCCGGTGACATTCGAGGCAACGAGGTCGTCGCGAAGCTGTCGTCGGAGGGCACCGTGTGCCTGTACACCAAGTCCGAGACGCACGTCGCCATCGACGTTGTCGGCTACATCACGTGACGCGTCAGCGAAATCGTCGGAAGTACGTGCGGAGTTCCTCGACGAACACGTCGGGGACCTCGAACGCGGCGAAGTGGCCGCCCTTGTCGTACTCGACCCAGTGGCAGAGCCCCGGGTAGATCGGCTCGACCCACGATCGGACGGGCGGCATCACTTCGGCGGGGAATGCGGCGAAGCCGACCGGCACCGTCACGTCGACCTTCTCGCGCTTGCCGAAGCTCTCCCAGTAGAGCCGACCCGACGACGCGGCGTTGCCGTTGATCCAGTAGAGCATCACGTTGTCGAGGAGTTCGTCGCGGTCGAGCACGTTCTCGGGGTGGCGGTCGGCGCCCTCGCCGCAGTCGGTCCAGGCCCAGAACTTCTCGATGATCCAGGCGGCCTGACCGGCAGGGGAGTCGACGAGCCCGTACCCGAGGGTCTGCGGCCGGGTCGACTGCTGCTTCGAGTAGCCCGAGTCCCAGTCGCGGTAGTACTTCAGCCGTTCGAGGCTGTGGAGTTCCTGAGGCGTGGGGTCCGAGAGATCGCCGGGGCGAGCGCCCATCGCCAGCGTCAGGTGGATGGCGGCGCAGTGCTCGGCGTCGTGGCCGGCGATCATGTGCGTGATCGCCGAGCCCCAGTCGCCGCCCTGGGCGACGTATCGGTCGTAGCCGAGCCGGCCCATGAGCGTGGCGAAGGTCTTTCCGATGCGCTCGACGCCCCACCCGACCTCGGTCGGCTTGTCGGAGAATCCGTAGCCGGGGAGAGATGGCGCGATGACGTGGAAGGCGTCGGCTGCGTCGCCGCCGAACTTCGTCGGATCGGTGAGCGGTTCGATCACCTTGTGGAACTCGACGATCGATCCTGGCCAGCCGTGGCTGAGGATGAGCGGCATCGCGCCGGGGTGCGGCGAACGTTGGTGGATGAAGTGGATGTCGAGGCCGTCGATCTCGGTGACGAACTGATCGAAACGGTTCAGTGCCGCTTCACGCGTTCGCCAGTCGTAGTTGTTCGCCCAGTGGTCGCAGAGATCCTGCGTGTAGGCGAGCGGCGTGCCCTGCGACCAGTCGTCGACGACTTCGGCTTCGGGCCAACGGGTTCGCCGCAGCCGGTCGCGCAGGTCGTTCAGCAGTTCGTCGGGGACATCGATGGTGAAGGGCCGGACGTCAGTACTCACGCCCGAAACCTATGTGGTCCCCCGATCCACCGGCGACCCGAGCCCCACGTCGACATCGAGCCTGGGCAGATATCGCCTTGAACGTTGGTTGGGGGTGATTTCGAGCCTGGGCAGATATCACCCACAACGTTGGTTCGGGGTGATTTCGAGCCTGGGCAGAAATCGTCGTCAGGCGGGTGGGCTGTCGGTGGCGCCGCCGGCGAAGGCCTGGGCCATCGACATCCAGTCGGCGGCGTGGTCGCCCGTGACCACCAAGTCGGTGGCGGCGACGTTGCGGCACTGGGTGACGACGAGGCAGAAGTCCTCGGCCGAGCCCGTGACCGTGTCGGTGGCATCGTCGGGGCCGAACGACCACGTCGTGCCCGACGGAGCGTCGAGCGTGACCCGAACCGCGGTGGTCGGCGCATCGAGACCCCGGTTGACGTACGTCCACTTGCGGGTGATGAAGCCGAGCTGCGCGATGTGCTGCAGTCGATCGGTGGCCTCGTGCACCGCGCCGACGGCATCGCAGATGTGCTGGCCGTGTGCCCAACACTCCATCAGGCGAGCGGTGAGGAACGACTTGGCACCCATCGACGGGCCGTACCAGATGACGCGAGTGTCGTCGTCGAGGGTGGCGCCGGCGTCGGCGAGCAGCTTGCGGTTGGCGCGCCATGCGTCGAGGAGTTCGGTCGGCGACATCGCCCGAAAGCGTCCGAGGGTGACGTCGTCGAGTTCGTCGGGCGAGCCACCGGAACTCAACGCTGCGAACAGCTCGTTCATCGACTCCTTGAACCGCGGTTCGTCGGTGATCGCCCACGACGCGGTCTCGTCGAAGTGCGCCAGGTGGCCGATCTGGTCGGCGACGCTCCACCTGTCGCTCGGCGTGTCGAGCGTCCACTGCTCGTCGTCGAGGCCCGACATCACCGCATCGAGGGACTCCTGTTCGGCGAGGAGGTCGGCGAGGACGGATGCCGTGGTCAGTGTGTCGGCGGCGGGAGTCTCGGAGGTCATGGGTGATCCTGTCTGGAAGTGGCGGGGTATTCGGGCGGAACGGTCAGGGGCGGGCGGTGAGCGACGGGAGCACGAGGTCGAGGATCTGTTCGAGCGTGTCGCTCGCCTCGAGGCCGAGTCGTTCGGCCATGTCGGGTTCGTCGATGTAGAGCGTCGCCCCGGTGATCGTGGCTGCGACGATGGCCGGGTTGACCGGCCGGAACTGGCCGGCCTCGATGCCGAGCGACACGAGCCGCTCGACCACCGTCATCACGAACCGATAGTGATGATCGACGAGTCGCCGGGCCGGCGCGTCGTCGGCGAGGTCATCGGCCAGACGGCTCTCCCAGGCGAACGTGACGCCACCGGCGAGGTAGCGGCGGAGCTGCGTGTCGAACGGTTCGTCGGGGTCGATCGCGTCGAGCGCGGACCGTCCCTTCTTGTGCAGGAACCGGTCGATCACGACGAGCACCAGTTGGTCTTTCGACGACGCGATCTCGTACAGCGTGCGGCGAGAACACCCGATCGACGCGGCCAGGTCGGCGATCGTGATCGTCGCGAACCCCCTGGTGAGGAACAACGCTTCGAGTTGCTCGAGGATCTCGTGATGCCGCGGTCCGAGGCGTGCCTCGACCGAACGTGACAGCAACGGTCGTGGGGCTCCGGCACGCAGCAGGCGTGCCTGAGCCGATGACTCGACCTCGTCGTGCGCCTGTTGTTCGACCTCCACGCAACCGATGCTAGAGCGGGCGAACGCACCCTGCGGTACCGAACCGGCGGTTGGAGTACCGTTGGCCGCATGGTGTCAACCACGAGGAAGAGTCGGATCGGAACGGTGCTGCGATCCAAGCTCGACACGAGTTCCGACGAGTATCAGGCCAATCTCGCCGAGATGCAGCGCATGTGGGACGAGGTCGAAGCCGAGCTCGCCAAGGTGCCCACGATCGGCGGCCAACGCTATGTCGACCGTCATCGCAAGCGCGGCAAGATGCTCGTGCGCGAACGGATCGAAGCGCTCATCGACCCGGGCACGCCGTTCCTCGAACTGAGCCCGCTCGCAGCGTGGGGCACCCAGGACCCGATCGGCGTCGGCGTCGCCAGCGGCATCGGCGTGATCGAAGGCGTCGAGTGTGCGATCACCGGCACCGACATGAGTGTCAAGGGCGGCGCTGCCAACCCGACCACCTGGAAGAAGGGGCACCGCTTCTACGAGATCGCCCGCGAGAACCGGTTGCCGCTCATCAACCTCAACGAGTCGGCAGGCGCCGACCTTCCTCGCCAGGCCGACCTGTTCATCGGCGGCGGCCGCAGCTTCCGCGATCTCACTGTGCTGTCGAAGCTCGGCATCCCAACCATCACCGCAGCGTTCGGGCCCAACACCGCCGGCGGCGCGTACACGCCGGGCATGAGCGACTACACGATCTTCGTCAAAGAGCAGGGCACCGCCTACCTCGGTGGACCGCCGCTCGTGAAGATGGCGATCGACGAGATCGTCGACGAAGAGACGCTCGGCGGCGCCGAGATGCACTCGCGGACGAGCGGCCTCTCCGACTACCTCGCCCACGACGAGATGGACGCCCTGCGCATCATTCGCCAGATCGTCAGACACCTCGACTGGAAGAAGCTCGGCCCCGGCCCCACCGAACCAGCCGACCCGCCGCTCTACGACCCGATGGAACTGATGGGTTGCGCGTCGGCCGACGTACGCATCCCGTTCGACATCCGCGAGGTGTACTGCCGCCTGCTCGACGGCAGCCGGTTCGAAGAGTTCAAGCCGCTCATCGGCGACAAGATCGTCGTCGGCTGGGGTTCGATCCACGGCTTCCCGGTCGGGCTCATCGGCAACAACGGAATCCTGTTCTCCGAAGAAGCCCGCAAGGCAGCGCAGTTCATCCAACTGTGCAACAAGCGAGACATCCCGCTCGTGTTCCTGCACAACATCACCGGCTTCATGGTCGGGTCGGCCGCCGAACAGGGCGGGATCATCCGCAACGGCGCCAAGATGATCAACGCCGTGTCGAACTCGACCGTGCCCCACTTCAACCTCATGGTCGGAGCCAGCTACGGCGCCGGCAACTACGGGATGGGCGGCAAGTCGTACGACCCACGCTTCATCTTCTCGTGGCCCAACCATCGAGTCGCCGTCATGGGTCCGAAACAGCTGGCCGGGGTGATGGACATCATCGCCCGCAACAGCGCCGCCGGACGCGGCATCGACGTCGACGAAGAAGCGCTCGCCGCGCAGACCGGAGCGCTCGAAGCCCAGATCGAACACGAGTCGACCGCGCTCTACTCGACCGGCCGCATCTGGGACGACGGCATCATCCACCCCGCCGACTCTCGCACCGTGCTCGGCATGGCGCTGTCGGCCGCCCACAGCAACGAGATCAAGGGCGCCACCGAATACGGCGTGTGGAGGCACTGATGAGCTTCCGCCTCACTCGCTTCGCTCCGTTCGTCGGAGTCGGCGCCCTCGGGCCCGGATCTGCCCCTGCCTCTGAAAGGTGCCTTTCGTGAGTTTTGTTTCCACTCCTGCTGGGACTCTGTCTCGGCGGATCACGTCGTTGTTGATCGCGAACCGGGGAGAGATCGCCGTTCGGATCGCCAAGACCGCGCATGCGCTCGGGATCTCCACCGTCGGCGTCTACTCCGAACCCGACGCCGACGCGATGCACGTCGACGCGGTCGACGTGGCCGTCGCGCTCGGCGGGGCCACTCCCGCAGAGTCGTACCTCCGCGCCGACGCCATCATCGAGATCGCCCTGGCGCACGGATGCCAGGCCGTCCACCCCGGCTACGGCTTCCTCGCCGAGAACGCCGACGTCGCGCAACGTGTCGCCGACGCTGGCCTCATCTGGGTCGGCCCCACACCCGACCAGATCAACCTGCTCGGCGACAAGATCGCCGCGAAGAAGGCCGCGATCGCCGCCGGCGTGCCGACCGCACCGATCATCGAGATCACCGACGGGCAACTCCCGAGCGACGTGCCCATGCCGGCGCTCGTCAAAGCCGCAGCCGGCGGCGGCGGTCGCGGCATGCGTATCGTCCGCACGCCCGACGAACTGGCCGACGCCGTTGCCGGTGGGTCCCGCGAGGCCGAAGCATCGTTCGGTGACGGCACCGTCTTCGTCGAGCCGTACATCGAACGAGCCCGACACGTCGAAGTGCAGATCATCGGTGACATGCACGGCAACGTCATCCACCTCGGTGAACGCGAGTGCTCGATCCAGCGTCGCAACCAGAAGATCATCGAAGAGTCGCCGTCGGCGGGCATCACGCCCGAGACGCGCACCGCGCTCTGTGACGGAGCCGTGGCACTCGCGAAGAGCGTCGGCTATCACGGCGCCGGCACCGTCGAGTTCCTCGTCGGCGAAGACGGCGGCGTCGATCAGATCAACTTCCTCGAGGTCAACACGCGCCTACAGGTCGAGCACCCCGTGACCGAAGCGGTCACCGGCGTCGACCTCGTCGAACTGCAACTCCGGGTGGCCGCAGGCGAAGAGCTTCCGATCAGCCAGGAGTTCGTCGCCGCACGCGGGCACGCCATCGAGGTTCGCATCGTCGCCGAAGACCCCGCCGCCGGATGGCTGCCGTCGACCGGTGAGATCACGTCGTTCGATCTCGGTGGCGACGAGGCCGATCTCGTGCGCGTCGACACCGGCTTCCGAGCCGGCGCCGTCGTGTCGCCCGACTACGACTCGATGCTCGCCAAGGTCATCGCGCACGCTCCCACCCGCGCTGGTGCCGCCGCCAAGCTCCGTCGAGCGTTGCGTCGATCCGAGGTCACCGGTGTCACCACCAACATCCCTGCGCTCGTCGAGATCCTCGGTGAGCGCGACTACCTCAACGCGAAGACGCCGACCGCCTATCTCGACGAGCACCCCGACGTGGTCACCGCGTCCGGCCCGACCGGCGACGACCGACTCGCCCTGTTGCTCGCCGCCGTGTTCGCCACCGAACGCGCCGACCGGGCCGCCGATGCCGTCACCGGGTTCGCCCCATCGGGTTGGCGCAACCTGCGCACGCAGGGCCAGCGGCAGGTGTGGCGCGCGATCGACAGCGACGTCGACGAGCCCGTCGAGTTCACGGTGTGCCTCGACGCAGCCGACGTGCTGATCGGTCCGTGGCCCACGCCGACCGACGACGGCACCCTGTCGGCCGACGAGCGTCGGCGCGTCGCCGTGCGTCTGCTCCACGTCGAACCCGACCGGATCGCGATCGAGATCGACGGCGTTCGGCGGAGCGTCGACGTGATCAGCACCGACGACGACGCGGTCCGCACGCGGAGTTCGGCCGGGTCGATCGTGTGGCAACAGGCGCCGCGCTTCGTCGACCACGACGCCGAGGTCTCCGGCGGCGGACCGATCTCGCCGCTGCCGGGCACCGTCATCGCCGTCAACGTCGAGGCTGGCCAGACCGTCGACGCCGGCGAGGTGCTCATGGTCGTCGAGGCGATGAAGATGGAACACAAGATCACCGCGCCGCGGCCGTCGACGGTGACCGAGGTGCACTTCGACGTCGGTGGTCGCGTCGACCAGGGCACGTTGCTCGTCAGCCTCGCCCCGATCGAGTCGACCGATGACTGAACCGATTCGCATCGCGAACTGCTCCGGCTTCTTCGGCGACCGCCCGTCGGGTGCGATCGAGATGGTCGAGGGCGGCCCCATCGACGTGCTCACCGGCGACTGGCTGGCCGAGTTGACCATGCTGATCCTGAGCCGAATCCGGGCGAAGCGTCCGGGCTCCGGATACGCCCGCACGTTCGTCGGCCAGATGGAGCAGGTGATGGGCACCTGCCTCGACCAGGGCATCAAAGTCGTCTCGAACGCCGGCGGGCTCGACCCTGACGGCTGCGCCGACGCCGTTCACGAGGTCGCCCAGAAGCTGGGCTTGAACCCGACCATCGCCTACATCGACGGCGACGACCTGCTGCCTCGGATCGCCGAACTCGCCGAGTCCGGAGCACTCCAACCCTTCGGCGACACCGACCTCGGAGACGTCTCGTCGTACCTCACCGCCAACGCCTACCTCGGCTGTTTCGGCATCGTCGACGCGCTCGCTCAGGGCGCCGACATCGTCATCACCGGTCGCGTCACCGACGCTGCGGTCACCTGCGGTCCCGCTGCGTGGCATCACGGCTGGCAGCGCACCGACTTCGACCAGTTGGCGGGCGGCGTCGTCGCCGGACACGTGATCGAGTGCAGCGCCCAGGCGACCGGCGGCAACTACTCCTTCTTCAACGAGATCGACGGCCGCACCGAAGTGGGAGGCCGAACGCGATTCGGGTTCCCGTGGGCCGACGTACACGCCGACGGCTCGTCGGTCATCGGCAAACACGACGGCACCGGGGGAGCGGTCACGGTCGGCACCGTCACGAGCCAACTCCTCTACGAAATCGGCGGCCCCGAGTACCTCGGCCCCGACGTCACCGCCCGGTTCGACACGCTCGAGGTCGAACAGCTCGAACGAGATCGCGTCCGCATCAGTGGCGTCCGTGGCCAGGCGCCGCCGTCGACGCTCAAGGTGGCGATGAACGAGATGGGCGGGTACCGCAACTCGTTCTCCGTCGCGCTCACCGGGCTCGACATCGACGACAAGGCCGCGTTCGCAGAAGCCGCCTTCTGGGACGCGTGCAGCTTCACCGCCGACGACTTCGAGTCGTTCACGAGCCGCGTCATCCGCACCGACAAGCCCGATCCGGCGACGCAGGAGGAGGCGACCGCGATCTGGCGAGTGACCGTGAAAGACCACGACGAGCGCAAGGTCGGACGCGCCTTCGCCGATGCCAACGTGCACACGGCGTTGGCGAGCATCCCCGGCATGTACGGCCTCGGAGGAGGTCCGAGCGCAGCATCGCCGTTCGGTGTGTACCGGCCAGCCATCGTTCCCAACGATCTGGTCCCTCAGTACGTCCACGTCGTGGGCGGAGCGACCACGCAGGTCGACAGCGTCGCACCACAGGGACCTCCGATCGAGGTGGTGCTCGACGACGTTCCTCGACGGGAGTGGGGCGACACCACGGCCGCACCGCTCGGCACGATCATCGGCACGCGCTCCGGCGACAAGGGTGGCAACGCGAACCTCGGCGTCTTCACCCGCAACGACGACGCGTGGGTGTGGATCGACGAGTGGCTCACCAGCGAACGGCTCGCCGAACTGCTGCCCGAAGCCGCGGCACTCCCGATCGACCGCCACCGCTTCCCGAAGATCCGCTCGCTGAACTTCGTGGTGCACGGACTCCTCGACGAAGGCGTCGCCGCCTCCACGCGCCAAGACGCACAGGCCAAAGCCGTCGGCGAATGGCTGCGAGCCCGCGTCGTCGACATCCCCACCGAACTCCTCTGACCACCCCGTCATCCGGTGTGAGACACCCGATGACGCACCGATGCGTCAGACGCGGGTTGGGCGGCCGAACCGGGCGTCGACGGGTTGGGCGTAGCGGACGATCGGATCACCGGACGGAGTCGGGAGGCCCGCGGCTTCGATCGACGCGTCGGCGTACTCGGTGAGCGTCGCCTCGTGCAGCGTCCACGCCTGGTGATCGACCGGATGATGGCGCAGCACACCGCGCGCGGCAGGCCACTTCGTGACCGTGCCCCAGCGAGCGGTGAGGAACACGTCGAGCCCGGACGGCTCGGTGATCACGTCGCCGATCTCGACGGCCACGGTGGTCGACGAGGCCGGACGCTTCGGCCAGCGTCGTCGTGCCGTGACGTAGCGACGCCACGAGGCGCGGCGTTCGATCGTGAGGCGACCCCACACGTAGGGGAAGCCGAGAAACCATCGAGCGAACGCGACGATCGCCAATCGGTCGGCTTCGAGCGAGAAGAACCAGATCGCCCGGTTGCCGGCCGAGTCGACGACGTAGGTGCGCACGTTCGTCTCGTTGAACGCCGAGATCCACGGCACGGCAGGCACGAAATGAGGCGTCGCATCGGTCATGCGGAACGGCACGAGCGACACGTAGGCCCATCCGGCGTGGGTGTCGACGCGCAGGCCGTCGGGGAGCAGCGCCTGCACGATGTCGGGCCGGTACCGCCAGTGGACGAAGGTGAGCTCGTCCCACCGGTTACGCAACCAACGTCGCGAGACCGGGCCGGGGGAATCAGCGGTCAACGGTTGCGGTGGCACGTCGCCCGATGAGCTCATCGCCACGAACGGTACCCTTCGCGGCCATGGCTGCTCACGACATCGAATCGATCGAAGTCGATCGCACCAAGCACGTCTTCATCGAGTTCGCCGACGGCGTCACCGCCAGGTTCGATCTCGCTCCGCTGCGCTTGGCGTGCCCGTGTGCCGAGTGCAACTCGCGTCGACAGCAAGGACGCTCGGTGTCGGTGCTGGCCGAGACGAAGCCCGACGAGATCACCATCACCGAAGCCGCGATGCAGGGCGCCTGGGGCCTCAACCTCGACTGGAGTGACGGCCACTCGACGGGCATCTATGCCTTCGAGAAGCTGCGCGGCTGGATCGACGACCGGTTGGTCGCCTCCCACGTCACCAGGCCCGACCCCGACCTCGAAACCAACCGCTGAGCCGGCGAGCGGCGATGCGGGTCAGCCGTTGATCAGTTCGGCGTAGATCGGCAGCATCATCGCCGGACCCGACAGCAGGAACTCGGTGATGCAGGTCTCGCGCCACTTGTCGAGTTCGCCCTTGATCTTGTCGGCGGGGCCGACGAGCGCGACGTCTTCGACCATCTCGAGCGGGATCGACGCAGCGGCCTCTTCCTTCTTGCCGTCGAGGTACAGGTTCTGCACCTTGTCGGCGACGTCGCCGTAGCCCATGCGCTCGAAGACCTCGTAGTGGAAGTTGGCGCCCTTCGCACCCATGCCACCGGCGTAGAGAGCGAGGAACGGACGGACCATGTCGGCGCACTTCTGCACGTCGTCGCCCGGAATGATCATCACACCCGACGACACCTCGAAGCGGTCCTTCTTGGTGGCGTCGCCCGCAGCATCGAACCCGGCCTGCAGTTGCTCGCGGTACCAGGCGTCTTCCTTCGGCGAGAAGAACAGGGGGAGCCACCCGTCGGCGATCTCGGCGGAGAGCGCGACGTTCTTCGGCCCCTCGGCGGCGAGGTAGATCGGGATGTCGTTGCGCAGCGGGTGCACCGTCGACTTGAGCGGCTTGCCGAGGTTCATGCCACCGTCGACGGGCATGTCGAAGAAGTCGCCGTGGTACTCGACCGGCGCCTCGCGGGCCCAGATGGCACGGAGGATCTCGATGTACTCGCGGGTGCGGGCGAGCGGGCGTGGGTACTCCTGGCCGTACCAACCTTCGACGACCTGTGGCCCCGACGCACCGAGCCCGCAGATGAAGCGACCGTTCGACAGATGGTCGATCGTGATCGCGGCCATTGCCGTGGCGGCAGGCGTGCGCGCGGCCATCTGGATGATGCCGGTTCCGAGCTGCACCTTCTCGGTGTGGGCTCCCCACCACGACAGCGGCGTCAGGGCATCGGACCCGTAGGCCTCGGCGGTCCAGATCGAGTTGAAGCCGAGCTTCTCTGCTTCCTGGATCGCTTCGAGCGCTCCGCTGGGCGGGCCTGCCGACCAGTATCCGGTGTTGTATCCGAGCTTGATGTCAGCCATGACGAGACCGTACGACAGGAACGTGACGCGAGTTCAGCCGAGCGACGATGCAGACTGGGAGTGTGAGCCAGGGCCAACACGATCCGAGCGGCGACGACCGCCTCGTGGTGACCGACGACGTGCGCATCCCGCCCTACGAGCTCACCGAGTCGTTCTCCGCGTCGGGAGGCCCGGGTGGTCAGCACGCCAACAAGGCGGCCACTCGCGTCGAACTGTCGTGGGATGTCACCACGTCGTCGGCGTTCCGGCACGAGGTGCAGCGCGCCCGCGTGCGCAAACGGTTGGGTGACGTGGTGCGGGTGGTGGTCGACGACGAGCGGTCGCAGGTTCGCAATCGCGACATCGCCCGGCAACGCCTGGTCGACAAGGTCCGCGGCGCTGTTGCGGTGCCGAAGCGGCGTCGGGCGACCAAGCCCACACGGGGCTCGCAACGTCGGCGGCTCGCTGCCAAGTCACAGCGCAGCGAACTCAAGCAGCAGCGCCGCAGCCCTCGCCACGACGACTGACTCTGTCAGGTCCGGAAGGTGACCGGCAGGTGGTCGGGGCCGAAGATCGCGGTGGTCGACGGTTTCCACCTGATGTCGCCGGCCGCGGTGAGGTCGGGCATCCGCTGAGCGAGGATCGGCAGCGCCTCTTGCAGCTCGGCCCGTGCGAGCGACGCACCGAGGCAGTAGTGGATGCCCGATCCGAAGCCCATCTGCATCCGTCCGGCAACGGGTTCGCGAGTGATGTCGAACGTCTCGACGTCGCCGACGGCGACACCGTCGTCGTGGTTCGCCGAGGCCAGCGACGGGAACACGAACGTGCCGGCGGGGAAGAGCACGTCGCGGTAGACGATGTCTTCGCTCGCGAACCGGCCGGTGCCTCGAATCGCCCCGAAATAGCGCATGCATTCCTCGACGGCGTTCTTCGCGAGTTCGGGCTGCTCGGCCAGCATCGCCCACTGGTCGGGGTGTTCGAGGAAGACGCTGATGGCGCAGCCGAGTTGGTTGCGAGTGGTGTCGGTGCCGCCGACGATCACCGCGTTGACCATCATCACCAACTCTTCGGTCGAGAGCCGGTCGCCTTCCTCCTCCGCAGCGATCAGCTGGGTGATGAGATCGTCACGCGGGTCGTCTCGACGCTGCGAGATCATGTCGATGACGTACTCGTTGAGTTCGATCTGAGCCTGCTTGATGACGTCGAGTTCAGCCGCCGCGGTGCCGTTGAAGATGCGCAGGACGTCTTCGGCCCAGCGGGAGAAGAGCTGCCAGTCGGAGCGGGGAGCACCGAGCAGTTCGCAGATGATCGGGATCGGGTACGGCTCGCAGATGTCGACGGCGATGTCGGCACGGCCAGCGTCGGCAACGGCATCGACCAATTCGTTCACGACCTCGCGCATGAACGGCCGAAGCTTGTCGGCCTCCCGCGGCGAGAACGCCTTGGCCACGAGTCGCCGCAATCGGGTGTGGACGTCGCCTTCGGCGGCGAGGATCGACGGTGGACGGTCGGTGAAGAACGGGTCGTCGATCCCCATCATCTCGGGCAGCTTGCCCACGGCGTTGTGCCAGCGCTTGTCGCGCAGGATGGCTGCCACGTCGTCGTAGCGGAGCACCGTGTATCCGAATACGTTCTGCGCGATCCAGTGTTCTTTCGCCAGCGATCGGTACAGCGCCGAGGCTTCGTGACGGTCGGTCTCGCGGATGTCGGCCGGGAGCACCGGAAGGTCGAGATCGAAGATGCTGGTCGCATCGGTGCGATCTCTGTCAGTCGTACTGCCCATCGCGCAACGTTACGACACGCTGACGGTCGAGACGTGCTCGGCCGTCGCCGCGTGAGCACGCGAGCTCTCCGATTTGTGTGACCGAATCCGCGAGCCTCAGTCACAATCGGTCACACAAACTCGGCAAATTCGGGCCCTGTCCGGTTTGTGTGACCGAAAGCGCGAGCCTCGGTCAGAATCGGTCACACAAACTCAGGAAATCGGGTGCTGGCCGGTTTGTGTGACCGACAGCGCGAGGCTCGGCGGGAGCCCGGCCGGTCAGGCGAGGGGGTCGACGGCGGTGGCGCCAAGGGATTCGGCGACGATCGCGTTGGCGTGGTGGCCGCCGACGGTGTTGAGGCCGTGGGCGATCGACGCGCTGCGTCGGGCCGCACCGAGTGCGCCGTGGACGGCGACGTCGAGTTGGTAGGGGAGCGTCGCGTTGGTCAGGGCGTAGGTGCTGGTGTGCGGCACGGCGCCGGGCATGTTGCCGACGGCGTAGTGCACCACGCCGTGCAGTTCGTACACCGGATCCTCGTGCGTGGTCTCGCGGGTGGTGGCGATGCAGCCGCCCTGGTCGACGGCGACGTCGACGATGACCGCTCGCGGTTTCATGGAGCGGACGAGGTCGTCGCTCACCACGACCGGGGCGCGTCCTCCGGCGACGAGCACGGCGCCGATGACGAGGTCTGCTTCGGCGACGGTGCGTTCGATCGAGCCCTGGTTGGAGGCGAGCGTCGAGATGCGACCCTTGTGGATCTGGTCGACGTAGCGGAGGCGCTCGAGGTTCTTGTCGAGCACGGTCACCTCGGCTTCCATGCCCGCTGCGATGACGGCCGAACTCCATCCGACGTTGCCCGCGCCGAGCACGACGACCTTTGCCGGTGACACGCCGGGTACGCCGCCCATCAGCACGCCGCGTCCGCCCTTGTGCCGCTCGAGGAAGTGAGCGCCCATCTGTGGGGCGAGTCGTCCGGCGACCTCGCTCATCGGGGCGAGCAGTGGCAGCGAGCCGTCGCTGAGTTGCACGGTCTCGTAGGCGACGCTGGTGGTCTTGGCTGCGAGCAGCGCCTCGGCGACGGCGGGGTACGCGGCGAGGTGGAGGTAGGTGAAGAGCGTGAGGTCCTCGCGGAGGTACTCGAACTCCTCCGGCTTGGGTTCTTTGACCTTGACGACCATCTGCTGTGCCCAGACGTCGGCTGCGGTCGGCACGATGGTGGCTCCCGCTGTGACGTAGTCGTCGTCACTGATCGACGCCCCGTCGCCGGCGCCGGTCTCGACCATGACGGCCACGCCGGCGCGATCGAGTTCGCGCACGCCGTCGGGCGTCATCGCCACGCGGTGTTCGGAGTTCTTGACTTCGCGGGGTACGCCCACGGTGGAGATGGCCGGGGTGGTGGTCGCGTTCGACATGAGGTCATTGTGAACTCGCGCGCACCGTCGATGAGACGGAATCTGCCGTTTCGGTTAGAGTTGGCGCCGTGGATTCATCGGTCATCGACCCCGTCGACGCTCGAATCATCGACATTCTGCGCCACGACGGTCGAATGTCTTGGAGAGAGCTGTCTGAGCGGATCCATCTGGCGCCGAGCTCGGTGGCCGAGCGCGTGCGCCGCTTGGAGTTGCGCGGCGTCATCACGGGCTATTCGGCACGGGTCGATCCGGTCGCGCTCGGCCGCACGGTGCGGGCGGTCATCGACGTGAGCCTCGGGCCCGGTGACGCTGCTGACGATTTCGAGGAGCGGTTGCGTGAACGCGACGAGGTGGTGATGGCCGCGTACGTCACCGGTTCGGCCGACTACACGATCGTCGCGGAGTGCGTCGGTGCCGAGGGGCTCGACGCGTTCGTCCGCTGGGTTCGCGCCGACCACGCTGTGGCGCGCACCGAGAGCAAGCTGATGTTGCGCTCGATTGTCGGCTGAGCACTTCGCAATCTCGGTCGACACTCCTAACGTGGTCGATGGTGACGAGTCGAAATCATTACGCCGTCCTCGGAGTCGGCCAGGAGGCGTCGATCGAGACGGTCCGTGAGGCGTACCGTCGGCTCGCTCGCGAGTATCACCCCGACCGCACGATGGGGTCTGCGGCGGGGTCGGACAAGATGCCGGCCATCAACGAGGCGTACCGGGTGCTGTCGGACCCGGCTCGCCGAGCGGTCTACGACGCATCGCTGCGCTCGGGGACGGCGTCGCCCAGCGCCCCGTCCGGTTCCACGACCACCTCGGCGGCCGATTTCGATCCGCGACGTGACGGTCCGGGCGACGAAGCGATGCGTGAGTGGCGCTATCAGCATCCCGAGGGGCCGGCTCGTGTGCCGTGGCGGATGCTGACGATCTGCAGCGCGATCGCGATCGTGGTGATCGTGGTGCTCGCCCAGTTCGGCGACCCCGGTGAGCCCGGCGCCCCCGACGGCGTGCTGCGCAACGGCGATTGCGTCGAGATCCTGCCCAACACCGACGCCCGTGAGGTCGCGTGTCAGGGCGAGGGCGATCTGGTGGTACGTCAGTTCATCGCGTTCGACCGCCAGTGTTCGAACGGGTGGACGCCGCACCGCGATCGGCAGGGCATGGGCGTGGCCTGCATCGAGCCCCGCCCTCCCGAAACCGGCTGACGCTGGCGGGGTCAGCCGCTCCGAAAACGACGAAACCCCCGGCGGCGCCGGTGGCGTCGGACGGGGGTTCGTGGTGGGCGCAAAGGGATTCGAACCCCTGACCTCTGCCGTGTGAAGGCAGCGCTCTAACCAACTGAGCTATGCGCCCGATGTTGCTTCGGGATGTCCAGCCGATGATGCTGCCTTGGAGGGCGGCGTTCTCACCAACTGAGCTATGCGCCCGAAGTTGCTTCGGGAGCGGGACTCTATCCGTGTCCGGTCAGGCAACCAAGTGCGCGGGGATGGGAACTTCTTCGGCAGCGATCTCGATGCGGTCGCGAGCCGGGCGTCCGCGGCGTCGCGCGAAGCGGGTCGGCTCGCCGTCGATCAGCAGCACGCCGCCCCACACGCCGTACGCCTCGCGGCGAGCGATGGCGTTCTGGAGACACTCTTCGCGCAGCGCGCACGACGAGCAGACGGCCTTGGCGCGGGCGATGTCCATGTCGTCGTCGGAGAAGAACAGTGGTGCCAACGTGCCGGCGCCATCGGCGCAGCGAGCCCGGCGGACGGGGAGTGGTTCGAAGGCGATGTCTGGGTCGAGGCCTGCGGGTGTCGTGTGCACGATTCGAACGTACGGAACCACCGTTAACCAGGCGTTGCTCAATCCGCTCCGACGATTACTCAGTCGGTCGAGATCCGCTCCATGGGGGCGGTTCCGCGGCATCCATCCCGCTCCCGACGGCCCTGAGCACTACAGTCGGGGCCGATGGGCCGACTGTGCGAACGACCGGGATGTTCCGAGAACGCCTCCGTCGCCTACGGCATGCGGGCAGAAGATCTCGTGTTCTGGCTCGACGTGATCCGCCCGTCCGAGAACATCACCGGCGGCGTGCTCTGTCAGCGCCACGCCGATTCGATGGTCGTGCCACGCAATTGGACGCTCGACGATCTCCGCGATCCCGACCTGCACCTGTTCCGGCCACCGCCGATCAAGCGGGCGCCGTCGTCGCGCACCCGTCGATCGGGACACCGCGACGACTCGATCGAGCAGTTGCAACTGGGCGTGGTTCCCGACCAAACGACTGATGTCGCGCCGGCCGACGTCGTGACCGCCGACGCCGCTGCCGACACCGTGACCGTCGAGACGCCGACGGTCGTCGCCGACGCCATGCCCGCCGACGAGACTGCGGCGACGCCCGACGCCGTCGACGCCGACCCCGAATCACCGTGGGTGCCGTCGTTCGATTCGGGTGACGACCTCGACGGTCTGCTGTCGGCACGAAGCCCGCTGCTCGCTCGCGCCTTTCGCGGCGACGGCCGTCGCAACTGACCAGCCGATGGAGATCGTTCGTCGGCTCGTCGCCCCGTGCACTCCGGCTCGCCTCTTCGCGCACGTCGACGACCTGTCGCGCTATCCGGCGTGGATGGACCTCGTCCACGCCGTCGAACGTGAATCGGCTGACGATGCCTGGGACGTCGAACTCCGCGCCACCGTCGGTCCGTTCGCCCGATCGAAACGGCTCCGCATGGAACGCACCGAACTGGTGCCCGACCGTGTCGCCGTGTTCGAGCGAGCGGAGTCCGACGGGCGCAACCATTCGCCGTGGATGCTCCGAGCCGAACTCGCACCGATCGAGCCCAGCCCGAACGGTGCCGCGCAGACCGAACTCACCATGACGCTGCGCTACGGCGGCAACCTCTGGACCGGCGCCGTGCTGCAACGCGTGCTCGACGACAAGGTCGCCGCCGGGAGCGCCGCACTGCTCGCTCTCGTCACCGCCGAGTCGCGACCGAGCTGACGGCACTCCCGACGGCGCCGAGACCGGGCCGCTCACGTGGCCGCGGAAGCTCCCTGGGCGTCGAGCCAGGTCAGGATCGCCCGTGTCGTCTCGTCCGGCTGCTCCTGCTGGATCCAGTGACCGCAGTCCAAGGTGATCACGTCGGCGTCGGGAACGAAGTCGCTGAGGTTCTCGAGTGGCGCCACCATGTCGTGTGCGCCGTGGATCATGAGCGCGGGCTGTCGGATGATCGGGTCGACATCGGCCAACAGGTGCCAGTTGCGGTCGAGGTTGCGGTACCAGTTGACGCTGCTCGTGAACCCCGTCGACTCGAACGCCGAGACGAACACGGCCAGGTCGTCGTCGCTCATGATCGGTTCGCCGGCGGGCGACTCGGCTCTGGCCAGATTGATCATCATCATCCCCGGCTCCGGCGCGACGTGGGGCAGATTCTTGCGGTACAGGTTGCGCAGGAACCGTGGCGCGTGTTCGTCCATGACGGCGTCGGCGACACCTGGCTGTCGGTTGAAGTGAACGAAGTAGAAGTCGCCGCCGAACACGGCGTCCATCCACTCGATCCACGGCTGTTCGCCCCGAGGTTGGTACGGCACGCTCAGGTTGACCAGCCGACTGACACGGCTCGGGTGCAGCAGGGTCAGCCACCAGACGACCATCGCGCCCCAGTCGTGGCCGACGAACACCGCGTCGTCGTACCCGAAGTGATCGAGCAGACCGACGAGGTCACCCGAGAGGTGTTCGATGTCGTACTCGGTCACGTCGTCGGGACGAGACGAGTTGCCGTAGCCGCGCTGGTTCGGGACGATGACGTGGTAGCCGGCGGCGGCGAGGGCGGGCATCTGGTGGCGCCAGGAGTAGGCGTGCTCCGGCCAGCCGTGGCACAACACGATGGGGTTGCCCAGGTGCTCGCGACCTGCTTCGAACACTTCGAGTTCGACGCCGTTGACGGCGATCATCGTGGGTTCGGGAAACTCGGTTGGGGTGGTCATTGTCTGCTCTCTTCTCTTCGCTGTTGAACGGATGCGCATCAACGTAGAGACCGTTCAGGACAGGATCGGTCCGCAATGTCTGACAGACTGAGACGATGCCGAACGACCCGACCGGGCGGGCCCTGCAGCTCCTGTCGCTCCTGCAGACGCACCGGCTGTGGCGGGGCGCCGAACTCGCCGAGCGCCTCGAGGTGACGGAGCGGACGGTGCGCCGTGACATCGATCGCCTGCGCGACCTCGGCTATCCCGTCGATGCGACGACGGGTGTCGACGGGGGATACCGCCTCGCGACCGGGGCGCACATGCCCCCGCTGGTGTTCGACGACGACGAAGCCGTCGCGGTCGCCGTCGGGCTGCGCACGGCCGCAGGGGCGGCGATCGGTGGCATGGACGAATCGTCGCTACGAGCGCTGACGAAGATCGAGCAACTGTTGCCCGACCGTCTGCGACGCCGGGTGTCGGCGCTGCACACGAGCGTCGCGTCGATGCGGTGGGCGGCCGACGACGGTGTCGTCGACGCCGACACGCTCAGCGTGCTCGCCGTGGCGTGTCGGGACGGCGAGGAGGTGCGTTTCGACTATCGGCGTCGTGACGGACACGACAGCCAACGCCTCGTCGAGCCGCATCGACTCGTCGCGGCCGATCGGCGCTGGTACCTCGTGGCGTGGGATCTGCGTCGCAACGACTGGCGCACGTTCCGGCTCGATCGGCTCGGCGACGCACGGCTCGCCGGCGGCCGTTTCACCCCACGCGACATCCCGGGCGGCGACGCCGTGCGCTTTCTCGAGAACACGCTTGGCCCACGAGCCCGTCTCCACGAAGCGACGATCGCCGTCCATGCGCCGCTCGACCAGGCCACCGACGTGCTCCAATGGGTCGATCACACGATCGAACACACCGAGGCGGAGACCTGTGTGGTCCGCATTCGCGGTGAGGACCTCGGCCGCCTCACCATGACGGTCGCCCGCATCGCGCTCACCATGCCGGTCGACGTCATCGAACCGGACGAACTCGCCGGCGCCGTCGCGCGTCTCTCCGCGAACCTCTCCGCGAATCCCACCGCGAATCTCTCTGGCGACGTCACCACGGCGCCATCCCACCGGTCGGGCCGATGACCGCGCGAGCCGATGGCGCGAGCGACGCCGACGCCGTCTTCGATCGGGCGGCTGCCTTCGTGGCCGAGATGTGGCGCCACCACGGACCCAGCTCCGAGATGCACGTCGGCGATCTCGCCTGGGGCACCTTCGGCCGCTGGCCGAGCCGACTCGGAGCAGTGCGTCTGTGGTCGGACGGCGCAGGTCGACCGCAGGCGCTCACCATGTACGACGGCACACGCGTCTGCGACCTGGTGGTGCGCCCCGGACGGGCGGGCACGGAGGCAGCCGAGCAGGCGGTGGACTGGGCCGAGCGGGTCTGCGCAGCGACGGCGACCGGTGGCGAGTCGGTCGACCTCCGGGTGGGGCGACGGGTGCAGTCGCCCGAGGTCGTCGACCTCCTCGACGCCAGGGGCTTTCGACGCGACGCCACCGGTGTCCCGGCGATGAGTCGAGCGATTGCGGCCGCCGACGTCGACGTTCCCGTCATCGCCGACGGGTATTCGATCCGGCCACTCCACCCCGACGATCTCGTCTCGCGCGTCCATGCGTTCAACGGGGCGTTCCCCGGAGAAGCACTCCGTGTCGACGCCTACCGAGCGCTACGAGGTTGTCGGGTGTACGACCCGCGCCTCGACGTGGTCGCCGTCTCGCCCGCGTCGGAGGTCGTCGCCTTCGCGACGCTCTGGCTCGACACGCACAACGGCGTCGTCCAGATCGAACCAGCGGGTTGCCATCCCGATCACCGGCGCCTCGGCCTCACCCGGGCCGTGATCCTCCACGCCCTTCGCCGATCGGTCGAATCGGGCGCCACGAGCGCCCTCGTCCGCCACGTCAGCACCAACACCGCGGCCCGAGCGCTCTACGAATCGTGCGGGTTCACCACCGTGTGCGAGGCCACCGGCTTCACCAAGACGCTTCGACCGGCCGCCGTCGGATAGCTCGCGACAGGTCGGCAGGGGAGTCGGTCAGCGGGGTGCCCAGGCTGCGTATCGACCGTCGGCGCGGCGGTCGAGGTGGAGGTCGAGGCCGAAACACTCGCTGAGCGCCGGCGCGGTGAGTGTGTCGTCGATCGGGCCGGCGGTCATGAGCTGGCCGTCGCGGATCATGGCCAGATGGGTGACGCCGGGTGGAATCTCGTCGACGTGGTGCGTGACCATCACGAAGGGCGGGGCGTCGGTGTTCTGAGCGAGCCCGGCGAGCGTGGCCACCAACTCCTCGCGGCCACCGAGATCGAGCCGCGCCGACGGTTCGTCGAGCAACACCACCGCCGGGTCGTTCATCAGGGTGCGCGCGAGGAGTACCCGCTGCTGCTCGCCCGACGACAACGTTCCGAAGCGCCGGTCGCTCAGGTGGCCCACGTGCATCGTGTCGAGGCACTCGTCGGCGCGGGCGTCGTCGGCGTCGTCGTAGCGATGCCACCAGGGCTCGAGCGCGGCGTGGCGGGCGGTGCGCACGACGTCGTGGGCGACGATGTCCTGACGGAGCTGTGCTGCGAGCGCCGCGGACGCGTAGCCGATGTTGCGGCGCAGTTCGCGCACGTCGGTCTGACCGAGCCGCTGACCGAGCACTTCGACCGTCCCCGACATCGGATGGTCGTACATCGCCATGATCCGCATGAGCGTCGTCTTGCCCGAACCGTTGGCCCCGAGAATCACCCAGCGCTGATCCGATTCAACTTCAAGGGAGATTCTGTCGATGATCAAGACGCCGTCACGTTTCACGACGATGTCGGCCACGCGAAGCGCTGCCGTTGAGTTGTCGACGGGGGTGGTCACGTGCACAGCCAACCACGTCGTGAGACGTGCACAGAAACCGATCAGCATGACCCGAGTCCGAGCCCGCCGAGAACTACGCTCCCCACTGATGCGCGCCCCTCAGTCTCTACGTCGTGGTCGGCGCGCTCCGACACCGACGAAGACCGAGGCACCCGGCAACGGCGGACGGTGGTCGACGCCACAGCGCCTCGTGGTGTTGCTGCTCGCGGTCGCCTGCGGCATCGGTGTGGCACCCGGTCTCGGGCTCGCACAGAGCGAGACTCCCGCCGAGCAGGCCGCTCGCGAGATCCAAGAAGCGCGCGATCGCGCCAACGCGGCTGCCGAAGCGTTCTTCGCTGCCGAGTCGACGCTCGACCTGCTCGAAGAAGAACTCATCGGTCTCGAACGCGAAGAAGAGGTGTTGCAGGAAGAAGTCACGGCACTGCGCCGTGAAGTCGAGTCCGTCGCCCTGTCGCGTTTCGTTGCGAGCGGAACCAGCGGCATCCCGCTGCTCACCGAGGTGAGCGCGCCGCAAGACCAGATCCAGGCCGAGGTGTTCGTCGACGTGCTGACCAACACCGGCGCCGACGTGATCGACCAGTTCGACGCTGCCGAGAAGGCGCTGGTCGGATTGCAGGACCAGGTGGTCGAGCGGCGTGCCGACGTCGAGGCCCAACGTGAAGAACACGCTCGCCTGCGCGACGCTGCGAACGACGAAGTGGTCCGGTTGCGCGAGATCGAAGAAGAACGACTCGAAGACGAAGCCGTGCAGAAGGCACTCGCCGCGCAGTTGGCGAAGGAACGGGCACGCATCGTCGAAGAGGCCCGCCTCGAAGCGGAAGCCGCCGCCCGGGCACAGCCGAATCCGGGTCTCGTCGTGCCACCCACGACGGTGCCTCCCACCACCACGGTGCCCGCCGACGGAGACGACGCTGCGGCATCGGGCCCGGCCGGCGACGACACCGACGGCACCACCACCGACGACGCTCCCGTCGACACGACCCCCGAGACGACGTCTCCGCCCGTGTCGACGCTGCCCGAGAACTCGGGCGCATCGGGCGGCGAGAGCGGCGGACGAACCGGTGTGGGCGGAGCGGGCAGCAGCCCGACCCCGGTCATCGTCGGAAGCGGTGACGGTGGGATGTACATCGACGCGATCGTGTGTCCGATCCTCGGCTCGGCGTTCGCCGACACCTGGGGCGCACCTCGCTCGGGCGGTCGACGCCACGTCGGCGTCGACATGATCGCTCCTCGCGGCGTGCCGATCTACGCCGTCGTGTCCGGCTACGTCACGTTCAAGGCCAACCGTCTCGGCGGCAACGCCGCATCGCTCGTCGGTGACAACGGCAACCGCTACTACTACGGCCACATGGACAGCTACAACGGCGTGAGCCGACGGGTGACACAGGGCGAGATCATCGCCTACAACGGCGACACCGGAAACGCGAAGTACTCCACGCCGCACCTGCACTTCGAACTGCGACCCGGGGGCGGCGTCAACGTCAACCCGTACCCGTCAGTTCTCGCCGCGGGCTGCTGATCTGCGACGATCGGGGTGATGAGCACCGGTGACCTCGATGACACGATCGCTGAGTTCGCCGCCACGCTGTCGGCATCGCTCGATGGCGCAACCATCGATCGGCTGACCCGGCTGTCGGGTGGCGCTTCCCGTGAGACCTGGCGGTTCTCGGCCGACGGCACCGATCTGATCGCTCAACGCCAACGCCCCGGCGACATCCGCGAGATGCTCCACGAGGCGGCCGTCGTTCGCGCCGCCGGCGACGCTGGTGTGCCGGTGCCGAAGCTGCTCCACGCCGAGCGACAAGACGACGGTGCGGCGTTCATGATCCTCGAAGCGATCGACGGCGAGACCATCGCCCGCAAGATCCAGCGCGACGACGAGTACCGCGACGCGCGACAGGTCTTTGCTCGGCAGTGCGGCTCCGCACTCGCCAGAATCCACGCGATCGACCACGCCACGCTCGACGGGCTCGAACCGGTCGATCCGATCGCGTTCTACACCGACGTCATCGACGAACTCGGCCAGCCGCACCCCGTGCTCGAACTCGTGCGTCGATGGCTCATCGACCATCGGCCCGAGACGTCGACGCAGTGTCTCGTTCACGGCGACTTCCGGCTCGGCAACATCATCGTCGGCTCCGAAGGGCTGCGTGCCGTGATCGACTGGGAACTCGCGCACCTCGGCGATCCGATGGAGGATCTCGGTTGGCTCTGTGTCAAGGCGTGGCGCTTCGGTGGGGCCCCGCCCGTCGCCGGACTCGGTGAGTACGACGAGCTCTTCGACGCCTATCAGGCTGCGAGCGGCATCGAGATCGACCCGGACGTCGTGCGGTGGTGGGAAGTCCTCGGCACCTGGAAGTGGGGAATCATGTGCATCTCGCAAGCATCAGCGCACCTCAACGGCGCCGTCAGGAGCCACGAGCTGGCTGCCATCGGCCGTCGGGTGTGCGAGAACGAACACGACCTCTTCCTCGCACTGGAGGGCCGCTGGTGACCGACCCCGTGAATCCCCACGACGTACCGACCGCGGCGCAACTCGTCGAGTCGGTCCGCGAATGGCTCGAGCGCGACGTGTCGCCGGCCACCGACGGCCGCCTGCGTTTCCACACGCGCGTGGCGGTCAACGTCTTGGCGATGGTCGAACGCGAGCTCGAACTCGGCGACTCGCACGCGCAGGCCCACGGCGCCCGGCTCGAACAGCTGGGCATGGCCGACGACGCCGAACTGGCGGCCGCCATCCGCAACGGCGACCTCGACGATCGCCTCGACGAAGTCCGCGGGCTCCTCGCCGCCACGGTCGCCGACAAGCTGGCCGTCGCCAACCCGAAGTACCTCGCCTGAGCGGCGGGCTGGCTCAGCGCTTCCGGGCTCCCTCAGCGCTTTTTCGACAGGGTGACCGGCTGGCCGGCGGCGAGCTGGCCGCACGCCGCATCGATGTCGGTGCCGCGGTTCTGGCGGACGGTGGCGTTCGCGCCGAGCTTCTCGAGCAGATCTCGGAACGCGTACACCTTCTTCAGCGGCGTGCCCTTGGTGGGGTAGCCCGGCGTGGGGTTGAGCGGGATGAGGTTGACGTGCGCGCTCGGGCGGAGCTTGCGGCAGAGTTCGGCGAGCTCCTCGGCGTCGGAGTCGCGATCGTTGACGCCGTCGATCATCGCCCACTCGAAACTCACGCGGCGGTTCTTCACGTCGAGATAGTCGGCGCACGCGTCGAGGAGATCGTCGATCGGGTACCGCTTGTTGATCGGCACCAGCTCGTTGCGGAGGGTGTCGTTGGCCGCGTGCAGTGACACGGCGAGATTGACCGGAAGCGGGAGGTCGCGCATCGCTCGGATCCCCGGCACGAGCCCGACGGTCGAGATCGTGATGTGTCGAGCAGACAGGCCGATGTCGCCGTGGATCCGTTCGGTCGCCGACCACACCCGTTCGAGATTGGCCATCGGCTCGCCCATGCCCATGAACACGATGTTGCTGACGCGCCGGTTCGACTCGGCGGCACGCTGAGACGCACGCACGACCTGCTCGACGATCTCGCCGACGGTGAGGTGACGGGTGAACCCGGCCTGGCCGGTGGCACAGAAGCCACACGCCATCGCGCAGCCGGCCTGGCTGCTCACGCACACCGTCGCTCGATCGGGGTACAGCATCAGCACGGTCTCGACCCGGCTGCCGCCGTCGAGTTCCCACAGGAACTTGACCGTGTCGCCCTTGTCGTTGACCGATTCGGTGACCTTGGTGAGCGCGGTCGGCAACTCGCTGTCGAGACGCGCTCGCAGCTTCTTGGGCAGGTTGGTGATGTCGACCGGGTCGGCGAGCTGCTCGTACAGGCCCGACCACAGCTGGTCGAGGCGGTAGCGCGGTTCGCCGTCGAGCACCTCGCCGAAGGCCTCGCGATCGAGGTCGTACAGCGTGGTGGTCATGAGCCGATCGAATCGGCGATGTCGACGTAGTCGTCGATGCGTCCGCGCACGACGTCGAGCGAGGCCGTCCAGAAGGCCTCGTCGGTCACGTCGAGGCCGAACGCCTCGCCGAGCTGCTCCGCGGTGTCCATGCCCGCACGGGAGAGAAGGGTGTCGTACCCGCTGCGGAACCGCTCGGGGTCCTCCTGGTACTTGGCGAACAGGCCGAGCCCGAACAGCAGGCCGTACGTGTAGGGCCAGTTGTAGAAGTGCGAGCCGTAGTAGTGCGGCTTGAGCAACCACATGTACGGATGGGCCGTCGACTGGTCGAGCCCGGCGCCGTAGGCATCGGCTTGTGCCTCGGTCATCATCTCGCACATCTCGGCGGCACTGAGCGTGCGGCGTTGGCGGCGAGCGAACAGCTCGGTCTCGAACGTGAAACGGGAGCGGATGTCGACCACGACCTGGTTGGTGCCCTGCAGGTCGATGTCGAGCAGCGCCAACCGTTCGGAGCGGTGTTCGTCGCCTTCGAGGCGAGCGAGACCGGCCTCGACGACGAGCGTTTCGCAGAAGATCGACGCGGTCTCGGCGAGTGCCATCGGCAGCCGTCGCTGGAGCGACGTGCGATCGGCGAGCGTCGTGTTGTGGTAGGCGTGACCGAGTTCGTGCGCCGTGGTCTGCGCCGATTCGGCCGAGCCCGACCAGTTGAGCAGCACGAGCGAGCGATCGCCGACGAACGGCATGCAGAACGCTCCGCCGGTCTTGCCGTCGCGAGGGGCGGCATCGATCCACTGCTCGTCGATGGCGCGATCGACGAGTCCGCCGAGCGTCGGGCTGAACCCGGTGAACGCGTTGCGCACCACGTCGATGCCGTCGTCCCACGACATCGCCCCCGAGCTCACCGGCGCCGGCGCGACGAGATCCCACCAGGGGAGCGTGCCGCTCTCGTGCTGGTGGAGCCGGGCCTTGGTCTGCATCCAGCGATGGAAATCGGGCAGCGACGCGGTGACGGCGGCCTGCATGGCGTCGAACGTCGCCCGGCTCACGCTGTTGGCGAACAGCGACGCGTCGAGCGGTGACGACCAGTTGCGGCGACGGTTGACCGCGTTCGCCTCGCCCTTGATGGCGTTCATCGCGGCCGCCACGGGTACCTCGACGGTCGGCCAGGCGACTTGCTCGGCGTCGTACGCGGCCTTGCGGACGGCGGGGTCGGCGTGCGTGCCGAGGCCGCGCACGGCCGGCATCGGCAGGCGCTCCGGGCCGTCGGGCAGTTCGACCTCGGCCGACAGTTGCGACGTCACTTCCTGCTGCAGGCGACCCCACGCTCCGGCGCCGGTGTTGGAGAGTTCGGCGTAGAGGTTCTCCTCGGCCTCCGACATCTGATGCGTCGATCGCTCGACGAGTCGGCTGAGCGGCCCTTCGTGGTCGGCGGCCTGTTCGCTGACGGCGACGAGCGCGTCGAGATCGAACGAGCTGACCCAGTCGGAGAGCCGAGCCATGAGCGGGCGGAGCTTCGATTCGACCGGGTCGAGTTCGCTCATGGTCGCCTGTGCGACCTGATCGCGGGAGTTGGTCGACACCGAGGCGTAGATGTAGGCGCCGAGGATGTCGAGGTCGGCCGACACGCGGTTGAACTCGGAGATGACGATGTCGGCGGTCTCGCCGGTCGCTTCGGTCACCTCGCCGTCGACCGCACGGATGCCGTGCTCGTCGAACAACGAGACGAGACGGTCGACGTCGGCGCCGGCGCGCTCCTTCGCGTCGAGGAACGATCGTGACTCGAAGCTCTCGTGGACGTCGGCGACGCTCCAGCGGGGGAGTGCCTCGTTGTCGGCGGTGGTGTTGCTCATCGGTGTGGTCTTTCTGATCGAAGTGAGGCGGGAGTGTGCGTCGAGGGTCGTCGGGCGGGACGGCTCAGCAGTTGCCGACGCGGTCGGGCGCGTCGCCGGTGCCGGCGTCGACGGTGGTGCTGAATGCGGCATTGGTGGAGTGGACGGTGAAGCCGAGCTTCTCGTACATGGCGACGGCTCCGGCGTTGTCGGCGTCGACGTAGAGGAGCGCGGTACCGATGCCGACGTCGGCGAGGTGGTCGAGTCCGGCGAGGGTCATCTCGGAGCCGAGACCGAGGCCGTGGAAGTCGGGGTCGACGGCGATCACGTAGATCTCTCCGAGTCGACCGTCACCGGCGTCGCTCGTCGAGGTCGCCGGATCGGGTTGGTGGACCTTCGTCCAACAGAATCCGGCGAGTCGCCCGTCGCGTTCGTGCATCCGGAATCCGTCGGGGTCGAACCAGGCTTCCTGCTGCCGCAGGCGCAGCGTGTCGATCGTCCACCCACCCTGCTCGGAGTGGTCGGCGAAGGCCCGGTTGTTGACCGAGAGCCAGGCCTCGTCGTCGGCGCCGGGCACGAACGAACGGGTGTCGATCGTGGCGTGTCGCTCGGTGGGCAGGCTGCGCCGCATCTGATAGAGCGTGCGCCCTTGCACCATGCCCGCCTCGGCGGCGAGCGCACGATGCGTGGCGGTCGGTTCGTACACCCACCAGTTGACCTCGCCGCCGCCTTCTCGGCGGACGACGTCGAGGGCCGCGTCCATCAGTTCGGGGCCGATGGTGCGCATGTCGTAGCGGTGATGCGGATGGACCACGAGTTCGAACGCCAGCGAGTCGTTGCCGCTCGAGATCTGCGCGTAGGCGACCGGATGCTCGTGGCCGGGCTCCCAGGCGACGAGTCCGGTGAATCCGTCCTGACCACCGCCGACGAGATCGAGGTACAGGTGATCGGAGAGCGGTCGGCGGCCGTCGGCGCGCGCCGCGGCGTCGAGCAGTTCGGTCACGAGCGCGATGTCGTCGTCGGCCATTTCGCGCTTGATCTCGAGGCACCGCATGACACCACGGTACCGGTCGCTGTCGACGGCTGACATCGTGCGATCTCGTGGCTCCGACAGCCGCTTCTCGCTGGGCTGTTCCGCCGCCGGTAACGCTTGCGGGGGAGAGGGCGTGGTGTAGAGTTTCCGCTACCAGGTTCCCGCCACCTGGTAGGCGCGACAGCTGGGATCCGCCGCCCGGCGTCGCCTGGTGCGACGGTCTCTCTTCGTGAGGGGCCGTCGCCCGCTTTTTCGGGTCGGACCGAGCGATCGTCAGCCGCCGGTGCGGACGGCGCGCAGGATGCCGCGCTCGGCACTGCGCAGCTGCCGCTCGGCTTCGTGGATCGCCGCCACGAAGTCGTCGCGATCGGTGCCGACGTGGCGATCGGCGAGCGCGGCCACACGGCTGCGGTACTGGGCGACGTTGTCGGCGATCGTGGCGAGTTCGTGCGCAGTCGATTGCGTCGAGTCGGACATGTCACGGACCGTATCGTCCCGAGCTGATATCGATACCGGTCGGGTGCGGTCACCGTCGATACGCTGCGATGTCGTGATCCAGGTACGTGACGACCTCCGAGCGATGGACGGCTACCACTCGGCGCAGGTCGACGTCGACGTCCGCCTCAACACGAACGAGTCGCCCGTGCCGCCGCCCGACGGGTTCCGAGATGCGGTCGCCGCCGAGGTGAGCCGTGTCGAGTGGCATCGCTATCCCGATCGAGCGGCCACCGCCCTGCGCGCGGCGATCGCCGAGATGCACGACGTCGATCCGGCACAGATCTTCGTCGCCAACGGGTCGAACGAGGTGTTGCAGACGATCCTGCTCGCGTATGCCGGCCCGGGTCGCACGGTCGCCACGTTCGAGCCGACGTATCAGATGCACGCGCAGATCGCTCGGGTCACCGGAGCGACGGTGGTCGAAGGAGAGCGGGCGGCCGACTTCTCGCTCGATCCCGACGAAGTCGACCGGATCATCGATGCGCACGACCCTCACGTCGTGTTCCTCACGTCGCCCAACAACCCGACCGGGCTGGTCGAACCGCCCGAGCGGGTGCAGCAGTTGCTCGATCGGGCCACCGGTCTCGTGGTGGTCGACGAGGCGTACGCGCAGTTCGCCGACTGGAGTGCGCTCGATCTTGTGTCGGAGGAGCGACCGCTCGTCGTGACCCGCACGTTCTCCAAGACGTGGTCGATGGCCGGAGCACGACTCGGCTACCTCATCGGCCCGACCTGGCTGGTGTCCGAGCTCGAGAAGGTCGTGCTGCCGTATCACCTCGACGCCGTCAAGCAGATCGCCGGCCGCCTCGCGCTGCGCTACATCGGCGACATGAACGAACGCGTGCAACAGCTCGTGGCCGAACGCTCACGCATCAGCGACGCGATGGGCGCAATGGCGATCGACGTGTTCCCGTCGGGCGCCAACTTCGTGCTGTTCCGTCCGCAGGCCGCCGACGGCAAGACGGTGTGGCAGGGGCTGGTCGATCGCAGCGTGCTGGTGCGCGACTGCTCGTCGTGGCCACGTCTGGCCAACTGTCTCCGCGTCACGGTCGGCACACCCGCCGAGAACGATGCGTTTCTCACCGCGTTGGACGCCACACTGTCGACGCTCACCGACTGACAACGAAAGCCTGCAGATGTCTCGTACCGCCTCCCGCTCGCGTGCCACCAAAGAAACGTCGATCGAGGTGTCGATCGACCTCGACGGGTCGGGTGTCACCGACATCTCGACCGGCATCCCGTTCTACGACCACATGCTCGATCAACTCGGGCGGCACGGCGGTTTCGACCTCACGGTCAAGGCGGTCGGTGACATCGAGATCGACACCCACCACACCGTCGAAGACGTGGCGATCACGGTCGGTGAAGTGTTCGCCGAGGCGCTGGGCGACAAGGCCGGCGTGCGTCGCTTCGCCAGTGGGCGCTACCCGCTCGACGAAGCGCTGATCGACATCGCGCTCGACCTGTCGGGCCGCCCGCACGTCGAATGGCACGTCGAGATCCCCGAGTCGTTGCCGCTCGGAACGCCCGCGTTCGACCCGCAGCTCGCCGAGCACGCGGTCGCCTCGTTCGCCACGTCCGCCAACATCACGTTGCACGTCGAGATGGTTCGCGGCCGCAACACGCACCACATCATCGAGGCGACGTTCAAGGGACTGGCGCGAGCGCTGCGCGACGCCGTACGTGTCGAGGACGGCGCCGGCGTGCCGTCGACCAAGGGCGTGCTGTGACCCGACCGGTCGTCGCGGTCATCGACTACGGCATCGGCAACCTGCACTCCGCGCAGAAGTCGCTCGAGGTGTGCGGCGCCGATGCACGGCTCACCGCCGATCCCGACCTGATCGCATCGGCCGACGGCGTGGTGCTGCCCGGTGTCGGCGCGTTCGGCGCGTGCATGGCGGCGCTGCGGTCGCTCGACCTCGAAACACCGACGCTCGACGCGGTCGCGTCGGGCCGACCGTTTCTCGGGATCTGCGTCGGCATGCAGATGCTGTTCACCCGTTCGGAAGAAAACGACGAGGCGCTCGGTCTCGACGTGATTCCCGGCGTCGTTCGCTGGATTCCGCCTGCCGGGGTGAAGATCCCGCAGATGCAGTGGAACCGTCTCGACATCACCGCCGACGACGATCCGATGCTCGCTGGTCTGGGCGACGACGCCTGGCTGTACTTCGTGCACTCGTTGCACGGCGTGCCCGACGATGCCGACGTGGTGGCGGCCACCGTCGAGTACGGCACCACGATCAACGCGGCGTTCCGACGAGACAACGTCTTCGCCGCCCAGTTCCACCCCGAGAAGTCGAGCAAGCCCGGTCTCCGGTTGCTCACCAACTTCGTCGAGATCTGCCGAGAGGCCTCATGACCATGTCGCACACCGCTTCGTTCCCCGAGCTGTACCCGGCCATCGACCTGCGCGGCGGGCAGGTCGTGCGCCTGCGCCAGGGTGATTACGCCGACGAGACCGTCTACGGCAGCGATCCGGCCGCCGTGGCCCGTGGGTTCGCCGACGCGGGTTCGCCGTGGATCCACGTGGTCGATCTCGATGCGGCGAAGTCGGGCGACCCGGTCAACCGGCCGGTCGTCGCGGCGATCGCTGCCGCGGTGTCGGGCGTGGCGCAGGTGCAGACCGGTGGCGGCGTCCGTTCGGTCGACGACGCGCAGCAGTTGGCCGACGCAGGCGTCGCCCGCGTGGTGATGGGGTCGGCGGCGGTGAGCGACCCGTCGTTGGTCGCGGCCGCGTCGGAGATCGTTCGCGTCGCTGTCGGCCTCGACCACAAGAACGGCGAGATCGCCGTGCACGGCTGGACCGAGGGCAGCGGGCTGCAGCTCGACGACGCGTATGCGTTGTTCCCGACGGCCGACGTGTTCGTCATCACCGACATCGGTCGTGACGGCATGCTCGAAGGCCCCGATGTGGAGGGGCTCGCTCGCTCCGCCGAGGTGGCCGGCTCGCCGGTGATCGCCAGCGGAGGAGTGGCCACGCTCGACGACATCGAGACGCTGGCACGGATCCCCGGCTTGGCGGGTGTGATCACGGGCAAGGCGCTCTACGAGGGTCGCTTCGACGTTGCCGAAGCATTGGCGGTGCTCGACCGGGTGCGCGCCGGATCGAACTCCGACACCGGAGCGCCGTCGTGAAGGTGGCTCGCGTCATCCCGTGTCTCGACGTGACCGAGGGTCGAGTCGTGAAGGGCACCAACTTCGTCGACCTGCGCGACGCCGGTGACCCGGTCGAACTCGCCGGCCGCTACGACCTCGAAGGTGCCGACGAGCTGGTGTTTCTCGACATCACCGCGTCGAGCGACAATCGGGAGACCACGGTCGACATGGTGCGGCGGGTGGCCGAGCAGGTCTACATCCCGTTCACGGTCGGGGGAGGAATCCGGACGCTGGAAGACGCTCGTCGGATGTTGCGTGCCGGTGCCGACAAGGTGAGCGTCAACACGGCGGCGGTCGAACGCCCCGAGTTGATCTCCGAGATCGCTGCCGAGTTCGGCTCGCAGTGCGTGGTGTGTGCGATCGACGCCCGCCGGCGCCGCCCCGACGGTTCGTCGGCGAGCGACGGATCGCCCGAGCCCGACGATCCCGAGCTCGGCTGGGAGATCTACCTGCACGGTGGGCGCACGCCGACCGGTATCGATGCGATCGAGTGGGCGCAGCGCGCCGTCGAGCTCGGAGCGGGTGAACTGCTCGTCACGTCGATGGACCGTGACGGAAGCCGCAAGGGATTCGACCACGAACTCACGCAGGCGCTCGCCGAGGTGGTGTCGGTGCCGATCATCGCCAGCGGTGGTGTGGGCACGCTCGACCATCTGGTCGACGGCGTGGTCGAAGGTGGCGCCGACGCGGTGCTCGCCGCGTCGATCTTCCACTTCCGTGAGCACTCGGTGGCCGAGGCCAAGGCGGCGATGGCCGACTCCGGCATCACCGTCCGCCCCGCCTGACCGACCGTCACGATTCGCAACGCTCGGCGGGCACGGGCGTGAGACGATTCGTGATCGGCTGGCCCCGGTTGCGCCTTGGTGGCGTACCCCACGAGGCGTTTGCTCCTCACACCGCCGGGGCGAATACGTTGGCTGCATGGCAACCGTGACCACCGAACGCATCGACAACGTCCTCGTCGTCCACCTCGACGACGGCAAGGCGAACGCGCTCTCCAAGGGGATGATCGGTGACATCGTCGCCGCCGTGGAGGTCGCCGAAGCCGACGAGGCGATCTCGGCGGTCGTGCTCCACGGACGCGAGGGCAAGTTCTCGGCGGGCTTCGACCTGAGCGTCATGCGCGGCGGTGACATGTCGGCGATGATCGATCTCGTCGCCGACGGCGGTGACCTGGTTCGCCGCCTGTACGGAGCGACGGTGCCGATCGTCGCCGCGTGCACCGGGCACGCCCTCGCCGCCGGCGCTCTCACGCTCCTCGGATGCGACGTGCGCATCGGCGCCGACGTCGACTGCAAGATCGGACTGAACGAGGTCGCCATCGGGATGGTGCTGCCCGACTGGGCCTTCACGATCGCCGTCGAACGACTGAGCAAGCGGCACCTCCAGCAGGCCGTGGCAACGGCTCGGATCACCGGCGCTTCCGGGGCGGCCGACGCCGGCTATCTCGACGAGGTCGTCGCCGCCGACGAGGTGTTGCCGACCGCGATCGAGCGAGCGCGTTCGATGGCCGCTCTCGATGCTCGGGCGTACGCCGGGACCGTGCGCAAGTTGCGTGGCGACGTGCTCGACACGATGAGCCGACAGATCGCAGCCGACCGCGCCTCGATCGCCTGACCTCGACGGTCGCGGCGTCGGCCGATTGCCGACCTCGTGTCAGCCAGCCGTCCGAATCCTCGGTACGTTGCACGCATGGCACAACCCACCGTCAACAAGAACATGGAATACCGGCGCCTCGGCAACTCCGGTCTCAAGGTCAGCGTCCTCGGCTTCGGAAGCTGGGTCACGTTCGACGCTCAGATCGACAACAACGCCGCCGTCGAGTGCATCGCCGCGGCCGGCGACGCAGGCTGCAACTTCTTCGACAACGCCGAGGCCTACGCCGGCGGCAAGAGCGAAGAGATCATGGGCCACGCCTTCCGCGAACTCGGTTGGCCACGCTGGTCGTATGTCCTCACCACCAAGGTGTACTGGGGCATCAACGGCGAAGTGCCCAACATGCGCAACACGCTGAACCGCAAGTACCTCATGCAGGCCATCGACGGTTCGCTCGAACGTCTGCAAGACGACTTCGTCGACGTGCTCTACTGCCACCGTGGCGATCCTGACACGCCGCTCGAAGAGGTCGTCCACGCGATGAGCGACATCATCACCGCCGGCAAGGCCCACTACTGGGGTACCAGCGAGTGGACGGCCGACGACATTCGCGGAGCGATCGACATCGCCGACCGCCACGGACTGCACAAGCCGGTCACCGAGCAGAGCCAGTACAACCTCCTCGAGCGCAAGACGGTCGAGAAGAGCTACGCCCGCATCACCGACGACTTCGGCTACGGCAACACGATCTGGAGCCCACTGGCGTCAGGACTTCTCACCGGCAAGTACAAAGACGGCATCCCCGAGGACTCTCGCGGCGCGCTGTCGGGCTACGAGTGGTTGCAGGACCGCCTGTCCGACGATCAGGCGATCGCCCGCGTCGAGCGCCTCCGCCCGATCGCCGACCGCATCGGCTGCACCATGGCGCAGCTCTCGCTCGCCTGGGCCACCAAGCACCGCATGGTGTCGTCGGTCATCACCGGCGCGTCGAAGGTGAGCCAGGTCGTGCAGAACTTCGAGACCGTCGACGTGATCCCCGAGATCACCGAAAACGTGCGCCTCGAGATCGAAGAGGCCATCGGCCGCTGACCGCCGACCTGGTTATTTCCATCCCGGATGGAAATAACCAGGTCGGGTGATCCAGGTGGCGACGCGTTCGGCGACGAGCGCGGCGCGACCGGCGACGAAGTGATCGACCGACTCGATCGTCTCGAACGTGGCATCCGCCCACGTCGAGACGATCGGCTCGGCGACCGACGGCGGCGCGAACTGGTCGTGCGCCGGCGTCAGCACCAGCGTCGGCATGTCGCGTCCCGGCGCGAGATCCATGACCCCGAGCGGGGGAGCGACCAGCGCCTTACCGCTGAGCCGTTCGTCGCCGAGCGCCAGCGTGACCATCGCTCCGAACGAGTAGCCCACGGCGAACAGCGGCACACCGCTGCCCGCACCGGCAACGGTGTCGAGCGCGGCCACCGCATCGAGTTGTTCGGCCACACCGCCCCCGAACTCCGAACGGAAGTCGAAGCGCAGCGACGTCACCCCGGCACGCGGCAACGCGTCGAACAGCGCCTCGACCACGTTGTTGTGTCTGTTGCCGCCGTACTGCGGATGTGGGTGGCACACGATGGCGCCGGCGATCGCTCCGTCGACCGATGCGAGATCGCCCTCGATCACCACGCCGTCGGACGTCGTGAACGACACCGTCTCGATCGTCGGAACCACGTCGCGCTCGTCGTCAGTGCTCATGTGATCTGACGGTACCCTGCCCGACCGTGGCGATGGACGACGACAAACTCCCCATCAAGATGCTCAACGACCGTGTCCTCGTCGAGGCCGACGACGACGCCGAGCGCAAGTCGTCGGGCGGCATCTTGATCCCGGCGACCGCACAGATGGCGAAGCGGCTCGTGTGGGCCACCGTCGTCGCACAGGGGCAGAACGTCCGGGCGTGCGAGATCGGCGACAAGGTGCTGTTCAGCCCCGACGACCGCTACGAGGTCGAAGTGCAGGGCAACGACTACATCATGCTGCGCGAGCGAGAACTGCACGCCGTTGCCTCCGAGCGCAACGAGTCGTCCACCGGCCTCTACCTCTGACGTCGGGTTCGTCGCGTCGCCGATGCCCGAGCGTTCACGCGCCGACGCACACGCCAGACGGATCCGGAAACGAGTGGGGCCGGAGCGCGTCACCACCCGTATCCTGCTCGTATGAGCGGCATCACTTTCGATCTCGACCGGCCCGAGGTCGTCGAGCAGTTGGCAGGCATCAAGTTCAACAGCGACGGGCTGGTCACCGCCATCGCGCAAGATGTCGACGACAACGAAGTGCTGATGCTGGCCTGGATGAACGCCGAGTCGCTGCGCATGACCCTCGAAGAGGGGCGGATGGTCTACTGGTCACGGAGCCGTCAGGAACTGTGGCGCAAGGGCGACACGTCGGGGGAGCGGCAGTTCGTGCGCGAGGCGTACTACGACTGCGACGCCGACGCGCTGCTGTTCAAGGTCGTCCAGGAAGGCGGCGGCGCCTGCCACACGGGCGAGCGCACCTGCTTCCACCGTTCGTTCGGCTGACCGAGCGCACGCCGTCGACGCCATGAAGTTCTCTCCCTCCCGCGAGGAGTTCCACGCCCACGCGGCCGAGCACACGATCGTCCCGGTCTGGACCGAACTGCTCGCCGATCTCGAGACGCCCGTCGCGGTGTACGCCAAGCTCGTCGGCGACGGCCCCGGGTTCCTGCTCGAATCGGTCGAGGGCGCCGAGCGCTGGGCCCGTTTCTCGTTCGTTGGACGCAACCCGTCGGCGACGCTGATCCTGCGCAACGGCGCCGTCGAGATCGATGGGCCGGTGCCCGACGGCGTGCCGACCGACGAGGGCATCCTCGCGGCGATCGAAGCGATGCTCGCCGAGTACAGCAGCCCGACGTTCCCCGATCTTCCACCACTGCACGGCGGCATCATGGGCTTCCTCGGGTACGACGTCATCCGCGAAGTCGAGCACCTGCCCAACACGCCCGACGACGATCGTGACTACCCCGACGCGGTCATGTCGGTCATCGGTTCGCTCGCCGCGTTCGACCACTGGCGCCAGCGGGTGTACCTCATCGAGAGCGTGCCGACCCTCGGGCTCTCCACCGCCGAACTCGACGCGGCCTACGACGCCGCGACCGAACGCGTGAGCGTCGCAGTCGCCGACCTCGCCAAACCACTCCCGTACACGCCGGTCGCCCCGCCGTCGCTCGACGACGAGCTCCCGACGCTCGAGTCGACGATGCCCAACGGCATGTACCAGCGCGCGGTGGAGGTGGCGAAGGAGTACGTGGTCGCCGGTGACGTGTTCCAGGTCGTGTTGTCGCAGCGTTACGACATCGAACTCGGCGCCGACCCGTTCGACTTCTACCGCGTCCTCCGGCAGGTCAATCCGTCGCCGTACATGTACTACGTCAAGCACGACGAGCTCGCGATCGTCGGGTCGTCGCCCGAACCGATGGTGCAACTCCTCGACCGCAAGGTCATCTCGCGGCCGATCGCCGGCACGCGTCGCCGCGGCAAGAACGACGAACACGACCGCATGATGGCCGCCGAGTTGATGGAGCACCCCAAGGAGCGAGCCGAGCACGTGATGCTCGTCGACCTGGCCCGCAACGACGTCGGTCGTGTGGCGAAATTCGGTTCGGTGCAGGTCGACGAGTTGATGACCCTCGAGCGCTACAGCCACGTGATGCACCTCACCTCACAGGTGTCGGGCGACCTGCGCGACGGCCTCGGTCCGATCGACGTCCTGCGCGCCACACTGCCCGCCGGCACGGTGTCGGGGGCACCGAAGGTCCGTGCGATGGAGATCATCGACGAACTCGAACCCGTCAAACGCGGCCCGTACGCGGGCGTCGTGGGCTACATCGACTGGTCGGGCAACCTCGACACGGCGATCGCCATCCGGACCCTGTTCGTCACCGGCGACGGCGTCACCGCCAGCTTGCAGGCCGGCGCGGGCATCGTGGCCGACTCCATCCCCGACGAGGAAGACCTCGAGTGTCGCAACAAAGCGGCGGCTCTGCTCGCGGCGATTCCCGGCGCCCGCCGGATGACCGCCGCCCGCCGGGCCGCCGGCACCGACGCCTGACGATCAGGTGGCGAGCCGACTCGGCGTCGGCCGGGTCGAGTCAGAGCAGCAGGGCGATGACGAAGATCAGCCCGAGGCCGGCGAACGCGAACCCGATGAGGGTGGCGATGGCGATCAGGCCTGGAAACGACGTGACCGCAGTGAGCGCCGACGTGAGGGCCCGGAACTGACCGGCACGGTCGCCGATGGCCCCACGCATCGAGAAGAACTCGCGTGACAGGTCGACGATGCCGTCGTTGCTCTTGCCCTCGGTCGAGTGGACGGTGTCGGCGACGGTTCGTTTCGATTCGCGGTCGCCTCCGACCAGCGAACGAACCTCGCTCACGAGCGTGTCGGCGCCGGTCTTGACCGAGCGAAGTCGGAGCATGGCCGTGAGCACCGACGCGATGGCGACGACGCCGAAGAATCCGCCCAGTGCGATCCAGACCGTACGGATACCACCCGACAGCGCAGCGAGCCCGAGCAGGAAGCCACCGATGGCGCACACGACGACGAAGATGAGCACGCCGCCGGCGAGCGCGTTGGCTCGTCGGACGAGGTGCAGCACGCTGTCGACGGCGCGTCGGGCGAGACGGTCGAGGTCGTCGAGGCCGAAATCGCCGTCGTCTGCTCCACCACGTCCGGCGGTGACGCCGTCGGGGCTGATGGGGCCGTCGTCGTTCGAGTCATTCTGCGAAGCCATGGTGAACGCAGTGTGCCACGCCAGACTGCAAGAGTGAACACCGACGACGCCGTTGACCTGACCGCCGACCTGATCGACTCCGAGGCCCGTGACACGGTCACGGTCTCGGGTGCCGACGCCTCCACCTACCTGCAATCGCAGATCGCACAGGAGATCCGTGACCTCGCCGTCGGCAGCGCTCGTTGGACGTTCGTCCTCGACCCGACCGGCAAGATCGACTCGTTCGCGCGCATCCGCCGCACGGCCGACGACGTGTTCGTGCTCGACACCGATGCCGGCTTCGGCGAAGGACTCGTCGCCCGCATCAACCGGTTCAAGATCCGCGTCGACGCCGACGTCGAGTTGACGCCGGCTGCATCGGCAGCGCCCTCCGCCGATCACGAAGCGGCGCGCATCGCCGCCGGGTGGCCGCGCATGGGCAACGAGATCGAACCGGGTTCGACGATTCCGGCGACGACCGGGGTGACCAACCTCGCCGTCAACTTCACGAAGGGGTGCTACCCCGGCCAGGAACTCGTCGAGCGCATGGACAGCCGAGGCGCGGATGCGCCGAAGTCGCTGCGCGTCGTCGACGTGGCCGACGGCACGGCCGCCGGGAGCCCCGTCGTCGTCGACGGTGACGAGGTCGGCACCGTGACGAGCGTGAGTGGAACCATCGGCTTGGCCTACATCAAGCGCGGCAACGACGTCGGGCGAGCCCCGGCACACCTCGACTGACCCGCCTCGTCGTCGAGAGTCGCCGGTGGGCTGGCGACGGCGACGAGCCTTGGATCAGCGGGCGAGCGAGTTGCGGATGGCTGCCACCGTCGGGTGTTGTCGCAGCGGGATCAGTTCGGGCGCCCGGTCGATGGTGGTCGCCAGCCCGTCGTCGGACGTGCCCGCGTCGGCCGCCGACCCGAGCCAGGCGATCGCCGTGTCGTGATCGCCGAGCGCGGCCGCCGATCGAGCGACGATCGCGGCGCTCAACGTGTTGGGGTGTCGCCCGAACGAACCGGCCGCATAGTGCGCGGCCTCGTCGTAGCGACCGGTCATCATCAACAGATTGGCGAGCACGTACTCGTTGCCCGGATCGCCGTGGGGGAGCGGGCGGGGGAGCAGTTCGATCAGCCGGTTCGCGAGCGTGGGCGGCATGCGGAGGTCGGCGGGAGCAGGAATCGGCTGCGGGTGCGTGAGCGCAGCGACGAGCGTACGTCGAGCCTTCTGTTCCTTGCCCGCATCGAGCGCTTGCCTGGCGACGTCCCACGCCGACGTGGCGCGCTGCTGCGGCTTGGTGGCGTTGAGCATCTGGAGCTGCGTGATGATGAGGAACGCGATGAAGATGCCGAAGCCCTGGTAGCCGTTGAGGAACATCCAGCCGGCGCCGAGCACGGTCGCGCCGATCGAGAAGTACAGCATCAGCTTCTGCGCTCGGCCGGGGACGATCGCATCGAGCCCGTACGTGACGATGTTGCCACCGTCGAGTGGGAGCACGGGGATCAGGTTCATCATGCCGATCGCCGGACCCGCCCACCAGATGGCGAACGCTGCGGCCGAGTCGTCGAACGACTCGCGGCTCAGCGGGTTGACGCCCATCACGAGGAGTACGGCGACGCTGACGCCGATGTGCACACCGGGCCCGGCGAACGAGATCCACGCCTGACGCGCTCGGCTGATCGGGCGTGTCGGTCGGTACGAGGCGTAGCCGGCGAGGAACCCCAGCGAGATTTCGGCGTCGGCACCAGCGCTGCGGGCAGCGACGGCGTGACCGAGTTCATGGATCAACGTGAGGACCGCGACCGATCCGGCGAGCCAGAACCCGAACTCGTTGCCGTAGAGGGCGACGATGAGCACCATGAAGATGACGAAGCCGGACTGCACGCGAACGTCGAAACCAAGCAAACGGAACATCTGCCCGGAATGCTACGGCGAGTGACGGAGGCTGGTCGGTCGGGCCCGCGGACAGCGCGAGTCGTACACTCGATTCACGTATGCGATATGTCTACAGCTTCGACCACAAGCATCGTCGTCCGCCTATGGAACACAAGGACTTGCTGGGTGGCAAGGGTGCCAATCTCGCCGAGATGAGCAGCGTGCTGAAGCTTCCGGTGCCACCGGGATTCACCGTCACGACCGACGCGTGCCGCGCCTACATGGAGTCGGGTTGGCCGAGCGACATCGACGACGAGATCGCCCGCCACGTCGCGGAACTCGAGGCCACGATGGGTCGGTCGCTCGGCGACGCGAACGACCCGCTCCTCGTGTCGGTCCGCTCGGGAGCACGCATCTCGATGCCGGGCATGATGGACACCGTCTTGAACCTCGGACTCAACGACAAGTCGGTCAAGGGGCTCGCGAAGGTGACCGGCAGCAAGCGGTTCGCCTACGACAGCTACCGCCGGTTCATCGCCATGTACGCGAACGTCGTGATGGGCGCCGACGCCGACGCGTTCGAAGCGAGGCTCGCCGACGCTCGGTCGGCGACCGGTGCGGCGACCGACGCCGACATCCCGGCCGACGCGCTCGTGTCGCTGTGCACCGACTACAAGAAGCTCGCCAAGGAGCAGACCGGCAAGGCGTTCCCACAGGACCCCTACAAGCAGTTGCGCGGTGCGATCGAAGCCGTGTTCGCCTCGTGGAACGGGGCTCGCGCCGTCGCCTACCGAGTCCGCGAGAACATCGAGCACACGCTCGGCACCGCGGTCAACGTGCAGACGATGGTGTTCGGCAACCGTGACGAGCGTTCGGGCACCGGCGTCGGTTTCACCCGCAACGCGTCGACCGGCGAGAACAAGCCGTACGGCGACTTCCTCGTCAACGCACAGGGCGAAGACGTGGTGGCGGGCATTCGCAACACGCAGAACCTCGATGACATGAAAGAGGTCTTCCCCGAGGTCTACGACGAACTGCTCGACATCTTCGTGCGCCTCGAACGGCACTACACCGACATGTGCGACACCGAGTTCACCATCGAGCAGGGCAAGCTCTGGATGCTGCAGACCCGGATCGGCAAACGAACCGGCGTGGCTGCGCTGAAGATGGCCGTCGACATGACGAAGGGGACCGGCAAGGGCGCCGACCGCTGGAAGATCACTCGTGAGGAAGCGCTGCAACGCGTCACCGCCGACCACCTCGACGCCGTGCTGCACCCGCAGTTCGACACGTCCGGCGAAGTGGTGGCCACGGGCCTCGGGGCATCGCCTGGCGCGGCGGTCGGTGCGGTCTACTTCAACGCCGATGATGCCGCCGACGCCGCCGATCGAGGCGAAGAGGTCATCCTCGTCCGCAACGAGACCAGCCCGGAAGACGTGCACGGGATGATGGTCGCCGAGGGCATCCTGACCGTCCGAGGTGGGTTGGTCAGCCATGCTGCCGTCGTCGCCCGCGGTTGGGGCACCCCGGCCGTCGTCGGCGCCGAAGCGATCAAGATCGACGGAAAGCAGTTCACCGTCGGTTCGGTCACGGTCCGCGAGGGTGACGTCATCTCGCTCGACGGCTCGACCGGTGAGGTCGTGGTCGGAGCGATGCACACCGCCGACGCCGAGCCGCCCGAAGAGTTCGAGATCCTGCTCGGATGGGCCGACAAGGTCCGCAAGGGCAAGCTCGCCGTTCGCGCCAACGCCGACTCCGGTGACGATGCAGCCAACGCTCGTCGCCTCGGTGCCGAGGGCATCGGGTTGTGCCGAACCGAGCACATGTTCCTCGCTCCCGATCGTCTGCCGGTCGTGCGCCGGATGATCCTCGCCGACACCGAGGAGGAGGAAGCCGCAGCGCTCGACGAACTCCGCACGGTGCAGCAGGCCGACTTCGAGGAGGTGCTCGAGGCGATGGACGGCCTTCCCGTCACCATCCGGCTGCTCGATCCGCCGCTGCACGAGTTCCTGCCGTCGGTCGAAGAACTGAAGATCAAGCAGGCCTCCGGCGGCCTGAGCGACCAGGAGCGGCGCGAACTCGCCGCCGCCGAGGCGTGGTCGGAGCACAACCCGATGCTCGGCACGCGCGGCGTCCGCCTCGGCGTGATCAAGCCCGGGCTGTACGCCATGCAGGTTCGGGCGCTGCTCGATGCCGCTGCCGCCCTGCGCAAGCGCAAGAAGCACCCGATCGTCGAGATCATGATCCCGCTCACCGTCACGCGCGAGGAGTTGGCGCTCGCTCGTTCGTGGGTACAGACCGAGGTCGACAGCGCACTGAAGGGCATGAAGAACAAGCCCGACATCACGATCGGCACCATGATCGAGACCCCGCGTGCGGCGGTGCGCGCCGACGAGATCGCCGAAGCGGCCGATTTCTTCTCGTTCGGCACCAACGACCTCACGCAGCTCACGTTCGGGTTCAGCCGTGACGACGTCGAGAGCCGGATGATGCCGGCGTACCTCGACCAGGGACTGCTGAAGCGCAACCCCTTCGACACGATCGATCAGACGGGTGTCGGAGACCTCGTGCGGCTGGGCGTGGAGCGTGGCCGGTCGACGAAGAAGAAGCTCAAGATGGGCGTGTGCGGCGAGCACGGCGGCGACCCCGAGTCGATCGATCTGTTCTACCGAGCGGGTCTCGACTACGTGTCGTGCAGCCCGTACCGGGTGCCGATCGCCCGCCTCAGCGCCGCCCAAGCCGTCATCCGCAACCGCTAGCCCAACCTGGTTACATCGCTCCCGGAGCGATGTAACCAGGTTGGCGTCTGGCGGGGTTCGGAAGGCGGCAGACTGTGCAGATGTTCGCTGCGCTGCTTGCCGAATCCGAGGGTCGAGAGAATCTCGTCGACCTCGACGTGGCCCCGTGGCAGTGGATCACGCTGCTCGTCATCATCTCGGTGATGCTGCTCGTCGACCTCCTCGTGGTGCACAAGGAAGCGCACGAGGTCGAGACCAAAGAGGCGGCGATCGAGTCGATCGTCTGGATCAGCTGCGGTATCGCCTTCACCGGCGTGGTCGCCTGGTGGTTCGGCGCGGCGGCGAGCGGCGAGTACATCTCGGGCTTCCTGATCGAGAAGTCGCTGAGCATCGACAACGTCTTCGTGTGGGCGCTGATCATGGGGTACTTCAGCGTGCCGTTGAAGTACCAGCACCGGGTGCTCTTCTGGGGCATCTTCGGTGCGCTGGCACTGCGCGCCGTGTTCATCTTCGCCGGCGTCGCCCTGATCGAGCGCTTCGAGTGGGTGCTGTACCTGTTCGGTGCGTTCCTGCTCTACACGGCAGCGAAGCTGGTGTTCACCGACAACGATCACATCGACCCGGGCGAGTCGAAGTTCTTGAAGGTGGTTCACCGGTTCGTGCCGTCGACCGACGAGTTCGACGGGCAGAAGCTGTTCACGATGAAGAACGGCAAGCGTCTCGCCACGCCGCTGTTCGCGGTCCTCGTGTTGATCGAGGGCACCGACGTGATCTTCGCCGTCGACAGCGTCCCCGCGGTGCTCGCGGTGTCGAACGAACAGTTCATCGTGTTCGCCTCGAACGCGTTCGCCATCCTCGGTCTGCGCGCCCTCTACTTCCTGCTCGCCGACATGCACAACCGATTCGCGTTCCTGCAACAGGGTCTGGCGATCATCCTTGCCTTCGTCGGCGTCAAGATGATCATCGCCGAGTGGTACCACATCCCGACGTGGCTCTCGCTGACGGTGATCGCCATCGTGCTCACCGCATCGATCGGCATCTCGTTGAAGTTCACCCGCATGCAGGAGGACTCGGCCACAGCCGGTCGAGCCTTCGACGCGACGCCGAGCGACAGCACCGTCGACGACTGATCATCGAGCGCTCGCTGGCGTCGCTGGTCAGCCGGCGCGTCAGCGGAGGGCGAAGAACTCGTAGTCGTCGCTGAAGATCTCGCCGGTGGCGTAGGCGACGAGCGAGTCGGTGTCGGCGGCGTCGGCGAGGAAGCACAGCGTCCCGGAGGTCGATCCGCCGGGGAACACGTCGGCGAACAGGTCGAGTTCGCCGTCGAGCGACGACACGCTGCACTGGTCGTCGGCGGCCACGTTGGAGTCGCCGACGAGCGCCACGTCGACCGAGAACAGGGAGCCGGCTTCGCCGTCGCTGCCACCGTCGTAGGCGATCGTCGCGTCGACGAGCACGTACACCTGGCCCTCCGGAGCGGGGTCGTTGAAGTCGCTCGCCGCGAGCACCTCGGCGTCGGCGTCGAAGTTCGCTCCGTTGACCGTGAACGTCCATCCCTCGCCGATGTCGACCGGCGTGCCGATCGGTGACGGGTCGGTGCGGTCGGCGGTGAGGCTGCCATCGGGCGCCGGGCCGGTGCTCGCCACGACCGAGGTGGGCTCGGCGGCCGGTGTGGCGGCGTCGAAGTAGACCGACCGGTCGCTGAACCCGACGCTGACCGACACGATCGGCGTGGCCGGGAAGGCGTCGGGAGTCGCAGCGAAGCAGGTGACGACCGAGCGGGAGCCGCCCGAGAACACGTCGGTCGCGCCGTAGTACGTCTGGTTGTTCATGTTTCCGCAGCCGGTCGTGCCGACACCCACGCCGTCGGCGCCGACCAGTTGGAGTTGGACATCGTTGAGCGAGGCGGGTTCTTCGTCGCCGCTGTACGCGATGTCGTACTCGAGCAGCGCGATCGTCTCACCGTCTTCGAGGTACGGGGCGCTGCCGCCGAGGTCTTCGATCATCGCCGCAGCATCGGGCGTGTAGCCGGTGATGGCGAGTGTGAACCCTTCGCCGATCGGCACCGCGAGGTCGGCCGGTGCGGGGTCGTCCTGTGTGCCGGACACTCCGAGTTCGTCGAGCGCTGCTTGCAGGTCTTCGGCGTCGCGCTCGGTCGTGTCTTCGAAGTCGCAGTCGGTACCGACCCATTTGCCGTTCTCGTAGATGACGTCGACCTCGTCGTCGCCGAGCGTGAGGAAGCCGAGATCGTCGGCGCCTTCGGGGGTGATCAGCTCGATCACCACGGTGGCCGCCTCGGGGGTGAAGTCCTCGACGGTGCCGGTGACCTCGATGTCGGCGATGTCGTAGTCGTCGCTCTGGAAGAAGACCTGAGCGAGCGCCAACGCCTGCTTGATCTCGCCGGTGTCGACGTTGCTGCGGCATTCCTCGTTCATGAAGTCGATGACGTCGCCCGAGCGGTTCACGAAGGTACCGCGCACCGCCTTGGTGGCAGCCTCGATGGCCGCCTCCTCGGTCTGCTCCTGTGGGGCGCTGCTGCCACCACCACAGGCGCTGATCAACAGCGTTGCGGAGGCGGCGATGGCGAGACGTCGAAGCATCGTCGAAGTGTAGAAAAGCACCAGGCCCGATGGGGTGATGCGATCGAACGCGATCCGCCGCGAACGCTGCGGTCACGTGGCCCGAGTCGGTCGTCGCTGCCGTAGTGTTGCAGGCGATGGGGATCGCCGACGACGACATCGAACGGTTGCGCACGTCGGTGTCGATCGTCGACACCGTGCAGCAGTACGTCGCCCTCAAGCGGGTCGGCCGCAACTGGGTCGGACTGTGCCCGTTCCACGCCGAGAAATCGGGCTCGTTCAACGTCCGCGAAGAGATGGGGCGCTACAAGTGCTTCGGCTGTCAGGCCGGCGGCGACGTGTTCACGTTCATCCAGGAGATCGAGCATCTCGACTTCCCGGGGGCCGTCGAGCATCTGGCGTCGAAGGCGGGCATCGAACTCAACTACACGAGCACCGGGCAGTCGAAGGAGCGCGCTCGACGCAAGCGGCTCACCGAAGCGATGGGCGACGCGGTCGAGTGGTATCACGAGCGACTGCTGACGAGCCCCGATGCGCGAGCGGCCCGTGACTACCTGCGCCAGCGCGGCCTGGCAGGCGACATCGCTCGCCAGTTCAAGCTGGGCTGGGCCCCCGACGACTGGGATCTGCTGGCACGTGAGCTCGGGCAGCCCGCCGACGTCCTGCAAGACGTCGGTCTCGCGTTCCGCAACCGCCGCAACCGCATGCAGGACTCGTTCCGGGCGCGGGTGATGTTCCCCATCTTCTCCGACTCGGGTGAAGCGTTGGCGTTCGGAGGTCGCATCCTGCCCGGCTCCGACGACCCGGCGAAGTACAAGAACTCGTCGGAGACGACGATCTACTCGAAGTCGAAGACGCTGTACGGCCTCAACTGGGCGAAGGCCGACGTGGCCAAGGTCGACCAGGTCGTGGTGTGCGAGGGCTACACCGACGTCATCGGTTTCCACCTCGCCGGCGTGCCGCGTGCGGTCGCCACCTGTGGCACCGCGCTCACCGAGGAACACGTCCGCATCCTCAAGCGGTACGCGAGCAGGGTGGTGCTGTCGTTCGACGCCGACGCCGCCGGCCAAGGCGCAGCCGAACGCTTCTACGAATGGGAAGAGAAGCACAAGGTGGAGGTGTCGGTCGCCCGTCTCCCGCAGGGCAAAGACCCCGGCGACCTCGCCCTGTCGAACCCCGAGGCGCTGGCGAAGGCGATCGACGACCCGGTCCCGTTCCTCGGTTTCCGGTTGCAGCGCACGCTCGCCTCTCGTCCGGCCGATTCGCCCGAGCACCGGGCACGTCTCGCCGAGGAGGCGATGGTGGTCGTCAACGAGCACCCGAACTCGAACGTGCGCAAGCTGTACGCGGGGGAGGTCGCCACCAAGGTGGGGCTCCCCGTCAACGACATGGTCCGCCTCGCCGAGCGCGGCACGCGCCGACCGTCGATCGAGGTCAAGGCCAAGAGCACCACCGGTCCGCCCGAGAACGCGGAGTTCGCCGCACTGGTGCTGCTGGTGCAGGACTGGGACTCGATCGCAGAGTGGCTCGTCGAGGCGCTGTTCTACGACGATGCGAACCGGATGGCGTTCCTCGCGCTGGCCGAGACCGGTGGCCTGCAGGCCGCCCTCGAGGTGGCACCGCCTGACGCGCGCCAGGTGCTGGAGCGGGCGGCGGTGGCCGATCTCGACCTCGACGCCACCGTCGAAGCCCGCCAGTTGATCGAGGCCGCCGTGCGTCGCGAGCTGCGTCAGCGTCAGCGATTGATCGACCCGGTCGAACTCGAACAGAACCGTGTGGCGCGCCTCGAGGTCGAGAACCTGACCAGCGCTGACGCTGAGCGGTCCCTCGCCGCCGCTGAGTCATTGCTAGGTTGGCTGCACCGCCGCACAGAAGAACGGACCGATGGAACCTCCTGACGCACCACATGACGCAACCAACGATGCGTCGTCAGGCGCGCCATTCCTCGGCGTCGACGACGGTGAGTGGGGCAAGCTCCTCAAGAAGGGGCAGGCCTCGGGCGAAGTGCACGCCGATCAGGTGAGCCACGTGCTGCGTCACGTCGAGCTGACCGAGAACGTGCTCACCGATGTGCAGACGGCGCTCGCCGATCAGGGCATCTCGATCGACGACGCGGTCGAGCACGACCACGACGACGACACGCCGGGGCTTCATCGCTCGGTCATCGACGAGCCGGCCGATCCCGACGACGCCGACGAGCGACTGCTCAGTCGACGCCGCAAACGCCGCACGAAGAAGCAGGCTCCTCGCGGCGAAGGCGGAACCGCCGACGCAGTTCGCATGTATCTGCGTGAGATCGGCCAGGTCGATCTGCTCACCATCGACGACGAGCGCCGCTTGGCGCAGCTCATCGAAGAAGGCCAGGTCGCAGCCGGCAAGATCGACGAGGCGAACGAGGCCGGCAAGCCGGTCGAGGGCGTCGAGGGACGCATGCTCGTGCGGGCGGTCAACCGCGGCGAGCGCGCCAAGAGCGAGTTGACGCAAGCCAACCTGCGGCTCGTGGTGTCGATCGCCAAGCGGTACTCGGGGCGCGGTATGCAACTCCTCGATCTCGTGCAGGAGGGCAACCTCGGTCTGATGCGGGCGGTCGAGAAGTTCGATTACACCAAGGGGTTCAAGTTCTCGACGTACGCAACCTGGTGGATCCGTCAGGCGATCACCCGCTCGATCGCCGATCAGGCCCGCACCATTCGCATCCCGGTGCACATGGTCGAGCACATGAACCGGGTCACACGGGCGAAGCGCACCATGCACCAGGAGCTCGAGCGTGAGCCGTCGATCGAAGAGCTCGCCGAGCGCGTGCAACTCGAACCCGATCGGGTCCGCGAGTTGCTGCGCATCTCACAGGATCCGTTGTCGCTCGACTCGCCGGTCGGGGAGGAAGACGAATCGAACCTGGGTGATTTCATCCAAGACGAGTCTGCCGACAGCCCCGCCGACGCCGCCGCCAAGGTCATGCTGTCGGATGCGGTCGGCGAGGTGCTCAACGAACTGTCGGAGCGGGAGCAGGAGATCGTCCGGCTCCGGTTCGGGCTCGACGGCGGGCAGGCCAAGACCCTCGAAGAGGTCGGCAAGGCGTTCGGCGTGACACGAGAGCGCATCCGCCAGATCGAGGCGAAGACCTTGGCGAAGCTGCGTCATCCGCAGCGCAGTCAACGCCTCCGCGAGTTTCTCGAAGTCGAGTAGCCACGGTTCGAGCGGGGGGCTCGATCAGCAGGTGTGTCGGCCGCGTCGGCCAATCTCTGACGACATCCGTTCGCCGGTTGCGGGTGGAGATCGAGCCGATATCATCGCACTTCGACACATTCCGGGATAGCTCAGTTGGCAGAGCACGGCACTGTTAATGCTGTTGTCGCAGGTTCGAGCCCTGCTCCCGGAGCCACGAAGGCCCATCGCTCCGGCGGTGGGCCTTCGTCGTTTTCGGTGGGGATCGTGTTGACTGGTGCCACGCTCCGACGAGGAGCGGAGGGGTGTTAGCTCAGTTGGTCAGAGCAGCGGACTCATAATCCGTCGGTCCCGGGTTCGAGCCCCGGACGCCCCACTCGCTCGCATGTGCGTCCGGTTCGGTTGGTTCTTCGAGAGTTTGTCCGGGGGAACGTCGAATTGTCCGGTCATACCTCGGTAGCGTCGTGGCGCCATGTTGGAGAGTGAGATCGAAGAACGCCCAGGCGCCTCTCCGGTCATCGACCGAGCCTGCCGCTTGGCGCCAGGGATCCTGCTGGTCGTCGCGATCGCGGCGGTGGCGACGCTGGTCGCCGGTGTGTCGTCGTCGCTGTCGCCGCTGGTCGTCGGCATCGTGCTCGGCGCGCTCGTCGCCAATGTGGTGACCGTTCCCGATCGATTCACACCCGGTGTCGCCTTCTGCGCGCGTTCGTTGCTCCGCGTCGGCATCGTGATCCTCGGTCTTCGCCTGTCGCTCGGCGATCTTGCTGGGCTCGGGGCCAACGGGTTGTTGGTGGTGGCCGGTGTCGTCACGGTCACCTTCTTCGGCACCCAGTGGCTCGGACGGCGACTCGGCATCTCTCGTGACCTCAGCCTGCTCGTCGCCACCGGCTACTCGATCTGCGGGGCGTCGGCGATTGCCGCGATGGACGGAGTGATCGACGCCGACGAAGAGGAGACCGCGTACGCGATCACACTCGTGACGCTCTGCGGCACGCTGTCGATCGTCGTGTTGCCGCTCATTGCCGAAGTGATCGGGTTCAGCGGCGCCGACTACGGCACCTGGGTCGGTGGTGCGGTCCACGATGTCGGCCAGGTCGTGGCGACTGCGAACCACGGCGGCAGTGAAGCGCTCGCTGCCGCGACCGTGGTGAAGCTCACGCGAGTGGTGCTACTGGCCCCGCTGGTTGCTCTGGTGTCGTTGCGTCGTCGATCGACGTCCGACGCAGAAGTCACCGAGGGAGCGCGCCCGCCGCTGCTGCCCCTCTTCGTCGTCGGCTTTCTCGCGGCCATTCTGCTGCGATCGAGCGATGTGCTGAGCGACGACGTGCTCGCCACCGCAAAGGACGTGGAGAAGATCGTGCTCACGGTCGCACTGGTCGGCCTCGGGCTCGGCGTGCGCATCGCCAAGATGCGTCGCTTGGGAGGGCGCCCGCTGGTGCTGGGCCTGCTGTCGTGGATTCTGGTGGCAGGGACGGCCTGTCTCGGCACCATGCTCGTCGCCTGAGGACGTCGCGGACACCGTCGGGCCGCAGCACATGGGCCGCGAGGCCCACCCGCCGGGGCTGCTCAGGCGTCGGGGCTGCTCAGGCGTCGGGTTGTTCGATGGCGTCGAGGAAGGCGTTGACGTCGCCCTCTTCGCCGCCGACGAGCCAGATGGTGAGATCGCCATCGGCGATCTCGGCTCCGTCGTCGTCTTCGGCGTCCTGCCACGGCAGCACTCCGTCGACGAAGTAGCGATCGACGGTGATGTCTTCGTTGGAGTCCTCGACCGGTGCGATGACGGCGAGTTCGACCTCGGCGTCTGGCGGCTGGTCGGTGAGGATGTCGATCAGTTCATGCACGCGCACGGCGGGCTCCTTGGGTGGTGAGGTGTGGGATCACAGCGTATTGCGTGATCACAGGTCATCGAGCCAGGCGGGAGCCCGGTCGAGGAGGTAGAGGCTGACGTGCTTGCAGCGTTCGAGTGCGGCGCCGATGGCGTCGTCGTTGGTGAGGTAGACGTCGGCGAGGTCGACGGGCATCTTGGCCACGATCGAGAGGCTGCGCTCGGGAGCGTCGGTGACCGAGGGGAACGAGTCGATGGCCGACACCTCGACGGGCAGGTCCATGCCGCCGATGCCGGCGAGGTCGGTGGCGAGCACCAACAGGTCGGGCGGCTCGGGCAGCGGCGGGAGCGTCCAGGTGAACAGCAGGGTGAACGTGAACCCGTGCGGCGGTGGGTCGTCCATCTCCTCGAGGCGGATGACCTCGTCTTCGAACCCGAGCATCGCCCGCGGGTCGACGTCGAGCGAGAGGTGGAGGTCGATCGGGCCGGCGCAGGCCTCCTCGGGGTGGAGGTCGACTTCCCAGAGTTGGCGAAGCGAATAGGTCTCGACGAAATGACGCTCGTCGTGGACGTGAAAGCCGTGGTCGATGGCCTGACTCTTAATGTCGGCCACGAATCCCGCTACATCGATGACTGCCATGCGATCCGGACACTACCGTCCTCTGCGTGAACCCGACCAACGTCGCCGATGCCGATCGACCCGACGGAGTGGTCGACCCTCGAGACAGCGAGCGGGTTCTGGCGCTCTTCGGCTCGATCGCGACGGAGTGCGCGGCCATTTTGACGTCCAACGACGACTGGTCGATGTCGGGCGAGCGGGCCACCCAGTACTCGATCGACGTCGACATCGACGCCGCGTGCATCGGCGCATTGCACGCCGCCGGGTTCGCCGTGTTGTCGGAGGAGAGCGGTGTCACCGGCCCCGACGGGTCGCCGCTCGGCGAGGCGCCGGATGCGGTGGTGGTGGTCGACCCGCTCGACGGATCGACCAACGCCGCGCTGGGCTTGCCGTGGTGCGCCAACGCGATGTGCCTGGTCGTCGACGGTGTGCCGACCGTGGCCCACGTGCTCAATCTGCGGACGGGTGTCGCGTACGCTGCGGTGCATGGGCGGGGAGCGATGCGCAACGGCGCACCGATCACCGTCGCCGATCCGGTCGGGCTCGCCGATGCGATCGTGGCGGTCAACGCTCGACCACCGTCGACGTTCCGACCCCGTCAGTTCCGCGGCATGGGCGCGACTGCGCTCGACGTGGCATCGGTCGCCGGTGCAGGCGTGGGCGGCGGCTTCGACGCGTACATCGACTTCGACGACGACAGAATCGGCGTGTGGGACTACCTCGCGTCGGTGCTGATCGTCGAGGAGGCCGGGGGAGTGGTGGCCGATGCGCTCGGCCGTGATCTCGTCACACTCGACCACGCCGCCCGTCGCCGCCCGGTCGCTGCGTCGAACGCAGCGCTGCTGGCCGAGTTGCTCGAGGCCTGAGCAGGTATCGGTCGACGGGGGAGTACCGCCTCGGCGGGTCGTAGCGGCTGACTACTCGCCGGACGCGTCGAGCGGGGCGAAGAGGTCGACGCCGTTGCCGTCGGGATCGTGCACCGTGGCGTAGCGCTGGCCCCAGAACGCGTCCCACGGGTCGAGGTGGCTGTGTGCGCCCGCCGCCACGAGCCGCGCGTGGGTCTCGTCGACCTCGGCGGGGGAGTCACACAGGAACGCGAAGGCGGTGCGCGGTGAGCCGCTCGGAGCGACCCACGACTCGTCGAACTTCTGGATGGTCGACACCGGATCCCACGCCATGCGCAGGCCGTTGGGCAGTGTGATCTCGACGTGCGGTTCGTCGTCGGCGCTCGCCGGAATGTCGAGGCCGAGCAGCCGGTAGAAGGCCAGCGAGGCCGGGAGGTCGCGGGCGACGATGCCCAACATGTCGAATCGAAGTGTCATGCCCGACACCGTACGCGGACGGTGCGACAGGGTTGGTCAGGGCCGGGATGGTGAGGGCAGGCTCGGTCAGGACGGGGCGACCGCCACTTCGATCACGCCGAGCGGTTCGAAGTCGTAGATCGTGTCGTTGATGCGCAGGCCGTCGACGGCTCCCTGGAAGGCAGCGACGTCGGTGCCCTTGCCGACGGCCACGGTGCTGATCGTCGGGGGAGTCGGCGCGGTGCCCAGGTAAGTCTGCAGGGTGCTCCACGTGCACGGAGCTGCCTGACGGCAGTCGTCGGCGGCGGGCGCACCGGTGATGAACCACGTGCCGGCGGCGTCATCGGTGGCGTCGACGTATCCCGTCCAGCCGTTGTCGGGGCTCTCCGCGGCCGGGACGAACACCATCGAGGCGTAGTCGTCGACGATGTCGTGGGAGCCGGCACCGTTCGGATCGATCTCGAAGCGGATGCTCGGCACGTTGGTGCCGGCCAGCGCGTTGCTCTCGCCGGTCGAGAACCACTGGAAGCCGATCTCGGTGAGCGCCGTTGCGTCGTCACCGACGAAGTCGACTTCGTTGCCGAAGTCGACCTTGTCGCCGTCGGGAACCAGAAGCTGGAGGCTGCCCTCGCCGTGGGGCGGTTGGTGGATGTCGCCGTTGGCCTGGCTGACCGGTCCGCCGCGGAGTTGTGCGGTCGCGGCTCCGGTCGTGTTGCGCAGCATCACGCCCCACTGCGGGTTGGTGTAGGTCGCTGGCGTGGCCGGCCCGGCCGGCCCTTCGGGGCCCTGTGGTCCGGGAGGTCCGGGTGGGGCAGCGGCGCTTGCCGGTCCGGCGGGCCCCTCCGGTCCGACGGGTCCGGCTGGGCCTTCGGGGCCTTGTGGTCCGGGAGGCCCCGGCTCGCCGGCCTCGCCGGGGGCGAAGTAGCCGAGGAGGTCGATGACGACGTCGACGCTGCCCGACCGGTTGTAGATCGAGAACTCGCCGGTCGACGACAGCGTGACGGTCGTGGTGTTGGAGGTGACCGCCGGGGCCGCTTGGAAGTTGAGTTGCGCGATCGTGGGGAGGTCGCCGCCCGCCGGATACATCGTGAAGAACGAAGGTTCGGTGGCGTTGCTCGCCGTGACGTGCACCGACACGGCGTTGGCATCGGCGGCGATGCCGACGCAGTGGCCGTTGTTGCCGATGGCGGCGAAGGTGGCGACCTCACCGGGGCCGATCGGCTCGAGTCGATCGCCGACGACGGTCGCGTCACGCGTGTCGACGAGTCGACACGGTTCGATCGATGTGAGGGTGTTGTTCGGGGAAGCGTCGTCGGCTCGGACCAGTCCGAGGCCGCCTGCAGTCGCTGCGATCACGGTTGCGACCACGAGGCCCGCCCGGGTCCTCGTTCGTTGGTTCATGTTCTCTCTCCGTCGATCGGGGTCGATCTTCGGAGTATGCATGACGCCGTACGAACGTGTCGGGGACCCCCGCTGATATGGCGCACATTTTGTCAAGAACCGATCAAGGCGGCGCCGAACACGGTCCGTGATGAACGCTGTTCACCGCTGTCAGGTCATGTGCCGCAACGCTGTGATCACTCCGTGCTCGAACGAACACCGACCGTGAGTGTTGTCATCTCGTCGACGAGCGGGCCGGTCGACACAGGGGTGAAGCCATGTCGTTGGAGCATCGCGTTGACCTCGTCGGACGACCGTGATGTGTGGCCGGGAACGAATACCGCATGCTGGAGTGACCACGCCGCGGCCCAGGTTCCGCCACCCACCATGAAGTCGTGGACGGCGATCCAGCGGACGCCGCGATCGGCGAGTGCGCCGAGCAGTCGATCGTGTTCGCTGCCGGGAATCGACGAGAAGAGATAGCTGAGCACGGCGCCGTCGTAGCGAACGCTGTCGGTGCTCGTCGGCCACGTCGAGGGGTCGAGTGCGTTGCCGTCGTGGAAGGTGACCGTCGAGTCGGCCGGCGGTGCGCTGTCGATCACCGTGGCGAAGTCGACCACGTCGACGTCGATTCCGTGACGCTTCGCGATGGCGCGAGCGATCGCTCCCCATCCGCCGCCGAGATCGAGCACGCGCCCTGTCGGGTCGGGAAGTGCGGCGGCGAGTGCCTTGGCCGGGCCGAGCGATCCGGCGTACTGCGACGACTGGTAGGCGTGGGCCTCGTCGGCGTCGGCGAACCATCCTTCGTAGCCGCGACGCGATTCGGGGTCGGCCAACACCTGTGCCAGCACGTTCTGCTCGGCGGAGCCCGACATGAGGCGTGGTGTCATCTGCTGCATGATCTGGCCGCCGAGGTAGTCGGCGTAAGAGTTGTCGCCGCTGAGGAGCTTGGCCATGTCGTCGGTGAGCGACCACGTGTCGCCGTCGCTTTCGTGTTCGACGAGTCCCGAAGCCGCGAGCGTGTGGAACCAGGTGTCGACGAGGTCGGCGTCGGGGTACGTGTCGGAGAGGTCGCTGCTCGCCGCTGGGAGTCGATCGAACACGCGCTGTTCGGCGGCGGTGAGGAGCGCCCACGACGAGATGTAGCCGTAGGCGGTGGCGTTGATCGTGCGTGCGGCGTCGGCGAGGCTCATGATCCGAGTATGGGCGAACGGGGCGTTGTGCACCGTTATCTGTCGGTGAGCCGCGGCGTGCCGGCGTCCCGAGTGGCGGCGTGTGGCCGCTCGTGTCGCCAGTAGAGTGACGCCGCCCGTCGAGGGCAGGCCCCGGGCCAACCCGGGCGCATAGCTCAGTTGGCTAGAGCGCTTCCCTTACAAGGAAGATGTCGGGGGTTCGAGTCCCTCTGCGCCCACCGCCGAACGACCGTCGGGAATGTCGGTCACGGCTGAGTGACGCACGGCGAGTACGGTCAACATCATGACCGTACCTGCTGGGTGGAAGGACGACCCGGAGCATTCCGATCAGTACCGTTATTGGGACGGCGAGAGTTGGACGGAGCACCGGGCGCCGAAGCGGAAGGTCGCAACGCCAGACCAGCCACCGCCGCCGCCACCTCCCGTCGAGGTCGCCGCCACGCCGGGGGCGCTGTGGATCCTCCTCGCTGGCGCAGGAGTAGGGGTCGTCGGCGCGTTCCTGCCCTGGGTGTCGGCCGGACCCTTCACGGTCAACGGCATCGATGGCGACGGGCAGATCACGGTCATTCTCGCGGTGCTGCTCGGCGTCATCGGATTCGTCGTCAACAAGAGTGCGGACAAGCGTCTGTCGACCGGTGGCCGAGTCGGCGGAATCGTCCTGTCGCTGGGGATCGCGTTGATCGGCGCCTACGACATCAGCGAGGTCTCGTCCGAGGTGAACGACCTGTTCCTGCCCGTCTCGGTCGGCTTCGGGCTGTACCTGACCGTGCTGGCGGGGGTGCTCGGATTGGTGGGCACGATCGGCCTGAAACAGCGCGCGTCGGACGCCGGCGACCAGTAGGCGCCGCAACCGCCGTCCAACGCCTCGCCACCCGCACTGTTGAGTTCGCTCATCAGGCTGAACGACGCGCTCGATCTCGGTGCCCGGGGAGTCCGTTGGACCGGACGGCGTGTGTGTAATGTGTCCGAGCCGTGCCGAGTCGTGCACGCTCATACAGAGGAGATGGTGTTGCGTATTCGTCTTGGTTTGTCGGTCGCGCTCGCGTGCGCGTCGGCCATGGTGTTCGTGCCCTCAGGGGCCGGTGCAGAGGGCAGCTCGAGCGCTGAATCGGCGTCCGTCAGCGACGCGTACGAAGGCGTCGAGTTCGACGTCTCGTCGATCACAGCCGACAGCCCGGACGCGTCGGTGACGTTCTCGGTTCCCGAGTCGGTCAGCGCGACCGTCACCCTGGCGGCCGAGGGCGCGATCGACGTCGACGACACGTCGACCCCGATCGCGCTGAGCAACGGGATCGGAACGACCGTCGTCGACATGTCGGCACCGCTCGGCTCGGCATCGGTGACCGCCACGGTGGTTGCCGTCGACGCCAACGGCGCAACCAGCCGGTTCGCCGACACGATCTGGCTCGACACGTACGACGGCGAGACGATCGTCAGCACGGTCGGCGCTCAAGACGTCGAACTCCAGATCATCGAGCGACAGGCCGCCGCCGGCGAGCTCAGCGCCGCCGAGGCGAGCGACGCTGCCACCGCGGCGCTGTCGCGAACCGACGCCGACGTCGTGGTCAGCAAGTCGGCGAACCTCACGTGCGGAGGCATCTGCGTCGAAGGAACCCTGCTCTGGACCGACTCGGCCGGGGGCACACATCCCATCCGTCAGGCCACGGTCCAGATCCGGGAGCGCAACGTCGCCGAGTCGACCGACTCGCTGATCACCGAGGTGACGAGCGACGACGCGGGCACGTTCTCTGCGGAGGTGTCGAACCCCGATCCCGACGAGTTCGACGGGCCGAACCGCGACGTCTTCGTTCGCGTGCTGGCCGACGGCCCGACGTTCAGCATCGTCCGTCAATCCGGCCCCGGACCGGTCTACGAGGGACAGTTCATCGACAGTCCGCTGTCGGAAGAGGTGTCGAACGGCTCGATCGTCACGACCGACATGACGACGAACCAGACCGACCCCAACAACACGGCGTTCTCGCTGCAGAACGCGCTCGTCATCGCCGGCGAGTACGTCCTGACGATGCAGGACGACCCGTTCGACAGCATCGAGGTCGTGTTCCCGAACCCGGAGTCGGGTTCGTACTTCGACACCGAGCGACTCTTCGTCGACGCCCTCGACCGCTGGGACTGGGACGTCATGCTCCACGAGTACGGCCACTACGTCGCGTCGGAACTCGGAACCGAGGACAACCCCGGCGGCACCCACGATTCGCGTGACCACCTGGCCGACACGGAGGGCCGCAACAAGGACGAAGGCATCCGCGTCGCGTGGGGTGAGGGGTGGCCGACGTACTTCGCCGTGTCGCTCCTGCAGGAGATGAACACCGCCGAACTCGGCATCCCCAACGTGGGCGACGATCACTACCAAGACACCGAAGACCAGGAGGTCGACGACGACCTCGAAGCGGGCGGCAAGCTCGGCGAGGACAACGAGTTCACGGTGATGTCGATCCTGTGGGATCTGTTCGACACCCAGGAGGACGACGTCGACAACATCACACTTGGCGCCAAGACGATCTGGACCACGCTCGACGACGGCGACCCAAAGACGCTGTCGGCCGCCTACGGCTTGTTCACCACGGCCGGTTCGGAGTTTGCCAATGACGTCAACTGTGTGTTCAGTCAGCACAACGTCGCACCACGGATCGCAGGTGGCGTGATCGCACCGATGACGTCGTCGGCATCCTCGCCGACGATCTCGTGGACCCCGGGCAACGGTGGCATCAATGGCACCAACGACTCCTTCGTCGTCGAGTACCGCACCACGACCGGCGAGCTGCTGTTCGCGTCGGACGAGACCGAGGCGCTGCGTTACCGGGCGCCGAACGCCGAGTGGGATGCGATCCTCGCTGACCATGACACGGCTGTCGTGACCGTGATCGGTACCGAGACGCAGGCACCCGAAACAGGCCCGTACCGCAGCTGTGCACGCACGTTCACGGTCGACGAATCAGCACCGGGTCCGGTCGCCACGTCGCTCGCACCGAAGCGTTTCGTCGACACCCGCGAGAGCGGCGACACGCTCGACGGTGAGTTCGAAGCAGACGGCAAGCGCACCGCCGGCTCGCAGTACGAGGTCGAGTTCGGTGGTCGTGGCGACGTGCCCGCCGACGCTCAGGCGGTCGTGGCCAACGTGACGGCGATCCAGCCCGAAGGGGTCGGCTACGTCACCGCGCACGCGTGCCTCGATCCCGCACCGCTGGCGTCGTCGCTCAACTACACCGCTGGTGTCAACCTCGGCAACGAGGTCATCATCGGCCTCGACGACGACGGACACGGCTGTCTGTTCACCTCGGCCGCAGCGCACCTCACGGTCGACGTCGTCGGCTTCGTCGCCGCCGACAGCACCTACGTCCCGGTCGATCCTGCCCGAATTCTCGAGAGCCGGATCGGTGACGCCTTCGTCACCGTCGACGGACTGTCGGAGGGCATCGGTCGCACCTCGGCCGGTTCGAACACCACGCTGCAGGTTGCAGGCCGCGCCGACGTTCCCGAGCACGTCGCCGCGGTGATCGTCAACGTCACGGCGGTGCGAACCGCCGACACTGGTTACGTCACCGTTCACCCGTGCCTCGACGAGATCCCGAACTCGGCATCGCTCAACTACGTGGCGGGCGTCAACCGCGGCAACGACCTGATCGCACCGGTCGACGCCGACGGCAACATCTGCCTCTTCACCTCGTCGGGGGTCGATCTGACCGTCGACGTCGTCGGTGCGGTGCTCGCCGGCTCCACCTATCAGCCGGTCGATCCGGGTCGCTTCCTCGACACCCGTGAGAGCGGCGAGACGGTCGACGGTGACCAGGCCGGTGACGGCAAACTCGCTGCCGGCGATCAGGTCACCCTGAGCATCGCAGGGCGCGGTGATGTGCCCAGCGGCGTGTCGTCGGTGGTCGTCAACGTCACGGCGGTCCAGCCGGAAGGGGTCGGCTTCGTCACGGTTCATCCGTGTGAAGACGAGCGACCGCTCGCTGCGAGCCTGAACTATGCAGCGGGGGTGAACGGCGGCAACGAGATCGTTGCGTTGCTCGACGCCGATGGCGATCTGTGCCTCTACGCGAGCACGGCGACGCATCTGACGGTCGATGTCTCGGGCTACCTCGACGGATCGACCTGAGTCTGGAGCGTCCCGCCGTGTGCGACGTGCCGGTCGCTCGTCTCCGCGGCGGGACCTTTTCCTCTTGATCTGTTGCGTGATCGGGTGCATCCTGGAATCAGAAGGACGAACACCACGGATCTGGCGCCTCGGCCACCACAGCTGAGCACGACCCGGCTTTCGGGGGCCGACACATCTCGTCGGCATCACGAGCGAGCTTGGTCGAGGCGCCACCTTCCGCAGCGACACCACCTTCCGCAGCGACACCACGTCCTGGAGCGTCAACTCGTCACGGCACGACGCTGCGTCTCACCGTGAACCGGCGGCCGGTCGTCGACGACGGCGTGATCCGCACGAAGAACGGCTTGCGGCCGGGCTGCCACGACTCGAGCTCGATGCCGAGCGATTCGAACTGCTCCGACTGGTCGATCGTCAGCGACGCCTCGCCTTTCACCACCACGCTCCACGCCGTCCGCTCGTACCAGTCAAAAGAGTCCGCCTCGAACGCCACCGACGGTGCATGCTCGATGCTGGTCAGCTTGGTGCCGGTCCCGGTACGCAGCAACACCGTGCCGTCGTGGACGACAAAGTTGACGGGGAAGATGTCGACGCCGCCGCCGACGAGTTCGACCGCCAACCTCCCCACGTCCACGCCGCCGAGCAGTTCGAGACACTCCGACTCCGAGAGTTCCGTCGGGGGAGGTGTGCGATCCGGTCGACCTGGGGGCTTGCTGGGCGTCTCCACGTCACCCATGCCACCACGACGCAGCGACCGCCGAACAGAGGACATGGTCCCTCGTTCACACCTTCGCGGGTGGTGTCGGCGCGGGCCGAGCGGCCGCCGGCCGACGCTCGTCGCCGATCTCGCACGAACTATTCTGCGGCGATGACACAGACCGGCCGATGTCTCTGCGGCGAGATCTCCTACGAATTCAGCGGCGACCTGATCGCCACGGCGGTCTGTCACTGCGACCACTGCCAACGCCAGAGCGGCGCTGCGTTCTCGGTCAACCTCATCATGCACGTCGACCAGGTCACCGTGACGGGCCCGATCAAGACCTTCGAAGACCGCGGCGAGAAGGGCGACGCCGTCTACGTGCACCGTCGCTTCTGCGGGAGGTGCGGATCACCCATCCTCTCCGAACTCGTCGAGCCGCCCGGACTCGTCGCGCTCAAGGCCGGCACGCTCGACGATCGCACGGTCGTGCAACCGCAAGTGCAGGCGTGGTGCGTCGACAAACAACCGTGGGTCGACCTCGGCGAACTCCACGCCATGGAACGCGAATAGGGCGCCGCCCAACGCACGCATCGCGGAGGTTCTAAAGATCTCGGCAGGTTTCGTTCGGTCGACTCAAGCGGCCGCGACCCCGGTCCGATCACCTCACATGAACGTCGTCGACACGGAAATCGCGGAACTGCGGTCGGAAGTTGAACGCAATCCCAACGACTCGTTTCTGCGCTGCAACCTGGCACAACTCCTCGCCTCGGTCGGAGATCACCAGGCCGCGATGCTGCATCTCGGAGCGGCCATGCAGCACGCTCGCGGACCCGTTGCGGCCGGCTGTGTCGTCGCCGCGATTCGCATCGTCACCGACGACTACGCGCGACTGTGGCAGCTCCCGGCACCCTCGCCGGACGTCGCACTGCTCTCGGCCTGAGCCGTCGCCGCGACGAGTGCGGCAACGTCGCCGTCCCGTCAACCCGCCGAATCGAGCATCGCGAGCGGTGCGCCCTGCGAGGCCATGTGCGCCAACTCGCCGCGCAGGTGGAGCGCCGCCGACACGAACCGGCTGAACACTCCCGAGAACCCGTCGGTGGTGATCGCCTCGGGCATCCAGTGGTAGGTCGCGACGACGACGTCCTCACGGTCGGCCAGTGCAAAGCTCGCCCCCTCGGTCTGCGCAGCGAAGAACTGCCGGCGGAGCAACGCCGTGGCGACCTCGCCGAACTCGCCGCCATCGGTCACCGATGCCAGGGGAGTGGTGAACGACACGATGTCGCCCGACAGGCGAACCGTCAGCACCACCTCGTCGAGGCCATTGACCAGACCAGCGGGAAGCGGCACTCCCAGTGTGCACTCGCCATCGGTGAGCCGATGTGGGTCATCGGGATCGTTGCTCGCCTCGGCGAGCGCTGCGTCGAGCGCGTCACGCGCCACCGACGAAGCGGTCGAATCGTTGGTCATTGCTGCGCCTCCAGATCGGCGATGATCAATCCCGCAACCGTCGCCGCATAGTTGTCGTCGAACCCGTGCCCGCCTTCGACGTCGGTCATCTCGGTCTTCGAGCCCTTGGCGAACCGGAAGTACTTGCCGACGCCGATCGTCACCGGATCGGAACCGGCGACCACCAACTTGAGGTTCACCGAGTTCGACGGGAACTGGACCGCGTTGCCCGCATAGATCAACTGCACATACCGGTCGAGTTCGATCGTGGCGAGTTCGTCGGCGCGCTCGCGGGCGAGCAACCGCCGATACATCGGCTCGAGCATGCTCGCCGACAGGCCCGGCCCGTCCTGGAGCCGGGCCGCCATCTCGGCCAGCTCGGCCGCACGCTGATGCAAGGCCGGGTCAGCCGACGCCGCCTCGACGAAACCGGCGCTGATCTGCGCGTGCGCATTGCGTACGGCGTTGTCGGTCTTGATGGTGCCGCGGCTGTGAGCCGAGACCGTGGTGCGATGCTGCCCGGCAACCGCGTCGAGCATGATCTGCGTCTGCCGATCGGTGGCGTCGTCGTCTTGGTACAGCTTCCCCCACACGCATTCGGCGAGGTCGGTCACGAAGCCGCGGTGGGCGCTGTAGGTGTAGAGCACGGCGGGCACATCGGCCGTCAGGAGTGCCTCACCGCCGGCGTTCTCGAGCTCCTGCTGGAGCCTGAGCGCGCTCCCGAGTCCCTCGTTCGGCTTCACCATCATTCCGTTGATGTGCGTCACCGTCGGAAGCCAACCCGGCGGCATCGGGATCGCCTGCTCGTACGGTTCGACCACGGGACGTTCACCATCGCCCGGCGTCACCGAACCGGTTCGGTAGTACACGACCTCGCCGTCCTCCACCCGCCGGTCGATCGCTTCGATCACGCCGCCGGCCGTCACGAGATACTGCGTCGCGTTGAGGTCGTCGAAGTCCGACCGGTGGATCTTTCGCGCCGTGCCGACGGCGAAGTCACCGACAGCTCGCGCTCCGTCGATCGCTGCGTTGCCGAGTGCCTTGACGCCATCGACCGCCTTCGACCCCATGGCACGGGCAGTCGACGCGATGCCGTCACCGATCGACCCGAGCGTGTCGACGAGGTCTCGCTGCACGATCGGACGACCGGTCTGGCGCTGCACCCGTCGAGCGGGTGCGGTCGGATGGGAGCCGACGTGATGCGAACGCTGGACACGGCGAACGTTCGGGCCGGTGTCCGCTGAGACGCGATGTGATCGCTCCGCCCGGCGCACGATCCCCGATTGTCGGGAAGGCGACGAAGCAATGGGACGTGTGGGTGCGGTCGATCGCTGCGCCCGACTCGCCGGGAACGACGCTCCTGCGGGGCCCGGTGTGCGCTGAGCGAGCGCGCACATCGATGCGGTCGGAGCGAAACCACCGACGGCCGACGACGGCGCGGCGTCGACCGGCGCCACGACCGCGCTCTCGTACTCGACAGCGGGCTGAAGGTCGAGTTGCTCGTGATCGGACGTGTCGGACATGGCGCGGCTCGCGCGTCACCGTAGGCCAGATCGGGTGACGCTGCCCGCTCAGCCGTCGAGCAGGATGCGTGCCGCCTCGACCACGACGCCGATCGACGTCGACTCGACCGCGGCGGATGCCGCTTCGTCGGGAGTCTCGGTGTCGTTCCGGTTGACCAGCACACCAGCGACGCATCCGGCGCGCAGACCCTGCGCCGCGCACATCGTGAAGAGCGTCGCCGACTCCATCTCGTAGTTCAGCACGCCGAGTGAGCGCCACTCTTCGAAGCTGCCCTGGAAGCGCTTGACCACTCGACCGCTGTACGTGTCGTAACGCTCCTGGCCGGGGTAGAAGGTGTCGGAAGACGCGGTGATCCCGGTGTGCGGATCGAGCCCCGCCGACCGGCACGCTTCGACCAGTGCCGTCGTACACGCGAAGTCCGCGACGGCTGGAAACTCCATCGGCGCGAAGTGTGAACTCGCGCCGTCGAGTCGCACCGCCCCGGTGGTGACGATCACCTCGCCGGGTCGGATACCGGGCTGGATCGCCCCGGTGGTGCCGACTCGGAGAAACGTGCGGACGCCGAGCTGCGCCAGTTCTTCGACGGCGATCGAGGTCGAGGGGCCACCGATGCCGGTCGAGCAGACGACCACAGATCGCTCGCCGATCCACCCCAACCACGACGTGAACTCACGCGTCGACGCCAACGGTTCCGGCCGATCCAGCAGCTGCGCGATCCGTTCGACGCGTGCCGGGTCGCCAGGAATGATCGCCAGTTCGGCCCCCTGCAGCCGCTCGCGATCGAGGTCGAGATGAAACACCGTGCTCATGTCCGAAACGTACCGCGACCGCAACCCCCACCGCACCCACAACCTGCCCGAAGACGATTTCTGCCCAGGCTCGATGTCGTCGCGTGGGGGTGATTTTTGCCCAGGCCAAATGTGGTCGTGTGGGGGTGATTTTTGCCCAGGCCAAGAGTGGTCGTGTGGGGGTGAGTTTTGCCCAGGCCAAATGTGGTCGCGTGGGGGTGATTTTTGCCCAGGCCAAATGTGGTCGCGTGAGGGTGATTTTTGCCCAGGCTCGATGTCGTCTTGTGGGGGTGATTATTGGCCTGGCTCGTTGTGGTCGCGGGTGGGTGGAGAATGGGGCACACTGAGGGGATGGAGGCATTGAACGGCGTGGACGAGGTGGCGAGCTGATGGCTGACGGAGACGCAACGCATCTCGACGCGGCGACCTTCGCCGCGTTCGTCGACCACACCCTGCTCAAACCCGAAGCCACACGCGCCCAGATCGTCGACCTCTGCGCCGAAGCGGTCGAGCTGCGGACCGCCGCCGTGTGTACGAACGGACTGTGGGTTCCGACGGTCGCCGCCGAACTCGCCGGGAGCGACGTCGCCGTGTGCAGCGTGGTCGGCTTCCCGCTCGGAGCGATGTCGAACACGTCGGTCGCCGCCGAGACCCGCGACGCCGTCGACTCGGGCGCCGTCGAGATCGACATGGTCATCGCCGTCGGCCACCTCCGCGCCCACGACGATCGCGCGGCCGCCGAGGCCGTCGCCGCGGTCCGTGCCGCAGCCCCCGACGCCACCCTCAAGGTGATCCTCGAGACAGCGATCCTCAGCGACGACGAGATCGTGCGCGCCTGTCGCCTCTCGGTCGGTGCCGGCGCCGACTTCGTCAAGACCTCCACCGGATTCAACACGGCAGGCGGCGCAACCGAAGCCGCCGTACGCCTGATGCGCGACACCGTCGGCCCCGACATCGGCGTCAAGGCGTCGGGCGGCATCCGCAGCCTCGCCGACGTCGAAGCGATGCTGGCCGCAGGAGCCAGCCGTCTCGGCATGAGCGCAACCGCACAGGTGATCGCCGAGCTCGAAGACCGTCACTGAGCGCGTCGGTCGACCGTCACGCGTGTTCAAGGTCCGGGCCAGGCCCGCCGATCACCACATGTGAAGCAGAACGCATGGCTCTGGTACCTGGCGTTCGTCGTCGCAATCGGTCAGTACTACTTCGTGTCGAGCGTGTCGTCGACGCCCGACGCCGACCTCTACACAGCGATCGGCGTGTCGGCGCTCGTCGCCGTCGTCGCGGGCATGATCATCCATCGCGACAGCAGTCGCGTCGGTTGGGCGCTGATCGCCGTCTCCATCGCGCTCTACCTCACCGGTGACGCGGTGCTCGCCGGCCTGCAGGACGACAACGCCATCGTGCCGTTCCCGTCGAACGCCGACTGGATCTATCTCGCGATGTACCCCGTGCTCATCGCCGCCGTCGTGATCATTCGTCGCTCGATCGTGGCCGAGTGGACGATCGCCGACGTGCTCGACGGGATCGCCGTCGGGGCAGCCGCCTTCGCCGTCATCGGCGCGATCTACATGAACGAACTGTTCGGCTTCGACCTGTTCGGTGTGAAAGCGCAGATCGTCGGAAGCGCCTACCCGCTCCTCGACGTCGCACTGATCGCTGTCGCCGCCTGGTTCGCACTCGGCGTGTCGAGGGTGGCCCCCGGTCTCGCCATGATCTCCATCGGCCCCGTCCTGGTGGGCGTGGGCAACGCGGTGTTCAACGTGCAGAACGCCGACTTCACCTTCGAAGCCGGTGGAGTCGCCGACCTCTGCTGGCTTGGCTTCACGTCGCTCCTCGGCGCCGCCGCGCTCCACCCGTCGGCGCGACGCCGCACCGACGCCCCAACCGTCGAGCACGGTTCGCGCACGGCGCTGCACGTCGCCGCGTTGGGAGCGATACCGGTCGGACATCTGGTGTGGGGAAGCCGTGACGACATCCGCTACACCGTCGCCGCCGCTGCGGTTGCGATCGGCATCGTCGGCTGGCGTTCGCTGAGTCGACGCTCGCCCGCCGCCGCACCGTCGACCGCTGCGGTTCCTGCCAACGGCGTCTGACCCTGACCGGCGGAGCTGCGGCCGGCTCGTCGAACGGGTGGTGAGTATCAGACGTCGACGATCGTGCAACCGAGTTCGTCGACGAGCGCTGAACGCGTGATCGCCGCGACCGCTTCGTTGGGAGCGAGCACGGTGACCGCCCCGCCCGAACCCGACCAGTTCGCATGTGCCCCGTGGCTACGCGCCGCCTCGGCCATCGCGAGGTGGCGAGGATCGAGCACCATCATCTGCTGGCGCAACTCCAGGGTCGAATCCATGTCGGAGCCGAGTGTCTCGACGTCGCCACGTTCGATCGCCGCCGCGGCCGACCGGGCGTGTTCGGCGATCTCGCCCATCAGTCGGCGGACGCCACCGACGTCGGCGTCGAAGTCGTCACGCAGCGATCGATGCGCCACGCCGCTCGGTGACGCGGTCGCGTCGATCGCGGCGACGAGCACGATGCCCGGTGGACGCGGAAGCACGGAGTACGTACCGCTCAGCAACGAGCCGGTCCCGATGGGTCGAACCGAATCGAACTCCATCAGCATCGGCGTGTCGTGGCTCTGGACCGCTCGGTCCTGCAGCCCTGCCGTGATGCCGAGTTCGGTGGTCTCGGCGTCGAGCGCCACCGCAGCCATCAGTGCAGGGTCGGACCGCAGCGCCTGTGACCAGTCGCTGTCGGCATGGCGACTGGTGAGCGCACGCATCGCGGCGATGACGATGGCGCTCGATCCGGCGAGACCGACCGAACGCGGGATCGTCGTGCTCACGGTCAGGCGAACGGGGTCGATCTTCGCGTCGACGTGACGACGAAGGGAGCGGAGCGTGGCGACGAGCAACTGACGTGTGCCGCCGTAGCCGTACCGATCGACGCGCTCGCAGAGTTCGTCGAGATCGCTGAACGTGTCGTCGGCCGTGGGGGAGGGGTCGATCTCGAACCGGTCGGAGGGCGCCGCCTCGACGTGCGCGGCCACCGAGGCGACCGGCACGGACACGACGGCGCCGCCGTAGCCGTCGGACGGGTTGCCGGCGAGCGCAGCCCGGGCAGAACACCGCCCGACGACCGGAGCATCGCCGATCGGCTCGGAACCTTGCATGCCCCGGTTGTAGCACGCTGGCTACGTTGTCGGCATGGCCATCCGACGAGCAACCGATGCCGACATCGTCCGCCTGAGCGTCACCGCCATGCGAGCGTTCGTCGACGACCCGGTCATGCGTTGGCTGTACCCCGACGACGACCAGTACCTGTCGGACGACGGCGCGGTCTTCCACGGGGCGATGGCGGGTTGGCTACGTCTCGGCGAGGTGTGGTGCACCGACGATGCCGCGGCGCTCGCTGTGTGGATCCCTCCGGGCCGGCCCGAGATCCCGCCCCCGCCCGATGGCACCCCGGAGCCCGAGCCGAGCGCCGAACTGCTCGACCGGTTCTCGATCATCGGTCCGCTGATGGCGCAGCACACGCACCCCGACGACCACTGGTATCTCCAACTGCTCGCCACGCATCCCGACTGGCAGCGTCAGGGCCTCGGTGCCGCGCTGATGGCCTCGATGTCCGAGCGCGCCGACGCCGAGGGGCTCGCCTGCTTCCTCGAGACCGAGACTCTGGTCAACGTGGCGTACTACCGGCGCCACGGGTTCGACGTGGTCGCCGAGTTCGATGTTCCGGCGGGCGGCCATCCGCACCGATTCTCGTCGTGGGGCAACGACCCGGCCACCGAAGTGGGGCCGCACATGTGGTCGATGCTCCGCCCGGCGCGCTGACCCGCTGGCGCGGCGCCCAGTCAGGCGCTCATGCGCTCAGGCGCGAGCGGCCTCGGCGCGTGCGCGCAGGTCGGTCACCGCGTGTTCGAGACCCTCGGGGTCGCGGAACAGGGCGCTGCCGGCGATCAGCACGTTCGCCCCGGCCGACGCCGCTCCGGCGATCGTGTCGGGGCCGATGCCGCCGTCGACTTCGATGTGGACGTCGTCGGCGCGACCTGCCGCTTCGAGCATGCGCTGCACCTCGGCGATCTTCGGTTCCATCGTCGGGATGTACGCCTGCCCACCGAAGCCCGGGTTGACGGTCATCACCAGCACCATGTCGATGAGATCGAGCACGTGCTCGATGGCCGACGCCGGTGTGGCCGGGTTGAGCGCCACGGCGCCCGTCGCCCCGAGCTCGTTGATGTTGCCGAGCGTGCGATGCAGGTGGGTGCACGCTTCGGCGTGGACGATCAGTCGTGAGCAGCCGGCATCGATGTAGTTCTTGGCCATCACGTCGGGCGTGTACACCATGAGGTGCGCCTCGAACGGCAGCGTGCTGTGCGACCGAGCGGAGGCGATCACGTCGGGTCCGAACGTGAGGTTCGGAACGAACTGCCCGTCCATCACGTCCCACTGGATCAGGTCGACACCGGCCGCTTCGAGCGCGGCGACCTCCTCGCCCAGCTTGGAGAAGTCGGCGGGCAGGACGGACGGGGCGATCAGTGTCGGTCGGGTCACGTGCCCGAAACTATCCGCGCGGGGACGAGCGCCGCGAACGGCGACCCGTCAGGTGTCGAGGAGGTCGAAGTGCTCGCCGAAGTCTTCGGGCCGGAGCAGGCGACCCATCTTGCGCAACTCGCTGGCCACGCCGCGAACGGCGGCCGACATGGTGATCACGCCGCCTTCGCCGGCTGCGGTGAACGCCGCCTGGACCGACGCGTTGCGGATGGTGCCGCCGCTGAGTTCGAACTGCTCGGCGAGCCAGTCGACGTCGACGTCGTCGGCCGGTGCTCCCGGCGGCAGATTCTGCCGCCAGATCGCGGCACGCTCGACCGGTCCCGGCAGCGCGAACGCGACGCGCGAGTGGATGCGGCGCAGGAACGCTTCGTCGACGTTCTTCTCGAAGTTGGTGGCCATCACCACGAGGCCGTCGTACGTCTCGAGACGCTGCAGGAGGTACGACACCTCGATGTTGGCGTACCGGTCGCGAGCGTCCTTCACCTCGGAGCGTTTGCCGAACAGCGAGTCGGCCTCGTCGAAGAACAACACCATGTTGGCGGCGCTGGCCGCGTCGAAGATCTGCTCGAGGTTCTTCTCGGTCTCGCCGATGTACTTGCTCACCACCGACGACAGGTCGAGCTTGAACACGTCGAGGCCGAGTTCGCCGGCGATGATCTCCGACGCCAGCGTCTTGCCGGTGCCCGACGGGCCCGAGAACAGTGCGACGAGCCCTCGGGACGGTGTGGCCGAGAAACCCCACTCGTCGAAGACGCGCGTCGCCATCTGATAGCGGGTGACGATGGCGCGCAGCGCGTCCATCCGGTCGGGGCTCAAGATGATGTCGTCCCAACCGCGCGTGGGCTGGATTCGCCGGGTGAGCTGTTCGAGTCGGCCGCTCGCGAGGCGACGCACAGCGGCGTCGATGTCGCCACCGCTCGACTGCAGCGACTTGGTCACTCGGTGCATCTGGTCGTACGAGAGTCGGTGCGTGCGCGGCGTGTCGGCGCCGAACGCTGCGGCCCACTCGGCGTCGCTCGGAGGTGTCGCCGCGGCGGTCACGGCGTGCCACGGTCGCGTCGGCATCTCGGCGACCGGCGGCCCGCTCGGCGCCGACACGACCCACGCGAGGTGCGTGGCCCGCTGGATCCATCGTCGACCGATCTCGGGCAGCGAACTGTCGGCTTCGACGATGATGCCCTGACCGGTGATGGTGGCTTCTCGCACCATCGCCGCCCACGTCTCGTCGGTCGTGTCGGGCGTGACCGTGGCGCACACGAACCGAGAACCGAACGCCGCCTGCGCTCCGATCTGGCGGCGGCGCATCGGGTCACTCCCGTTGACGACAACGAGGTCGTGACCCGACTGGTCGATGTCGTCCGCCCCGTCGATCGAACTCTCGTGATAGTCGACAGCGTTGGGGAGACCTGGGTCGGGCGAGAGGTCGCCGATCAGCGCCCACACCACGCCACGGTGCAACTCGATGACGTGTCCGGCCCACGGTCCCTTGACCGCGACGTCGGCGAGCGCGGCGCATCGCAACCGTGACTCGGGGCCGAGCGCGAGCGCTCCGAGATGACCCCGCTCGAAGATGTCGCCGAGCGTGCCGAGCGTGAGGCGGCCGCTGTTCGCGTCACCTTGGATCGACGCGACCAACTGCTGGCAGTGCCGGTCGGCCTCGGCGGTGGCCAGCACGGCGAGCACCTCCGCCTCGGGGAGCGACAGCGCAGCGTTCGCGACGATCGTCGCGAACGGTGACGCCGACGACAGTGACGACACGAACGCGGCCCGCGACTCGAGATCGGTGTGAGGAGTCGTGCTCGGCAGCGAGACGTCGGGCGACGCGCCAGCCGTCGTGTCGGCCTCGGCAGCTGCTGCTGCGACGATCGCAGACTGGGCGGCCGCAACCAGCAGATCGCGGCCGAATGCGAACCATTCCGGCGCCTGCGGACCCTCCCGGTCGCCTCCCAGCACGGACGTCAGTCAACCACATCGGGCTCGACGCCGTGAATCGATGCGCTACGTTCTCGCGGCATGGGCATTCCCGTGACCGCAACCGCAGCGATGTCGTGTTCGTTCGGCGCGGCGCCGTCCACACTCAACGTCATCCCCACCAACAAGGTGATGATGGAGAACAAGCCGGCCGCCACGATCATGGACAACAAGCCGTTCGTCAACATCTTGCCGTTCGGTGTGTGCATGTCGCTGGCGAATCCGATCACCGCCGCTCAGACCGCTGCTGCGCTCGGCGTGCTCACACCCGGCGTCTGCACGCCGATGACCACGGCGCCGTGGATGCCCGGAAGCCCGACCGTGATGATCGGCAACGTCCCGGCGCTCAACAACAGCTCGACGTGCATGTGCGCGTATGGCGGCGTGATCTCGGTGTCCTTTCCGGGCGCCACCACCGAACAGATCCCCTGATCTGGCAGCAATTCGACGCGTCTCGGCGGTGCCATTTCGCCTGAAACGGCACCAGCGTCGGGTGGGGGTCGAAAGTATTTGTCAAGAGTTCTTCCCTCGACGCGCGTGCAGTGGTACTGTCGATTCTGCTCACGGGAGGGAGCTCTGGCGAGGTCACTCGCTTTTTCTCCGTTCTTGGGGTCGTGTCTCGGAGTGAGATACGCACATCACATCCACAAGGCAACTTGTGAATACGGGAGGAAGCAGTGCCGAGTTATCTCACCCCTGGCGTGTACGTGGAGGAAGTTCCTTCATCGAGCCAGTCACTTTCCGCTGGGGCGACAGCCGTCCCCGCATTCGTCGGTTTCACGGCCAAAGCGCCGAACGACGATCCGAGCGACCCCGACGGCCTCAAGCCGCGGCTCGTGACCAACTGGTCGCAGTTCGAGAAGTTGTACGGCGGCTTCGTCAAGGGAGCGATGCTCCCCATGTCGGTGTACGGCTACTTCAACAACGGTGGCTCGATGGCCTACATCGTGCGCATCCCGCACACCGAGCCGTCGACCGAGCCGGGCATGCTGGCGCTTCCGTCGGCTGACCGTGCCCTCGGCCCGGCCGTCGAGTTCACGACCGCAGAGCCGAACGCCGACGTGTCGGTCACGATCTCCGAAGAGCCTCCGGCCGAAGATGCCGGCGACGACGCTCCGCCGTCGTTCGCCGTCACGATCGACGCCGCCGGCGACGACGAGCCCGAGGTCTTCAGTGGCGTCACGCTCGGCAACATCTCCGACACGATCAACGGCACCTCCACCAAGGTGAAGGTCGACACGAAGATCGACGTCGATCAACTCGCCGCCGACCTGCAGACCATGCCGACCGGCACGTTCGACATCGAGCCGGCCGAGCCGACTCCGGTCAGCGTCTCGGGCCGTGCGTTCAACGGTTCCGAGAGCGCTCGCACGGGCATCTCGGGCCTCACGATCGCCGACGAGGTCACCATGGTCATGGTCCCCGACCTCATCACGGCCGCCACGCAGGAAGACGGCACCGTCGACCTCGGCACCTGGAAGAGCGTGCAGCTCGCCATCATCAACCACTGCGAAGGCCAGGGCAACCGCATGGCCATCCTCGATTCGCCTCCCGGCATGTCGCCGCAGCAGATCAAGGAATGGCGCAGCGACATCGCCATGTACGACTCGGCCTACGCCGCGCTCTACTACCCGTGGATCGAAGTGGCCAACCCGATCGGTACCAACGGTGACTCCGAGATGATGGTGCCACCGTCAGGCCACCTGGCCGGCGTGTGGGCTCGCACCGACGAGACCCGCGGCGTCTGGAAAGCTCCGGCCAACGAGATCGTTCGTGGAGCGCTCAACGTCGAGACCAACATCACCAAGGCCGAGCAGGGTCTCCTCAACCCGATCGGCATCAACTGCATCCGTCCGTTCGGCACGCAGGGCATCCGCGTGTGGGGCGCTCGCACCCTCTCGTCGAACAGCGACTGGCGCTACATCAACGTCCGCCGCCTGTTCAACATGATCGAGCAGACCATCATGGACGGCACGCAGTACGCCGTGTTCGAGCCGAACGACCAGAAGTTGTGGGAAGGCCTCAAGCGCACCGTCAACTCGTTCCTGCGTGGACTCTGGCGTGACGGTGCACTGTTCGGCAATACGGCTGAGCAGGCATTCTTCGTCAAGTGCGACGACGAGACCAACCCGCCCGACTCCATCGACGAAGGAAAGGTCGTCGTCGAAGTCGGTATCGCCCCCGTCAAGCCCGCTGAATTCGTGATCTTCCGCGTCAGCCAGTTCAAGGATGACGGCGAATGAGTTCGACACAGCACACGACAGGAGCTGAATCATGACCACCATCGTTCCCGGTTCAACCGAAACAACACCGTTCGTCTCGTCGCTCTTCAACGTCGAGTTCGCGAAGGCCGGCGGTGTGTTCACCGAAGTGTCGGGGCTCAACATCGACATCGAAGAAGTCGAGAGCGTCGTCGTCAACGAGCAGGGCAAGGAAGTCACCCGCTGGACTCCCGGCACGGTGAAGTACAGCGAGATCACGCTCAAGCGCGAGTTCACCGGAGACCGCAAGTTCTGGGACTGGCACATCGAGATGGTCGAAGGTCAGGAGTCGTACGAAGACGGCGCCATCGTGCTGTACCACCTGGGCGGCAACGAAGTCAGCCGTTGGACGATCAACCGGGCGTGGCCGTCGAAGTGGAGTTGCTCCGACCTCGACGCCGGCTCGGGTGACGCGATGATCGAAGAGATCACGCTGCAGATCGAATTCCTCGAAAGGAACAAGTGATGTCAGGTCTCGATACCTTCAACGCCGCACAGGGTTCGTACTTCAGCTTCGAGCTGGAGGGCGTGAGCCTCGGATACTTCACCGGTTGCAGTGGCCTCGCCAGCGAGCTCAGTGTGATCACCCACAAGACGATGAGCACGGGTGGCAACACCGTCGAGGTCAAGTACCCCGATCGCCAGACGTTCACCGAAGTCGTCCTCAAGCGCGGGTTCACCGCCGACACCGCCGTCAACGACTGGTTCGACAAGACCGTCGACGCCGGTGAAGACGTCGATCGCAAGACCGGATCGATCGTGGTGCTCAACCGCAAGCTCGACGAAGTCGCACGCTTCAACCTCGAAGGGTGTTTCCCGTCGAAGCTGTCGGTGTCCGACCTCAACGCGAAGTCGGGTGAGGCGATGATCGAAGAGCTTACGATCCGCCACGAGAACCTCGTCTGGGCCTGACGGCACCCGTCTTGCGCACCGAATTCGAGTTCACGCTCCCCAAGGGCTACGTCGGCAACGACGGGACGCTGCATCGTCATGGCACGATGCGGCTGGCCACGGCGCGAGACGAGATCGAGCCGCTCAGGGATCGAACCATCGATGGGCCTGATGACCCGTACCTCACCATCCTGGTGCTGGCACGGGTCATCACCCAGCTCGGTTCGCTTCCCGAGATCGGTATCGACGAGGTCGAAGGGCTGTTCGCAGCCGACCTCGCGTTCTTGCAGGATCTCTACGGGATCATCAACTTCGGCGATCAGGCCGACGTCGAGGCGTTGCAGGCGAGTGTGTTGCCCGACGAACCCGAGGTCGTCGACACACCGACGGCCACCGAGGCCGACGGCAGCGACGAGACCGGCGACGCCGAACTGTCCGGCGATGCCGCGAACACCGACGATGCACCGCTGGGGGCGATCGCCGACGACAAACCGGCCCGCCCGCGCCGGGCGCGCGTCGAAGAAGTCGTTTCATCGGCTCGCGAGTGACGTGGGTATGGCGTGAAGCTGTATCCCGAATCGTCGCTCTGGAGTGAGATCGCATATCTCGCGTACCACCTCCACTGGGACCTCGAGACGCTGCTCGATCTCGAGCACGCCGATCGAGCGCGCCTCATCGAACTGGTCGCCGACATGAACCAACGAGCCTGGGACACGTTGAGCAATGCCTGACAAGTACGCCCACGGCACCAACACCGCGCGCTTCCTCTTCGAAGTCGACGGCCTCGAACTCGGCTGGTTCACCGAGGTCAGCGGTCTGGAGGTCTCGATCGAGACCGAAGACATCCAGGAAGGCGGGCAGAACGGATTCGTCCACAAGCTGCCCGGCCGCATGTCGTGGCCGAACATCACCCTGAAGCGGGGCTTCACCCGGCAGGACAACCTGCTGTCGTGGCTGCGCGAGTGCTCCGGCGAGCAGTTCGCAGCGAACCAGAACAAGCTCTCTCGCAAGACGGCGGCGATCACGCTGCTCGACGACGCCGGGCGACGTCTGCGCTCGTGGGACTTCGACGACGCGTTCCCGGTGAAGTGGTCGGGGCCGTCGTTCGCCGCCTCGAACGGCGAGGCCGCGAGCGAGTCACTCGAGATCACCCATCACGGATTCCGAGCCAATGACCACTGATGCCGAGCCCCCTGCGGCATCGGTGGCCGGACTCGGACACGGCCTGGTACATCGAGCCCGTCGGCAGGCGGTGCTCGCACGGCAGCGCCCCGCCGCTCGACTGATCGGGGCAGTGGGTCGCTCGAGCATCGGGTTCGGCCTCGCGGTCGGACGGTCGCGATCGATCCGCCCGGTCGTTCGCCGCGCCGACCTCAACACGCCCGCCCTGCGTCCGCCGCCCGGGTTCTGGAGCGAACTCCACGCGCCCGACCCCGTCGTCGAGTCGGCAGTCGAGTCGCCGAGTGACGCCGCTCCGACCGCTCAGCGATCGACCCAGCGATCGCCGGCGCGTCCGTCGGTTCGCCGACGGCACCAGCCGTCGCAGCGGGTCGCCCGGGTCGCCACGTCACCCACCGCGCAGCCGGACACCAAGGCCAGCTGGACCGATCAGGTCATCGAGCGCAGTGCCGTCGGGTACGTCCGTCCGACATCGCAGACCTTCACGCCGGCACCCAAGCCGGTCGCCGACGACTTCGTGTCGTCGGGTGACGCTCGCCTCGACGACCTCCGGCTGCTGCTGGCGGCGAAGAACGACGGGCCGACCGAAACGGCTCCGGTTCGACGCTCGAGCGATGCGAACGCGCCCGCCGCCGCTGCGTCCGACGACGCCGACACTCACCAGCCGGAACCCGTGTCGGGTGCGACATCGGGTGGCGGGGTCCGTGGCGACACGCTCGCCGGGCGAGCGACCGGGCCGGGTCGCCTCGCCCGATCGGTCGTTCCCGAGTCGGCGATCGCAGGTACGGCGCTGAGCGCCGGACGCGCCACACAACGCCGCGGTGCCGGCGTCGCGGCTCCCGGCGTGCCGGTCGTGCCGACGCCCGATGCGAACGTCGCGCAACGCCAGCGAGCACCGCAACGCCAGCGGGCACCGCAACGTTCGTCGGCCGAGCAGCGGCTCGACGATCTCCGAGCAGCGCTCGAGAGCAAAGGTCTCATGCCCGGCTCGCCGTCGAGCGACGACGAAACGACGCCCGATCCGGCTGTCGACGGTGGTGACCCCACCGGCCGACCCGGGCGCCCGGCCGGTGAACGACCGTCTCGCGAGAGCGCAGCGGCCACCAGCGGCACATCGGGGCGGCCCGGCGACGACACCAGCACCCGAGCGCAACCCGGCCGCATCGCCCGCCAATCAGCGCCTCGCAGCGATCGCAGCGTCGCGCCGAACGATCCTCGGGCGAGTGGCCCAGGTGGCGGTTCGGCATCGGCCCGCCGATCGGTCGCCGACCACACGTCGGAGGCACCGCTGCGAGGTCGCGACGCTGACGCGTTCAGTCGGGCCGCCAACGGCCCCATGTCGACGGTGCAACGCCGTGCCGCTCAGCAGACCGTCGAGATCGGCGGGGGAGCGCCCGGCACTGCCGTTGCCGGCACCGGTCTGCTCGACCGAGTGGAGACCGAGGTCGTCGACGACCCGACGTCCGAGCACATGCCGGGGCTCGTCGGCCCGGGCGGGCACGAACGAGTCGATGTGGTTCGCCGGATCCGGCAGCTCACCGAGACGCGGCAACGTCTGCTCGACGAGCCGGAGGCGGTGCAGCGGCACGCCGTCACCGACGAACCGACAGCGCCCGGCCCGACTTCGACGGGCACGTCGGCGCCTGGCACGTCACCGAGCAACGACGAGGCGTCGGGGGTGCTGGCACCGACACCGAACGTCGTGCGTCTGCCCGGCATCGCCGGTTCGGTCGCATCGCTCCGACGCCGCTTGAGCATCCCGCGAGCCCTGTCAGCACATCACCGTCCCGACAACCCGATGTCGGTCGATCGATCGAACCGACTCGTGCGTACGCCCGGCATCGATGTCCGTCGAGCCCCGGAATCAGCCGCGCCGTCCGACTCCGCACGAGCGACGCATCGCGCGCCCGCCGACCCCGCCCGTCACGACGAGCCGCGCAACGCCGTCACCTGGCGTCGAGACGAGCGGTCGCAGCGCGGTCCCGTGGCGATGCCGACATCGCATCCGACGCACGACCAGGCGCTCGCCACGACGCCGCCGACCTCCGATGGGAGCGAGACGGTCGCCCCACCACTGGTGAGGCGACGTGTCGACGAGCGATGGGAGCACAGCGCCGTCTCGTCGCTCCCGGCCACAGCTCCTCCGGCCTCGACCACGCCGGCCGAACCCATGCCATCGCGCACGTCATCGCCGGCCGAACAACGGACGCCATCATCGCCGCCGGCAACGACCTCGACTTCGTCGCCCTCGACTTCGGCAACGCCCTCGATCGCGTCGCCCTCGATCTCGTCGACGCGGCCGACAGCGACGCCCCGACCTGGGACGAGTCACACGACCGCCGGGCCGGCGACGATGATCCGCCGGTCGCTGGTCGCCTCCGGGCCGGGAGCGCTCGCCGGCGTTCTCCGACGATCCCACCTCGCACGCACCGACACCGCCGCGTCGTCCGATCACGCCAGCCGACCGACGTCGGCGTCGCCGTCGACGCGATCGACCGAGGCGATCGACCCGTCGATGTCGAGCACCGTCCCACCATCGCCTCGGGCTGGTGACTCGCGCCGAGTCGTCGCTCCCGCCCCGGCGGCCCCGATCGTCGCGAGTACTCCCGACGACGGCGTGCCGATGAACCCGAATCCACTCATCGGCCGCGCCGCCGGCGAGCAGACCGTTCGGCGGTCCACCGAGGAGCTCGACGACCGCCCCGAAGCGGCGACGTCGAGCGAGCGAAGCGCAGAACACAGAACGGTCGCGCCGCAGGTCAACGACGTCGCCCAGGCGTTCATGACCGAACTCGCCCAGACGGTCCGGCGGCGCCCGGCACCGCTCCCGGTGTCGTTCCAGCCGATGGCCGACGCCATCACCGGCGGCCGCGGGCGCAACGTGCTGCTCTCGACCGACTCGGTGTCACGACGGGCACTTCGCAAGGTCGGCAAGGTCGCCGCCACCACCGACAACGTGATCCACCTCGCCGACGCACCGACGCCCGGTACACGGATGAACGAGGTCATCGCCCACGAACTCACGCACATCGCGAACCCGTCACCGGTGGCGCGGTTCTTCGACGACGCACACGACAGCCCGGAAGAACGCCAAGCCGAGCAGGTGGCACGGGTGATGGCGAGCTCGCCGATCGCCCCAGCCGCAGCGGCGCCGGCACTGCGTGCCCCAGGTGATTCCTCGCCGGCCGGTCGCGGCGGCGACGTGATCCGCCGAACGCCAGCGTCGGCCCCCACTTCGACAGGAGCAGTGCCCATGTCAGCATCGAACGACGGCATGTCCGCCGCGAGCCTCGCGGCGTCGATCACCGGCTCAGGATCGAGCCGACCTCAGGTGCAGCGCTTTGCCGACCTGGGCAACAGCCCTGCCGCTGCGGCAGCGACCGGCGTGACGTCGAGTCAGCCGGACTCGTCCGGACCGTCAAGTGGGCACGGGGCCGCATCCGGGCAGGGCATCGGCGCACAGCTCCGCAACTCCGAAGACGCCGCCGAATGGTTCAGCGATCAACTCGATCGCAACTTCGACCGGTTGGTCACCGCCCTCGAAGATCGGATGATCGTCGAGTTCGAACGCCGCGGTGGCCGCATCTGGGAAGGGCTCTGATGAGCTCACAACTCCAGAAGGCGTACCTCGAAGTCGAGACGGGTGCTCGGGTCGACTGCATGTTCAACCCGACCACGTTCGCGTTCGCCACGCAGAACCGGTGGGAATCCGACCAGATCCCGGGCAAGAACACGCCGTCGCTTCGCTATGCAGGCGGTGCCGGTGGGACGTTCTCGCTGAGCCTCGTGTTCGACACGACGTCCACGGGCAAGGCCGTCACGATCCACACCAACAAGCTGCTCGAACTGATGGAAGTCGACGAGTCGCTTCCCGGATTCGATGCAGCGAAGAAGAACGGCCGCCCGCCGTGGGTGAAGTTCCACTGGGGCACGCACCTGCACTCGTTCAAAGCGGTCATCAGTTCGACGAACGTCACGTTCACGTACTTCTCCAACGAAGGGTTGCCCCTACGCGCCAACGTCGAACTGAGTCTCGAACAGTACGAACCCGACGCGAACTGGGGTCCGCAGAACCCCACGTCCGGCACGCCGAACCCGAAGCGCACGCACCAGGTCCAGGTGGGCGACACGCTCGACCGCATCGCCGGCAAGTACTTCGGTGACCCGACCCGCTGGCGCGACATCGCCACGCTGAACGGCATCGCCGACCCGCTCGACGTCAAGCCCGGTCGGCTCCTGTCGATTCCCGAGCGGGGTTCCTGACCATGCAGGACACGCTCGTCACCTCGGCTCCGCTCATCAAGCTCGACGGCACCGCGATCCGGTCGGAGGATGCCGACCTGCTCTTCTCCTTGCGCGTGTCGCGGACCACGGGTGCGGCAGCGTTCGCCGAACTGAGATTCGACCAGTCGAGCTCGCTTGCGGACTCGGTCAAGGTCGGTACCCAACTGAGCATCGATGCAACCGAGGACGACGTCGAAACCAGCCCGATCTTCAAGGGCGAGGTCATGACGATCGGCATCGACGTGTCGGTGCGCCAAACGCAGTTGGTGATCGGTGCGTACGACAAGTCGTACCGGCTCGGCAACCAGACCGATGCAACGTCGCATCTCTCCATCACGTTCGGTGGCGTCATCCGAGAGATCGCGGGGGCGGCCGGTTTGACCGCTGACGTCGACAACACTGTCGGAAGCATCAGGTTCGAACACATTCAGCAATCGGGTACTCCGCATCAGTTCCTCACCGACCTCACCCGCGCCTACGGGTGCGAATGGTTGGTCGACGACACGAAGTTGATCGTCCGACGTCGCGACGCCGCCGGACCCGTGGCCAAGTATCTCGGTGCCTCGTCGCTGCGTTCGTTCTCGGCACGATTCAGCGGAACCGAGCAGCCCGAATCGGTCGACGTACTCGGGTGGGACCCGTCCGAGAAGAAGGGGGTCAACAGCAAGATCGAGCGTTCGTCGGTGAAGAACGGGCACACGGTGCCGATCACCCGACACGTCAGCGGCGACTTCCCCGGCAAGGAGGCCGTTGCCTCACCGATCTCGGTGTCGACACCGGCCGACGCCAAAGCGGTGGCCGAAGGCATCACGCATCGGCTGTCTGCAGCGCAATTGACCGGGCGCGGAGAAGTGGCCGTGAACGGCAAGCTCGTTCCGGGGTCGGTCATCGAGATCGGTGACCTCGACCCGAACTGGAACGGTAAGTACTACCTGACCGGGGTGGAGCACCTCTTCGGTCGGCAACAGTCATTCACCACGAAGTTCACCTTCGGCCCGCTCGAACCGACGACCCTCGTCGATCTGTTCAGCCACCAGGCGCCGACGAGTCGAGAGCGCCTGACCAGTGGGATCACCGTCGGGACCGTGACCGATACGGAGGACCCCGAGGGACTCCTCAGAGTCAAGGTCACGATCCCGGTGCTCCGCGGCGAGAACGAGTCTCATTGGGCTCGAGTCATCTCGTCGGGAGCCGGTGCAGCGCGAGGTTCCATGTCGATTCCCGAGATCGGTGACGAGGTCGCGGTCGTTTTCGAGAACGGCGACCTCCAACGTCCATACGTGCTCGGGGGTCTCTGGAACGGTCGGGACGCCGCCCCGGATGTCGGCGAGATCATCAGGAACGGCAGAGTGATGTCGCGTTCGGTCACCTCACGCACGGGGCACCGGATGACGTACAAAGACGGCGATGATCCGGAAGACCTGGGTGTCCGCATCGATCTGAGCGACGGCAAGACCTTTCTCGAACTCGGCGAGACCAAGATCGAGATCACGAGCCAAGACACCCCGATCAAGGTCACCAACGGCAAGGCGACCGTCGAGTTGGCCGACAACGGCGACATCACGCTCGACGGCAACAACATCACGATCAAGGCCAAGCAAGACATCGAGATCTCCGGCAACAACCTCGACGTCAAGGCGAAACAGAACCTCAAGCTCGAAGGCGCCCTCGGCGCCGACCTCAAGTCAAAAGGACCGGTCAAGGTCGAGACGACGGCGATCGCCGAGGTCAAGGGCTCACTGGTGAAGATCAACTGATGAGCAACGTCAACGACGACCCGTCCGATTTCGTCGGCCGCGGCATCTCGTTCCCGCTCCGCGTCGATCAGACGGGGGCGATCGCCACGACCACCGGCGTCGACGACATCGACTCGTCGATTCGCATGGTGCTCACGACCGCCCCTGGTGAACGCCTGATGCGCCCGTACTTCGGCTGCCGCATCTGGGAGATGCTGTTCGAACCGATCAACGCCAACACGCTCGGGCTGATGGGCGAAGCCGTACGCGAATCGATCAGCCGCTGGGAACCGCGGGTGCACCTCGACGACGTACGACTCGACTCCAGCAGCGCCGACGTCGGCGAGGTCCACATCCACATCGACTACACCGTGCGCTCGACCAACGATCGACGCAACCTCGTGTACCCCTTCTACGTGATTCCGAGAGAGGACGACTGATGAGTCTCCCGGTGACCAACCTGGACGATCGCAAGTTCCAGGACCTCGTCGACGAAGCGAAGCGGATGATCCCGCAGCTCTGCCCGGAGTGGACGAACCACAACCTGTCGGACCCCGGCGTCGCGCTCATCGAGTTGTTCGCCTGGATGACCGAGATGACGCTCTTCCGGCTCAACCAGGTGCCCGACACGTTCTACACCCGGATGCTGAACCTCCTCGGCTTCGAGCAGTTTCCCGCCTCCGCTGCTCGTACCGACCTGACGTTCTGGGTCAACGGAGGAGCGGCAGGCGGCATCGAGATCCCGCGCGGGACCCAGGTGACCACCGTCGGATCGGTCGGTTCGCCTCGGGTGTTCACCACGATCGAGGCGGCAGCGGTGGTCCCGCCTCGGCTCACGGCAGCGCTCACGTCGCACGGCGACGACCGCTACGTCAACGTGTGGGAGTCGTTGGCCCTCGGCCTCGAGAGCATCCCCTGCTTCCCCCGCTCGCCGCTGACGCCCGGCGACGCGTTCTACCTTGGTTTCGAGAACTCGCTGAGCGGCAACGCCATCCGACTCGCGATCGAGGCGACCGTCGAAGGCATCGGCGTGATGCCCGACCGCCCACCGATCGTCTGGGAGGTCTGGCAGGGCGAGGGCTGGATACCGGCCGCGGTCCCCAACATGCCCGGCAACGACGAGGTGGCCGACACGACCGGTGGGCTCAACCGGAACGGCTCGCTCCTGTTGCTCGTGCCGAACGCGCACGAGCCGCTCACGCTCGGCGGCGAGCGGGCGTACTGGCTGCGCGCCCGGTTGACCGAACCGGCGCCCGGCCAGCCGTTCTACCGAGCGTCACCACAGATCCGCCGAGTGAGCGCGACCTGCGTCGGTCTCACCGTCGAAGCCGAGCACTCGGAGCGCATCGACGACGAGTTCCTCGGCATGAGCACCGGCAAACCCGACCAGGTCTTCCAGACCGCGCGAAAGCCGATTCTGCCGCGCGACGGACACGAAGTGCTCGTCGTCACGGTCGGCACCGAGAGCAGCGAATGGACCGAGGTGACCGACTTCGTCGACTCGACGCACAACGATCACCACTTCGCCTGGGATTCGTCGACGGGCGAGATCCGCTTCGGGCCGCTCATCCGCTATCCCGACGGCGGGATCCGCCAGCACGGAGCGATTCCTCCCGAGGGAGCCGAACTCCGCCTCACGAGCTATCGCACGGGCGGGGGAGCGGCCGGCAACGTCGGCTCCGGGACCCTCACCGGCATGCGCAGCGCGATCCCGTACGTCAATGGTGTCACCAACCTGGCGCCGTCGTCGGGTGGCGTCGACGCCGAGACCGTCGAGAACGCGAAGCGGCGCGGGCCCCAGTCGGTTCGCGCCGGCGGGCGAGCTGTCACCGTGTCCGACTTCGAGCGGCTGACCGGCGAAGCCGACAGTCGTGTCGCCCGAGTGCGCTGCCTCGCTCCTGAGCAGCCCGGTGACCCCGTGCGCCTCTTCGTGGTGCCCAACGTCAAACGACGCGCCGAGTCGCTCGTGCTCGACGACTTCGCGTTGCCCGACGACATGATCGCCCGCATCGCCGGCTACCTCGACGAGCGGCGGGTGCTCGGCAGCACGATCGAGATCGGGACCCCGTACTACCAGGGCGTCACGGTCGCCAGTCTCGTCTCGGCGCAGCCGGGTCGCCCGGCGTCGCTGGTGCGCGACCGGTGCCAGCGAGCGCTCTACGACTACATCAACCCCATCTCCGGAGGCGCTGATCGCCAGGGTTGGTCGTTCGACTCCGACCTGAACTCGGCGACGGTGTTCCAAGTGCTCGAAGCGGTCGAGGGCGTCGAGAAGGTCGACGAGGTCCTGTTCTTCGAGTACGACCTGCGCAACCACGAGCGCATGGGGTTCGGCAAGGAGCTGGTGAAGCTCTCACCCGACTCGTTGTTTCTCTCCACCAATCATCAGGTGGTCGTGCAATGAGGCGCGACGACTGGCTCCTCTGGCAGCTCCCGGTCGGCATGACCGACGACGACTTCTTCGTCCGGTTCGTCACGATCTTCCAGCGTCTCGCCGACACCGTGCTCGACCAGGTCGACACGCTCGAGCACATGTTCGACCCGACGGTCGCTCCCGACAACATGGTGCGCCAGATGGCCGAGTGGTTCGGCGTCGACTGGGTCGACTCGTCGCTCGACGATCGTCTGCAGCGCGAGATCGTGATGGGCTATTCCGAGCTCATCCAGTGGCGCGGCACCAAGATCGGTGTGCGCAAGCTGCTCAAACTGCTGACGGGCGGACCGGTCGAAGTGCAGGATTCGGGCGGCGTGTTCGCCAAGGAGGAAGCACCGGGTGGGCCGCCACACGTGCGCCTCGACGTGCAGAACGCCGGGTGGAACAAGGTCGACGATCTCATTCGCATCGTGCGAGCCGAGTTGCCGGCCACGGTGACGTTCGATCTCTGGATCGGTGCCGAGCAGGTGTGGCCCCGTGCCGACGTCCAGGCGAACCGGACCGGGCATCGTCCCGAGAGCCTGGCGGCGAGCAGTGCCCATCCGGCCGGTGCCGTCGAAGCCTCGGGGGCGATGTCGCTGCCGCACGACTCGACGACGCTGCGCCCGGGTGCCGACGGAATGACACTCGGTGGAACCACCTCCTCCGAGACCGGCGATGTGCTCCCGGCACCTCGCCCGCCCGACGGCAACGACGACCAGGGAGGAACCGATGGCTGACGTGACCTGCCCCGAGTGCGGCGCCGAGACCGAGATGCTGGCGGTTCGCCGGGCTGCCGACGAGTTCTGTTCGCAGTGCGACTATCCGCTGTTCTGGGCGCCGTCGTCGGCGCCGATCACCACACCGGGCGGCAACGCGCAGGCGACCCTTCGCCGGTTGCCCGGCGCCGGCGGTCGTCGTCGGGTCGGCAGCCGAATCTGTCCCGAGTGCGGCGAGCTCAACGCGCTGTCGGAGACGCACTGCACGAGGTGCGAGGCCGATCTCGACCCGCCGCCTCCACCGCCGCCCCCGGCACCCGAGCCAGAACCCGAGGTGTTCGTGCCGGTTCCGTTGGAGGAGACCCCCACGTCGCCGTGGTGGGTCTGGTGGTTGCTCGGCGGCGCGCTCTCCGCGTGCGTCATCGTCCCGATCATCTACGAGAATCTCAACTGACCACCCACCTGGTTATTTCCATCCCGGATGGAAATAACCAGGTTGTTCAGGCGATGAGGACGTCGACGGAGGTGGGCGTGACCGTGAGGTCACCGCCCACCACGAACGTCACCGTGCCGGCTTCGCCACCGCCGCTCGCCTCGAGCTGATACGTGGTCGGTGTGCCGGGCGAGCCGCCGTCGCCTGGATGGGCGAAGCTGAACACCCCGTCAGTGTCGGTGGTCGCGACCGCCGGCCCGGCCGGGCAGGCCACGACAGGGTCCGACAGGAGGCAGTACACGATGCCGGCCGAGGCGACCGTTCCGCCGGCATTGCTCACGACTCCGGTGATCGGTTTCAGCGTGAGCGCCTGGTTGACGGTCGAGTCGGCCGCGAAGCTCGCGATCGAGCCCGACTGCGTGCCATAGGCCGGTGATGTCATCGTCCACGTCTGCGGAGTCGACAACGTCTTGTTCACGGTGAACGACGCGCTGCCCGCGGTCATCTGTTCGGTGCTGCCGTTGAACGTCACGCTCGGCTGGGTGGCCGTCGAGGCGACGCCGGACGCCGTGAAGGTCACGGTGACGGTCTCGGGCACCATGTCGACCGTTTCGGTGAGCGACGCCGGGTACGCCGTGACCTCGTCGATCGTGCCCGTGTCGGAGAGGTACGGGCTCGCGGTGACCGTGTAGCCGCGGGCGGTGTTCTCGGGGACCGTGAACTCCGCGAGACCGTTCGAGTCGGTGGTGAGCGTTTGTCCGCCGAACGTCACCTGCGCGCCCGAGAGGGGCGCGGACGTCTCGTCGTCGAGCACCGTGAAGGTCACGGTGATGTCGCGCGGCGCCAGCGTGAGGTTCTGTGTGGCCGGGGTCGTGCTGGTCCCCGAGACCACGATCTCTTCGGATGCGGCGCCTTGGCCGGGAACCGAGGTGGAGAGCACGAAGGTCACGGCACTGCCATCGGAGGCATTGCTGAGGTTGTCGAACTCGTAGACGCCCGAGTTGTTCGCCCGGTCCGTGTCGGGAGGACTGCTGCCCGGACCTTCCTGTGGGGTCGGGCTGCCGGCCTTGACGACGAGGTCGACGACCGGTCGCGAGGTGATCGGCGTGGTGCCATCTGCCGCGAAGATCGTGCCCGACAGGTCGACCTCGGGGAGCAGGGTGACCGTGATGTCGGGTTGCAAGGTGTCGAGGACGGTGGCGTCGTCGACGGTGAGCCGGTTGGCGCCCTCGACGAGCACCGTGAACGAACCGGTGCGGGGAATCTGGTTGTTGTTCGGATTGAGGGTGGCGCCATCGGCCATCTGAACGAACTCGAAGGTCTTGTTCGAACCGCTCTGCTGGATGCGTGCGACCTGAGTGGTTCCCTGGAAGACACGAACGGTGCGTGTCGTGTTGCCGGCGCTGTCGACGACGTCGACCGTGAGCATCCGCGGGATGTCGAGGGTGACGGTGTCGCCGGCGGTGGTCAGCGTCACCGTCGACGAAACGACGGGGCTCTCGAAGTCGGTGTCTGTTGCTCGCGCCACATAGCTGCCGGGCGGGACATCCACGGTGAAGGTGGTGCCACCGGGGGTCACGCGAGTCGCGGCGATCGGGTTTCCGTTCGTCGGCACGGCCTGCACGACGAGGTCGGCGGGGGCGAACGGGGTGACGTTGATGGTCAGCGTGACCTCTTGGTTGATCGACAGGTTCTGGTCGATCGCTCGCCCAGGGCTGATCGTGAAGGTCTTCCGATCGGTCGAGTAGCCGGGCTGCGACATCTCGACGGCGTAGCCACCGGCGGGCAGGTCGACGTGATAGGTCGCTCCGTCGCGCTCGATGGCGGGCTGCGGGCTCAGCGCCGTCCCGCCCTGGAAGATCGTGATGGTGGTCGCGTTGTCGATGTCTTCGGTGTCGTTGCCGACCACACGTTGCGTCGTGCCGCGGACCCGACCATCGGCGGCCGTCGGCGTCGCCGATGCCAGTGCATGGGTCGTTCCGCCGGCCGCCGGCGGAATGGCCGGCGGGACGACGGGGATGAAGACGGAGCGGGGCGTGAACGTGTGCAGGTCGTCGACGATCACGAGGGTGTACGCACGCGTGTCGGGAGCGATCGAGGTCCACGTGACGGTGACCGGTGTCGGGTTGTCGTCGGCGTTGCCCGACACGAGCGTGCCGTCGTACCCGGCGGACGCAGCGGGGAGTGGGCTGGCGCTCACACCCGGCGGGAGGAGGAGCACGCGGAGGTTCGGGAAGATCTCGGCTGCGTTGGCACCGGTCACCGAGAGCGTGACCGTGTCGACGTCGGCGACGGTGTACGAGAGATCCCCGAAGTCCTTGGCTTCGTTGTTGGTGAGCAGTTCTTCGACGACGGTGAACCCTGGGCCAGGGGTTCCGTTCGTGTCGCCGAAGTTCGGGGTGTAACCGTTCGGCACCTCGAACGTGAGGTCGTGGTCGCCGCTCGCCAACCCGGTCACCGAGAACGGAATCGAACTCCCGCCGCCGGTCTGCGCGGCCGCCGCGTTGTCGCCGGCCGCGTTGTCGTTGTCCTGCAACGTGCCGCTGCCGTCGCCGTCGTCGTCGACGAGGATCTGTGGTTCGTCGAAGTCGGTCGCGAGGGTGAACCCTGCGGCGGGCACCGGAGCCGGACCGCCGTCTTCGTTCCGGACGACGAGGTTGCCCTCGACGCTCGCACCCACGGCCGGGAGCGGAGCGGTGACGACCACGCGGGTCGGGTTGGTCGCGGCGCTGTCGGTGTTGCTGCGGCCGACGACGATGTTGGTGATCGCCGTGAAGTGACCCGCCTTCTCCACGTCGAGTCGGTACGGCGTGGGCCGCGGAAGCACGTCGGCGACGATGATCGAGTTGTCGCCGGCGGCGAGCGTTCCGGTGTGTGCCACGACGTTGTCGTCGGTGCGCGTGAGTCGGTAGGTCACGCCACCGACGGCGGGGGCCGCTGCGTCGAGCGTTTCGAAGACCGAGAGCTCGAACGTGCTCCGACGCAGCTCCAGGGTGAAGGCACCGGCCAGGTCGTTCGACGGGTTGTCGTTCGCGAGTTGGTACACGCCCTCGACGAACGACGGTGAGCAGAAGCGAGTGCAGCCGATGCCGCCGTTGTTCGTCTTCTGCGGACGCTGGAGGACGTTGGGCTGGTACTCGGGATGGCTCACCAGGATCCGGTAGTAGCCCTCCGGGCCCAGGATCTCGATGTGATCGTCGGCCTGCGTGACGCCGATCAGGCCGGCGTCGACCGGCGCTGGGTTGCCGTTGATGTCGACGTACTCGACCGTGACGTCGAGCGCCGGATCACCAGGATCGGTCGGCACGATGCGCAGCTCTTCGTAGCTCGTTGCCGAGCAGTCCTGGTACGACGGCGGTGGTGCGGGTTGAACACACGGTTCGATCTCGCCGCGCACGTCGACTTCGATCTTGCCGAAGGGTAGGAGGTCGACGTTGACCGTCGGTTTCGAGCCGGCGTAGAAGCCGACGGGGATGGATCGTGATCCGATCTGGCTCTGTGTGGTCGGAGACGGGAGCGGCGCCGACACGGTGACCACGGCAGTGGTCTGGTCGTACCCGGCGACGACGGCGTTGAGCGAGTAGAACGCGGCGACGGCCTCGGGAGCGGAGAGATCGACGGGGATGCCATCGATCGTGTACGGATCCCCGTTGATCGGATGCGGGTCGCAGGCGGCACCGGTGACCGGGTGCACCGCCGTTCCGAAGCAGGCGACGATCGGTGCGACCGCCGGCCCCGACGTGGGCGACAGTGTCAGCGTGACGTTGGAGGTCACGCGTGTCGGTGCAGGGTTCGACGCACTGACGTCGAAGAGGTCGACGTCGAGGCTCCCGAGCTCGACGTAGGTCGTGTTGAAGCCGACCTTCGCCTCTTGCGGGCCGACGAGTTGCTCGACGCGGGCGGACGCACTGCCGAAGAGGACGTGGTTGTCGGGCGGCGTGAAGTCGACTCGCCAGGTACCCGGTGCCGCCTGATCGATGATGAAGTTGCTGGCGTTGCGCTCGATGCACAGCCCGCTGTCGGCGGCCTGGCACTGCGCCGACGCGGGAAGGTCGCTGGCGGTCTGACCGAACGGATTCTCGGCGGTGATCCCGACGTCGGTGAACGACGGCGGGCGGTCGATGGTGAGGATGCTCACCTCGCCGCTGACCGAGCCGTCGTTCGGCGGCACCAGTTGGACGGCGAGATCGTCTCCCGGTCCCGACACGTCGACGCCCGACACTTCGCTGACGACCCGATTCTGGTCCTGGTCGATGACGACGTCGACGAGACCGTCTTGGAATCCGAACTGACGGAACGTGTAGCGGGCACCGCCGAAGATCTGGTCGTCGAGTGCCCACCGTCCCGCGGCGTCGGACGTGGTCTCGATCCGAGTCGACGACGTGCTCGGCTCGGGGCCAGGAGGTGTCGGCGTCGTGTCGGTGGAGGTGATCGACGTGATCGCGGAGTCACTGAAGATCTGCACACCGGCGAGGGGCAGTTCACTCGGGGCGTTGCGCGGGTCGATCCAGAAGACTCGTCCGCCGAGTTCGTCGACCGGATGCACGAGAGCGGTCGTGACGACGCGGTCGGGGAACACGTCACCGTCGGTCGGGGCCACACCGGGCAGGTCGACCGTGGCGGTCACGTAACCGTCGGCGGTGATCTCGACCTCGCAGTCGCCGATGAGTTCGTTGGCGTCGACCGCCTGACGGGTGAGCGAGAAGGCATCGAGATCGGTGCCCGACGTGGTGCCGAACTCGTCGCCCATGGTCATCGGCACCTGCGGGCCACCGTTGCAGCTCATGGCGGCCTGCAGCGTCGGCTCGTCGATCGCCACGAAGTCGGTACCGGTCGCCGGAGCGGCCGGACCACCGATCAGGACCGGCTCGTACACCCGTCCGAAGATGTCGGGGTAGCGATCGGCGACGAGCGTCGGGATCTCGGTGGCCTCACCCGAGTTGAGTTCGACCGTGAACTGCATCGGCGGCAGACCGGGCGTGAGGATCTGCGTGGCGGGCTCGCGGTAGCCGGCAGCGCCAGACACTTCGAGACGGTAGGTGCCGGTCGGCAGGACACGTGGCGCCGTGGCCCACGAGCCGTCGGTCGACGACGACGCGACGTTGACCTCGGCGGGGCCGATCTCGCGTTCGCCACCACCGAGTGGGTCCTGCTCGAAGAACCTCACGGTGTAGCCGCGGATGACCTCGCCGGTGATCGAGTCGACCATGCTGCCGCTCGCCGCGCCGAACGCGAGCATCTCGATCGTGCGGCGTTCTTGCGACTGGCCGATTGACACCGTGCGCGGCGCCGCATCGTTGTAGAGCGGGGCCGACACGTTGATGGTGTACGTGCCCACCGGGATCTGGGTGAACTCGAACGTGAACGAGTCGGGATCGGTCCGAGACACGAGTGTCTCGCCTGTCAGCGTGGTGACGAGGGTGACCGTGGCGCCGCGGATCTCGCGTTCGGCGGCGTCTTCGGCGCCGGGGTCGACGACTTCGACGACGAGCGAACCGAACCCGGCGTCGATGCCGCGTGTGCGGATCGGCAGGGTGACCTCCAACAGCGGCGGGTTGACCCCCTCGGCGATTTCGATGAGTTCGGTGACCGTCTCGTGTTCGAAGTGCTCGATCGTGACGGTGTACGTGCCCGGTGGCAGGTCGGCGACCTGGAACGACCCGGGTCGCGATTCGGCTGCCGTCGACGTCTCGAACTCGAGGTCGGCGTTCGACAGCGTGACGAGCGCCCCGACGATGCCGCCCCCGCCGGCTGACGAGACGATGCCGGTGAGTGTGGAGGTCGTGTTGACCAGGGCGAAGTCGACGCCGCCGAGCGACCCGCCGAGCGGCACCCGCCGAGTCTGCGGGAGGTAGCCGTCGAGCGACACGGTGACGGTGTAGGTGCCGGGAACGTCGAGTTGCGGGAGGCTGTAGAAGCCGCGGTTGCCGTCGGTCAGCGAGTTGGTCGTGCGCGTGATCTCGCCGTTGCTCGCGGTGACCGTGACCCCACCCAGCCGGGTGCCCGATTCGTTGACGATCGTGCCGCTCAGGGTGGCGACGCCGTCTTGCATGTCGACCACGACGTCGTCGCGCTGCTGCCCGGCGTCCATCGGGAGTTGGAGGACCTCGGTGCCGTACCCGTCGCGCGTGGCCGTGAGGGTGTAGACGCCCGGCGTGCTGACCGCCTCGAACGCGAAGCTTCCGACGTCGCCGTCGGTCGACGAGGTCGTGGTGAAGGTCAGCGTGCCGTCGGAGATGGCGACTTCGACGCCGCCGAGTGGCGACCCGTTGTCGAGGACGCGACCGGAGATCAGCCCGTTCGACGGTTCGAGCGACACGTCGAGTTCGACCGGTGTGCCGTCGTCGGGCGGTGAGATGACGAAGGCCTGCGTGTCGAACCCGGCCTTGGCGAACGACAACTCGTACGTCTGGCGCAGTGCCACGTCCGACAGCAGCCAGACCCCGTCGACGCCGGCGATCGCTTCGAGCGGCGGCGCCGGTTCGGTCTGGCGGAGCGGGCCGAGCGAGTTGGTCAGCGGCACGAATCGAGCCGACCACATCTTCGACGCCGAGGTGCCATCGGGGACTCCGCCCTGGCCTGGCGCCTGTCCCGGCGCATCGAGCACGGTGGCGTCGGGGCGGGGCTCTTCGCCGAGATCGATCGGCAAGAGGGTGATCACCACGTCGGAGAGATCGTCGGTTCCGGCGGCCGAGACGGTGCCGCGGAACTGCGTGGTCGTCGGAGCGACGATGCCTTGCACCGGCTCGTCGCTGCCACTGTCGCCGCCCGTGCCGTCGGCTCCGACGGCGGTCTGGTCGCCTCCGGATCCGTTGCCGTCGCCGTCACCTCCGTCACCTGAGCCGGTCGGCAGTCCGATGGGTGTGCCATCGGCATCGACGAGTTCGCCGGTCTCGGGGTCGACGAACACGCCGTTGATCGGATTGCCCTTGTCGTCGACGACGTTGCCGTTCGCGTCGACGCTGAATCCGTCGACGACCCCGCCGTCGGAATCGACGATCGTGCCGTCGGCGAGCGCGACGTACGGTCCGTTGGCGAGAATGTCGCCGTTGGCGTCGACGAGGCGGACGAGCGCCGCGTTCTCGGCCTCGAGCGCCTGCTCGGTCGCGGCGTCGTCGTTGCGATTCGACACCCACAGCGCCACGCCACCGATCGCAGCCAACCAGAGCGCGATGACGGCGAGTCCGGCGGTGAGGGCGCGCAGTTTGTGGGCGAACACCGGACGCTGCACGTAGGGCGTGGTGATGGTGCTGGCCGATGCCTTGCCGCGTGCGGCGATGACGAGGTTGTGCTGGATGACCTCGCCGAACAGGTGACGTGGCCCTCGCAGGCGGGCCTTGGTCGCCGCCCGTTGGCCGGGCACGAGCCGGAACGCCGAGGTCTTGAACTTGACCTTCACGTCGGTCGCCTCGGCGTCGAGCGTGAACGCGACCGGCGTCGGCTCGTCGTTCGAGATGCCGACCAGGAACTTGGCTCGGCGACGCCCTCGGATCGGGGTGGGTTCGACCGTGAGGCGGACCTTGTCGACCGATTCGACCGACACGGTGAACGGAGCCAGGACCGGGCGGTCACCCGGCCGGCTCGACGACGCCTGGAACGCCGCCGCGTGTTGACCGACGGCGATGTCGATCGGGATCGGAACCGGGATGTCGCAGTCGACCGTGGCCCCGGCGTCGACGTCGACCGTGAACACGCCACTCTGCGAGCCGGCCAACGCTCCCGGACCGCCGACCGCCGAACTCAACCCGACGACCTGCACGCTGAATCGAACCGAGGTGGCCGCGTCGTTGGTCAGCCGGATGCGTCCCGGAGCGACCTCACCCGGCGTGGCGTCGACGACAGGGGAGAGGGACTCGAGTTGGGCGGTCATGATGGCAGGCTCACGGTGAAGTCGGGGACCTCTTTGGGGTCGCTGGGCTGCGTCTCGATCGCCACGGAGTCGAGCGGATCGGCCGCGTTCTCGTTGACGTACACGGCGACGACGTACGTGGTGGGGGCATCGAGCGACGGGAAGGTGTACTCGCCGTTGGCGTCGGTCTGCGTGACGGCGACCGAGTCGCCGTTCGGGAACTGCTCGGGCAGGAACAGGCGGAGCGTGACGGAGCGTGCGGTCGAGTCGAACCCGTTCACACGACCGGTCAGCGAGGCCTGCACGCCGAGCAGGAGATTCTGGACCGGCGCACCGGCGGTCGGGCTGACGTTGACGAGGCGCACGACCGGATCGGTGCCGCTGCGGCTCGCCGTGAGCGTGTAGGCACCGGGCGACACGTCGGAGAACTCGAACTCACCCGCCGGTTCGTCCGCGGTGAGGAAGGTGAACACGTTGGTGCCGTCGCTGAGGATGACCGTCGCCTGGGGTTCGGGGTCGCCGTTGATGCCGGTCACCGTGCCTCGGACCACGGTCCGCTCCGGCGACAGCGAGACGTCGACGCCGTTGACGATCGGCGATCCGGTGAACGGGTTGACGTCGATCACGCGAACCTGCGGGATCACGTTCGCACCGGAGAAGGTGAGCGTGTAGGTGCCGGGTGCGGGGAGCTGGTTGAAGCCGAACGACCCGGCGGCCGGGCCCTGGCTCACCACGGCCGTGGTGCGCACCACGTCGCCTCCGGTGAGCGTGACCGTGAGCCCCTGCTCCGGGACACCGTCGACCGTGGCTCGTCCGTTGATCTCGCCGATGGCGGGCACGAGTTGTGCGTTGAAGTTGCCGACCAGTTGGCCCTCGCTCAACGCGACGGTGCGCGTCTCGGAGATGTAGCCCGGCCGGCTGATGGTGACGGTGTACTGGCCCGGCGTCGGCAGGTTGCGGACGCGGAACGTTCCCTCGGCGCCTTCGGTCAGCGACACGGTCTCGACGGTGACGACCTGATCGGTGGCGCTGATCGTGACGCCGCCGAGTGGTTGACCGCGTTCGTCGGTGACCGAGCCCGCGACGATCCCGTTGCCCGGCTGCAGCGAGAGTTCGAGGTCGCCGAGTCCTTCGCCGGGTTCGACCACGACCGTTCGACGTTCGGTCGCGAAGCCCGGCTTCTCGACCAGGAGCTCGTAGACGCCCGGCGACGGGACGTTCTCGAGGTTGAACGTGCCGTCGGGCGACACCTCGACGGTGGCCACGAGTGCGTCACCATCGACGTCGAGACTGCTCTCGGCGACCAGCGTGATGACCACGCCGGACAGGTCGGACGGGTTTTCGGCGTCGACGCTTCCGCCGACCTCGACCGGCAGGCCGCCGACGGCGACCGGCTCGAGCGGCGGATTCTCTCCCTTGCCGACGACGATGTCCTGGCCTTCGGAGGCGACCTTGCCGGCGGGGAACCACAACGGTTCGAGGCCGGCCCCGCTGAGCTTGAGCTTGTAGGTACCGGCTGCGAGGTTCGAGAGCGAGAACGAGCCGGCCTCGTCGGTCACGCCGGATGCGACCGGGGTGGTGAGGTCGCCGGGCACGAAGAGTTCGGCTTGCACGCCGGCGAGGCCACCGCCGCCCGTCGCCGCGCCGATGTTGCCGGTGAGCGTGCCGGGATCGGTCGGGACGACCGCGCCGCCGGGCTCGTCGCTGCTCAGCGCAGCGTCGATCAACTCGTCGGTGACCGCAGCCTCGTCGACGACCGAGTCGAACGTGCGACTCAGCACCGCGGCGAACACCGCAGCGGCCGTGAGCAGACCGAGCAGCGACATCATCCATCGACCGACTCGCGGTCGCTGCAGGAAGGTGCCGACGGTCTCGACGACCACTTCCTCGGAGAGCCCGGCGGCCGAGCCGACGAGATCGCTGCGAACGCCGAACGTGAAGGTCCGGGCTCGAATCTGCCCGAACCACGTTCGGCCACCTTGCGCGGTGACGCGGATGACCTGGTTTCGTCCGGGCGGCACGACGACGCTCGGCGGGTCGAACGTGAACTCGGCGAGTTCCTCCGGATCGACGGCGAACCCGTCGGCGCGAGCGACCGCGTTGCCGTCGTTCGACACGACGATGCCGAACGTCGCGGACTTGCCGCCCGTCACCATGGTCGGGTCGAGCTCGATGCTCATCTCGGCACGCGGCGACACGAGCAGTTCGATGTTCGACAGGTGGAACGACGTCGGGTCGTCGTCGGACACGACGTTCACCGAGATCATGCGCTGCGACGACGGGTAGTCGGCCGGGAGCGTGACTCGGATCTCGGCGGTCTGCGTGTCGCCCGGGAACAGCGACAGGCGGTCGGGCGTGACCTGCACCCACGCCGGATCGAGACCGAACACCTGCACCTGGTACGAATCGATGACCTTCGAGGTGTTGGAGATGGTGACGGTGACCAACCCACCTTCGCCGGGAGCGACCTCGACGTTGTGCGGGAACGCGACGGCGTGCACGGTGGTCATGCGGGCACCGCCGCTCGGGTGACGGCAACGTCGCGCACGACGTCGACGCCACCGACGACGCGGACGAGCACGACCTTGCGGTCGACGTCGTCGCGGTCGACCGTCAACGTGTACGTGCCCTCGGCGACACCCGAGAACGCGAACTGACCGGCCGGGTTGGTCGCGCTCACCGTCGAGCGGCTCGTCTGGCCGTTGCCGAGGGTGACGGTGACATCGCCGACGCCGGTGCCGTCGAGGGTGACGGTGCCGCGGATGTCGGACGTGACGGGGAGCAGGGTGATGTTGCCGACGTTGGTGGTGCCGGAGGCGAGCAGCGTGGCGCTGACCGTCTCGGTCTGGAACCCTTCGGCCGACACGGTGACCGTGTACCGCTGTGGCACGTCGAGGTCGGACACCACGAACGAACCGGCGGACCCGGTGGTGAGGGTGGCCGTCTCGGCCTCGGTTTCGCCGCCGGCGACCGTGACCGCGGCGCCTCCGACCGCCAGGCCGTTCCCGTCGACGGCGGTGCCGGTGACCGTTCCGTTGCCGCCGACGAGTACCGCGCGGAGCCCGGTGCGGTTCTCGCCGGGTGCGAGGCTGAGCGCCAGAGAGTTGCCTCCGAAGCCCTCGCGCTCGAAGGTCAGCACGTAGGTCTCGGGTGTGTCGAGCCCGACGAACTGGAACTCGCCGATCAGACCGGCAGTGGGCGTGGTGGCGGTGAAGGTCTTCTCGCCGGCTCGGGCGGTGACCGTGACGTCGCCGAGTCGGGAGTCGGACTGGTTGACGACGATGCCGCTGATCGAGCCGTCGGCGGCACCGAGGCGAACCGTGTTCATGTAGACGGCGTCACCACCGCCGAGTGTCTGGCGCACCTCCTGCGTCTCGAAACCGTCGCCGCTGATGCGCACGTCGTAGGTCGCCGGGGTGGGGAGGCCTTGCAGGTCGAACGTGAGGTCGGTGGTGACCTGCTCGTAGACCGGAAGCGGGGTGCCGTCGGGTCCGATGGGGCCGTCGGCAGCCGGCGCCGATCCGTCACCGACGATCGGGGCGCCGGCACCGTCGACGCCTGCGCCAGCGTCGGCGGGAGCCGCCACGGCTCCCTCGGGGACCGGGGTGGCGGTCACGGTGAGCACCACGTCGGCCGAGTCGGCCGGCGGGGCGACCGCACCGCGGAGGCGGCCGACATCGCCCGAGATCTCGATGTCGAGACCCGACGACGCGGCCAGTTCGTCGGGCGTGGCGACCGAGGTGGGGACGATCGGGATCTGCATCGCCTCGTCGGGGGTCGGCACACCGGGGTACCAGAGATCGTCGTAGCCGTCGGCGCTGAACCGGAGGAGGTAGGTGCCGGGTACGAGTGCAGTGAGCGCGTACCGGCCGTCTTCTCCCGACGCGACCGAGCCGACCGGCAGGAGTTCGCCATCGGCGGTGACGCGGTTCGCTTCGACCGTGATCCGCTCGACGCCCTCGCCGGTGGTGGCCGCGGTGATGCGACCTTCGGCGAGTCCGGCGATGTCGGCGAGCGGGATGTTGTCGGCTCCGCCCACGAAGTCGGTGGCGACCGCCTTGGTGACCACGTCGCCGTCGCGGATCTCGCTGATGACCCAGAGGAAGATCAGCGCCCAGAGGAGCACGATGCACGCGAGGATGACCGCCGTGATGAGGCCCCGAGGAATACGCGGCTTCTGATTGAACGACGCGCTCTGTTCGACGACGGTGTCGTCGATCTGCGCGGTGACGACGATCGCGTGGGGGAGCGGTTGACCGAACCACGGGCGCGGCCCACGGAGGTCGATGTCGACGCGAGCCGATTCGCCGTACGGCAGGACGATGCTCTGTGGTTCGACCCGGCAGTCGATCGCCCGAGTCGGTTCCCACGCGTTGACCGTGACCTCGACCTCGGTGTTCGACGTGTTCGCCACCGTCGCCGCGAACCGGGCCTTGGCACCGCCCGAGACGATCGACGGGGTGAGCGTGAGTTGGAGATCGACGATCTCCTCGACCGTGAGCCAGAAGTCCTGCACGCTCTCGCGGGTCGCATCGAGGGTCGAGACGACTCGCACGACCACGAGGTAGTCGCCCGCCGGACAGGTGCGAGGAATGTCGAAGACGACGCCGACCGAGTCGGAGGCGTCGGGAAACACGCTGAGTAGCGGCCGTTCGAGCCGAACCCAGTCGGGGTTGATGCCGTCGACCAGCGCGGTGATGCCGTCGATGACGTCGGCGGTGTTGGTGACCTGGATGTCGACGCGCGCGGACCGGCCCGGAGTGACCGAGAGGTGAGAGGTCTCGAGGGCGGTGATCATCGGATCAGACTTCGATCACTCGAAGCGCACGCCTCCGGTTGCGGGGACGGCCATGGTGAGCGGAGGTTCGGTCTCGATCGTGATCTCGTCGTCGACGCCGGTTCGCAGCACGAACCGTCCGGTGGCGTTGACGTGGCTGGCGTCGATGCTCGATCTGACCACCGCACCGATCGCGCCTCGTTCGACGGCGTGGAGCACTTCGCCGGCGACCCGGCGACGAGTGTCGGGTCCGTTGCCGGTGAATTGCGGGGTGACCGAGTCGAACCGGCCGATGGTGGTCTCGATGGTCTCGATCGGTGGGCCCGCCTCGGTGAACACGCCGATGTCGAACTCGCTCGACAACACGACGTTGATGCCGGGTTTGACCTTGCCTTCGAGCGCTTTGAACACGTCCATGTGGTCTTCGCCCGCACGGGCGATCTCGACGCGCGGCGGGTCGAGTTCGGCCATGCTCGCCGGAAGGAACTCGCGAGGAATCGTGGCGTGGGCGAGCAGCGAGCGCAGCAGCCCGGCGAGCAACGCTCGTTCGTCGCCGTGGTCGGAAGTCCACGCGGTGACGACGTAGCGCAACTCGAGCACCGGCAGCGCCGGCTGATGGACGCGTACACCGTCACGGGTGACGGTCCGCAGACCGCTGTTCGCCTGCGTGGTCGACCGACGGATGTCCCACAGGAAGACGTTGACGGTCGGTCGGGTGAGCTTGGCGCTCCACTCGCGATCGGGTGCTTCGAACGCCACGTCGACGTCGGTGGCGCTGAGGGGCACGGTGGCACGCAACAGTGCTTCGAGACTGTCGTCGATGTGCTCCAGCACCTGCGCCCTCCCAGACCTTGTTCTGATCGCAGCACGCGCCGTGATCGCTGGTCCGATGGTAGCCGAACTCAGGGGTCGAAGGGCGGTGGGGGAGATGTTGCTCGTCGAAGCTGAGGTAGTGTTCGCCCGGTGAAACACGGGGGGAGCGACGCAGCAGCGGCGAACCGGCGCGCATGGAGCCGCCTGGTGGGCTCTGTCGCCGCGGTGATCCTGCTCGTGTCGTGCTCCGGCGGCAGTGACGGTGTCGACGGCGAGTCGGTGATCGAGGTCGGGTCACAGGGACCTGGCACGTGTCTGGCTGTGCCGCTCGAGCAGGGACCCGAGATCGACTCGCTCCCGGTGACCGATTGCGGCGAACCGCACAGCCACGAGATCTACTCGGTGCCGGTGCTCGACGACGAGACCTATCCGGTGTATCCGGGATTCGACGAGCTCGAGGCGTTCGCCCAGGCGGCGTGCCTCCGCGATTTCGAGGGCTACGTCGGCATCAGCGCGTTCGACTCCGATCTGTTCTACTCGTGGATCGTCCCGACGCTCACCAGTTGGGACCAGGAGAACGATCGCGAAGTGCTGTGCGTCGCCGGGAACAGCAACGGCGCGCCGCTCGTCGGCACCGTGCGCAACAGCGAACGCTGAACGAGGCTGCTGAGTCGCTGCTGCTGACTCAGTCGCGGCGACTCAGTCCGGCGTGTCGTCGTCGCCGTCCCATTCTTCGTCGGCGTCGTCCCAGGCGTCGTTGCGCTTGTCGACGGTCGAGCGCCAGTTCTCGGCCTCGCCCCGGGTGTCGTACGGCCCGAGTGTGTCGTCTCCCGGCCCACGCTCGTCGGCGCGTACCGCCTTGCTCCGCCCGAGGTCCCAGTACCACTTGACATCGCTCATGGAACCAGTCTGCCATCCGGGCCGTACGATGCGGAGATGGATACTCCCCGTACGGTGACCGTGAGCCCCGACCGTCTGGTCGCCGGTGGCGAAGCGATGGGTCGACTCGACGACGGGCGAGTGGTCTTCGTGCGTGGCGTGTTGCCCGGCGAAGAAGCCGAGGCCGTGGTTCGCAACGACCGCAAGGACTTCGTTCGCGCCGAGCTCGCCTCGCCCGACGACGTCACCGAGGCGTCGCCGCAACGCGTCGTACCCACCTGCCCGCATCGGGTGGCCGGTTGCGGTGGGTGCGGCTGGATGCACCTCGACACTCGACATCAACTCGAGGCCAAGGTCGAGATCGTCAAAGAGTCGCTTCGACGTGTCGGGAAGCTCGACGTCGAGGTGGTTGAACAACTGGTCGAGGCTGGAGCTTCGGTCGAGCCGTACGGCTACCGCACCACGATCCGGCTCACCGGTCTGCCGTCGAAGGTCGGCCGAGGAGTCGGGTTCCGCGAGGAACGCAGCGACGAGATCGTTCCCATCGACCACTGCCAGGTCGCTCACGAGAACATCGCCAGGCTCATCCGCAACCTCACGGTTGCACCAGGGGTCGAGTTGACGTTGAGGACCTCGGAGGCGACCGGGGGCGTCACGGCACGCTGGACGAAGCCCGAAGATCGCCGTCGTCGCGGCGAGAAGCGCCGCACGATCGACGCGAAGAAGGGTGAGCAGGCCGTGAGCGGTCTGCACTCGAGCGTGCACATCGGCGATCGTGCGTTCCTGACCGAACGTGTCGCCGACGTCAACCTCCGGGTGTCGGCGCCGTCGTTCTTCCAGAGCGGCGTGCAGGCCGCCGAACTCCTCGTCGACGCCGTCGAGCGGGCTGCCCCCGAACTCGGGCGTGCCAAGCATGCGCTCGACGCCTACGGCGGCATCGGATTGTTCGCCGCGACCGTGATGCGCCCGGCGCGCCACGTCACGCTCGTCGAGTCGTCACGCTCGGCGTGTCTCGACGCCGAGGCGAACCTCGAGGGTCGCAGCCACACGATCGTCCGCAGCGACATGGCGAAGTGGGCGCTCCCGGAAGGCTCGCCGCCGATCGACGTGATCGTGGCCGATCCGGCACGTCCCGGCCTCGCCAAGCCGGGCGTCGGTGCACTCGCGGCCACCGAAGCACCGGTGCTCGTGTTGGTGTCGTGCGACCCGGTGTCGCTCGCCCGTGACACGCAACTCCTCGCCGAGCACGGCTACACCGCCGAGCGCGTGGAAGTGCTCGACCTGTTCCCGCAGACGCATCACGTCGAAACGGTCACCCGGTTCGTGCGCTGACCGCCCCGTGCGTCAGCGGGCGATCCGCGTGATCGACCGCTCGACGCGATCGAGGAACGTCACTCGCTCGTCATCGCTGCGGTTGTCGATGCCGTAGAAGGCGATCCAGTGGCACCGCGCCAACGGATGACACATCGCTCGCACACTGCGGAACAGCGTGCGCTTGCCGCCTTCGCCCTGTGCGCTGTTGATCAGCTTCGACGAACCGTGCGAGGTGACCGCCACGATGCGCTTGACGTTGCGCAGCTTCGGCACGAGTCGGTTCGCCCCGTCGGGCAACTCCCAGGCGACACCGGCGGCGAAGACCCGGTCGATCCAGCCCTTGAGCATCGCCGGTTGCCCCGACCACCACGTCGGGTAGACGAAGACCAGCGTGTCGGCCCACCGAAGATCGTCGGCGTAGGTCTGCAACTCGGCGGCGACGCCGGGCTGGATGTGGTTGCGATGCTCGTCGGCGGTGAGTTCGGGGGAGAAGCCCTCCGCGTAGAGGTCGTGAAACCGAACGGTCGCGTCGGTGGCGGCGAGTCCGGCGAGGGTCCGGTCTCGGGCGGCGGCGATGAAACTGTCGTCGAGCGGATGGCAGTACACGACGAGGACGTTGCGGCTCATCGCAGACCCGCCATGGTGCGCTCGACGCTGCTCGCGAACTCGGTACGACCGGTGTGATCTTCGGTGTCGATGGCGTACAGCGGCAGCCAGGTCGTCTTGGTCTTCAACCCGCACGAGAGCCGCAGCGTTCGGAGCAGTGATCGACGTCCGCAGTCGTTGATCAGCTTGACGTACCAGCGCGGCGACCCGTACGTGGTGATGCCGACGATGCGTCGGACGTTGGTGAGGCCTGGTCGCACCTTGCCGGTCTTGTCGTCGAAGCGGAATCCGACGCCGGGGACGAGCACGCGGTCGAGCCATCCCTTCAAGAGCGCCGGGAGCCCACCCCACCACGTGGGATAGACGAACACGACCGCGTCGACGGAGGTGATCAGCCGGGCGTGTTCCTCGATCATCGGATCCTGGATGGGGTCGTCGGTGTGGTACGCCGCACGCTCGCCGGGTGACATCGCGGCGCGAAACCCGATCGCGGCGAGGTCGAGCAGGGTCACCTCGTGGCCCGCCGACGAGAGGCCACTCACCGCTCGCCGGGCGAGTTCGTGGGCGTAGCTGTCGGGATTGGGGTGCGCCAGGATCACTGCGGCATGCATGCTCAGGCGTCTCCAGTGGTGTCGGACGCGTCGAGAAGCGAGTCGTCGCCGCGGGAGGGGAACAGCGTCCGGATCTGCAGGAGCGCGACCAGCACGAGCAGGATTGCGAACATCGCGTTCGACACGCCGTCGCTGATGCCGTCGGAGATGATGCTGCCGACCACCGCACTGACGATGCCCGCCACGCCGATGGCGGCGGCGAGCGGGATGTCGGCATTTCGCTTCTTGCGGTTGCGGATGGTGCCGACGATCGAACTCGGGACGATCACGGCGACCGAGGTGCCCTTGGCGATGACCGGCACCTGCGAGAACAGCACCACCATCGCCGGCACCATGATGACGCCGCCGCCGATGCCGAGAAGACCGGCGAGCGTTCCGGTGACGAAGCCGATCACGACGAGCGCGATGCCGCCGAGCACGCTGAGTTGATCACGGCCGACCACCTCGTCGGAGAGCAGCAGGCGGACCGCCGTGGCCAGGATCGTGACGATGAAGATGATCGTGAGCGGGGTCTTCGGGATGACCTGGAGCAGGTGCGTGCCGACGACCGCTCCGACGATGGCGCCGACGGCGAGGCACGCGGCGAACGGCCAGTCGACGTTGTCGTTGGCGGCGTAGGTGACGAGGCTCGCGGCGGCGATCGGCAGCGTGGCCGCCAACGAGGTGCCGTGCGCCAGCTTGCGCTCCATCTTCGTCAGCGCGAGCAGGGCCGGGACGATGACGATGCCGCCGCCGATGCCGAACAACCCACTCAACATGCCGGCGATCGCACCGATCAGCAGACCCTTCCACGGTGTGACGTGCCCGGCGGTCGGCATCGCTTCGGTGTGCGTTGTGGTCACCGGGCAACCCTACGTCGCGGCGCGACGAAGGCCCACGTCTCCCCGCCGTGGGCCTTCGCGATGCGCGTCTGTGCTGGTTCTGGCTGCGTGTCGGATCAGATCGGCGCTTTGATGCGCACCGGGCCGCGACGCTCGCTGATGTCGGTGTAGCCCGCCACGATCGCCCGGATCTGGTCGCCTTCGACCTCGTCGTTCTCGCAGAGCGCATCGGCGATCTCGTACAGCGCCGCTCGGTACTTCTCGACCATCAGCGACGCTCGCTCGGCGCCTTCGACCATGTACGCCTCGGCGGCTTCGCGGCTCACCTCGTCGGAGAGCACCTTGGCCACGATGTTGGCCGCGGTCGGCATCGCGGCGGCCTCGAGGCTGAGCAGACCGGGCCCGTTGCCCAACTGGCCGACCAACTGCGAGGCGATGTTGGTGGCGTAGGCGAGGTCGGAGCTGATGCCGCTGCTCGCTTCGCCGTACTCCTGTTGTTCGGCGGCCCGGCCGGCGAGTGCGACGCAGATGAGGTCGCGCGCATCGGACGGGGTCTTGAGGAAGCGTTCTTCCGCATCGCCGTGGGCGACCAGGCCCAGGGCCGAGGCCCGCCGCAGGATCGATGCGACCTTGACGTCGCGGCGAGTGAGCACCGCGGTGAGAGCGTGCCCGGCCTCGTGGATGGCGATGCGGCGTCGTTCGTCGGGGTGGTAGCCCATCTCCTGAGCCACGCCGATCTCGGTGACGAGTTGGGCCGACAGGACGTCACCCATCCGCATCGACGTGCGGCCGTCGCGCAGCGCGATGATCAGCGCTTCGTCGAGCAGTTTCTCGATGCGCACCGGGGTGTAGCCGGCACTCACGTCGGCGATCAGCACGGCGGTGACCTCGTCGTCGTGCGATTTGCGGTCGAGGTAGTACTGGGCGATCTCGATGCGATCCTTGCGGGCCGGGACGTTGAAGCCGATCGTGCGGTCGAAGCGACCCGGACGCAGCAGTGCCGGGTCGAGGTCGGCGGCGCGGTTGGTGGCAGCCACGATCAAGATGTTGGCCATCGGCGACTTCGGACGCTTCAGGCGGCGATGCGGCGGCAGGTACTTGTTGAACCAGTCGACCCACACCATCTTGAACTTGTCGCGGCCGCTCGGCAGATCGAAGCTCTGCATCTGCACGAGCAGTTCGTTGACGACGCCGACGATGCCTTCGCGCTGCGAGCCGGTGTTCATGCCGCTGCGAGCGCCGCCGATGGCGTCGAACTCCTCGATGTAGCCGATCGCGCCGCCTTCTTCGCGGGCCGCCTTGCGGAGGTTCTTGAAGAAGGTCCGGATCTTCTTGTTGGTCTGGCCGTAGTACATCGACTGGAACTCGGATGCCGACACGAAGTGGAACGGCACGCCGGCTTCGGCGGCCATCGCTTTGGCCAGGTACGTCTTGCCGGTTCCGGGCGGGCCTTCGAACAACACGCCGCGGCGGGGCTTGCCGCCCATGACCTCTTCGAACGTCTCGGACGCGAGGAAGAGGTTCATGCTGTCGATCGCTTCACGCTTCGTCTGGTCGGCGCCGACGACGTCGTCGAGACGGACGTTGGAGTCCTCGGCTCGCAGCACCGTGTGCGGCGACCGGCCCGTGGTGAGGAACGGAATCAGGATGACGGCGCCGAGGATGCAGATCAGGCCGAGGGCGATGATGATCTCGGGGTTGCCCGTGAGCCAACCGGGGATGCCCGGCCGAATCGGGTTGTCGGTGACCAGGCGGTACACCAGGTAGGCGAAGATCGGCGACAGCAGGTACAGCTTGCGACGCAGGCGCTGTTGGCGCATCCGCTCGCGGTTGGCGTTGGCGTCGATGTCGTCGCCGGAGAGCATGGCTCCGGAACTCAGCCTCGTGATGTCCATGGATCGGTCTCGTTCCTGTCGTCGGTGGGGCACCGGGTGGCACCAAACGCCCTGGAAAAGCGGCATTTCCTGGTCTCACTCAGGGTAATCACGGGTCACACGACGTGGTCAAGCCACCGACGTCAAGGCTTGGTCAAGTTTGTGTGCAGACGGGCGTGCATCGTGGGGTTGCCGCTGTCGGCCGGCGACCGAACGTGGCCGACCGGCCGGAACGACCGATCTCCTTGATCAACCCCAGACACTGTGACGCCCAGAGCAGTGATGCACAGAGCAGTGATGCTCAGAGATGTCTGGTGGCTTCGCGGATGGTGAGGGGAGCGAACGCGTCGCGGTGCGCATCGACGAACGATCGCACGGCATCGGGATCGGTGCGGGCGTACTGGCGCAGCGCCCAGCCGATCGCCTTGCGGATGAAGAACTCGGGGTCACCGGCGCGCCGCAGCGCGTAGCGGAACAGGCGATCGGCGTCGGTGTCGTCGGCGAAACGCAACTGGTGGATGATCGCGACTCGCGCCAACCACATGTCGTCGTGGTCGATCCAGGCGTCCATCACCTCGACGAGTTCGGGATGATTCGAGACCATCTGGCCGATCGTGGGCGACGCGAGCGCGTCGACGGTGTCCCACCACGAGTCGGTGGTCACCAGGAAGCTCAGCGTCGAGATGTCGGGGGCGCGGAGACGCTTGCAGTTGGCACGCAGCAGATCGGACGCCACGTAGTGGAACTCGCGCTCGGGCTGCTCCCGCAGGGCCAGCGCGGCGGCGAGCACCTCGTCGACGGATTCGGCCGCCATCGACCTGATGAACGGCTTCGACGCCGCACGACGGGCCGGGGTCTTGACCCCGAGGAACGGCGACCGATGCTTCATGTACGCCTCCATCGGAGCGCGATCGGCCTCGACGGCGACAGCGGTGAGCTCGCGACGGAGTCGTGCGACGTCCATGCGGCCAGTGTCGCGCCGTCGAGCGCACTCGGAAGGCATCGCGACGCGTCCGACGACCATGAATCGACCCGTGGACGCTCGCCGCAGGCGTCCGCAGCGAGGAAATCGGGTGTGACGAGCGATTTCGTCGACCGAACAGCGGTCGGCGCGGACCCGCAGGGTTACGCTTGCCCACGTGTCAGTGACAGATGGCCAGACCACATCGAGCGGCTCCGATTTCGGTGCCAACTCTTGGCTCGTCGAGGAGATGTACGAGCGATTCGTCCACGATCCCGACTCGGTCGGGGAGCAGTGGCAGGAGTTCTTCGCCGACTACAAGTCCGACGCGCCGTCGGTGGCGGCGGCTGCGGCAGCATCTCCCCAGGTCCGGGCGATCGCCGCCGATCACAGCACCGCCGAGGTCGACGACCTGCCGGCACCCGAGTCGAGCAGCACCCCGGCTCCCGCCCCCGCACCGACGCCAGCCCCGGCGCCGAAGCCGGCCGAACCAGCCGCCGAGCCCGTCGGAGCACCGATCCGCGGCGCAGGTGCCGCGATCGTTCGCAACATGGAAGCGAGCCTCGCCGTGCCCACGGCGACGAGCTTCCGCAACGTCCCGGCCAAGCTGCTCGAGGTCAACCGCAAGGTGATCAACGGGTTCCGGGCCCGCAGTGGTCAGGGCAAGATCAGCTTCACCCACCTCATCGGATGGGCCGTCGTGCGAGCGATCGCCGACGAGATGCCCGGCATGATCAACACGTACGTCGAAGACGACGACGGCAAGCCGCGCATCATCGAGAACAAGCACGTCAACATGTCGCTCGCGGTCGACAAGGAGAAGCCCGACGGATCGCGCACACTGCTCACCCCGGTGCTTCGTGACGCCGACACGCTCGACTTCGCCGGGTTCCTCGCCTCCTACGACGAGATCATCCGCAAGGTCAAGAACAACAAGCTCACCGTCGACGACTTCATGGGCGCCAACGTGTCGCTCACCAACCCCGGCACGATCGGCACCGTCCAGTCGGTGCCGCGCCTGATGCCCGGACAGGGCGTCATCGTCGGTGTCGGATCGATCGACTACCCGGCCGAGTTCGAAGGCGCCGACCCGGCGAGCCTCGCCGACATGGGCGTGAGCAAGGTCGTCACGATCACCTCCACCTACGACCACCGCATCATCCAGGGTGCCGAGTCGGGCATGTTCCTGAAGCGGGTCAAAGAACTCCTGCTCGGCGAGCACGGCTTCTACGACGAGATCTTCGCGTCGCTCGACCTCCCGTACGAGGCGGTCAAGTGGCGTCCCGACACCAACCCGATGAACCGCGAGGAAGCCATGCTGCGCAAGCAGATGGCCGTCGCCAAGCTCATCCGTGTGCACCGCGTTCGCGGCCACCGCATCGCCGATCTCGATCCGCTTCGCTGGACGCAGCCACACACACCCCGTGAACTCGACCCGGCCACCTACGGCCTCACGATCTGGGATCTCGACCGCGAGTTCCTGACCGACGGCGTCGGCGGCACCGACAAGATGAAGCTCGGCAACCTGCTGGGCGTGCTGCGCGATGCGTACTGCCGCACCATCGGCGTCGAGTACATGCACATCCAGAACACCGACGAGCAGCGTTGGGTGCAAGAACGCGTCGAATCGACACAGGTCGAGTTCGACTCCGAGCAGAAGATGCGCATCCTCGAACGGCTCAACGCTGCCGAGTCGTTCGAGAAGTTCCTCGCCACCAAGTACGTCGGCACCAAGCGCTTCGGCATCGAAGGCGCCGAGTCGGCGATCCCGATCCTCGACGAGGTGCTCGGCCGGGCCGCCGACGCCGGCCTCGACTCGGCCATTCTCGGCATGGCGCACCGCGGTCGGCTCAACGTGCTCACCAACATCATGGGCAAGAGCTACGAAGCGGTGTTCTCCGAATTCGAAGGCCACCTCGACCCCACGTCGGTCCAGGGATCGGGCGACGTGAAGTACCACCTCGGCTCGAAGGGCACCTACGTCAGCCCGAGCGGCGCCGAAGTGCCGATCGAGTTGGCTGCCAACCCGAGCCACCTCGAGACGGTCGACCCGATCGTCATGGGCATCGTCCGCGCCAAGCAAGACCAGATCGACCCGCCCGGTTCGTTCCCCGTGTTGCCGATCCTGATCCACGGCGACGCGGCGTTCGCCGGCCAGGGTGTGGTGGCCGAGTGCCTCGCCATGAGCGACACCGGTGGCTACCGCATCGGCGGCACCATCCACCTCATCATCAACAACCAGATCGGCTTCACGACGGCACCCGGGTCGGCGCGGTCGTCCCCGTACTGCTCCGACGTCGCCAAGACGGTGCAGGCGCCGATCTTCCACGTCAACGGTGACGACCCCGAAGCCTGCGTCCGTGTGGCCCGCCTCGCCTGGGAGTACCGCGCCACGTTCAACAAAGACGTCGTCATCGACATGGTGTGCTACCGGCGCCACGGTCACAACGAAGGCGACGATCCGTCGTACACCCAGCCGCTCATGTACAAGGCGATCGCCGAGAAGCGCAGCGTTCGCAAACTCTACGTCGAGACGCTGGTGAAGCGCGGCGACATCTCGATCGAGGAAGCCGAGCAGGCGCTCACCGACTTCCACGACAAGTTGCAGAAGGTGCTCGACCAGACCCGTGAGCACGCGCCCGCCGACGTCAAGGCGGCTCGTCCGCCGAGCCCGGTCGGCGTGTTGCCGCACATCCCCACCGGCACCGACAAGGCCGTGCTCGACTCGATCTTCGGACAGCTCACGCGCGTGCCCGACGGGTTCACCGTCCACCCGAAGCTCGCCAAGCAGTTCGACGCTCGGGCGAAGATGTACCACGACGGCGAGGTCGACTGGGCCACCGCCGAAGCGTTGGCGATCGGCTCGCTCGTGCTCGAAGGCCGCTCGGTGCGCTACGCCGGTGAAGACACCCGCCGTGGCACGTTCAGCCATCGGCATGCTGCGCTCATCGACTACGAAGACGGCGAAGCATTCGTTCCGCTCGACAACCTCGACGGTGCCGGCGACGCCCGGTTCTGGTGCTTCGATTCCCTCCTGTCGGAGTACGCGGCGCTCGGGTTCGAGTACGGCTACAGCCACGCCAACCAAGAGGCGCTCGTCGTGTGGGAAGCCCAGTTCGGCGACTTCATCAACGGCGCACAGATCATCATCGACCAGTACATCGTCGCTGCCGAAGACAAGTGGAAGCAGCAGAACGGCGTGGTCCTGCTGCTGCCGCACGGCTACGAGGGCCAGGGGCCCGAGCACAGCTCGGCGCGCATCGAGCGCTTCTTGACGCTGGCGGCGGAAGACAACATGCAGATCGTCAACACGACGACCGCGTCGAACTTCTTCCACCTCCTGCGTCGTCAGGTGCACCAGGTGCGCCAGACGCCGCTCATCGTGTTCTCGCCGAAGCAGGGGCTGCGGATGAAGCAGACCCGCTCTCCGATCGAGGAGCTCACGACCGGGTCGTTCCGCGAGGTGCTCGACGATCCGGGCGACATCGACCCGCAGGCGGTCACGCGCATCGTGTTCTGCTCGGGCAAGGTCGCCTGGGACGCCATTGCCGAGCGCGACGCGCGCAACGCTCCGGTCGCCGTGGTGCGGATCGAGCAGCTCTACCCGCTGCCGACCGAGCAGATGCTCGAGATCTTGAAGAAGTACCCCAACGCCAAGGAGCTGCGTTGGCTCCAGGAGGAGCCCGAGAACATGGGCGCGTGGAACTTCATCGAGCACAACACCTGGCGCGTCAAGGATCAGGGATACGACCTGCGCCACGTCGCCCGTGCCGAATCTGGCAGTCCGGCGACCGGCAGCAAGAAGATCCACGACCAGGAGCTCGCACAGCTCATGGACGAGGTCTTCGCCCCCAGCGTCGACTGATCTCGCCCGGCGAGTTGAACGTCGGTGCACCTCTGTGGTGAGGTGTGCTGGTTCGTTCAACAACCCGGGGAGTGTGTCGCATGAGCAAGACCAGTCGGAGAGCACGAGTTCTACGCAAGACCCTGGGGGCGTTCATCTCCGACCCCGAGGTGCCGCTTGCCGAGCAGCGAGCGTCGCTCGAGCGCGCCGACAAGATCCCTCGACCGCGTGGACTCGACTACGTCGACACCGAGGTCGGTGGCGTCGCCGCGATCGTCGCGACACCGAAGCGTGGCGCCGACGAGCGCCACATCCTGTACCTGCACGGCGGCGGTTACGTCCTCGGCTCGCCGCGCAGCCACATCGCGATGGCGGCCCGTCTCGCTCTGGCGGCTCGCGGGTCGACCACGGTGCTCGACTACCGGCTCGCTCCCGAGCATCCGTACCCGGCTGCGATCGACGATTGCGTCGCCGCCTACCGCGCGATCATCGCCGATCGTGACCCGTCGTCGGTCGTGATCGCCGGCGATTCGGCCGGCGGTGGCGCCACGCTGGCCACCCTGCTCGCGTTGCGCGAGGCGGGTGTCGCGCTTCCCGGCGCTGCGTACCTCATGTCGCCGTGGACCGACCTGACCGCTTCGGGCGAATCGACGCGCACGAAGTCGGCCGACGATCCGATGCTGCAGGCGCCGTGGTTGCAGGACTTCGCCGAGAAGTACGCCGGTGACCAGCCGCTCGATCTGCCAGGCATCTCGCCCTTGTTCGCCGACCTGTCCGGACTGCCGCCGATGCTCGTGCAGGTGGGGTCCGACGAGATCCTGCTGTCGGACTCGACCCGTCTGGTCGAGGCGGCCCGCGCGGCGGGCGTGATGGTCGACGTCGAGGTCGCGCCGAACATGTGGCACGTTTTCCAAGCGTTCGCCGGGATGATGCCGGAGGCGACGACCGCGCTCGTCGAAGCGGCGGCGTTCATCCGAGCCAAGACGCCGACGCCCGACGCATTGCGAGTGTGATCGGCTGGACGGATTGACGTCCGGGCGGCCCGTCGGCCGACCGATACAGCTCAGCGCAGTGCGATGCCGAGCACCGACTCGAGGTCGGCGATCGCCTGCTCCGCGCTGACGACCTTGATCGTGGTCATGCCCATCGCCTTCGCCGGCTTCAGGTTGATGCCGAGATCGTCGAGGAACACGCACGCCTCGGGGGCGGCTTCGACGAGCTCACACGCGATCTCGTAGAAGCGCGGCTCGGGCTTGCGGACCCCGACCTTGCTCGACTCGACGACGTGACCGAACTTGCCCATCACGTTGGCGACATCGGGTCGGCGCTGTGTCGCCGTGTCGTCGGAGACGACGTTGTTGGTGAGGCACGCCGTCTTGTACCCGGCGGCGATGACCTGGTCGAGTGCGGTCTCCATCTCCGGACGCACGGCACCCGAGAGCAGCGCCAGCACATCGGCGCCCGGCACCCGATGGCCGAGCGCCTCCGACTCCGCGGCGAACAGGTCGTCGAACTCCGCCGGGCCGATGTCGTTGCGTTCGAGCTTCGCCCAGGCGTTGTCGTCGGGGTTGTTCGTGTTGACCGTACGGATGAGGTCGGTGGGGAGTCCGCGCTCGGCTTCGTACCGGTTGAAGGCTTCGAACGGGCTGGTGAGGATGACGCCTCCGAAGTCCCAGAGCACGGCCTCGATGTGTCGATCGGTCATGAGGGCGACATTACGAAACCGTCGCGCTCACCACGCGATCGCAGCGGTGCGCCGAGGGCATCGAGCGTTCCGAGCGCCGCGGTTTCGCGCTCCGCGGCAGCATCTCGAGTCGGTCGAACCAGGGGGTATCTGTGCCAAGCGGGCCTCGACCGCTTACCATCGTCGGTGAGCCCGGCCCGTGCAACACGCAGGACTGGGACACGGCGGCCGGAATGATTCTGTTCTCGGCGCCGTCACAACAGGAACGAGAACATCTGAATGAGTAACAAGAACGGGCCCTCCCACGTCGTGGTCGACGGCTCGAACATCGCCACCGAAGGTCGGTCACTTCCGAGTCTGAAGCAACTGCAGGAAGCAGTGATGAGCTTCATGGAGGAGTACCCCGACGCAGCGATCACCGTCGTGGTCGACGCCACGTTCGGCCACCGCATCGACAAGTCCGAGTCGAAGGAGTTCGAAGCGGGCATCTCGAACAACGAACTCGTTGCTCCGCCGGCAGGTGCCGTCGGCCGAGGCGATGCCTTCGTGCTCGCCATCGCCGACAAGGCGAACGCATCGGTCCTGTCGAACGACTCGTTCCAGGAATTCCACGGCGAGTACGAGTGGCTCTTCGACGACGGTCGCCTGATCGGTGGCAAGCCGGTGCCGCACCTCGGGTGGGTCTGGGTCGATCGCAACCCGGTCCGCGGCCCGGTGAGCCGTAAGGCCACCGGTGGCCGTCGGGGCCGAGGTGGCGGCAGCAGCCGTGGAGGACGCTCGCGGTCGGACGAAACGGTTCGGACGGGCAGCAAGGAAGCGTCGGCACCCATGCCGGTGCCCAGCGGCCCGCCGCCGACCAAGAAGGCTGCGGCCAAGAAGACGGTATCCGACAAGCCGGCGTCGAAACGCTCGGCGGCCAAGCGCAGCGACGATTCGTCGAAGAGCGGCGAGCGGAGTGGTCGCCGGTCGGCGCCCAAGAGCCAGGATCCCGTCAACGACCTGATGCCGTTCCTCGAGTTCGTCGAGCACCATCCCGTCGGCTCGAACATCGAGGGCACCGTCGACGCCTACTCGTCGCACGGTGCGTACGTCACCGTCGGCGAGACCGGCGTGCGCGCCTACGTCCCGCTTCGGCTCATGGCCGACCCGGCACCGCGTAGCGCCAAGCAGGTGATGAAGATGGGCGAGGAGGTGTCGTTGGTCGTCGTCAGTTTTGCTGCCGCACGTCGCAGCATCGACTGCGCGCTTCCCGACATGGCCGAGGCCGCGATCGCTGCCGCCGAGTCGGACGACGCCGATGCCGAGGAGTCGTCGGCCACCGAGCAGCCGACCACCACGAAGAAGACCGCCGCCAGAAAGGCCCCGGCGAAGAAGACGGCTGCCAAGAAGACGGCTGCGAAGAAGACCGCGACCAAGAAGACGGCTGCCAAGAAGACGGCTGCGAAGAAGACCGCGACCAAGAAGACGGCTGCGAAGAAGACGGCGGCCAAGAAGACGGCCGCCAAGAAGACGGCGGCCAAGAAGACCGCTGCCAAGAAGACGGCTGCCAAGAAGACCGCGACCAAGAAGACCGCAGCGAAGAAGACGCCCGCCAAGAAGACGGCCGCCAAGAAGACGGCCGCCAAGAAGGCCGCGGTGAAGAAGACGGCTGCCAAGAAGACCGCGGCGAAGAAGGACAGCTGAATGCGCATCGTCACCTGGAACGTCAACTCGCTCCGAGCTCGCCAGGAGCGGGTCGAGGAGTGGTTGGCCGAAGTGCAGCCCGACGTCGTGCTGATGCAAGAGACCAAGCTGGCCGACGACGCGTTCCCCACGCTCGCGTTCGAGTCGATGGGCTACAGCTGCGCACACCACGGCCAAGGCCAGTGGAACGGTGTCGCCATCCTCTCGAAGGTCGGCCTCGACGACGTCGTCGCGAACTTCGCCGGCCCCGGTGACCCCGACCCCGACGCTCGGATCATCACGGCGACGTGCGGGGGAGTGCGCGTGAGCAGCGTCTACGTGCCCAACGGCCGCTCGCTCGACGACGACCACTACACCTACAAGCTCTGGTGGCTGGGTCGGCTCCAAGCGCACCTCGACGCCGACACGTCACCCGACCAGGACGTGATCGTGGGTGGCGACTACAACATCGCCCCCGATGACCGCGACGTCCACGACCCGAAGGTGCTCGTCGGCGCGACCCACGGCAGCGAACCCGAGCGTCAGCGACTCGCCGAACTCGAAGCGTGGGGACTCACCGACGTGTTCCGCACGATGCACGACGACGATCGGATGTTCTCTTGGTGGGACTACCGCGGCGGCGACTTCCACCAGGGCCGCGGCATGCGCATCGACCTGCTGATGTGTTCGAAGTCGGTCGTCGACCGGGTCACCTGGACCGCCATCGATCGCAACGCACGCAAGGGCAAGTCGCCGAGCGATCACGCTCCGGTGATGGTCGACCTCGACTGATCAGCTCAGCGCATCGAGGATCTCGGGCGCCAGTCGCCGAGCGGTGATCGGACCCATCGACGTGACCTCGGCGAGCTCCTCGGCCGTGTGCGGACGGTGCCGAGCGATAGCGGACAGATCGCTGTCGCTGACGAGTTGCGGAGGCAGCACGTTGGAACGGCGAGCGGCGTCGGCGCGCCACTTCTTGAGCAGATGGATCGGTGCGGCTTCGCGCGTCTTGCGGATCAGTTCGATCGGCGGTGGCAGCGCCTCGGGTTCGGACAGGTCGATGTCGGCGATGAAGGGACTCAACTTGCGGGCGTACCCACCGCGCCGTTGTGCCGCGGTGAGGGTCAGCGCGTCGCCGGCGCGGGTCATGGCGACGTAGAGGAGTCGGGCCTCCTCCGCCTTCGCTTCGGCGGTGGTGGCCGACCGGTGCGGCACCAGACTCGACTCGACGCCGGTGACGAACACCGTGTGCCACTCGCGTCCCTTGGCGGCGTGGAAGGTGAGCAACTCGACGCCGTCGTTCGACGCGTCGTCGAACGGGTTGGAGGTGGCGACCCATCCGCGGAACTCGGCTCCGTCGCCGCGAGGACGGTCCCGCAGGAAGTCGAGGAGCGCGTTGGCCACGCGCCGTTCGGCACGGATGATGGCCAGGTCCTCCTTCGCTTCGGCAACCGCCGCAGCGTCGGGGCGGCGAGGACGGTTCGACGGGCTCCGACCCGGCCCGGTCGGCTCGACCTGCGAGCGCAACTCGTCGAGTCGCTCGACCCGCCCCTCGGCGGAGGTGAGCGCATCGAGGTCGTCGAGCGTGTCGTGGGCCCACGCGCGCAGCGCCGACGGCGACGACAGGTCGGTCGCCCGGCGGAGCGCGCTCTCCATCGGCGATCCCTTGGCGTTCGAGCGTCGACGGACGCCCACGCCGACGTCGGCCAGTGCGACCTCGAAGGGCCGCAACTGCGCGTTGGTGCGTGCGAGCACGGCGATCTGGCCGCTGCGCACCAGGTTTGGATCGCCGCGGGCGATCTGATGGGCGACGAACTCGGCTTCGGCGGTCTCGTCGTCGGCCTCGTGAATCGTCACAGGTCGCCCGTCGTGGCGCCGTGCCCGCACCGACGGCGCGGGGCCGGCCATCGACAGCGCATGGCGGCCCGCGTCGACCACCTGCGGTGTGCATCGATGGTTGACCGGGAGCCGAACGATCTCGATACCGGGGAACGTCGTTTCGACCTCGGTGAGGACCCTCGGGTCGGCGCCGTTGAAACCGTAGATCGCCTGCGACGGGTCGCCCACGAGGAACAGGTCGTCTCGGCCCGAGCGGAGCAGATCGATCAGTCGATGCTGCACCGGGTTGAGGTCTTGCGCCTCGTCGACGAGCAGGTGTCGGAACCGCCAACGAAGGGTGCTCGCGAACTCCGGGTCGTTGCGGGCGTCGTCGAGCACGTGCAGCAAGACGTCGTCGAAGTCGATGACGCCGCGACGGCGCTTCAACTGCTCGTAGGCCCGTAGCGCTTCGACGGCCTGCTCGACGCCGCCCACCGGGCGACGCCCGTCTCGGCGTGCGAGTGACTCGTAGCCCTCGGGCGAGATGCCCCGGGCAGCGGCCCAGTCGATCTCGACGTGTGCCGACTCGAGATCGCGGCGTGAGCGATGCGGTGAATCGGTGAGCGCGTCACGCAACAGTCGCCGTCGGTCGGGAACGACGGTCTTCGTCGGGCGATCGGTGTCGGCCCACCGCTGTCGCAGGATGCTGAGCATGACCGAGTGGAAGGTTCCGGCTTCGATGTGCTCGCGCAGACCCAGCCGATGGAGTCGACGTCGCAACTCACCCGCTGCTTCGCGTGTGAAGGTGAGCACCATCGTGTGGCGGGCATCGGCGTCGCCGGTGGCGATCCGGTAGGCGACGCGGCGGGTCAGCACACGGGTCTTGCCCGACCCGGCTCCGGCGATCACCGCGACGAGATGCGAGTCGGCGGTGACCGCGAGGCGTTGGTCGGGATCGAGGTCCGCGATCAGTTCCTCGGCGTCCACGACGACATGATACGTGTGCGCGGAGCGGCGTGAGACGTGGGTGCAGTTCATGGTCGCTTCCTCCGTCGTCGACGGGTGGTTGGGCACTACGTTGTGGGGATGCCGTATCCGAAGAAGCTGCTGAACGATCACGAAGAAGTCGCCGTCGATCTCCACCCGCACTGGTGGTACTACGCGCAACCGGTCGCCGCAGTCGTCGGCTCGATCATCCTCGGCATCGTCACGCTCGTGTTCACCGATGGCGGCAGCAACGGTCGCAAGGTGCTCGGCTGGATCTCGGTGATCCTGCTGATCGCCTCGATCGTGTGGCTGGTCGTGCGGTACATGAAGTGGGCGACGACCAACTTCGTCATCACGAGCGACCGCCTCATCTTCCGCTCGGGCGTGCTCGCCAAGGCGGGTATCGAGATCCCGCTCGAACGCGTCAACACGGTGCACTTCAACCAGAGCATCTTCGAGCGCATGATCGGCGCCGGCGACCTGCTGATCGAGTCGGGTGGCGAAGACGGGCAGCAGCGCTTCACCGACATCCGTCAGCCCGATCGCGTGCAGAACCAGATCCACAAGCAGATGGAAGCGAACGAGCAACGTCGGTTCACCGTCAACACCACCGGCTCGGGTTCCGACGTCGCCACGCAACTCGAGAAGCTCGAAGGCATGCTCGAACGCGGCACGCTCAGCCAGGAAGAGTTCGAGGCGCAGAAGGCCCGCCTGCTCGGCGGATGATCGTTCGCGATCGCTGCGGCCGCACACGCCGATGACGCGCGTCGTCAGCCTCGTCCCGTCGAGCACCGAGACGCTGCTCGCGCTCGGCGCCGACGTCGTCGCCTGCACCCGGTTCTGCGAGCAGCCGAGCCTCCGCCACGTCGGGGGCACCAAGAATCCCGACATCGAGCAGATCATCGAACTCGCACCCGACCTGGTCGTGCTCGACCGTGAAGAGAACCGGATCGACGATCACGACGCGCTGGTCGTCGCCGGACTCGACGTGCTGGTGTCCGACGTGCGTTCGGTCGCGGCCGGGTTCGACGTGGTCGAGCAACTCGCCGCCGCCGTGGGCGTGGCCGCGCCGACGACGACACGTGCTGAGCCGGTCGACGTCGAGGCCAGGCGCACGGCGTTCGTTCCCATCTGGCGGCGACCGTGGATGACGATCGCTTCGAACACCTACGGCGGCTCGCTGCTCGCGCACCTCGGTGTCGATCTCGTCGCCACCGGTTCCGACGACGCGTATCCGACGGTCGAACTCGACGCGATCGCGTCGCAGGTTCCCGACCTGGTGCTGGTGCCGAGTGAGCCGTACGAGTTCGACGACGGCCACGTCGGCGAGTTGACCGCGGCGCTTCCCACGAGCGCCGTCGTGCGCGTCGACGGCCAGGACCTGTTCTGGTGGGGGAGTCGTACGCCGATGGCCATCGAACGGATGGCGCGAGCGCTCGACGTCGCACACGGTCGCTGACCGGCGAGAGCCGGTGCGCTTTCCTGTCGGGGCGGGTGCTCTGGCATGATCGGCAGATGCCACGGGCTGCGTTGTCTTCCGGAATCGAGATCGAGTACGAGGCGTACGGCAACCCGGGCGACCCGACACTGCTGCTGGTGAGCGGCTACACGTCGCAGATGCTGGGTTGGGACGTCGGCCTCGTCGAACACTTCGTCGCCCAGGGCCTGCACGTCGTGCGCTACGACAACCGCGACGTCGGTCTGTCGTCGAAACTCGACGGTCAGAAGGTCACGCCGATGAAAGTGCTGCGAGCCACGCTCGACGGCGCTCCGGTTCCGGAGGTGCCCTACACGCTGTCGGAGATGGCGGCCGACGGAATCGGCCTCCTCGACCACCTCGGCGTCGACCGGGCGCACGTCGCCGGGATGTCGATGGGCGGGATGATCGTGCAGACCATGGCGATCGAGCATCCCGAGCGAATCGCCAGCCTCGTGTCGGTCATGTCGAGCATCGGCGACCAGCGTGTCGGCAAGCCGACGACCGAAGCCCGAGAGGCGCTGCTGGCCCCACCGCCTCGCGAACGATCGGCATACATCGAGTCGGCGCTGCGCGCCAAGACCTGGGCGTCGAAGCGCCACTTCGACGCCGACGCCGTGCGCGCTCGCGCCGCCGCCGAGTACGACCGTTGCTTCTATCCGGAAGGAGCGACTCGCCAGCTCGCGGCGATCTACGCCAGCGGCGATCGCACCGAGGCCCTCGCCCGACTCGACGTGCCGACCATGGTCATCCACGGACGCGACGACACGCTCATCACGCCATCGGGTGGCGAGCGCACGGCCGAGCTGATCCCCGGATCGCGGTACGTGCTGCTCGCCGACATGGGCCACGACATGCCCCGCCCGCTCTGGGCCGTCTACGCCGAACTCGTCGGCGGCCACATCCGCGTCGCCACCGCCGCCTGACGGCCTCGACATCCGCTCATCTCACTCGCACAACGACCCAACGCCTCACTCAGGAGAAGAACATGCCAGGACCACTCCACGGTAAGAAGATCATCGAGATCGCGGGCATCGGCCCCGGTCCGTTCGCCGCCATGCTGCTCGCCGACCTCGGTGCCGAAGTCGTGCGCGTCGAACGCGCCGGTGCCGTGCGCGGCCCGGCACCCGACCAGCCCCACGGCGACATCCTGCTGCGCGGTCGCCGCAACGTCGCCATCGACCTCAAGCACCCGGACGGCGCAGCGGCGCTCCTCGAACTCGTCGCCGGTGCCGACGCGCTGATCGAGGGCTTCCGCCCCGGCGTCATGGAGCGGCTCGGCGTCGGCCCCGACGTGTGCCTCGAACGCAACCCGAAGCTGGTGTTCGGTCGGATGACCGGCTGGGGCCAGACCGGTTCGTACGCGCAGGCCGCGGGGCACGACATCAACTACATCGCGCTCGCCGGTGCGCTCGCCCACTTCGGCCGCAAAGACGGCCCGCCCACGCCTCCGCTCAACATGGTGGGCGACTTCGGTGGCGGCGGCATGTTCCTCGCGCTCGGTGTCGTGGCGGCGATGCTCGAAGCCACGTCGAGCGGTCAGGGACAGGTCGTCGACACCGCGATGGTCGACGGTTCGGCCGTGTTGATGACGATGTTCTGGTCGTTCAAGGCGATGGGCATGTTCGACGAGAACCACCGCGGCACCAACCTCCTCGACACCGGCGCCCACTTCTACGACGTGTACGAGTGCAGCGACGGGGCCTACATCTCGCTCGGATCGATCGAGCCGCAGTTCTACGCAGAACTCCGTCGCCTCACCGGCCTCGCCGACGACGAACAGTTCGCGAAGCAGATGGACCAGTCCGAATGGGGTCCGCTCAAAGAACGCCTGACCGCACTGTTCCTCACGAAGACCCGTGACGAGTGGTGCGAGCTCATGGAGCACACCGACGTGTGCTTCGCCCCGGTGCTCACCATGAGCGAGGCCGCCGAACACCCGCACAACGTCGAGCGCGGCACGTTCGTCGAACACGGGGGAGTGACGCAGCCGGCACCGGCACCGCGCTTCAGCCGAACCGAAGCGACCGTCGACGGATTGCCGGCCTGGCCCGGTCAGCACACCCGTGACGTGTTCGCCGAGTGGGGCGTCGACGGTACGGCCATCGACTCGATGCTGGAGTCGGGTGCCATCAAGCACGCGGAGTGACACCGCGAGTTTCCCGACAGACTGACTCGATGTCGACGCTCGTCTGCCTGCACGCCCACCCCGACGACGAGGCGATCTCGACCGGCGGGACGATGGCGCGAGCGGCGGCCGAAGGCCATCGCGTCGTGCTCGTCGTCGCCACCAACGGCGACTTCGGTGAGGTCCCCGACGACCTCGCCGAGGGTGAGACGCTCGCCGATCGACGGCGTGTCGAGACCGAGCGCTCCGCTGACGCGCTCGGCATCCATCGTGTCGCGTGGCTCGGCTACAGCGACTCCGGCATGACCGGCTGGGAGCAGAACGCCAACGCCGACAGCTTCCACCAGGCCGATCTCGACGAAGCGGCCGGTCGTCTCGCCGACATCCTCCGGGAGGAAGATGCCGACGTGCTCACCTGCTACGACTGGCACGGCACGTACGGGCACCCCGATCACATCAAGGTGCACACCGTCGGTCGTCGGGCCGCCGAGATGGTCCCGGGACTCCGTGTGCTCGAAGCGACAGCGAATCGCGACGCGATGGTGGCGATGATCACCGCAGCTCGCGAGTCGGGCGAGGCCCCGGAGGGCGATGGCGCGGGTCTCGACTTCGACCCCGCCGGTCCGGCCGACGACGGCAATCCGTTCGGCGAGCCCGAATCGGCGCTCACCCTCTGTGTCGACGTGGTCGACTACATCGACCAGAAGCGCGCTGCGCTCGGAGCGCATCGCAGCCAGATCACCGACTCGTCGTTCTTCATGGAGATGCCGCCCGAGGTGTTCGCCATGTCGTTCGGCAAGGAATGGTTCATCGAACACGACGCACAGCCGCCGTATCGCGTCGGGTGGATCTTCGACACTCCCGACGCCTGACCGTGGTCGTCGAAATCCGCCCTTCGGGGCGCAGCGTCGTGCAAGATGGCCGGATGCATCGGCGCACCGCCTTCGCCGCCTCGGTCGCGGCCCTCGTCGTCTTCGCAGCGTGTTCGTCGGGCTCCGACGACGGAGCCGAGCAGACGCTGCCCGACATCACGTTGCTCACCACGACCACGACCACCACGGTCCCGGTGTTCGAGCCTGCCGACGATCCCGCCGACGATCCCGCCGACACGCTCGACGACACGACGACCACCGTCGAAGAGACCACGACGGTGCCGACCACCACCGTGCCGCCGACGACCACGACGGTTCCCGACGAGTCCGCCGACGCTCCGTTCGACCTCGAACTGACCGGTGTCGGTGCCGCCGCGTTCGGTGCCGACCCCGACGGCATCATCGGGTTCATCAGCTCGTTCATCGGCGGTCCCACCGTCGACACCGGCTACGTCGACCCGTTCGAGTTCGGTGCCTGTGCGGGCACCCAGGCACGGCGTGTCTTCTGGGGATCGCTGATGTTGGAGTTCGGTGACGCCTCCGACGTCGCAAATGGCCGGCTCCACTTCTACGCCTACCAGTACGGGTCGCTCGACCCGGCGGGCCTCGCCCCTGGCACGCCGCCCGATCTGGCGACACCCGAGGGGATCACCTACGGCTCGACGGTGGCCGAACTGCTGCAGGCGTACCCCGCGTCCACGTTCATCGAGGAAGACGAGTTCCTACCGACGACCTTCATCGTCAACGACAACCTCCGCGGCCATCTCACCGGTCTGACCGATCTCGACACGGTCACCATGATCACCGGCGGCCTCCCGTGCGAGGGCTGAACACCCCAGCCGGTCGATGAGCTCGCTCCACGACGCGCACGTCGCCACCGGCTGGTTTCTCATCTGTTCCAACGCGTTCGTCGGTGTCTGGGCACTCGCTGCCCACCTGCTTCCCTCGTTGCGGCGACGCGAACTGTGGTGGGCGACCGCCGTCGCCCAGATGTCGACCATCGTGGTCGCAGCGATCGGAGCACTCATCGTGAACCGTCACGGCGTCGAACTCGACTCGTTCCACGCGCTCTACGGATTCAGCACGATCTTCGCGGTGGCGATCCTCTACAGCTACCGCAACAGCCCGTTCATCGCCGACAAGCTCCACCTGCTGTACGGGCTCGGCAGCCTGTTCATCATGGGCCTGGGCATCCGCTCGCTGTTCCTCGACGGCGTGGCGACCGAGGTCGGCCTGGCCGTGCTGACCGTGCAGACCTGGACGTTGCCGTTCAGCTGACCGCGGTCGGAAGCTTGGTCGGGTCCCAGTTGAGCTCGACCAGGCCACGCTCGCACGCGTAGCGGTCGGTCATGCCGGCGACGTAGGCCACCGCGGCGGTGATCGACTCCTGCGAACCGGCCTCGATGAGGTCGAGTGGGACGCCGTCGCCGAGGGCGGCGCGAGCGGTGGCCGACGGAATGGCGTGCGGCCGGTCGGCGTAGTGCTCGACGAGCGCCCGCAGCAGCGCGATGACGGCGTCGGCCTGCTGGGTGCTCGCCGGGCGCAGATAGACGTGCTCGTAGTTGAACGAGCGGAATGCGGCGAGCGCCTCGGCGATGTCGGGCGTCATCCCGATGCGGCCGGTCGACATGGTGGCCGTGATCATCGCTCGGACGAACGTTCCGAGTTGGGTACTGCGATCTCGTCCGCAGCGCTCGGCGACGATGTCGGGCAGCATGCCCGGGGTGACGATGCCGGCGGCTGCGGCATCTTCGAAGTCGTGACAGACGTAGGCGATGCGGTCGGCCCACGACACGACTTCACCCTCGGGGGTCTGCGGTGCGGGGAGGCTCCACGAGTGGTTGCGAATGCCGTCGAGGGTCTCGGCGCACAGGTTGAGCGGCTGCAACGTGACGTCGGCGCCCCAGGGTGCGTGGTCGAACCCGTCGGGCAGGTACGGCGACAGCGCGTCTTCGCTGGCGTGCCCTCCCGGACCGTGTCCGCAGTCGTGGCCGATCGCCATCGCCTCGGCCAGCGGCACGTTGAGGCTCAGTGCCTGCGCAATCGAACGGGCGACCTGGGCGACTTCGAGCGCGTGGGTCATGCGGTTGCGCTGGTGGTCGCCGGGGAACACGAACACCTGGGTCTTGCCGGCCAGGCGCCGGAACGCCGAGTCGTGCAGGATGCGGTCTCGGTCGCGCTCGAAGCAGGTGCGATACGGGTCGGGCTCCTCCTCGTGGGCGCGGTTTCCGGCGCCGACGGCACGCGTGCCGTTGGAGGCGAGCAACGTGCCCTCGAGGTCTTCGCGTGCCTCGCGGGTCATGATGTGGGCTTCGCCGACCGTCGCATGCGAGTCGCGGTGCGCCACGACGACCTGTTCGCCGAGTTCGTGGCCGGACATGGTCGATGCCCAGCGATCGGCACGCTCGGCGGCGTCGTCAGCGAACGGGAGATCGTCCATGAGGCAACGATATGCCCGCCCGCTCCGATCCCCGCGCACCAACCTGGTTACATCGCTCCGGGAGCGATGTAACCAGGTTGGCGTCAGGAGCGTGGGTCGGCCGCCCTAGCCTGATGGGATGTCGCAGTTCGTTGACGAATGCCAATTGAACGTCAAGGGCGGCGATGGTGGCGCGGGCTGCATCAGCTTCCGGCGTGAAGGCCCCGTCGTGATGGGCGGTCCGAACGGCGGCGACGGTGGCGACGGTGGCGACATCTGGCTCGTCGCCGACCACAACGTCGCGTCGCTCCTGGCCTTCCGTGACCATCCGCATCGCAAAGCCGAGCGCGGCGTGCACGGCAAGGGCAAAGACATGCACGGCCGCCGCGGCGAGTCGCTCGAGATCAAGGTGCCGATCGGCACCAAGTGCAGCGATCTGTACACCGGCGAGGTGCTCGCCGAACTGAACAACCAGGGCGACCGGTGGCTCGCGGCAGCGGGCGGGCGCGGTGGACGTGGCAATGCGAAGTTCCTGTCGAACAAGCGCCGCGCCCCGAGCTTCGCCGAGCAGGGCGAACACGGCGAAGAGCGTTGGCTCAAGCTCGAACTGCGCCTCATGGCCGACGTCGCACTCGTCGGGTTCCCCAACGTGGGCAAGTCGACGCTGATCAGCGTCATCTCCGCGGCGAAACCGAAGATCGCGAACTACCCGTTCACCACGCTCGAACCGAACCTCGGGGTCGTCAGCATCGACGACAACACCGAGTTCGTCGTCGCCGACATCCCGGGCCTCATCGAAGGTGCCAGCGAAGGCAAGGGGCTCGGCCACCAGTTCCTGCGCCACGTCGAACGGGCCCGCGTCCTGTGCCTCATGGTCGATCTCGCCCCGACCGACGGGGTGTGGCCCCAAGATCAGGTGGCCACGCTGCTCGACGAACTCGGCAGCTACCAACCCGACCTCCTCGACCGACCGCGCCTCGTCGTCGGCACGAAGGCCGACATGGTGCAGCCCGACGACCTCGAGATCCTCGAGTGGACCGGCGACACCGTCTCGGCCATCACCGGCCAGGGGGTGCGGGAGTTGGTCGGCAAGATGGCAGCGCTCGTCCACGACGCCCGCCAGGAGGTCGAACACGAAGACGGCCTCATCGTCATCCGGCCCGAAGCGAGCGGGGCGATCGTCGAGCGCCTCGACGACAACGAGTTCCGCCTCGTCGGCCGAGACGTCGAGCGAGCCGTTGCGCTCAACGACGTCACCACCCCCGAGGCGCTCGCCTACATCGACTACCGCCTCGAACGACTCGGTGTGCCCAAGATGCTCAACCGAGCCGGCGCACGCGAAGGCGACATCATCTGGATCGGCGAGTTCAGCTTCGAGTACGTCCCGCTCGTCTGAGCTGGTGTGACACGAAACGCATCCACGTCGCTCGGCCACGCTGACGCCAGAATGAGCTCATGAGAATCGTCGCGAAGATCGGTACGGCGTCGATCACGACCGATGCCGGCGTGATCGACACCGCAGCGATCGCGCGCCTCGCCGACGAGGTCGCCGCGCTGAAGGCCGGCGGGCACGACGTGATCGTCGTGTCGTCGGGTGCAGTCGCTGCCGGACTCGCTGTGCTCGACATGACGCAACGGCCGTCCGACATCCAGACGGTGCAGGCGGTGTCGGCGGTCGGTCAGAGCCGTCTGGTCGAGGCGTACAACATCGAGTTCGCCCGACACTCGCTCATCGGCGCCCAACTGCTCGTCGACTCGATGGACTTCGTCGAGCGCACGCAGTACCTGCACCTGCGCACCACGATCGACCGGTTGCTCGATCTCGGCTGCGTGCCGATCGTCAACGAGAACGACGCCATCGCCAACGACGAACTCCGCTACGGCGACAACGACCGGATCGCGGCGATGATCGCGAACAGCGTCAACGCCGACGTGCTGGTGTTGCTCACCGACATGGACGGTGTGTTCACCGCTGATCCCCGAACCGACTCGACGGCGACGCTCATCCCCTTCATCCGAGCCGACGACCCGTTGCTGTCGATCTCGGCCGACTCGGGTGGCAGCGGACGGGGGAGTGGCGGCATGGCGAGCAAGCTCACCGCTGCTCGCATGGCCTCGTGGTCGGGCGTGCGGTGCGTGATCGCCCGAGCCGCCCGGCGTGGCGTGCTGCAAGGTGCGGTGTCGGACGAGCTCGTCGGCACCACGTTCGCTCCGCACGAACGCACGCTGTCGGCTCGCAAGCTCTGGATCGCGTTCGCCGCCGAAGTGGCCGGCGTGGTGCAGGTCGACGAGGGTGCTCGTCAGGCGTTGATCGATCGGCCCAACAGCTTGCTGCCCGCGGGCGTGGTGGCAGCGACCGGAGACTTCGCCGCACGCGACGTGGTCGACGTGGTGAGTGCCGACGGAGAAGTGTTCGCTCGGGGCATCGCGTCGATGTCGGCCGCCGCCGTCAGCGAGTTCGGTGGTCGCCGCACGGCCGACATCCCCGAGGGCTACAACGAGGTCGTCCATCGTGACGACCTCGTCGTGCTCTCACTCGGTCTGAGCGCCGCACGGCGCTGAGCAGATCAGCCTTCTGACGGCTGAGCCTGAGCTTCGCTCGACTCGGCGGTGACCTCGGCGGTCGCCGAATCGAGGCCGAGTTCGGCACGGAGCTCCGACAGGCGGCTCTGCGCTGCCACGTTGGCCGTGGCCTGCTCGATCTCGAGCACGCGGCTCTCGACGGTGACCTCGCTGAGCTCGGACTTCGCCTTGGCCTTCGCGTAACGAGCCTCGATCTTCTCCTGCACCTCGTTGAACGTCGGCACGTCTTCGCCGACCGTCTCGGTGAGCGCCGACATCGCCTTGTTCATCTCTTCCTGCATGTTCGCCTGATCGAGCTGGCTCAGCAGCTTCGACTTCTCGGCGATCTTCTCCTGGAGGAGGCGGGAGTTCTGCTGGACCGCGGCCTTGGCCTGGTCGGACGCCTGGGTCGACTCGAGCACGAGCGACTTCAGGCTCTCGACGTCGGCTTCGAGTGAGATCAGCTTGTCGGCGATGGTCTCGGCGGCCTGCGTGTACTGCGTGGCCTTCTCGGCGTTGCCGGCCTTCTGCGCGTCGCTGGCCATGATGAGGGCCTGGCGGGCGTTGCCGTTGAGCTTCTCGAGCTCTTCCATCTTCTTGTTGAGACGGATCTCGGCCTGCTTCTGGTTGGCGATGACGTTTGCGGCCTGGTCTTTGAGGGTGACGTGCTGGTTCTTGGCCTGGCTGATCGCCTGTTCGAGCTGCACCTTCGGGTCGGCGTTCTCTTCGAATCGGCCTGTGAGCTTCGCCAGCAGGTAGTTCCAACGCTTCTTCAGGTACTTGAACATGCGGCGATCTTACTCTTTCGCCGGGATGCTTCGCCTCGGAAAGCGGCGGCGCAGTGCATCGAGTTCGGTCGCTTCCATGGCGAAGAGGAGCACGCCGTAGACCACGACGCCGACGATCGTGCCGACGCCGAGCCTGACGACGGCGTCGATGCCGACGTTGCCGCCGACGTTGCGGGTGATGAACCAGACCGATTCACCCATGATCGCGGCGGCCACGATCATCTTCCAGATGCTCGCCAACACCTCGCCGACCGAGAACCCGGGGACCTTGTAGCTCAGGATCTGCAACACCCACAGACCCGACAGCCCGTAGGCGATCGCGAACGAGGCACCGAGGCCCAGCACGCCGTAGGAGCCGACGAGCACGATCGCCAGCACGATGTTGATGACGTTCTCGACGAGGTTGACCTTGAACGCCGTCTTGGTGTCCTGGTGGGCGTAGAACGTGCGGAGCACGAACATGTAGACCGAGAACGCACCGAGGCCGAGCGCGAACCCGGCGAGCGCCCGGGACGACGCGATCGAGCCTTCTGCGCCGAACTCGCCGTTCTGCACGGCGAGACCGATCAGCGGTTGTCGGAGGACGAACAGCCCGACGCCCGCCGGAATGGTGAGCAACGCGGTCATTCGCACACCCAGGGAGGCCGAACTGATGAACGCGGTCTTGTCTGCTCGAGCGACCGCTCGGGCCATCTCGGGCTGGAAGGTCGTGGCGATCGACACGCCGAGGAGCCCGTGGGGGAGCATGAAGAACGTGAAGCCGATGAAGTAGGCGAAGGCGTTCGACGAGCCGGGTTCGGTCAGGTTGCGGATGACCGTCAGGGCCACGATGTTGGCGGTGACGAATCCGAGGGTCCAGAACGACAGCGAGAGCAGTTTCCTGACCGCCGGGTGCTTGAGGTTCCACACGAACTTCGGGCGGAGGCCGGCCGATCGGGCCGCGGGGAGCAGGATCAGGGCCATCGCGGCGATGCCGACGGTGGCGCCGAAGCCGAGCGTGAGCCGGAGCCGCGTGTCGTCGAGCACGTCGGTGAGCTGCCAGCCGCCTTCACCCGGCGACGGCAGCGAGAGCAGCGTCGCGATGATGATCAGGTTGGGAACGATCGGGCTCCAGGCCGCGGCGAAGAACTGTCGGCGGCTGTTGAGATACGCGTTCGCCAGGCCGGTGAGCCCGTAGAACAGGATCTGGATCAGGAAGATGCGGACGAGGGTCGTGCCGACGGTGCGGAACAGGTTGGCGTCGACGTTGTCGGCCACATCGACCGAGAACACGCCGAACACGAGCGGAGCGGCGGCGACGGCGATGAGCGTGACCAAGGTGATCAGCGCCACCGAGGTGGTGACCACGACGTTGCGGGACTCGTCGTCGTCGTTCGCGTCGAACGAGGTGAACAGCGGGACGAGCGTCGCCGACAGCACTCCGCCGACCAGCAGTTCGTACACGATGTTCGGTGACTCGTTGGCGAGGATGTAGGCGTCGGCCAACGCACCGTCACCCAGCACGGCGGCGAGGGCGGTGACGCGCAGCAGCCCGGTGATCCGCGACAGCGCGGTGCCGGCGGCAACGACCAGGTTGCTCTTGAGGAGACCGCTCATGAGGCGATCAGCGTCCGATCACGGACGGTTCGTCTCCTCGACGGCGAGTCGAAGACCTTCGAGTTCCACCACCAGGTCGTCGACGTCGTGTTCGTACGTGTCGGTGTCGGCGGCTCCGATGCTCACTTCGGCGGCGCGGGCGACGAGTTCGTCGAGACGGGTCTGTGTGAGGCGCAGCGTGCTCGCCGTCTGGGCCGACTGCGCCTTGAGTCGGTCGGTGGTGGCCAGTTGCGCTTCGACGGAGGCGATGGCGGCGTCGACCTGCTCGTCGGGGATCGACGCCCGCTGCTGTTGGAGTGTGGCGAGCTTGGAGCGGAGCGCCGTCGGGTCGAGGCGCGTGACGGCGGCATCGATCTCGTCGCCGCGTCGCGCGATCTCGAAGGTCTCGTCGAGACCGTGTTGGAGCTTCTGGGCCACGGCGTCCATTCGGTCGCGCAGCGGACCCTCGCGAGCCGTGGAGATCGTGTCGTGGAGCCGAGCGGCCGAACGCTGGGCGCCTTGCACGAACTGGCGCCACGGTTCACCGACGGTGAACGGGTCGATCTTGGGTCGAGCCTGCGGCTTCGGCATGCCGACGGCGACGAGTCCGGCATAGACGACGAGGCCGCCGACGATGCCGAGCGGCCAGGCGAGCCCGCCGACGACGAGTGCCACGGCAACGCCGATTCCGACGGCGATCCGCCACGACAGGATCACCTGCGCGGTCTGCTTGGTGTAGAAGCGGTCCCGAAACGACATCGTCCTGCGACGTTACTCGCCGATCTCCGCAACGAATGTGACAGTCGAGAGCCGCACAACGATGCGGGAGGGCGGTCGACGCCGAGGGTGCAGCCCGTCAGTCGACGGGGTGGATGTCGTCGCCGGTGAGGGTGCTGAGCATCTCGTCGGTGAGTTCGTCGTCGCCGAGTTCGGCGAGGCGCAGCGCGTGATGGCCGACCGCCGCTTCGAACACGTTGCGGACGAAGCGTCCGTTGCCGAAACCCCGCCCGCGCGGCTCGGCGTCGATCACCGCCTGGAGTGCAGCCGTACCGCTCTCGTCGAGGTGGTACTCCTTGCCACCGGCGATCAGCCCGAAGATGCCGACGAGTTCGTCGGTGTCGTAGTCGGGGAAGTGGATCGTGCGTGTGAAGCGGCTCTTCAGTCCGGGGTTGGAGTCGATCAACTCCTGCATCTCGGTCGGGTAGCCGGCGGCCACCACCGACAGGTCGTCGCGGTGGTCTTCCATGAACTTCACGATCGTGTCGACCGCTTCGAGCCCGAAGTCGTTCTCGCCGCCACGAGCGAGTGCATAGGCCTCGTCGATGAGCAACGTCCCGCCGATCGCCGAGTCGAGGACCTTGCGCGTCTGCGTGGCCGTCTGGCCGACGAAACCGGCCACAAGTCCCGAGCGGTCGGTCTCGACGAGATGGCCGCTGGTGACGACGCCGAGCGAGCGGAAGATCTGCGAGAGCAGGCGAGCGACGGTGGTCTTGCCCGTACCGGGATTGCCGCTGAACACGAGGTGTTTCGACGTGTCGATCGTGGGGAGGTCACGTTCGGCGCGCAGCTCCTGGATGCGCAGCAGCGACGTGAGGCGGCGCACCTCCTCCTTGACGTGGTCGAGACCGATCAGTGCATCGAGTTCGGCGAGCAGTTCCTCGATCGGCCGCTCGGGCGGCAGTTCGACCTCCGGTACCGGAGCGGGCTCGGCTCCGGCGGTCGCCCCGGCCTTGGTGGCGGGCGCCGGCGCATCGGGTTGGCCGGGTCGTGGCACCCCGTGCTGGTCCATCGAGGTGAGCAGCATCGTGCGGTACCGGTCGATCGCGGTCACCTCGGCCGGCGACGGCATCAGGTCGAGCGCTGCCGTCGCGTGCGCGAGGTCGAGAGCGAGGGCGTAGTAACGGTTGGCCCGCCGGCCGGTGTCGTTGCTGTCGGCCTTGACGAGCAGATCGAACAGCGTGCTCGGCTGTTCGAGCCACTCCTTGCGCCCGCCGAAGGTGTCGTCGGAGCGCAACGTGGCCGGGGTGACGATCATCGGGGGAGTGAGGCGAGTGCCGATCGACGAGACCCACGTCGAGAGCTCGTCGGCCGTGTGTCGCCCATCGGCATCGATGAATGCCGCGACCAGGTTCGACGCTTCGATGACGCACTCGGCGCGATGGTCGGCGCCGCCCGACAGTTCGTCGAGGATCTCGGTGATCGCACCGATGAAGTCGCTCGCTTTGTCGTGAAACGCCTCGGCCATCCGCCAGACAGTAGTGCCGCGCTCGGTCGATCGGGCTGGCACTGATCGGCCCGATGGGCGAGACTGGCCGGGCGACACCGGCCACCGCTCCGGGTCGCGGGCTGGAGGGCGCGATGAGTACGGGGCAACAGACGGCGTCGGTGACGTGGGAGCCTCCCGGCCCCGGCACGTGGGAGCTCGACACCGCGCACTTCGACCCGGCGGTGTCTCGGCCCGTTCGCGATCTCATGACCGAGGCCATGCGCAAGGGGCTCGAAGCCGGCATGGAACTCGCCGGGGCGCCCCTCGCCGGCATCGACGCTCGATTCGTACACGGGCGCATGTACCTGCGGATGGTTCCCCTCGTCGGCGGTTCGAGAGACCTTCCGACGCCGCCGAAACCCGTCCTCTGGTTGGCGGCTCGACTCCACCCCGAGTTTCGACGACGTACCAAGCGCTCGGGGGAGGCCCTCGACGGGCGGTACTGGATGGACGAGTTCGCGCGGTGGGAAGCGGAGTGGAAACCGGAGTTGGTGGCGACCAGTCGCCGACTGGGTGCCGTCGAGGTCGCCGAACTCGCCGACGATGCGCTCGCCCGTCACCTCGCCGACGTCTGGTCGCACGTGCGAGCGGGCGCCGAACTGCACTTCCGGCTCCACGTGAGCGATCTCGGCCCCATCTCGCTGCTGCTGTTGCGGTCGCGCGATGCCGGGCTCGACGAAGCGGAGGTGATGTCGAGCCTCGCCGGAGCGTCGCCAGCGACCAGCGCGCCCGCCATGGCGGTCGCCGCGATCGCCCGCGAGATCGAGTTGGCGGGGGCGACACCGACGTCGCTCGAGGCGATTCGATCGGCGAGCGATCGAGCCGGGGAGCTCCTCGACGAGTACCTCGCCGTGTTCGGCCACCGCATCTCGACCGGCTACGACGTGCGCGACCGCACCCTCGCCGAACTCCCCGACGTGATCGTGGCCTCGATCCGTGCTGCCGACACGTCGGCGGCGACCGCCGATGGTGCCGAGCAGCGTGGAGCAGCAGCCCTCGCGCTCCTCGTCGAACAGATCGCCCCGGTCGATCGAGACGAGTACGTGTCGCTCGTCGACGACGCTCGCGCCCTCTACGGGCTGCGCGACGAGAACGGTCCGATCACCGTGCAGTGGCCGCTCGGCATTCTGAGAGCTGCGCTGCTGGAGTGCGCTCGCCGCCTCGTCGCAGCGGGTCGGCTCGACGACCACGAGCACATCTTCGATGCATCGATCGACGAGACGCTGGCATTGCTCGGCGGCGCCGCTGCTCCGAGCCCGGCCGAACTCGCCGAGCGATGCGCGGTTCGCATGTCGAACGCCGATCTCGAACCGCCGACGGTGCTCGGACGTCCGCCTGAGGAGCCGCCGGTCGACATCCTCCCCGGTCGGATGCCCGAGATGATGCGCGGCGTGCTGCTCGTGACCGAACTGCTCGAACGTGTCGACCGCGGATCGGGCGACACGGCGCTCAGTACCGGGCTGAGCGGAACCGGTATCGGCGGGGCGAGCTACCGAGGCATCGCTCGCGTCGTGGCCGACGCCGACGAGGCGATCGAACGAGTCGAACCGGGCGACGTGATCGTGACGCGCCTCACCGTGCCGACGTTCAACTCGGTGCTGGCGATGGCCGGAGCCGTGGTCACCGAAGGCGGTGGCCTGCTGAGCCACACCGCGGTGATCGCCCGCGAACTCGGCATCGCCGCCGTCGTGGGCGTGCCCGGAGCGTTGACCGAGATCCCCGACGGCTCCGAGATCGTCGTCGACCCCGTCGCCGGAACGGTCACCGTGCTCTGACGCCACTCCGCGAAAAGTTGGTGACGTCGCTCCCGGAGCGATGTCACCAACTTCTTGCTTGGAGGCTGGTCAGGCGTTGATGCTGGTGCGGCCGGTGAAGGCGATGAACTGGTCGATCGCGTTCTGCGAGTCGGTGTCGACGGCGCTGCCGAAGCGGCCGGGGGCGCGCAGCATGGCCTCCATCGGCTTCATCGATGCGAGCGCCGCAGCGGCCGTGGCCTCGTCGATGCCGTGGTCGATGCCGGCCGCGTCGGCGATGTCCCACGCGTGGGTGAGCGCGTCGTTCGCCATGATTCCGACGAACGAGTCGAACGGCATGCCGCCGAAGGCGGGCGGCGTGGAGCGTTGCAACGACCCGGGCTGATCGAGCGCGGCAATGGCCCCGTCGATCGCGGCGATCACCGTGGCGGCCGGATCGTCCCCTGCCCGTTCGGCTTCGGGCATCTGTTCGGCCATGCCGCCGCCCGCAGCCATGCTGGCGAGGGTCTCGAGACCCCACGAGATGTGACCGGCGACTTCCTTCGCCGACCAGCCCTCACAGCACGAGGAGTTGTCCCAGGCACCTGCCGGAACACGGACGGCAACGCTGCGCAGCATCCCTGCGCCTCTGACGAAATTCTGCAAACTCTGACTCATGTCCACACCGTAGGCGGTTGCCGCATGTCGGGTGTCACGACCTCGTGTCGCCGACCGTCACAGCATTTCGATTCCTTGGAACGGCGTACTCAACGGTAAGTTCGCACCACTATGACGACGACCCCTGATGCAGCCGTGGACCCTTTCGATGCGGAACCCCGCTTCGAAAGCGTGCAACAGGTGCGTGACGCGTTGCGTGACGTGCAGTACCTCGCCGACGATGGCATCGCCGGAATCGCCTACCTCGCCGACCGGTTGCAGAAGCCGATCCTCGTCGAAGGACCTGCCGGTACCGGCAAGACCCAGCTCGCCAAGTCGGTCGCCGAGATCACCGGCGCCAAGCTGATCCGTCTGCAGTGCTACGAGGGGCTCGACGAGAGCAAAGCGTTGTACGAGTGGAACTACAAGAAGCAGTTGCTCCGCATCCAGACCGAGCGGGGCGGTGACGAGGGCAGCGAGGACTGGACCGACGTCAAAGACGACATCTTCTCCGACGAGTTCCTGCTGACCCGTCCGCTGCTCGAAGCAATCACGTCCGACGAGCCCGTCGTGTTGCTCATCGACGAAGTCGACCGTGTCGAAGTCGAGACCGAGGCGTTGCTCCTCGAGATCCTCTCCGACTACCAGGTGTCGATTCCCGAGCTCGGCACGATCAAGGCCAAGCAGATCCCGCTGGTGTTTCTCACGTCGAACAACACCCGTGAGCTGTCGGAGGCGCTGAAGCGTCGCTGCCTGTACCTCCACGTCGACTACCCCGAACTCGAACGCGAGAAGGAGATCGTGCTCGCCAAGACCCCGGGCGTGTCGGAGAACCTCGCCGACCAGGTCGCTCGCATCGTCCGCTCGATCCGTCAGCTCGACCTGAAGAAGTCGCCGAGCGTGTCGGAGACCCTCGACTGGGCTCGCACGCTGATGCTGCTCAACATCGAGACCATCGACGAGCAGACCGCCAAGGAGACGCTCAACATCCTGCTCAAGTACCAGACCGACATCGCGAAGGCCGCCAAGGAACTGTCGGTCGACGACTGATCGGTTGCTGCTGACATGACCGACACCGCCGCAGCCCCGGGCTCGCACGAACGCAAGCCAGGCGGCATGCTCGACCTCCTCAACGGGTTCGTCGTCGAACTCCGCAACGCCGGCCTGCCCGTGTCGTTGACCGAGAACCTCGACGCGATGGAGGCCGTGCAGCACATTCCGCTCGAAGACCGCGACGCGTTCAAGTACGCGCTCGGCGCCACGCTCATCAAGAACCACGCCCACTGGCGCAGCTTCGAGACCGTGTTCGAGGTCTACTTCTCGCTGCGCGGCCCCGAGTACAACATCGGCGACGGTGACGGCGACACCGACATCGACGAACTGTGGCGCGAGATGCAAGACCTGGCCTCACAGGAGCAGAACGGCAAGGGCCAGGGCGGCATGGACTCCATGACGCCCGAGGAGATCGCCCAGATGCTCATGCAGGCGCTGATGAACGGCGACCAGGGCATGATGCGGGCGATGGCCAAGCAGGCCGTGCAGCGTTTCGCCGGCATGGAACCCGGTCGACCCGTCGGCGGCACGTACTACCTGTACCGCACGCTGCGAAACCTCGACCTCGACAACATGCTCGACAAGATGATGGAGGCCACCAAAGATCAGATGGACTCCGACATGACGCCGTTGGAGGAGCGCCTCGAGAAGGAGGAGTACTCCGACCGCATCGAGAAGTTCAAGGGCGAGATCGAGTCCGAGATCCGTCGTCGCCTGGTCGCCGACCGTGGCGCCGAGGCGATGGCCAAGACGCTGCGCAAGCCGCTGCCCGAAGACGTCGAGTTCATGCACGCGTCGCGTGACGAGATGGTGGCGCTCAAGAAGTCGCTGTACCCGCTCACCCGCAAGCTCGCCGCCCGCCTCGCTCGGAAGCGCAAGCACGGCCGCAAGGGCCCGCTCGACTTCCGCAACACGGTGCGCCACTCGCTCAGCTATGGCGGCGTGCCCGCCGAGCCGAAGTTCAAGTACCCGCGGCCGGCCAAGCCCGAGCTGATCGTGATCGCCGACATCTCCGGTTCGGTCGCGGCGTTCGCCCGCTTCACGCTGATGCTGGTGTACGCGATCCAAGGCCAGTTCTCGAAGGTCCGTTCGTTCGTGTTCATCGACGGCATCGACGAGGTGACCGACTACTTCAAGTCGACCGAAGACATCTCCGAGGCGATCCATCGGGTCAACACCGAGGCCGACGTGGTCTGGGTCGATGGCCATTCCGACTACGGCCACGCGTTCGAAGTGTTCTGGCAGCGTCACCAGAAAGACGTCGGCCCCAAGGCCACTGTGCTGTTGCTCGGCGACGCTCGCAACAACTACCACGCCAGCCAGAGCTGGGTCGTGAAGGAGATGCAGCAGAAGGCCCGTCACGTGTACTGGCTCAACCCGGAGCCGAAGAGCTACTGGAACACCGGCGACTCGATCGTCGGCGAGTACGGCACGTACACCGACGGCGTCTACGAGTGCCGCAACCTGCGCCAACTCGAAGCCTTCGTCGACCTCCTGGCCTAGCCAGCGCCGGCCAGCGACCGAGCATCGACCCGGACGAGTCGGTCGAGTTCGCACGGATCGGACTCGCCGCAGCATCGCTGTGGCAGAGTGTTGCTTCTTGAGCGACGCCGAACCGACATCTGGAGCGAGCCGGGCGGCGGGCACGTCCTCGACGCTGCGCATCGCTGTGGCTGCGACCGTCGGCGTCATCTGGGCGGTCTACATGTTGGCGGTCGTCGCTCTCGGCGGCTGCGATTCGTTCGGCGGGCGGTGCGACGGGACTCGCCCGCCACTCTTCGAAGACGACGTCGCGGGTAAGGCCTTCGTCGGTACGGCCGTGGCGACCTGGATGTTGTGGTGGCTGCGTCGACCATCGGTCCGCCAGGCAGCCGTCGGCGTTGCCGTTGCTCTCGCTGTGGCGGCCGTTGTGGCGCTGCTGGCGCGCAGCCTCGCCCACGGCTGAAGCTCTTCGGTGTCGCTTGGCCTCCGGGTTCGGTCGACGCCGTGCCGGGAGACGGCACCGACGTAGCATCGGCTGGGTGTTCGACGGCGAGCCGATCTTCTTCAGCGCTCCACACGAGTTCCGCGCCTGGCTCGAGCGTCATCACACGACGGCGACCGAGTGCGTGGTGGGCTATTGGAAGACGCACACAGCCGAGCCCTCGCTGCGATGGGCGGAGGCCGTGCGTGAGGCGCTGTGTTTCGGTTGGATCGATGGGCAGCGCCGCTCGATCGACGACGAGCGCCACATGCAGCGGTTCACGCCGCGCAAGAGCCGCCGGTGGAGTGCCGTGAACGTCGCGCTGGTGGCCGACCTCGAGGCGGAGGGCCGCATGACCGAGGCCGGGCGGCAGGCGTTCGCCGCCCGTGACACGAGCGAAGAGCCGTACTCGACGTCGAAGCGGCCCAGCCAACTGCCAGCCGAGTTCGACGAACGCCTGCGTCGTGACCATCCGAAGGCGGCGGCGTTCTGGGACTCCACGCCGCCGAGCTATCGCAAGCTGCGTTCCTTCTGGATCAGCGACGCGAAGCGCCCCGAGACTCGCGAGCGGCGATTCGGTCTGCTCGTCGCCGCGTGCGCAGCAGGCGAGCGGATTCAGTAGCCAGCGGACGGCACGATCCCGAGCGCCGAGGTGCCGTGCTGCTCGGCTTGCCTTGCGACTTCCGTTGAACGCCATTCTCGGGCCTGGCTCGATGCAGACCTCGGGTGACGTCGCCGACCTCGATCTCCGTCAACCCGAATGCTGCGAAGCAGGACTTCTCCATCCAGCGATCGTGATCACGGCGGATCCTCGACGCGGAGCCGTCCGTCGTTCACGTGGTTCCGCTCACCAGCACGATCCGCACGTTCCATTTCGAGGTCGTGATCGAACCCGACGTGACCAATGGATTGAGCGGTACAGCGGCCGTACAGTGCCAGCACCCTCGAGCCGCTTCTCCGCAGATGATCGTCGCAACCCGAGGCAACGTCGGGCCGCTCGATCTCTCGCAGATTCGGGAAACGCTCGCCATCATCCTCGACATCGGCTGAGGGTTCGCACAACAGCACGCACCCGACGCACCGTCGATGCCCTCACCCGCACGCTTCCGAGCGCCCGATCGCTCGCGGACGTGCCGCTCTGCTCAGCAGGAGCGCTACCGAGTCCCAGCCGATATGTGCGCCCCGAACGGCGCTTGAGGACGCGGGGATCTTGCTGGTGGCGCCGCCACGCACGTTCGACCGGTCAACCCGAGGTGGGAGTTCCCCGGGTGGCGCGCAGATGACCGAAGAACGCCGCGCCAAAGGCGAACTCGGCAGCGACGGCCAAGAGAATCCCGGGTCCGACTGCACCTCGGGCGAACTCAACAAGGCCCAGGATCACAAACGCAGCCATGAAAACGAACATTCCCAGCGCCAGGCCAGCCTTGGTTTCGCGTTGTTCAACCCCTCGCTGTCGCCACAAGATCACGCCGACTGAGAGGAACAGAACCGCTGCGCGCCGCGACATGACGTCAGCGCCTTGGGATTCCTCGAGATCGAACAGGAAGTAGATGACAGTCGGCGCGGCCATCAGTACGGCGAACGTCCCGACGCAGAACCCAGCTGAGACGGCACAAAGGGTGCGGAAGCTCGGCATGAACCCAACGTACCGTCGGGGTCGTTTGAGTCCACGAACGCCCACGCGGAGGACCGCGGCAGATCTGTTGCTCTCGCAACTCCCACATCAATCGCGCCGCGGGCGTCGCCTACCCGCGCATCGCGGCACGTATCGGCGTGGCTACCCGCTCCAGATCACCTCGAGCTGATCGGTGTCGGTTGCTCAGCGGCGCAACTTCGCGCGCAGCTTTCGGAACTGCTTGACGACGAAGTTGACTGCTGCGACGAACACGTACTGGTCGCCCTCGACTGCCGGGTTCTCGTCAGCGTTCCAGCGTGACAACTCGAGCGCGAACTCACCGAAGCGAAGCGTGCGGCCGACACCGGCGATTTCATCACCGGCGATGAACTGCGCGCCCGCTTCGCCTCCAAGTGACCGAGCACGACGAACCCTACGAACTGCGCGTCACCGGCCCAGCGCAGCGACACCTGGGTCGACTCACAGAAGGCACCGCAGCTGCGATCGTCGAGTTCATGCTGGGCGCTCTCGTCGAAAACCTCCATCGCGTCGGCGGGCGCCTGCAGCGCGAACTCGCTGGGCTCCACTCTGCGCGACGAGGGGTGTATCGCGTGATCTACGAGATCGATGACGATCAGCACACCGTCACCGTCCTGCGAATCGATCACCGCTCGCGCATCTACAGATCTCGCTGATCCCCACTCATATCGCTCACCATCGACCCCGCACGAAACCGCTCGTATCGGCACCTACGATCGCTACTCGTGATCGATATCAGCGAGGACGGCTGCGATGTCTTGAGCGTCAGCGAGCAGACGGACGACATCGACGCGATCGCCGCTGGCGAAGTAGAACCAACCGCACGGGAAGTTCGGGACCCGGCGGACACGCAACCCATCGATTGCGCACAACTCGCCCACACGCGGCGACCCGGCACCTGGCATCCGTCCAATCGCGTCCAACGCCGTCATCGCTGCGCTCGTTCGATGAGATCGACTTCGGCTTGTGGGCGAAGAATCGGACGCGTCACGCGTCAGCGCCGAGTGCCCGCTCGCGCAACTCGGAAATCACGTCGTCGGTCGCTTCGCGCCTTTCGCCCGATGCCAGTCCGTCAGCGATGAGATCGCGGAGGCGTTGGGCAGCCTGCTCACGTTGATCGCGGCGAATCAGTTCCCGCAGGTACTCACTCGTGTTGCCGTAGCTGCCGTCGCTGACACGAGCGTCGATGTACTCGCGCATGCTCTCAGGAAGTGCGAAGCTCATCGTGTTGCGGCTCATTTGACCATTGTGCTGGGGCTGACAACAGTTGTCAACACTGCTCCGATCAACATGCTCCAGCGAGCCCCGTGACCGCTCGAGAACGCGTCACTTGTATCCGGTCAGTACACGATGTCGAGCGAGTAACGCAGGGCTTCGTCGAGGCGAGCACGTGCGAATTCGCCGAGGTGGCCGACCGGCTCATCGTCCAAAGCTTCGACTGGGATCGTGATGACGTTGTCGCAGCTGATGACGCACGCTTCAGGGAACCCGTGCTCCTCGCCGAGTTCCACCTCTGATCGGATCCCGCAAATGGTGCGGGTGATTGGCGCACAGGTGACCGACGTGAGTACTGCGATGGCGGCGTCACGGGTCAGCACGCAGACAGGCCGGCGACCTGCTGGGGGACCGAGGTCGGCGCAGTAGATGTCGTTGCGAGCTGCCACGCAGGAGCCGTCTCAGCAGCGAGTCGTCGCGCGGATTGGACGAGACGGGGATCGGCGGGCTGGCGTTCGTATGCGGATCGAAGCTGTCGGTCGGCTGCTGCGAGGCTTTCGGCCTCGAGCACCGCCTGGGCGCCGCGACGAATCAGCTCTGATCGGTTGGTGCCAAGCCCGCGGCCAGCGCGTCGCGGGCGGTCACCTGAGCCGATCAGATCCGGCGTGTCGACCGGTGGGTTGGCGGGTGAGCCAGGCTCGACTACAGGAACGTGGCGACGTCGCTGAGGGGTTTGCGCTGCAACGTGGGCACCTGGCAGCCGTCGGTGGGGTAGCCGATGGGGAACAACACGAACGGCCGCTCGTGCTCGGGGCGACCGAAGAGCTTGCTGAGGAACACCATCGGACTCGGCGTGTGCGTGAGCGTCGCCAAGCCCATGTGGTGCAGCGCCGTGATGAACATCCCGGCAGCGATGCCGCAGCTCTCCTTGACGTAGTAGTGCGTGCGCTTCGAACCGTCGTCACGCACGCCGTAGCGCTCCTCGAACAGCACCACGATCCACGGAGCGATCTCCAAGAACTCCTTGTGCCAGTCGGTTCCGAGCGGCGCGAGCTCCTGCTGCCAGCGCTCGTTCATCCGACCGTCGTAGTTGGTCCGTTCCTCCGCCTCGGCCGCAGCACGAATCTGCTGTTTCAGCGCCGGGTCGTCGGTCGCCACGAACTGCCACGGCTGTTGGTGCGCCCCCGACGGAGCGGTCGAGGCCGTGGCGATCGCCGTCTCGATCAACTCGCGCGGCACCGGCTCGTCCGACAGCATCCGCACGCTGCGACGGCGCTCCATCTCGTCGCGGAAGTCGTTCGCCCGCTCGCGCATCTCGGTCGGGGAGTAGCGCCGAAAATCGAGCGTGTGGAACGGAAACCGGGCGGCGGTGTCGTCCGAGGGGTACGGAAACTCGTAGTCGGCGGTCACGACGAGACTCTGCCACGCCGCCGGACGCCGAACCGACATTCAAGATGTTCTCAAGGATGCCGATGAAGAGTCGAGTGAGTTCAGACCGAACGCAACCGTGCGCTCGGCGAGAACGCAGCTGAAAAGGAACGCCATGACCCCGTTCGAACAAGCTCCACGACCCGACATCGCCGACCGGCCCACCGACTTCGACTTCATGGCGCCCGGTGCCTGGCTCGAGTTCAACTGCGAGCTGTATGCGATCGTCGACGAACTCGCCATCGCGATCGATCGGATCGACGCCGGCGTCATCCATCTGCAGAGCGGTCGAGCGCTGCCGCTGCTCCAACTCGCACAGCACTGCCACCTGTCACCGCGAGACGACTGGCATGACCTGATCCGTCAGCACCTGCGAACCGTGACGGCACATCTCACCGAGGTCGCCACGCTCTCCGCCGAGCCGATCTCGATGATCGACCTGCGAGTGCGTCTCGTGCCCGACGATCCAGCCGATCGTCCGGTCATCGACGAACTCTGCGCGCGACCGTTTGCGGACGGGATCGTGCAAGTGCTCGCGGTCGACATCCCCGACGCCATCCGCCTCGTCCCGCGGTGCGAGATCGACGAACTCGGCTGGGACCTCGACGAGGTGTGGTCGAGCGCCTGGGCGCAGACCGAAGCGCTCGAGCAGCCCGACGAGGTCAACGTGATCGACGTCGGCGGGGCCGATGTCGTCCACATCTTCGGCCACCGCGTGTTCAACGCCTCGCTGGTGCGCCAGATCGAAGACGTCGTCGGAACCATCGGTCCGAACGGAGCGATCGTGTCGATCCCGCACAATCACAGCGTGCTCGTCCACGTCATCGAAGACACCACGGTCGTCACGGCACTCAATGCGATGATTCCGATCACTCGCCAGGTGCATCGTCACGGGCCGGGCTCGGTGAGCCCGCAGTTGTACTGGTGGCGAGACGGTGCGATGACGAGCATTCCGACCTACTTCGCACCCGACGGCGTCGAGGTGTACCCGTCACCCGAGTTGGTCGCGATCCTCCGCGCGCTGCACTGACGCCAACCACTCGGTGACCTCACTCGGCGTGCGGAACCGATGGACATCGGCGTGTGCCCACAGGGGAGTGGTCGACAGTTGCTCGAACTTCGCGCGATGCGCTCGATGGACATTCCACGCCTCGGCGATCATGCTGCGCTTCGGATGCAGCACGTCGCGCAGACGTTCACGATTGCCGTTCCACAGTTGCTCGCGTCGTACGGCACGCCGGATGGATCGCTTGGCGACCCGCGGGATCGTGTGTCGGCGACCGAGATCGAGCCACACGATCGTGTCGGCCCGCGCATGGGTGAGATCGGCCGTGACGACGTAGTTGCCGGCGACCACCCAACGGGGCACGTCGATCGCCGCGGCGACCTTCGCTCTGAACTCCGGTGTGGGTGTCGGCGCCCAGTCGGGCCGGTGGAACAGCTCGTCGAGTTCGATGTGCGCGGCACCGAGCCGCTCGGCCAGCACCGCGGCGACCGTCGACTTGCCCGATCCGGGAGCGCCGACCACCACGACGCGACGCATGTCGCCCGTGGCGTCGTCAGGAGCCGCGCTGATAGTTCGGCGCTTCCTTCGTGACGGTGACGTCGTGCGGATGCGATTCTTCACGGCCGGCGGTGGTGACCCGCATGAAGCGAGCCGTCCGCAGCGCGTCGAGCGTGGCGGCTCCCGCATATCCCATGCCTGAGCGCAGGCCACCGACGAGCTGATACAGCACGTCGCCGAGCGGGCCGGCGTACGGTACGCGCCCTTCGATGCCTTCGGGCACGAGCTTCTTGCTCGCCGCCCCGACGTCGGTACGACCACCGGCCGTCGACTGGCTGGTGGCGTAGCGGTCGGCGCTGTCGCCGGTCATCGCGCCCATCGACCCCATGCCGCGGTAGCTCTTGTAGCGACGCCCGTCCATCAGCTCCATTTCGCCCGGCGATTCCTCGGTGCCGGCGAGCAGTGACCCGATCATGACGGTCTGGGACCCGGCCACGATCGCCTTGACGATGTCGCCCGAGAACGTGATGCCACCATCGCCGATGATCGGCACGCCGAGCTGCTGCGCGCGGCGACTCGTGTGCCAGATCGCCGAGAGCTGCGGCATGCCCGCACCCGACACCACGCGGGTGGTGCAGATCGAGCCGGCGCCCACGCCGACCTTGATCGCGTCGGCGCCCGCCTTGTGCAGCGCTTCGACGCCTTCCTCGGTGACGACGTTGCCGGCGGTGACGGCGAGGTCTGGCCACGATCCCTTGATCCGCTCGATCGCCTTGATCACGTTGGCCGAGTGGCCGTGGGCCGTGTCGATCGAGACGGCGTCGATGCTCATCTCGACGAGCGCCGCAACGCGTTCTTCGAGGTCGGCACCGACCCCCACAGCAGCGGCACAGCGGAGGCGGCCACGTCCGTCACGCGAGGCGTTGGGGAAGTCGAGCCGCTTCTGGATGTCTTTGACCGTGATGAGCCCGGCGAGGCAGCCGACGCCGTCGACGAGCGGGAGCTTCTCGATGCGGTGCTCCTGCAGGATCGCCTTGGCTTCGTCGAGCGAGGTGCCGACCTCGGCGGTGACGAGCCCGTCGGACGTCATGAAGTCGGTGACCGGCCGGTCGAAATCGGAGCCTTCGCAGAAGCGGATGTCGCGGTTGGTGAGGATGCCGAGGAGGTGTCCGTCGTCGTCGGTGATCGGCACGCCCGAGAACTTGAACTTGTGCATCAACGCTTCGGCGTCGTGCAGGAGTGCGGTCGGCGGGAGCGTGACCGGGTCGGTGATCATGCCCGACTGCGACCGCTTCACCTTCTGGACCTCGGACGCCTGGTCGGCGATCGACATGTTGCGGTGGATCACGCCGATGCCACCGTGGCGGGCCATCGCGACCGCCATGCGAGCTTCGGTCACCTTGTCCATCGCGGCCGACACCAGCGGCACCGCGAGTTCGATGTCTCGGGCGAACGTCGCCGTCGTGTCGACGGCATCGGGCAACGTCTCGGACCAGCCCGGCACGACGACCACGTCGTCGAAGGTGAGTGCTTCGAATCGATCGAAGAATCCGTCGTTCACGTTGTGGGAGTCGCTGGGGCTGTTCGTCATGTTGTCTCCGGTGGGCGGTGGTCGGATGTGAGCGAGACGAGCGTGTCGACCAGGAGTCGATGCTCAGCTCGGTGTATGGCTGCTTCGAACGCTTCCAGTGTGCCAGAGGTGTCGATCGGTACCGTCGAAGTGGCCAACACCGGGCCATCATCGACGCCCTCGTCGGGTACGAGGTGCACCATGACGCCTGAATGGTCACGCTCGCCGGCGACCGCTTGCTCCCAGGCGCGCTCGATCGCGTGTGTGCCGGCGAGTTCGCCGGGCAGCGCCGGGTGCAGATTCACCACTCGGTTCGGGAAGCAGCCGAGGAACTTCATGGTGAGCAGTCGCATCCAGCCGGCGAGCACGATCCAGTCGGGTCGATACTCGGCGACGACCTGGGCGAGGCGCACGTCGTAGTCGGCGCGTGCCTCGTCGGCGCTGCGGGGGAGTGCGCAGGTCTCGATGCCCGCCTGGCGAGCACGTTCGAGGCCGTAGGCGTCGGTGCGGTTCGACACGACGGCGACGATGTCGGCGGCCAGCGTGCCGTCGGTGGTGGCGTCGACGATCGCCTGCAAGTTCGATCCCGATCCCGAGACCAACACCACCAGTCGCGGCCGATCCATCGCGAAACGCTACCCAGCTCCCGCCGACGCCCGGACAAGGTGAACAAACAGTTCACCCGATCGCCGCCCGAACGCGACGAACCCCGCCTCCGATGTCGGAAGCGGGGTTCGTCTGGGGGACTCGTGGTGACCTCGTGCCGGCCGCGATGTGGCCCGGCAGCGACCGAAGGTCAGCCGGCGTTGTTGATCGCGGTGATCAGCTGCGCCTTGTTCATGTCGGCGCGACCTTCGATGTCGATGTCTTGCGCCATCTGGTACAGCTCGGCCTTGGTCATCGACTTGAGGGCGACACGCTCGGCCGACTTCTCGGCGGCGACGACACGGTCGGTTGCTTCCTCGACGAGGTCGGACGTCTGGTCGCTGAGCGTCGACGCGGTGCGCTTGACCTGGGCCTGCGTCTGACCGATGACCGAGCGGACGCCGGTCGCTGCCGTGCTGGCGGTCTGCTCGGCGGCCCACTTGGCGGTGCCGACGATGGTGCGGACACCGGTGTCGGCCATCTTGACGACGGGGCGGAAGGCGTCGACGACGAGGTCGTTGTTGCGACGGGTCTGGGCGACGACGCGGTCGGCGGCGACCCGGTTGTAGGCGAAGATCTTCTTCGGCAGTTCGGGCATGTTGAGCTCGATCTTGTCGAGGCGACCCGAGATCTCGTCGTTGATCGACTTGGCACGCTCCGACAGGGTCGACGTGATGTTCTCGAACGTGTCGGCGTAGCTCGTCTCGATGCTGTCGATCGTCTCCGACAGGGTGCGGGTGATGGTGGCGGTGGCGTTCATGATGGCTCCGATTCTGTTGACAGCTTCTCGTCGAACGGATCTCGTCGTCGGTCCACTGCTGGCGGGTTGCTAGATATAGTACGCAACCTGCGAGGTATAGCAACCCATTGAGCCGGATGTCACGCCCGGTGGCGAAGCTGTCAGCGGAGCGTGACGGAGCGTTCGCCGGCGACGAGGGAGCCGATGCGCCACGTGGTCTCGGGAATGGCCGCCTGCACCGCATCGGCGTCGGCGGCGGCGCACACGACCACCATACCGATGCCCATGTTGAGAGTGCGGTAGAGCTCGTCGGTCGACATCTGCGGAGTCAGTTCACGCACCAGGCGAAACAGCGGTGGCACGGGCCACGACCCCAGCTCGATGTCGGCAGCCACGCCGTCGGGCAGTACGCGCGGCAGGTTCTCGGGCAGTCCGCCACCGGTGATCTGCGCGAGCGCCTTGATCTTGCCCGATTCGAGCGCACCGCGCAGCGGGTCGAGATAGTTGCGATGCGGTTCGAGGAGCGCGTCGCCGAGCGGCCGATCCATGCCGTCGGGGACGACGTCCATCGGGATCCACTCGAACACCTTGCGCAGCAACGAGTAGCCGTTGGTGTGTGGCCCCGACGACGCCACGCCGATCAGGGTGTCGCCGGCGCTGACGTCGTCGCGCGGCAGCAGGTCGGCGGTGTCGACCACGCCGATGAGCGTGCCGGCGATGTCGAACGCGCCGTCTCGGTACACACCCGGCATCTCCGCGGTCTCGCCGCCGAGCACCGCACAGTTGGCTGCACGGCAGGCCTCGGCCATGCCCGTGACGACGTCGGCGACCATGTCGGCGTCGAGCACGCTCGCCGCGATGTAGTCGAGGAAGAACAGCGGGCGAGCGTTCTGCACGAGCACGTCGCCGATGCAGTGGTTGACGATGTCGGCCCCCACACCGCGCACCCGTCCGAGCCGAGCTGCGAGCTCGACCTTGGTGCCGACCCCGTCGGTCGAGGCAACGAGGACGGGATCATCGAGTTCGGTGATCGCCTTGGCCGAGAACACGCCGCCGAAGCTGCCGACGCCGTGCAGCACGCCGCGACCCGAACCGACGTCGTGTGTCGACTCGACGGCCGCCTTCATCTCGGCGACGGCGCGTGCGCCCTCGTCGATGTCGACCCCGGCCTCTGCGTAGCTCCGGAAGCCAGCGCCGGGTGCTCGCCATGCGATGTCGCGGCGGTGCTGCATGCCGGCGAACTCGATGGCGGCAAGGCGCCGGTACGCCGCATCGCGGGCTGCTGCGAGATCGTCGCCGAGTCCGGTGACGGCGAGCACGCGGCCGCCGGAGGTGCGCCCGTCGGTGACCCCGGCGTCGAAACGGATGGCGTCGCCGTCGTCACCTCGATCGGTGATCGTGGCCCCCGACTCGGGTGTGCCGGGGTACCCCGCGGCTGCGGCGACCACGGTGACGGCGGAGCGATCGTCGATGGTGAGCGGCACGTCGCCGATCGACCCGTTGGCGGCGGCCAGCGCGAGTTCGGCGAGATCGGTCGCGAGGAGCGGCAGCACGGCCTGCGCTTCGGGGTCGCCGAAGCGCACGTTGTACTCGATGAGGCGAGGACCGTTGCCGGTCGACATCAACCCGGCGAAGATCACGCCGACGTACGGCGTCCCGGCGGCAGCGAAGTGGTCGACCACGGGTTGTACGAAGGTCGCCAGCAGGTCGTCGGCCGTGTGGGCGACCGGTGCCGGTGCGTAGGCGCCCATGCCGCCGGTGTTCGGGCCGGTGTCGCCCTCACCGATCCGCTTGTGGTCTTGGGCCAACGGCAGCGCGACCGCCGTCGTGCCGTCGCACAGCGCGAGAAGCGAGCACTCGGGTCCACTGATCCGCTCTTCGAGGACGAACGGACCGGCTGCGGCGGCGTCGACGATCGCGGCGCGCGTCTCGCCGTCGGACGCCGGAACCGTGACGCCCTTGCCGGCCGCGAGTCCGTCGAGCTTGACCACGACGGGCCGGTCGAGCGCCGACCACCAGGCGATGGCGTCGTCGACGACGCGCTCGGAGCGCGCCGGGTCGAAGCGTGCATAGGCGGGTCCGGGGATGTCGAGCGCGGTGGCGAGGTCGCGGGCGAAGCCCTTCGACGCCTCGAGTTCGGCCAGTGCGGCGGTCGGCCCGAAGCACGGGATGCCGCGTCGGGCGCACTCGTCGGCAGCACCGGCGACGAGTGCCGCTTCGGGGCCGGGGATGACCAGGTCGGTGTCGTCGGGCGACGCGTCACCGAGGTCGGCGGCGAGCCGGACGTCGTGTCCGTGGCGACGGCAGGCCCAGGCGATCGCCTGCTCGCGGCCGCCGGCACCCAGTACGAGAACTCTCATCGATCAATGTGTCTTTCCGGGATGCGTGTGGAGTCGGAGGTGACGCTCGACGCGTCGCGACGACGGCGAGGCGAACGAAGCGAGGTCACCGAAGCGTGCGTGATGGCGTGCGTGATGGCGTGCGTGATGGTCGGCAAATCAGTTCAACACGCCTTCGAAGGCGAGTTTGGCCTGCGCGTCGCCGACCGAGATCGGGTAGTCGCCGGTGAAGCAGGCGTTGCAGTGGCCGTCGTCGGCACCGGCCTCGCGACCGGCAACAGCGCGCATCATGCCGTCGAGCGAGAGGAACGCGAGGCTGTCGGCGCCGATGTGTGCTTCCATCTCGGCGACCGAGAGGCGTGCGGCCATGAGGTCGTCGTCGTGGCCCATGTCGACACCGAAGTGGCAGGCGTGGGTGATCGGTGGGCAGGTGATGCGCATGTGGACCTCGGCGGCGCCGGCATCGCGCAGCAGTTTGACGAGCGGCCCGGCGGTGGTGCCGCGCACGAGCGAGTCGTCGATCATGATGACGCGCTTGCCTTCGAGGTTCTCGGTGAGCGCGTTGAACTTGAGCGCCACACCGCGCTCACGGATGTCTTGGGTCGGCTCGATGAACGTGCGACCGATGTAGCGGTTCTTGATCAGGCCGTCGTTGAACGGCAGACCGCTCTCGGTCGAGAAGCCGATGGCGGCGGGGATCGACGAGTCGGGCACCGGGATGACGACGTCGGCGTCGACCATCGACTCACGAGCGAGTTCGACACCGAGCTGTTGGCGAACGTGGTGGACCGACTTGTCGGCCCACACCGAGTCGGGTCGTGAGAAGTACACGAACTCGAATGTGCAGCGAGCGCCGTTGGCCTGGGGTGCGAGCACCTGGGTCCGTTCGATCTCGGCGCCGCGCAGCGTGACCATCTCGCCCGGACGGACTTCGTCGATGTCGACGCAACCGAGGGTGGTGAGCGCACACGTCTCGCTGGCGACAGCGTGTCCGCCGTTGGGGAGCCGTCCGACCGAGAGCGGGCGGAAACCCCACGGGTCGCGAACGGCCATCACCTGGTCGGCGGCGAGGATGACGAGGGAGAACGCGCCCTTCCAGGCGGGGAGCGTGCGCTCGATGCGTTCTTGCCAGGTCTGCCCACCGGCGGCGGCCAGCATGAGCGTGAACACCTCGGTGTCGCTGGTGGCGGTGAGCCCGAACCCCTTGTGCAGCAATTCGTCGCGAAGTGTCGTGGCGTTGACCAGGTTGCCGTTGTGGGCCACCGACAGCGGGCCGTGCATGGTCTCGACGAGGAACGGCTGGATGTTGCGCTCGGCATTGGAGCCGGTGGTCGAGTACCGGGTGTGACCGATCGCGTGATAGCCGGTCAGTGGAGCCAGGGCTTCGGGGGTGAACACGGTCGACACGAGACCCGGTTCCTTGTGGACCCGAGCGCGTTTGCCGTCGCTCACCGCGATGCCGGCTGCTTCCTGCCCGCGGTGCTGCAACGCGAAGAGGCCGAAGAACGAGAGCTGAGCGACGCCTTCACCGTGTGGCGTCGAGATGCCGAGTACGCCGCACTCGTCATGGGCGACGTCGTCGGCGGCCAACTCGTTGGGATCGGCGGGCACTGCTCGGACCGGGATCGATCGTTTCATGTCGTTGCTCCAGATGACGGTTCGAGATGCGCGAGCGCCGCGCGGATGCGTGGACCCGCCGGATAGTCGGCGTGGTCGAACGACGCGCCGGTGAGTCGTTCGTAGGCATCAACGTAGCGTGCGGTGGTGGCGGCCCAGACGTCGTCGGGAAGTTCGGGGATGTCGCCGTCGCCGCGGAAGTCGACGTCGGCCAAGGCGCGGCGAACGACTTCCTTGTCGAGACTCTCGGGTTCGTCGGCGGCTGCGTGGCGTTCGTCGTACGACTCGGCGACCCACCAGCGTGACGAATCGGGCGTGTGGACCTCGTCGATGAGCAACAACGTGCCGTCGTCGGCGACCCCGAATTCGTACTTCGTGTCGGCCAGGATGAGCCCGGCGTCGCGTCCGCGTTCGGCGCCGCGCTCGAACACGGCGAGCGCTGCGGTCTGCACCCGCTCCCACAGTTCGGCGTCGACGTACCCGCCGTCGACGACCTCGGCACAGGTGATCGGGATGTCGTGAGCACCGAGCTCGCCCTTGGTCGTCGGGGTGACGATCGGATGGGGGAGCGGGTCGTTCTTGACGAGACCGTCGGGCAGCGTGTGCCCGTAGATCGTGCGTTCACCGCGTGCGTAGGCGGTCCAGAGCGCCGTGTCGGTGACTCCGGTGATGTAGCCGCGGACGACGACTTCGACCGTGAGCGGCGTCGCCGACCGGGCGATCGTCACGTTGGGGTCGGGGATCGACACGATGTGGTTGTCGACGATGTCGGCGGTCTGTTCGAACCACCACGCCGACAGTTGGTTGAGCACCTGGCCCTTGTAGGGCACGCCGGCGAGGATGCGGTCGAACGCCGAGAGCCGGTCGGTCGTGACGAACAGTCGGTGACCTGCGTGCTCGCCGTCGAGCGCGAACGACACCCGCACCTTGCCGTCACGCCGGTCGGGAAACGGGAGATCGATCTCGGTCAGGGCCTCTGGGGTCACGGCTACTCCGGGTGGTTCGTCGGTGAATCGAGGTGGAGGAACGACATGATCGCGACGCTCGATGTCAGAGCTTCTTGGCGTGGGCGACGCCGTTTTCGAAGAGTCGCAACCCGAGGTGGTCGATGCCGCCACCGCCTCTCCCGTGGTGCGGGTGCTGGCGCGGGATGATGTGGTTCTCGGGGTGCGGCATGAGTCCGAGCACCATGCCCGTGCTGTCGCTCACACCGGCGATGTCGTCGACCGACCCGTTCGGGTTGGTGCTCCGGTAGCGGAGGGCGATCTGACCGGCCGCGTCGAGCGACGCCGGGTCGGGATGCACGTAGCGGCCCTCGCCGTGAGCGATCGGGCAGTGGATCGGAGCGTCGATGCCCTTGGTCCACACGCTGTTCGACTTGGTGGCGGCGTCGAGCACGACCCACCGGCAGTCGAAGGTGCCCTGGGCGTTGTGGCCGAGCGCGCCGGGCAGCAGGCGTGCCCGGGTGAGCACCTGGAACCCGTTGCAGATGCCGATGACGGGGCGACCCTTGTCGACGAACTGGCGCAGCCGGTCGCCGAGGCCGACGGTGAGGTCGAGCGCCAACATGCGTCCGGCCCCGAGCGAGTCGGCGTAGCTGAATCCACCGGCGACGACGGCGAGTTGTGCGTCGTCTAGGAAGCGCGGCGTCTCGATGAGTTCGTCGGCCAGCACGACGCGCACGTCGGCGCCCGCCATCTCGAGCGCGGTCTTCACGTCGAGGTCGCGGTTGGTTCCGGGGCCGGCGATGACGACGGCACTGACCCTGCTCACGATTGGCTCCCCTCGGCGTCAGCCGGCGGTTCGGTGGGTGGTCGGGCGCTCGGCGAGCGTCGGCCTTCGGTCTGATAGGGCGCCTGGTTGAACGCGTCGGCGAGGTCGGACACGAGGATCGGTTCGACCTGCGGCATCGAGAGCAGCCCGCTCTCGGACACCTCGCCGAGGCGCTGGACGTCGTCGTCCATGATCCGCAGGAACGCGGGCACGCTGCGCGGTTCGATCTCGACGACGAGGCGTCCGGTCGACTCGCTGAACAGCGCCGTGGCGAGATCGTCGTGGGGGAGTTCGTCGATGGTGGCACCGAGTCGTCCGCCGATGCACATCTCGGCGAGGGCGACGGCGAGTCCACCTTCGCTCAGGTCGTGGCACGATGCGATGAGCCCCGCCTGCATCGCCGCGTGGAGATGGCGATAGTGCTCGGGGGCGTCGGGGTCGGGTGCCGGGGCGACACCGACGTTCGGCGGCGGGCTCTGCACCTTGTCGAGGTGCGAACCGGCGAACTCGGGTTCGGTGCTGCCGATCAGCATCAAGACGTTGCCGGCGGCCTTGAGGTCGGGGGTGACGCAACGGTCGGCGTCGGGCACGTGTCCGACGGCGGTGATGACCAGGGTGGGTGGCACCGCGTGACGGTCGCCGTCGGAGCCGACGTACTCGTTGTTGAGCGAGTCCTTGCCCGACACGAACGGGGCATTGAACGTGAACGCCGCCGCACAACACCCGTCGACGGCAGCGACGAGTTCGCCCATGGTCGACGGGCGGCGTGGGTCACCCCACGAGAAGTTGTCGAGCAGTGCGATCTTGTCGGGGTCGGCACCGACGGCCACGACGTTGCGAACCGCTTCGTCGACCGCAGCGAACGCCATGGCTTCGGGATCGTGCAGTCCGTGCCACGGGTTGACGCCGATGCCGATCGCGATGCCGCTGGTGCTGGTCGGCTCGGCCAAGACGACACCGTCGGCCGGTCCGTCGCTCGCCGCGCCGACGAGCGGGCGCACGACGGTCGACCCGAGGATCTCGTGGTCGTACTGGTGGATCGTGGCCGCCTTCGACGAGATGTTCGGGTGCGACAGCAACGCCAGCAGCGTGGCCGCCGGGTCGCTGACGGTTCGACCCGTGACGTTGGTGCGATTGGGGGTCGGCACGTCGGCGGGCAGCGTCCGCTGAGGCCGCCCGTCGTGCAGGAACTCGGTGCTCATGTCGGCCACCACGGCATCGCCGACGCGCACGACGAGTCGGCCGTCACCGGTGAACGACCCGATGTCGGCCCAGTCGACACCGACGCGCTCGCAGCGCTTGGCGAGCGCGCTCACGCCGCGCGGCGGCACCGATACGACCATGCGTTCCTGCGCTTCGGAGAGCCACACCTCCCACGGCTCGAGGCCGGGGTACTTGCGTGGGACGAGTTCGAGGTCGACGTCGCAGCCGATGCCTTCGGCCATCTCGCCGACCGCCGACGACAGACCACCGGCACCACAGTCGGTGATGGCGGAGTAGAGGTCTTCGGCGCCGATCAACGCATCGATCAGCAGCTTCTCGACGATCGGATCACCGATCTGCACGCTCGCACCGGCGACTTCGCCGGTCGTGGCGTTCATGGTGGCCGACGAGAACGTGGCGCCGCGGATGCCGTCTCGCCCCGTCGCGCCGCCGAGCACGATCACGCGGTCGCCGGCGTGCGGGCCTTCGTGGAGTGGGCGAGTGGGAGCGGTACCGATGCAGCCGGCGAACACGAGCGGGTTGGTCGTGTAGGCCTGGTCGTACAGGATGGCGCCGGCCACGGTCGGCAGGCCGATCTTGTTGCCGTAGTCGGCGACGCCGTCGATCACACCGGTCTGGATGCGTCGAGGATGCAGCGCTCCGTCGGGCAGGTCGGCGAGCGGCAGGTCGAGGGGGCCGAAGCAGAGGATGTCGGTGACGGCGATCGGTTTGTGGGCGATGCCGAGCACGTCGCGGATCACGCCGCCCACGCCGGTGTTCGCCCCGCCGAACGGCTCGACCGCCGACGGGTGGTTGTGCGTCTCGGCCTTGAGTGCGATGGTCGTTCCCTTGGCGAATTCGACGACCCCGGCGTTGCCGACGAACGACGACACGACGAACGGCGCGGCGATCGCTTCGGTGCACTCGCGGAGCTGTTTGAGCAGCGGGGTCCGCTCGACGGGCTCCTGCCCGTCTTCGCTGGCGAGGATGACGGCACGGAACGACTTGTGAGCGCAGTGCTCGCTCCAGGTCTGCGCCAGCGTCTCGAGTTCGAGGTCGGTGGGGTCGCGATCGATCGATTCGAAGTGGTCGCGGATGACCCGCAGCTCCTCGGGGTCGAGATACAGCGCCCGCTCGGCGCTCACGGCGGCCAGTCCGTCGTCGTCGAGGCCGCGGATCGCGATGACCGTGGCGTCGATCTGGCGGTCGGCCGTGCTCGGGTGCGGCGGCTCGATGGTGCCGGGCGCCCACCGTTCGATGATCGGGTTGGCCAACAGTCGTTCGACGACCGCGGCGATCGCTTCGTCGCTCAGCGAGTCGTCGAATTCGACGCGTGTTCCGGTCGCGGCGTGGTCGATCTCGATGCCGAGGCGTTCAGTCGCGTGGCGTACCGCATCGGCACCGCTGTCGGTCACACCGGGCAACAGGGCGATCTCGACGCCGGGACCGCTGGGGACGTCCCAGGTGCCCATCTGCAACAACGGGTCGACGAGGACGCCGTGGAGCAGTTGTCGCTCGTCGCTCGACAGTTCGGCGTCGATGAACACGATGTCGGACACGGTGACGTCACCGATCGGAGCGAGACCGAGCGCCGCAGCGCCGTCGACGATGGCGCGGGCCCGCGGATCGGGATCGATCGACCGGATGGTCATCCGGTTCCGGTTGGGTTGATCGACGGTCACACTCGGATCGGACACCGGCGCGACCATAGGCAGTGCAGACCGTTTCGACCAGCTTTTGCACGAAATGTCACAGAGCCGTCGCGCAGTCCGCGCACGCAACGTCAGGCGCCGTGCGCACGCGAGACACCGGGTGGTTCCGTGGTGCCTGGGGGAGCGTCGTTCAGAGGCCGAGTTCGATGAGCGCCGCAGCGGTCATCGGCTGCACCTGCGCGGCGTCCGGGTAGTCCGGAATCCAGGCCTCGGTGGTGGTCTCGAGGATCGTGATGCTGTTGGCGCCGAGCACGTCGGCACCGACCGACCGGCGGACGACGCCCTGACGATCGATCCACAGTTCGACCTGGACGGCGTCGGGGCTCAGAGGTTCTCCGGCGACGGGAACGGTCTCGATGTCGGGGCCGGCGGCGATGGTGGTCGTCACGTCGGTCGACGCCGCTGGTGCGTCGACGGCGTCACCCGCTGGCGCGGCGGCGGCCGGGTCGCCGGTCACGTCGCCGTTCGGGTCGTCGGTCACGGCGGACGCTGCTGCGGTCTCGGCGGACGCCGCGGCATCGGCGATGTCTTGGATCGGGTCGAGCGCCGCACCCGTCTCGTCGACGAGTTCGAGCAGCGCCGGGTCGAGCGTCAGGACGAGATGGCGTGTCTCGATGCCGGCCACGGTGGCGATGGTCGAGTCGTCGATGACGACCCCGGCTCGCCGTTCGGGCGGGACCAGTTCGTCGATCATGCGAACCCAGTCGGTTCGCTGCAGTTGGTCGTCGAGCGGGAATGCACCGCGTTCGATCTGGAACCACGAGTTGGAGTCGAGCCTGCGCACCAATGCGTCGTCGGAGAAGGTGAGTACCTCGAGGTCGGGGGCGTCGGTGCGGTCGATGACCACCCGCGAGACGTGCGTGTCGAAGTCGACGGTCACGGTGTACGACGCTTCGGACCCGGTGGTGAGGCCTTCGAGGACGAAGGTCGCCGTGCGAACCTCGGGCGCCGTCGTGCGGGCACGGGGGAAGGCGAGGGGAGCGGCCGGTTCTGCGGGCTCCTCGTCGGCGATGTACTCGTCGTAGAGGCCTGGACCGTACGTGGCGCCTGCGTAGCCCAGTCCACCCACGACCAGCGCCGCAACGAGCAGCTTGGCGAGGCGACCGCCGCCCGACTTCTTCGTCGTCCGAGGGCGAGCGTCGTCGGGATCGGGGGCCAGGAACGATTCGATCGAGGCGACCGGCTTGGGAGCGGACGGCTTGGCCGCGACCGGGGGCAGCGTGATCGCCGCGTTGTCGATCGGTGCGACGGCGGTGTCGGGAGCGAGGATTGCCGACGGTCCGGTCAAGATGGCCGGCGCCGGTTCGGTCGCCGTAGTGATCTCAGGGACGGGTTCAGGGACGAATTCCTGGACCGGTTCGGCGATCGGGCGAGGCTCGGCGATCGGGGTCGGGTCGGTCACCTGGGTGACGGGGATGTCGGCGATCGGCGCAGTGTCGAAGTCGGAGTCGGGGCCGTGGTCGGGCTCGTCGGCGGCTGGCGCCGAGCCGGTCGGCACGGTCGACACGGCCGGTTCGGCCGGGATGCTGGGCTCGCTCACGGGAAGCACGGGTTCGGGCTTCGACGCGGCGAGCGGGCGGGGCGTGAACGAGGCGATGGTCGACACGGCCGTGGCCCGGAGTTCGGTGGTTGCCGCGGTCGGCGGGCGGCGTGGCGTGTCGGTGGCCGAATCCAGCACCAGCGGAGCGGGCATGTCGATCGCTGTGGATGCTGCGGGTGCAGGGGGAGGCGGCAGTTCCGTGTGCGGCGCTCCGGAGTCGGGTGACGGCCACGCCGGCGCGCCGACGGCAGGACCGTGGAGATCGGCGTCGGCGAGATTGGTCATACATGTAGCTATCGGTCACACCGGCCACATCTTGAGAATTCCCCGAAGGTCGCGGTGCCCAGCCGATGTGGCCGGGGCCGTCGGCGGGTCCTACGCTCGACGGCGGATGAGTGACGACACCGAGATCCGAACGACACGCCTGGTCCTGATCCGCCACGGTGAGTCGATCGTCACCGTCAAGCGCACGATCGGCGGGGTGCGATCGTGCGTCGGCCTGAGCGACCTCGGTCGGCGTCAGGCCGAACGGCTCCGCGAACGGTTCTCCCGTGGCGACGACATCGAGCCCGACGTGTTGTTGTCGAGCGACTTCCAGCGCGCGATCGAGACCGCCGAGATCATCCGTCCGGCGTTCGGCCCGGCGTTGGCCGAGCGCGAGTTCGAGCAGCTGGCGGGCCTCGGTGAGCACGACCCCGGCCCCGACATCGACGGGATGACGTTCGCCGCGTACGTCGAACGGTTCGGTACACCCGACTGGTCGGGGGACCCGAACGTCGAGATCTTCCCCGGCGGCGAGACGACCTTCGAGTTCCACCGCCGCGTGCACACGGCGATCGGCGAGGTGCTCGAACGACACGCCGGGTCGTCGATCGTGGTGTCGTGTCACGGCGGCGTGGTCGATGCCGTGTTTCGGCATCTGCTCGGCCTGCCGATCACCGGGGGCTTCGAGCTGCAAGCGCTCAACACCTCGATCACCGAGTTCGTGTCGACGAACTCGGAGCAGTGGCGTCTGGTCCGCTACAACGACGCCGCACACCTCGCCGGACTGCCCGAGGCGACGCCGCGCGCTTGACCTGGGAGAACGAGTCTCCTCGGAGTCTCATCGAGCGACGGCCGCTGCCTACATTGTGGCGATGGGATCACTCGAAGGCCTCACGGCAATCGTCATCGGAGGCCACAGCGGCTTCGGTGAAGCAATCAGTCGCACGTACGCAGCGCAGGGCGCCAAGGTCGTCATCGGTGGACGACGACTCCCCGAGGTGACCGCCATGGCCGACGAAGTCGGCGGCATCGGCATGCGGTGCGACATCACGTCGGACGATGACGTGGCGGGCATCGTGGCGCACGCCGTGGAGGCGACCGGTCGCCTCGACATCTTCGTCAACTGTGCCGGCTTCCAGGAGTCGACGCCCATCTCCGATCTCACGCCCGAGAAGCTGCACGCCATGCACGACGTGCAGTTGGCAGGTGCGATGTACTGCCTCCGGCACGCCGGCAACGCCATGCGCGACCTCGGCAACGGCGGGTCGTTCATCTCGATCAGTTCGCTCACCGCACAGAACCCGGCTCGGGGACTCGCGGCCTACGCGAGCGCCAAAGCCGGGCTCGAGTACGCCTCGAAGATCGCCGCGGTCGAGTACGGCGAGTACGGCGTGCGCTTCAACTGCATCGCCGCCTCGCTGATCGAGACGCCGATGACCGCACAGCACTTCACGTCGGGCCCGGCGATCCAGGCGCTCACGGAGGCCACGCCGCTCGGCTACATGGGTGCCAGCCAAGACATCGCCAACGCGGCGCTGTTCTTCGCGTCCGATCTCGGCTCGTTCGTGACCGGCCAGACCCTGTGCGTCGACGGTGGAGCGTCGCTCACCATGCTGCCGTCGCCACAGATGTACGCCGACGTCGGCCGCCGGTGGATGGAAGCGCAGGAGCAGAACAGCTCGTCGTGAACCCGATGACGACCGACTCGGGCGACGCAACCCTCGCCTGGGTGGTCGTCGGAGCCGGATCCGCCGGATGCGTGGTCGCTCGACGTCTCGTCGATGCCGGCCACCGCGTCACCCTGGTCGAAGCGGGTCCGCCCCTGGAGCCGGGCGCCGTTCCGGCGGGCATCGACGCCGACAACAGCTTCGCTGCGCTGATCGACGATCGGTGGTACGCCGACCTGCTGGCCACGCGCACTGCGGGGAGCGAACCTCGCCGCTACCTGCGCGGCCGGGGTGTCGGCGGCTCCAGCGCGGTCAACGCGATGGTGGGGCTCACGGGTGACACCGACCTGTACCGCTCGTGGGGCTGGGACGACGCCGAGTGGTACTCGCGGCATCACCTGCTCCCCCTCGCCGTTGCCGGCAGCGACGAACTCGGCCGAGTCGATCGGGCGCTGCTCGCCGCGTCACCGCAGGCGCGCCGAGCGCCACTCACTCGACGCGGAGGCCGGCGGGTCACGTCGGCCGAGGCCTACCTGTGGTCGATCCTGCGCAACGAGCGACTCGACGTTCGCGCCGACGCGCCGGTCGACCGTGTCGAGATCGACCAGGGGAGCGCGGTCGGCGTCCGGTTGGTCGACGGCGAACTCGTGCCTGCCGACCGCGTCGTGGTGTGCGCCGGTGCGATCCACTCGCCGGCCATCCTGCTGCGGTCCGCTGTCGACGTCGACGGTCTCGGCGAGGGGCTGCAAGACCATCCGGCGGCTGCGCTGCTCCTCGAGCTTCGTCGCGGCGTGGTCGGGTCCGACCACGAAACGGCGATCGGGCTCTCGACCTCGACGATCGTCGACGCCGACCCGATTCAGATCCTGGCGTTGAACCACCTCGGTGCCGAGCCCGGACCGGGCATGCTGCTCGTGGCGAACATGCGGCCGGTGTCGGCGAGCGGCACGGTGCGGCTGGCAGCCGACGATCCGACCACCGAGCCCATCGTCGACTTCGACCTCCTGAGTGATCCGGCCGACGTGGAGACGCTTCGGTCCGGCGTGCGCATGGCGCTCGATCTGCTCGCTCACCCGGCGTTCGATTCGATCGTCGAGCGTGTCTTCATCGACGACCGGGGCACCACGACCGACACGCTCGACAGCGACGAAGCGATCGACGACTGGCTTCGCTCGCACAGCGCCGACTACGTCCATGCGAGCGGGACCTGTGCGATCGGTCGCGTCACCGAGCACGACGGCTCGGTACGCGGCCACCGGAATCTCTTCGTCTGCGACGCCTCCCTGTTTCCGACGATCCCGAACGTCAACACGCACGTGCCGACCACGATGCTCGCCGAGCGCCTCGTCGCCGGGTGGACCGCGGAGCGGGCACGCTGACGCCGCTGGTGCGTGGGAAGATGACGGCATGAGCACGACCGGCTACACCCGCGGACTGCACGAACTCGGCGACGGATGCTTCGGCTACCTGCAACCCGACGGCGGTTGGGGCTGGAGCAACGCCGGCCTGATCGTCGGCGACGGCGCCTCGCTGCTCGTCGACACCCTGTTCGACCTGCGGCTGACGGCCGACATGCTCGACTCGATGTCGGCGCTCACCGATGCTGCTCCGATCGGGTCGCTGGTCAACACGCACGCCAACGGCGACCACTGCTACGGAAACAGCGAGGTCGCCGAGCGGTGGCCGAGCGCATCGATCGTCGCATCGACCGCGGCGGCCGACGAGATGGGCGACGTGCCTCCGGCGATGCTCCACGCACTCAACGAGGCTCCCGGCGACGTGGGCGATCTCTTCCGCAGCTTCTTCGGCGAGTTCGACTTCGGCGGGATCGAACTCACGCTGCCGACCACCACGTTCGACGACCAACTCGTCGTCGACGTCGGTGGCCGGACCGTCGAACTGATCGAGGTCGGCCCCGCGCACACCGAGGGCGACGTCATCGTGCACGTTCCCGACTGCGCCACGGTCTACACCGGCGACATCCTGTTCATCGGTGGGACCCCGATCGTGTGGGCCGGTCCGTTGTCGAACTGGGTCGCCGCGTGTGACCGCATGCTCGACATGGACGTCCAGACCGTCGTGCCCGGTCACGGGCCGATCACCGACTCGGCGGGCATCACGGCGGTGCGCGAGTACCTGGCGTTCGTCGACGCCGAGGCATCGGGGCGTCACGCTGCCGGCATCGACGCCTTCGACGCCGCACGCGACATCGCTGCCTTGCTCGGCGCCGACGCCAGGTTCTCCGAGCTGGGGGAGTACGGGCGCATCGCGGTCAACGTCGACACCGTGTATCGCAGCCTCGACGCCGCACACGAGAGCCCTGACGTCGTCGAACAGTTCCGCCGCATGGCGTCGCTCGAAGCGCACTGATGCATCGCCAGGTCGACGTGGTCGTCATCGGCGACGGCCCTGCCGGTTCGGCGCTGGCCGCGGCACTCGTGCGGCGCGGCGGCGACGTCGTGCTCGTCGGCGCCGACGCTCCCTGGCGGGCGACCTACGGCACCTGGGCCGACGACGTCGACGCCATCACCTGGTTCGACACGAACTCGATCTGGGCGCAACGCTTCGAGTCGATCGCCGTCGACGCAGGCGGCCGTCGGTGCCTCGAACGGCCCTACGGGGTGATCGACAATGCCGCGTTGCGGGCGACGCTTCGCAACGACGTCGACCACCATCGGGCGCACGTCTCGGAGATCGCGCTCGCGCCCGCCGGGTCGAACGAGCGCGACCGGGTCGTCACGAGCGACGACGACGTCCTCGAGGCCCGTCTCGTCGTCGACGCAACGGGCTGGCCCGGCTGGGCAGCCGACGGACCCGGACCGAGCGAGCCGTCACCGCCGCGTCAGACGGCGTTCGGCGTCGTGTTCGCCGAGCCACCCGCCGGGCGCCTCGGCGAGCCGATGCTCATGGACTTCACGAGTGCGCCGGGATGCGACGACGACGGGATCGGCCCGTCGTTCGCCTACGCCCTCCCGGTCGACGACGGCTGGCTGGTCGAGGAGACCGTGCTGGCCGCGCAGCCCGCGGTGCCACCCGATGCGCTCATCGCCCGGCTCGCCGCCCGGCTCGCCATGACCAACGACGAGTTGCTGGCGTCCGCCATACGGACCGAACGCGTCGACATCCCGATGGGCGGTCCGCTTCCCGACACGGCGTCGCGGCTGCTGGCGTTCGGAGCGGCGGCGAGCCTGATCCACCCGGCGACGGGATACTCGCTCGCCACGTCGCTCGAACTCGCCGATCCGGTCGCCCACGCGATCGTCGCCGAGCTGGCATCGGAGCGGGTCGACCACTCGACGGTGTGGGACGCGATCTGGCCCACCTCGGCCCGGCGAACCCGCGTGCTACACGACTACGGCGCGCAGGTCGTACTCGGCCTCGACGCCGACGACGTCCGCTCGTTCTTCGGGACGTTCTTCGACCTCGACGTCGACGTGTGGGCCGACTACCTCCGCATCACCACCACCCCGAAACGCCTGGCCAGGGTGATGACCGCCATGTTCACGGCCGCCCCGTGGCGGCTGCGTCGACTGCTGGTCAGCCAGAACCCACTGCGGTTCGCTCGTCTGCTGCGGCCGGGCTGACCGCCTGCTCGGCGGCGAGTGCTCGACGCCGAGTGGCGAGCGAGCGCCGCACGGCGAGCACCCAGCCGACGGCGACGGCGAGCGAGAAGATGAACCACTGGATCGCGTACGAGAGGTGCGGGCCGCTGTCGAGTTCGGGACGGCTGATCGGTTCGGGATCGCCGACGGTGACGCTCGGTTCGCTGCTCACGAGCTGCACGTAGACCGGTGCCACGTCGCCCGGCAGTTGCTGGGCGAGGAACGGGATGTCGATACGTCGGACCTCGTCGACCGGGCCGTCGGCCGAATCGGTCAGACCCCCACGGTCGCGGACCTCCGACATCCGGATGAGGCCGGTGACGCTGACCTCGGTGGCCGGAGCGGCGGGGACTTCGAACCCGAGCGGAATGAACCCCCGGTTGACGATCACGGTCGTCCCGTCGTCGACCGCGAGCGCAGCGAGGACGTTCTCACCGGCGCGTCCGCCCTGCGACTGGTTGAACTCGACGATCTGATCGGGGAGGAACGAACCCGCCACCGTCACCGGCAGCCACTCGGCCTCGTCGGTGCTCACGCCGCCTCGCTCGATCTCGTCGAGGACGTCGGCCAACGGGAGCGGCGCCTGCTGCGATCGTTCGATCACCTGACGGTTGAATGTCTGACGTTCGTCGAGCCGATCGAGCTGCCAGAACCCGAGGTTGACCATGAGGATGATCGCCGCGGCCACCACCACGTGGAACAGGATCCACAACGGTCGGAACAGGAACCGGTACATCTCGACCATGACGGTACCGGGCACCGACGACTACCGTCCGGCGGATGGGCCCCGATGATGTGACCGCTGCCTGGATGTCCGAGATCCTCGACGCCGACGTGCGCACGGTGCACCACGATCGCATCGGTGACGGCCTCGTCGGGCTCAACCTGCGGGTCGCGCTCGACCTCGCCGACAGCGACAGTTCCCTGCCGACATCGGTCGTGATCAAGCTTCCGTCACTCGACGAGACGAGCCGAGCGACCGGCATCGGGCTGCGCAACTACGAGCGCGAGGTCAAGTTCTACGAGCACATCGCGAGCACGGTCGACATCCGGGTGCCGCACTGCTGGCACGGCGAGTGGGACGAGACGACCGGCGACTTCGCGCTGGTGCTCGAAGACATGGCGCCCGCCGAGCAGGGCAACCAGATCACCGGCTGCGACGTCGTGACCGCCCGCAACGCCGTCACCGAACTCGCCAAGCTGCACGGACCGCGTTGGAACGACCCGACGCTCGACGACCACGAGTTCCTCGGGCGGCGGAGCGGCCCCGACGACATCGCTCAGCTCGAAGGGCTGTGGCAGATCTTCTTCCCGGGGTTCCTCGCCACCTACGAGCAACACCTCAGCAGCGAGGCCACAGCACTCGTCACCGAGTTCGGCCAGTACATCGGGCCGTGGATGGACGCTCGCTCGGGTCCGGTCACCGTCACGCACGGCGACTACCGCCTCGACAACCTCCTGTTCGAATCAGCGGCCGGTGGACCACCGGTCACGGCCGTCGACTGGCAGACGCCCGGACACGGCACGCCCATCGCCGATCTCGCCTACTTCTGTGGAGCGGGGCTGCTCCCCGAGAACCGGCGCGAGGCCGAGGCGGGTCTGCTCGACGACTACGTCGCATCGCTCGGCGGCTACGGCGTGGACGTCGACCGGTCGTGGGTGTGGGACGAGTACCGCCGAGAGGCGTTCGCCGGGGTCATCATGGCGGTGGTGGCGAGCCAGGTCGTCGGCGGCAGCGACCGCAGCGAATCGATGTTCGCGGCCATGGCCACCCGACATCTGCAACACGCGCTCGACCTCGACGCGCTCGACCTCGTACGCAGCTGACGCCGCCCATCCGACTGGAGTACTCGATGGACCTGCCCGACTTCCACATCCCCCACGCCGAGAAGATCGAGTGGATGATCGAGACCAATGGCTGGGCGCTCGAACCGGTGGCCGCGCAACCCGAGAGCGACCCGCCGGTGCCCGGCTACGCCTACTCGATCGGACTGCCCGACGCCGTCTCGTTCCCGGACGTCGCCGTCTTCGGGCTCACCCCGGTCGCGGCCAACGGGCTCGTCACCCTGGTCGCCGACGCCTGCCGCGGCGGAACCGAGATCCCGTTGGGCGTCGAACTGGTGGGCCTGCTCGACAACGACCTGCGCTGCGTGTTCGCGCCGATCGACCTGGGGGAGTGGGGAGCGTTCTTCACCACCGCCACGGCGTGGTATCGCGGCGACGTTCGTCCGATGGTCCAACTGCTGTACCCGGATCGAAACGGCTTCATGCCGTACGAGGCCGGCTACGAACAGCGACTCCGACTCGCGCAGCCCGTCATCGGCACCTTCGGCTGACGGCGCCGCCGGCGACGAGCGCGTCTCGTCAGCGATCGAGTGCGTCGATGCGGCGCTGGAGGTAGGGCGAGAAGCGACCTTCGTACCAGCGTTGCACCATCGGGTTCATCCAGTCCTCGCCGGTGACCTTGCCGCGACAGCGCGCCGCGTTGCATTCGCACTCGAACTCGTCGTACGGCGTCGAGTCGCTCGTCGCGTAGTCGTAGGTGAGTTGGTCGCCGACCGCGAGATCACGAGCGGCGACGAGCGTGATCTCGCCGGACAGGTACGTGGTCGGATCACACGAGTGATTGACGTAGTCACCGAGCGAGCGTTCTTCTCCGCCGACGAGGTAGATCTCGTCGGCGACCTGGATGGCGTGTCGCTGGCGGTCGGCCGGCAGTTCTCGAAACTGATGGGCCGGCACGGCGAACCCGCTGAACACGGCGACGACCTCGCCGGTGGCGATGGGGGAACGAACGAAAAGGCCTTGACCGATGTTCGCCCCGAGCTCGCGAACTTCGACGGGTATTGCAATGTGATCGTGTGTGAGACGCAAACCGAAAGCCCTCCAAGAGCTTCTTGTGAGTGATGGTGAGTGCGCCCGCACTGTGGCTTCCGCCGTTTTCCGCTGATCAGATCGTGGTTGGTCGCGAAGCGCTGACCTGGTATCGAGCCGCGAAATCGACCGTTTCGTAACCGGATCGTCGCCAGAATGAAGCGATGAGTGGTGGTTTCGTGACGGTCGGTGCTGATCGAAGCCCCCGATCATGGTGGGAGACGCCACCGAACCCGTCGAAGTCGCGCGTGATCCTGGTCACACCACCGACGGCCTGATCGACGGCCTCGATCGATGGCTTCGCTCGACAGAAGGCACGATGCCTGTTCGGGAGTGCGGTCGCGGCGATTCGTACACGGTTCGCCCCAGGCCACGGTGATACCGTCACCTCGTCGACGCCGACACCGGTCGGATCGACCCGACGCGATGACGACTCCTCCGCCTCTTCCGGCCACCGGCGCATGGCTCCCGGGTGACCCCGTGGGCGAACGACGCTTCTTCACCTTCGCGACCGACCGCCGTTTCGCGCTCGACTCGGGGCGAACGCTGTCGGACGTGGTGGTCGCCTACGAGACCTGGGGCACGCTCGACGCCGACGGGCGCAACGCCGTTCTGCTGTGCCATGCCTGGACCGGGGATTCACATGCCGCCGGCCCGGCCGGGCGCGGTCACCTCGAGCCGGGCTGGTGGAACGCGATGGTCGGGCCCGGCAAGCCGATCGACACCAACCGGTACTTCGTCGTGTGCGCGAACGTGCTCGGTGGCTGCCAGGGCTCCACGGGCCCGTCGTCGCCGCACCCGGACGACGGCCTGCCCTACGGCTCCCGTTTCCCGGTCGTCACGATCCGCGACATGGTCCGAGCGCAGGCTCGACTCGCCGATCATCTCGGCGTCTTCCAGTGGCTCGCCGTGGTCGGCGGCTCGATGGGCGGCATGCAGGCGCTCGAATGGGCGGTCATGTACCCGCGCCGTGTCCGGTCGCTCGTCGCCGTGGCCACGTGCATGCAGGCCACCGCGCAACAGATCGCCTGGGGAGCGATCGGTCGCCGCGCCATCAGGCTCGACCCGCGCTGGCGAGGCGGCGACTACTACGACGCGGCCCCCGGCGACGGGCCGTCCGAGGGCCTCGCGATCGCCCGCATGGTCGCGCAGGTCACGTTCCGTTCCGACAACGTGTTCACCGATCGATTCGGGCGCGAGCTCGCCGATCGAGGCGACACCGGCGACACGCTGGGGATGTGGCAGCAGTTCGAGGTCGAGCGCTACCTCGGGCATCACGGCAACAAGCTGGCCCGTCGCTTCGACGCCAACAGCTACCTCGCGATCGGCAAGGCCATGGACCTCCACGACATCGCTCGTGGCCGTGGGAGCATCGAGCGGGCGATCGCCCGCATCCAGGTGCCCACCATGGCCGTCGGTATCTGGAGCGACATGCTGTACCCGTCGTATCAGCAGCGACAGCTCCACGAGGCGGTTGCGGCCAACGACGTGCAGAGCGAGTACGTCGAGATCGACTCGCCGCACGGCCACGACGCCTTCCTGATCAACGGTGACCAGATCGCCGGTCCGATCGAGCGGTTCATCGGCGACGTGAGCAAGACGTCGTGAACCGTCTCGTCCTAAGCCGGCCCGCCGCTCGCGGTGCCTGAGGGGCTCGAAGCCGAGATCTGGCGGGTGGCGGCGTCACCGCTGGTGGGGCGCACGGTGTCGGACGTGTGGGTCGACGAACGCGTGGCCTCGGTCGGACTTCGCGACGCCGTCGTCGGCGCCGAGATCGCCGGCGTCGATCGTGTCGGCAAAGTGCTGGTCGTCGAGATGCAGACATCGACGGGCCGAACGAAGCTGGGGCTCCACTTCGGCATGACCGGCCGCCTCGTCGTCGACGGCGACGCAGCCATCGAACGTCTCGAGTACGCGTCGGGCGCGGATCGGCCGTCGTGGGACAGGCTGCGCCTCTGGACCGAACGCGATCACCGACCCGCCGACGTCCCGTCGCTGCGCCTCAACGATCCGCGACGTCTCGGCCGCATCAGCCTCGACGCCGACCTGACGCAACTCGGACCAGACGCGCTGACGCTCACCAGCGCCGAGCTGCGCCGACGCCTGAGCGGACGGCGGGTGGCGATCAAGACGGCCCTCCTCGACCAGTCGGTGGTGGCCGGACTCGGCAACCTGTGCGTCGACGAGGTGCTCTGGACGGCTGGCATTGCGCCACACCGGCCGTCCGATCGCCTCGATGCGGCCGAGGTGACGGCGATCGCGCGGGCCTGCCGCCGACGCCTCCCGGTGATGCTGCGGCGCGGCGGGTCGACCATGGGCGAATTGACGCCCGAACTGCGTCGAGTTGCGGGCGATTGTCCGCTCGACGGCACGCCGCTGACCCGCTCGAAGGTCGGCGGACGGACCACCGTCTGGTGTCCGCATCACCAGCTCTGAGCGATGGAGCCATGTGACACGGTGCCGATGCTGGCAGACTGCTGCCCGGTGCTGTACACGACGATCGATCATCTCCGCACGTCGGCTGTGCTGCAGCGACAGGCCGACGCTGTCGGCGACGACGCCGCCTCGCTGCGGGTGTACGTGGTGATCGCCGTGCTGATCGTGATCGGGGTGCTCCTCATCGCGCTCGCCTTGTGGCTCGTTCGTCAGACCCGACCCGACCCCGAACTCCTCGCTCCGCTCGAGCGGATGGAGGCGCGGCAGTGGCGCAAGCTCGGCCCGCAAGACCGCCGACGAGCGCTCGACGACGTACGCCCCGCCGGCGCGATCCCGCTCGATCGAGCGAAGAGCGAACCCAAGGTCGATCAGGACTTCGCCGCGACGCGCCCCGTGCGCGACTTCAGCGACCTCGCCGACGCCCCGGCCACGGAGCCAGCGGGCACCCCGGCTGGCACCTCGGCCGACGAACCCGACGACTCGCCGGTCGAGGAGCGCGATGACACGGTGACGATCGATGCCGTGGAACCCGAGCCGGTCGAACCGGTCGTGGAGTCGGTCGCCGAGGCGGAGTCGCCCGCAGCCGCATCCACCGTCGCAGCCGACTCGGACGACGCGGTCCCGCCGGGTGACGACACGTCGCCGCTCGAACAGCCCGACGTCGTGGCGCCCAACGGTGACGACACCGGCGAACTGGCCAACGACGCCGAATTCGACGTGCCGCTGATGCCGGGAGAAGGGCTGCTCCGCCGGCCGCGCTCCGACGCCGACCATCTCTGATCACCTCCGATCACCTCCGAATCGAGCGTGTGCGAAAGTTCTCGACATCCGTGCACATCGGGTTGTCCGCTCCGATCGCGGAGCCGCTAACATCTGTGTTCCTCCATCCGAGAGACATCGGATGCGAAAGTTTGCGGACGTGGCTCAGTTGGTAGAGCGTCACCTTGCCAAGGTGAAGGTCGCCGGTTCGATCCCGGTCGTCCGCTCCACGCAAAGCCCCGGCGACTCGCCGGGGCTTTCGTCTTTCTCCGCTGCGGTCACGGCCGATCGGAGCGACGTCGCAGGGACGTCGCAGCGACGTCGCTTCATCACGTAGAATCTGCCATCCGCCAAACCCGCGAGTTTTCGCTCGAAAGGACTCTCATGTCAGCCAACTCGGTACTCACCCACCGAAACGTGGGCGTGCTCACCGTGGCTGCGGCCGAAGCCCCCGAGATCGTCACGTCTGCGTGGATCGACGAACAACTGGCCGAGACCTTCCGACGCGTCGGGCTCACCGCCGGCACGCTGCAGCAACTCGCTGGAATCAACGCCCGTCGGTGGTGGCCGCGAGGCGTCACGTTCGACGCGGCGGCGGCCGAGGCCGGGGCGTTGGCGATCGAGTCGGCGGGGATCGACCCGTCACGCATCGGCATGCTCATCTCGACCTCGGTGTCGAAACACCATCTCGAACCCTCGATCGCCTGTGCGGTGCACCACCGCCTCGACCTCCCGTCGAACTGCCTCAACTTCGATGTCGGCAACGCCTGCCTCGGTTTCATCAACGGCATGCAGATCGCTGCCGCGGCGATCGACGCCGGAGCCATCGACTACGCACTCGTCGTCGACGGCGAGGGCAGTCGGCAGACGCAAGAGGCAACGATCGCTCGCCTGCAGAGCCCGACGACCACCGCCGCCGACGTGTTCGCCGAGTTCGCCTCGCTCACCATCGGGTCGGGTGCGGCCGCAGCGATCATCTGCCGTCTCGACCAGCACCCCGAAGCACACCGCCTCGTCGGCGGCATCGCGCGGTCGGGCACGGAGCACCACGAGTTGTGCATCGGCGACCTCGATCGCATGCAGACCGACACCAACGGTCTGCTGCACGCCGGCCTCGATCTCGCCGAAGCGGCGTGGAAGCACAGCGGCCACGACTTCGACTGGGAAGTCGGCATGGACTGGTACGTCCTGCACCAGGTGAGTGAGCGTCACACGCAACTGCTGTGTGAGCGACTCGGCATCGACCCCGAACGCTGCCCGCGCACGTTCCCCGAGTTCGGCAACGTCGGCCCGGCAGCCATTCCGATCACGCTGGCGTCGGTACAGGACCAGATCGAAGTGGGCCAGCGCGTGCTGTGCATGGGCATCGGCTCCGGTCTCAACACGAGCTTCACCGAAATCGTCTGGTGACCGCGCTTCCCGACGCGGCGACGTGGCGGGCCTGGGGCATCGACCCCGACTGGTCGCGCACGCTCGACGTCGCGAGCCACGACGGCTCCACGCACCGCTGGCACCTCCTCGACACTGCGCCCGCGGCCGACTCCACCGTGGCGACGGTCGTGTGCGTGCACGGCAACCCCACGTGGGCGTACGCCTGGAAGTCGTTCATGACGACGTTCGGCGACGACCACCGCGTGATCGCACTCGACCAACTCGGCATGGGGTACAGCGAGCGCACCGACCTGCGCCGGTATCGCACGCGCGTCGACGATCTCGCCGACGTCATCGCCGCACTCGACATCGATCGCTCGAAACCGTTGGTGCTCGCCGCACACGACTGGGGCGGCGCGATCGCCATGGGCTGGGCCGTCGACCACCCCGACGAGTTGGCGGGTCTCGTGCTGTGCAACACCGGCATCGGTGTTCCCGCCGGGCGCTCGGCACCGCGACTCATCAGCTTGGCGGCGTCGAAACCGCTGCGTGATCTGGTGTGTCGACGCACGTCCACCTTCGTCGAAGGGACCGTGCGGCTCTCGGGTCGGCGGATCTCGAAGGTCGACCGCCAAGCGTTCCGCGCCCCGTACCGCAACGCAGCGGATCGCCGCGCGATCGCTGACTTCGTCGGCGACGTGCCGCTGACGTCGCCGCACCCGAGCGAGGCCGACCTCCTCGACGTGGCCGACCGGTTGCACACCGTCGAGGCGCCGGTGCTGCTCGCCTGGGGCAGCGCCGATCCGGTGTTCGACGACGACTTCGCCGCCGACCTCGCCGGACGCTTTCCGAACTCGTCGCTGCAGCGGTACCCCGACGCGAACCACCTGGTCATGGCCGAAGCCGACGTGGCTTCGACCGTCGACGCCTGGCTGGCCGATCTGGTCGACCCGTCGAACCACGCCGTCGCGGCGAGCGACACCGCCGGCGCCATCGAGCACGACCTCGACGCCGAGGTGATCTGGGCGGCGATCGAGCGTCGCCGTCACGACGACGCCGTGGCCGTCCACGACGATGCAACGGGCGAGTCGATCAGCTTCCGTGAGCTCGCGGTACTCGTCGACAACATCGCCGCCGACCTGCGCACGCGGGGGCTCGAACCCGGCGACCGCGTCGCCATGCTCACACCACCGGGTGTCGGGCTCATCGCCGCCGTGTACGGCGTGTGGCGCGCCGGGGGCGTCACCGTGGTCGCCGATCGCGGACTCGGGTTGGGTGGACTCGGCGCAGCGGTTCGTCAGACCCGGCCCTCGTGGGTGATCGGCCCGCGTCCGGCCCGCGTCGCCGCACGGACGCTCCGGTGGGCTCCGAGGGCCACGATGATCGACGTCGACGACCTCGTGGCGGCACCGGCCGCCACCGGCGAGCTCGACGTGCCGGCTCCCGATGAGCTCGCTGCCGTGTTGTTCACCAGTGGCGCCACCGGCCCGGCCAAAGGTGTTCGCTACACCCACCGTCAGTTCGCCGCGCAGCGCGACGCGCTCGCTCGAACCTACGGCATCACCGAAGGCGACCGGTTGGTCGCCGCCTTCGCTCCGTTCGCGCTCTACGGCCCGGCACTCGGGATCACCTCGGTGCTCGCTGACTGCGACGTCACCAAGCCCGGCGAACTCACCGCCGATGCGGTCGAGCGAGCGTGCGCAGCGGTCGAGGCGACGATGGTGTTCGCCTCGCCGGCTGCGCTCACCAACGTGCTGCGCACCGCTGGTCGAGCCCAGCACCCCGCCTTGGCCCGCGTTCGTCTCGTGCAGAGTGCCGGCGCGCCGGTGCCCGCAGAGACGTTGCGTGCGGTGGCTGCGCTCACGCCGAAGGCCACGCTGCACACCCCGTACGGGATGACCGAGGCGCTCCCGGTCGCCGACATCGATCTCGCTGCGATCGAGCACGCCGAGCACGATCGGCCCACGGCCGGAGTGTGCGTCGGCCATCCGGTCGAGGGCGCCGAGGTGATGATCGCCGCGCTCGGTTTCGACGCCACCGCGGGCGTGCCCGACCCGCTTCCCACGGGTCGGATGGGCGAGGTACTCGTTCGGGCGCCGTGGGTCTCCGACGGATACCTCGGGTTGTGGGGAACGCAGCGGCAGGCTCGTCCCGGCTCGGGATGGCATCGCTCGGGTGACGTCGGCCATCTCGATGGCGACGGACGGCTCTGGATCGAAGGCCGTTCGGTGCACGTCATCGACGCCGTCGACGGTCCGATCACGTCGGTGCCGGTCGAACGCAGCGTCGAGCGCGCCGGAATCGACGGCGTCACGGCCGGGCGGGTCGCCGCAATCGGCGTCGGCCCCGCCGGAGTGCAACAGCTCGTCGTCGTCATCGAATCGCCCGACCAGAGCGTCGGGCTCGCCCCGGCCGGCACCGTCGCCGCCGTTCGCGACATCGTCGACCACCCGGTGGCCGCCGTGCTGATCACCGACGGGTTGCCGGTCGACATCCGCCACAACGCAAAGATCGATCGCACCGCCGTGGCCACCTGGGCCGGGGGAGTGCTCGACGGTTCGGCCACACCGCGCCGCCGGTTCCGACGATGAAGGCGCTCGACCGATGAAGGTGCTCGTCACCGGTGGCTCCAGCCTCATGGGGACCGGCCTCGCCCGTGACCTGGCCGCTCGTGGCGACGAGGTCCGCTGCTTCCAACGGCACCGGGTGGAGGCCCTCGACGACGTCGCGGGTGTCGAACAGCGGCTCGGCGACCTGACGCAGCCCGACGATCTCGATGCTGCAGTGGCCGGCTGCGACGCCGTCGTACACCTCGCCGCAAAGGTGGGCATCGTCGGCACACGCGACGAGTTCGTCGCGGTCAACGTGACCGGAACCCGCAACCTCCTCGACGCAGCACGACGCGCCGGCATCCGCCGGTTCGTCCACGTGTCGTCGCCATCGGTCGCTCACGACGGTTCACCGATCATCGGGGGACTCGCCGACACTCCCAAGACCTCGCATCCCGGCGCGTGGTACCCCGAAACGAAGGCGATCTCCGAGAACCTCGCCCTCGACGCGAACGACGCCGAGATGGCCGTCGTGGTCGTGCGACCGCACCTGGTGTGGGGCCCGGGCGACACGCAACTCGTCGGTCGTATCGTCGAACGAGCACGTGCGGGGCGGCTTGCACTCGTCGGCGGCGGCCGAGCCCTCGTCGACACGACCTACATCGACAATGCCCGGTCGGCGTTGTGCGCTGCGCTCGACGCCGTCGAGCCCGGCGCCGTCTGTGCGGGGCGTGCCTACGTCATCGCCAACGGCGAACCGCGGCCGGTTCGTGAACTGGTCGGGGGCATCTGTCGAGCGGCTGGCGCGCCGTTCGAACCCCGCGAGGTTCCGCTCGCCGCAGCGCGTGCCGCTGGTTCGCTGATCGAGCGCCTCTGGCCTCGGGTCAGGTCGGGCGAGGAGCCGCCGTTGACGCGCTTCCTGGCCGATCAGCTCGGTACCGCGCACTGGTTCGACCCGCGCCCGGCGCGTGACGACCTCGGATGGGTTCCGACCGTGTCGATCGACGACGGTTTGGCCGAACTCGCCTCGTGGTTCGAGCAGCAAACCCGCCACGGATCGTAACCAGACCCCCAACGCAGCGAAGTTGCCGCTATCGTGCGCAACGCAACACTGGCGACGTGGCCGAGTGGCTTAGGCAACGGCCTGCAAAGCCGTGTACATGGGTTCGATTCCCATCGTCGCCTCCCAGTGCAGCAGCTCCGGATCGCTCAGCGATTCGGAGCTGCGGTCGTTTTCGACCGAGTTGTCGACCCCATGTCGGCCCACACCTGACGATGGAACGCGAGATACCCGTCGTGATGGAGCGTCGTGTCGGACTGCAGTTGACGGTCGGCGGCTCGCAGCCACCACCACGATGCATTCGGGAACACGTGGTGAGCGAGGTGATAGTTGCCGTCGAGCGTGATCCAGCGGTACACGGCGTTGGTCTCGACCGAACCGGTCGACTCGACCATCTGACCGTCGTGCGCCGCCCCGTAGTGCTCCGACAGCGCGAAAAACGTGTACGGCCCGGCCAGGAAGAGCAGCATCGGCACCACCCACCAGCGCAGGAGTTCGCCGACGTGCCCGGTCGCGACGGCACCTGCGATCGCCGCGCCCCACAGCGCGAACGGGAGCAGCCCCCATCGGCGCACGTAGCGGTCGAGTGACGCCGTGCGGACATAGCCGGGCGGTCGTCCGAACATGGTCGCCACGGCGTCGATGGCGAGTTGAACGGCGAAGGTGATGCCCCCGAGCAGATTCCCCGCCACGTACGACATCCGGGCGGGCAGCGTGATCGGGCCGACCTGCATGGGGCTCGTGATCATCTCGTCGTAGAAGTCCTCGGGGTCGGACGGGTCGCTCGACTTGCGGGTGAGGGCGTGGTGGGCGAGATGGAAGCACCGATAGATCGGTGCATGGAACCCTTCGAGGGCGCCGGTCACCGTGGCGACCACGTCGTTGCCGGCACGGTTCTCGAACAGGCTGCGATGCACGCCCTCGTGGTGAATTGCGTCGATGCGCATCATCACGGCGACCAGGCCGACCCACGCGATGGCCCAACCCCACCAGGCGTCGATCGCTTCGCCCAGCGCAACGAGTGCGGCGTACCAGGCGGCGGTGGCCACGAGCATCAGCGCGGCCTTGCCAGGCCGTCGCTGGGCGATCTGGTGTTCTTTGGCCCAGGCTCGGGCCGCTGAGCTGACGGCGAATCGCGGCAGCGTGGAATCGGCGGCCACCGTGGGCGCCATCACCAGCGTGGACGACGGCTCGCCGGCGCCGGCCGGATCGGTGCTCATGCCGTTGCCGCGGCGTGAGCGGGTGGCCGTGACGTGGTGCGCCACATCCAGACGTAGAACGCGGTGTAGCTCGGAAAGATCCACTCGTCGTGGATGTCGGCCTCGATCTTCTGATGATGAGTGCCGAGCGCGTGCCACGGCACCGACGGGCGGTCGTGGTGTGCCGTGTGCAGGTTGGTGTTGAGGAACACGAACCGCATCACGGGGTTCGAGACGCACGTGCGGGTGTTGCTGACCGTCGGCCCGGGGCCGGGGGCGTCGTAGTGCTCGGGGATCAGCACGAAGGGCAACGGGCCGAGCAGGGCAAAGGCGGTGGGGATGAGCCAGACGTAGGCGACGGCCTGGAACGTGACCAGTCCCGTCGCGATCGACGCGATCAGCGCCGTGAGCACGACGGCGAGCACGGCGACGTTGACCCGGATGCGTCGGCGTTGCGAGGGCTTGGTGATCCACGAGGGCGTCCAGCCGAACGCGACGCCGATCCCACCGAAGAAGAGCGCGACGGCGTAGATCAGGCCGCCACCGAGGAAGGCGCCGACGATCTGCCAGCGTGCGGTGAACTTGTACGGCTCGCCCTCGCTGTCGCCCTCGTCGCAGGTGTGAGCGTGGTGGAGGATGTGTTGCGTCCGATAGGCCTCGAAGCAGGTGAAGGCGACCGCACCGGCCAGCATTCCGGCCACTCGGCTCGCTCGGCGCGTCGGGAAGAAGTGCTGGTGGACGCTCTCGTGGATCACTCCGACCAGCGTGAGGAAGTTGACCGACTGCAACGCCCAGACGGCGACCCAGACGAGGAGGTGGTCGGCAGCGAAACCGAGCGTGGACAGCGCGGCGTGAATGGCGACGAAGAGCACCAGGCGAAGCGACGCGACCAGCATCCCCAAAGGCTACAACGGGCATTCGGCCCGATTCGGATGTGCCGCGCGCTCGTCAGAACTTGCCGTGACGAGTGGGCCGCGGGTGGCCGGCGGGCCGGGTCCGTGGCGCCTAGCGACCCGAGAGCGGGGAGTCGCCGAGGATCTGGGTGAACTCGGGCCACTCGGCGAGCGATTCGAGCGCAGCGATCGTCGAGCGCATGGCCTCGGCGGGCACCGGGTGCGAGATGAGGAAACCCTGGGCCTTGGCACATCCGAGTTCACGCAGCATCTTGAGCTGTTGCACCGTCTCGACGCCTTCGGCGACGATGTCGAGCCCCATCGAGTCGCCCAGACCGATGATGGTGCGGATCAGCGAGCGGTCGTTCGACGAGTCGATGATGCCGTTGACGAAGGTGCGGTCGATCTTGATGCGCTGCAGCGGGAACTGCTGCAACAGCGAGAGCGACGAGTACCCGGTGCCGAAGTCGTCGAGCGCGATGCGCACGCCGAGGGCACGGATGCGCTGCAGCGTCGTGCGGGCGAGTTCGGGGTTCTCGATCATCATGCTCTCGGTGACTTCGAGCCAGAGCAGGTGCGACGGCATGCCCGCTCGACGGAGCGCTTCCTCGACGACGTCGGTGAAGTGCGGGTCCTCGAGTTGGCGGGGCGAGACGTTGACCGACACGGTGGTGTGCTCGGGAACCACGCCGTCGGCGGTCCACGTGCGGAGCTGCGTCAACGCTTCGAGCAGTGCCCAGCTCCCGATCGACGTGATGATGCCCGTGTCTTCGGCGATGGGGACGAACTCGGCGGGCGACACCATGGTGCCGTCGGCCTTCTGCCAGCGGATGAGCGCTTCGAAACCGGACACCCGACCCGACACCGAGTCGACGATCGGCTGGTGGAAGAGTCGGAACTCGCGACGGTCGAGCGCTCCGTGGAGTTCGGTCTCGACCTTCATGCGATGCGACACGCGCTCCTGCATCGTCTGGTCGTAGAGGGCCAGGCAGTTGCGTCCGGCGTCTTTGGCCCGATACATCGCGATGTCGGCCTGGCGGAACAGTTCTTCGGCTTCGAGCGGGCGCCCCTGGGGCATGGCCGCCACACCGACGCTGGCGGTGACGAAGATCGTGCCGTGGTCGAGGGTCATCGGCTGATCGAACACCGACTGGAGCACCTCGGCGTGAGCGAGCGCGAGGCCTGACGACGTGGGGGTCGGGTCGAGGACCAGGAACTCGTCGCCCGACGGGCGAGCGACGATCGCGCCCAACGACGACGCCGCGAGGCTGAGCCGGTCGGCGACGACCTGGAGCACCTCGTCGCCGGCCTTGTGGCCGAGCGAGTCGTTGATGTTCTTGAAGCGGTCGAGGTCGATGAGATAGAGCGACGGCTGCGTCTCGGTCTTCCAGACCGAGTCGATGATGTCTTTGGTCTGTTCGAGCAGCGCGCCCTTGTTGGGGAGGCCGGTCAACACGTCGGTGCGGGCCATCTCGAGCATGCTGTCCTGTGCGTGCAGTGTGGTGCGTGTCGACAGGAACAGTCGCGAGCCGACGAGCGCCAGCAGCACGAGGACCGACACCGATCGGACGACCTGGTCGGTGAACGAGGCGGCGGGCAGCACCGAGATCATCAACACCGGCACCACCAGCGCCAGCACGGTGATGAACACACGGCCCGGCAGCTTGATCCGCAGGGTGCCCGTCGACTCCTCGCCGAGTTCGCGAGCGCTCGGGTGCAAGATGCCGGCTGCGGTGAAGGCGAAGGCGAAGATGTAGAGCACCGACGCCGTGGTGTAGGCCCACAGCCCCGTTCCGCGTGTCTCTTCGAGGGCGTACATCACGTCGCCGCCGAGGTTGGCGACGAACCCGAGCGAGATCCACCAGGTCGCCGCACCGGGCTTCGAGCTGCCGAACAACAGGAGGGCGACGAGGGCCAGCACGGGCATCGACATCGGCAGGTAGAGGGCGTTGACGATGAGTCCGAGGTTGGAGTGCGTCGGATCGTCGAGGAAGGGTTGGACGAACAGGACCCAGGCGACCAGCCAGGCTCCCAACGCCACGATCACACCGTCGAAGACGTCGCCGGTCGAGAGCAGCCCGCGTCGCCGACGGACGACCGAGGCGAGCAGCACGATGATGATGGCGTTCGCGGCGACGTCGAAGATCGACAGCACGGCGAGTTCGCTCGACGGCGAGACGAGCGCGGCGACGACCTCGCCCAGCGTGTAGATCGCGCCGACGGCCATGAGCGCCCAGATGAAGCGTGAGCTGAACTCGTGGACACGCCACGCGACGAGGCTCGCGGTGAGCAGGAGGACCATCGCGAGCACCGTGGCGATGTCTCGTACCGAGTCGTGTCCGAGGAGGTAGAAGACGGCGAGCAGCGACCCGATGGCGACGTAGACCCACGACAGCAGCGCGAGCGTCCGCTTGCTCGGATTCAGCTCGCTGAGTGGTGGCATGGAGTGCTTCCTGGTGGGCAGAGAGTGCTGTTCGTCGTGCGTCAGCGGTCGACGACCACTCACACAAGTTCATGTATCGGTCAAGAAGTCCTGAATCCGTAGTACTTTCTAACTGGCGGGCAAAACGATCACAATGAGTAGTTGCTGACTGCCCTCGGCGGTCGTAGGAGGAGCACACATGTACATCACCCGTCACAACACTGTCACCGACCGTCGTGTCGTCGACGAACTGTGGACGCTGTACGAGCTGGCCTACGTCAAGATCGCCGAGCTCGACGTGACGCGCGAGATCCTCTACCGCACCGAGTTCGACGAGATCATGTCCGACTCCACCTACCGCACCACGGTGGTCCGCGACGACGGCGGAGCGGCGGTCGCCATGTCGGTCATCGCCACCGACATCGGCGTCACCCGGTACCTGAGCCGCCCGTACTTCCAGCGTCTGTACCCCGATCGCCTCGCTGAGGGCCGCGTCCACTACGTGATGTGGGCCGTCGTGCACCCCGATCATCAGGCGAGCCGAGCGGTGTTCGAATTGATCCGCGCCGGTCTGCAGCCCGAAGCCGAGAGCGGCACCCTCCTGGTGTTCGACCTGCCGGAGTCGAACCAGCCGAACGAGACGGGCGGTGGCGCCGAACTGCTCTACCGCGCGGCGAAGTCGTTTGCCGAGGTCGAACTGGAGTCGTTCGGGATGTCTCGGTACTACGCTCTGGACTTCGCTCATCCGGCAGCGTCGGTCACCGACGAGGTGCTCGTCGAAGCCGAGCGCATCAACACCTGACACCTCACCTGAACATCATTCTCTCCACGTCACGCTGAATGCCCTCCACCACCACGACGGTCGTCGTTCCCGGAACTCACGTGATGTCGGCACTGATCGGGCCGCGAGACCAGTTCTTGCGCCGGATCGAGAAGGAGTTCCCGCAGGTCCTGATCACGGCGCGCGGCAACGAGATCCGGGTCGAGGGCGACGACACGACGCGAGTCACGAGCGTGTCTCGATTGTTCGAAGAACTCGTCACGCTGATCCAGACCGGCCAGACACTCGACGATGCGCTGCTCGATCGGGTGTTCGCGATGGTGCGCGCCGACGAGCGACCGTCCGAGATCCTCTCGCACCAGATCCTCAAGGGTGCCAAGGGACGCATCATCAAGCCCAAGACGGGTGGTCAGAAGCGCTACATCGACGCGATCACCAACAACGTCATCACGTTCGGCATCGGCCCGGCCGGTACCGGCAAGTCGTGGCTGGCCGTGGCCATGGCGGTGCGGGCGTTGCAAGCCAAACAGGTGCAGCGGATCATCCTCACTCGGCCGGCGGTCGAGGCCGGTGAACGACTCGGGTTCCTGCCCGGCGACCTCATGGCGAAGATCGATCCGTACCTGCGTCCGCTGTACGACGCGCTGTACGACATGCTCGACCCCGATGCGATCACCCGGATGATCGAGAAGCAGATCGTCGAGATCGCGCCGCTCGCGTTCATGCGTGGCCGCACGCTCAACAACAGCTTCATCATTCTCGACGAAGCACAGAACACCACGCCCGAGCAGATGAAGATGTTCCTCACGCGTATCGGTTTCGGGTCACACGTGGTGGTCACGGGCGACGCCACGCAGGTCGACGTCCCCACGGGCAAGAGCGGGTTGGCGGGGCTCGAACGAACGCTGGCCGGCATCGACGACCTCGCCTTCGTCCGGCTCACCGGGGCCGACGTCGTGCGCCACAAGATCGTTGCCGACATCGTCGCGGCGTACGAGAAGCGCGACGAGTCTCGCAACGGCTCGTGAGCGACATCACGGTCGTCGCCTCCGACGAACGGTCGGTTGCCACCGAACTCCCGGTCGACCTCGGTCGCTGGGCCGCGCTCGCCGAGGCCGCGCTCACGACCGAAGGCGCAGTGGGCGAGCTGACGCTGACCTTCGTCGACGACGACGAGATCGCCGAACTCAACGCCGAGTACATGGGCAAGGAGGGGCCGACCGACGTGCTGTCGTTCCCGATCGACGACGACGATGCGCCGTCGCTGCCCGGCGTGCCGACGCTGCTCGGCGACATCGTGATCAGCGCGTCGGCGGCCGATCGTCAGTGCGGCGAGCACGCCGGTACGTACGACGACGAACTCGCATTGCTGGTCGTGCACGGCGTGTTGCACGTGCTCGGGCACGATCACGCCGAACCCGACGAGACGGCGCTGATGCGGTCACGCGAACGAGCGTTGCTCGAGGCGCATCACTGGAACGGTCCGGTACCTTCGGCGTTCCGCCACGATCACGACTGACCCGTCGTTGCACCACGGGGTCGTCGGCGGCTCCTACAGTTCGGGCATGGACGTTTCTCTCGACGGCAAGGTCGCACTGGTCACGGGTGCATCGCGCGGCATCGGCAAGGCGATGGCGGCGACACTCGCAGCATCGGGCGCGAAGGTGATGATCAACAGTCGCAAACAGGAGTCGCTCGAAGCGGCACGGGCCGAGATGGACGGCGAGGTCGAGATCTTCGCCGCCAACGCCGGCGACGACGACGCAGCCGAGCGCGGTGTGCTCGCGACGATCGAACGGTTCGGCCAGCTCGACATCTTGATCAACAACGCGGCGACCAACCCGTACTACGGACGAACGCTCGACATCGACGACGCCCGGTACCAGAAGACGTTCCAGGTCAACCTCGATGCGCCCCTCCGCTGGACGCAGGCTGCCTGGAAGCATGCGTTCGCGGAGCGGCCGGGCACGGTGATCAACGTCGCCTCGGTCGGCGGACTCCGTGTCGAGGGCGTCGGCCTCGGTGTGTACAACGTGACCAAAGCGGCGCTCATCCATCTGACGAAGCAGTTGGCGCACGAACTCGGGCCGACGCGGGTGGTCGGCATCGCTCCCGGCCTGGTCGAGACCGACTTCGCCCAGGTGTTGGTCGACAACTTCGGCGACGCGTTGGCGGCCCGCATGCCGGTCGGTCGTCTCGGACAACCGCAGGACATCGCCAACCTGGCGACGTTCCTCGCCAGCGATCTGGCGTCGTGGATCACCGCCGAGACGTACGTCATCGACGGCGGCGCCAGCGTCGCCGGTGGGGCGCTCGAACCCGCCGAGTGAACGCCGCGTCGACGAGCGTCAGCTCGATCGGCGGAGTTTGCCCAGCGCCGTACGCGGCAGTTCGTCGACGACGACGAGGCGGCGCGGCGCCATGAAGGCCGGGTGCTCGGCTTTGACGTGGGCGCGCAGCGCGTCGAGTGTCGGAGCCTGGCTTCGCGGCACCACGACCGCTTCGACGAGGTGGCCCCACTCGTCGTCGGGTATGCCGCGGACCATCACGTCGGCGACCTGTGGGTGGTCGGCGAGCGCCGCTTCGACCGCCTCGGGCCACACGTTCTCGCCGCCGGTGATGATCATGTCGCCACGCCGGCCCACGACGTGCAAGCGGCCATCGGGGAGCCAGCGGCCGAGGTCGCCGGTCGGAAGCCAGCCGTCGTCGGTCTTCGGGTCGACGCCGTGCCGGTAGGTGCGCAGAAGCATCGGCCCGCGCAGCAGGATCTCGCCGTCGGTGCCCACGCGCTCCGGCTCGGCGATGGCGACCTCCACGCCGTCGAGTGGGACGCCGTCGTACACGACGCCGCTGCCGGTCTCGGTGAGCCCGTAGGTGGTGACGGAGTTCGGTGGTCGATCGGCCGGAGGGCGGCTCCCGCCGAGCACGATCGTGCGGAACGTCGTCGCATCGACGCGGGGAAGCGTGGTGGCGACCAGTGACACCAGCGTCGCCTCGCTCGCCATGATTGCTGTGGCATCGAATCCGGGCAGCACGGTGAGATCGGTGCCGGTGTGCAACGCTCGGGTGACCACCGACAGTCCGCCGACGTGTGCGAGCGGCAGGCAGGCGAGCCAGTGATCGTCGTCGGTCACGGCGAGCCGTCGACTCGTCGCCTCGGCCGACGCGGCGACGGCGTCGTGCGTGAGTACGACGCCCTTGGGCTCACCGGTCGAGCCGCTGGTGGCCACGACCAGCGCGTCACCGGACTCGACCTCGTCGCCCACTCGCAGCGCCGCCATGAGACGACGCTTCGCCTCGTCCGGCAACCGCTGATCGATCGGACACGCGGCGTCGCCGGCGTCCCAGATCCGGAGGAGATCGGTGACGAACTCCGGGCCTCCCGGACGGTCGAGGGCGATCAGGCGGGGCATCGGTTCTCCGCTCGAAGTTGCCGTGGTGCCGCCATCGCCCCCATCATGGCGCACAGATGAATCGTTGGATGATCGGAGCTCGGCTCCGCACGCTGCCCGCAGCCGTCGTACCCGTGGCGCTCGGCGCCGCCTGTGGGCTCGGAACCCCGCGAGAGCTCGGCTGGTGGAGCGGTGACGGCGTCGTCGTGTCGGCCGATCACGTCGGGGTCGTGTGGTGGCGCGTGGCGCTGGCGCTGATCGTCAGCCTCGCCCTGCAGGTGGGGGTGAACTACGCCAACGACTACAGCGACGGCATCCGTGGCACCGACGACGTCCGCGTGGGTCCGCAGCGTCTCGTGGCGAGCGGTCTCGCCCCGGCCAAGCAGGTCAAGATGGCGGCGATGGCCGCCTTCGGCGTGGCCGCGGTCGCCGGGCTGGCGGTGGCGGTGTCGACCTCGCTGTGGCTGCTCGCGGTCGGTGCTGCGGCGATCGCTGCCGGCTGGTTCTACACCGGCGGGCCCAAGCCGTACGGCTACCTCGGGCTCGGCGAGATCTTCGTCTTCGTGTTCTTCGGCCTGGTCGCCACGGTCGGTACGACGTTCGCAGCGACCGAGACGATCACGTGGTTGTCGATCGCGATGGGCAGCGCGGCGGGTTCGCTCGCCTGTGCGCTGCTCGTCATCAACAACCTGCGTGACATCCCGACCGACCGCGAGGTCGGCAAGCAGACGTTGGCGGTCCGCCTCGGCGACGCTCGAACTCGGTGGTTCTACGTGCTGCTCGTCGTCGCCTCGTTCGCGCTCCTCGCCGTCGCGGCGTTCGAGCGTCCGTGGGCGCTGCTGGGCTTCGCCGCTGCACCACTCGCGTTCGCTCCGTCGAAGGCGGTGCTCGGGGGAGCGACCGGGCCAGCGCTGATCCCGGTGCTCGGCGCCACCGGCAAGCTCCAGTTGGCGTTCGGATTCGCCGCCACGGTCGGCTTGGCCATCAGTTCCTGACGCCGGGCGCCCGCCGTTTCAGGAGCGGCCGATGAACCCGACGATCGCGTCGACCGTCGCCTCCGGCTGCTCGAGATGCACGCTGTGGCCGCTGCCGCCGATCACGCACAACCGGGAGTCGGCGAGGCCGTCGGCGAGGCGTTCACCGAGCGCCCGAAACTTCGCGTCGTGCTCGCCCGCGAGAACCAGCGTCGGCACCGTGATCTCGCCGAGCCGTTGCCAGAGAGGTTCCTGGGTGCCCGTCCCGCACAGCCGCAGGCTGCTGGCGAGACCTGCCGGCGTGTTGCGGAGGCGGTCGTCGCGCTGTGCGGCCTCGGCGGGGAGACCGGCGAACAGCGGATTGGTGAGCCAGGAATCGATGAAGTCACCGAGCGGCTCGGTCTCGATGCGGCGGGCCAGTTGCTCGTCGGCTGCGCGTCGAGCAGCACGCTCGGCCGGGTCGTCGATGCCGGCGGTCGCTCCGATGAGCACCAGTCGTCGTACCTTCGTCGGGTGCGCCAACGCGGCGTGGAGCGCCACCCGGCCGCCCATCGAGTACCCGACGTAGGTCGCAGTGCCGGCCGCATCGACGAGGTGGTCGGCGGCACCCCACAGATCGGTGCGCACCGCGCTCGCGGCGCCGTGTCCGGGCAGGTCGACCGCCACGGTCTCGGTGTCGACCCGGTCGGTGAGCAACTCCTCGATGCGGTGCCAACTCCGCGCGGTCTGCGTGAAGCCGTGGGCCAGCGCGACGGTCAATCGGCTGCCGCTTCCAGCGCAGCATTGGCGAGCTTCTCGAGCACCTTCGCGAAGGTCTCGGGGTCCTGGGCTCCAGGAACGGCCCACGAGTCGTTGAAGACGAACGTGGGCACCGCCGTGATGCCGTTCTCGTAGCCGTGCTTCAGCTCGGCCGACACGTCGTCGGCACCGTCGTCGGTCTCGAGAAATGCGAGGGTCTCGTCCGGGTCGAGACCGAGGTCGGCGACCGTGTCGGCGAGCGCCTGTGCGTTCCCGATGTGCACGCCTTCCATGAAGTACGCACGCAGGAGTCGTTCTTTCATCGCATCCTGGGTGACGGGGGAGTCGGGGAGCCCGGCGCGCCAGATCAGGCGGTGGGCGAGCAGCGTGTTGGCGCGCTGGGCGAGGTCCATCCGGAACTCGAGTCCGTCGCCCGCCGCGGTCTTCGTGAGATGGTCGAGGATCTCGGCGGCCTTCTCGGGTCCGCCGAACTTCTTGGCATAGGCCTCGGAGACCGGCCCGGCCACGCCCGGAGCGGCTCGCGGGTCGAGCTGGTACGGCTTGAACGTGACTGCGAAATCGACGCCGAGGTCTCCGTCGGCGCGGGCGAGTTCGAGCCCCTTCTCGAATCGCCGCTTGCCGATGTAGCACCACGGGCAGACGACATCAGAGAAGATGTCGACCGTGACGACCGGGCGGGCCGTCGCGGGCGTCGAAGAGGATGTCTCGCTCGTTGTCATGAAGACCAGGGTAGAGCCCTAGTGTCACCGGTTGATGGTCGACCGAACACCACACACCAGTGAGGCACTGGCCTCGGCGCCCGCTCCCGACGTGCAGGCGACGTTCTGCGCCACGCTGGTCGACGAGTGGCTGCGGCTCGGCGTGCGACATGCGGTGGTCGCTCCAGGATCTCGCTCGACACCGATGGCGTTGGCACTCGCAGCTCGTTCCGAGATCGCGATCCACGTCGTCCACGACGAGCGGGTCGCCGGTTTCGTGGCCCTCGGACTCGGCCTCGGCGGTTCACCCGCACTCCTGCTGTGCACCAGCGGAACGGCGGCGGCCAACTTCTTCCCGGCGGTGGTCGAGGCCGGGCTGTCGGCCGTACCGATGATCGTGCTCACCGCCGACCGCCCCGAGGAACTCCGCAACGTCGGCGCTCCGCAGACGATCGACCAGATCGAGTTGTACGGCTCGCACGTTCGCTGGTTCCACGACCCCGACGTACCGGTCGCGGCGTCGTTCGACTCCTGGCGTCCGCTCGCCGGTCAGGCGTGGCTGCACGCCCAGGCGGGACCCGTGCAGCTCAACCTGCCGTTCCGCGAGCCGCTGGTCGGCACACCCTTGGCGCTGCCCGATCCGATGACCGCTCCCAGTACGCCCGAGCCGACCCTCGAATCCCACGCGGCCCCGGCCGATTTCGATCGACAGCGTGGCGTCATCCTGGTCGGGGGAGCGAGCGGCGTCGATCCCGACGACGTCGCCAGGCTCCACCAGATGACGCAGTGGCCGATCATCGCCGATGCGATGTCGGCGATGCGCCACCTCGACGGCGCGATCAGCACGGCCGATGCGTTGCTGCGCCACGAGCGCTTCGCCGCCGACCACGCTCCCGACGTGATCGTTCGAGTCGGTCGACCAGCCAGTTCGAAGGTGCTGGCACAGTGGAGCGGTCGCGACGGCATCACCATGGTGCAGGTCGGCGGACCGGGTCGTATCGACCCCGACCACAACGTCAGCGCGGTGTGCTCGATGGCCACGCTGCTCGATGCCGCACCCACCGGGGCCACGGGCACGACCTGGCTCACCCGCTGGCGGCGCGCCGACGAGCGAGCCGGCGCAGCGATCGCCCAGGCGCTCACGACCGAATCGACGCTCAGCGAGCCGGGGGTCGCACGGTGTGTTGCCGATCACCTTCCCGCCGACGCCGGGCTCACGGTGGCGTCGTCGATGCCGGTGCGCGACCTCGAATGGTTCGGCGGTCGGCAGGCACGTTGTCACTGCAATCGCGGGGCCAACGGCATCGACGGTGTGATGTCGACCGCGGTCGGGCGGGCGCTCGAGTCGGGTCGGCCCGAATTCGTCCTCATCGGAGATTTCGCGTTCGTCCACGACTCGAACGCGCTGGTCGCACTCGCAACTCGCCCGGCCGATCTGCGGGTCGTCGTGGTCGACAACGACGGCGGCGGCATCTTCTCGTTTCTGCCGCAGGCCACGGCCCTCGACCACGGCCGCTTCGAGCAGTTGTTCGGCACGCCGCTCGGTAGCGACGTCCTCGCGGTCGCGGCCGCTCACGGCCTCGCGACGGTCACGGCGACCAGCCGCGACGAACTCGCTGCGCAGATGACTCAGCGGGGCCCGTGGGTCTGCCGGGTGCCCAGCGACCGCGCCGCCAACGTCGAGGTCCACGCCGCGCTGCACGCTGCGGCGACCGCCGCCCTCGACTGAAGTTGGTGACAACGCTCCCGGAGCGATGCCACCAACTTGCTTCACGGGCGGACGATGGCGGAGAGCATCGCTTGGAACTTGGCCTGGGTCTCGGCGAGTTCGGCGAGCGGCTCCGAGTCGGCGACGATGCCGCCGCCCGCGACGAGGCGGGCCGACCGTCGGTCGTCGGAGAACTCGGCGCAGCGAATGGCGACCGCCCAGGTGCCGTCGCCGTTTGCATCGACCCACCCGACGGTGCCGCCGTAGCGACCGCGCTCGAACCCCTCGACCGATCGGATCAACTCGATCGCCGCGTCGCGAGGGTGTCCGCCGAGCGCCGGCGTCGGGCACAGGGCCCGCACGAGTTCGACGACGGTGGGGCCCGGCTGCGAGAGCATGCCTTCCATCCGGGTGCCGAGGTGTTGGACGTTGGCGACCTTGACGATCGACGGCTCCGGCTCCCAGTCGAGATAGCTGGCCCAGGGCAGCAGTCGGTCGTGCACGTCGTCGATGACGACCCGGTGCTCGATCTGGTTCTTCTCGCTGGCTTGCAATTCTTCGGCCAGTCGGCGGTCGGTGTCGACGTCGCCCGAACGACGAGTGGTGCCGGCCAGCGGGTGTGACCGGACGACCGCGCCGTCGACCTCGACGAGGAGTTCGGGCGACGCTCCCACGAACCCGTCGATCGAGTACCGGTAGCTCGATCCGAACGACGCCTTGAGACGACGGATCACCGCGTGCACGTCGATCGGCGTCGTCGACGACACGCGAATCGGTCGGGCGATGACGGCTTTGGTCAGTTCGCCTCCGCGCACGGCGTCACGTGCCGCTGTGACGGCGCGGAGGTAGACCTCCTCGTCGACGATCGACTCGATGGCCCACGAGGCACTGCTCGGCAGCGGGTCGGGTCTGGCGGCGAGCGCTGTCGCCACGTCGGCTCCGTCGATCGCCGTGACCCACGCCTGGTCGTGGCGTTTGACGACGACCACCTCGGGAACGATCAGCGAACCGTCGGCACCGGGAATGAACGGTACGTTGCCGAGGGCCAGCGGCGCCGCGTCGTCGACCGTGGAGTCGTGGTCGATCGAGGCGAGCAGGTCGACGGCGTCGTCGATGGCGACCCGAGCAGCGACGCCACGAGCAGCGAGGCCGACGCCGTCACGCACGAAGAGCATGCCGTCGCCGCCGGCGACGTCGTTGAGGTCGGGGAGATGGTCGACGAACGCTGAGAGGGGGCGGGTGATCGCTCGCACGTCAGGAGCGGGTGCCGACCATGAGTTGGGTGAGTCCGCCGGTCAGCTGTTGATGGGTGGCGTCGGCGAAGCCGGCACGGTGCAGCATCGCGACCAGTTCGGCCGGCTCGGGCAGGTAGGCCACGCTCTTGGGGAGGTAGCTGTAGGCAGCCCCGTCGGAGAGCGCGGCGCCGATCTTGGGCACGATCTTGCCGAAGTAGATGTTGTTGCCGAAGCGCAGCACACGGTTGGGCGGCGTGCTCACGTCGAGGAGTGCGATGCGTCCACCGGGCTCGACCACGCGGGCGAGCTCGTGGAAGAACACGTCGAGGTCGAGCAGGTTGCGGAGGGCGAAGCCGCAGGTGACGCCGTCGACCGAGGCGTCGGGGACCGGCAACTTCAAGATGTCGGTCTGCACCCGAGGCACGCCCGAGCGGTCGGCCGCGAGCATGCCGTAGCTGAGGTCCATCGAGAACGGGCGCAGGCCCGCTGCGGCGAGGTCGATGCAGAGGTCACCGGTGCCGCTGGCGAGGTCGAGCACGGTCGATCCGGCCGGGAGTGCGAGTTGCTTGATCGCCTTCTTGCGCCAGCGAACGTCGAGCCGGAACGAGATGATCCGGTTCAGGCGGTCGTACTTCGGCGCGATCGCGTCGAACATGTCGCGCACCGCCGCGACCTTCTCCTCGCCTTCGGGAAGTTGTTCGGTGTCCCAGCGACGGGAGGCGGGTGCGGGCGTGTCGGAAGAGGCCACGCGTCGAGGATATGCCGGTCAGGCGGTCGCCGTACCCGGTTGGTCGTCGGGATCGGGTGCCGGCATCGGCGGTGGGTCGACGACACCAGATGCGGCTCGATCGACCTGTTCGATCTCGGCGCGTGCCTTGGCGAGTGCTTCGAGACGGATGTCGGCGGCCGACACCGCTTGTTCGAGCAACTCTTTCGAGTCGGCGACGGTGATACCGGTGATCATCGTGGCGATGGTGGCTTCGAGTTCGTCGACGTGTGCTTCGAGCGGGTCGATCGCCGCATCGCGGTGTGCGGCGGGCAGCGAGGCGGCAGCGACGAGTCGTTCGTCGATGGCCAGGGCTTCGGCTTCGATGGAGTTCATCTGTGCCGCCAGTCCGAGTTCGACGAAGCGAGGGTTTTGGCGGGCTCCCTTGACCGCGTCGCCGAGCCGTCGATGCAGCTTGGCTTCACGGCTGTGAGCGCCGGCCCAACTCGCCGGCGCCGGCGACTTCCGGCCGGGGACGACTTCGTTCTGTTTCGAGAACTCCTGTTTCGACCGGACGGCGAGCGCGACGCCGAAGCCGACCACGGCCACGACGGCGATGACGAGCAGCGTGGTGATCACGGTGAGTCGCCTCCTCCGGCAGCACTGACGGCAACGGCGATCAGGATCACCACCAACAGTGCGAGCGCGATGGCGGTGATGATCTTGACCTTGCTGTACGGGCGAGCGCCGTGGACTTCGCCGGTGACACCGTTGATGTACACCTGGAACGGTCGGCCGTCGTAGATCACGGTGAGCAGCCAGAGCGGCAGCAGCATGTGCTTGTAGGTCATCTCGCGCCAGTTGATGTTCATCGACGAGATGCGTTGCTGATCGCCGCCGATGTCGCGTCGCACGGTGGCGCGGATGTCGTTCTCCATGATGGAGGTTGCTTCGCCGAGGCATTCTTCGACGTCGTGGTCGTAGGTGCGGGCGAGGTGACCGGCGGCGAACTCGGCGGAGTACGGCTTGGCCGTTTCGGTCGGCCAGGGCTCGAGTTTGTCGATGCGCTTCTTCTCGAACCCCGTGTTGGCGAGGATGGGGATGTCGTCGAACACGTTGCCGACGACGCCGCTGACGTGATGCCAGGTGGTGTAGGTCTCGGTGCGGCGGTTGTCGCCGTGGCCGACCGTGCGGGTGCGGGTGATGCCGCGTTGTCCGGAGTAGTGGGTCTGGGTGTCGGCGTCGTACGTGAAGTACGCCATGTAGACGCTCTGGAACGAACCGGTGCGGTTGTAGGTCTTGAACTCCGACGGGGCGAACCAGCGGCCGTTGATCCACTTGTCGATGAGGTCTTCGGCCGACTTCTGGTCGACGGAGAAGGGGAGCACCGCGTCGACGGGGAGTCGTTCGGGAGCGGCGTGGACGTCGTCACGTTGGATCGGCGTGGCGCAGTACGGGCACTTGTTCGCCGTGAGGCTGCCGGTGAACGTGGTGTGTCCACCGCAGTTCTGGCAGACGATCTCCTTCTCGTCGGTGAGGAAGTTGGCGGAGCGCTGCATCTTGCCCTGCCGCACGAGGGCGAGCGCTTCGCGCAGGTCGCGCTCTTTGACGTCGCCGTCGACGTCGACGAGTTCGTGGGTGTTGCCGCAGTGCTGGCACTTGAGCATCTGGGTCGGGATGTCGAAGTGGAGTTCGCCGCCGCACGCTTCGCACGGATAGGTGCGCGAGGCCTGCGTCTCGTGCTTGAGCGCCATCGAGTGTTGCTCGGAGCCCTTGCGGAGCGCTTCGGCGGGGTCGAAGGCCCCGCTGGCGTCGTCGGCCGGGGGCGCCGCCTGGGCTCCGGGGTCGGGGAGCGGCGGGGGTGCCGAGGCGTTCGGGTCGGGGGGAGGTGGTGGTTGCGGTGCGTCGCTCACTGCGTCACTCCGTCGGCGGTGTCGGCGGCACCGGGGGCGGCGTCGGCGAGGTGGGCGGCATCGGCGGCGGGGCGGAGAACATCGCCTGGAGTTCGGGGACGGTCTGGGCCGGCGCCCATCCGGCCATGCCTTCGGCCCAGACGAGGGTCTGGCCGGTGACCTGTCCGCCCTGGATGCCGGACTGCATCTGGGCCATGTTGTACGGGCCGCCGGCGTTGCCGCCGTGGTCGACGTGGAACATGCGCTGTCCGGGCAGCGGCGGGGGAGCGCCACCGGGTGCGGCGGCGGGTGCGGCCTGTTGCGGTGCCTGCTGTCCCATCCCGCCCATCTGGTTGGCCATCTGTCCGGCCATGGCGACGCCCATGCCCATCTGCATCATGTCGCCCATGACGGAGCCGCCTTCGTTCTCGGCGGCGGCGAGCATCGCGTCGGCGGCTTGCGCCTGCTGGTACTTGTTGAGGTCGACGTTCTCGACGAAGCCGGACGCTTCGACGCCCTTGGCGACGCCTCGTGTCATCGCCTGGGTGATCTCGTCGGGCAACGAGATGTTCATGGTGATGTCGGGGATGGCGAGTCCGAACTCGTCGTCGACGCGCTCTTCGACGAACTCGCGGAGCTTGCCCGACAGTGCGACCTGTTGGCCTTGCAGGTCGATGGCGCCGAGGCCGGTCTCCATGACCATGTCGGAGAACGCCATGGAGATGACGCGGCGGAGCAGTTCGGTGATCTCGTCGGCTTCGACGGCGGAGTCGGTGCCGATGACTTCCTTGAGGAAGATCTCGACGTCTTCGATCTTGACGACGCAGAGGCCGTTGGCGCGGACCTGGACCATCTTGAAGTCGGGGTCGCGAACGGTGACGGGTTGCGGGGTGCCCCACCGGATGTCGGTGACGGGGCGGGTGTTGATGAAGTAGACCTCGCTGCGGAACGGGCTGTCGAAGCCGTGTTTCCAGCCTTGGAGGGTCGAGAGGATGGGGAGGTTCTCGGACTTCAGCTCATAGTGACCGGGTTCGAACTGGTCGGCGAGCGCTCCGCGGTAGACGAAGACGGCTTTCTGGCCTTCGCGCACGATGAGTTGTGCGCCGTTCTTGATCTCGTTCTGGTAGCGCGGGAAGCGCCAGGCGAGGGTGGAACGCGAGTCGTCCATCCACTCGATGATGTCGACGAGTTCGCCTTTGATCTTGTCGAAGAGGCCCATGAGGTCCGCCTTTCTTGCATGTGAGGTTCACACTGCGTCGTGTTGTGCTTCGGTATCCGAAGTCCTGCTCAGACCCTAGATGACGACCCCGAACCAATGCCGCAATTTCCACCCCACCCAGCCCCCCGACCTGGTTATTTCCATCCCGGATGAAAATAACCAGGTCGAGAAACGAGAGGGGGAAGGCCTTCGGCGAGAAGCGTCCAGCCGAGTAACGGCCGGCCGGCGCAGTGAGCGCCAGCGAGCAAGCCTGGCTCGCTGCTCACCGCAGTGAGGTGGCGACCGACGAGGTGGGTGCAGCGAAGGATGTTGCGCCTGCCGGCCGGCGCCGTGAGCGCCAGCGAGCAAGCCTGGCTCGCTGCTCACCGCAGTGAGGTGGCGATCTACGAGGTGGGTGCAGCGACCAGTGAGGCGGCCCAGCGGTAGTCGGCTTTGCCGCTGGGGCTGCGGACGATCTCGTCGACTCGGACGATGGATTTGGGAAGCTTGTAGCGGGCGATGTGTTCGGCGGCTTCGGTGAGGAGGTCGTCGTCGGTGACGTCGTGGCCGTCGCGGATGCGGACGACGGCGACGACTTCCTTGCCCCAGCGTTCGCTCGGTCGTCCGGCGACGATGCAGTCGTAGATCGCGGGGTGGGCTTTGACGGCGGCTTCGACTTCTTCGGCGAAGATCTTCTCGCCGCCGGAGTTGATGGTGACGGAGTCGCGGCCGTGGAGTTCGACGATGCCGGCGCCGGTTGCGCCGCCGGGGAGGAGGCGGGCGCGGTCGCCGGGTACGGCGTAGCGAACGCCGTCGACGACGGGGTAGGTGCGGGCGGTCTTGGCTTCGTCGCCGAGGTAGCCGAGCGCGAGGCGTCCGGTCTTGGCGAGCCAGCCGAGTCCGTCGTGGCCGGGTTCGAGGGTGGCGTCGAGGTCTTCGGAGAGGATGACGTTGCCGTCGGTCATCTCGAAGGTGCCGGTCGAGGCGCCGTCGGCGGTGGAGACGTGCGAGACCTGTCCGCCCGCTTCGGACGAGCCGAGGCCGTCGATCACCATGAGGTGCGGTACGTGCGTGATGAACTCGCGTTTGAGTGGCGCCGAGAGTGCCGCTCCGCCGGAGAGGATGATGGCGAGCGACGAGAGGTCGTAGGTGGTGCGGTCGAGTTCGTCGAGCAGTGGTCGGGCGAATGCGTCGCCGACGATGAGCAGGAACGAGAGTTTCTCGCGTTCGATCGTCGACCACACGTCGGCGGGGTCGAGGTGTTCGGGCACCGAGGGGACGTGGACGGTGCCGCCGCCGAGCCAGGTGCGAAAGGCAATCCAGTGACCGGCGCCGTGCATGAAGGGCGGCCCGATGAGCGCTTTGAGTCCGGTGTTGGCTTCGGCGAGGAACTCGTCGATCGTGGTGGCGGTGGGGGAGCCGCCGAAGCAGGCGCGCATTGCGTCGCCGTTGCGCCACATGACGCCCTTGGGCATGCCGGTGGTCCCGCCGGTGTAGAGCATGTAGAGGTCGTCGGGGCTCCACTCGACGTCGGGTCGGTCGGCCGATGCTGCGGCGAGTGCGTCTTCGTACCAGACGGCGCCGGGCAGGAGGTCGTTGCCGCTGCTGTCGGCGACCTGGAGGATGACCTTCAGGTTCGGCAGGTCGGGAAGGACTTCGGCGAGCGTCGGTGCGAACGCCGAGTGCACGATGACGGCCGCGGCGTTCGAGTCGGTGAGCAGATACCGGAGTTCTTCGGCGACGTAGCGGTAGTTGACGTTGAGCGATGCGACGCGGGCCTTGACGGTGCCGAGCATCGCTTCGAGGTACTCGTTGCCGTTGTGGAGGTAGATCGCGAGATGGTCTTGTCCCGACACGTGGCCGGGCAGTTCGGATCGCTCGGTGTGGCAGCCGAGTCCTTCACCGAGGAGGTGGTTGGCCAAGCGCCGTGTCCGTTCGGTCACCTGTGCCCAGGTGAACCGCCGATCGCCGAACACCAGGCATTCCTGGTCTGGACGGGTGTCGGAGATCGCTTCGAGTACCTCGGCGAGGCCGAGTTCGGTCGTGTCGGTCACGGCGCTTCAGCCGATCACTCGTAGTAGCGGAAGATGACTTCGGCGACGCACGACGGCTTCGATGCGCCTTCGACCTCGAAAACGAACTCTTGCGTCACCTGTGCGCCACCGTCGATGTCGTCGACGGCTTTGAGGGTGACGCCGAGGCGCACGTTCGAGCCGACCGGGACGGGCGACGGGAAGCGGATCTTGCCGGCGCCGTAGTTGACACCCATGGCGATACCGGTGACCGCGAAGATCTGCGGCGAGAGCATCGGGCCGAGCGAGAGCGTGAGGTAGCCGTGGGCGATCGGGCCGCCGAACGGGCCGGACTTGGCTCGCTCGACGTCGACGTGGATCCACTGCTGGTCGCCGGTGGCGTCGGCGAACAGCTGCACCTGCTCCTGGGTGACGGTGGTGTAGGGCGAGTAGCCGAGGTGCTCTCCGACGAGCTCTTTGAGTCCGGCGATTCCTTCGATCATGCGTGTCATGAGTTGGAGACTACAAAGCAGCACACTCGCGGAACCTCATCGACAGGCGAGGTGCAGACGGGCGACGAGCGTCGGGTGCGGCGGCACTTGCGCTGCTTTGCCGCCTTCAGTTGGCAGACTCTGAGGATGACCGACGACCACGATGACCACCGTTCCGGCTTCGTCACGTTCGTCGGGCGACCCAACGTGGGCAAGTCGTCGCTCGTCAACGCGATCTGCGGACAGAAGATCAGCATCGTGAGCGACAAACCGCAGACCACGAGGCATCGCATCATGGGCGTGTTGAGCCGGCCGGGAAGTCAGCTGGTGTTCGTCGACACGCCGGGGCTCCACAAGGCGGTCACGGCGTTGGGTGAGCGGGTCAATGCGACGGCGCTGGGGAGCATGGACGACGTCGACGTGACCGCGCTCGTGCTCGACGCGACCAAGCCGTTCGGCAAGGGCGACCGCTGGGTCGCCGGTCAGCTCGACATGGCCGAGTCGATCGTGGTCGTCAACAAGATCGACGCGGCGTCGCCCGAACAGGTGCTCAAGATGCTCACGGCGGCGTCGGAGCTGGGAGCGCGCGAGTACTTCCCGGTGTCGGCGAAGACCGGTGATGGCGTCGGCAAGTTGGTCGAGTACCTGTCGGAAGGTCTTCCCGTCGGCCCGAAGTACTTCCCCGACGACGAGGTGAGCGACCTTCCCGAAGAACGCTGGGTTGCCGAACTCGTCCGCGAACAGTTGCTCGCCGTGACTCGTGACGAGCTGCCCTATTCGATCGCCACGCAGGTCGTCGAGTGGGAGTGGCCGCGCATCCGGGTCGACATCATCGTCGAGCGTGACAGCCAGAAGGGCATGGTCATCGGCAAGGGTGGGTCGGTGCTCAAGCAGGTGGGCGAGCGTGCCCGCCGCCAGATGCCCGAGGGCGTCTACCTCGAGCTGCGTGTGAAGGTCGACAAGGACTGGCAGCGCAAGCCCGAGCGCGTCGAGCGCCTCGGTTACTGACTCAACCCGGCGCGGTCGTCGGCGCCACGGTCGACTCGGTCGGCACCGTGGTCGGCGCATCGAGCTCGTCGGCTGCCACGTCGTCGTCGATCGGCGGCTCGCCCTCCGCGTCACCCTCCGCCCCGCCCTCGGGAACGGTCGTGGTCGGGGGAACGGTCGTGGTGACGGTCGGGGTGACGACGGCGTTCACGATGAGCTGGGCGTAGTTGTCGAACGTGAGGGTGCGGCGGAAGAAGTTGTTGGGGATCGGCACGTTCTCGGGCGCCCCGTCGATGGTGAACGTGACGATGCCGATACGCGGCGCGCTTTCGGTGAGAGTGAGCACGATCTGTGCGAAGAGCGCGAGCTGGTCGGAGCGCAGGACGCGCCGGAACACCGTGCTGTCGAGGTCGACCGTGGCGGTACCCGCGGTCACGTCGATCGATCGGACGAGGTCGTCGGGCACGACGGTTTCGAGCCCGGGGTTCGTCTCGGGGTCGGGTCCGGCGGTGAGCAGTTCGATGAGTTGGAACGGCACGAACCCGGTCTCGATCGACCGGCGGGTCGGGATGAGTTCGTCGCGAGCGAGAAAGTAGAGCCTGACCGGTTCGGTCTCGGGTTCGGGCAGCGGGTCGACGGCGGTGGTCGTGGTCTCGGGTGGCTCGACGGGCACCGTGGTGGTCGTGGTGGTGGTCGTGGTCGACGGCGATGCCAGGTTGAGCGGGACGTCGGCGTCGGCGATCTGCTCGAACGTGTCGGGGCCCTCGGGCACACCGCATGCCGCCGCGAACGTCGCGGCGACGACGAGTGCGGTCGCGAGCTTGCGTGTACGGAGAGTCATCGGGCGTCCTGTCTGACGGGGAGTTCGACCACGAAGCGGGCGCCACCTTCCGCTCGATCCTCGACCCACGCATCCCCGCCCAGGGCGTTCGTGTGTTCGACGACGAGGGCGAGGCCGAGCCCGGTGCCGATCCGGTGGCGTGCGGCGCTGCCGCGAGCGAAGCGTTCGAAGATGCGGTCGCGTTCGCTGCGGGCGACGCCCGGCCCGGCGTCTTCGACGGCGATGCGCAGGAGCCCGCTGCGCGGCTGGCCGAGTTCGATCAGCGTCGCGCCGCCGCCGTGGTTCTGAGCATTGTCGATGAGGTTGCCGACGATTCGTTCGAAACGGACCTTGTCGACGTCGATCTCGCGAGGGGTGTCGGGCGCCATCGAGATCGGCACGTCGCTCGCTCCGAACCGGGCGGCGACCCGCCGGGTCAGATCCGACACGTCGAGCGTCTCGACGTTGAGGTCGGTGGCGCCGGCATCGATGCGTGAGAGTTCGAGCAGGTCGATCACCATGCTGTCGAACCGGCGCACCTGGCTGACGACGATGTCGAGCGCCTGCTGCGTGCGTTCGGGGATGTCATCGCGTTTGGCGTCGAGCACTTCGACCGCCGCGGTGAGGGCGGTGATGGGCGAGCGCAACTCGTGACTGACGTCGGAGGCGAATCGGGCCTCGCGTTCGATCCTGGCCTGCACGGCGTCGGCCATCCCGTTGAACGAGCCGGCGAGGCGGTCGAGATCGGGGTCGGACTCGCTGTCGAGACGCGTGTCGAGACCACCCTCGGCGATTTCCTCGGCGGCGTCGGCGACCCGCGAGAGCGGACGGAGCAGACGGCGCGAGGTGGAGAAGCCGAACAGTGTTGCGAGGACGAGCGTGCCGATGCCTCCGAGGCCGAGTGCGGTGATCAGCGCGGTGAGGGTGGTGTCGGTGGTCTCGGCGGGGAACGCTTCGAAGTAGCCGACGTCGTGGCGGTTGATGTGGACGCCGACGGTGACGTACGGCTTGCCGTCGATGTCGGCGAACTGGAGCCCGGAGCCTCCTGCCTGCACGTGCTCGACCAGTTGGGTGGGGAAGGCATCGAGGCTCACGTCGATGTCGACGTCGGAGTCGGTGCGTGTCTCGATGGCGTCGATGCCCGACGAGGTGAGGACCGCGAACCCGTCGGGTTCGGTCGTGAGGTCGTCGCGGAAGAAGATCCCGATCTGTTCGGTGTCGACGTCGAGGATCTCGGCGGCGGCGGCCGCGTTCTCGAAGGCCTGGGTGCGGGCGGAGTCCTGGCGCTCGTCGAGGAGGTTGCTGCGCGCGAACCCGTAGGTGACGCCGATGAGCAGGGTGCCGGCGAACAGCGCGATCAGTGCGAAGAACAGCGTGACGCGAGTTCGGAGTCGGAGTGAACGTTCGCGGGCCACGGGAGACAGTGTTGCAGGGGAGTGGCTCGACGGCGTGTCGCCGGTGCCGGGGTTTCTCGCTGCCGGTGAGGCACCAGGGGGAGGGAGGTACCTCACCGGGGCAGCGTGAACATCACCAATACTGCGACTGGTCTGTGACAGTGCAACCGCAGCCGTGTGCGATTTCTGTAACAAACCGATCATCGTGTGTGAAAGCGCGGCCCACCTGCATCGACGCGTCGTCGTCCACAGGGCACTCGACGACCGCCGCACACGAGATGTGACGAAGCTTCGATGGGGAGTCGAGAGTTCGCCGTCACTCGTCGGATCGTGACGCAGTGGCTACGGTGAGCGCATGGAGTCGCTGCTGTTCATCGAAGACGACGACGGCATCCGTCTGGCACTGTCGCTGGCACTCGAGGACGAGGGCTACTCGGTTCGCGAGGCCGCCAACGGCACCGACGGCCTCGCCGCATTCGACCAGGGGGGTATCGACCTGGTGTTGCTCGACCTGCGGCTGCCCGACATGTCGGGTTTCGAGGTGTGTCGGGCGCTGCGCTCGAAGAGCATCGTGCCGATCATCATCATCACCGCGCAGACCGACACCGTCGACATGGTCGCCGGGCTCGAGGCAGGGGCCGACGACTACGTCACCAAGCCGGTGGTGCCCAAAGAGTTGGCCGCACGAATCCGCTCGTTGCTGCGACGCGTGCATCTCCACGATTCGTCGCCGACGGCACAGGCCTCGATGTTCGGCGACGTCGAACTACGTCGTCAACAAGGCATCGTCCTCAAGGCGGGCAACGAGATCAACCTCACCAAGACCGAGTTCCGCCTGCTGTGCGAGTTCGCCGATCATGCCGGCGCCGTGCTGTCGCGCGATCAGCTCCTCGAACGCGTCTGGGGGTACGAGTACCTGGGCGACTCGCGCCTGGTCGACGCTCACGTGCGTCGGCTGCGTATGAAGATCGAAGACCACCCCGACGATCCGCAGCTGATCGTCACCGTGCGCGGGGTCGGCTACCGCCTGATCGCCTGATCGCACCGGCCCCTGATCGCGCCCGCGGACGTCGAGGGCCGGCGCGGCCGATCAGCGGACGTAGAGCGCTTCGATCTCGTCGGCGAACGTGGCCAGGATGCCACGACGCTTGAGCTTGGAGGTCGGCGTGAGCAGCTCGGAGTCGGGCAGCCATTCCTCGCCGAGCACCTTGACCTTCTTCACCGATTCGGCGTTGTTGAAGTCGGCCATCGCGTCGGCGAGTCCGGCCTCGATCTCGGCGATCACGTCGGGATTCTTGGCCATCTCGGTCATCGTCGCGGCGTCGCCCGTGAGACCGTGCTCGGCGGCCCACGCAGCCGACGCGTCGGGATCGAGAACGACGAGTGCGGCGACGAACGGCTTCTGCTCGCCGACGGCGCACGCCTGGCCGATCAACGGGATCATCTTGAGCGCCGCTTCGAGGTTGGCCGGGCTGATGTTCTTGCCGCCGGCGGTGATGATGAGCTCCTTCTTGCGGTCGACGATCTTGAGGTAGCCCTCGTCGTCGAGCACGCCGATGTCGCCGGTGTGGAGCCATCCGTCTTCGTCGATGGTCTCGGCCGTCTTGTCGGGAAGCCCGAGGTATCCCTCGAAGATGTTGCCGCCGCGTGCGAGCACTTCGCCGTCGTCGGCGATCGTGATCTCGACACCGGTCGCGGCTTGCCCGACGAAGCCCGGCTTGGCCGCCGACGACCACGACAGCACGGCGACCGTCTCGCTCATGCCGTAGCCCTCGCTGAGCGGCACGCCGATCGTGCGGAACCAGTCGAGGATCTCGGCCGGGATCGGTGCGGCACCCGAGATGCCGATCTCGACGCGGTCGAGACCGATCAGTTCGCGCACGGGCTTGAAACCGACCCCGTCGAGGAAGTTCCACGTCGCGATCTCTTCGTCGGTCGCTTCGCCACGGGTCATCTTCGCCATGATCGGCGACCCGGCCGCGACCGCTTCGTTGAACTGGCGTTCCTTGTCCGGATCGGCCGAGAGCGCCGCGTTGACGCCGGCGTACAGCTTCTCCCACACACGAGGCACGCCGATGAACAGGCTCGGGCGACTCTCGCGCAGCATCGCCGGCATCTGGCTCGTCTCGGGGCAGCAGTAGACCTTCGTCCCGAAGTCGAGCATGTAGTAGTGGCCGAGCAACCGTTCCATGACGTGGGCCATCGGCAGGTACGACAGGTGGCTCTTGCCGGCGAAGTCGTCGATGTCGGTCTGATCGCGCATCGACTGGCCGACCGATTCGAGCGTCCAGACCACGTTGCTGTGACTGAGCATGACGCCCTTCGGCGGACCGGTGGTGCCGGAGGTGTAGATGATCGTGGCGAGATCGCTCAGGGTCGCCGTCTCGGCCTCGGCGGCGAGGTCGGCGGGTTCGAAGGCGACCATGTCGCTGTAGCGAACGATGTCGTCGCCGGTCTCGTCGTTGGTCTCGATGAGCGCGATGTGCTGAATGGTCGGGATCTTGTCGCGCACCGATTCGAATCGCTCGAGGAAACCCGAGTCCTCGAGGATGGCGACGCTGGCGCCGCTGTCGTTGACGAGGTACTGGATCTGGTCGGGTGCCGACGAGTTGTAGATGGAGACCGGCGTGGCGCCGCAGAACAGCACGGCGAGGTCGAGCGCATGGAACTCCTGTCGGTTGCGCATCATCATCACGACCTTGTCGCCGGGCGACACGCCGAGATCCTTGAGCGCAGCGACGAGGCGGGCGGTGTGATCGGCCACCTGGCTGAGCGTGAGCGATTCCCATCCGCCGTCGGCGGTCTGCCAGTTCAAGACCTCGATGTCACCGTTGCGTTCGAGGTTCGCCAGAAACCGTTTCGGGATGTTCTGGCCGACGATGCGGGCGTGGAGTTCTTCGCTGGTGACAGTGCTGGGCATGCCTTCAGTCTCGCAGGGAATCCACGATCATGGAAACGGAGCCGACGACGATGCCGCGACGAAGTGGCCGCGCCGATCAGTCGGCGTTCGACCAGTCGGGTGTCCGCTTCTCGCGGAACGCGGCCATGCCTGCTGCCGCATCGGGCCCCTCGAAGAGTTCGGTCGAGAGTGCTTCCATCTCGGCGAACGCGACCGATCGTTCGAGGGTGGGAACGTGGCGCAGCAGTCGCTTGGTCTCGCGAACGGCGCGCGGTGCACCGGCGCGGACTCCGTCACACAACGCGGCAACGGTCGCAGCCACGTCGTCGGTGACGTGGGTGACGAGTCCGATCGATCGTGCTTCTGCAGCGTCGAACGGCTCACCGGTGAGCATCGCGGCGGCGATCTTCCCGGCCGGTACTCGTCGCAGGATCGGCACCGAGATGATCGCCGGGGCCACACCGATACGCACTTCGGTGAGCGCGAACGTGGTGGCGGCGTCGACGACGACGAGGTCGCAGGCAGCCATCAGTCCGATACCGCCGGCGCGGACCGCGCCGTCGACCGCAGCGATCGTGGGTCGTTCGGTGTCCATGAGCCGTTCCAGCGCACGCACCATCGGGTTGGAATCGATGCCGGCGCCGCCCGCCGGCGCCGAGTCGCCCGCTCGTTCCTTGAGGTCGGCCCCGGCGCAGAAGGCCGGCCCCTCGTGACGCAGGACGATGGCGCGGGCGTTGGCCGCCTCTGCGTCGTCGAGACACTCGTGCAGTTCGGCGAGCAACTGCTTCGAGAGCGCATTGCGATTGTGCTGCGAGTCGAGGGTGATCGAGGCGATGCCTTCGGTCAGTTCGATGGTGACGACGCGGTCCATGGCGGTCGACAGTATCGAGCGGCGAGCCCGAGCCGGAGACGCGGCGAGCGCCGAACCGAGCGCCCGAGCCCGGTGCTCGCGCTCGAGCACCGGGCTCGGTGCGGCGTCGGCATCTACACTGTGTGGCGTGACCGACATCAGCAACGAGTTCCCAGCCGGCGTCCTGACGGGCGACCACGTCAACCAACTGTTCGCTCTGGCGAAGGCCAACCAGTTCGCACTGCCAGCGGCCAACTGCATCGGTACCAACTCGATGAATGCCGTGATGGAGACCGCCGGCAAGCTCAACAGCCCGGTGATCATCCAGTTCTCCACGAGCGGCTCGGCCTTCGTCGGCGGCAAGAACGTGCCGGTCGACGGCGATCGCGCGTCGATCCTCGGCTCGGTCGCCGGCGCCAAGCACGTCCAGACCATGGCCGAGGCCTACGACGCCCGCGTCATCCTGCACACCGATCACTGCCCGAAGAAGAAGCTGCCGTGGATCTCGGGCCTGCTCGACGAAGGCGAAGCGCATTTCGAGGCGACGGGTCGCCCGCTGTTCAGCTCGCACATGCTCGACCTCTCCGAGGAGCCGATGGAGGAGAACATCGACACGTGCGTCGAGTACCTCAAGCGCATGGCGCCGATGGGCATGACCCTCGAGATCGAACTCGGGATCACCGGTGGCGAGGAAGACGGCGTCGACAACTCCGACGCCAACCCCGAAGACCTCTACTCGAAGCCCGAGGAAGTCGCCTACGCCTACGAGCGCCTCATGGAGGTCAGCCCGAACTTCACGATCGCCGCCGCGTTCGGCAACGTGCACGGTGTGTACAAGCCCGGCAACGTCAAGCTCACGCCCACCATCCTGCGTGACGCGCAGGCGCACATCGCCGAGAAGTTCTCCACCGACTCCGACCTGCCCGTCAACTTCGTGTTCCACGGCGGCTCCGGCTCCACCGCCGAGGAGATCGCCGAGGCCATCAGCTACGGCGTGATCAAGATGAACATCGACACCGATCTGCAGTGGGCGTTCTGGGACGGTGTGCGCGGCTACGCCGACGAGCACCGTGACTACCTCGAGAGCCAGCTCGGCAACCCGAACGGCGCCGATGCTCCGAACAAGAAGTACTACGACCCTCGCGTCTGGCTCCGTGCCGGCGAGGTGAGCTTCGTCGAGCGCCTCGAGCAGGCTTTCACCGAACTCAACAACGTCAACACCCTCGCCTGACCCGTTTCACCCCTCCGATCCGTCACCGATGACGGATCCCAGGGGCAAAACCGGGAAGGGGGGCGTCATGAGCCGGGCCGGATTCGTCAAGTTCGATCGAGCGTCAGCCGACAATGAGTGATGCGACTGCTGCTCATCTCCGTGATCGCGGTCGCGCTGGCGACCTCGTGTAGCGGCGGGTCCGAGACGTCGGGGTCGGCCGACGAGACGGTGCAGGGTGCACCGGACGACGACCGATCGGTGAGTGCGTTGCGCTCGACGGCCGACCTGCTTCCCGCCAGGTTGGAACCGACGCTGGTCACCTCGGAGGATGATCCGCCACTGGTCGTGATGAGCGTCGGCGTGACGTTCATGACCATGGACTCGATCACCGAACAGATCGACACGGCAATGGCGCCCGCCGGGTTCACACGTCGTGATGACGCCGACCTCGTCTGGACGAACGCCGACGGCAGACGTATCGAAGCGCCGGGGCGTCCGACGCTGCTGAAGTTCACGTTCGCCGACTGAACGGCGCCCCACCCGCTGTTCTGCCCCGTCAAAGCGTCAGCGATGACGGATCTGAGGGGTAAAGCCGGGTGGGGTGCGGGTCAGGTGTCGAGGAGGCTGTCGAGGTAGGTGTGGAAGAACTGGCCGCCGCCCTCGTTGCGGCCGAAGACGAACTCCGACTTGGCGCCCGACGCGATGTTCTTCCCGATGCGGATGCCGGTGTAGTAGTCCTCGTTGCGCACGACGTGATCGAAGAACTCGGCGTGCTTGGCGGCGAGAGCGATCAACTCGTCGGTCGGCTCGTCGGTGACGATGAAGTTCTGGATGGTCTTCGACGTGTCGGGCGTGTCGCCGGGGAAGAGTTGCGACACCATGAGACCGCGCTCACCGACCGGGAAACCGGCGATCGAGACGTGCGGGAAGATCGTCCAGACGCCGCCGTCGATCTCGCTCAGCACGACCTCGTCGTCGGGCACGTCGGCCCACTTCGCCAGCGCCTCGTACGGAGCGGTCATCCGCTGGTGAGGGCCCCACGCGTCGTAGATCGGGCGGCTCGGGTAGTCGGGTCCGAACGTGTCGCGGTGGAGGAACGGCAGGTGGTAGAAGTCGAGGTAGCCGTCGTAGGCGAGCTTCCAGTTCGGGCCGGGTACCTCTTGCTGGTGCACGACGTTCCACGAGCCGAAGTCGAAGTGGTCGAGCATCGTCGCGTAGCCACCGAGGTGAGCATCGATGTCGATCGAACCGTTGGGATCGAGGACGACCCACATCAGCCCGCACTTCTCCGCGACGGGCAGGGACGTCAGACCGAGACAGCTCGTGTCGACCTCGCCGAAGTCCTGGCGGTTGGTCACGCCGACGAGCGCGCCGTCGTGGTCGTAGTTCCAGGCGTGGTACGGGCACGTGAAGCGACGTGACGCTCCGCTGCCTTCCTCGACGAGTTGTGCGCCGCGGTGCGAACACATGTTGACGAAGCCTCGGAGCTCACCGTCGCTGCCACGTGTGAGGATGAACTTCATCCCGCAGACGTCCATGGCCTTGTAGGCGCCGGCTTCCTTCAGCTCGGAGGAGAAGCCCATCATGAGCGGAACGGTCTTGAAGACCTTCTCGATCTCCTCCTCCCAGCGTTCCTGGTTCTGGTAGCGATCGACGGGGATCGACATGGTGTCGTCGACCAGCGGGATCGTGCCGGCGTCGATGTGTTCGATGGTGCGGCGGAGTTGAGCGATGAGTTGCGTGCGGGCTGACTCGTTGTCCATGCCCAGACGTTATTCGTCGGGGCTCCCCGAAATCGTACGCAAGAACGCTTCGACCTCAGATCGGTGTCGCGTCCGCTTCATCGGGGGGAGGGCCTTGACGATGTCCCAGCGATAGTTCGCCTTGCCGAGACGCGGGTCCATGACGGCCACGACCCCCGTGTCGGTCGCCGACCGGATCAGGCGACCCGCGGCCTGCGCGAGCATCATCGACGCTCGTGGGATGTCGATCTCGCTGAACGCACTCCGACCGAGCAGATCACGTCGGGCCGACAGCAGCGGGTCGTCGGGGCGCGGGAACGGGATGCGATCGATGACGACCAGCGACAGGGTCTTGCCGGGAACGTCGACGCCCTGGAACAGCCCGGCGGTGGCGAACAGGCACGTCGACTCGTCGTCGGCGAACGCCTTGACCAGCGCCGTCTTCGGCATGTCGCGTTGGGTCAGGATCTCGTTGTCGAGACGCGACCGCATCGCCTCGGCGGCTTCGTCCATCGCCTTGTAGCTGGTGAACAACGCGAGCGTCCGCCCACCGGCGGCGCGGATGAGCGCTTCGAGTTCGTCGTTGGCCTTCGCTCGGAAGTCGGGCGAGTTCGGGTTCGGCAGGTGGATCGCGCAGTACAGCATCGAGTTCGACTCGTAGTCGAACGGGCTGCCCACATCGACGACGTCGACGTCGCTCGCCGGCATGCCGACCCGTGTGGCCAGCGACGACGGGATCGTTGCGCTGGTGAGGATGGCGGTGCGACGCTTCCAGACGCCTTCGTCCATCGTCGGGCCGACGTCGAGCGGTGCGACCTCGAGACGCGGCGAGTCACGCGAGCCGGAGACGAACGCGACGTAGCCTTCGCGGCCTTCGATGGCGATGTCGAGTTGCTGGATCGATCGCCCGGTCATGGTCTGAGCGCGCAACTGCCGCTGCTTGGCGTCTTCGCTCTTCGTGGTGAGCGAGACGATCACGTCGTTCGCCGCGCCGAGCTTGAGGCGGGCATCGTTGAGCGGCTCCTGGATCGAGTCGGGGAGCGGATTGGGAAGTCGCTCCCCGATGTGGCCCGACAGCGCGTCGCGGAGACCTTCGCCGAGTTCCGCGACCGAGGCGATCAGCTGCGGGTCGTCGATGATGCGGCGGATGGTGGCGGCCAGCGCGATGAACCGGCCGGGCGAGATCTCGACCCCGACGGTGTCGCTCATGACGTCTTCGAGCACGTGGGCTTCGTCGAAGATCACCACGTCGTGGTCGGGGAGCACCGCTCCCTCGGCGGCGACGTTGAGCCCGTACAGGTGGGTGTTGACGACGGTGACGTCGGCAGCCTGTGCCCGACGCCGGGCCTGCTCGGCGAAGCACGGATCGCCGAGCGGGCAGCGTTCGGCGCCGGGGCACTCGTCGCTGCCGACGCTCACGGCTCGCCAGGCGTTGTCGGATGGCGTCCAGTCGAGTTCGGCTTGGTCGCCGGTGTCGGAGTCGGCTGCCCATGCGGCGATCTTCTTGATCTCGGCCTTGGTCACCACCGCCATGTCGCCGAGGTCGAGTTCGCCCTGCGCCGGGTTCTCGACCTCGCGGAGGCGCTGGAGGCACACGTAGTTGCTGCGCCCCTTGAGCACGGCCCAATCGAAGTCGATACCGAGATGTTCGGCGAGGAACGGGAGGTCCTTGGTGGCGAGCTGGTCTTGGAGCGCCTTGGTCGCTGTGGCCACGACGACCGACGAGCCGGTCGTGATGGCCGGCACGAGATAGGCGAGCGTCTTGCCGGTGCCCGTTCCGGCCTGCACGACGAGGTGGCGTTTGCCCGCGATCGCATCTTCGACGAGACGGGCCATCCGATGTTGGCCCTCGCGAACTTCGCTTCGATCGAGTTCGGAGGTGACCGTGCTCAGCGATGTGTTCAGTTCGACCGTGGGGTCGTCGCTCATGGAGCCGCGACCAGTGCGAGCGCCGCGTCGAGTTCGGTGGCATCGAAGTCCGGCCACGGAGCGTCGGTGAAGTAGATGGCGGCACCGGCTGCTTGCCAGAGCAGGAAGTTCGACACCCGCCGTTCGCCGCTCGTCCGGACGAGGACGTCGACGGGAGGGAGGTCGGGGAGATACAGGTGCTCGGAGATCGAGTCGACCGTGACGCCGCCTGGCGTGCGACGCGCCTCTTTCACGGCGGTGACCAGTTCGGTGCGGCCGCCGTAGTCGAACGCAACGGTCAGCGTCATGCCGGTGTTGCCCGCGGTGTCGTTGATCGCCTTGCGGATCGCCCGTTGCACGTAGCGCGGGGTCTTGGCCTCGCTCGAATCGAACGGACGCCCGATCCACTGGATGCGCACGTTGAGCTCGTTGAGTTCGGCGACGCGTCCGAACAGCTTCTCATGGAGGCCGAGGATGTGGCGCACCTCGGGCCGCGGTCGCCGCCAGTTCTCGGTCGAGAAGCCGAACACGGTGAGGTAGTCGATGTTACGAGTGACCGCGATGCGCACGAGACGGGCGAGGTTCTCTTCGCCTTCGGTGTGCCCGTCGGTACGAGGCAGGCCTCGGGCGCCGGCCCATCGGCCGTTGCCGTCCATGATGCAGGCGACATGGAGCATGCCGTCGTTCTGGGACATGGATTGCTCACCGGGCACGAATGTTGAACCTATCGCGAGGGGTGGCCGTCGGATCGGGCACCGATCGTGGAATGATGGTGTGATGGCACCGACGCCCGCGACGACGCCACATCCCGATGCGATCCAGAGCATCGATCCGACGCGCCAGTTCCTCCGGCACGTGATGATCGTCGGCGGGACCCTCGGCGACTGGGATGACCTCGGCGTCAAACGGTGGGATCAGCGCGTCGACGAACTCGGCGAGGTCGCGGCCAACGCCGGCGCCACCTACCTCACGCTGCGAGCGTTCGAACCCGGAGTACGTCCGAGCGACAGCGAACGCTGGGAACGCGACGTCGGCTCGTGCCACGTCATCATCGACCCGATCGGTGACGGGCGAGCTCGCTTTGCTCACGCGATGGCCGAGATCGCTCCCGACGAACCGATCAACGAGGCGATCATCTCCGAGGTGCTCTACGCACCGGCCGACTGTGAACCCGACCTCATCGTCGTCCTCGGCGAGCCGACCCGGCTGCCGCCGTCGATCGTGTGGGAGCTGGCGTACGGCGAGCTCGTGTTCCGTCCGATGGGGTGGGACGAGTTGACGACCGAGCATCTCGTCGAAGCGATCGCCGACTTCGCGCAACGCGAGCGTCGCTTCGGCGGCCTCGACGACGCCGACAAGACCGACGAATCGGTCGGGTGACGGTGCTGAGCGATCGCGACGGTGCCCGATCGTGAGTGGGCTGTATCACGACGTCGGCGTCGTGCTGCGGACGTACAAGCTGGGTGAGTCGGATCGCATCATCGTGATCCACACGCTCGAGAACGGCAAGGTCCGCGCCGTCGCCAAGGGCGTGCGCAAGACCCGCTCGAAGTTCGGTGCCCGACTCGAACCGATGAGCCACGTCAAGCTCCTGCTGTACCGCGGCCGTGAACTCGATATCGTCAGCCAGGCCGAGGCGATCGAACCGTTGTCGCCGATGCTGTCGTCGCTCGACCGGGCGTCGCAAGGTCTCGCCGCGCTCGAGGCGGTCGATCAACTGTCGCTCGAACGTGAGCCCAACGCGGCGCTCTACAAGAGCCTCGTCGGCGTGTTGCGGACCATCGCCGACAAGCCTGCGCCGCTGAACATCCCCGCGTTCTACTGGAAGTTGCTCGCCCGCGAGGGCTTCCACCCGGAGCTGTACGGGTGCATCCGCTGTGGCGAGACCGAACCCGACACGCAGATGGTCGCCTTCGACCTCAACGAAGGTGGTGTGCTGTGTCGGTCGTGTCGGTCGGGTCAGGCGATCAGTGCCGAAGCGCTCGGCCTGCTCCGTGACATCCTCGGTGGGCGTCTCGCCGGGGCGTTGGCCCAGCCCGAGTCGCCCGCCACGCACGAGGTGGCGAGCCTGGCGACCAAGGCGCTGGAGTTCCAGCTCGAACGTCGGCTCAAGGCGACGGCGATGTTCGAGTCGCACTGATCAGAGCACGAGCCCGAAGCAGTCGAAGGTGATCGGCGTGAGGTCCTCGTGGGCCATGCCTTCGCTGTAGTCGTCCGAGGCGCTGATGTAGCCGAAGACGCCGAGCGACATCTCCTCGTAGGCCGCTCCGCCTGCGGAGTAGGTGCCCCACTCGTCCTGCTCGTAGCTCGTGGCGCCGATGTAGCCGTCGCCGCACCAGGTGCTGTCGCCGTGGGTGATGCCCCCGCCGACGTGGAAGGCCAGCGGTGTGGTGTCTTGCCAGGTGTACTGAGCAAGGCAGCCGTCGGCGACATCGCCGAACACGCCGATCTTGGCAGTCGACGCACCGGCACCGGTGACGGCGATGATCTCGTTGCCCGGTCGCACGATCCCGACGTCTGCGGCACCGAGCACGCGGACTGCAGCGGGGCCGACATCGTCGACGGTCACCTCGGAGGTGATGTCGTCGATGATCGTCCGCACCTTCCACGAGCCGTCGAAGTAGGTGAGCACCCGGTCGTCGGCGGTGCCGTCGGCTCGCAGGTCGAGCAGGAGGTCGGCGGTGATCGTGGCCGACCCGGAGATCGGTTCGAACGAGCCACACGGTGCCACCGGGACCGGGGGCTCGGGAACGGCCACGAGGTCGTCGATCGGCTCGGGCTCCGGCTCGGGCTCGGGCTCGGGCTCGGGCGCGATGGTGGTGGTCGGCGGGGTCGTCGTGGGAGGTGTCACGTCCTCGGCGGCGACCGTGGTGGTCGGTGCGACCGTGGTGGCGGGCGCCGCGGTGGTGACCGGCGCGTCGGTGGTGACCGGCGCCGTTGTGGTCGCCGGTGACGCGGTGGTTGTCGGCGCTGCGGTGTCGGACGTGCTCGTGGTCGACGTGGAGCCGCATGCGGTTCCGATGACGAGTGCACTGGCGGCGAGGGCGGTCTGGATGCGACGTGTCGGGTTCATGCCGTTCAAGAGGCGCAGCGAACCCGGATCTTGCACAAATCGCGACGGTGGGGAACATTCGGGGTCCCCGGCGGCGTCCAACCCGCCATGAAACGCAGCAACGTGAACAAGCAGTTGGCCGCCCTGGTGGCCTTGGGAGTCGTCTTCACCGCATGTGGGGGTGACGACGACGGGGGAGATGCCGAGGAGTCGGCGCCGACCGAGGAAGCGTCGGAAGACGGTCTCTTCGGTGACGGGGGAGGGGGCGAGGGCGGAGACGCGGAAGTCGACTTGGTGACCGAACCCGCACCACCGCCCGACGAGTCGATCGACGCCGAAGCGCCGATCGAGGAACCCAGCGAGGAACCCGCTGACGAACCCGCCGAGGAGCCCGCAGAAGAGCAGGCGGCGGCGGACGACGCATCGCTCGAATCGACCGACGACGGGCTCTTCGGGGAGGAAGCGCCCGCCGACGAGGAGGCACCTGACCCGGGCGACATCGACAGCGAAGCTCGGTTCGACGACAACCGGTTCGAGGACTACGGATACCGCTCGTTCATCGACACCGACGTCGACCCCTTGTCGACGTTCGCGCTCGACGTCGACACCGGCTCGTACTCGATCGCTCGACGCTGGCTCGACGAAGGGTCGCTCCCGCCTCGGGAGTCGGTCCGGCCGGAAGAGTTCATCAACGCCTTCGACTACGACTACGACATCCCACGCTCCGGTCTCGACATCTCCGTCGATGGTGGGCCGTCACCGTTCGACGACGACAACGTGCTGGTGCGGGTCGGGGTGCAGGCCGAAGTGGTGGACGACGCGGATCGCGGCGACGCCAACCTGACCTTCGTCATCGACACCTCGGGGTCGATGAATCGTGACGACCGTCTCGGCCTGGTCAAGACATCGCTGTCGATCCTCGTCGACGAGCTCGCCGACGACGACACGGTCGCCATCGTGAGCTACGCGGGAGGCGCATCGATCGTGCTGGAGCCGACCTCGGTGTCGGACCGCGACGTCATCCTCGATGCGCTCGACGATCTCGACTCGACCGGTGGGACCAACCTCCAGGCCGGGCTGGCGCTCGGCTACGAACTGGCTCGCGAGTCGTTCGACGACGGGGGCATCAACCGAGTCGTCATCGCGTCCGACGGTGTGGCCAACGCGGGAGTCACCGACCCCGATCAACTCGCAGCGATGATCCGCGGCGATGCCGACAACGGCATCGACCTGGTCACCGTCGGCTTCGGGATGGGCAACTTCAACGACGTGACGATGGAGCAACTCGCGGATCAGGGCGACGGCTTCTACGCCTACGTCGACACCGAGGACGAGGCCGAGCGGCTGTTCGAAGACGAGCTGACCTCGACCCTCCTGATCGTCGCCAAAGACGGCAAGATCCAGGTCGAGTTCGACGAGGACGTCGTCGAGGCGTACCGACTCATCGGGTTCGAGAACCGCGGCGTCCGCGACAGCGACTTCCGCAACGACGACGTCGACGCCGGCGAGTTGGGTGCCGCACACCAGGTGACCGCGATCTACGAGATCGAGCTGGCCCGAGGCGTGTCGGTCGATGACCGGGCCGAACTCGGTGTGGTGTCGTTGCGGTGGGAGGATCCGGAGTCCGGCGACGTCGTCGAGATCGACGAGGACATCGACATGCGTGACATCGAGCCGAACTGGGCCGACACGCCGGTCGACTTCCAGTTGGCCACGGTGGTCGCGACGTTCGCCGAGAAGCTCCGTGACAATCCGTTCGCCGACGACATCGACCTCGACGACGTGGCGTCGGCGGCCGGTCGCCTCGCCGACGACATCGACACCGATGAGGTCGACGAACTCGCCGACCTCATCGAGTTGGCGGCACGGCTGAGCTGAAGCCGCAGCTCAGAACTGGCCGGGCAGCAGGTCGCCGCACTGGATGTCGGTGAACGACTCGAGCCTCGGGTCGCCGGTGGGAACGGCGAACTCGTGGGCGCCGTCGCCGGCCTGCAGCCTGGTCGGTGAGTCGTAGGTGTACGAGGTGCCGTAGATGTTCCAGGTGTCGTCGTCGTTCGCCGTGGCGGAGCGTGAGGTGATGAACGAACCGAACTCGTCGGTGTGGCAGGTGATGCCGAACATGGCGCCGTCGTGCACGCCGACGGTGAGCGCCACCGGCCCGAGATCGCCGGTGGTGTGGCGGAACAGGCAGCCGTCGTGCTGTCCGAAGATGCCGATCATGCTCAGGTCGGCGATGGTGTCGAGGCGCACCAGGATCTCGTCGCCGCCGAAGTCGTTCACCGGGGCGGCGGTGAGGACCCGGACGATCCCGAAATCAGGCGCCGGCAGCGACATCTCGTCGCTCACCACCGGTCCGTCGATCCGCAGCTTCCACTCGCCGTCGTGGAGGTAGGCGGTTGCGGTGTTCGGCACGCCGTCGCCGAACTGCACGGTGGTGCTGCTGATGTACTCCGCACCGGCCGGCATCGGATCGTTCGGCCCACAGGCCCCATCCCAGCCATCGCCGTCGTCGTCGCTGGGAACCGCGACCTCGTCGACCGGTTCGGGTTCCGGCTCGGGTTCCGGTTGCGGCTCCGGTGTGGCGATCGGCAGCGGTTCGGGTTCCGGCAACGGCTCGGGTTCGGGTTCGGGTTCCGGAACTGGCTCAGCTTCCGGATCCGAGGCCGTCGATGGGGGATCGGAGACGACGGTGCCCTCGGCACTGACGGCGGTGGCGGGAGCCACGGAGTCCGATGACGACCTCTCGGCCGACCCGCAGGCGGACCCGACGAACAGTGTCGCGATGGCGAGTGCAGCGATCGAGCGATGGCGGCGGTGGTTGATGCGTGATGTGAACATGCACGACAAGAGCACGACGGATCGACGGTCTTGCAAAAATCGGCGAGAACGATGTCGGGGAACGACGACCGTCCACCCGCGTACGCATCGCACCCGCGCAGTACGTGAACGAGATCGGAGCCGAATCACCTGAGCCCGGTTTCGCTGCGCCGTCGTCCAGTCGCCAACGCCGCCTGAAATGAATCCGGGCATCGCGAGCGGCGACCCGTAGCCTGTGGGCCATATGGCCGCAACCGACCTCGAACAGATCGTCAGCCTCTGCAAGCGCCGCGGATTCGTGTACCAGTCCGCCGAGATCTACGGAGGATTCCGTTCCACGTACGACTACGGACCGCTCGGATCGCTCCTGCTCAGGAACGTCAAAGAGGCGTGGATCCGCTCGATGGTGCAGCAGCGTGACGACGTCGTGCTGATCGACGCAGCGATCCTGAGCCCGCCGCAGGTGTGGCAGGCGTCGGGTCACCTCGCCAACTTCTCCGACCCCCTCGTCGACTGCACCAACTGCAAGAACCGGTTCCGTCTCGACAAGCTCGACGACCCCGACACGTGCCCATCGTGTGGCGAGAAGAACAGCTTCACCGAAGCGCGCGAGTTCAACCTGATGTTCAAGACACAGGCCGGTCCCGTCGAGGGCACGGGTGCCGACGCGTACCTGCGTCCCGAGACCGCGCAGGGCATGTTCACCAACTTCGCTCAGGTGCTGCAGACCTCGCGCAAGAAGCCGCCGTTCGGCATCGCCCAGGTCGGCAAGTCGTTCCGCAACGAGATCACCCCGCAGAACTGGATCTTCCGCACCCGTGAATTCGAGCAGATGGAGATGGAGTTCTTCGTGCCGCCCGAAGACTCCGACAAGTGGTACGAGTACTGGTGCAACGAGCGCCTCAACTGGTACATCGAGCACGGCATCCCGGCCGAGATGGTCATGCTGCGCCCGCACGACGACGACGAACTGTCGCACTATTCGACCGGCACGTCCGACGTGGAGTTCGAGTTCCCGTGGGGCTTCGACGAACTCGAAGGCATCGCCAAACGAACCGACTTCGACCTCAAGGCGCACGCCGCCGTGTCGGGCGAGCGGCTCGACTACTTCGACCCGCAGACCAACGAGCGGTACGTCCCCTACGTGATCGAACCCGCGGCCGGAGCGACCCGCACCATGGCCGCTTTCCTGCTCGCCGCGTACGACGAAGACGAGATCAACGGCGAGACGCGCACCGTGCTGCGTCTGCACCCGCGCCTCTCGCCCTACAAGGTCGCCGTGCTTCCGCTGAGCAAGAAAGACACGCTCACGCCGCTGGCACACGAGGTCCGCAAGCTGCTCGCCGATCGCTACATGGTCGACTACGACGAGACGCAGAACATCGGCAAGCGCTACCGCCGACAAGACGAGATCGGCACGCCGCTCGCGGTCACGGTCGACTTCGACTCGCTCGACGACAACGCGGTCACGATTCGTGACCGCGACACGACCGAGCAGGTGCGGGTGCCGATCGACGAGCTGCTCACCACGGTGTCCGAACGTCTCGGATTCTGACCGTTCGCTCGGGCCGATGGCAGCGACCTACCTCGACAAGATCCTCGACCGGCATCGTTCGATGGCTGCGGTCGACACGCGCTCGCTCGACGCGCTGCTCGACGAGGCGCACCAGCTGCCGCCGACCCGAGGCTTCGCCGACGCGCTCCGAGGGAGCGATGCGCTGGGCGTGATCTCCGAGATCAAGCGACGCTCGCCCTCGAAAGGCGACCTCAACGTCGGGCTCGACCCGGCCGAGCTGGCGGCGACGTACGAAGCGGGGGGAGCGTCGTGTCTCTCGGTGCTCACCGACGTCGAGGGATTCGGCGGCTCGGTCGCCGACCTGCAGACGGCGCGGGCGGCCTGCTCGCTCCCGGTGCTCCGCAAGGACTTCACCGTCAGCGAACTCGACGTGATCGACGCCCGGCTGATGGGGGCCGACTGCGTCCTGCTCATCGCCGCAGCGCTCGACACGGCGGAGCTCACAAGCTTCCACCGACTGGCCACCGAGATCGGGCTCGACGTGCTCGTCGAGATCCACGACGAGGCCGAACTCGAACACGCGCTCGATGCCGATGCGACGCTCATCGGGGTCAACCAGCGTGATCTCGTCACGTTCCAGGTCGATCACGAACGTGCGGTTCGCATGGCCGGCGTGATCCCCGATCACGCCGTGAAGATCGCCGAGTCGGGTGTCCGTCACGCTGCCGACGCCCGCATGCTCGAAACGGCCGGTTACGACGCCGTGCTGGTGGGCGAGACGCTCGTGACGAGCGGTGACCCCGCTGCGGCCATCCGCGAACTGATCGGTTGATCAGCGAGACGCTCGGTCGCGGCGCGCCTGCCTGACCAGCACCCGCTGGTAGAGGCCGGCGGGGAGGCGTGACACGAGGTCGAAGACCTTGGCGTCGGGCCCGATCAGTGCCCGACGACGGTTTCGTTCGACCGCCTTGAGGATCTGTCGGGCCGCCTTGTCGGGCGTGGTCATCGCGAGCTTGTCGAAATCTGCGGCGAAGTCGGCCTGGGTCCCACCGCCGATGGCGACGCTCTCGTCGGTCCGAGCGTTGCGCGCGATGTTGGTCTTGATCCCGCCCGGGTGGATCGTCGTACACGACACCTTCGAGCCGTCGATCTCGAGTTCCATGCGCAACGCGTCGGTGAAACCGCGCACGCCGAACTTCGACGCGTTGTACGCCGACTGCGACGGGATGCTCACGAGCCCGAACACGCTCGAGATGTTGACGATGTGGCCTCCACGGTCGGCGTGATCGAGGTGCGGCAGGAACGCCTGGGTTCCGTGGACCACGCCCCAGAAGTTGATGTTCATCAGCCACTCGAAATCGTCGATCGACTGGGCCATGGCGCTCGCTCCGAACGCGACCCCTGCGTTGTTGACCACCAGGTCGACCGAGCCGTGCTGTTCGACGACGTAGTCGGCCCACGCGAACACGGCGTCGCGGTCCGACACGTCGAGCGTGGCCGGTGTGACGCGCAGCCCTGGCCGCTCACACAGCGCCACCGTCTCGGCGAGGCCCGTCTCGTCGACGTCGCTCACTGCGAGGTGACAGCCTCGGCGCGCGAGTTCGATCGAGAGCGCCCGGCCGATGCCCGACCCGGCGCCGGTGATCGCCGCGACCCGGCCGGCGAAGTCCTTCACTCCAGGCCGGCTTCCCAGCGCTTGCGCCCCTCTTCGATCCGACGGTTGAGCGTTTCGAGGAAGTCGACTCGAGCCCACTTCTTCTGCTCGCCGGAGATCAGGTCCCACGGCGCGAGTTCGTGGTCGGTCTTGGCGAACATGTCTTCGATCGCCTCGACGTACTGCGGCCACTTGTCGCGGTTGCGCCAGTCTTCGTCGTTGAGTTTCCATTTGCGCAGCGGGTCGGTCTTGCGGCTCTCGAACCGACGGAGCTGTTCTTCCTGGCTCACCTGCAACCAGAACTTGACGAGGATCACGCCTTCGAGCACGAGGCTCTCCTCGAAGTGGACGATCTCGTCGTAGGCGCGCTTCCACTGAGCGTTGGTGGCGAAACCCTCGACTCGTTCGACGAGCAGTCGGCCGTACCAGCTGCGGTCGAACACGCACATCCCGCCGAGTCCGGGGATCTTCGACCAGAACCGCCAGAGGTGGTGATGGCGGAATTCGCGCGGCGTGGGCTTGGAGAACGAGTACACCTCGTAGTGCCGTGGGTCGAGCCCCTGCACCGCTCGACGGATCGCTCCACCCTTGCCGGCTGCATCGACGCCTTCGACCACGATGAGGAGGCCGGGGCCGACGTCTTGGCCTTCGAGGTGGCCGCCCAGCCCGAGCCGAAGCTCCTGGAAGCGGTCTTGCGCCGCCTTCAAGCGTTCGAGGTACTCGTCCTTGCCGAGTCGGAGTGTCAGGTCGATGTCGTCGATGCGCCCCATGCCTGGCCGACGTTACAACTGGTACACCACCGCGGTCCCAATGCTGAGTACCGTTGCGCTCACCATGTTCGTCAAGATCTGCGGCATCACCAACGAAGACGACGCGTTGCTCGCTGTCGCGATGGGCGCGGACGCCGTCGGGTTCATCTTCGCCCCGTCGCCGCGCCAGATCGCCCCGCAGCAGGCGTACGACATCACGCGGCGCCTGCCGCCGGAGATCCTGACGGTCGGCGTGTTCCGCAACGAACTGCCGTCGCGTGTCGTCGAACTCGGCCACAAGGCCGGCGTCAAGGCGGTGCAGCTCCACGGTCGCGAAACGCCCGACCAGACCAAGGAGGTCGCCGGACACTTCCGGTGGGTCATCAAGGCGTTCGCTGCCGGCGACGACAACCTCCCGCGCGCCGACCAGTACGGCACCGACATGATCCTGATGGACGCACCAGAACCGGGGTCGGGCAAGGTGTTCGACTGGAACCTGGCGGGCGATGCCCCCTCGCAGATGAAGCTGATCCTCGCCGGCGGGCTCACGCCCGACAACGTGGCCGCCGCGATCACCGAAGTCGAGCCGTGGGGTGTCGACGTGTCGAGCGGTGTCGAGAAGGCCCCCGGCAAGAAGGACGCGATCGCCGTGATGCGCTTCATCGAGAACGCCAAGGCCGCGGGTCCCGAGCAGTACCGCGGCGACGACGAAGGCCCGTACAACTGGGACTTCGAATGACGTCGGGCGATCGCCGACCGGCCGCCACGACGTCGTAAACCGGTTGAGCGTCGCTTCCGCTCGATGGGTACCCTTCGATCACGATGAACCCTCCTCCCGCCACGCTGTCGGCGCCACCTGATCAGACCGGTCGCTTCGGCGAGTTCGGTGGCCGCTTCGTTCCCGAGACGCTGGTTCCGGCGTGTCAAGAACTCGAAGCGGCGTTCAACGATGCCTGGAACGATCCGGGGTTCCGCCAGGAACTCCACGACGTGCACGTCCAGTATTCGGGTCGTCCGTCGATCCTCACCGAGTGCCACAACCTCGGCGAGCAGCTCGGCGTCCGGCTGATCCTGAAGCGTGAAGACCTCAACCACACCGGGTCGCACAAGATCAACAACGTGATCGGTCAGGCGCTGTTGGCGAAGCGGATGGGCAAGAAGCGCATCGTCGCCGACACCGGTGCCGGACAGCACGGCGTCGCCAGCGCCACCGCTGCCGCCCTGATGGGCCTCGAGTGCAAGGTCTACATGGGTGCCGTCGACGTCGAACGTCAGGCGCTCAACGTCTTCCGGATGAAGCTGCTGGGGGCCGAGGTCGAGTCGGTCGAATCGGGGAGTCGCACGCTCAAAGACGCGGTCAACGAGGCGATGCGCCACTGGGTGGCCAACGTCTCCGACACCTACTTCTGTCTCGGATCGGTCGTCGGGCCGCATCCGTACCCGTACATGGTCCGCCAGTTCCAGTCGATCATCGGCGACGAGGCACACGAACAGATCGTCGAGATGACCGGAGCGATGCCCGACGTCGTCGTGGCGTGCGTCGGCGGTGGGTCGAACGCGATGGGCCTGTTCGCCGGATTCGTCGACGAGCCGTCGACCCGCCTGGTCGGCGTCGAGCCGGCCGGGGGAGCGGCGGTCGGTCGCGGCACCCCGGGCGTCGTCCACGGTTCGCGCTCCTATCTCATGCAGGACGAGGTCGGCCAGGTCGAAGAGGCGCTGTCGATCTCGGCAGGGCTCGACTACCCGGGTGTCGGCCCCGAGCATGCGCATCTCGCAGCGATCGGGCGCGCCGAGTACCCCAACGTCACCGACGCAGAGGTGATCGACGCGTTCCGACTCCTGTCCGAGACCGAGGGCATCATCCCGGCGCTCGAGAGCGCCCACGCCATCGCCTGGCTCAGCCGTGAGGCGCACACGATGCAGAGCCAGACGGTGCTGCTCAACCTCTCGGGCCGTGGCGACAAGGACGTGGCGCAGATGATGGACATCCTCGCCGACGAATTCGGAGTGGAGAGCTGATGGGACGCATCGACGAAGAGTTCCGGGCGAAGCGAGCCGCCGGTCGCAAGCTGCTCGTGCCGTACATCACCGGTGGCTACCCGGGTTGGCAAGACGCCATCCGAGCGTGTGCTGCCAACGGTGCCGACGCGGTCGAGATCGGCATTCCGTTCTCCGACCCCGTCATGGACGGCCCGGTGATCCAAGCGGCGTCGCAGGCGGCGCTCGAAGCCGGCGTGACACCCACGTCGGTTCTCGACGAGGTGCCGAACCTCGACGTCGACATCCCGCTCGCCGTGATGACCTACTACAACCTCGTGCACCATCCCGGGCCGGAGCGGTTCGCCGCCAACCTCGCTCGCGCGGGGATCAGCGGGGCGATTCTGCCCGACCTCCCGCTCGAAGAGTCGGGACCGTGGTGCGAGGCCGCCGACGCCAACGGCATCGAGACGATCATGTTGGCCGCGCCGACCGCTCCCGACGAGCGACTCCCGCTGGTCGCAGCGCGTGCCCGTGGGTTCCTGTACTCGGTGGGTCTCCTCGGCGTGACCGGCGAACGAGCCTCGCTGGCCGACACGGCGACCGCCCTCGCAGCGCGCCTGAAGGCGATCACCGACGTGCCGGTGCTCGTCGGCGTCGGCGTGTCGAACGCCGAGCAGGCCCATCAGGCGACCCGTGTCGCCGATGGCGTGATCCAAGGGGCGAGCATGGTGCGACGCCTGATGGAGTCCGGCCCCGACGCGGTCGGCGACTACGTCGCCGAGGTCCGCGCCGCCATCGACGCCGACTGACGCGCAGCCCACCGACGAGGGCGGCCTGCAACCGGTCGAGGGTGGAGATTTCTGGTCCCCTGGCAGACTCGGCGGGTGTATGACTTCGTGATCGTCGGCGGCGGCTCGGCCGGATGCGCCATGGCCAACCGGCTCAGCGCCGACCCCTCCAACCGAGTGCTCGTCATCGAGGCGGGTCGACGCGACTGGAAGTGGGACGTCTTCATCCACATGCCGGCGGCGCTGGCCTTCCCGATCGGGAGTCGCTTCTACGACTGGAAGTACGAGAGCGAACCCGAGCCCTACATGAACGGTCGGCGGGTCTACCACGCTCGCGGCAAGGTGCTCGGCGGGTCGTCGAGCATCAACGGCATGATCTTCCAGCGGGGCAACCCGATGGACTACGACAAGTGGGGTGCCATCCCCGGCCTCGAACACTGGGACTGGGCGCACTGCCTGCCGTACTTCAAGCGGATGGAGAACTGTCTGGAGGGCCAGGAGTCCGACACGTCGGATCTGCGTGGCACCGACGGTCCGCTCACCCTCGAACGCGGACCGGCGACCAACCCACTGTTCGACGCGTGGCTGCGAGCGGGTGTCGAAGCCGGCTTCAACCGCACCGCCGACGTCAACGGCTATCGCCAGGAAGGCTTCGCAGCGTTCGACAAGAACGTGCTGCGCGGTCGTCGCCTGAGCGCCGCCCGGGCCTATCTCCACCCGGTGCTCGACCGACCGAACCTCGACCTGATGACGAGCACGCACGTCAATCGTGTGCTCTTCGACGGGACCCGCGTGACCGGCGTCGAGATCGCGAAGGGCCGGTCGACCGAGACGATCCTCGCCGGTGAAGTGGTCCTGTGCGGCGGGGCGTTCAACAGTCCGCAGCTCCTGCAGTTGTCGGGCGTGGGCGACCCCGAGCATCTCGGCGGTCTGGGTATCGACGTCGTGGCCGACGTGCCGGGCGTCGGCGAGAACCTGCAAGATCACCTCGAGGTCTACATCCAGTACGAGTCGAAGCAGCCGGTCTCGATCCAACCTCACCTCGCTCACTGGAAGAAGCCGTGGATCGGGTTGCAATGGCTGTTCCGCAAGGGGCCGGGCGCCTCCAACCACTTCGAGGCCGGAGCGTTCGTCAAGAGCAATCCCGACGAGTCGTACCCGAACCTGATGTTCCACTTCCTCCCGATCGCAATCCGCTACGACGGGTCGTCGCCTCGCAAGCCCGACGGCTCCAACGCGAAGATCGAGCACGGCTACCAGGTGCACGTCGGGCCGATGTACTCCGACGCTCGCGGCACGGTGAAGATCACGTCGACCGACCCTCGCAAGCACCCCGCCGTGCAGTTCAACTACCTGTCGACCGAGCAGGACCGTCGTGAGTGGATCGAAGCGGTCCGCACCGCACGCAAAATCCTGACGCAGCCGGCGTTCGACGAGTTCAACGCCGGTGAGATCTCACCGGGCCCGGCGGTCGAGACCGACGAAGAGATCATGGACTGGGTGGCCCGTGACTCCGAAACGGCGTTGCACCCGTCGTGCACGACGAAGATCGGCATCGACGACATGGCGGTGCTCGACCCCGAGACGATGGGCGTGCGCGGCACGACGGGGCTGAGCGTCGTCGACGCCGGTTGCATGCCGAACGTGAGCAACGGCAACACCTACGCACCGACGATGATGATCGCCGAGAAGGCAGCGGATCTCATCCTCGGCAACACCCCACTCGCACCCGATCACTCCGAGGTCTACCGAGGCGATGTCACCGGTGGCGGCCGACGCTGAGTCGGCGGCGCGACGACCACATCAGAGACAGAGCAGGAAGCCCGGGGCGTCGGCTGCGATCCAGTCCGACCGGAGACCTGCACCGGTGACCGCTCGAACCTGCCACTCGTACACGCCGAGTCCAGCACCGAGCAGCGGCGCGGCGCTGTCGTTGTAGCTGGTGCCGGGGGCCGTGACGGTCCAGGGTCCGCCCGAGACGGCGTTGGTGCCGGTGATGACCCGCCGCACCTCGTATGCGGTCACGCCAGCGGTCGTCGAGGGCTGCCAGGTGACGTTCGCACGGCACGTGAGCAGCGGGAGGACGTTGAGTCGGACGTCGGCGAACACGTCCGACGGCGGGAAGACCGCATGACTCGACGCCACGTTGGCGACGTTCGAAGTCGATTCGACGAACGCTGCCGAACCGGTGTCGAGCGTCCCGACGCCGAGGCACAGCGCGCCGACTGCGACCGCTCCGACCAGCCGCCGCAACCTCATCGCACCGCGTCCGTCGTCGTGTCCGTCGCCGTGTCGTCGAGTTCGCTGGCAGCCGCAGCGAGGAACGCAGCGTTCTGTGCCCGCTTGTCGGCGTACATGTCCGACATCGCTCGCCGCAGTAGTTGCTCGCCCGACTCCGACCGGTCGGTTCCGGCGGCCGCGAGTCCGACGCCGCAGTAGATCCGCGTCGAGCCGGAGCGGCCGAGTGACACGTCTCCTGCGAGCGCCTCGGCGATGGTCGGCCGGTCGACGTCGAGGGTGTCGATGGCGACGACGAAGTCGCCGCCGACGAGACGTCCGACCGTTGCCGACGGGTCGATCTGCAGGAGTCGCTCGATCGTTGCCTCGATGAGGGCATCGCCGGCGTCGTGGCCGTGAAGATCGTTGAGCAGCTTCAGGTTGTCGAGGCTCACGATGCCGAGGGTGAGTTCGGCGGGGTCACGGCGGAGCCGGTCGTCGAGCCAGCTCAACGTCTCCGAGCGAGTGGAGAGATGACGCGAATGGCGCTCGGCCGTCTGCTCGGCGGGTGCTGCCCGACGGGTGGCACCCGCCTGCGCCCGGCTCATGGCGACGAGGAGTTCGAGCGCATCGACCGTGAGGTCGTCGAGCGCATGCTCTGCTCCTGTCAGCACGAGGCGACCGCCGGAGGCTTCGTCGAGGTCGAGGCGAACGATCGTCGCGTCGTCGTCCGCCGCCGTGTCGCTCTCGTCGGCTCGGTTGCCGTCGCTGTGTTCGATCGTCGCCGACACGCCGACGAACTTCTCGGCGGCGGCGACCAACAGGCGGTCGTGCTCGACCGGATCGGCGGCGAGCAGCTGCGCGCCCGCATGCGTCACGAGTTCGAGCGCATGCGACCGGCGCTGTGCTCGTGCCCGTGTCGTTTCGGCGAGACGCAACCGCGCGGTGACGTGTTCGGCGAGACGAGCGGTGGGAACGGCGACGGCCATGAGCACGGCGGCGAGGACGAGTGGATCGTCGGCCTGACCGGGGGTGCCGTCCCAGGTGAGCGCGAGTTGTGCGAACAGCGCCAGTGCGGTGCTGATACCGGTTGCGATCGCGCCGAGCAGACCGTGCCGAATGCCGGCGAGCACGAGGGGAATTGCCAGTGCGAGCGATGTCGGGTCGCCCGGCTCCACGCCGTTCACGCCGAGTGCAGCGATCGTGACCACGAGGTCGAGGACGACCACGCCGATCGACAGCCGGACCGGATCGACACGGCGCCGCAGCCGCGGTTCGGCGAGCGCCGACACGCCGACGAGTACGGCGGCAGCGACGGCGACGCTCCCGAGTCGCTCGCCGCGGACGAGATGCACCGCGCCGAAGAGCGCGAGCGCGAGTGCGAGCACCACACGCATGTGTGAGAGCGATCGCACGACCGCGTCGTCGATCCGTTTCGTTCGTCGTGTCATGTGGTGTCACCTCCCACGAGGGTCAGGGCGGCCACGACCTCGGTCTGTTGCGGTTCGCCGAGGAGGCGGTTGTCGGCCGATTCGTCGTCGAGGTCGCCGGACCAGAGCCACGAGTGCGAGGGAGACGTCGATTCGGTGCCGTCCCACGGATCGTTCTCGCGTTCGCTGCTGAGACCTGCACCGCGAAGTGCGATGAGGAAGACCATCAACGTGGCCACCACGAGTTCGTGGCGGCCGTCGAGCCACCAGAGGCGCACCATGCCGACCCAGGGCACGACCACACGGCCGGCACCGAAGAGTTCGGAGGCGGTGACCGGAGAGCTGTCGTTGCTCTGGTTGGCGTCGCCGCGGGTGACGAGTGTGCCGTCGGGGTTGACGTCGACGACCCGGTGGATGACCGACACGTCGTTGGAGTCGAACACCACCACGGTGCCCACTCCGACCTCGTCGAGGTCCTGCTCGCTGTACAGCACGGTGTCGCCGCGCTGGAGCGCGGGTTCCATCGACTCCGACGCAACGACGGTCGAATGCCACCTCGGAACGACCATCGCCACCATCGCCAACACGGCGAGGGTGAGCGCGACAGTGCTCAAGAAGAGTCCGGTGAGCCCGAAACCGAACCGGAACGATCGCTGGAGGCGGGGCCAGTCGATCGCTCCGGTTCGGGTCATCGGGTTCTTCAGCTCTGGGTCTCCCACACGAAGTTCCATGTGGCGTCCTTGGCGGCGGCTTCCGGATCGTCTTGGACGGCGATCGTGATGCGGAAGGTGTAGACGCCGTCGCTGCCGGGCATCGAGCTGAGGTTGTCAGCGTGAGTTGCCGGGAAGTCGGCGAGGGTGCCGTTGTAGATGTTGTCGTTGTTCGCGTTCGGCAGCGCCTCGGGCGGATCCTGCGCGTTCATGTAGGCGCAGTCGTGCAGTTGGTTGCCCGGGGTCTCCGTGAAGGCGACCGGGTCGCCGGGAGTCGCGAGGCGGTCGACCCGGACGTTCAGGTAGTCGGCGAGCGTGTCGGCGGCGTCGATGCCCGTGACGTACATCATCACGTCGCCCGAGGTGAAGTCACCGTCGTATTGCACGCGGATGCACTGCTCGACCGGGGTCGCCGGGGTCAGGTCGGCGGCATTGCCGCTCGCCAAGGGGTTGAGCGGGTCGACCGCGGTCGTGAAGAGCGCGAAGCCCGCGTCGTTGTCGGTCAGCGTGATGCCGGCCGCCGAGCTCGCCGAGTTGTTGTCGTTGCTCGTCGAGGCCGTGAAGGCTGCTCGAGACACCGACAGAACGAGGAACAGCACCAGCAGCAGGGCGGTACCCACCGCTGCGATCCGTCCGGTTGTTGCATGCAGACTCGATCGCTCCGTCGGGCCGCCCGCCATTGATTGATTCATCACATCTCCTGTGCGTCACGACATGTCGGTCGACATGTCCGTGCTGCGTCCATCGGGAGAGATGTGACACACCTTGAGAAGATTTGACGATGTCGGGAAGAAGCGCGCCCACGCTGAGCAGGGGTTGAACGCCGAGCGTGCGTTTTGTCGGGGGTAGTGTCGGACCGCGTCAGTCGCTCAGCCGGTCGACGGCGTACGCCGTCACGCGCGCTCCGAGCAGCAGTTTCGACGACGCTGCGTCGCTCAGATCGTCGTCGGCGGAGCGTCGCGGGTCGATGTCGCCGCCGGCCACGTACACGTCGACGCCGTGTGCGGTCGCCGCGTCGCGAAACGCCTCGCCGTCGTGGACGTCGGTCGCAAAGGCGACGTCGCCGAGATGCAGGTCGTACGCGAACGCATCGACCACGAGCGCGACGGCTGGTCGCGCCTCGGACAGTTCGTGTGGAAACGACGGCGACGACGCGAACCAGTTCTTCGCTGCGCCGAAGCTCAGCGCCTCGTCATCGGCGGTCTGGAATGCCTCGGCGGGGATGATCAGGCGTGCCCGGCCGTCGACGACCGAGGTGCGCGACCCCGGACGTCGACGGCGAGCCATCGATCAGTTGGCCGACTTCTGGCGGATGATGTTGAGCGCCGAGCCCGCCTCGAACCATTCGACCTGTTCGGGGCTGAACGTGTGCTTGGCCTCGAAGTCGATCGTGGTGCCGCCGGGCTTGACGATCTGGCACTTCACGTTCTCTCCGGGCACCGGCGGCAGGGTGAGCACGTTGATGCGATCGTCTTCGTCGATCTTGTCGTAGTCGGCCGCGTCGGCGAACGTGAGCGGGACCATGCCCTGCTTCTTGAGGTTGGTCTCGTGGATGCGAGCGAAGCTGCGGGCGATCGCCACGAGCCCGAGGCGGAAGCGGGGCTCCATCGCGGCGTGCTCGCGGCTCGAACCCTCACCCATGTTCTCGTCACCGATGACGACCCACGGCTGGCCTGCCTCGTGGTACTCCTTGGCGATCTCGGGGAAGGTCTGGGTCTCACCCGTGAGCTGGTTCTTGCCGTACCCGACCTCGTAGCCGGAGCCATCACCCTTCGAGAAGGCGTTGACCGCTCCGAGGTAGAGGTTGCCCGAGATGTTCTCGAGGTGACCGCGGAACTTCAGCCAGGGGCCGGCCATCGAGATGTGGTCGGTGGTGAACTTGCCCTGTGCCTTCACCAGCACCGGGAGGCCGTTGTAGGCGTCGCGCGGTGCGGGCTCGAACGGCTCGAGGAGCTGCAGGCGGTCGCTCGTGGGGCTGACCTGCACCTCGACGGTGCTGCCGTCGGCCGGGGGAGCGGTGAAGGTGTCTTCGCCCGGGTCGTAGCCGGCGTCGGGGAGGATCTGGCCGACCGGTGCGTCGAGGCTGACCTCGGTGCCGTCGGGCGCCGTGATCGTGTCGGTGGTCGGGTCGAAGTCGAGCCGGCCGGACAGTGCGATGGCCATGACCGTGTCGGGCGAGGTGACGAACGCGAGGGTGTTGGCCGAGCCGTCGTTGCGCTTGGGGAAGTTGCGGTTGTACGAGGTGACGATCGTGTTGATCTGCCCGGTGACCGCTTCGGGGCGGCTCCACTGACCGATGCACGGGCCGCACGCGTTGGCGAGCACGGTCGCACCGATCGCTTCGAGGTCGGCGAGGAGGCCGTCTCGTTCGATCGTGGCACGGGTCTGTTCGGAACCGGGGGTGATCATCAGGTCGATCTTCGAGGTGAGGCCCTTCGCTGCGGCCTGACGCGCGATCGATGCAGCGCGGGTGATGTCTTCGTACGACGAGTTGGTGCACGAACCGATGAGCGCGGCCGACGGCACGAGCGGCCAGTCGTTGGCGCGAGCGGCTTCGCCGACGCCGGCTCCGACCTTGTGCGCGAGGTCGGGGGTGTGCGGGCCGTTGATCAGCGGTTTGAGTTCGTCGAGATCGATCTCGATGATCTGGTCGTACATGGCGCCGTCGTCGGGGCGCAGGTGATCGGCGACCTTGTCGGCGGCGTCGGCGATGGCCTCACGGCCGGTGGCCTTGAGGTACTCGCTCATGTTGGTGTCGTAGCCGAACAGCGAGGTGGTGGCGCCGATCTCGGCACCCATGTTGCAGATCGTGCCCTTGCCGGTGGCCGAGATCGAGTCGGCGCCGGGGCCGTAGTACTCGACGATGGCGCCGGTGCCGCCCTTGACGGTGAGCTGGCGGGCGACTTCGAGGATGACGTCTTTCGGAGCGCTCCAGTCGGAGAGTGTGCCGGTGAGCTTGACGCCGATGACCTTGGGCCACTTGACGTTCCAGGCGAAGCCGGTCATGACGTCGACGGCGTCGGCGCCGCCGACACCGATGGCGACCATGCCGAGACCGCCGGCGTTGGGCGTGTGGCTGTCGGTGCCGATCATCATGCCGCCCGGGAACGCGTAGTTCTCCAGGACGACCTGGTGGATGATGCCCGAGCCCGGGCCCCAGAAGCCGATGCCGTACTTGGCCGACACGCTGCGCAGGAAGTCGTAGACCTCCTTGTTGGTGTCGACGGCGACGCCGAGGTCGATCTGTGCGCCGACCTTGGCCTGGATGAGGTGGTCGCAGTGCACGGTCGACGGCACGGCGGCTTCGTCGAGCCCGGCGGTCATGAACTGCAGGAGCGCCATCTGCGCGGTGGCGTCTTGCATGGCGACGCGGTCGGGGTGGAAGTCGGCGTAGCTCTCGCCGCGTTCGAGCGATTGGTTCTCGGGGTCGCTCAGATGGTTGACGAGGATCTTCTCGGTGAGGGTGAGCGGACGCTGGAGACGGTCACGGGCGATCTGGACGTTGCCCGGGAGGTTCGCGTAGACGGCGTCGACGAGTTCGATGGGGGTGCTGGCGCTGACTGGCATGTAGACAACTATAATACAAGTTGCAGCCATCTTCAAGCCAGCGTGCTAGGAAGGACAGCGAATGAGACGAATCCGATACAAGGATATCGCTGACGAGCTTCGTCAGCGGTTCCGCGATGCTCCGGTCGGCTCCGTGCTGCCGTCGGAGTCCGACATGTCGGCGGAGTTCGAGGTCTCGCGTGTCACGATCCGTCGAGCGCTCGAACTCGTGCGCGAAGACGGCCTCATCGCTGCCCGCCAAGGCTTCGGCTGGTATGTCGCCGGCGAACCGGTCCGGCAGTCGCTCGAGTCGCTCGGCACGATCGAGAGTCAGGTCGAGGGCGTCGGCAAGATCTCCGAACGCAAGGTCGAAGAGTTCGCATTCGTCCAGCCGCCCGCCCGAGTACGCGCGCTGCTGCAGACCGATCAGGTGCTGCGCGTCAAGCGCGTCAACCTGGCCGACGGCGAGCCGTTCGCGGTGGTGACCGTGTGGTGCCCGGCCGACCTGGGCGCCAACCTGTCTCGTCGCGACGTCGAGCAGTTTCCGTTCTACGAACTCATCGACGTCGAACTGCGCGGCGCGACCCAGACCATCGGTGCCGACGCCGCCGACGCGGCGATCTCGAAACTGCTCAACATCCCCGTCGGTGCGCCGCTGCTGCGGTGCCAGCGGGTCACGACCGATCGGGAAGGTCATCCGGTGCTGGTGAGCGAGCACCTGTTCTCGGCGCATCGCACCGAGTTCGTCGTCGAACTCCCACAGGCCGGGCCGAGCCTCACGCCGAGCGGGCTCCGGCTCGTCGACTGAGCGAGTCGCGCCGCGCTCGTCGGTTTGCGGCGAGCGGTGGAGCCCGCCGTAGGGTCGCGGTATGGGTGTCGCTCAGATGTGGAAGACGTTTCGATCGGTCGCACAGTTCGACTCCTTCGAGTTCGATCGCACGACCCGGCGGCTGAAGCGGGTCGCTTCGGTCGACGACCTGCGGCGCCTCGCCAAGCGCAATCTCCCGGCCGGCGTGTTCGACTACATCGACGGCGGTGCCGAAGACGAACGGTCGCTCGCGACGAACTCCACGCACTTCGGTGACCTCGAGTTCCGGCCCCGTGTGATGCGCGACGTGTCCGACCTCGACACGTCGACGACGATCTTCGGCAAACCCGCGTCGATGCCGGTGGTGCTCTCGCCCACTGGGTTCACGCGGATCGCACACAGCCAGGGAGAACTCGCCGTCACGCGGGCGGCCGGTCGCGCCGGCGTGCCGTGGTCGCTGTCGACGATGGGGACGCGATCGATCGAGGAATGTGCCGCCGCCAATCCCGACGGTGAGAAGTGGTTCCAGATCTACACCTGGAAAGACCGCAAGCTGGTCGAAGACCTGGTGGGTCGTGCGAAGGAGGCCGGCTACGGAGCGGTGTGGCTCACCGTCGACACCGCGGTGCTCGGCCGTCGCGAGCGCGACGTCCGTCGAGGCATGACACTGCCGCCCAAACTCGGCCCGAAGACGCTGATCGACGGAGCGATCCATCCGGCCTGGACGTGGGACTTCCTGCGCGCCGAGCCCATCACGTTCGCGAACATCGTCGGTCAGCACGCGGAAGACGGTTCGACGGCGATCACGCTCGCCGACCACGTCGCTCGCCAGTTCGATCAGGCGCTGTCGTGGGACGACATCGAGTGGCTGCGGTCGTTCTGGGACGGACCGATCGTGCTCAAGGGGATCCAGACCGTGGCCGATGCCGAGCAGGCCGTGGCGATGGGGGTCGAGGGGATCGGGCTGTCGAACCACGGCGGACGTCAACTCGACGACGCGCCCAGCCCGGTGTCGTTGATCGAGCCGGTCAAGCAGGCGGTCGGAGATCAGGCCACGGTGATCTGTGACGGTGGCATCCGACGCGGCAGCGACATCGTGAAGGCGTTGGCGCTGGGTGCCGATGCGGTGTCGCTCGGACGGCCGTACTTCCTCGCGCTCGGCGCGGGCGGCGAAGCAGGCGTCGACTGGCTGCTCGACTTCCTCCGAACCGGGCTCGAACGCACCATGGCACTCACCGGCTGCCGGTCACTCGCCGAGATCGACCGCAGCCTCGTCGACTGGAAGCGTTGACATCGGGTTCTCGATGACCGGTGCGACCTCGTAGGTCTCGGTGATCGAGAAGGCCGCGAACCCTCCGATCGCCGGCGTCTCGATGTGGGCGCCGACGACGTTGTCGCCGCTCGGATCGAACGTCAGTCGGACCACCACGCTCGACGCCGAGTCGACCGTCTCGTCGATCAGCCCCCAGGGGGCGAGCCAGGCGTTGCGAGCGTCGAGGTCGGCGGCGGCGAAGGCGGCGTCGTCGATCATGACGACTCGCGACGGGCCGTCGACGGTGTCGGACACGACGTACGGAGTCACGGCGGCAGGGACGACCTCGTCGACCGACGGGATGCCGTCGAGACCGACGACCGGGATCGCACCGAACGGGTCGCCGGCGAGTTCGTACCATTCGCCATCGTCGCCCGACTGGCCGTAGTAGGCGTCGCCGATGTGGCGGAAGCTGATGCCGTCGCTGGCGACGACCGCGTAGTCGTTCGACTCCGAATCGACGACGATGTCGAGGTCTTGTCCCGAGGGGTCTTCCCAGGTGAAGCGATACCCGGCGTCTGCGACTTCGATCGGGTTCCCCGTGGCATCGAGTCCGAGTTCGGCGAGCAACTCCTCCTCCTGGCCGTTCGCATTGATGTCGGCGACGACGTCGTTGGCGTCGTCGAGGATCTCGCCGATGGCGGTCTCGGGTTCGGAGTCGACGTCGGCGGCGACGTTGCCGTCGGCGGCGGGCCGAGGGCGCGTGACCGGGGGAGCGTCGGCACCGTCGGACGACGAATCACCGCTGAGCACGAAGAAGCCGGCGATGCCGACGACGATGGCGGCGAACAGTGCGATGAGCAGTCCGACGGGCGGTCGGCGCTTCTCGTCGTTCGACGGCGCGTCGGGGTCGGTGTCGCCGGGAGGTGCGACCGGTGGGATCGCGGTGAGCGGTTCGGCGGAATCGGTTGCCACATCGGCGGTTGCGGGCGCGGCCTGTGGGGCACCGGGCGGCGGCAGCACGGGCAGCGACGGCGGTGTTGCGGGCGCGGCACCGGTCGGCGGGGGCAACGGAACCGACGGCGTGGCAGGGCCAGGTGCCGGCAGTGTCGAGCTGTCGAAGGAGGAGAATTCAGTTGCCACGCCAATACATCGGCGTGACTTGAGACGACCTTGAATTCTCGATCGTCACGAAGCAGGTGCGCTCACCGAGCAGGTGCGCTCACCAGCCATCCCAGTGCATCACGTCGTCGAGCGGGAGACGCTTGGCCAGCTTGAAGTCGGTGCCGATCGTGTGGGCGATGGGGAACAGTCCGGCTTGCGTCACCTTGTCGTGGGGGATGCCGAGCAGTTCGGCCGCTTCGGCGTCGCCGCCGTCCATCAGGTGGATCGTGGTCCACGCCGAGCCCATGCCGCGCTCGCGCAGTGCCATCATGAAGCTCCACACCGCCGGAAGCAGCGAACCCCACGCCGATGCCGCCTGGAAGCCGGGAGCCCGATCGAGTTGCCCGTCGATGCACGGAATCAGCATCAGCGGCGAGCGGTGGAAGTTCTCGACGAGGTGCACCGCCGACGCGGTGACCTTGTCCTTCTGTTCGTAGCGGAGGTCGCCCGGCTCGTACTCGTTCGAGGCTGCCATGGCGGCGTACTTCTGGAAGTTGCGTGCGTAGATGTCGGCGAGCGCCTGCTTCTTGGCGGCGTCTTCGACGACGACGAAGTGCCAGCCCTGCTTGTTGGAGCCGGTCGGAGCCTGCAGCGCGATCTCGAGGCACCGTTCGACCTCGGCACGGTCGACCGGGCGGTCGAAGTCGAGTCGTTTGCGCACCGATCGGGTGGTCGTGAGCACTTCGTCAGCAGTGAGTCCGAGTTCCATCCCGGCAGCATGGCACCTTGCCGGACGATGTTTCGAACGGGCCGACTTCCTATGATCGGCGTCATGTCCGATCGCGTCACCATCACCATCAACGACGGCATCGCCGACGTCAAGCTCACCCGCGCCGACAAGCGCAACGCGCTCGACGGGGCCATGTTCTCCGCACTCGCCGAGGCGGGGGAGCGGCTCAAGTCCGAGAGCGGCGTGCGCGTCGTGGTGCTGTCGGGCGACGGGGCGTCGTTCTGCGCCGGTCTCGACATGGCGAGCATGCAGGCGATCGGCGGTACCAAGGCGGCCGCTGACGACGAGGGCAACCCGGGGGCGATGAAGGACGGCCGCATCACCCACCTCGGTCAGCAGGTGTGCTGGGTGTGGCAGGAACTGCCCATGCCGGTGATCGCCGCCGTGCACGGCCACGCCCTCGGCGGCGGGTTGCAGATCGCGCTCGGTGCCGACATCCGCATCGTGCATCCCGACACGAAGCTGTCGGTGCGCGAGGTCTACTGGGGCCTCGTTCCCGACATGACCGGAACGTTCATGTTGTCGAAGCTCGTCCGCCCCGACATCGCCCGCGAGCTCACCTACACCGCTCGGATCTTCTCCGGAACCGAAGGCGCCGAACTCGGGTTGGTCACGCGGCTGAGCGACACGCCGTACGACGATGCGCACGAGATGGCGCGCGAGATCGCCGGTTGCAGCCCTGGGGCCGTACGCGGCGCCAAGGAACTGTTCAACGCGCTCCAGCACGACGGTGCTGCCGACGCCTTCGCGGCGGAGCGTCGGGTGATCGGTGACCAGATCGGGTCGAAGAACCAGGTCGAGGCCGTGATGGCCAGCTTCGAGAAGCGCACCCCCGAATTCGTTGACTGATTCGGTCGGGCCAGCCACCACACTGTCGTCATGCTGATCGAGCAGATCCGAGCCGACCTGATCGCCGCCACCAAGGCGCGTGAGACCGATCGTCAGCGCACGCTGCGCTCGGTGATCGCTGCCGTCCAGGAGGCCGAAGTGTCGGGTGACGCCGCATCGACGCTCGACGACGACGGCGTGCAAGCGGTCATCAAGGCGCAGGTCAAGCGCCGCATCGACGCCGCCGAAGCGTTCGAAGCCGGCGGTGCCGACGATCGCGCCGCAGCCGAGCGCGCCGAACTCGCGATGCTCGAGGTGTACCTCCCGGCCGCCCTCACCGACGACGAGCTCGATGCCATCGTGTCGTCGGTGTTCGAGGCGAACGGCTTTGCCACCAAGGCCGACATGGGCAAGGCGATGAAGGCGGTCAACGCCGAAGTGGCCGGTCGCGCCGACGGGCGTGTGGTGGCCGATCTCGTCAAGTCACGCCTCGCCTGAGCCGGGCGCGGCGCCCGGCAGCGTCCGGGTGGCCGCCGTGTGTGACCCCGTCAACACCATCGCTTGTGATTCCTTTCACGACCGAACGAGGTGTCGCTGGCTGCGGGTTGACCACTAGGATCGGAAATCCGCTGGTCACAGAGTTGTCGCCAGCATCCTCAGCGTTGAGGTTCCGCCAGGAGATCAGTGTCGATCTTCGGTGTCGATTGATTTCCACCGTCGGGCGTCGTCGCCCGCCCTCGACCATTTCAGGATGTGACATGCAGCAGCCGCTTCAGCACGCGCCCAGCAAGACAGGTCTGTACGACCCGCGCAACGAACACGATTCGTGTGGCGTCTCGTTCGTCGCAAACCTGAAGGGCGTCCGCTCGAACGAGCTGGTGCAGACCGGCCTCAAGGCGCTCACCAACCTCGAACACCGCGGTGCGACCGGTGCCGAACCCGACACCGGCGACGGCGCCGGCATCCTGCTGCAGGTGCCCGACGCCCTCTTCCGGGCGGTCACCGACTTCGACCTCCCGGCGGCCGGCGCGTACGCCACCGGCATCGCATTCCTCCCTGCCGACGCCGACGCCTGCGAACGAGCCCAGGCGGCGATCGACGCCACCGTCGCCGAGGTCGGACTCACCGTGCTCGGCTGGCGTGACCTTCCGACCAACCCCGACTGTCTCGGCAAGACCGCTCGGGCGGCGATGCCGACGTTCAAGCAGTTGTTCGTGTCCGATCCCGCCGGAGCCACCGGCCTCGAACTCGATCGCAAGGCGTTCGTCGCTCGCAAGCGCAGCCGCCGTGAGCTGGTCGGCGATCTCGACACGTACTTCTCGTCACTGTCGTCGCGCACGATCGTGTACAAGGGCATGCTCACCACGCCGCAGCTGAGCGAGTTCTTCCCCGACCTGACCGACGAGCGCATCGAGTCGGCGTTGCTGCTCGTGCACTCGCGGTTCTCGACCAACACGTTCCCGTCGTGGCCGCTCGCACACCCGTACCGCTTCGTCGCCCACAACGGCGAGATCAACACGGTGCAGGGCAACCAGAACTGGATGCGGGCGCGCGAGGCGATGCTCGAGAGCCCGCACCTGCCGGGCATCGACCGGGCGTTCCCGATCTGCACGCCTGGCTCGTCCGACACGGCCCGTTTCGACGAGGTGCTCGAACTCCTGCACCTCGGCGGCTACCCGATCCACCACGCCGTGATGATGATGATCCCGTCGGCGTGGGAGAACGACACGACGATGTCGCCCGAGCTGCGCGACTTCTTCCGCTTCCACGCGACGATGATGGAGCCGTGGGACGGCCCGGCGAGCGTCACCTTCACCGACGGTGACGTCATCGGCGCCACGCTCGACCGCAACGGACTCCGCCCGAGCCGCTACTGGGTGACCGACGACGACCTCGTGGTGATGGCGTCGGAGGTCGGCGTGATCGACATCGATCCGTCGAAGGTCGTCGCGAAGGGCCGTCTGCAGCCCGGCAAGATGTTCCTGATCGACACCAACGAGGGGCGCATCGTCGACGACGAAGAGATCAAGGCCACCCTCGCTGCCGAGCACCCGTACGGCAAGTGGCTCGAAGACGGACTCGTCAGCCTCGAGAACCTGACGGCACGCGAGCACGTCGTGTTCAGTCACGACAGCGTGCTGCGTCGCCAGCAGATGTTCGGCTACACCCACGAGGAACTCAAGATCCTCCTGGCGCCCATGGCGATCAAGGGCATGGAAGCGCTCGGCTCGATGGGTACCGACACGCCGCTCGCGGTGTTGTCGGAGCGTCCCCGGTTGATCTTCGACTACTTCAAGCAACTGTTCGCCCAGGTGACGAACCCGCCGCTCGACGCGATCCGCGAGGAAGTGGTGACCGCCGTGTCGTCGACGGTCGGCCCCGAGGCCAACCTGCTCGATCCCGGTCCCGACAGCTGCAAGCAGCTGGCGCTGCCGTACGCCATCATCGACAACGACGAACTCGCCAAGATCATCCACGCCAACGACGACGGCGATCACCCGGGGCTCGAAGCGAAGGTGCTGTCGGGTCTCTACCGCGTCGAAGACGGAGGGCCCGGCCTCTCGGCGGCGCTCGACCGCATCTGCCAGGAAGCGTCGTCGGCGATCGAGAACGGTGCCCGCATGCTGGTGCTGTCCGACCGGAACGCCGACTCGGTCGACGCACCGATCCCGTCGCTGCTGCTCACGGCCACGGTCCACCATCACCTCGTGCGCACCAAGCAGCGCACGATGACCGGCCTCGTCGTCGAAGCCGGCGACGCCCGCGAAGTCCACCACATGGCGCTGCTCATCGGATACGGCGCCGGCGCGATCAACCCGTACCTCGCCTTCGAGTCGATCGAAGACCTCATCGCCGAAGGCATGCACAGCATGGGCGGCCTCGACCCGCAGGAGTCGATCCACCGCTACATCAAGGCGTGCAACAAGGGCGTCGTGAAGGTGATGTCGAAGATGGGCGTGTCGACCGTGGCGTCGTACACCGGTGCCCAGATCTTCGAAGCGATCGGTCTGAGCCAGGAGCTCGTCGATCGGCACTTCACCGGCACGATCAGCCAGCTCGGCGGCATCGGCATCGACGAGATCGCCGCCGAGGTCGCCGCTCGCCACGAGATGGCGAACCCGAAGCGGCCCGAAGAGCGTGCGCACCGCAAGCTCGAACTGGGCGGCGAGTACCAGTGGCGTCGTGAAGGCGAACGCCACCTCTTCAACCCGGAGACGGTCTACAAGCTGCAGCACTCGACCCGCTCGGGTCGCTACGACATCTTCAAGGAGTACACGGCGTCGGTCGACGACCAGTCGAAACACCTGATGACGCTGCGCGGCCTGTTCGAGTTCGCGACCGAGGGACGCCAGAGCATCCCCATCGACGAGGTCGAGCCGGTCAGCGAGATCGTCAAGCGCTTCTCGACCGGCGCGATGAGCTACGGCTCGATCTCGGCCGAAGCCCACGAGACGTTGGCGATCGCCATGAACCGTCTCGGTGCCAAGTCGAACACCGGTGAAGGCGGCGAAGACGCCGAGCGGTTGTACGACCCCGAGCGTCGCTCGTCGATCAAGCAGGTCGCCTCGGGCCGGTTCGGCGTCACCTCCGAGTACCTCACCAACTCCGACGACATCCAGATCAAGATGGCGCAGGGCGCCAAGCCCGGCGAGGGCGGCCAACTTCCCGGGCACAAGGTGTACCCGTGGATCGCGAAGACCCGTCACTCGACGCCTGGTGTCGGCCTCATCAGCCCGCCGCCGCACCACGACATCTACTCGATCGAAGACCTCAAGCAGCTCATCCACGACCTCAAGAACGCCAACCCGTCGGCTCGCGTGCACGTCAAGCTCGTCGCCGAGACCGGCGTGGGTACGGTCGCCGCCGGTGTGTCGAAGGCCAAGGCCGACGTGGTGCTGATCTCCGGCCACGACGGTGGTACCGGCGCCAGCCCGCTCACCTCGCTCAAGCACGCCGGTGGTCCGTGGGAACTCGGCCTCGCCGAGACACAGCAGACGCTGATGCTCAACGGTCTGCGCGACCGGGTCGTCGTCCAGGCCGACGGTCAGATGAAGACCGGCCGCGACGTCGTCATCGCCGCACTGCTCGGCGCCGAGGAATTCGGCTTCGCCACGGCGCCCCTCGTCGTCTCGGGCTGCATCATGATGCGGGTGTGTCACCTCGACACGTGCCCGGTCGGCATCGCCACCCAGAACCCGGTCCTGCGTGACCGCTACTCGGGCAAGGCCGACTTCGTCGTCAACTTCATGCAGTTCATCGCCGAGGAAGCCCGTGAGATCATGGCGGAGCTCGGGTTCCGCACCATCGAGGAGATGGTCGGTCACGTCGAATGTCTCGACACCCGCTCGGCCGTCGACCACTGGAAGGCGTCGGGGCTCGACATCAGCCCGATTCTCAAAGTGCCCGAGAACCCGTACGGGCAGACGATGCACCAGAGCGTCGCCCAAGACCACGAACTCGACGTGGCGCTCGATCAGCAGTTCATCGAACTCGCCCAACCGGCGATCAACGACGGCGAACACGTCTCGATCGAGTTGCCGATCCGCAACATCAACCGCACGACCGGCACACTGCTCGGCCACGAGGTGACCAAGAAGTGGAAGGGCGCTGGGCTGCCCGACGGCACGATCGACATCACGCTCACCGGTTCGGCCGGCCAGAGCTTCGGTGCGTTCCTCCCGGCAGGCATCCAGATGCGCTTGATCGGCGACACCAACGACTACCTCGGCAAGGGCCTCTCGGGCGGGCGACTCATCGTCCACCCGCATCCCGACGCCACGTTCACCGCCGAAGAACAGGTGATCGCCGGCAACGTCATCGGGTACGGCGCCACCACCGGCGAGATCTATCTGCGCGGCATCGTCGGCGAACGGTTCTGTGTCCGCAACTCCGGTGCCACCGTCGTGAGCGAAGGCATCGGCGACCACGGTTGTGAGTACATGACCGGCGGTCGAGTCGTCGTGCTCGGCGAGACCGGCCGCAACTTCGGTGCCGGCATGTCGGGCGGCATCGCCTACGTCTATGACCCGCTCGGCACGTTCGGCGAACGGGTCAACTACGACATGGTGCAGCTCGAACCCCTCGAAGACAGCGACCGCGAGTTCTTGCAGACCACGATCGAACGTCACCGTGAGCTCACCGGTTCGGCGATCGCCGACCGCATCCTCACGTCGTGGTCGGTCGAGAACAGCCACTTCCGCAAGGTCATGCCGACCGACTACAAGCGGGTCCTCGAAGTGATCGACGCTTCCAAGGCCGCCGGACTCGACGAGGAAGCCACCGTCGAGAAGATCATGGAAGCAGCCCGAGCATGAATCACGGCACTCGGCCTCACTCGCTTCGCTCCGTTCGGTCCGAACGGCTCGTTCGCTGCGCTCACTCGAATCGAGCGGCTTCGCCGCGCTCACCACATCGCCTCACGACAAGTCGACTCGGCTCGGGAGTCGGGGCAAGGCCCTCCGCTCCGCACCGTGTGGCGTGCACACTTCTGAAAGGCATTCACCATGGGTAAGCCGACTGGGTTCTTGGAATGGGGACGGGCGACGCCGGCGCATCGGCCGGTGCCGGTGCGATTGCGCGACTGGAACGAGGTGTACGAGCCGTTCGACCAGGACGAGCTGAACCGGCAGGCCGGGCGCTGCATGGACTGCGGCATCCCGTTCTGCAACAACGGGTGCCCGCTCGGCAACCTCATTCCCGACTGGAACGACCTCGTCTTCCGCAACCAGTGGCAGGACGCGATCGAGCGCCTGCACGCCACCAACAACTTCCCGGAGTTCACCGGGCGGCTGTGCCCGGCACCCTGTGAGTCGGCGTGCGTCGTCGGCATCAACCAGGACCCCGTGGCCATCAAGCAGGTCGAGGTCGAGATCATCGACCGCGCCTTCGACGAGGGCTGGGTCGTGCCGCAGGTGCCGTCGGTGCGAACCGGCAAGCGCATCGCCGTCATCGGGTCGGGTCCGGCCGGACTGGCCGCCGCCCAGCAGCTCACCCGCGCCGGCCACGAAGTGGTCGTGCTCGAACGCGCCGACCGCATCGGCGGTCTGCTCCGCTACGGCATCCCCGAGTTCAAGATGGAGAAGCGCCACATCGATCGACGCCTCGAACAGATGAAGGCGGAAGGCACCGAGTTCCGCGTCAACGCCGCGGTCGGTGAGACCGTCGACATGGAAGTGCTCCGCGCCTCCCACGATGCGGTCGTGCTCGCGTGCGGAGCCACGAAGTGGCGTGACCTACCGATCCCCGGACGCGACCTCGACGGCATCCATCAGGCGATGGAGTACCTGCCGGGTTCGAACCGAGTGCAGCTCGGTGACTTCGATCAGGCCCCGATCGACGTCAACGGCAAGCACGTCGTGATCATCGGCGGCGGCGACACCGGCGCCGACTGCCTCGGCACAGCGCACCGTCAGGGCGCTGCGTCGGTGACGCAACTCGAGATCATGCCGATGCCGCCCGAGACCCGGGCCGCCGATCGCAACCCGTGGCCGCAGTTCGCCATGGTCTACAAGGTCACCTCGGCGCACGAAGAGGGCGGCGAGCGTCTGTACAGCGTCAACACCGAGGAGTTCATCGGTGGCGACGACGGCCGGGTGAAGGCGCTGCGCCTCCACGAGGTCGAGATGATCGACGGCAAATTCACCAAGATCGACGGCACCGACCGCGAGATCCCCGCCGACTACGTGTTCCTCGCGCTGGGCTTCGTCGGCCCCGAGCGCGGCTCGTGGCTCGACGAGATGTCGCTCGAATACGACGCCCGCGGCAACGTCATGCGCGACGACAACTACATGACCAACCAGCCCGGCGTGTTCGTGGCCGGCGACATGGGCCGCGGCCAGAGTCTCATCGTCTGGGCGATCGCCGAAGGCCGCGCCGCCGCGGCCGGCGTCGACGAGTACCTGATGGGCGAGACGCTGCTCCCGGCGCCGATTCCGCCCACCGCCCGGCCACTGATGTGAGGGTGACACCGAGCGCGTGCAGCGAGGGAATAGCCTGGGACGCATGGTTCTGAAAGATCGACGTCGTTTCGCCGTGGCCGTGTGGCCGGTCGCCCTGGCCGGACTCGTCCTCGGCGCCTGCGGAGGCAGCGACGCCGCCGGTCCGTCGGTGAGTACCGTCGATCTCAGTTCGACCGCGTTCGTCACCCGGCCTCCCGAGACCACCTCCACCACGATCGCCGGCGTCGTCGACGATTCGATCGCGGCCGGCGAACAGGAATACACGATCCAGAGCGGCGACTTCCCGCTGCGCGTCGCCGACCTGTTCGGCGTGTCCGTCGAAGACATCGGTGCCTACAACGGCTGGGCCGGCTGCACGTCGCTGAACTGCCCGCAGTTCCCTGGCATCGGCTCGATCATCAAGATCCCGCCGGGCGCCACCAACCTCAACGTCTCGACGCCCGTCGATCCCGGCGTCGAAGTCGTCACCGGCGGCGAAGCCGAACAACCGGTCGGCGACACCATCCCCGAAGCCGGCGACAACTGTGCCCCGGGCAGCTACACGATCGAAGAAGGCGACACGACCCGCCTCGCCGTCGCGAACAAGTTCGACGTCACCGTCGAAGCCATGGACGCCGCCAACGCCCAGACCAACGGCTACAGCGCGTTCTACCCCGGCCTCCAGATCGTCATCCCCGCCAAATCCGACTGTTAACACTTGTTGGTGCCCGCAGGGACGTGCGACCGCATGTCTCAGGTGCGAGCACCGACGCCAGCCTTGCTCGCTGGCGCTCGCGGCGGCGGCCGTCACGATGTCGGTGCCCGCAGGGACGTGCGACCGCATGTCTCTGGTGCGAGCACCGACGCCAGCCTTGCTCGCTGGCGCTCGCGGCGGCGGCCGTTGACCATGTTGGTGCCCGCCGTTACATCGCTCCCGGAGCGCTGTCATTGACTTTCTTGCCGGTGCAGTGAGCGCCAGCGAGCAAACCTGGCGTTTCGCTCGCACCTGAGGTCTGCTGTCGCACGTCTCGGCGGGCGAAAAAAGGCAGAACGGCCCCTAGATCTGGTCGAAGACGAAGTTGATCTGCTTCACGGTCTCCATCGACGCGCTCGACGCTGCCGAATAGCGGTGTCCCGGGTACAGAATCGTGTCGTCGGGAACCTCGGCCAGACGTTGCAGGCTCTGGAGCATCTGCTGCGCGTTCGAACCGGGAAGATCGGTCCGGCCGCAGCCTTCGAGGAACAGCGTGTCGCCGGCCACGAGTCGACCATCGACCAGGAAGCACTGACTCCCCGGCGTGTGGCCCGGCGTGTGCAACAGCGTGATGTCGATCTCGCCGACGCGGAGAACGTCACCCGACGAGTGGGTGACGAGGTGATCGTCGCGGACCTCGGTGGTCTTCTGGACCCACTCGTGCTCATCGGCCTGGATGTGGATCGGACAGTCGACCCGGTCGAGGAGCGCAGCGATGCCTTCGATCGTGTGGCCCATCATCGACCCGCCGACGTGATCGGGGTGATAGTGCGTGGCGAGGACACCGGTCACCGTCATGTCGTCGACGGCGACCGCGTCGACGAGGTCGTTCACGGCGTACGCCGGGTCGACCAGGACGCACTCGCCGGTCTGTCGATCACCGATGGCGTAGACGAAGTTGACCATCTGCTGAGCGAGCGGGTCGCCCACGGCGAAGTCCTGCCCGGAGAGCAGTTGGCGGAAGTACAGACGATCGTCGCTCATCACGACAGTGTGGCAGCTCGGTTGCGCGATTGACGTCCTACGCTTGGCACCGTATGAGTGACAACGCGACCTCCTCACCCGACACGGGTGCGCCAGTCCGGTATGGCGTGATCGGTACCGGCATGATGGGTGTCGAGCACATCCAGAACATCCTCGCGATGGAAGGCGCGGTGGTCACCGCAGTCGCCGACCCGCACCCCGAGTCGCAGGAGTGGGCGCGAATCGCGGTACGCACGTGGTTCGACCAGAAGCCGTACCAGCACGGCCTGGTGAGCGCCGGGTCCGACGGTCCGGTCGCACCCGCCGAACTGGCCGTGTTCGACGACCACGTCGCGCTGCTCGACTCCGGCCTCGTCGACGCCGTCGTCGTCGCCTCCCCGAACCACACGCACGTCGACGTGCTGCTCGACGTCCTCGACCGGCCGATCCACGTGCTCGTCGAGAAGCCGCTGTGCACCACGCTCGAAGACTGTCGCCGCGTCATCGAAGCGGCCGACGCCTCGAAGGAACGCTTCCCCGACCGTGTCGTATGGATGGGTCTCGAGTATCGCTACATGCCACCGATCCGCCGCCTGATCGCCGAGGTCGACGGCGGCACGATCGGTGCGCCGCGCATGGTCGCCATCCGCGAGCACCGGTTCCCGTTCCTCGTCAAGGTCGACAACTGGAACCGCTTCAGCCGCAACACCGGTGGCACGCTCGTCGAGAAGTGCTGCCACTTCTTCGACCTGATGATCAACATCATCGGGTCGAAGCCGACGCGTGTCATGGCGTCGGGCGGTCAGGACGTCAACCACCTCGACGAGACCTACGACGGCGAGGTACCCGACATCCTCGACAACGCGTACGTGATCGTCGACTTCGAGAACGGGGCCCGGGCGATGCTCGACCTCTGCATGTTCGCCGAGGCGAGCAAGAACGAACGTGAGATCAGCGTCGTCGGCCCGAAGGGCAAGCTCGAAGCCCTCGACACCGAGAGCCTCATCCGCGTCGGCCGTCGCACCGACGACATCGTGAGCGGTATCAACATCGTCAGCGAGGAGCGCGTGAGTGCCCCCGACGTCAAGCACGTCGGCCTCCACCACGGCGCCAGCTACCTCGAGCACGTCGACTTCCTCGACGCCATCGTGTCGGGCCGGCCCGCGGCGGTCACGCTGCGCGACGGCCTGTGGTCGGCGGCGATCGGGTTCGCCGCGCACCGTTCGATCGACACCGGCGCTCCGGTCGACCTGTGGACCCTCGACGAGTTGTCCGACCTGGAGTTCGTCTCGTGACAGGACGCCTCGAGTCGCTCACAGCCGGACAACCGATCGTGTACGGCGGCGACCGTGTCACGCACGTCGACGACGACCTCGCTGCGGCGTTTGAGCCCGGCGACCATCTCGTCGTGGTGCAGCAGACCGGCGATCTTCTACACGTTCCGCAGTCGGAGCATCACATCGTCGAGTCTGCGGTCACCGCCGCACTCGACGGTTTCGCCGAACTCGCCCGTTCGTCCGACGAGCAGATCACCGCGTTCTTCGAGCGCTTCGCCGATCTGCTCGCCGACGACGAGGTGTTCGCTGTCATCGCGTCGGCGAACGACGCCGACGTCGCGGCGGCAGCAGCGAGGGGCCGCTCGACCACCCGACTCGAACTCGGCGCCACGATGCGCGACGACATGATCGCCGGTCTTCGCGAGTGGGCGAAGGCTGACGCCGGTCGCGACGCGATCATCGACGTGATCGAACATCCGGGCTGGACGCTGGAATCCCGCCGTGCACCGCTCGGCGTCGTCGGGTTCGTGTTCGAGGGACGCCCCAACGTGTTCGCCGATGCGTGTGGGGTCGTCCGCACCGGCAACGCGGTCGTGTTCCGCATCGGCTCCGATGCGCTCGGCACCGCACGCGCGATCGTCTCGTCGGCGCTGCGGCCCGCACTCGAAGCGGCCAGCCTCCCGACCGGCATCGTCCAGTTGGTCGATTCGGCCAGTCGCTCGGCCGGGCACGCGCTGTTCAGCGACGCTCGACTCTCGCTGGCTGTCGCCCGTGGCTCCGGCGCTGCCGTGTCGCAGCTCGGCGCCGTCGCCGCGCAGGCCGGCGTGCCGGTGAGCTTGCACGGCACCGGCGGCGCCTGGATGGTCACGGGCCTCGGCGCCGACTCCGACACGGTGACCGCGGCGGTCACGCACTCACTCGACCGCAAGGTGTGCAACACGCTCAACGTCGTGGCGGTGCCCCAGGAAATCGCGGAGACGATCGTTCCTGCCGTGCTCGCCGGGCTCGACGCAGCCGCCGCAGCGCGCGGCACCGTCGGACGGCTCCACGTGGTCGAAGGCGGCGAACACGTCGTCCCCGCCGAGCGCTTCGTGCGGCAGGTCACCATCGATCGAGCCGACGGTCCGTCGGCAGAGACAGCGGCGTCGCCCATCGCCGAATCGGGCCTCGCCACCGAGTGGGAGTGGGAGAACTCGCCCGAGATCACGCTCGTCGTCGTCGACGACGTGGCGCACGCCGTGTCGCTGTGCAACCGCTACAGCCCGCACTTCGTGGCGTCGCTCGTCACCGACGACACCGCCGAGCACGATGCGTTCTACGCGGCGGTCGACGCTCCGTTCGTCACCGACGGCTTCACCCGCTGGGTCGACGGCCAGTACGCACTGAACAAGCCCGAACTGGGTCTGTCGAACTGGGAAGGCGGGCGGATGCTCGGCCGCGGCGGCGTGTTGTCGGGCGACAGCATCCACACCGTCCGCTATCGCGCCCACATCGCCGATCACGGCACCCACCGCTGACCGGACCGGAGGCGCTGCTGTCGCTACGGTGACGCGGTGATCGTATGGCGACGTTGACACCGCCCCGTGTGCTGTTGGCCGCCGCGGTCGTGCTCGCCGCATGCTCGAGTGTGCCGGTCGAGACCGAGCGGGCCGACGTGGCTGTCGGGCCGGTACCGACGATCCCCGGGCCGCCCGCCACGTCGACCGAATCGGCGGACACCGAAACGACCGCCAGCGCACCGCCCGACACACCGGCGACGACCGACACGGCGCCGACGACCGACACGGCGGTGCCAGATCCCGAACGGACGCGAGAGCCCGACCTCGGCGTCGGCGACGACCTCTTTCCCGATCTCGGTTCCTCCGACGTCGACGTCCAGTCGTACCTCGTGCGACTCACCGTCGACCCGAGCCGCGACGAGATCGACGGGATCGTCACCATCGAGGCGGAGATCGCCGACGACATCGCCGTGATGCCGCTCGATCAGATCGGACTCGATGTCGATCAGGTCGCCGTCGACGGCGACGAGGCCGAGTTCGAACTCACCGACACGGAGTTGCTCGTCGAGTTGCCGCCCGACGTCGCCAGCGTCGTGACGGTGCGCATCGAGTACTCGTTCGTCCCCAACGGTGCGACCTCGGCGGTGGGACTCCCGTCGGGTTGGTTCGTCAACGCGGCGACCGATGACTCGTACGTGCTCAACGAGCCCGACGGCGCCCGATCGTGGATGCCGAGCAACGATCACCCGTCCGACAAGGCGAAGTGGACGTTCGAGGTGACCGTGCCGCCGGGAACCACGGCGGCGGCGAACGGCGAGCTCATCGCACGCACGTCGGTCGACGGCGACGACGTGTGGATCTGGGCCGAGTTCGAACCGATGCCGACCTACCTGGTGCAGCTGATCGTCGGGAGCTACGAAGTCGTCGTGGCCGACCCGGTCGAACTCGCTTCGGGCAGAGAGGTGCCGCTCACCCACGTGGTGCCGGCGGGAGAGCGCACCGTGTTCGAGGCGGCGTTCGAGTCGATCGGTCCGCAGATGGACTTCTTCGAGGCTCGCTTCGGCCCGTACCCGCTCGAACGCTACGGACTCGCCTTCGTCAACGATCTCTCGGGGCTGGCGATGGAGACGCAGGGGCGCTCGATGTTCGGCGCCGACGACTTCGCCCCGGAGGCGCCCGAGTTCCTGCAGGAACTGTTGCTCTCCCACGAGCTGGCCCACCAGTGGTTCGGCAACGCGGTGAGCCCGGCGACCTGGGGCGACATCTGGCTCAACGAGAGCCTGGCCACGTACGCCCAGTGGCTGTGGCTCGACGAGGCCGGCCTGCAACCCCTCGACGACTTCGCCGCGGAGATGCTCGCCCGGCGACAGGTCGACGGCGAGTCGACCGGCGACCCGAGCGTCTCCGAACTGTTCGGCTTTCTCCGCTACGACGGCGGCGCACCGATCGTCCACGCGCTCCGTCTCACGATGGGCGACGACCCGTTCTTCGAGCTGTTGAGCGACTGGGTCGCCGACAACGCCGACACCTCGCGCACGACCGACGACTTCATCGACCTGGCCACCGAGGTTCACCGCAGCGACCTCACCGCCTTCTTCGACGCCTGGCTCTTCGCCGGCGATCTTCCCGACGAGTACCCGAGCTGACCGCGGGCCGCTCGTCGACCAGGCCGTGCTACTCGACGATGTCGGTCTCGGGCAGCGGCATGTGGAAGATGCCCGCCTGCGCGGAGCGCCAGTCTCCGACCCAGTCGAGTGCATCGAGCTGTGCAGCGCTGCGACGACTGCCGAGCGCCCGCATCAGTTCGAACGATCCGTCGGGCGCACCGGAGAGGTCGAGGGTGATGGTGGGCTCGGCGTCGGCGGGGCCGCCCGCCTGCCAGACGCCGGCGTCGCAGGCGAACCGCACGACGTCGCCCGAGCCGCTGGTGCGCAGGTCTCGGTCCATGATCAGCTTGGTGAACCCGAGGGTCAATGCCACGCCGCGGCTGTCGCGCCCGCCCGGTCGGCCGACCGCATGTCGAATGTCGTGTTCGTGTGCGACCGCATCGAGAACCATGCCGGCCATCTGGCCACCGCCGCTGACCATCAACTCCTTGAATGGCGGCGTGACCGACGCCCACTCGGCCATGATCTGCTCGACGTCGTGGCCGGCCCGATCGGCGATCGTGCGCGCCACCCAGGCGTCGGCGTCTGCTCCGGGAAGGTCACCGGCGAGAATCGACGCCGGGATCGCTGCCAGGTGAGCACAGGCGTCGTGCACGGTCCAGTCCGGACACGCAGGCACCACGCGCTCCGCGTCGTCGTCGCCCAGCGTCGACACGAGTTCGGCGATTCGTCGGCGGCACGCATCGTATTCGTCGGCGCATTCGGCCCAGTCCAGCAACTCGTTCATCTCGTCGAGTGTGTCAGAGTCGATTCGGTGTCTCGGAGCCGGTGCGTCGCGTACCCTGCGGGGCAGCGATGAGCGATCTGCCACCACCGTCCGTTCCGGCACCCGTTCCGCCGCCGCGATCGGGGCCGCCGAATCCGCCGTGGCCGCAGGCCGGTCCGGTCTGGAGCGCACCGCCGGTCCCCGGGTTCGCCCCGCCCAAGCCGCCGCACGAGACGCTGCCCTGGCAGCCGGGAGTGGGCGCGGTGACGGTGCTGATCGTCTCGCTGATCGCCTCCAAGTTCCTCCTCGACGCGCTGGTCGAGTTCGATTGGCCGATCGTGGTCTACGTGGTCATCCTCGGACTCGTCGGGTACGGCCCGTCGGTGGCGTGGTGGCTGGTCGCATCGAAACGATGGGGGACCGGGCAGCCGATCCGCGATGTCGGCGCCACACCGCGCTGGTCCGACCTCGGGTGGGGCCCGCTGATCTGGTTGGCGGCGATCGGCACACAGGTCGTGATCGCCATCGCGGTGATCGGCTTCGACATCCCGATCTCCAACAACACCGACGGCATCTCCGAACTGCAAGCCGATCGGAGCTACGTCGTCGCAATCGTGATCACCGCGGTGATCGCCGCACCGCTCGTGGAGGAGATCGTGTTCCGCGGCTTGATGATGCGCAGCCTGCTCGGCAGGTTCGGGCCGGTCGTGGCGGTCGGGATCCAGGGCGTGCTCTTCGGGCTCGCACACGTCGACCCCGTGCGCGGTGCGGGGAACATCGGCCTGGCGCTGGTGCTGAGCGGCGTCGGATGCGCCCTCGGCGGATTCGCCTACCTGCTGCGTCGTATCGGGCCGGCGATGGTCGCTCACTCGATCTTCAACGGCGTGGCGATGATCCTCGTGCTCACCGGCGTGGCCGATCGGGTGCGCGAGGAGAACCCCGACCCGTTCGGGTCAGTCGTCGGGAAACAGATCGCGGTTGTCGATGAGGCGAACGTCGTCGAACCACACGGCGGTGGCGACGCGAGCTGACCCGGGCTCCGAGTGCTCGTCGAAGGAGTCGAGCGGGCGGAGGGTGGAGGCGTCGAAGACCACGGTGTACTCGTGGCGCGCCCGAGGTTCGGCCGCCACGACCTGCTCCGCAGCGGCCACGGCCTCGGCGGGCGTTGCTCCGGCCGCGGTGGCGGCGACCGCCGCGTCGAGCGACCGGGGCACCGCGACCGCACGACGGCGATCGTCGGCGCTGAGGCGCACGTTCCGGCTCGATTGCGCCAGCCCGTCGGTTTCGCGCACGATCGGATGACCGATGATCTCGATGCCCATGTCGAGGTCGGCCGCCAAGCGCTTGATGATCGCCAGCTGCTGGTAGTCCTTCTGACCGAACACGGCCGTGTCGGGTCGGACCGCACCGAACAGCTTCGCCACGACCGTGACGACACCTTCGAAATGCCCCGGTCGCATCGCTCCCTCCATCACCTCGGCGAGCTCGCCGGGCACGACGCGTGTCTGGTGCCCGGACGGGTACATCGTGGCGGCGGTCGGGGCGTAGACGGCATCGACGCCCACGGCCTCACACATGGCGACGTCGTCGTCGATCGGTCGCGGATAGCTGTCGAAGTCGGCCGCTTCGTTGAACTGCAACGGGTTGACGAAGATCGACACCACCACGTCGTCGCAGCGGCGTGAGGCGTCGGCGACGAGCGCCATGTGACCGCTGTGCAACGCGCCCATCGTCGGGACGAACCCGATCGAGTGGCCGGCTCGACGCCGTGCGTCGGACCAGCAACGCATCTCGTCAGGTGTACTCAGGACCTTCATGGCGCCGAGCGTACGGGACTCGGCCGCGTGGGCAGCATCGGTCACGAGACGAGATCGGACCAGGCCGGAACGTCGCCGATCGTGTGCGCCGCGACGACGGCGTGCGTGCACGCGGATGCGAAGGCGTCGGCTGCGGCCTCGAAGATCGCGTTGAGTGCGGCGATGCGCATCGGGTGATCGCCGAGGTCGGTCGCTCCGGTCGCGAGGGCGAAGATCGTGTCGCCGTCGGTCATCGAATGCGCGGGTCGGATGGCTCGGGCGAGACCGTCGTGGGCGACCGTCGCCATCTTCGACGCCTCGGCCTTGGTGAGTTCGGCCGACACCGCCACGACGCCGATGGTGGTGTTGAGACTGGCCGCCGGTGGAGCGTTCATCGCGGCGACGACCGCCGCCCGCTGCGCAGCCGACGGGCGGGGGAGCCGGTGTCCGCCAGCCTCCCAGGGTCGCCCCGTGGCCGGGTCGATGGTGCGTCCGTTGGAGTTGACGACGGCGAGGGCCCCGACGGTGACCTCCACCTCGGGTTCGGCCTCGGTCGACGCTCCCGGGACGATCGAGCTGACGGCGGGCCGGCCGGCGATCGTGACGCGTCGACTGGCTGTGCCGACGCCACCCTGCAGGCCGCCCGACCGAGCACCCGTGCCGGCTCCGACGGCGCCCCACGCGGGAGCAGCGTTGCGACGCAGCGAGGCCCGTGCGGCTCGGCTGCCGAACGACGCGTCGGGTCGATTGCCGAACACACCGGATCTGCCGAGATCGAAGATGACCGCTCCTGGCACCACGGGGACGACGCCGTCGCCGATGGGGAACCCCAGCCCGGCTGCTTCCATCTCGGCCATCACGCCGTCGGCTGCCGCCAGTCCGTACGCGCTCCCGCCGGTCAGGCAGATCGCGTGGACGTGCTGGACGAGGTTCTCGGGTCGGAGTGCGTCGGTTTCGCGCGTGCCGGGCCCGCCGCCGCGCACGTCGACACCAGGCGTCGCGCCCGACCGGCAGCTGACGACGGTCGTGCCCGTCTGCCAGCCCTTGCCGGTGCGCTGATGATGGCCGACACCGATGCCGTCGACGTCGAGGATCGAACCGATGGGGAGCGTGCTCACGACTCGATCATGCCTGATCGGCGTCAACTACGTTGCCTTCGCATGCGAGTAGGTATCACCGTTCCAGGCCAACACCCGATCGACGGCACCGAGCTGATGCTCCAGGTCGCCGATGGCATGGGTGCCGAGTCGGTGTGGATGCCCGACCACATCCTCGGCGTGTTCCACCCGGACCTCTGGCCCGACATGGCGTACTCGAAGATGGCCGCGGACCCCGACGCCTTCTACGACCCGTTCGTCGTGGCCGGGGTGCTCGGCCGGATGACCGACAAGGCGGTCGGCATCTCGGTCACCGACTCGACGCGTCGCAAGGCGGCCGACCTGGCTCGCACCGCGCTCACGCTGCAGCATCTGGTGCCCGGCGGCTTCATTCTCGGCATCGGTTCGGGTGAGGCCGAGAGCCTCACGCCGTTCGGGTACCCGTTCGAGAAGCCGGTCGCCGCCCTCGAAGAAGTCCTCCACGAGTTGCGTTCGCTGATCGACACCGGGCTGATGCCGCCCGAGTCGGGATTGAGCGGACGCATGGGCGTGCCGCTCGAGTCCGACAAGGGCAAGCCCGAGATCTGGGTCGCCGGTCACGGCCCGCGCATGTTGCGACTGACCGGCCAGTACGGCGACGGATGGATCCCGGCGTGGCCCATGACGCCCGAGATCTACGGCGAACGCCGCCAGACGATCTTCGATGCCGCTGCCGCCGCGGGCCGTCCGAATCCGACGTGTTCGTTGCTGCCGTTCATGATGCTCGGCGAGAGCAAGGAGTACATCGCCGACCTGATGGAGCAGGACCCGCTCGGCAAACTGTTCGCCCTGTTCTGCCCCGGCTACATCTGGAAGGAGCGCGGATTCACGCATCCGTTCGGCGACGATTCGAAGGGCTTCGTCGACATCATCGTCCACGACCTCGACGCCGAGGAGTTGCGCTCGCTCGCTCCCGAGATGCCGTTCGAGTTGGTCGAGGAAGTGATCTTCATGGGGTCGGCAGCCGACATCGCCGGCCGGCTCCAGGGCTACGCCGATCACGGCCTCGAACACGTGGTGCTCGCCAACATGACCGGCGTGGTCGGCGGCATGGAGGAGATCGAGAAGAACGGCGCCGGCATGTTCGAACTCAACGCCCTCCTCACCGCCATGTGACGACTCGTTTTGCCCCTGCAATCCGTCACGGATGACGGATTCCAGGGGCAAAACAGGGGTGGGTCAGCGAGTGGCCCAGAGGTGACGGAGGTCGGGCTCGGGGTCGTCGACGGTGCGTGGGTCGGCGTCGATGATTCGAGTGGTTCTCGTCGACGTGTCGTAGGCATCCCAGCCGGGCGCGCCGGTGCGGGCGAATGAGATGATCGCTCCCGAGAAGTCGTCGGCGATCGCTTCGAGCGTGTCGCCACCACCGGTGAACATCTCGGCACCCTGCCGCGTGAGGTTGTGGAACGCGAAGGGAAGGTCGAGGCCGTGGCAACTGCCCAGCACACCGTCGAAGGCCGTCGACGACTGGTGGAACTCGTACGTCCATGTCGGCCGTCCGTCGTCGGCGCGAGCGGTGGCGAGTCGTTGCGCCGGCCAGCGGAACACCTCGTCGGTCTGCATCGCCGACACCAACTGGCTCGCGTTCGCATCCGGACGGTGGCGGCGGTACGCATCGATCGCCGCCTCGGGGTCGGCGAACCGTCGTTCGAACTGGGTGCGCACGTCGTCGTCGCCCCACTCGGAACGTGACGGGTCGAACGCCGTGAACAGCAGCATCTCGTCGCGAGTGGTGCCGATGACGAGCGGGCGCGGATCGTGCGCGGCGACGCGAAGGATCGGTTCGGGGAACACATTGGTGCCGTGGGTGGGTGTGAAGTCCTGCATCCCACCGGTGTCGGCCGGGAACCTCGCCTGTGCGTCGAGCAGACGATCGAGCGATGCTGCGGTGAGCTCGTCGACGGTGTCGGCACCGACCAGATCGAGGTAGATCTGCTCCATCTCGTCGGCGGTCGACGTCGACCGGAACTGCAACAGCGACGGACTGAGCGCCCATGCCTTGTGGAACAGTCCGTCGGCAGCCGGCGCGGCGAGCAGCGACACCACGGCAGCGCCACCGGCCGATTCGCCGAACGCTGTGACGTCGCCGGGGTCACCACCGAAGTCGGCGATGTTGCGTTGCACCCAGCGCAGGGCCGAGATCATGTCGAGCGTGCCGAGGTTGCGCGTGCCGAGGAAGCCGAGCGCGCCCAGGCGGTAGTTGATCGACACCACGACGACGTCGCCGCGTTCGGCGAGGGCGTTGCCGTCGTACCAGGGCATCGCCCCAGTGCCCGTGAGGAAGGCACCGCCGTGGATCCAGAACAGCACCGGACGTCGCCGGTCGTCGCACCCGGGCGTCCAGACGTTGAGGAACAGACAGTCGTCGTCGCTCGGGAGTTCGTCGCCGCCGAGCATCTGCTCGAGCGCACCGCCGACCTGTGGGGCCTGGGCCCCGAAGCCGAGGCCGTCGTGCATGCCGTCCCATGATTCGATGTCGACGGGTGCGGCGAACCGGTCGGCGCGAGCGAATCGGATACCTCTGAACTCCTGCGTCGCGTCGTGGTCGAGCCCGCGCAGCGCTCCCGAGCGACACGTGGTCTCGACGATTCGTTCGTCGATCAATTCGTCGATGCTGTCGTCGGCCTGCCCGCTGGTCATCCGGCAACCCTATGCCGAGGCGTGTGCGGGCCTAGGGTGTCGACCGTGTTGGAGCGAGACGCGGTGCCGGACACGCTGATCCGGCGAGGGCTCACGGGTCTCAAACGTGCAGCGGGGGAGGGCGTGCATCGAGCGTGGGACCTCGCCGTCGAGTTGGGTGCGATCGGCCCCGACACGAGGCGCGGCAAGCGGTTCGGGCGTTTCGGCCGCAACAGCGTCATCTGCTTTCCGCCCAACACGCTGTTCAACGAGCAGTACATCCACATCGGCGAGGGCACGCTGTTCGGTCCGCAGATCACGCTGTCGGCCGGGATGATCCCCGGCCAGCGCATGGTCACCGACCCGGTCATCTCGGTGGGCGATCGGTGCCTGCTCGGCAAGGGCAGCGGCATCGTCGGTCACCTCGAGATCCGCATCGGCGACGACGTGTGGACCGGTCACCACGTGTACATCACCGATCAGAACCACGGGTACGACGATCTGGATCTGCCGATCTCGATGCAGGTGATGCCCGAACGTCCGGTGTCGATCGGTGACGGTTCGTGGCTGGGTCACGGCACCGTGGTGCTCCCGGGAGCCCGGATCGGTCGTCACGTCGTGATCGGCGCCAACAGCGTCGTCACCGGCGAGATCCCCGACAACTCGGTCGCCGCCGGCGTCCCCGCCCGAGTGATCAGACAACTCTGAACGGGGCGAAGATCTCCATTCGGGACGGAGATGGCCAGGTCGAACCCAGCACTGACGAGAGCGGGTGCCGGCGCCGCGAGCGCCAGCGAGCAAGCCTGGCGTCGGCGGCGATGAGACATGACCGGCGCCGACATGGCAGTGAGCCGCCGATGACGAGAACTAGTTGAGAACGCCCTTGCGGGGTGGGGAGCAACTCGGCATGTCGTTGTCGCCGGCGAAGGTCTCGATGCGCTCGGTGATCGGGATGTTGTTGACGGCGGTCTCGGTGAACGGGCCGTCGTCGCCCGCGCGGAGTTGTTCGGCGTAGGCGTACCGGTCGGCGATGAGGGTGCGGTAGTCGGCTTCCCAGTCGGGCACGATCGACTGGCCCTTCTCGTCGCTCGGCATGACGGCGGTGACCTCGTCGATCATCTGCTCGAGGAGCCCGGTCGACTCCATGACGAGGTCGGCGCGGACGTCGAGGTCGGATGACGCTTGCAGTTCGAGTTCGCGGAGCTGCTGCTTGACCGGTGCGCAGATCGCCTCGGCACGCGGCCCCCAGGTCTCGTCGTCGACCTTGTTGACGGCGGTCTTGGAGGCGAAGAAGAGCGCCCACGTCCAGAAGCTGATGAAGAGGATCGCCCCGATGGGGAAGAGCACGCGGAACGGCGTGATGCCTTTCACCCGCGGTTCGAGTCCGTAGCGATCGGATGCTGTCTCGAGCTGCTCGTCAGGTGTCACCACAACCTCCGACGATATGGCCAACCGACGCTGCTAGAAACGCAGGCGTGCTGAGCCGTGACGAGAACGACACCGTCAAATTCGCACGCCTGAGGAAGAACTGGTTGCTCATCCGGTCGATGCTGGCGTTGCATCCGCGGGAGTTCTCACTGGCGTTCCTGGGCGCCGCGGTGTTCGCGCTCGGCACGGTGGCGTCGAGCTTCGCCATCCGCTGGGTGATCGACAACGTGATCCTCGAGCGGTTCGAGTCGGGTGACGTGAGCGGTGCGACGGTGGCGACCGGTCTCGGCCTGGTGATCGGTATCGGTCTCGTGCGCGCGGTCGGCGTGGTGTTCCGTCGAGCCGCGGCCTCGGCCGGCATGTGGCGGGTCGCCGAGACGTACACGAACCAGGTGTTGGGCCGGCTGGTGGAGCAGCCGGTCGGCTGGCACCGGCGGCACGCCGACGGCGATCTCGTCGCTCGCGGCGGTGTCGACACCGAGACGACGGTGAGCGTCATCGCACCGATTCCGTTCGCCACGAGCACGGTCCTGATGATCTTCATCTCGACCATCTGGCTGTTCGTGATCGACATTCCGCTGGGCGTCGTCGCGCTCGTCGTGTTCCCGCTGGTCGTGATGACCAACGTGGTCTACGAGCGGTCGGTGTCGGTGCACTACACGACCGCCCAGGGGCAGCTCGGTGAGTTCTCGGCGGCGGTCCACGAGAGTTTCGAAGGCGTGCAGCTCGTCAAGTCGTACGGCGCCGAGGCCCGCGAGACGGAGCGTCTCGCCGAACTGGCCGACCGGGTGCGGGCGTCGCGCGTCAAGGCGATCCGGTTGCGTACCTGGTTCGAGGCATTGCAGGACGTGATCCCGGCGGTGACCAACATCGGGCTGGTGCTCCTGGGTGCGGTGCGAGTGCGCTCGGGCGACGTGACGGTCGGTGAGTTCACGAGCGTGATCTTCCTGTTCACGCTGCTCGTCCTGCCGTTGCGACTGATCGGCTACGCCCTGTCGGAACTCCCGCGTTCGATGGCGGCCTGGCTGCGCATCCAGGAGGTGACGACCGAACCGATCGAGCCCGACCCGTCGCTCGACCTGGGCATCGCCCCGGAGGGCGTCGGCGTGCGCTTCGACCACGTCACGTTCGCTCATCGCAACGACCTCGCACCGGCGCTGGTCGACGTCGACCTCGACATCCCCGCCGGCACGATCGCCGCCATCGTCGGCCCGACCGGGGCCGGCAAATCGACCATGGCCGATCTCGCGCTCGGCATCGTCGCGCCGCAGCAGGGACAGGTGTCGCTCGCGCCGGGGAGTCGTTCGATCGTCTTCCAGGAGGCGTTCCTGCTCGCGGGCACCGTGCGCGACAACATCGTGCTCGGTCACGACTTCACCGACGACGAGATCTGGGCGGCACTCGAGATCGCCGCGGCCGCGGAGTTCGTGGCGGCGTTGCCGCAGCGCCTCGAGACGGTGGTCGGCGAACGAGGCGTGAGCCTGAGCGGCGGTCAGCGGCAACGCGTGGCGCTCGCGCGAGCGCTGATTCGGCGCCCCTCACTGCTGATCCTCGACGACACGACCTCGGCGCTCGACCCGGCCACCGAGGCGACCGTGCTCGAACGGTTGCGCTCCAGCCTGTCGGAGGCCACCGTGCTGCTCGTCGCATCTCGACCGTCGACGATCGCACTCGCCGACGAGGTGGTGTTCGTCGAGGCCGGACGGGTGAGCGCGCACGGCGTCCACGCCGATCTGATGGCCTCGTCGCCGAGCTACCGCCGACTCGTCGAGGCGTTCGAGTCCGACCGAGCGGGGGCGGCATGACCTTCGCGACCAACGACACCTACACGGCGACGGCGACGATTCGGCGAGGGCTGCGCGAAGCCGCCGTGCTGCGCCACGGACTGTGGCTCACCGTGGTGTTCGCGGCGATCGGCGCGCTCGGGCGCGTCGTGGTGCCGATCCTGATCCAGCAGGCGATCGACAACGGCATCGTCGACCAGCCGGAGGTGCGCATCGACTTCGTGGCGAAGCTGTCGGCCATCGGTGTCGTGGCGGTGCTGATCTCGGGGATCGCGTTCCGTCAGGCGTCGATTCGGCTGGGGGAGCGCAGCGAGCGCGCCCTGTTCGACTTTCGCGAGCGCCTCATCGGCCACATCCACCAGTTGAGCCTCGCCGACCACGGCGAGGAGCGCCGCGGTGGACTCGTCGCTCGGGTCACCAGCGACATCGAGACCCTGGCGCAGTTCTTCCAGTGGGGAGGCATGGCCTGGTTGCGCAGCACGACCTTGATGGTCATCGTCGCCGTCGTGATGCTGGTGTACGACTGGCAGTTGGCCATGGTCGCCTTCGCCATCGCGCTGCCGTTGGCGCTCGTGTTGCGCGCCGTGCAGAAGCGCCTGATCGAAGCGCACGGAGCGGCCCGCGAACGCAACGGCGAGATGCTCGGCGCACTCGCCGAGGTCGTGTCGGGCGCTGCGACCATCCGGGCGTACGGCGCCGGCGAGCACGTCGCCGAGACGGTGTCGGACGCGACCCGCGAGAAGGCTCGCGCTCAGGTTCGTGCTGCATTGATCGGCGCGTTCCTGTTCCCGTCGGGCGAGGTGTTCTCGGTGTTCACCGTGTCGGCCGTGGTGGGGGTCGGCGTGTGGCGCGGACCAGGCGACGGGCTCACCGCCGGCGCGCTGATCGGCTTCGTCTTCCTCACGTACCGGTTCCTCGAACCGATCGCCGAGTTCACCGAGATCATCGACCAGACCCAGACCGCAGTGGCCGGTCTGCGCCGCATCCTGACCGTGCTCGACATGCCCGTCGGCCCACCGGAGGCGTCGTCGACCACGCCGCTCCCGAGCGGTCCGATGGAGATCGAGATCGACGACGTCACCTTCGCCTACGCGGCGCGAGATGCCGACGGTCGCGTCGACGGCGAAGCTGCGCCCGACGTGCCGGTGCTGCGCAACGTGACGCTCACGATCCCGGCCGGTCAGCAAGTGGCGATGGTCGGCGAGACCGGCTCGGGCAAGTCGACGCTCGGCAAGCTCATCGCACGGTTCGCCGACCCGGGTTCGGGCGCCATCCGTGTGGGCGGCGTCGACCTCACCGACACGAGTCGGGCCGAACTGCGCTCACGACTCATCGTCGTGTCGCAGGAACCGTTCCTGTTCGACGACACCATTGCCGCCAACGTGGCGTTCGCCCGCGCCGACGCCACGCGTGATCACGTCGAGCAGATCGTGGCCGACCTCGACGTGGGGGAGTGGGTCGCCGCACTCGACGGCGGCCTCGACACCCGCGTCGGTGAACGCGGTGAACAGCTGTCGGCCGGCGAACGCCAACTCGTCGCACTCCTCCGAGCCGGACTCGCCGACCCCGACGTGCTGATCCTCGACGAGGCGACGTCGAGCGTCGACGCACTCACCGAGGTGACGATCGCGAGAGCGCTCGAACGGCTGGCCTCGACGCGCACGACGATCGCGATCGCACACCGTCTGTCGACGGCGGCGCGCGCCGACCGGGTGCTGGTGCTCGCCGATGGCGTGCTCGTCGAAGACGGCGTGCACGCCGATCTCGTCGCCGCGGGCGGAACCTATTCCGACCTCTACGACGCCTGGGTGTCGGCGACGTCGGTCTAGGCACGTCGTCGCAGGTCGCAGACGCGAATTCCGACGCTCCGAGCCGATCCGCGAGGCATCGGTTTCCTACGCTCGCCTCATGAGCGAGCACCAGCCAGTCGCCGTCGTCACCGGCGCAGCATCCGGCATCGGCCGAGCAACAGCGGAGCTGTTCGCCGAGCGTGGACACCGTGTGATCGCCGTCGATCTGGTCGAGCCCGAGTGGTGCGACGGTGACGCCACGATCGCCATGCAGGGCGACATGTCGTCGGAGGCCGACAACGCCGCCATGGTCGAAGCGGCGATCGACCGATTCGGACGCCTCGATGCCGCGATCCTCAACGCCGGCGTCGCCGGGAGCCTCGCCTTCGAGGCCGACGGGGCGATGGAACGCTTCGATGCCGTGTCGGCGATCAACCTGCGCGGCGTCGCCCTCGGCATCCGCCACGCGGCCCCGGCGATCCGCACCACGGCAGGCGGCGGGGCGGTCGTCGCCACCGCATCCACGTCCGGTCTCGGCGGCGACCCCGGCAACTGGGCCTACAACGCCACCAAGGCCGGCGTCATCAACATGGTCCGTTCGGCGGCGATCGACTACGGCACGCAGAACATCCGCGTCAACGCGGTGGCCCCCGGTCCGGTCGAGACCGGCATGACCACCCGCCTGCTCGAGATGCCCGAACTGCACGACGCCATGCGTCGTCGCATCGTGTTGCAGCGCTGGGGGAAGCCGCGTGAACTCGCCGAAGCCTTCTGGTTCCTGGCCTCGCCAGCGGCCTCGTTCATCACCGGCGTGACCCTCCCCGTCGACGGTGGCCTGTCGTCGAACGCCGGCCATTTCGACCTTCCCGACCTGCCCGACATCCCCGACCTGCCAGGCACATCCGCCGACCCGTCCTGATCGTCACGACACCGTCGCAGCGATCGCCCAAACCAACAGAAAAGAGACCCCTCATGACCGAGAAGAACATCAAAGACTACGAAGACGTCACCGTCTACGGCCTCGACCCCGAGATGGAGCAGCAGCTCATCGCCGAGCAGAAGGAATGCAGCTTCTGCTGGGTCACCAAGGACGGCTCGCCGATGGGCGTCATCATGAGCTACCTGCAAGACGACGAGGGCAACTTCTGGATGACCGCGTCCGGACAGCGCAAGCGCATCCCGGCCATTCGCCGCGACGGCCGCGTCGCCATCCTCATCACCTCGCCGGGCACGTCGCTCGGACCGGGCAAGACCGTCACCTACAAGGGGCAGGCGACCGTCCTCGACGACGACGAGACGAAGAAGTGGTTCTACCCCGCACTCGCCGAGCGCCTCTACGGAGATCGTGGCGACCAGTCGCGCGTCGACGAATTCGCCAACATGCTCAACTCCCCGCGGCGCGTCATCATCAAGATCGAGCCGGGCCTGCGCGTCGGCTACGACGGAGCGAAGATGGCTGCCGCCACCGCCAAGGCCCGTGCCGCCGGCGACCTGACCTGGGACGACTGACGCCGCGTCAGTCGAAGTCGATGCCGAACGGCATCGGCCCGTGCACGTCGGCGACCGAACAGGAGATGTCGTCGATCGCGGTCGAGCGCTGGACCTCGAACGTCGTCGACGTTCCTGGCTCCAGCGACTCGACCTCGACGCGAGCGGTGCGCTGCGCGTTGTCGGTGCCGCTGCGAGCGAACCTCACGTCGATCACGTAGTCGTGGGGTTCGTCGTCGAGATTCGTGATCGTGCCCTCGGCGCTCCAGATCGATGACCCGGTCTCGACGCAGTTCGTGATGGCCACCTCGTGAGGACCCGGATTCTCGTACGCGTCGATGGCGTTCGACAGGGCGACCGTGAAGAAGAACCCGCCGATGGCTGCAACGCAGCCGATGCCCCCGGTGACCAGGCCGGCGACGGCAGGTCCGCGCCCCGAGCCTGCTGCGTCCATCCGGCGCAGCGCAACCGTGGCGAACACCACGGCGAGCACCGAGGCGACGGCGCCGACGACGAAGAAGAACGGCATCCACGCCGTGAGCAGCCCGACGATGCCGAGCACGAGCGCCGCGATCGCCCGTCCGTTGCGGCCCGTCGGGCCGCCATCGCCACCGGGAGCCCCGATCACCGGGTCGACGTAGCGCTGCCCCGACGTCGACACGTCGGCGGTCCACGACGTGCCGTTGAAGTACCGCAGGTCGTAACGCCCACCCGGATCGGGATACCAGTCGGCAGGGTGAGTATCCGCGCGGGGTTCCGACATGGACGCCAAGTATGGTCCCGCACCATGGAGATCGTGCTGATTCGACATGGACAACCCGAGTGGGTCAGAGACGACTTGAACGTCGAGAATCCGCCGTTGACCGACCTCGGCCACGTGCAGGCCGAACGCATGGCCGCGACCCTGCAGCACGAGACCTTCGACGAGGTCTACGCCTCGCCGCTGCTTCGGGCCAGGCAGACCGCAGCGCCCCTGTTCGACGCGCTGGGCCGCACCGAGCAGATCGCTCCCTGGTTGGAGGAGATCGGGGATCCGGCCTGGCACGGAACACCCGCCGAGAAGGCGCAGCACGCCTACGACGAGCTTCGCAGCCGCGCGGCCGAAGACCGATGGGAAGGGCTGCAGGAAGCCGAAACCGTCCGTGACTTCACCGCTCGGATTCATCGGGGCGCCACCGAGTTCTTCGCCGATCGCGGCGTCGTGCGTTCGCAGGTCGAGCTGCCCGTCTGGCAGATCGCCGAACCGGGCAAGCGCATCGCGCTCGTCGCTCACGCCGGGACGAACTCGACCACCATCGCGCACATGCTCGGCATGGCGCCGACGCCGTGGGAGTGGGATCGTTTCGTGCTCGGCCACACCTCGATCACCCGACTCGAGGCCCTCGCGCTCGGCGACGGCTTCACGTTCAGCCTCACCAAGCTGAGCGACGTCGAACACCTCGAACCAGAACAGCGAACCCGCTGAGGTCTACCGTCGGGGGTATGAGCGACGCCACCGACCGCGAGATCGACCCCGACAAGTTGAAGATGTACTCCTTCGGGCTGTTCACACAGCTCAGTGGAGCCGTCACCGCCGGCATGCTCCACCTCGGAGATCGCCTCGGTCTGTTCACGGCGCTCGCGTCGTTCGACCGGCCGGCGACCACGCAGCAACTCGCCGACGCTGCCGGCCTCGACGAGCGGTGGGTGCGGGAGTGGGCGTACAACCAGGCCGCCGCCAAGCTGATCGACGTCGACACGAGCGTGCAGCCCGAACGGTTCTCACTCAGCCCCGAAGCGGTGGCGGTGCTCGCCTCGCCGGAGCATCCGGCGTACGGGATGGGCATGTTCCACCGGTTCCCGCAGACGATGAGCGCGCTCGACCACATGCCCGAGAGCTTCACGACCGGCATCGGCCACGACTACGACAGCCACGGGTGCGAAGGAGCGGTCGGCATCGAGCGCAGCTTCGAACCCTGGAACAAGGCGCATCTGCTCCCCACCGTCCTGCCGGCGCTCGACGGTGTGGTCGAACGCCTCGAGGTCGGGGCCAAGGTCATCGACATCGGCTGCGGCGCCGGGGGAGCGGTCTTGATGATGGCCGAGGCCTTCCCCAACAGCACGTTCGTCGGGTACGACATCTCCGCGCACGCGCTCGATCGAGCCAACGAGCGGCTCGCCGCCTCCAGCGTGACCAATGCCCGATTCCGCGATCCGCGTGTCGAGCCGATGCCGGCCGATCACTCGTGCGACTTCGTCACCACCTTCGACTGCATCCACGACATGACCCATCCGCAGGAGATGATGAACAGCATCCGCGAGGCGATCGCCGACGACGGCACGTGGCTGCTGGTCGACATCAAGGGTCGTGACACGTTCGCCGAGAACGTCGAGAAGAACCCGGTGGCCGCGCTGATGTACGGCATCAGCGTGCTCTCGTGCATGAGTTCTGCGCTCTCGGAAGAGGGCGGCGCCGGGCTCGGCACGCTCGGCCTCCCGGCGAGCAAGGCCGAATCGATGTCGAACGCCGCAGGGTTCAGTCGCTTCGAGAAACTCCCGATCGACCACAGCGTCAACGCCTTCTACGAGATCAGGGTCTGACGCCGGCGCGGCGCGCACACGGTGACGACACCGTGTGCGCGCCCGCTCAGCCGAAGTGCTTGATGTCGAGGCGGCGGACGGCGAACTTCCAGCCGTCGGCGGTGCGGACGTACTCGTCTTCGTACACGGCGACCAGGTTGCCGAGCACGCCGTCGGCTCGCTTGAACGTCTCCTGAGCGATGACCCGACCGGTGCCGGTGTCGGCGCCCTCGGCGACGTGGAACACCGAATGCGGTGCGGTCTGCACGACCCACTCGAAGCGGTCCATGGCCTCGAGCCAGTACGCGACGATCGCTTCCTTGCCGACGATGGGGTCGCCGCGCATCTGCCATTCCGACTCGTCGGCCCACGTGGGGGCCCAGATGTCGACATCGCACTGGATGACGCCATCGCAGTACTGCTCGACGAGCCGGGAGAGTTCAAAGTGGTCCTGCTGCGAAACGCTCATCTCTGCATTGTTACGGTCGTGACCCATGGGATCAGAGTTGGACTGCACATTGGACGAGGTCAAAGCCTTCGCAACAGGGTTGAGCCCGTGGGCGCATCTCGCGACCGTCGGTGCCGACGGCGAACCCGACGTCGTGCCCGTACACCCGTGCTGGGAAGGCGACACGCTGTGGACGATGGTCGGCACCACGTCGGTCAAGGCGCGCAACACCGCCGACAACCCGAAGGTCGCGTTCCACTGGCAGGTGACCGAGAACGGCGACGGCGTCGAAGTGTGGGGCACCTCCGAACTCTTCACCGATGTCGAGACCAAGAAGCGGCTGTGGGACGGCGTGTTCGACTACGACCTGAACGCGTTCGCTCCGGGCGGGCCGGAGAACTCGCCCGACACCGCCTTCCTCGCGGTCACTCCCACCCGTGCGCTCATCTTGAAGCAGTACGGCATGGGTGGCGTGCAGCGTTGGACCGCATGACGCGCCTCAGCGAACTCTCGCGGTCGATCGACGGCAAGGTCGCGATCGTCACGGGCGCCGCCAGCGGCATGGGACGCGCCACCGCTCACCTCTTCGCCGACGAGGGCGCTCGCGTGGTCGTCGCCGATCTCGGTGGCGAACGAGTGCAGGCGGTCGTCGACGAGATCGTCGCCGTGCACGGCGCCGATGCCGCCCTCGGCGTGGTGACCGACGTGTCGAGCCACGACCAGCTCGAACGACTCGTCGACGCGACGGTCGAGTGGGCGGGCGCCCTCGACATCATCGTCAACAACGCCGGCGTGTCGCTGATCAACTCGGCGTTCCAACCTCACGACGAGTTCGAGGAGAACTGGGCGCGCACGCTCGACATCAACCTCACCGCACACGCTCGCCTGATCCGACTCGCTCTGCCGCACCTGTCGGCGAGCGGAGCGGGGCGCATCGTCAACATCGCCTCCACCGAAGCGATCGTCACCACCGCTAGGCTCGCCGCCTACGCCGCCACGAAGGCGGGCGTGGTCGGCCTCACCAAGTCGTTCGCGGTCGAACTCGGTCGCCACGGCGTGACGGTCAACTGCGTGTGCCCCGGGCCGATCAACACCGGCATGACCGAGCAGATCGACGCCGAGGCGAAGGCCACGTACGCCCGTCGACGGGTGCCGCTCCGTCGCTACGGTGCACCCGAGGAGGTCGCTCAGATGACGCTCAACCTGTGTCTCCCGGCGAGCAGCTTCGTCAACGGTGCGATCATCCCCGTCGACGGCGGGATGTCGATCCGCCACACCTAGCGTCAGCCCGGCACGTACCCGTCGAAGATGCCCTGCAACCCGGTCGGCTTGTGCCGCCCGATCGCGAGTTGCTCGAGGATGCCGAGGCCTTCGTGGTTGCCGAGCCCGCCCGACGTGGTGGCCTTGACGATCGTCTGGATGTGGACGTGGTGCGGTGCCGTCATCGACTCGACGGGAAGATCCCAGCGGTCGCCGCCGACTTCGAGTTCGCCCTTCCACACACCGTGGCTCCATTCGGGATGGGTGTAGCCGATGCCGAGCATGTGAAAGTCGAAGAGCGGCTCGAGGGTGATGGTCGACGGCTCACCGACCCACGGCACGAGATCGATCTCGAACGACGCTGCGGCGCGCGTTCCACGACGCCACTCGACCCGGTAGTCGACATCGCGCATCGCCTCCGCCGGTTCGACGCCGTTCGCTCCGGGGACGAGTGCGACGACACCCGTCTCGTGCCACCGTTTGCCGTCGGACAGTTCGTTGACGTCGAAGTGGGTCGAGAACCCTTCGAAGTTGATCGGCGCCCACAGCCAGTAGTACTGCGGGTCGGCCACCGGCGCGCCCACCGGTGCTCGTTCGCCGACGGGCCGCACTCCCCACGACCGGTCGCGGGAGCCGAGCGTTTCGCCCGGTTCGAGATCGGTCAGTTCGCCGTCGACCTCGATCCATCCTTCCCACCCGCCGAACTGCGTCATGCGCGTGGAGTCCATGATCGTGCGACTCCCGACCTGATGGAAGAAGTGCGGTTCCTGGATCGGGGCCGAACGCCGCACGAAGGTCAGGTCGGCGCGAATGCCGTGTTCGGGAGCCTCGACCGTGACCCGCAGCGCGTTGAGCGGCTCGATCACCTCGACCTCGATCGGCCCGACCTGGTTGGCCTCCGACCGGTCGGCAGGAGCCCGGCGCGATGCGTGCACGTTGATCTGTCGGGCGTCGGCGGTGCCGCCGTCGACCACGACGCTGAACGCCGCGTCGGCGATGTGGCGATTGGGGTACAGGCCCATCGCCGCGGCGAAGTACAGCCGGGTGTCACGGGTGTAGCCGTTGAAGAAGTAGCGGTCGTAGTGGTTCAGATCGCTGGATCCGGTCTGCGCCACCGGCTGTGACGTCTGGTGGATCGGAAAGTCGTCGAACGAGGTCAGCACCTGCTCGAAGGTAGTCGTATCGTTCAGCACGTATGGCACGCCAGATGTCCGTTCGCCAATATCGTCGTCTCGCGCTCGTCACGACGGTCGGCATCTGTGTGCTGGTGGTGGCCGGCGGCGTCGTTCGACTCACCGGGAGCGGTCTGGGTTGCGACGACTGGCCGAACTGCAACGACACGAGGTTCATCGACGTCTCGTCCGGACACACGGCCGTCGAGCAGATCAACCGACTGCTCAGCGGACTGATCGGTGTGCCGACCCTGTTGCTCGCCGTCGGTTCGTTCTTCGTTCGTGGTCGCCGCGGCCTGCGGTGGCCGGCGATCGGTGTGCTGGTCACCGTCCTGGCCAACGGTGTCGTCGGCGGCATCGCGGTGCGCGGCGACCTGCATCCAGCGTTGGTCCAGTCGCACTTCCTGCTGGCCATGCTGTCGATCGCGTTCGGCATCGTCGCCTTCCGCCGGGCCGGTGATCGCCCCACGTCGTTCGCTCGGACGCACCCGCCGTCGCTCCTCGTCGGCGCGCTGACCCTCGCCGCGCTGGTCACCGGCACGGTCGTCACCGGCACCGGGCCGCATGCGGGTGAGGAAGACGTCCGCCGTTTCGGCTTCGACATCTCGAACGTGGCGCGCATCCACAGCGTCACCGTGCTGCTGGCGATCGCCGCCGCGCTGTGGCTGGCCTGGGACCTGCGCCGCCGTGCCACGAGCCACACTCCCCGCCACGGGCAGCGCAGCGACGACAGCATGCAACTGCTGTCGGCATGGATCTTCGTCGCGCTGCTCCAGGGCGGCGTGGGCTACACCCAGTACTTCAACGGTGTCCCCGAATTGCTCGTCGGCGCGCACATCGCGTTGGCCACCGGACTCTGGGTGCTCACGTGTCTGCTCGTCATCGACGCCGCGTCCGACACCGTTGACCAGGCCGACCTCGACGATTCACACGCCCGTGATGAGACATGTGTCGCTTCACCCGCCGTCGAGGTCTAGAGTTGCGCCCCGTGTCACCAACGAAGATGAGATCTGCTGCACCGCAGCAGGCGGCGGACGTACGGGCGACCTCGAGATCCACACAGTGGCTCCGGGTTCTGTTCGCGATGTTCACCGTCGTGCTGACCGTGCTGTCCATGGGAAATCCTGCCGCGGCGCAGGAGGGTGATTCACCCGTCAGCGACGAAGAGGTCGAGGAGACCACCATCGGCGGCACGCTCAAGACGCGTGACGCCGAGGGCGAAGACGTGTTCGTCGAAGGCGTGACGATGATCGTTCGCCTGAGCGTCGCGTCCGATTCGCCCAACGCCGGCACCGAGGTCGGCCAGGCCGTCACCGACGCCGAAGGCGTGTGGCGTGTCGCACTGCCGACCGACGAGTTCGTCATCACCGGCAACAGCAACACGCCGACCGCCGCATTCGACGTCGAACTCGTCGAGGCGACGCTTCCCGAGGAAGTGCCGCTGCGCAACGAGGGACGCAACGTCCTCGAAGGCATCGAAGTCGACATCAACGAGACGAAGAACACGCTGTTCCCGCTCGGCGAGGCAGTCGAGAACACCGACAACACCATCGAGGCCGTTCAGCTCTTCGTCGACGGCATCAAGCTCGGCCTCATCATCGCGATGTGCTCGATCGGTCTGTCGCTCATCTTCGGCACGACCGGCCTCACCAACTTCGCTCACGGCGAGTCGGTCACCTTCGGCGCCATGATCGCCTTCATCGTCCACATGGTCTACCCGGGACGGATCTTCGGCATCCCGGGCACCAGTTCGCTGATCTTCGCAGCGCTCGTCGCCGTGGTCATTTCCGGTCTGTCGGGCTGGGCGTTCAACGAGTTCGTGTGGAAGCGACTGCGCAACAAGGGCGCCAGCCTCATCTCGGCGCTGGTGGTGTCGATCGGTCTGTCGATCTTCATCCGCTACATCTTCCTGTACCAGTACGGCGGTCGTGCCCGCTTCTACCGTGACTACCAGATCCAGGAGAAGATCGACTTCGGCGTGTTCTCGCTGGCGCCGAAAGACATCTTCATCATCGTCTTCTCGATCTTCGTGCTCGTCTGCGTCGGATTGGCACTCCAGAAGACTCGTGCCGGCAAGGCGATGCGAGCGGTGGCCGACAACCGTGACCTCGCCGAATCATCGGGTATCGACGTCGAATCGGTCATCAAGTGGGTGTGGATCACCGGGTCGGGCCTCGCCGGTCTCGGCGGTGTGCTGTTCGGCATGACCGAGAGCATCAACTGGGAGATGGGCTTCCGCCTCCTCCTGCTCATGTTCGCCGGCGTCACGCTCGGCGGCCTCGGCACGGCCTACGGCGCCCTGTTCGGCAGCCTCCTGGTCGGCATCTTCATCCAGATGATCACGCTGCCCGACTGGTTCCCGAACGACATGAAGAACGTCGGCGCACTGCTGGCACTCGTATTGATCTTGCTCGTGCGGCCCCAGGGCTTGCTCGGCCGTAGTGAACGCATCGGATAGGGGAGAGCATCATGGATTGGGGAGCAATCATCGAGACCACGTTTCGTGGTCTGATCGGTGAACAGTTCATCTACTTCGGGTTGGCCGCGATCGGCCTCAACCTGCACTTCGGCTACACCGGACTGCTCAACTTCGGTCAGGCGGCGTACATGGCTGCCGGTGCCTACGGTCTGGCGATCATCGTCACGACCCTGTCGCCTCGCATCAACGACGACGAGGGGATGTTCCAGTTCAACATCTCCGACGGGTGGATGTTCATCATCGGCATGTTCTTCGGCGTGGTCATCGTGCCGTTGTTCCTGTCGTTCCTGATGGGTATTCCGACGCTGCGATTGCGCGCCGACTATCTCGCGATCGTCACGATCGCCGTGGCCGAGATCATCCGTATCGCGATGCGCTCGCCTCGTTGGGACTGGTTCACCGGCGCCTCCGACGGCCTGAGTGGATTCTCCGGCACGTTCTACGACCTGAGTCCGTTCGAACCGCAGGGGCGCTACTTCTTCAACCTCTTCATCGGCAACCAGATGTTCCTGGTCATCGTCGGCTGGATCGTGCTCGCGATCTCGGCGGTGCTGTGCTGGTTGATCATCCGCAGCCCGTGGGGACGTGTGCTCAAGGCCATTCGTGAAGACGAAGACGCCGTGCGCAGCCTCGGCAAGAACGCCTACTCGTACAAGATGCAGGCGCTGATGCTCGGCGGCATGTTCGGCGCGATGGGCGGCATGCTGCGCTCGATCGGCTTCTCGCTGGCGCAGCCCGACAACTTCATCACCGACGTGACGTTCTTCGTCTGGGTCGCGCTGATCCTCGGCGGTGCCGGCAAGGTGTTCGCCCCGCTCGTCGGCGCAGCCCTGCTGTACGCCATCCTCGGTTTCACCGACGTGTTCCTCCGCGAGGCCGTCGAGAACGACAAGATCCCCGACTCGATCATGACGGGTACTCAGGTCGGCCAGGTCCGCTTCATGCTGATCGGTCTCGGCCTCGCACTGCTCGCCGCATTCAGACCGCAAGGCATCTTCGGCAACAAGGAAGAGATGGCGCTCGATGACCGCTGAGTTCACAGAAGGCGACGAGTTGATCCCCGAGGCGGGTCCGAAGTCGAGCCCTCCCGAAACGCCCGAACGCCTCGTACCGCTCGATGTCGACGTCAGCGCTGCCCGAGCGGCGCTCGCCGACGTGCCATGGGAGCCCGGTGCTCCCAAGCCCGATCCGATCCTCATCGCCGATCACGTCGTGCGTCGCTTCGGTGGTCTCACCGCGGTCGACGTCGATCACGTCGAGGTGCAGCGTGGTGTCATCACCGCGCTGATCGGCCCGAACGGTGCGGGCAAGACCACGCTGTTCAACCTGCTCACCAACTTCGACACTCCCGACGAAGGTCGCCGAACCTTCAACGGTGAGGTCATCGACAAGGTCCCCGCGCACCGCATCGCCAACCACGGCATGGTTCGCACGTTCCAGTTGACCAAGGCGTTGTCGAAGATGACGGTCATCGAGAACATGAAGCTCGGTGCCACCGGTCAGAAGGGCGAGAAGCTCTGGCGTTCGCTGTTGCCGTTCACGTGGTCGGCGCAGGAGAAGGAGATCGAGCAGCGCGCCGACGCCCTGCTGGTCCACTTCAAGATGGACCACATGCGTGACGAGTTCGCCGGCACGCTGTCAGGCGGCCAGCGCAAGCTCCTCGAGATGGCTCGCGCCCTCATGGTCGAGCCCGAGATGGTGATGCTCGACGAGCCGATGGCCGGCGTCAACCCGGCGCTCACGCAGTCGCTGCTCGGCCATGTGACCGGCCTGCGCGACCAGGGCATGACCGTGCTCTTCGTCGAGCACGACATGGACATGGTGCAGGAGATCAGCGACTGGGTCATCGTCATGGCCGAGGGCAAGATCATCGCCGAAGGCCCGCCGGCCTCGATCGGCCAGAACCAGGCCGTGGTCGACGCCTACCTCGGCTCGTCGCACGACTCGGCCCTCGACCTCGACCAGGAACTGTGATGAGCAACGACACGACACCCGAACCGCTGTTGATCGCCGACCGGCTCACCGCGGGCTACATCCCCGGCGTCAACATCTTGAACGACTGCTCGCTCACCCTCGCCGAAGGCGAACTGGTCGGCATCATCGGCCCGAACGGCGCCGGCAAGTCGACGCTGGTCAAGTCGATGTTCGGCCTGGTCAACATCCGCGACGGCCAGGTGCGTCTCCGCGGTGAAGACATCACGAACATGAAGGCGCACTCGCTCGTCGATCGCGGCGTCGGTTACGTGCCGCAGACCAACAACGTCTTCCCGGCGCTCACGATCCTCGAGAACCTCGAGATGGGCTGCTTCCTGAAGCCGAAGATGTTCAAGGACCGCTACGAGGTCGTCGGCGACATGTTCCCGCGTCTCGTCGAGCGTGCCGACCAGCGGGCCGGCGCCCTGTCGGGCGGCGAACGCCAGATGCTCGCCATGGGGCGTGCCCTCATGATGGATCCGTCGGTGCTGTTGCTCGACGAACCGTCGGCCGGCCTCTCACCGGCGCTGCAGGACGAGGTGTTCATCCGCTGTCACCGCATCAACAAGGCGGGCGTGTCGATCGTGATGGTCGAGCAGAACGCCAGCCGCTGCCTGCAGATCTGCGACCGCGGGTACGTGCTCGACCAGGGCGCCAACGCCTACACCGGAACCGGCCGCGAGCTGCTCACCGACCCCAAGGTCATCGAGCTCTATCTCGGCACCCTCGTCAAAGACCACCAAGACTGATCGACCTGGTTATTTCCATCCCGGATGGAAATATCCAGGTGGCCGTGCGGCGTGGCACGATGGCCGCGATGAGTTTCGACACCGAGATCACGACCGGCGACGACGGCTCGCTGACCGGCCCGTTCCGGGCACCGGCACAGATGCTGGCCGACCAGGAGTACGGCGGCCACGCGAGCGTTCACGACGATGCCGAGGCGGCCAAGCTGGGGCTCGCCGGCGCACCGATCGAAGGACCGACCCACTTCAGCCAGTTCGACGCCCTCGCGGTGGAGCAGTGGGGCCAGTCGTGGTTCGAGCAGGGGTGCATCAGCTCGCACTTTTTCAACATGGTCGTCGACGGCGAGGAAGTGCAGGCGACGCTCACTCCGACGGGGGAGCGCACCGCCACGATCGGCGCAGTCAAGCGCGATGGCACGCCCGTCTTGGCCGGTACCGCCACGCTCGGCGACGCACCGACCGAACTCGACGAGCGGCGCCAGCGAGGACTGCAGGACCCTGGTGAGCTGTTCATCGTCGACCAACTCGAGATCGGGATGACGTCGGATCCGGTCACGGTGACGATGGGCTTCGACAGCCACAACGGCAAGCTCTATCCGTTCACGCTGCGCCAGAAACTCGACAAGATCACCGAGTCGTCGAGTTGGTACGAAGCGGCGGCGTCGGGTGGCGACTCGCCGTGGGGATCGCCGATCGTGCCGACCGAGATGCTGAGCGTGCTCGCCCATCAAGCGGGAGCGCACTTCCCGGTTCGGGGTCCCGCGGTCGGGTTGTTCATCGACCTCGAGGTCCGCTTCGTCGACGGGCCCGTGTTCGTCGATCAGCCCTACGAGGTGGTGCACACGCTCGTCGGCATCGGCCAGAGCCGGGCGGTCGAGTCGTACTGGACCGAGTCGACCGTGACGCACGCCGACTCGGGCGTCCACGCCGCCACCGTGTTGCTCCACCAGGGCGTGTTCAAGGCGAGCTACGCCGACTATCCCGCCTGACCGGTCACTCTCCGGGATAGACGACGCCGACCTGTCGTCGGATCTCGTCCATGAGCGCCATGTTCGCTCGGGTGGCGCTCCACGTCTGGATGTCACTCTGACGATGCCCGCCGCGAATTCGCTCCATGACGTGTTCGGCTTCGTGGGCGAGGCCACGGTTAGGGACGTCGACCACCTCGGTGTCGCCGTCGGCGCTTCGGGTGATCGTGAACCGGGTCGGGAACCAGAACGGAGCGTCGACCGTGATCGTGCCGGTGGTGCCGACGATGCGGGCGGCGAGATCGGAGAGGCCGTCGAGCGAGGTGCGAAACGTGGTGAGCGCACCTGAGTCGTGGCGCATCACACCGGCGAGCGTCCCGTCGACGCCCTCGTCGGTGAGGGTGGCGAGGGCGCGCACGTCGCGCTGCACGTCGGCGGGCTCGCCGAGGAGGAACCGACCGATCGAGAGCGGGTAGATGCCGAGGTCGAGCAGTGCGCCGCCGGCGAGGTCGGCACGCCGATGGCGTCCGTTCGGGTCGGCGATGGCGAGACAGAAGCTGGCATCGACCGTGACGACGTCACCGATCGCTCCGCCGTGGATGCGCCGCTTGAGTTCGTGCCAACTCGGCATGAACCAACTCCACATCGCCTCCATGAGGAAGCGGTCGTTGCGTTCGGCGGCAGCGATCATCTCGTCGGCTTCCGCCGCGTTGCGGGCGAACGCCTTCTCGCAGAGCACGTGGCGGCCGGCCTCCAGCGCGGCAACGGTCATCGAGCGGTGCTCGCTGTGCGGTGAGCCGATGTAGACGACATCGACGTCGTCGTCGGCCCACAGGGCGTCGTACGATCCGTGTGCGTGCGGAATGTCGAATCGTGCGGCGAACTCGTCGGCCTGGGCCTGAGAGCGTGAACCGACGGCCACGATCTCGGCGTCGTCGATCGTGCCGAGCGCGGTGGCCATCGACGACGAGATCTTGCCGGTGGACGCGATACCCCAGCGAATCGGTGCGGTCATGTGCCGAAACTAGCCAAGGACGGTGGCGGCGAGGTGCTCGGCGACCGAGTGGTCGGCATGGTGGCCGATCGAGAGATCGGCGGCGTCGTGCGCATCGTCGACCGCGTTGGCGACCGCGACGCCCGTGCCCGCCCAACGGAGCATGGCGATGTCGTTGTGGTTGTCGCCGAAGGCCATGACCTCGGCGGCGTCGTGGCCCCACGCCGTGAGGACGTGACGCAGCGCGTGTGACTTGTCGACCCCGGCGCCGGTGACCTCGGCGAACTCCACACCCGAGCAACCGATCGAGAGCGGGTCGCTGAGATGCGGTGCGATGAGGTCGGCGAGGTCTTGTCGGTGGACGGTCGGGTGGCGCACCATGACCTTGGTGGCGGTGACGCCGGGCTCCGGTCTCGGACCCGATGCGTACATGTGGAGGTCGGCGTGCTGCTGGGCGATGTCGTCGAACTCGGCATCCCAACCGCAGTGGTCGTCGAGTTCCCAACAGTACGACAAGCCCGGAACCGCTCGGTCGAGATCGCTGAACAGCCGCTGGAGTTGGGCAGCGTCGATCGGGAAGCGGTGCGCGACCGTCTCGGTGGCGATGTCGAACACGATCGAACCGTTGGAGCAGACGAGCGCATCGATCACGTCGTGCGACCGCAGGAGCTTCCACGCGGAGGTGGGCGCACGCCCGGTGGCCGCGACGACCTTCACCCCGGCGCGACGGACCGCCCGCAACACGTCGATCGTGCGCTCGGCGAGTCGGTGGTCGGCCCCGAGCAGGGTTCCGTCGAGATCGCTGGCAACGACGCGCACTGTGGTCACCGCACCATCCTGGCGTGTGCGTGGGGCGACTGCGACCACCGACTCGTGGTCACCGACGAGCGAGGCGGTTCTTGACGCGGCCGCGCATCATGCCCCACCACTCCTTGGGGAGGGCGGGGTACGTGTCGCGAGCGAAGTCGTCGGCGAGTTGCCCCACCACCTGCGAGTACGACGGATACGGATGGACCATGGCGAACATCTTGCGAAGCCCGATCCCCTGGTCGATGGCGAGGGTGAACATCCCGATGATCTCCGCCGCACTGGGGCCGACGATGGCCGCACGCAGGATCTTTCCGCTGAATCGCTCGACGTCGACCATGGCCACGCCGTGTTCGAGATCGTCGGTGTACCCGCGGTCGATGCCCGGCATCTGGATCTCGTAGCGACGCCGCCCGGCTGGGCTCATCGCCTCGACCTCGCTCGGCGACAGACCGACCGACGCGATCTCGGGACGCGAGTAGACGGCGTTGGCCATGGCCCGAGGGTCGCCGGTCTTGGGGAGGTAGGGGAGCGCGATGGCGCGAACCGCCCGACGCCCGATCGCGTTCGCCCCGTGCGTGGTGAGCGTGTTGCCGGTGATGTCGCCGACCGCGAAGATCCCATCGACGTTGGTTCGCCCCCACCCGTCGGCGACGACTCCCTGGTCGCTCGTCTCGACTCCGGCCTCCTTCAGCCCCAACCCGTCGAGACGTGGCCGCCGTCCGACCGCCAAGAGCACGGTGTCGACACCAGGGATCGTGTCGCCGTTCGCGAGGTGTGCGGTGCGCGTCGGTTCGTCGAACCGTTCGATCGAGGTGCCGATGTGCATCACCACGCCCCGTCGCTCGAGCGCCGCCCGGATCGTCGACGACACCAACGGGTCGTCGTTGCCGATCAGCCGATCGGCCAACTCCACGATGTGGACCGCGGAGCCGAGGTCGCGGAACGCCGTGGCCATCTCCAACGAGATCGCCCCACCACCGACCAGCACGATGGTGCCGGGGACGTCGTGCAGTTCGAACAGCGTCTCGTTGGTGACGAGCGTGTCGTCGGACATCCCCTCGATGGCGAACTCGACCGGCTGCGACCCGGCGCAGATCACCACGTTGTCGGCGAGCACACGGTGCACGGTGCCGTCGGGAGCATCGACCTCGACGACGTGCGGATCACGCTCGGACGTGAGTCGGGCTCGCCCTCGCACCAGGTGGATCTGTTCGTGCTCCTCCATCTCGTGGTCTTCGCGGGTGGCGAGATCGTCGCGCTTGCGGCGCACGTACCCGAACGGGTCGCGCTCACCCGACACGGCGGCGTGGAGCAGTGCCTTCGACGGGATGCAGCCGACGTTCGTGCAGTCGCCGCCCACCCGACCGGCTTCGACGAGCACCGTGTCGTGCCCGAATCCTGCGAGGCCGATGGCGAGCGTGAGACCGCCCGAGCCGGCGCCGATGACGACGGCCTTGTAGGTGCGAGTTGGGTCGTGTCCGATCATGTGATCTCCGTGAGTCGAGGACGAGGGGGAAGAGATGGGGGTTCGAAGTTCATCGCAGTGCTCCGGCGGCCCAGCGCACACGTTCGGCGGCGGTGATGGCGACGGCGGCCGCCATGATCCACCAGATCGTGGAAGCTGCGTCGGGGAGCGCGAGGGCGACGACGAAGAACACGATCGTCTCGGTGCCTTCGACGAGTCCGCGAGGAATCTCCACCGCGGTCGCCGACGCGTTCCGACCGGCGCCGAGTGAGCGCTTCGCGAGAATCGACGACAGATAGGCCCAGGTGGTGACGTTGACGTAGAACGTGGCGAGCAGCACGGCGGTGGCGATCCAGGTGGCTCGATCGTCGACGGCCACGGCGATGCCGAGTGGGATGGCGGCGTACCCGGTCACGTCGAACACGATGTCGACGAGGCCGCCGAGATCGCTGTCCCGTCCGCTGCGCCGGGCGACGAGTCCGTCGAGTCCGTCGGCGATGCGACCGGCCAGGAACAGCACGACGGCGAGCGCTACGAGGCGTCGAGATGCGGCGACCGCAGCGGTCAGCGTGAGGGCGAGACCGCCCGCCGAGACGGCGAGCGGCGGCATGCGTACGACCGGACCGCGGGCGAGCGGGGAGAGCAACCTGTCCTTCACCGGGCGCAAGGTCGAATCGAGCATCGTGGAGGTCAAACCTTGCACACCTCACGATCAGTCCGCACCACGTGCGTGTTTCGTGTTTGGTCACGGTTCGGCGACCACATCGCAGCCGCTCGGGCATCTCTGTGACAGGGCGTCTCTATGTTGATCGTTGCCGACTCTCCCCGAATGCAACGTTCACATCCGGGAGACCCCATGAACATTCCGTCCAACACGGTCGTGCTGCGTGGCACGATCGCCAACGAACCGACCGATCGTCAGCTGCCGTCCGGCGTCACCGTGGTGCAGTTCGATCTGCGCACCATCGTCACCGGCGCCGACCGGTCCGACACGATCACCGTCCCACTGTCGTGGAGCGATCCGACTGCGGCGGGCCGTGCCGCAGCGGTCGACGGTGCCGACGTGGTCGTCACCGGCACGGTGCGGCGACGCTTCTTCCGTGCGGGCGGGCAGACCCAGAGTCGCACCGAGGTGGTGGTCGATCGTCTCGTGCCGTCGAGGCGCACGAAGTCGGTGAGGTCACTCCTCGCCGCGGTGGCCGCCGATCTCACGCAAGACTGCGGATGACCAAACCGGTGAGCAGCTTCGGGGTGAAGAACGTCGATTTCGGCGGCATGACGATGCCTTCACGGGCGGTGCGTTCGATCTCTTCGATGCTCACGGGCCGGATCAGCACACCGGCGACGGCGTCGCCCGACGCAACGGCGTCGGCCACGCGGTCGACTCCGTGCTGGTAGGTGACCGAGTGATCGACGTCGGCGAGGAGATGCTCGAGCCACACGCCGTCGAGGGCGCGGACGTCGTCGAACGCACCGGGTCGGGGAGTGAGCCATTCGGCGTTGCCGTCGGCGTGCACCAGGCACAGCGCGCCGCGCTCGTTCATCTCGGCGAGCGTCGATGCCGAGGCAGCCCCGGCTGGTGAGCGCTCGAAGCCCACGTCGAGCGCGGCGACGAGATCGTCGAGCGAGATGTCGCTGTACAGACGGTGGATGGCCTCCACGCTGAGCTGATCGCCGACGAGTTCGCTGACGAACACGAGCGTGTCTTCGGCCGGCGTCGAGTCGCTGCCCGACGCTGCTCGCACCTCGTCGCGGAACTGCTGAGCGACGCCATAGCGGTGATGCCCGTCGGCGATGAGTACGTCGTCGGTGGCGATCTTGGCCGAGATCGCCTCGATGCGTGCCGGGTCGCTCACGCGCTCCACGGTGTGTTCGACGCCGTCGAGGGTGACCGAGGCGATCTGCTCACCGGGCTCCATCAGGAGTTCGGTGAGGCCACCAGCGAGCGAAAGCCCCCACACCGGCGACATGTTGGCGTTGGTCGCCCGCGTGAGATCGAGTCGGTCGGTCGAGGCCTTGGGGGTGATGCGCTCGTGGGGGAGCACGCCGCATTCGCCGTACGGGCCGACTTCCAATCCGCCGAGCACGCCGACGATGTTGCGGTCGGCACCGCTGGCGTCGACGAAGCGCAGGCGGTACAGCGTGTACGTCGGCGTGTCGTCGTACGACATGACGCGCGCATCGATCCACTCGGCGAGCACTCGGGCCGCCGCGTCGTAGCGATCGGCACCGTCTGCTTCGCGCGGCACGTCGACGTGGGTGATGTTGAACGGGCTCCGCGCGTTGAGCGCATCGAGGTCGGCCGGCGACAGCACGTCGTAGGGCGGCGCGATCAGATCGTCGATCTGCGAGTCGCAGTAGCGGAGGGCAGGGAACGGGGTGAACCTGGGCACCCGAACAGGATGCCAGCCAACACGCCGCTTGGTGGCACCATTGCCGACGATGTCGTTCGAACCCGACCAGATCTCGACCGTGCTCTGCGATCTCGACGGGGTCGTCTGGCTCGCGCACCAGCCGATACCGGGCTCGGTGGAGGCGATCGCACGCCTCCGTGCATCGGGACGCCGGGTCATGTTCGTCACCAACAACTCGTCGAAACTCGTCGCCGAGCAGGAATCGGCCCTCGGAGCGATCGGCATACCGGCGATCGGTGACGTGGTCAGCTCGGCGATGGCCGGTGCGGCTCTGGTCGCACCCGGCGAACGGGTCCTCGTCGCCGGCGGACCGGGCGTGGTGGAAGCGGTCGAGCGCCGCGGCGCCACCGCACTGCTCAACGACGGCGAGACCGACCACGGTCCCGTCGACGCGGTCGTGGTCGGGCTGCATCGTGAGTTCGACTACTGGCGCCTCGCCACCGCCGCCAAAGCGGTGATGAACGGTGCCCGTCTCATCGGCACCAACGGCGACACCACCTTCCCGACACCCAGCGGTCTCGAGCCCGGTGGCGGTGCCCTCGTCGCCGCGGTAGCGACGGTCGCGGGCGTCGACGCCGTGATCGGTGGCAAACCACATCGTCCGATGGCCGACGTGATCCTCGACGTGCTCTCGACCGCTGCCGACCGTTTCGATCCGCAACACGCGCTCATGGTCGGCGACCGACTCGACACCGACGGTCTGTTCGGCCGCGAACTCGGCTCGCCGTTCGCGCTCGTTCGTTCGGGCGTGATCGAGCCGGGAGCAGCGATCGACCCGTCGGTGCCGGTGGCCCTCGACGTGTCCGATCTCGCGGCGGTGGCCGCTGCGCTTGGGTAGTCTTCGCCCATGGCCAACTCCACGCTCCAACGCCTGCTCGACGCCGGTGTCCAGTTCGGTGAGATGTCGAAGAAGCAAGCCGAGTCGATCGTGCGCCAGCTGGTCAAAGCCGGCGAAGTGCAGAAGCGCGACACCGAGCACCTCGTCAGCAGCCTCGTCGAGCGTGGCCGTGACACCTCCGAGAAGGTGAGCGAGGCCATCCAACGCGAGGTGTCCAAGCAGGTCAGCTGGATGTCGGAGCGCTTCGACGAACTCGAAGACCGCTTCGAAGACCTCGCCGAGTCGCTCGCCGCCCGCGTCGGCAACGAGGCCCCAGCCGAGAAACAGCCGGCAGCCAGGAAGAAGACTGCGCCGAAGAAGAAGACCGCAGCAAAGAAGAAGGCCGCGCCGAAGAAGAAGGCCGCAGCAAAGAAGAAGAAGGCTGCACCGAAGAAGACCGCAGCAAAGAAGAAGGCCGCACCGAAGAAGAAGGCGGCGCCACGCAAGAAGAGCGCGGCCAAGAAGGCGGTCGGCTCGTCGGGCGTCGCACCGGTAAAGACCAGCCGCGCCAAGCGCGACGCCAGCTGACCACGACCGTCGATCGATGGCGCCACGACGTCGGCTCGACGCCGAACTGGTGCGACGTGAGCTCGTTCCGAGCCGCGCCGTCGCCCAACAACTCATTGAGGCCGACCGTGTGCTGGTCAACGGGGCGATCGCCGCAAAAGCATCGCGCCAGGTCGCTCCCGGCGATGCCGTCGTCGTGGAGGGACCTCCGGCGCGTTTCGTCGGTCGCGGCGCCGAGAAGCTCGAACACGCGCTCACCGAGTTCGACATCGACGTGACCGGACTCCGTCTGCTCGATGCCGGTGCATCGACCGGAGGGTTCACCGACTCCGTGCTGCAACGCGGTGCTCGCCACGTCGTCGCCGTCGACGTCGGGCACGGCCAACTCCACGAACGCCTCCGCGCCGACGAGCGGGTCACCAACCTCGAGCGCCAGAACATCCGAGCGGTCACGCCCGAGATCGTCGGCGGCCTCGTCGACGGCGTCGTCGGCGATCTGTCGTTCATCTCGCTGCGGTTGGTGATCGACCCGATCGTGTCGGTCTGCGTGCCCGGCGGTTTTCTGGTGCTGCTCGTCAAGCCACAGTTCGAGGCCGGGCGCACCGAGGTGAGCAGAGGGCGCGGCATCGTCACCGACCCGGCGATCCACGAGCGGGTGCGCGGCGAGATCGGCGACGCACTCGCCGACGCCGGCTGCACGGTCGTCGACTGGACCACGTCGCCGATCACCGGTGCCGACGGCAACGTCGAGTTCTTGGTCCATGCCACCACCCCCGTCGAGGTGGCAGGATCAGCGTCGTGAGTTCTGCCATGCCCCGTCGTCTGATGCTCGTCGCACACCACGAGCGCGCCGAAGCGGAGGTCCATGCCACGGCGATCGCAGCATGGTGTGCTGCCAACGACGTCGAGTTCTGGATGCCGCCGATCGACGCGACCGAGCTGGCGTTGCCGCAGCACGGCAGCGATCGTCCGGCGTCGGACGCCGACGCGGTGGTGAGCCTCGGCGGCGACGGCACGATGTTGCGCAGCGTCGAGTTGCTCGAAGGGGCCGACGTTCCGCTCATCGGCGTCAACCTCGGCTCGCTGGGCTATCTCACCGAGGTCGAGCCCGAGTCGATGACCAGCGCCTTCGATCGTTTCGCGCTCGGCGCCGAGGAGGGGGAGTGGCACCTCGACGAGCGCATGATGCTCGATGTGGCCGTCAACGGTGAGGTCATCGGACGCTCGCTCAACGAGGCCGTGGTCGAGAAGAACCAGTCGGGCCACACCGTGCGACTGCTCGCCCGGATCGACGGAGACCCGTTCACCCACTACGAAGCCGACGGGTTGATCGTGTCGACGCCGACCGGGTCGACCGCGTACTCGCTGTCGGCTCGCGGGCCGATCGTGTCGCCGCAGCACCGTGCGATCCTGCTCACGCCGGTGTCGCCGCACATGCTCTTCGACCGGTCGCTGGTGCTCAGCCCGAGCGAGGTCGTCGAGATCGAGGTCGCAGGTCATCGGCGAGCCGACGTCGCCGTCGACGGTCAACCGGGCGGGGTGCTCGAACCCGGCGACGTCGTGCGTTGCAGCCCGTCGAAGGCCACCGCCAAGTTCGTGCGCTTCGGCGCTTACCGCTACCACCAGATCCTCAAGTCGAAGTTCGGTCTCACCGACCGCTGACGTCCGACAGCGGCGTCACCTCGCTCGCCGTGCAACTCTGTGACACCCGTGGTGTTCACTGGTGGTGTGCTGACAGAACTGCATATCGAGAACCTCGGCGTCATCGAACAACTCGATCTCGTCCTCGGAGCTGGTCTCACCGCGCTCACCGGCGAGACGGGCGCGGGCAAGACGATGCTGGTCGAAGCGATCGAGCTGCTCGTGGGTGGCCGAGCCGACACCACGATCATTCGCCACGGCGCCGACGAGGCCCGTGTCGACGGACGCTTCATCGACGCCGACGGGGTCGAACGCGTGCTCAGCCGGGTGATTCCCACCTCCGGGCGGTCGCGGGCGTACGTCGACGGCCGGCTGGCCACGGTCACGTCGCTCGCCGAGACGGCCGCGCACATGGTCGATCTCCACGGGCAGCACGCCCATCAGAGCCTGCTGTCGGTCGCGACGCAGCGAGCGGCGCTCGATCAGTTCGGCGGTGTCGACCTGTCGCCGCTACGTGAGGCCAGAGCACGGTTGACCGAGATCGACGCGGCGCTCGCGGCCCTCGGCGGCGACGAACGAGTCCGGGCTCGCGAGATCGACCTCTTGAAGTTCCAGGTCGAGGAACTCGACGCTGCCGACATCGTCGACCCCGACGAAGACGTCGACCTCGATGCCGAGGAGTCGGTGCTGGCCGATGCGGTCGCCCACCGCGAGGCCGGGGCCCTGGCGTACGAATCACTCGGCGGCGAGAGCGGTGCGCGCGATGCGATCGGCGCGGCGCTCGCAGCGATCGACGGGCGACGTCCGTATCTCGAGATCGCGAGCCGACTCCACGAGGTGGTCGCCGAGGTCGATGATCTGGTCGCCGCGCTGCGAGACACCGCCGACGGCATCGACGAGTCGCCCGACCGCCTCGAAGAGGTGCGCCTCCGTCGCCAACTCCTCGTCGATCTCCGGCGCAAGTACGGCGACACGCTCGCCGACGTCATGGCATTCCACGCCGAGACCGAAGACCGGTTGCGCGAGTTGGAGTCGTACGAGCAGCGCGCCGCCGAACTCGATGCCGAACGTGTGGCGGCGCTCGATGCGGAGAAGCAGGCCGCCAAGGTGGTCGGCAAGCAGCGCCGTGCGGCTGCGCCACGGTTGGCCGAGCAGGTCGAGGCGCACCTGCGAGAACTCGCCATGCCCAATGCCGCGATCGCGGTCGAGGTGGGCGAGCACGCCAACGACGATCCGGGCGATCGCGTCCAGTTCCTGCTGGCCGCCAACCCCGGAGCGCCGGTGCTGCCGCTCACCCGCGTGGCCTCGGGTGGCGAACTCGCCCGAGCGATGCTGGCGCTGCGACTCGTGCTGTCGGCGAGCGTGGGCGACGGCAACGGTGCCGACACGCTGGTGTTCGACGAAGTCGATGCAGGCATCGGGGGAGAGGCCGCGCAAGCGGTCGGCGCCGCGTTGGCGGGGCTGGCCCAGCATCACCAGGTGCTGGTGGTGACCCACCTCGCGCAGGTCGCCGCGGCCGCCGATGCACAGGTGTCGGTGTCGAAGAAGGTCGTGAAGGGCGCGACCTTTGCCGCTGCGAAGCGTCTCTCCGACGACGAGCGGGTCGACGAGTTGGCCCGCATGTTGTCAGGAAGCACGTCGGAGTCCGCGTTGCAGCACGCACGCGAACTACTTCGATGACATTAGTTGGCCAGTTCGCGACGAGCAGGCTGCGCGACGGGTTAAGGTGATTTCCCGTCGTGGTATCGAGACGGAGGTTCACATGCCCAAGCACATTTTCGTGACAGGTGGCGTCGCCAGCGCATTGGGCAAAGGCCTGACGGCCTCGTCGCTCGGGCGACTTCTGAAGATGCGTGGCCTCCGTGTCACCATGCAGAAGCTCGATCCGTACATCAACATCGACCCGGGCACGATGAACCCGTTCGAGCACGGTGAGGTCTTCGTCACCGACGACGGCGGCGAGACCGATCTCGACCTCGGCCACTACGAGCGCTTCATCGACGAGAACCTGTCGCGCAACTCGAACGCCACGACCGGCTCGATCTACCAGTCGGTGCTCGCTGCCGAGCGGCGCGGTGACTACCTCGGCAAGACCGTGCAGGTCATCCCGCACATCACCGACGAGATCAAGCGTCGCATCGAACGCGTCGCCCACGACGACGTCGACGTGGTCATCACCGAAGTCGGTGGCACCGTCGGCGACATCGAGATCCTGCCCTTCCTCGAGTCGATCCGCCAGTTCCGCAACAAGGTCGGCCGAGACAACGTCTGCTATCTCCACGTCACGCTGGTGCCCTACATCGGCCCCGCCGGTGAGCAGAAGACGAAGCCCACGCAGCACTCGGTCACCGAGCTGCGCAGTCGCGGCATCCAGCCCGACGTAATCGTGTGCCGGAGCGAGGAACCGCTGTCGCACGAGCTGAAGCGAAAGATCTCGCAGATGTGCGACGTCGACGAGCGGGCGGTCATCAACGCTGCCGACGCGGGCAACATCTACGAACTCCCCCTGATCTTCCACGACGAAGGCCTCGACACCTTCGTGTGCGACGTGTTGCGCATCGACGACGAGGTCGATCTGTCGTCGTGGCAGCGTGTGGTCGAAAAGGTCGAAGCTGCGGTCAAGCCCGTCAAGATCGGGCTGATCGGCAAGTACATCGAACTGCCCGACGCCTACCTGTCGGTCGTCGAGAGCCTCAAGCACGCCGGCTTCCATCACGGTGCGAAGGTCGAGATCGAGTGGATCCAGTCCGAGAACGTCGAAGGGCTGCTCGCCGACGGTGAACTCGGCGAACTCGACGGCATCGTCATCCCGGGCGGCTTCGGCTATCGAGGTGTCGAAGGCAAGATCGCGGCAGCGAAGTACGCCCGCGAGCAACGGCTCCCGTGCCTCGGTATCTGCCTCGGCTTGCAGGCGATGGCCATCGACTTCGCACGACACGTGGTCGGGCTCACCGAAGCCAACTCCACCGAATTCGACGCCACCACCAAGCACCCGATCATCGACCTCATGCTCGAACAGCGCGGCATCGAAGACAAGGGCGGCACGATGCGCCTCGGGGCGCACTACGCCGTGTTGGCCAACGACTCCCAGGTCGCCAAGGCCTACGGGGAGCCCGTGGTCTCGGAGCGGCACCGCCACCGCTACGAGTTCAACGACCGCTACCGCGCCCAGCTCGAAGCCGAGGGCCTGTGGTGTTCGGGAACATCGCCCGACAACAAGCTGGTCGAGTTCATCGAGTTGCCGGGCCATCCGTTCTGGGTCGCCACGCAGGCGCATCCCGAGTTCAAGAGCCGTCCCGATCGTCCGCACCCGCTGTTCCGCGAGCTGATCGGCGCCGCGCTCGAACATCGTGGCGATGCGCCGGACGTCGCCGCCGCCGATGCGTCGGCCACCGTCGAGCCGTCGCTGACGTGACCGGGTTTCGACGGGTCGACGAATCGAAGGTCCACCAGGGCTACGTCTGGCATCTCGCCACCGCCGAGTTCGAATCACCCGACGGCGAACGCTTCCACCGTGACATCGTCCGGTCGCCGGGTGCCGTGGGTGTCGTCCCACTGACGGTCGACGACGATGGCGTCGCGTCGGTCGTGCTCGTGTCGCAGTACCGCCCGCCGTACGACGACTACGTCGTCGAGATTCCCGCCGGCATGCGTGACATCGAGGGCGAGGATGTCATCGAGGTCGGGCGGCGCGAGCTGATCGAGGAGGCCGGTCTCGAGGCCGGTTCGATCGAGTTGCTCGGCGAGATCTACCCGTCGCCGGGCATGACCGATTCGGTCACGTCGATCTGTCTCGCCACCGACTGCACCGAGGTGGCGACCGACCGGCAGGGCCCCGAGGAAGCGTTCATGGAACTGCTTCACGTGCCGCTGTCGGAGGCGCTGGCGATGATCGATGCCGGACGCATCCTCGACGCCAAGACGGTCACGGGGCTGCTGATGACCGATCGGCGACTGCGCTCGACCGGCGACTGATCGACTGCCTCATGGCCACGGCGCCACTCCCGCTCGAAGCCGAGGAGTTCTTGGCGTGGATGCTCTCGGAGAAGGGCCGGTCGGCCAACACCCTCGCCGCCTACCGGCGCGATCTTCGCTCGTACTGCACCTGGCTCGAAGAGCGCGGGCACACCGTGCTCGATGTCGATCACACGACGCTGGTGGCGTTCACGACCGAGCGGAAGGCGAGCGACTCCGCGACGTCGACGGTCGCTCGGCAACTCGCGGCGATACGCATGCTGCACCGATATCTCCTCGTCGAAGGTGAACGTGGCGATGATCCAACGGCCGATCTCGAAGGCGTCAAGGTGCCGTCGGGAATCCCGAAGCCGTTGACCGAGACACAGATCAACAGCCTGCTGGCCTCGGTCGTGGGCCACACGCCGATCGATCACCGCGACCGGGCGCTGCTCGAACTGCTCTACGCGACCGGGGCGCGTATCTCCGAGGCGACCGGGCTGTCGATCGGCGACCTCGACCTCGATGGCCGACTCGTCCGGCTCTACGGCAAGGGCTCCAAGGAACGCATCGTGCCGTTCGGGTCGGCCGCCGCAGGCGCGCTCGACGACTGGTTCTCGCCGCGAGGGCGTGCCCGCCTCGTCCCCGACGTGTGGCAGCGGCGCGGCGACGCCGAGGCGGTGTTCTTGAACACGCGCGGCGGCCGGTTGACGCGACAGGCGGCTTGGCTGGTCGTGAAGAAGTACGGGCAACGGTCGGGCATCTCCGACGACCTGTCACCCCACGTCCTGCGACACTCGTGCGCAACGCACCTGCTCGACCACGGGGCAGACCTGCGCGTGGTGCAGGAGATGCTCGGGCACGTCTCGATCTCGACCACCCAGGTGTACACACGAGTGAGCCAGGAGCGCTTGTTCGACGTGTACCGCTCGGCGCATCCGCGCGCCAGAATGACTTCGTGAGCACGCTCGGCGAGGTCGTCACCCAGCCCTGGCATCTCGTCGCCCGGTTCTTCCGGTCGCTGCCGCCCACGCCGCCGTCGGTCGACGACGAGTGTTGGGCCGACGACCACCTCACCCCGGCCGAGCGGCGCCTGTGGACCCGTCTGAGCAACCAGGATCGTCGGCACAGCATCGGTGTCGCCCGCCGTTTCATCGAGGCTCGCCCCACGGCGACGCGAGCCGAGATCGCCGGTGCGCTCCTGCACGACATCGGCAAGATCGAGTGCCGACTCGGCACGTTCGGCCGCGTGGTCGCCACGCTCGTCGGGCCGCGGACCGAACGTTTTTGGCTGTACCACGACCACGAGCAGATCGGTGCCGATCTGGTGACGGCGGCGGGATCCGACCCGGTGACGATCGAACTCGTCTCGGAGTCCGGCCCGGCCTACGCCGACCTCGAACGCGCCGACTACTGAGCCTCGACTACTGAGCCACGGCAGGTGCCGGCAGCACGAGGCCGGCACGCCGATGGTTGACGGCGGCGCGCAGCGTCATCCAGACCAGCAGGCCGAGCCAGATGCCGGCGATGCCGAGACCGTCGACCACGACCACCGCCGCGGCGATCGGAATCACGGCCAGCAGATAGCCCAGGGCCGCGCGGCCGAGGAACTCGTAGTCGCCCGCACCGATCAGCGAGCCGTCGGTCGCGAAGGCGACCGACCCGGGGATCATCATGACCGCGAGGAACAGCAGCGCGACCGTTGCCCGGCTCGTCACGTCGCCCTCGTTCGAGAAGATCCGGCTGACCAGGGGAGACGCGGCGGCGAGCACGATCGCCAGGCCGATGCCGATGAAGACCGAGAGGCGCACGGCGCGCCGCGACACCTCGTCGGCGCCGGGGCCTCCCTTGCCGAGTTCTTCGGCCACGAGCGTCTGAGCGGGCACCGCGAGCGCGTCGAGCGTCAACGCCAGGAAGAGGAACATCGTGACCGCGATCGAGTGCGCGGCGAGCGTGGCATCGTCGATCCGGGCGGCCAACGAGGTGGCCCCGGTGAACACCATGAGCATCGCTCCCACACGTAGCAGGAGGTGGCGCCCCGCCGCGAGGAGGGGCAACATCTCGCTCCACAGCGGCCGACGGGTGCCGGCGCTCGCGGTGTGCGGTCGGGTGCGCCACCAGAGCGCCAGTCCGGCGAACACCTGAGCGACGACCGTCGACCACGCGGCGCCGGCCACACCGAGATCGAATCCGAACACCAGCACGACCTCGATGCCGGCGTTGAGCACGTTGGCCGCCACCAACACGACCAGCGACGTGCGGTAGTCGCTGGCGCCTCGCTGGGTTCCCTGTGCGGCCAGCCCGGCCACCACGAAGGGCACACCGAGTGCGGAGATGCGCAGGTAGGTGGTGGCGAAGGCGAGTACGTCGTCGTCGGCGCCAAGCAGTCGTGTGAGCGGTTCGGCGAGCAGGACGAGGAGCGGCGTGGCGACCACGCCGATGAGCAACGCGAGCCAGAACGCCTGCACGCCCACGTCGGCCGCGCCGCGGCGGTCGTCGGCACCGAGGCGATTGGCCACGCGTTGGGTGGTGCCGTAGGCGAGGAAGTTCGAACCGGCGATCACGAGCGACAGCACCGACACCGCCACGGCGACACCACCGAGTTGTTCCTTGCCGAGTCTGCCGACGATCGCGGTGTCGACGAGTCGGTACAGGGGCTCGGCGGCGAGCGCCCCGAACGCCGGCACGGCCAGCTTCAGGATTCGTCGGTCGACGTCGGTCTCGATCAGTTGCATGCGGCCGCCCCGCCGATGGGGTGGTGACCGGTCAGGCCGGAACCATGCCGATGGCGTCGTGCACACGCTCGACGGTCGCCGACGCCACGTGACGGGCCTTCTCGGCGCCGACACGGAGCAACCGGGCGAGTTCGCCCGGGTCGCCCATGAGTTCGTTGTAGCGCTCGCGGATCGGCTCGATCGCGGCCACGACCGCCTCACCGGTCTCGACCTTGAGCTTGCCGTACATGTCGAGGCCTTCGGCGACCTGCTGCGGTGTGCGGCCGGTGACGGCGGCATTGATCTCGAGGAGGTTCGACACGCCCGGCTTGTTCTCGCGGTCGAAGCGAACCGAATCGGGCCCGGTCTCGGAGTCGGTGACCGCCCGCTTGAACTTCTTCATGATCGCCGCCGATTCGTCGACCAGGTAGATGCAGCCGGCGCCCGACTCGTCGGACTTCGACATCTTCGACGTCGGATCCTGCAGGCTCATCACGCGTGCGCCGGCGGCAGGGGTGACCGCCTCGGGGATGACGAGCGTGTCGCCGAACCGGTGATTGAAGCGGATCGCGGCGTCGCGCGTGATCTCGATGTGCTGACGCTGGTCGTCGCCGACCGGCACCTCGTTGGTGTCGTACAGCAGGATGTCGGCAGCCTGGAGCGTCGGGTAGGTGAACAACCCTGCCGACACGAAGCTTCCTTCGCGCTTGGCGGACTTGTCTTTGAACTGCGTCATGCGTGAGAGCTCGCCGAAGCTGATCTGGCACTGCATGACCCACGCGAGTTGGCTGTGCTCGGGCACGTGGCTCTGAGCGAACACGGTCGCCACCTCGGGGTCGAGGCCGACGGCGAAGAGCATCGCTGCCGTGCGCAGCGTGGCATCGCCCACCACGCCGGGTTGCTCGGTGACGGTGAGGGCGTGGAGGTCGACCACACCGTGGAAGGCGTCACATCCGTGCTGACCGTTCACCCAGTTGCGAAGCGCTCCGAGGTAGTTGCCGAGGTGCAGGTCGCCCGTCGGCTGGATACATGACAGCACGCGGGGCGGATGGGACGCTTTCGTGTTCACGGAAATGAAGCTACAGGAGCAAGTGCCTCGGTAGAATGGTCGATTCATGGCAGTAGAGGTCACCACCCCCGTGTACGAGGGGCCGTTCGATCTCCTGCTGCAGCTGATTCTCAAAGAACAGGTCGACATCTACGAGGTCAACCTGTCGACCATCGTCGATGCGTACCTCGTCGAGCTGGAGAAGCTGCAGCAGCTCGACCTCGACGTGGCGACCGGGTTCCTGCTCATCGCCGCCACGCTCGTCGAGTTGAAGGCGCGGCGCCTGCTGCCGAACATGGCCGACATGGACCTCGACGAGGAGTTCGCGCTCTGGGAGGAGCGCGACATGCTGCTCGCTCGGCTGCTCGAAGCGAAGACCTTCAAAGACGTCGCCGGCGTGTTCGCTCAGTTGGCTGAAGACGCCGACCAGTCGTTCGCGCGTGCGGTCGGCCCCGACGAGCGCTTTGCCGCGGTCATGCCCGACCTGCTCGAGGGCACGAGCGTCAAGAGCCTGCAACGAGCGGCCATCCGGGCGCTCACACCGCGACCGGTGCCGGTCGTCGACCTGTTCCACGTCAACCCGATCAAGATCACGGTCGCCGACGCCGTGTCGGAGCTGCTCGACGAGTTGCCTCGGGTCGGACGGATCTCGTTCCGGCGGCTCACCGCCGATCTCGGCGACCGCATCGAGGTGATCGTGCGATTCCTCGCCGTGCTCGAACTGTTCAAGCAGGGCGCCGTCGACATCGAACAACCCGAACGTTTCGGCGACATCGAAGTGATCTGGGCCCCCGACGAGGGGCTCGACACCGACGCCATCCTGATCGACGCCTACGAAGGCTGAGCCATGACTCTTGAAGACCCTGACGCCGTCGAGGCGAACGAATCCGATCGCGCCGAGCGTGTCGCCGAGTTCAAGCGTGCCATCGAGGCGATCGCCCTCGTCTCGCACGACCCGGTCCCGCACGAACTGCTCGCCCAACTCATCGAGCAGCCCACGGCGCTCGTCGAGCAGTGGTGCGACGAGTTGGCGCGCGAGTACCAGGCCGACAACCGAGGTTTCGAACTCGTCCGCGTGGCGGGTGGCGTCCGGTTCCAGACGGCCGCCGACCTCGCCCCGTACGTCGAGCGCTTCCTGCTGCACGATCAGCGGGCGCGTCTGTCGGGCGCGGCGCTCGACACGCTGGCCATCGTGGCTTACAAGCAGCCGATCTCGCGAGCCCAGGTCGCCGCCATCCGGGGTGTCGACCCCGACGGTGTGCTGCGCACGCTGCAGGCGCGTGGCTACATCGACGAAGTGGGGCGCGACGACGGGCCGGGCCAGGCGATCCTGTTCGGCACGACGCAGTCGTTCCTCGAGAAGCTGGGGCTCGAGTCGCTCGACGACCTGCCTCCGATCGCCAAGTTCATCCCCGGCCCCGACGTGGTCGAAGCGCTCGAACACGGGCTGCGGGTCACCCCCGAGATCGACGTCACGGCGCCGGGCACCATCGCCGCGGTCGCCGCCGACGTGCCCGACAACGAACCAGATGATGCGCCCGCCGACGCGGTGGACGACGAATCGTCGTTCGGCGAACCAGCGGCTGCGCCCGTCGACGAGGAACCTGCGAGCGATGACCGCGACGGGTGACGATCGTCCGCTGTGGGAGCAGATGGCGGCCCGCAACGCGCAACTCCCCACCGGTGAACGCCTGCAGAAGGTCCTGGCCGCCGTCGGGTTCGGCAGTCGGCGGACCGCCGAAGACCTGATCTCGGCCGGTCGCGTCACGGTCAACGGCGACGTCGCCATCCTCGGACGCCGTGTCGACCCCGACAACGACCTGATCGAGGTCGACGGTGCACCGATCGGCGTCAAGCCCGATCTGGTCTACTACATGCTCAACAAGCCGGCCGGGGTGGTCGTCACCAGCAAGGACACGCACGATCGTCGGACGATCATGGACATCGTGCCGACCGAACCGCGGGTGTTCTCGGTCGGGCGTCTCGACGCCGAGACCGAAGGCCTGCTGCTGATCACCAACGACGGGCAACTCGCCAACCGCATCGCGCATCCGAGCAACGGTGTCGACAAGGAGTACCTGGTCGAGGTCGACAACGGGGCCGTGTCGCCCGGCGGGCTGCGGCGTCTGCGAGATGGCGTCGAACTCGACGACGGCATCACCGCTCCGGCAAAGGTGTCGCAACCCGAGCCGGGCATCCTGCGCATCACGATCCACGAAGGCCGCAACCGCCAGGTGCGACGCATGTGCGAGGCCGTCGGCAATCCGGTGCGACGACTGGTTCGCACGCGGATCGGGCCCCTCGCCGACAAGACCCTTCAACCGGGGGAGTGGCGTCACTGGACCACCGACGAGCGCAACGCGATGATCGAAGCCGTTGCCGCCACCCGACTGCGGGGCAGCGAGTGAGCAACGAAGTCAACCCAACGGTGCGCCGTGCCAACGTCGTGGGTCTGGGCCTCATCGGCGGATCGATCGCCCGGGCGCTCCACGACCGTGGCTGGCACGTCACCGGCTCCGACGAAGACGAGGCCATCGCCGCCGATGCGGTGGCGCGCTCGTTCACCGACGCGGTCGGCACCGACCCCGACGCCGAGATCACGTTCGTCGCCGTGCCGGTGCTGGCCGGCGTCGATGCGGTCAAGGCGGCACTCCACGACACCAACGGCATCGTCACCGACGTGGGCAGCGTCAAGGCGCCGATCTGCGCGGCGATCACCGATCCGCGCTTCGTCGGCGGTCACCCCATGGCGGGCAGCGAACGCGACGGCCTCGACGGCGCCGACCCCGAGTTGTTCAACTCGGCGATCTGGGTGCTCACACCCGACGACGACGCCGACGACCTCGTCTTCACCGACCTCACCGCGATCATCACATCGCTCGGCTCCGAAGTCGTGGCGATCGACCCGGCCCGTCACGACGAGGTCGTGGCCGTGGTGTCGCACGTGCCGCACCTCACCGCCGCGTCGCTCATGGGCGTCGCCGCCGATCGCTCGATCCAGCACGCAGCGATGCTGCGGCTCGCCGCCGGCGGTTTCCGCGACATGACGCGTGTTGCCAGCGGACGTCCCGACATCTGGCTCGACATCTGCACCGAGAACCGGTCGGCGATCGTCGCCGCGCTGACGCACCTGATCGACGAACTCGGCCAGGTCCGCTCGGCGATCGACGACGGCGACCAGGAGCGACTGCTCGATCGGCTGTCGCGCGCGCGTACCGCTCGCCAGAACCTGCCGAGCCGGGTCGTCGACCCCGAGAGCCTCGCCGAAGTGCGGATTCCGATTCCCGACCGCATGGGTGCTGCTGCCGAAGTGTTCACGCTCGCCGCCGAACTCAGCGTCAACATCGCCAACTTCGAAGTGGTGCACGTCGCCGAGAGCAACCGCGGCATCGCGGTCGTCCTGGTCGACCTGACCCATGCCGAGGTCTTTCGTGGCGGGCTCATCGCTCGCGGGTTCCGTCCGTCGGTGCAGGCGCTCACGTGACGGTCAAGCAGGTTCGGACCGCCGAAGGCCCGGTGATCGCCGACGTCGTCGTGCCGCCGTCGAAGAGCATTGCGAACCGGGCATTGATCTGCGCCGCGCTCGCCGACGGCGAGAGCGAACTCGTCGGCCTGGCGCCGGGCGACGACACGCAGGCCATGATCGCATGCCTCGACGCACTCGGGATTCCGGTCGGCGTCGAACAGAGCGCCGAGCGCACCACGGCGCGGGTACTCGGCACCGGTGGTCGACTGCCGGTCGGCCCGATCACGCTGCACACCCGCCTCGCCGGCACCACGTCGCGGTTCATCACCGCGTTGGCGGCGCTGGGCCCGGGGCCGTACCTGATCGACGGCGAGGCACCGTTGCGCGGTCGGCCGATGGGGCCGCTGCACGATTCGCTGCACTCGCTGGGCGCCGTGCTCGAACCGGGGGAGACGTGGGGGCATCTGCCCGTCACCGTGTCGGGGCCGGTCGGCGGCGCCGACGCGTTGATGATGCCGGGCGACGTGTCGAGCCAGTACGTCACCGCCCTGATGCTCATCGCGCCGATGATCCGCAGCGGCATGCGCCTCGGCCTGTCGACCGAGCTGGTGAGCCGCCCGTACGTCGAGATCACGAAATCGGTCATGGCCTCGTTCGGTGTCACCGACGTCGACGTCGCCGAGCGCCGCATCCACGTCGGTGAGGGTCGCTATGCGCCCACGGTCTACGAGGTCGAGCCCGATGCCTCGTCGGCGAGCTATCCGCTGGCTGCGGCGGCGATGGTCGGGGGAGCGGTGAGCGTGCGGGGCCTCGGCCGAGCATCGTTGCAGGGCGACGCTGCCTTCGTCGACGTGCTCGAACGCATGGGCTGCCTCGTCACCGTCAGCGACAACACGACGGTCGTGATGCGCCGGCGCGACACCCCGCTGCGCGGCATCGACGTCGACATGGCCGACATCTCCGATCTCGTTCCGACGATGGCCGTCGTCGCCACGCAGGCCACCACACCGACCCGCATCACCGGCGTGGGATTCATCCGGGCCAAGGAGAGCGACCGTCTCGGCGACCTCGCTGCGGAGCTGAACAAGACCGGTGCCGACGTGGTGGTCGAAGACGACGGACTGCTCATCACCCCGACCGACACGCTGCACGGCAGCCGGCTCGAGACGCACCACGACCACCGACTCGCGATGGCGTTCGGCGTGTTGGGGCTGGTCGTGAGCGGTGTGGAAGTCGCCGACCCGGACGTGGTCTCGAAGAGCTGGCCCGCCTTCTGGGACGCGCTCGACGCGATCCCGGCGAGACGCGCATGAGCGAGGCACCGGCCGAAGGTCGCGGCACCGTTGCCGCATTCGACGTCGACGGGACGATCACCACGCGTGACTGTGTGGTGCCGTTCATGCGACGCATCACCGGTGCTCGACGGATCGTGCCACGGCTCGGTGTCCGCGCGCATCAGACACTTCCCACGCTGCTCCGGCGCGACCGCGACCGACTGAAGGCGCTGGCCTCGGCCGCCGCGTTCCGCGGGCACCGTGAGTCGGAGGTGCGGCGCCGTGGGGCCGAGTTCGCCCAGTTCGTGCACGATCACTGGCTGCGATCCGACACGATGGAGCGCTTCGCCGAGCACCGCACGGCCGGGCACACCATCGTGCTGGTGTCGGCGTCGTTCGAGGTCTACCTGCAGCCGCTGGCCGAACTGCTCGGCGCACACGGCGTGCTCGCCACGAAGTTGGCCGCCAGCGACGACGTGCTCACCGGTGCGCTCGACGGCCCGAACTGTCGCGGCCCCGAGAAGGTCCGTCGACTGCATGCCTGGCTCGACCAGCACCACGGCGGCCGCAGTGGGCTGCGAGTCGAGGCGTACGGCGACTCGCCGGGTGACCGCGAAATGCTCGCCGATGCCGACGTGGCTCACTGGGTCAACCGCGGGCGGGCGGCATGATCGGCCCGATGATCCGGGCGATGCGCCCGAAGCAGTATCTGAAGAACGTGCTGGTGTTCGCCGCGCCGGGAGCGGCGGGCGTGCTCGACGAGCCCGGCGACCTCGGCATCACGATCATCGCCTTCGTGTCGTTCTGTCTCGCGGCGAGTGGCATCTACGTCTGGAACGACATCGCCGACGTCGAAGCCGACCGAGTACACCCGACCAAACGCAACCGGCCGTTCGCTGCCGGTCTCGTGTCGATGCCCGTCGCACGTGCGATGGGCGTGGTGCTCCCACTCGGCGCGCTCGCACTGGCCGCTGCCACCGGTCGTTGGCAGACGGTTGCGGTCGTCGCCGTCTACATCGCCCTCACGCTGAGCTACACGTTCTGGCTCAAGGAGGAGCCGATCATCGACCTGCTCGCCGTCGCGTCGGGGTTCGTGCTGCGAGCTGCGGCCGGAGCGGTGGCCGTCGACGTGCCGATGTCGCGCTGGTTCGTCCTGTGCGTCACGTTCGGCTCGCTGTTCATCGTGGTCGGCAAGCGCTACGCCGAACTCAACGAGGTCGGCAACCAGGCGGGCACACGGGCCACGCTCGAGACGTACACACCGGGATTCCTCCGCATGCTGCTGTCGGTGAGCCTCGGTGGCGCGCTGATCAGCTACTGCGTGTGGGCATTCGAGACGAGCGCGTTGGCGAGCCTCACCGACGAGGGGATCGATCTCCCGTTCTACGAACTGTCGATCGTCCCGATGATCGCAGCGTTGTTCCGCTACCTGCTCGTGCTCGAGCGGGGAGAGGGATCGGCGCCCGAAGAAGTGTTCGCGAGCGACCGGGTTCTGCAACTCGCAGGTGTGGCCTGGGTCGTCATCTACGGAGTGGCGGTGTACACGGCATGACCGACAACGGAGCAACCAAGCCAGACCTCGCATCGACGATGCAACTGGTCGCCGATGTCGAAGGATGGATGAGCCCCGGCCAGGGAGCAACGCTCTACGACGCCGCCGACCGGTGCCCGCCCGATGGGACCATCGTCGAGATCGGCAGCTTCCGCGGCCGGTCGACCATCGTCCTCGCCACGGCGTCCGATCCGTCGGTCGCGGTGATCGCGATCGACCCGCACGCCGGAAACGACCGCGGCCCACAGGAGATCGACGGGTTCGCCGACGAGGCAGCCGACGACCATGCGGCGTTCAACGCCAACCTCGCCGCGGCGGGGGTGGCCGACCGGGTCACGCATCTCCGCACGTTCTCCGACGATGCACTCACCGAGGTCGACGGCAGCGTCGACGTGCTCTACATCGACGGCGCCCACCGCTATGCGCCGGCGCTGGCCGACATCCGAGCGTGGGGCGACCGCGTCGGCGACGGCGGCACGATGCTCATCCACGACTCGTTCTCGTCGATCGGCGTCACCCTCGCCATCCTCCGCTCGCTGGTGTTCGGCTCACGGTTCCGCTACGTGGGCCGGTCGCGGTCGATGACGATCTACGTCGCCGACCTCGACGGCGGGCTCGGCTCGCGAGTCGGCAACGCGCTGCGTCAACTCGCGCAACTTCCGTGGTTCGCGAAGAACGTGGCGCTCAAGGTGCTGCTCACCCTCAAGCTCGGCAAGCTGCTCGAGCGCACCGGGCGCGAGTCGCCCGAGTGGCCGTACTGATCGAGGCCGTGCACCTTCGCCGGCCAGCGTGTCAGCGGTCGCGGAAGTAGTCGTCGACGTCGGCGGCGAGTGCCGCGTGTCCGTCGGCGTCGAGGTGGAGCCCGTCGGCGCCACGGCGCGAGGCGGTGTCGTACAACCCGTCGTAGAACTGGTCGACCGCGAGCCCGTTGTTGTTCCCGTCGAGTGAGGGATACCACCGAACGTCGAGCACATCGGTGAGTCCGGCGTTGACGTCGACGATCATCGAGGCGAGCGTCTGGTCGATCTCTGAGGTCGCCTCGTACTCGGCGGCGAACTGCAGGCCGATCGGCGGCATCGGCAGCACGATGATGTTGCTCGACGGCACGCCGGCGTCACGGAGCACTCCGATCGCCGCCCGGACGCCGTACACGGCCTTGGCGACGCGATCCCGTCCCGACGTGCCCTGATCGGAGACGATCAGTTCGTTGACGCTCGGTGTGAGCACGACGGTGCGCTCGGCGAGGGGTGTGGGCCGCGGCGGTGACTGGACGAAGTTCCGGAGGTGGATGAGCAGCGAGGAGTTGCCCTGATCGGTGGCCAGAAAGCTCGGTGTGGCGATGGCCTGGCCGGCGATGGCGTGGTTGTAGAAGTGGTGTTCTTCGTCGGACGGCTTGGTGACGAACAGGTGGTACGACACGCCGGCCACCCAGGTGCGGTGTGCCGGAACGCCGAATCCGGCCGAGATGGAGTCGCCGAACACGTCGTACTCGATCACGTCGTGCGGGTCTCGACTCGCCAGCTCGCCGGCCACCGCGAGATCGGTGACCGACCCCGACGGCAACGCCTGGGCGAACCCGGCGGCGGCAACCGCCATGACACCGGCGCAGGCGACCAGCAACGGTGGTCCGGATCTGCCCAACATCTCGACAGAAGCTATCTGGGCGGCTCGCTCGCACGGATTCGCGCGCAGACTGCCGAGGCTCCATCGGTCGGCGGGCGCTCGGCAGTAGCCTCGTCGTTTCGTGGAAATCGCCGAACGCATCCTCGCCGGCTGGGGCCGCACCTCGCCCAGCGCTGCCTCCGTGGTCACCGCGACCGCCGACGAGCTCACCGAAGACGGAGCACTCGCCGACCTGCTCGGCAACGGGCGGGGAGCGATCGCTCGCGGCCTCGGCCGTTCGTACGGCGATCCGGCGCAGAACGGTGGCGGCACGGTCATCGAGGTGCAGCCGGGAGCCCAGCCGATCCGGCTCGACGAGGCCACGGCGACCGCGCACGTCGATGCCGGGGTGAGCCTCGACACGTTGCTGCGCGAGATCGTTCCGAAGGGCTGGTTCGTACCGGTCACGCCCGGCACGCGCTTCGTCACCGTCGGAGGCGCGGTCGCCAGCGACATCCACGGCAAGGGGCATCACTCCGACGGGTCGTTCGGGGCGCACGTCACCCGCCTCGGGATGCTGCTCGCCGACGGGTCGACCCGATCGATCACCCCCGAGTCCGACCCCGACCTGTTCTGGGCGACCATCGGCGGCATGGGCCTCACCGGCATCATCACCGACGTGTCGTTCCGAGTGATCCCGGTCGAGACGCGTCACTTCGTCGTCGAGACGCGGCGGGTACCGAACTTCGACGCCCTCGTCGACGCCATGGAGCAGGGCGACCGCAGCTACCGCTACTCGGTGGCGTGGATCGACCTCGTCGCCACGGGCAAGCATCTGGGGCGCTCGGTGCTGTCGATGGGCAACCACGCCTCGCTCGCCGAATTGCAGGAGATGAACCCGAAGGCGGCGCGTTCGCCGCTCGACTTCGATCCTCGCGTGTTCCCCGACATCCCCAGTGGCGTGCCCAACGTGCTCACGCGGCCGGCGGTGCGGGCGTTCAACGAACTCTGGTATCGCAAGACGCCGAAGCATCATCACGGCACCGAGTCGATCACGCAGTTCTTCCACCCGCTCGACATGGTCGGCCAGTGGACGCGCCTCTACGGCGCTCACGGCTTCCTGCAGTACCAGTTCGTCGTGCCGTTCGACGCGGTCGACACGATGCGCACGATCGTGGCACGCATCTCCGACGAGGGACACGCATCGTTCCTCGCCGTGTTGAAGCGATTGGGAGCCGAGAGCGGCGGGTTGCTCAGCTTCCCGAAGCCCGGCTGGACGCTCACCCTCGACCTTCCCGCCGGCGTCGACGGGCTCGGCCTGCTGCTCAGCGAACTCGACGATCTCGTGCTGGGTGTCGGCGGCCGTCACTATCTCGCCAAGGACGCCTTCGCCACACCCGCCGTCGTGGCGGCGGGCTATCCACGCCTCGACGAGTGGAAACGCATCCGCAACCGCGTCGACCCGCACGGCGCCTGGGCCAGCGACCAGGCTCGACGACTCCAACTGATCTGACCGATCTCCCCCACGCCCACCGGGCCACACCGACAGAGACGACACGACCGATGATGAACGCATTCGACCAACCACAGACCGTCCTCGTCCTCGGCGGGCGCAGCGACATCGCCCACGCCATCGTGCGCAAGCTGGCGTCGCCGAACCTCAAGACGGTGATCCTGGCGCAGCGATCGGGCGGCGAAGCCCGGATCGACGGACTCGGCGACGACGTCACTGTGGTCGGCGCCGCCTTCGACGCGACCGATCACGCCACGCACGCCGACTTCGTGGCCCGTGTAGCGGCCGAGCACGGCGACCTCGACGTCGTCATCCAGGCGTTCGGTCAACTCGGCGACGGGGTCAACGACGACCCGGTTGCTGCTGGCGCTCTCGCCGACGTCAACGTCGGGGGAGCGATCAGCTCGGGAATCGCCGTTGCCAACCACCTGAAGGCGCAGGGCCACGGCGTGCTCGTGGTCATCTCGAGCGTCGCGGGCGTGCGTACCCGGCCGTCGAACTTCGTCTACGGCGCCACCAAGGCCGGACAGGACGCGTTCGCCACCGGCCTCGGTCACGCCCTGCACGGGAGCGGCGCACGCGTGCTGACCGTGCGGCCCGGCTTCGTGCGGTCGGCGATGACCGAAGGGCTCGACGAAGCCCCGTTCGCGTGCGATCCCGATGACGTCGCCGAGGCGACGGTCGCCGGCCTCCGCAAGAAGAAGTCGGTGGTGTGGGCACCCGGCGTGCTCCGCTACGTGTTCTCCGTGCTGCGAGTGGTGCCCGGTTTCGTCTGGCGACGACTCGACCGCTGAGGCGCTGACTCGTGCAGCCGACCCCGGCCGCCACGTCGACGACGTTCGACCACGCACCCGCGCTCGACGGGCTGCGCGGACTGGCCGTGGCCGCGGTGGTCGTCTACCACTTCCGCTCCGACCTGCTGCCGGGCGGCTTCGTCGGGGTCGACGTGTTCTTCGTGCTGTCGGGGTTCCTCCTGTCGGCGCTGCTGGTGCGCGAGGTCGAAACGACCGGACGACTCGACCTCGGCCGGTTCTTCATCCGCCGGCTCCGCCGACTCCTTCCGGCGACGCTGCTGCTCCTGCTCGCCGTCGCGGTCTATGCGCTGGTGTGGGCCAACGAGACCGAACTCGACCGGCTGCGTGAGCACTCGATCGGGGCGTTGACCTACACCACCAACTGGCTGTTCATCGCCGACGGGACCACCTACACCGATGTGGTGCTGGGAGCTTCTCCGCTGCGCCACATGTGGTCGCTGGCGATCGAAGAGCAGTTCTACATCGTGCTGGCGCTCCTGGTGGCCGCGCTGGCTGCGATGAGTCGGAACGAACCCGGCGCCATGCGTCGGCGGCTCGGCTACGGATCGCTGGTGCTCGCCGGCTTCAGCGCGAGCTGGATGCTGGTGCTGGAAGTGAGCAACACCGACACGTCACGCATGTACTTCGGCTCCGACACGCGAGTGCAGGCGATGCTCCTCGGCGTGGCGGTCGGCGCGCTCTGGGGCGACCGGCTGCTCGGTCACGATCGCGGCGCACTCGTCGCTCCGGTCACCGCCGGGGCGACGGCCATCGCTGCTCTGAGCCTGCTCGCCATGTTCAGCGTGTTCGCTGCCGAAGATGCCCGCTTCATGTTTCGCGGCGGGTTCACGGTGGTCGCCATCGCCGCCGCCGTGGCCATCGTCGGGGCGCTCACGTTCGTGCCGGTCGAACGCGTGCTGAGCCTCACCCCGCTGACCAGCCTCGGTGAGATCTCGTACGGGGTGTACCTGTGGCACTGGCCGGTGCTGATCGTTCTCGACGAGGATCGCCTCGGCATCAGCGGGTGGGCGCTCACCGGGGCCCAGGTCGGCATCTCGCTCGCGGTGGCCACCGTGTCGTACGCGGTGATCGAGCAGCCGATCCGCAGGGGAGCGATCGGTCGCTCGGTCGGCCGTGTCGGCGTGCTCGCGGCTCCGGTCGGTGCGGTGGCGGTTGCTGCCGCCGTGGTCTTCGCGACGGTGCCGAGCGATGATGGGGGCGGCGATGTCGTCCCCGACGACGTCGTGGCCCAGACCGCCGACGACCCGGCGCTGGCCGACCCGAGCCTGTTGCAGGTGGCGGTGCTCGGCGATTCGGTCATGCACACGCTGATCGGCGGGCGCCTGGAGAGCGCGCTCACGTCGGTGCCGTGGAACCAGGAGCAGTCGTCGTTCGACCGGTCGGCGATCGCCGTGACGACGATCGCTCGCCCTGCGTGCTCGTTCCTGCCCGGCGAGGTGGCGTTCGAAAACCCTGGTGGGGCCTACGAGACGGCCGATCTCTCGGCGCCGTGCCGCGACTGGCGTGGCGATCTCGCCGCCGCCGTGTCTCGCGAGGTGCCGGCGGCGATCACGTTGGTGATGCCGACGAACGACCTCGAGGATCGCCAGATAGACGGGACGATCGTCGCGTTCGGAACTCCCGAGTGGGAAGACCTGCTGTTCGACTGGATGGGGGAGGTCACCGGGATCGCCCAGGCGGGTGGCTCGACCGTCGTGCTGCTCGCGCCGCCGCCGCGCATCGACCCCAACTGGTCGCAGGCCGAAGGCGTTCGCGAGGCGCGTGTCGCCGAGATCTTCGACGTGTTCTCCCAAGCGAATCCCGGCGTCGAGTTCATCGACCTGGGCTCGTTCGTCGGCAGCGACACCGAGACGCGCTACGACGGGCTGCACTACACGACCGAAGGGGCCGCGTCGGTGGCCGCCTGGCTCGCTCCGCAACTCGACGCGATCGCCAACGCCTGACACGCAGGTGGCCGCTCGATGTTCGGGCGGCTACGACAGTTCTTCGGGAACCGGCACGACCGGGTAGATGCCGTCGATGTCGGCGCCGCTGATGCCGCCGCCACCTTCGCAGCGTTCGAAGAGCATCAGCAGGTTGTCCTCGTACGTGTCGACGAGGCAGAAATTGTCGCGGACCGCTTGGTTGTGTTCCTGCGATTGACGACGCGTCGACGTGTTCGGCTCGAGCCAGCCCGACCAGAAGTTGGTCAGCACGAGGAAGTCGGCCTGCGCGATGTCTTCGGCGAGCCCCGAGCCCTCGGCGTCGGCGAGACCAGGATCCATCTCGACGTAGTAGGTGCCGGGTTCGAGTTCGGGGAAGAGGAAGTAGATCGACACGTCGCTGTAGACCGTGCGGCTGAGATCGGCGGTGCCGACGATGAGCGTGTCGCCGGGGTCGCTCAGTTCGTCGAGCACCGGCATCATCGCGATGAGCGAGTTGGCGACCTCGGGGTTGCCGTACCAGAACTTCTTGTCACCCCGCTCGACGAGGAACGGCAGCGGCAGGTCACCGACCGCCACACGGGTGTGGAGCGCGTAGTAGCGGAACGTGTAGAACGGCGTGACCACCAGCATCAGCGCGATGACCGCCGCCGCACCGGTGAGCGCCGGGCGTCGTGACGGGCCCGCCTCGCTGCGTCGCTCTCGCACCAGTTGGGCGATCACGGCGATCAGCAACGGCCACGACACCATCGACACCCACGCGAGGTGGGTCGAGTCGGGTCGCTGCATCGCCTGCGGGAGGATGCCGAGTCCGAACAGCCCGGCGATGAACAGCAGGTCGTTGGCTGCGCTCGGTCGGCGGCGGCGCAGTCGCCAGGCGAGTACCGGCACGGCGATGGCGACGATGATGACGGCGAAGAACCAGAAGAACAATTGGTGGTTGGCAGCGGGCGCCGGCAGCGGGTACCAGGGCGGCACTGCCTCGGCGATGGCCTGCAGCGCGCCGTCGATCTCGCTGAACGATGGGGGAGAGGGCAGTTCGCGTCCGGGGCGCAGTGTGACCACTGGGTCGATGACGATGCCTTCGAACGTGGCGACCGGCCCGGCGATGGCCAGGTGGATCCACATCGGCACGAGGCCGACGACCGATCCGACGAGAAAGGGTTTGAGGGCGACCGATCGGTGCACCCAACCGGCGGCGAGCACGGCGATCGTGATGGCGATGATGATGTCGGGGCGGAACGCCAGCGCCAGCCCGGCGAGCAAGCCCGACGTCGCCCAGCTGCGGATCGAGCCGGTGATGCGAGCGCGGATGGCGAACACCACCGACCAGAGCGCCAGTGCGACGGCGCCGTGCCAGGCCAGCGCGGCGAGGCCGATCGGCGTCATGACGAGCAGTGCGGCGACGCAACCCGCCGCCACCGAGGCGATGCGTCCCCATGGCCGTACGAGCACGTAGAGGGCGATGATGATCGCCAGGTTCTGCAGCAGCCCGAACGTGCGCTGCGATTCGAGCGTCTCGCCGAACACCGTGTACCAACCGGCGAGGGCGTGGAGCGATCCGGGTCCGTACAGGTGGAGGAAGTCGACGTTGGGCACCTTGCCGTCGAGCAGCATGCGTGGGAAGACGATCATGAACGCCTCCTCCATCGACGAGCCCGGCGCTCGATACAGACCACGGACGGGCAACATCGAGAACGCGAACACCAGGAGGAAGGCCACGACATTGGTGCGGTTCCAGGCCCGCGGGTCGAGCACCAGACCGCCGCCCAGGACGAAGGGTTGGCGGGCAGAGCGCTGCCGGGCGGACGTGTCGTCGACGCCCTCGGCGGACGACGAATGGTCGGGCTCGGCGTCGAGCATGTCGGTCAAGTCCTGCAAGCGTTCCGAGGTTACTCAGACGACACGGCGACGAAGGGCCTATCGTCGTGGCGATGTCTGGCGTGGAAGCGATCGATCCGCTCGATGAGATCCAGCAACTGGCCGGCGACCTGATCAGCAGGGGAGTGCGGCGCATCCACACGCTCGCCTGGCGAGACCTCGACGACCCCGACGCCGGCGGCTCCGAAGTGCACGCCGACGAGTTCATGCGACGCTGGTCCGACGCCGGCCTCGACGTGCTCCACCGCACGTCCGCAGCGCTCGGCCAACCCGCGGAGTCGGAGCGCAATGGCTACCGGGTGATCCGTCGCGGCAGCCGATACAGCGTGTTTCCTCGCACGATCGTGTCCGAGATGACGCGGCGGATGGGCCCGTACGACGCCCTCGTCGAGATCTGGAACGGCGTGCCGTGGATGTCGCCGGTGTGGTGCCGCAAGCCACGCATCACGTTCCTGCACCACGTCCACGGGCCGATGTGGGATCAGATCCTGCCGGGTCCGCTGGCAGCATTCGGACGAGCGCTCGAAACCAAGCTCGCCCCGCCGTTCTACAAGCGCGCCCTCACCGTGACGCCGTCGGACGCGACGCGCGAAGAGTTGATCGAGATCGGCTTCCGACCGGAGAAGGTCGTTGCGGTTCCCAACGGCACCGACCCACGTTTCTCACCGGGCGGCTCGAAGACCGAGCAGCCGTCGATCATCGCGGTGGCGCGGCTCGCGCCGGTGAAGCGGTTCGGTCTGCTGCTCGATGCGGTCGCAGCAGCGCGCCGTTCGGTACCCGACCTGACGTTGACCATCGTCGGTGACGGGCCGTCGGCCGACGAACTCCGCCGGAAGGTCGCCGAGATGGGCGCCGCATCGTGGGTCACCCTCGCCGGCCGCGTCGATCACGACGACCTCGTCGACATGTATCGCTCGGCCTGGATTGTGGCCAGCGCATCGCTCGCCGAAGGGTGGGGCCTCAGCCTGACCGAAGCCGCTGGGTGCGGCACCCCCGCCGTGGCGACCGACATCCGTGGCCACCGCAGCAGCGTGGTCGACGGGGTGACCGGCATCCTCGCCGTTCCCGACGACCTCGGCGCAGCGATCGCCCGGGTACTCACCGACCACGACCTGCGGGCGACGCTCGCCACGGCTGCTCAGCAGCGAGTCGAGGCGATGACCTGGGACGCCACCGCCGCCGGCGTGCTCCGTCAACTCCACCGCGTCGCCGTCTGACGCCCCACCCATCGGAGCGGGCGGTCGTCAGGCCGTGGCTCGGGCGAGGGCGTCGATGCGGTAGCGGGCGAGCGAGGTGAGTCGAGCGGTTTCTGCCGGATCGATGGCGTCGTCATCGTCGTCTTCGTCATGGTCGTGATCGACGGGAAAGTCGGGCGGTCTGGCGCCGACGGGCAGGACGATGGTGCCGTCCGCCCGGATCGTGTAGCCGTGGCCGTTGGTGGCTCGCCGAGTTCGCCATCGTCGCCGGTGCTTGTCGGTGTTGTGATGGCCGCACAACACGGCGGCGTTGCGTTGGTCGGTCGCTCCGCCGTCACGGTCCCACTCGTCGATGTGGTCGACGTCGCACCAGTCGGCGGGGAGTTCGCACCCGGCGTGCTCGCAGTGCCGGATCAGCATCTTCGCGGCACGTCGAGCGCTCCCGGTGAACAGGCGCTGCTTGCGTCCCTGATCGATCACCACACGTCGGGCATCGACCACGGTGCGGCGAATGTGTCCGGCGAGTGCGGCACGCAACACGTCGTGCCCGTGCAACGGCACGCCGCTCACGGTCTCGCAGACGCTGCCCGACAGTGCGGTGGCGTCGGCGAGGAGTTCGCGGCTGGCGTCGGCGGTGAGGCCGGTGAAGGGGTCGACAGGCCGTCCGTCGAGGCCGGTGCGAGCAGAGAGTTCGGCATCGGCGAGCATGCGCCCCCAGGTGTGAGCGTCGATCACGATGTTGACCACGGGCTCTGCCGGTACGGCGGCGACGCCGGCGGCGTTGGCGCTCATCGCCGTGCGGAACAGGTTGACGAGCGCGTCGAAGCGGCGTTGCCGGTCGGTACGTGCCAGCGCGAATCCGTCGGCGAACCCGCCGTGCTCGGCCCGCCTGGCTTCGAGGTCGGCCTGGTACTCGAGTTCGGTGAAGTGATCGTGAATCGCCAGCATCTCGGCGGTGGTGAGCCCGTCGCCGCCCGAGGCACGGATGTCGAGGGTGCCGCCGACGTCGACGACACGCGCCCGGCGACCCTCGATCTGTGCATCTCGATCATCGTGAGCGCCGTCGGCATCGGCTCGCGATTCGAAATGGTCGACCATGGCAGCGAAGTCGGAGTAGGGCAGGTGCTCTGCGTTGTCGAGCAGCATCGGAGCGAACTCGGGGAGTTGGTCACGCACACGCTGGTTCCCGTACGTCATCGACAGCTTCGTGGCTTGGGCGGCACCGAAACGGCCGTCGTACCACAGCGAGCCCAGATCAGCGACGTGATCGACCGCCTTCGCCTGACCGATCCGACGGGTCGCCTCAGCGGTCGACCAGTTGAGCCGCGCCCGACAGAACCCGGTCATCGATCGATGGCCTTCGGAACCGGCGATGTTGCGGCGATCGGCGATGGCCAGCAACGCCGCCATCTCGGCGTCGAGCCGACGGCGCTCGAGTTCATTCGCCTCGATCCGAGCGACCACGTCGTCGTCGGACAATCCGACCAACGACTCGACCACCTCCGAGAACATGAGTCCAGTGTAGTCGAACAGGTGTTCGATAGCAACACCTGCGCAGGGGAAGGTACACGTCTGTCTGGCGTCCGGCGACTCTCTCGTGCCCGTCCTCTGCCTCTCTCTCGGGGTGGCGTGGTGAGTCGTCACCCGAAGGTGCGTCCCACGTTTGAACGCGCTCAGGTTGCCGGACAGCGGGTGAGTCTGGACGATCGCCCATCGGTCGTCCTGATCGGCAGGCGCGAGCTTGCGTCGCGCTCGACGTCAAGGCCCAGGCCCACCGGCTGTTCTCAGATCACCCAGAGGTCGTCGCCAATCCTGATCTGCATCGTCTCGTACTGTTCCGAATCGTCGACGAACCGCAGCGAGAGACCGTTCTCGAGGTCAAGATCGATCCGGTCGGGGCCGATTGTCCACCCCACCACCGCGGCATTCATGACGTCGAAAAATCCGGCTTCGGGCCAGACTCCCTCGCTCCAGCGGGCAACAACTCGCTCGCCGTCGAGCACGCTGACCTGAGACTGAACAGCGAAGTTCACGGAGCCAAAGGTGAACTGGAGGTCGTACTGGCCGACGCGGACCTGGGTGGTGAACTCACCCGCAACCGCTGACAGGTCAAGGTCTTGCGGGACTCCGTACATGCCCGGCATTCTGGCCAAACCGGCACGCCGTCCGCTCACAGGCACGCACAACGCGCCAACTTGCGCCGCACGCCCCCGCTGGAGATCGGCACGTCGTGTCGCGCATGCGATCGACCAGGTCCGCTCGGGAGTGGTTGCCTCGAAGGCTTGCCTCGATCCTGTAAACCAGCGGGCATGGCGCCAGCGGATCGTGCAGACTGCAGCGGTGACTTCTGGTCCGCCGGCGGCGTCCGACTTCTACACGGGTCTCGTGGCCGAGCTGTACCGGTATCTCCGTGCCGAGACGTTCGATCCTGAGCCTTACGCGAGGTTCGTCGAGCGTTCAGGTCAACCGGCGCTCGAACTCGGGTGCGGCGACGGCGATCCGCTGCTCGATCTGCGGGCGCGTGGCCTGGAGGTCGAGGGTCTCGACTCCTCGCTCGACATGCTCGAACGATGCCGCGCCGCGGCGAGCGACAGAGGCATCGATGTCACGCTGCATCACGCCACGTTCGAGGGCATGAAGCTCGATCGACGGTTCGGATCGATCTACTTCGCCGGCGCCACGTTCAATCTCCTGCCCGATGACGAAACAGCGCAAGCCGCCCTCGGTCGGATGGCCGAACACCTCCGCCCTGGCGGATCAGCACTGGTCCCGCTCTTCGTTCCGGTGTCGCCGGCCGAATCCGATGTCGGTCAGATTCGCGAGCACGTCACCGACGACGGGGTCGTGATGCGCTTGACGGTCGTCGCCATCGTTCGGGACGAGGCAACCCGGGTCCAGACGACCGCACTTCGCTACGAACGCCTGCACGGCACCGATCATGAGGTCGTGGACCGGTCGTGGAAACTGCACTGGTTCGAGCAGGATCGGTTTGCCGCCATGGCCGCCGATGCCGGGCTCGTCACGCGCTCGGTCCACCAGGCGGACGGCAGCCCAGCGACAACCCACGACACAGCGTTCACTTTCATCCTCGGCCGGCCGGAGGCCTGAACACGCCCGTCGTGGCGCAGATACCGAGGGTGCGGCTCCCTGCGGGCGGTCTGCCAGGAGGTCGCGGGACGGGGAGGTCGGCGGAGCTAGGATCTGGATCCGAATGCGCAGCGTGGTCGTGCTTCCGACATACAACGAAGCAGCAAACATCGATCGGTTCCTCCGCAAGGTCCGCAAGGCCGCGCCGACCACCGACATCCTCGTCGTCGACGACGACAGCCCCGATGGCACCGGCGCGCTCACCGAGGAGCTCGCCGACGAACTCGGACGGATCTCGCTGCTGCCCCGACCGGGCAAGCGCGGGCTCGGCAGCGCCTACCGCGATGGGTTCGCGAAGGTCCTCGCCGACGACTACGACGTCATCATCACGATGGACGCCGACCTCTCGCACGATCCCGATCGGATCCCCGATCTGCTCGAGTTGATCGCCAACGGAGCCGACCTCGCGATCGGCTCGCGCTATGTCACGGGTGGTGGCACGACCGACTGGCCGGTCCGCCGCCAGCTGCTGTCGAAGTGGGGCAACGCCTACACCCGAACGATTCTCGGTGTGGCGCCGCGCGACTGCACCGGGGGCTACCGGGCGTACCGAGCCGACAAGCTCGCCGCCATCGACCCGACGTCGACCGAGGCCGAGGGCTACGCCTTCATGACCGAACTCGTGCGCCGGCTCACCGAGCACGGTGCGGTGATCGAGGAGACCCCGATCATCTTCCGTGACCGCACGGCGGGCAAGTCGAAGATGTCGGGTCGGATCATCGTCGAATCGATGATCCTGGTCACCGGGTGGGGCGTGGGCGACCGGTTCCGTCGGCTCACCGGCCGCCGCAAGCAGCAATGACCACCACCGGCGAGGAGGTGGCGAACCGCCGCCTCCCGTCGCCTGCCGTGATCGCCCTGACCGTCGTGGGCGTGGCCTTGCCGATGATCGTCGCCGTCATCGCGCTCGCCGGACGTCGCTGGTACCCCGTGCTCGACCTGGCGATGACCGAGTTCCGCATCCGTGACGTCGGCACCCGCCAGACCCCGCTGATCGGGCTACCCGGACGCATCGGCGAGCTCCCCGAGCAGGGGAGTCACCCCGGCCCGCTCAGCTTCTGGGCGCTCACACCCGGCTACCGCCTCTTCGGCAGCTCCGCTTGGGCGATGGAGGCGGCCACGGTCACCGTCCAGCTCGTGTGGGTGTCGATGGCACTCTGGATCGGCCACCGGCGCCTCGGCATGGTCGGCCTCGCCACCGTGGCGGCGACGATCGCCATCCTGATTCGCGGCTACGGCCTCACCACGCTGATCCAGCCGTGGAACCCGTACATGCCGCTGCTCGCCTGGCTCGTCATCCTGCTCGCCACCTGGGCGGTGTTCTGCGGCGACCACGCCATGCTCGTGCCACTGGTGATCGCCGCCTCGTTCGCCGCTCAGACCCACATCCCGTATCTCCTGATGGCCGGTGGCCTCGGCCTCATCGCCATCGGCGTCGTGCTGGTGCGCTGGTGGCGAGGCCGCACCGACTCAGATACCGACGCCGACGCAGGCCCCAACCCGGCTCGGCCTCCGACCGCGGTGCTCGCCACCGTCGGCGTGTTCGTTCTGCTGTGGCTGGCACCGCTCGTCGACCAGATCCGGCGCGATCCCGGCAACATCAAGCGGCTGCTCGACCACTTCGGCTCACCGTCGGAAGAACCGATCGGCACCGCCGCCGGGTTCCGGCTCCTGCTGCGCCACCTCGACGTCGTCAATGGCTTCGGCAAACTGCTCACCGGCAACAGCCGCTTCCTGCAGGCCGGATTCGACCCCGACGGTCCGATCTGGGCCGGCGCCATCGTGCTCGTCCTGTGGGTCGGTTCTGCCGTCGTGTCGCGCCGGATCGGGCACCGCCCGCTCCAACAACTCCACCTCGTCGTCGGCATCACCCTGCTGCTGTCGCTGGCGTCGATGTCACGCATCTTCGGCCTGCGCTGGTTCTATCTCACGCTCTGGGCGTGGACCACGACCGCCGTGCTCCTCGTCGCCATCGCCTGGACCGCAGTGGCCTGGTGGAGGGCGCATCGCCCCGAGCACGCGACGATCGTGTCGCAACGCCATCTCGTCGGCGTGGCGTCGGCGACCGCGGTGATCTGCACCGTGAGCATGGTCGCGCTCGCTCCGTCGACCGAACACCCCGAAGAACACCTGAGCGACACGCTCGGCGAACTCGTCGAACCGACCATCGCCGCACTCACGGCTGGCGTCGGCGAGGCGACCGGCCCCGACGGCACGTACGTCGTGGAATGGGACGACGCCTACTTCTTCGGGAGCCAGGCGTTCGGCCTCGTCAGCGAACTCGAACGAGCCGGGCTCGATGCGCGCACCTACGACTACTGGACCGTGCCGATCACCCCGACCCGGGCGATCGCCGGCGATCCGATCACCGCCGAGGTGATCTTCGCCACCGGCGGCTTCGTCGACCAGTGGCGTGCCGACGACCGCGTCGTCGAGGTCGCGTTCAGCGAGCCTCGAAGCGACGCCGAGCAAGCCGACTACGACGACCTCACCAACCAACTCATCGCTGCGCTCGAAGCCGACGGACTCGACGACCTCGTGCCGCTCATCGACACCAACCTGTTCGGACTCAACGTCGACCTGCGCATCTCGAACGAGGCACGAACCATCAGCGGTCAGATGATCCGCCTCGGCCAGCAGACCGCCGTGTTCATCGGCCCGCCCGGCGTGACGCAGTGAGCCCGGCCGACTTCCTCCGTCGGTGGGCATGGCACTCGCTGGCCGCCGCGACCAGCCTCGTCATCGCGTTCTCTGCGATCCGTGGCATCGCCCGCGGGTACGAACCGGTCGGCGACAACGCGCTGATCGAGTTGCGCGCCCGCGACGTGTTCACCGGCGACCACCCGTTCCTCGGCACGTGGTCGTCGGCATCGATCAGCTCGGGGATCGACGTCAACCATCCCGGTCCGCTGATCTTCGATCTCGTGGCACTGCCACTCCGACTCTTCGGTGGAGCTGCGGGGATCGCCATCGCCGTGGCCCTGCTGCACATCGCGATGGTGTGGCTCGTCGGCCACGTCACGCACCGCGCCGGCGGCATGACCGCAGCGATCACAGCGCTCACCGTCACGGCGGGCATCGTCTGGACACTGGGGAGCGAACTGCTCTACGACCCGTGGCAGCCGAACGTGCTGGTGCTCCCGTTCTGGGTCGTCATGTGCACGGTGTGGGCCATCGTGTCGGGCGAGATCGGCCTCTTTCCGCTCGCCTGTGGCGTCGGCTCGTTCGCCATGCAGACGCACATGGGCTACATCATCATCGTCCCCGTCCTGCTCGGCTTCGCCGCCGTCGTGACGGTGCGGGCGCACCGCGAGCGCATCGACGAGCTTCGCCGCCCAGCGTTGCTGTCGGTCGCCGTGATCGCGGTGCTCTGGGCACAGCCGCTCTACGAACAGTTCTTCGGGCCGGGTCGAGGCAACCTCGGCCGCGTCATCACGGCGGGCACCAGCGGGGGAGACGACTTCGAACCCGTCGAGAACACCGGCACCGGCCTCGCCCTCGGCATCCGGCTGCTCGGCTCCGTACTCGCCCTGCCGCCGTGGTGGGGGAGACCGGGCTACGACGACTCGATCCCCGGCTCGACCCAGACCGTGACCGCCGACGGTCTCCAGATCGATGCGCCGGGTCTGCGCACACTGCTGCCCTCGATGATCGGGCTCGCCGTGATGGTCACCCTCCTCGTCCTCGCCTGGCGTATCGCCCGTCGCGCCGGGGCCCAGCACGTCGTCGCCGGCTTCGCCACGCTCACGACGGCACTCGTGGTCGCCTCGATCACGATCGTCATCACCCCGATCGACATCCTCGGCCTCTCGCCGCACAAGGTCCGCTGGCTCTGGGTCATCGGCGCGTTCGCCACCTACATGCTCGCCATGGCCGTGCTCGCCGGGCTCACCACAGCCCGCCGCCACCAGACGCTCGCCGGACTCGGCGTCGTGGCCGTCGTCGCACTGCTCGCGACCCTGCCGGTCCACGCCAACCGCTCGGGGCCCGTGTACTTCGAAGCCACCTACGACTCCGTCGCCGATCTGCGAGAACAACTCGACGACCACCTCGACGAGCAGGATCTCGGCCCGGTCCTGTTCGATGCCGAAGGCATCGGTTTCGCGGAGCCGTACACCGCTCCGGTCATGGCGGAGTTGCTCGAGCACGGCATCGATCTCGTCGTCGACAACACCTCGCTGTCGCGTCAACTCGGCCCGGATCGTCGAGCCGACCCATCCGATCCGACCGATGGCGGAACTCGTACGATCATCTTCGTGAGAGCGGGCGCCGCAGCGGTGGAGGAGATCGACGGCGTCGAACGGATCGCCTTCCACGACGGCGACGTGAGCCCGTACACGGTCGACGACATCACCGACCGCGCCGTCGCGGTGTTCCTCCTTCCCGCCGGCTCCGGCGCCATCGTCGAAGGCCTCGACATCTGATGCCCGCCTCCCTCGCAACGGTCGACATCGTCGTGCCGGTCTACAACGAAGAACAGATCCTGGCGAGCAGCATCGCCCGGCTCGTCGATCACCTCGAGACCTCGTTCCCGTTCGAGTGGCGCATCGTCATCGCCAACAACGCCTCCACCGATCGCACCGCCGAGATCGCCGACTCGCTCGCCGCCGACGACTCACGCATCGCTCACCTCCACCTCGATCAGAAGGGCCGCGGCCGCGCGCTCCGAGCGGCGTGGCAGGCATCCGACGCCGACGTGGTGGCCTACACCGACGTCGACCTCTCGACCGGGCTCACCGGGCTCCTACCGCTCGTGGCACCGCTCATCAGCGGCCACTCCGACGTGGCCGTCGGGTCGCGCCTCTCGTCGGCCTCGGTGGTGGCCCGAGGCCCCAAGCGTGAGCTGATCTCGCGCTGCTACAACCTGATCCTGCGGCTCATCTTCGCCGTGCGCTTCCGTGACGCACAGTGTGGCTTCAAGGCCGTGCGCACCGACGTGGCCCGCCTACTCCTGCCGGCGATCGAAGACGAAGCCTGGTTCTTCGACACCGAACTGCTGCTGATCGCCGAACACAACGGGCTGCGAGTCCACGAGGTGCCGGTCGACTGGATCGACGACCCCGACAGCCGCGTGGCGATCACGTCGACCGCGCTCGACGACCTCCGCGGCGTCCGGCGGATGGTCGGCCGTTTCATCCGGGGAAAGGCCAACGTCGAGTTGGGCACGCTCCAACGCCAACCGCTCGCCGACGACTTCGGCCGCCAGACCGTCACGTTCGGCGTGATCGGCGTCGTGTCGACCCTGATCAGCCTCGGCATCTTCCTCGCCCTCCGCGACGAGATCGGTGCGGTGTGGGCCAACGTCATCGGCGTCACCGCCACCGCGCTGGGCAACAACTGGGCCAACCGGCGTTGGACCTTCCGACGACGCAGCGACCAAGACCGCACCTGGCGACTCGCCTCCACCCTCGTCGTCTTCGCGCTCTCGCTGCTCGGCACGAGCCTCGCGCTCGCGGCGGTGTCGGGCAACCGAGGTGCCGAACTCCTCGTACTCGGCATCACGTGGGCCGCCGCGGCGCTGCTGCGCTTTGTATTCTTGCGGCGATGGGTCTACCGATGAGGAGCACACCGGCAAGGAGGATGTCGTGAAGGTCGGCGTGCTCGTCGTCGCGTACAACGCCGAATCGACCCTGCAGTGGGTGCTCGATCGCATCCCCGCCGATCTGCGGCGTGACCTCGCCGAAGTGCTGGTGATGGACGACCACTCGACCGATGCCACGTTCGACGTCGCTCACGACTACCACGCCTCGATCGACGACGACCTGCCGCTCACGATCATCCGCCACGACAAGAACCTCGGCTACGGCGGCAACCAGAAGGCGGGCTACCGCTACGCGATCGACCACGGCTGGGACGTGGTCGTGCTGCTGCACGGCGACGGGCAGTACGCCCCCGAGAAGATGCCCGACATCATCGCACCCATCGTCGACGGTGACGCCGACGCCGTGTTCGGCTCGCGCATGCTCGATCGCGGCGGCGCCCGCCGCGGCGGCATGCCGATGTACAAGTTCGTCGGCAACCGCATCCTCACCACCGCGCAGAACGCCATCACGGGTGCCGGACTCAGCGAGTGGCACTCCGGGTACCGGGCGTACCGCACGTCGGCGCTCGCCGAACTCGACTTCGTCGGCAACAGCGACGACTTCGACTTCGACACCGAGATCATCCTGCAACTCCTCGGCGCCGACAAGAAGATCGCCGAAGTACCGATCCCCACCTACTACGGCGACGAGATCTCTCGCGTCAACGGCATCGCCTACGCCAAGAACATCATGATCGACACCGTCCGCCACCGTCTGGGCGAAGCGGGGTTCGGACGCGGGGAACTCGGTCAGAAGCGGGAGGCGTACGAGTACAAGCCGTCGACCAACAGCTCACACGGCATCGTGCTCGAACTCGTCCCCGGTGCCACAGACCGACCGCTGCGCATCCTCGACGTGGGCTGCGGCCCCGGTTGGGTCGCCGCCGAACTGCGTCACCGCGGCCATCACGTCACCGGCGTCGACATCACCACCACCGAGGGTGTCACCGAACGCACCGACGCGTTCTTCGAAGCCGACGTCGAGGGCGGCCTCCCCGACGAGGTCGGCACCGACTACGACGTCGTGATCGCCGCCGACGTGATCGAACACGTCCGCGACCCCGACGTGTTGCTCGCCGACCTGGCGGGACGCATGGCCCCGACCGGCATGATTCTGGCGAGCGTGCCGAACTTCGGCCACTGGTACCCGCGCGCCCGTACCGCCGCCGGCCTGTTCGACTACGACCAGCGCGGCATTCTCGATCGCACACACATGCGCTTCTTCACCCGTCGCAGCTTCCGCCGCACCGTCGCCCACACCGGTCTCGTCACCACCGCCGAGCGCTACGCCGGGCTGCCGCTCGACGTGCTGGGCGTCGACGGAGCCGTGGGGCGTACCGCCGGTGTGGTCGACAAGGTGATCACCCGCGTCTGGCCGACGATGTTCGCCTACCAGTTCGTCGTCCGCCTCGAAGCGGCGCCGCACGCCGTGGACGGTCCGATCGTCTCGTCCTGATGGGCCGCTCGTGACCGAGGCGGTCGACTCCCAGCGTTCCCGTGCCGACCGGGCGGTCTGGACGGTCATCGCGCTTGCCGTCGCCCTGTTCTGGCTGATCTCCACCTCGTGGCGACCGTGGAACCTGTTCGCCGAGGCCGGGTTCAGCGCCGACTTCTACGACGAGCAGGCCCGCTCGTTCATCCGCGGCCGGCTGGCCGTCCGCCCGGAGGTTCCCGGACCCGAGGGCTTCCTGATCGACGGCAACACGTACCTGTACTACGGCCCGTTCCTCGCCATCGTGCGCGTCCCGCTGGCGCTGTTCGGTGACCTCTTCGTCGGACGGATGGTGCGACTGTCGATGCTCATCGCGCTCGTCGTGCTCGGTCGCTGGTCGGCGCGCCTCGCCGTAGCGGGCCGCCGTGTCGTCCGCTCCGCCACCACTCACGACGCCGACACCGCCTCCGACGCACACGACGCCGACCGCGACACCTGGGTGATTCCGCTGTTCGTCGGCGCCGTGCTCTTCTCGCCCGCACTGTTCGCGTCGGGTTGGATCAGCGTGTACCACGAGACCGAGATCTGGGCGCTGGCGCTCGCCGTCGTCTCGATCACCCTGCTCGCCGAATGGGCAGCCGATAATTTCACCGACCGACGGACGTTGCTGTGGGGGAGTGGCGCCGTGCTCGCCACCACCATGACACGTGCGCCGATCGGTCTCGGCCTGGCCATGTCGCTCGGCCTGATCGGCCTGATCCTCGCCTGGCGCAGCCGGTCCCGAGCCAGCGACTCGGCTCGACGCCACGACACCTGGCTGCCGATCGCAGGCGGCATCGCACCGCTCGCGGCCTACGCGGTCGTCAACGTCGCCAAGTTCGGCACGCTCCTCTCGGTGCCCGGTGACCGCCAACTCCTGTCGCTCACCGACCCGACTCGCGCCGCCTTCTTCGAGACGACCGGTGGCAGCTTCTTCAGCCCGCACTTCCTGCCGACCACGCTCGCTCAGTACCTACGGCCCGACACGATCCGCTTCGAACGCCTCGTGCCCGGCATCCGGTTCGGTCCGCTCGCCGAGAACTACGGCTCCATCGACGTCGAGACGGTCACGCCCGCCTCGTCGCTGATCGTCAGCGCCACCCTCCTCCTCGCCCTCGCGATCGTCGGCGCGATCTGGATGCTCCGCCACCGCGCCATGACCTGGCTCACGCTCGTCGCCGGCGCAACGATCGGTGCGATCCCGACGTTCATGATCGGCTTCATCGCCAACCGCTACCTGATCGACATGCTCCCGCCGCTCATCGCCGCCGGAGCCGTCGGCGTGTGGATCGTGGCGAGGCTCGACCGGACACGTGCCGTGAAGGCGATCGGCGTCGTGCTGGTCGTGTGGGGTGCCTGGGTCAACGCTGCGCTCGCCACCTGGACCCTCGAGTCGAAAACTCCCGGCTTCACCGAGCTGCGGTCCGACATCGACCGAGCGGTGTTCGGTGGCGGCGACGTCGGTATCGAGCCGACCGCGCCCGGCTCGCCCGTCCCGCGCGACGGTCGGGTCGGCATCGCCGACGGATGCGCGGGTGTCTACATCGCCGAGCAGGGCAACTGGGTCGCCCTCGAACGTGCGCCAGGCATCTTCGAGACGTCGGGAACGGTCACCGACGTGGCCGACGGACCCGTCCGACTCGCTCAGACCTCGGCCTGGACCATCGACCTGCTCTCGTTGAGCGTCGGTGGCTTCGCAGCGGTGTACTCGACGCCGGCAGACCCCGACGTGCTCACGATCCCTGTCGAGTCGGGGCTCCCGGTGGACTACCGCATCCTCACCGACCCGATCACCGGCGAAACGTTCATCGAGGTCGCCGGCTCCGGCCACCTCCTGCCCGGCGATGCGACCGAGTCGGTAGATGCCGGGATCGCCCCGGCGCTCGACGCCGCTGCGTCGCGCCACACGCCGCTGTGCGACACGCTGCTGAAGTCCGCAGCGATCGACGTTCTCGTCGACGGCTGACCACCGTTAGCGTCGAGAGCGTGTTCCACTTCGACAACTCGTTCGTCCGCGACCTGCCCGGGCTCTACGAGCGCTGGAACGCCGACACCGCCCCCGACCCCTCGCTCGTCGCGCTGAACGACGCGCACGCCGAATCGCTCGGGCTCGAGCCCGCCTTCCTGCGGACTCCCGACGGCATCGCGATCCTGTGCGGCAACGCGGTCCCCGACGGCGCCGAACCGGTCGCCCAGGCGTACGCCGGGCACCAGTTCGGCGGCTTCTCACCACGGCTGGGCGACGGCCGCGCCCTCCTGCTCGGCGAACACATCGACCCGTCGGGCAAGCGGCACGACATCCACCTCAAGGGATCGGGTCGCACCCCATTCGCCCGCGGCGGCGACGGCAAGGCCACCCTCGGGCCGATGCTGCGCGAGCAGTTGATGTGCGAAGCGATGCATGCGCTCGGCGTGCCCACCACCCGCGCACTGGCAACCGTTGCGACGGGCGAACAGGTCGCCCGCGAGACGTTGCTGCCCGGCGCGATCTTCGTCCGCACCGCGTCGAGTCACCTGCGCGTCGGCTCGTTCCAGTACGCCGCCACGCACGAAGATCCGTCGCTGCTGCAACGGCTCCTCGACTACGCCATCGCTCGTCACCACCCCCACGCAGCCGACGCCGACAACCCGGCGCTCGCCTTCCTGCACGCCGTGCTCGACGCGCAGGCGTCGCTCGTCGCCACCTGGATGTCGCTCGGCTTCGTCCACGGCGTGATGAACACCGACAACGTCACGATTTCGGGCGAGACCATCGACTACGGGCCCTGCGCCTTCATGGACGCCTACGACCCCGCCACGGTGTTCAGTTCGATCGACCACGGCGGTCGCTACGCATACGGCAACCAACCCCAGATCACCCAGTGGAACCTGGCCCGCCTGGCCGAACCGCTGCTCCCGTTCATCGACCCCGATCAGGACGCGGCGATCGAGGCGGCCACCGACGCGCTGCGCACGTTCCCCGACGTGTACGAGCGCCGCTACAGCGAGCGCATGCGCGCAAAGCTGGGGCTCAACGCCGACACCGCCGACGTGCCGGACGTGCCCGAACTCCTCGACGGTCTGCTGGCGCTGATGGCTGCCGACCACGTCGACTGGACCACCTGCTGGCGCTCGCTGTCGTCGGCCGCCCGCGGCGATCGCGAACCGGTGCGCTTGCAGTTCGTCGACCTCGCCGGCATCGACGCTTGGCTCGACCGGTGGGAACCACACGTCGATACCGACGCCGCCACCGCGATGGATGCCGTCAACCCGGTCTACATCCCGCGAAATCACCTGGTCGAAGAGGCTCTCACCGCAGCGGTCGACGGCGATCTCACGGCCGCCGAGCAGCTCACCGAGGTGCTCGGGGAGCCGTACGTGCTGCAGCCCGGCATGGAACGCTACGCCCAACCGGCTCCTGCCGATTTCGGCCGCTACCGCACGTTCTGCGGGACCTGAACACCCAGGTCAGCGGCTCCCCGTTCGTCCAAGATCGTCGACGAGACCGAACGCGCACGAATCGCACAGACCTGTTGCGATCTCGTCAAGCAAGCTTGCCAAGCTCTGTTGGGACCTGAGGAGGTGTCAACGATGCGCCCATTCCCCGACCCCAGTGACTCCACGACGAGCCGACCAGGCGTCGACGACCGAACGGTCGACGATGACCTGACGGTGTCGATGTTCGGCGAACATCTCGTCATCTGTCCACCCGAACGACTCGACCTCGAGACCACCGAGGTCCTCGTGGTCGCCGCAGCCTCGGCCGTGGCCGCCGGGTCGACGGTGATGATCGATCTCGACCCCGACACCGCGAGCGACGAACTCATCGCCCGCCGGCCACTGAGCACGACCGTTCCGCCATGCATCGGCGACGACGGAGGCGCCGTGGTCGTCATCGGTGCCGGCATGGTGCGACTTGCTGCTCGCGACGTGGTCTGGACCCTCGATCTCGACAACGGCCGGATGTACCGCTCCGACGAGGCGATCGACCCGTACTTCGTGCGTCCCGGAGACTGGACTGCACTCCAGGCGCTCTGGGTCTCACCGACCCACGTGAACGCACTCACGGTCGACGGTCGACACCTGTCGGCCCTCGCCGCCTGGACGCTTCCGCACGCCGGCCGACCAGCCGTTCCGGCCTGAGCGTCGTTCCGGCCGGGTGCTCAGAGCATCGCGAGGGCGAGCAGCAGCGCCGCGACGGTCGATCCCGCCCACACGGCGCCGACCTTCGACGGGGCAGCGTCGACACGGCGCAGCGGTTGCTCGACGGCGTGGTGCAGCACGAACGCCGCCGCGAGCGACGCGGCCACCTTCACGCCGACGAGTGCCCATCGGTCGAGCGTGTCGATCTCGCGGTTGACGATCAAGATGACCGGCCAGTGGATCACGTACCACGAGTAGCTCAGCCGCCCGACCGCGACGACGGGCGGCGTGGAGAGCGCTCGGGTGAGCGGGCCGGGGATCATCAACGAGGCGACCAGCACCGCCGACACGAGCGACACCGCCCCGTATCCGCCGCGGAGCAACCATGGCGGGTCGTAGTCGGTGGTCGCCGCCAGCACGACGAGGATGCCGAGGCTCGCCGCACCGGCCGGTGCCAGCAGTTTGGCCCGGTCGATCAGGACCGTCGGGCGGACGTGGAGCAGTAGTGCCAGACCACAGCCGGCCAGCAGTTCGGCTCCCCGTGCGTCGGTGCCGAACTCCAACCGGAACTGCGGACCCGCGGTGACGATCTGCACCGCGACCGACACCAACCAGCCGCTCACCACGACGATCGTCAACGTGCGGATGGGGCGGGCCGTGCGCCAAGCGAGCAGCACGGCGACGGTGAGGAGCACGTAGAACTGCTCTTCAACCGCCAGCGACCAGAACGGGCCCAGCGGGCCGACGATCGTACGCAACAGCGCATCCTCGCCGGAGCCGATCACGTGCCAGTTCGTGTAGCCGAAGATGCCAGCGGCTGCATCGCCGGCCTGCATCCCCGCCCAGTACCGCGAGGAGAGCAGCACCGCCAGCACGACCATGGTCAGCGACACGGGGACGAGGCGCTTCACGCGTCGGGTCCAGAAGCGCTGGATGTCGAGGCCCGACGGCGACGACGACAGCCGGATCAGCAGCGTGGTCACCAGGAAGCCCGACAGCGTGAAGAAGACCGACACGCCGAGGAACCCGCCCGGGGCGAGTCCGGGGAGACCCGATGTCGCTCCGGCGTGATAGAGCACGACGGCGATGACGGCCAGTGCTCGCAGCCCGTCGAGCGCCGGTTGATAGGCGATCGTCCGGTCGCTCACGTCTCGTCGCGATCGGGAACGAGCGCCGCGCACGTGATGAGCACGATGCCGAGCAGCGTCCAGCCGTGCAGCCACTCGAACCGCACCGGCCATCCGGCGTTGGGGAACGGCCGGTCGGCACGGACCACCCAGGTCACCACCAGACCCGATCCGGTCACGATCGCCCAGCCCAACCATCCGACCAGGCAAACACGGCGCGCCGCGGCTGCGGCGACCCAGACCGCGCCTGCCGCCACGCCCCAGGCCCAGCCGATGAACAAGCCGCCGCCGAGCAGTGCGGCGAGGCCACCGACGACGACCGGGCGGTCGAACCCGGAGTTCGAGGCACCGGCGATCGCGAGCTTCGGCACCACCGGTGCCGGGTCGTCGTCACGTCGACGATCCCACACGATCAGGCCGATGCACGCGAGCGCGAACAGCGCACTGAGCAGAAAGGCGATGTTCAACGGTTGCTGCGCCGTCCACTCGACCTCGACTCGTGTCGGCGTGTCGGTCGCGTCGAGCCACCAGCCGTTCGCGTTGCCGTCGATCAGCGTCGGCACACCGAGATCACGCCCCTCGGCACTCGCCGACCACGCCTCGTTGAAGCCTTCGCCGACGATCACCCAGCAACCGCTCGGGCACGCCGGCACCTCGATCGAGCGCGATCGGCGTGACGAGTCGACGAGCACGGTCGCCGTCGGGTCGATGCCGGAGTCGGTGACCGCCTCGGCGGCGGTGGCCGGCTCGGTAAGACGATCCAGACGGCCGGACTCGGTGATCATGATGCGATCGACGTGGAAGCCGGTGAGCGCGCCGGGCGTGCTGGCCAGTTCGTGCACCCCCGAGCCGAACTCGACGTCGCCGCAGACGGTGGCCGAGATCGGAGCTGCACCGAGGAGTTCGCCGAGGGTTGCCTCGAAGCTGAGGCCGACGGGTGCGCCGTCGACCGTGAGGAGGTCGGTCCTGCAGGTGGCGGCGAGCTGCTGCACCGGTTCGACGCCGAGCCCTACATAGTCGAACGTGAACTCGGCGACCGCCGCCGGCAACACGAACGGCTCGGCGTAGCGGCGGTCGATGGTGATCTGTTCGTCGACGCTGACGATCTCGATCGTGAGCGCAGCGAGATCGACCGGGCGGGGGAGCGGCACGACCGACCCGACCACGTCGACCTCGATCGGGCCGGCACCATCATCGAGTCGCACGCGCGTGATCGGGCTGTACGAACCTTCGGGCTGGGTGATCCCCAACTCGGTGGCGGTTCCGCTCGCAGTGATCGTGACCGAACTCCCGACGGCCGCGTCGAACGGTGTGATCCACGACGTCGACCGGTCGCCGTCGAATGCCGACGCGCCTCGTGCGGTCGGGGCGCCGGTCAGGTGGCGATTGTCGGACACCGACTCGTCGAGCACCGCAGCGAGGAAGCTCCCACCCGAGCGCTGGTCGAACCGCAGGGTGACGTCGATCTCGGCATCGGTGTCGATGCTGCGACCCGTGTCGAAGATACGGCGGAGCGCGGGTTCCGGGTCGGAGCGCCACGGGTCGGTGGCCTCGGTGCGGAGCCGCGTGAACACGATGTCGATGGGCACGTCAGCGCCAGCCTCGACGGCTGTGAGCGTCGGCACCTGGATCCATTCGATCGTCGGGTCGAGGCCGGTGCCGATCTCGGCGAAGCCGACGGCGCCGATCGCCTCGGCGATCGGCGGTTGCGGGGTGTTCGTGCCGGTGATCTCGATGGTGACCCGGTGCATGTCGGCGGACTGGTCGAACCGGGTGACGTCGAGGTCGATGCGCTGGCCCGCGCCGACGAACGAGCGGTCGTCGAGCGGCACGCGAGCAACTTCCACGCCGTCGAGACGAACAGCGACCTCGGAGATGGTGCGCGACCCGGCGACGAGATCGGGCTGGCGGAGATCGAGATGATCGATGAGCTCCTGCGTCTCGAGTTCGATGAACTCGCCGATGGCAGGAGCCCGATCGGCGACCAACCAGGCGGTCGAGAGATCGCCGTCGATCGCCATCACCGGGCGATCTTCGGGACGGTACGCGAACGGTTCACCGTACGCGCTCGCCCGTGCGGTGACCGGCCCTCGCTGCACCGACACCGTCTGTGAACCTGGAGCGGCAGGAGCGTCGCCGAACACCGGAAGCCGTTGATCAGCCGGCTCGTAGCGCAGCACACCATCGTCGGGATCGGCCGACTCCGTGTAGCCCTGCACGTCTTGCGAACTCCGCCATTGGTGGGCCCGGTCGCGGTTCGAGTCGGTGAGGATCAATCGGGTCGGGTCGACGCCGTCGACGTCGCTCGCTGCGTAGATGATCGCCTCCGAGCCGTCGATCACGCCGGCTGCAGCGGCATCGAACAGACCGTCGCCACTGCCGAACAGCAGCACGACCTCGTCCTTGACGCGGACGGTGGGGACGGGGTCGTCGACATCGACGAGCGTCACGGGCGCAATGGGTTGCCCGATCCGCGGATCGCTCAAGGCCTCGGCATCGAGGGTCGGGATCGTTCCGGGCATCGCGGTGGGCTCGCCGTACGACGTCGACTCGCTCAGCCCTCCGAGTGCGGCCGGTGCCGAGGTGAGCACGTCGGTCACGACCTCCGGTCGAGCGAGGCCGAATCGATCGAAACTGACGTCACCCGACACCCACACCGTGTCGACACCGAGCAGCCGAGCGATCGGCGCGACCGACTGCGGGTCGAGCGTGCCCTCCTGGATCCGATCGTCGAGCGCGAAGGCCAGATCCATGGCGGCGGGGCTCCCGAGCGGGAGCAGGTCACGTGTGACGAGTGGTCGCTCGGTGAGGCCAGGCAGCGGTTGATCGACGGTGTACCCCCACTCGAACGCTCCGAACTCGGTGCCCGGCACCTGCAGCACGCGGTAGCCATCGGGCTTCTCGTCGAGCGCGTCGGCTGCCGCCAACCAGTGGTCGGGCGGTGACTGATCACGTTCGAGCGCCGGGTCGACGAACCCGCCCGTCCGCAACGCCGGCAGGTTCACGACCGCCAGCACGCCGACCAGCGCCGCCACCCCCACGCGCGCCACGGCTTGTTTCTTTTCGACCGGGTCGAAAAGAAACAAGCGGCGCGTCCCGGCTGCTGTCACCAGCGACGCTGCACCGATCGCCAGGCCGATCAGCAACACCGGCACGGCTCGGGTGGAACTGCGCAGCGCCAACGCCAGACCCGTCTCGCCGTCGCCGACGAGCACGTCCATGAACGGCGACGGGTCGTCGATCGGGTGCACGCCCACGCCGAGGATCACCCCGGCGCTGACCAGCAGCCCGGCGAATCGGCGATGTGGTGATCGGACGAAGACCACGCCGGCGAGACAGACCGACAGCAGCACGAACCCGGCCAGGATCACCTTCACCGACACGAGGTGATCGATCGAAGCGGTCGTGGTGGCGGCGAAGGCATCGCGTACGTAGAACAGCCAGTAGCCGAGCCCTCGCGTCACTTCGGTCGACGTCGACGTGAACGACACCGACTCGAGCGACTCCGAATACGCCAAGACGTCGGCGCCGTACCGGCCCTGGATGACGAGCATCACCATCCACCACAACGACACGCCGGTCGACAACAGCGCCACGCGTCCGGCGGTCGCCGCGGCTCGACGCCACGAGATCGATCGGTTCCACGTCGCGTGAACCAGCCACAGGGCCGGCGCCGGAATCACCATCGCGAGCGCGGTGGCGTTGACCGCGCCGACCGTCAGGACGATCAGCGCGATCGCCGCTGGGTGGCGCCAGCGCCCGCGCTGACCGGCCAGGATCGTGCACCCGACGATCCAACCGAGACCGGCAAAGGGCAACAGCAGCACCGACGTACGCGACACATAGGGGAGGATGTACGGCGACAGTTGGTACACCAGCGCGCCGACCAGCGCTGCCAGCGGAGCGAATCCCAACACCCGACACATCCAGCGCACGCCCAGGCCGGCCACGAACAGCAACGTGCCGATCCAGAGGCGATGTGCGATCCAGTCGGGGAATCCGAGCGACTCGAACAACCAGTACCACGGCCCCGTCGGCCACAGATACGCGATGTGCTGATGCGGCACCCAGCCGGCGAACTGGCGGGCGTCGAACGTGGTGGTCGTGTCGGAGATGAAGCGGCCGGGGTCGAGGTAGACGTACAGCTTCGAGTCGGTCGGCATGCGTCCCGGCGCCGCCGTGAGCGCCGGCAGGTACGCGAGCGCTGCGAGCATCGCCACCGAGATCGCCGTCTGCCGACGACGCACCCAGGCGACGAACTCGCTCATCGGGCCTTGGGCAGCACGCCGGAGACCCGCTTCACGAGCCCGAGCACACCCTGTTTCGCGTTGCGACGATGATGCGATGCCGAGGCGTCGTCGGTCTGCGCCCGATGCTCCAAGAACCAGTCGTAGCTCTGCGCGAACATGTCGTCGGTCGACCACGTCGGCGCCCAATCGAGCCGTTCCTGCAGATGGTCGAGGTCGAACCACATCGACTTCGAATACATCATCCAGTGATACGGCGCGAACGGGGCGATGCCCAGACCAGCCGTGAGCCGCATACCCAGCGACGCCGGGCCGATCGGCAGCGACCGCACCACGGCGTCGGTGCCGGCATGCCGACACAGCGCCTCCAGCGTCTCGCGCATCGTGCCGAACCGATCGGTGCCCACGTTGAACACGTCGGGACCTTCCGACTGGGCAGCCAGCACGCACACGTCCGCGAGATCGTCGCTGTGCACGAACTGATACCGGTTGCTGCCATCGCCGAGCACGATCGGATCACGACCGTCGGCGATCCAATCGAACAGGATCCCGAAGATGCCGAGCCGGCCGTGCCCGAGAATCGTGCGCGGTCGAACGATCGACACGTCGAGTCCATCCTGCGCCGCTGCCAGACACGCCCATTCGGCAGCCAGCTTGGCGTGACCGTACGCCTCCATCGGCGACGGGATCGTGGTCGGCAACACCGGATTCGCCTTCGGCACACCGAACACCGCGCTCGACGAGGTATGGATCACCTTGGCCACGCCGGCATCGGCCGACGCCCGCAGCAGGTTGACCGTGCCGTTCACGTTGACCGTGCGCAGCAGTTCCTCGTCCTTCGCCAACGGCACCTGCGCCACGTTGTTGAGCACCACGTCGACACCGTCGACGGCGTCGCGCACGACCGCCCGATCGCGCACATCGCCCTGCACGAACTCCACGCTCGCCGGACGATCGTCGGCATCGTTCAGATCGAGCACCCGAACGTCGTGCCCAGCCGCGTGCAACCGGTGCGCCACCAGCGCCCCGAAGTACCCCGAACCACCCGTGACCAAGTACCGGGTCATTTCTGCAACTGCTTGCTCGGCCACGTCGTCGACATGGAAGGCACCCGGCTCTCTGCTTGCTTCACAGTTCGATTCCTTGGTCTCGGCACCAGCGGATGCTGTTGCGCATGCCGTCGAGCAGACCGAACTGCGGGTCGTAGCCCAGGTCACGGCGGGCCGCCGAGATGTCGACGGCGATCGTCTTGTTCATCTCACCGAGCACGTGGAACTGCTGGTGGTACTTGCCGCGGCCCTGCAGGAACGTGTCGATCTTCTCGGCAACGGTTCCGGCCACGTTGGGCAGGCGGAACCTGTTCGGCTTCACGTCGAACCCTTCGGCGGCGAGGGCCTCGCCGACCGTGTCGACGATCTCGCGGACGCTGTACGGGCGTTCGTCGGCGATCCACCAGCCGAGCCCGGCGTCGGTCGGCGTCAGCTCAGCGCGCACGATGCCCTCGACGAGGTTGCCGATGTAGGTCATCGATCGCATCTGGCCGCCATCGCCGAGAATCGGGAAGCGGCCCTTCTTGACCATCGTGAAGAACGTCGTCTGCCGAGCCGGTTGATGCGGCCCGTAGAACCACGGCGGTCGGACCATCACCGCGTTCAGGCCGGCCTCGACCGCGTCGAGCACCGCCAACTCGGCGTCTTTCTTCGACTCCCCGTAGCCCAGGTACGGGTGATACGGCTCGTCGTTGCGGAACACGTCGTTGCGCGCACCGTTGGTGCCGAACGGGCTGTTCGACGACACGTGCACCACGCGACGCACGTCTGCCGCGAGCGCGGCCTGCATCACGTTGCGGGTGCCCACGTGGTTGACCGCGTCGAACTCGTCGATCGACGACTCCGGGTGGATCACGCCAGCGGTGTGGATCAGATCGACCGTGCCGCTGGTTCTGTCGAACAGGGCGTCGAGCGATGACGGGTCGGTCACGTCGCCGGTGACGATCTCCACCGATTCGGGAAGGTGCGCCGTGCTCTCGCCGGGTCGGACCAACCCGCGCACCACGCCCGGCCGTTGCCAGGCGGTGCCGCCGGTGAGTTCCGACACGACGCCGGTGCCGAGCCAACCGGCAGCGCCGGTGACCAGGGTGTAGTCAGGTGTTTCGATCATCATGCTCGTTCATCGCAGTAGCGGCGGGCGTTACGGATGGCGACGGCCATCACCGAGGCCTGCGGGTTGACTCCAGGGGCCTCGGGCAGCAACGACGCGTCGTTGACGTACACGTTGTCGGCGCCGCGCACCTTGCCGTGGCTGTGGACCGCGCAGCGCTTCTCGTCGTCGCCCATCGGAGCGGTCGAGCACAGGTGCACCGTCATCACACTGGCCTTCGTGGCGGCGAACGCTCCCGACATGTCCGCCAGGTCGCGTCGGGTTCGAACCAGGGGAGCGTCCTTGAACGCGGGATACACCTCGAGCGCTCCGGCTTCGAGCATCACCAGCGCCAGGCGCGACAGCCCCTGGCCGAGCAGGTCACGATCACGGCGGGTGAGGCGGTAGGTGACGAGCGGATCGCGCACCCCAGGGATGGCCTGCACCCACCCGCGCCCCTGGCTCGTGATGGCTGCGTAGTACACGGCCAGTTCGGGCCAGGCGGTGACGGCCGTACCGAACTCGCGCCAGTTGTCGGTGAGCGCCAACGCCACCAGACCGGGATGGCTCGCGGAGCCACCGAAGGAGATGTTGGGGGCGAATTCCTTCACCTGGTACACCGACACGTCGTCGGGAGTGTTGACCGGCGAATCGAAGCGCGCCGACAGCTTCACCGTGGGGTGCACGGCGAGCGTGCGACCCACGCGGTGACGGAATCCGGCACGCTGCAGGATGGCCGGTGTCTGGATCGCCCCGCCACAGATGATGAGGTCGCGGAACGACACCGTCACGCCATCGGCATCGGCCCCGGGCGAGAGGGGCGTCAGTTCGGCGCTCACCGCCTTGGCCCCATTGCGATGGATCTTGTCGAGACGGTGCTCGCACAGGATCCGAGCCCCGGCGGCGAGCGCACGCGGAAGGAAGGTCTGCGTCATGCTCTGGCGCTTGCCCTGCGTGGCGTCGTTGCCGTCTGGGTACGTCATCCAGCGGGGGATCTCGTCGTTCTGCCAGCCCAACCGCTCGGCGCCGCGCTGCAGGATCTTGCTCGCATCGGTGTGTTCGCCCGGAACCGTCTGGACCGACAGCGCCGACTCGACCTCTTCGCAGATGTCGAACAGCGACGCGCTGTCGAAGTCGGCGATCCGATAGCGCGAGCGCCAACGTTCGAGCGTCTCCTCGGGCGGCCGGCGGTACAGGCCGCTGTTCACCTCGGTGCCGCCGCCGGCGCATCGACCCTCGGTGTAGGCGATCGACGGCAGGCCGAGCGCCACCGTCACGCCTCCCGAGCGGTACTGGCGATCCATCTGATCGAGCGAGAACGGGACGACCTCACCCTGCTCGACCCATGGCCCTTCTTCGACGATCAGGACGTCATGGCCCGCCTCGGCGAGCGTGGCTGCGGTGGTGGCACCGCCCGCGCCCGACCCGATGATCAACACATCGCACTCGTGCCGCGTCATGCCACCGCTCCGTCGAACTGCGTGTCGGGCCACGTCTCCCACACGAACGCATAGCCCAACGATCGCACCAGGCGCGGGTACTCGCTCAGCAGCGGCAACGGCAGCTTCAACACCACAGCGCGCACACGGTCTCGGCCGATCACCTTGGCGGCCAGGTCGACGACGAGGCCGATGAGGCGCACACCGAACCGGGTGACCGACGGCAGCACGGCGACGCGACGCTCGATGAACCGGACCGTGTCGGAACGGCGGTCGGCGGGCAGTGCTGGAAGGTCGTGAGCGAGCAACCCGTCGGCGAATCGTCCGACCGGAGTGGCGGGCGCAGCATCGTTGGCGGAGCCGGACATGAACAGGTGATGCTACCGACTGGCCACCGGCCAGACGGCGACGGTCGATCAGTCGTGAGCGCGGTACGCACGGCGTCGGCGACGGAAGGTGAACGCATCGGTGATGGCCCACTTCGTGACCAACAGAAACGCCTCGGTGACGATGTTGCCACTCATCTTCGACGCACCGGCGACGCGGTCCTGGAACGTGATCGGCACCTCGACGATGCTGCACCCACCGACGACCGCTCGATACGTCATCTCGATCTGGAACCCGTACCCCTCGGCGGTGATCGCGTCGAGGTCGATGCGACGCAGTGCGTCGGCCCGATACGCCCGGTAGCCCGCCGTGGCGTCGTTGATCGCCAGCCCCAGCGCGAGCGCTGCGTACCGGTTGCCCCACCGTGACAGCCAGGTGCGGCGGCGAGGCCACCCGACGACCGCGCCGCCTGGGATGTAGCGCGAGCCGATGACGGCATCGATGCCGTGCTCGACGAGTCCGAGCATCGTCGGCAGCACCGCCGGGTCGTGCGAGAGATCGGCGTCGAGTTGGACGATCGCTTCGTAGCCGTCGGCGAGCCCCAGCTTGAACGCGTGCACGTACGCATCACCGAGCCCACGCTTCTCGTCGCGTTCGACGAGGCGCAGACGTGGTGCCGGGTGTTCGCGGACCAACCGGCGAGTGGCATCGGTCGAGGCGTCGTCGATGACCAGCACGTCGGCCGATGGGACGTGCTCGACCACCGCATCGAGGAGCGCCACGATGTTGGCCTCCTCGTTGTGGGTCGGCACCACGATGAGCGTGCGCATCACGGAATCGCACCGAACACGGCGTACAGACCGGTGAGGCCGGTGAGGCCGGCGCCGCACAGCACGAGGGCGAAGTCCCACCCGCTCCGATCCCAGCTGGCTCGGTGGTGATCGGGGTCGTCGTCGGGGTCGGGCCACCAGGCGGCGACGGCGATGAACAAGGGGAACGCGGTGAACACGAAACGGGGCCGAGCGGTGACCGTTTCGGGGATGAGCATGAGGCCGATGATGACGGCGCTGTAGGCGATCCAGGGGAGTGGCAGGCGCTTCTTCCACGCACACCAGCACATGCCGGCGAGCGCCACGATCGAGAGCGCTGTGAGGGCGCCGGCCGGCGATTCGAACGGGTCGGTGATGAACGTGAACGTGTTCTTCACCGCCGTGGCACCGAAGCTGGTGCCTTCCTGCCAGGCCTCGTTCTGCACGCGGAACCAGGCGCGGCTCTCGCCGGCGGTGTCGTCGACGTAGAGCATGAACCCGATGAACCCGAGCGGCGCCAGCGCGACCGAGATCAGCGCGCTCCACTGGCGCTTCGTCTTCACGGCGATCGCGGCGGCGACCAAGCACGCGAACACGATGGCGATGCCGTTGGGTCTGGTCGCCGTCGCCAACGCGGCTGCGAGACCGGCGAGCAGCCATTGCTCGTCGAGCAGCAGGAGCAGACACGACGCGGCGAACACGATGAGCAGCGCCTCGGAGTAGGCGAACGACAGCACGAACGAGCCGGGGAAGAACGAGAAGATCACCATCGACCGTGATGCGACGGCCGTGGTGAACATGCGGCGAGCGAGCAGACCGACGAGCACGACGCCGACCGCACCGAGCACGATGTTGAGGAACAGCGCGGCGAACGTGTCACCGCCCGGCAGGAACGAGTCGACGACACTGACCGCTCCGGGATACATCGGGAAGAAGGCGGCTCGCGCTTCGAGATCGTCGAAGGTGACATTGGCGGGGATGCTGTCGGGGTACCCGCCGCGGACGATCTCGAGGTACCAGCGACCGTCCCACGAGGTCAGCACCTCGGTGATGAGGCGGACGGCGCCGAGTTCCTGTTCGCCGTCACGGCGTGCGTCGATGGTGAGTTGCGAGGCTCGCACCGCCGCACCGACGAGGACGCAGAGGCGCGAGACGACGTACGCGGCGAGTCCCACGCCGAGCGCACGGCGCCAGCGGTCTTCGTCGAGCGCCGCCCGTTCGGCGCGCTCCGTCGCTGCATGTGCGTCAGGCACGTCGAACGACGCTCCCGACGGCGTCGGCAGGTCGTCGGCGACCGCCCCCTCGGAGTCCGCGTGGTCGTCGATCATGTCGCTCATCGAGGTTCGGTACTGCTTCTGAGAGGTCGGGAAACGTTCACCATCGAGCCATCGGCAAGATGCGCTGACGCGGTCCGAACTTGGGGGCGCCGTTGCCGTCGGCCATGACGATTCGAACGACTCGCCCCCGCTGTCCGGCATACGGCGCAAGGAGTTGGAGCATACGTTCGTCGGTGGCGCGGGCCTCGTTGGCCAGCGCGAATCCGATGATGTTCTTGACGTGATAATCGCCGACCGGAACCGCGTCGGGATCGCCCATGACCGGACCGAGCGTCATGCCCGTGGTCCAGACGCCGACACCAGGAATGAGGTGGAGCAACCGCTCGGCCTCGCGAGGGTCGAGTTCGGCCCACTCCCACAGCTTCGACGCGTGCCGGGCCACCTCGATGAGCGGCTGGGCGCGTTTGCGCTCGATGCCGAGCGGGTGGAACCACCAGCTCGGTTGGCGGCGCAGCACGTCGGGCGCGGGCGGGAGCAGGAGGCGAGCGAACGGCCCGGGAGCGGGCCCGCTCAGTTCGTGGCACAGCGCGGCCCACTGGCGTTTGGCTTCGAGGCCCGTGATCCGCTGCTCGATGATCGTGGGCAACAGCTCGTGATAGAAGCCGCCGCTGGCACCGAGCCGCAGCGCGCGTTGCGATCGGGCGGCGCGAGCCACCGCCGGGTGCTCGTCGGATTCGAGATCGGGCGCACCCTCGTCGCCGTCGCCGATCATGAACGGCACGCGGGCCAGCAACCAGTCGGCGCCCGGACCCCACGTCTCGGCATCGAGCAGACCGTTGCCGTCCCACCGGATGTTGACCGTGGCGGGACCGTCGGGCGTGAACGTGGCTCGCGTGAATCGTCCGGCCCCGGCCGAGCCGTTGCCGATGCAATCGATCCAGGTGGTCGGGTCACTGGCGCCGCGACGGTACGGGGCGAGCGTGGCTCCGACGTCGACGGGGCGTGCATCGGTGGCCGCCGAAGTCGAACGTCGATCGAGAACCGCCATCGACGAGGACCATACTCGTTGCCATGCGGCTCACAGCGTGTTGCCGCCTATCGTCTGCGGCGTGACCGACCCGGCCCTGCGTGACGACTGGTGTGACACGCCGCATCCGGCGAGGCTGTCGCCCGATCATCCACGAGCCGCCGAGATCATGTCGCGCCACCGGGCCGCCGTCGATGCTCGTCTCCCGACGTATCCCGATCCGGTCAGCGGGTTCAGCGTGTTCACCGCAGCCTTCCTCGCCAAGCGCGACTACTGCTGCGAATCGGGCTGCCGACACTGCCCATACGAGATCTGACCAGTGCCGGCGGCCAGGTGATCGGTCGCCCACCGGCCTGCACCGAGTCGGTACGGTCGTCGCCATGAGCGACAAGAAGCTTCTCGAACAACTCCGGGTCGACGGTGACCCGAAGATCGCCGATCGTGATGCCGCCGAGACGTTCGGCTGGGAGAAGGAGGAGGCATACGAACTCTTCGCCGAGGAGATGGAGGCGCTCGTCGAACTCCAGAAGCAACTGTTCGCCGACAAGTCGGCGTCGCTGCTCATCGTGCTCCAGGCGATGGATGCTGCCGGCAAGGACAGCACGATCCGGGCGGTGCTCAGCGGCCTCAACCCGGCCGGTGTCGACATCAACCCGTTCGGCGTGCCGACCGAGGAAGAACTCGCACACGACTACCTCTGGCGCATCCATCACCATGCTCCCGCCGACGGCTACATCGGCGTGTTCAACCGCTCGCACTACGAGGACGTGCTCGTCGTTCGGGTGAAGGGCTTCGCTCCCGAGAAGGTGTGGAAGAAGCGCTACGACCACATCCGCAACTTCGAGCAGATGCTCGCCGACGAGGGCACGCACATCGTCAAGATCTTCCTCAACGTCTCGAAGGAGAAGCAGAAGGAACGGTTCGAGGAGCGCCTCGAGCGTCCTGACAAACGGTGGAAGTTCCGCGCCGGCGACCTCGACGACCGAGCGCTGTGGGACGACTACATGGACGCCTACACCGACGCCATCGAGAAGACGTCGACCGACGACGCGCCGTGGTACGTCGTGCCGGCCGACAAGAAGTGGGCTCGCAACGTGTGCATCGCTCGCATCCTGCGCCACCACCTCGAAGCGATCGACCCGAAGTACCCCGAACCCGAAGAGGGCCTCGACCACATCTCCGTCCCCGACTGAACCTGGTTATTTCCATCCGGGATGGAAATAACCAGGTTCGCGACGAACGTTTCGGCGATGTGAAACACGCGATGGTCCGACACGGACGGCTTGACATTTCGTACAATCACGGGATGGCAGTGGCAGTTCCGTTCACGCTCGACGAGGTGGTGAACCTCCTCGCCGACGACCCCGATGCGACGTTGCTCGCCGGGGGCACCGACGCGATGGTCGAGATCAACGACGGGCACCGTCGCCCCGACGGGTTGGTCATCGCCCTCAACCGCGTGACCGAACTGCGGTCGTGGCGTCACGACCCCGCAGCCGCCACGCTCACCATCGGTTCCGCGGTCACCTACACCGAGTTGATGGCCGAGCCGATCGCATCGCTCGTGCCCGCACTCGCCGAGGCGTCGCGCACGGTCGGCTCACCGCAGATCCGCAACGCCGGCACCCTCGGCGGCAACCTCGGCACCTGCTCGCCGGCGGGCGACGGCCTCCCCGTGCTCGCCGCGCTCGATGCAACGGTCCGCCTCGTGTCGGCCACCGGTGAGCGCACGATGCCGGTCACCGAGTTCATGGTCGGCGTGAAGCGCACGGCCATCGAACCCGGCGAGGTCATCGCCGAGATCACGCTGCCCGTGCGGTCCGGCTGGCAGGGCTACGCCAAGGTCGGTGTCCGCAACGCCATGGTCATCGCGGTCGCCAGCACGTGCCTGGCCGTCGACCACGACAACCGATCGGTCGCCGTCGCACTCGGCTCCGTCGGGCCGACGATCCTGCGCTGCCCCGACGCCGAGGCGCACCTCGCCGACGCCATCGACTGGGCCACCGATTCGGTGTCGACCGCTGCCGTCGATCGATTCGGCTCGCTCGTCAGCGAAGCGAGCACGCCGATCACCGATCACCGGTCGAGCGCCGACTACCGACGCCACGCCGTCGGTGTTCTCGCCAAGCGCCTCGCTCGCCGGGCCGTCACCATCGAAGGAGCAGCAGCATGAGCAACGAGGTCTTCACGCTCAGAGTCAACGGCACCGACCGCGAGGTCAAGGACTCGTGGCTCGGCGAGAGTCTGCTCGACGTGCTCCGTGACCGGATCGGCCTGATGGGCGCAAAGGGCGCGTGCACGCAGGGCGAATGCGGGTCGTGCAGCGTCATGGTCGACGGCGAACTCGTCTGCTCGTGCCTGGTCATGGCGGCCACGGCGACCGGGCAGGAGATCGTCACCATCGAAGGCGTCGCTCCGGTCGGCAGCCCGAGCGACGTCCAGCAGGCATTCGTCGACGCCGGCGCCGTGCAGTGCGGATTCTGCACGCCGGGCCTCGTCATGGCGGTCCACGACCTCCTGGAACGCACGGAGACCCCGACCGACACCGAGATCCGTGAGGAGCTCTCCGGCAACATCTGCCGCTGCACCGGATACGGACGCATCATCGACGCCGTGCAACAGGTGGCCGTGACCCGTTCGAACGGAGCCACGTCATGAGCGTCATCGAGGATCGCGGTACCGACACGTCGGTGCGCCCCGGCACCATCGGCGACTCACCGGTTCGCAGCGATGGCATTCCGAAGGTGCAGGGCACCTACGAGTTCTCGTCCGATCTGTCGGCCGACGGGTGCCTGTTCGGCGCCACGCTGCGCTCGCCACACCCCTCGGCGCGCATCGTCTCGATCGACCTCTCGGCTGCCTGGAAGATCAACGGCGTCGAAGCGATCATCACCGCCGACGACGTGCCCGGCAAGCTCACGTACGGGCTCATCAGCCAGGATCAGCCCGTGTTCGCGTCCGACGTGGTGCGCTACGTCGGCGAACCCGTCGCCGCCGTCGCCGCGATCGACCCCGAGACGGCACGCCGTGCGCTGAGCGCCATCGAGGTCACGTACGAGGTCCTCGACCCGCTGCTCGACCCCGAGGTGGCGATCTCCGGCGATCACGAGCCGATCCATCCCGACGGCAACCTCATCCGTCATCAGCGAATCGTCCACGGTGACCCGGCCACGACCGGGCCCATCGTCGTCGAGGGCACCTACGAGATCGGCATGCAAGACCAGGCGTTCCTCGGCCTCGAAGCCGCCATCGCCTACCCCGACCCCGGTGCCGACGGTGTCGAACTGCACGTGGCCACGCAGTGGCTCCACGAAGATCAAGGGCAGATCGCCGCGTGCCTCGGTTTCCCCGACGACAAGGTCCGCCTCGTCCTCGGCGGCGTCGGCGGTGCCTTCGGCGCACGCGAAGACATCAGCTTGCAGGTCCACACCTGTCTGCTCGCCCTCCGCCTCGGCCGTCCGGTCCGCATGGCCTACAGCCGCGGCGAGAGCTTCCTCGGCCACGTGCATCGCCACCCGGCCACGATCTGGATGCGTCACCACGCCGATGCCGACGGACGCCTCCTCAACGTCGAGGCTCGCTTCGTGTTCGACGGCGGCGCCTATGCCTCGACCTCGTCGGCCGTGCTGGTCAACGGCATCACGATGACGCAGGGGCCGTACGCCTGCCCCAACGGCAAGGTCGACGGCTACGCCGTGCGCACCAATCACCTGCCGTGCGGCGCCATGCGCGGCTTCGGCGCCGTGCAAGCCTGCTTCGCCTACGAATCGCAGATGGACAAGATCGCCGACGCCGCCGGGATCGACCCGGTCGAAGTCCGCCTCCGCAACGCGATGCACACCGGCGACACGCTGCTCACCGGTCAACCGGTCCTCAACGTCGCACCCGTCGAGGAGTGCATCCGCGAGACCGCCGCGCTGCCGCTGCCCGACGAGCCCGTCGGTGGTCTTCCACTCGCCGACGGGTCGCCCGATGCCATGCGCCTGCCGGGCGGAGCCGGGCGCACCGCCGATGCCGTCGACGTCGTGCGCGGAATCGGCTGGGGTGTGTCGATCAAGAACCTGATGTACTCCGAGACCTTCGACGACTTCTCGACGGCTCGCTGCCGACTCGTCGATGGCGTGGCCACGCTGAAGTTCGCCACCGCCGAAGTCGGACAGGGATTCATCACCATCGCCGCGCAGATCGCTCGCACGGTGCTGGGCGTCGACGACGTGGTGCTCGACCAGATCGACACGCAGATCGGTTCGGCCGGTTCCACGTCGGCGTCTCGCCAGACCTGGATGAGCGGGGGAGCGGTCGACGCCGCGTGCCGCGCCGTCCGCGAGCGCTTGTTCGAAGCGGTCGGTGCGGCGCACGACATCGAACCGATCCGGCTCATGATCGACGGCACCGACGTCATCGACACGGCGGGAGACCTCCGCATCCCCGTTGCAGAGGCCACGGCTGGTCTCGAACTCGACGAAGAGGTCGAATACCACCATCCCCCCACCGAAGACCTCGACGAGAACGGCCAGGGCAACTGCCACACCGCCTTCGCGTTCGTGGCCCACCGTGCCGTCGTCGACGTCGACCCCGAACTCGGACTGGTCAAGGTGATCCAGGTCGCCACCGCGCAAGACGTCGGCAACGCGCTCAACCCGCTGTCGGTGATCGGCCAGATCGAGGGTGGCATCGCCCAGGGCCTCGGACTCGCCGTGATGGAGGAGATCATCCAGATCGACGGGGTGATCCGCAACGGCAACTTCACCGACTACCTGCTGCCGACGTTCCTCGACATGCCACCGGTGCAGGCCACGCTGGTCGAGCAACCCGACCCGCATGCACCGCTCGGAGCGAAGGGCGTCGGCGAGCCGCCGTGCATCTCGTCGACCCCGGCGATCGTCGCCGCGATCCGTGATGCGCTGCGCCAGGCCGGCGTCGACCGTCCGCTCGACCGGGTTCCCGTGCGTCCGTCCGACATCTGTCTCGACGCCTCGTGACGTCGTTCGCGCGTCCGTCCACGAGCGTCGTCGGTCCCGAGTGCAGCCTCGCGGCAGCGTCAAGCGCGGAAGTGATCGCGGCGAGCAACCTCGGCGCTCAGAAAACAGATAGGTTTCGACCCCATGTCTGAAGAGCGCGAAATCATGACCTGGGACATGTTCGGCCAGGCCACACGGGATCTTTCGCAGATGGTCGCCGATGACGGGTACGAACCCGACATGATCCTCTCGATCGCCCGAGGCGGGCTGCTCCCGGGTGGAGCGATGGGCTACGCGCTCTCGATCAAGAACGTCTACACGATGAACGTCGAGTTCTACACCGGGATCGACGAGCGCCTCGACGTGCCGCGCATCCTCCCGCCGGCTCCCGACTTCGTCGATCTGTCCGACGGCAAGATCCTCATCGTCGACGACGTCGCCGACACCGGCAACACGCTCAAGTCGGTCGAAGAGTTCTGTGACGGCAAGGTCGGCGAAGTCCGCACCGCCGTGCTCTACGAGAAGTCCCACTCGATCGTGAAGTGCGACTACATCTGGAAGCGCACCGACCAGTGGATCAACTTCCCCTGGAGCGACAAGCCGCCGGTGGCGGCGCCGCACGGCTTCGTTCCCGAAGCCTGAGCACCCGCTCAGCCGCTACGGGCGGCCGAACGCTGCCTGCTGCGCACTGAGCAGACGCTCGCGCAGCTTTGCCGGTGGGACGATGCCCTGCAGCTTCCCGTCGCTCCACACCGTGACCACGGGGCGCAGCGGGTTGAGCCGGGGGAGCACCGACGACAGGTCGTCGTCGGGACCGGCCTGCGCGGTCTGCTCGAACGGCACCATCAGGGTGTCGAGCATCACCATGGCCCGCTGATCGCCCGGAACCGCCCACAGCGCGTCTTCGAGGACGATGCCGTCGAGCACACCGTCACCGTTCGAGTCGAGCGCCACCGCTCCGGCACCGCCGAGACGTGACCGGTTCCAGATCATCGAGTCGGCGTCCATGTCGACGCCGGCGTGAGCGAGCCCGAACCACGTGAGGTCGCGCACCTTGATGCCATCGAGTTGCTCGCCGATGTACGACGCCGCGATCTCGGCACGGGCGTTCATGGCGATGAACACACCGGTCAGGGTGATGAAGATGCCGGGGTACCCGTTGAGCATGAGCGCCAAGCCGATGATGGCCATGCTCCAGCCGAGGACCCGCCCGGCGTTGCCAGCGTCTCGGGCAGCTCGGTACTTGTTGCCGGTCCGGGCCCAGCGCACCGCACGCAGCACGCGGCCACCGTCGAGGGGTGCGCCGGGCAGCATGTTGAACACGGCGAGCGCCACGTTGATGAAACCGATCCAGCCGAGCACCGGTGAGTCGACCGCCAGCGCGATGCCGAACGTGACCACACCGATGGCGAGGCTGGTGAGCGGCCCTGCGGCAGCGATCAGGCCGTCGGCACGCGGCGTCGGCGACTCCCGGTCGAGCCGGGCGACACCGCCCAGCGCCCAGAGGTCGATCGACTGGGTCTCGACGCCGTAGCGACGGGCGACGAAGGCGTGACCGAGTTCGTGCGCCAGGATCGAGAGGAAGAACGCGACGACCGCGATCGCTCCCGACACGAGTCCGAATCCGGCGGCGAGGTTGACGCCGAACAGGATCGCGACCAGGCCCATGCTCCAGTGAGCACGAACCGGGATTCCTGAGATGCGAGCGAGTTTGAACGAGCCAGTTGTCATGAGGTTGCAGCCCTTTCCGTTACTGAATGCAACCGTACGCGGCACTGTCCGATTCCCACGGTCACACGCCGGTGTCGTCCGGGCGAGCGGGCCGCTCAGGAGCGCTGTCCGAGGATGACCGACGCACAGTTGCGTCCACTGGCACCCCACACCCCGGCCCCGGGGAACGTGGCCGCACCCGTGAGGTAGAGCCCGTCGACGGCCGTCTGATACTTCGTCAGCTCCGGGTTGGGGTTGCGGAACGCCGCCAGCGGGCCGCCGGCGAAACTCGTCGCATGCCCTGCAGGCAGGTGGAACTCGCGCTCGTAGCGATCGGGGGTCATCGCTCGCCAGTCGATGATCGACTCGAGCAGACCCGGTTCGCACAGATCGGCGAACGCCTCCAGCCAGCGGCGCGGCTCGGGGGAGTCGGGCCAGCCGCCCTGCAGCCCGTACGGCGTGTAGAGCGCCTCGATGCTGAGCACGTGCTGACCGGCTGGCGCCATCGTCGGGTCGATCAGCGTCGGCACGTTGACCATGAAGGCGGGGGTGTCGAGCACCTTGCCCTGCTGCATCAGTTCGTAGCCGCGATGGATCGTGGCGAGGTCGGGCGCGATGACGGTCGTCGGACCGAGTGTGCGATCGGAGTTCTTCAGCCGTGGGGGAGCCGACAGCACGACGTCGAGCTTCGACTCGTAGCCGTCGTCGTGTTCGATCCCGCGCCAGCGGGCGATCATCTTCGCCGCCGACGCCGGCGGGTTGCGCAGCCAACGGAGGAACGTGTCGTGTGGGTTGCACGCCGACACGACCGTCGAGGCCGACACCACCGCTCCGGTGTCGAGCACCACGCCGCTGACGCGATCGGCGGTGCAGCAGATCTCTTGCACGCGGGTGTCGGCGAGCAGCGTTCCGCCCGCGGCCTCGAAGGCAGCGAGCAGCGCGTCGGGGACCGATCCGCTCCCGCCGACGGGCCGGCCGACCTTGGCGACGTGTCGCATCGCCGGAGTGATCGCGCCGAGTCCGGTCCCGCTGAACTCGGGGGAGATGCCCCACACCATCGGTCCGGTCGCAGCGGCCGGCCCGGTGATCGCATCGGTGGTGAAGAACGAGCGCAACACGTCGGCCGTGCTCCGACGGCTCCACCGCAGCAGCGTCGCAGATCCGGCGAGGCGCCGACGGAGTGCGAGCCGTGTGAGGCCGCGGAACGTCGGCGGCTCGGCGGCCGCTTCGAAGATCATGCGGATCGCAGGCATCGCTGCCGCCGCGTAGCGCCGGTAGTTGTCGACTTCGCCGGGATAGGTGCGAGCGATGTCGGCGAGCGTCTCGTCGAGGTCGTGATGGCTGGTCCAGCCGTCGCCGTTGGCGGCGCCCTCCCACGACATGTTGTGCTGTGCCGGTTCGAGGTCGTGGTAGGCGAGGCCGTGCGCCGCGAGGTCGAGTTCGCTCATCACCGGCGTCGTGCGGAACGTGAGGTGATCGCAGTTGCAGATGTTGACGGTCGCTCCGCCGAACGGCTCGCTCGCAGCCGTGCCGCCGACCGTCGACCTGGCCTCGACGAGCAGCGTCGACATACCGGCCCGGGCGAGGTAGGCGGCGGTGACGAGCCCGTTGTGACCGGCGCCGATCACGATGGCGTCGTAGTCGGTCGCGTGGCTGCTCATCGCCTGCCATTCTCGCGGATGAGCTGGTCGAACGCGTAACGTACAGGTGTGCCAGATGCCCCTGATCGAGCCCCCGCTTCCCGCCGACTCGACGAGTTGCGCGCTCCCGACATCGACCGGCTGATCACCCGTGACTCGGTGTTCGTCCAGCCGCTCGGGGCGATCGAGCAGCACGGGCCGCACCTCCCGTTCAACACCGACCTGCTCGTTGCCGACCGAGTCGCCGATGCCGCCGTGCGTCGTGTGGGCGCCGAACTCGACGTGTGGCTGCTCCCGCCGCTCGCCTACACGAAGTCGAACGAGCACGCCTGGTCGTCGGGCACGATCTGGCTCTCGGCCACAACGCTGCTCGCCGTGCTCGACGACATCGGCCGCTGCGTGGCCATGACCGATGCCCGCAAGCTGGTGTTCATGAACGGGCACGGCGGCAACTCCGCACTCGTCGGCGTGGCGAACCGCGAGATCCGCCTCGCGCACGGGCTCATGACGTTCCTGGCGCACCCCGGGGTCCCGCCCGATCAGGGCGGGGAGTCGGGCGAGTCCGAACTCGGCATGGGGATCCACGGCGGCATCGACGAGACCTCGCTGATGTTGCACCTCGCCCCGGAGTTGGTCGACATGAGCACGGTGACGCGCAACGTCCCCGAGTCGCTGGCCCGCAACGAACACGTCCGCTTCGGCGGCAAGGTCGGGTTCGGCTGGTTGTCGAACGACTTCGGCCCCGACGGGCACATCGGTGACCCGACCGGTGCGACCGCCGAACGAGGCCGGGAGATCTTCGACGCTGCGGTCGACGCGTTCTGCGCCGCGCTCGGCGAGATCTCGCGCTTCGACCTGCCGATCACCTCGTAACCGACGTCAGAGCGTCACGGCGAGGTCGACGAAGTCGTTGGTCACCAGGTCGTCGCCAGCGGTTGCGCCGCCGATCGTGTCGACGAACGAGGCGACTCGATCGACGTCGAAGCTCCCGACCACGCCGTCGGGCCCGCCGCCGAAGATTCCGGTGGCGACTCCCGACGCGACTCCCTGATCGAGCAGTTCGGGTGCCGCCCGAGTGAGCGGGTTGAACAGTTCGCGCACCGAAGCCATCAACTCGTTGGTGGGGCTCGGGTCGACGACGTAGGCGACGATCGACTCCTGGATGACCGGCACCAGCCGGCCCAGGCACGAGCGCTGCTCGTCGGCGAACTCCGAGGTGACGACGAGGGAGTCGTCGTACGAGGTCCACCCCGACTCGGCAGCCAGTGCGTAGTCGATCGGTGCCGACCACTGGGGGAGCGAGGGGAACAGGAATGGCTCGACCAGTGCATCGCCCTGCTGCACCAGCGAGCCACCGGAGGCGACGAACGCCGCTGGTTCACCGAAGAAGTCGTCGTCGAGGTCGTCGCTGTCGAGCACGCCTTGCTCGACGAGGAACGAGATGAACCCTTCGTCGGGGAGGTGACGGATCTCGGGGCCCGTCGCGGCGAGGTCATCGAGGCTCGTCACGTCGGGGTACGTGGCCGGGTCCCACATCAGCATCTGGTGGCTGATGTCGGTGAGCGTGACCACGCCGACGGTCGGGAACGTGTCTGCTGCGTCTGCCAACTCGTCGGTCGACGCTTCAGCGAGGGTGATCGTCGGGTCGGCCGACATCACGTCGATCGGATTCCGGAACTCGACCGCCGGACCGCCGGCGCGGATCTCCACGATCACGTCCTCGACCGTTCCGTCGCTTCGGCGAAGTGGACCGCTGATCACCTGGGTCGCACCGTCGACCGACGGGTCGTCACCGAGCAACCGGAACAGCGGCCCGTGTTCGACCGATGGCAGGTCGTCGATCTGAAGGGTGATGGTGGCCGGGCAGACCTCGGCGAGTGGGCCGTCGGTGAACGTCTCTCGCTCCGGAAGCGTCGTCTCGACCTCGGTGAAGTCGACGGCTGGCGTGCTGGTCGACGTGGCCGATGACGAGTCGGGCGCGCTCTGCACGGCGTCGTTGCCGCCCGAGCAGCTCACGAGCCCGCTCACGGCAACGATCAGCACAGCACATCGACGAATCACCACCGGCGGATTGTACGAATCGGGCCCCGTCGAGTGGTGGCACCACGCGAAGAGGGGCGATCCGGCCGCAGCCGGAACGCCCCTCGTCAGTCGATGATCTCGACGTCAGGTGTCGGTCAGAGACCGATGCTCTCGTCGATGTACTCGTTGGTCACGAGGTCGTCGGGCGTGATGCCTTCGGCGCCGAACACCGGCGAGGCGACTTCGATGAATCCCGCGATGCGGTCGAGGTCGAAGTTGCCGACGGTCGCGTCGGGACCGTTGCCGATCAGACCCAGTTCGAGCTGCTTGGCGACCGAATCGGTGGCCAGGCCCTCGTCGTAAGTCCAGAAGTCGGCGTAGTCGTTGACAGCCTGGATGATCAGCTCGTTGGTTGCCGCCGGGTCGGCGACGTAGTCGACGACGGCCTGCTGCACGATGGGAGCGAACGCTGCCATGCAGTCGGTGAGTTCGGCCTTCTTCGAGTCGAGGACGGCGAGCGGAGCAGCGTATGCCTGCCAGCCGGCGTCGTGGATCAGTTCGAATGCGACGGGCTTGCCCCAGTCTTCGAAGGCGTTCTCGTAGTTGTAGGGCTCGGCGGAAGCGAAGCCCTGCTGTGCGATGGCGCCGTTCTCGGCGATGAACACCGCGGGGCCGCCGTCGTAGCTGCCGTCGAGCTGCGCTTCGGTCACCTGACCGCTGCTCAGCAGGTACTGCATGTAGGCGCCGCTCTCGAAGTAGCGGATCGTGACGCCTTCGCCGTCCTTGGCGGTGGCGAGGTCGGCGATCGACGTGACGTCGGGGTAGGTGGCCGGGTCCCACATGATGATCTGCGGGTTGATCTCGAGCGGAGCGACGAACGCCGTGGTCGGGTTGTCGGCGTAGTTCTCGATCGCCTCGTCGGTGGCGACGTAGCCGAACGTGATGCTGTCGTCTTGGGCCATGGTCGACACGACCTGCTGGAAGCCGATGGCCGGACCACCGGTGCGGACCTCGAGGTCGACGCCGGTGTCGCCGGCGTGCGTGACGAGGTCGCCCGTGACGACCTTGGTGTCGGCGTTGATCTCGGCGCCCTCGCCGAACATCTGGTACAGCGCGCCGTGCTCGGCCTCGGGGAACCAGTCGGTCTGGATGACGATGGTCTCGGGGCAGACGTCGACGAGGCTGGTCGCTTCCATCTCGACCATCGCGCCGTCGTCTTCCTCGTCCATGGCCTCTTCGTCCATGGCTTCTTCGTCCATCGCTTCTTCGTCGGCCGGTTCTTCGGCCGTCGTCTCGGCAGGCTCGTCGGCGGGTGCCTCGGCCTCGGGCTCGTCGCTGCCGCAGGCAGCGATCGAGAGTGCGGCGACGATGCCGAATGCAGCCGTCTTGGTCGTGCGAGTGGTTCGCATGTGGTTACTCCCCCTAGGAGTTGAGATGTCGGTGTGTTGTCCGATGTGGTGTCGTGGTGTTTCCGACGCGGGAAACACTAGAGGAAACTGGCAGTTCAGCCGCCGTCAGGTTCTTGAACGCTGTGTTAATCGGGCCGCCGATCCAGGCGGTCAGCTGCTTCGAGTCTCGTGCCAGTGACCGACGACACGGCGCCCGAGCCAGCCGAAGAAGAGGAACACACTGATGCCGAAGACCGCGGTGACGATGACGGCGCCGTACAGCTGCGACTCTTCCGACGCCGCTTGGTAGGTGTTGATCAGTCGGCCGATGCCGGGTTCACCCTGACGGAAGAAGAAGTCGCCGACGACGGCGCCGACCACCGACAACCCGGCGGAGATCTGGAGCCCGGTGAAGATCGACGGCATCGCGGCCGGGAACTGGAGCTTGCGCAGGCGCGTCCACCGCGACGCTCCGTTGAGGGTCATCAGTTCGTGGTAGCCGCGATCGACCGACACCAGTCCGAACAGCGTGTTGGCAACGATCGGGAAGATCGCGATGATGACGCACACGAGCACGCGCGACCAGAAGTCGAAGCCGAGGACGAGGCCGATGAGCGGCACGAAGGCGAGGATCGGCATCGCCTGGATCGCCACGAGGTACGGGTAGATCGCGTTCTCGATCCACTTGGCCTGACTCATGAGCGTGGCGAGCACCAGGCCGAGCGTGATCGCGATGCCGAGGCCGAGTGCGGCGACCTGGAACGACGACCACAGGCCTTCGAGCAGCTTGAACAGACCGCCGCCGGTGCGGGTGCCACCTTCACCGCGCGGGATGTTCCAGGTGAGGATCGACTCGTTGATCACGGTGTGCGGCGGCGGCACGAGGAACTTGCGGTTGTCGGACATCAACACGTAGTGCACGAAGTACCACATGGCGAAGAAGCCGACGAGTGCGCCGGCCGGTCCGGCGAAACGAGCGATGCCCGCCCCGGCCTTGCGTTTCGGCGCTGATGCTGCCGACCCCGTTCCGCCGCCGCCCATGCTCACCGCACTGGCGGGAACGGCGGTTGCCTCGTCGTCGGTGACGGTCACGGGTGGGCTCCTCGGAGGTCGTGGGAGATCTGGCCGGAGAGTTCGGCGAACTCGGGGAGATAACGGATGTCGTGGCGCCGGGGGTACTCGAACGGCACCTCGTAGTCGGCGATGATGCGACCGGGCCGAGCCGACATGACGAGCACCCGCGTCGACAGGAACACCGCTTCGGCGATGGAGTGGGTGATGAACAGCCCGGCGAAGTTCTTCGCCTTGAACAGCGACAGCAATTCGTCGTTGAGCCGCTCGCGGCTGATCTCGTCGAGGGCGCCGAACGGTTCGTCGAACAGGAACACGTCGGGTTGCAGCACCAGCGAACGGGCGAGCGAGGCACGCATGCGCATACCGCCCGACAGTTGCTTCGGGTACTTGTCCTGGTGCTCGAGCAGGTTGACCAGTTCGAGCGACTCGTCGACCTTTCCGCTGAGGCCCTTCAGGTCGAGGCCGTGCAGTTCGGCGAGCAGCTCGACGTTGCGCCGAACGGTACGCCACGGGAAGAGCGTGGCGTCCTGGAACACGTAGCCGATCGAGTCGTGGTCGACCTGGCACAGCCCACCGGTGTTCTGTTCGAGACCCGAGGCGATGCGCAGCAGCGTCGACTTGCCGCACCCCGACGGGCCGACGACGGTGACGAACTCACCGCGCGACACGCTGAACGACACGTGGTCGAGTGCGTGCGTCCCGTCGGGAAAGGTCATCGACAAGTCGTCGAAGACGAGCGCCGGGGTGTCGGAGTCAGAGGTTTCGGCGTCCGGCGACTCGGTTGTGAGGTCGGTGTTCAAAGTGGTGGTCTCCCGATGGGGACGGATGCAAGTGCCGACAGGTTAGAAGCCATCTGGCGACCGCTGTGTGTCCATCGTGTTTCAAGTGAGGAGGATTCGGGCCCGGTCCGGTGGCGCCGCCTGCTCGTGACGGCCGGGATGGGCGTGACGATCTTGGCACCTCGACCGCCAATCACAAAACGATCTCTCGGCCGTGTCGCCACACTCGTCGATCGGCGGGCCCGGTGGCGATGGCTTCGCGAACCGTGTCGGCGCGGACGGCGACGAAGTGTGCCGGATCGCCCACCTCCAACCCGCCGGTACGACGTCCGGTCGCCGTCGCGCTGTGCTGCGAGACCATGCTCCAGGCGTCGTGGGGGAGCGCATGCGCCGCCATGATCATGAGGCCTGCCGTTTCGAACGGGCACGCTCGACCGACCGGGTTGAACGGGTCCTGCAGGTTGTCGGCGCCAGCGGCCACCGTCACGCCGGCGTCGCGCAGCGCGGCGACCGCAGTGAGACCGCGTGGCATCGGCGCGTGGCCTCGTCCTTGCAGGAACAGGTTGGTGTGGGGGAGCGCGATGACCGAGATACCGGCTTCGGCGACGAGTTCGGCCACACGTCGCTGCTCGGCTTCGGGCTGCATGCCGAGGCTGACACAGTGGCTGGCCGTGACCGGCTGATCGAAACCGGCGAGGGTCAGTTCTGCGAGGTCGACGAGCCCGAGCACCTCGGGGTCGAGCGTTTCGTCGGTGTGGAGATCGACGCCCATCCCGTGTTCGGAGGCGAGGTCGAGCAGCCATTCGGACGCGGCGCGGTCGTCGGCCCCTTCGAGGTGCGGCACGCCTCCGACGAGGTCGACGCCGGCCTGCATGGCCTCGCGAGCCAGGGCTCGTTGGTCGGCACCCGCCGCGCCCATCAGCGGCCAGCCGATCAGCGCCACGATCTCCACGTCGATCACGTCGGCCACCCGGCGCCTCACCTCGGTGAGCGCTTCGACGCTGCGGAGACCGTGCTCGATCGTGGTGTCGGCGTGGCTGCGCACCGCCGTGTAGCCGTTGCCCGCCATGAGTCGAGCTGCTCGCTCGGCTCGTTCGATGATGTCGTCGACACCGAGCAGATGCCGGTTCTCCCGCATGGCCGTGATCGCACCCATCAGGTCGCCGGTCTTGTTGACGATGCGCTCGGCGAGGAACGCCTTGTCGAGGTGGGCGTGCGGCTCCACGGCAGCCGGAAGCAACAGGTATCCGTCGAGGTCGTCGACGGTGTCGTCGTCCTTCGGAGTGAGGTCGCCGACCTCGCTGACCAGGCCATCGACGACGCGGACGTCGCAGATGCGATGTGACATCTGCCCACCGGTTTCGGGGTGCAGAGTGGTGATTCGTTGCAGGAGGTTCGCAGGCACCTGTGCGACGATAGGGGCCCTATGGTCGCAGCACAGGATCTCAAACTCGGCGCCTTCTTCTTCGGAGGTGTCGAGATGGACGACGCCGGGGCCGGGCTCCCGAATCCGATGGATCGGCGCTACACCAACGACGAGTGCTGGAAGGCCACCCTCGACTACGTCGACTCCGCCATCGAGGCCGAACGCCTGGGCTACGACTCGTTCTGGACCACCGAGCACCACTTCCAGTACGAGGGCTACGAGGTCATCCCGAACGGCCTGCAGATCTCCACCTGGATCGCGGCTCGCACCACGAAGCTGCGCTTCGGCGCCATGTTCAACGTCGTGCCGCAGTGGAACCCGCTGCGCCTCGCCGAAGACTTCTCGACGCTGCACAACCTGTCGGGTGGCCGAGCGATGCTCGGCGTCGGCCGTGGCACCGTCCCGCGCGAGGTGCTGCACCTCAACGACAAGGGCGTCTCGATCGGTTCACAAGACAACCCCGATCAGGCGGCGGCCGACCAGTTCAACCGCGAGATCTTCGAAGAGTCGATGGAGATCGTTCGCCGAGCGCTGAGCCAGGATTCCTTCTCCTTCACGGGCAAGCACTTCGAACTCCCGATCCCCGGCATCCCCGACCGCGGCGCGACGGTGCAGGACCTCACGTTGATCCCGCGTCCGATCTACCCGTACGAGATCTGGCAGGCGGTCACCTCACCTCCGACGCTCGACTACGTCCCGGTCGTCGACCACGGCGCCGTGTTCTGGAACCAGCACTACAGCTTCATCAAGCGCTTCTGGGACCGCTACGCCGAGAACTACGCCTCGGCACACGGCGGCCACGAACTACAAGATCACGAGAAGCGCATGCTGGTCGTGTCGGTCCGTATCGAAGACACGATGGAGCAGGCGTACGAGACGGCACGCAACGGCCACGACGAGTTCTGGAAGTTCCTCGGCCCGTACGGGTGGAGCCGCGGCTACATGGGCCCCGACGGCAAGCCCTCGGCACCCGGTCTCATCCCGACGCTCGAGGAATCGATCGAGAACAAGACGATCCTGTGCGGCACGCCCGAGTTCGTCGCGTCGGAAGTCCAGTTCCTCAAAGACCTGCTCGGCTTCGAGTACCTGACGATCTTCCCGCACCTGCTCGGCGACAGCTACACGAAGGCCAACGAGCAGATGGCTCGCTTCAAGGAAGAAGTCCAGCCGCTCCTCACCTGAGCGGGCCGACACCCGATCCGGTCGTCGTCAGGCTCCGGCGCAGGAGCCGATCACCGTTCGGGGGTCGGTGGAGCCGACCCACATGCCGTCGCGGCCTCCGACGATGGCGCAGGCGTGTCCGAACCCTGAGTCCCAGGCGGGAGCTCCGCTCGTGCGGTGACCGCGCGACGCGAGTGCATCGAGCCAGTCGTGCGGAGCGTGGCCTTCGAGACTCACGCCGGGGCCTTCCGGTGCGGTCCACGTGTCGAATCCGGTGGCCGGACCTTTGAGCGCCCATCGCCCCGCGCCGATCGCTCGAGCTGGGCTCTGACGGTGATGGAACAGGCGGGCGGCGATCTGCAACATGATCTGCGGCTGCGCGTCGCCGCCCATGGTGCCGAAGACCGCTGCCAGCGACCCGTCGTCACGGGTGGCCGCCATCGGCAGGAGCGTGTGCGGCGGCCGCCGCCCCGGCGCCAACTCCGCCGGGTGGCCTTCCTCGATGCTGAAGCCCATGCCGCGGTTGTGCAGGTTGATCCCGGTGTTCGGCTCGACGAGGTGGCTCCCGAATCCCGAGGCGTTCGACTGGATCAGCGACACCGCCATCTCCCGGCCGTCGACGCCGCGCCCGGCCGTGCACAGATAGGTCGTGTCGCCGTCGTTCGAGGGAGCCCAACGGCCGCTGGCACGGCCGACGTCGATCTCGTCGAAGCGGCCGTCGATCATGTCGAGCAACTCTCGGCCGTCCGCTCCGTCGAACAGCTGGCTCGGACGATCACGGCCGGCCGCCGTGGCGGCTTCGATCAGGAGGTGCGCCCATCGCTCGTCGTCGGGGTCGGCGGGCAGGTCGAGTTGCGATGCGAGGCGGGCACCGCCGATGGCGAGGTAGCCCTGTGAGTTGGGCTCAGCGGTGTGCAGCGTCACGCCGAACGCCTCGCCGGAGAGCACCGGCTGCCACTCGGCCTGCACGGTGGCCAGGTCGGACGCGGTGAACAACCCGCCGCCCATCTCGATGAGTCCCTCGCCGAACGCCCCGCCGTAGAAGGTGTCGCGCCCTCCGCGAGCGACGCCGGCGAGGGCCGCAGCCACGCCGGGACGCCGCACACGCGAGCCGCGCGTCTGGGCCTGCTCGGCGATTTCATGGAGATTCGCTCGCCCTTGGTCGCTGGCGAGGTGCAATGCGCCGATCATCAGCGGTGACGCCGGGAAACCGTCGTTGGCGAGGCGGATCGCCGGGTCGAGAACCTGGTCGAGCGGCAGCGAGCCGAAGCGGTCGTGCAGCGCCAGCCACCCGTCGACGCATCCCGGCACCGTCACCGAGCGGATGTCGAGCCGGAACGGCATCTCCGTCAGCCCGGCGCTACGCATCGCCGCGGCGTCGGCCCCTGAGCCCGCGCGCCCCGAGGCGTTGAGCGCATGCACGTCGCCGTCGTCGTAGACCAGCGCGAACAGGTCGCCACCCATGCCGCACAGGTGCGGCCCGGTGACGGCGATGGCCGCGTTGGTGGCGATCGCCGCGTCGACGGCGTTGCCGCCGCGAGCGAACGTTTCGACACCGGCCGAGGTGGCGACCTGGTCGGCCGACGCGACCATGTGGTTCGGCGTGCGAACGGAACGGAGTGGAGGGTTTGACACCGACATCACCCGAGACCGTACGGCATCGCGTCAGGTCGGCCAGAGCCCCCGCTCGATGAACACCTCTCGGAGCAGTTCGGTCTCGTCGGTCATGATGCCGTCGACGCCCAGATCGAGCAGTCGTTCCATCTCCGACCGTTCGTTGATCGTCCACACGTGCACGTCGACGCCGGCGCGCCGAGCGTGGCGCATGAATCGTTGGTCGATGATGCGGATGCCCTTCATCGACGTCGGCACCTGAGCGATGCGCGGCGCCGAGCCGGGGAGTCGTCCCACGATGCGCAACGGGGCGATCTCGGGCGGACTCATGTTGGTGATGAGGGACGGCCCGAGCAGACGGCGGAGCCGCTGCAATCTCGAGTAGCTGAACGATGCGAGGCACACGCGGTCGAGGAGGCCGCGCGACCGGACCATCTCGGCGAGCGGTTCGACCGACGCCTCCGACTTCGCGTCGATGTTGAACCTGGCGTCGGGGAAGCGGTCGAACAGATCGCTCATCAGCGGAATCGGGTGCTCGCCGCCGACGCGCGCCTCGGCGACCTCGTCGGCCGACATCTCACCGATCTGCTTGGCGATGCCGCAGGTGCGCGTCAGGTCGGGGTCGTGGAACGAGACCAACTCGCCGTCGGTGGTGAGGTGGACGTCGGTTTCGAGATAGCGATAGCCGAGCGACCAGGCGTGCTCGAACGACGCCATCGTGTTCTCGGGCGCGCTCGATGTGCCACCGCGATGCGCGAACGGGATCGGCCCGTCGTGCTCGAGGTACGGGTGTCTGGTCAGATCGACCGACCCGCTGCCTTCCAGTACTCGTCCTTGAGCAGGCGCTTGTAGAGCTTGCCCGTCGGGTGGCGGGGGAGTTCCTCGCGGAAGTCGATCGAGCGGGGGCACTTGACGTCGGCCAGCTTCGAGCGGCAGAACTGAATCAGCTCACCGGCGAGCGCCTGCGCTTCTTCCTCGTTGGCGGGCATCTCTCGCGGTTGCACCACGGCCTTGACCTCTTCGCCGAAGTCGTCGTTCGGTACGCCGAACACGGCGACGTCGATGATCTTGTCGTGCGTGACCAGGACGTTCTCGGCCTCCTGCGGGTAGATGTTCACACCGCCGGAGATGATCATGTACGCCTTGCGGTCGGTCAGGTACAGGAAGCCGTCTTCGTCGAGGTACCCGACGTCGCCGAGCGTCGACCAGCCCTTGGGATGCCGCGAGCTCTTCGTCTTCTCGGCGTCGTTGTGGTACTCGAACTCGGCGCCGCCTTCGAAGAACACGGTGCCCGACTCGCCCTGGGGGACCTCTTCGCCGTCTTCACCGCAGATGTGCAGCGTGCAGTTGATCGGCGAACCGACCGTGCCTTCGTGGGCCAGCCACATCTCGGAGTTGCAGTAGACGAACCCGTTGCCTTCGGAGCCGGCGTAGTACTCGTGCACGACCGGGCCGAACCACTCGATGATGCTCTTCTTGGTGGGAATCGGGCACGGCGCCGCCGCGTGGATCACGCATTCGAGCGACGACACGTCGTACTTCGCACGAGTCTCCTCGGGCAGCTTCAACATGCGGACGAACATCGTCGGCACGACCTGGCTGTGGGTGATCTGGTGCTTCTCGACGAGCTGCAGGTACGTCTCGGCGTCGAAGTTCTCCATCGCGACGATCGTCGCCCCGAGCATGTGCATCGACATGCAGAAGCGCAGTGGGGCCGCATGGTAGAACGGCGCCGGCGAGAGGTAGCGCTTCGTGTCGTCGACCCCGAAGAGCATCGACGACAGCATCGAGACGCCGTTGCCCCAGTCGGTGAGCGGATCGTTGGGGAACTCGCGAGCGATGCCCTTGGGCATGCCCGTGGTGCCCGACGAGTACAGCATGTCGAGCCCGGCGATGCGCTCGCCTTCGAGCGGCTCCGGTGACTGTGCGTCGACGGCGGACTCGTAGCTCTCGTAGCCGTCGATCGTGCCGTCGAGCATCAGGCGCAGTTCGACCGCCGGCGTGTTGGCGACGATCTCGGCTGCTTGGTCGGCCTTGTACTTCGACGTGATGTACGCCCGAGCGCCGCAGTCGTTGATGATGTACTCGAGTTCGGCGCTCTGGAGACGCGACGACGCCGCGGTGTAGATCAGTCCTGCGTAGTGGCACCCCCAGATGATCTCCATGTAGCGATCGTGGTTCTCCATGCAGATCGCGATGTGATCGCCGGGATTGAGGCCGGCGGCACGGAGCAGCCGACTCAGCCGGTTGGCGGCAGCGTCGAGTTCTCGGTACGTCTGGGTGAAGCCGGAGCCTCCCATGATGAGCGCCGGCTTGTCGCCGTGTGTGTCGAGATGTGCACCTGGGAACATGAGCTGGGAACGTAGCCGACCGCACCCGCCGGAGTCACGACGAGCGGCCACGACCGGGGAGGTCGGTCGCCGACGATAGGTTCGACGCGGTGAGTGTTGCTCGGTTCGCCCAGGTGATGAACGCCACCGACATCCACCTCGATCAGGCCTGCCTCGCCATCTCCAGCACGATCCAGGCACCTCTCGACGAGATCGAGTGGCTCGCCGCGCTCGACGTGCTCGCCGCCGAATGCCCCGAGCCGACCCCCGACGGCGTCGCTCGCCACCTGTTCGGCGACCTCGCCTTCCGCGGCAACTCGGGTGCGTACTACGACTGGCGCAACTCGTGCCTCGACCGGGTGATCGACACCCGGATCGGCATTCCGATCAGCCTGTCGGTGCTGATGATCGAAGTCGCCAGGCGGGTCGGGGTCCGGCTCATCGGCGTGGGCATGCCCGCCCACTTCCTGGTGCGCGCCGCCGACGACCCCAACCGGTTCTTCGACGCGTTCGGCGGCGGCGTCGAACTCGACCGCGACGGAGCACGTCGGTTGTTCGAACAGCTCACGCGCGGGCAGGTCGCATGGCAGGACAGCTACCTCGAGCCGACGCTCGCACAGCCGATCGTGATCCGCATGCTCAACAACCTGCGAGCGATCTTCCAGAGCCGCTCCGACGAACTCCGGTACGGACTCGTCATGCAGTTGCGCGCCCAGATTCCACAACTCGCCCACGACGAGGCCGATGACATCGCCGCTGCCTCGGCCGTGTTCAACTGACCACCTCAAGGGAGTGATCCTCACATGATCGATCGTGACATCAAGCAATGCCTCGGGCAGATGATCAAGGGCGTCGAGGTGGTCGGTGCCGCACACGACGGGGTCATGCGCGCGTACACGAGCCACTGGGTGTCACAGGTGAGCTTCGAGGAACCGATCGTGATGGCGAGCGTGTCGCCCAAGCACGACACGCACCCGTTGATGGTCGCCTCGGGACAGTTCACGGTGAGCATCCTCGGCGCCGACCAGATCAGCGAGGGCCAGTACTTCAGCTACCCCGGCCACAAGATGCGCTACGTGGCCGACGAGTACATCACGCCGTGGCCCGACGCCGACCACGGCCTTCCCGTCGTGCCGAACGCGATCGCGTGGATGCGCTGCGAGACGTTCCAGATCACGCCGATGGAAGACCACGAACTGTTCTTCGCTCGCGTCGTGGAGGTGCAGCCCAATCGGTTGAAGGACCCGCCGCTGCTCTACTCGAGCCGTCTCGGCTGGCGGATGACCGGCGACAAGGCTCGCGAGCCCGGCGTCAGCATTCGCGATCAACTCCTCGAACGCGTCGCCACCGAGTTCGGCGACGACTGAGCCGGGCGCGACCCGGCGCGCCGACTCCGGTGGTCAGTAGCCGAGGCAGTTCGTGTCGACGAAGGTGTCGACCGTGTCGAGTGCTGCGGCGAGTTCCGGGTCTGCCGAGGGGTCGGTCATGCCGTCGAACGACCCGTTGTCGACCACGGCGGTGAGCCACGTCATCAGGGTCGAGTACTGGTCGGCGATCTCGGCTGGAACGAGCGGGTCGATCGCCACCAGGTAGGCCTCGATCACGATGAGTTCTTCGAAGTCGCCGGTGGGTTGCGGTCGTGACTCGATGATGTCGAGCCCGAGGCAGAAACCGGCGTCGGCATCCGCCGGGGTGAAGCCCGGTGCAGGGGGTGCCGGCGTGCCGTCGTCGGACCGCTGACCGAACACCGGCTGCTGCGTCTCGCGCTGCGGGCTGTCGAACGGGACGACCGGGATGACGACGCCGTTCGGCAGCTCAGGATCGTCGGCCGGGTCGACGGGGTCGACCGGGGCGATGACCGGGTCGGTCGACGGCGGCGTGTCGCCTTCACACCGCTGATCGATGAAGTCGCTGATCCGTTCGCCGGCGCGCTCGGACGCCGGATCGGTCTGCATGCTGTCGAACGTCACCTCACCGGCGACGACGCGATCGATGTAGTCGAGGATCGTCTGGAAGTCGCCGACCAGTTCGTCGGGAGCCGCAGCGACCAGCGTCGCCAAGCCAGCCTGCGCGGCGAGGGCCGCCTGGTCGTCGTCGTCTGGCAGATCGTCTTCGAACGCTTCGAGCGCCAGGCAGAACTCGCGATCATCCGGCGCGGGTTCGAACACCACGGGAGGCGCAGCGGTGACGGGCGGCTCGAGATCGGTGTCGTCGCGCTCGGGAAGCTGCTCGTCGGGGTCACCGCACTCTGCGGGAGAACACTCGATCTCGCCGCCTTCGGGCTGGTCGCTCGCATCGGTGTCGGTCGTGTCGCCTGTGGAGGACGCGTTTGCAGCGTCGGTGCCGTCGGTGGTCTCCGTCGGCGACTCGGTCTCGCTGAACTCTGGGTCCGCGACCGTGGTGGCCGGCGCATCGCTCGACGGAACACTGTCGGAGGTCGTCTCGTCGCCCGATCCGCACGCTGTGGCAATCAGGCCGGCTGCGATCAGCAGGGCGAGTCGGTGGAGCGGAGTGCGAGACGTCATAGGAGGTTCGACGCACCGTAGACGTCCGCGGTTCACGAGAATCGGAAGTTCTTCCGGGTTTTCGAATGCTTGCAGATGACAACTACGTTGTGGCCATGACGACGATCGACGCCGAAACCGACTTGACCGCCGACGAGCAGCGCGTCAGCGACCTCATCACCGACCTGCTCGAACAGTTCCCGCCGAACGACACCGACGCCGCCACGTTCCTCGGCCAGCAGTTCGACCGCGGCCTCGCCTGGGTGCACTTCCCGGAGGGCAATGGCGGACTCGGACTCAACCCGAAGCTGCAGCGGATGATCAACGAGCGGTTGCAGGCAGCCGGCGCTCCCAACGCGATGATCCGCAACCCGATCGGTCATGGCATGTGCGGCCCGACGGTGGTCACGTGGGGGAGCGACGACCAGAAGTCGCGCTACCTCCGCCCGATGTTCACCGGCGAGGAAGTGTGGTGCCAGCTGTTCTCGGAGCCCGGCTCGGGTTCGGACTTCGCCGGCCTGTCCTCGACCGGCGTCCGTGACGGCGACGAGTGGATCTGCAACGGGCAGAAGGTCTGGACCACGCTGGCGCACCTCTCGAGGTGGGGCCTCCTCGTGGTGCGCACCGATCCGCAGGCGGTCAAGCACGCCGGCCTCACCGCGTTCGTGGTCGACATGCAGGACCCGACGGTCGAGGTTCGCCCGCTGCGCCAGATGACCGGCGAGGCCGAGTTCAACGAGGTCTTCTTCACCGACACCCGCATCCACGAGTCGGAGATGCTCGGCAGCCCCGGCGACGGTTGGCGCGTCTCGCTCACCACGTTGATGAACGAACGCGTGTCGATCGGCGGCACGATCCCGGCCAAGGGTTCCGGCATGATCTCGGCGCTCACCAAGGCGTGGGCCGAAGCGGGCGATCACCTCAAGACCGGCGCCGCGCTCGACGAAGTGATGTCGCTGTGGTCGCGCGCCGAAGTCGCTCGCCTCACCAACATCCGTTCGAGCCAGAACCGCAAGATGGGCGACCCCGGCCCGGAGGGGTCGATCGGCAAGATGGCCGCCGCCGATCTCAACAAGGAGATCTACGAGAAGGTCATGGACCTCATGGGTGCCGATGCACTGCTGTACGGCAGCTACGAGATGATCCGCCCCGAAACCGCGATGGGTTCCGACACGCCGCAGAAGGCGTTCCTCCGGGTTCGCGCCAACTCGATCGAGGGTGGCACGAGCGAAGTGATGCGCAACATCCTCGGCGAGCGCGTCCTCGGCCTGCCGGGCGACGTACGCGTCGACCGCGAGGTTCCGTGGAGCGAGATCCCGCGCAACTGAACGGCGTCGGAACGCCGGATCGAACGACGACTGCTCGTCAGCTCTGAAGGCTGGCGAGCACGTCGCTCGCACCGAGGATGCGGTCGTCCATACCCGGACGATCGAGCAGGCTCCCGCCCAACAGCACGGTCGACGAGTTCTCGATCGCGGCCTGCAACTCGCGGATGTTGCGCGGCGGCGGGAAGTACTCGTCCTCGTCGGTGACGACGAGCAACTCGACACCCTGCGACGGGGCGAGTCGTTCGATGACCTCCTCGACGAGTTCTTCGGGTGCCGATGCACCGGCCGTCACCCCGACCACGCCGGACAGGCCTGCCGGGAGTTCGGCTGCCGAGTTGACGCGGTGGACGACCTCGCACCCTTCGGCACGGGCGAGCTTCTCGAGGGCGACCGTGTTCGACGAGTTGGCCGAACCGATCACGACGATCGCGTCGCAGCGATGGGCGAGCTGTTCGATGGCCGCCTGGCGGTTGGTGGTGGCGAAGCAGAGGTCGCTGCGCCCCGGCGTCCAGACCTCGGGGAATCGCTCTTTGACCCGCACGGCGACGCCTTCCCAGTCACGATGCGACAGCGTGGTCTGCGCGAGCAACGCAACGGGCTGATCGGTGTCGGGGAGCGCGTCGACCTCGTCGACCGACTCGACCCGGTCGATCGCGTCGGGCGCCACCGCCATCGTGCCGACGGCTTCTTCGTGGCCGTTGTGGCCGACATAGACGATCCGGAACCCTTTGCCGGCCCGAACCTTGACCTCGTGGTGGACCTTGGTGACCAGCGGGCACACCGAATCGACCACGTACGAGCCACGAGCTCGCGCCGCCTCGACGACCTCCGGTGCCGAACCGTGGGCCGACAGCATGATCGGGCTGCCGACCGGCACCTCGGAGATGTCGTCGACGAAGATCACGCCCTGGTCCTCGAAGCGCCGAACGACGAGCTTGTTGTGCACGATCTCGTGGTAGCAGTACACCGGGGTCGGGAAGGCTCGAACCATCCAGGCCAAGGCCTTGATCGCCATCTCGACGCCGGCACAGAACCCCCGGGGTTCGGCCAACAGCACCTGCTGGACAGCGCCAGATCCAGGTGACGCCTCAGCGGGGTCGGGGTCGTCGCTCATGTCACCACAAATCTACCGAGTCCGGGCGGCGGTAGCCTGACGAGCCCCATGTCTGCCACTCTCCACCGCTCTCTCGCGCCCCTCGTGGTGTCGGTCGCGCCCGGGTCTCCCGCCGCGCTCGCCGGGGTGGTCGAAGGCGACGAGATCGTGCGGGTCAACGGCGACGAGCCTCGCGACATCATCGAGTGGCAGATGGCCACCGACGAGGCCGAGGTCGAACTCGACGTGCTGCGCGGCGGGCTCGATCTGTCGATGTCGATCGAGAAGCCCGAGGGCGCGCCGCTGGGCATCGAGGTGTCGAGTGCGGTGTTCGACCGAGTCCGCACGTGCGACAACCACTGCGAGTTCTGCTTCATCTACCAGTTGCCCAAGGGCATGCGCCGCTCGCTGTATCTGAAGGACGACGACTACCGGTTGTCGTTCCTGTACGGCAACTTCACGACGCTCACCCGCTTCACCGAGGCCGATCTCGAACGGGTGGTGACCGAACGGCTCTCGCCGCTGCACGTGAGCATCCACGCCACCGACCCCGACGTTCGTTCGCACATGTTGAAGAACCCGCGCGGGGCGATGAGCCTGCGCTGGCTCCGCGCGCTGCTCGATCACGACATCGTGGTGCGCGGCCAGGTCGTCGTGTGCCCGGGCGTCAACGACGGAGCGATCTTCGACGACACCATGGCCGGCGTGCTCGACCAATATCCCGAACTCGATTCGGTGGCCGTCGTGCCGCTCGGCATCTCCAAGTTCAACGGCGAAGACGCCATGCGCCTGCACACGCGAGCCGAAGCTGCGGCGATGGTCGATGCGGTCACCGACTGGCAGGACGTGTTCTCGGCCACGCTCGGCCGCCGGATGGTCTACGCCGCCGACGAGTACTACCTCATGGCCGGCCGCCCGTTCCCCGACGCCGAACGCTACGACGGCTTCCCGATGCACGAAGACGGCATCGGCATGGCTCGCACGTTCGAACGGGAGTTCCACGGCCACGCGGTCGAGGCGACCGGACCGCAACGTGGCTTCTTCGCCGCGGTCGACGCTCCGCCCAACCCTGCCGCCTACACCGGGCTGCGCACGGCGGTGCCGTGCGGATCGGGCGACGACGCTGCCACCGGCGGCACGACCGCTGCCGCGACCGCCGTGTCGTTGAGCCCGCGCCGTACCGCTCCGATCGGCGTGCTCACCGGCCCGCTCGGCGCTCCGGTCATCCAACCGCTCGTCGACGCTCTCGGCCGTGACGACGTGCGCGTCATCACCGTCACCAACGAGTTCTTCGGCGGCAACACGGGCGTCACCGGCCTGATGACGGGTGACGACCTCACTCGCACGCTCGCCGACCAGCCCGACGGCCACCGCTACCTCATCCCCGACGTCTGTCTCTCCGACGACGGTCGCTTTCTCGACGGCGTGACCGTCTCCGAACTGCCTCGCCCCGTCGAGGTCATCGCCACCGACGGCATCGCGCTGCGGGCGGCTCTGGAAGGAACATCATGAGCGACCAGCTCGACTCCACCACCACCGGCTCCGACGACGAGGGGCCTTCCGAGATCAGCGCCGAGGAACTGGCGGTCGTCCCCGAGGCAGAGCTGCCGACCGTGGTCATCATCGGTCGCCCAAACGTCGGCAAGAGCACGCTCTTCAACCGCGTCGTGGGCAGCCAACAGGCGATCGTCGAAGACCGGCCGGGGATCACCCGCGACCGCAAGGTGCTCGAGGCCTCGTGGCTCGAAGTGCCGTTCCTCGTCGTCGACACCGGCGGCTGGATGCCCGGCGGTGACGCGCTCGAAGAGAAGGTGAGCCGTCAGGTCGAGGAAGCGGTGCGTGACGCCGACGTGGTGTTGTTCGTCGTCGACGCCTCCGTCGGCCTCACCGACGACGACCAGACCATCGCCAACTGGGTGCGCCGGTCGGGCCGCGACGTCATCATCGTGGCCAACAAGGCCGACAACGAGCGGCGCGAGACCGACCGCTGGGAGTTCCTTGGCCTCGGCCTCGGCGATCCGGTGCCGGTGAGTGCACTGCACGGCCGTCGTGCCGGCGACCTCCTCGACGTCGTCATCTCGCGCTTCTCCGAAGAAGCGCGTCATCGCCCGGTGGCCGACGACGACGATCGCTTCTACGAGGAGGCCGAGGACTGGGACGCCGACGAGATCAAGCCGCCGCGCGTGGCGATCGTCGGCCGACCCAACGTCGGCAAGAGCACGCTGTTCAACCGACTCGTCGGTGAAGATCGGGCGGTCGTGCACGACATGGCCGGCACCACCCGCGACTCGATCGACACGCTCGTCGAGACCGAAGACGGCCCGATGGTCTTCATCGACACCGCCGGCATGCGCCGCAAGGGCAAGATCGACGATTCGGCCGAGTACTACTCGCTCGTTCGTGCGCTCCGTTCGATCGACGACGCCGACGTGGCGTTGCTCGTGATCGACGGCACCGAAGGCGTCACCAGCCAAGACCAGCGGCTCGCCGAGCGCATCGACGCCTCGGGCTGCCCGATTCTGATCGTGCTCAACAAGTGGGAGTTGGTCAGCACCGAGGATCGCCTCGACGTGATGACCGAACTCGAACGCAAGCTCGGCTTCGTCGGCGACGTTCCGGTGCTGAAGATCTCGGCGCTGACCGGAAAGAACGTCCACAGTCTTCGCCCGCACCTGCAGGAGTCGATCGCGCAGTACCACACGCGTGTTCCGACGCGAGACATCAACAAGATCATCGCCGCCGCGCAGCAGCGGGCACCGGCGCCCAAGGGCGCCAAGATCCTCTACGCCGTGCAGGGCGCCATCGACCCGCCGACGTTCACGCTGTTCGTGAACCGCGAGGTGCAGTCGACGTACCTGCGTTACATCGAGCGCACGATCCGCGAGGAGTTCGGCCTCGGTTCGACGGCGATCAAGATCCGCGTCCGCAAGAAGTCATGACCCGATCGCAGGTGAGCAGGGGAGCGGGCCGTGCCCTGGTGTGAAGAATGCGCCAAGTACTACACACCGAATTCGGTGAGCGAAGACGGCACGTGCCCCAAGTGCGGCATGCAGTTGGAAGCACCGCAGTCGGGCGCGCTCTCGTCGTCTCGAGTCGCCGAGAGCTCCGACGAGAAGGCCCCGTGGCACTTCAAGTTGATGGTGGCGTCGGTCGCGATCTATCTCGGATGGAGAGTCATCCAACTCTTTGCGTGAGGCGGGTCGTGCGTCGATAGAGTCGTCGCTCACAACACATTCGGGCTGTGGCGCAGCTTGGTAGCGCACTTGTCTGGGGGACAAGGGGTCGCAGGTTCAAATCCTGTCAGCCCGACGAATGGAAGGCCCTGGCTTCGGCCAGGGCCTTTGCGTTTCTCGGCACTGCGTCCTGTTCAGCGGCGGGCGGTGAGCGTGGCGCCGGCCGCAGTCGAGATGCGGAGTTGCGTGTTGGCGTCGACGAGTTCGTATGTCGTTGCTTCGGACAGGATCTGGAACACGGCGGCTTCCTGTTCGTCGATCTCCGGTGCACAGGCTTTCAGGGTGGACACGGTCTCACCGACCGTCAGACTGTTGCCGTCGATCACGTAGCTGCCTGAGTAGTCGTTGCAGCTGGCGTTGCCGGAGAGGCGTCCGTCGGCGTCGAACGTCAGCGTGGCGGTCACGTTCTCGAGTGCGGGCGTTCCGTCGACGTCGGTCACGGTCCACGTGCCGTTCAAGGCGTTCGCCTCCGTCGACTCCGTCGTGTCGTCGCCGGGGGCCTGGACCTGGACCATGACGAGGTCACCGACATCGATCGACGACTGGGTGCTGTCGATGGGGTTGGCGGTGTCGGTCGTCCAGCGAAGTCGTCCGTCGGCATCGGTGATCGTGGCGCGAATGCTGTACGTGTTGCGCTCTTCCAGATCGGAGCGGTCGGCGGTCAGCTCGAACGGAATGGGGACCTGCTGGTCGTCGAGTTCGATGACCTGCTCGGCGATCACGGTCGACGACGCGTCGGCGATCGAGACGTCTTCGAGTGTGATGGTGGCGGTGCCGCCGGGACGGAGCGCGACGCGCTGTCGGTACGTGATGTTGCCGGTGATCTCGATGGTCATGTCATCCTCGGTGCGGTCGTCGTCAGGGGTCGTGGACTCGGCGGCACCCGCTGATTCGGTCGGGATGGCGTCGGGTTCGTCCGATCCGCATGCGGTGGCACCGAGGGCGAGTGCCACGAGCAGAGAGGTGAAGCGGGCATTCATGTGTTGGGCGGTCCTTTCGTGGGAGTACGTGACCGCTTGGACGTTCGCGGGTGTACCCGAGGTTCCGATCGGCCCCCGTGACATCCATCACCAACGGCGACGTCCTGGGTGTCGCGTCGAACGCGGAGCGGTCTGTCTCGGCGGCAAGATCAAGCGTTGACCGCTGCCTGGAGAGCGACCGTTCCAGCTCCGCTGAGCCGGTCGACGCCGATGGTTCTCCCGGTCGCCGCGAGCAGAAGATCGATGGCAGCACCCCGGATGGTCAACGTGCCGTGCCCGCCGGTCCAGTCGACGTCGGTCGCTTCGAGGGCGGCGCGGGCAAATCGCTTCTTGGCGCCGTACCAACGGCTCGCCAGCGCGTGGTCGAGTGCGACCACGACACGTTCGGGCGGCGTCACCCATCGAACGCCCAGTGGCCTGGCGATGTCTTGGCCGTGGACGATCACGTCGATCAGCGAGTCGCGCGCTGAGCTGCCCATCCCGGTTCGGGTCGACGCTGCCGACTCCCGGAGTTGCTCGATGAGTTCGGCCGGCCCGTACTCCTGTGCATGCGCCACAGCCTGTGCTGCGGTCATGCGGTCGAAGTCTCCTCGGTGGCGGAGCATTCCCCGGACGAAGTCCAGCTTCGACTGGCGAGTCGCCAGCGTCAGGTGGGCGACGACCTCGTGAACGGACCAGCCCGTGCATGCCGATGCACTCGACCACTCGGCCGCGTCGAGTTCCTCGAGTCGGTCGCACAGGCCGAGCCGCTCGGCTCGCAGCATGTCCCGGACGGCGGCCTCGTCGCTCGCGTCGGATGTCGACCGGGTCACGAAGCGTCGGACTTCGGGTCGAGGGCGGACGGGTCGTCGTTGACCATCTCGGCAATCTGCTCCGGCGTCCAGTCGTGGTGTTCGACGAGCACGATCCAGTTGCCGGAGTTGTCCCGAATGAGTGCTTCGGTGCCATACGGCCGGACCTCGGGCGGATTGAGGATGCTGACGCCTTTGGCTTCGAGATCGGCGACGGTCGCAGCGCAGTCGGTGACGCTGAGTCCGATCGCGAAGGTGCCGCCTTCGTCGAGCGCTCGGTTGATCGACTCGGCGAACTCCTCCGACAACGGCGGTCCGGGAGTCGTGAGGTGGACGTCGATCTCTGGTTGCGAGGGGTGTCCGACCGTGCACCAACGGAAGTCGTCACCGACGGTCACGTCATCACGAGCTTCGAAGCCGAGTTTGTCGATGTAGAAGGCCTTGGACGCTTCGATGTCCTTGACCCAGACAGTGGTGAGGGAGATGTTCGAGATCATGTCTGCGACCATACGGATGTGGTCAACCGGGAGGCTTCTCCTCGCTTGCGGAATCGGCCCGAGTCGACGCTCGCTCGTCCGCGTCGCTCCCCGTCGTGCGCTGACGGGCAAGGCCGCGCATGAAGACGAAACAACCGGGGACCTTGGGAGCACCGGTCGCCATGTGTCTCCGTTGCACCGCACTCGGAGTGTCGCCGACGAGTTCTTTGAAGCGGGCACTGAACGACCCGAGGCTCGAGTAGCCGACAGCGAAACACACTTCGGTGACCGTCAGGTTCGTCGCCCGCAGCAGATCCTGAGCTCGCTCGATGCGCCGACGCGAGAGGTACTCGGCCGGCGTGACGCCGTAGGTCGCCTTGAACAACCGGTGGAAGTGGAACTTCGACAGGCCGGCGATCGACGCCGCCGTTGCGAGGTCGGTGGCTTCGGTGAAGTGACGATCGAGGTGATCGCGCGCCGCTCGAAGATGGACGAGCACGTCGCCGGGGACGCGAACACGCTCGGTTCTCGACGACGCAGCGTTCTTCCCGTCGTCGTCCATGCGGGCAACGGTAGACCGACAGCACGCCCTCGCAGCGCTCGCCCCGGCAATGTGGAGCACGACGTGCGATGGCCCCGGCGATGAGGTCTACTTGGCACTGCGAACACTTCGATGCGAAGGAGCACCACACCATGACGAGCACCATCACCACGACGAACCCGGCCACCGGCGACGACCTGGCCACGTACGACGTGTTCGACGCACAGCGGGTCGACGACGCGATCGTTGCTGCCCACGAACTCCATCGGTCGTGGCGTCGCGAGTCGTTCGCCACCCGGGCGTCCGTGCTGCACGCGATCGCCGACGAACTCGACGGACGGATCGGGCCACTCGCCGAGCTGATGGCCGACGAGATGGGCAAGCCGATCGCCGCGGGCCGGTCGGAGGTGGAGAAGTGCGCGTGGGCGTGTCGGCACTACGCCGACAACGCCGAGCGCTACCTCGCCGACGTCGAGATCAGCACCGACAACACGAGGAGCTACGCCCACCACGAGCCGCTCGGCGTGATCCTCGCCGTGATGCCGTGGAACTTCCCGCTCTGGCAGGTCGTCCGCTTCGCCGCTCCCGCGTTCATGGCCGGAAACGCCGGCGTGCTCAAGCACGCGTCGAGCACGACCGGAACGGCGATCGCGCTCGACGAACTGTTCGTGGCCGCAGGGCTGCCCGACGGATTGTTCCGAACGTTGGTCATCCCGTCGTCTCGGGTGAACGACGTGATCGAGCACCCGCTCGTTCGCGCCGTCACGCTCACGGGCAGCGGCCCAGCCGGAGCTGCGGTCGCCAGCAAGGCGGGCGAGATGCTGAAGAAGAGCGTGCTCGAACTCGGCGGCAGCGACCCCTACGTGGTGCTGGAAGACGCCGACCTCGAACTGGCGGCCGCGACGTGCGCGAACAGCCGCATGATCAACGGCGGGCAGAGCTGCATCGCGGCGAAGCGGTTCGTGGTGCACAGCGACGTGTACGACGAGTTCATCGACCGGCTCACCGCCGACATCGACGCCAAGGTGATGGGCGACCCGCACGAGGAAACAACCGACTACGGGCCACAAGCCCGAACCGACCTGCGCGACGAACTCCACCAGCAGGTGGCGGCCAGCATCTCGCACGGGGCCCGGCTGGTGACGGGTGGCAAGGTGCCCGATCAGCCCGGCGCATGGTATCCGGGCACCGTGCTCGCCGACGTGACTCCGGGCATGCCCGCCTACGACGACGAGATGTTCGGCCCGGTGGCCGCCGTGATCCGAGCGACCGACGAAGCCGATGCGATTCGCATCGCCAACGACACACCGTTCGGCCTCGGCGCTGCCGTGTTCACACGAGACCTCGATCGAGGCGAGCGGATCGCCGCAGAGGAACTCGAAGCGGGGAGCTGCTTCGTCAACGCCATGGTGGCGTCCGACCCACGCCTGCCGTTCGGTGGCATCAAGGAATCGGGTTTCGGACGCGAGCTGGCCGACCTCGGCATCAAGGAGTTCGTCAACACCAAGACGGTCGTCGTCGGCTGACCCGTCGACCGGCCGTCGCTCGACCGGTCGTCAGGCTGCCGGGGCGACCGCCAGGCACATGAGCGCGTACACGATCTGTGCCGCGGTGAAGTCCCACGCGTGTGCGCCGGCGATGGGGGCGAACTCGACGAGGTCGATCCCGACGCATCGGCGCCCGGCGAGCGCCGACTCGATGATGTCGAGCGACTGGTAGTAGCCGAGCCCACCCGGCACCGGCGTGCCGGTGGCCGGCATGACCGACGGGTCGAGCCCGTCGACGTCGAACGTCACGTAGACGTCGTTCGGGAAGTCGGCGGGCAACTCGATCACCTCGTTGGGCCGGCGAGCGAGGTCCCGAGCGTCGACGTGGACGACATCGTGTGCCAGACGCAGGTCGCGTTCCTCGGCACAGATCGCTCGCACCCCGTACTGCGCGAGCGGCACCTGCTCCTCGACCGCGAGCAGGTGCATGACCGACGCGTGCGAGTGTCGATGCCCCTGGTAGGCGTCACGCATGTCGGCGTGCGCGTCGATCTGCACGATGCCGATGTCGGGCGTGACTCGCCGAACCCCCTGCACCGCCCCGTACGTGAGGCTGTGCTCACCGCCGAGGGTGACGGGCACACCGCCCGAGCGAGCGACCGCCTCGGTTCGATCGGCGAGCTCGTCGAGCACCGACTCGATCGTTCCCGAACAGTCGATGGCCGGTTGCGTGGCGATGCCGAGCGCACACGCGTCGACCCCGTCCCACAGCCGCTCGAGTTGATCGCTCGACCGGATGATCGCGTCGGGGCCTGCGTGGGTACCCGAGCCGTAGCTCACGGTCTTCTCCAGCCCACATGGGATGACGTGGAACCGAGCGGTCGCCGGATCGGTCTCGGCCTCGGTTAGCTCCTCGTCGAGAAATCGACGCTGCTGATCGGTCACGACAACCTCCGTTGATACTCGTCGTCGGTGAACTCGCGCACGACCCGGAGCTCGTCGGTGTCGGAGTTCCACACGGCGATCGCCGGAAGCCCGATCCCGTTGAACGTCGTCGTCTTCACCATGGAGTAGTGCGCCTGGTCGAGGAACGCGAATCGCTGCCCGACCTCGGGAACCCGCTCGAACGCATAGGTGCCGATCGTGTCGCCCGCCAGGCAGCTCGGGCCGCCGAGCCGTACCTGCACGTCGCCCGACTCGCCGAGCAGCGCAGGCCGGTACGGGGCTTCGAGCACATCGGGCATGTGGCAGGTCGCCGAGATGTCGGCGATGGCGATGTGCCCGGCGTTCTCCATCACGTCGAGTACTTCGCCGACGAGGATGCCTGCGTCGAGCGCGATCGCTTCGCCGGGTTCGAGATGGACGTCGCAGTGGGTCTCGGCCCGAATCGACCCGACGAGGTCGACGAGCGTCGCCCGGTCGTAGTCGGCGCGGGTGATGTGGTGCCCGCCGCCCAGGTTGATCCAGCGCAACCGATCGGTCCAGCGGGCGAGCGCTGGAGCGACCGCCTCCCAGGTGCGCTGCAACGGCTCGACGCCCTGTTCGCACAACGAGTGCATGTGCACACCGTCGACGCCATCGAAGTCGCGGTCGGTGAGTTGGCTGATCGGCGTGCCGAGACGCGATCCGGGCGCCGCGGGGTCGTAGCGCGGCGTCTCGACCTCGGAGTGTTCCGGGTTGATCCGCAAACCCACCGAGATCTTGCGGCCCCGGGCGCGGGCAGCCTCGATGTTGGTTCGAAACCGATCGTGCTGGCGCGGCGTGTTGAAGATGATGTGATCGGACAGATCGAGCAACTCGTCGACCTCGTGCGGGCGGAACGCTGCCGCGTACGTGACGACCGTGCCGTCGTACTTCTCGTTCGCCAGACGCGCCTCCCACAGTCCCGACGTGCACGTGCCCGACAGCGAGCGAGACACGTTGGGCGCCAGCGACCACATGGCGAAGGCCTTGAGCGCGGCGTACATCGACGCTCCCGATCGCTGAGCGACGTCGGCGAGCGCCGCGAGGTTGGCGTCGAGCTTCACCTCGTCGACGACGAAGCAGGGAGATGGCACACGGCCGAGGTCGAAGTCGGCGAACGCGCCGGGATCACCGGCCTGCGTCTCCATCGTCACCGGCCGCCGACGCGGAAGGCGACCATCAGAAGGTGACCGGCCCGTCGAGTTCGGCGACCTGCCAGCCGAGCCCGTGCTCGTTCAGCATCGCCATGAACGGGTCGGGGTCGAGCTGCTCGGTGTTGTACACGCCCGAACCGGACCAGACACCCTGCACCATCAGCGCCGCGCCGATCATCGCCGGCACACCCGTCGTGTAGCTGACGGCTTGCGACCCGACCTCGGCGTAGCACGCCTCGTGATCGCAGACGTTGTAGATGTAGACGGTCTTCTCGCCGCTGCCGTCGATCGCCGGTCCGGTGATGATGTCACCGATGTTCGTCTTGCCGGTCGTGCGCTCACCGAGCCCTTCGGGCGCGGGCAGCACGGAGGCCAGGAATTGCAGCGGCACGATCTCGTGCCCGTTGTAGAGCACGGGTTCGATGCCGGTCATGCCGACGTTCTGCAACACGGTGAGATGGTTGATGTAGGCGTCACCGAACGTCATCCAGAACCGGGCGCGCTCGATCTCGGGGAAGTGCGTGGTGAGGCTCTCGAGCTCCTCGTGGTACATGAGGTAGGCGTTGCGCTCGCCGACCTGATCGAAGTCGAACGCCACCGAGGTGGTCATCGCCGGCGACTCCACCCATCGGCCGTGTTCCCAGTGCCGAGCCGGCGCCGTGACCTCGCGGATGTTGATCTCGGGATTGAAGTTCGTGGCGAACGGATGGCCGTGGTCGCCGCCGTTGCAGTCGAGGATGTCGATCTGGCGGATCCCGCTGACGAGGTGCTTGCGGGCCCACGTGGCGAACACCGAGGTCACGCCGGGGTCGAACCCGGAGCCGAGCACCGCCATGATCCCCGCATCGCGGAAGCGCTCGTGGAGGTTCCACTGGTGCGAGTACTCGAACCGCGCCTCGTCGGGCGGCTCGTAGTTGGCCGTGTCGAGGTACGGCGTGCCGGTCTGCAGGCACGCCTCCATGAGCGTGAGGTCTTGATAGGGGAGCGCCAGGTTGACGAGCACGTCGGGTTCGATGCGCTCGATGAGCGCCACCGTGGCGGCCACGTCGTCGGCGTCGATGCTGTCGACCGAGATGGTCACGCCGGTGCGTTCGAGCACCGATTCGGCGATCGCATGGCACTTCGAGACGGTGCGGCTGGCGAGGTGGATGTCGTCGAACACGTCGGGCAACATCGCCATCTTGTGAACGGCGACGTGGCCCACGCCACCCGCACCGATGACCAGGACGCGGCTCATGCAATTGCTCCTTCGAAAGATGCGATCATCAGTGCTCGAAGTACGTGTAGCTGCTCATGCTGTAACGATAGGTCGAGATCAACTCACGACGCTGAGCTGCACTGACCCGCCCGCTGGCCACCGCCGCGTCGACACGCTTCTTGAACGCGTCGAGGCACGCCTTCGGGTCGTACTCGACGTACGACAGCACCTGTGCGTTGGTGTCGCCCTCGGTCTCGGCCAGGAGTTCGAACTCGCCGTTGTCGAGCAACTCGACGGTGACCACGTTGGTGTCTCCGAACAGATTGTGGAGGTCGCCGAGCGTCTCCTGGTACGCGCCGACGAGGAAGACGCCGAGGTGGTAGCGCTCACCGGGCACGAGATCGTGGACGGGCAACCAGTCGCTGACCCCGTCCTTCGTGACGAACCGGTCGATGCGTCCGTCGCTGTCGCAGGTGGTGTCGGACACGATGGCGTGGCGTGTCGGCATCTCGTCGAGCCGTTGGATCGGAACGATCGGGTGGATCTGGTCGATGGCCCACGAGTCGGGCAGGCTCTGGAACACCGACAGGTTCCCGTGGTAGATGTCGACGTGCTGACCGAGCAGTTCCTCCACGCCCTCGTCGACCGCGTCGGCCTGTCGAGCCAGCTTCTTCAATCGACGGATCACCGTGAGGAATCCCTCCTCGGCACGGGCGAGCTGATCGAGCGACAGGAGGCCGCGCCGGAAGTTGGCACGCAACTCACTGCGGTAGTACTCGGCGTCCGACACGCACTCCTGCAGACGGTCGACGTCGATGTAGTCGTGGATGTGGATCAGGTTGGCGAGCAGTTCGTGGTCGCCGGGTTGGTGTTCGATCCACTCGGCCCGGTCGTAGTACGTCGCTTCGAGCACGTCGAACACCAGGATCGAACTCGACGCGACGATGGCCCGGCCGCTCTCGGTGATCAGCGTCGGATGCGCCTCGTCACCGTCGTCGAGCACGTATTTCACGGTTTCGAGCACGTTCACGCAGTACTCCGACAGCGTGTAGTTCGTCGAATGATCGACCGACCGATGCTCGCCCGTGTAGTCGACACCGAGGCCGCCGCCGAGGTCGAGATACGACAGAGGTGCCCCGAGTCGACGCAGCGCGACGAAGAACCGGCTCGCCTCCGACGCCGCCGCACGGATCTCGTTGACGTTCGGGATCTGCGATCCGATGTGCGAGTGCTGTAGCTGCAGACAGTCGAGCATGTCGACCTCGCGCAACCGCTCGACGATCGTCATCAGGTCGGATGCGCCGACGCCGAACGCCGACCGGTCACCCGACGACGACGCCCACGGTCCGCTGCTGCGCTCGGTGAGCTTGATACGAACCCCGAGGAGCGGCCGCTCGCCGAGGCGTTCGGCGACGCGCAGCACCACGTCGAGTTCGCCGACGCTCTCGAGCACGATCACACACGACACGCCGATGCGTTGGGTGGCGATGGCGAGGCGGACGTACTCCTCGTCCTTCACGCCGTTGCAGATGATGAGCGCCCCGTCCGACAGCTCGCGGCTCAGCGCGATCAGCAGTTCGGGTTTCGACCCGACCTCGAGGCCCAGGTTCCACGGGGCGCCGTGCTCGACGATCCGGTCGACGACGTCGGCCTGCTGGTTGACCTTGATCGGAAACACCGATCGATACGCGCCCTCGTACTCGGTCTCGTCGATCGCTGCCGCAAACGCCTCGTTGATCGCGGCGATCCGGCTGCGCAGGAGCGCCCCGACTCGGATCAGCACCGGCGCCGACACGCCTCGCTGGTCGAGATCGCGCACGATCGACGGCAGGCTCACCGCCGGCCGTTCCGGGTGCTCCGGGTCGCGGATGCCGAGATCTCCGTTGTCGAGCACCTCGAGGAGCCCGTCGGCCCAGCGGTCGAGCCCGTACGGATCGGCGTCGGCCGGGGTCATCGCCCCGCCGCCGCGTGGGCACGAGCGGGCTGCGTGTGAACGTTCACCACCTGGTCGGAGAGCACCGAGCGAGAGTAACACCGGCGTCGGTTGTTTCGGCATGCCGAACCATCATCTAGCAGGGGTTGCGTGACATCTGGCTCGGTCCGGCCCGGGCGAGATCGATCGCCCACCGACGCCTCCGAATCATGGCCGTCACCGTCGATCCGAATGCGAGATACCGTGTGGTCAATTGACCGGATTCGATATGACCGCATCAGCATGAGCCACGCCGACACGACACAGCCGGAGACACAGCCAGAAGCACCGACACCGTGCTGCGGGGGAGCCACGCGCTGGCTCAGCGTCACCGACGCCGCCGCACATGCGTCACGGCTCGCGGCCATCGCCGACCCGACGCGGCTGCAGGTGATGTCGATCATCGCCAACTCGCCCGACGGGGAAGTGTGCGCGTGTGACTTCGTCGAGCCGCTCGGCAAGTCGCAACCGACCATCTCGCACCACCTCAAGGTGCTCGCCGAGGCAGGCATCGTCGAAGGCGACAAGCGCGGCCGCTGGGTCTGGTATCGCCTGGCGAGCGGAGAGGTCGAGCGACTCGCGGCCACGCTCACCGGTGTGGCAGGCGGTGAGGTCTGAACCGTGTGCGGCCGCTTCGTCTCCACCAACCAACCTGACCAGATCGCCAACTACTTCGGCGCCGACGCCGCCGTCGAGAGCCTCGGCGAGAACTTCAACGTGGCGCCCACCCACGACATCTACGGGGTGGTGCAGGGTGCCGACGGCACCAACCGTGTCGAGGCCTTCCACTGGGGCCTCATCCCGAGTTGGGCCAAAGATCGCAAGATCGCGTCGAAGATGATCAACGCCCGCTCCGAGACGCTCGCCGAGAAGAACTCGTTCAAGGGCCTGTTCAAGAAGAAGCGCCTTCTCATCCCGATGGACGGGTTCTACGAGTGGAAACCAGGGGCAGCCGACGGGCCGCTCAACACGAAGGGCAAGCCGCTCAAGCAGCCGATGTTCATCCACCGCGTCGACGACGAACCGTTGGCGGTGGCCGGGCTCTGGACCGCCTGGAAGGATCCCGAAGCGGCGGAAAACCCTGAGGCGTCCGACGCCGGCGACCAGTGGCTGCACTCGGCCACCATCGTCACCACCGCCGCCAACGAGACGATGTCGCAGATCCACAACCGCATGCCGGTGTTCGTCCCGCGGTCACGGTGGGCCGAGTGGCTCGACCGCAGCAACGACGACATCGACGATCTGAGCACGCTGTTCGTGCCGACCGACGATGGTTCGCTCACGATGCACCCGGTGTCGACCGACGTCAACAACGTCCGCAACAACGACCCTCACCTCGTCACCCCGCTCTGACCAAGTTGCTTACGTCGCTCCGGGAGCGACGTAAGCAACTTTGCGTCAGAGTTCGTTGCGGATGGCGTCGGCCCAGGCTTCGAGATCGTCGCGATCGACCGATGCCGCCGCGTTGGCGAAGCTGAGCTGACTCATGTCGTTGGTCGGGATCAGGTGGATGTGCGTGTGCGGCACTTCGTATCCGGCGATGATCATGCCGACCTTCTCACAGCCGAACGCCCGCTCCTGCGCCTTGGCCACCCGGTGCGCCACGGCGAACAGGTGTGCCGACAGTTCGTCGGAGGCGTCGATCCAGTGATCGATCTCCTCGATCGGGACGACGAGCGCATGGCCCGGGGCCATCGGGTTGATCGACATGAACACGACGCAGTGTTCGTCACGATGCAGGAACGTGCCGGGGATGTCGCCGTTGATGATCATGGTGAACACGGTTGCCATGCGCTCAGTCTTGCACTGAGGCACCCCTCACGTAGCATGACGGCGTGAGCATTCCGGAGACCGCTGCATCGCCCACGGCCGAGCCGGCCGAAGGCGTGTTCGAGAACGTCTTCACGCTGCCGAACCTCTTCACCTTGTTGAGGTTGATGTGCCTGCCCCTCTTCCTCTACCTCCTGTTCGCACAAGACAATCGAGCCGGAGCCGCCTGGTTGCTGGCCCTGCTCGGCAGCACCGACTGGGTCGACGGCTACATCGCCCGACGATTCGACCAGACCAGCGAGTTCGGCAAGATCTTCGACCCGACGGTCGACCGCCTGCTGTTCATCGTGTCGGTCACCGCCATCATCATCGACGGGTCGATCCCGCTCTGGTTCGCCATCGCCGTGCTCGCCCGCGAACTGATCGTCGGGGGAGTGATCGCCTTCTCGACGCTGTTCCTCCACATGGAACGCTTTGGTGTCACGTGGCTCGGCAAATGTGCCACGTTCGCGCTCATGGGTGCGGTGCCGAGCTTTCTGCTCGGCAACGCCGACGTCTGGGAGTCACCGGCGTTCCTCGTCGTGGCCTGGGTGCTCGGAATCCCGGGCTTGGCGCTCAGCTACTGGACCGGCATCGCCTATATTCCTCTGATCCGTCACGGCATCGCGGCAGGCCGTGCAACCTCCGATCCAACCACGCCGACCCCCGCCTGAACGGAATCACGCTCATGAACATCCCCGACGACCGTCGCTACTCCTCCGACCACGAGTGGATTCGCCGCGACGGCGACTCGAATCTCGTCACGATCGGCATCACCGACTACGCGCAGGATTCGCTGGGCGACGTCGTCTTCGTCGAGGCTCCCGAGGTCGGCGCGACCGTCGCCAACGCCGAATCGGTGACCGAGGTCGAGAGCACCAAGTCCGTCAGCGACATCTACGCCCCGGTCGCCGGTGTCGTCACCGCGGCCAACGAAGCGCTCGACGACAACCCCGAACTCCTCAACTCCGACCCGTACGGCGACGGATGGATCTGCTCGATCGAGATGAGCGACCCGTCCGAGTTCGACGCGTTGCTCGACGCCGACGCCTATCGCGCACTGACCGAAGGATGACCAACCGCTCGTGAGTACCTACGTCTTCTGCAACCAGTGCGGTCACCGCAACCCGCCCGAGAGCACCTTCTGTTCGAGCTGTGGTTCGCCGCTCGACAGCCTCGACGACCGCACCATCAACCTCACCCGCATCGACCCGCTGCAAGATGCTCCCGGCCCTGACGACGACCTCGTCGTGCCGGTCGGCGACCTGCCGGTCGAGACCGGTGTGCTGATCGTGCGCGCCGGCGAACAGGCCGGTGACCGGTTCGCGCTCGACAACGCCGTCACCAAGCTCGGTCGGCATCCCGACAGCGAGATCAGCCTCGACGACATCACCGTGTCTCGCCGTCATGTCGAGATCGAGCGGACGCCCGACGGCTATGTGGCCAGCGACGCCGGCTCGCTCAACGGCACCTACGTCAACCAGGAGCGCATCGACAAGATGCTGCTGCGCCACGGCGACGAGCTCCAGGTCGGCAAGTTCCGTCTGGTCTTCTTCGAGCGCAGCGATGGCTGAGGCGCCCGAGGCCGCAACTGGCGTGACCGAACCCGGGAGCCGGGCGTCCGGATCACACCTGTCGATCGGCGAGGTCCTCGCGCTCCTGCTCGAGGAGTTTCCCGACGTCACGATCTCGAAGATCCGCTTCCTCGAGAGTCAGGGGCTGATCGAACCCGAGCGCACGGCGTCGGGATATCGCAAGTTCTACGACGTCGACGTCGAGCTGCTCCGGTGCATCCTGCGCGAGCAGAAAGACAACTTCTTGCCGCTCAAGGTCATCAAAGACCGCCTCGACACGGGCGAGATCGATCCGACGAGCGAGATCCCCCGACCGCGCGGGATCATGAACCTCCCCGACGAAGCCGCCGACGCACAGTCGTTGGCGGCGTCGCGCCAAGGGCACCCGGCGGCTCGCACCGCGCCCGGCCCCGGCCTGTTCGAGCGGTCGCCCGCCGAACCCGACCCGACCAAGCCGGCCGGCATGCAGCGTCCCGACGAGACGGGCAGCATCCCGATGGCGTCGGGCGTGGTGCTCGACGGCGCCGAACTCTGCTCGATGTCGGGAATCGACACGGCGCAACTCGACCAGCTCGAGTCGTACGGCCTCATCGTGCCCGACGCGAACAAGCGCTACGACGAAGACGCCCTCGAGATCGCACGCATCGCCAAGCGATTCCTCGATCTCGGTGTCGACGCCCGCCACCTGCGCGGTTGGCGAGTCGCAGCCGACCGTGAAGCCGGCCTGTACGAGCAGATGATCCAACCGCTCATCCGCCAGCGCAACCCGCAATCGAACGAGCATGCGCTGGCACAGCTCACCGAACTCGACCAGTTCGGCGCGCAACTGCGCTCGGCGCTGATGCGCACCCTGCTCCGGCAGCACTTCGAACGCTGAATCCGGGCCCGGCCGACACCGGCCGTCCGATGCGAGATACCATCGGACGCATGGTCCCATTGGAACTGGTCGGCGTCCGAGTCGAAGTCCCGGCGAACACGCCGATGGTGCTGCTGCGCGAGCAGGAAGGCCGCCACCGGCTGTTGCCGATCTACATCGGGAGCCCGGAGGCATCGTCGATCCACTACGCGCTCGAAGGTGTGGAGCCGCCTCGCCCGCTCACGCACGACCTGTTTCTCGCTGCGCTCGAAGCGCTCGGTGCGTCGGTGAGCCAGATCATCGTCACCGAGATGAAGGACCGCACGTTCTACGCCGAGGTGCACATGACCTCCGAGCACGGCGACAAGATCATCTCGAGCCGGCCGTCCGATGCGATCGCGCTCGCGGTGCGCTGCGGAGCTCCGCTGTTCGCCAGCGATGAGCTGATGGATGCGCAGGGGCAGGAACCTCCCGCCGAGCCCGAAGAAGATGCTGCCGAGATCATCGACGAGTTCAAGGACTTCCTCGAGGACCTCAACCCCGAAGACTTCGCCTGACCTGGACGTCGATGCCTCTCGCTCGAGTCGAGGGCGACAGATCGGCGTCGCGCAAAGTCTCAACCAAAGGTCGAGGTAAGGGTTGACGGGCGCGATCGGCACCCGTAGAGTTCACGATCTCACATTCACGTAACTACAGGTTGGTGAAGGTGAGTGGGCCCGACCGAGTCGAGCTCAGAGTTGGGACCGGACCATCGGAGGCAGAACGTGGACAATCAGACGACCGGCATCGACGCCGAACTGGCGAAAGAGCTCGGCTACAGCGGGACGCACACCGCCAAGATCGTCGGCATCACCTACCGCCAACTCGACTACTGGGCCCGCACCGACCTGATTCGTCCGTCGCTGTCCGACGCGTCCGGAAGCGGCAGCCGTCGCCGGTACTCGTACAACGACCTCCTCGAGTTGAAGACGATCAAGAAGCTGCTCGATGCGGGCATCAAGCTCGAACAGGTGCGCACGGTCTTCGAGAACCTCCGCGGGCACGTCGGGTCCGACATCGCTGCGGCGCACATCGTCATCGACGGTGGCAGCGTCACGCTGTGCGATCAGGGTGGCCTGATCGACCTCATCAACACCGGTCAGAGCGTGCTCAACGTGCTCTCGATGGGCGGCGTCAAGACCGAACTCGAAGCCGATCTGCAGCCGTTCCAGGCCGAACTCGACGAAGCGAACCGTACGGCCGCCGCCCGCCGCATCGGCTGAGCATGACGCTGCGACAGTCGCCCCTCGCCGACCAGCACCGAGCGCTCGACGCCAACCTCGTCGAATTCGGCGGGTGGGAGATGCCGATCGCCTATCCGACGGGCACCATCGACGAACACCTGGCGTGCCGCAACGGCGCCGCCATGTTCGACGTCTCGCACCTCGGCTCGGTCAGGGTCGAGGGCCCCGATGCGTTCGAGCGGTTGCAGGCGACGCTCACCAACGATCTGTCGAAGATCGAGCCGGGGCGGGCGCAGTACACCCACCTGCTCAGCGAGGCCGACGCGTCGGTGCTCGACGACATCATCGTCTGGTGGCATCCACGCGCCGACGGCGACCCCGATGTGTTCGACGTGATGCCGAACGCCTCCAACACCGACGACGTCGTGGCAGCGATCGGCGGTCGCGAAACAACCGCCGACCGCGCCGTCATCGCCGTGCAGGGCAAGCAAGCTCGCGACCTCGTACGCCCGGTGTTCGCCGCAGCCGCCGACGTCAAACGATTCCGCGTCGAGCGGTGCGACTGGAACGGCGTCGAATGCGTCGTGGCCGGCACCGGCTACACCGGTGAGCCGGGGCTCGAGATCGCTGTCCCGACCGATGCCGCACCCGCGCTCTGGGAGGCGCTCCTGGGCGCCGGCATCACGCCGGCGGGTCTCGGCGCTCGCGACACGCTGCGCCTCGAAGCCGGGCTCCCGCTTCACGGACACGAACTGGGGGAGGGGATCACCTCGCTCCAGGCCGGTCTCGGGTGGGTCGTCGCCTGGGACAAGCCGCAGTTCCACGGGCGCGAGGCAGCGCTCGCCGAGCGCGAGGCCGGCGTTGGCCGCAAGCTCGTCGGCATCACCACCGAGGGCCGTCGTCCGGCCCGAGCCGACTGCAGCATCCGTGTCGATGGCAGCGACGTCGGCGTCGTCACCAGCGGCAACTTCTCACCGGTGCTCGGTCACGGCGTGGCGATGGGATTCGTCCCACCCGACCTCGCCGTCGGCGACGCCGTCGAGATCGACGTGCGCGGCAAGGCGCTGCCAGGCGTCATCGCCGACATGCCGTTCATCTGAGCCGCAACCGGCGCCTGCCACCCGACGAGCGACCGTGGGCGACGATCGCGCTATGAACTCTTCTTGCGGGCCGCTGCCTTCTTGGGCGCACGCTTCTTGGCGGGCGCCTTCTTGGCCGCGGTCTTCTTCGCTGCCGGCTTCTTGGCTGCCGGCTTGGCCGGCTGCGGGGCCGCGGCGGGTTCGCTCGGCGGCACCGGGGCGTCACCGGCGGGCGGCTTGGGTGCTGCGGGACCGCCGAAGCCGGGAATCTTGAACCCGCCGAACAGACCGCCGGCCGACTCGGCGAGATGGCCCAGCGGAGCGAGGCGGGTCGTGACCTCGCCGAGCAGTTCGGTCATCTGACCGAGTTGGTTCGGCATCTGCTGGAACGCCGGATTGTTCAGGGTGTCGCTCAACTTCATCAGGCCGGGTGCCACCGCCATCGCCGGACCGGCGACGACCTGCATCATCTCGTCGGCGGCCTTGACGGTACGCGTCACCTGCGGAACGGCGGCCTTGATGGGCTCTTCGACTTCGGCGAGCAGCGTGTTGATCCGCTCGGCGGTCTCGTTGAGGCTCTCCATCGTGCGATTGAAGTTCTCGACGCCACGGAGGAACTCGTCGACGCCCTTGCGGAACTGATCGAACGACCGGATCGTGCCCGCGAGCGGCGCCGCGAACAGGTTGAACATCTCGGCGAGCGGATCGTTGTCGGCCATGTGCGCAACCTATCCCACCGGCGCGGCCGGACGAGCGAGCGCCTCCAACGGTTCGCACGAGCACACCAGGTTGCGGTCGCCGTAGGCGCCGTCGATGCGCGACACCGGCGGGAAGTACTTGGCTTGGCGGAGCCCGTCGACGGGGAACGCTCCGAGTTCGCGGGAGTACGGGCGCTCCCAGTCACCGAGCAGTTCTTCCGACGTGTGCGGCGCGTGACGGAGTGGACTGTCGTCGATGGCCCACTCGCCACTGGCGACGCGCTCGATCTCGGTGCGGATCGCGATCATCGCGTCGCAGAACCGGTCGATCTCGCGCACGGTCTCGCTCTCGGTCGGCTCGATCATCAGCGTGCCGGCCACCGGGAAGCTCATCGTCGGTGCGTGGAAGCCGTAGTCCATGAGCCGCTTGGCGACGTCGTCGACCGACACACCGGTGTCTTTGGTGATGGTTCGCAGGTCGACGATGCATTCGTGCGCGACCCGACCGTGTTCGCCCCGGTAGAGCACGGGGTAGTGCTCGTCGAGTCGGGCGGCGATGTAGTTGGCCGCGATGATGGCGACCTCGGTCGCCTGGGTGAGACCGGCACCGCCCATCATCTCGAGATACATCCACGGGATGGGCAGGATGCCGGCCGACCCGTGTGGTGCGGCCGACACGGCGCCGACGGCGGCGTCGCTGCGCAGCGGATGACCGGGCAGGAAGGGGCGCAGATGCTCGCGCACGCCGACCGGACCGACGCCGGGACCGCCACCACCGTGGGGGATGCAGAACGTCTTGTGCAGATTGAGGTGGCTGACGTCGGCGCCGAACTTGCCCGGTTGGGCGAGACCGACGAGCGCGTTGAGGTTGGCACCGTCGACGTAGACCTGGCCACCGGCATCGTGCACTCGGGCGCAGATGTCGCCGACGGCCGTTTCGAACACGCCGTGCGTCGAGGGGTAGGTGATCATCAGCGCACCGAGTTGGTCGGCGACGCCGTCGATCTTCGATTCGAGGTCGTCGACGTCGACGTTGCCGGCGTCGTCGCAGGCCACCACGACCACGTCGAACCCGGCCATGACGGCACTCGCTGCGTTGGTGCCGTGAGCGCTCTCGGGAATCAGGCACACCGTGCGCTGATCGTCACCCTGCGACCGATGGAACGCCCGAATCGCGAGGAGCCCGGCGAACTCACCCTGGCTTCCGGCGTTGGGCTGCACCGACACGGCGTCGTACCCGGTGATGGTGGCGAGGCGTTGCTCGAGGTCGGCGATCATCTCGCGATAGCCGACGGTCTGGTCGTCGGGAGCGAAGGGATGGATGTCGGCGAACTCCGGCCACGTGATCGGCACCATCTCGGACGTGGCGTTGAGCTTCATGGTGCACGACCCGAGCGGGATCATCGTGCGGTCGAGCGCGAGGTCCTTGTCGCTGAGCCGTCGCAGGTAGCGCAGCATCTCGTGTTCGCTGTGATAGCGGGCGAACACCGACTGCGTCATGAAGTCGTCGGAGCGACGCAGCGATGACGTGAGACCGTCGGGGGCTTCGTCGAGGCCTCCGTCGTCGACCGGCGTGCCGCCGAGGGCGGTGACGATCGCCGCCACCGTGTCGAGCGTGCTCGTCTCGTCGAACGTGATGCCGACCGAGTCGGCCGAGCGTCGGATGTTGAACCCGGCGTCGAGCGCCGATGCGACGGCTTCGTCGACGTCGTCGACCCGGACGGTCAACGTGTCGAACCACGAGTCGTTGACCACGTCGAGGCCGCCGGCGCGCAGCCCGGCGGCGGCGATCGACGTGAGCCGTTGCACACGTTCGGCGATCCGTCGCAAGCCCTCGGGGCCGTGCCACGCGGCATACAACCCGGCGATGTTGGCGAGCAGCACCTGTGCGGTACAGATGTTGGACGTGGCCTTCTCGCGCCGGATGTGCTGTTCGCGAGTCTGCAGCGCCAGGCGCAGCGCCGGTCGCCCGGCGGTGTCGGTGCTGACGCCGACGATGCGACCGGGCATCGAACGTGCCGCCTTCTCGCGAGCGGCGACGAACGCCGCGTGCGGTCCGCCGAAGCCCATCGGCACACCGAAGCGCTGTGCCGAGCCGACGGCGATGTCGGCGCCCATCCGTCCCGGGGGAGTGGCGAGCACACAGGCCAGCGGGTCGGTGACGACCGCGGCCACACCGCCGAGTTCGTGGACACGTTCGATCGCTGCGGTCCAGTCGACCACGGCACCCGACGACGTGGGGGTGCTGAACAGGGCGCCGAACACACCGGCCTCGTCGTCGAGCAGGTCGACGTCGCCGACGACCAGTTCGACACCGACCGGTTCGGCCCGTGTGTGCAGCACGGCGAGCGTCTGCGGGTGGGTGTCGTGGTGCACGAAGAAGCGCTGCGTCTTCGCCTTCGACTGGCGACGCGCCATCGTCATCGCCTCGGCTGCTGCCGTGCCCTCGTCGAGCAGCGACGCGTTGGCCACGTCGAGCCCCGTGAGTTCGGTGACGACCGTCTGGAAGTTGAGAATCGCTTCGAGGCGACCCTGGCTGATCTCGGGTTGATACGGGGTGTAGGCCGTGTACCACGCCGGGTTCTCGAGCACGTTGCGAGCGATGACCGGTGGCGTGATCGTGCCGGTGTATCCCATGCCGATCAGGCTGGTGACCTGCTCGTTCTTGTCGGCGAGCACGCGCAGTCGGCGCAACGCCTCGACCTCGGGGACCGCCTCGCCGAGCGCCAGCGGCTCGGTCGACCGGATCGATGGCGGCAGCGTCTGGTCGAGGAGTTCTTCGGTCGACCCGACGCCCAGCGTCGACAGCATGTGCTCGACGTCGGCGGGCGCCGGCCCGATGTGCCGGCGAACGAACTCGTCGGTCTCGAACAGTTCACTGATGGGGGTGGGCACGGGCAGCCTCCGGCTGGATTCGGACCCCCACTGTCATCGGTACCTGAGAGTTTCAACGTCGAAACGACGCCTTGCCCCTTGGGTGGAGTGAACGGTCACTCGCTTTCCAGTGTGCCTGCCTCGAACGGTCCGGATGCCTGAGAGATTTCCGGGGTGGTTGCTCCTTCGGCGCCACTGCACTGTGGCTCTCCCGATCGGGGTCAACGGCGTTTCAGTTGTGGTGATGAGCGTACTCGGCGCAGCGCGGTCGAACCCGCTTCTCAGTCGGGGCGAGCGGCCCGCTCCTCTTCGTACTTGCCGATCTCGGTGAGTTGAGCGCCGAGCGTTGCGTCGGCCCACCGGGAGCCGGCGTCGACGATCTTGTCGTAACTCGTCTGCACCGGTTCGATCTGCCCGGTGAAGTGCGGCATCACCTCGTAGGCGAAGAGCTCGTAGCTCTCCTTCGTCGCTCGCCAGTCGGCGAAGTCGGCGCCCATCATCATGTAGCACCCGAATCCACCGGTCTTCTCCTGCAGCCGTTCGATCTGGGCGATCGCCATCTCGGGCGTGCCGATGACCATGCGTCCCGACTCGTTCAGGAAGTCGACGAACTCGTCGTAGTCCTCCGGCGGCGGCGGATCGTTGGGGTCACCCATCGGCAGGATGTGTGCGAGGTAGGAGAACACCCACTGCAGTCCGTACTTGCAGTTCTCACGTGCTTCGTCTTCGGTCGCGGCGATGTGCATCGGCCCCATCAAGCGCCAGTCGGAGCGGTCAGCGGTGTGACCGTGCAGCTTCGCTTCCTCCTGCCAGACGTTGAAGTTGTAGTCGAGCACGCCGAACCCGGCCGGTTCGGTCGCGGCGATCGAGGTGAGCCCGGCGCCGTAGCGTCCGGCGAGCTTCGAACCCGACGGCGACACCGACGACACGACGGCGACGTCGAAGTTGCTGTACGGGCGCATCTGGAGCACGCCCTCGTCGACGGTGTACCAGTCGGTCCTCGACGTGACGGTCTCGCCGGCGAACAGGCGCATGATGACGTCGAATGCCTCCTGCATGCGCGGGCGTTGATCGTTGGGGTCGATGCCGAGCATCGCGGCGTCGGACGTGAGCTGCCCAGGACCCGCGCCGAACATCATCCGGCCCTTCGTCATGTGATCGAGCTGCACGATGCGGTCGGCGAGGATCAGCGGGTGGTGGTACGGCAGCGAGTTGACGCCGGTTCCGAGCCTGATGTTGGTCGTCCGCTGCGCCGAAGCGGCGATGAACACCTCCGGGCTCGCGATCAGTTCGGAGCCAGCCGAGTGGTGCTCCCCGATCCACGCCTCGTGATAGCCGAGTCGATCGAGGTGATCGATCAGCTCGAGATCCCGCTGGATCGCGAGCGTCGGATTGACGCCGGTCTTGTGCATCGGCGGGAGAAAGATCCCGAAGCGGAGTTGTTGATCGGGCGGAAGGAACTGCGGCATGCAACGATCTTTCCATGAACGTCGGAACCGTCACGTTGTCGAACGTCCTGCAACGCGACCGTCTCTCGCTCGACGGCGACTGGAACGTGATCGTCGACCCGTACGAGATGGGCTACATCGGCATCCTCGAACAGCGCAACGATCGTGGCTTCTTCCGCGATCACACGCCTCGCCATCCGGGAGATCGCGTCGAGTACGACTTCGATGCCTCGCCCACGCTCACCGTGCCCGGCGACTGGAACACGCAAGACGAGCGACTGCACTACTACGAGGGCACGGTCTGGTACCGACGGAAGATCTCGGTCCCCGCCGACCGGGCGTCGCAGCGCATGTACCTGCACATCGGGGCGGCGAACCACACCTCACGGGTCTTCGTCGACGGTGACGAGATCGCCACGCACGCAGGCGGGTTCGGACCCTTTGCCGTCGAGGTCACCGGTCGCCTCGGCCCTGGCGAACACTCGCTGGTGATCCAGGTCGACAACCGGCGTGAACGCGATCGCATCCCCGCGATGCGTTCCGACTGGTGGAACTTCGGCGGGCTCACCCGCTCGGTCGACCTGGTGTTCGTGCCGAACACGTTCATGCGGCACGCGTGGATCACCATGGCTCCCGACGGGCGAGTGGTCGGGGGAGTGGAGCTCGACGGACCTCCCGAACCCGTTCGGCTGCAGATCCCCGAACTCGGCGTCGACGACGTCGTCGAACTCGACAGCGACGGACGATTCGAACTCGACGTCACCCCTGAGCGATGGCACCCCGGGGCTCCGCGGCTGTACGACGTCAGGTGGGCCTGCGCCGACGACCAGATCGACGATCGTGTCGGCTTCCGCACCGTCGAGACCGACGGCGAGCGCATCGTGGTCAACGGCGAGACGACGTTCCTGCGCGGCATCTCCATGCACGCTGAAGCGTTGTCGGGCGGGCGACGTTCGCACGGCGCCGACGACGCCGCAGCCCTGTTCGACGTCGCCGAGGAACTCGGCGTCAACTTCGTCCGGCTCGCTCACTACCAGCACGACGAGCACATGGTGCGAGAGGCCGACCGGCGCGGCATCCTCACGTGGTGCGAGCTCCCCGTGTACTGGGGCATCGCGTTCGACCAGCAGCACGTGCTCGACAACGCACTCGAACAGCTCGAGGAGTTGATCACGCGCGATCGGAGTCGAGCGTCGACGATCTTCTGGTCGATGGCGAACGAGACCCTGCCCGGCCCGGAACGCAACGCGTTCCTCACGGCGCTCGCCGATCGAGCGCGACTGCTCGATCCGACGCGCCTCGTGTCGGCGGCGCTGCTCACGCTGCCGACGGCCGACGAGGACCAGCACGTCGACGATCAGCTCGGCGAGGTCGTCGACGTCGTCGCCATCAACCAGTATCTGGGCTGGTACTACGGCCAGCGCGACACCATCCCCACGACCCGGTGGTCGACGCCGTTCGGCAAGCCGGTCATCTTCACCGAGATGGGTGCTGGCGCGAAACACGGTCATCACGGCACCGACGCCGAGATCTGGACCGAGGAGTTCCAGGCCGCGATCTATGCCGCCCAGATCGAGATGATCGAAGCCAACCGTTCCGACACGGGCAGGGGAGCGGTGGCCGGCCTCTCGCCCTGGATCCTGAAGGACTTCCGCGCTCCGGTGCGGGTGTTGCCCGTCATCCAAGACGGCTACAACCGCAAGGGGCTCGTGAGCGAGGAAGGGGAGCGAAAGCTCGCCTTCGAGGTCCTGCGCCGCTTCTACGCCGACATCGAATCCCGGATCTGACGTCGCACACCGACGCGGCCGATCCCATCTGGCGACGCCGACCCATCACGTTCGAGCCGCCTTCTGCTACACACGGCAGATGGCGTTGATCTCGTTTCCAGCCCGGCTCGACCAGCTCGCCACGGAGGATCCCGATGCCCCCGCCGTCACGTGCGGCGAGACGTCGCTGACTCGATCGGATCTGCGTTCGGCAGCGCGGCGTATGGCGCGCGAGCTCCAGTCGTTCGGCGTCGAACCCGGCGAGTTCGTCACCGTCGCCCTGCCCAACTCGGTCGACTGGTTCGTCGCGTACGTGGCGTGTTGGAGCGTCGGCGCCATCCCGCAGCCCGTGTCGGCGAAGCTGCCACCACGCGAACTCGCGGCGATCGTCGACCTCGCCCGACCGAAGGTCGTCATCGGCGCTCCCGCATCCGCCGACCAACTCCTCCCGAGCACGATCCGACACCTCCCGATCGGCCACATCACCAGCACCGACTTCTCCGACGCGCCGCTTCCCGACATCGTGTCACCGGCCTGGAAGGCGCCGACGTCCGGAGGCTCGACCGGACGGCCGAAACTGATCGTCTCGGGAGACCCGGCGCTGTACGACACCGAGGCGCCGCTCCCACTCGGGCTCGCCGAAGGCGGCTGCCTCGTCATGCCCGGCCCGCTGTATCACAACGGACCGGCGGTCTGGGCGTGCCAAGCCCTGCTCGCCGGCAACCACGTCGTACTGCTCCCGAAGTTCGACGCCGAAGCCACCCTCGCTGCGATCGAACGACACCGCGCCGACGTGACCTACATGGTGCCGACGATGATGAAGCGGGTGCTTCGTCTCGACGACGAGGTCCGCCACGGGTTCGATCTCTCGTCGCTCCGGATCCTGTGGCATCTCGCCGAACCGTGCCCGGCGTGGCTGAAAGAAGCGTTCATCGACTGGCTCGGCGCCGAACGGATCTTCGAGCTGTACGCCGGCACCGAAGCACAGGCGGTCACCATCATCACCGGTACCGAATGGCTCGAACACCGCGGCTCGGTCGGTCGCGTCACCTCCGGCGAGATGAAGATCTGCGACGAGGACGGCAACGACCTCCCGGTGGGGGAGCAGGGCGAAGTGTGGATGCGATCCACCCGAGACGCGCCGACGTACGAGTACCTCGGTGCCGATGCCAAGACGCTCGACGGTGGCTGGGAATCGCTCGGCGACATCGGGTGGTTCGACGCCGACGGCTACCTCTATCTGGGCGACCGGGTCGCCGACATGATCCTGAGTGGCGGCGCCAACATCTATCCCGCCGAGGTCGAAGCCGCGCTGAACGAACACCCCGCCGTGCACTCGTGCGCGGTCATCGGGCTGCCGCACGACGATCGTGGAAACGACGTCCACGCCATCGTGCAAGCAGAGGCCGACGAGGTCAGCCAGCAGGAGCTGCTCGAGTTCCTCGCCGAGCGCCTGGCGGTGTACAAACTGCCGCGCACCGTCGAGTACGTCACCGACCCGCTCCGAGACGATGCCGGAAAGGTCCGCCGCTCGGCGCTTCGGGCCGAACGATTGAACAGTTGAACGATCTCAGCGGCGCGGTTCTCCACGGCCTTCGTGACGCTCACGATCTCCTGGACCGAGCATTTGCGTCATGACGAAAGGTGCGTCAGGCATCCGACGGAGCGGCGGCGGGGGAGGGGAACGACTGCTGGTACTGCGGCGTCGTGTTGCTGCAGTCGTCGATCGCCTTCACGTACGGATACGGGTTGACCGCCGCACCGCCACCGGGGTGGATCTCGAAGTGCAGGTGCGCCGTCGCACTCGAACCCGTGTTGCCGACGAAACCGATCACGTCGCCAGCTTTGACCTCCGTGCCCACCTCGATGCCGGGAGCGAAACCGCTCATGTGCAGGTAGGTGAAGTAAGTGCCGTCATCTTGAGCGACACGGAGGCCGTTGCCGGCCAGTGCACCGGGAGAATCCCAGTACATCTTGGAAATGTGACCGTCGACGACGGCGTAGAGCAGCTTGCCCTCCGGGGCGATGATGTCGACGCCCTCGTGCAACCGGCCGCCGCCACGGGCCGCGTGCCACGTGTCGCCGAAGAAGCACTGACCCTGAACGGGGAAGCGGAGCATCTTGATCTCGGCGGAGCTCGACCCACCGCCGCTCGAATCGTTGTTGCCGGTACCCAGCCCGAGGATCGTCGCACCCTTCTCGGACACGACGCCGGTCTGCTGGATGCCGTTGACCGACTGGAAGGCGATCAGCGACGACTTCGTGGCCGCACCGAACTGACCGTCGGCGCCGCCACGGACCACGAGGCCCGTGTTCTGCAACGCCACCTGGAGTTCACGCACCAGTTCGCCGCTGCTGCCCATCTTCAACCCGACGTACGGGTTCGACGACGACGGGGGAGCGGGATCCGGTTCGTTGTTGACCACACCGACCGGTTCGGCACCACCGAGTTCGAGCGCACCAGCGGTGGCCGCATCGACCACACCGGTCGCCGACAGCGACTGCTGCTGCTGGAACAGTGCGAGGCCGCCCTTCGTAGCGTTGCCGAACACGCCGTCGGCGCCACCGAGCAGGTTGATGCCCCGGTCGAGGAGCGCCTGCTGCACGTCCTTCACGAGATCGCCACGGTCGCCGACCTTCAGGCCGACATACGGGTTCGTCGACTCGTCCGACGCCGGCTCGTCCGCACCGTCGTCACTGTGATCATGACCGTGCGGGCCGAGGTGCAGCGCCGTCGCATCGGCCATCGACACCACACCGGTCTGGGGGAGTCCGTTGGCCGACTGGAAACTCTTGAGCGCCGCCTCGGTGACCCCACCGAAATCGCCATCGGCACCACCGCGAACCGGGATCCCGGTCGCGATCAACGTGCTCTGCAGATCCTTGACCAACTGGCCCTGCGAGCCGCGCTTCAAACCGACATACGGGTTGGCGGTCGCATCAGGGGAGTCAGGCGTCGGCTCGGGCTCCGGATCGGGCGTCGACGTCGTCGGACCCGAGCCGTCACCGGTCAAGCCGAGTGTACGAACCGTCGCCTCGGTCACCGTGCCGGTCACGCCAAGACCGTTCCAGCGCTGGAACTGCGTCACCGCACGCGTCGTCGCCGCGCCGAACACACCGTCGGCGCCACCGGCCACGTACACGCCGAGATCCATCATCCGTTGCTGCACCGCAGCCACAGCGTCGCCCTGAGCGCCTTCCGACAGCCCGACGTACGAGCCAGACGACGGCGTCGACGCACCGGTCGAACCCGAGCCCGACACCGACGCCGCGAGCGCCTCAGCCGTCGCCTCGTCGACGACACCCGTCGCCGACAGACCACGATCCGACTGGAACGCAACGACCGCACCACGAGTGGCCGGACCGAACACACCATCGGCGCCACCAGACACCGGAACACCGACATCCATCAACGCCTGCTGCAACGCCGCAACGTCAGCGCCACGTGCACCCTGCGACAGACCGGTGATCGTCGCCGACTGCAACTGCGCCTGAGCGAGCAGACCCGGCGACGCGAACGCAGCACCCGACGGCGAAGCGCCCCAAGCGAGCGTGGCCACCGCCGCGGCACACGCCGAGCGAACCAACACGCGCCGAAGCGACCGACGCTCGACCGACTGCTCAGCAGTCACCGCACGACGAGACGACTCCGTCGACCCGGACGACTGGCGTCCCGGGCGAGAGTCACGAAAAGAGATCATGGACGTTGCACCTCCTGCACAGCAGAAATGTCGGTCCACCCGCACCACCACTCAAATCTCATTCTGAACTCGAGGGTTCAGAAGCTGCTCGAAGCCCGTCCGGCCCGAGCCTCAGACCTTGCTCCGCACCAGCAAGACCACGAGATCACGAATGACAGGGGCCATCTTGACGGAAGTCAGAGCATATGTCCATTCCGTTACGTCGAATTGACATAACGGACATTATGGGCGTTCCGCAGGAACGCACGGGTGCTGCCTGCGCCGGCGATGACTTCACCGCTCGACCCCGCCTCACAGCAGGTTTCTGGCTTGCAGCGCTTCGGCGGCTTCGATGAGCCAGTCGACGAGTTCTCTCAGCTCTTTGGCTGATCTTCGGCCTGGGGCGGCCAGGTCTCGTTTGGCGTCGTCGACGGCGCACGACAGGACGTACAACTCGTCGTGGAGCGCATCGAGCTGATCTCTGGCGATCACCAGCTCGTTCTCGCTCAGATCGAGCTCAGCGGCTCGTTGGCGGGTCACCCAGTCCCACTGGCGGCATTTCTGAGCGCAGAACAGCTTCGGACGGCCCCTGCCGGCTCGTTTCGGCAGAACCCGGCGACACCAGCGACACCGAGCCACCGACTCGCCACCACCGAGCTCCGCAGCGGCGTCAGCACCTGTTTCCGTCATGACGAAATGGTAGGGCGACACCGGGGCCATGTCGCGTCTTTCCGACGCTCGATGCGAGACTGACCGGGTGACCACCTCTCCCATCACGCTTCCCGTCGCGCCCGACCGTTCGTTCGCCAGTGACAACGCTGCCGGCGCCCATCCTGCGGTCCTCGCCGCTCTCGCCGAGGCCAACGTCGGCCACCAACTGGCATACGGCTCCGATCGCCACACCGCGGCCTGTGAGCAGGCATTTCGCGAGTTGTTCGACGCCGACGTGGTGACGCGCCTCACGTTCAACGGCACCGGGGCCAACGTCGCCGCCCTCGCCACACTGATGGGCTCACTGCGCGGACCGCACCACGCCATCGTGTGCACCAATTGGTCGCACATCGAGGCCGACGAGACGGGCGCCCCCGAACGAATCCTCGGCACCAAACTCATCGACCTCCCCTCCCCCGACGCCAAGATCACCCCAGCTCAGCTCACCGATCTGGGCGAACTCCAAGGCGTCGTCCACCACGTCCAACCCGGCATCGTGTCGATCACGCAGCCCACCGAACTCGGCACCCTGTACACCCCCGACGAGATCGCCGAGATCTGCGACACCGCCCACCGGATGGGCATGCTCGTGCACCTCGACGGCGCCCGAATCGCCAACGCCACCGCAGCCCTGGGCGCCGACCGTGCAGCGCTGCGCTCGTTCACCATCGACGCCGGCGTCGACGCCCTCAGCTTCGGCGGCACCAAGAACGGCCTGCTCGGCGCAGAAGCCGTCGTGTTCCTCGACCCGGACGTGGCGCACGGCTCCGCCTACGTGCGCAAACAGGTCACACAACTCCCCTCCAAGATGCGCTACCTCGCCGCCCAGTTCAACGCCGTCCTCGCCGACGACCTGTGGATCGACCTCGGCGCCCACTCCAACACGATGGCCCACGACCTCCATCAGGCCGCCAGCGACATCGACGGCGTCGACATCGGCCCGGCACCGCAAGTCAACAGCGTGTTCCCCCAGCTCGATCCGACCATGATCGAACCGCTCCGCGACTGGTGTTTCTTCTGGGATTGGGACACCTCACGCCACCAGGTCCGCTGGATGACGGCGTGGGACACGACCAGCGACGACATCACACGATTCGTCGACGGCGTCACCGCGCTCGCGGCCGCTCGTTCTGGCAGCTGAAGCGACCAAATCCCCCTCACCGATCCCACGTTTCCCCTGGTCAGCGACCAGATACAGAGATTTTCAGAATAGTTGCAGACGACAATTGACTGCGCAGTCGATTTAACGTACTGTTCGCAACACGTACACAAGAGTGACCGCTGAGCAGGGGTATTTCAGCGGCCACCCGATCTCGAGGGGAACGAGTGATGACCACGATTGATCTGCCGATCCAGTTGATCGACGACGACAACGATTGGATGTCGGAGGGGGCCTGCAAAGGACTCACGCATCTGTTCTTTCCGTCGGCCGCCGAGCGCCCACAGGCTCGTGAACGCCGAGAAGCGGCCGCGAAGGAAGTCTGTTCCGACTGCAAGGTCCGGGTCGACTGCATGGAATTCGCTCGCGACAACCACGAGTACGGGTTCTGGGGCGGCGAAGCCGAAGACGAGCGCCACGCCGCCGGCTATCGCCTGATCGCTCCCATCGGCGTCCGCGCCCGAGCCAGCTGATCGAGTGGGAGGTCCGGGATGCCCGGACCTCCCGACTCACACGATCCCGAAAGCGGTCCGCGAGGCGCTCAAGATCGAGACCGGCGACCACATCGTCTTCCGCGTCGAAGGATCACGGGTCGTCATGGCTCGGACACCTGAGTTCCTCGACCTGGCCGGCGTGGTGCGAGTGTCGGCCGAACAACGCAACCACACCTGGAACGACGTGGTCCGCCGATCGACCGGTCAGCAGCCGTGAACACGTTTCTCGACGCGAGCGTGATCGTGTGCCACCTCACCGGCGACCCCGCCGAACTCCGTGCGGCCGCCACCGACGCCTTCACCGGGGATCACCATCATTTCGTCTCCGACGTCGCCATCGCCGATGCGATCAACCTGCTCGAGACCGTCTACGACGTCGGGCGCCACATGATCGCCACCGCCATGCGTTCGGTACTCGTGAGCGCCAACATCAGTTCGGTCGACACTCCCGTGCTCCTCCGGGCCCTCGGCATCTACGAGATCGACAACGTCCGGTTCCCGACCGCTCACGCGGTCGCGCTCGCCGAGAGCACCGGCGTCGACGGCGTGTCGTCGCTCGATTCGTCGATCGACCGAATCCGCACGGTCACCCGCGTCGGCCCCTGAGTCAGCGAACCACGCAGCCCTAGACTCGCCTGATGTTCGATGTCGTCGTCGTCGGAAGTCTGAATCTCGACCTCGTGGCCGGGATGGATCGCCTCCCCGGACCCGGCGAAACCGTCTCCGGCAACTCCTATCACGAGTATCCGGGCGGAAAGGGCCTCAACCAGGCCGTGGCCGCCGCACGCTCCGGCGCCTCGGTGGCCATCGTCGGCGCGGTCGGCGACGACACCGCCGGCGAGTTCCTGCGCCAGATCGTCGTGGCGGAAGGCATCGACGACTCGTGGCTCGCCACCGCGCCCGACACCGCCACGGGCCGAGCGTTGATCACCGTCGATCGACACGCAGAGAATTCGATCGTCGTCATTCCGGGCGCCAACGCGACCGTGCGCATCGACACCGGTGCGCTCCCCGAGGGACGCGTCATGCTCGGACAACTCGAGATTCCGCTCCCCGAGGTCACCGCAGCCTTCGAACACGCCCGCCGAGTCGGCATGACCACCGTGCTCAATCCCGCACCGGCGCTCGGCGAACTCGACGCCCTCCTCGACGCGTGCGACGTCGTGATCCCCAACGAACACGAGGTCGATCTCCTCGGAGGCTCCACTGCACTCCGCTCTCGGGGCGTCGGCACCGTGGTCGTCACCCGAGGCGGCGAAGGGGTCAACGTGATCGACGAAACCGGTGAATTCCGTCATGACGCATTCCCGGTCACACCGGTCGACACGACGGGCGCCGGTGATTCGTTCTGTGGCGCACTGGCCACTCGACTCGCCGAAGGACTCGACGTACGAGCGGCCATCACGTTCGCTGCCGCAGCCGGCGCCCTCACCACCACGAGTGCCGGCGCCGTGCCGTCGCTCCCCTCCCGGGCAGCGATCGAGCAACTCGTCGCGTCCCGAGCCGCCTGAGCGCCGAGTCACTGCTCAGTCGAGCCGTCGAAGCTCCGTCTTGTACTGCGCCGCGCGGCGCACGTACTCCTGGCTCCCCAGGTCGATGTCTTCGCGCCGTGCCCGACCTTCCTTGATCACCGCGGGCGTGCCGACGGCGATCGCCCCGGTCGGCACCTCCGTGTCGTTCAGGAGCACCGCGTTGGCGGCGACGATCGAACCGGTACGGACCACACAGCGGTGCAACACCATCGACGCGTTGCCGATCAGCACGTGGTCTTCGATCGTGCACGCTTCGAGGTGGATCAGGTGACCGAGCACGCAGTCGTTGCCGACCACGGTCGGCCAGAACGGCGTGGTGTGGATGACGGCGTTGTCCTGCACGCTCGTCCGCTCCCCGATCGTGATCTCACCGCCGTCGCCACGCAGCACCGCTCCCGGCCAGACCGACGACTGTGCGCCGATCGTGACCGATCCGATGATCGTGGCGTCGGGATGGATGAACGCCTCGCTGCTGATGGTCGGTTCCTGGTCGCCGAGTGCGTAGATGGCCATTCCGGCAACGTAGTCACCCACACCGCCCTCCGGACAACCGCATGCGATCGGCCGACCACCAATCATCCCGCCGCCGGAGCGACAGAAAACCTGCGCTGACCACGACATGAGGGCCCGCGACCATCGTTTCTCCGTCGCGCTCACGATACGGTTGAGGGCTATGCCTCGTAGGATTGACATCGAGCTGACGAGTTCTCTCGCGGACGGCTCTTGGACATGGCGCGCAGCCGGAGCACGAAACCCGAAAGGCGTTGTCGATTCGGCAATTCTGCCCGACGGCGCCAAGGTCGGCGACGAGCTGAAGGTCGAGGTCGAGCAAGGTCTCGACGGCATCGACGTACTCGGCGTGGTGGCCGGACGCCAGAAGAGCGAACGCTCGCTGCTCGAGCTGCTCCCGGCCGAGGAGAACTTCCAGGCGGTCATCGAGACCCGCGCCAAGCGTGACCGCAGCGATCGCGGCGATCGCAAGGGCGGCCGCGACGGCAAGCGTGGCGGACGTCGTGACGGCAAGGGCCGTGACGGCGACAACCGCAACCGCGGCGAAGGCCGTGGCGGCGAACGCGGACCCCGTCGCCCGCACTTCGAGGCGCCACCCGAACTGCCGAAGCGTCCGAAGCCGAAGCGCCTTCGCCCGGGACGCGAGCATCGCAACGAAGTGCTCGCCAGCATCCCCGAAGAGCAGCGCGGCATCGCCGAGCTCGCACTCCAGGGCATCCCCGCCGTGCGCACACGTCTCGCCGAAGACAACAAAAAGCTGGCCGCCGACGGCAAGCCGACCATGCCCGAAGCCAGCGTGCTCAAGATGGCCGAGGATCTCCTGCCCAAGCTCCGCGTCGCCGATTGGCTCGATCGGGCCGAGGCTGCACAGAAGCAGATGGAGCACCTCGACCTGCGCGACGTTCGCAGCGTCGTCGCCGCCGGTGACGATTCGGTGGTCGCTCGCGACGAGTCGACCAAGGCGATCAACGACGAGCTCAAGAAGGAACTCGCGAAGAAGCAGGATCTCGAACTCAAGCTGTGGCTCGAAGACGTCGACGCTGCGCTCGAAGTCGGACGCTCGATTCGTGCTCTGCGGCTCTCGTCGCAGCCGCCGAAGGCCGGCGTCATGTTCCCGCCCGAACTCGCTCGCAAGCTCGGGGCTGCGGCCACCGCCGGCCTCACCCCCGAAGACTCGGCCGATCGCTGGGCTGCGGTGATGGAGGCGGCTGCCTTCTCCCCGGTCCGCACGCTGGTGGCGCCGACCGCTCCCCCGGCCCAGATCACCGACGAACTCAAGAAGACCGCGCTTCGACTCGGCCCGCTGCTTCCGCAGATCGCCGCCCTGCTCGGCGTCGAGGTTCCTGCCGACGCACCGCGTCCGAAGCCGCTTCGCCCGACCTACGGCAAAGACAAGAAGAAGACGGCTGGTCGTCGTGACGACGACGGTCGTGGCCGCCAGGGTCGCGGTGCTCGTGACGATCGTTCCGATCGTGCGCCCAACGGCGAACCTCGCCGTGACAAGCCCAAGCGGAAGGTCGAAGCCGAGGCTCCCGCCGACGCCGACGCAGAGGTGGAGGCGACGAACGACAACGCTCCCGCCGAGCAGCCGACCGCCGAGGCTCCCGCCGAGACGACGACCATTGAGACGGCGGCGCCCGATGCCAGCGAGGCTCCGGCCGAGGCCGCTGCCCCCGAGGCGCCGGCGGCAGAAGCTCCGGCCGCGGAGGCCGAAGCTGCCCCGGCGGGCGACGGCGACGCTGCGTCCGACGACTGATCTCGCCGCTCGGCTGCCGAGCGGTTCAAACCGACGTACGTTGATTCGCACCGCGCCACCGGCGCGTCGTAGCGTGGGCGGCTATGTCTGACATCGTCACCTACGAAACCCGCGGGCGCGTCGCGCTCATCACGCTCAACCGTCCCGATGCTCGCAACGCGATCAACGGCGACGTCGCCGAAGGACTCGAAGCCGCCATCGACCAGATGGAAGGCGACGACGACGTGTGGGTCGGCGTGCTGCAGGCCAACACCGAGGGCCAGAAGCGTCCGGTGTTCTGCGCCGGCGCCGACCTCAAGGCCATCAACAGCGGCGATGCCGGACGTCTCAACACCGAGCGCGGCGGGTTCGCCGGGTTCGTCTATCGCGAGCGCAAGAAGCCGGTCATCGTCGCCATCGACGGCCTCGCCACCGCCGGAGGCTGTGAGATCACACTCGCTGCCGACCTGGTCGTCGCCACCACCCAGTCGGCTTTCGGGCTCGCCGAGGTGAAGCGCAACCTCGTCGCCGGCGCCGGCGGCCTGTTCCGCCTCCCCCGTGCGATCGGCCAGGCCGCTGCGATGGAGGCCATCCTCACCGGCGAGCCGATCCCGGCCGAGCGGGCGTACAGCCTCGGCCTCGTCTCGCGTCTCGTCGAGCCCGGCGAGGCCACCAACGAGGCACTTCGACTCGCTGAGCAGATCACCACCTCGGCACCGATGGCCGTCTGGGAGAGCCGCAAGGTCGTCCTGGCCAGCGCCTACGAAGACGACGAGACGCTGAAGAAGATGACCAACTCGGCAATGGGCAAGGTCATGGCGTCGGACGACCTCAAGGAAGGCCTCACGGCGTTCATCGAGAAGCGTCCGCCGCAGTGGACCGGCCGCTGACCGGTGTTCAGGCGGGCGGTTCGAGCGACTTGTACGTCGTGATGAGCCGGGCCACGATGCCCGCTCGCTCGTAGAGGTTCTTCGTCTGCCGGTCCCCCGGCAGCGATTCGCCTTCGACCGCGATCGCCCCGCGCTCCTGAGCGCGGGCGATCACGGTCGCCAACAACTCGTCGCCGAAACCGCACTCGCGCGCCTCGGGGGTGACCCACACCTGGTCGACCCGCACGATCTGATCGGAGCCGAGCACGGCGACCATGTAGCCGACGATCACGTCGTCGATGTAGGCCACCACCACGTCGACCCCCGGTTCGGCGAGACGTTCGGCCCACCGGTCGCCCACCGCCGGGTGTTCGACGAGCCATCGCTCGCCCCCTCGCTGGCCGACGAGCGCAGCGCGAGCGTGCCCCTCGAGGAACTCGACCTGGGCAAGGTCGACCGGGTCGCTGCGATCGATCGGTCGGACGAGTGGGTCGATCATGCGGCTCCAGACAACTGAGAGATCTTGCCGAGCACCGTTCGCCGACGGCGGTTGGCGCGTTCGTAGGTCTCGACGGCACTCAGTTCGGCTGATGACAGTGATTCGAGCTGGCCCACGATGTCGATCGCCGGGAGCGAGTCGTAATCGGGGATGGCGAGTTCGTCGGTGTCGACGACGGCTTCCGGCGACGACGAGTCGTCGTCGAGCGCATCGTCGCCGATCGACTCGTCGACGACCGGCGGAACCTCCGAGGTCGGCGGCACATCAGCGACCGGCCTGACCGGTGCAGCATCAGCGGCGGGAGCCGCCTCGGTCGTCGCGCTGTCGGGCGGCGGAGCGAGGCGCTCGTGCAGCTGCGCAGCGCCCTGGCCGACGACCATCTCGCCGATGAAGCGGGCGTTGGCGAGTTCTTGGCGGACCCGCGCCACGGCACCCGGCGTGTCGGTGAGGAGCTTGGCACCGGCTCCGATCGGCGCGAGCACCACGGCGTCGAAGAGACGACCGGCGACCGCAGCACGACGCTGCATCCGGCGCTCGAACGACGAGGTCACGTCGAGATCAGCTGAAGATCGGGCAGTCGTCGTCGCCGACCGGGCAGTTGGGCGCCGACGACTTCACGAGGAGGAAGCACGAGTTGCAGAGCTGCTCGTTCTGCTGCTTCGGCTGGAGTTTGTCGCCACCTTCGGTGCGATCGTCGGTGTCGGGCTCGTCGTCATCGTCGTCGTCATCGTCGTCGGCGGCCACGAGTCGATCTTTGAGGATCTTGTCGAGATCGTCTTCGACATCGTCGTCGTCGACATCCTCGTCGTCGTCGTCCTCGTCCTCGTCGTCGGCCTTCTTGCGACGCTTCGTGCGAGGCTTCGACGCAGCGGCATCTTCCTCGTCGTCATCGTCGTCGTCGACCACGTCGTCATCGTCGTCGTCATCGACCACGAGATCGTCGTCGTCATCGATGTCGTCGTCGTCAGGCGCGACGTCGTCGTCTTCGTCGACTTCTTCCTCGTCGTCGAGTTCTTCCTCGTTGATGTCGTCGTCAGCCATGTTGCGTCACTCGCTCGTGTCTCGATGTTGTCCCGCGATCATGCGGTCACTTCCGGCGGAGCATACGCAAAGCCCGCACCGCGACCCGAGAGCATCCACGTGACACCCGTCACACCGCCGTGGGTACCGGCGAAACGGGCGTCCGCAGCGATGTCAACCAGGCGCTTTGCCACGTTTGCAGCGCCGTTGGTCAGCTGTCGCGACGTGCTTCGGCGCGTCGCTCGGATTCGAGTCGCTCCAGTTCAGGCGCCTCGGTGGTCATGAACGACATCGCTGCGGCGAGCGCGTGATGGCCGGCCACATCGGCGATCTGGCGATGCATGTCGAGCGCCACCCGGCGGTACGACGGATGGCCCTGCGGCGACGACCGGAGTTCGAGCATGTGGAACGCTTCACGCACGTTGAACTGCATGTTGTAGCGCATCCGGTAGGCCATGGCGACGGCGTAGGGCGCCTGCTCGTGGTGCTGGTCACCGAGTGCGTCGTACAACGCCGCCGAACGTTCCATGGTCTCGTCGAAGAGCGATCCGACGCCCGCCTCCTCCACCAGCTCGGGTCGGGTGTAGCCGTGGTTGGGTGTGAGCCGCTGCCACTCGATGGTGAGCATCCGGTGTCGCTGCATGTCACGGAAGGCGCCGTAGTCGCTCAGGACGTCGAAGCGGTAGAACGAGCGCTCGAACGCTCGGCCCGGCTTGTGGCGACGGTTGGTGCGCTCGCCGACGTAGGCCTTGAGCAGTGCCACCCGTTCGTCGACGCCCATCTGGCGGACTCGGGCCAGGATCTGCTGCTCGGGAAGCGACGAGTGCGAGTAACAGATCGCCGCCAGGATCTTCTCCTCGGCATCGGGATCGAAGTCGACGAGGCTGACCTCGGATGCCGGCTCGACCGGCGTGCCGCCGAACATCTCCTCGACCAGTGCCGCCGAGTCGTCACGGGTGTCGGCGAGGTACTCGCTCCATTTGCCACCGCGGTCGGGCAGGTCGACCCGGCGCAGGAAGCTCGGGATCACCTTGCGCAACTCGTGCAGCATCAGATCGGCGTAGTCACGAGCTTCGGGAAGCGGGTGCGCCCGCATGCGCAACAGCAGGGCCTCGTAGGCCTGTCCGGTGCCGTAGATGCCCACGTTCGAGGTCGCCGCCGCGGGGAGCATGCCGCGAACGGCGTCGAGTGCCTTGGCGCGGGTGGCGGTGCGGTACACGAACTCGCTGTCTCGCTCGTCTCGCGGGACCGTGGCGCGCACGTGATCGGTGACGAACTCCGCGCACTGGCTGTAGCTGTCGAACATCCGGTCGAGGTCGCCGACGTACCGGGTGCCGAGCGGGCCGGCGAGCACCGACGGGTCACGGTGATAGCGATACCGGCCACCGAGCCGACTGTCGTAGCTGATGTAGCGCGTGCTCTGCTCGAGGTAGCTCATCAGCCGCCCCCATTCGAGCACCTTCGTGAGGAGATTGGAGGCCTGCTCGCACGCAAGGTGTGTTCCGCCGAGTTGGGCGACCGAGTCGTCGCCGTAGTCGAAGAACACTCGCTCGTAGAGTTCTTCGGCCCGGTCGAGGCCGACCGTGGCGTCGATCGACTGGTCGCCGCGGATGTCGAGGTCGCCGACGAACTCGTCGAGGAACAGGCGACGGAGCGACTTCGGACTCCGGCTGTAGCGAGCGAACAACGCTCCCTTCACCACCTCGGGCAGGTTGACGAGAGCGAACACCGGCCCATCGAGGTTGGTGAAGTACCGCCGCAGGACGTCGGACTCATCCGAGGTGAAGGTCTCCGGAACGTACACAGCCACGGGAGCAAACTCTAGGGTGCCGGGCACCGTGGGAAGCGGACCTGCTGAATGCGCTGACCTGGGGCGATGAAAACAAGCTGGATGAGCGGCGGCCTCGACCGGTGCTGATCAGGTGTGGATCCACCCGGCATCGGGCTCCACCTCGATCTCGATCGTGCTCGCTCGCCCGAGCGTGACCCCGTCGGCGATCACCACGAGCGGAGTCTCGAACGTCCACGATCCCTGCCGTACGGGCCTGCTGGCGATGGCGGGATGCGGGAGGTGGGTGCCCGCACGCATCCGGCTCCGGATGGCCAGTCGCTGTCGCAGGCTGGTGTCGGTGGCCAGCGCGAAGGTCTCGGCGCGACCGTCGTTGGGATGCCCGCGCGGGGCGACGTCGTACGGTCCGACGAACTCGGCGTTCATCACGGCGAGCACCGGGCCTCGCCACCAACCCCCTCGGCTCCACGGGAGACGGGCGAGGACGTGGGCGACGACCGGACGTGACGCTCTCCCGTCGAGCCGGACGTGAACGAGGTCGATCGGCACGCGACGCAGACGGCGTCGGTCGCCGATCGGACGGGCCCCGACCGTGGTGAACACGTCGCCGTTCGCCACCGCCACCGCCACGTCGGTGACGGGCCGTTCGCGTGTGTCGTCGCGGGCAAGCATCGATGCGAGTTCGGCGTCGTTCTGGGCGATCACCAGGTCGGCCGGGCGCTCGACCTCGCTCCCCCAGTCGGCGCCCTTCTCGATCGTCATGCGCCGGGAGCGGAGCTGTCGGCGACGACCCCACGGAAGGCGGCCGTCACGGCGTCGGCAGCCCGTCGGCGCGTCGACGGGTCGGGAGCGACCGTGGCGATCTGCCGGAGCAGGTCGATCAACTGTTTGATGTTGCGCACGAAGTCACCGCCGGTGAGTTCCTCCTCGCCGACGATCTCGGCGAAGCCCTCGCCGGCGACCCAGGCGTGTGCGATCGCAGCGAACGTCGGGTCGGGCGCACGATGCTCCGACAGCGACAGGCTGCGCTCGATGGCGCGCAGATCGGCGCTGATCGCGTCGAGACGCTTCCACCGGTCGCGCACGTCGTGCGACGAGAACCACGGCGCCGGCGGCGGTTCGGGGCTGCGATGCTCGTACACGACGCACGCTGCCAGCGCCGCCAGGTCAGCCGGGGTCAAGCCGTCGAACAGCCCGTCGGAGATCAACTCGGCGACGAGCAGGTCGCTCTCGTGGAAGATCCGGGCGAGCGTCTCACCCTGCGGCGTCAGCGTCCAGGCCTCGACGTCGGCGTAGCCGAAGCGTTCGAGGATCTGCAGGACGCGGTCGAACTCCTGCGACAGCGAGTCGTTCTTGCCGCTGATCCGCTTGCGCATCTCGCGCATCTCGAACTCCACCCGGTCGGCCCGTCCGGCCGCGTCGACGCGAGCCCGGAGGTCGGGGTCGCGTGCGACGGGATGCTCGTCGGAGCGAGCGCCGTTGCTCGACTGCCGGCGCTGCTTCTTGCGGTCGGACCCGACGTTTGCCGTGCGCAGCCGCTTGGCCACCTCGCGGCGGTAGTCCTTGCGCTGCGGACCGAAGTGCTTCGGGAGCTTGATCGACCCCACGGCTTCGGGCAGGTCGATGAAGTCGTCGGCATCGGCGCTGAGCAGGTCGCCGCCCTTGGTGACGAGCGTCAGCTTGACCCCCGACTTGCGGTGGGCGTTGGCCACCACCACGACGGGCCCCTTGTGGTCGCCCTTGGCGATGCGGATGATCGAACCCGGCCGGAGCTTGGCGAGCGCGCCGCGCATCTGACCGGCCGACGCGTCGCGGCGTTCGCGCCGATTGTCGGCCTCGGCCCGGCGAAGCTGCCGGTACTCGTCGATGTCGCCGAACGGGCTGACCGCCTCGGCGCGTAGTTCGTCGAGCTTCTGGCGTTTGCGTTCGAGCCGAGCCTCGATCTTCACCACGTCACGGTCGGCCTGGTACTGCGCGAACGACAGGTTGAGCAGTCGATGCGACTCCTCACTCGAGTGCGTCCGGATCAGGTTGGCCGCCATGTTGTACGTGGGGCGGAAGGCCGAGCGGAGGTGGAACGACGAACTGCTGGCCAGCTGTGCGACCTCGTCGAAGCGGACCCACGGCGTCCAGAGCACGATCGCGTCGCCCACCTCGTCGAGGCCCCGGCGACCGGCGCGTCCGGTGAGCTGCGTGTACTCCCCCGGCGTGAGGCGTTCGTGGTGTTCGCCGGTGAACTTCGTCAGCTTCTCGATGACCACCGAGCGCGCCGGCATGTTGATGCCCACGGCCAAGGTCTCGGTGGCGAACACCACCTTCACGAAACCGGCCACGAAACACGCCTCGACCGTTTCCTTCATCGCCGGGACCATGCCCGCGTGGTGCGCCGCGATCCCCGCTTCCAACTGCTCGACGAAACGGCCGTAGCCGAGCACGTCGAGATCGTCGGGGTCGAGGTCGCCGAGTCGCTCGTCGATGATCGCTCGAATCGCGATCTGTTCGTCTGCCGACGTCAGCCGCAGCCCGGCATCGAGACACGACCGAGCGGCCTCGTCACACTGGTTGCGACTGAAGATGAAGAAGATCGCCGGAAGCAGCCCTTCGGCTTCGAGTCGCTCGACGGTCTCGATCCGGCTCGGCGTGGCGAGGCGCCGAGCACCCGAGCCCTTGGAACCGCGGGCGGCATCGCCACCTCGCCGTCCCGAGTTGCGGCCGTCGAAGTCACGACGTCGGCCGCCGCGGATCGCCGACTCGTCGAGCTTGAGCGCGTCGCGGTTGACGCCACCGCCCACGAACGTCGGCATGAGGTGCAGCTTGTGATTGGTGCGGTCGGCGACGAAGTAGCGGTTGTTCAGCGCCACCGGTCGCTTCGTCTCGATGATCGCCGCCGCCGGTCCGCGTACGGTCTCGATCCAGTCGGCCAACTCCTGCACGTTGGTGACCGTGGCCGACAGGCACACGAGCCGTACGTGCTGGGGCGCGTGGATCATCACCTCTTCCCACACCGGGCCGCGGTACGTGTCTTGCAGGAAGTGGACCTCGTCGAGCACGACGACGCCGAGGTCGTCGAGCGTGCGTCCGGCGTACACCATGTTGCGCAGGACCTCGGTGGTCATCACGACGATCGCTGCATCGGCGTTGATGGCGTTGTCGCCCGTGAGCAGGCCCACCGAATCGGCACCGTGCTCGGCCACGAGATCGCGGTACTTCTGGTTCGACAGCGCTTTGACCGGCGTGGTGTAGAACGCTCGCTGGCCGTCACGCACGGCGGCTGCGATGGCGTACTCGGCAACGACCGTCTTGCCGCTCCCGGTCGGTGCGGCGACCACGACGTGCTTGCCGGCGTCGAACGCGTCGAAGGCGTCGAACTGGAATCGGTCGGGCGGGAAGTCGAAGGTGGCGAGGATCTCGCCGCGGTCGTCACGCATCAGCGCACACGACGTCAGGCCTGGGCCCGACGTCGCCGCATGATGCCGTATCCGATGAGCACCGCGATGAAGTACATGCCGACCATCGGGCCGGCGAGCATCATCAGCGTGATCGGGTCGCCCGACGGCGTGATCACCGCGGCGAGCACGAAGATGGCGACGATGGCGTAACGCCATCCGGAGAGCAGCGCCTTGGGCGTGACGACGTTGACCAACTGGAGAAACACCAGGAGCACCGGCAGGAGGAAGCCGATGCCGAACGCGAAGATCATGAGGCCGAACAGGCCGACGTACTTGTCGATGGCGAACGCCTGATTGACCTCTTCGCCCGACCAGGCGATGAGGAACTCGAGTGCCCGGCCGATCGTGAAGTACGCCAGCACGCCACCAGCGGCGAAGAGCACGACCGACGACAGGACGAACGGGATGGCGTAGCGCTTCTCCTTGGCCTCGAGCGCCGGGACCACGAAACGCCAGATCTGCCAGAGGATGACCGGCAGCGCCATGATGATGCCGCCGTACATGCCGATCCGAAGACGCGCGGAGAAGCCCTCGGTGGGGCTGAAGGCGAACAGGTCGGGCGAGCAGAAGTTCTCGGGCTTGCTCTCGCACAGGTCGCGGTACGGGCCGAGCAGGAAGTCGTACACCTGCTCGTAGAACACGATGATCAACACCATGCCGATGGTGACGGCGAGCGCCGAGCGGATGATCCGGGTGCGGAGCTCGGCCAGGTGCTCGGTGAGCGTCATCGTGTCGCCCGCGCCGGGCTGCGCCACTCCTGTGTCACTCACGATGCTGCCGCCTCGTCATCGTCGGCGGGCGTCGCCGTGTCGTCGGCAGACGTCGCCGTGTCGTCGGCGGGCGTGGCGGTGTCGTCGAGGTCGATCGGGTCGGCCCACTCGTCGACGGCGTCGGGCGCATCGGCCACGACATCAGCGTCGGCCGGCGCTGCCGTCTCACCGGCGCCGGCCGTGTCGGCGTTGCCGGCCTCTTCGGCGTTCTGCATTCGCTCGGGCCGGTCACGGTCGAGGATCTGCTGGGCCCGGAGCTTTCGTTCGGCGTCGCGCTCTGCGTCAGCCATGGTCTTGGCCGGGTCGGCGGCGTCACGGAGGAGGCCGGCGGTCTCCTTCATCTCCCGCATGGGCTCGTCGAGCGCCGATTTCAGCTCGCTCTGGAAACCCGTGCCCATCTTGCGGAGCTCGGCGTAGGTCTGAGTGAACCGTCGGATGGCCGACGGCAGTTTCTCAGGTCCGAGGACCACCAGTGCGAGCAGCAAGATGAAGATGATCTCGCTGCCCTGGAGATTGAACACGGTGTCGAGTCTACGGGCCTGGCATCATCAACTGCTGTGCAGCAACGGCTTCCCTCCCTGCTTGACCCACCGATCGCGTTCGCGCACCGTGGCGCACGGGCACACGCGCCCGACAACACGATCGAATCGTTCGCGCTCGCGCTGCGGCTCGGAGCGACCGGCCTCGAGAGCGACGTCTGGGTCACCGCCGACGGCGTGCCGGTGCTCGATCACGACGGCGTGGTGCGCCGAGGCGTGCGCCGCCGGCCCATCGCCGAGTACGACCGAGCCGACCTTCCCGAACACATCCCGAGCCTCGACGATCTGTTCGACGCGTGCGGCGACGACTACGCCCTGTCGCTCGACGTGAAGACCCCGGGCGCGATGCTGCCCACCGCGGCAGCGATCCGAGCGCGTGGCAACGACCTCGCCGAACGCACGTGGCTCTGCGATCCGGTCCTGTCGAACCTCGTCGACGTCCGCGACGAACTCGCCGAGTTCAAACTCGTGCACTCCACCCGCCTCGCGAAGCTCACCGAGAGCCCCGAGTTGCACGCGTCACGCCTCTCGGCGGCCGGTATCGATGCGATGAACATGCACCGCACCGACTGGAACGGTGGTCTCGTCGTGATGTTCCACCGTTTCGACCGGTACGCCTTCTGCTGGGACCTGCAGTTCGATCACCAGATCGAACCGGCGCTGCGCATGGGCGTCGACGCGATCTACAGCGACCACACCGATCTCATGGTCGACGTCATGTCGAGAGAAACCGGGGCCGGCTGAGCCCCGCTAGAGCCAGCGCCAGTCGGAACGCGGCCAGAATACCACGAACGCGCGGCCGACGAGGTCGTCTTCGGAGATCGGGCCGAGCTGGCGGCTGTCTTGCGATCCGCTGCGGTTGTCACCCATGACGAACACGTGGTCGTCGGGCACCGAGACCGGTTCGAAGTCGCCGCCGCACGTCGCCGACACGACCTCGGGGTCGAGGTACGGCTCGATGAGCAAGCGGCCGTCGACACGCACTTCACAGTCGGTCATCTCGATGGTCTCGCCCGGCAGCGCGATGACTCGTTTGATGAGGTCACGTTCGGCTCGACCGCTGATCTGGTGCAACACGACGACGTCACCGCGGCGTGGATCGTGAAGACGATACGACAGCTTGTTGACGAACACCCGGTCGCCGGTGGCCAGGGTGGAGTCCATCGACGATCCGTCGACGACGAAGTGCGCCAACACGAACCCGCGGACGAGGAACGCGACCGTGAGCGCGACGGCCACCACGACGATCCAGTCGACGAAGGCGCGTGCTCCCGACCCCGGACGGTCGGCGTCGTTGAGCGGGATCTCGTCGTACGGGGGGCCGCCGTCACCGGAGTTCATGGGCGGAGCGGTCGTACCGGTCGCCGGAGCCGAGATGTTCGGAGGCGCGTCGGGCGGACGTGGAGGTTCCGGAACGGAGGTGTCGGCATCGAGCGTCACGAAACGACAACGGTACAAGCGAGCCGATGCCGAAACGCGTCACCCCAGCTCCCAGCCATCGTTCAGAGCGATTCGATGAGCCGTTCGACCCGCTCGTCTCGGCTCTTGAACGGGTCCTTGCACAGCACCGTGCGTTGCGCCTGGTCGTTGAGCTTGAGGTGTACCCAGTCGACGGTGTAGTCGCGCTTGCGTTCCTTGGCGCGCTTGACGAACTCACCGCGTAGGCGGGCCCGCGTGGTCTGCGGTGGCGTGTCGATCGCCGTGTTGATGTCGGCGTCGGTGCACACCCGCTCGACCAGACCGCGGTCTTGCAGCTTGTAGAACGGGCTACGCGAACGGCTCACGTCGTGATACTGCAGGTCGAGGAGCTGCACCCGAGCGTGACCGAGCGGCAGGTCGTGGCGCTCGCGGAACGCTTCGATCAGCTTGTGCTTGATCACCCAGTCGACCTCGCGGTCGAGTTTGAGCGGATCGTCCTCGATGGTGGTGATGCAGTGCTCCCACATCTCGAGCGCCTTCTGTTCGAGTGGGGGAAAGCCCTTGGTCTCGGCATACCGCAACGCTCGATCGAGGTACTCGCGTTGGATGTCGAGCGCGCTCACGTCGCGACCGTTCGCGAGACGCACGGTGCGACGACACGTGATGTCGTGGCTGATCTCACGAATCGCTCGAATCGGGTTCTCCAGCGTCATGTCACGCAGCACGACGTTCGGGTCTTCGAGCATCCGCAGCATGCATGCCGCGGCGCCGACCTTCAAGAACGTGGTGTACTCGCTCATGTTGGAGTCGCCGACGATCACGTGCAGGCGCCGGAAGCGCTCGGCGTCGGCGTGCGGCTCGTCGCGAGTGTTGATGATCGGACGGCTGCGGGTGGTGGCCGACGACACGCCCTCCCAGATGTGCTCCGCTCGTTGCGCGATCGAGTAGGTCGCACCGCGAGCGGTCTGCAAGACCTTGCCGGCACCGGCGTAGATCTGGCGGCTGACGAAGAACGGGATGAGCACTTCGGCGTAGTGGCCGAGGTCGTCGTCACGGCTCGTCATGAAGTTCTCGTGGCAGCCGTAGGAGTTGCCGGCGGAGTCGGTGTTGTTCTTGAACAGGTAGATCGTGCCCCTGATCGACTCCTCGGCGAGGCGCTGCTCGGCCGACGCGACGAGTTGCTCGAGGATCCGCTCGCCCGCCTTGTCGTGGACGACCAGGTCGTAGAGCGAATCACACTCGGGCGTGGCGTACTCGGGGTGCGAGCCGACGTCGAGGTACAACCGAGCACCGTTCTGCAGGAACACGTTCGAGCTCCTCCCCCACGACACGACCCGTCGGAAGAGGTAACGAGCGACCTCGTCAGGGCTCAGTCGACGTTGGCCCCGCAGGGTGCACGTGACGCCGTACTCGTTCTCGAGCCCGTAGATGCGTCGCTCCATCACGCCAACCTATACACCAGCGGACGGCACGTCTCGGCGAACGCACCGACGCGTCGCTGAGCCGGTCACCGCCGCGCCGCCGCGACGGGGTCAGTGCACGCGTGCTTCGGGGAAGATCCGCAGGAAGTTCTCGGCGTAGAACTTGGCTCGGACGTCGTCGCCGCGCTCGCCGAGCGAGGTCTCGAAGCGGCCGATCGGATCGCGGCCGCCCTCGACGTGCGGGTAGTCGCTCGAGAACAGGTAGAGGTCGTCGCTGCTGCGATCGATCAACGCGCCGACGTCTTCGAACACGAATGGCGTGAACGCGAGTTGCTCACGAATCGTCTCCGACGGCGTCCGCTCGAGCTGGGCGAGATACTGATCGACCTTCTTCCACGACCGCACGGTCCGGTCGAGGCGCTCGATCATCGCCGGCACCCACCCGGCGCCGAGTTCGACCGCCGCGCCACGCAGATCGCGATGACGTTCGAACACACCGTCCATCAGCATCACCGACAGGAAGGTCTCGGGCCCCTGGTGCAGCACAGCCATGTCTTTGGCGCGGAGGTTCTCGCCCCCGCCCATCCAGTCCTTCACCGCCGGCCGTCCGGTGTTGCCCCAGGCCGCATCGAGTTGGAGCGGAGATCCGCCCACGTGCATCACGAAGGGTGTGCCCGACTCGGCGAGCGTGGCCCAGAACGGGTCGAAGTCGACGTGCCCCGGTGACCGGTCGCCCGGGGCGTGATGGGGCACCCAGATCGCCTCCATGCCGAAGTCGAGTGCTGCCGACAGCTCGATCAGTGCGAGTTCCGGATCGTCGAGCGGGACGATGCCGACGCCCATCAGGCGATGATCGTCACCGCAGAAGTCGCGCATGGCACGGTTGTGAGCGCGTGTGGCGCCGTAGCGGAGTTCGGGGTCGTCACACACCGCACGGCTCTGCGAGAACGGCGTGGCGACGCTGTGCGTGGCGAAGACGAGTTGCTTGCGGAAACCGAGCATGTCGATCGCCACCGAGCGGTCGTGACGGTCGAATGCCCCGAGCGCCTGGATCTCCTTCGACTCGGCGATCAGGCGATCGCCGAGCGCCACCTGCGTCGACACGTGGTCCGCGGTGTGCTTGCCACCGTTGTCGACGATCTCGGCGACCTCGTCGTCGGTGACGAGCGAGGCGCTGTAGTTCACCGGACGCAACCGGTCGCGAATCGACGCGTCGGCGTAGTCGAACAAGAAGTTCGGCAACTCCATGATGTGGCTGTCGGCGTCGTAGAACGGACGGTGCGATGGCGCGTAGGTCATGTGACTCCCCTGGTCGCCGGCAACCGTACCCCAGCGCCCGAGGGCCGTTCTTCCCGGAGCGATCGCCCCCCGACGACGTGTGGGTCGTCAGGCGATGGCGGCGTCGAGGACGGCGCCGTCGACGCGACCGAAGCACCGCCGACCGTTGCCGCGTGAGAGTTCGGCAGCCTCGATGTCGCTCGCCGGGATCTCGCGATCGGGGCCGGCAATGGCGGCGATACCGACCTTGATGGCGCTCGCCAGGTCGAGCGAGTCGACCCACGTGTCGGCGAGACGGAGGCGGATCGCCTCGGCGTCGCCACCGATCGCGGCGTAGTCGCGTTCGTCGACGACCGTGCCGTCGTAGAGGATGTGGAACATCTGGTCGCCGGCGCTGTCGAGGCCGACTTCGGCGACGAGGATCTCGACCTCCATCGGCTTCATCTCGTGCGTGAAGATGTTGCCGAGCATCTGGGCGTAGCTGTTGGCCAGGCTGCGGGCGTCGACGTCGTCGCGCGAGTACTGGAACCCCTTGAGATCGGCGGCGCGGACACCGGCCACGCGGAGTTGATCGAACTCGTTGTACTTGCCGACCCCGGCGAAGGCGATGCGGTCGTAGATCTCGCTGACCTTGCGGAGCGTCTCGGAGGCGTTCTCGGCGACGATCGCGATGCCGTCGGCGTAGCGCAACGCCACCAGCGCGCGACCGCGGGCGATGCCCTTCCGGGCGTAGTCGGCCCGGTCTTTCATCATCTGCTCGGGAGCGACGTAGAACGGCATGCTCATCGTTGTGCTACCCCTTGGATGATGGCGGCGTAGCGCGCCGCGAGATCGTCGTCGTCGAGGCGTTCCCAGCCGTCGGCATCGATCGTGGCGACGACCGGGTAGATGCCGCGCAGTGCATCGGGGCCACCCGTCGCCGAATCGGCGTCGGCGGCTTCCCAGAGCGACCGGGCGGCGAGGTCGACGGCAGCGTCGCGGTCGAGATCGCGGCTGAAACCGACCTTGATGACGGTGCCGGCATGCAGACTGCCCGACCCGGTCGCCACGAAATCGCGTTCTTCGTAGCGGCCACCGGTCGCGTCGAAGTCCCAGAGTCGACCGGTCTCGCGACGCAGGTCGTAGCCGGCGAAGATCGGCACGACGACCATGCCCTGCATCGCTGCCGGCAGGTTGCCGCGGACCATGGTCGAGAGCTGGTTCGCCTTGCCTTCGAGGCTGAGCGACGCTCCTTCGACCTTCTCGTAGTGTTCCAACTGCAACTGGAACAGGCGCACCATCTCCATGGCCGGACCGGCTGCACCGGCGATCGCCACACCGCTGTGGCGGTCGGCCTGGACGACCTTCTCCATCGAACGGTGCGAGATGAGGTTGCCCGACGTGGCGCGACGGTCGCCGGCCATGACCACACCGCCGTCGTATCGCAGCGCGACACAGGTGGTGGCGTGCGGGACGCCGAGCGACGACATGGCGTCGAACGACTGGCCGCCGGCTGCGCCGAACACGGACTCGGGATTCAGACCCACTCGGCGGAGGAGATCGGGGAAGTTGGCACCGGGATCGTCACCGGGCGCGAAGAACGGCATCGCCACCGTTCACTGCCCGCCCTTCTGGACGTACGACTTCACGAAGTCCTCGGCGTTGGTCTCGAGCACTTCGTCGATCTCGTCGAGGAGGTCGTCGAGTTCGGCCTTCAGCTTCTCACCGGTCTCGGTGACCGCAGGTGCAGCCTCAGCAACGGTGTCGTCGTCGCGAGTGGGTGACTGCTTCGACTTCTGTTGGCGTTCTGCCATGTGATTTCTCCAAGTGGTCGAGAAGGGTCGAGTGGGCCGTGGATGTTCTATTCGCCGAGGCGGTCGAGCAGATCTCGTGCCGTCTCGCTGTCATCGATCAACGTAGCAACGTGTTCGGCGGTCCCGCGTAGCGGTTCCATCATCGGGACGCGTCGCAGCGGATCACGTCCGATGTCGAACACGAGCGAATCCCAGTTGGCCGCGACGATGTCGTCGGGGTACTTGTCGAGGCATCGACCTCGGAAGTAGGCACGGGTGGTCTCGGGCGGGCGAGTCATCGCGTCGATGGCCTCGGACTGGTCGATGATCGTGTCGAGTCCGGCACGCGACGCGAGACATCGCTCGGGGCGCATGTCGTGGTACTGCAGATCGATCGCCTTGAGCTTCACCGATCCGGGCGCCAGGTCGTGGCGTTCGGCGAATCCCGTGACGAGCCGGCGCTTCGCGACCCAGTCGACCCAGTGCCCCACCGACTCGGGATCGGTCTCGAGGCCGGTGAGGACCCGTTCCCAGCGATCCATGATGTCGGCGCCGACCGCCTCGTCGACACAGTCGAGGCCGTGCGACTGCTCGTACTTGCGTGCCCGCTCGAACAGGCCCCACTGCACTTCGAGCGCCGTGGCGCGTGTGCCGTCGCCGAGCATGATGGTCTGGCGCAGCGATGGGTCGTGGCTGACCTGGCGGATCGCGGTGACCGGGTTGCCGAGCGCCCAATCGTCGCCGAGCGCGTCGTCTTCGATCATCGACAGCACGATCGAGGTGGTGCCGACCTTGAGATACGTGGCGACTTCGCTCATGTTGGCGTCGCCGACGATGACGTGCAACCGGCGATACTTCTGCGGGTCGGCGTGCGGTTCGTCGCGCGTGTTGACGATCGGGCGTTTCAGCGTGGTCTCGAGGCCGATCTCCTCTTCGAAGAAGTCGGCGCGCTGGCTGATCTGGTAGGCGATGTCGTCGTGGGGTCGGCCCGGCATCTCACAGCCGACCTTGCCCGCACCGGTGAAGATCTGGCGGGTGACGAAGTGCGGGGTGATCTCACGAGCGAGGCGTCCGAACGGCAACTCGCGAGCGAGGAGGTAGTTCTCGTGGCACCCGTAGCTGTTGCCCTTGCCGTCACTGTTGTTCTTGTGGATGATGATCTCGGCGTCGTCACCGAGCACGCGCTTGGCGGCGATCATGGCCGCCTTGACGATCTCGTCGGCCGCTCGGTCCCACACCAGCGCCTCGCGAGCGTTGGTGACCTCGGGCGTCGAGATCTCGGGGTGTGCATGGTCGACGTAGAAGCGGGCGCCGTTGGTGAGTACGGCGTTGACCAAGGTGGTCTCGACCTCGGGCGCCATCGAGTCGTCGAGCGAGAACCCGCGAGCGTCGTTGGCGGGCTGCTCGTCTTCGAAATCCCAGCCGATCCGACCACGGTCGCGGTTGGTCGCAGCGACGTACGAATTGATCAGCAGCGACGATGCCGTGACGGGGTTGTTCTCCGCGCCGCGTACGACGATCCCGTACTCGGTCTCGATGCCACACACCTTCGGCAAGGCCATGTCCAGAACCTATCCGAGTGGTCGTTCGGTGTGTCGATCGTTCTGCCGCAGTGGTGTCACATCACCTCGAAGGTGAGACCGGCGTGCTCGACGAGCGCGTCGAGGAAGGGTTCTCCGAGTGCGGTCGCAGGCGTCAGGCTCCCGCCGCCGACCTCGTCGTGCGACCGGCCGAGCAGCGTGGTGGCCGCCTCGGCGAGGATCTTGCTCGTCGATCCGTACCCGGGGTCGCGGTCGCCCGTGACCTTCACCAAGATCTCGTCGCCAGACGGCGTGGTTCCGTGGAAGCGCAGGTCGTAGAACCCGGCTTCCTGCTTCTCGGGGCTGGGCCCCTCCCCCGGCTCGGGCAGTGCCTTGGCCAGCAGTTTGCGCATCGGTCCGACCGCTGCGGCCCCCATGAAGCCGCCCATCGCACCGCTCACGCCGAACGCCTTGGCGCGACCGCCGAAGCCGGGACCGGTGAGCATCGACTCGCCGTACGTGAAGTCGTCGCCCCACGGATGGCCGAGCAGCGCGTGCGTGCGGAACACGATGCGTGTGTTGGTCGCCGCCATCACGAACGGAGCGGTCCACGAATCGAGCCCGAGGTCGTAGTCGGGCAGCGTCACGTTGGGCTGGTCGACGCCGTCTCGGTCCCCCTTGGGTGCCAGGGCGTACGGGTTGGCGAGCACCTTGCGCAACGCGGGTTCGGCCGCCATGTCGTCCATCATGTTCATCATCGAGGCGATCGTTCCGCCGCTGGCTCCGCCCTTGGCCGCTTTGACGCCCATCCGGATCGAGTTGCAGGTCTGACCGAACCGTTCCTGCGCCTGTTCTTGGACGTACCACACCCCGAGATCGGACGGCACCGAGTCGAACCCGCACGCGTGCACGATGCGCGCGCCGGTCTCGACGGCACGGTCGTTGTAGCGATCGATCATCTTCTGCATCCACTGTGGTTCGCCGGTGAGGTCGACGTAGTCGATCCCTGCTTCGGCGACGGCGGCGACCAACTTCGAGCCGTACAGCGCGTACGGGCCCACCGTGGAGATGACGAGCTTCGTCGAGGCGACCATGTCGGCGATCGCTGCCGCGTCGTCGGCGTCACAGACGATCTGCGCGACGTCGGCCCCGGTGTCGGCGGCGACCGACGCCAGTTTGTCGGCGTTGCGGCCGGCGATCGCCCAGTCGAGATCGCCGTCGACACCGTGCCGGTCGACCATGTAGCGGCACAGGATCTGGCCGACGAAGCTCGTCGCTCCGAAGATGACGATGTCGTGCTGGTTCGATGCTGGTGCCATGTGGCAACAGTACCGACGAAATCAGGCGCCGCGCCGTCGGCCACTCGCTCACGCGACGCGACGGCGGTGAGAGTCGCTACAGGTATTGCCCGGTGGCGACGCGTTCGATCGCCTTGCCGCCGCGACCCTCGTCGGCCGCCTCCGACACGAGCGTGCGGATGAACACGATGCGTTCGCCCTTCTTGCCCGAGATCTTGGCCCAGTCGTCGGGGTTCGTGGTGTTCGGCAGGTCTTCGTGTTCCTTGTACTCCTGCTTGATCGAGTCGAGCAGATCCTGCGTCTTGACGCCGCGCGCTCCCCCGCCGATGACGCGCTTGATCGCCAGCTTCTTCGCTCGGCGCACGATGTTCTCGATCATGGCCCCCGACGCGAAGTCCTTGTAGTACAGGATCTCCTTGTCGCCGTTCTGGTAGGTGACCTCGAGGAAGCGGTTCGCCTCGTCGTCGCGGTACATCTCGGCGACGGTCTCGTCGATCATCGTCGGCACGTCGTAGCCCTCGGCGATCGGGATCTCGTCGGTGAGATAGTTCGCGAAGATCGACTTCGCCGCCTCGGCATCGGGTCGCTCGATCTTGATCTTCACGTCGAGTCGGCCGGGTCGCAGGATCGCCGGGTCGATCAGGTCTTCACGGTTCGTCGCGCCGATCACGATGACGTTGGTGAGCCCTTCGACGCCGTCGATCTCGGCGAGCAGTTGCGGCACGATCGTCGACTCCATGTCGGAGCTGATGCCCGACCCGCGAGTGCGGAACATCGAGTCCATCTCGTCGAAGAACACGATGACCGGCCAGCCTTCGTCGCTCTTCTCACGGGCTCGTTGGAACACGAGTCGGATCTGTCGCTCGGTCTCGCCGACGTATTTGTTGAGCAGCTCGGGGCCCTTGATGTTGATGAAGTAGCTGCGACCCTTGCCTTCACCGACCTGCTCGGCGACCTTGTTGGCCAGACTGTTGGCGACCGCTTTGGCGATGAGCGTCTTGCCGCAACCGGGCGGCCCGTAGAGCAGGATGCCCTTCGGCGCCGGGAGGCGGTGCTCGGCGAACAGGTCGTGGTGGAGGAACGGCAACTCGACGGCGTCGGCGATGCTCTCGATCTGACTGTCGAGACCCCCGATGTCGGAGTACGAGATGTCGGGGACCTCTTCGAGCAGCAGGTCTTCGACTTCGGGGCGGGCCAGCTTCTCGAGGAGCAGGTTCGATCGGGTGTCGAGGCGCAGGTGGTCGCCGGCGCGCAGGATGGTGCCGCGCAAGCTGTCGGCGAGTTCGCAGACCAGTTCGTCGTCGGCTCGTCCCACGACCAGTGCTCTGACGCCGTCGTCCATGATCTGGCGGACGGTCACGACCTCGCCACCGAGGTCGGGTTCGCGGGCCATCACCACGTTGAGGCTCTCGTTGAGCACCACTTCGGCGCCACGATGCAGCAGCTCGTGGTCGATGTCGGGATGGAGCGTGACGCGCATCTTGCGACCGCTGGTGAGGACGTCGACCGTGCCGTCGTCGTCTTTGCCGACGACCACGCCGTACGCCGACGGCGGTTGAGAGAGCTTGTCGACCTCGTCGCGCAGCGTCGAGATGTGTTCGCGTGCTTCGCGCAACGTGTACGACAGCTTCTCGTTCTGAGCGACGGCCTGCGCGAGTTGTCCTTTCGTCTCCAACAACCGCTCTTCGAGCGCCCGGAGGCGCTTGGGTGCATCGGCCAGTCGGGCTCGGAGATGCTGGATCTCTTCGTCGAGCACCTGGACCTGGCGAGCGGCCTCTGGGTCGATTGCGTCGCGGTCACCTGGATCGGGAGCCATGAATCCAACGTACACCGAACGTGTGATCTCGTCGTGAGCAGCCGATGAACACGTTTGCACGTGTGTCGCCGGGTAAACTCACCGCAGCTACTCACTCGATTCTTCGTTGATTCGAGCGGCGAACAGGCCGATACTCGGCAACACGAAGTCATTCAGCAACACAGCATTTCAGCAACAAGGAGCTACCACTGACATGAAGGTCTGGATCGATCAGGATCTCTGCACCGGCGACGGACTCTGCGAAGAGATCGCTCCCGACGTCTTCACACTCCTCGACGACGGCCTCGCGTACGTCGTCGAAGGCGACAAGGTGTTCGCCGAGGCGAAGGGCAACCCGCAGGGTGCCGACGGCCTCGCCGAGTTCCCCGACAGCCAGCTCGATGCTGTCGTCGAATCCGCCGAGGAGTGCCCCGGCGAGTGCATCTACATCGAACCCTGATTCGTTCAGCGTTCTGATCTCGAACGAGGGTCCCGGCGTCAGCGCCGGGGCCCGTCGTCGTTTTCGGCTCGGTGGGTGAGCCTTCGACGGTCCCGACGAGCGGCGCACGCCACTCGCTATCGTCGCAATCGATGACGACCGAGACCGACGCCTCCGCTCCTCGACAGCGGAACGCTCGCGGTGAAGGCGACCGTCTCCGCACCGACCTGCTCGAGGCTGCCGCCGAACTCATGGCCGAGCACGGCACGATCGAGGGCATCTCGCTGCGGGCCGTCGCCCGCCGTGCCGGCGTGTCGGCCACGGCGGTCTACCGCCACTTCGACGACCACACCCAGCTGCTGCGCGAGTCGATCCAGTTCTGCTGGTCCAACTTCCTCGACATGCTCGCCGCTGCGCAGGAGGGAGCCACCGACCCGTTCGACGCGTTCGAGCGAAGCGGTTTCGGATACGCAACCTTCGCTGCCGAGCACCAAGGGCAGTACCGGGTGATGTTCTCCAACCGGATCCGTCTCGTCGGCGACACGTCGTCGATCGCCGACGCCACGTTCCAGATTCTCGTCGACGAAGTGACGGGGATGCTCGACGTGCTCGGCGACGATCGCGATCCTCAGTTCGTCGCGGTGCAGGTGCACACCTGGATCCACGGCATCGTCGACCTCATCGGCTGCCACCCCGAGATGGCGTGGCCCCCGATCGAACAGCAACTCGACGGGCTCCGGCACGCGCTCGGGCTGTTGCGCCCCGACGAACGACCCGTCGGCACGCCCGACGAATAGTCGCCGTCGCCGGGCCCGCGTGCAGGCCCGTCGGCTCAGCGGTTCTTGCCGAGGAACCGAGCGACCGTCAAGAACCCGGTGTGAGCCACCATGCGGTGATCGGGACGAACCGCTTGGCCGTCGATGTGCCAACCACGGTGCAGCACTTCGACGGTGCGCGCATCGATCCACTTGCCCTTCGTGGCCTCACGGGTCTGCGCGGCCTGGGTGATCGACGGCGTGTAGGCCACGAGGATGCCGCCCGGCCGCAGCACGTGCTCGGCGTGCGGCACGACCTGCCACGGCTCGGGAAGGTCGAGGACGACCCGATCGAACGGTCCGTGTTCGGGGTCGATCCCGTCGTAACTGCTCGCGATGTGGACGTCGTATCGACCCATCGCTTCTTCGCCGAGGAAGCCACGCACGTTCGCCTTCGCCCGGTTGGCGAAGTCTTCACGGATCTCGTACCCGGTGATGTGTGCTCCGTAGCGCAGCATGGTCATCGACAGCGCGCCCGATCCGATGCCGCTCTCGAACACGCGGTCACCCGGTCCGATGTCGGCGAACATGCAGATCGGTGCGAGATCCTTCGGGTAGATGACCTGCGCACCGCGCGGCATCGCGACCACGAAGTCTTCGAGCGTCGGACGCAACACCGTGTACTCGCCGTTCTTCGTCGACCGAACGACACAGCCTTCGGGCTGTCCGATGATGTCGTTGTGTCGCACGAAGCCGGCGTGGCTGTGGAACTCGCCGTCGGTGGCGAGGTCGAGCAGGTAGCGACGCTTCTTCGAATCGAGGAGCACCGCCTTGTCGTCGGGCTTGAAGGGGTTGCTCATGATCGTCCTCGTTTTCCGAGTACCAGTTCGACTGGCACGGGTTCGTGTGCGCTCGACTTCTCGACGAGTCGACAGAATGCGCAGAGTTCGTTGGTGGTCGGCGAACCGCAACGCTCACAGTCGTTGAGTTCTCCGGCCGCAGCGGCCGATTGATCGGCCAGCAGCGGCGCCATGTTGTCGATGAAGTTCAGGTAGAACGCCGACTTCGAACTCGGCGACTTCTGCTCGAGCGAGTTCAGTGTGTCTTTGTAGTACAGATGCCGGTTGCCGGCCGCGATCGGACATTCTTCGACGAGATAGTCGATGCCCCGGATCAGGCACCAGGCGGCCGTTTCACGTTCGGTCAGGCGAACGAGCGGCTTGCATTTCTTGGGGAAGCCGTTGCGTGCAGGCAGCACCGGGAGTTGGCGTGCGAGGTACTCGATGTCCCAGCGCAGCACGTTGCCGAGCAGCACCGCTGCTTCGTCGTCGAGGTTGTGGCCGGTGACCACTGCGTCGTAGCCGCCGTCGCGCGCGGCCTTGTCGAACAGGTGCCGCTTCGACATGCCGCACGCCGAGCACGGCACGCGCTTGGTGACCTTGGCGGCCGTCGGGATGTCGTAGCCGTAGTCGTCGCGCAGGTCGACCGTGACGAGTGTGAGGCCTCGTTCGTCGGCGAAGCGACGCACGTAGTCGCCGCTCTCGTCGGAGTAGTCGCCGATGCCGAGCCCGACGTAGAACCCGTCGGCCTGGTAGCCCGCTTCGACGAGCATGTCCCACACGGCGAGCGAGTCCTTGCCGCCGCTCACCGCGACCAGGAGACGATCGTCTTTCGAGAACATCTCGTAGTCGTCGATGGCCTTCTCGACCTGGCGACGGCACAGCTGCAGCAGGTGCTCGGCGCAGAAGTTCGCATTGTGACGCGGCAGGTCGATGACCGCCGGTGCCTTGCACGCTCTGCACTTCGAACCACTCGTTGCCATGAAGGGCCCCAGTCAACCAGGCCGCTCCGCCAGAATCGTGAATGTCGCGCTCGAATGCGACGTGGCGCGCGGAGCGGCGCGCCGTCAGCCGCCGGAGATGACGGGACGGATCTCGATCACGTCGTCGTCGCCGAGCTTGGCATCGCCGGGCACGAGGGTGCCGTTGCAGATGACCAGGTGCGATTCGCGCACCAACTCGAGGTCGTCGAGCAAGCGATTGACCGTCTTGCCGCCGCGCATCTCGATCTCGCGCTTGGGATTGCGGAGCTTGACCTGCATCTACTTGACGCGGATGCCCTTCTTGGGCCGGGCGGCCGCGACGTCGGCCACGGCCTGGTCGACGAGCACCTTCTTGGTGATGCCCTGACGCTTGCGTTCCTTCTTCGACATGGGCTTCGCGTTGATGACGTTGACGAAGCTGTTCGAGCCGACCTTGAACTTGCCGAGCGATTCGGGCGACTTGCCGAAGAACTTCTTCAGCGTTCCCTTGCCGAACACCCAGACGGCCACGACCTTCCAGAACTTGCTCGCGCCGAGGAGTCCTCCCCAGATCGCCTTGCGTCGGATGATGACCGACGGGCGCAGTGCATATGGAAGCAGTGCCATGAAGCGTGACCTACGAGTCGGTCAGACTCGACGGATCTCGACGACGGCGCTCTTCTTCTTGCCGGAGCGCTTGCCGAGCAGGAAGAAGATCAGCATCAGGAACGTGGCGCCACCGGCGGCGACACCGGCGATCGACACCTTCTTGTCGTCGACCTTGCCCTGCACGTCGCCCTGGAACGACTGCAGCTTGTTCTTCAGGTCGTCGGGGGTGATCTTCTTCGGGGTCTCGGGGGTGGTGTTCTTTGCCATCGGGTTCTCCGTCGTCTCGTTCGGCCGCTGCGCTACTTGGGCTCGTTGTTCAGGGTGGACTTCTTGATCCGCATGATCGTGAAGGCGAGCAGGATCAGGGTGACCACGAGCGTGATGGCGTACGGCACCCAGGTCCAGGATCCACCGCGCAGTGAGTCGAGTTCGGTCTGTGCCACACGGAGTGCGCCGAGGAGCACGAGCATCAGGCCGAGGCCGAGCGCAAACGCCGCGGCCACGCCGAAGCCCAACCACCGCCCGGCACCCTTGAGCGGGTCGATGGTCTCCTGCTTCGCGTAGCTCTTGACGTACTCGATGACCTCGCCGAGCGATGCATCGTCCTGCTTCGAGCTGAAGCTCTTTGGCGTGTCATTGCTGTCTGGCACGCCAGTTGTTCTATCAGAGTCGGAGAGAAAACCCAGCAGAGCGCTGGTCGTCACGACAACCGGAAGTCGAGCATCGCCTCGACATCGTCGAGTACCGCGTCGAGCGTGGCGAGCCGTTCGCTGGGTCCTGGCGCCGCCAGCAGGCGGTGCCGGTCGAGTGGACCGATCGGGGCGAGCGACGCGAGGTGGTAGGTGGCGACCAGTGGATCGTCGGAGATCTCGGCATCGGTCGGCGCCGCGTCGAGGTCGCCCAGTTCGGCAGCCTTCGCCAGCGCCGACCGGACCCGTGCGTGCGTCGCCGCGACCGCGTCGGCCAGATCGACGCCGTCGACGCCATCGACGCCGTCGGGATCGGCGTCGGGCCAGTCGTCGACGTCGGCCATCGGATACGGGTCGTCGGGGAGCCACGTGTTGACGCGGATGCGACGCGTGCCGACGGTGACCATCGCATAGCGCGACTCGTCGAGGGCTTCGCACTGGACCATCTGCGCCACGGTGCCGATCATCGACCGTTCGTCGCCACCGCCCGCTTCGCTGCCGTGGGTGATGAGCACCTGGCCGAACTCGGGGGTGTCGTCACGCTGCAGGATGTCGATGATCATCTGGCGGTAGCGCGGTTCGAACACGTGGAGCGGCAACACGCCGCCGGGCAGCAGCACCATGCCCAGCGGAAACATCGGCATCACGGCCATGCACCGACCGTAGGCCACGGTCGGTCTCGCGTCGATTCGGGCGAGCGATCAGCGCGGGCCGAGCGACGCTGCGTCGGGGCCGCTCGGGTAAGTGCTCACTCGTTCGCCGAAGGCATCCCAGAGCGGCTGGTACTTGTCGGGGAGGCTGATGTCGTTGTCGTTGACGATCATCACGAACTCGATCGACGCGCTGCGAGGCGTCGAGATGTATCCGGCGAGCGCCTTGACGGCCGGCGGGTCGCTCTCGAACGGTTCGTTCCCGAGCGTGCCGGTCTTGGCGCGCAGGCGTCCGAGCATGGGCGATTCGAGGAACTCGTCGCTGAGCGTGCCCGACTGGCCGGCGACCGGGAGTCCGTCGTCGAGCGCGGTGCCGTCGAAGCGTTGGAGCAGCTCGATCATCAGGGCACAGGTGACCCGGTTCGACACGCTCAGCCCGGAGCCGTCGTTGAGCACGACGCCCTCGACCGGGAGGTCGAGCGAGGCCAGCGTGTCGAGCATCACCTGCAGGCCGGCGACGCGTGACCCGTTCCCGGCCCCGACCACGCCGATCTCCTTCACGAGCATCTCGGCGGTGTTGTTGTCGCTGGTGACGAGCATCTCCGCGATCACGTCGGTGAGGGGCGCCGACTGCACCGATCCGACCACCGGCACCAGGGTCGAGGTGACACCGCTCCCCCATCCGTTGTCGACGCGCACGCCCCGATTGCCGAGCAGGCGAGCGAACTCGCGGGCGGCACCGAGATTGGGATCGCTGTCGACCGACGATCGGCCGCGCACTCGTCCGTCGTTGGCGAGCAGGGCGTCGTAGGGGCCGGCATCGACACCGGCGATGCCGTCGGCCCACTCGGGCACGAAGAACTCGTCGTCGTAGCGGGTGCCGTCTCCGATGATGGTGCCTCTGATCCGCGACACGCCGGCTTCGACCACCGCATCGGCGAGGACGTCGAGCGAGGTCGTGTTGAACGCCGGGAGCCGGTCGTCGTCGATCGGATAGTCGTCGCTGGTGAGGAGCGGATCGCCACCCCCGATGAGGAAGATGTCGCCGTCGACCACGCCGTCGACCGGCGTCGGCACGGCGACCGACGTGGTGAAACGATGATCCGGGCCGAGCACCTCGAGCGCCATGGCGGCGACGATCAGCTTCTGATTGCTCGCCGGGATCACCGGAAGATCGAGGTTCTTGCTCGACACGACCGAACCGCCGACCGACACCGCGCCGCACGACCGATCGCTGAGGAACGAGAACACCGGATCGACCGACGCGCCCAGTTGGCGGGCGCTCGCGATGTCGGCCACGGCGCTCGGAGCACGCCGATAGTCGAAGAGTGCGGTCGCCAACGCGTCGATCTGCGCTTCGCTGTCCGCCGGCACGTCGCCGTCGTCCGCCGACGATTCGCGATCGTCACGGATGCCGTTGCCGTCGGCGTCGACACCACCGTCGAGATCGGGCTCGAAGAATCCGGGGTCGGGTGCCTCGCCGCTGAGTTCGGCGACCGCGGCCCGTGTGGCCTCGTACTGGTCGGCCTCGTCGTCGGCCCAGCGTTGCAGCGCGTAGAGCCCCAGCGTCGGGACGAGCGCGATCGCCAGCAGCGCGATCAACGGCGAGCGCGGGTACCGGATCGGCGCCGCGACGAGGTCGATGTCGTCGTCTGGTCGATCGAGCTCCGACGACGAGTCCATCAGATCGGCCCCAGATCAGCCGGGGTCGGCCCCGCCGGATACGTGGCCAGCAGGTCGGCGAGTTCGTTCCAGACCGGGCGGTACTCGCTCTGGTCGGAGATCGTCGGACCGTTGAGGACGAGCGCGTACTCCACGGCTCCCCCGCCGTCGACGGGCACGTAGCCGGCGAGCGCCTTCACGGCGGGCGGGTCTTCGTTGAACGGCGGGTTGTTGAGCGTTCCGGTCTTGCCGAGCAGTCGCCCGGCGAGCGGATGGTCGACGAAGATGTCGGACAGCGTGCCGGTCTCGCCGGCGACGGGGAGCCCGGCACCGACCGCCGACGTCACGTCGTAGCGCTGGAGCACCGCGATGAGCGCGTCGCAGGTGAGCAGGTTCTCGAGGCTGAGCCCCGAACCGTCGCTGAGGCGCAGCGCGGAGGTGTCGACGCCCCACTCGAGCAGCGTCGCCGCCATGGCGTCGAGCCCTGCCTGGCGGGTGCCGGAAGCGCCGCCGGTGGCGGCGAATCCGATCTCCTTGACCATCAACTCGGCGGTGTTGTTGTCGCTGTTGGCCAGCATCTCCTGGACCACGGCGGTCAGCGGTTGCGAGTCGATCGAGGCGATCTCGTGAAACCCGTCGGGCAGCACGCCGATGCTGCCGCTGGCGGGCTCGCCGGCGACGGTGATGCCACGTTCGGAGAGCAGACGCGTGAACTCGCGGGCTGCGCCCGAGTTCGGGTCGTTGGCTCGCTGGTCTTCTCCGAGCACGCGGGCGTCGTTGGCCATCAGCGCGTCGTACGGTCCGGCCTCGAGGCCGGCGACACCGTTTCCCCACCCGGGAGCGAAGAACTCGTCGTCGTACCGGCTGCCGTCACCGAGCACCGAGCCGGTGATCGTGGTGACACCGGCCTGCTGGACCCGGTCGGCCAGTTCGTCGAGCGAGGTCTGGTTGAACACGGGCCGACGTTCGAGGTTGGAGGTCGGGTACCAGTTCGAGGTGAGCAACGGGTCGCCGCCGCCGAACAGCACGAGGTCACCGTCGACGACGCCGTCGACCGGACTGTCGGCCGCGGCCACTCGTGTGCGGTAGGTGAAGTCCGCTCCGAGCACCTCGAGCGCCACCGCCGCCACCACGATCTTCTGATTGCTCGCCGGAATCACCGGCAATGCCCCGTTCTGACTCCCCACGGGCACGCCGTCGACCGAGATCGAGACACAACTGCGCTCGTTGATCGACGCCAGGAACGGCACGGCGTCGGCACGGAACCGTTCGATGTTCAACTCGCGCGACAGCACGGTCGGCATGCGCCGGAACGTGAGGACTTCGTTGACCAGCGGGTCGGGTGGCGGTGCGGGTGCGACCACGGTGCTCGGCGTGGGTGGCACCGGGTCGGCCGTGTCGACCTTGCCGTCCGACCACGAGAACAGCGAGTACAGCGCCAGCGCCGGGACGAGCGCGAACAGACCGAGCACGATCAGCGGGCCGGGGCCCGTCGGGCGTCGCCGCGCGGGCGGGCGCGTTCGACCGCCGGTCTGTGGCCGGGCCAGGTCCGGGGGAATCCGGTTCACAGGCCGCGGGCCTGCCGATACTTGACGTGTCGCGTGAGATGACCGAGCGCGACGGCGGCGCGTTCACCACTCGGGTAGCACAGGCGCCCGCTCGCGCGCACGGCAACCGGACCGGCGTTGCTGGGGTCGGCCACGGCGAGTTCGGTCGACGTGAGGATCGGCTTGCCGGTCTCGACGCTGAGGGCGTGCGCGGCTTCGGCGAAGCGAGTGTCTTGGCGCTCGTGGTACTCGACGATGCGCTCGATGCCGTGATCGGGGTAGAAGCGCCCGTGGCGCATCATCTGTGCCTGGTTCGACTGGATGCCGAGCCCGAGATAGATGATCGAGTGCACGTCCGGGTGGTGGGCCACCAGGCTCAGTACCTCGGGGATCGTGTCACGGGTTTCGCCACCGGCACAGTCGATCGGGTTGTTGCGACTCCACCGCGGCGGCAGCTTCTCGTCGATCGCCGCGAGCAGGTCGTCAGGCAGGGTGAGCAGTTCGAGGTCGGGGTCGCGGGTGATCGCATCGGCGGTCACCACACCCCAGCCGCCGACCGTCGTGACGACGACCGTGTTGGGTCCGGCCGGGAGCGGCTGCGTCGCGAAGGTCGCGGCGGCCTCAAAGGCCTCCTCGATGCTGGCGGCGCGGGTGATGCCGGCGGCGCGGCAGGCACCGTCGAACACCTTGTCGTCGGCGGCGAGCGCACCGGTGTGGCTGGCCGCTGCCTGCGCGCCGCCTTCGGTCGAGCCTCCCTTGACGAGCACGAGCGGCTTGCGCTTCGCCGCTTCGCCCAAACGGTCCATGAGGCCGCGGCCATCGGTGATGCCTTCGAGGTACGCCAGGCCGACCGCAGTGGCCGGGTCGTCGGCGTAGAAGTCGAGATAGTCGGCCACGCCGACGGCGGCGGCGTTGCCGGCCGACACGGCGCGGCTGATGCCGACGCCGCTCGCCTTCGCGTGGTTGAGGAAGCTCGACACGAAGTTGCCACTCTGGCTGGCCACGCCGATCTTGCCGGCGGGCGGGTACGGAGCGACGATCTGGACACACATGTCGACCGGCGTGCTCACGACTCCCTGGCCGTTCGGGCCGGCGAGCAGGATCCCGAGTTCGTCGGCGAGCGCGACGAGATCGGCCTGCGCCTTGATGCCCTCGTCGCCCGCCTCGCCGTATCCGGCCGACGTGAGGAACGCGGCGCGGATGCCCTTCTTCGCGCAGGCGCGGAGCAGATCGGGGTTCGCCGATGCCGGCGTGCACACGAACACGAGGTCGATCGCATCGTCGGGAAGCGACTCGATGTCGGCGACCGTGTCGACGCCGAGGACGTTCTCGCCCTTGAGGTTCGTGCCGTACACGCCGCCCTGGTACCCGTTGGACAGCAGGTTGTGGAGCGAGACGAACCCGAACTTGCCGGGGTGCGTGGAGGCGCCGGTGACGAGCACGCCCTTGGGCTCGAAGAGCGCGGCGAACTGCTCGTCGGTCGGACGCTGGCGCAGCGTGGCTCGACTGGTGTCGGGTTCGCCGATCTCGACGAGACCGTCGACGGCGACGAGTCGGCCGTCGGGGTCGACGATGAGCGGGTTGATGTCGACGCTGGCCACGTCGGGCCGGTCGGCGGCGAGTTGGCCCAGACCGACGAGCAACGAGACGAGTTGGTCACGATCGACGGCGGCCTCGCCGCGGAAGGCGCCGAGCAGCTTCTGCGTCTGCAGGTCGTCAATCATGTCGCCGGCAGTCGCTTGGTCGAGCGGTGCGGGGCGGAACACGACGTCGGCGATCGCTTCGGCGAGGATGCCGCCGAGACCGAGCATCACCATCGCGCCGAACTGGTCGTCACGCACGACGCCGGCGATGAGCTCGCGGTTGCCGCTCACCATCGGGGCGACGAGGACGTCGACGTCACCGTCGGCCGGTGTGGCCGCAGCCAGCAGGTCGGTGGCTGCCGCGACGACGGCGGCACGGTCACCGAGACGGAGCCGCACGAGACCCCGTTCGGTCTTGTGGGCGATCGCGTCGCCGTTGAGCTTGGCGACGACCGGGTAGCCGATGGCATCCGCGGCATCGCCCGCCTCGTCGGCGGTGGCGACGAATCGTTCGGGTGCGATCGGCACTCCGTGGTCGGCGAGCAGGGCTTTGGAGTCGCGCTCGGAGAGCGTGTGTGAGGTCGTCATCGGGCAACACCGTACTTTCGCGCCACCGCTCAACCGAGTCATCGGAGCGGCGCGCGGGAGAGATTTTCGGATCAGGGGGTCGGGTCGAGCGCCGAGTGGAAGAACTCGATGATGTGATCGCGACGTCGAGCGAGCGCCGCCTCGGCCAGCGGGCTCTCATCGAGCAGCCCTTCGAGGAACGGCGCATCGGAGAAGTAGCTGAGCAGGGCGCCGTACCCGGTGAGGAGGAGCTGTGCCGCGTCCTGGGTCCGGAACACACCGGCTGCCATCTCGCGTTCGAAGTACAGCACCGCTTCGTCGAACATGGGGCGCAGGACGCCTGCGAGGTCGATGCCGAGGTGGCTGCCCCCGTCGATCGCCTCTCGCCGCATGAGCGTGACGTAGGCGGGGTTGTCGGCGAAGAACCCGAAGCCGGCGTCGAGGACCTGTTCGACCTTGGCCAGTCCCTTCGCCGGCGACGCGATCGAGTCGGCGAGGCGGAAGAACCAGTCGGACAGGAGCTGCTCGAACACTTCCTGGTACAGCGCGTCCTTGGAGGCGAAGTGATGCAGGAGACTCGGCCGTCGGATGCCGACTTCGGCGGCGATGTCGTTCAGCGATGTGCCGGAATAACCCGCGACGGCGAAGCACTCGCGCGCCGCGTCGAGAATCTGTTCACGAGTCGAGCTCGCATTGCCATTTCCGTCACTCGACATGCCCGACAGACGCTACAACCTGTGAGCAGACCCCCGACCAGCGAATACCGCGCCGCGATCGCTTCGCACGCCACCGCCTGTTGCCAGGTCGCCCGAAAACGACGAACCCGCCGCTCCGGGTGTGGAACGGCGGGTTCTGAATTCAGTGTCTGACCGGGGTCAGGCGGGTGGGTAGACGCCCATCGCCTGCGCCTTCTCGGTCTTCCAGAAGATCTCGGCGATCTCGTCGATGTAGGCGAGCAGCTGCTCACCGACGGCCGGGTCCATCGACTTCTTGGCCTCGCCGGCCTGGTGGGTGGCCTTCCAGAACAGTTCGTGGAGCTGCGGGAACTCTTCGAAGTGCGGAGGTGCGAAGAAGTCGGCCCAGAGCACCATCAGGTGATGCTTGGTCTTCTCGAGGACTTCTTCCTTGATCGAGATGCAACGGGCCCGGAAGACCTCGTCGTCGGACTCGGCGTACTTCTTGGCCGTCTTGACGGCCGAGAGTGCTTCGATCTTGGCCTGGGCGGGGTCGTAGACGCCGCAGTAGAGGTCGCAGTGGGCGTGAGCCACGGTGGCGTTGGCGAAGAGCTTGGCGAACATGTGAGTTCTCACTTTCGAGGGTTGGGTGTTGTCGGCACGTCGGACGTTGCCAGGGGGTGTACCTCTCGGAATCTACACCTGTCGACCACCCGTGTCGCCCACCGCAGGTCGATCCCCCATACTCGTGTCGATGAAACCGCTGCGCCGCTTCGTGGTCGCCGACCAGTCGATGGAGCCGACGCTCGTCGACGGACAGGGTCTCGTGGCCGTACGGTCGCGCCGCGCTCGCCCCGGCCAGCTGCGATGCCTCGAGCATCCGCTGCGGCCCGGGTTCTGGTTGGTGAAGCGCGTGGCCTCGGTCGACCCGCACGAGTCGGGCGCGTACATGACGGTCAGTTCCGACAACCGCACGATCGACACGGTCGATTCGCGTCGTTTCGGTGCGGTGCCCGTGGCCGGCTCCTACCGCGTGAGCATCCGCATCCCCCGCCGCCTCATGTGACGCCGTGACGGCGCGCCGTTGCGGTGAACCCCGAACGGATCTGGTCGCACCGTGCAGTTTCGTGAACGGTTCGCAGCCGTTCCGGAGCCCGCACGAACCGGCCTGCGATGCTCTGCAGCATGGATCGTCGCCGCATCGTCGCTGTCGTGTCGCTCGGACTGGTGGGTGCGGTCGTGCTCGCGCTGGTGGCCACCACCGATGACGACGACGCACCGGTTCGCGTCGCAGCCCCGGCGACCGACCTCACATCCGGCGACGTGGCGACTCCCGTGCCGGCCGCAGACGACAGCGCCGAGTCCGAGGTCACCGACGCCGAAGCGGCCACGACCTCCCCCGCACCAGCCGACGCGGATCCGACGCCGGCCGACCCCGACCCAGCAACAATCGACCCGTTGGTTCCCGAGCTACCGGACCGCGGGCCGCACCCGCCGCTTCTGGAGATCGACGGTTGGCTGCAGACCGACATCACGTCGCTCGACGAACTGCGTGGCAAGGTCGTCGCCGTCCAGTTCTGGACGTTCGGATGCAGCAACTGCAAGGCAACGATCCCGCACATGCAGGCGCTGTACGAGAAGTACGGCGGCGACGACTTCGAGATCGTCGGCGTCCATGCTCCCGAGTTCGACTTCGAAGCCGATCCCGATGCCGTGGCGCAAGCGGCGCTCGATCTCGGCGTGTCGTGGCCGATCGCGCTCGACACCGAGAAGCGGTCGTTCCGCTCGTGGCAGACCGATCGACGGTTCTGGCCTCGCCTGTTTCTGATCGATCGCGACGGCAACGTCCGCTACGACAAGATCGGCGAAGGCAAGTACGACGTGATCGACGCTGCTGTCGGCGCCCTCATCGACGAGGACGCGTGAGCCCGTCGCGGAGCGGCGTCTCGTGATCGACGCATTCGCCGAAGCGGTTCGGTCGCTCACCCAGGTGTGCCACCTGGTCGTCGTCGCTCCGGTGGCGATGACCATCCTCGCGGCCAGAGGCCGCTGGCCCGCTGTCGCCGGAGCGATCGGCGGCATCGCTGCAGGCGGCGTGGTGTTCGTGACAAGGTGGATCGTCCTCACCGACGGCCGACTCCGACTGTCGGCGCTGCTCGTCATCGGCGTCGTCGCCATGATCGGGCTGTCGCACCTCGTCCCCGCGCATCGCGGCGAGCGAATCGAGCGGTTCGCGGCGGGTGCCGAGTCGACGTGGGCGGTCGCCGGATCGTCGGCCGTGGTCGGAGCGATCGTCACGCAGTGGTGGCGTCCCTGCGTCGGTGAAGCACTCGGTGAGATCCTCACCCTCGCCCCGAACGACCCGTGGGGGCAGCTGCTCCCGACGATCGGCTTCATGCTGGGGATCTCGCTGCCGCTGCTGGTGATCGGCCTGGCGTACATGGCCTGGCAGCCCTCCCCCGCCGTCGCCACCAGGATCGGCGTGGCTGCCACAGCGGTCGGCATCGTGCTCGCTGCGTCGGTCGTGTTCGGCCAGCACGGCGAGATCGTCGCCCGACTGTTCCAGTGGAGCCAGTGAGGCCCCACTCGCGGGCGAGGCGGAACGGGGAGCGTCGATAGGTTCTGCGGTATGCAGATCGTTTCCGCACTGTTCGTCGAGAACTTCGCGATGCGCGAGGCCCCGGGGCCGTCGACCCGCATCGACATGACCGGCGTGATGTTCAGCCAAGCCGCTCCGTCACCTGCTCCGGTCACCATCGAGCCGCACCTGATCGGGTTGATCTTCTGCCCACCGGGCGACTCGGGCAATGGTGTGTTCGAAGTCGTCTTCCGCCGAGGCGTCGAAGAAGACTCCGAACAGCTCGCTCGCAACGTGAGCCCGTTCCAGGTCGAACCTGGCAAGTTCACCTACCGCCTGGTCAAGGGCGAGCTCGAGTTCCCCGACTACGGCCAGGTCTTCGCGCACTGCCGGGTCGACAAGAACCCGTGGCACCTGGTTCCGTTCACACTTCTTCCTCCCGCCTGATCCCATCCGGTAGCTTGCGATTGTGTCTTTGACCCCAGAACAGGATGCTCAAGCCGTCTCGCTGATTCGTGGAATCTCGATGGATGGCCCGCTCGCCGCCAACAGCGGCCACCAGGGCACGGGCATGGCGCTCGCTCCCCTGGCACACGTGCTCTACAGCCGGGTGATGAACCACGATCCGGCCGATCCGCAGTGGCCCGACCGCGACCGGTTCGTGCTCTCGGTCGGTCACGTGTCGATCATGCAGTACGCCGCCCTGTTCTTGTCGGGGTACGGACTCGAGATCGACGACCTGAAGAACTTCCGGCAGTGGGATTCGAAGACCCCCGGCCACCCCGAGGTCGGTCACACCGCCGGCGTCGAGGTCACGACCGGGCCGCTCGGCCAGGGGTTCGCCAACGCGGTCGGCATGGCCATCGCCGAGGCCAACCAGCGTGCTCGCTTCGGCAGCGACGTGTGCGACCACTACACGTACGCCATCGTCGGTGACGGTTGCCTCATGGAGGGCATCAGCCACGAGGCGGCCGACATGGCCGGCCACCTCGGCCTCGGGCACCTGATCTGCGTGTTCGACGACAACAAGATCACCATCGACGGCGCGACCGACATCACGACCGACGTCGACATGGCCGCCCGCTTCCGGGCGTACGGCTGGGACGTCGTCGAACTGGGTGACGTCGGCGACGAACTCGACACGCTCGAACAGGCCCTCGAAGCCGCCAAGACGACCGACAAGCCGTCGCTGTTGATCCTGCGCACCCACATCGGGCGCCCATCGCCCGACTACGAAGACGACCACTCGGCGCACGGCAACCCGTTCTCGGCCGACGACGTCAGCCGCACCAAAGCCGTCATGGGCATTCCCGACGAACCGTTCTGGGCGCCCGACGAACTGGTGAGCGCCTACCGCTCCACGGTCGGCCAGAAGGGCGCCGATGCGCACGCCGCCTGGGCGGCTCGTGCGGAGGCGACCACCGCCTCCGCCGATTGGACCGCAGCGTTCGCCAGCACCGGCCTCGACGGCTGGGACAGCGACCTGCCCGTCTACGAGCAAGGTGACTCGGTCGCCACGCGCAAGGCCATCCAGAAGGCGCTCGACGCCACCTATGCGAACCTTCCCGGTCTCGTGAGCGGTTCGGCCGACCTCAAGGGCAGCAACGGCGTCGCGCTCGGCGAGTCACACCCGTTCACCGCCGACGCACCCGACGGCCGCTACATCCACTACGGCATCCGCGAGCACGCCATGGGCGCCGCCGCGGTCGGCATGGCTCTGCACGGCGGCGTCCTGCCGGTCACCGCCACGTTCTTCGTGTTCGCCGACTACATGCGACCCGCCATCCGGCTGGCATCGCTGTCGGGCGCCAAGGTCTGCTTCGTGTTCACGCACGACTCGGTCGGCGTCGGTGAAGACGGTCCCACGCACCAACCGGTCGAGCAACTCGCCTCGCTGCGCTGCATGCCCGGCCTCCACGTCGTGCGCCCCGCCGACGGCAACGAGACCATCCAGGCCTGGGCCGACGTGGTGCGCCACGACGGCCCGTCCGCGTTGGTGCTGAGCCGCCAGAACATCCCGGTCACCACCGACGGTTCCGCCGTCGCCGCCGGCGCCGGCATCGTCCACGAACCCGACGACGACGCTCGGGTGATCCTGCTCGCCACCGGATCCGAGGTCGCCGTGTGCGTCGACGCCGCTGCCGAGTTGGCCGAAGCCGGTATCGCTGCACGCGTCGTGAGCATGCCGAGCTGGGATCGCTTCGCCGAGCAGGCCCCCGACGTGCGCGCCCAGATCCTGCCGGCCGGTGTGCCGGTGCTGTCGGTCGAGGCCGGCGTCACCTTCGGCTGGGCTGCCTACGCCGACGACTCGATCGGCATCGACCGGTTCGGTGCCAGCGCACCCGGATCCGTCGTCCTCGACAAGCTCGGCATCAACGTCGCACACGTCGTCGAGCGGGCCACCGCACTCGTCAACTGAATCTCGAAACGAACCTGGAGCACATCATGAGCGAACGTCTCGTCGATCTCTACAACGAGCAGGGCCAGAGCGCCTGGCTCGACAACCTCAAGCGTGACTACATCACGTCCGGCAAACTCGTCGACATCCGTGACAGCGGCGTGCGCGGCCTCACCTCGAACCCGTCGATCTTCCAAAAGGCGATCCAAGGCTCGTCCGACTACGACGAGCAGTTCCGTGAGATCGCCGCCGACGGTGGTTCGACCATCGACGACTACTGGTCGCTCGTCATCCGTGACATCCACGGAGCCTGCGACGTGTTCTCGAAGGTGTACGACCACTCCGACGGCGTCGACGGCTACGTGAGCGTCGAAGTCGCTCCCGACCTCGCCCACGATGGTCCCGGCACCGAGGCTGCCGCCCGCGAACTGCACGAGCGGATCAACCGACGCAACCTGATGGTGAAGATTCCCGGCACCGAAGCCGGTCTCGCTCCGATCGAGCAGATGATCGCCGAAGGTCGCAGCATCAACGTCACGCTGATCTTCTCGCTGCCGCGCTACGAGAAGGTCATCGAGGCCTACATCTCGGGGCTCGAGCAGTTCGCTACCGACCCCGACGCCGATCTGTCACAGGTCGCCAGCGTCGCGTCGTTCTTCATCAGCCGCGTCGACGTCGAAGTCGACAAGCGGCTCGAAGCCAACGGTTCCGACGAAGCGCTGGCACTCCGCGGCAAGGCTGCCGTCGCTCAGGGTCAACTGGCCTACAAGTTGTTTCTCGACAAGTTCTCCGGCGAACGTTGGGAGAAGCTCGCGGCGCGTGGCGCCCGGGTGCAACGTCCGCTGTGGGCGTCGACCTCGACGAAGAACGACGCCTATCCCGACACGTTGTACGTCGACGAACTCATCGGCCCCGACACGGTCAACACGCTGCCCGACGCCACGCTCGATGCCTTCGCCGACCACGGCACGCTCGCTCGCACCGTCGACGCCGACTTCGCTGCGGCCGAAGCCATCTGGGCAGCGTTGCCGGGCGTCGGTGTCGACATGGACGACGTGGCCGATCAACTCGAACGCGAAGGCGTGTCGAGCTTCCAAGCGGCGTTCGACGAACTCATCGAAGCGCTCGAAGCCAAGGCCTCCGACTTCAAGAAGTAAGGCTCGCCGCTCGGCGGTCTGTACACAGCGGTCCAGCGCCCCGCTGCTCGTCTCGAGACCCTCGGCTTGTCTCAGGACGTCTCGACGACGATGCGGTGGTAGCCCTGTGCGCCATCGGGGGCGACGGCCTTGGGCTCCATCGGCTGGGGCTCGCCATCGCCATCGATGGCTCGCACTTCGATCGCGTGCCGGCCGGCGGCCACGGTGCTGGTGTCCCAGTCGTAGACCCACTGCACCCACGTGTCGGCGCTCGGCACCGTCCCCATCTCGGCGTCGAGCCACTCACCGTCATCGACACGGATCTGCACACCCGACACCCCACGGTGCACCGCCCAGGCCACGCCGCCGATCGGTACCACGCCCGAGGCATCACGACCGCTGCGCGGCGTGTCGATGCGGGCCATCGTCTTGACCGGACCGAGCTTCGACCAGCCGCGCGGGATCCAGTAGGCGTCGAAGTCCTCCCAGCGCGTGAGGCGGATGTCGGTGACCCACTTCGTGGCCGACACGTAGCCGAACAGGCCGGGCACCACAATGCGCACGGGGAAGCCATGCTGTGCCGGCAGCGGCTTGCCGTTCATGCCGAATGCGAGCATCGCGTCGCGGCCGTCCATGATCGCCTCGATCGGCGACCCGCAGGTCCAGCCGTCGATCGATCGGCTGACGAGCTGCTCGGCGCCTTCCTGGAGGCCCGCTTCCTCGAGGATGGGCTTGAGCAGCACCCCTTGCCACAACGCGTTGCCGACGAGATCGCCGCCCACCGGGTTCGACACACACGACAGGGTGATGTGTCGTTCGACCTGATCACGTTCGAGCAGATCGGCATAGGTGAGTTCGACCTCGTTGTCGACGAGGCCCGAGATGCTGAGCTTCCAGGTGTCACGAGCCACCTGGGGAACGACCAACGCTGTGTCGATCCGGTAGAAGTCGTCGTTCGGCACGACGAACGACTCGATGCCGTCGACGCCGAGTTCGGCGCCGGCGATCGACGGAGCACGGTCGATGACCACGTCGGCGGCGTCGACGAGCACGTCGCCGGCCTCGGTCGCCGATGTGCCGGCGCTGGCTTGGCCGGGGAGCACGAAGTCGGTGTCGACCTCGAAGCGTTGCTGCAGCACGCGTCCGATACCGCCCGTCACGGCCGCAGCCGATCCGATCGTGACCGCGCCCATCATGAACTGGCGCCGGTCGGGTCCCATCACGACCGGTCGCCCGGTGTCGTCGTCGACAGGACCCGGGCGAGGTGACAGCCACCAGAGCACCCCGAGCGACACGGCGGTGCCGACGATGGTGGGCATGAACTTGCCGAGCGTCGGCTCGGGCCGGAGCCACACGGCCCACGCGCCCATCACGCCGACCGCACCCGTGAGTGCGTAGGCGAAGGCCCGTTCCCCACGAACAGCGAGCACGCCGATGATCGCGCCGAGACCGAGTACCACGATCAACGCGCCGGCGACGAGAACGGCCTTGTCGTTGGTGCCGAACTGCTCGATCGCCCAGTCCTTCAACCACTTCGGGGTGATGTCGATGAACTCCTGCCCCACCGGCACGACGGGCGACGACGAGCCCCGAATCAGTCCGACGATCAGCTCGGCGACGGCAAGTCCGGCGGCCGTCGCCAGCAAGCCGAGTCCGAGCCCGCGCCAGAGCGACACTCGCTCGGTCGACGACCCACGTGGATCGCCGCCATCACGGCTGCCGTTGTTGTCGGCAACGTGAACATCGGCGAGAACATCGTCGCCGGTCGCGGCATCGTCGGGTTGCGCGCCGTAGAGTCCGCTTTTCATGGAACCAGATGTACCCGACTCCGTCGTCGAACGGGCGCGTTCTGTCGTTGCCGACCTCGGAGTTTCCAAAGATGTTCGGCTGGCGGAATCACTTGTTTCCGAAGCGCTCGGACTCATCACCGACCAGCCTGACACGCTCGATCTGAAGATCGCCACCGCAGCGCTCACCGAGATGCGTGCGGCGTACTCCGTCTTCGCACCGTTTCGCGACGAGCGCAAGGTGTCGATCTTCGGTTCTGCGCGCACCAAGCCCGACGATCCGCTCTACGACCAGGCGCGCCGATTGGCCGCCGATCTGGCCGACCGCGGGTGGATGACGGTGACCGGCGCCGGGCCCGGGATCATGGAGGCGGGCATGGAGGGCGCCGGTCGAGACCGCTCGATCGGCGTGTCGATTCGTCTCCCGTTCGAGTCCGGAGCCAACTCGATCATCGCCGGCGACCACAAGCACGTGAGCATGAAGTACTTCTTCACGCGCAAGTTGATGCTCGTGAAGGAATCGCAAGCCTTCGTGTGTCTGCCCGGCGGCGTCGGCACCCTCGACGAGACCTTCGAACTCCTCACGCTCACGCAGACCGGCAAGGGCCTCCCCGTCCCGATCGTGCTGCTCGATGCACCCGGCGACGACTACTGGGAGTCGGTCGACGCTCTGATTCGCAATCAACTGGTCCCACGCGGCCTCGTCTCGCCCGACGACACCGGGCTGTACACGATCACCGACTCGGCGGACGTCGCCTGTGAGATCATCGAACGCTTCTACTCGAACTACCACTCGATCCGCTTCGTCGGTGACCGCCTGGTGGTTCGGATGCAGCAGGGTCCGACCGACGCCCAACTCGACGACGTCAACGACCGGTTCGCTCACCTGTTGGCGTCGGGTCGGATCGAGCGGTCCGGTCCGAGCAAGCTGGAGCAACGAGAGGACGACGAACTCGAACTCGACCGCCTCGCGTTCGACTTCACGAAGCACGGCTACGGCGACCTGATCGCCATGATCGGCGACATCAACTCCTGGGTCGCCTGACCCGGACGGTTTGTCTCAGAGACAAACCGTCCGGTCAGCCGAGTTCGCGGAGGATGTGAGCGGCTTTCTCGATCGCTCGGCGCGCCTGCATCAACCGCTTGTCGTTCGCCGGCCGCTCGATCTCGCCGTCGGCGACCGCCTCGCGCAGTTGGTCGAAGGCGATCTCGTCGAGGTCGTCGGCGACCGCTTGCAGCCGCTCGGCCAGTCGATCGAAGTCGGTCACCGGTCGAGCCCGAGCGCTGCCGCCACGATCTGGACCGGGTGCCGGATCTCGAGCGTGCGGTCGCCCAGCGCAGCCCGGAGATGCATCGAGCACCCCGGGTTGGCGCTCGCCATCAGCGCCACACCGCTGCGATCGGTCGCTCGGTCGATCGCGGCCATCTTGCGATCGCGGATCGTGCCCGCGAGTTCTGGTTGCAGTGCCGAGTATGCGCCACCGGCACCGCAGCACAGGCCGTCGTCGTCGAGTTCGACGAGGTCGGCCACGTGAGCGAGGACGGTGCGCGTCGCCTGGTGCACTCGCTGCACGTGGCGAAGGTGACACGGATCCTGTATCAGCACGAGCGGTCGTTCGGTACCGGTCGCCGCCGGCAGCGCGTCGACCCGCTCGGCCAACCACTCCGACACGTCGACGACGCGACGGGCGAACGTCTCGGCCTCGGGGGTCCCCACGATCGTGCCGTAGTCCTTGAGCGCGGCACCACACCCCGCCGAGTTGACGACGATCGGCGCGTCACCGGGCATCGAGGCCATCGTCTGCTCGGCGAGCTTCACCGTCTGCTCGTGCAGGCCGGCGTGGACGTGCAGCGCACCGCAGCAGCCGCTCTGTTCGGGCACCGCGAACGTCTCGCCGACGTCGCCGATGAGTTGCGCCGTGCTGTGGTGCACCTCGCGCTGCCAGGCATCCATCACACAGCCGGTGTACAGCCACACGCCGGTGCCGGTCGAGGCGAGGGCCGGCGGACGCGTGATCGGGAGTCGGGTGAGTCCGAGACGCTTCGGCACGAGCTTGAGGCGCTGAGCCACGGCCAGCGCCGATGAGCCGGCGAGGAGCAGACGGTGGCGTCCGAGCGCGGCGAAACCGAGCCGCTGCCACCACGGGGTGATCCGCTTGCTCGTGGCCAGCGACGCCCGTGTCTGTTCCATCAGCGCACCGAACTCGACGTTGCTCGGGCAGGCCGGCTCGCAGCCGCGGCACTGCACGCACGTCTCCATGAACTCGACGAACTCGTCGTCGATCGGTGCCCCGTCGAGTTCGACCCCGCGCATCGCGTCAATTCGCCCGCGCGGCGAGTACGCCTCCTCCCCCGTCGACCGAAACGTCGGACAGTGGGGCAGGCACAGACCGCACGACACGCACGACGACAACTGCTCGGGATCGAGGTTCAGGCGAAGCGAGAGGTCGGCCACGACTCGACTCTACGAGGCGTGCACGCGTTCGGACGGCATCGCTCGATTGTGCGGTCGGCGACGGATCGCCGTACGTTCCGGTGCGTGCCTGAAGGTCACACCATTCACAAGATCGCCAAGGATCACGGCAAGCTGCTGAACGGCCACGCCGTCGCGGTGTCGTCGCCCCAGGGGCGCTTCGAACCCGACGCCGAGCGCATCGACGGGTGCGTGCTCGAACGCATCGAAGCCTACGGGAAGCACCTCTTCTACCACTGGGAGTCGGGCGAGATCGGCCACGTCCACCTCGGCCTGTTCGGCAAGTTCCGTGTGTCGAAGGTCGACACCGATACCTCGCTTCCCGATCCTCGTGGAGCGGTCCGCATGCGCCTCGCGCTCGACGACGTCGCCATCGACCTGAGCGGCCCGACGGCCTGCACCGTCGACCCGCCCGACGTACGAGACCGCATTCTGGCTCGCCTCGGTCCCGACCCGCTCCGCCGAGACGGCACGCCCGACAAGATGATCGCCAAGATCGCCAAGAGCCGACGTGGGATCGGCGACCTCCTCATGGACCAGTCGGTCGTCGCCGGCGTCGGCAACGTCTACCGAGCCGAAGCGCTGTTCGTGATGGGCATCCATCCCGAGCGGCCGGGCTGCGACCTCCACGACGCCGAGGTGGTGATGCTGTGGAACACGATCCAGTCGATGTTGCGCCAGGGTGTGAAAGACGGTCGGATTCTCACGGTCAGCCGAGAGGAGTCCGGAGTACCCCGGGGCAAACGGATTCCACGGAGCGAGGCCACCTACGCGTACAAGCGCGACAACTGCCTGCGCTGCGGCACCGAGATCACACGGCTCGACATCCAGAACCGCACCAGCTACCACTGCGCCACCTGCCAGCCACTTCGGTGACCGGCACGACACGCGCTCAGTCGAGCACCTCGAACCAGACGCCCTCTTGCGCCGTGCCCATGTAGTTGATGTAGATCTCCTCACCCACCGCGATGTCACGCGTTGCGGTGATGACCAGCTCGTCCTTCGTCTCGAGCGTGGTGGCATTGGGCGAGTACGAGTGGTTGTAGAGCGAGCCGTAGCCGAGTGCGAGGGCGGTCTGCCCGTCGCCCCAACCGAAGACGTAGCCGACGGCGCCGGCTTCGAGTTCTTCCTCGTTGCCCTCCTCGGCGATGAGCATCGGGCAGCGCTCGATCTCGTCGCCCGCGGCGAATGGCTGCGTGGCGAACACACCTCGGCCCGCTCCGGTCGGAGATTCGGCGACTCTCAATCCCTGTGGCACGACCCGATAGTCAACCAACGAATCGACGACTTGCGATCAACGACTCACTGGGCGCGCCAGATCGGCGCATCCGGGTCACCGCGCCAGTGAGCGAGACGGCGTTGCGCTTCGGGCATCGCCGCCGGATTGGCCGATCCCGCCTTCAGGCGCATCAGCGTGGCTGCCACCAGCCGGAGTTCGGCGAAGGCCTCGGGGCTCGGATTACCTCGCCCGGAGATCCCGTAGCCGTCGGCGAACGCCTCGTACACGCCCACCTCGCCACCCCACCGCTCGGTCCAGGTCATCAACGGCGCGTGATCCCAGCCGAACGGTGCGGCACACAACAGGTCCCAGTCGATCAGCATCGGCCCGTCGGCGGTCATGACCACATTGCCGGGATGCACATCGCCGTGGCAGACCACGACCTCGTCGAAGTGGTCCCACCCGGCGTGGCGGTCGAGCGCAGCATCGATCCCGGCTCGGGCGTCGGCGTCGAGCGAATCGCCCACGGCCGCGAGCATCGCGTCGAAGTCCCACCACGGGAACGAGGTCGGCGACGGCACCGGGAGCCCCGGTGGCAGCTGCTCGGCGTCGAGACGGTGCACCCGGCGGATCATGGCTCCGACCGCCGTCCAGTCGATCGGCTCGCCGCTCGCTTCGAGATGTGGCCAGGCGGTCACCGACATGCCCGCGTGTTCGACCACGTCGGTGTGACGGGCAGGCGGCACGGCGATGTCATGCCGTCGCAGCACCTCGGCCAGCTCGATCGACACCTGTGCCGGCGCCGACGGAGTCGCGACGCGCAGCACGCAGTCACCCGACCGGTAGATCGCATTCATGCCGTGCCGCATCAACACCGGAGCGTCGAGCCGCCAGTGGGCCGATGCCACCTCGGCGGCGCGCTCGGCCGCGGCCAGATCGGTGACACGGGTGTCGACGTAGGCCCTGGTCATCGGCTGGCTCGTCAGGCTCGGGCGTACAGCTCGACGCCGGGGTTCAGCCGCAGCGTCGGGTCGAACTGGGCCTTGATCCGCTCGTGGAGCGCCACGGTCGGACCGTCGGGCACCTTCACCGGACCCGGCTGGGTGTGATGGACGATGCCGACGCCGATCTCGGCGACGAACGAACCGGTCGACGAGGCGAGCGCGTCGCGCAGCGTCGACGGGGCGACCGACCATCGATGCGCGGTCGGCAGCTCCGGTGGGCCGTCGGCGTCGGCGAGGTCGAACGCTGCTGCGGCAGCCGACACGTCGCGGGCGTCGCCGTCGAGGCGAACCCAGGTGGTCGTGCCGTTCCACAGCACCGACACCGGGCGGTAGAGGGCGGCCAGCAACTCCATCGGGTCGCGATCGCTCGTGAACCATCGGGTGTGGCGGGGAATCGGCCGCGTCCGCAGGATGACGTCGCCGAAGAACCCGAGCGTGCCGTGTGCGCCGACGAGCAGGCGACAGAGATCGAAGCCACTCACGTTCTTCACGGTCGGGCCACCGGCTTTGGTCGCCTTCCCGGCGGCCGACACGTAGTGCGTCTGCAGCAACACGTCGCGGGCGGGGCCGTACGCCAGGCGCGTGATGTCACTCTGCCCGACCGCCAGGGCTCCGCCGACGGTTCCCGACACGGGAAGCGCAACGGTCTGACCGTGCTCGGCGAGTGCGGCGGCCAGTTCGACCATCGGTGTCGCCGCGCCGCACTCGACCACCATCTCGGCCGCGTCGATGCGGGTGATCCCGGCGGGTGCGACGACTCGTCGAGCGTCACCGACCGCTCCCCCGCGGGTGCCGAGGCCGGCGATGGCGACGTCGCCCTCGCTCCCGACCGCTGCGGCGAACTCTTCGATGGTCGCGTCCATGAGCGTCAGATCCACGCGCCCTCGGGAACTGCGTGCAGGTCACCGCAGGTCGCCGGGTTCGGCAGCACCTTGTTCGGGTTGGCCAGCAGTTTCGGATCGAATGCGAGGCGCAGGGCCTCCTGAGCTGCGAGATCGATCTCGGAGAACATCAGCGGCATGAGGTCGCGCTTCTCGAGACCGATGCCATGCTCCCCCGAGAGCACACCGCCGACGGCGACCGAGAATCCGACGATCTCGCGACCGGCCTCGTGGACCTTCTCGACCATGCCGGGCTCGCGTGCGTCGTACACCAGCAGCGGGTGCAGGTTTCCGTCGCCGGCGTGGAACACGTTGATCACGTCGATGCCGTGACGACTCGTGATCTCGTACACCTTCTCGATCACCTCGGCGAGCCGAGCGCGCGGCACGACGGTGTCGTGGAGGTAGTAGTTCGGCTTGATCTGGGCCACCGCGCCGAACGCACCCTTGCGCCCCTTCCACAGCAACTCGCGCTCGACGTCATCGCCGGCGATGCGCACGTTGGCGACCTGGCGCGCTTCGGCCAACTCACGGATCCGTTCGACCTCGGCAGCCACCTGCGCCTCCGGGCCGACGCACTCGATCAGCAGCGCAGCCGCGGCGTGGATGGGCAGGCCGGCGTGGAGCCACTTCTCGACCGCCACGAGGCACAGTTGGTCCATCATCTCGACCGCGGCCGGCACGATGCCGTCGGCGATGATGTCGCTCACGAGTTGGGCACCCTCGGCGACCGAGTCGAACTCCATGAGCATCGTGGCAACGTCGGGGTGGTTCTGCATGAGCCGCACGCAGATCTTCGTCGCCACCCCGAACATGCCCTCGCTGCCGACGAACGCGCCGCGCAGGTCGAGGCCGTCGGGCTCGGGGTCCTCCCCACCGAGCGTCGTGATCGATCCGTCGGGCAACACCACTTCGAGCGCGAGGATGTGCGCGCTCGTCACGCCGTCGGCGAGACAGTGTGGCCCGCCGGAGTTGTTGGCGACGTTGCCGCCGATCGAACACGTCTGCTGGCTGCTCGGATCGGGCGCGAAGTGCACGCCGAGATGGGCGATCTGCCGCGACAAGTCGAGGTTGAGCACGCCCGGCTCGACCCACGCCTGCCGATTGACGGCGTCGACCGAGACCACGGCGTTCATCTTCGTCGTCGAAATCACGATGGCCCCGTCGGGTGGCACCGCTCCCCCGGCCAACCCGGTGCCCGAACCACGGGCGAGGAACGGCACACCGAACTCGTTCGCGACCTGCACCGCTGCCTGCACATCGGCGGTCGACTCGGCGAACACCACCACACCTGCGTCGCCCTGCATGTTCGACGCGTCGCGCCGGTACAACCGCACCTCGGTCGAGCCCGACCTGACGAGATCGGGTCGTATCCGTCGGCGGAGCGCGTCGGCGACGGCCGACGACGTCGGCGAGGTCACTTCTGGCGCATCACGATGACGCGGCCGGATTCGACCGGCACGCCATCGACGAACACCTGGTCGTCGGGCGACACGTGCTCGTCGAGCGACGTGAGTCGTCCATCACGGCGAGCCTTGAGTTCGTCCTCGTGCTGGCGCATGGCCGCCCGACCGTCTTTGACCGCGTCGACGACCTGTCCTGCGGTCTGCTTGGCGCGGCTGGCCGCCGACCGGGCCACGCCGACCGCCGAGATCTGCGACGCCTTCTCCTTGACCTTCTTCTTGGCGTAGTTCGCTCCGGTCGCGCCGGCGGCGATGCCGCCGACGAACCAGGTCAGTCGCTTCATCATGCGCGCTTCCTTCTCTGTTCGGGTGCTCCGGTGGTGCGGCTCACGTCGATGACGCCCGGCTGTCGGCCGTCGATCGCAGAGCGTCGAGGTGCGCCGCGCAGCCGTGCCAAGGTACGCGAGGTGCCCTTGGCGAGTCCGGCCGCCTTGATCGACGGCGACGAGAACGCCGTCTTGGTCACACGCGATCCGACGGCGTCACCGATCGCCTCGGCCGAACCGAGCACCTTGTCGAATCGTTCGAGGTCGTGACGAGCTTCGTCGACGGTCTCGCGGGCCTCGGCGGCCGACGTGCGCAGTTCGTCGATCAGCGGCCGGGTCTCGATGCGCAGATCGGTGACCTCACGGCGCAGATCGCGCAGCGTGTCGAGCACGCGGAGCAGCACGACGATGAGCGCCGCGAACCCGATGGTGAGCAGCAGCGCCGCGAGGACGACGACGAGTTCGCCGGCGGTCATGATCGGTCCTCGTTCGGCGGACGGCGACGACTCATGCGCTCGGCCACCTGGCGCTCGTCGCCGTACTCGGACGGTGTGTACCAGTTCCGATCGACGAGGGCATCGGGCAGATACTGCTGAGCAACCCATCCGTCGACATGGTTGTGAGGATACTCGTAGCCGTCTCCGTGCCCCAGCGCTGCTGCCCCCTGGTAATGCGCATCGCGCAGGTGGGCCGGCACCTCGCCCGTCGCACCGTCACGCACGTCGCGGCGAGCGTTCCAGATCGCCAGCGCCGCCCGGTTGCTCTTCGGGGCGGTGGCGAGGTGAATCGCTGCCTGCGACAGGTTGAGTTGTGCTTCGGGCAACCCGACGTGCTCGACGGCGTGTGCCGCGGCGACCGCGATCTCGAGCGACCGAGAGTCGGCCAATCCGACGTCTTCGCTGGCGAAGATCACCATGCGCCTGGCGATGAAGCGAGCGTCCTCGCCGGCTTCGAGCATGCGAGCCAGCCAGTAGACGGCCGCATCGGGGTCGGAGCCACGCATCGACTTGATGAACGCGCTGACCACGTCGTAGTGGTCGTCGCGTCCGTAACGGAGGGCGCTCGTACCGAGCGCTGCTTCGACGTGTTCGAGCGCCACGTTCGTGTAGTTCGACAGTGCGCACGCCACCTCGAGCGAGGTGAGCACCTGACGCCCGTCGCCGCCCGAACGCTCGACGAGCAGGGTCACCGCGTCGTCGTCGGCGGTGGCACCTTCGGCTTGGAGTCCGCGCCGGACCAGGGTCTCGATCGCCGGGGCCTCGAGCGGTTCGAGTCGGAACAGCGTCGATCGACTGCGCAGCGGAGCGTTGACCTCGAAGAACGGGTTCTCCGTCGTGGCGCCGATGAGGGTGAGCGTGCCGTCTTCGACCGCCGGCAGCAGGGCGTCCTGCTGTGCCTTGGAGAAGCGGTGGATCTCGTCGAGGAAGAGGATCGTCCCCTGCCCTCGTTCGCCCAACCGATGCTTCGCTCGCTCGATCGTCTCGCGCACGTCCTTGACACCGGCCGTCACCGCCGAGAGTTGCTCGAAGGCTCGCTCGGTCGTTCCGGCCACGGCGAGCGCCAAGGTCGTCTTTCCCGTACCCGGCGGCCCCCACAGCAGCGCCGATGTCAACCGATCCGACTCGACGAGCCGCCGAAGTGGCCGATCGGGTCCGACCAGGTGCTCCTGGCCCACCACGTCGTCGATCGTCCGCGGCCGCAACCGTGCCGCCAATGGGGCGCGGGTCAGCTTCGCCGTTTCGGCCGCCGCTGCGAACAGGTCGTCGCTCATCCGGTCACTTCAGCAGCACGCGCTCGTACGAGGGGCGCCTGAACTCGACAACCTGTTCGACGAGCCACTGGGGTTTCGCCCATTTCCAGGCGACGAACTCGACGCCGTCGGGCTTCGGTTCGACCGCGTCGTCGCGCACCTTGAACGTGAACCAGCGCTGTGCCTGGCCCATGCGGCCGTTCTTGCGGACGCCCGACGGCCACTCGTACACCGTCCATTCGGGGAACTCGTCGACGAGATCGACGTCGTCCTTCGACAGACCGGTCTCTTCGTGGAGTTCGCGCCATGCAGCCTCGACGGGGGTCTCACCGACGTCGACACCACCTTGCGGCAACTGCCACTGCCCTTCGAAGTCGCTCCGCTCGAAGGCGAGCAAGCGCCCCTTCTCGTTGGTGACCACGGCGACCACGTTGGCCCGAAAATGTGCGCTTGCCATCGTCGAGCGAGCGTACCGGAGTGATGTCGGATGGGACGCGGTGACTCAGCGCCCGAGGGCGCGCAGTCGGTGCATCACGTCGACGAACTCGTGATCGTGATCGGCGATGGTCGCGAAATAGCGACGTGCGCCGATGGTGTCACCGAGCCGATCGTGCAGGTCGCCCAGCACGTACCACTGCCGGAGATGGTGCGGACGTACCCGCTTGGGCGTCTTGACGCCGTCGGTCATCGCCTGAATCGCCGCGCTGAGGTCGCCTCGATCGGCAAACGAGTTCGCCCACACGATGCGCCCCTCGGCCATGACTTCCTGCGACGGCGAGGCGGCCTTGATCTGTTCCCACACCCGTTCGACGGCCTGCCACCGGCGCATGGCCCGGTACCCGTCGGCGATCACCGGGAGCAACTCGGGGTTCTCGTGCAGTTCTTGGGCCTGCTGCAGCGCCGCCACGGCCTGCTTGTACCGACCGAGTCGATAGTTGGCCAGGCCGAGCACCTCTTGCACGGCCGCAACCGCGGGAGCTTCCTTGGCGATCGCCGAGGCGAGACGCCGTGCCTCGTCGAAGCGCTCGCGATCGAGCGCCTCCGACGCTTGCGCCAGTCGCTCCGAGAGCCGTTTGCCGCGCTGGTCACCGAGCACGCCGACGAGCTCGTCGCTGATCTCCTGGTCGAGCGGACGAACCTCGCGCTTGGCTGCGGGGGTGGTGGCCCGACCGGTTGCGGCGAGTGCGGCATCGCGCACCGACCCTTCGTCGATCCATTCCTCGGTCGAGCGTTCGTCGGCCCGACGACGGTTCATGTCGTCGTCCTGCTTCAGACGCGGGCCGCTGCGTCGAGCATCGATCTCGGCGGCGCGTCGCTCGGCCGCTGTCGATGGGCCGGGGTTCTCGCGCCACTTGGGCGTGAACCGGTCACCGCGGCTGCCCGAACGGCCTCCGGTGCGGCGTCCTCGATCGTCGCCTCGGCCACCGCGGTCATCACGACCACGTCCGCCGCTCGAGCCCCGTCGCCCATCGGTGCCGCCGGCCGGCCGATCGTCACGGCCGCGTCCACCGCTCTCGTCTCGACCGCGCCCGCTCGGACGGTCGTCGCGCCCGCGCCCACCGCGGTCGTCACGACCACGTCCGCCTCGATCGTCACGACCGCCGCCTGAGCGACCGCCACCCGGGCGTCCGCCGCCCGAGCGACCGCCGCCGGGGCGCGAGTCGCCACGTCCGCCGGAGGATGGACGATTCGAGCGGTGTTCAGACATGGCCACCCAGGCTACGGCATCGAGTCGGAGAAACTCGGAGCGCCACCGTGAACCCCGGCACCGGGACCTGGCCGGCGAACCGGCAGTCGAAACCGGGGGCAAGGAGTGCTATGGGGTGAAAACGTGGAGAGCCCCAACACACGGTGTCGTGTGTGGGGCTCTCACTGCGTAATCGGGCGGCGTCCTACTCTCCCAGGGGGTCTACCCCCAAGTACCATCGGCGCTGACAGGCTTAACTTCCGTGTTCGGGATGGGAACGGGTGTGACCCTGTCGCTATGGCCACCCAAATCAATTGTCAAATCCGGTCTCACCCCACCGTTGGGGGCAGAAACCAGAACTTCAGGGGACTCCTGAAGGACTCCAGAGCAAGCACGAGCGGTTTAAAACTAAGCCCTCGGCCGATTAGTACCGGTCGGCTGAACGTGTTACCACGCTTACACCTCCGGCCTATCAACGTGATGGTCTCGTCACGGGCCTTACTACGTTTACCGTATGGGAACACTCATCTTCACCCGGGTTTCCCACTTAGATGCTTTCAGCGGTTATCCCTTCCGTAGGTGGCAAATCTGCAATGCCTCTGGCGAGACAACAGACACACTAGAGCTACGTCCGTCCCGGTCCTCTCGTACTAAGGACAGCCGGTGTCAATGTTCCTTCGGTTGCGGAGGATAGGGACCGAACTGTCTCACGACGTTCTGAACCCAGCTCGCGTACCGCTTTAATGGGCGAACAGCCCAACCCTTGGGACCTGCTTCAGCCCCAGGATGCGATGAGCCGACATCGAGGTGCCAAACCTTTCCGTCGATATGGACTCTTGGGAAAGATTAGCCTGTTATCCCCGGAGTACCTTTTATCCGTTGAGCGACCACACTTCCACACGTGATGGCCGGGTCACTATGCCCTACTTTCGTACCTGCTCGACTTGTAGGTCTCGCAGTCAAGCTCCCTTGTGCCATTGCACTCGACGACTGATTGCCAACCAGTCTGAGGGAACCTTTGGGCGCCTCCGTTACTCTTTAGGAGGCGACCGCCCCAGTCAAACTACCCGCCTGGAACTGTCCCTGATCCCGATAAGGGACCGAGGTTAGAGATCCAACATACACAGGGTGGTATTTCAACAATGACTCCACACTAGCTAGCGCTAATGCTTCCAAGTCTCCCACCTATCCTACACAATGCAGGTCAAATCTCAATACCAAGTTATAGTAAAGGTTCACGGGGTCTTTCCGTCCTTCCGCAACTAACGAGCATCTTTACTCGTACTTCAATTTCGCCGGGTCTGTGGTTGAGACAGTGGGGAAGTCGTTACGCCATTCGTGCAGGTCGGAACTTACCCGACAAGGAATTTCGCTACCTTAGGACCGTTATAGTTACGGCCGCCATTCACTTGGGCTTAGGTTCACAGCTTCGCTCCAAAGAGCTAACCGTTCCCCGTGACCTTCAAGCATTGGGCAGGCGTCACAGGGTATACATCGCCTTACGGCTTCGCACCCTGCTGTGTTTTTGGTAAACAGTCGCTACCCCCTGGTCTGTGCCACCCTCTCCAGCTCGAGACGTAAAGTCCGTCACCAAAAAGGGTCCTCCTTCTTCCGAAGTTACGGAGGCAATTTGCCGAGTTCCTTAACCACAGTTCTCCCGCTCGCCTTAGTATTCTCTACCCGCCCACCTGTGTCGGTATGGGGTACGGGCACCGTGACAGCTCACTGCTGGGCTTTTCTTGGCAGCATGGAATCAGTGACTTCGCGGTATGTCGCTCGGCATCGCGTCTCAGAGTATGTGAACCGAACTCTCATAAGGTTCCTCCTACACGCTTACCCCAGGATAACCATCACCTGGGCTCACTTATCCTCCTGCGTCCCCCGTCAGCTATCCGCCAGCAGCTCAGTAAGTTCGCTCACCAAAAAGGTGAACAGCCCCAACGTTGCCACTCTTGGACCTGGCGCGGTCACGGTGGTACTGGAATATCAACCAGTTGTGCATCGACTACGCCTCTCGGCCTCGCCTTAGCTCCCGACTCACCCTGGGGGGATTAGCCTTCCCCAGGAACCCTTGGGCTTTCGGCGGAGGGGTTTCTCACCCCTCTCTCGCTACTCATGCCTGCATTCTCACTCGATACCGCTCCACGTACCCTCACGGATCCGCTTCTCAGCCGCATCGACGCTCCTCTACCGCTCCCAACAAAGTTGGAAGCCCATAGCTTCGGCTCTGTACTTGAGCCCCGTTACATTGTCCGCGCAGGATCACTCGACCAGTGAGCTATTACGCACTCTTTCAAGGATGGCTGCTTCTAAGCCAACCTCCTGGCTGTCTATGCAATCCCACATCGTTTTCCACTTAGTACAGAATTAGGGGCCTTAGCTGATGATCTGGGCTGTTTCCCTTTCGACCAACGAAGCTCATCCCCCGTGGTCTCACTGCTGCGCTCTGGAGTATCGGCATTCGGAGTTTGACTGGATTCGGTAAGCTTGTGGGCCCCCTAGTCCAATCAGTGCTCTACCTCCGACACTGAACACGCAACGCTGCACCTAAATGCATTTCGAGGAGAACCAGCTATTGCCAAGTTTGATTAGCCTTTCACCCCTATCCACAGCTCATCCCCGCAATTTTTAACTTACGTGGGTTCGGTCCTCCACGGGGTCTTACCCCCGCTTCAACCTGGCCATGGATAGATCACTTGGCTTCGGGTCTACAGCATGCGACTCCACGCCCTATTCAGACTCGCTTTCGCTCCGGCTTCCCATCTCTGGTTAACCTTGCCACACACCGTAACTCGCAGGCTCATTCTTCAAAAGGCACGCCATCGCGGCCACACCAAAGTGTGACGACGCTCTGACTGTTTGTAAACCAACGGTTTCAGGTACTATTTCACTCCCCTCCCGGGGTACTTTTCACCTTTCCCTCACGGTACTGGTTCACTATCGGTCACCAAGGAATACTTAGACTTATGGGGTGGTCCCCACAGATTCACGCCGGCTTTCACGGTTCCGGCGTTACTTGGGATGACAGGCGGATAGTACATACATTTCGGATACGGGACTGTTACCCACTACGGTCGAACCTTTCCTGATTCGTTCTCCTATGCAGCACTTGTAATCCGTGACAGTTCTGAAGCACTGTCTCCTGGTCCCACGACCCCGCACCTGCAACGCCTTCAGGCTTGACACAGGCACGGTTTAGTCTCAACCCATTTCGCTCGCCGCTACTCAGGGTGTCGCGGTTGCTTTCCTTTCCTCGGGGTACTGAGATGTTTCAATTCCCCCGGTTCCCTCCAACCGCCCTATGTGTTCAGGCGGCGGTACCACTCCATAACGAGTGGTGGGTTTCCCCATTCGGACATCTGCGCATCACAGGCTAGTCGACGCCTCCACGCAGCTTTTCGCAGTCACTCACGTCCTTCATCGGTTCTTGGTGCCAAGGCATCCACCGTTGGCTCTTTGTAGCTTAGAAATAAACTAACTCGGACACACGGGCGAACCCGCGTGCATTCGATATTTGATTACGCATGAGGCGAACCTCACACGTAAAGATGCTCGTGCTTGCTCTGCAGTTCTCAAGGAGCCATAAACCGACCACCACCCCAACCAAACGGAAGAAGCAGAAACCAACCCGCACTCACACCACCCAACAAAAAGGGGCAACGGAGTTCGAGGGCCGGCAGGCCGTCTACGAGAAGGAACGAATCCTTCAAAACGGAAGAGAAGACGGTACCCGACACATCACATCACAACAGGAGGGACCGAATCCCTCAACCATCGATCAGATGACATGACAGATGCACCAATGCACCAACAGGTGTGTGTCGTACTGGGTAGAACAAATGTCTACCTTCAGCAGACAGGCACTCCTTAGAAAGGAGGTGATCCAGCCGCACCTTCCGGTACGGCTACCTTGTTACGACTTCACCCCAATCACCGACCCCACCTTCGACGGCTCCCTCCCAAAAGGGTTGGGCCACCGGCTTCGGGTGTTGCCGACTTTCGTGGTGTGACGGGCGGTGTGTACAAGGCCCGGGAACGTATTCACCCTGGCGTGCTGATCCAGGATTACTAGCAACTCCGGCTTCATGGAGTCGAGTTGCAGACTCCAATCCGAACTGAGAACGGCTTTGATGGGATTCGCTCACCCTCACGGGATCGCAGCCCTTTGTACCGTCCATTGTAGCGTGTTTGCAGCCCTGGGCATAAGGGGCATGATGACTTGACGTCATCCCCACCTTCCTCCGAGTTGACCCCGGCAGTCTCCTGCGAGTCCCCAACATAACTTGCTGGCAACACAGGATAAGGGTTGCGCTCGTTGCGGGACTTAACCCAACATCTCACGACACGAGCTGACGACAGCCATGCACCACCTGTGTAAAGCCCCGAAGGACACCCTATCTCTAGAGCTTTTCTCTACATGTCAAACCCAGGTAAGGTTCTTCGCGTTGCATCGAATTAAGCAACACGCTCCGCTGCTTGTGCGGGCCCCCGTCAATTCCTTTGAGTTTTAGTCTTGCGACCGTACTCCCCAGGCGGGGCACTTAATGCGTTAGCGACGGCGCGGATCTCGTTGGTTGAGACCCACACCTAGTGCCCAACGTTTACGGCATGGACTACCAGGGTATCTAATCCTGTTTGCTACCCATGCTTTCGCTCCTCAGCGTCAGTTACGGCCCAGAGCGGCGCCTTCGCCACTGGTGTTCCTCCTGATATCTGCGCATTTCACCGCTACACCAGGAATTCCCCGCTCCCCTACCGCACTCTAGTCACAGTAGTATCGAGTGGCCTCTTGAGGTTAAGCCTCAAGTTTTCACACCCGACTGACTGAACCGCCTACGAGCTCTTTACGCCCAATAAATCCGGATAACGCTCGGTGCCTACGTGTCACCGCGGCTGCTGGCACGTAGTTGGCCGCACCTTCTTCTGTAGGTACCGTCATTTTCTTCCCTACTGAAAGCGGTTTACAACCCTAAGGCCTTCTTCCCGCACGCGGCATCGCTGCATCAGGCTTGCGCCCATTGTGCAAGATTCCCCACTGCTGCCTCCCGTAGGAGTCTGGACCGTGTCTCAGTTCCAGTGTGGCTGATCATCCTCTCAGACCAGCTATCCGTCGAAGCCTTGGTGAGCCATTACCTCTCCAACAAGCTGATAGACCGCGAGACCCTCCCGGACCGGCGGACCTTTCATCAAACCCCCATGCGAGGAAATGATGACATTCGGTATTAGCAGTCGTTTCCAACTGTTATCCCAAAGTCCGGGGCAGGTTTCTCACGTGTTACGCACCCGTTCGCCACTAAGTCTTCCGGAGCAAGCTCCATGGACTTCGTTCGACTTGCATGTGTTAAGCGTGCCGCCAGCGTTCATCCTGAGCCAGGATCAAACTCTCCAACAAAAACGTGTACCAATCATCTCATCACCAAAGCGACTCGAGACCAGCAACGACATGTCAGCGAGCGCCACAACCAGACGGAAAAAGTCTGTGATGTTGCAGCGTCCAGCTGGATTCGGCCATCCATCATCAACACCGGCAAAACCGACGCATCAAACGAACAGCCATTGTATTCGTGTTGCCGCCGACAGGGATGTCGACAGCAGAATTGACAAGACAGCCTCTCGAAGCGACCCGAAGGCCGCCTACTGAACTGCCCGCATTGGCGTTCTGTCTTCTCTTCCGTTTTCAAGGATCCGAAGGAAAGTGCTCTGAGCTGGGCGTTCGCCTACTCTGGCAGTGTTTCCACTTGCTCTTCCGGCGGCGAGTGCCGCCGTGAAGCGAAGAGCTAAGCTAACCGACCTGGGCCGGTCCGACAACCTTCTGCAAAGAAATTTCTGACGCAGTCGCTGCTGGGGTCGGGCGACGGGCGCGCTGAGCGCTCCGACGCCCGGATCGAGCGGTTCCGGTCAGTCGATCGGTGCCACGTCGGCGAGCACCGCACTGGGCGAGATCTCGACCGGTGTCGTGAGCTGCTCGACCGACAGATGGCACTTGATGCTGTGCCCTGGCGACAGCTCGCGCATCTCCGGTTCGGTCACGTCACAGAGGCCCTCGACCACACGATGGCATCGAGTGTGGAAGACGCAGCCCGACGGCGGGTTCGCCGGTGACGGGATCTCGCCGGTGAGCGGGATCCGGTTCTCGGCCTGGCCGTCGACGCTCGGCACCGCCGACAGCAGTGCCTCGGTGTACGGATGATTGACCCCGGCGAAGATCGCGTCGACCGGTCCCATCTCCATGATGCGACCCACGTACATCACAGCGATCCGGTCGGCCAGGTACCGCACGACACTGATGTCGTGACTGATGAACAGATAGCTGGTGCGCTCGTCACGCTGCAGTCCGGCCAGCAGGTTGAGGATGGCCGCTTGCACCGACACGTCGAGCGCTGACGTCGGTTCGTCGCACACGACGACGTTCGGATCGCCGGCGAAGGCCCGGGCGATCGCCACACGCTGCTTGAGACCACCCGACAACTGCCTCGGCCGCATGTCGAGGTGCCGTTCGGACAGCCGCATCGCCTTCGCGATCTCGACGGCCCGGGCGTCGGCCTCGGCGCCCTTGAGCCCGGTCAGGCGGGTGATCGAGCGAGTGAGGATGCGCCGCACGGTCCACGCCCGGTTGAGGGCCGAGTCGGGGTTCTGGAACACCATCTGGATCGAACGAATCGACTCTTCGACGCGCTGGGTCGCCTTGCCGGCCATCTTGCGGCCGCGCAGGGTGATCGCACCGCCGTCGTCATCGGCTTCGTGCACGCCGAGCATGGTCTTGGCGAGCGTCGACTTGCCGGAGCCCGATTCACCGACGAGTCCCAACGTCTCGCCCTCTGCGAAGCCGAGGTCGACGCTGACCAGCGCCGGCACCTCGTGCCCGCGCTGGGTGAAGGTCTTGGAGATGCCGTGCACACCGATGATCTCCTCGGTGCCGACGGGCACCGTCTCGGAGATCTCGACCGGCTCCGGGATGTCGTCGAGTCGATCGGGATGGTGACACCGAGTCCAGTGACCATCGCTCCGCGGCACGATCGGCGGCACCTCGGTGCGACACAGATCGGTGGCGATGGGGCAGCGATCGACGTACACGCACGTGGGCAGCGGGTCACCGATCTGCGGCAGGTTGCCCGGGATGGTGAAGAGCTCGCGGTCGTCCTTCTGCAGGCCCTTGCGCGGAATCGAGTTGAGCAGGCCGATCGTGTACGGATGGCTCGGGTTGTCGAAGACCTCCTCGACCGTGCCCTCTTCGACGATGCGTCCGGCGTACATGACGCCGACGCGGTCACACATGGTGCGGATGACACCGAGGTTGTGAGCGATGAGGAGAATGGCCGAGTTCAGCTCGGAGCGCAGATCGCGAACGAGGTCGAGCACTTCGGCTTCGACCGTGGCGTCGAGCCCCGTCGTGGGCTCGTCGAGCACGAGCAGCTTCGGATCACAGGCCAACGCCATGGCGATCACGACGCGCTGCAGCATGCCGCCCGACAGCTGATACGGGTACCGCTCCATGACGCTCTCGGGCGATGCGATCCGCACGCGCTCGAGCGCGGCGAGCGCCGAGACACGGGCCTCGCTCTTCGACTGGCCCATCACCTCGAACGCTTCGGCCACCTGCCGACCGATCTTCAGCACGGGGTTGACGGCCTGCACCGGGTCTTGGAACACCATCGACGCCTCGCGAGCACGGAACTCGCGGAGCTCGCGCGCCGACATGGCCGTGAGCTCTTTGCCGTTCGACATGACTCGGCCTTCGTCGATGCGTCCGTTGCCGGGGAGGTATCGGAGCGCGGCATAGGCGCTCGTCGACTTGCCGCAGCCCGACTCCCCGACCAGGCCGTAGGCCTCGCCAGGTCGGACCTCGAACGTCACACCGCGCAGCACCGCACGAGGGGTCCCGCGCACGATGTACGACAGGTGGAGGTCGTCGACCGCGAGCGCCGCGGTCGACGCGTCGGTGATGGTCGAAGCAGGAGTGGTTTCAGCGGAGGTCATGACTTGAGGGCCTTGTCGATCGAGTCGGTGATCAGGTTGACGCCAACGACGAGGCTGGCGATGGCGAGCGCCGGGAAGATCGACGGCCACCAGATGTCTCGGATGATCTGCTCGTAGTTCTCGCTGACGTCGATCCCCCAGTCGGCGTCGGTGACATTGGTGCCCACGAACCCGAGGAACGCCAGCGTGGCGTAGGTGAACACGGCGTAGCCGAGGCGAACCGTGAGTTCGACCACGACGAGACCGGTCACGTTGGGCAAGATCTCGCGTCCGACGATGAAGACGCTCGATTCACCGCGCATCTTCGCCGAGGTCACGTAGTCGAGTTCGGACTCGGTGACGGCTGCAGACCGGATGGTGCGGGTGATGGCCGGGACGAACAGCAGGGCGATCGTGCCGATGATGACCACTCGGGAGCGCCCGAAGGTGAACACGACGAGGATCGCCATCAGGATGACCGGGATCGACAGGATCGCCTCGATCACTCGGCTGAACACCTCGTCGACCCAGCCTCGGTAGTAGCCCATGATCAGGCCGAGGAACGTGCCGACGATGATGGCGACGGCCGTGGCGATCGGAGCCACGATCAGGATCGGACGTGCGCCGTAGATGATTCGGGCGTACACGTCGAACCCCCGTCCGTCGGTGCCGAGCCAGGCGTCACCTTGGAACGGATTGGCTCGGGCGCCGATCTCGGGGAACTCCTTCGGTTCGACCGAGCTCAGCAAGCCGGGGAACAGTGCGGCGAGCACCCAGAATCCGACGATGACGACGCCGATGATGAACCCGGGACTCTTGAACAACACCGCTCGCTGCTCGCGGCGGACCTGCGCCCGCGTGGCGACCATCGGGCCGTCTTCGTCGTCGACGATCGGTGCGTTCGCCGCGTCGACGAGGCCGTCGTTCGGCTCGGCGCCGCCGGTCGGCGTCGTTTCGCTCGTTCCGCTCATGAGTTGTCCCCCATGCTGACGCGTGCTCTCGGGTTCATGTAGGCAACGAGCAGGTCAGCGCAGAGCGTTGCGAACATGTAGATGATGGCGACGGCGAGCACACCGGCGCGCAGCACCGGATAGTCGGCCTTGTCGACGGCTCGCAACACGAGGTTGCCGACTCCGGGATAGCTGAAGACCTTCTCGAGCGCGACCATGCCGCCGAACAGGTACCCGAGTTGGGTACCCAGCACCGCGACGGTCGGCTGCAGCGCGTTGCGGGCGATGTGCTTGCGGAACACGTCTCGGGTGGTGAGCCCACGCATGAACGCCGTGCGGGCGTAGTCGGACTCGAGCGCCGTGATCGTGCCGGCTCGTGTGATGCGGGCGATGTAGCCGAAATAGACCATCAGCACCGCGAGAACGGGCAACAGCAGGTGCTGCATCTGGGTCAGGATGCTGGAATCGGGCGGTGGGTTGCCCTGCACCTTGAAGAAGTCGAACGGAACGGCCAGGAAGGCCAGGAGGAACACGCCGGCGACGAAGTCGGGAATCGCCGAGAAGGCGAGCCCGGTGTTGACGATCGTGCGGTCGATCCAGGTGTCTTTCTTGTACGCCGCGACCAGTCCGCCGAGCACGGAGAGCGGGACCATGACGATCAGCGCGAACACGACGAGCTTGGCCGAGTTGCCGACGGCTTCCATGACGACGCTGATGACGGGCTCGCCCGTGGCGACCGAGAACGATTCGCCGAAGTCGAGCGTGAACACCGATTTGGCGAGTTTCGAGAGTTGCGTGAGGACGGAGTCTCGGAGTCCGAGCGATTCGCTCACCTCGATCAGCCGTTCGGGCGACGCGGTGCCGCCGGCGATCTTTCGTGCCGGGTCTCCCGGCGCGATGTTCGGGATGAGGGTGATGACGACGAGCAGGATCGCCAGCGTGACCAGTGCCAGCAATAGTCGTCGGATGATGAATCGGATCACGTGTTACTCCGTGTGGGTTCTTGATCGAACTGATGGGATACGCGAAAGCGGGGGGAGTGGATCGACCACTCCCCCCGCCATCACTGATCTACTTGGTTGACGAGTTGGAGGCTCGGTCAGCTCTTCGTTGCGTTCTGGAACAACAGGTGCCCCAGTGCGGTGGTCTGGAAACCAGAGATCTTGTCGCTGGTCGCCGAGAGGTAGTTGAAGAAGAACGGGTAGCAGGCCGGCGCATCCTCATGGAGGAGACGCTGGATCTGGCCCACGGCTTCCTTCTGGCCCTCGACGTCGACGGCGCTCTGGTAGTCGGCGAACAGACCGTCGAACTCTGCCGAGGCGTAGTTCGACGAGTTCCAGTCACCGTCGGTTGCCAGTGCACGACCGAAGAAGATGTCGGGGGTCGGGCGGTGGCCGTAGTCGACGATGCCGATGTCGGCCGAGGCGCCGCACGGACGGCCGGGGCCACCCGTTTCGGGCTGCGTGCCGTAGTCGGCGCCGGTGCACCAGTACTCGCCGTAGAAGTCGGAGTTCGGCGTGACGCTGACCGGCGTGGTGATGCCCACGGCGGCGAGGTTCTGCTCGACGATCGCGGCGATGGCCGGGATCTCGCCGAGGTCGCCGACCTGCAGCGTCGAGGAGAAGCCGTCGGGGTACCCGGCGTCGGCGAGCAGCTGCTTGGCCATCTCGGGGTCGTACGGGCGCTGTTCCTGCGTCTCGTCGAAGAACGGGAGCGTCGGGAAGATCGGGTGGTCGTTGGCGATCTGCGCCTGACCTTCGTAGATCGTGTCGACGAGCTGCTGGCGGTTGATCGCGTAGCAGACGGCCTGACGGACGCGCGGGTCGGTGAACGGGCCACCTTCGGGCAGCTGCGTGTTGAACCAGACCTGGCGGTGGTTCGCTGACGGCGGCTTGAGCACCTTGACGCTCGAATCATCGAGCAGCGTGGCGCCGTCGGAGATCGAGAAGTCCTGGATGACGTCGATCTCGCCGGCGGCGAAGGCGGCGACCTTGGTGCCACCGCTCTCGAAGCCCTGGAGCGTGATGCTGTCGAGCTTGACGGCCGAGCCCCACCAGTTCGGGTTCGGGACGAACTTGGCACGGAACGACGTGGCGTCGAAGTCGTCGAGCATCCAGGCACCGGTGCCCGTCGTGCGGTCGTTGAGCACGGTGCCGCTCTCGTAGTCGACCGGGGTGATGAGCGACTGCGGGTTGAACAGCGACAGCAGGACCGGCAGGTTGCCGTTGGGCGAATCGAGGTTGATGACGACGGTGTTGTCGTCGGGCGTCTCGGTGGCGCCTTCGCTCACGACACCGGCGAGGCCGGCACCGACGGCGACCATGCGGTCGATCGTGGCGGCGACGTCGGCGGACGTGAGCATGCCGCTGCCGTCCATCCACTCGACGCCTTCGCGGAGCTTGAAGGTCCACTGCGAGCCGTCGTCGTTCGGCGCCCACTCGGTGGCGAGTGCGGTTGCGCCGATGTTCTCGTCGTCGCCGAGGCCGACGAGGTACTCGAAGCTCTGCGAGAGCACGGCGTAGGTGCCGAGGTCGAGCATGTTGACCGGGTCGAGACCCGAGTTGGCGTCGCCGGTCTGGATACCGGCGATGACGTCGCCGCCTGCTGCGGCCGGAGCGCTCTCGCCTTCGGTCGTCGGTGCGGCATCGCCGTCGGTGGCGGGTGCGCTGTCACCGTCGGTGGCCGGAGCACTTTCTCCGTCGTCGCTGCCACACGAGGCGATCACGGCGCCCATGAGCGGCATCGAGAGTCCGATGATGCTGCCGCGCTTCACGAACGCGCGGCGATTGATCTTTCCTTTTGCGTAGGCCTCGATCAGGTCGGCCTCGATCGGCCCGCCCTGACGTCGGGCCCAGTCAATACGCTTCCAGTCCATGTGTTTCCCCCTATGGGTGTGAGTTCACGCCGCGAGATCAAGAGTCCCTCGACACAGCGACCATAACCATCGACATGTTCGGACCCAAACCATCCCCCTCGCGGCAGAGGCACTCCGTTCGGCTGTTTCACAATGTAACACTGTCCCACATCGTGGGTATGACATCCGTCACAGTTACCTGAATCCGGACGATTTGGGCACGATCGTCGCCAGAAATTCACCGCCCGAACGGCCCCATCGGTGGGCCGGCGACCCCCTCCTCGACCACGCCGCGAGCGACGTGCGGCACCCCACCCCCGGCGACCCGACACGTGGCCGAGAGGGCGCCGAAAACCGAGCAGATGACGACGACGAACATGGTGACGAAACCGCCGCAGAACCGTTGACGCAGCGCACCGCGAGACCGAAGACGACCACCGAGGGTGGTCGCCTTCGACGAGAATCAGACGATTCCGATGCCCGACCGGCTGAGCGCCTCGGACCGCAACCCGTCGACGAGCACCGCCGCCAGGCTGAGCTCGAGGCCGAGCCGCGAGGAGGCGCGATACGTCTCCCAGTCGATGGCTCCCTGCGCCCACTTCTCGAGGCGCGCCATTCGCGTGTTGAAGATGTGGCGCGCCAGACGCTCGACGTCGAGCTCGATCGCGAACATCCCGTCGGCAGCGCCCTTGGCGAGGTCGTTCTCGATGTACTGGACGACGCGATCGCCCACTTCCCCCATGCCGAGCGGCCCCGGGCCCGACTTCAGCGAGGCGAAGATCGGCCGCCACACTTCGGGCTCGGCGGAGAACGACTCGTCGAACGCTTCGAGGAGGCACCTCGTGGTCTCGACCGGACCCACGGGCGGTTGCGCGTCGAGATCGATTTCGAGCTGGTCGAGGCCGCTGCTCACGAACGCCACGAGCACGCCGTCACGGTCGCCGAACTGGTTGTAGAGCGTGGCGACGGCGACGCCGGCGCGTTCGGCGAGCTTGCGCATGGTCAAGCCGTCGACTCCCGCCTCGGCGATGACCGCTCCGGCCGCATCGAGGACATCACGCCGTGTGCGTTCCTGCCGTCGAACCCATCCGTCGCTCATGCCGGGCGATCTTACGACCCCGAACCTCCCCCACCGACACCGACCGACCACATCGGTCACGACGACCGCCACATCGAACGGCACGGCCGAGCAGCGAGACGCAGGACCCGCACGCTTGACAGACGATTGGAACAGTGTTCTAATCGTTGACCATGACACGCCTCGGCTATCAGATTCCCAACTTCACCTACCCCGGCGTCGGACCGGCAGAGCTCTTCGACGTGATCGCACAGCAGGCTCGCGAGGCCGACCGGTCGGGCTTCGACACCGTGTTGGTGATGGACCATTTCTATCAGCTTCCGATGATCGGCGATCCCGACGACTACATGCTCGAGTGCTACTCGCTGCTCTCGGCCCTGGCGCGCGAGACCCAGAACGTCATGTTGTCGTCGCTCGTCACCGGCAACACGTACCGCAACCCGGCTGTGCTGGCGAAGACGGTCACGACACTCGACATCGTGTCGCAGGGCCGCGGCATGCTCGGTATCGGTGCCGGTTGGTTCGAGATGGAGCACGACGCCTTCGGTATCGAGTTCGGCACGTTCACCGAACGCTTCGAGAAGCTGGAGGAGTCGCTGCAGATCGTGATCCCGATGCTGCGCGGCGAGACGGCCAGCCTCGACGGAGCGTGGTACCAGGCATCGGACGCGATGAACCAGCCGCCGCCCGTGTCGAAGGTGCCGGTGATGATCGGCGGGAGCGGCGAGAAGAAGACGCTGCGCATGGTCGCGCAGTACGCCGACGAATCGAACCTGATCTGCGACGACGGCGACATCGCCCGCAAGCTCGACGTGCTCGCCGGGCACTGCGAGCAGCTCGGGCGAGACCGCTCCGAGATCGTGGTGTCGAAGCAGAAGAACGTGTGCATCGCGCCCACACACGACGAGGCCTACGCCGACATGCTCGCCTACCTGACGCGTCGGGGCTTCGACGCCGCGAACATGAGTGCCGACGAACTCGCTCCGTGGCTCGACCTCATCACCTGGGGCGATCCCGACGAGGTCGGCGAGCACTTCGCCGGCCTCCTCGCCCAGCACGACGGCCTCGACGGGTTCACGATCAACATGATCCCGAACGGGTTCATCGAGGGCCGCGTCGAACTGCTGGGCAACACGCTGTCGCCGCTCTTCGCCTGACCCGGCGACGCGCTCGACACGACGGGGCGAGCCGACCCGGCCACGGGATGGTCGTGATGGCTCGCCTCGTCAGTCGACGAGCGCGAGTTCTTCGGCGAGGTATTCGTCGCGGCACTTTCCGCGCTGGAGCTTGCCACTCGAGGTCTTCGGCAGGGTGCTTGGTTGCACCAGCATCACGTCGCGCGGTGGCAGGCCGCACACGTCGAGCGTGCGCTCGTGGATGCGGGCTCGGATCTCGTCGAGGCCACCCGACGTGTCGCTGACGCGCACTTCGGCGACGACGACGACCGATTCCTTGCCCTTGTACCCCTCCATGCCGAAGGCGATGACGTTGCCGGCGCGCACACCGTCGAGCGGGCCGACCGCTCGTTCGATGTCTTCGGGGAACACGTTGCGTCCGCCGACGATGATGACGTCTTTGATGCGACCGCACATGACGAGTTCGCCATCGAGGAGGTAGGCGAGGTCGCCGGTGCACAGCCACCCGTCACGGAACAGCGCCGCGGTGGCGTCGTCACGCTTGTAGTAGCCGGGGGTGACGGAGGTGCCGCGCAGCAGCAACTCCCCCACGTGACGCTCGGGCAGTTCCTCCCGGCTGTCGGGGTCGACGACCTTCATCTCCATGCCGGGCACGGCCTTGCCGAGCAGTGGGAGTCGTCGTGCACTGACCTCGAGATCATCGGCATCGATCGGCTTGGCCACCCGCTGCGTCTCGAGCACCACACGGTCGACGGTGTCGGTCTGCAGGCCGCGGCCCCGCTCGGGGAACGCTCCGGCGATCGCCACTTCGGCCATGCCGAAGGCGGGGAAGACGCCACCCGGGGTGAAGCCGAACCTCGCCGCCTCGTCGACGAACGCTTCGACGGCGCTCGGGTCGACCGGTTCGGCGCCCGACAGGGCGAGCGTGAGCGACGACAGATCGAGTTCTTTCATGCGCTTGAGCGCGCGGGTGGCCAACACCCACGAGAAGTTCGGGCCGGCGGTCGCCGAGCCGCGGTGGTCGGAGATCCACTGCATCCAGTTGCCGGGATGGCCGAGGAAGTCCTGGGGCGCGGCCTGGACGAGGTCGACACCCTTCGTCATCGGCAGGGCGAGAAACCCGACGAGGCCCATGTCGTGATAGAGCGGCAGCCACGAGACCATGACCTCACCGGTGCCGAGGACGGCGGCCTCGCATGCCGCGTCGAGGTTCGCCGACAACACGCGGTCGGGGATCATCACGCCCTTCGGCTCCCCCGTCGACCCGCTGGAGTACTGCAGGATCACGAGCCGCTCGGGATCGTGCGGCGGGCTCTCGAGCGCCTCGGCGCCTGGCGCCGTCGACGAGCCAGGCATGACCGACGCCATCGACTCGATGGGTGGGTCGCCCTCCGCCGCCGTGTAGAAGTCGGCGAGGAGCGGGTCGATCAGAACGAGCTTCGCGTCGCCGTGCCGAATGCGGGCTCGGGTCGACTCGATGAACGCATCGAGCGATCCCATCCGCATCGGCAGCGGCAGCACCATCGACGCGACACCGGCGAGCCAGCAGCCGCGCACGATCGTGATGAGCTCGCGGCTGGTCGGGCCGAGCACGGCGACGTGGTCGCCCGGGACGAGTCCGCGTGCCTGCAAGGCGGCGCCGACGACGCGGGCCTCGTCGTGGATCTGGTTCCAGCCGACGTACACGGGCTCGCCGTCGGGCATCACCGAGTTGCCGACGAAGCGGACGCCGGTTCCGGAGTCGGCAGCGGCTTCGAGTCGGGAGATGGTCGAATCGAGCAACATCGGCGCGACGTTAGCCGCCACCCACCCGCTCCATTCAGGACGCAGCGTCTCGTTTCACCCGCCCCACGCGTCGACCACACGACGGCGCGGTTCCCACCCGGTGGCCGAGGCGAACGCGTCGGACGAGATCCGTTGCGAACGGGCGAGCGAGGTGAGTCCTGCGCCGGCGGCGCGGGCGACCGGAGACGGGATCAGGCGGAGCGAACGCCGCCCGAGCGCTGCTGCGAGTGCCGCGGCATGGTCGGCGCGCCGAGCGGGTTCTGGCTCGGCCACGTTGAACAGCCCCGCCGGCCCCTCGACCGCCGCCACGACCGCCGCGGCGGCGTCGTCGACGTGCACCCACGAGAAGTAGCCATCCGCCGCGCCGGGGAGCGACAGCACGCCTCCCTTGGCCACGGTGCGGAAGGTGGCGACGTGTGCGCTGTCGTCGGCGAAGAACATCGCGAACCGGAGCGCGGTCCCCACACCGCCCGCGGCCGTGACCGATGCGGCCGCGGCTTCGGCGTGACGGGAGCTCTCGTTTCCCCAGAAGTACGACGTCGCGACACGCTCGTCGATCCAGTCGTCGCCACGATCGACGTACGGAAAGGTGATCGACTCGCCCACGTAGCGTCCGCCGGGCCGGGCGACTGCGGCGGCGAGGTTGTCGGCGGCTTCGGTGCGCAGCCGGTCGTTGACGGCCCAGCCCGAACGTCGCGCCGCCGACGCTCCGGTCGGGATCGCCGTGGCGATGTTGACGATCGTGTCGTGATCGTCGCCGAGGCGCCGGGTCGCTTCCGGGTCGAAGAGATCGACCGTCGTCGCGGCGGCTCCGTACGACTCCACCAGTCGGCGGGCATCGTCGCTGCGAACGTTCGCCGTCACCAGGTGTCCGGCGTCGACGAGGGCGGGCACCGCCCGTCTGCCCAGCACGCCGGTGGCACCGGCGACGAAGATCCGGGAGCTCACGACGCCACCGTCGTCGCCGCGACCGCATCTGCGGTCGGTTCGTCGCTGCGGCGGGCCGCCCAGAGCAAGCCGGCGCCGAGCAGTGCGAAGAGGCCGAGGCCGAGCAGACTCGCCACGAGGTCGCCGCTCCCTAGGCCATCGGTGTTGACGACGTGGTAGCTCGCGTGCGGCACGCCCCACACGAGTGCGACCACTCCGGCGAGGGTGACCGAGTTGCGGTCGAGGCGCAACCAGGCGATGACGAACACGGCCAGGATGGCGAGGTTCAGCGCGCCGACGTCTCGGACGAGGTGTTCGTTGTACGGCCCGTCGACCGACACCCAGGCTCGGCCGAGTCCGGGGAAGTCGTCGTAGAACGACCGCGGTGCGAGCAGTGCCCACAGGCCGATCTGCCCGGTCACCACCGCGAGATAGCCCAGTGCGATTCGTTTCCATCGTTGCAGCGTCACGTCGGCGACGGTACCGACGAGTGGTCGGCGCAGGAAGACCAGTTTGCAGCAATCGAGGCAGACCACTTCGGCGCCAGCGCCTACGATGACGTGGTGGCCGACACGCAGCTCGACATCCAACTCGAGCTCGCTGCCGACGGCCCCCGGAGGACGGCACTCGAGGTGGCCATCCGGTCGGCCATTCGCTCCGGACGACTGGCCGAGGGCACGGCGCTCCCGTCGTCACGAGCGATGGCGGTCGACCTCGGCCTCTCACGGTCGACGGTCGTCGCCGCCTACGAACAGCTGAACGCCGAGGGATACCTGCGCGCCGAGCACGGCAGCGCGACTCGGGTGGCTCGCTTTCGCGCGCCGCCGACGGTCGACGACGAACCCGACCCGTTCGGACCGGCACCGCTCCACGACTTCCGTCCGGGCGAACCGGATGCGAGCTCGTTTCCGCGAACGCGCTGGCTGCGGTCGGTCAAGCGGGTGACCAACGGCGCTCCCGACTCGGCGTTCGGCTATCCCGACCCGCGCGGCGTCGCCGAGTTTCGATCCATCCTCGCCGGGTACCTCGGCCGGACCAGATCGGTCGAAGCCGACCAAGGCGCCATCCGGGTCGTCGGTGGATACGCCGCCGCGCTGGGTTTCGTGGCCGAGATGCTGCGCCATCGTGGCGTCGAGCGCATCGGCGTGGAGGATCCCACGCTGCCGATGCACGTGCAGTTGCTGCGAGCCGCCGGGCTTCGGACGGTTCCGGTCGCGGTCGACGAGGGTGGCATCGACGTCGACCGGTTGCGGGCGAGCGACGTCGGCGCCGTGGTCGTCACGCCGGCACACCAGTACCCGACGGGCGCGACGCTCGGATCGGAGCGTCGCACCGCACTCGTCGACTGGGCTCGCGAGCGCAACGCGTGGATCATCGAAGACGACTACGACGGTGAATACCGCTACGACCGGCGCCCGGTCGGGGCGCTGCAAGGACTCGGACCCGATCGGGTGATCTACGTCGGAACCGCCAGCAAGTCGCTGACACCTGCGGTGCGCCTGGGCTGGATGGTCGTGCCCGAACCGTTGCGTGCCGATCTGATGCGCGTGACCAACCTCCGCTCGATGGTGTCGACGATCGATCAGCTCGCATTGACCGACTTCATCGAGCGAGGCGACTTCGACCGGCACGTCCGCCAGATGCGGGTGCGCTATCGGCGGCGCAGCGACGCACTCCGGTCGACCCTGGCCGAGGTCGCGCCCTGGCTCGCGCTCGGCGACGGTGCCGCTGGCCTCCACGTCATGGCGAGGATCGCCACCGACCGTCTCGACGAAACCACGATTCTCACCGCGAGCGATGCCGCATCGGTCGGACTCTTCGGCCTGATGACCCACCATCGATCGACCGCTGCGGGGCCCGGCTTCTCGATCGGTTTCAGCCGTCCGAGCGAGCACCACTTCCCCACCGCGCTCGAACGGCTCGCCGGCGTACTCGCCGCCCTGTGACCCGCCCCCGTCTCTCCCTCGGACCTGGATCGGAGGAGACACGGGCCGGCGCTACTGACTGCCGCCGAGGCGATCGGGGAGGTGGTGAGTTCGTCCGCCGCGCACCTTCACCTCGGGAGGCTCGCAGTCCCAGCAGCCGTACTCGATGTGGATGCCCTGCACCGACATCTGCGTGCCACGCGACTTCTCCAAGATGACCTGCGGCTTGTGATAGAGGTCGTCGCCGCCGCACGTCGGGCACTTCGGACGCGGGTCGCGCTGCCACGAGATCTTGCACTCGGCGCACGTCAACTCGATGTTCCCGTCACCGAGCGGCACGCCCGACAGATGCGCATCCGACTCGCACCGTGGGCAGATGATCTCCAACGCCATGCGTGAATGGTAGGTGTCACCCGGCGCATCGGATGGCCCGGAGGCGTTCGATCGGTTCAGGTGCCGGCCGGGCGCCACTCCGATCGGCTGTGACAACATGCACACATGCCTGAGTACCGCACCGTGCTGGATGCCCATCTGGGAGACAACGAGTTCTGGATGAAGTCGCTCGACGAACGCGACGAGGCGTTCGCCGCGATGCGGCACGAATCGAAACACGGTGACGGCATGTGCTTCCACGAGGAGATCTCGACGATCGAGGGCGGAGTCACCGGGCCCGGGTTCTGGTCGGCGGTGACCTACGACGACATCAAGGAGGTCAACCGCAAGGCCGACGTGTTCTCGTCGGCGTCAGGTATCACGCTGGGCGAGCAACCTCCGGAGACGCTCGAGTTCTTCGGATCGATGATCGTGATGGACAACCCGCGCCACGCCAAGTTCCGAATGCTGGTGCAGAAGGGCTTCACGCCGAAGACCGTGGCGGCGATCGAGGAGTCGGTCAGAGTGCGGGCGAAGTCGCTCGTCGAGGCGGCGAAGGAGAAGGCGGCGACCGGCGCCCCGATCGACTTCGTCGAGTCGTTCGCGGCGCCACTCCCCTTGCAGATCATCTGCGACATGCTCGGCGTTCCACCAGAAGACGAACAGCAGATCTTCGACTGGACCAACATCATCCTCGGCGCCGGCGACCCCGACTTCACACTCGATCTCGACGGCCTCATCCTCGGTGCGGCCGGCATGTTCGACTACGCGCAACAGCTCGGCGAGAGTCGGCTCAGCAAGCCGACCGACGACATCGCATCGATCCTCATGCACGCCGAGGTCGACGGTCAGCGGCTCACGCCGGAGGAGTTCGGTTCGTTCTTCATCCTGCTCGCCGTCGCCGGCAACGAGACGACTCGCAATGCGATCAGTTGGGGAATGCACCAGCTCACGCACAACCCCGACCAACGAGAACTGCTGCGCAACAACTTCGACGAGATGTCGCTCACCGCCGCCGACGAGATCGTGCGCTGGGCGTCGCCGGTCATCCACATGCGCCGAGTCGCCAACCACGACGTCGAGATCGGCAACACCGCGATCGCAGCCGGTGAGAAGGTGGTGATGTGGTACTGGTCGGGGAACCGCGATGAGGCGGTGTATCCCGACGGTCACCGCTTCGACATCACCCGTCCGAACACGAAGGACATGGAGGGGTACGGCGCCGGCGGCCCGCACTTCTGTCTGGGCGCCAACCTGGCGCGTCGCGAGATCCAGGTCATGTACGACGAGATCTTCCGCCAGCTGCCCGATCTCGAGATCACCGGCGAACCGGACCGCCTCGTGTCGGGCTTCATCAACGGCATCAAACGGATGCCGTGCGAGTTCAGCGTCTGAGGTTCGGCGGGCCGAGCGTCGTCAGAGGCAGGCCCGAACGGCGTCGTTGAGACGAACGGTGCGTGGGTCACCGGCGATGCCGCTCATCATCTGGTTCATCACGTAGCCGTAGCCCACCCCCGATTCGGGATCGGCCTGGCCGAGCGAGCCGCCGGCTCCGGCATGACCGAACGACGTCGGGCTGAGCAACGGAACGAGCTCGTTGTTCAGCATGAAGCCCATGCCGAAGCGGGTCTCGGCGACGAGCGCTTCGTCGGGCCCGTTGACCGCTTCGGTCGACATGGCTCGCATCGTGTCGGCGCCGACCAGTCGCACGCCGTCGACCTCACCGACCGTGGCGGCATACATGCGTGCCAGGCTCGATGCGTTGGTGATGCCGTTCGCGGCCGGCATCTCGGTGGCGTGGAGCGCTCGGGTGTTGAACGGGTTCTCGGCGCCGAACGCCATCAGCGACCCGTTCATGGTCAGCGCTTTGAACCCGATGGTTCCTGGGCCCATGACCTGCAGCATGAGCGCGAGTTCGGCGGGGTCGGACGGCGGTGCCGACGCCTCGAGCGTGCTCACCCGGGGTTCTTCCGACTCCGGGAGGCCGATCCAGAAGTCGAGTCCGAGCGGTCCGGCCACCTCGTCGGCGAAGTAGGTGCCGATGGAGCGACCGTCGACTCGACGGACGAGTTCGCCGGCGAGCCACCCGTAGGTGACGGCGTGGTAGCCGTGCGCCGTGCCGGGCTCCCAGATCGGCGTCTGCGCGGCGAGCGCCTCGACGACCGGACCGACCTCGAGGATCTGGTCGATGGTGAGCGGTGCGTCGACGTACGGGAGCCCGGCCTGGTGGCTCATCATCTGGGCGACCGTGACCTCGCCCTTGCCGTTGGCAGCGAACTCGGGCCAGTGGGTGGCCACGGTGTCGCTGTACGACAGTTTCCCGGCTTCGACGAGCCGTGCCACGCAGATCGCGGCGGCGCCCTTCGTGGTCGAGAACACGAGTTGCAGCGTGTCGGCATCCCACGGCCGTCCCGATGCCTTGTCGGCGACGCCCGCCGAGATGTCGACCTTGAGTTCGCCGTCGGCGACGAGCGCGAAGCCGGCGCCCAGCTCGGGGAAGTCGGCGAAGTTCTGCGCGAACGCGTCGGCGACCTTTCCGAATCCGTCGGCGACTGTTCCGTTGATCACGACCATGCGCAGACCGTAGATCAACGACTCCGGGTTCTCTGCCACGAAGCCTCTTCGGCCGCCGACAGGACATGCCTGAGCGCTGCGCTCGAGGGGTTGCTCGCCGACCGGAGACGAATCGGTACCTGGCCTCGGGGTCACGCGGCCGTAGGCTTGGCCGCTGCTATGAGCGACGAATCCCCCACCTCCGCAACGCCCGACACTCCCGTGCATCGGTACAACGCCGAGCTCGCCCAGAGCATCGAGGTCGGGTGGCAGGATTGGTGGGACGAGCACGGCACGTTCGAGACCCCCAACCCGGTCGGTCCGCTCGCCGACCCGGACGAGGTCGCGGCGCGCGGCGAGAAGCTGTTCGTACAAGACATGTTCCCGTATCCGTCGGGCGTCGGCCTGCATGTGGGCCACCCGCTGGGCTTCATCGGCACCGACGTGTTCTCCCGCTACAAGCGGATGACCGGCCACAACGTCCTCTACACGATGGGATTCGACGCCTTCGGTCTGCCCGCCGAGCAGTTCGCAGTGCAGACCGGTACGCACCCGGCGATCACCACCGATGCGAACATCGCCAACATGCGGCGTCAGCTTCGTCGCTTGGGCTTGAGCCACGACGTCCGTCGCTCGATCTCCACCACCGATCCCGACTACTACCGCTGGACACAGTGGATCTTCAGCCAGATCTTCAACGCCTGGTACGACGACGAACGCGCAACCGCCCGCCCGATCGACGAACTGATCGCCGAGTTCGAGTCCGGTGAGCGCGCCACACCCGACGGCCGGGCGTGGGCCGACATCCCGGTCGCCGAACAGCACCAGATCGTCGACGATCATCGCCTCGCCTACGTGAGCGACGCTCCCGTCAACTGGTGCCCGGGGTTGGGCACCGTGGTGGCCAACGAGGAAGTCACCGCCGACGGCCGCTCCGACCGCGGCAACTTCCCCGTGTTCAAGCGCAACATGCGCCAGTGGATGATGCGCATCACCAAGTACGCCGATCGCCTCATCGACGACCTCGAACTGCTCGACTGGACCGACGCGATCAAGGCGATGCAGCGCAACTGGATCGGCCGGAGCCAGGGAGCGAAAGTCGACTTCGCCTCCCCTGCCGGCGACATCACGGTCTTCACCACCCGCCCCGACACGTTGTTCGGCGCGTCGTTCATGGTGCTGTCGCCCGAGCATCCGTTCGTCGACGAACTGGCCGATGCCGGCCAGACCGACGCCATCGCCGCCTACCGCGGGCAAGCCGCCGCCAAGAAGGACTTCGAGCGCCAGGACGACACGCGCGAGAAGACCGGCGTGTTCACCGGGGCCTACGCGACCAACCCGGTCAACGGCGAACAGATCCCGATCTGGATCGCCGACTACGTGCTCATGGGCTATGGCACCGGCGCGATCATGGCAGTGCCGAGCGGCGACGAGCGTGACTTCGAGTTCGCCCGCAAGTTCGATCTGCCGATCCCGGCCATCCAGCAGCCGCCCGCAGCGTGGTTCGAAGAACACGGCATCGAGCCGACGCTCGACACCTCCGTCTGGCCCACGGCCTACATCGGCGACGCCCCCTACGTGCAGTCGGCCAACGACGAACTCGACCTGAACGGCATCGACAACAAGGCCGAGGGCATCGAGAAGATGAACGCGTGGCTCGAAGCGAAGGGTGCGGGCGAGGCCACCATCAACTACAAGCTGCGCGACTGGCTGTTCAGCCGGCAGCGCTACTGGGGCGAGCCGTTCCCGATCGTGTACGACGACGAAGGTCGCCCGCACACGATTCCCGACGAACTGCTGCCCGTCGAGTTGCCCGAGACCGACCAGTTCTCACCGCGAACGTTCGAGCCCGACGACGCGATGTCGAACCCGGAGAGCCCGCTCGACCGCCTGCAGGACTGGGTGAACATCGAACTCGATCTGGGTGACGGCCGTGGCGTGCAGACGTACCGGCGTGACACCAACGTCATGCCCCAGTGGGCCGGTTCGTGCTGGTACCAACTGCGCTACATCGACCCGACCAACGACGAGCGTTTCTGCGCCCGTGAGAACGAGGAGTACTGGATGGGGCCGCGCACCGACGTGCGTCCCGATCATCCCGGTGGCATCGACCTGTACGTCGGTGGCGTCGAGCACGCCGTGCTCCACCTCCTCTACGCGCGCTTCTGGCACAAGGTGCTGTTCGACCTCGGCCACGTGTCGTCGGTCGAGCCGTACGCCCGACTGTTCAACCAGGGCTACATCCAGGCCGCCGCGTTCAAGGACGAGCGCGAGATCTACGTCGAGGCCACCGAGGTCGAAGGCGACGCCGACTCGGGCTTCACCTACCACGGCGAACCCGTCACGCGTGAGTGGGGCAAGATGGGCAAAAGCCTGAAGAACGCCGTGTCACCCGACGAGATGTACGAGGCGTACGGCGCCGACACGCTGCGCCTCTACGAGATGGCGATGGGCCCGCTCGACGCCTCGCGTCCGTGGGAGACCCGCGATGTCGTGGGCATGTACCGCTTCCTGCAGCGCCTGTGGCGCAACATGGTCGACGAGGAGAGCGGCGAGTGCATCGTCACCGACGAGCCGGCCGACACCGACACGCTCAAGCTGTTGCATCGCACGATCGACACCGTGCGCACCGAGATGGACGCGCTCCGGTTCAACACCGCGATCGCCAAGCTGATCGAACTGAACAATGCGGTCACCAAGCTCGACTCGATGCCGCGAGAGATCGCCGAGCCGATGGTGACGATGCTCGCTCCGTTGGTGCCGCACATCGCCGAGGAGTTGTGGAAGCGTCTCGGACGCTCGGCCGACTCCGACGGCACCGTCACCTATGTCGAGTTCCCGGTCGCCGATCCGGCGATGCTGGTCGACGACACCATCGAGATGCCGATTCAGATCAACGGCAAGGTCCGCAGCAAGATCGAAGTCGCGGCCGACGCCGGCAACGACGACGTGGAAGCGGCGGCGCTCGCCGATGCGAAGGTCGTCGAGGCGCTCGCTGGTGGCGAACCGAAGAAGCTGATCGTCGTCCCCGGGCGCATGATCAACGTCGTCGTCTGACCTCGGGCGCTATCCGTTGAGCGCCTGATCGCCCATCTTCGTGGCTTCGGCTTCGAGCGCGTCGTCACGCTCGACCGGGGTCGAGATCTGGGTCGTCGGCTTGACGCGTCCCTGCTTCTGTTGCACGACGTGCCACGCCTCGTGCGGGAGGTGCCGCTCCTGGCCGGAGGCGACGTGAATGTCGGTGCCGAGGGCGTACGCGTGCGCACCGACCTGTGCGGGCTTCGACGAATTGAAGTGCACCTTCACGTCGTCCATGGCGAACCCGCTCAACCGTTCGATCCCGGCCTTCAGGCTGTCGGGCAGGCCGGTGTCGTTGTCGCCCTTGCGCCGGATGACGTCGGTCGGTGCTCGACGAATCGCAGGTGCGTCGCTCGCGCCGGCGGGACGCGCCGCCATGCGCTGTACGCGAGGCGTCGACGGCGGCACCGAGAAGTTCGTGCCGACGGCAGCGGCGATGGCGGTGTCGACGGGCGCTGGGGCGCGCTGCACCGAGTCGGGTGCCGGAGCGGCCTCGGCGGCACGCACGGGTTCGGCCACATCGTGTTGCGATTCGTTGCTGTGTTCGATCATTGACTTGCGGCGACCGTAGCCCAGCGCGCGGGTTCGCCGCACGAATCGCCGCGAACCCGGCCTGCTCGAGTGCCGGGAGCGCGGAGCCGACGACCTACCGGCGTCAGTACTCGATCTCGCAGATCCAGGGCGAGGTCTCGAGACGTGCAGGCGTCACCCAGCCGTCGAGATCGTAGGTGCCGGCGATCAGCAGGTCGTACTGGCTGATCTCGAAGGTCTGCACCTGCGCCTGCGTCGTTGCCAGTCGCCGCACCTTCTCGGTGCTCACCACCGCGGCCGCGTGCTCGGCCATGGCGACACCGCCCACGTGGTGTTCGCGCATCATCTCGAGGAACATGCGTCCCTGCTCGAGGCCGTCGAGTTGTGCGAGTTCACGGAGCGCGTCGTCGGATGCGTAGCCCTGCATTCGGTCGATCGGCACGCCGTCGCCATCGCCCGCGCCCATCCAGCCCATCACCAGTTCGGGCGTACTCGTCGACTCGCCCCAATCCGTGAGCCACGCTCGCATCATCCCGACCTCGATCGCCTGGTTCTGCAGCACCTCGGCGGCCGCTGCCTGGACGGCGTCGCCGGTGTCGCGGCCGATCACCCGCTGACAGATCGCGAGGGCCTGGACGTGGTGGGCTGCCATGTCGGTACAGAATCCGATGTCGGCGGCGCTGGGGTCACCGCCATCGGTGGAGGCGGCGGTCGCCGTCCGCGCTCCGTAGCCGATGGCGGCGCCGGCCGACCCGGCTGCGGCAGCCACGAGGAGGCGTCGTCGGGAGAGTGGTGTCATGGGTCGTTGCGCTCCATCGATTCGGTCGGGTGGTCAGCCGTCGCCGGGAGGCGAGCCCTGACCGTCGCCGGGTCCGCCTCCGTTTCCGCCACCAGCCGACCCCACGGTGTCGAGATCGACGACGCCCGAGTAGCAACCGAGCACATACGGGAACGTGTCGGTGGTGTAGTAGGCGTAGTTGCCGTCGGCGTCGGTGAGCCCGTTGCATTCGTCGAGGTCACCCGAACCTTCGACGTAGCTGTGCGCTGCCCAGGTGTCGGTGGCGAACAACGACTCGTCGGTGAGTTGCCACGACGACGTGTACTGGTCGTTGCCGGTGTAGATCGGGTAGCCGTCGAAGGCGTAGCCGACCAGTTGCGGCGCCTCGGCGACCTCGTCGGGCGTGAACAGGCAGTCGGTGTTCTCGCTCGTACCGAGGAGGTGGATGTGGAAGCCGGTCGGGCCGTTGTGGCTGCCGCATTCGCTCAGTGCCCCGACGAGCGAGAGCACGTCACCCCCGGTGCCTTCGGTCGGCCCGTAGATCGGCACGCCGGTCAGCGACACCGCTGCCGATCCGAGGAGCGGGATGGCGGTGGTCTCGTCGGCGTGCTCGGGGGTTGCCGTGATGACGAACTCGAGGTCGGCGGCGTCGGGATCGCCGGGCGAGGTCTGGATGTAGGTGTAGTCGGGGATGCCGTTGGAGGTGATGACGATCGACTCGCCGGTGCAGGTCGCGCTCGACTCGGGATCGGCGAGGTCCGGGTTGACCGACGGCCCGGTGGCGAACAACGCTGCGGTCTCTTCGCAGGTGGTGCTCGATGCCGACGAACCGGTCGTCTCCGGGTCGACGGCATCGGTGGCGTCGACCGATTCGTCGCCTGACGTCTCCTCGGTCGTGTTCTCGTCGCCGAGGTCGGTCTCACCGGGGTCGTCGTCGGTACCTTCGCCCGTGTCGGCTTGCGTGTCGGTCGCTGGAGCAGCCGTGTCGCCGACGACCGCGGTCTCGGGGATGTCGGAGGCGGCGTCGTCGGACGACCCGCATGCGGCGAGGGCGAGCGTGCCGGTCGCCAGGAGGATGAGTGTCTTGTTCACGGAGGGCAGCCTGTCCGGTGATTCCGTGTGAACCCGTCGGGTTCGGTAAAGAAACGACAAAGATCCACGGGCCGCTCGACCCCACCGAGGGTCGGTCGTCTCGCCCATACTCGTTGGATGAGCTTTGCGATTTCCGACCTCTCGACGATCGACGTCAGCGCACCCGACGACGACATCGTTCTCGTCACCTTGAACCGACCGGATCGGCTCAACGCGATCACGTCGACGATGATCTCCGAGCTGGAGCGCGTGGTCGCCGCCGTCGACCTCGACCCCTCGGTGCGTGCGGTGATCGTCACCGGCGCCGGCAGAGGGTTCAGCGCTGGTCTCGACCTCCAGAGCCAGGGCGCCGCACCGGGCGCCGACGACGTGTCGCCGACCGTGAGCGGATTCATGTGGCAGGACCATCTCGCCACACTCCACGAGAAGATCCACCGGTCGCGCAAGCCGTGGATCGCGGCGGTCAACGGCCCGTGCGTCGGCGGTGGGTTCGCCATGAGCCTGGCGTGCGACATCCGGTTCGCTGCGTCGTCGGCGACGTTCGGTGCCGTGTTCTTGAAGGTCGGAGTGTCGAACTGCGACATGGGAACGAGCTATTTCCTGCCACGGCTCGTCGGCGCGTCGCGCTCGGCCGAACTGATGCTCACCGCTCGGATCTTCGGAGCCGACGAAGCCGAGTCGATGGGGCTGGTGATCGACGTGGTTGACGACGGCGCCGTGGTCGACCGGGCGCTCGAGACCGCACAGCTGATCCGCGGCAACGCTCCCTTCGCGACGTGGATGACCAAGGAGACGATGTGGCAGACGGTCGATGCGCCGTCGCTGCGTCATGCCCTCGACATCGAGAACCGCACTCAGATCATGTGCAGCGCGAACGGCGACATCGCCGAGGCGCGCGCGGCGTTCGTCGAGAAGCGCCCCCCGAACTGGCAGGGCCTGTAGCCCGCAAACCCGTCATCGGGTGTCTGACACCGGATGACGGGCGGTGGTCAGGAGGCTCGGGTGCCGTCGCGGTCGAGGAGGTGCTGGGCGAGCGATTCTCGGTGTTGCTGTGCCGAACCCAGCAGTTGCCTCGACGTGAGCGCACGACGGATGAGGTAGTGAGCGTCGTGTTCCCAGGTGAACCCGATTCCACCGTGGACCTGCACGTTCGTCTCGGCAGCCGACAGCAGCGCGTCGCTCGCGAACGCGAGCGCCAGGGATGAGGTCACCGCCACCTCGTCGGGGAGGTCGCCCACCGCAGCGGCCGCATAGAAGGCGGCGGCGTCGGCCGACTCGTTGTCGAGCAGCACGTCGGCGAGCATGTGCTTGATCGCCTGGAACGAGCCGATGGCCCGATCGAACTGCTTGCGGTTCTTGGCGTACTCGGTCGCCATCTCGAGTGCCGCCTGCGCGGCTCCCGCCTGCTCGCAGGCCAAGCCGGCGGCAACGACGTGGAGTGCTGCAGCGAGTGCGTCGCCTCCGCTGCCGAGGGAGCACATCGGCCGCCCCGGACTGTCGGCGAACTCGACCGCGCTCACGGGTCGCGTCGGATCCATCGGCTCGTCGAGGCGGACCGACACGCCGTCGGCCTGCGCGTCGACGGCGAAGATCGTCACGCCGTCGTCGGTCGTGGCAGTCACGAGCAGCACGTCGGCGTGGTGTGCGTCGGTGACGACCTGCTTCGACCCCGTGATTCGGTGGTCGTCGCCGTCGAGCCTCGCGGTCGCGGCCGCTGCCGACGTCGACCACTCCGACTCCGATTCGAGGTAGGCGACCGTCGCGATCTGCTCGCCCGAGGCGATGGTCGTCAGCACATCGCGTTTGGCTGCCTCGTCGTCGCAGGCGAGCAGCACCTGCGCCGCCAGGACCGCCGAGGAGAAGAACGGTCCGGGGAGCAGGACACGACCCATCTCCTTCAGCACGATCGCGAGTTCGACGAACGAGTAGCCCGATCCGCCGTACATCTCTGGGATGGCGAGGCCGTGCAGCCCGACGTCGGTGGCCATGGTGCTCCACAGCGATCGGTCGAATCCGGCCTCGTCGGCGGTCACCTTGCGCACCGAGGTCAACGGCGCCCGGTCGGCGAGCATGCCGCGGACGACATCCTGCAGTTGTTCTTGTTCGTCGGTCAGGGAGAAGTTCACGTCGATCTCGTTTCGATGAAGTCGGTTCGCAGAGTGGGGTGCGTCAGCCGGTCGTGGTGGGCCGAGGTTCGCGGGGCAGACCGAGCACCCGCTCACCGAGCGTGTTGCGCTGGATCTGGCTCGATCCGCCGTAGATGGTCGCGGCCAGCGAGGTCATGTAGACCCGCTGCCAGGCTGCGGGAGAGTTGGGCGAGCCGAGCGGCTCGGGTCCGAGGTCGGCGACCGCTTCCGCTCCCCCGGCGTAGGTCGACCGCAGTCCGAGAACATCCATCGACAGGCGGGCGACGCGCTTGTGGTACTCGCTCGTGTACAGCTTCGACATCGACGACTCCGGGCCGGGCGACTTGCCGCTCGCCGCTCGCGTGAGCGTGCGCAGCCCGAGGTACTTGAAGATCTCGACCTTCGAGAAGCACCAGGCCAACTCCTGGCGGATCCACGGGTCGTCGGCCCGCCCCTGCTCCTGCACGAGGTCGCAGAGGCGCTCGAGTTCCTGTCGGTGCAGGAGGTAGGCAGCGCCCGACGATGCGCCGCGCTCGAAACCGAGCAGCGTCATCGTCATCCGAGCGCCGTCGTTGACCTCGCCGACCATGTTGTCGACGTGGGTGACGGCGTCGGTGAAGAACACCTCGCAGAACTCCTCGCGGCCGGTCATCGTCCGGATCGGTCGCACTTCGACGCCCGGCTGGTCCATCGGCAGCAGGAGCATCGAGAGCCCCTTCGCCTTGGGAGCGTCGGGGTCGGTACGGGCGAGGGCGAAGATCCAGTTGGCGTGGAGGCCGGCGGTCTGCCACACCTTCTGCCCGTTGACGATCCAGTTGTCGCCGTCACGGACGGCTCGCGTCTTCAAGCCGAAGAGGTCGCTGCCCGCTTCGGGCTCGGAGTAGCCCTGACACCAGCGGTGCTCGCCCGACACGATCTTCGGCAGGAAGCGGGCGCGCTGGTCGTCGGTGCCGGCATGCAGGATCGTCGGGCCGATCAGGCTGAAGCCGAACGAATCGGACGGGATCGGCAGCAGCGGTGCGCCGGCGCGAACGAACTCCTCCTGGACGATCACCTGTTGCATGAGCCCGAGTCCGGCGCCGCCGTACTCCTTGGGCCAGGCGACGGCGAGGTAGCCGTTGCCGAGCAGTGTTTCGCGCCAGCGAGGTGCGAACTCCTGGCGTTCGGCCTCCGACAGCGCGCCGTAACCCTGCCAATCGTCGGGCAGGTGTGTGGTCAGGAACGACCTGACCTCGGTTCGGAACGTTTCCTGATCGGTGTCAGCCGTCAGATCCATTGCGCAACTCCTCTGTGAGCGTGGGAGACATCATTTCGTGTACGGGGTGCGGGTGTCGCATCGGCCGAGCGCTCGTCGTCGCTGGTCGGCCGTCGCCGCTGGCCGGTCGTCGCCGCTGCGGCGGCATCAGGCGGTCGAGCGGCCGGGCGACACGCCGGCTGTCGATGCGGCGGGCATGTCGGCCAGCGGGCGACCGGCGAGCTTCGGTCCGGTCGTGTGCAGGTGGCACTGCACGGCCGAGTCCGCTCCGTAGGTGACGGTCGGTGGGTGCTCGGTGCGACAGATGTCGAGCGCGTACGAGCAGCGGGTGTGGAAACTGCACCCGGGTGGCGCGTTGATCGGGTCGGGTGTCTCACCGAGCAGCGGGATGCGCTTCTTCGTCGCACGGTCGCTCACGGTCGGCGACGGCACCGACGAGAGCAGCGACTGCGTGTACGGGTGACGTGGCTCGGCGAAGACGGTCTCGGTCGGCCCGGTCTCGACGAGCTCGCCGAGGTACATCACGCCGACGCGCGGCGCGATGTGCTCGACGACGGCGAGGTCGTGGGCGATGAAGAGGTACGACAGCCCGAGTTCGGCCTGGAACTCGTTGAGCAGGTTGACGATCTCGTTCTGGGTCGAGACGTCGAGCGCGCTGACCGCCTCGTCGAGGATGATCAGCTTCGGTTGCAGTGCGATCGCACGGGCGATCGAGATGCGCTGTCGTTGTCCGCCCGAGAACTCGTACGGATACCTGTCGAGCTGTCGCTTCGACAGCCGGACCAGCTCGAGCAGACGTGCGGCCTCTTCGCGTCGCTCGTGCTTCGACTTGTCGGTGTGGACGCTGAGCGGTTCGGCGATGCTCTCGCCCACCGTCATCGACGGGTTGAGCGACGAACTCGGGTCCTGGAAGACCATCTGCATCTTCGAACGGAGTCCGCGCAGCTCGCGCTGCGGGAGCCCGACGATCTCCTGACCGTCGAGTCTGATCGATCCCGACGACGGCTCGATGAGGCGCAGCACCGCGCGGCCGGTCGACGACTTGCCCGATCCCGACTCGCCGATGATGCCGAGCGATTCACCGGCGCCCACACTGAAGCTGACGTCGCGGACGGCTCGCAACGGTCGCCGTCCGAACATCCCGGTCTTGATCTGGAAGGTGACGTTGAGGTCGGTCACCTCGAGTAGCGGCTGCGTCGCCGACCGATTGCCGGCGCCTTCCACCGTGTCGTGCGTGCGGTCGGGAGGGGTCACTTGGCACTTCCCTTCAGGTCGAGTTCGCTCTCGCGCCGGCATCGAGACGAATGGCCCGCACCGAGGTCGCGGAGTTCGATCGTGCCGGCGGGGTCGCCCGGCTCCGGAACCGCGCACGACTCGACGAAGTGCGCACACCGCGGCCCGAACCGGCAACCGCTCGGGTACGAACCAGGAAGCGCCACCGATCCGGGGATGAACGGCAGCACGCCGCTACGACGCTGGCCGACGACCGGGATCGCGTCGAGGAGCGCCGCCGTGTACGGGTGCCGAGGCCGCTCGAAGATCGACTCGATCGAAGCCCCTTCCACGACCTGTCCCGAGTACATGACCAGGACGCGTTCGCAGAACTCGGCCACGACGGCGAGGTCGTGGGTGACGAGCACGATGGCCATGCCGAGGTCCTGCTGCAACTCGGCGAGCAGCTCGAGCACCTGGGCCTGGATGGTGACGTCGAGTGCGGTCGTCGGCTCGTCGGCGATCACCACCTTCGGGTCGCAGATCAGCGCGAGCGCGATCATCACGCGCTGGCGCATGCCGCCGGAGAGTTCGTGCGGGTATGCCTTGGCTCGGGTGCGGGCACTCGGAATCTGGACGCGGTCGAGCATCTCGACCGCGCGCTCCCACGCTTGCTTGCGTGACACGTTGCGGTGCAGCCGGTAGGCCTCGGCGAGTTGGTCGCCGATGCGGAACACCGGGTTGAGGCTCGTCATCGGCTCCTGGAACACCATCGAGATGACGCCACCTCGGAGCTGTGAGAGCTGTTTGGGCGACGCGGCGAGCAGGTCGTGACCGTCGATGTGGATCGAGCCGTTGGTGACGACTCCGGGAGGACTCGGGATGAGGCCGAGCATCGACAGACTCGTGACGGTCTTGCCCGAACCCGACTCGCCCACGAGGCCGACGATCTCGCCGGCGTTGACCGAGAACGACACGTCCTGCACCACCGGTTGGAGTCCGGCTCCGGTGTAGAACGACACTTCGAGGTTCTCGACCCGGATCACCTCGGCCGCCCCGGTCGAGCCGAGGGGCGCCTGCGCCACGGTCTCGGCGGTCATGATTTCCTCACTTCCTTGCCGAGCGAGTCGCGTAGACCGTCGCCGAGCACGTTGAGCGACAGCACGGTGAGTGCGATGGGGATGCCGGGGAAGATCGTCAGCCACGGTGCGCTCTGGGTGAGACGGAAGCCGCGCTGGAGCAGCGAGCCCCAGCTCGCCTCCGGGGCCTGCACGCCGAGTGCGATGAAGCTCAGCGCCGCTTCGGCGAGCATGGCCACGCCCATCAACAGGGAGGCCTGCACGATCAGCGGTGCCGCCACGTTGGGCAGCACGTGGCGCCGGATGATCGTGCGGCGCGGCGTGCCGATCGAGCGCGCTGCCTCGATGTACGTCTCCTGCCGAACGGCCAGCGTGGCTCCTCGCCCCAGACGGAGGAATCGAGGGGCGAAGATGATGCCGATCGCGAACATCGCGTTGCGCAGGCCCGGGCCGAGCACGGCGACGATCGAGATGGCCAGGATCAGCGGAGGGAACGCCATGATCGCGTCGGTGATTCGCATGATGATCGCGTCGATCCAACCGCCTGAGTATCCGGCGACAATTCCTGGTATCACGCCGAGCACTAGTGCCACCACCACTGACTGAAGCGCTGCGAGAAGTGACACACGACCGGCGAAGAGCATGCGGCTGTAGAGATCTCGTCCGAGGTCGTCGGTTCCGAACCAATTGCTCTTCGACGGGCTCTGCAGATACGAGCTCAAATCCTGAAGATACGGATCGTGCGTGGCCAGGAGTGGTGCAAAGACCGCGCTTCCGATGATCAGAATGAGAAATATTGCGGCCACAACAGCCGGTTTTTGCTGATAAAAGCGACGGGCGAACCGCCGGAGCCCGAGAAACATCGGCGTCGTGGTCTCGACGTCGTTCGCGACCTCAACGGTCGGTGCGTCCACGGGTCGATCGATCTGGTCGCTCATGTCGTCGCCCGCCTCACTCGCGGGTCGAGCCACGCGTAGAGCAGATCGACCACGAGGTTGACCGTCAAGATGATGAGGGCCGTCACGATGACGATCCCCTGGACCATCGGGAAGTCGCGTTGGATGACGGCGTTGATCGCGAGGTCGCCGATGCCGGGCAGCGCGAAGACTCGTTCGACGACCGCCGACCCGCCGAGCAGAAAGGCCACCTGGAAACCGATGACGGTGATCGCCGGGATCGATGCGTTCTTCAACGCGTGCTTGATCAGGATGGTGCGGTCGCGCACGCCGACCGATCGTGCGGTGCGGACGTAGTCGTTCTCGAGCGTGGTGATCATCGAACCTCGGAGTTGCCGGGTCGTCTCGGCCGCCGCCGAACTCCCCAGCGTGATGGCCGGCAGGACCAGGGACTTGACCCACTCGACCAGACCGTCGGAGGGCGGTGAGTAGCCGACCGCCGGGAACAGGTTCCAGTGGAGTGCGAACACCAGGATGAGGAGCGTGCCGAGCCAGAAGTTCGGGATGGCCACACCGAGGCCGGCGAAGAGCATCGCCACTCGGTCGAAGCGACTGCCTCGACGAGCCGCCGCCAGCAGACCGGCGGGAATGGCGATGGCCAGCGCCACGACCATCGACGCCGCCGTCAACGCGACCGACACCGGCAGTCGTTCGCCGATCGCATCGGCGACCGAACGGTTGGAGTAGAGCGACGTGCCGAGGTCGCCGACGAGGACGTCGGAGATCCAGTTCCAGAACTGCGTGAAGAACGGATCGTTGAGTCCGAGATTCTCTCGGATCGCTTCGATCTGCTCGGCGCTGGCGTTGTCGCCCGCCAGCGTGATCGCCGGGTCACCGGGCACGAAGAAGAGCAACAGAAACACCGTGAAGCACACCACGAACAGAAGCGGCACCATGATCAGAATGCGTCTGACGAGATAGAGAAACACCGTGGTCCTTGCGGAGGTTCGTCAACCGCCCGGACCGCGGTGGCGGTCCGGGCGGGTGACTGTGGGATGGGGTGGACGGGTCAGCTCGCGGCGGCGATGTACACGCCGCGGAACTCCTGCTTGCCCGAGAGGTACGCCTCGGCGCCGACGACGTCGTCGCTCCACACGTTGGCGAGCAGCGGGAAGTAGAGGGGCACGTCGAGTGCTTCTTCGACCGAGATGCGTGTCGCTTCCTGCAGTGCAGCGGCCCGTTCCTCAGCGGAGAGGTTCTGGTCGTTGACGAGCAGGAGCTGCGCCTCGAGTGCGTCGGAGCGGTGCTTGCCCGGGTTGAGGAAGCCGTTCTCGCCGTACTGCAGTGCCAGCATCTGACCCGGATCGGGGCGGCCACCCCAGACGCCGGAGAGCATGTCGCCCTGCGCCTGTGCCAACCACACGTCACCGGCGGTGCCGGGTGCGAGTTCACGCACGGTCACGTCGATCCCGATCGCTTCGAGCATGGCCGTGATGGCCTCGGTGCGCTGCGTCGCCGACGGCGGCGTGTCGAGCAGTTCGAGCTCGAAGCCGTCCGGGTAGCCGGCCTCGGCGAGGAGCTCGCGAGCCTTCTCCGGGTCGTAGTCGTAGTAGTCGCAACCGATCTCTTCGTTGAACGCGACGTAGCCCTCGGGCCACGGCTGCGAACACGGGACGGCGTAGCCGCTCGCCAACACGTTCGCGAGTGCTTCACGGTCGATCGCGTGGTTGATCGCCTGACGGACCTCGACGATGGCCAGCGCCTCGCGAGACTTGTTCAGCGGCTGGTTGGGGTACGCGACGTCGTCGAACAGCCCCACCTCGAGACCATCGGTCTCGGCGAGGCGGTCGTATGCCTCGTTGTCGACGATCGTCCAATCGACGGCGCCGGACTGGATGGCGTTGGAACGCGTGCCGGAATCCGACATCACGTGGTACTCGACGCCGGCGAGACCCTGTGCGTCCTTGTCCCAGTAGCCGTCGTACGCCTCGTAGACGATGAGGCTGCCGACGTTGTGCTCGACGACCTCGTACATGCCGGCACCGACGGGCTTCTCGTCGATGTCGGGGTTGTCGAACGACGCAGGGCTGAGCATGGCGCCGGCGCGGTCGGACAGGATGAGGGGCAGCGCTGCCGCTGGCCCGTCGAGGCTGAAGTCGACCGTGTAGTCGTCGACGACGGTCACCTCGGTGATGACGGCGAGGTCGCCGGTCTGCGTGCCACCCTCGATGGTCTGGGCGCGCTCGATGTTGGCCTTGACCGCCTCGGCGTTGAACGGCTCGCCGTCGTGGAAGGTCACGCCTTCGCGCAGTGTGAATCGCAGGGTCGCTCCGTCGTCGATGAACTCCCACTCGGTGGCGAGTCCGGCGACCGGGTCACCGTTGGGCGCCTGGTGGACCAGACGGTCGAGGGCGAGGAACAGCTTGTCGTTGTCCTGGCTCAGCGTCGAGCGGTGCGGGTCGAGGCGGCTGGGTGCGTTGATGCCGGCGTAGCGAAGGATGCCATTCGGATCTCGCTCACCCGCTTCTGTCTCGGATTCCGACGATTCTTCGGCTGGTGCCTCGGTGCTTTCTTCGCTTTCCGGCTGCGTCGCGGCCGGTTCTGCATCGGAATCATCCGAGTCCGAACCGCCACATGCGCCGACGATCACTGCGAGCGAGACGGTTGCGGCCGCCACCCGTTTCCAACGTGTTGCTGTTGAGGTTCCTTGCATCACCATTCCTTTGATAGGTACGAACACATGCCGGCCGAGCGAGCTCGAAGTCACCTGCGGCTGGATCAGCGGCGAACGTAGCCCTGGGGGTTTCTGACGACCAATTCGGAAATGGTCCGGTGAGGAGACCAATCGAGGCCGGCCGGCGGACGAGGCCGAGCGGCCGGAGCGCGCTCTAGCAGGGGTTATCTCACGGTCGCTTCGCGCGGCGATCGTCCGAGTCCGTGGTGCCGTGTGACGAATGTCGCCCGTCTGTCGAGCTGCGGTGCGGCGACATCGTCGGGGTTGTGAGCGCAGCGCGGCGATCGAGGCAAATCTCGGCGACTCGATTATTGGAAGAAACGCCGTCGTCCACTCCCCTAGGTTCGTGTGAACGCCTGCGATCCGCGGGCGACGACGACGTGGGGAGCGACACCGATGACCAGGCAACGCCGATGGCTCGTCGGTCTGCTCGCCGTCACCACCCTCGGGCTACCGGCCGGCCTCCTCCTGGGTTCGGGCGGTGGCCCGAGTTCGATCGAGGGGTTGGCGTCGGCGGGCGAACAGGCCGTGCGATGGACGGGCGCGACCGCAGGGGACACGACGGCCCCCGCAACCACGACGCCGACCAGTACGACCGTTGCGCCGCCCCCGAGCACGACGACATCCACCACGACAGCCCCCACCACGACTTCGTCCACGACCACATCCACGACGTCGACGCTTCCGCCGTCGTCCGAGGGCGACCGGGTGTTGATGTTCGTCGCGTACAACGACGTGTGGTGGTCGGAGTACAAGGTGATGTACGAGACGCTCGACGCGCTCGGCTACGACGTCGACGTGCGCAGCAGCGCCGGCGGGAGTGCGAGCACCTACCAACTCGGGCTCACGCTCGACGAATGGTCCGATCACCCGACGAGCGGCGGCACGCACGCCGGCTTCGTCGACGCATTCGAAGAACGCACCGGTGAGGCGTGGAACTCCACGTGGAACGACCCGGCACCGATCCCGATCGACGGGCTGATCCAAGATGTCGCGTCGCTCGACGCATACGAGGCGTTCGTGCTGGTGGGAGGCACCGGTGCGATCGACTACCTGTACGACGGCACCTATGAGGCGAACACCAGTGACCACGGTGGTGACCCGGGCCATGTCAGCGACGCTGCCGCCGTCGAGGAGGCGGCGATCGCGATCGACGAACTCGTCAACGACGCGATCGAACGCGGTGTGCCGGTCATCGCTCAGTGCCACGGCGCCGCCTTGGTGTCCTACGCACGGATCGATGGCACCACCGGCGGGCCCGGCGACCTCGGCACGAGCGTGCTGGAAGGCCGCTCCGCCACCGGCTACCACCTCGGCGACGGCGACACCGCCGCCCGGTTGGCCTCGCTGGGCGTCACGTATCTCCCCGATCGGTCTGTCGTCGTCGACGGCCCCGACCCCGCTCTGGTCGGCGGCTCGCATGCCGCCACGTCCCGCATCGTGACGACGCGCGACTGGGCGCCGCAGACGGTGCTCCACGGAGCGTCGACGCTGTACGGCATCATGCGCACCTACCCCGCCGACGTCGAGCTCGCCGCCCCGAGGAACGTGCTGGTGCTCCACGGCGGTGCGATCGACCCGAGTGACTGCCAGGCGTCGAACCAGAGCAACGACGTGCCCTGCAACTGGGGTCCAGCCGATCTGCCTGCCGACGTCACCCACCTCGAAGCGCTGCTCGCCGCCGACTCCCCCGCCGACGACTTCGACTTCACCGTGAGCGACCTCGATCTGACCGAGCCCGGTGCGCTGCCGTTCGACCCCGACGCACCCGGTGAGCTGCGCGCGCACCTCGACGCGCAGTCGATCGACGTCGTCGTCTACTTCGAGCACTGGGGTCACGGCACCACCGACGAGATCCAAAGCGATCTGATCGGATTCGCCGACGACGGCGGAGGTCTCGTCGCGTTTCATCACGGTCTCTACAACCAAGGCGGCAACATCGATCTGCTCGCTGCGGCGTTCGGTGCCGAGTCGAACCTCTCCGACTGGGGTGGTTCGACCGATCCGAGACCCGGTGCCGGGCCGTACGGCTTCCTCGCGACCGGCTACGGCCACTTCATCGCCACCCACGGCATCGGCCACGAGTCGACGATGATCGAGCCGCCGTTCGGCGACGGCTTCCCGGCCTCGATGCCGGGCCACCCGTCGCAGTCGTCGGTGGTGAACCCCAACGCGAATGGTCTGCCGTTCGTCGAGCTCCACGAGGAGATCTACGCGAACACGACGTACCTCGGCAGCCCCGACTTCGGGTCGGGCGTCGGCCAGATCGACACGTTCCTGGCCAACGACGCGGCGGCGTTCTCCCCCGATCAGACACTCACCGCTGGTTTCGCCAAGCGGTTCGATCCGTCGGGCGACGACACGGTCGGGCGACTCGCCTACGTGCAGCCCGGCGAAACTCGTTCGAGCTACGAGCCGACGAGTCCGCTCGGCCAGATGTTCCGCAATGCGGTCGCCTGGGCAGCCGACGGCGACGCCTGACAACGCTCCGCCGACCGGTGCTCGACGGGAGTGTCAGCGGATGGGGTCGGCGGTGGCAGCGAGGTCGGCGTATTCGACCTGCAACTCACGCTTGAGGATCTTGCCCGACATGTTGCGAGGCAGCGGTTCGTCGCGAACCACCAGGTAGCGGGGAACCTTGAAGTCGGCGAGCGTGCCGTCGCAGGCCCCGAGGACCGACGGCGCATCGACCAGTTCGGCGTCGCCGACGACGATCACGGCTGGCGTCTCGCCCCATCGCTCGTCGCGCACGCCGACGACCGCCAACTCCGTCACGCCGGGGAGGTCGCCGAGCAGTCGCTCGATCTCGGCCGGGTACACGTTCAGCCCACCCGAGATCAGCATGTCTTTCAGCCGGTCGACCACGTAGAGGTAGCCGTCGTCGTCGAGGCGGCCGAGGTCACCGGTGTGCAGCCAGCCGTCGGCGAGTGCCGCGGCGCTCTCCTCCGGTCGGTTCCAGTAGCCCGCCATGATCTGCGGACCTCTGACGAGGATCTCACCGACCTCCCCGACGGGAAGGATCCGGCCGTCGGCAGCACCGATCACGATCTCGCCGTGCATCACCGGGAGCCCGGCCGAACCGAGCTTGCGCAGCGCGTCGTCGGGGCCCAGCACGGTACCGGCGGCCGAGGCCTCGGTGAGGCTGTAACCCTGCGCCATCGGCACCCCGCGATCCTGCACGGCTCGGATCAGCGATTCGGGCACCGCTGCACCGCCCGACGAGGCGACGCGCCACGACGACAGGTCGGTACTCGCCCAGTTCGGATGCTCGATCATCGACTGGTAGATGACGGGAACGGCGAACAATCCGGTGATGCGTTCCTGCTCGATCAACTCCAAGCCACGGCCGGGCTCGAAGCCGCGTTCGAGCACGACGCAACCGCCGGCCCAATAGGTGAACAGCCACACGGCGAGCCCGCCGGTGAAGGCGAGCGGGAACGGAAGCAGCACGCGATCGTCGGCACCGAGGCCCACCGCCTGCGCCCAGCCCTGCGACCCGGCGTACCACGACTCGTGGGTGAGGATCGCCCCCTTCGGATCGCCCGTGGTGCCCGACGTGTAGCAGACGAACGCCGGCGCCGTGCCGCCCGACCGTTCGCCGGCGAGGCGTCGCGCCGGGGCCTCGCCGCTGCGATGATGACCTTCGAGTTCGTCGGCGAGCAGCACCCGTCGGTCGCCGAGCTGTTCGAGCGCTGCGGCGAACTCGTCGTCGCTCACCACCAGCCGACAGTCGGCATCGTCGGCGACGTATGCCACCTCGGATGCGGTGAAGCGCACGTTCATCGGCACGACGATCGCGTCGAGCTTGAGGGTTGCCATCGCCGTCTCGCACCATTCCGGCCGGTTCCCCATGAGAATGCCGACTCGGTCACCGGGTTCGACGCCGATCGCTGCGAGACCGGCGGCGAGTTCGTCGGTCCGGCGGTCGATCTCACGCCAGGTGTACGAGCGGCCTTCGAAGCGCAGGCCGACGGACTCGGCGCGGTTCGCTGCCCAGTAGCGGCCGATGTCGGCGAGATGCATGGGGTCTCCTTCGATGTTCTGTCTCGATGGGTCGGAACTCATCACAGTACGGTCCGACCAATGACGACAACGGCTCGGATCGGCATCACTCTGATGGCGGGCGATCACGGCATCTCCCCCGTCGAACTCGCGACCGCGGTCGAGGAGCGTGGCTTCGAGTCGCTCTGGCTTCCCGAACACAGCCACATCCCCACGAGTCGGCAGACGCCGTGGCCCGGCTCGTTGACCGGCGAGCCACTGCCCGAGGTCTACTCACGCCTGTACGACCTGACGGTGTCGCTGTCGATGGCGGCGGCGGTCACGTCGCGCATTCGTCTCGGCACGAGCGTGTTGCTGCTCGCTGCCCGCGACCCGCTCTGGACGGCGAAGGAGTTCGCGACGCTCGACGCGCTCAGCGGCGGCCGGGTGGAGTTCGGCGTCGGGTTCGGCTGGAACCGTGAGGAGTTCGAGAACCACGGCACCGACTTCCCGTCGCGTTGGGACCGCACGCACGAAACCGTCGAGGCGATCCGCTCGATCTGGCGTGATGATGTCGCCGAGTTCCACGGCGACCACGTCGACATCGCCCCGTCGTGGGCGTGGCCGAAGCCAGCCCAGCCGACCGGTCCGCGAGTCCACATCGGCGGCGGCGCCGGGCCCCGACTGCTCGGCAACGTGGCCAGGTGGGCCGATGGCTGGATGCCGATCAGCGCTCGCCCGTCGCTCGCAAGCCGTTTGGCCCGCCTCGACGAGGCGTGCGCCGAGGTCGGACGCGACCGGAGCGAGATCGACGTGAGCGTGTTCGGCGCCACCACCGACCCGGCCGGCCTGTCGAACCTGTTCGACGAGGGCATCCACCGCGCCGTGCTCACCCTCCCGAGCCACGACCGCGACGACGTCCTCCGCCACCTCGACGAATGGGCCGCCCTCCCCGACCAACTCTGACCGCCCCGGGCCCGCCAGCCCGCCGCCCGATTCAACGGCCACAGCGGAAGGCCACCCCGGCCACGTGTGACGGAATCGCACCGATCGAACGTCGACAACCGGCGGCGACGGTCCGTACGCTGGTGCCGCTGCTCATCCGACGTCTGAGCACCCTCCACCGCCGTGAGTCCCCGCCGAACCGCACAGAACCCCCTCGCGCGATGGCTGCCCGTTGGCGGAGCGGCGGCGCTCCTCGCACTCGTCGTCGGCATCGGCATCGTCAGCGGTCGGAGCGATTCCGAGCCGGCCGACGGTGAGGTCGGCACGACGAACTCCCTCTCGACGACCACCCTGGCCCCGTTGCCGACCGTCACCTATGAGGCCGTCGAGACCGACGTCGACAGCGAGGACGTCGTCGAGAAGGTCGCCCTGTCGCAGACGCTGAGCAGTGGCAACTCCGGCAGCGAGGTCGAGATGGTGCAGTCGCGTCTCGCCGAACTCGGCTTCGACCCAGGCCCCGTCGACGGAGCGTTCGGCGGCCTGACCACGCAGGCCGTGTGGGCGTTCGAGAAGCTCGTGATGGGCACGCCTCGGGCCGAGGCGACCGGCAAGGTCACCGCTGCACTCTGGGACCGCATGCAGGACCCCATCCGCATCGCTCCCCGGCGCCCGACGAACACGAGTGCCGGTCACACCGAGATCTACTTGCCCGAGCAGGTGATGGTCGTCTTCCACGCCGACGAAGCGGTGCTCGTTGCGCACATCTCGAGCGGCGAGCTCGCCGCCGGCGCCACAGGGTTCACCCCGTGGTACGAGACGGCCGACGAGTACTGCGAGACGGTCACGATCGATACCAACGACCGTGGCGAACCGCTCGACGAGCCGATCGAGAAGGCGATCTGCGGCCGCTCCTACACGCCGCCCGGCGTCTTCACCGCGTACAAGAAGATCGAGGGTCGACGCGAGAGCCGCTTGGGCGGCATGTACGACCCGATCTACATCAATCAGGGCATCGCGATCCACGGCGCCAACTCGATTCCGCTGGAGCCGGCGTCGCACGGCTGCATCCGTGTGTCGCGCACGCTCGGCGAGAAGCTGCCGTCGCTCATCGCGATCGGCGACGAGGTGCTGATCTGGGACGGCGTGACCGAACCCTGGAACCAGTCGGCGGAGGCGATGCAGATGCGCTTCGACTACCCCGACCCCAACGCCACCACCACGACCACCACGCCCAGCACCACGACGACGACCACGACGGTGCCGCCCACCACGGACGCGCCAGCCACCACCGAGGCGACCACACCGAGCACCGAGGCACCGACCACCACGGCGGCGCCGGCGTCCACAACCACCGTGCCGGCCACGACGACCACCACCGCGAAGACCACCACGACCACCTCGGTCGCCGAACCCGGCGAAAGGTGACCCGACGGCCCGCGCCTTGCGCGAGGGCGACCGAGTTCGTCGACGTCGCTCGGGAGAACTCGGGGTCCCCGAAAACGAAAGAACCCCAGGTCGTACGACCTGGGGTTTCTTTGTGGAGCTAAGGAGAATTGAACTCCTGACCTCTTCCATGCCATGGAAGCGCTCTACCAACTGAGCTATAGCCCCATTTCTGGGTTCGTTCACACGCTGTGCGAACGAGCGCTGAACGTTACCGTCGCCGTTCGGAAGTTGACAACGAAAAACCCGACTGACGACGAAGAATCACGCGTTCCACGAGACGCGGGGGACGTCGCCGTACAACCGCTCGATCTCGTAGAACTCCCGCATGTCGTCACGGAACACGTGTACGACCACGTCGCCGTAGTCGATGAGCGTCCACTGCGACTCACGCAGGCCCTCGACTCGCACCGGCGGACGGCCGAGCTGTTCTTTGATCGTGAGCTCGATCTCGTCGGCGACGTTGCGCACCAGCCGCCCGTTCGGGGCGCTGGCGATGACGAAATACCCGGTGATCGAGAGCACGTCGCCCACGTCGAGCACGACGATGTCGGACGCCTGCCGATCGTCGGCCTTGCGTGCGGCGAGGATCGCCAGTGCACGCCCGTCGTCGTCGGGGGCGGTCACCGGATCACCAAGCGCGTCATTCATCGGCCGCGACGGTATCGGAGGTTGCGTCACTCTCGTCGTTCACCGCAGTTGCGTCGCCGTCGGCTGTCTCGCTGTCGGCTGATCCACCGTCGACTGATTCACCGTCGTCCGTCTCGCTGTCGGTTGCCGGGTCGGTCGTCGATGAGGTGGCCGCCTCGGCTGCGATCTCGGCTCGCCGATCGAGGAATCCGGTGCCGAGCACCGCGACCACGTCGACACCCTCGATCAGGCGAGAGGCCACGACCACGTCGACCTCCCCGAACAGGAGCGGAGCGACTTCAGCGACCGCTTCGACGAAGTCCTCGTCCGACACCTCGAGACGGGTGACCTCGCCTGCCCCGTCGACCGACGGTGACGTCTGCACCGACACGACGTTGCCCTGGGCGAACAGCAACTCCCCGATGAGGTCGTGCATCAACTCCACCGTGGTCACGCCATCGCCCGCCGCCGCGATCTGCTCGTCGCTGAACGGGGCGATGATCTGGAACGACAAGCTCTCGTTGGGCTTCGACACCAGCCCGGGAGCGATCTCACCGAACACCAGCAGCGCGTCGCTGCGGTCGACGATGACGAAGTCGGCCTCGTCGGGGTTGACGGCATCGGCGGCAGCGTCGATGTCGATGGCGAGATCGCGATGAGCCACCGAGCCGGCCAGCAGACGCTCGAACGCCTCGTCGACACCCGTCGGGTCGATGGGACGCTCGTCGCCGTCGAGCGGGACATCGACATCGAGCGGCGACGACGACGCAGCTCGGGCAAACGCCGCCCACAGCGCCACGTCGAGGTCGTGGTGGGAGTAGGTCGTGCCGTCGATGTCGATGGCCGTCATGGCCGCGGCGATCGTGGCCGCGTCGAGCGTCGCCACGCCTGCCTCGGCTACCTCGTCGGGATCGGAATCGGCGTCGATCACGTCGTCGGGGAGGTCGACCTCGAACGGCGCCACGCGCTCGACGACCGCGAGCACGTCATCAGGCCCGAGCACGAGCGCGTGCTGGACGGTGATCGACAGGGTCGACTCGAGACCGAACGTGAGCGCCTCGAGACTCTCGGCATCACCGGGAACGTACGGGCGGCTCCCCAACGTCGACCGCTCGTCGCCGAAACCGATCGTGGTGTCGACGTTGACCGGCACGCTGACGAGGCTTCCTCCTGCACCGGCGGGCGACACGACACCGACCACCAGTGAGGCCAGTCGGTTCTCGTCGTCGACCACGCCGATCGCGATCGTCGGTGTCGACGGGAAGGCCACCTCGACGCGAGTGTCGGACGTCGGCGCCGAACCCGCCTCGGAGGTACGCAGCGTCGAGACGCCGACGACCGCAGCGACCGCACCCACCAGCACGAGCACGACGGCGGCCAGTGCACCGACGCGCGTCTGGCGACGGCGGCGGCGAGGGTCAGCGGTCATCGGTACCAGCCTGGCCGATCGGAACGCCGTACAGACCGCGTCGCCGGATTTCTTCGAGGACCGGGTTGGTCACGAGGTAGTCGAGCGGCCGACCATCGGTGAACCGAGCCCGCAGATCGGTGCTCGACACCTCGAGACGGGGAACCTCCACACGAATCCAGTCGACACCGCCCGGCAACTCCACGGGTTCGCCCGGCCGGTCGACCACGACGAGGCGCGACTGCGCCACCACTTCTTCGTGCCGCTCCCACGACGGAAGCCCCGCCGCAGCGTCGTCGCCGACGATGGTGAACAACTCCGCCCCGGGAAAGTCGGCGGCCAACGAGCGAAGCGTGTCGGCGGTGTAACTGTTGCCCCCGAGATCGATCTCGTGCCGACCCGGCTGCAACCGATCGACTGCGGCGACCGCAGCACTCACGAGCGCGAGACGGTCTTCGGCCCCGGTGATGTCACGGGTGCCCTGCTTCTGCCACGGGATGTTGGCGACCATCATCACGACGACGTCGAGATCGAGCTCGTACGCCACGTTGACCGCGGTGACGAGGTGCCCGACGTGCGGAGGATCGAAGGTTCCGCCGAACAGTCCCACCCGCCGAATCTCGCTCGGCTCGGAGCTCGCGTCACGGCCAGAAATGCCGGGCTGTGGCTTCGAGCGAGCCTGATCGACCCCGGAATCCGACACGATCTGCCACTGTACGGTCGATTTTCGAAGAATCCCCCTTACCGGTCCGAACGGGGGTTGACACACCTGTTACTGTGAGTTGTCCCCCAAATAAAACCCCCCGATTCCGTTTGAGCCATGTTCCATGAGGGAATCATGACTCAACATCAGCGCTCGTCGCTCCGATCACCGTGTACGGCTCGTCGCCAGAACGGTCCACGATCCACCCGAGCTCGTTCGTTGTGCCCCACGACACAACGACACGCGGAATCACGAAACACAACGAACGGTTGTTAGAAGCATCATGAATGACTCCATCGGTCTCTACCTGAACGACATCGGCAAGGTCCCCCTCCTCACCGCCGAAGACGAGCGCGAGCTCTCACGTGTCATCGAAGCAGGACGGGACGCCCGCGAAGCCCTCGAGGCCGGCAAGAAGGGCGTCGCTCTCAAGCGCGCCGTGCGGGATGCCGCCAAGGCCAAGGATCGGTTCATCCGCTCCAACCTCCGACTCGTCGTCTCCATCGCCCGTCGCTACCCGCTCCCCCAGGGCATGGACCTCCTCGACCTCATCCAGGAAGGCAACCTCGGCCTCGAGCACGCCGTCGACAAGTTCGACTGGCGCCGTGGCTTCAAGTTCTCCACCTACGCCACGTTCTGGATCCGCCAGGCCATCGGCCGTGCGCTCGACCAGAAGGCCAGCCTCATCCGCATCCCGGGCGACCGTTCGGCCAGCCTCCGTGCGGCACTGCGTCAGGCCAGCGGCGACGGCGAGACCCTCGACCAGCAGAACGCCGAGCTGCACCGTCTCACCACGCCGGTCAGCCTCGACAAGACCGTCGGCGACGACGGCGACGCCACGCTCGGCGACCTCATGGCCAACGGCGACACCACGCCCGAAGACGCCGTCATGGCACTCGTCGAGAGCGATCTGCTCGACGAACTCCTCGACACGCTCGACGCTCGTGCCCGCTTCGCCGTCGAAGCCCGCTTCGGCCTCGTCGACGGTGAGCGCAAGAGCTTCCGTGAAGTCGGCGAACAGCTCGGTGTGACGGCAGAAGCCGCCCGCCGCCTCGTGAGCCGCGCCGTTGCGGGCCTCCGCGACGACGCCGAACGCATTCTGGCGGTCTGAGCTTCCGTCTGACTGCGTTCCCCGAACAGAGAGAATTGATGGGTGCCCTCGGACGTTGGTTCGGGGGCTCCTTTCGTTTTTGACTGGGACTGGCGGGCAGGTCGAGCGGAGCGAGCTGAGGAGCGACGCAACGAGCGAAGCGACGTTGCATGGAACGCCCATCGGAACGATCCATGACGGTGCCCGATCTCCCGTGCGTTCACCTGAGTGCAGCCAGATGTCCCTGGCGGAGCCCGAGTGATGGTGACCCGAGTGATGGTGACCCGAGTGATGGTGACCCGAGTGATGGTGACCCGACACGACGACGTGGTCGGGAGAAGAACCCACACCTGCCGTCGGCCATCACGACGGATAGCCTTGCTCGCATGTCGTCGCGTGAACCCTGGTCGCCGAGCTCCTGGCAGGAGCGTCGCGCCGGACAACAACCCCACTGGCCCGACACCGGAGCGCTCGAAGGGTCGCTGAAGACCATCGCCGAGATGCCGCCGCTGATCTTCGCCGAAGAGTGCCGGTCGCTGCAGACCCATCTCGGTCAGGTCGCCGCCGGCAACGCCTTCCTCCTCCAAGCGGGCGACTGCGCCGAGAGCTTCGAAGAGTTCTCGGCCGACAACATCCGCGAGAAGCTGCGCGTCATCCTGCAGATGGCGATCATCCTCACCTACTCGGTCGGCGTCCCCACCGTGAAGGTCGGTCGCATGGCCGGGCAGTTCGCCAAGCCCCGCTCGTCCGACTTCGAGAAGGTCGGCGACCTCGAGATCCCGTCGTTCCGCGGCCACATCGTCAACGACCCGACCACCACCGAAGCCGCTCGCATGCCCGACCCGGAGCGACTCGTCCAGGCCTACAACCAGTCGGCGTCCACGCTCAACCTGCTCCGTGCGTTCACCAAGGGCGGTTTCGCCGACCTCTCCCGCGTGCACGCCTGGACCCAGGAGTTCGTCGCCGCTAGCCCGCAGGGTCAGCGCTACGAGCAGCTCGCCTCCGAGATCGAACGGGCGCTGTCGTTCATGCGTGCCTGCGGTATCGAGACCGAGCAGAACGCCAGCCTTTCCGAAGTCGACGTGTTCACGTCGCACGAAGCGCTCATCCTCGGCTACGAAGAAGCGCTCACCCGCAAGGACTCGCTCACCGGCGAGTGGTACGACTGCTCGGCGCACATGCTGTGGATCGGTGAACGCACCCGTGAACTCGACGGCGCACACGTCGAGTTCCTGCGCGGTGTCGGCAACCCGATCGGCTGCAAGGTCGGCCCCACGACCACCGCCGAGTACCTGATCGAACTGTGCGAGACACTCAACCCGTCACGCATCCCCGGCCGCCTCACCCTCATCACCCGGATGGGCGCCGACAAGATCGAAGACGGCCTCCGTCCGCTGCTCCGTGCCGTCACCGACTCCGGTCACCCCGTCGTGTGGGCGTGCGACCCGATGCACGGCAACACGTTCACGGCGCCGTCCGGCCGCAAGACCCGCCACTTCGACGACGTGCTCCGCGAGATCGGCGGCTTCGTCCGCGCTCACCGCGCCGAGGGCACCTGGCCCGGCGGCATCCACGTCGAACTCACCGGCGACGATGTCACCGAGTGCCTCGGCGGCTCCGAAGAACTCGACGACACGCAACTCGACGATCGCTACCAGACGATCTGCGACCCCCGCCTCAACGGGCGACAGAGCGTCGACCTGGCGTTCCGGGTCGCCGAGCTGATTCGCGACTTCACCTAGGCCACGAAGGCTCCGACAGGTCGCACGATGGTCGCACGAGCGCTCGACCTCACCTCGCACTGGCCGGTGCCGACCGTGGCCGCCGCGGTCACGCGACACGGTGAGGTCCTCGACTCGATCGGCCCGACCGACCACCAGTTTCGGCTCGCGTCGATCGGCAAGACCCTCGTCGCCTGGACCTGCCTGATCGCGACCGAGGAAGGCATCATCAGCCTCGACGACGTCATCGGCCCCGACGACGGACACCACCGGACGCTCCGACACCTCCTCTCCCACGCCAGCGGCTACGGGTTCAACGCCGGCGACTCGATCTCGGCACCCGAACGCCGCCGCATGTACGGCAACCATGCCATCGAAGTGGCAGCCGAGCACCTCGCCGCCGCCGCTGGCATGCCGTTCGCCGAGTACCTCAAGGCCGGCGTGCTCGACCAACTCGACATGGACTCGACCGAGCTCCGCGGCTCCCCCGCCGACTCGATCTGGTCGACGGTCGACGACCTCGGCCGCTTTCTCGCCGAAGTCGCCACTCCACGGCTCGTCACCGCCGCCAGCGCCGCAGAAGCGACGAGCCCGCAGTTCCCGGGACTCGCAGGTATCGTTCCCGGCGTGGGGCGTTTCGACAACTGCCCGTGGGGCCTGGGGTTCGAGATTCGGGGAGACAAGTCTCCTCACTGGACCGGTACGCGCAACTCCGACGCGACCTACGGCCACTTCGGGGGTGCGGGCACCATGGCCTGGACCGACCCCCGGCTCGACGGGCTGTCGCTCGTGGCGCTGACCGATCTCCCGTTCGATCAGTGGGCCGACGCCGCGCTCGTCGAATGGCCCCGACTGTCCGACGCAGTGATCGACGAGTTCGCCGGAACACGCTGATGACCACGTTCAGGCCCGGCGACCGGATTCGGTACGAGACCATCGACGACGATGGTTTCCCGTTCGTCCGCTACGGCTTCGTCGGCGGCGAAGCGGTCGACGGCGGGCCCGTCGTGGTGATGCTCGACGGCGAACTCGCCGGCGCCGTGGTCGACGTCGCGACCCTCGCTCCGGTGCACATCGGCACCGTGTCACTCGTACTCGACGGCCGCGACCTGCTCGAAGACCCGTCGCTGCGCCAAGGCCTCGTCAATCTCTGGCTGGCCGAAGCCGAAGACGCTGGGCTGCAAATCGGGGCGCTGCGCATGATCGGCACCGGCGTCCGCCACGCGAACGATGCCTACGTACTCGCCGAACTCGACGCGTGCGACGAGAACTACGTGCTCAAGGCGTCGGCATGCACCGAGCGAAGCGACGCCGTGATCGTTCGCGCCGACCGGCCGACACGCTGAGACGCCGAGACGCGCGGCACATGTTGTGCCAGTTCACGGACCATTTCGGCGCAGAGTGAGACACATTCGCCGCAAGCTCGGATATCGTCTCACGCAGTGTCATTGAAGGTTCACACTGAGCGAGATCCCCTGCTCGGCATCAATCCCTGGGAGATCCCTCCGCACCTCGTCGCCGAGACGATCGCGGAGATCGTCACCGAGGCCCACCGACTCGTCGGCGATGTCTTGACCGAACTGATCGGCTTCTACGCGCCCGCTGCACACGCACACCGTCCGCGCACCACCAGCTCCAACGACCTTCCGGCAGTACACGAATCGCTCCTGCGAGAGGCGATCGACGAGAACAAAGTCATCGACCTCGAACTGATCCCCGAGCCCCGGCAGGCGTTCGACCCGACGCGACAGATCGCACGCTCCGTGCTGATCGTGCCGCTGCGCGCACCCGATGGCAGCGCCATCGCTGCTGCCTACCTCGCGAACGCCGAGCAGCACACCTGGACGACGGCCGAGCTCACCCTGCTGCGCTCGGCGACTCGCATCGCCGAGGCCGATGCCCGACTCCGGATCGCCACCGCGTTGATCGAGGAGCGCGAGAACTCGACGGCGGCGCTCGCCGAGTTCGGCGCCGACCTCGCTTCGATCGAGCGCCTCGAGGAGTTCGGTCCGACCGTGGCTCGTGCGGTGTCCCGCATCGCCGGCCCCGACGCCATCGCCATCGTCGAACTGCACGACAGTCGTGTGCGGTTGATCGCCTCCGACGGGCTGTCGGACCGCGACGCCGCACACCTCGCGGCGATCGACGTCGCCGACCGAGGTCCGGCGGGCCTGTGTCTCACGACGGCGAAGGCGACGTTCTACGGCTCGCGCCCCGACTTCCTCGAAGACCACCCGAGCTTCGGTCGGCTGCTCGGCGATCGCCTCTACCACGCGTGGGCGTTCGTGCCCATCGTGTCCGGAGGCAAGGCACTTGGAGCGATCGTCTGCCACTGGCGGCTCCCACTCGACGTCCGAGAGATGCACCGCTCCGACCTCGAGGAGGTCGGCCGGATCGCCGGCCTGGCGCTTGGCCGACTCCGCGTCCAGGAGACCGGCCGCCAACTCGCAGCGATCGAAGCGCAACTCTCGGCGTCACCATCGGTCGAGAACGTGATCGGTGTCGTCGCCGACGCCGTGCGCCATCTGCTCGGAGCGTTCACCGTGCACCTCGGCATCGTCGAAGGCAACACGCTGCGACGCGTGACTTCGAGCGGCTTGGCACAAGCCGAACCGCACTTCGAAGCCGTCGATCTGCGGCGCACTGCCCAGGTCAAGGCATCCGGTCGCACCATGTCGCAGATCTTCCTGACACCTGGTGACGACTGGACGGTCTACCCCGCGCTGCTGTCGACACGCGAACTCCTCGGGGCGGTGGCCGTACTGGCGCAACCAATCGTCAGCGAAGGGCAAACGATCGGTTTCCTCACCGCGGCATATCTCGACGAGCGCGACTGCGGCCCCTACGAACGCAATCGAGCCCAACTCGTGAGCGTCATGCTCGCCCGGGCGATCCACCGCGCCTCGCTGTTCGATCGAGAGCGAAAGATCACCCACGAGCTGCAGCGCTCCCTCCTTCCGGAGCAACTGCCGCACCGCGACGATTATCAGATCATCGCCCGCTACATCGCTGCCGACGCCGGGCTCGAAGTCGGAGGCGACTGGTTCGACGCCTTCCCGTTGCGGCGCGGAAGTCTCGCGATCGCGCTCGGCGACATCGTCGGGCACGGGCTCAAAGCCGCAGGGGCAGCCGGACAACTGCGAAGCGCGTGCCGCGCCCTCGCCGAGGTGAGCACCGGGCCGACGAACCTCGTCGAACGGCTCGACGAGTTCTGTGCCCACGCCAGCGGAACTCAGTTCGCGACGCTGCTCTACGGTGAACTCGACGAGCACACCGGTCGACTCGAGTTCTGCCGAGCCGGCCACGTGCCGCCCGTGCTGGTACTGCCCGACGGCGAAGCGCGCATCATCGAGGATCGCGGCTCGTGGGTGATCGGCCTGGGCGTCGGTGGCCCGCGCGTCGAGTGCGACCTCATGATCCCACCGGGCGCACGCCTGCTCTTCTTCACCGACGGTCTCATCGAGCGCCGCGGCGAGAACCTCGACACCGGATACCAACGTCTGCTTCAGGCGGTGCGGCAACACCACGCACTGTCGAAGGACGAGTTCGCCGACGCGCTCATCGCCGAACTGGCCGGCGAGGTCAACACCGACGACCGGTGCCTGCTCGTCATCGAGCGCCACAAGTCCGTGACGATCTGATTCGCGGAGGAGGGGTCCGATCGGCTTGGCTGTGAGGATGCCCGACTCGTCGCCTTCACGACTCGCCGACTTGCCGACCCCGTCACTGGTCGTCGAGCGATCCGTGTTCGATTCGAACCTCGCGACGATGGACGCGATGCTGCCCGGTCCTCGTCTCCGGCCGCATGCCAAGGCGTTCAAGTCGACGTCCATCGCGGCGCGACTGCACGCCGACGGCCACACCGGGTTCTGTTGTGCCACGCCGCGCGAGGTCGAAGGACTCGTCGCCGCCGGCCTCACCGACGACCTCCTGCTCGCCAACGAGTCGCTCGACGTTGCCCGCCTCGGAGCGCTCAGCGACGATGCCCAGATCACCGTGGCGGTCGACTCCGACATCACCCTCGATGCGGCGATCGCCGGCGGCGTTCGATCGATCCTCGTCGATGTCGACGTCGGCCTCCCCCGCTGCGGCTGCGACGTCGCCGACGCCGGTCGGCTCGCCGACAAGGCGCGAGCGAGCGGGCTCGAGGTGCGCGGCGTGATGGGATACGAGGGCCACCTCATGATGGTGACCGACACCGCCAAGCAGGCGGCCCTGGTGGAGGCCTCGATGGCGACGCTGCTCCAGGCGGCTGAGGCAGTGGGTGGCGACATCGTGTCGGGAGGCGGCACGGGCACGTGCATCACCAACACGTGGTGCACCGAGATCCAGGCCGGCAGCTACATGCTGCTCGACACCGACTACGCCAAGCAGCAGCTTCCGTTCGAGATCTCACTCAACATCTTGGCCACCGTCATCTCGGTGAGTCCGAAGGGATGGATCGTGGCCGATGCCGGGCTCAAGTCGCACGGGATGGATCACGGCAATCCGACCTGGGAGCACGGCGACGTGTTCATCATGTCCGACGAGCACGTCACGCTCCAGCCGCACACGCTGTCGGACTGGTCGGTCGGCGATCGGATCAGGTTGCTCCCGGCGCACGTCGATCCGACGGTCGCGAAGCACGAGGCCATGTGGCTGGTCGACGGCGACGACGTCGTCGACCGCTGGGCGGTCGACCTACGTCACTGGTGAGCGCGTCGCGCTGACGCGTCGCCGTCAGAACGACGACCGGCGCGTCCTTGAATTCAGGGAAGCGACGGAGGCGGCGGCGGGCTGATCGCGTCGAGCGGTGCGGCCACGGGCGGCGCGAACGGTGCCTCGGGCGGGGGCGGTGCGAGCGCCGCCGGTGCGGACTCGACGATCGGCCCGGGAGGACGCATCGCCGGATCGGGCATGGCGGGCGGTGGGGTCAACGAGTCGGGGGTGCTCTGGGCAGCCTCGGCGTTGAGAATCCGCGGCTGTCCGGTGCGGACCGCCTCGTCGAGCGCCCGTACGGCACGGTCGACGGCGTCTTTCACGTCACCTGCGGCTCCGGATGCGACGCCGACCTTGATCGTCACGCCACATTCGCTCAGCAGCGGCATCTTGGCCACGTTCATCTGGATGCGATCGGCGACGGCAACGGCGTCGGTGTCGGACGTCGACGGCAGCAACACGCAGAACGTCGATGCTTCGTGCCGGTACACCACGTCGGTGGTGCGGACGGTGGCCATGATGACCCACGCCACGCGCTCGAGGACCTGATCGCCCTTCGCGTTGCCACGCTTCCCGTTGTAGGTGTCGAACTCGTCGACGTCGATCATCAACGTCGCGGTCGACTGACCACTCGTGTCGATGCCGGCGGCGATGTCTTCATCCAACTGGCGGCGATTGAACGCCCCGGTCACCCGGTCGACGATGACGTCTTCCTGCTTTTTCGATCGGCGAAAGCTGAAGCTCATGACAATTCATCGTCACGAACGCCGGGGCACTTGAGACATTCTTCACGTTTCGTGCCAGAGGTCGGCTGAACGCCGGTCGGTTCGATCGCCAGGCGCATCATCGCGTGTCGACCACCTGGAACGACTCGGCGCTCGACCCGGCGGGAAGCCCGCGGTCGGCCGCCAACGACCGCCACCACATCCGCATCCGCTCCTCGGTGGCGGCCGGGTCGGGATGCTGGCTCCGGTGGCACATGAGCGCCCGGATCTTGCGTTCGAGGTTCGCTGTGATGTCGACCACTGCACAACTGCCGTCGTCGGAGTTGCGGAACGGAATCCACACCTCCGACACCGCCCAGTCGTCGAGCTCCGCACACGCCGACTCCGGAAACGCGAACGGATTGCGTGCGTCGGGGTACACCGCGCACATGGTCGCTTCGCCGGTGGCGAGGTGGTCGGGGTGCGATCCGTAGGTCGAGGAGAGATCGCGCACCGGGTTCTGCGTGATCACCACCTGCGGACGCACCTGGCGGATCACGACACTGATGTCGTGGCGCAACTGCATGTCGGCGACGACCGTGCCGTCCATGTGGCCGAGGAATCGAAGATCGGTGACCCCGACCTCGGCTGCGGCCTCGGTCTGTTCGGCTCGCCGGATCGTCGCCATCTCGGTACGGGGAATCGATCGATCGAAGCCGCCTGCCTGTCCGTCGGTCACGAGGCAGTACGTGACGTCGACGCCGGCATCGGTCAGATTGGCCACGGTTCCGGCCGCTCCGAAGTCGACGTCGTCGGGGTGCGCCATGACGACGAGGGCTCGCTCGATCTCGTTTGTCTGCAACATGAGTGGTCAAGGTATCTACAGTCGTCGACATGACGACCAGCTCCGCTTCCGTCCCGCTCGATTCGATCGACCTGTCCGACCTCGAGTTCTGGGCCGGACCGCGCGACGTGCGCGAGGCCACGTTCGCGACGTTGCGTGACACGCCGGGCCTCGTGCACTTCGACGAACGCGTCATCGAGGACTCGCCGTTTCCACCGGGCGCCGGCTACTACGCCCTCACCCGGCACGAAGACATCTGGGCGGTGAGTCGCAACGCCTCGCTGTTCTGCTCGGGGCAGGGCTCCAACATCGGCGATCTCCCGCAGGAGATGAACGAGTTCTTCGGCTCCATGATCAACATGGACGACCCGAAGCACTTCCGCCTCCGCTCGATCGTGTCGAAGGGATTCACCCCCAAGGAGGTGAACCGGGTCGAAGAACTCGTCGTCGCCAAAGCCAAGGTCATCATCGAGCGGATCCAGACGGAGTTCCCCGACAAGACCTGTGACTTCGTCGAGCACATCGCGGCCGCACTGCCGCTGGAGATCATCTGCGACATGATGGGCATTCCGGCCGACGACTACTCGAAGATCTTCGGGTGGACCAACACGATCCTCGGCGTCGGCGACCCCGAGTTCGTCACCTCGTACGACGACCTGATGACCCACTCTCTCGAGATGTTCACCTACGCGCAGGCGCTCGGCGAAGACCGTCGGGCCAACCCGCAAGACGACATCACGTCGGTGATGATGGCGGCCGAGGTCGACGGTGAGCAGCTCACCGCGCAGGAGTTCGGCTCCTTCTTCATCCTGCTCGTGGTCGCCGGCAACGAGACCACGCGCAACGCCATCAGCCACGGCCTGAAGGCGCTCACCGACAACCCCGACCAGCGCGAACTTCTCTTCGGCGACTACGAGGCGCATTCGAAGACGGCCATGGAGGAGATCGTGCGGTACGCGACGCCGGTCATCCACTTCCGGCGCACCGCCACCGCCGACACCGAGATCGCCGGCACCCCGATCAAGGCCGGCGAGAAGGTCGTGATGTTCTACAACTCGGGCAACCGTGACGAGCGCGTCTTCGACGACCCCGACCGATTCGATGTGACACGCCCGCTTCAGCCGGCCCAGGTCGGATTCGGCGCGGGTGGGCCGCACTTCTGTCTCGGGGCCAACCTGGCTCGTCGCGAGATGACGGTGATGTTCGACGAAATCCGACGCGAGCTGCCGTCGCTGCGCATCAGCGGTGAACCCGAGTACCTGCAATCGAACTTCATCAACGGGATCAAGCGGATGCAGTGTGAATGGGATTGAGCACCCCAGCGACGCCGGCCCTCCAGCCGGCGCCGGACGCGACCTCGCCGACCTGACGCGGGCGCTCACGTCGGCGGGCATGGTCTTCTACGTCGGCTGGCTGCTGTTCTTCTTCCGCCAGGTCGAGCGTGTGTTCCGCGTCAGCCCGCAACGCTTCGCCGGCCTGTGGGATCAGCGCCTCGAAGTCCTCAGCTTCGTCGTGTTGCCACCCAACATCTTGATCATCGTGCCCGCTGCCGCGTGCGCGTCGGCAGCGACGTGGATCGCCGGGCAGGCTCAAGAGCTCGACTTGGCGATCCTGTTGCGACTCACCACGTGGTCGATCAATCTGATGGGCGCCATCGCCGCCGCGTCGGCAGTGGTGACGCTCATGACCGACAACGGGAGCCCGACGCGGGCCGGCGACGCCGCCATTCGAATCGCCGGGCTGATGTTCGCGATCGCGACGTCGCAGTTCTGCCGGGTGGCCGCTCGTCGAGCGCCGGGCGGCTGACCGCGCCGCCTCAGGAGTCGAGCGCGACGAGCGACGAGGATCAGGTGCCGAGTTCGCCGCGACGGAAGTGGTTGCGGCAGAGCAGTTCGTACCGAACCGAGTCGCCGAAGAGCGGTTGCGCCGAGTCGGCGGTGTCGCCCACCACCACGGTGTCGCCCTCGTACACGACCGCACCGTTCACCACGCGAGCGTTGTGCGTCGCTCGCGCTCCACACCAGCACCGTGCTTCGACCTGCAGCGCGCTGTGTTCGTCGGCGAGTTCGAGCATGCGCTTCGTGCCGTCGAAGAGCTTGCCGCGGAAGTCGGTGAGCAGACCGAACGCGTACACGTCGACTTCGAGGTCGTCGACCACCTGCGACAGCTCCTCGCACTGCGCCGGTGTGTAGAACTGCACCTCGTCGCAGATCATGTAATGGATCGGCCAGTTGTCACGCGCCAGGGCGAAGAGATCGAGGTCGGGCGTGACCTCGATCGCCGGTGCGGCGACGCCGAGCCGGCTGGTGACCTGGTGGCCTTCACGGTCGAGCGTGGTGAGGAGCAGACCGTACAGCTGCCGGTTGGCGAGGTTGTGGTGGATCTGGAGGGCCACGGTGCTCTTGCCCGATCCCATCGTGCCGAAGCTGAATCGCAGGTGTGCCATGAACTGCCGCTACTCCCCGTCGTCGTCGATCACGGCGGGGCCGTCGATGCGTGTGATTCGTTCGTCGTCGTCGCTCCCGCCTGACGAGCACGAGGCCATCAGCAGCGAAGCGATCAGCACGGTCGTGGCAAAACGGGACATCGGTCGCGAATCTACGACGCGCGCCGCCGCTTCGCGCGGACGCCACCCGATGAGGCGATCGGAGTCGGACCGCTGGTTCAGAGCAGGGCTCGGACGGCATCGATGGTGTCGGCGGTGTCGGCCGACTTGTCGTGGCGATACTGCTTGACGCGCGCGAATCGCAGAGCGACACCGCCCGGATACGTCGTCGACACCTGCACCCCGTCGACCGCGATCTCGACGACCTGCACCGGCTCGACGTACACGACGTGACGTTCCCGACCGGTGCCTTCACCGATCTTCAGATCGCTGAATCGGGCGGTCTGCCAACGCAGCATCTCGTCGGTCATGCCCTTGAACGTCTTGCCGACCATGACGAACTCGTTGGCCGACTCGCCGCTGGCACGGGCACCGAGATGGATGTTCGAGAGCATCCCTCGGCGCCGGCCGTGCCCCCACTCGACGGCCAGCACCACGAGGTCGAGCGTGTGGACGGGCTTGACCTTGCGCCAGCCCTTCCCGCGTCGACCGGCTTCGTACGGTTGATCGAGGTCTTTCACCATCACGCCCTCGTGGCCAGCAGCGATCGCGCGGCCGAGGAACGCCTCGGCCTCGGCGACTTCAGCGGTGATGATCGACGGCAGGCGCGCCGTGTCGGGGACCGTGGCAGCGAGCAACTCGCGACGGGTCGACAGCGCCTCGTCGTGGACGGGAGATCCGTCGACGTGCAAGATGTCGAAGAAGAACGCACCGATCGCGTCGCCGCGTCCCTCCCCCGGCCGAGCGTCGTCGGGGCGATCGGCTCCGAAGTCACCCATCGTGTCCTGGAAGCGTCGGGGCGAACCGTCGTCCAACAGGCCCATCGCCTCGCCGTCGAGCACCAGGTCGCCGCCCGGCAGCGACCGCACCACCTCGACCACGCCGGGCAGGCGATCGGTCACCTCGTTGAGGTTGCGCGTGAACAACCCGACGTCGTTTCCACGTCGGTGCGCCTGCAGTCGGATCCCGTCGAGCTTCCAATCGACCTGGACGGCGTCGGCCCCGGAGAACGCATCGGCCACGCTGCTCCCGGCGCTCGCGAGCATCGGCTGCACCGGACGCAGCGGCTGCAACGACACGGCGTCGAGAGCCTCGATCCCACCGACCAACGCGGCGTGCGCCGCCGCGCCGAGATCTCCGGCCATCATCGACGCACGGCGGACGGCGGCGACCGGCACGTCGGCGGCCTTGGCCACCGCCGTGGTCATCACCCCGGCGAGCGCCCCCTGGCGAAGCTCGCCACTCAGAATGCCGCGGAGCAGCCGCTGCTCTCGCTCGGTCGCAGCGTCGAGGAGTTCGGCCAGCGCATCGCGACGCGCGGCACCGACGCCATCACCGTGCAGCGACTCGATCGCTCGGAGCCGGCGATCGACGTCCCCGACCGTCCACGACGCGTCGGCCGCCGGTGTCGCCGATACATCGGCGAGCGTCGACCAGCCGACGCCGATGCGGCCGAGCGGCGTCGTGCCGGTGAGAAACGCGACCGCCGGCACGATCTCGTCGGGCGCGCACCGTCGGAGCGCGTCGGCCAGCGCCATGACCTTGTCGTTCCGCTTCGTGGTGGCAGCGACGGCCTGCGAGGCCGCGGCCAGTTCGTCGAACAGCACGGCCACAGTCTTCCACCGGTCGCAGCGCCGCACCTGACCCGGCTCGGCGGTCCACGCCCAGTGCCGAGCGGGTCGCGGTCGAAAGGTTGGCCCTGAGGCGTCACCGACCCTGGCGCATTGGCTACGGTCTGGAGTACGAGCTCCGGCAACGGTGCTGGAGCGTCCGATGCGGTTGGGGAACCGCACCGGGAACACCAAACATTCCTTGGGGGAATCACACATGACCGACATGATCGAACGGTCGGATACCGCGGGCGACGATCGGGTGCTCGATCACCTCGTCGTACGGTTCGCCGGCGACTCGGGCGACGGGATGCAACTGACCGGCGACCGGTTCACCTCGGTCAGCGCGTCGTTCGGCAACGACCTGTCGACGTTTCCCGACTTCCCAGCCGAGATCCGGGCACCGGCCGGCACCGTCAACGGCGTCTCGGCGTTCCAGGTCAACATCGCCGACCACGAGATCACCACGCCGGGCGACGAACCCAACGTACTCGTGGCGATGAACCCGGCGGCGCTCAAGGCCGACCTCCACCGTCTGCAACCGGGCGGCACGCTGATCGTCAACGAAGACTCCTTCGGCGAGCGCGACCTCGACAAGGCCGGGTACACGACCGACCCCGGACCGAACGGCGAACCGGTCAACCCGCTCGAAGACGGATCGCTCAACGGGTACCGCCTGCTCAGGGTTCCGATGACCAGCCTCACCAAAGAGGTGTGCGAGCCACTCGGCGTCAAGCCGCGCGACGCCGAGCGCTCGAAGAACTTCTTCGCCCTCGGTCTCGTGTCGTGGATGTACACCCGTCCGACGCAGCCGACCGAAGAATGGATCGAGCAGAAGTTCGCGAAGAACGAGCAGGTCGTCGCCGCCAACAAGGCGGCGTTCCACGCCGGCTTCAACTTCGGCGAGACCACCGAGGCCGTCGGCCACCGGTACGAGGTCCGGCCGGCCACCCTTCCGCCGGGCGAGTACACCAGCATCACCGGCAACACGGCCCTGTCGTGGGGCCTCGTCGCCGCCGGTCAGTTGGCGAAGCTGCCAATCACCCTCGGCTCGTACCCGATCACGCCGGCGTCCGACATCCTCCACGAGCTGTCGAAGCACAAGCACTTCGGCATCCGAACGGTGCAGGCCGAAGACGAGATCGCTGCGGTGGGCGTCGCGCTGGGCGCAGCGTTCGCCGGGCACCTCGGCATCACCACCACGAGTGGTCCCGGCGTCGCGCTGAAGAGCGAGACCATCTCGCTCGGCGTGGCGATCGAACTCCCGATGCTGATCATCGACATCCAACGCGGCGGCCCGTCGACCGGTCTGCCCACCAAGACCGAAGCGTCCGATCTCAACATGGCGCTCAATGGACGCCACGGCGAGTCGCCGCTCCCCGTCATCGCGTCGTACAGCCCGGCGCAGTGCTTCCACGCTGCGATCGAAGCCGCACGCATCGCTCTCAAGTACCGCACGCCGGTCATCCTCCTGTCCGACGGCTACCTCGCCAATGGCTCCGAGCCGTGGAAGCTGCCCGACGTCGCGACGCTGCCCGACATCTCGGTGCCGTTCGCCACCGAGATGAACCACGAAGACCTCGAGGGCAACCCCGAGTTCTGGCCGTACCTGCGAGACGAGAACCTCGCTCGACCGTGGGCCATCCCGGGCACGCCGGGGCTCATGCACCGTGTCGGCGGACTCGAGAAGAAGGACGGCACGGGCAACATCGACTACACGCCCGAGAACCACGAGCGGATGACCGAATTGCGCGAGGCCAAGGTCGACATGGTCGCCCAAGACATCCCGCCGACGGTCGTCGAGGGTGACGCCGACGCCGACGTGCTCGTCCTCGGCTGGGGCTCCACCTGGGCGGCGATCGACGCAGCCGTGCAACGCCGGCGACGCGCCGGCGTCAAGGTGGCCAAGGCGCACATCATGCACCTCAACCCACTGCCGCCCGATCTCGAAGGGCTGCTCCGCAGCTACAAGCGGGTCATCCTGCCCGAACTCAACCGCGGGCAGCTCGCCCATCACCTGCGGGGCAAATACCTCGTCGACGTCACGCCGCTGTCGAAGGTCCAGGGTCTGCCGTTCAAGTCGAGCGAGATCGAAGACGCCATCGACGACGCCATCTCCAGTATCGAAGCCGAGCAGAACGGAGCCGCATCATGAGCACCGCACAGGTCGCCGTCACCACGAAGAAGGACTGGACCAGCGACCAAGAGGTGCGTTGGTGCCCCGGTTGCGGCGACTACGGCATTTTGCTCGCCGTCCAGCAGCTCATGCCCGACCTCGGCGTGTCGCCCGAGAACACGGTGTTCATCTCGGGCATCGGCTGCTCCAGCCGGTTCCCGTACTACATGAACACCTACGGCATGCACTCGATCCACGGCCGAGCCCCGGCGATCGCCACCGGTGTGGCCACCGCTCGTCCCGATCTCGACGTGTGGGTCATCACCGGCGATGGTGACGGACTCTCGATCGGTGGCAACCACCTGATCCACGCGCTCCGTCGCAACGTCAACCTCAACATCTTGATGTTCAACAACCGGATCTACGGCCTCACCAAGGGGCAGTACTCCCCCACGTCCGAGGTCGGCAAGGTCACCAAGTCGACGCCGATGGGGTCGATCGACGCGCCGTTCAACCCGCTGTCGGTCGCGCTCGGGGCCGAGGCCTCGTTCGTGGCACGCACCCACGACCTCGACCGCAAGCACATGCAAGAGACGTTCCGCGCCGCGCACGAGCACAAGGGCGCCTCGTTCGTCGAGATCTACCAGAACTGCAACGTGTTCAACGACGGACAGTTCGACGGGGTCACCAAGAAGGCCAGCCGTGACGAGATGATGATCGACCTGGTCCACGGCGAACCGATCCTGTTCGGCGCCGAACGGCAACGCGGCGTGATGCAGGGGTCCGACGGTTTCCTCAAGTTGGTCGACGTTGCCGACGTCGGCCTCGACCGCATCCTCGTGCACGACGAGTCGAACTCGCACCCGTCGCTCGCGTTCGCCCTCGCACGCCTCAACAGCGACGACCACTCACCCACGCCGTTCGGCGTGTTCCGCAACGTCGACCGCCCCGAGTACGCCACCGGAGTGGCCGAGCAGGTCATGGCAGCGAGTGAGCAGAAGGGTCCGGGCGATCTGAACGACCTGCTGCGCAGCAACGGCACCTGGGTCGTCTGAGCAGCGCCGAGCGAGAGGCCCCCGCACCGGTCCGACGACTCGGCCGTGGCGCCGGGCCGATCAGCCCGGAGCAATCGCCGACACGTCGAGCACCCAGCCTTCTTCGTCGAGCACCTGGTTGCGGTGCTCGACGGGAACGTCGGGCGTGAAGATCGGGGCCAGTGTGCCATCGACGTTCGCGCGCCAAAGGTGCGCTCCGACGGTGGCAACCTGCGCTTCGTCTCGCACCCGATCGTCGACCGGGATGTCGAGCATCGACGGCCAGACCTCGGCGATCGCACAGCCACCGCCATCGAGGCGCGGTGCCTCGAGTCCGGACGTGAACGGCCACACCTCGACGTCGACGCCGCTCGACTCCACGAGTCGTCGACGTAACCGTGCGAGGGCGGCGATCCCGAGGATCGACTGACTGCCGACCGCACCGGCGCCGAGCAACTGCCACGACGAGAACGGTCGGAGCCCTCGGTCGCGCAGCGACTGCTCGACGCGCCGCCATTCGGGGAGCGGCGTCGGTGACACCTTGGTGGTGGTGAGGCGGTCGACGGGGCGGGTCGCTGGACGCCCCCAGAACGGGCCGGGGCACTCGATGAGGCGAGCGTTGAGTGCCGCCGCCACCTCGAATCGGTTGTTGGTGTTGTCGACCTCGTCGATCACCATCTCGCTGAGCATCTCCCACATCGCACTCCACGGATGCCCGTCGAGCCCCAGCAGGCCGGCGGACCCCCGCGGGTACCCGAGTGAGAAGTCGACCGCGAGCAGCACCCGACCGTCGGACGCCAGTTGCTCGATCATCTGTATCGCTGCATGCCGCGTCGCCGGGTTGGCGATGACGCCGTCAGCCTCCGCAGCATCGAACGACGCGATCCAGACCGAGTCACGACCGGACGTGGGTGTCGAGCTGGCACTCCAGTCGACGACCACGACCCGGTCGAACATCGGCCGGTCGTTCACGGTCAGTCGAGCGTCTCGAGCAGGGCGACGAAGTCGTCGCCGTACTTGTCGAGCTTGGCCGGGCCGACGCCCGAGATGCGGGCGAGCTCTTGCTTCGACCTGGGTGCCGAACGAGCGATCGCGGCCAAGGTCTTGTTGTCGAACACCACGTACGCCGGCTTGCCGGCCGCGAGCGTGGTGCGGAGTGCACGAAGCTGCTCGAACCGAGCCGCAGCCACCGGGTCGAGATCGTCGACGGGATTCGCCTTGCTCTTCGACGGTGCAGACTTGGGCGCCGGCTCCGGTCGGTGCGACGAGATGACCCGGTCGGGTGACGGTTCGGTGGTGAGTTCTTCGACGAACGGGCTCGGCTTCGGTCCGGTGACGATGGTGGCGTGGCGGCTCGCTCGGGTGATCGCCACGTGGAACAGGCGGCGCTCCTCCTCCACGTCGTCGGCGAGGCGATGCGGATACTGCTCCGCGTCGACGTGATGGACGACGACGTGCGGCCACTCCTGCCCCTTGACCCGGTGGACGGTCGACAGCACGACACCGTCGGTCGAGCGCTTTGCCGCGAGGCGGCCACGAAGCCACTGTTCGAACGTCGCGGTGTCGTCGTGCAACGCCGCGAGGTGCTGGATGGCCGTGAGGTCGTCGCCCTGCGCCGAGCGGTTCATGCCGCGCCGACTGGCGTCGAGACCGGCGACCGAGCCGGCGAGCCCGATCTCGTCGATGAGGGTGAAGACGAGGTCGGAGGTCGGCACACCTCGTTTCGCTTCCTGCTGCATCTTCTGGATGTCGGCCGCGAACTCCATCAGGCGGTCGGCGTCGCGTTCGTTGTTCAGACGACCGGCCAGATTGAACAGATCGACCACGCTGCCCTGCTCGGCGATCCAGTCGTTGATCCGTGGATGGAACGAACGCGACGGGCGACGCAGCGCCTCCTTGAGGTCGTCGGGGAGGAACCTGCCCCGCTCCGCCGCCGTTGCGAGCCGCAGCCAGGCGAGCACGGCTCTCACCGACGTGCGGTCCATGAACTCGAGGCCGACGCCGCCCGAGATCGGAATGCCTTCGCCGACGAGCGCCACCTGGACCGGCGCCAGCACGGCGTTGACCCGCGCCAACACCGCGACCTCGGCGGGTGCCGCGCCGGAGGCGAGCGCGCCGCGCACCGCGTCGGCCGACGCCGTGACGGGGTCGACCGAATCGGCGATGCTCCACCCACCGTTGTCGGTCGAGTGCGCTCGAATGGTCTTGTCGACTCGGCGTCGGTTGTGCCGCAGCAACCGGTCGGCGAGGTCGACGACACCGGCCGGGCAGCGGTAGTTGACCTCGAGCGGGTGGGCACCGGCACCGGGGAACAGTTCGGCGAAGTCGATGAGCCACCCGGGGTCGGCACCGTTGTAGCCGTAGATCGTCTGGTCGTCGTCGCCGACACCGAACACCGCTCCCCCGGGAGCGGCGAGCAGACGGATCAGCAGGAGGTGCGCCGGCGTGAGGTCTTGGAACTCGTCGACCAGCATCATCCGGCAGGCGCGCTGAGCGGCGCGGCGAGCGACCGGGTCGGACAACAGGATCATGAGGGCGCGATAGATCTGGTCGTCGAAGTCGACCACACCGCGCTTGTCGAGCGTGGCTCGGTACGACGGCCAGAAGGCGGCGAACCCGTCGACGTCACCGTCGTAGCGAGCTTCGGCGTCGCTCGGCGACACCAGACCGAGCCGGACGAGGCTGAGCGCTTCGATCCACGGCGCGACCGGGTCGCTGTTGCGCCGCCGCGGGAACGACACGAGATCGCCGATGATCCGCCGGACGTCGGGCTCGTCGATGGTGCGCCAGCGACGAGACTGCGGGGCGAACGGCGCGCTGCCGTTGACGATGGCGAGCGCGATGGCGTTGAGTGTGCGCACGTGCAGGCTCGGAAGGTCGGGGGTCCGCTCGCGCATCTCCTCCTGGGCACGCTTGTTGAACGCGACGAGGCTCACGGCGGTTGCCGGGAGACGCCAGTTGGTGAGCACGTGACGGGCCCGCTCGGTGAGCACCCGCGTCTTGCCGGAGCCCGCCGGGGCGATGATGCGTGCTGCACCACCCGGGTGCGTCACCGCTGCGAGTTGATCGGGCGCCAGGTCGGCAGCACACGTGTTGGTGATCGGAACGTCGAACGAAGCGTGGTCGATCGCAGTGGCATGGATGACGGCCACGCCGTCGATCGGATCGACGAACCGCATCGGCCCGCCATCGATCCATGCCCGCGTCCCGTCGGGCAGGGTCACGTCGCCGACGCCGTCGTCGGTTGCGGCCAGGCCGGCGGCGATGGCGTGGTCGAGCGCGAGCCACGACGGTTGCGCTCCGCGTGCGTCGACCGAGTTGGCCCAGATCAGGAGATGGAGCTCGTCGCCGGCGAACGAGAACTTGGCACCGACCGCCTCGGGCGCTGCGTCGGTCATCAGCATCGGCTGACGTTCGAAATCGACCGCCAGTTCGATCACCAACCGCTCGCCGGCGAGCGCGGCCGCCCGCAAGAAGACGACCGCTTGGTCGGGCGCACCCAGCACCCCTTGGTCGATGCTGATGCGCTTGGCGTCGGCCCACACTCCGGTGGCGGGATCGCCGGGTGCGACGATGAGGTGACGACCGAGACGATCGGGGCCGGGACGCGCCGGTGCCACGCCTCGGGCCACCTCGCGAACGGCGGCCGGTCGTGCTGACGCCGTGCTCGGGGCCGGCGGACGCGATGCGGTGGCAGACCTGGGCGGTGCGGTGTTCCCGAGGAACGCGGCGTCGTCGGGAGGCGGTACCTCGGCGCTCGGCAGGTCGACCTCCTGCTCCCCGTTGTCGGTCCAGCACTGGCGCACCTGTGCGGGTCGGTCGTGCTCTCCACCGCAATATGCGCACGAAATCGCCATGCGGAGAACTTACCCAACCGAGTCCCGGACCGCACACTTGTTCGATCCAGCACTCGCCGACGGACCCGGCCGTCTCGGCACGGGTTCGCATGCCTGGCCGATGGCCCGGCCTCGGGCTACCAGGCGATCTCGGGGAAGCCGTAGGTGACGCAGAGCCCGTAGCCGTTGACGATCAACAACGAGGCGATGATGGCCCACACCATCCAGGCCCGCCGCCGACGGGTGGCGCCGAAGGCCTCGGCGCGCAGCGTGGCGGGCATGTACCACTCGGGCAGCAGCGCCGCGCCGGGGTCGCCGGCGCCGAACGGCACCGCATCGACATCGGGTTCGATCGACGGATCGGCGGCGAGCGCGAGTTCGGTCAACTCGGCATCGGAGAACGGCATGCCACCGTCGGCCGACGACGGCGTGGCGAGCGATGAGTCCTCCATCCTCGCGACGCTAGTCGTGGAGAGTGACAGGCCGGCCGCGGCGTTCAACACAGGTACAGGGAACTGCCCCCCAAGCATCGACGCGGGCCTCGGAAGGCACGCTCGTCGACACCGTCTTGCCGTGTGAGCCGCCGCAGCCGGCAACGCAAGACAACCTAGAGGTGAACCCCTGTGCAACGGAAGTGGACAACCCTGTGAATTCCAGTTTTTCTGGTGGGACAACCCTGTGCACGGCCTGTGGATGTCTGCGCTGCTGGAGGTCTCGATCCGAGCCTCGGCACCGGCCGTTCCGCGATCGCCGGCCAGTCTCCACCCGGCCGCCGTTCCGCGCGCCGAGGCCGTGCATCGATCACGGCGACGAATCCCCAGCTCAGCGGCACAGCGACCGGCCGCGAGGCGTGGCAGGCTGTACGTGATGCGCCAACTCCTTCCCACCCCGGATCGGCAGATCACCATCGCCGAGGCCTACGCCGCTCCCCTCGGCACACGCTCCGACCGCCCGTGGGTCGGTCTCTCGATGGTCGCCTCGATCGACGGATCGACCGTGCTCGACGGCGCCTCGGGCGGACTCTCGAGCGAGAACGACATCGGCGTGCTCAGCCGACTGCGCCAGATCGCCGACGTGGTCGTGGTCGGCTCGTCGACCGTCGCGGGCGAAGGCTACGGACCACCCAAGAAGCCGGGGCAACGAATCGGCGTGCTCACTCGCTCGGGCGATGTCGACACGAACACCGAGCTGTTCACCTCCGGATCGGGGTTCATCATCACCACGACACGAGCCGAGATCAGCGACGATGCGATCGACGTGATCCGCGCCGGGGACGATGACATCGATCTGCACGCGGCGATCGCATCGATTCCGGATCTCTGCCCGGGCGCTGCGTTCGTCCAGGCCGAGGGCGGCCCCACGGTCAACGGGGCTTTCACCGCAGCCGACCTCTTCGATGAGATGAACATCACCACCTCCCCGGCGACCATCGGCGGAGCCGGCCCCCGGCTCGTGCACGACGGCCCGGACGTGACGCACCGATTCGAACTCGAGCAACTCCTGATCGACGACCAGTCGTTCGTCTTCAGCCGCTGGCGACGCCTGCGCTGACCCGGCGAACCGGCCACTCGGGCCGAGCGGCGTCAGGCATGACGGTCTGGACGCGACGGTCAGGACGGCTGCGGTGCGGAGGTCTTCTCGAGCAGTTCGATCTCACGGTTGAAATCGGACGCGCCGTTGAAGTTCTTGTAGACGCTCGCGAAGCGCAGGTACGACACGTCGTCGACGCAGCGGAGTTCGTCGAGGACGGTGAGCCCGACATCACTGGTGGTGACCTCGCTCCCGCGCAGGCGCACGGCGTCTTCGACCCGGGTCGCCATCTGTTCGAGCGCCTCGTCGTCGACGCCGCGCCCCTTGGTGGCGGCGCTCAGGCCGGCGACGACCTTGGCACGATCGAACGGCTGCACGTCGCCCGTCGACTTGATCACCGTGAGGGGAACGTGATCGACGCGCTCGAAGGTGGTGAAGCGGTGCGCACACCCGACACATTGCCGGCGGCGGCGGATCGCGCTGCCTTCCTCGGCCAGCCGGGAATCGACGACTTTCGTGTCATCGACGTGGCAGGCGGGGCAATGCACGGCGTCCAGCGTACCTCTACCTGTTGTCGACCGAAGCGACACCTCTCATACGAGTGCCTCGGCGTGACCACAGCGCTCCGACGGCGAGTTCGTGGCGAGATCTCGCCAGGGCGCTGATCAGGGCAGTTGGACGGCTTGACCGGCGATGATGCCGACGCCACCGTTGGCACGGATCAACGCATCGAGGTACCGGCCATGATCGATGTCACCACGGTAGGTCGACGCGATCGACCACATGGTGTCGCCCGACCGGGCGACGTGAGTGCGCACGACCGATTCGGTGTTCGCCGGCGAGACTTCGGAGGCAGCGGCAGGACCGCCTCCGAAGCTCGCCAGCACACCGCTGATCACCACGGCGAGCGTGGCGATCGTGAGCAGGGTGACCGCGACGGCGACGAGGCGCCGGGCGACGTAGTTGGGACGAGGCGATGCGCTTGCGGCCCGAGCGGCCGCCGGGCGACGTTCGGACGTGATGGGACGCTGGTAGGCGCCGATGCGGAACCCGTCGATGTGTCGTGGTGCGGCGGTTGCGATGGTCATGGTTCTCTCCCCAACAGAGCGGACGTTGTGACTGTTCGTCGAGTGTTCGCTTCGGAGCGGTTCACCCAACGTGTGTTCGATCGAAGAAGCGCCAGTGAACCACGGCCCGGCCACCGCGTCAACCCGTTCGGACAACTTTTTCGAACACACGTTTGTCGTACGGGTGTTTGACTGCGCACCGATCGATACCTAGAGTGTTCGTATGGCCCCAAAGATCAGCAAGCGCCAGCGCGACATCCTGACGTTCATCGAACAGCAGATGCGAGAGCGCGGTTTCCCGCCGTCGGTGCGCGAGATCGGCGAGGCCGTGGGCCTCACGTCCCCCTCCACGGTGCACAGCCACCTCAACACGCTGCAGCGACTCGGGTATCTGCGCCGTGACCCGAGCAAGCCGCGGGCGATCGAGGTCCGCTACGACCCGAACAGCGGCGCCGTCATGGAACGCCGCCCCACCCGTCACGTCCCACTCGTCGGCGACGTGGCGGCCGGCACCGACGTGCTCGCGGAAGAGAACGTCGAAGAGCTGTTGCCGCTCCCGGCCGACTTCACCGGCGAAGGCGAGCTCTTCATGTTGCGCGTGCGCGGTGACTCGATGATCGAACTCGGCATCCTCGACAAGGACTTCGTCGTCGCATCGCAGGTCGATCACCCCAACAACGGCGACATCGTCGTGGCCGGTATCCCCGGCGGCGAGGCGACCGTCAAGACCTACGAACGGTCGGGCGCCGACGTCACCCTGATCCCGGCCAACTCGAGCATGGAACCGATGACGTTCCGCGCCGACGAAGTCGAGGTGTACGGCAAGGTCGTCACCGTCATGCGCCGCTACTGATTTCGACGCTCGTCGCTCCCGGCGCCGGCGCTCGGGAGCGCCCCGACGGTCGATCGACGGGCATCACCCACGATCGGACGGGGCGACGCCTCGAACTCAGTCCGAGGTCGGCGGACGACTCGTGTTCCAACGGTCGACCTCCGTCGGCGCCGCCGACGGGTCTGCCTGCGTGACCTCGACCCCTCTCGGTGGGGTGGGCGTGTCGTCGCCCGGCCACCCGGTCTCGCCGTCGCCGCTGCCCGACCCCGGCTGTCCGGGCACCTGGCCGACGCCACCCGTCGGTGCCGCGCTCGGATGGCCCGCCGGTGGCGCGAACGGGTTGGCGTTCGGCACCGTCGGAGCCGGGTTCGCCCACATCGGGGCGGCACTGGGCGGAGGAGGTTGCGGCAGGCGATCGTCGTGCGGTTGCGTCGACGACGGGTACTGACCCGGCTGTCCGTACCCCCCGTACGTGGGTGGCGTCCCCTGCGCGTGGTACGGCGACGGTCCGGCGGGCGGCTGCGGCGCACCCTGACCCGGACCCGGCTGCGCGTACGGCGGTTGCGTGGGTTGCGTGTAGGGCGGCTGCGTCGGCTGCTGGTACGGCGGATGGGCCTGTGGCCAGGCACCCTGCGGTTGCGGCTGTGCCGGGGTCCACCCCGGTCCGGCGGGCTGACGCTTTCGACCGGCGACCATGGCGAGCAACAGCCCGACGACGAGGCCCAACAGGCCGATGGCGACGGCGGCGCCACGCAACAACGCCACCCCGGAGTTGGGATCGCGACCCACGGCCACGGCGAACTCTGCCGTGCTCGAGGCCTCCACACGCATCACGTGGTCACCGGGCTCGTCCACCTCGAGTGCCAGCACCGAGCGCCCCACGTAGTCGGACGTCGAGTAGGTGACGGTGTCGCTGCGGTCGTCGAGTTCGAGCTGACGCCCGTCCGGGTCGAGCACCGTGATGTCGATCTGTGGCCGTGACGCTCCGAGCTCGTAGTCCCCCGATGCCTCACAGTCGCCACGCACCTCGGCGAACGTGCCCTTCGATTCGACGAAGACGAGGTACTCCCCCGCCACCGAGAAGTCGAGCGTCGTGTCGCAGCCGATGGGGGCGCGAGCCAGGTTGGCGACGGCGTCGGTCCGTCGCGAGCCGCCCGCTGTCCACAGCGCGATCGCCGCGACGAGCCCGACGACCACGAGGGCTACGCCCAGCACGATCATCTTGGTGCGTTTCGGTTCGGACTCGCTCGCCATGACTGCTCCGCTCGTGGTCGTCGTCGTGTCGCTGGTCAGCCGGCCCGCAGGCGCTGGGCGACCAACTCGATCTGTTCGTCAGGTTGTACCACGGCCACGCGGACGAATCCCGTCCCATCGGCTCCGTAGAACTCACCCGGGCTCACCAACGCACCGCCGGCATCGGCGAGGCGTTCGGCGAACGCCCAGCCGTCGTCGACCGGGATCCACAGATAGAACGCGCCGTCGGGCAGCGGCACGGGCGTGCCCGACCATTCGCCGATCACCTCGGCGAGCAGATCCAAGCGAGCCCGGTAGCGAGCGCGCTGGACGTCGACGTGCTCGTCGTCGTCCAAGGCGGCGACCGCTGCAGCCTGCGCCGGTCCGGGCACCATCATGCCCGCGTGCTTACGGACCTCGCGGAGGTAGTGGACGAGGTCGGCGTCGCCGGCGTAGAAGCCGGTTCGCACACCGGCGAGGTTCGAGCGCTTCGACAGGGAGTGCACGGCGACCACGCCGTCGGTGCCGTGTTCGAGGATGCTGCGGCCGTTGCCGGTCCAGGTGAACTCGACGTAGCACTCGTCGGAGAACACGGGGACGTCGTGCTCGCGACCCCAGCGTGCCGCGGCTTCGAGATCGTCGAGTTGGCCCGTGGGATTGCCCGGGCTGTTGATCCACAAGAGGAGTGCTCGACGCGCGTCGTCCGGGTCGATCGAGTCGATGTCGAGTGTGCCGTCGTTGCGGAATCGCACCGGCACGGCGCGCAGCCCGGCCAGAGTCGCTCCCATCTCGTAGCTCGGATACGAGATCGCCGGGTACAACACGGTGTCACGTTCGGGCGTGCGCAGATGCAGGAACTGCGGCACTGACGCGACCATCTCCTTCGACCCGATCGTGGCGCCGATCTGTGCGGGGGCGATGTCGACCCCGAAGCGCCGATTCATCCACGACGCCGCCGACGCCAGGAAGGCGGGCGTGCCGACACTTGGCGGATACGAGCGTTCGGTCCCGCTCGACGACAGCGCGTCGATGACCACCGCCGGTGGCGGATCGAACGGGGTGCCGACCGACAGGTCGACGAGCGACTCGTGCCGATCGAGGATGCGTGCCTTCAGGTCGTTGAGCCGATCGTACGGATACGGGGGCGGAACGAATCCGGTGGTCACAGGGTCTCCTCGCTCGGTTCGGCGTCGCTCCGATCGGTGTCGGCGCTCGCCCGATCGTCGGCAGGCGCATCGTCTCCGACGACGAACTCGTCGAGTCGTCCGGCGGACGCGTCGGAGAGACGAGCCCGGATGGTCCACTCGGTCTCGCCGTCGCCCACCGACACGACCTCACCTTCGCGGTGGATCGATGCGAGCACGTCACCTCGGTCGTACGGCACGACCAGTTCGTACACCACGCTCAGCGATCGCAACCGATCTCCGATCGTCCGCAGGAACACGTCGGCGCCCTCGCCGGTGCGAGCGCTCAACGCCACCGAGCCGGGGTGCGACTCGACGAGTTCCTTCGCGGCGATCGGGTCGGCATCGGCCTTGTTGAACACCAGCAGCTCCGGAACCGCCGACGCTTCGATCTCGCGCAGCACTTCGTGCACTGCGGCGATCTGGCCTTCGGGGTCGGGAGCGGTCACGTCGACGACATGGACCAAGTAGTCGGCCAACGCAGCGACTTCGAGCGTGCCCTTGAACGATTCGACCAAACCGTGGGGCAGGCGGCTGATGAAGCCGACGGTGTCGGTGAGGAGCACGGGCTCACCACCGGGGAGCGCGAGGCGGCGCGTGGTCGGGTCGAGCGTGGCGAACAGGCGATCTTCGGTGAGCACGCCCGACTGTGTGAGCTGGTTGAGCAGCGTCGACTTGCCGGCGTTGGTGTACCCGACGATCGCCACCGACGCGAGTCCCGACCGACGTCGGCCCTGGCGCTGCAGGGCGCGGGTCTCGGCGAGGGCGCTGAGGTCCTTCTCGAGCTTGTTGATCCGCCGCATGATCCGACGACGGTCGACTTCCATCTTCGTCTCGCCGCCACCGAAGCGTGCGCCGACGCCACCGCGCTGCTGCGACATCTTGGCGTTCTTGCCGCGACGCAGTCGGGGCAGGCGGTACCGGAGCAACGCCAACTCCACCTGGGCCTTGCCCTCCATGGTGTGGGCGTTCTGACCGAAGATGTCGAGAATCACGGCGGTTCGGTCGAGTGCGGTACGACCGAGCAATTTCTCGAGGTTGTACTGCTGCGACGGAGCGAGTTCGTTGTCGAACACCACCGTGTCGACGTCGAGCGCGAGGCACAGTTCCTTGAGTTCGTCGACCTTGCCCTTGCCGATGTACCAGGTGTGATCGGGTGCGTCTCGCTTCTGGATGACACGGGCGACCTCGTCGGCACCGGCGGTGTCGACGAGCAGCGCGAGTTCGTCGAGGCTCGCTTCGACCATCTCCTCGTCGTCGCCCGGGAGCGCCACGGCGACCAGCACGATCTTCTCGCGGATCGTCCGATCGATGAGCGTCCCGGCCAGCGCCTCCTCGTACGGCGTGCTCACGTGAGCTCGATCTCGACGGTTCCGACGAACGTCGCCGGTCCGGTGAGGATCGCATTCGGCGGTTCGGCCGAATCGAACTCGACCGTGGCCGACCCGCCGTCCATGTGTACCACCGTGTCGGGATCGCCTGCCGACACCAGGCCCCACGATCGGGCGGCGTACGCCGAGGCGCACGCACCGGTGCCACACGCTTCGGTGATGCCGGCTCCGCGTTCGTGAACGCGCATCGTGATGGCGTTGGTCTCGGGACCCGGTTCGACGATCTCGAGGTTGACGTGCGGCACCTTGCTGCCGAGGTCGGCGAGGTCGACCAGCGCGACCTCGTCGACGCCGACGACCGAGTGCGGGTTGCCGAGGCTGAGGTGGGCGACCGGACGGTCGGGATGGCATTGCAGCAGTTCCCAGTCCGCTGGTTCGCTGATCGGGGCGACCGGGCCCATCTCGACACGGGCCATGATCGTGGTCGGGTCGTCGGTGGAGGTGAGCGTCACCAACTTGTCGCCGGCGTCGGTGGAGATCAGCTGCGGTTCGAGGTCGCCGCGGCGCATCGCCACGGCCTGGGCGAAGCAGCGGATCCCGTTGCCGCTCATCTCGGCACGTGATCCGTCGGCGTTGTACAGGACCATCTTCGCGGCGTAGCCACCCGCGGTCTCCGCGATGAGGAGCCCATCGGCGCCGAGCCCGCGACGGCGATCGCACAGCCGCTGCGCGAGGCCAGGAAGGTCGTCGACACCCGGCTGGAACACGACCAGGAAGTCGTTGGCGAGGCCGTGGTGTTTGGTGAGCGAGAGAGAGGTCATACCGTCGATTCTTCGAGTGCGGCGATCACGACCGGTGCCACCTCGGCAACCGGATCGTGCTCCACGTCGATCCAGCGTACGCGTGGATCTCGGCGGAACCATCGCTCCTGGCGGACCGCGAACTGGCGGGTTCGGGTGATGATCATGTCGATGGCCTCATCTTGGTCGATCTCGCCGCGGATCGCGCTCACGATTTCCTTGTACCCCAGTGCCTGCAGGGCCGTTCGGGACATTCCTGCGTCGTACAGCGATGCGACTTCGTCGACCAAGCCCGCGGCGATCATGCGGTGGACTCGTTGCTCGACACGCGCCGCGATCACCTCGCGAGGTCGGCGGATCGCGATCTGCGCGACGGGCGTCGGCGGATAGGCGTCGACCCCCGGCCCGAAGCTGCTGAAGGCTCGGCCGCTGCCGATGGTGACCTCGAGCGCCCGCACCACTCGGCGCCGGTTGCCAGGCTCCATCTTCGCCGCTGCGGGCGGGTCGAGTTCAGCGAGTCGAGCGTGCAGCGCCTCGGTCGACGACTCCTGTTCGAGGTCGGCGCGTACGTCCGGGTACTGCCCGGGCAGGTCGAAGTCGTCGATCACCACACGGTGATAGAGCCCGGTGCCTCCGACGAGAAGCGCTCGCCGATCGGCAGCAGCAATCGAACGGAGCGCCGATTCGACCTGCGGCTTGAACTCGGCGACCGTGAACTCCTCCGACGCGTCGACGAGATCGATGCAGTGATGGCGCACGCGACGCTGCTCGTCGGCGGTCGGCTTGGCCGTACCGATGTCCATCCCCCGGTACACCTGCATGCTGTCGATCGACACCAGGTCGACGTCGTGCATCCGCTCGGCGACCGCCATCGCCACGGCCGACTTTCCGGACGCCGTCGAGCCGACGATCGCCACTCGCGGTGGCATCGGCGCGGCAGCCGTCGACTCGTTCAGAGTTGCTCGCCCTCGGCGATGCGCTGGTGATGATGGATCACTTCGGCGACGATGAAGCGGAGAAACTTCTCGGTGAAGACGGGGTCGAGGCCAGACTCCTCGGCGAGCCCGCGCAGCCTGGCGAGTTGGATCTCCTCGCGACCGGGGTCGGCAGGCGCCAGGTCGGCTTCCTTCTTGTACCGGCCGACGGCCTTGGTGATCTTGAACCGCTCGGCCAACAGGTGCACGAGTGCCGCATCGATGTTGTCGATGCTCGACCGATAGTCGGCGAGACGTTGATCGTGCTGCTCTTCACCCATTGCCGACGAATCTACTCCGTGATGCCGCGTTCGATCCGGCCGACGCCCCGAGCACTCGGGTCAGATGCGGCTAGAGGCTGGCGACGGGGATGCGGACCTTGTGCGACGGTTCGGCGATCTGCTCGACGAACTCGCCGATGAGGTGGTGCGGTGCCGCACTCGTGACCTCGATGGTCGCGTAGCTGCCGACACGCATCGCCACGGGCGACTCGAAGTGCACCAGCTTGTTCTGACGCGTGCGACCCGAGATGACCTTCGGGTCCTTCTTCGACGGCCCTTCGACCAGCACCTCTTCGACGCGACCCACTCGGGCCTCGTGCTTGCGGATCGCCGCCCGCTCGACGACGATCCGCAGTCGCTCGAAGCGCTCCCCCGCCGTGGCCGGGTCGACGAAGTCGGCTTCCATGTCGGCTGCCTCGGTGCCCGGGCGCGGCGAGAACAGGAACGTGTAGGCGTAGTCGTACTCGGCTGCTGCGGCCACTTCGAGCGTGCCTTCGAAGTCGGCTTCGGTCTCACCGGGGAAACCGACGATGATGTCGGTCGACACGGCGAGGTCGGGCACGACGCGACGAGCCTCGACGAGCTTCTCGAGGTACCGCTCGGCCGTGTAGCCACGGTGCATCAGTGCGAGGACGCGGTCGCTGCCCGACTGCAGCGGGTAGTGCAGGTGTTCGCACACGGCGGCGGTGTCGGCCATCGCCGCGAACGTCTCGGGGCGCATGTCTTTCGGATGGGGGCTGGTGAAGCGAACCCGGCGGATGCCCTCGACCGAACCGACGTCACGCAACAGATCGGCGAACAGCGGCCGGAGCTTGGCCTCGTCGTCGCCGGCCTGGCGGGCGGCGATCTGCAGGTCGCGTCCGTAGCTGTTGACGTTCTGTCCGAGCAGCGTGACCTCGGTGACGCCGTCGGCGGCGAGCTGCGCGACCTCGGCGACGATGTCGGCGTACGGGCGGCTGATCTCCTCACCGCGCACGGCCGGGACGATACAGAAGGCGCAGTTGTTGTCGCAGCCGATCTGGATGGTGACCCACGAGTTGTACGACTTCTCACGCCGTGCCGGGAGCGCCGACGGGAACATCGCGTGGTCGTCGATGACCGCTGCTTCCAGGATCTCGGTGATCGGCGCGTCGGAGGTCTTCGATGCTTCGAGCAACTCGGCGGCCCGGTGGACGTTGTGCGTCCCCATCACCACGTCGACGTGGCCGGCCTTCTTGGCGACGAGATCCTGATCCTTCTGGGCCAGACATCCCGACACGACGATCTGTCGCCCGTCTTTCTTGCCCTTCCAGGTCTTGAGGTGACCGAGGTTGCCGTAGAGCTTGTTGTCGGCGTTCTCGCGGATGCAGCACGTGTTGAGCACGACGACGTCGGCGTCGGCCTCCGACTCGGCGCGCACGAGCCCGTCGTCTTCGAGCAGTCCGGCGATGCGCTCGGAATCGTGCTCGTTCATCTGGCACCCGTAGGTGCGCACGACGTAGCGGCGTGGTTCGAGCTCCGACATAGAACCGCCAGGCTACCGACCCATTCCCCGCCCACGTTTTGCCCCGCAGATCCGTCAGCGCTGACGGTTTCCCGGGGCAAAACCGGACTGGTGTGGTTTTGCCCCGCAGATCGGTCATGGGTGACGGATCTGCGGGGCAAAACCGGGTTGGGCGGGTGGGAGTGGGGATGGGCGGCGGTGGCGATCGCGGCGCTAGCGTCGGGACCGTGATCGGCATCTTCCTCAATGAGAACCAGACCCTCGTCCGCATCCTCTACCTGGTGCACATCATCGGCATCGTCGGTGCGTTCGGACCGACGTTCCTGTACCAGCGGATGCACAAGGCCGGGGAGACCGCCGCGATGGCTGCGCTCCACATGAAGTTCGTGTTCCCGTCGCTCGTCATCTTGTGGGTGGCCGGCATGGGCATGGCCGGTATCAACAAGTTCAGCCTGGCCTCCACCTACTGGATCACCGCCACGATCGTGCTCTGGATCGCCGCGATGGCGGTGAGCTGGTTCTTCATCAAGCCGGCCGTCAGCGACACGTCGCCCGAGGCCAGCAAGAAGCTCAACATGGGCGTGGGCATCACCCACCTCATCTTCGTGCTGTCGCTCTGGCTCATGATCTTCAAGCCGTTCGTCGACAACACCTACGCCTTCAACGACTGACCAACGCCCTCGACGGGCTCGCGGAGCGACGACGCGACGCGGATTCCGGAACGCGAAACGGCCCGGGTGCGCTGAGCGCAACCCGGGCCGTTCCGTGTTCGAGCTGACGAATCAGTCGATCTCGATGGGCACTTCGTCGGCTTCGGTGAACGCCTCGGCGACGTCGTCGACCACCGGAGCATTGGGATCTTCCATGAGACCCGACGCGATCAGCACCTTGTTGCTGATCTCCATCGTGACCTCGGGGTTCGTCCGCAGGTACTCCTTGGCCTTCTCACGACCCTGACCGAGCTGCTCACCTTCGTAGGTGAACCACGCACCGGACTTCTTGACGATCGCGAGATCGACCGACATGTCGATGAGGGAACCCTCACGGCTGATGCCCTTGCCGTACATGATGTCGAACTCGGCCTGCTTGAACGGCGGCGACACCTTGTTCTTGACGACCTTGACACGAGTGCGGTTACCCACCGGGTCGGTGCCGTCTTTGAGCGTCTCGATACGGCGGATGTCGAGCCGGACCGACGAGTAGAACTTGAGTGCACGGCCACCCGGGGTGGTCTCGGGCGACCCGAACATGACGCCGATCTTCTCGCGCAGCTGGTTGATGAAGATCGCGATGGTCTTCGTCTTCGACAGGTTGCCGGTGAGCTTGCGCAACGCCTGGCTCATGAGTCGAGCCTGGAGACCGACGTGCGAATCGCCCATCTCGCCTTCGATCTCGGCACGAGGCGTGAGCGCCGCCACCGAGTCGATGACGAGGACGTCGATCGCACCCGAGCGGGTCAGCATGTCGGCGATCTCGAGCGCCTGCTCGCCCGTGTCGGGCTGGGAGATGAGGAGCTGATCGACGTCGACGCCGATGGCTGCGGCATAGACCGGGTCCATGGCGTGCTCGGCGTCGATGTAGGCGCACACGCCACCGTTGCGTTGCGCTTCGGCGACGACGTGCATGGCGAGCGTCGACTTACCCGACGACTCCGGGCCGTAGATCTCGGTGATGCGGCCACGCGGCAGGCCGCCGACCCCGAGCGCGAGGTCGAGGGCCAGTGCGCCGGTCGGCACCACTTCGATCCCCATGTTGGTGCGCTCGCCCATCTTCATGATGGCGCCGGCGCCGAACTGCTTGTCGATCTGCTGAAGTGCGATGTCGAGCGCTTTGTCTCGATCGTTCTGCTTGCCTGCCATGGTCCTGCCTCTTTCGTGTGCGGTCTGCTGATGTGGGGGTCGCAACGACCCGATCTCTGTAACGGTTCCCATCATGACGAAGGGGTGTCACAGAGTTGATGGAGCGCCCCTCCACCAAGTTCCATCGGTGTGATTCGAGATCGTACAGGACGAACGCCCGTTCGGGCAAGCACCGATCGAACGAACACTTCCCGAACGAGGTTCAGGCGTCGTCGACCGGCTCGAAGTCGTCGGCGGACACCGGACGAACCACCAGGTCGACGGCCTGCCACATGGTGTACGAGATCGGGTACAGCACCACCGGCAACACGATCGCCGCGATCGCCGACCCGACCAGCATCGGCACGACCTCGACCTCCGGCCACGTGATGGCCAGGGTCACCGCGAGCCCGGCGACCAGCGGTCCGAGCACGATCATCGACGCCATCGCGGCTGCGCCCAGTTCGAACCCGACGTCGTCTCGACGCCAGCGCAGCCCGCAGGTGCGACACGACTCGCTCTTCTGGAACCAGGAGGTGAAGAACGCCCCTCGCCCGGAGCACCACGGGCAGCGACGAAACGCGCCCCGCAACAACATCTTCGGCAGACTCGATCGTTCCACAGTCGCATGGTACGGCTCAGATTTGGCAGACTCTGCCGGTGCGGCGATCTCTCGGTGGACTCCTTCTCCTGGTAGCGGGCGGTCTGTTCGCGCTCTCGATCAGCACGCTGTGGCTCGACCGGGTCGCCTTCTCACCGTCGGCCGACACCGACAACACGTTCGCGATCATCGGCGACGAAGACATCCGCAGCCAGATCGCCACCCTCGTCGCCACCGTCGACGGCCCCACGCTCGGCATGTCACCCAACGCGCTCAAGATCACGATCGAAGGCCTGACGGGCCGACGCGCCATGGCCACCGAGATGCGGTTCTTCGTCGCCGAGGCGCACCGCGTGGTGATCGGCGACAGCGACGGCCCCGTCGAGATCACCGGGCCCGAACAGGTCCAGATCGTCCGCAACGAGGCGGTGGCCCTGCTCGACCCCATCCGCCTCCCCGTCGCCGAGGTCGGCTCTCTGTCGTTGATCAAGACGATCACCGGGTGGACGTGGCTCGTCACCGGCGGCGCCGCCATCGTCACCATGCTGATCGGCCTCTTCCTCCGACCCGAGCGCGGCGAGTTCGCGTTCGCGTTCGGCCTCGGGTGCGCGGCGACCGGGGTGATGATCGTGTTCAACGGCTACGTCGTGCCCGCAGCGGTCCTGCCGCAACTCTCCGAAGACGTGTGGATCGCGGTGATTCCGCGCCTCGCCACCAAGGACCGCACCTTCACCCTGATCGGGGCGTTCGTGTTCCTCGCGATCGGAGCGCTCGCCACCTTCGGGACCACTGGCCTGCGCCAGCGACGGCAGCGGTCGACACCGCTCGCCGCCACTCGCTACCGCGAACAGCAACGCTGGACGGCGCGCTGACGATTCGTCGATCGAGCCACGACTCGTTCTCGACGCTCGACGAGCCGGGCCCCGGCGAAAACCCAAACGACCCACTCCGTGGAGTGGGCCGTTGCGTGCTTCCCCTGGGACTTGAACCCAGAACCAATGGATTAAGAGTCCACTGCTCTGCCAATTGAGCTAGAGAAGCGAGGCGGCTCGGCAGGGTATCGGCGGATTGCTCCATCGACTCCCTACCGAGACTCGCATCTTTGGGGTGGCCAAGGGGACTTGAACCCCCAACCGCCAGGATCACAACCTGGTGCTCTACCTATTGAGCTATGACCACCATGTCACTCTCCGTTCCGGGCGAACCCGGCGCGTCGAGCGCGCACATTCTGCCAGGTCATCTCTCGATCCACACCCTCTGATTCGCGCGAGGCGCTCGGTTTCTGCGACGACGGCGACCACACCGGCACCCGACGGCGCTGCGTCGCCGTGACACGGCAACGCAGCACGGGGACGCGGCCGGTCACGACGACGGTGACCACAGCACGGCATCGGGCACACCCTCGGGCGCCCGCTGCTCGTCGAGGTCGATCGAGAACTGCGCATCGACGCCGGGTCGGATCCGTTCGATCTCGTACACCACGACGGCCACGACCGCCTCGTCGCCGGAGCCCGAGCCCGAGCCAGAGTCAGCGCTCGCTGCCTCGTCCGATCGCCAGACCATCACCATCGAGATGTCGGTGATGTCGTCCAGGGCGCTCGACCTGATGCGACCGGTCAGCTCGTCACCGTCACGGCGCACGGCTCGGGTACTGAGCAGCGCGTCGAGCGCGAGATCGTCGGACGGGACACCCACCGTGATGTCGAAGTCGAGGCGCGTCGGCGCACGATCGGGATCGACGAGACGACCTGCGGCGGTACTCGGCACGAGCGAGTTCACCCCGTCGAGCGTGCGGACGAACGTGTCGACCACCTCGTCGCGATCGTCGAGCAGGGTGACCTCGACCTCGACGCCGCTGCGAGTCGGACCCGTGCTCGGCACGAGCACGCTCAGGCCCCAGTCGAACACGCCGTCGCCGCGGTCGAGCAACCAGACCTCGCTCACCTCGACCAGTCGTTCGGGTGGCACGGTCGGAGGCGGCGCCGTGTCGACCGACTCGGTGGTCGACGGAGCCGCCGACGTGACGACCGAGTCCGACGATGATCCGTCGTCGCCGAACGGCGACAGAATCAGCAGGCCGGCCACGGCCGCACCGAGCACCAGCACGATCGACAGCGGGATCAGCCAACGCCGGCGTCGTCGTCGTTTCGCCGCTCGGTGCTCACGATCTCGCTGCCGCTGTTCCTCCCACGGATCGGGGCGGGGGAACATCGTGGCCGGTCGGCCGGACGGGGGTGGGAGTTGCGGCATGTGCGTCGAGTTGCGTCTCCGGGCGGCGTCCCTCCCCACCGCGCGGCCAGTGTGTGCAGGAGCAGATCCTGCCAGATCAGCGTCGCCGCCGGGTGGCGATTCGCCCACCGTCTGCCATCGACCTCGCGATTTCGACCGGGATGGAGATCACCGGGTCGGGTCAGCCCATCTGTTTCGACCAGTCGTCGGGCTTCATCCCGAGCTGCACCAGCCGCTCGCGAGCGAACACCGGGACCTCCAGTGGTCCGCCGGCGGTGAGGTTCGCCACGGTCTCGGAGTCTTCGGCCCACACGTGGCAGCTGTTGAGGTTGGTGCGCCACATCGCCTCGCGTTGCTCCGGCGTGACCGACGCAGGCCGAGCCGAATCGGTTGCGTCGCCCGCCGTCGCTGCCTGCTCGCGGTTGCGGATCGCGGCGCGCATCGACCACATGCACTGGATGGCGATCGGTGCCATCGACTGCAGCAGCATCGTGGTGTGGGTACAGCCGCGAGGGCCACCGAACAGTTCGCGGACCTTGTGGGTGAAGCCACGGGCGATCGAGAGACCGACGAGCTTGTCGTAGTGGCCGATGATCGAGGGGCACACGTCGTTGGGGTGGGTGCCGAACGCAACGCCGGCCGACACGATCTCCATCGTCGGATACCGGACCTCGATGTCGACCTGCATGTGGTGCACGGTGATCGGATCGGGATCGGTCGGGAAGTAGAGCCCCGGCGGCTTCTGGTCGCGCACGGCGCCGCGGATCAGGACGAGGTCGTCGGCCTTGCGGAACGCGCGCACGCGGTACTCGCGATCGTGCAGCACCTCGAGCGGCTGGCCGGACTCGTCGACGAGATCGTCGGGCAGGATCGAGTCGTGATCGAACAGATCGTGCGAGTCGGTGACGTGATCGCTCATGGCGCGTCACGGTAGCTCTGGGCACTCGCTCGACAGAAGGCGGCGCGACGAGCACCGAGCCGCGACCACCGACCGGGCCGTTGGGCTGGCCGCTGTTCGATGCGGTGGCGTCAGTGCGAGATGACGCGTGGCAGCTTGGCCGCCTGTTCGACCCAACCCTTCACCTGCGCTGCCGACGGCACTTGCCGGACGAGACGCTTGGCCGCGTTGACGTCGGCCATCGCGGCGGCGAGGTTCTCGGCGTTGCGACGGGCAAGTTCGACGACCGTGTCGACGCCGGCCGCTTCGAGCAGATCGCTGTACTGCGTGCCGACGCCGCTGATCCGCATCAGGTCGGCCCGATTGACCCATTCGAGCACCTGCTTCGTGCTCACGTCGGCGTGCTTCGCGAGGTCTTTGCGACCCGATGCGTCGGCCGCGATCTTGAGCAACTTGCCCGTGGTCGAGACGCCCGCGCTCGCCAGCTTCTTGGCGTACGCCGGTCCGATGCCTTCGATGTCGATGATCTTTGCCATGACGAGACCGTAGTCACATCGGAGACGCTGCGAGATCGGTGCGGTCAGATCGCTGCCGGTCGCGCCTCGTCGAACAAGGGGGTGATGCCTTCGGCCTCGATGTCGGCGCGCATCTCGTCGCCGGTCGGAGCGGTGAGCGATCCGTTCGCGGCGTCGATGATCATCGGAAGCAGACGGGCGTCGCTGGTGGTGTTGAGGAACATCTGCTCGTTCGACAGCACGTAGCGAACGGCGCGGGCGATCGGCTCGGGATCGGTGAGCGGCTCGTACCAACTGAACCGGTTGGTGTCACCGTCGGCCCAACGACCGCGAGCGATCGACTTGATCGTCTGGACGGCGACGTCACGTTCGGCGCACAGGTCGAGGAGCGCTTCGACGTCGGCGCGGTACGCCGGGTTGTCGAGCAGCACGAAGTTGACCGGGAACAGCACCGAGGCGAAGTCGAACCGTTCGAGGCTGCGCAGATGCATGCCGGGCACGGGCAGCCCGTGACCGGTCACGCCGATGTTCGACACCAGTCCCTCGTCTCGGGCCGACGCCAATGCCTCGACGGCACCGCCGGGAGCGAATGCCTGCTCCCACTCCGCTTCGTCGACGAGGTTGTGGAGTTGGACGAGGTCGACGTGGTCGACGCCCATGCGATCGAGTGAACGTTCGAGTTCGGCACGGGCTCGCCCGCTCGCTCGCTCGCCGGTCTTCGTCGCGAGGAACACCTTGTCTCGATGCATCGACAGGAACGGCTGCAGGCGCTCTTCGGACGAGCCGTACGACGCGGCGGTGTCGATGTGGTTGATCCCCCACTCGAGGATCTGCACGAGTGTCGCGTCGGCACGCTCCTGGCTCATGCCACCGAGCGCGGCAGCGCCGAAGATCACGCGCGTCGACTGATGGCCGGTGGAACCGAACGGGGCAACGGGAAGCATGGTCTCGACCGTAGTGCGGTCGTGCGGCCCGTTTCGACGGCCCCGGCCGCTCCCGGCGCAGCTGTCGGCGATTTCGTTCGTCTCGGTGCAACACTGGTGGGGTGACAGCGAGTTCGGCCACACCAGACCTGCAACGCGAGCGCGACCAGTTCCAGACCGACGGGGCGACCGTGATCAGAGGCGTGCTCGACGAGCGCTGGATCGACCTGATCGCCGACGGCGTCGAGCACAACCGCAACCACCCGTCCGACTGGTCGCACTGGTACACCAAGCCCGACGAAGCGGTCGGCTTCTGGACCGACTACGTGACGTGGCCGGAGGTGGAGCAGTACCGCCGGGCCGCGTTCGAGAGCCCGCTGGCCGGTGTCGCCAAGGAGCTCATGGGTTCCGACACGGTGCGGTTCTTCCACGAGCACGTGCTCGTCAAGGAGCCCGGAGCGACCGAGCGCACCCCGTGGCACCACGACCAGCCGTACTACTGCGTCGACGGCGACCAGAACGTGAGCTTGTGGGTGGCGCTCGATCCGGTGCCGGCGATGAGTGGCATGCGGTTCCTCGCCGGCTCACATCGGTGGGATCGTTGGTTCGTCCCACGCAAGTTCATCGACCACACCAGCTACGCCGATCCGTCGAGCGCCGCGGCCGACGACCAGGCTCCCTCGTTCGAACTGGTGCCCGACATCGACGCGATGCTCGCTGCGGAGCCCGACCGGCACCGGGTCATCTCGTTCGACGTCGAGCCCGGAGACGTCATCGCGTTCCACTATCGGACGCTGCACGACGCACCGGGCAACTCGCTGCAACATCCACGACGGGCCGTGAGTTTCCGCTGGGTCGGCGACGATGCCACGTTCGCCGAACGCCCCTGGGAGGTCTCGCCGCCGTACGAGGCCGACGGTCTCTCGGTCGGAGGCAGCCTCGCCGACGACCCCCGTTTCCCACTCGTCGCCACGGGCTGACACGCCGCGCTCCGAGTCGCCACGCCGTCAGGCCTCGAGGATCCGGACCGCGTCGATCACCGGTGCGAACTCGTCGAGGTCGCGGACCACGAAGTAGCTCACACCCCACCGCTCGCGGCATCGAAGCACCTTCGCCGCGATCTCGTCGACCGTGCCGATGAGCACGTACGGGATCTCGGCGAGCGCCTCGGGTGACGCCGACCGGTCGAGGCGCTCGCCGAGTCGTTCGATCGAGTGGTCGCGTTCGTCGGTGATGTCGACCACCTGCACCAGCGCGTTCAACTCGACGGCGTCGAACCGCTCCCCTGCCCCGGCGCGAACCTGCTCGATCTGTTCGTCGAGGTGTTCGGTGCTCCATGCGACCTCGTGCTGGTGTCCGTCGTCCTTCGTTCGGCCGAGGCCCTGCAGCCCGATGATGTCGGCGTGTGCTCCGGCGTGGGCCAGCGCCGCGACGCCGTTCGCGCCGACCAGGATCGGCAGTCGCTGCTGACGCGACGCATCGATCCGTGCCCCGTCGAGACGATGATGGACGCCGTCGATCGTCACGGTCTCGCCGTCGAGCAGTCGCCGAATGATCTCGACGCGCTCGGCGAGGGCCGACTTGCGCGCTGCGGGCGGCGCCATGGGCAGGCCCACCTCGGCGTACTCGTGTGGGGTGTGCCCGGCTCCGAGGCCGAGTTCGAAGCGGCCGGCAGACAGGTGGTCGATCGTGCCGGCCTCCCAGGCCAACTGCACCGGATTGCGCATGTCGGAGTTGAGCACGAAGGTACCGAGTCGAATCGTGCTGGTCGCTGCGGCGATGGCAGCGAGCGTCGGCATGGGCGCCAGACCCGGGCCGACATGGTCGGGGACGAGCACGACGTCGAACCCGATCGCCTCCGCCCGTTGCGCCGCGGTGATCGGATCGGCGGCCTCGGACGTGCGGAGCTGGTGACCGAATCGGATGGTGCGTGCCATTGCCGCACGATACGACGGTGCCGCCGCCGACCCGGGCAGCGTTCGCCGGCCGGTGCTGCCGCGACAGTCCGGCCTGCTCGCGGTACGTTGGCCGGGCGATGACAGGTCTCGACGTTCACGGGCTCCAGAAGCGCTACGGCTCGGTGGCGGCGCTGACCAACTGCAACCTGCGCGTCGAGCCCGGCCAACTCGTCGGCTTCCTCGGGCCCAACGGTGCGGGCAAGTCGACGACGATGCGCGCGGTGATGGGCCTGATCACGACCGACGGCGGCTCCGTCACCTGGAACGGGCAGGAGATCACCCCCGACGTTCGGCGCCGCTTCGGATACATGCCGCAGGAACGCGGCCTCTACAAGCGGATGCGCGTGCACGAGCAGGTCGCCTACTTCGGCCGCCTCGCCGGTCTCGACAAGTCGACCGCCAACTCGCGGGCCTCGGCGCTCCTCGACCGGGTCGGCCTGGCCGAGCGTGCCGACGACGAGGTCCAGGAACTGTCGGTCGGCAACCAGCAGCGGGTGCAGCTCAGCGTGGCCCTCGTCCACGAGCCGGAGTTCTTGGTCCTCGACGAGCCCTTCGCCGGCCTCGACCCACTCGCCATCGACGTGCTTCGCGAGATGATCACCGAGCAGACCCGCAACGGCATCGGTGTGCTGTTCTCGAGCCATCAGCTCGAACTGGTGCAGGAGCTGTGTCGGGAGGTGGTGATCGTCGACGAAGGCCACACGATCGGCAGCGGCGTGGTCGACGACATCCGAGCGCGCTCCGAGCGGCGGATGCTCCAGGTCAAGTGGGCCGACGACGTCTCCCCGGCAGCGCAGGAGCAGTGGACCCCCGACGGCATGCTGGAGCGGGTCGTCGACCCGTCCGGACGGACCACCTTCCGGGTCCCGGCCACGTCCGACCCGTCGGCATTGATGGCTGCCGCCTCGACCGTCGGCACCGTGGTCACCTTCCGGTTCGAGCCGCCCTCGCTCGACGAGGTGTTCTCCGAGCTCGTCGCCTACGGCCGCCGCGACCGCGAGCAGGTCGACCGCCAGCAGGTCGACCGCCAGCAGCCCGACCGTGGGGCGGACGACCGGGAGCAGGCGTCGTCATGATGCTCGAAGTCGCCAAGCGCGAGATCGCGACCCGCGGCAGATCGAAGGCGTACCGCGTCTCGACCGGCATCCTCGTCGTGATCACCATCGCGTTCGTGATCGGCGCCGCCATCTTCGGCTCGCGCGACGACTCCCCCGGCACCGTCGAGGTCACGATCGGCATCACGTCGAGCGTCGAGCGCCTCGACGACACCCTCGAGGCCCTGGCTCCGCCCAGGGTCGAGACCGAGACCCTGCTCGTCGCCGACGACGAGGTCGAGCAACTCCTGCTCGACGGCGACGTCGACGTCGTCATCCGCGACGGCACCACGCTGGTCTGGAACGACGAACCCGACCAGTTCGTGCAGTCGATCGTCGTCGAGGCGCTCACCGACATCGCCGTCGTCGACCGTGCTGGTGATCTCGGCCTCGACGACGCGACGCTCGACGAACTGCTCGCGCCGATACCGCTCGAGAGCGAGTTCATCGATCCACCGACCGACGGCGACAACGCCAAGACCGTCGTCGCCACGATCGGCATCTTCATCATGTTCTTCTCGATCCAGATGTACGGGTCGCAGATCGCCCTCGTCGTCGTCGAGGAGAAGGCGCACCGCATCGTCGAGATCCTGCTGGCACTCGTGCGGCCGCGCGATCTGCTCGCCGGGAAAGTGATCGGCGTCGGGGTGCTCGCCGCCGTGCAGGTGGTGATCCCGATCATCGGGCTGTTCCTCGCGCTCGCGCTGTCGGGATCGGTCGGTATTCCGGCCTCGGCGTACGCGTCGCTGCCGCTGTTGTTCGTCACCTTCCTCCTCGGCTTCACGATGTACGGCACGCTCTTCGCCGTGGTGGGCTCGCTCGTGTCACGGCAGGAAGACGCGCAGCAGGCACTGTTCCCCGTGTTCGTCCCCATCATCACCGGCTACGTCCTCGCGCTGCAGGCGGTCGCCGCTCCCGACTCGGTGGTGGCGAAGGTCGCGTCGATCGTGCCGTTCACCTCGCCCTTCGCGTTGCCCGTCACCACGGCCGAGGGCACGGCGAGCATCGGCGTCGTGGCCATCGCGCTCGTGCTGCTCGCAGCCACCACCGTGTTCCTGCTCGGTCTCGCCGGGCGGATCTACGAGTTCACGCTCCTGCGCAGCGGCAGCCGGATCACCCTCGGCGAAGCCCTCCGCCTCTCCCGCCGCTGATCGTCGACCCGGACGCTTTGTCTCAGAGACAAACCGTCCGGGCGTCGCTCATCCGTCGGTCGTGTAGCCGACGACGTCGATCGCCAGGTCGGTCTCCGCCGAGGTGAACACGCAGATCCAGCCGTCCGGATCGCTCAGCGCTACGAAGACTGCGTTCGACGTGACCGACCCGGCCGCGTAGTTCACGCTCGCTGTGTTGGGACGATCACCGCACGGGTAGACCGTGATGAACCCCGCGGTCAGCGGCTTGATCGCTGCCACGTTGAGCATCACGCCCTTCGCTTCGCTCGGAACACCGGACCGACCAGCGACGGCGAGGAAGTTGAAGCTCTGCTCTGCGCCGAGGCGCCGCCCGAACTGATCTCGTCCATCGATCGTCTCTTCCCCGACCCGGGTCTCGACGAAGCGCTCCGGGTTGATCGACACCAACGACCCGACGGCCGGAACGAAGGCCGACACGTCGACGATCAGGTCGGTCGGACCGCTGGTGAACAGACAGACTTTCCCGTCGATACCGATGCGAGCGAACGCCAGGTTGTTCGTGGAGCCGCCGGCGGCCACGTTGAGGTTCGCTGCGGTGGGCTGCGGCTGACCACACGGGAACGCCGTGACGAACAACTGCGAGTCCGGCCGCACCGCCGTGATGTTGATCATCACCGCACTCGCTTCGGCGTCGACGCTGCCTCGCCCCGCTACCGGCAACTCGATCACACCGCTACCGAGGCGACCTTCACCTTCCTCGTCCCCGTCGACCGTCCCGTTCGCTTGACCCGGGCGCGTCTCGAGCAACCGTTCGGGAACGATCGATGTGATCGACGCCGTCCCGGGGACGTATCCCGTGACGTCGATGATCATTTCGGTCGTGGTCGAGGCGAAGAGGCAGGTGGTTCCGGCGTCGGACAGCGCCACGTATGCCCCGGCCGATGCCGGCGCTCCGGCGGAGAAGTTGAGGTTCGACGTCGTCGGACGCTCCGAGCCACACGGGTACGCAGTGATGTAGCCACCGGTGGTCGCTCCAGCGGCGGCGATGTTGAGCATCGCCGCGGTGGCGTCGTCGGGAACGCCGGCGCGGCCAGCGACCACGAGTTCGAGATCTCGACCACCGTCGATCGGTCCGCCGCCGAGAAAGTCGCCGTCGACGGTCTGGGCCGATGACGCCCGTCGGGTGTCGGCGATGCGAGACGGACTCAGCGGCAACGTGGCAGGCTGCACGCCCACCAGTTCGATCGCTGCGGCCGGTACGAAGCCGACGAGCACTCGTGCCACCGCGAGGAACCTCCCGTCTCCGGCGGGAGTCACCTCGCCCGGCTCCGACCCTCCTCCGTCGGCGGGCAACACCAGTTCGGACACGACGTTGCCGCTGAGATCGAGCTGGCGCACTTTTCCCGATCCGGGGCCGACGAAGATGCCATTGCCGATTCCCTCGAGACGGTCGACGCTGCCCTCGAATCGAACCGCCGCCGGAGTGTCGACCGAGCCGTCGGCATCGAGCACCATCGTCTTGGTTCCCTGCGTGCCGCGCGCGATGGCGAGCCACTTGCCCGACATCGCGTCCGCGGCCACCGCGACGTAGGCAGGAAAGTTCCCGACGTCGGGAAGCGCCACGTCGATGCTCTCGTCGGCTTTCACGGTCAGGCCGGGACCGACGAGCGTGAATCGTCCGCCGTCGCTGTCGAGTCGTCCGATCATGAAATCACCGGTGGTCGGATGCGGAGCGATCGACGTGAAGCTGTCGTTTCCGTTCGCGAACCGGCCTGGCAGGTCGATACGCGGACCGACGGCGAGCGTCGGCGACACTCGAGCGACCGTGGTCTTGTGCTGGCCCGACAGGTCCTCACACGGGTCGAGGGTGGCGAAGAACATGCCCACGGCGTACGCGAGTACGTAGTCACCGGTGGCTGCGTCGACGGTGACGTCGTGATGGTTCGCCGTACATCGGAAGTCGCTCGATGACACCGCAGAGATCGGGGTGATACCGCCGATGAGCGTCCCGGTCGGACCGACCCGCTGGGCGACGACCCGGGGCGTGCTTCCTGCGATTCCGGGCCGCGGCGCAGACATGACGAAACTGACGAGATACTCGTCGGCCGACGGGTTGTACTCGACGTCGAGTCGCGTGTCGACCGGACTGCCGACCGATCCACTACCGGATCCCGGACTGACGTGCAGCGCGAACGGCGCGACAACGATCGTCCCATCGCCGCTCACGATGCTCACCACGATCGAGCGCACGCCGCTCGCCGAATGCGTCGCGACCAGGTACTCGTCTCGAGTCGGGTGGTGCGCGGCGGCGGTGTCGGCGATGCCAACCGTTCCCGGGAACGGATCAAACGTCACGCCCGACGACGCCGGCGACGGCACCAGCGATGCGTCGGCTTGACGCGCGACCCCGACCGGGACGATGAACGCGATGGTGACCGCAGCCGACATCACGGCGCGGCGGGCGTACGACCAGTGCTTCATACACGACACCCGACCACATCGCCGCTAACAAACCGACAACAAACCACTCGCGGCGATCGACGCCAGGCCCAGAGCCATCCCCGGACGCTTTGTCTCAGAGACAAACCGTCCGGGGTGCATCGCTAGCCTGGGCCGCACCATGGCGCACGAATTCATCTACCAGGCCTACAAGCTCAAGCGGGTCTACCCGCCCGACAAGACGGTGCTCGAGAACATCTCGCTCTCGTTCTACCCGGGCGCCAAGATCGGCGTGCTCGGCTCGAACGGCGCCGGCAAGTCGTCGCTGCTCAAGATCATGGCCGGCCTCGACGACGGCTTCCAGGGCGAGGCCCGCCTCACCGCAGGGTTCAGTGTCGGCTACCTGGCGCAGGAACCGCAGCTCGACCCCGAGAAAGACGTCAAGGGCAACGTCATGGACGGCGTGGCCGAAGTGCAGTCGATCATCGACGAGTACAACGAGGTCATGGCCAAGTGGGCCGACCCCGACGCCGACTACGACAAGATCGGCAAGCAACAGGCCGTCCTCGAAGACAAGATCGCCGCCACCGACGCGTGGTCGCTCGAGCGCAACGTCGAGATCGCGATGGACGCGCTGCGCTGCCCGCCCGACGACGCCGACGTCACCGTCCTGTCGGGTGGTGAACGCCGCCGCGTCGCACTGTGTCGCCTGCTGCTGTCGCGGCCCGACCTGCTGCTGCTCGACGAGCCGACCAACCACCTCGACGCCGAGTCGGTCGACTGGCTCGAACGCTTCCTCGCCGACTACACCGGCACCGTCGTCGCCATCACCCACGACCGTTACTTCCTCGACAACGTCGCCAAGTGGATCCTCGAACTCGAACGCGGCAAGGGCCTGCCGTTCGAAGGCAACTACTCGTCGTGGCTCGAACAGAAGCAAGAACGCCTCGAGCGTGAAGAGCGCGGCAACGAGGCCCGCAAGAAGACGCTGGCCCGCGAACTCGAATGGGTTCGCATGGGCACCAAGGCCCGCCAGGCCAAGGGCAAGGCGCGTCTCAACGCCTACGAGAAGCTGCACGCCGAGGCCAAGGCCGCCGAGCAGCAGAGCTCCGAGTTGCAGATCACCATTCCGGCCGGGCGTCGTCTGGGCGACAACGTCATCGAGGTGAAGAACCTGTCGAAGGGCTTCGGCGACAAGCTGCTCATCGACGACCTGTCGTTCTCGCTGCCCCCGGCCGGCATCGTCGGCATCATCGGCCCGAACGGTGCAGGCAAGTCGACGCTGTTCAAGATGCTCGCCGGCCGCGAGGCTCCCGATTCGGGTGAGATCAAGATCGGCGAAACGGTCGATCTGTCGTACGTCGACCAGGACCGCGACGACCTCGATCCCGACGCCACCGTCTACGACGAGATCACCGGCGGCGGCGAAGTCCTCGACGTCGGCGGCCGCGAGATCCACGGCCGCGCCTACGTGTCGAGCTTCAACTTCAAAGGCACCGACCACGGCAAGCGGGTCGGCGACCTCTCGGGTGGTGAGCGCAACCGCGTCCACCTCGCCAAGTTGTTGAAGTCGGGCGGCAACGTGCTGCTCCTCGACGAACCGACCAACGACCTCGACGTCGACACGCTGCGTGCGCTCGAAGCCGGGCTCGAATCGTTCCCGGGTTGCGCCGTGGTCATCTCCCACGACCGCTGGTTCCTCGACCGCATCGCCACGCACGTGCTGGCGTTCGAAGGCGACAGCCAGGTGCGCTGGTTCGAAGGCAACTTCAGCGAGTACGAGGAGCGACGCAAGCAAGAACTCGGCCACGCCGCCGACACCCCGACCCGCATCAAGTACAAGAAACTCAACTGAGCGTCACCGCTGGTGCCGGGCACCAGCGGTGACGACCGGTCGGCTGGCCCGGTGCTCATCCGTCGGTGGTGTACCCCACCACGTCGACGGCGAGATGGGTCTCGGCCGAGCTGTAGATGCAGATCTGGCCGGCCGGATCACTGAGTGCCACGAACACGGCGTTCGAGGTCACCGACCCGGCCGCGTAATTGACGCTCGCCGCGTTCGGCCGTTCGCCGCACGGATAGACGGTCGCGAACCCGTTCGTCGACGGCGCGATGGTCGCGATGTTCAACATCACGCCCCTCGCGCCGCCGGGAACCGAGCCACGACCGGCCACGGGGATGAAGCTCATCGTCGCTCCGGCCGGCAGTCGAACTCCTGCTTCGTTCGCCCGGTCGACGGTCTGTTCACCGGGACGGGTCTCGACGAAACGTTCGGGATTGATCGAGACCAGCGAGCTGGTCGCCGGGACGAACGCCGACACGTCGACGATCACGTCGGTCTCACCGCTCGTGTACAGACACACCATGCCGTCGTCACCGAGTCGTGCCAGCGCAAGGTTGTTGGTCGCGCTCCCGGCTGCGGCGTTGAGGTTGGCGGCGACCGGCCGCTCCTCGCCACACGGGAAGGCGGTGACGAAGACCTGCCGGCTCGGGCGGACGGCCGTGATGTTCATCATGACGGCGCTGGCGTCGTCGGGAACACTCCCCCGCCCGGCCACCGGGAGTTCGATCACTCCGGTCGGCGCCCGTCCTTCGCCCTCCTGCTCGCCGTCGACCGTGCCGTCGGCCTGCCCGGTCCGCGTCTCGAGGAACCGCTCGGGGACGATCGAGTCGATCGACGCCTGCGCCGGGACGAAGCCGTTGACGTCGACGATCAGATCGACCGAGGTCGACGCGTACAGGCACGTGTAGCCATCGTCGGAGAGGGCGACGAACGCACCAGCTGAAGCCGCTGCACCGGCAGCGAAGTTGAGGTTCGACGTCGTCGGGCGGTCCGAGCCGCACGGGTACGCGGTGATGAATCCGCTCGCTCCGGCACCGGCGGCAGCGATGTTCAACATCGCCCCGGAGGCGTCGGCCGGAACACCGGCGCGACCCGCCACCAGGAGCGGCAACTCGCTGCCCGCGGCGATGGACCCGATCCCTTCGAACTCCCCGTCGACCGTTTCGGCGGTGGCCGACATCCGTGTATCGGCGATGCGAGCGGGTGGGAGTGGGAGCGTCGCGGGGCTCACTGCCGTCAACTCCACGGCACGCGGCGCGGTCGCGGAGACACCGGTGACGTTCTCCCGGCCGAGCGCGAGGAAGCGCCCCGAGGCACCGGCGATCACGTCGGTTGCCCTGGAGAACGAGTCGGCGCTCACCGGGAACACCAACTCGCTCACGCTGTTGCCGCGCAGGTCGAGTTGTCCGAGGAGGAAGTCGCCTCGCGCCGTCACGAACACGCCGTTCCCGAGCGCCTCGATGCGCGTGACCGGATGGTCGAAGCGAACGTCGGCCGGAACGTCGACGGTCCCGTCGTCGTCGAGCACCATCGTCATCGTGGCGGCCGAGCCCTGGGTGACCGTCATCCACTTCTCCGATGTCGGGTCGACGGCGACATCGACCGTGAACACCTGGTTGCCGGGATTCTGCGTGCGGAGGTCGACGACGTGTTCACGCTGCACGCCGAACGACGAGTCGAGCAGCGTGAACCGACCGCCGCTGAGTCCGTCGTCGGCGTACCGGCCCACGAGGTAGTCGCCGGTCGAGGGGTGGCGCTCGATGGCGACATAGGTCGCACTGCGTTCGACGCTGCCGGGGAGATCGGTCCTCGGACCGACTGCCAGCGCCGATGTCATCTTCATGATCGTCGTCTTGTGTCGGCCGTTGAGGTCCTCACACGGATCGAGGGTGCCGAACGGCAGCCCGATCGCATAGGCGACGACGTAGTCCCCGGTCGAGGGGTCGACGGCCACGTCGTGGTGGCGGGCGGAGCACCGAGAATCCGGGGACGCGACGCTGTCGATCGGCGTCGGCGCCCCGATTAGGTCACCCTCGGCGCTGATGCGCTGGGCCAGAATCCGGAACGCCGTCTGATTGGGGCCCGGAGCCAGACCTGGTCGTGGCGCCGCCTTGTTGTAGGTGACGAGGTACTCGTCACTGACCGGGTTGTAGACGGCGTTCACGTTGGTCGTGGTCGAACTGTCGAGCGCCTCGGCGTTGGTCGCTCCGTCGGTGTCGATGACGAACCGCGGCACGACGACCGTGCCGTCACCGGTCACGATCGACGCGACGCGGGTGTCGATCGGGATCGTCTCGTCGATCAGGACGAGATACTCGTCGCGATCGGGGTTGTACGCAGCGGTCATCACGTTCACGCTCGCCGTCGAACCGGGGAAGGGCTCGAACACGTCCCCGGCGTCGCCCGGGGGCGGCTGGATCGATGCGTCGACCGGAATCGATACTCCGATCAGGCTGGACAGAACGAGTGCGGCGACCATCGTCGCCCGGTTGAGCGTTGCCATACGACACAGTCAAGTCGAAACCCACCAACAGCTCGACAACAGGCAGGGTCGGCCGCCCGGTGCGTGCCGCGGGAGTGAGCTGACATCGGCGCTCGGGCTGGGTCTACAGTGGGCGCATGTGTGTGAACTGCATGAGCAACGCTGAAGCTGCTGGGGCGCTCGCCGCTGCGGCGACCTACGTCATCAAGCCGCCGGTTCACCGGATGCTCGCGAAGCTCGACCTCGCACCCGATCCCGACCCGGTCGCACACGACGTGCGCACCGTGGCGTTCCTCGAAGCGCTCGACCTCGACCCCGTCGAGGTGCTCGGCGCCGACACCGTCGCTCAGGCGTCGGCGTGGTCGCCCGACACGTCGTGGGTGCCGTTCCGCGATCGTCTGCGCTCCGCTTCCTTGCGGCCCATCGGCTCCCAGAGCCGGATGATCACGACGTAGAGCACCGCCAGCAGCATCAACGCTGCCGGGTACGCGAGCCACGGATTCACGTGGCTCAGCGAGCGCGCTTCGAGCCAGTACGGCCCGGTCCACGACAGGTCCATCGGGAACCCGCGCTCGGTCACGTCGAACTCGCCGTACTTGTCGGGTGACGCGAACAGACGCGCCCAGGCACTCCACGAGATCATGCGGCACAGCCCGTAGAAGAACGTCGCCCGGTACAGGGCGAGCAGCCCACGTTCGGGCAACCACCTCCCGAACCACGCCCAGATGCGGGCATCGGCGGGCACCACCTGTGTTCGCCAGTGCTCGCGGGTGAGCACCCGCCACGAGAACAGCACGACCACCAGCCAGAACAGGTCCATCACCAGACCGAGGCTGGAGTAGTACGCGGCCGCGTCGAGATACTTGCCACCGTCGACCGTTGCGGCATACGCCCACGTCTGTGAGGTGAAGTTCAGCGTGAGCAGCGGAAACAGCAGCAGCACGCCGACCGAGTCGTTGATGTCGGTGAGCGCGTGCGCGGCGTATCCGAGCAGGTAGCCGATGGTGAACGCTCGATTCTTCCGCCACGACCAGATCAGCAGCGTGAGGATCGTGCCGAAGAACAGCGTGTGGGTGAACCCCATGCCCGGGAATCCGCGATGCCACTGGTGCGGCACGTCGGCCCCGTAGCGCGTGCCGTTGATCGTGAACCCGTACACCCAGAACTTCGAGAGGAAGTCGGGCGTGAAGTCACCGAGGAAGATCGCCCAGAAGCTGATCTTGCCGCGCATCTTCTTCGGCAGGTGCGATTGGACCGCGTAGATCTCGAACTGGTGCGCTGCCCAACTCATCGCGCCACGTCGCCAGTCGTGCCGTCACGCCGTACGTGGCGGGAGGTGAGGCCGATCCGGTCGGTCAGCCACGGGCCGATCACGATGAACGCCACGAGCCACGCGGGGCCCACGAACCAGTTCAGCAGCCACTTGTGCCAGATGCCGAGCAGGATGTAGGTGATCGCTGCGGCGAGGTACCAGAACCACTCCTCGGCGCCCACGAGGCGACGCGAGCCCCGGAAATCCGTGGTCGGCTCCTCGGTGATGTCGTCAGTTGAATCGCTCGATGACACGATCGCCGACACTACAGGTCGTGCGACACACCGCCCATCCTCCGCGACCGCCCGCTCGGGCGGATCGCCTGCGTCGGTTCAGGCGGCCACCGACCGACGGACGTCGTCGACCAATCCCAGCCCGGCGAGACCGGGCAGTCGGTCGATCCGCTCGTCGATCCGCTCCGACATGGCGGCGCCCTCGCTTCCTCCGAAGAGCATCCTGACGAGGTGATCGGTCTCGGCGTTCGGCATCACGTTCGAGCCGACCGGTTTCCACTTCGCCTTCAGTGCCGTTCGCACCCAGCGCTGGGCCGAACGACTCGTGAGCCGCTCCTCGGCCTGACTGGCGTAGAAGTCGATGTGACGTCCCTCCTGCCGGGCGATGCGACGAAGCAGCGGCGACAACACGTCGTGATCGGCCACCGAGGCCAGACGGAGGTACCCGGCCTGCGTCGTCCACTCGTTGATGGCACCCCAGGTCATGGCGATCGCGACGACGTTGTCGGTGAAGCTCGACACGGCCATGAAGCCGAGGGTCCGCAGTCGGTCGGCCCCGACCCGGCGGCGGGTGAGCGCCACGCGGTCACGGCCCGCCAGCTCGCCGTGAGCCTCGAGCACCTTGCCGATTGCTTCGCCGTGCCAGAACTCCTCGTACGACCACATCGCCAGGAACGACGTCACGGCGGGATCCTCGTGTGCCGAGGTCACCAGCAGGTCGCGGAGGTAGCAGGTCGTGTGATGCTCGACGTCGTGCATGTAGCGCAGGCAGCGCAGCACGTCGTCCGACAGGGGCTCGTCGGCGAAGCGCTCGTAGTCGATGTCGCTGTCGTCGAGCGCGGCGACCTTGTCGAGGTAACGGTCGATGTCGAATCTCATCCTCGCGCCGCCTCGCTCCCACGTCGTGTCGTCGTGCACGTCATGCACAGGGTTCGCAGCAGAGCGACCCGTGGATCAACGACGAGCGTCGCTCGGTGACACCAGGTCGGCTGCTTCGATCGCGTCGGCAGCGAAGAGCGGGCTGCACGATTCGAGCTCGATCATCGCGACGAGGTCGTCCTCGGGCATCGGCCGAGCGAAGTGGTACCCCTGCAGCAGGTCGACTCCGAACGAGGTCATCAGGTCGGCGAGCAACTCGTCTTCGACGCCTTCGGCCACCACGGTGAGGCCCAGCCGGTGTCCCAGTTCGCACACCGAGCGGACGATCGCCTCGCTCGCCCGCGACGTCATGGCGTCGCGCACGAACATCTGGTCGACCTTGAGCTCGTCGAGCGGCAACTGCGGGAGCACGGCGAGCGAGGTGTAGCCGGTGCCGAAGTCGTCGATCGACACTCTCACCCCCGATGCCCGCAACGGACCGAGTCGTTCGACCGCTTCGGGGATGTCGAACGCCATCGACTCGGTGACTTCGAGCATCAGCACACCGGGCGGGAGACCCCGAGCAGCGAGTGCGGCCTCGACGCGATCACCGAAGTCGACCGAGCGAAGCGACAGGGGCGACACGTTGACCGACACCGTCAGGTCGACCCCCTGCTCCCGCCAACGAGCCTGCGCATCGAGCGCTTCGCCCAGCACCCAGTCGGTCAGTCGGTCGACCAGACCGGTGCGCTCGGCGAGCGGAATGAAGCGTCCCGGCGACACCACTCCGTGCCGCTCGCTCGTCCAACGCAACAGTGCTTCGACCGAGATGATTCGGCCGTCGGGAGCACTGACCTGTGGTTGATATGCCAACCACAGCTCGCCGCGATCGGCGGCGGTGCGGAGGTCGGCGAGCAGTTCGAGATCGTCGACGGTCAGGGTGGTCGATTCGCCGTCCCACACCGCGACCAGACGCCCCGCGCCCCGCGCCGCGTGGGCTGCCAGACCCGCCTGCCGAAGCAGCTCGATCGGCCCTGGGTCGTCGTCGGCGTTCTGTCTCGCGGGCGAGATGGCGACGCCGACGTGAGCGTTGAGCGTCACTTCGATGTCGCCGACCAGGTAGCGGCCAGAGCCGATCGCCGCGGCGATCTCCTGCACCACGTGGTCGACCAGCGCGGTCGTCGAGACGCCGAGCTCACTGCGGTTCTCCACCAGGATCACGACGTCGTCGCTCGCACCACGGCCGATGGCGACCCCCGCCGTCATCACCTGTCCGAGATCCTCGACCGCTCGCCGAACGAGTTCGCTTCCGGCGTGGTGTCCGAGTGCGTCGCGCACCTCGGCCACCCCGTTGAGGTTGACCGTGGCGACGATGAGGTCGCGGTCCGGGTCTCGACGCTCCAACCGATCGGCCAGGCCCCGGAAGTTCGCGAGTCCGGTCTCGGGGTCGAGCAATCCCGACGTCCGGGCCGTACGGGCCGTCATCGCCGTGGTCGTCGCGATGAGAAAGGCGAAGAGACACATGATCGTGCCGTTCGACATGCCCATGCCGTCGTGCGTGAACCGCAGAACGACGGCCAACGATCCAACGCCGATCAGCAGGCTCGGGAACAGCACGCTCGGCTTCATGAACAAGCCGGCGAAGATCGCCATCGTGCCGAGCAACGCCGACAACAGCACGGCTCGGTGCTCACCGCCGCTGGTCGAGATCGACGCGATCGACATCGCCCCGAACGTCAGCAGCAGCAACGGCGAGTACTCGTCGTCGACGACGCGGACCCGCATCAACAGCACGGTCACCGCAACGCTCGCCGCCAGCAGCACGGAGCCGACCGCGAGCGTCGTCGCTCCGGTGAGCATGCCGACCGGCCAGGTCACGACGGCGACCAGGGCGATGATCCGAGCGACCGACAACGGGCTCAACAATTCGAGCGGGGCTCCCAGCGCCAACCACGACCGCACTTTCGGGAACCAACGATTCGCCACGTCGGCAACACGCAGCGGGTCGCTGGTGACGTGCAGGCGAGTCGCGCCCCGACGCGGTCGGGCCGCGTCGGAGTGAGATGTCGACGCGGCTGTCACACGCGTTCATCGTCATCGCGTCGCCACGACTTGAGGGTCGTGTCAGTCAGTCCCGCAGATCGGTCGAGCACCACTCCGTGAGCACGTCGAGGGTGGTCGCCCAGATCTTCGACGACGAACGCAGCGCGTCTCGATGCACTTCCCCGGCCACGAGCGTGCTCGACGCGTCGTCGCCCGCTTCGGTCGCGGCCTCGACGAATGCGATGGAGTTCCGCGGCGACACGGTGGTGTCGTCGGCGCCGTGCACACACACCACCGGCACCGCGAGCGGAAGCCGCTGCATCGGGGAGGTCAGTTGCCAGCGTTCGTCGGCGGGTGCGCCTGCAACCAGGTCGCGCACCGGCTCCGAGCCGTTCTCGGCGATCGAGCGCAGATCGGTCGGCCCGGCCAGCGACACGACGCCGGCGAGCCCGGCGATCTCGCGGCCCGCCCACAGTGCGAGGTGTCCTCCGGCCGAGTGGCCGACCACTGCGACCGGCACACGGCGTCCGAACCGCTCCTCGGCCGACCGGGCCGACTGCAGCGCGAGACCGATCGCCGATCGAACGTCGTCGAACGTCTCCGGAAATCCGCCGCCACCACCGAACCGACCGAGACGTCGGTACTCGACGTTGAACGATGCCCACCCGCGCTTGCGGACGCTGCGAGCGAGCCGGAGCATCAGCCACCGGTTGTACGGCCACGTCCAGAATCCTCCGTGGACGAGCACGACGACCGCCGTCGGCCGACCTCCACGTGGGCGCGTGAGCACACCGAACTGACCTCGGCTCGAGCCGTACCGGATCTTCGTGCCGAAGCGGAACATCGTCATGGTGTTCGGTCAGGGTAGAGAACCGGATCACCGCCGACCGTGTTTCTCGCGTCGATCGTTCCGGCGAGCGACGAGGCGCCGTCGCTCGCGGCGCACGCATCGGCTGCACACATCCGCCACTCCCCTGGCATGATGGCCCGATGCCAGTGGACGGGACGGCACCCGAGACCGACGCCGAACTCGCCACACGACTCGCGGTCCAGACCGGCCAGATCCTGGTGAAACTGCGCGAGGAACTGTTCGGTCAGGGGGCCTCGACCTGGGACGTCAAAGACGCCGGCGACGCCGCCGCGCAAGCGTTCCTCGCACGCGAGTTGCACGAGCATCGTCCCGACGATGCGGTGCTCTCGGAGGAGGAAGGCAAGACCGACCAGCGACGCTTCACGAGCGATCGCGTCTGGATCATCGACCCGCTCGACGGCACCCGAGAGTTCGGCGAGCCGGGCCGATTCGACTGGGCGGTGCACGTCGCGCTCTGGACCGCCGATCGATTCGGCGCTGCCGCGGTGAGCCTGCCGGCGATCAACGCGGTGTTCTCCACCGATCCGGCGCCGCCGCATCCGGTGTTCGAACGCGAACGGCCGCGTCTCGTCACCTCCCGTTCGAGGGCGCCGTATTCGGCGATCCTGGTGTCGGAGGGCCTCGACTGCGACGCCGTGCGACTCGGATCCGCCGGTGCCAAGGCGATGTCACTGGTCATGGGCGAGGCCGACATCTACGTCCACGACGGCGGCATGTACCAGTGGGATTCAGCCGCGCCGGCAGCCGTCGCGCTCGCCGCAGGCTTCCACGTCAGCCGACTCGACGGTTCGCCGATCGTCTACAACGAACGCGACCCCTGGCTCCCCGACTTCATCGTCTGTCGGCCCGAGTTGGCCGAACCCGTCCTCAAGTCGATCTGGGGCTGACGACGATGACCGAGCTCGAACTCAAGGCGACACGCTTCGAGGTCGAGGATCGCGTCGCCACCGTCTGGCTTCACCGCCCGCATCGGCACAACGCCTGGACCGGCCGGATGCACACGGAGCTCCGCTCGATCATGGCCGGCCTCGAGCACCGTGACGACGTTCGCGCCGTCGTCATCACGGGCTCCGACCGCGCGTTCTGCGTCGGCGGCGACAGCCAGGCCCTCGAAGGGCACGTCGAACGTGGCTCCTACGACACGGGGGTTCGACCCGATGCCGCATCACCTGGCGGCGGCGACCGACTCGACGCCGACTTCGCCTGGCAACTCGGCTACCGGCTCCCGATCATCGCCGCGGTCAACGGGGCGTGCGCAGGCATCGGGTTGGCGTTGGCGCTGTTCTGCGACCTCCGTTTCGTGGCCGCCGAAGCCAAACTCACGACCGCGGCACCGAAGCTCGGGCTCCCGGCCGAGTACGGCATGACGTGGATGCTGCCGCGCCTCATCGGCGTCACCCGCGCCAACGACCTCCTGCTGTCGGGTCGGGTGTTCACCGGCGCCGAAACGGCCGAGTGGGGCTTGTGGAACGGCGTGTGCGAGGGCGGCGCCGCAACGCTCGCCGCCGCTCGCGGCTGGGCCGCGCAGTTGGTGCGCTTCGCCGGGCCGACCGCGGTGGCCACCACCAAACGCCAGATCACCGCCGACCTGCTGCGCCACGACCCCGCCGCGTCGGTCACCGACTCGATCGTGCTGATGAACGACGCCATGGCGACCGCCGAGTACCGCGAAGGCATCGCCGCCCTCGTCGAAAAACGCGCCCCCGACTTCTGACACTCGCCCACCCCGGTCGCACCCCACCGGTGTTTGTGTGACCGATCCCGCGAGCCAGACCCACAATCGGTCACACAAACCCGACGGCTCGAGATCTGTGTGACCGAATGCGCGAGCCAGCGTCGCTTTCGGTCACACAAACGCTTCAGGGTGTGTCGGTGAGGCGGCGTTCGGCGTAGGTGACGACCATGTCTTCGAGTTCGTGGAGGACCATCGACCGTTCGGGTTCGGACGTGGGGCAGGTCGCCAGCGTGTGACGGACCGTCTCGATCGTCATCCGCACGGCCACCCGGCGGACGACGGGATCGTGGGCGGAGCCGAGTTCGGCCAGCAGCGCATCGAACGTCTCGATCATCGTCGTGCGGACGCTGTGCCCGACCGAGTCGGCGGCCTCGGGCCGCACCTCCTGGGTGAGCCGGTAGTAGCCCGGATGCGCCAGGGCGAGGTGACCCGCCACCCGGATCACGCGGCGGAGACCGTCGGGCACTTTCGAGAGTGCATCGACCGATGCGAGTTCGGTAGCGAATGCCGCGGCCGCGTCGTCGAGGTAGCGGTCGGCGAGCGCCTGGCCGATCGCGTGCTTGTCGGGAAAGAAGCGATACAGCGCGCCGACCGAGATCCCGGCCTCTTCGGCGATCGCCGTGGTCGTCACGCCGACCGACCCTCGCGCAGCGAACAACGTGTCCGCTGCGACGAGGATCTTCTCGACGGTGTCTTTCGATCGCTGTTGTTGCGGGGCCGCCCGGCTCACCTGGTCGTCACCCGCCTCGACGTCGGAGCTCAGCTCGCGCTGATGGCACCACTCGACGGATTGCGGACGCAGTCGATGCGGTCACTGCTGGCGGCGACGGCTGCCGACAGGCATTGACCGAGCACGGCGTGTCCGGCGGCGTTGGGGTGCCACGACTCCTGGCAGGTCTGGAACCAGTCGGTACACACGCCCTGGATGCGCGAGATGTCGAGCTTGTCGGTTCCGTTGATGCTCGTGAGGTGCACCCCGGTCGGCACACCGCCCGACTTGTCCATCAGCCTGACCGGTGTGGCGAGCACGCCCGACGGGCTGTTGGAGTTCTCGCAGAGCCGGGCGCCGTCGAAGGCTCGCTGCACGTTGAGGTACACGAGATCGGTGGCCGGGAACTCGGCGCTCAGGGTGCTGTGCACACCTTCGACCAGGTTGCCGAGACCCTGCGAGAACTGATGGGCCGGACCGAGACTCGCCCGGTGCGCCGGGCAGCCGCCGGCGTACCGCTCACGTACGAGGTCACGGAACTTGTCGCGCGTGTCGGTACGACGGCTCTCCTTGTAGAACTTGTTGTCGAAGTCGGGCGGCAGCGGGTTGGTGTAGTCCTGCAACACCACCGTGTGCTCGCCGTCGGCGTCGATCTGATCGAGCGTCTGCAAGATCTGGCGCACGGCGGCAACCGTCTCGGCCTCAGCGGTGTTCAGTTCGGCAGCGCTGGCCAGGTCGTTGACCGTGCACGGGTCCTGCGGGCTCGACGATCCGGTGATCCAGTTGATGATCGGCACCCAGAACTCCCACCAGCCGATGTAGCCGTCGGCGACGAATCGGCCGGCGCACTCGGCGGCGGCGTCACCGAAGGTGAAGCTGGAGTTGTTCGATCCGAGACCGATCAACACGACGTCGATGTCGTGGGTCTGCGAGACGGCGACGAGCTGATCGATCTGCGCTTCGACGGTGCGACCGCTCGCTCGGTTGATCGAGTCGTTGGCCATGTCGTGCGGCTGCCCGCCCGAGCAGGCCAGGTTGAATCGGGCGCTGATGCCCGGCAGGTTCGCCTGCTGGATCGATGCATTGGCGGAGCGATGGCAGAAGAAGGCGTTGCTGTTGTCGGCCGACCAGCCGGGGAAGCCCTGCGCGTTGCCGTTGACGTCGACGACGGCCTGATAGCTGCCGGCACCCTCCCCCGAGATGAAGCTGTCGCCCATGGCGACTGCCGCGGTCGGTAGCGACACCGGTGCCGGTGCGGCGATGCGAACATCGACCGCCGGCGATGGTGCCGGAGCCGGCCGCGCGTCGGCTGCTGTTGCCGGCACGATCGATGCGGCTGCCATGGCGGCGACGAGCCACCTGCCCGTTCGTCGTCGACGGCGATGCCCTTCAGTGAGCATGGCGGTTCCCCCGAGTGCGTCGTTCATGTGATCCCCCGATCAAAACGCGAATGTTGCTTCGCATTCTGCACCTCGGTGTCGACGCTGTCAACGCCAATCACTCACCGGCTCTCCTCGGGAACGATCCGAACGGTCGGGCTCAGCTGCAACAGTCGACCATCGGCATCGACGATCTTCACCGTGACGACGACCGGTTCGGTGGCGTCCGCCGGGCCGAGACGGAAGCCACTCGTCGAGCCCGCGATCGACGTGTTCCCCGCTCCCCCGTTCGACGCTCCGGCACCTCCTCCGTCCAACTCGACGAGGTAGCGAGCAGCGTCCGGATGCGACTCGAAATCGGCCCAATCGACCTCGAGAAAGGTGACTCCGTCGGCAAGACGAAGGCTCAACGCCACCACCTGATCGGACAGGCCATCGCCGGTGGCGTCGAACAGTGTGAGCACCGCCTCGGTGTCGAGGCCGAGGAGTAGTTCGTCCGGCGTGTTGTCCTGCTCTGCGATGCTGGGCTGCCGCGTCAACGCCGCGAATCGATCGACGTCGGCGTCGATCACGTCGCCGACACCGGGTGCCTCGGCATCGTCGACGCCTTCGATGATCACCGTCGTCGGCCCGACCTCGCCGATCGCGTAGGGCGCCGGCCCTCGGTCGATCACCGCCACGAATCGAGCCACTGGATCACCGTTGATCGCGTACACCCGGTAGATCCAGGGATCGCCGTTTCGGCGGCATTCGCTCATCGCTCCGCTCGACGACACGTCGGTGTTGACGCTCTCGTGGAGCACGACGAAGCGATCGGTAGCACCAGCGTCGAGGTCGAAGCCAGGGACCGGCGCATCGAGCGCCCGACCGCTGAGCGCCCCGACGATCTCCTCGATGTCGTCACGGTCCAACCCGCGGGAACGGAGGTAGCCGATCGATCCGTCGGCGAGTCGCCACGTCGCTTCGCCGTTCCCGTTGTCGAACGTTGCGATGCCGACGTCGACCCCGTCGATGGGCACGACCTCGACCCGCTCGCCATCGATCGACTCGTCGGTCGCCTCGTCCCACCGTTGGATCAACGCAAACGGGTCAGCCGGCGTGCCGCCGGGTGCGCCGATGATCTGGATCGGGAACACCTCGTCACGGGGAAAGAAGACCTGTGTGAATCCGTCGCGCGCACCGAAGTCGAGCGCCGATTGCGGTGGGCAGACGTCGTCGGCGAACACGGGCCGGGAAATCCCCTCGGTCTGGCGGTCGGCCACGACGCTGACGCGAGCGATCACGTCGTCGATCGACAGATCCTGGATCTCGGTGTCGAGCCCCGCCAGGCTCTCGGCCACCGGCGATGCCTCGCCCCTCGTGCCGGCGCACCCGAATCCGATTCCTCCGACGTACGGGGCCCAACCGCCGGGGGCGGCGGGGAACGCGTCGAGGAATGCGATGAACCGCACCCCCTCGAACACGACGGTGTCGGCGAGCGGGTCGTCGCCCAGACCCTCAGCCCACAACGACGGTGAGCCGATCCGCTCGACCGTTCCGACGCCTGCCAGGACCTCGACGTTCGCCACCTCGATGGAGGTGTAGGTCTCGCCGTTCGCGGCGCTCGTACGTCGTGCGCTCACGAGATCTCCAGCGACGACCACGTCCGACCACTCCACCAGTTGCGCCACGTCACGTGCCGGTTGGTAGTCGTACGTCGGCTGCCCGCTACGAAGCAGTTGCCCGATCTCAGCCAACTCGCTGGCATTCGAACACGTCAGCGCCACCTGCTCGTCCTCATCGACGGGAGTCGGGGTGTCAGGTGGCGGGTCGTCGGCGGCATCGACGGCCTCGGTCGGGGTGTCGACGACGTCGGTCGGGGTGACGACGATGTCGCCGATCGCGTCATCGCCGTCTCCTCCTCGGCTGAGCGCCACAAAGCCGACGACCAGACCGAGGACCGACGCAACGGCGCCGACGAGCACCCAGGTCGAACGGCGCCGATGAGTGGCCGTCGCCCCGTCCTCCCCGGAGCCGGGCTCGCCGATCGCGGGGCCCGCCCGATCGACGATCTCATCCCACTGATCGGGTACGGGCACCTCGTCGAATCGATCGAACGGTTCCATCAGACCTCCTCCTCCAGGATGACTCGTGCTCGTCGCGTCGCTCGGTGCAGGCGGACGCGCAGTACCGGTCCCGCGACTCCGAGGATCGGGGCGAGCTCCGACGGACGCCAGCCGCCGACGTGACAGAGCACCAGCAGTTCGCGGTCGGCGAGTTCGAGTTCGCTGAGTGCGTCGAGCACGTGGGCGAGCCCATCGGGTTCGGCAGCGTTCGGCGCTGCGGACATATCGACCGAATCTCCGACGCCACGGTCGCCCCGAGCACCGAGTTGCCCGCGAGCGATGGCGAACGCCGACCTCCACACCCAGGCCTGCACGTCGCGGATCTCGTCGCCGCGCCGCAGCGCCTGCGCGAACGCCTCGGCGGTGGCGTCGTCGGCGACATCTCTCGAACCGCCGAAGGCGTACACCGACCTCCAGAGCCGGGCATGGTCGGCCTCGTAGACATCGCGGAGACGCAGCACCACGTCGTCGGTCCGTTCCGTCATCTCGTCAGCATCCACCATGGGCGATCACGGGTACAGGGCGCCACAGCCACCGAGCGTTACACACCCATCGTCGATTCGGTCGATGGGACGCGTGCACGACGAGCGTCTCCTGTCGAGACGACCGCGCCGAATCGGCCACACTCGGGGCATGCCACGACTCAGTGAGGTTTCCCGCGACGACGCTCATCCGTTCGCACAGGTGATGTACAAGATGCTGTTCGGCGATCGCGACCCGGTCGCCGAACCGGGCACCGCGAGCGGCACGCCCGGCAACTGGTGGACCGTGTTCGCCAACTGTCCCGACGCGTTCGACCACACCACCGCCGGGTTCCAGTTCTACCGATCGGAGAACCGAGAACTCTCGGCCCGCCACCGCGAGCTCGGCCAGTGCCGCGCCGGATACGTCGCTGCCAGTCAGTTCGTGTTCAGCCAACACTGCAAGGCGATGCGCGACGTCGGCTTCACCGACGAGCAGGTCGAAGCCATTCCGAACTGGTCGACGGCCGACTGCTTCTCCCTCGACGAACGAGTGCTGCTCGCCTACACCGACTGCCTGGTGCTCGAACACGGACGCGTCCCCGAAGCACTGTTCGACCAACTGAAGGAGCACTTCTCCGAGGTCGAGATCATCGAGTTCACGTACATCACGTGCACGTACGCAATGCACGCGACGATGACGAAGGCACTGCGCCTGGAGTACGACGACGTCGACGAGCGCGTGCAGGAGGTTCCCGACCCCGACGGCAACAAGGCGGGGCTCGACGTCATGGCCGTCGTCGACACCGACGGCTGAGACCGGCGGCCGCGACCGTCAGTGCTCGTCGAGGTCGGCGAGCACTTCGTCGGTGTGCTCGCCGAGCATCGGCACCACGCCCGGGCGAATCGTGTACCCGGCGAAGTCGATCGGAGTCGCCACCGCACGGAACGGTTCGTCCCCGTCACGCGGGGTCATGTCGACGAAGCCGTGCTGCGCCTGTGGGTCGGCCAGCACGTCGGGGATGGAACTGATCGGCGCCCACCACACGTCGTGCTCGTTGAATCCCGACGTCCAGTGCTCGTAGTCGTGCGCGGCGAAGATCGCGTCGAGTTCTGCGATCAGCGCGCTCGCATTGCGATACCGACCCTTGGCCGTCGCGAAGCGTTCGTCGGCATCGAGCGAACTCGGCCCGATCGCAGCGAGCAACTTCGGCCAGTGACGGTCCCCTTCGAGGCAGATCAGCCAGAAGCTGCGCCCATCCGCGGCGAGGTAGCAGTTGACGAGCGGCGTCGATGCCTCGGTGCGCGAGGTCGTCGCCGCCCGTTTCCCGAAGCGCATCTCGACGCTGATGTCCCAAGCGATCGAGTACATCCCGACTCGGAGCAGGCTCGTGGTGACCAGCCCGCCTCGACCGGTGCGGCCCCGTTCGACGAGCTTGGCCATCACCCCGGCCGCCAAGGTCATGCCGGTCTGGTGATCGCCCATGCCCGAGCGAGGGTTGGGCGGCAATTCGCCGGGCGGCATCAACGTGTGCGCCAGGCCCGATCGGGCCCAGTAGGCGCCGACGTCGTACCCGGCCCGATCACGTTCCTCGCCTTCGAGCCCATACCCCGTGACCAGGCCGTACACGACCGACGGGTGGCGCTCGCAGACGGTCTGGTGGTCGAGACCGAGTCGTTCGAGCGCCCCTGGCCGCATGTTGGAGATGAACACGTCGGCGCTGGCGATCAGACCGTGGAGCCGTTCGACTTCCGCAGCGTCGCGGAGGTCCATCACGACCGACCGCTTGCCCCGATTGTCCATCTCGAACGGTGGAACCGGGATGTCGTCTCGAACGCCGATCGAGGCGAACACCGCTCGCTGCGGATCGCCGGCCGCGGCTTCGATCTTGATCACGTCGGCACCCCAGTCGGCCATGATCCCACCGGCCGCCGGACCGGCCACCCAGATCCCGAGTTCGACCACCCTGATGCCGTCGAGCGGCCCAGGCGCATCGCCGCCGAGCACGGAGGACTCGGTCATTCGTCTGCCGCGTCGAGCGAGATGATCGTCACGGTGCCGGTGCCACCGTCGACTTCGATGATCGCTCCGTCGGGAATCGTCTTCGTCGCCCCGGTGACCGACACGACGCACGGCAAGCCGAGCTCGCGGCTGACGATCACCGCATGCGTGATCTGCGCGCCGACGTCGACGACGACCGCCGCTGCGGGCACGAACAGTGGCGTCCAGGCTGGGTCGGTGACCGGCGCCACGAGGATCTCACCGGGTTCGAGACCCTGCGGGTCAGCCGGATCGAGCACCACCCGCGCCCGGCCCCGAGCCACGCCCGGACAGCCGGAGATACCGGTCAACTCGAGGCCGACGACCGCTTCCTGGCCGTCGGCGACAGCGTCTCGGCGCGGCCAGGTGGTCCAGGGCTCGGGTGCACCGTTGGTGACGAACGGTGGCACGTGATCGAACATCTTCCGCCACGTCTGCTCGCGCTCGGAGATCAGATCGGAGAACGATGTCGGTTCACGGACGAACCCGTCGAGTTCGCGTTCGGTGAGCATGAAGATCTGGTCGAGCTCGGCGATGTGGCCCGCCTCGGCGTGGCGTCGCCCGAGTTCACGCAACGACAGCCGCATCTCGTGGACGAGCAGGATGCAGTTGGTCTTCGACCGTTCACGACCCGCGGCGTACACGTGGGCGCACTGCAAACCCGCTTCGAAGGTGCCCTTCGTCTCGTCGTCGGCACCGGTCAGCATCTCGCGCACCGTCGCCGTGGCCTGCTCCCGCTCGGCGATACGCAGCTCGGTGCGCGCCTGCGGACTGTCGGCATCGGGTGCTGGGCGCATCGCCCGGATCGCCACGGTCGGCAGCATCGGATCGGTCCCCCAGGTGTTGCTGTGCAGATCCCATTCGTTGGGGCCTCGGCTCCCGAATCGGCGCAGGAAGTCGTCGAAGCCGGCGCGGTACTCGTCGCTGTCCTCGTCGAGACGCGACAGTTCCCACATCGCCCAACTCGGGGCCGCCGAGTCGACGTCACCGAGACCGGAGCACAGCGTCATGGTGAGTTCGGGTCTGCCGATCGCGTCGCACACGCCCGCGACGGTGCCGATACCGAAACCGGCACCCGCCGAGATCAGGATGTGCTGGCAGAACAGCCTGCGAAACATGGGCATGAAGGCCCGGGCGTGGTCGACCAGTTCCTGATCGGTGAGCTTCGCGAGGTCGGGGCGTCGTTCGATGCGACGCCACATCTGATCGCGGTCGGCACGCAACTCGGGAAGGTCGGCGGTGGTGAACAGTTCGCCCAGGTATCCGGCGAGTTGCTCCGACCGGTCGGCGTTCTCGTCGGTCGGTCGAGCCTCCTCGGCATACGGCGTGATGCCCGGCATGTCGCCGTAGTACTGCTCGTCGACCATCTCCGGACTCATACCGGGCATGCGCACGCCGTAGATGCGCGCCAACGACATGTTGAGATACATGTAGCCGCCGAACACGCCGATGCAGTTGGGACGGTCGGCCTCGAACTCGTCGGGCGTGAACGTGCCGGCAGCGATGAAGGCGTCTCGATACCCGTCTTCGCCGGGGCCGGCCATCGTCATCGTCGCCGACAGCGGCGACATCGGATCGGGGCACACTTCGCCCGCGTTGGCCCGGCTGTAGATCGGGTACTTCTCGCTCGCGAGCGTGTCGATGACCCAGGTCGGTTGGTTCGTTGCGTGCCCCACGAACGGCAGTTCTAGCCGATCGGAGCGCGCAGTGAATCCAGTGGACCGCGCTCCCGTGCGGTCAGCCGAGGGCAGCGATGACGTCTGCGGGCGCTTGCACCAACTCGATGAGCACGCCCTCGCCGCTGCGTGGCGACTCGTCGTTGCCCTTCGGGTGCATGAAGCAGACGTCGTGACCCGAGGCTCCCTTGCGGATGCCACCCGGTGTGAAGCGCATGCCCTGCTCGGTCAGCCAGTCGACCGCTGCGGGAAGGTCGTCGATCCAGAGGCCGAGGTGGTTGAGCGTCGGTGAATGCACCTTCGGCGACTTCTCCGGATCGATCGGCTGCATCAGGTCGATCTCGACGGCGTGCGGCCCGGAACCGAGCCGCAGGATGTCTTCGTCGACGTTCTCGGATTCGGCCACGTAGTCGCCGACCTTCTCGACGCCGAGCAGTCCGCTCCAGAGGTCGGTCAGGGCCCCTTTGTCGAGCCCGCCGATCGCGACCTGTTGGATACCGAGCACGTTGAACGGGCGATCACTCATGAGCCCAATCGTCGCGGGAAACGACGCGTTCGGCCAAACCGCGTCAGCGGTCGACGCGCACCGGACGCACGGCCAGCATCTGCGAGCGTTTCCGCACGAGGCTGCCCAGGGCACCGGTCAGAGCCGCCAGTTCGACGGCGGTGAAGATCACGACGGACATGCCAATGATTCGGACATCGCTCTCTCACGCTTGACTCTGTTTTTCGTCATGATTACCGTCCATCCCCGGCCACATCCGACCATCGTGCTATGGCTGCTTCCGACCGGGCCGCACGCTCGCATCGCACCGTCGCTTCTGGCGCTGCTCCGCGTACCGATTCGACGGCAGCGAGCGGGAACTCGGCGACGAACTTCACAGGGCTCCGTCGGCGCGACCCCGTCGACATGCGTCATCATGGATGTCGTATGGCCGTGCCTGATGACGTATCCGTGACGAGCGACGGGCCGGCGACCGACCTCGCCTGGGGGTCGTTCACCGAGACCGGACCGTGGACGCTCGACCGCGCCGACGTCCGATGGTCCGAACTCGCTGCCACGCTCCGCGTTCGAGCTCAGGCCGAGGTGCCGGTGCTCACCAAGCCGTCGAAGCTTCCTCCGGGGCTGCGCGTCGTCACCGTCGCCGGCCGTCTCGGGCGTGCACTCGTCCCGTGGATGATTCGCAAGAAGCGCAAGCAGCATGCCGACGCTTCGGCGAGCCGCGCCGACGTGTCGCTGCGACTGCGCACCGCCGCTGAAGACCTCGGACCGACGTACATCAAGCTCGGTCAGATCATCTCGTCGGGCGAAGGTCTCTTCCCCGCCGAACTCGTCGACGAGTTCAAACGATGCCGTGACCAGGTGCCCGCCGAGCCGTTCTCCGTCGTCAAACAGACGGTGGAAGAAGACCTCGGGGCTCGCCTCGACGACGTCTTCGAGTACTTCGACGAGACGGCCCTCGCCGCCGCCTCGATCGCCCAGGTCCACGCCGCCCGCCTCCGAACCGGCGAAGAGGTCGTGGTGAAGGTGCAGCGGCCATCGGTGTCACGCCTCGTTCGCAAAGACCTCCGCGTCATGGCGTGGCTCGCCCCGCACCTCGTCGGCCGCATCCCCGTCGCCGCGCTCGCCAACCCGCCCGCGCTGGTCGAACTCTTCGCCGAAACCATCGTCGAAGAACTCGACTTCCGGATGGAGGCGGCCAACATGCTCGACGTGGCCACGATGCTCCACGACCTCGAGCAAGACCGCTACGTGGTGCCCCGCCCCCACCCCTCGCTCGTGACCCGGCGTGTACTCGTCATGGAGCGCGTGCACGGCTTCAACTTCGACGACGTCGCCGGCATGAAAGACGCCGGGATCGACACCGAAGACGTCGTGCGGACGGCGATGATCGCCTTCATGGAAGGCGCCATCGTCGAGGGCATCTTCCACGGCGACCTGCACGGCGGCAACCTGTTCGTGCTCGCCGACGGACGCACCGCGCTGCTCGACTACGGCATCGTCGGACGGCTCAGCGGCCCCCGCCGCAATGCGTTCCTGCGCCTCATGCTCGGGGCGACCACCAACGATCCCAGGAGCCAGGTCGAGGCGCTGCGCGACCTCGGCGCGCTCCCGGTCGACACCGACATCGATGCGGTCATCCGCGATCTCCGACTCGACCAGGACGTCATCGACCCCACGACGCTGACCGGCGAGGAGATGGTCGCCGAGGTCCAGCGGGTGGTCAAGGCGATGCTCGGCTACGGCGCCAAGCTCCCGAAGGAACTGATGCTGTACGTGAAGAACCTCGTGTTCCTCGACGGCGCCATCGCCCGGCTCGCCCCCGATCTCGACCTGATCGGCGAGGTGTCGAACATCTCGATGATGTTCGCCATGAAGCACGGCGAGCGTCTCGGACGCGAACTCGGCGTGAACCCCAACGAGGTCGAGTTCGACATGGACGGGGTGAAGGCCAGCATGGGCCTCGAATCGAACGTCAACTCCCTCACCTATCGCGAGCTCCAGCAGCGTCGAGCGCTCATCCAGAAGCGCATGCAAGAGCACGTCGAAGCCGAGGGCGGCAAGATCAAGATGACCTGAGCTCGCATCATCCGGTGTCTGACACCGGATGACTCGCTGGCGATAGGGTCGGCGCTCGTGCGCTTGGTGATTGCCCGTTGTTCCGTCGACTACGCCGGTCGTCTCGACGCCCATCTGCCCGAGGCGAATCGCCTCATCATGCTCAAGGCCGACGGGTGCGTGGCGATCCATGCCGACGGCGGCGCCTACAAGCCCCTCAACTGGATGAACGCGCCCAACACGATCGTCGAGATCGACGACGACGACGGGCATCGTTGGGTGGTCAGCAACCACAAGAAGGAAACGCTGACCATCACGCTGCACGAGGTGCTCTCCGACGTGTCGGAGGAACTCGGCGACGACCCCGGCCTCCAGAAGGACGGCGTGGAGGCCCACCTGCAAGAACTGCTCGCCGCGAGCCCGACCTCGATCGAAGAGGGTCTCAAGCTCGTACGACGCGAGTACCCGACCGCCATCGGCCCCGTCGATCTGCTCTGCCGCGACGAATCCGACCAGGTCGTGGCGATCGAGGTCAAGCGACGGGGCGAGATCGACGGCGTCGAGCAACTGGCCCGCTACATCGAGCGGCTCCAACTCGATTCGTCGCTGGGCGAGGTCCGCGGCGTGTATGTGGCGCAGTCGATCAAACCGCAGGCCAAGGTGCTCGCCGAGTCACGTGGCTTCACGTGGGTCGAGGTCGACTACGACGAACTCCGGGGCATGAAGTCCGACGAGCTCAAACTGTTCTGAGGCTGCTGCTCGGCCGAGGGACGTCCTCGACGAAGCCGACGCACCGTCAGCACGATCGGCTGGGGTAGGCCGGTCGGGCGAGCACCTGATACGTGACGCCGTCCTCGGCGAAGAACGTCAGTTGATCGGCGCTCTCGAGCAGCTCACCGACCTGCGCGGCGTCGACTTCGGTGCAATCGGCGGCATCGGCGAGGATCACCCCCGTGTCGGTCGGCCACTCGACGACGGTGGGCTCGAGTTCGTAGCCCGACAGGTCACCGGCAGGAACCGCCGAGAGTTGGTAGGCCTCCGGTCGGTGCGGTTCGGCCGGGCCGAGCGCATCTGCTCCGACCAGCGCCGGGATGTCACCGAGCAACGCCACGAACTCTTCCAGGCCGCTCGCTGCGCCGAGTCGATCCCCCTCGGGCTGGAGTTCGTCCAGTGACTCGTCGATCCCCAGCGCATACGCCTCGTGGACGTAGGTCTCGCCGTCGACGGTGATCCGCAGCGTGGCGGTGCTGGCATCGGCCACGTGAGCATGCTCCGGATAGGTGACATCGGCGAACAGCCCGGCGTCCCGCGCCGCGTCGAGCAACCTGTCGATGCCCTCCTGCGTGATGGTCTGGACGTTCGCCGGCGGAACCAGCGGTCCGGGATAGATGGCGATGGTCGGAGCAGGCGTGATCAGCCGCCCATCGGAGGTCAACAGCACCTGCGGTTGCTGCTGGAAGGCGACGTCGCGAGTGGTGAAGCCGCCGTAGTAGCCGAACTCCAGCATCGCGGTGACGGGTTGGTCGGGATCCGGAAGCGTGGTGGGCACGGTGGTCACATCGGTCACGGGAGGCAACGGGTCGCCGGTCTGAGCAGGGGCGCCGGCATCGTCGGAACCACACGCTGCCAGCACGGCAGCAGCGGGTGCGGTGAGCAACAGGGTGAGAAGCGTTCGTCGTTCCATGTGTGTTTGACGACCGCGCGTCCACGTCGGTTCCCGATCGGTTCGTACTGCTGGTGTGACGTCGCCCACACATGTCTCACGCACGTGCGGAGCGAACGTGGTCAGCGCTCCGCGGAAGCCACTAGGTTGCTCGGCATGAGCCAAGAAGTACGCGGAATCATTGCCAAGGCGAAGGGCGAACCGGTGTCGATGGAGACCATCGTCATCCCCGATCCCGGCCCGGGCGAGGCGGTCGTCGAGATCCAGGCGTGCGGTGTCTGCCACACCGACCTGCACTACCGCGAAGGCGGCATCAACGACGAGTTCCCGTTCCTGCTCGGCCACGAAGCAGCAGGTGTCGTCGAGTCGATCGGCGAGGGTGTCACCAACGTCGAGGTCGGCGACTACGTCGTGCTCAACTGGCGAGCGGTGTGCGGCAACTGCCGCGCCTGCAAGCGTGGCGAAGCGCAGTACTGCTTCGACACGCACAACGCGGCGCAGAAGATGACGCTCACCGACGGCACCGAACTCTCGCCGGCTCTCGGTATCGGAGCGTTCTGTGAGAAGACGCTCGTCCACTCCGGCCAGTGCACCAAGGTCGATCCGAAGGCCCCGGCCACCGCTGCCGGTCTGCTCGGTTGCGGCGTGATGGCGGGCATCGGCGCAGCGATCAACACCGGCCAGGTCACGCGCGGCCAGTCGGTCGCCGTGTTCGGTTGTGGCGGCGTCGGTGATGCGGCGATCGCCGGGGCGAAGCTCGCAGGTGCGTCGACGATCATCGCGGTCGACATCGACGATCGCAAGCTCGAGTGGGCAAAGGGTTTCGGCGCCACGCACACGTGCAACTCGAGCAACGTCGACCCGGTCGAGTACATCCAGTCGGTCACCGACGGCAACGGCGCCGACGTGTGCATCGAAGCCATCGGCCACCCCGCCGTCTACAAGCAGTGCTTCGAGGCTCGTGACCTCGCCGGCACCGTGGTCCTGGTCGGCGTTCCGAACCCCGAGATGACCATCGAGCTGCCCTTCATCGAAGTGTTCGGCCGGGGCGGATCGCTCAAGTCGAGTTGGTACGGCGACTGCCTGCCCGAGCGTGACTTCCCGATGCTGATCGACCTCTACCTGCAGGGTCGCCTCGACCTCGATGGTTTCGTGTCCGAAGAGATCGGCCTCGGCGATGTCGAGGAGGCGTTCCACAAGATGGAGCGCGGCGAAGTGCTGCGCTCGGTCGTGGTGCTCTGATGGCGTTCGAACTGGTCACGACCGACGGCATCTTCGCCCTCGACGGCGGCGAGTGGGAGGTCACCAACAACATCTGGCTCGTCGGTGATGACAAGGAAGTCCTGATCTTCGACGCCGCGCACGACCACCAACCGATCGTCGACGCGGTCAACGGCCGCAAGGTGAAGGGCATCGTGCTCACCCACGGGCACAACGATCACATCAACGCCGCGGTCGCACTGCGCGATGCGGTCGACGCACCGATCCTGCTGCACGAGTTCGACCGCTTCCTCTGGAGCGTCGTGTATCCCGAACACGACTTCGACGGCCCGATCGAACCGGGGCGCACGCTGACGGCGGGCGGCCACGAACTCGGGATCCTCCACACGCCGGGCCACTCCCCCGGTTGCTGCTGCTTCCACGACGTCGCCACCGGAGCGGTCGTCAGTGGCGACACGCTGTTCTGCGGAGGCCCGGGTGCGACCGGTCGGGTGTACTCCGACGAGCCGACGATCCTCGCGTCGATCCGCAACGTGCTGCTCGAACTCCCCGATCACACGGTCGTCCACACCGGCCACGGCGACACCACGACCATCGGCGCCGAACGCGACGGCGTCCTCGCCCGCGCCGCCGAACTCCACCTCTGACCCCGGTCGCCCCCGGCGCAACGTCCCCGAGCGACGTTTCGCCCCTCCAAGACGTCACCGATGACGAAGACCAGGGGTAAAAGGACCACGCGACCACATCGAGCCTGGGCAAAAATCACCCCGACGCGACCACATCGAGCCTGGGCAAAAATCACCCCCACGCGACCACATTTGGCCTGGGCAAAAATCACCCTCACGCGACGACATCGAGCCTGGGCAGAAATCACCCTCAGGCAGCCACGTCGGACGCGTCCGGGTTTTGCCCCTCCAGGGCGTCACGGGTGACGGATTCCGGGGGCAGAACTCGGGTCGTGGGGTTTTTGCCCCGGCTGGGCGTCACGGATGACGGATTGCCGGGGCAAAACCTTGGGGACGGGATGGAGGCTGGAGGGTGTTGCGGGAAGCGAGAACCCGACGCGAGGGGCCGTATGGTGGCGTGATGCCAGTACGGGTGGTCGAAGGTGTCGTGCAGCACTACGAGTGGGGCGATCCGACGTTCATCCCGAACCTGCTCGGCGTGGCCGGGAAGGGGAAGCCCTGGGCCGAACTCTGGCTCGGCACCCACCCGAACGGCCCCACGCTGCTCGACAACGGCGAACCGTTGAGTGAACTCACCGGCGAACTCACCTACCTGCTGAAGGTACTGTCGGCAGCCGAGCCACTCTCACTGCAGGCGCATCCGACGCCCGAGCAAGCGGCCGACGGATTCGAGCAGGGCGTGTTCGGCGATGCGTACCCGAAGCCCGAACTCCTCGTCGCACTCACCGAGTTCGAGGCGTTGTGCGGTGTGCGTCCCGACGACGCCACGGTCGACCTGCTTCGGCGGATAGGAGCCGATCGGTTGGCCGACACGGTTGCCGCCGACGGTGCTGGCGCCGCGATGCGGGCGCTGTACCTCGGTGAGATCGACCCCACCGACACGATCGCGGTATGCGCCGACGCTGACGGGCCCGAAGCGGCCTGGGTACGCACGCTCGCCGAGCGCTACCCCGGCGACCCGAGTGTTGTGGTCACGCTGCTGCTCAACCACGTCACGTTGCAACCGGGTGAGGCGATTCATCTCACGGCCGGCAACCTCCACGCCTACCTGCGCGGTTCGGGCATCGAGTTGATGCGAGCGAGCGACAACGTCGTTCGCGGCGGCCTCACGGTGAAGGAGGTCGACATCGACCTGCTGCTCGACGTGGTCGATCCCACGCCACTGGCGCAACCGGTCATGGAGGTGACCGACGGGCGATATCCGCTGCCCGAGGCCGGCGTGGCGCTGCTCAAGCTGGAGGCCGGTGACAGCCACACCGCCGTCGGGCACGAACTGGCCGTCACGATCGACGGCACGACGCTCTACTTCTCCCCCGGCACGCCGGTCTACGCCGAAACGACCACCTTCGTCGTCACCACGCTCTGACCTGACCTGCCCGCTTGTTTCTTTTCGACCGGGACCGAGGGAAACATCCGCTTGTTTCTTTTCGACCGGGACGAGAAGAAACAAGCGGGTTGCTACTTCTTGCGGATCTCGACGATCTTCTCGTTGGCCAGGTTGGCGTCGTCGCCCTGCTCTTCGAGGAGCTTGGCACGGTCCTTCTCGGCTTCACGGCGGGCCTTGTCGAGGTCGGCGCGCTTGAGAGCGGCCTCGGTGCCGTGCTCGTGGATGAACTCGGCCCATTCGACGAGCTGATCGACCATCTCGGATTCGGGAACCACGGCCACGTTCTGGCCCTTGATGAACAGGTGGCCGCGCTTGTTCCCCGCGGCGATGCCGATGTCGGCGTCGCGAGCCTCACCCGGGCCGTTGACGACGCACCCCATCACCGCGACCTGAAGCGGGATCTCGCGCTCGCCGAAGGCTTCCATCGCATCGTTGGCGACCTTGATCACGTCGACTTCGGCGCGTCCGCACGACGGGCACGCGATCAGGTCGATGTTCTTGCGTTCACGGAGGCCGAGCGCTTCGAGCAGTTGACGACCGGCCTTGGCCTCCTCGACCGGGTCGGCGGTGAGCGAGTAGCGGATCGTGTCGCCGATGCCCTCCATGAGCAGCGTCGCGATGCCGGCCGTGGCCTTGATCAGCCCAGCGGGCGGCGGGCCGGCCTCGGTGACACCGAGGTGCAACGGGTAGTCGGTGACCTCGGCGAGTGCTCGATACGACTCGACCATCAGCGGCACCGACGACGCCTTGACCGAGATCTTGATCAGGTCGAAGCCGACCTCGTCGAAGTACTGCATCTCGGTCTGCGCCGACTCGACCATGGCTTCGGGGGTGGCCCCGCCGTACTTCTCGTACAGCTTCGGATCGAGGGAGCCTGCGTTGACGCCGATGCGGATCGGCAGGTTGCGGTCTTTGGCCTCACGGGCCACCGCCTTGATGTGTTCGGGCTTGCGGATGTTGCCGGGGTTGAGGCGTAGACCGTCGACGCCCGCTTCCATCGCTGCCATCGCCATCCGGTACTGGTGGTGGATGTCGGCGATGATCGGCACAGGCGAGCGTGGCACGATCTGCGCGAGTCCTTCGGCGGCTTCGATCTCGTTGCACGTACAGCGCACGATGTCGGCACCCGCCGCGGCCAGCGCGTAGATCTGCTGCAGCGTGCCTTCGACGTCGGAGGTCTTCGTGATCGTCATCGACTGCACCGTGATGGGCGAATCGCCACCGACGGTCACATCGCCGACGGTGATCTGTCGCGTGGGTCGACGTTCAGCAGCCGAGACAACTTCCATGAGGATCAGTCAACCATCTCCGAGCGCACGAGACCTCACAGCGACCCAGTTCTGCGTCATCTGGTGTCTGACACCGGATGACGGCGGGTGGTTGGTCCTAGAGGGGGTCGGTGATGTCGAGATACAGCGCGGCGGTGAACAAGCCGAGCAGGAGCACCATGACGCCCATGGCGAACGGCATGAGGCGTTCGACGTCGGCCATGTAGCGCTGCTTGCCGCCGCGCATCGCTTCTCGTATGCGTTCGTAGGCCGCGACCGCCGCATGCCCACCGTCGAGCGGGAGCAACGGGAACATGTTGAACACACCGACGAACACGTTGAGCAGGGCGAGCAGCCAGAGCACGCCGTAAATGCCCTCGGCGTCGCCGAGATCGTCGGACACCCCGGTGACCCCGACCACGCTCGTGGGCCGGGTGGCGAGATCGTCGTTGTCACCCGTGAGGTGGGTGACGATGTTGACGGGGTTGAGCGCCTTGAAGACGCCCTGCACCGATTCCCACGAGGCGGGGATGATGTCGGTGACGGCGTTGGTGGCGGCGCCGGCGACGCTGTGCTGGGTGTAGATGCGTTCTTGACCGGACGTGACGCCGAGCAGCGCTCGGCCGGTCTCGGTCGAGCCGAGTCCGACGCTGAAGGCGACTTCTTCACCGTCGCGGAGCACGACGACGTCGAGGAACTCCTGTGGTTCGTAGGTGCCGACGATGTCGAACACGTCGCGCGTGGTCTCGACGGTCTGGCCGCCGACTTCGACGAACTCATCGCCGACCTGGATGCCGGCTTCTTCGGCCGGGCCGTTGATCGACAGCGCCGCGACCTGCACGCCCGGCTCGAACTCGTCGGTGCGCTCGCCGATGCCGAGGTAGACGGTGAACAGCAGCGCCACCGCGATGATCATGTGCATGATCGACCCAGCGGAGATGACGAGCAGGCGACGCGGGAAGCTCTTCGAGCGGTAGGTGCGATCCTCGTCTTCGGGCTCGACGTCGTCCATGCGGTTCATGCCGACGATGCGCACGAACGCACCGGCGGGAATGGCACGCACGCCGTACTCGGTCTCGCCGCGCCGGAAGCTCCAGAGCCGAGGCCCGAAGAACAGGAAGAACTGCGTGGCCTTCATACCCGTCCACTTGGCAGTGGCGAAGTGGCCGAGCTCGTGGAGGAAGATCGAGATGACGACCCCGACAACGAACACGAACCACCAGATGTTGAGCACGGCGAGCCACACGAACAGTGCGGCGATGCCGAGCATCGACAGGGCGCCCTGCCACCCTCCGGCGAGTTCGTCGTCGCCGTTTTCGGTGACGGCGCCGCCCGCCATCAGTTCGCTCTTGATCTTGTCGGAGCGCGTCAGGTTGTCGGCGGGGTTCGGCGGAGCGTCGAACGGCGACGGGGTGAGTTGATCGGTCATGTGCGTGTGGTTCAGGTTCTGGCGTTCACGATGTCGGTGGCCAGCCGACGCGCGGTGGCGTCGGCCTCGATGACTTCATCGACAGATTTCGGGATTTCTCCATCATGTACCTGCAAAACATCAACGCACACGTCGGGGATGGCATTCCACGGCAAGTTTCCGGACAGGAAAGATTCGACGGCGATCTCGTTGGCGGCCGACAGCCAGGCCGGTGCCGAGCCGCCGGCTCGTCCGGCCTGGTAGGCGAGGTCGAGGCAGCGGAACGTGGCGCGGTCGGGTGGTTCGAAGTCGAGCCGTGACAGCGTGGTCCAGTCGATCGCCCCGAACGGCGTGGCGATGCGGTCGGGATAGCCGAGCGCGTAGCCGATGGGTAGTTTCATGTCGGGCATCGACAGCTGGGCGATGGTGGTGCCGTCGACGAACTCGACCATCGAGTGCACGACCGACTGCGGATGGACCACCACGTCGATGTCGTCGTAGGAGGTTCCGTACAGCTCGTGCGCTTCGATGACTTCGAGGCCCTTGTTCATGAGCGTGCTCGAATCGACGGTGATCTTGGGGCCCATCGCCCACGTCGGATGGGCCAGTGCCGACTCGACCGTGACCTCGGCGAGTTCGGCTGCGCTGCGACCACGAAACGGCCCGCCGCTGGCGGTGAGCAGGAGTCGGCTGACCTCGCGCTCGGGCGCGAACGACGAACGCAGACACATGTGGAGCGCGCAGTGCTCGCTGTCGACCGGCACCAACTCGGCGCCTGGCGTGGCCCGGAGCGGTTGCACGACGGGCCCGGCGGCGATGAGGCTCTCCTTGTTGGCCAGCGCGAGACGCTTGCCGGCACGCAGCGTGTCGACGGTGATGGCGAGTCCGGCGAAGCCGACCACGCCGTTCACCACCACGTCGGCTGGTTCGACGACGGCACCGAGTTCGGCGACCACCGTGCAGTCGGGTAGGGCCTCGGCAACACGGCGTCTGGCGTCGTCGTCGGCGACGGCGATCAGCTGCGGGTGGAATTCGCGAGCTTGCTCGATGACCAGGTCGGCCGATGAACCGGCCGCGAGCGCGACGACGTCGTAGCTCCCTGGGGCTCGTTCGTTCTCGGCGCGGACGACGTCGAGGGTCTGGGTGCCGATCGATCCGGTCGAGCCGGCGAGCGCAACTCGAGTGGTCATCTGGCGATGCGCCGGACGATCAGAGTGCCGCGTACGGTTCGACGACGCGGAAGAGGTAGTAGACCGCCGGCAACGTGAACAGGAAGCCGTCGAAGCGGTCGAGGACGCCGCCGTGGCCGCTGATGAGCGTGCCGAAGTCCTTGACGTCGAGGTTGCGCTTGAACATCGACTCGGTGAGGTCACCGAGTGGTGCGAGGATCAGGATGACCACGCCGAGCATGAGGAGGTGGCTCATGTCGCTCCAGGTGTCGCTCCACTCCTGCAGGCCGATGATGACCATGACGATCAGGGTGAGCACGGCACCGCCGAGGAACCCCTCGACCGACTTGGCCGGGCTGATCCAGCCGCGCAACGGGGTGCGTCCGAACGCACTGCCGACGAAGTAGGCGCCGACGTCGTTGGCGACCACACCGATGGCGAGCAACACGAGCGTGTCGGTCCCCCAGTTGGTGCCACCGCCGAAGCCGTTCGACCAGTCGAGCAGCATGCCTGCGTACGACCCCATGAGGCCGATCCAGATGACGCCGAGCATGGTGATGGCCATGTTGGGCATGGGGCCCGACTCGATGGAACTGGCCCCGATGAAGCCGATCGAACCCGCCATGAACGCGAACACGATGACCAGCGGCAGGCCGAATTCGGCGAGCCAATAGCCGGCGAGTGGAGCGGCGACGATGGCGACGACACCCGGGGCAACCGCCGGGCGGTACCCCTTCTCGGTCACCTTGCCGAAGTACTCGACACCAGCGATCGCGAGGGCGACCGCGACGAAGATGAGCGAACCGAGCGGCCCCACGAACATCGTGAGTCCGAGGAACACCGCGGCCAGGAGCAGGCCGGAGAAGACCGCGACCGGGAGGTTGCGCTTGTCGGAACCGGTCGGGACACCTGCGGTCGGCGGGCGCTGTGGTGGGCCGCCGCGGCGGGTCGGTTCGGGGCGACGGGGCATGCCCGAGGGGTCGGTGCCGATGGTGATGCGAGCGGGTTCGCGAGGCGCGACGGCGTCGACGGTCTCGGTCATCGCCGTCGGGGCAGCCGCTGCGGCCGCCGCTGCTGCGGCGACGACGTCGGTCGACCCGGTGACTTCGATGTCGCTGCTCGGGTCGTCTTCCCAGCTCAATTCGCCGGTGGGGTCGGAGGGCAGCGCCTGGTCGTCGGAGCGGGTGAGCGTGCCCGACGGGGCGTCGACGCTGTCGCCTTCCTTCCAGACCGGCGACTCGGAGGTGAAGGTCGACCACACGTCGAGGTCTTCGTCTGCGGAGTCGTCGTTGCCGGCGGCTTCGATCTTGGGCATCTCGCCCGTTGGTGGTTCGGTCCAGTGCGGGAGCGATCCGGTGTCGTCGTCGTCGAAGCTGAGACCGGGTCCTGACGGGTCGGCTGACACGCGGTCGGTGGCGCCGGTGGTGGCCGTCGACGACACGCCGCCCGAGTCGTCGCCGAACAGCGGTCCGCCGAACTCGTCGTCGTTGAAGTCGTCCATTTGCGACTCGAAACGGCCGGGTCGGCGGGCGCTGCCCTCGGATCCTTCGTCGTGTCGCCAGATGTCGTCAGTCATGTTGATTCTCTGCTTCCAGGTCGCCGGGCGTGCCCGTCAGACTTCCAGGAGTTCCTGTTCTTTGCGGTTCAGCGCTTGGTCGATGTGTTCGACGTGCCCGCTCGTGACCTTGTCGAGTTCTTTCTCGGCCCGTTCGAGATCGTCGGCGGAGATCTCGGAGTCCTTCTCGAGCCCTTCGAGCGCCTTGCGGGCGTCACGGCGCGTGTTGCGCAGCGCGATGCGGCCGTCTTCGGCCATGTTCTTGGCGACCTTGACGTACTCCTTGCGCCGCTCTTCGGTGAGCTGCGGCAGCGACAGGCGGATGGCGATGCCGTCGTTGTTGGGGTTGACACCGAGATCGCTCTCGCGGATCGCCTTCTCGATGGCGTCGAGTGCGCCGCGGTCGTGCGGCTTGATGAGCAACTGTCGCGCCTCGGGCACCGAGATGGAGGCGAGCTGCTGCAACGGCACCGGGGCGCCGTAGTAGTCGACGTTGAGACGTTCGACGAGCGCCGGAGACGCGCGACCGGTTCGGACGGTGCCGAACTGGGTCTGGGTGTGTTCGACGGCCTTGTCCATCTTGTCCATGGCTTCGAGCAGAATGTCTTCGATCACTCCGTCAGGCTAGCCGTTATGCCCTGGTCGAACTCGGACAGCTCCCAGGAGCCGCCAACATCGGTCCTGGTCAGCGGACGAGCGTGCCTTCGTCGCCACCTTGGACGATGCTGCGCAGGCTGCCCGGCTTCGACATGTCGAACACGACGATGGGGATGTCGTTGTCACGGCAGAACGCGATGGCGGTCGCATCCATGACCTTGAGGTCCTTCGTCATGACTTCCATGTATGACACCTCGTCGTACTTCGTGGCTGTGTCGTCGGTGCGCGGGTCGGCGCTGTACACACCGTCGACGCCGGAGTGGGTGCCCTTGATGAGCACTTCAGCTTCGATCTCGGCAGCGCGGAGCGCGGCGGCGGTGTCGGTGGTGAAGAACGGGTTGCCGGTACCGGCGGCGAAGATGACGACGCGCCCCTTCTCGAGGTGCCGGACCGCCCGGCGGCGAATGTAGGCCTCGGCGATTCGCGGCATCTCGATGGCCGACTGGACGCGGGTCTCCTGGCCTTGGCGTTCGAGTGCGTCCTGCAGCGCGAGTGCGTTCATCACGGTGCCGAGCATCCCGATGTGGTCGGACTGTGTGGGGTCCATGCCGGTCATCGAGCCTTGGCGGCCGCGCCAGAAGTTGCCGCCGCCGACGACGACTGCGACGTCGACGCCGAGGTTCTGTCGCAGATCGATGATCTCGGACGCGGTCGCGTCGAGCGTTTCACCGTCGAGACCCTTGCCGGACTCCCCGGCCAACGCCTCACCAGATGGTTTGAAGACGATGCGCTTGTAGCCGGGGCGGGGTTGTTCTGTCATGTGGCGAATTCCTGTGTTCTCGATCGTTCCGGGCGCGAAACAGCCCCGGTGACCGTACAAGACGAACACCGGGGCTGTTCAAAAACCGTCAGCATTCACGCCAACGAATTCAATTCTGCTGTCTCAACGAAGCGTCAGCCCGCTGAGCGGGAGTCAGCTCGTCCGAGTGCAAGGAAGCATGAGGCCGAGTTGGAACCCCGCATCCATCCAATCACACCCATCAGTTCAGCTCTGCTGAGCGGGAGTCAGATCGTCCGAGTGCAAGGAAGCATGAGGCCGAGTTGGCTCCTGCCAACGAGCGCTGAGGGCTGACGCCGCAATCGGGCGATCTGGCCCCGGTCAGCCGATTTCGACTTGGGCGAAGGCGGTGACGGTGGCCGATCCGAGGATCTGCTTGACCGACTGCTTGTCGTCCTTGGCGTACGGCTGGTCGAGCAGTGCCACGTCCTTGAAGAAGCCTTGGATGCGACCGTCGACGATCTTCTCGATGGCCTGTTCGGGCTTGCCTTCGTTGCGGGTGATCGTCTCGAGCGTCTCGCGCTCGGCGGCGACCACGTCGGCCGGGACGTCGTCACGGCTGAGGAACTTCGGGCGAGCGAACGCGATGTGCACGGCGATGTCGTGAGCGAGTTCGTCGCTGCCGTCGGCAACGGCGACGAGAACGCCGTTGACGCCGCGTCCACCCTGCATGTGCTGGTAGTGGCCGAGGGTTGCTCCGTCGGCGGCTTCGACGCGCTCGACGCGGCCGATGCTGATGTTCTCCTTGAGCGTGACCTTGAGCTCTTCGAGCTGCTCGTTGCGCTCGGCGACGGCGTCGGTGCCCTTCTCGGCGACGAGCGCGGCGAGTGCGTCGGCTTCGGCCTTGAAGGAGTCGGAACCGGCGCTGAAGTCGGTCTCGCACTTGAGTTCGACGATGGAGCCGACGTTGCCGTCGACGACCATCGAGACGACGCCCTGCGTGGCGTCACGGTCTTCGCGCTTGGCGCTGGCCGCGAGGCCCTTCTCACGGAGCCACTTCTTGGAGGCCTCCATGTCGCCGTCGTTCTCCTGGAGTGCTTTCTTGCAGTCCATCATTCCGGCGCCCGAGGACTCGCGGAGTGCTTTGACGTCTTGTGCTGTGAATGCCATTGAGATCAGCTCTCCGTTTCGGCGGGGGTTTCGGCGGGGGTTTCTGCGGGTGCTGCTTCGGCAGCGGCGGCCGGGGCCTCAGCAGCGGCCGGCGCTTCGGCCGGGGCGGCTGCAGGTGCTGCTTCGGCGGTGGCGAGACGGGCGTCGCGGTCGGCCTGGGCCTGCGCGGCGGCGTCACGGGCTGCCTTCTGAGCGTTCTCGAACGCAGCGATCTCTTCGGGCGTCTTCTCGACGGCCGGAGCCGGTGCCGGGTTGCGCTTCTGTGCGATGAAGCGGCCTTCGGCGACGGCGTCGGCGATGACGCGAGCGAAGAGGCTGTTCGAGCGGATGGCGTCGTCGTTGCCCGGGATCGGGTAGGTGACGACTTCGGGGTCGACGTTGGTGTCGACGACGGCGACGACGGGGATGCCGAGCTTGCGAGCTTCGGTGACGGCGATGTGCTCCTTGAGCGTGTCGAGCACGAAGATGGCGTCGGGCGCCTTCTTCAGGCTGCGCATGCCGCCGAGGTTGCGCTGGAGCTTGGTGAGCTCACGGTCGAGGAGGAGCGCTTCCTTCTTGATCATGACGTCGAACTCGCCGGAGGTCTTCATGCGCTCGTACTCAAGCATCTTCGAGACGCGCTTCGAGATCGTTTCGAAGTTGGTGAGCATGCCGCCGAGCCAACGCTCGTTGACGTAGGGCATGCCGCACTTCTCGGCGTAGCTCTTGATCGGGTCCTGCGCCTGCTTCTTGGTGCCGACGAACAAGATGTTGCCACCGCCGGCGACGAGGTCGCGGACGAAGCTGTAGGCGGAGTCGACCCGGCCGAGCGTCTGCTGCAGGTCGATGATGTAGATGCCGTTGCGCTCACCGAAGATGAAACGCTTCATCTTCGGGTTCCAACGGCGTGTCTGGTGCCCGAAGTGGGCACCGGCGTCGAGCATTTGACGCATCGAGATGACGGCCATGATGTTTCTCCTGTGTGCGGTTGTTCCCATCGATCGGCGCCGGCTGGTGCCGGCGACCGCTGTTGACCGATGAGACAGTATTGGCGTACGGCGAATCGGTCGATTCGCCAGCGGTACACGCTATCGGGGTCGGCGCACCGCCACTACGCCATCGCGCAGCGAGCGTCACGCAGGATCACGGCAGGTCATGCGAAGTCACGAGGCGGCGCAGCGAAGTCTGGGAGCGGGCGCCGCCCGTGCACGCGTGCCGTCGATCGGAACGAGGCGCGGTCGACCGACCAGATGCCCGAGGAACGGGGCCGGATCGATGTAGTCGTCGCCCCGCCGCAGCCCGAAGTAGGCGGTACCGCTCGCTCGCCCCACCACGGTGCGGGCCAGCACTCGGTCGCCGGTCGACAGCGTCGATGAGTCGAGCTGCCCGTAGGTGGCCCGCCAACCGTTGGTGTGACGCACCACGACGTAGCGGGTTCCGGCGACCGTGCCGCTCCAGTCGACCACGCCGGCGGCGACGGCACGTACCGGCGTGCGGGTACCCACCGCGTACTCGATGCCCCGGTTGCCGGCGCAGTACGGACAGGGCGGTTCGCGAAACGGATCGGTCACCACCCCGGAGACGGGCGGTGTCCAGCAGGTGGCAGCGACCGCCGGTGACGGTGACAGCAGCACAGCGACGAGGACGCCGGCGGCGACGGTGATGGGTGCGCATGCGCGCATGGCTCCTCCTTCGATCGTCGAACGAGGACGCCGAAGCGTCGAGAGGGCGCCGCGCTCGGCGACGCCGAATGATCAGCCGACGCCGGCGGCGGTGAGGCGCGAACGAAGGTGCAGGACCGACTTGGTGTGGATCTGCGACACGCGGCTCTCGGTGACGCCGAGGACTTCGCCGATCTCGGCGAGGGTCAGGCCCTCGTCGTAGTACAGCGACAAGACGAGCTTCTCGCGTTCGGGGAGACGCTTGATCTCGTCACGCATCAGTGCGCTGAGTTCTTTGTCTTCGATGACGGCCGACGGCGAGTGGTGCGCCGCGTCGTCGGCGGCTGCAGGCTCGGCGCCGGCGGCGATGGCACGGTCGAGCGGGCCGATCGTGGTGCTGGCGATCGACGACAGCCACTTCGCGAGTTCTTTCTCAGTGATGCGGAGTTGCTCGGCGAGTTCTTCGTCGCTCGGGGCTCGGCCGAGCTTGTGCTCGAGTTCGGAGAAGGCCCGTTCGACGTCGCGGGCTCGGCTGCGCACCGAACGGGGCACCCAGTCGAGCTGCCGGAGTCCGTCGTAGATGGCGCCGCGGATGCGGGGCACGGCGAACGTCTCGAACTTCACGCCACGGTCGGGTTCGAAGCGATCGATGGCGTCCATCAGACCGAAGACACCCGAACCGATGAGGTCACCGGCGTCGACGCTCGACGGGAGGCCGGCACCGATACGACCGGCCACGAACTTGACCAGCGGTGAGTAGTGGACGATGAGGTGGTCGCGCGCCGCGGTGTTCTGGCGCTTCAACCACCGGTTCCACTGCATGTGCAGGTCGGCGTCTTCTGGAACGATGCTCATGCTCTGGGGTGTGCCTCGCGGTAGGCCGCCGAGAGACGTTCTCGGCTGACGTGAGTGTAACGCTGCGTGGTGGCCACGTCTGAATGCCCCAGGAGTTCCTGCACAGCTCGGAGATCGGCACCGCCATCGAGGAGGTGGGTCGCGAAGCTGTGACGCAGCGCGTGCGGATGAGTCGGTACGGCGGAGCGACGGTCGATGACGCGTCGCACGTCGCGCGGCGTGAGCGGGTTGCCTCGCTCGTTGCCGAAGAGCAGGTCGCCGCGTTCGGCGGGCACGACGTCGTGTCGAATCGCCAACCACGACTGGAGTGCGGCGATGGCCGGCTCGCTGAGTGGCACCCGGCGCTCTTTGGAGCCCTTGCCCCAGACCGTGGCCGCTCCCTGGTCGAGTTGCAGCGACGAGGTGGTGAGTGCGCACAGCTCGCCGACGCGCAGACCCGACCCGTACAAGACCTCGAGCAGCGCGTCGTCGCGACGGCGCCGCCATTCGGGTTCGTCGTCGGAGCGGACGGAGGCGTTGTCGAGCAACGACGAGAGCTCGCGGCCATCGAGCACCCGTGGGAGGCGTCCGTCGCCACCGGGCACCGACACGCCGGCGGTTGCGTCCGCGGCGGCGTACCCGTTGCTGACGAGCCACCGGCAGTACCGGCGAATCGACGCCGTCTTGCGGGCGATGGTGCGTCGAGCGAACTGCCGTGTGGTGAGGAACGCCAGGTAGCGGCGAATCGTCGCCCGCTTGACCAGCGCCGGATCGACGAGTTCGCTGCGCTCGCACCACTCGGCGAAGGCCCGGATGTCGGAGGCATAGCTGGCCACCGTGTTGTCGGACAACGAGGTCAGGGAGTCGACGAATTGGTCGATTCTCCAGCGCTCCATCCGGGCAATGGTAGAAGGCCGGTCTCCCGTGATGTGTGATGGCGCATCGAACGCAGGTCACACCGGCCACCGCCTTCGGCTGCCCTCGACGCTCGATCACAGGTACACCGCCCACTCGTCGACGGCTTCGAACCACCCTCCGGTCTCGCACAGCCAGCCGCTGCGTTCGAGGCGCGCGAGCAGCATCGCTGCCTCGGCGATCGAGCAGCCGAGTTGCTCGGAGACGCCCTCGACGTCGCGCGGCTCCCGGCGGCACAGTTCGAGCACGACCGACTCACTCCCCCGCGGCCGGGCACGAGCGTCGTACCGGACCCGACCGGCACGCCGGCCGTCGAGACCGAGTGCCAGCACCACGTCGTCGGGATCGGTGGCGACCGCGGCGCCGTCTCGGATGAGCTGGTTGGTGCCGATCGACGACCGTGCGGTGACCGGGCCCGGTACCGCGAACACGTCGATGCCGCGCTCGGCGGCGAGCTGCGCCGTGATGAGGCTGCCGCCGCGTTCTCGGCTCTCGACCACCACGATGATCTCGGACAGCGCGGCGAGGATCCGGTTGCGCTGCGGAAATCGGAACGCATCGGGTGCGGTGCCGGGAGGCCACTCCGACACGATGATCCCGCGCTCGGCGACCTCGGCCCACAGCGTGGCGTGGCGCTTCGGATAGGGCTGGCCGTGCCCGTTGGCGACGACGGCGATCGGCTTCGACCCGACCACGGCGAGCGCGCCACGATGTGCTGCGCCATCGATTCCCTTCGCCAGCCCCGACACCACGCCGACACCCGCCGCCGACAGCTCGTGTCCGAACCGCACTGCCGTCTGCAACCCCTGCTGCGTGGGGTTGCGAGTGCCGACGATGCCCACCCTCCGCTGCGCGAGCGCGGCGGGGTCGCCCTGCATGAACAGCACGGCGGGCCGTTGCGGGTCGTCGACCAAGATGCGGGGATACGCGTCGTCGTCGGGAAGCACCACCGACACGCCGAGCCGTTCGCACGCTCGGCCGACCGCCTCGGGATCACGCTCGGTGCCCGACCGCTGCCAGTGGGCTCTCAGCCCGGGACTCCGTTCGAACATCGACGCGAGCGCGTCGGTGGGGTCGGTGTGGCCCGCTGCCGCGGCGAACGCGGCCTCGGGTGTTCGGTGGTTGAGCAGCGCAGCGAGGCGGGCGGTGGTCATGTTGGTGAACCCGGCGAGCGCGGCGACGAACCAGCGGGGGTCGGTCATGCCGCGAACCTCCGTGAGCGAGTCGTCGTGAGCGAGCTGCGCATGCTCAACGCGAGCGCCAGCGTCGGTTCGCCGATCACCGCGTCGGGGTCGGGCCCCAGATCGGCGATGGTGCGGGCGACCCGGCGCACGCGGTGGTAGCCGCGGCCGGTGAGACGCTCGGCCTCCATCTCGGAGCGCAGGATCCCTCGGGCGGCCTCGTCGACCGGGGCGACGTCGTCGAGCGCTCGAGGTGCGAGTTGTGCGTTGAGGCAACCCTGTCGGGCGATCGCCAGATCACGCGCCGCCGCGACCCGCGCGGCGACGACCGCGGTGCTCTCGTTGCTGTCGACCGACAGCAACTCGTCGACAGCCGGTCGGGTGACCGCCACCCGGAGATCGAACCGGTCGAGCACCGCACCCGACACCCGCCGCAGATACTTGCGGATCCGTTCTTCGCCGCACTCGCACGATCCGGGCGCTCCCCCGCCGCACGGACACGGATTCATCGCCGCGATCAACTGGAAGTGCGCGGGCATCACGGCGCTCACCGATGCGCGAGCGACGTGCACGGTGCCGGCTTCGAGTGGTTGCCGGAGGGTCTCGATGACCGCCGGCGCGAACTCGGGCAGTTCGTCGAGGAACAACACACCGCCCGTGGAGATGCTGATCTCGCCGGGCCGCAACGTGTGTGACCCGCCGCCGACGATCGACACCTGCGAACTGGTGTGGTGCGGCGCACGGAACGGTGGCCGGACGACCAGCCCGCCGGGCGGCAATGGCACGCCTGCCGCCGAGTGGACCATGGTGGTCTCGAGGGCCTGATCGAGATCGAGGTCGGGCAGCAACCCGGTGAGGCGCGACGCGAGCATGGTCTTGCCCGCACCTGGTGGGCCGACGAACAGGCAGTGGTGGCCGCCGGCCGCGGCGAGTTCGAGCGCCCGTCGCGCCACGGGTTGGCCGCGCACCTCGGCCATGTCGGGTTCGAGCGGTGCGACGTGGCTGGGCTGCGGCCAGTCGTGATCGGGCCACGGCGCCTCGAAGGCGAGCGTGTCGACCAACTCGCGCAGCGTCGCCACGGCGCGCACCCGGCCCCTCGACGCGACCTGGGCCTCGATCGCCGACGCCACCGGCACCACCACGTCGACGTCGCCGAGCACACCCACCATCGGCGCGATGCCGGGCAACGCCCGCAACGATCCGTCGAGCCCCAACTCGCCGACGAACGCCAGCCCGAGCAACGACTCGGCAGGGACGTGACCGTCGGCGACCAGCACACCCAGCGCGATCGCGAGGTCGAGTCCCGACCCCGACTTGCGCTGCTGCGAGGGCGCGAGGTTGACGATGACCTTGTCGTCGGGGAACTTCACCCCGGTCGACACGACCGCGGCACGGACCCGATCGCGGGCCTCGCGGACCGTCGCATCGGGCAACCCGACGACGTGGAAGCCCGGGAGCCCGTCGCCGACGTAGACCTCGACGGTGGTCGGATGGCCTTCGGCACCGAACAACACGGCTGACTTGACGGAAGCAAACATCGCTTCTCCTGATCGCTGACGAGCGGCGAACCGCAGGGATCGTGGAGAGGCGGAACGTGGCCTGACGACACGGCCGGACGACCGGCAGCAGCCACGTTAGAGGGAACCCCGGCGATCGCTGACCAGTTCGCGTCGGGCACATTCGCATCGTGCCGAGGCATGTTCGATCGGAACTGCGATGATGCGACCATGATGTCGGTCCATCATCGAGTCGGACGCACCAGCACCCGAGCCGTGCTCGTGGCGGGCCTCGCCACGATCGCGGCAGCGTGTGGCGGAGACAGCGGCGGGGACGCCGAACGCTTCTGCGGCGAGGTCGACGCCAACAAGGCCGAACTCGTCAGCCCGAACCTCGAGTTCGCCGACGACATCGAGCCCTACATCGACCTGTACCGCGAGATCGGCGAGTACGCGCCGCTCGCGATCGAACCCGAATGGAATCAGCTCATCGCCAACTACGAGACGGTGAGCACCGTGATTGCGGGCGACACCGAGTCGGAGCAGGCCGCGGTGGTGAGCGCGCTCCAGTCGGAGAAGGCCGCAGCAGCGGTCAGCTCGTGGCTCGCCGACAACTGCGCCGTCGACCTGGGGCCGCTCGCTACGCTCGTGGCGCACGACAACTGATCGGCGAAACCGACCAGAGTCGGCCACGCAACGCCTGCTGGCGGCCGGTCTCGGCGATGCGCCGAGAATCAGTCGCTCGAGCGGATCAGACGATCTCGCCGCGGCGCAGGATGACCGAGTCGCACAGACCGTATTCCTTGGCCTCTTCGGCCGTGAACCAACGGTCACGCTCGGAGTCGGCCTGGATCTGCTCGAGGTCTTTGCCCGAGTGGAAGGCGATGAGTTCGGCCATGCGCTTCTTGGTGTAGCGGAGCTGCTCGGCCTGGATCTGGATGTCGGACGCCTGACCGCGCAGACCGGCGAGCGGCTGATGCATCATGACGCGAGCGTTGGGGAGCACGTAGCGCTTGCCCGCTGCACCGGCGGTGAGCAGGAACTGCCCCATCGAGGCGGCGAGGCCGAGACACACGGTGGCGACGTCGCAACCGACGAACTGCATCGTGTCGTAGATCGCCATACCGGCGGTGACCGAGCCGCCCGGGCTGTTGACGTACAGCCAGATGTCGGCCGAAGGATCTTCGCCTTCGAGGTACAGGAGCTGCGCGCAGATCTGGTTGGCGATGTCGTCGTTGACATCGGAGCCGAGCATCACCACGCGGTTCTTCAACAACCGGTCGAACACTGCGGAGCGCGGATCGAATCCGCCTTCGAGAGCCTGGGGGAAGGACACGTCGCCTGACATGGGTGTGAGCCTACCGGTCGTCGCTCCACGCGCTGCCGTGTGTCGCTCGGAGTACCGAGACCGGGGTCGAATCGGCTCGGCGCGTGAATCCCGATGGAACGTGACGCAACGACGCACTCAAACCCCCGCCGAACGGCTACGGTTCGCAGCCATGTCGGTGACCGCATCGTTCCAGCCCGAGCGAATCTCTGCTGCGCCGGGAGACACGGTTGCCCTGACCCTCACGCTGCAGAACGAGTCCGATGCCGAGTGCATGGTCAAGCTCGGTGCGGCCGGGGGTCTGGCAGCACAAACGGTCCTCCAGACCGAGACCATCTACCTCGATCCGAACGAGCACTTCGAGGTGCCGGTCATCGTCGATGCCAACGCCAATCTGCCGGCCGGCATGCACAGCTGCGTCATCGAGATCGACCACGATGGCGACTCGTCCAACGCAGCCGCCACGGTCGAGATCCTCGAAGCGGCGAGCTTTGCGGCGCGGCTCGAGCCACCGCAGTCGAAGTCGGCATCGGCCGGACGCCACAAGGTCGCCATCGAGAACAACGGCAACGTGCCGCTCATGGTCGAGATCGAGGTGTCGGCACCCGACGAACTCACCGCCGAACTCGCTGCACCGGCGATCAACGTCGACCCGGGCAAGACCGCCAAGGTCGAACTCCGGCTCGCACCGCGAGCCCGCTTCTGGAGCGGCGCCGTCCACGAGCACGCGTTCACCGTCGACGTCAACGGCAGCAACGGCGAGCACGCCGACCTCGAGGGTCTGTACCAGCAGGGACCGCGAGTGCGGCCGTGGTTCGGTCCCGCCGCCGCCGGCATGGTCGGAGCCCTCGTGGTCAGTGCCCTCGCGTGGCAGTTCGTGCTCAAGCCGCAGGTCGAGTCGATCGCCCGAGAAGAAGCCGCCGAACTCGACGAGATCCAGTCAGCCGACCTGCAGACGCAGGTCGACGAGATCGAAGCCGCTGCGGCCGAAGCCGCCGAACTCCCGCTCGGTGAGCCGGTCGACCTCCGCCTCGACGTCACGGCCGGCGCTGCGTCGTCGCAGACCACCGCGTTCGTGTTCGACGAGAACGGCAGCGGCCGTGTGCTCTCGATCACCGACATCATCCTGCAGAACCCGTCCGGTGCCGTCGGCACGGTCGAACTGCTTCGTGACGATCAGGTGTTGCAGGGCTCGAACATGGCGAATTTCCGCGACCTCGACTTCCATCTGGTCGCGCCGTACCGGGTCGACAGCCGCAGCGAGATCTCGCTGCGTGTGGAGTGCGAGACACCGGGGCCGGGCACCGAGTCGTGCGAAGTCGCCGCCACGATCCTCGGCTTCGTCGACGACGATTCGTAACCGAGCGTCACGCCGACGCCGTCGGCCGCCATGCTCGACCGACTGTTCGCATCGTCGCTGGTGGAGCGATGCACTCCCCCGGCCTGGCCACGTCGAGTTGCTCCAGGGGGAACCCGATCGGGCTGGTCGAGCGTCAGCTTCCGACGCGGGCGCCGAGGCTGCCCAGTACGCCGGGATTGGTGCGGCGCGTGGTGCGGGTGACCAGCATCTCGGTCTCGATGTCACCGAACGATTCGGGCTGTCCGGCGACCGTCACGGTCATCGGGCCCGCCGACGTGTTGGTGCTCACGACGAGCGGGAGATTGAACACGCCGCTGTCGTTGACCACCACGTCGCGTTCGTCGTCGAGCGCTCCGAACGCCAGCGACACGGTCGAGCCGGCGGGGAAGCCGCTGCCCTGCACCGTGACGACCTGACCGACCGTGGCGACCCCCGGGATCACGGTGAGCGTGGGCTCGGGAGCACCGACACCGCTGACGGCAGCGCGGATCTCGTCGCCTGACGAGAACGCCACGACGAGGTCGGTGGCGAGCGTACCCTCGGTCGTGGGAGCGAACTGGAGGTCGAGTGAGCAGCGGGCGCCGACGGTGATCGACGTGCACGTGGTGGCGAGGACCGAGAAACCGAGGTCGGGATCGGCGAACGCCGCCGTGGCCACCGATTGGGTCGAGCCCCCGGCGTTGACGATCTCGATGCTCGCGGTGCGGGCGCCGGCGTTGATGATCGTCGGTGCGAACTCGAACGACGAGGGTTCGAAGGTCGGGGGCAGGTCGATGTCGGACACGGTGGTGACCGTGTTGCGCGTGGTCGTGCGGGTCGTGTTGCGCGTAGTGGTACGGGTCGTGTTGCGCGTGGTGGTGCGGGTCGTGTTGACGGTCGTGTTCCGCGGCGTCGTGTTGGGTGGCGTGGTGGTGGTCGCCCGGTCGGTCGAGGTGGTGACGACCGCGCCGAGGGCCGTGAGTTCGGCCGTGACCGACCCGGCCGTGGTGGTGAGGGTGATCGAGCCGAAGATGTCTTCGAGGGAGTCGATGGTGACCGTGATCTCGATCTCGCACGACTGCCCGGGTCCGACCGAGTCGGCACAGTCGTTGACGCCGAGTGCGAACGGTGACTCGATGCTGATCGAGTCGGCGTCGAATCGGACGCTGGCGGGGCCTTGGTTGGTGTAGGTGGCGGTGGCGGTGAGGGTGTCGCCGACGTCACCTCGGCCGAGGTCGTACGCGTCGGCGTCGAGTTGTCCGGCGGCCGCCAGCGTCCGCACGGCGACCACTTGCGGCGTGCCGGCAGGTTCACTCGACACGTCGGCGTCGAAGGCGACGGCGTCACCGAGTGCCGACACGACCGGGCCGCTCACGGCGTACGTGGTGGCGTCGGCGCCGTTCGCGGCTTCGGAGAGATCGATGACCGAGACGCCGGTGAACGGCGCTGCGGTGTCACCGACCGACGACGTCATCGCGAGGTACGGCGTGGTGCTCTCGGCCATCGTGTTGTAGACGACGTGTCGACCGTCTTCGGACAGGTCGGGCTGCCGTCCGAACGGATCGATCGAGATGTTGGTCGAGAGTCCGTCGGGGTCGTGCGTCTGGATGACGACGCCGAGGAATTCTGCGTCGGATCCGGGTCGGGCTTGGAAGGCGACGAGCGAACCGTCGGCCGACACGGTCGGTGAGACCGAGTTCGACGCGATGCGCACCACGGTTGCCGGCGTGCCCGCGTCCCACCGGTGGACGCCGTACGACACGGCGTCGGTCGGGTCATCGGGGGTGGCGTCGACGCCGGCTTCGAACACGATGGTCGATCCGTCGGGGGTGATGTCGAGGTTCGGTCCGGTCACCACGCCGGGAGTGGCGTTCAGCGCACTGTCGAACGGCGCCGAGGGTGCGTAGCCCGTGAGGGTGCCCTGCATGCGCACGATGTCGTCGCCGTCGCTGTACGCGATGACGGCGCCGTCGTAGGAGACGGCGGCAGCACCGATCGGCTGGTCGGTGCTGATGGTGCCGGCCACGACCACCGACTGCTTCGGCAGCGGATCGGCGCAGCGATCGAATGCGTGCAGCGAGGCGCTGGCGGGGGTCTCGACCTCGGCGGCTTGGCGAGCCACCAGGCCCTGTGGCGCATCGACCTCGAGACCATCGACGCCGTCGCCGACATCGGGCGCCTCGGTGGTGCTGCTCGACGACGACACAGGCGGCTCGGTGGTCGTCGTGGTGGTGGTGCTGGTCGTCGTGGTGGTGGTCGTCGTGGTCGTGCTGGTCGTGGTCGCCGCCATGACCGCCGGCGTGAAGCGCGAGTACGTGACGAAGCAGCCGTTGCCGCTGATCGACGGGTTCATCGCACCGGCGTCGGGCACGCCGATCGTGGTCCCCGCCACTCGGTCGTGGATGAGCACACGGGTCACCGCGGCCTCGTCGACGATGGTGGTCTCCTCGTAGACGACGATGCGTCCGTCGTCGGAAATCGCCTGGTCAGCGTTGACACCGGTGCCGGTGATCGGCGTGAGCACCTGCTCCGCTTCCTGGGCGCCGCTGGGCGCGCCGACGAGATCGACCGCCACGACGGCGGCCGCCACCAGGGCTCCGGCGGCTGTTGCGCGGGCCCATCTGGAGGAAATTGGAGCAGACGTGACCTGAATGGTACTCGTTCGGGCTGTGCGGCGCTCAGCGAATCGGCCAGCTGACCAGATCTTGACCGAGGGGCTGACCAGGAAGAACAGCGGTTCTTACGCCGCCGGCGTGGCACCCGGAGCGGTCAGCGCGTGACGCCGCTCATGACGACGGCGACGCGTGTGTTCGGTCCACCGAGCCACGGATCGGCCGACGCCCTGTGTTCGAGCAGTCCGGCCAGACCGGCCGTTCCGGTGGGGCTGGCGTCGAATCCGGCGTCGAGCGCCACCTCGTGCGCCCGTTCGATGTTCGACTCCGACGCGACGACGGTGTCGCCCCCGGTGGCGCGGATCGCGTCGAGCACGCCGATCCAGTCGTAGGTCTCGTCGTCGAGGATGCCGTCGGCCAGCGACGTCGGATCGGGCCACGGCGCCATCACCTCCGACCAGTCGCTCGTGGGGGTCGCCGCCATGCGCCACGCCCGGTCGAGCGGCGCGCACCCGGCTGCCTGCACCGCCATGAGCATCGGCCGACGGCCCGACTCGACCAGGCCGGCGCCGAGGCAGGAAGCGAACGCTCCTCCGCCCACCTGTACGTAGACGGCGGCGAGTTCACCCGGTCCCGTCGGGGCAACGATCTGCTCGGCGAGTTCCCAGCCGATGGTGCGCCCGCCGTCGAGACACAGCGCGTTCTCGGGACCCTGCACCGTGAACGGCACCGCTCCCGCGTCGACCGCTTCGCGGAACCGGAACATGGCCGGGTCGCCCGGCGGGTCGTCGTCTCGCCGTTCGCACCGATGGATCGTCGCTCCGAGCGCGTCGAGCCGGCGCCCGAATCCGTCGCTCATCCACGTCGGGACGTAGACGTCGATCGGCCAGTCGGCTGCCTTCGCCAGCGTGGCCGCGGCCAAGGCGGCGTTGCCGCACGATGCGATCGCGAGCGGGGGACGCTCGTCGAGCTCACCGAGCAGTTCGAGCGAGCGCAGATGGAGCAGGATGCCGAACAGGTGACGCGCCTTCTGGCTGCCGCCCACTCCCCCGGTCTCGTCTTTGACCCAGACGCCGCCGTCGGACGAGAAGCCGAGCCGATCCGACAGCTCCGACGATCGCTCGAACGGTGTCGTCACGAACCCCACGCCGTCGACCGCTCGCACCGCCTCGTCGAGTTCGGCGACGAGCGCCGCCCGCGCCGCCGACGTCATCCCCCTCGCTGCCGCTCGCGCCGCCCAGGCCAGTCGGTGGTCGAAGCGAGCGAAGGGATTCGTCGACTCCATCGGTCCGGGGGACACGACGGAGGCATCGCCGGTCTGCAACATCTGTAGGACGTGGTGGCGGTCGGTCGGTGAACTGTTCGGACACCGCCACGGCATCGGCTCGAGGAGGTCGACCTTCGCCGCGCACACCGCGCACTCCCAGCCGAACACGGCGTGCATCACGTCTCAGCTTCCGGCCGCGACCTGATCGTTGAACTCGTCGATCATGTCGTCCCACACGCCGACGTAGCGACGCAGGCCCTTCCAGAAGTCCTGGCTGCGACGGGCTTCGAACAGTTCGAACGGCGTGCCCTGCTGCTCGACCCACGTGTAGTAGCCGAGGTTGAAGATGCGGCGACGGTCGGCTTCGGTGCACTCGATCATGTTGTCGGTGTCGACGTTGGCGAGGTGTTCGCCGTACGCCTCGGCCGCGTTCGATGCGGTGAACTCGCCGCCGAAACGGTTGGCGAGCAGCTTCGCCCGCTCACTCGGGTACAGCGCTGCACCATCGGTCGCCACGGTGATGAGCGCATCGTCGGGGCCGAGGCCGAGCATCTTCGAGGTCTTGATCGCGGCGAGCGTGTTGCAGATGGCCGAGAATCCGAAGTGTTCGAGTTGCGCCACGATCGCTTCGGGCACGCCCTTGCTCGCGAGGTGGGCTCGGCCCGCTTCGGAGTTGAACACGAGGTCGAGTTCGTCGGTCGACTTGTCGGAGATGGCCACGATGCCGTCGGTGTTGGTGACGTTGTGGATCAGCGGGATGTGCTTGTCGCCGATGCCCTGGATGTTGTGCTCGCCGTACCCGTTCTCGAGCATGGTGGGGCATTCGAGCGCTTCGACGGCGATGGTCTTGGAGCCGTACTCCTCCTTGAGCCGGTCGCCCGCGGCGATCGTGCCGGCCGATCCGGTGGCGCTGGTGAACGCGGCGAGGCGGAGGTCACGGCCGGAGTCGGCGCGCACCTGCTCGAACACGTGGCCGAGCGCCCGGCCGGTGACGGTGTAGTGACCGAGGTGATTGCCGAACTCCGAGAACTGGTTGAGGATGAAGTTGCCGGGATCCTTCGCCAACTCGTTGCAGGCGTCGTAGATCTCCTTCACGTTCGATTCGGTGCCGTACGTCTTGATGACGTCTTCTTCGGGGTTGGCGCACCAGGTGTCGAGCCAGTCGAAGCGTTCCTGGCTCATGCCCTCGGGAAGAATCGCGACGCCACGGCTCGCCATGATCTTCGAGATCGCGATGCCGCCGCGGGCGTAGTTGCCGGTCGATGGCCACACGGCGCGGTGCACGGTCGGGTCGAACTGGCCGGTGACGATGCGGGGCGCGAGGCACGAGTAGGCGGCGAGCACCTTGTGCGCGGTGATCATCGGAAAGCGGTCGCCGAACACGACGATGATCGGCGACGGCACACCGGTCAGTTCAGGCGGCAACACGACGTGGTCGGGCACCTGCACCCGATCGCCGCTCAGGTCGTTGTACCAGTGGACGCGCCAGAGGTTGCGAGCATCCGGCCCCTGCGGATCGGCGTCGCCGACACGCTCGTCATGATCAAACGTGGTCGGGTCGGCGAGCTGAGCGAACGTCGGCAGGGTGATGCCCTGTTCGCGGAAGCGCTCGACGCTGTTCGCGATCGCGCCCGCATCGACGATGCGGTCGGCGAGTCCGAACTGGTTCTCGAGGGCGTGCGTGGTCACGGCGTCGTCGGCCGGCTCGGTCATGGGGTCGGTCACGGTGTCGGTCACGCTTTACATTCTGTCAAACAGATCGGGCTGTGACGCGTTTCCACCCGTCCATTTCGTCACGCACCCCCACCCGAATGTCAGGCTGCGCACATGAACGAGTTCGCGATGTACGCCAGCGACCTGCTCGACGGACGCAAGGCGCTCGTCACCGGCGGCGGAACCGGGATCGGCAAGGCGATCGCCACCGGGCTGTCGATGGCCGGCGCCGACGTCGTGATCGCCGCCCGCCGCGCCGAGGTGCTCGACGAGACCGCCGCCGAGATCACCGCCATGTCGGGCCGGCCGGTCACGACCGACCTGGTCGACATCCGCGATCTCGACACCGTGACCGCGCTCGCCCAACGTCAGGGCGACATCGACATCCTGATCAACAATGCCGGCGGACAGTTCCCACAGAAGGCGCGCGACTTCAGCCCCAACGGGTGGCGCACGGTCATCGACCTCAACCTGAACGGCACGTGGAACATGGTGCAGGCCTTCGGCAACATCATGCTCGACGCGGGCGGCGGATCGATCTGCAACATCGTCGCCACGGTGGGCCGGGGCATTCCCGGCATCGCGCACAGCGCGTCCGCTCGCGCCGGCGTCGTCGAACTCTCGAAGACGCTCGCGTACGAGTGGGGGCCGAAGGTCCGGATCAACTGCGTCGCCCCGGGCCAGTTCCGCACCGACGCCTACGACAACACGTACGAGGAGGGCGTCGGCGACGGGTTCGTCGAGCAGCCACTCCCCCACGTCGGTCACGTGTCCGACATCGCCAACGCCGCAGTGTTCCTCGTGTCGCCCACCGCTCGGTTCATCACCGGCGAGACGCTGTACGTCGACGGCGGTCTCACCGTGCAGGGCCCGATGTCGGCGCTGCCACCGGGCGGCTTCCCCGAACGCAACGAACCGTCACCTCACCGCTGAGCCACGCACGCAAACGCCCACCGAGCTCCGCCAGGAACACCGTTGATGCCGGATTAATGGGACGTTCCTAGGTTGCTGTCCGTCGCCGAGACATCTCGGCGACGCCCACATCGAACCTCATCGGAGCCCACCGTGAACACCACCACGACCCCCACTCGCCGACGTCTCATCACCGAAGCGGCGACGCTGGCCGTTGCAGCGCTCGCCCTCACGGCCTGCGGCGGCGACTCGGAGTCGAGCAGCGCTCCCGACATCTCGACGTTGCTCGCTTCGACCACGAGTGACGAACTGTGCGACGCCGTGCCCGCCGATGCCGTTGCCGAACTCCTCGACGGTCAGCGGATGACGGCGAACCCGCAGAAGGGTGTGCTCTCGTGCTACGTCTCGATGGGCAATGCCGAGGTCTTCATCGGGAGCGACTCAGCGCGGTCCGGCAGCACGAGCTACGCCGATGTGCGAGCGGACGAAGACGCTCAGTACGGCACGCCCGAGGAAGTCTCGGGCCTCGGCGACGGCGCAGCGTTCTACGAGTCGGACGAACGCTCGCAACTCGTGGTCGGCGTCGGCGACAAGACGCTGACGATCTCGAGCGTCACGTTCGGCGGCACGCCCCCGGTGCTCGGCCTCGACGACCTGACCTCGGTCGCCACCCTGCTGCTCGGTTCTGGCGACGAGTCCTGATCGACGGTCAGCGACGCGGTTGCTGACCTCGGTGCCGCTCGGGCACGAGCCACCAGGTGCCGAGCCCGATGATCGCGAATGCCACCACCCACGGCGCCAGCGGGAACTCGAGGCGGAGCAGTCGGGTGATCGGCACGCAGAAGAACAGCGCGACGATGGCCAGCATCACGGCCGACACCCGCCAATCGCCCGACACCAACCGACGCACCCCGCCCCGCTTCCGCGCAACCTGGTTATTTCCATCCGGGACGGAGATAACCAGGTTGGGGTCGGGCGGGTGCATGCGGTCACCGTAGCAAGCGCGAAATCTGCTGGGTCGGCGTGGCGGGACGTGCCAGGGTGACACTGTGACCGAAGCCGATGCGATCGCCGCCACGCCGCGGCCGGTGACCGCGTCATCGCTCACTCACGAGCTCCGCGACCTCGGCGTCACCCACGGTGACGTCGTCATCGTCCACTCGTCGCTCTCGGCACTGGGGTGGGTCGCCGGTGGCCCGCAGTCCGCGGTCGAAGCGCTGCTCGCCGCCGTCGGTGCGGCGGGCACCATCGTGATGCCGACGCAGTCGGGGCAGCTCAGCGATCCGGCGAACTGGTCCGACCCTCCCGTCCCGGCCGACTGGCTCGACGACGTGCGCGCCAACCTGCCCGCCTACGACGCTCATCTGACACCGACCCGAGCGATGGGGCAGGTCGTCGACTGCTTCCGGCAGCACCCTTCGACGATCCGCAGCCCGCATCCGCTCGTCTCGTTCGCTGCCAACGGCCCGGCCGCCGTCGACCTCGTCGCCGAGCATCCGGTGTCACCCGCATTCGGCCACACGTCGCCGCTCGCCCGCCTCTACGACGCCGACGCGCAGATCCTGCTGCTCGGCGTCGGCCACGGCAACAACACGTCGCTGCACCTCGCCGAGCACCGCGCCGACTGGGTCGGCAAGCAGCACGTCGAGGAGTCGGCACCGATGCTCATCGACGGCGAACGCCAGTGGGTCACCTGGACCGATCTGGAGGCGAACGAGGACGACTTCGATCAGATCGGCGAGGCGTTGGCCACCACCGACATCGAACGTGTCGGGCCGGTCGGCACCGGCGTCGCTCGCCTCGCCTCGCAGCGGGCGGTGGTCGACTTCGCCGCGACGTGGATGAGCGCCAACCGCCCGGCGTCGCTCGGCGACACGGCGACCTGAGCCGGCGCCGCTCGCGAGTAGTCAGAACGGGCGGTCGCTGGGTGGTTCGGTGCTCGGCCCGACGTGCGCGTCGAGCCAGTCGCACACGTCGCGAGCACCTTCCCAGCACTCGCGGATCTTCTTCTCGGCCTGCTTCGTGTGCACCCACTTCGGAGCTCCGAAGTTCTTCGACAACATGAGTCCCTTGCGACGGATGAGTTCGATGCGAGGGTGTGTCTTGTCGTAGCCCCGGGGCGCCGTCTTCAACTCGTCGATCGCCCCGATCTCGTACTTCCGCTTCGCGGCGTCGGCGACGAGTCGAGCGATCTCGTCGCCGGTCGCATCCGCGACGACGGCATCGCGAAACCGTTTGAGTTGGTCTCTCGCCATGGCGTAGTAGCCGATGCCGACCATGAGTCCGTCGGCCGAGAACTGCACGTACTGGCCGTGGCCACCCTCCGACTCGCCGTAGGCGCCCTGATGCGTCTTGTACGGCGGTTTGTTCTTCGAGAACCGCAGGTCGTTGTGCGGCCGGAACAGGTGAAATGGCCCGTAGTCGTCGAGCGCCTCGGTCAACTCCGTCATCGGGCCCTTGACGTGTTCGACGAATCGATGCTTGTTCTCGGCCCAGAACGCCTTCGAGTTGTCGTCGGCGAGTTGCTCGTAGAACTCGATCGCTTCCGAGGGAAATCCGGCGAAGGCCATGACCCGCGACGGTATACCTCCACTACTCTCCGGGCCATGGCAGACCTCTTCCTGGGCGGAACGATCGACCCCTCCACGCACGAACGCACCACCGACGACGACACGTCGCACGTCCACGTGGCGACCGACAAGCTCACGACGCACGGCGTGATCGTGGGCATGACCGGCTCCGGCAAGACCGGCCTCGGCGTGATCGTCATCGAAGAGGCGCTGAAGTCGGGGCTGCCGGTCATCGCCATCGATCCGAAGGGCGACCTCACCAACCTCTGCCTCACGTTTCCCGATCTCGCTGCCAGCGACTTCCGGCCGTGGATCGACGAAGCCCAGGCGAACAACGCCGGCAAGACCCCCGACCAGTTCGCCGCCGACCAGGCCGCGCTCTGGACCAAGGGCCTCGGCGGTTGGGGCCTCGGCGGGGCCGACATCGGTGAGCTCCGAGCGAAGACCGACTTCACGATCTACACGCCCGGCTCACAGGCGGGCGTGCCGATGAACATCGTCGGCTCGCTGCAGGTCCCCGTCGACATGAGTGATCCCGAGGTCGTCGGCGACGAGATCGAGGGGTACGTGTCGGGTCTCCTGGCGCTGGTGGGCATCGACGTCGACCCCCTGTCGAGCCGTGAGCACATCCTGCTGTCGAACCTGATCAACCACTCGTGGAGCGAGGGCAAGGCGCTCGACCTGATGACGTTGGTCGGGATGATCGCGACGCCACCGATCCGCAAGCTCGGCGTGTTCGAACTCGACCAGTTCTTCCCCGAGGCCGATCGCATGAAGCTGGCGATGCAGCTCAACGGTCTGCTGGCGTCGCCGTCGTTCGCGTCGTGGGCGGCGGGTCCTCCGCTCGACATCGACTCGATGATGTTCGGTCCCGACGGCAAGCCGCGCTGCGCGATCGTCACCACCGCGCATCTGTCCGACGAGGAGCGCCAGTTCGTCACGTCGCTGATCCTGTCGAAGCTCGTCACCTGGATGCGCCGCCAGTCGGGCACCACCGACCTGCGCGCCATGCTCTACATGGACGAGGTCGCCGGCTATCTCCCGCCCACTGCCAATCCGCCCACGAAGAAGCCGATCATGCTGCTCATGAAGCAGGCGCGTGCCTTCGGCGTCGGCGTCGTGCTCTCGACGCAGAACCCGGTCGACGTCGACTACAAGGCACTCTCGAACGCCGGCACGTGGATGATCGGACGGTTGCAGACCGATCGTGACAAGGCGCGCCTGCTCGACGGCATGTCGTCGGCGGCCGGTGGCGTCGACATCGGCGCGGTCGGCGACACCATCTCGGGGCTCGGCAAGCGCGAGTTCATGTTGCGCCGGGCCGGGAAGGACCAGCCCGAGGTGTTCACGACCCGTTGGGCGATGTCGTATCTGCGTGGACCGATGACCCGCGACCAGATCGAACAGATGATGTCGTCCGAGCGGGTGGAGGCCGAGACGGCCGCGGCACCTGCGGCGAGCAGTGGCATCGTCGGGAAACCCACGCCGGTGCCGGGCGCCGCCGCCCCCGAGCCGGCGCTCGCCGACGACGAGTCGGCGGTGATGCCCGAGACCGCCGACGGCGTCGCGATCCGCTACGTCGACGTCGCCGCACCCTGGCTACGCGACGTCGGCGGCGACTCACGCGGCCAGCGCCTCGATGCAGCCGTCGTGGCCCGCGTGGCGCTCCGCTACGACGAGACCAAGGCCGACCTCGTGCACGACGACGAGTTCGAGTGCGTCATCCATCCGCTCGGCGAGCAGGTCGACGTGTCGACGATGGTGCAGGTCGACTACGACGATCGCGACCTCCGCACCGACGCTCCCGATGGCGCCGTCTACCTCCTGACCGAAGCGAAGGTGAAGAACAAGACGTTCTGGTCGGGCCTCGAGACCGACATCCGCGATCACCTCGTCCGCACGATGACGGTCGAACTCCCCACCAACAAGGCGCTCAAGCTCTACGGCCGGCCGGGGGAAGACCCGGCCGAGTTCGAGGCTCGCTGCCTGAAGATCGCCGACGACAAGGCCGACGAGGAGATCGCGAAGCTGCGCGACAAGTACGAGACGAAGGCCCGTCGCCTCCGCGACCAGATCGAGGCTGCCGAAGACCGTCTGGAGGTGCTCGAAGAGCAGAGTAAGAGCAAGCGCAACTCCGAACTGTTGTCGACCGCCGGTTCGGTGCTCGGCGGGCTGCTCGGCGGACGCAAGTCGAAGGGCGGACTGCTCGGCGGGCTGCTCGGCAAGGCCGGCACCGCGGCACGTCGACGCGGATCGACCAAGGCAGCGAGCGAACGCACCGAAGCGCAGGAGAACAAGATCGAGCGGCTCACCGCCGACGTCGCCGACCTCGAACTCGATCTCGCCGAGGACGTCACCGCGATCGACGCGAAGTGGATGGACGTCGCGAAGGAGACCGAGACGCTCACCGTCGGCCTGGAGAAGAGCGACGTCAAGGTGACGCAGATCGCGCTCGCCTGGCTGCCGGTCGAGTAACCGCCCATCGCAGAGCGGCTCTCAGGAGCAGGCGGTCGCCGGACTCGGCGACGCCGATCAGTTCACCGGCAGGTCGATCGGTGCACCAGCGGGTGGCAGCGCACTCCACGGCACCGGGCCGAGCCCGGCCTCGCGCCGAACCCGTTCGGCGTCGAAGAGCGGCGGACCGAACAAGATGCTCTCGGCTTCGCCGACCGGCATCGGACGTGCGAACAAGAAGCCCTGTCCGAGGGTGACGCCCGCCTCGATCGCATAGGCGAGTTGGTCGAAGGTCTCGATGCCTTCGGCGACGATGTCGAGCGAGAGCGCTCGGCCGATCGTCACGACCGACTCGACGATCGTCGAGTCGAACTCGTTCGCGGTCGCCGTCGCGATGAAGCTCCGGTCGATCTTCACGACGTCGACGGGCAGCTTCTGGAGGTACGTCATCGACGAGTAGCCGGTGCCGAAGTCGTCGATGGCGACCTTGACGCCTCGGCTGCGAACGGCGGCGAGCACGTCGCTCGCCCGCTCGACGTCGTCGAGCAGTTGCGATTCGGTCAGCTCGATCTCGAGCAGGCCCGGATCGGCGCCGGTGGCCGCCAGTGCTGCGTCGAGGTCGGCCACCAGTTCACCTTCGATCAGATGCCGACCGGAGATGTTGACCGCGAGCCGCATACCCGCACCCCGACCTGCCAACGTCCACTCGGCGATGCAACGGCACGCCGCCTCGAGCACCCAGCGTTCGAGTTCGAAGATGAGCCCGGAGCGCTCCGCGATGGGGATGAAGTCGGCTGGGGGAACCAGTCCGACTCCGGGCCGCTCCCACCGCACGAGTGCCTCGGCGCCCGCAGCGTGACCGGTGGTCATGTCGGCGAGCGGTTGGAGATAGATGCGCAGCTCGTCGTGCTGGATCGCCTGACGCAACGCGAGTTCGAGCTCGGCCTGCTGCTCGATCGAACGCTGCAGTTCCTTGTCGAACATCTCGACACGTCGTCGGCCGCGGCGCTTCGCCTGATACACGGCCGCATCGGCACGCTCGACCGCGGACATGGAGTGATCTCCGGGTTCGATCACCGTGACGCCGACACTCGCCGACACACCGAACAGTTGCTCACCGACGACGTAGGGCTGCTCGACCTGTTCGATCATGCGTTCACCGAATGTGATCAGGTTGCCCGTGTCGGCGACGTCGCTGATGACGATCAAGAACTCGTCGCCACCGAGGCGTGCCACGAAGTCGATCTCGCGGATCGAGCCGCTCAGACGTTGGGCGATCTCACGCAACACGACGTCGCCGACCGCGTGACCGTGGGTGTCGTTGACGCTCTTGAAGCCGTCGATGTCGACGAACATCACACCGGTCGACGTGACCTTGCCCGACGTCATGCCCGGCTTCGGCAGCGAGCGAAGCTCGCGGTCGAGGTACTCGAGCACGGCGAACCGGTTCGGGAGCCCGGTCAGGTTGTCGATCCGTGCCTCCTCGGCGAGGCGAGCCTCGCTCGCCTGCAGACGAGCGGTCAGCGCGGTCACGCGCTCCATCGAGGTGCGCATCGAGGCACCGACGTGCCCCGGGAGATCCTGCAACTCGGGCCCTTCGCCGTTCTCGGCCACGGCGAGCGCCTGCATGTGATCGTCGACGAGCGCGAGCGTGCTGGCCATGTCGTTGATGGCCCCCGTGACCTTGCGCACGTCGCTCGGACCCGCGAGTTCGAGCGGGTCCGCGGACAGTTCGCCGCTGCTGATCCGCTCGGCTTGGTCGCACAAGGCATTGAGCGGCTTGGCGAACGACCGGATGACGACCAGACCGAATGCAAGCGACGCGAGTCCGACGGCGGCGAAGAACAGCAGCGTCGACCGGTTGCGGTCGCTGGCGTTGCGCGCCCAGTCGTCGACTTCACCGCTGACCGCGTCGGCGCGGTCGACGCTGAACTCGGCGACCAGTTCGAGGTACTCGATGTGCCCGAGCAACGCATCGGTGATGCTGTCGAAGTCGACGGAAGCGAGTGATTCCATGCTGTCGAACGGCGTGGAATCCAGGCCCTCCGGCATGGCGGGCAGATCGGAGTACACGTTGCGCAACTGGGTGATGGCCACGGGGTCGACGCTCGATGCCGCGTCGAGCGCGTCGACATGGCGGATGCCGTCCGACATCATGTCGGACGGAGCCGAGGCGCCTTCGCCGAAGACGATGGAGCCGAAGGTCTCGGCCTCTTGCCGCGCGGTGAGGATCACGTCGACGACGAGGTTCAGACGACGCACGAGGGCGATCGCCTCCGGAGCGACGTACTCGGCGTCGAGCAACGTGCTGTTCGAGCGACTCAGCAGACTCTCGACGTAGGAGAAGGCGTTCTCGAAGCTGCGTTCGACGGTCTCGAACGTCGCCATGCCGTCGGCCGAGCGTGCCCCCTCGGTCTCGATGAGCTCGCGGATCGCCACGACGTCTTCGCTGCGTTCGACCGTGTCGGGCGAGGCCAACGACGCCTCGAGCGCGTCGAAGGCGGCGTCGAGACGAACGTCGTTCTCGGCGACCAGCGCGTCGAGGTCGAGGCCCAACATGCTCTTGACGAGGTCGGGATCGAGCCCGAGTTCGTGGATTCGAACGAGACCCAACGAGGCGACGCGGTCGACTTCGAGCGGGACCAGGAGCGACGCTGCGCTCGCGTGGATGGCCGATGCCTCCGACAACGACGACGCCGCGTTGGCCGACTCGTTGTTGCGTTCGATCTCCCGGAAACTGAAGATGCCGACACCCAGCAGCGGGATGAGCAGGAGCGCGACCACGTAGACGGCGAGCGGCAGTCCTCCGAGGCGGCGCGAAACGAGCATTGACGCAACATCGGCACTACCCGCCCCGCACTTGAGCCCGGAAGTGCGACACATTCGGACGGTCCCCGAGGGGACGGTGCCGACGATGGGACTCGAACCCACACTGCCGGCCACCTAAAGACCGTGCCTCTGCCAATTGGGCTACGTCGGCGCGACTCGCTGAGCCACGGCGCCCAATCTACGGGAGCCACCTCTCGCTGCACGAAGATGCTCCCCCGGCCGGGCGCCCAGTGCGTAGCCTGCCGACGTGAGCAACGGCGCTCGGTGGGAGCGAATCGGAGAAGCGGTGGCGTGGCTCGTCGTCGCCGCCGTCGGCATGGTGATGCTCACGCAGACCATCGGCTCCGACGGAACTCGGCTGATCGCCACGTTGCAGACGCTCACCCCGTACTTCCTCCCGGTCGTCGCCGCGATCGCTGCCATCGCGTGGTGGCGGCGATGGCACGGTGTCGGCCTCACGGCATCGGCCGTCGGCACGGCGATCCTGCTGCTCGCGGTGCCGCTCGTCTTCCCGCCGTCGCAGCCTTCGCCTGCCGACGGGGCGAGCGGCCTTCGGGTTGGCGCGGTCAACCTGTTGTACTCCAACGTCCGCACCGACGAGGTGGCCGACGAACTCGTCACCCACGACCTCGACGTGATCGTGTTCAGCGAGTACACGGCCGAGCACCAGGCGGTGCTGCTCGATCATCCGATCGTCGACGACTTCCCGCATCGGGAGGATCGCGACGGTCTGCAGGCCGGCGGCATGGCGGTGTGGTCGCGTCATCCGCTGGAGCCCGACACCCCGCCCGGCACGATCAACTACTCGATCGACGTCGTGGCGCAGGGCCCCGACGGCCCGATCCGCATCCTCGCCGTGCATCCGCCGACGCCGATCTTCAACTTCAGCGGCTGGCGAGACGACCTCGCCCTCATCGGCGACGTCGCGAGTCGCGGCACGAGTCCGACCCTCGTGATCGGCGATTTCAACGCCTCGTACTGGCATCCGGTGTTTCGCCGACTGCTCCGGCGAGGGCTGACCGACGCGCACATGGCCAACGGTCGTGGATGGTCGACCTCGTGGCCGACCGACGAGTTCGTTCCGCCGTTCGTCCGACTCGATCACGCGTTGACCGGCAACGGGTTGGTGTCGACCGACGTCGACAACTTCCGGGTGCCCGGCAGCGATCACACGGGCTTCGTGGTCACCGTGTCGCCAGCTCGCTGAGCAGCGCCCGAAACGCGCGACCCCGATGGGAGATCGCGTGTTTCGCGTCGGCGCCCATCTCGCTGAACGTGAGACCGTCGGCCTCGTCGGGCACGAAGATCGAGTCGTAGCCGAAACCGCCGTCGCCACGCTCGGCGGTGGCGATCGTGCCGGGGCAGACGCCTTCGACGGCGAGTTCGGTGCCATCGGGCCAGACGACCATCGCCACGGTCTTGAACGCGGCGCGCCGGTCGTCGATCCCGCGCAGTTCGTCGAGCATCTTGGCCCGGTTGTCGGCGTACGAGCAGCCCTCCCCCGCGTAGCGAGCGGTGTAGACGCCCGGGGCACCACCGAGCGCATCGACCTCGAGTCCGGTGTCGTCGGCCACCGCTGGGAGCCCCGTCGCAGCGACGATGGCCGCGGCCTTGAGTCGAGCGTTGCCGACGAGCGTGTCGGCATCTTCGACCACGTCGGGCACCTCGGCGGGGCGCGGCAGCAGGTCGACGACGTCGGCGAGCAGCGCCTGGATCTCGGCGACCTTGTCGGGATTTGCCGATGCACAGACGAGCTGCGGGAGCGTCATGGCGATCTCGGTACTCAGCTCAACGCTGCGCGGGGCGCGGTGCCGGCGGTTCGGCGATGACGGCTGCCTGCGCGTCGGAGATGGTGAGCAGACCGCCCTCGGCGAGACCGACCAGGGTGTCGAGCTGCGAGCGTGAGAACGCCATGCCTTCGGCGGTGCCCTGCACTTCGACGAAACGAGCCTCGCCTTCGGGCTGACCGTTGGCGCCGACCGAGCGGAGCATGACCACGTTCATGTCGACCTCGGCGGTCGAGTCCTCGATGTACGGGAGGTCGAGCACGGCGGTGCCGTCGACGATGCCGACGCTGATGGCCGAGCAGAACGAGTGCAGCGGGTTGGCGGCGAGCTCACCGGCGATGACCAGCCGCTGCAACGCGTCGTGCAGTGCGACGAAGCCGCCGCAGATGCTCGCGGTGCGTGTGCCGCCGTCGGCCTGGAGCACGTCGCAGTCGACGGTGACCTGGCGCTCGCCGAGCACCTTCATGTCGCACGCAGCGCGCAGCGAACGGGCGATGAGCCGCTGGATCTCGACGGTGCGGCCGCTCTGCTTGCCCTTGGCTGCTTCACGGCTGATCCGCTCGGGCGAGGCGCCGGGGAGCATCGAGTACTCGGCGGTGACCCAGCCCTTGCCGGAGTTGCGCATCCATCGGGGCACGTCGTCGTCGATGCTCGCGGTGCACAGCACGCGGGTGTTGCCGAAGCTGACGAGCACGGAGCCTTCGGCCATCTCGGTGAAGTCGCGTTGAAACGAGAGCGGGCGGAGTTCGTCGGCGGCGCGGCCGTCTGGGCGTGACATGTCGGAGAAGCTACCGGCTCGTGGGTGGCCACGGCTCGGTGGCGTCGAGCTCGGGGCCGAGGAGCCGGCTGCCGAGCTCACGGAAGACGTCGATGTCACCGCTCGAGGCGAACCGATGGACTCCGGTGCGTGACGAAGCCTCGCGCAGCAACCCCTCCTCGGTGAGGCGGCGCTGCACCGCGAACGCTGTCTCGTCGGCCGAACTGACCAGCGTGACGTCGGGTCCCATCACGTCGCCGATCGTGCGAGCGAGGAACGGGTAGTGCGTGCACCCGAGGAGGAGGGCGTCGATGTCGGCGCCGACGAGCGGTGCGAGCAGCCGTTCGGCGAGCACGGTCACCTCGTCACCGGTGGTCTGTCCGCGTTCGACGAACTCGACGAAGCCCGGGCACGCCGCGCTCGACAGGGAGACAGGCACACCGGTGTCGGCCACGGCGCGCACGTACGCGCCCGACGACATCGTGCCGACCGTGCCGATCACGCCGACCCGACCGGTCGTGGTGGTGCCGACGAGCGCTCGAGCTCCTGGCCGTACGACGTCGATCACCGGAACGGGAAGTTCGCGGCGGAGTTCGTCGAGTCCAGCGGCTGTTGCGGTGTTGCAGGCGACCACCACGGCTTTCGCCTCGTAGTCACGCACCAGGCTCCAGGCCAGTTCGTGGGCGTACTCGCGCACGTCGTCGAGTGGCTTCGATCCGTACGGGTACCGCCCGGTGTCGCCGATGTAGACGAGGTCCTCGTTGGGCAACAGGTCGATCGTGGCCCGAGCCACGGTGAGCCCACCGAAGCCGGAGTCGAACATTCCGATCGGCCGATCCATCGCCCGAGATCCTACGTGGAGCGGCACCGCCCTGATCGTCGGGCGACTCGACGGGGTCAGTCGTCGTCGACGCGTTCGGCGCTGACGTCGTCGGCCGGGTCGAGGTCGGCCAGCGGTGTTCTGGGCGCCAACGACGACTCGAAGACCGGTGTCGCCGTCGGTTCGACCCACGTCTCGGTGCTCGCCGATCGGCCTTCCCATCGGGCGACGTAGCCGTCGGGACGCACTTCGAGCGCCCATTCGGTGGTCACGCCCGAACCCGACACGACCCGGAGGGCCCAGTCGTGGAACTCGTGGGGAAGGCGCGCCTGGAACGCGTCGGTGTCGAGGGTGATGCGGTAGCGGTCGTAGTCGCCGGCCGACTCCTCGGCGGTGATCTCGACGAACGGGTAGGCCAGCGGCGGAATGATCTCGTTGACGTTCATCGGGCGAACGCGCCGCAAGCCGAGCACGCGATCGCGGTTCGTCTCGGCCACGTCGGCGAGCCGCCACTCGGGCTCGCTCGGACTCGACCGCCAGAACTCGTTGCCCGCTGCTTCGGTGAGGTGGTCGAGCGCCCCGGCGTCGTCGTAGAACGTCATCCGAGTCCGCAGGGTCGCCGCGTCGTGGGTCATCGTGTGCGTGACCTGACCGTCGAGCTCGTATGTCATCGTGAACGACGCGAATGCGGCGGCGTCGGGCTCGGGATACTCGACCGGCCACGGGTTGGTGGCGCGCACCGCTGGGGCTGCGCTGGCGTCGAGTTGCGGGAGTGCGAACGTCTCGACGGCGATCCAGCCGCCGACTGCGGCGCCGCCGATCACGGCGAGCGAAACGACTCGTCCGACGATGCCGCCGACCCGACGGCCGATGTTGCTCGAACGAGCGGGGGCCGATGACTGTGCCGGGTCTGTGTTCATGGGGTGCATCTCAGCTCTCCTGCTCGGCCATCGGCACGGGGACGATGCCGACGTCCTGGAAGCCGGGCAGCGCCGGCGCGATGTCGTGGTACGTGAACACGATCGAGGCATCGGAGTCGCCACCGAGTTCGATCTGTCGCACGATGCCGAGGTCGTCGACCCACAGGCCGATCGTCTCCTCGAAACGCACGCCGAAGAATGCGTCGGCGTACATGAACGGGAACTGTTCGGAGAATCCGTCGGTGTCGAGTTGGATCTCGTAGTGGCGCACCGTGGTCGGACCGGCCGGCCGAACGACGCCCGGTCGCGTCGACGTCGACGCAGGTTCGTCGGGCACCACGTTGTCGATCACGTCGTCGAGCATGCCGTCGGAGTTGCCCGACGTCGAGATCCGACCGCCGTCGTCGGCATCGTCGTCGTTCTCCAGGGCGGTGTCGACGACCACGTCGAGCGGAACGACAGGAAGCACCTCGTCGGTCTCCGAGAGCACGCGTACGTAGGGCACCATCTCGGGCGGCACGATGTCGCCGAAGACGATCGCTCCTGCCGCGATCTGTCGCGACTCGGCGACGCTCTCGGCGAACAACGGATCGTCGGTCACGGCGACCCAGGGGCTCGACGAATCCGGCCGAGCGGCGATCGTGTCGCCGCGAACGTCGATCATGTACGCGAAGGGCTCGCCGTCGTCGGTGCCGGTCTCGTCGATGGTGATCGCACCGGACGAGAGATCGTGGCGGATCGTGGTGGTGATGGAGTCGGTGGCGTTCTCGACGTCGACGACGACGTGCATGTAGCGACCGCTGGGTCGCTCGGCGGCCGCGGTGGGCAGGCCACTTCCGATCGCCGGCAGGAACGTGGACGCTTCCTGTGCCGCTGCGGTGTCCGACTCCGCCTGGCGTCGCTCGTACTCGTCGAACCCGAAGCGGGCTCCCGCGCCGAGGCCGCCGACGAGAATGGCTGCGAGGACGACGCGTCGGATCTGCTGACCGGTCGACCGCTTACCGACGCGACGGGCCGCGGTCGGCCGGGCACCGGACTGGGCGCTCTGGATCGCTTGGATCTGCTCGATCGTGAGACCTTCGGTCCCGGGGATCGCACTCGTTGCCGCCGCCGGCGCAGCTGCTGCCGGCTGCGGCGGGGCGATGGTCGGGAGCTGCGGAGCGACGGCGGTCGGCAGTGCCGCACCAGCGGGCGCCATCGGATCCACAGCAGGCGCCATCGGATCGATCGCCGGCGCCATCGGATCGGTCGCGGGCGCGGCGGGATCGATCGCCGGAGCCGTCGAAGCGGCCATCGAAGCGACCGGGGCCGGCGACGGAGCAATCGGATCGGCTGTGGGCGTGAGGGCGTCGACGGGCGACGCCGGGGGCGACGCAGCGATCGGCGCATCGCCGACGGGAGCAAGTGTCGGGAGTGGCCCGGTCGCCGTCGGAGTGACCGGGTCGGCAGCGGAGTCGACCGCGTCGGCGGGCATCGTCGCAGCGACGAGAGGCACGGACGGCGGGACGGCACCGGCGTGGGCATCGGCGTCGAGCGGTGCTGCCGCCTCGGTCGGGATCGTCGCAGCCGCGCCGTCGACGAGGGCGAGCTTCGGAAGCGATGAACCACCGAGGGTGATGGTCCCGCCCACAGGAGACGACGTCGGGGCAGGCGTGACGGGTGCTTCGGGTACGTCGATCGGCGCGAACGCCGAGAGAGTCGGCTCAGGCGTCGCTGGAGCAGCGGGCGACGGCGTTGGTGACACCGCAGGTTCCCAGCCCGGCAACGATGGAAGTGCGGGCGGAGCGGTCACGCCGTCCGAACTGGTCGGCGGCGGCGGTGGAGGTTGCGACACACCTCTGACTTCGGCGCCGATTCACACGACCTTGAATCCGACACCACTCCACGCGGCGCTCGCGCCTCGCTTCAGACGTTGCTCAGAAGTAGATGATCTTCTCGGCGTTGGCCTCGGCCACGTCGAGGTCGTCGGTGTACGCGCCCGTCGACAGGTACTTCCAGCCACCGTCGCACACGATGAACACGATGGTGCCCGACTCGATCTGCCCGGCCACCTTCGCGGCGCCCGCCATCGCGGCACCGGCAGAGATGCCCGCGAAGATGCCGCATTCGTGCACGAGACGGCGCGTCCATTCGATCGACTCTCGCGGCCGAACGACGCGCTTGCGGTCGAGGAGGTCGTAACCGTTCCAGTTCTCGAACACGGGCGGGATGTAGCCCTCGCCGATGTTGCGGAGTCCTTCGACGCGTTCGCCGAGCGGTGGTTCGACGGCGACGATCTGGATGGTCGGATCGTGCTCTTTGAGGTAGGTGCCGGTCCCCATCAGCGTGCCGCTCGTGCCGAGGCCGGCGACGAAGTGCGTGATCTCGGGGACGTCACGGATGATCTCGGGACCCGTGCCCTCGTAGTGCGCCCGGGGGTTGGAGTCGTTGGCGTACTGGTACGGGAAGAACCAGTCGGGGTGCTCCGCGGCCATCTGCGTCGCTCGGGCGACGGCGCCGTTCGAGCCCTCTTCGCCAGGGGTCAAGATGATCTCCGCACCGAAGATCTCGAGCATCTGACGCCGCTCGACCGAGACCGACGTCGGCATCAGGATCTTGATCGGATACCCCTTGAGCTGGGCGATCGCGGCGAGGGCGATGCCGGTGTTGCCCGACGAAGGTTCGAGGATCGTCTGACCCGGCTGCAGGCGGCCGTCGGCTTCGGCCGATTCGATCATCCGCTTGGCGATGCGATCCTTCACCGAACCGAAGGGGTTCTGCATCTCCATCTTGGCGAGGATGCGCACGTTCGGGTTCGGCGACAGGTTCGAGACGTCGACCATCGGGGTGTTGCCGATCATCCCGAGCACGTCGGCGTGGCGGGTGATGGGCATGGGAGCGAGGGTGGGGGTGGTGGTACTCATGCTGCTCCTTCTCCAACCGTGCGAAACGGCAGGTATTCCGACAATCCCGATCCTAATAGTCGGGAATGCGTCTGCGGCAGGTCAGGAGTTGAAGATGACGCGTACGCCCGGGCCGAAGTTCATCGACACAGCGGTTCCGGGGTCGTCGAGGTCGGCGGCCGGAACGGGGATGCAGATCGTGCCGCTGAGCGTGCCGCCGACCAGCACTTCGCCGAAATCGTCGAAGGCCGAGGGCACCACGCCGCAACCGAGGCCGGTTCCGAACTGATCGTGAGCCAGGGCCGTCGCTCCGCCCAGGAGCTCCCAGTTGACACCGAATCCGGGTGCCAGCGGTTCGACGTCGGCGCTCACCAACTGCATCGACACGTCGAAGCCGACGAACAGCAGGCCGTCGGCGGGAGGATCGTTGAACTGGTTCTCGGCGGCGACGGCATCGGTGATGTCACGCGGTGCCGAGATGGCGGTGGTCCACACCGAGCCGTCGGCGTCACCGACCGCGTCGAACACGACCTCGACCGGCGTGTCGTACGGGTGCGGCGCGGTGCGTGACCCGTCGGTGGGCTCCGCTCCGACCTGCGTGACCGAGGGCGTCGGAACGGGAAGCGGGTCGGGTCCGTCGAGACCGTCGGCGGCGAACACGACGCGACGGTCGGAGAAGGAGAGCGCGACCTGAGTGCTGGGATCGCCGACGTCGACGGTCGGCACCGGGATGCACACGAGCCCGGAGAGCGTGCCGCCGGCGAAGGCCTCGGTGAAGTCTCCGAACGGCGTCGGGGTGACCCCACAGCCGAAGCTGTCGGTCTCGATCGTGGTGGAGTCGTACACCGTCGCGGTCACGCCGCCGAGCACCTCCCATCCGAGGTTGAAGCCGGGGGCGATCGGTTCGACCGCGGCGTCGACGAGCGTCATCTCGACGTCGAAGCCGAGGAAGGTCACGCCGTCGGGCGGTGGATCGTTGAACTGGTTCTCGGCGAGCACGTCGGCCGTGACGTCACGCGGTGCCCCGATCACCGTGTTCCAGACCGAGCCGTCGGCGTCACCGAACGACGACCACGTGACGGGTACCAGCTCGCCGAAACGGTAGGGGCGCTCGCGCGATCCGTTGGCGATCGCGACGTCGACGACCTCCGGTTCGGGTTCCGGCTCGGGTTCGGGTTCGGGCTCTGGCTCGGGCTCGGGCTCGGATTCCGGCTCGGGCTCGGGTTCGGGTTCGGGTTCTGCCTCGGGCCTGGTGTCGATCGGCTCCGTGATGGCGGGGTCGGTGGTCGGTGCGGCGTCGTCGTCGCTTCCGCTCGACACCACGGCGGCGATCACGCCACCGACTGCGACGATGGCCACCAACGCCGCCACGACGATGACGCCGCTGCGTTTCCAGAACGGCGTCCCCGACGCCGGTGCCGTCACCGTCGAGCCGCCGCCGACCACGCCGAAGTCGCCGGGCGTCGTCATGGCCCTCGGGGGCGTCTGTGGAGGTCCGACCGGCTGCTGGTCGAACCCGGTCACCACGCGCTCAGGCGGTACGGCGGGAGCACGATGCTCGGTCCACGCCGTGCCGTCCCACCAGCGCAGTTGCGACGGATCACGCTCGTCGGGAAACCATCCTGGGTCAGTCACAGGTTCGAGCGTAGAGGCCGACGCGCCGAAGTGTCCGGCGTCGGACGCGAGTCCGCGAGTGCTCGCACGGCATCGCTGACCGGACTCGACCCGGTCGGCGGATCGGACCGATCGCCTGACTCAGACGATCGCCAGCGGCTCGGCGACGATCTCACCGTCGACGATGCGGTAGCTCCGCACTTCGGGCGCCTCGCGCTTCAGGCTGACGATCACGTAGTGCCAGTCGGGCGAAATGGCTGCCGACACGTCGGTCGGGCTCGGGTAGGGCTCGGAGTGCGTGTGCGAGTGCACGACACAGTTGATCTCCCAGTCGTGGTCGTCGGCATCGGCCTCGGCGCGCATGTAGTCGTGTGCGTTGATCGTGTACACCCGCGCCGATTCGGCGTCGTTTCGACAGGGGTAGAACACCCGTCCGACGCTGCCCGGTCCCCCACCGACGGCGGTCGGACCTGCGGCCAGCCCGCAGAACTCGAGCGGGTAGGCGTCGAGCGCTGCACCGACCATCTGCGCGTACACGTCACGAGTGAGCTGAAACACAGCAGCGAGGCTACCCACCCGTCCAGATACCCTCGGCGTGGTCATGGCGAAGAAGGGCAAGAAGACCAAGAAGAGCAAGGGCACCGACGACGGCACCAAGCTGATCGCCAGCTACAAGCGCGCCTACCGTGACTACGAGATCCTCGACACGTACGAAGCCGGCATGGTCCTCACCGGCAGCGAGGTCAAGAGCCTCCGCGAAGGCAACGCGCAGATCGCCGAGGGCTACGCCCGTGTGCGTCGCGGTGAGATGTGGATCGACGGCATCCACATCCCGCCGTACACCAACGCGATCGGGTTCGGTGCCCACGACCCAGACCGCGAGCGCAAGCTCCTGCTCAACCGTGCCGAGATCGACAAGCTCGACATGCGCACCGCCCAGGGCGGTCTCACGATCGTGCCGCTGCGGCTGTACTGGAAGGGCGGCCGGGCGAAAATGGAGCTCGGGTTGGCGAAGGGTCGCAGCAAGAGCGACAAGCGCCACAACCTCGCCGAGCGAGACGCCGATCGAGAGATGACCACGGCGCTCAACCTGCGCAACAAGTACGGCCACCTCGACGACTGATCGTCGAGGCGACCGCACGTCGTAGCTCGATCAGGCGGGCACGGCGTCGCACGAGATGTAGCGACGGCCGAGCGCTTCCCACCCGATCTCGTTCGGGAAGGTGCCCGACACGCTGGTCGGGTCGACGGAGAGTGATGTCTCGGCGAGCACGGCGCTGCAGAGGTCGAACCGGATCGCTCGGAGCGGATCGTCACCGGGCCACGGTCCGTCGTCGTCGACGCTGACGAGCCCGACGGCCATCAGCGCATCGGGCGTCGTGCAATCGACGACGAACCCGAGGTCGTAGGTGTCGGGGGCGAACGTGAAGCAGGTGCCCGGGTCGAGTTCGGCGATGATCCGGTGTTCGCCCATGGCGGCCTCGAGGCCGACCTCGGCGATCGCGGCGTCGAGTGCGCCTGGTGACCCGACGACGACCCAGCAGTTGATGTCGTCGCCGAACGGTTCGCCGAGGCCGGTGTTCGCGTCGAACCCGACGCCCACTCCCGACGTCGAGAGATCGCGCCCGCCCAGGTACTCCGACACCGTCGGTGCACAGAGCTCGGTCACGAGGATCTCGGCCTCGATCGGGTCGGTCGGAAGGTCGCTGTCGGGCGGCGTGACGAAGCCGGCGAACTCGGAGTCGTGCGGCTCGGCGCAGTCGACGGGGTCGTGCCCTTCGCTGGGGATCTGGATGGCGCAGACGGGCTCGGCGTCACCGGTGTCGATGTACGCGACGCACGCTGCGCCACGCTGCTCTGCCACGGTCCATCCGATCTCGTCGGGGTACACGACTGCGACGGTGGACGAGATCATGTCGACCGTGGTGTCGGCGACGGCGGCGTCGCACAGCGCGAAGGCTTCGTCGACCAGCTCGTCCTGGCCCGGGTAGGCACGTGACTCGAGGGGCACGAACGCCACGACCTGTTCGACCCCTTCGGCGTCGCAGGGGTCGAGTCGGACGATGTCGAAGGAGTCGAGCTGTTCGTCGACCATCGAGTAGCAGTCGCCGGGTTCGAGCGAGCTCAGGAACGTGGCGTCGCCGAGGGCTGCGTCGAGCCCGACCTCGGCGATCGAGCCGACCAGGCTCCGTTCGGCGGTCATCGTCACCCAGCACTCGACGGGGTCCTCGAACGACTCGCCGAGCGGTGTGGGCGAGACGAAGCCGATCTCGACCGTCACGACCGACAGATCCTTGCCGGTGTACGACGCCACGTCGGGCAGACAGAACCTTGCCAGCGTCGCCTCGAAGTCGGCTTCGTCACGGGGCGCGTTCTGCTGCGGCGGCGGCAGCAGCGAGACGAGTTCGGAATCATGCGGCTCATCGCAGTCGACCACCGCGTACTCGCCCAGCTCGACTTTTTCGCCACACGTGACCGGAGGGGTGGGCATCGTTGCCGGCGGCTCGGTGCCGACCGGTTCGTCGGAGGTCGGTGGGTCGGTGGCGGGTGGATCGGTTGCCGGCGGATCGGTGACGGGCGGATCGGTCGGCGGTGGGGCCGTCTCCGAGGTCGCCGTGTCGGGCACTGCGGTCACGGAGGCGTCGTCGTCGGACCCTCCCCCACAGGCGGCGATACCGATCGCCGCCACGAGCAGCGTGGCGAGAACGGACGAAGGTCGACGTGGTGCGCTCATGTAACCATCGTGACCCTCGCTCGTGAACCCGTCGTGAACGAGTCGCTGCCCGCACACTCGATCACCCCGCAGCGAGCGAATCCCGGGCGCGAATGGGCCCCGCTTCGGTGAAGCGGGGCCCATTCGATTGGGGGAGATTGTCCAGCCGATTCAGCGAGAATCGGCCAGGGTCGTCAGCTGATGGCTGCCACGATGCCGGTCGACAGCAGCAGCGCCGCCATCGGCATGTGCTGACCGGCCGCACGGAGCTGCGTGAACGCAGCCGTGTCGCCTGCGGCCAGCGAATCGATGGCCGCGGTCAGGGTTGCGACGTGCTCCTCGAGACCCGGGATCAGGGCGTCGGGAGTGATCTCGCCGCCGGTGATCTCCTCGAAGAAGGCGCCGGCTGCCTGCTGGTAGCCCTCGAGATCGGTCAGCGCCTGGGCGACCATCTCGTCGTCGCCGGTGGCCACGCCGAGCGTGTAGTCGACGAAGAAGCCGATGTGCTCACGCCAGAGACCCTTGAAGGCCTCACCGTTCTCTTCACCTGCAACCGACGCAACGGTCTCCGACAACCGGACGGTGTTGCCGTCGAGCGTTGCGACTGCGGCCTGCACGGCCGGAGCCTCGAGGTCGCCGCCGGCTTCGAGCGCCTGCTCGATGGCGATGCCAGCGAGGTAGACGTGCTCTTGCAGTTGGAAGGTGAGGGTCGAGCGAACTTCGGCCGGCTGGCTGTCGGTCGCACCAGGGAAGGTGTCGGGCAGGGCCTCGACGATGCCGGTCGCCAGCAGGTTGGCGGCGCCGCTCATGTGCTGCGCTGCGGCCTGCAGCTTGTCGAAGGCATCCGTCTCGCCAGCGACGAGAGCGTCGATGGCGGTCGTGAGGGTCGCAACGTGCTCCTCGAGGCCGCCGACGAGAACGTCGGCCTGAATGGCTCCGCCGGTGATCTCTTCGAAGAAGGCGCCAGCAGCTTGCTGGTAGCCCTCGAGATCGGTGAGGGCCTGGGCCTTCATGTCTGCGTTGCCGGTTGCTTCGCCGAGCGTGTAGTCGACGAAGAAGCCGATGTGCTCACGCCAGAGACCGAGGAACGCTTCACCGTTCTCTTCTCCTGCGATCGAGCCGACCGCGTCGGCGAGGGCGACGGTGTTCTCGTCGAGTGCTGCGACCGCTGCGGCGGTCGCCGGCTCCTCGAGGTCGCCGCCAGCGTCGAGCGCTGTCTCGAATGCGACGCCGGCGAGGTAGACGTGCTCCTGGAGCAGGCTGGTGAGCGTCGCACGGAGCGAGGATGCGCCGTCGTCGACGGCGAAGGCGGCGGCTTCAGCAGGCGCCTCTTCTTCGGTGCCCTCCTCTTCCATGCCTTCTTCTTCCATTCCTTCTTCCATGGCTTCCTCTTCCATGGCTTCTTCTTCGGCGGGGGCTTCGGCTTCCTCTTCCATCGCCTCGTCGGCGGGGGCCTCGGTGACCGGAGCCTCGGCGACGGCGTCGGTCGTGACCGGATCGGCGTCGTTGCTGTCGCTGCCACAGGCGGCGGCGGTCATCGAGACCACGGCGGTGAGGGCGAGCATCTTGCGAGCTGAATAGCGCATTGTTGGGGGTTCTCCTTGTGGGGTGTTCACGATGTGATCCGTTCTGACCGGATCGTGAGTTCGTCTGGCGAACTCGTGTGGATGGTTCGCTCGTGGGATCCATCTGGATCACTGCCGTTGAAGATTTTCTTCACCGGCGGGGTGAGCGACTCGAACGGCCACATGAGGAGGGGTTCCCATTCCTCGCCGAACCAACCAATTATCTACTAAATCGCGCACCATCGTGATCTGAACGTTGCCGAGATGCGAACCTGCACCATGCGTTCAACCCCCACCCCCAAGAAAATCGCAGCCGCCACCGCCGTGCTCGCCCTCACCATGGCTGCGTGCAGCGGCGACTCCGACTCCGACGACGATTCCACAGCAGACGCTCCGGCGTCGGCAGAATCCCCCCGGGCCGAACCGGACACCGACGACGCAGCAGATGCTGGTTCCGAGGGTTCGTCCACGTCGGTCGGGATCGCCGGTTCGCGATTCGACCCACTCGAAACAACGGTCGCTGTCGGCGACACGGTCAGCTTCACCAACACCGACCCGTTCGCCCACACCGTGACCGCCAACGACGGCCAAGCAGTCTCGTTCGACTCAGGCGAGTTCGGTCAAGACGAGACCTTCGAGGTCACGTTCGACGAGGCGGGCTCGTTCGCGTACTTCTGCGAGATCCATCCGACGATGCGAGCCACCGTCGTGGTGAACTGACCCCTCCCGGTACACTGGTCTGCACATAGAACATGCATGTTCGACCACGGGGCTGACTGGTTTCGACGTCAGTAACGCTGTTCGAGTTTGCGACCCGAGTTTCTCAGACTCGTAAAACGGGGAAACCAACAGAATTGCCGATGAGCAGTTCGCTCTCGCCGCCTGATCTGATCAGGTAGTGAAGAGTCATCGTGAGCAGAAATGTCGCACGGGGCCACTCCATCACAGCCCGGCAACAGAAGTGAGGGATGACGGTGGGAAAGACCACTGCCAGCGGGAAAGACTGCTGACTTTCAGGAAAGACTGAGCGTGGCAGGCCTCGAGCCTGCAGCCGACCCGTCGGTGTCTCAGCGTCAGAGACAATGCCGGGAATGGTCGTAGCAAGCACGTACACCGGCTGATGGACGGGGGTTCGATTCCCCCCAGCTCCACCAATGTGATGTCGCGAGACATCCCGGACACCCGAACCCCCGTCAGGGGTTCGGGTTTGTTCGTTTTCGGGGTCCTGTGGGGCCGCCTTGTGGTTTGCCGGTGGGTTGGTAGGTGCGGGTGGTGTCCAGGGTGAGGGTGCCAGCAGGACGTGGCGACGATCAGGACGTTCAGTGGGATCGGCGTCCAGCGCGTTCGGCGAAGGCATCGAGCGCTGCCAGGACCGGGAGCGATGCATACTTGCGATTGCGTCGCCCGCCAGTGATCTCCTTCAACGCTCCGATCTCCACGAGCTCGGAGATCGCAGCTTCTGCCCCCATTGCTGAGACACCGAGCACGCTCATGACGAGCGCATTGTTGAGAACGGGATGACGAAAGACGACATCGAGCGCCCTCCAGACGATCGCCTGACGCCGGCTACCGACCGCCTCACTCCACGCTGCACGAATCGCGCTGAGTTCGGCACCGAGTTCGCGCCCATTGACGATGCTGTCGAAACTGGCCTCGGCGAATCGTTCGACGATCGGCTGAGGGTCACCGTCCCGGTAGGCGTTGAGCGCGTCGAAGTAGCTGTCGGTATCGGTGAGTAGTCCAGCCGAGATCGGGATCGTCACTTGGTGCGTCAATCGCTTGCCTCGAAGCAAGCAGTGCACGATCGCCCGACCGGTTCTCCCGTTGCCGTCGGGAAACGGGTGGATCGTTTCGAACTGAGCGTGGGCTATCGCGGCCTGCGCCAGGACCGGCAGGTCGTCGCGCTGCATGAACTGAACGAGATCGTCGATCGCAGCGACGACCCGTTCGTGATGCGGCGGGACGAACGCGGCTGTGTGCGGTCCGTAGTTGCTCGATCCGATCCACACCTGGGCGGAGCGCCATCTTCCGGCGATCTCCGGATCGTGCTCCTCCATCAGTGCTGAATGCATGGCGAGGATGGCTGCAGCATCGAGCCGGTCGGCGAGGGCGATCGCCGCCGTCATGGCGGTTGTATTGGCGACGATCTCTGTTGCGTTGCGTCTCGATGTGTCTCCGAGTTCGGCGAGGGCCACCGCCTGTGCCGAGGCGGTCAGGTTCTCGATGCGTGACGACGCAGCCGATTCTGCGCGCAGCAGGATTGCGGCGAACGGAGCGATCTCCGATCCCATCTCGGCGTCGAAGCGAACCAACTCGGCTGTGGCTTCGTCGGCAAGTGCCGACGTCGCAGCCGGCAAGACCGGCTCGAGCTGACCGATCTCTGACACGACCGCTGCACGGTAGGGGCCCGAAAAGGTCGACTGCCAGCGGCGCGGTATGTCGATTGCACTCTCCCAGCCGCAGTCCTCGAACTCGATCGGCGGCCAGCCTGTCCGCGAGGAAGCATCAGAACTCGGTCCGATCGGCTTGTGATCCGCTTGCTCCATGTGTGAACACTAATCACCCTTATTCTTAGTTTCGTCGAAACACTGAATAAGGACCGTTCCGAACAGCTTTGAAGCTTCGATCCACACACGGCGCGATTGGGTACGAGGTCGAGTGCGTCCGGCTGGCGATTACCAACCCGATGATGGCGGTCGGGGAGCCGAGACCTCGACGGCGGTCGCTCGTCTAACCCGGCAACGGAACATACGGCTCGTGGTCGCCGGGCACGAGCGGGAAGCGCTGTTGCAGCCAGTCGTCCTTCGCCTGCTCGATGCGGTCGGGGTCGCTGTGCACGAAGTTCCAGAACATGTGGCGCTTGCCGAGCGGTTCCCCGCCGAGCACCATCGCCGTCCCCGATCCCCTGAGCAGCAGCTTCTGTGACGTGTCGAGCACGGCGAGCCGTCCGGGATCGACGCGTTCGCCGTTGACCTCCACGGTGCCGTCGATCGACAGCACCGCGATCTCGGGGTGGGGCGTCGAGATCGGCACCGGGGCCCCCGCCGCGAGCGCCACTTCGGCAAGCGCCAGCGGCGACGAGCCGACGATCGGCGACTCCATCCCCCAACCGGTCCCCACCGCAAGGCGGATGCCCGAGCCGCCGACCGATTCGACGGGGAGGGCCGACGCGTCGGCGTGCTCGAAGGCGGCGTCGGTCTCTTCCGACTCGGTGGGCAGCGCCACCCAGGTCTGCAATCCGTGCAGCGATCGCTGGACGTCGGCGTCGTCGGGATGAGCGCGCTCGGTGTGCGTCACGCCCGCACCCGCCGTCATCCAGTTCACGGCGCCCGGCTCGATCGTGGCGACCGCGCCGGTCGAGTCGCGATGCACCATGCGCCCGTCGAGGAGATAGGTGACCGTCGCGAGCCCGATGTGCGGGTGGGCGTCGATCGCCGGAGACGTGGCGTCGGAGAGTTCTTCCGGCCCGATCAGATCGGCGAACGTGAACGGGCCGACCATTCGTCGTTCCCGAAACGGCAGGAGACGCCGCACCGTCGACGACCCGACGGAGCGCTCACGGGGGTCGATGCGAAGCTCGATGGCGGAACGGTTCATGTGGGGTGCAACCACTGCGCTCGGCTGAATATTCGGCGTCAGCCCGCCTTCATGGGAGCGATGACCTGCTCGGCGAAGCGGAGCGCCGGCTCGACATCGAGCGGGTGACCGAAGTCCATGATGAAGTAATCGGCACCGAGGCTCCGGAGATGGCCGAGACGTTCGACCCAGGCCGCAGACTCGGCATCGGACTCGGGGAGGTCGCCGCCCACGGTGATGCTGCATTCGATGCTGTCGGGATCGCGCCCGGCGTCGGCCGCCGACGATCGGACGATGTCACGCATGCGCGTCCAGGCCTCGTCACCGCCACGATGCGAGCCGTTCCAGATGTCGGCGTGACGGCCGACGATCGGGAGCCCGATCTGCTCACCGGAACTGCCGATACAGATCGGCGGCACGACGTCGGGGCGTGGCGTGGCCGCGGCGTCGTCGATGCGGAAGTACTGCCCGTCGAAGGTCGGGTGTTCGTCGGTCCACATCAGCTTGCAGATCTGCACGACCTCTTCGAGTTGGCGCAGACGCGTGGCGTTGGACGGGAACTCGTAGCCGTACGACTCGTACTCGTCTTCACGCCACCCGGCGCCGATGCCGAGGATGAACCGGTTGCCCGACAGCACCTGGAGCGTCGAGGCCATCTTGGCGGTGAGCGCCGGGTTCCGGTAGCCGTGACCGAGCACGTGGTGACACAGCATCACGTCGGGAAAGCGGGCGGCGAGCCAGGTGAGCGTCACCCATGCTTCGAGGAAGCCCTCTTTCTTGTCGGCGTCGAAGCCGTAGAAGTGATCGGCGATCCACAGCGAGTCGAAGTGCGGAAGCGCCTGCGGGAGGATGTGCTCCTCCTGATACATCACGATCGGCTGAAACCCGCTCCCTGCGTGCCCAGCGACCGGCGACAACCATCCGAACTTCGTCATGGGCACAGGTTGCCACGGCCGCTGCGTCCGATCGTCACTCCCGCAGGTTCGGTGCGAGGTGATGCCGCCGCACGCCCGACTCAATGAGTCGTCGACGTGGTCGCAGCGTTCGACTTCGACTCAGGCGGTGCGTCCGTAGAAGGTGGTCATCGCCGACTCCGACAGCGCGACTCCAGGCCGGTCGTTGAACGCGAAGACGACGAGCAGCCGCGTGGTGCCACCCTCGGTGGGCGTCACCCGGTGAAGCGCATCTCTCCCGCGGAACATCACGAGGTCGCCCGGTTCGAAGTCGAGCGTCTGCACCGCTTCCTCACCGTCGAGAATCTTGCCGACACGTTCGAACGCCATGTCGCCGGAGTCGGCATGGCGCACTTCTGGAACATGCTCGAAGCGGGCGCCGCCCTCCGCAGCCTGGAGCAGCATCGTGACGGCGAACGACGAGTTGTCGAAGTGCCACCCGAGTTCCATTCCGGCCGCGGCGAAGTGGATGTTGATCGACGAGAGATCGTCGGCGTACGGATGGATCTCGTCGATGCCGAGCACCCCACACAGAAACGCCCGGAACGAGCCGTCGCCGTAGATGGCACGCAACGGTGAGTCCGCGGGAATCTCGTCGTCGGCGATGAGTCCCTTGCTGCTCACCACTTGGCGGTTGAACGGATGATCGTCACCGAGCGCCGGGTCCGACGCCGAGAGGTACACGTTGTGCGTGGTGTTCGCATAGAAGGCGTCGGCGGCGCGTCCCGCCGACTGCTCGACGACCATGTCGATCGTTTCGCGCCGAGCGAACCCGGCGAGGACGAGCGCGCCGTCGCGATCGAGCCGGTCCTTGCACCGGAAGATGAAATCGGCGTCGGAGATGGGGTGCCGTTCGGTGTCGAGGTGTGTGTCGCTCATCTGTTGCTCCTTGCCGACAGTGTGGCCGCAGCGCAGACGGAACGCGCAAGGGGCGCCCCAGCCGTAGCTGGAGCGCCCCCGATTCGACGTTGCTCGCCAGCGGCGCACCTGCGGTGCTGCCGAGGAACGGGTTGATCAGCCGCCGGGGCGGAGTTCGGTGCCGGCGACGAGGTCGAGGCCGGAGAACTCAGGATCGACGAGCACGAGCTTGTCGCCGTCCCAGATGTTGGCGCCGACCGACGAGTTGCACACGGCGACGTACGGGGCCGGAGCGTTGGCGCAGTCGAGCGGGGTGCTGCCGTATGCCGACTTCGTTCCGTCGGTGGCTGCGAGTCCCGCGGCGAGCGACTCGGCCGTGACCTCACCATCGAGCCCGTCGGCGATCTCCCAGATGTTCATCATGGCGGCGAAGCCTGCGCTGGCGAACGTCTTGAAGACGTCGTCCTCGGTCATGCCGTACTCGATGCCCTTGGTCTGGTAGATCGTCGCGTCGTCGAGGCGGTCACCTTCGAGGCTGTCGAGCGGCGAGAGCAGGCCGCTGGAGCTGCCGACGAGGTAGATGCCCTTGGCCAGATCACCGGCGGCACGCATCGCGTCGAAGTCGGTGCACGAGCTCGAGAAGACCAACGGGATCTCATCAGGCGTCCAGCCGAGGCGGCCGAGTGCATCGAGGAAGTTCCAGCAGTCAGCGCCCTGCGCCGAGAAGATGATCACGTCAGGATCGAACGAGAGCACCTCGGTCGCCTGCGGCGTCACGTCGGGCGATGCCGGAGCGACCGGCACACCGATGTGCTCCAGGTCGGGCTTCTCACCGGCTCGGGCGGAATCGCCGGGCTCGGAGCCGTTGAGCACGTCGAGCGGCTTGGCTTCGAGGTCGTTGTAGCAGACCACGCCGGGAGGCGTGTCGGCCCACGGCACGGCGACGCGCTGGACGTCGATGCCTTCGAGCTCCTCCAGCTGGTTCGTGGCGAACTCGATGAGTCCGGTGTGCACACCGAGGCAACCGCCGCCAGCACCGACCGAGAACACGCCCGGCGAGGTGAAGTCAGCGATCGTCAGCGGCGTGCCGACGATGACCGGAATGTTCGAACCGGCGTAGATGCTGAAGTGGTTGCCGAAGAAGTTCAGCGTCGAGAGTGCCATGTCGACACCCGCCGCGCTGAGCTCGTTGGCACACCGCTGCGAATCGTCGGGCGAGATCACCATCGAGCAGAGCTCGAGTTCGATCGGGCGTCCGCCCAGGCCACCGAGTTCGGTGTTGATGTACTCGGCCGCAGCTTCGATGGCGATGCTGTACTCGGGGAACGAACCGTTGGGGTCGCCCTCCGCGTTCTGCACACCGATCTTGAACGGTTCGCCAGTCGGCTCCTCCATCGGTTCGCCTGCGTCTGCCGGTTCATCGGCGTCGGCAGGCTCATCGGCGTCGGCAGGCTCGTCGGCGTCGGCGGGTTCGTCGGCGTCGGCCGGCTCCTCCGCGGTGGTCTCGGCTGGCGCGTCGTCGGGCGCCTCGGCGCCGTCGTCATCGCTCCCGCAGGCTGCTGCGAGGAGCCCGAAGCTCAACGCGAGCCCCAGCACCTTCTTCGATCGTCTGGTCATCGGAATCGGTTCCCCCTGTGTTGGATGAATGTGTATTCGCATACAGCAAAGTCCGGTCGCAGACTGCGACTGAACTTTCCCCACTCGCAAATTAACCCATCGGTCAATTCATCGGGCGAGTCGGAGCGAGAAAGTTCGCAGGCCGACTCCGCCCGCCGCGAGTACCCGATGACGTGGCTGTGGCAGTGAGACCGTCAGTCGTCGTTCGAGTCGCCCCGGCCGAACAGCGACCGGAGGCGTTGCACGAAGCCCTCACGTTCGCTGGCACCACGATGCTCGCCGGGATACCGCAGCTCGAGGTACAACCGCTTGCCGGCACCGACCAGCGGCGTGGCGACCAGTGCACCCGGCACTCCCCCGGCGGCTCCACCGACGAGCGCCGCCATCATCGTCGCCGGTGGTGTGAGGTCGACGGCCTCTCCGATGATCGCCGGCTGGATCACGTGGTTCTCGAAGTTCATGTAGATCACGAAGAGCGCACCGACGATCAACGCGGTGGGCACACTCTCGGAGAGCGCGAGCAGCGTGAGGAACGCTCCGCCGAGGAAGCCACCGATCTGCGGGACCAGGTCGGTGAACATCGCCCACACCGCGGCAATCGGCGCCAGCGGTACCCCGAAGACGAGCCCGATCACCAGCACGTACAGACCCATCATCGCGGCGACCGTGAGCGAGCCACCGAAGTAGTTGCCGAACGTGTCGTACAGGACGCGTGCGTAGTGGTCGGCAGCCGGACGATGCCGTTCGGGGATCAGCGACCTGACCAGGTTGACGAGTCGAACGCCATCGATCATCACGGCGAACGCGACGACGAGCACGATCGCCGTCGACACCGCCCCACCCACCAGCGAGTTCGCGAGGTCGGCGATGCTGTCGTTGTCGATCTTGGTCGGCAGGTCGGCGATGAACTCGTCGACCTTGTCACGCGCGTCGTTCTCCGACAGCCACGAACCGACGAGCGGGAGCTCGTAGAAGCCCTCGATCGTCTCGGGGAGCTCTTCCTCGAAGTTCTGCGCCTGCTCGATCGTCGCCGGGCCGATCAAGAAGACCAACACGACCGCGCCCAGTGCGAAGATCGCGCCGACGATCGCCGCCGCCGAGCGACGTGATGGCCCTCGCCGCTCGACCGCAGCGACGAGCGGGTTGAGCGCGACGGCCAACACCAGGCCGATCCCGATCTTCGTGAGTGCGTCGACACCCGTCCTGAACGCCGCGAAGACGCCCAGCGCGAGCACGATCACGACGACCGCGCTCAGCAACGTTCGGGTGCTGAAGTCGACGGTGACCGGACGGCCGGCCGCATCAGACTCTGCAGCAGCATCAGCGCCGGTCATGGCGACGTATCGTAGGGCGCCATGGAACCTGCCGTCGATGGCCAGCGGTCGACGTTGCGCCTCGAGATCGAGGTCCGCACACTGCTCCTGTTGCTGGGTGTCGTGCTCGCCGCGCTCCTGCTGGCATCACTGCTCAGCGCCGCCAGCCGTCCGCTCGGCTGGGGGTTGGCCTGCGCGTTGGTCGCGGCACTCCTCGCGCCGTTGATCACCCGACTCGACCGCCACGTTCCGCACGCGCTGGCGGTGATCGTCGTCATCGCCGGACTCGCCATCACGCTCGTCGCGGCGTGGGTGGGTATCGCGTCGACCATCGTCGACAGCGTCGACCGCATCGTCGACGAGGCTCCCGCCGCGGCGGCCGAGATCGAAGAGCGGCACACGATCGCCCAGGACTTCGGACTGACCGAGCGGGTCACGAACTTCGCCGAAGGCATCGAAGAACGCTTCGGGCTCGGCGCCCAGCTCGAGCGTTCACCGTCGACCGCGTCGACCTACATCGTCACCGGGATCCTGATGCTCTTCCTCGTGGTCTACGGACCTCGATGGGCGAGTTCGGCGATCGCTCAGATCCCGGGCGATCGCCGACGGTCGCACGTCGAGGAGGTCGCTGCGGCCGCCTACTCCCGATGGGTGGCCTACATCTGGGCCGCGGCCGCCCAGGCGGTTGCGCTGACGCTGGTCGCGTGGCCGGTCTTCTGGTGGCTCGACCTACCCGGTCCGTTCGTCCTCGCCCTGCTCGTCGGCATGCTGTCGGCGATTCCGTACGTCGGCATTCCGACCGCCGGCATCGGGGTGTTGCTGTTCGCCGCCGCCACGACCGACGCGACCACGATCGGTGTCGTCGCCGCGTTCCTGGTCGTCGTGTCGTCACTCGAGATCATCGTCGTTCGTCGGCGAGTCGACTCGGCGACGCTGTACGTCGGACCCGCCGTGCCGATCGTGGTGGCACTGCTGGGCTGGGAGCTCTACGGGTTCGGAGGCGCCCTGTTCGGCACGATCACGGCGATCTTCGGACTGTCGGTGCTGCACGCGATCGACAGCAGCCACCGCCTGCACGAAGCCGACGCAGCTCCGGCCTCCGACGCGCCTGCCTGACGGTCGGGCCTGGCATCTCGGCGCCGGCGTCCGGTGCCCGGCGCCGATGTGATCAGGCGTCGTCGGGTCGGACGATCACCACGGGCACCGCAGCGGCGTCGAGGACGCTGTTGGCGGTCGACCCGAAGATCCGTGAGCGCAGCGCACCGCGGCCGCGCGATCCCACCACCAGGAGGTCGCCGTCGCGTGCCGTCTGGAGGAGCGCATCGACGGGTCCGCCCTCCACCAGCGCTGGGGTCACGGTGGCGGCGCAACGCTCGCGCGCTGCTTCGACGGCGGTGTCGAGCGTGCACGCCGCATCGACCTCGGTGATGTCGTGTCCCTGTGCCGAACCGACGTCGGTCGGCCGGTACGGGTAGTCCCATGCGTGCACCACCACGAGTTCAGCCCCGTGGAGGTCCGCTTCGTCGGCGGCCCAGCGCAGGGCGGCGTCCGAGCTCTCCGACCCGTCGACGCCGACGACCACGCGATCGGGCGTCCCTCGGCTGGCAGCCCCGCGGACCACCACGACCGGACACGGGCTGTGATGCGCCAGGTGGCGCGTCGTCGAGCCCACCCAGAAGAGCGCGGCGCCTTCGTGGCTGCTCGCGCCGACGGCGACGAGGTCGTGAGGCTCCAAGCCCTCGAGCAGCGCGGAGGTCGGCGACCCCGGCACGATGTCGACGACGAGTGCCACCTCAGGATGGGACTCGCCGATCATGGAGCGAACCGTCTCGGCGTTGACTTCGGCCAGCGACCGTTCGGCGTCGTACACGGCGCCTGTCCCGAACGCAGCTGCGCTCGTCGTCGGAGGGAGATCCGGACACGTCACCACCCGCAGCGGCACGCCGCGGGTTCGCGCCTCGTTCGCCGCCCATCGAACCGCCTCCGACGACGCTTCGCTTCCGTTGTACCCAGCGGTGATCTTCTTGCTCATGACTCCATCCTGGGAGTCGTCACCGGTCGCCGTTAGGGGCTTGAGTCACAAATCGGCGAGCCCTCCACCCGGTGGCCCGCGTTCGTGGCTCGCGGACCGTGTTGCCGAGTCGGGCCGCTCAGCCGGCGTCGTCGCCGGTGAGGTCTTCGACGTCGAGGGCGACGTCGAGGCTCACGGCGAGTTCGCTGATCGCGTCGAGCACGGCATCGAGGTCGGTGCCGACCGGGATCGACAGCTGCACGGTGATCTCGAAGCGCTTGCCTCCGTTCGAACCCGGCAGGTCGGTGACCGTTCCGAGACGCGAGATACTGATGCCGCGCTCGCTGATCGCGCTCGAGATCTCGTGCACCACGCCCGGACGATCGTCGCCGGTCAGACGGAGGCGCACCTCCTCGGCGTCGGGTGCCGAGGTCGGTGCCTCGACCTGCTGCGCCGTGACGTGCAGTCCCTGATCGCGCAGGATCAGCAGGTTGGCGAGGAGCTCGTCGACTCGATCATCGCCGACCTCGACGACCACCACACCGGCGAACGTGCCAGCGATCTCGGCCAGCTCGCTCCGCTTCCAGTTCGCGTCGTGGAAGCGCACCACGTCGGCGAGCGACGCGACGACTCCGGCTCGGTCACGCCCGATGATGGTCAACACCAGTTCGATCATGCCGTCACTATGGCACGCCGCGCGACGGCGCGATCAACGCCGCGAACACGGGGGTGTCCACCGGCGCGATCGCACGCGCTGCCGCCGTGCCGATCGCCGGGCCGATCAGGCCATCGAGCGGTCCACGGTCGCCGGCGCTTCCGAGCGCAGCAGTGCGATTCCGACCCAGACGAACCAGACGATCAGGCCCAGCCCGAAGACCATCTCGATCACTTCGAAGGCCGGGATGACCGTGGCGACGCCGGCCACCGCGCTGACGATGCCGAGGATGTTCAGCGACCGAGGGAGCACGTTCGTGCGGAGTGCGACCAGCGAGACGAGCAGGACCCAGATACCGCCGACGAGCTCGTTGCCGCCGCCGAGTCCGTCGGTCACGGCGTCGATCGACGACCACACTGCCGTGGCCTGTTGGGCATCGGTCTCGGCCAGGTCGGCGACGACTTCGATGCCGATGTTCGAGATCATTCCGGTGGCGAACATGAGGCCCACCCAGACGAACCCGAAGACGGTCGCCGAGGGCACCATCAACGATGCGGCCGAACGCAGACGCTCGTGGAGCGCCAGTGCCATCGGGACGAGTGCCGTACCGAAGACGATGTAGATACCGAGGTACCAGGCGAGCAGCGATCCCTGGTGATCGACGAGGAAGTCGACGGCTTCGGCGGGCGTCGAGTCGGGGTCGGTGTAGTCGGACATGGTGGTCGCGAACATCGCGATGCCGAACACGAAGGTCGCCGCCGCGACGAGTGCGGCGATGCCGCCGGCACGTTGGAAGCGGGGACGAACGGTGGACGAGTCGGCGGTGTGTGGAAGGTGAAGGGTCATGGCGTGCTCCTTGTCTGAAGGTGGGTGATTGTTGGTTGTTGTTGAGAGGTGGGGGGGGTCGTGCGCCTCCCGGCGTCGACGTGCTCAGCGCTGGTCGGAGGTGGGCGTGATGCGCACCACCTCGATGTTGAGCGAGGTGAAATGGCTGAGGATTCCGTTGAGATGTGACGGGTCACGGATCAGCCCGATCATGCGGGTGTTGCCCGCGTCGGTGGTTTCGATCGAGAACTCGTCGGCCACGGGACGGAGCGCTCGCTCACTGGCCCGGCCCCGGATCTCGATCTCGTAGGTCGTGCGTTCTGACATGACCCCACGGTCGCCTCGTTCCGGGTGACCCCGCATCGCCCGTCACCCGCGATCACCCGGGTGAGCCACCCGCGACGATTTCGAGCCTGGCCAAAAATCGCCCCCACGCGACCACATCGAGCCTGGGCAAGAATCACCCTCACGCGACGATTTCGAGCCTGGCCAGAAATCACCCCCACGCGACGATTCTGAGCCTGGGCAGAAATCACCCTCACGCGACGACATCGAGCCTGGGCAGAAATCATCCTCACGGGTGGTGGGGGTGTCACCCGGGTGAGATGCGCGTCGGAGGGATACCAGGTCACCCTGGTCGCCCCGACAGTGGGATCCGTCAAGTCGTACGAGCGATTCGGCTCGTACCCGAACGAAGGAAACCCCATGTCTCGAACCGACACGCTCCAGCACCCCGCCGCTCCCGCTACTCCCCCGCCGGCTGCACCGCAGCAGCTCCGATCGATCGCCGCGTCGGCCACCGATGCGGTCAAGGCCTACGGACGAGGCGACGCCGCCGTCCACGCTCTCGACGGCGTCACCGTCGCCTTCGAACGAGGTCGCTTCACGGCCATCATGGGCCCGTCGGGATCCGGCAAGTCGACGCTGATGCAGACCGTCGCCGGGCTCGACACGCTCACGTCGGGATCGGTGTCGATCGGCGACGTCGAACTGTCGACGCTGTCCGACAAGGAACTCACCCGGCTGCGACGCGATCGCATCGGCTTCATCTTCCAGGCGTTCAACCTCGTCCCCACGCTCACGGCGGAGGAGAACATCCTCCTTCCGCTCGACCTCGCCGGCCGCAAGCCCGACCGGGAATGGTTCGAGTCGATCGTCGACACGGTGGGCCTCGGCTCACGGCTCGGTCATCGCCCCGCCGAACTCTCAGGCGGTCAGCAGCAGCGCGTGGCGGTCGCCCGTGCGCTGGTCAGCCGGCCCGAGATCGTGTTCGGCGACGAGCCGACGGGCAACCTCGACAGCCGCTCCGGCAGCGAGATCCTCGCCTTCCTGCGCAACGCCGTCCACCAGCTCGGCCAGACCGTGGTGATGGTCACCCACGACCCGGTCGCCGCGGCGTACGCCGACCGAGTCGTGTTCCTCGCCGACGGGCACATCGTCGACGAGATGTCCGACCCCACGTCCGACCGGGTCCTCGACCGCATGAAGCGATTCGGTCGCTGACCGCTCACGGCAACGTCACATCAGCAGCCACTCGCTCGACGCCCCCGCTCGACGACACACCCACACCCAACGACATCCCTCGACATCGAAAGCAGCCCATCATGTTCCGACTCTCACTCCGCAGCCTCATCGCCAAGAAACTGCGTCTCGTCACCACGGCGATCGCCATCGTCCTCGGCGTCGCCTTCACCACGGGGACCATGATCCTCGCCGACACCATGACCGCGTCGATTTCGACGGCACTCGACGAAGTGTCCTCCGGCGTCGGCGTCGTCGTCCGCGGCGAACCCGTCGGCGAAGACGAGGTGTTCACGCTCCGAGCGCCCGTTCCGCTCGACGACCTCGACCAGATCCGCAGCACTCCTGGCATCGCCGCCGCGGCGCCGTACTGGGAGGGCTACACGCAGATCCTCGACACCGACGGGAAGGCGCTCGACCTGCTCCAGAGCGTCGGGCTCAACTGGATCGACGACACCGAACTCTCGATGTTCGAACTCGACTCGGGTCGACCACCAGACCGACCAGGTGAGGTGGTCCTCGGACTCGACGGCGCCGACGAAGCCGGCGTGACCACCGGCGACCGGGTCGAGTTGATCACGTCGGCCGGGCGCGAGACCTTCGTCGTCACCGGCCTCGCTCGCCTCGACGGCGTACCCGGCGTCGCCAACTCGGCGTTCACCTTCTTCACCGACGCCGACGCCGAACAGCGGCTCGGTGACCCTGGCACCGCGGAATGGTTCCTCGCCCGTGGAGACGGCTCGGTGTCGGACACCGAACTCGCATCGACCCTCGCTGCCTCGCTGCCGGGTCTCGACGTCGTGACCGGCGCGCAGCGAGCCGCCGAACAGAAGGACGATCTCGGCGACGCGATCGGGATCTTCGAGACGATCCTCCTGGTCTTCGGAGGGATCGCGCTCTTCGTCGGTTCGTTCACCATCGCCAACACGTTCACGATCACCGTCGCCCAGCGCACGAAGGAGCTCGCGCTCGTTCGAGCCATCGGGGCCAGCCGCGGCCAGGTGCTCGGTTCGGTCGTCATCGAAGCGGCGATGATCGGCACCATCGCGGCGATCGCCGGGCTCGCCTCCGGACTGGGTGTGGCCAAGGCGTTGACGTGGTTGCTCGCACAGGTCGGCCTCGAGTTCCCGGGCGGGTCACTCGTCGTCCAGTCGTCGACGATCGTCGCCGCCTTCGTGGCCGGCATCGTCGTCACCGTCGGCGCCGCGATCGTGCCCGCCCGACGTGCCGCTCGGGTCGCCCCGGTGGCCGCGATGCGCGACGCCAGCATCGAACCCGACTCCACGTCCCGCAAACGCGTCGTCGGTGGATCGCTCCTCGCCGCCGTCGGCACCGCGGCCCTCGTACAGGGAATCTCGCAGGCCTCGCCCGGCAAGGTCGGCCTCGGCAGCATCGCGCTGTTCCACGCCACGCTGGTCCTCGGACCCGTCATCGTGCGCCCGCTGGCACGTGTGCTCTCGATGCCGCTCCGCCACATGGGCGCCAGTGGTCGCCTGGCCGCGGCCAACGCGCTCCGCAACCCCAAGCGCACGGCAGCGACCGCCTCGGCGCTGACCGTCGGCGTGATGCTCGTCGCGGGTGCATCGATGTTCGCATCGACCGCGAGTGCGTCGATCCGCGGCGATGCCGTCGACGTGATCACCGCCGACCGGGTGATCCGGCCCGCCGGCTCGAACCCCGGCCTCCCCATGGACCTCGGAGCTGCGCTCGCAGAACTGCCCGGCACGTCCAGCCTCCCGATCCAGTCGCTCGCCGTGCGCGTCGACGGCGAGATGGAAGCGATCGGCGGAATCGACCTCGTCGACGCCGACGGCCTGTTGTCGATCGACGTGCTCGACGGACAGATCACCGCCGATTCGGAGGATGTCGTGATCGGCGACGAGCTCGCCGACGACCGCTCGTGGTCGGTCGGCGATCGCATCGAGATCGGGTTCGCCGACGGTGTCACCGAGCAGTTCCGGGTGAGCGCGGTGATCGAACAGACCAACGCACTCCCCGCGCTGGTGACCTCGTACGAGACCGCGGCCGAGCACGGCATCGGCCTCGATCAGGTGGTGCTGTTCGACGGCGACGCCGACGCGATCGCGACTGCCGAATCCATCACCGACGGCGTGCCCACCGCGCTGCTCGGGACGGTCGACGACTACGCGACCGCGCTCGCGGGACCGCTCGACACGGTCCTCTCGCTCGTGCTCGGCCTCCTCGGTCTCGCCGTGGTGATCGCCGTGCTCGGCATCGCCACCACCATCGGGCTCTCGATCCACGAGCGCACTCGCGAGCTCGGCGTGCTGCGTGCCGTCGGCCTGAGCCGGCGTCAGCTCCGACGCTCGATCCGCCTCGAAGCGATCCTCATCGCCCTGTTCGGCACCACGCTCGGACTCGCGATGGGCCTCGGGTTCACCTCGGCCGTGATCTCGACGCTCGCCGACGACGGGTTCCGCAGCGCCACCGTTCCGTCGTCGACGCTCGTCGCGATCGTGATCGGCGCGCTCCTCGCCGGGACGGCAGCCGCCGCGCTGCCAGCTCGCTCGGCGGCTCGCCGCAACGTCCTCGATGCCATCAGCACCAGCTGACCGGTCCGTGTCGGTTCGCCACGGTCGATCCGCCGAGTCACTGCACGTTCCACCCCTCCCATGTCGGGACCACCGTCCCGCGACCCTCTGGAGATTTCCATGACCCAACATCAACGAACACACATTGCCGCCGCAGCGCTCGCCGCATCGGCACTGCTCGCCGCCTGCGGCTCGTCGGACGGCGATGCCGCGTCGGAGACCACCGACGCGGCAAGCGAGCCGGCGGCAGCCGACTCGGGCGACGCCTCGGTCAGCAACCCAGGTGTCGACCGCGGGCGAGTTGCGCCGGTCGTCGACGGCGAGCTCGCCCTCCCCGACGGGGCCTACGAGTTGTCGGGCTACGGCACCGTGCTCGCCGTCGACGGCGACCAGGTGACACCGCTGTACGTCACCGCGAGCACCTGCACCGCGGGCGAACCGTTCGACAACGACTTCCCGGTCGACCATGCCGACGACGACGGCGGTGTGATCACGCTCGACCTCGTCGGCCCGACCACCGACTACTCACTCCGGCCACTCGTCGCGGCACCCGAGTGCGACAGCACACCCGCCGACGCCCTGACGGCGCTCGACGAAGCGTTCTCCACGCACTACCCGTTCTTCGACGAACGCGGGATCGACTGGTCCGAACGGTTCGACGCCATCGCCGCGACGGTCGGCAACGAAGCCGATGGGCTGCAGGAGGCGCTCGTCTCGTTCATGGTCGACCTCGGCGACGGCCACACCACGTTCGACGAACTCGAACTCGACATCGATCGGGCGGCGTTCGACATGCCCGACCTGGCGCCCGACGCCGACCTCGGCGAACTCATCGGCGCCGAGTTCGAGGCGACGTTCGAGCGCATCGTCGACCCGCGCACCGATGCGTCGGGCACCATCGCGTGGGGCACGGTCGACGGCGCGCCCGACGTCGGCTACCTCGTCATGACCGCGTTCGAAGGGCTCTCCGGCACCGACGACGCTGCCGCCGACCGAGCGGCCCTCACCGCCGGACTCGACGAGGCGATCGCCGACCTCGACGCAGCGGTCGATCGTCTCGTCGTCGACCTCCGCTTCAACCCCGGCGGCTACGAAGACCTCGCCGTGGCCGCCGCCGGCTACTTCGTCGATACACCGACCGACGCGTACCGCAAGTGGGCGTATGCGCAACCCGACCCGGTCGCGCAGACGATCGAGGTGACGCCACAGGCGAGTCACTTCGATGGAACGGTCGCGGTGCTCACGTCGCCAGCGACCGCGAGCGCGGCCGAGGCGCTGGTGCTGTCGCTTCGCGAGGTGGCCGACGCGTCGATCGTCGGCAACCGGTCGTTCGGTGAGTTCTCCGATGCCATCGACTGGATGCTCCCCGACGGCACCGAGTTCACGATGTCGATGGAGGTCTACACCGACCTCGACGGCGAGAACTTCGAGGCGGTCGGCGTACCGACCGATGTCGGATCGCCGTTCGATCGGGCGCTCGACGCCGCGGTGGCGGAGCTGACCGATCGGTGAAGCGTGGCGTGCGGCGACTCGCTCGTCGAGTCACCGCGCCGACCCTGGGCATCCGGACCTCGCACTGAGGCCCGGATGCCCGGGTGAGAGTCTCGAGCCGCCGCCTCGGGCGGCTCGAGACGATCGCGTCGGGTCAGGCGTTGTCGGCGGTGAGCACTTCGCCTTCGACGACGATCGTCTGTGACGACGGCTCGGTGCCGGCCTGGAGTTCCTGGATCGTGTCGACGGCCTTGTTGGCGATCGCCTCCCAGTCCTGGCGGACCGTGACGATCCAGTTCTCGCCCTTCGCCACTTCTTCGCGAGCGAAGTCCTGACCGTCGACGCCGGTGACGACGACTTCGGTGCGGCCGGCTTCCTGCGTGGCCTGGAATGCGCCGAGCGCCGAGGCATCCCAACCGGCCCAGATGCCGTCGATCTCACCTTCGCCGTACTTGTTCAACCAGTCGAGCGACGTGGTCTTGGCGAAGCCGGTCGAGTCGGCCGGGTCACCCTGGACGTCTTCGATCACTTCGATGCCGGCGGCTTCGAACAGCTCGCGAGCCGCTGCGCCCCGGAGACGAACCGGCTCGAACGGGTCGAAGTGGATGATGGCGACCTTGCCGCCCTCACCGATCGCGTCGATCATGGCCTGAGCGCTCTCGCGGCCGAGGAACTCGTTGTCGGACGTGATGTTGGCGGTCACGCCCTCGACGGCACCGGCGTCGAGACCGAACACGGGCACGCCGGCTTCGACAGCGGCGTCGAGGCCCGGACCGAACTCCTGGGGGTCGCCCATGCCGAGGACGACGAAGTCGGCGTTCTGCGACACGGCCGTCTCGATCTCACCGTTGACGGCACCGAGGTCGTTGTTGGTGTCGACGAGGCTGACCTCGAAGCCATCGGCTTCTGCGCGAGCGGTGAAGGCGTCGACGACTTCCTTCGTCGCCGGCTGCGCCGAGTAGTAGGGCGAGACGATGGCGATCGTGCCACCTTCGCTCTCGGCGGCGGTCTCCTCGCCGGCGGTGTCGGCGACGCTCGCCGCTTCGGTCGTCTCCGGGTCGTCGGAGTCGCTCCCGCACGCCCCGGCGACCAAGCCGAACACGGCGGTGATCGCAACGGTGGTGACGACGCGTCGTCGTGATGAGCTGAAGGTCTTCATGTGGTTCTCCCCTTGTGGTTGTTCACGGATCTGTCGATTGGTCGCAAATCTCGTCGTTGTTCACGGATCACGGCGAGTGTGTCGCGACCAGTTCGAGAAGCGATCGTGACACAGGGCGCAGCGCGGAATCGACCCGGTTGAACACGTCGGCGAGTGCACGATGGGCCTCGCTCCGCTCCGGTCTGGGTCGGATCACGGCTCCTCCACCGCCGAGCGTGAGGTCGAGACCGGCGACGATCGCCGCGCCGAGCAGTGACGCGTGTTCGTCGTTCGTCCGCTCGATCTCGCGACCGAGCACGTCGGCGATGGTCTGACACCATGCATCCGACAGTGCGCCCCCGCCGCACAACGCGACCGGACCGCCATGATCGTGGCCGGTCGCGACGAGCCGTTCGGAGATCTGTCGCAGCGTCTGCGCCGTGCCTTCGAGCAGCGCACTCGCGATGTCGGCTCGAGCGGTCGACGCGCCGAGGCCGACGATCGCAGCGCGCGCCGTCGGGTCGTCGCGCGTTCCACTGAGATGGGGCACCGCCACGATCCCCGCGGCGGCGCCGTTGCCGGTCGCCGCAAGCGCTTCGAACTCGGCGACGCCGACGCCACCGAGCAGTTCGGTGCGCGCCCAGTCGATCACGCTCCCCAACGCCAACACCGGCCCGACGGCGATCCAGTGATCGGCGTGCAGCCCGGGCAGCACGATCAGCCCGGTCTCGGTCGCCGGGGCCGATGTCGATGCGGCGACCCAACCGGACGTACCGAGCGACGCATAACTCCGCCCGACCTCGGCGCCGATCACTCCCACCGTCGCTGCCACCGCGTCACCCGGTGCCAACACCACCACCGCGTCGGCCGAGAGACCGAGCTCGTCGGCCGCCTCGGGTCGGATCGGGCGCGGCTCGTGCGCGTCGAGTTCGGGAAGGCGCGATCCGAGACGAGCGATGGCCGGGTGCCACCAACGGCGCTCCCGCAGTTCGTACAGCCCGGTCGTGGCAGCGGTTGCGTGATCGGACGCGACGACCCCGGTGAGTCGTCGCACCGCTTCGGCTCCGCCGCCGACGACCACGCGATCGGTGCGTGCCACCAGGTCGGGTTCGTGTGCCTCGAGCCAGGCCCACTTCGACAGCACGCTCGTCGCATCGGGCGGTGCCCCGACAGCCGCAGCCCACTCGTCGCCGAAGTCGGCGACCAGAGCATCGTGTTCGGCGGCGGCTCGTGTGTCGCTGTAGAGCACCACCGGGCGGAGCGGTTCGCCGTCGGCGTCCAAGCAGAGCAGATCCTGCATCTGACCGGTGACGGCGACCGTCGAGACGGCGGCGCGCTCGTCGGCCGAGAGCGACCCGACCGCGGTGAGCGTCGACGTCCACCAGTCCGCTGCGTGCTGCTCGACACGACCAGGGCCGGGATGCGATGTGGCGATCGGTGCAGCAGCGACGTCGCCGATCACACCGCTTCGGTCGACGATCGCCGCCTTCACCGCCGACGACCCGAGGTCGATCGCCAACACTCGCTCGGATGGAACCCGGTCGGTCGACACGAGACGACTCAGCGAGCCCGTCGGAGCCGCGACAGCGCCGGTGGGACGACGGCGACCACGATCGCCACGCCCAGGATGACCTCCTGGACGTAGTTGTTGATCGAGGTGTAGTTGAGGCCGTTCTCGATCAGTCGCAGGAGGATGACGCCGAGGATCGTTCCCGGCAGGTTGGGCCGTCCATCGCGGAACATCGCCATGCCGAGGAACACCGCCGCGATCGACATCAACAGCCAGTTGCCGGGAGCCGAGGTGTTGGCCGTCTCGTTGTACGCCGACTGCATGATGCCTGCGATCGCTGCGCCCAGACCGGCGATGACGAACGCGGCGAGCTTCACGCGCCGCACGTCGATTCCGGAGTACCGGGCCGCTTCGATGTTGCCGCCGACCGCGTACATCCGTCGACCGAGCGTCGTCCGGTCGAGCAGGAACCAGACGATGGCGGCGACCGCAACGGCGTAGAAGATCGTCTTCGGGATGCCGGCCCACTCCCCTTGCACCAGGTCGACGAAGTTGTTCTCGACGAGGCCGTACACCGGCTTGCCGTCGACGCGCCGGAGCGCCAGGTTCTCGAACACCACCGACATGCCCAGCGTCGCGATGAACGCGAGCACCCCCACGTAGCTCACGAGGTAACCGTTGAGGAGACCGCCCAGCACACCGACGCCCAGGCCGAGCAGCACGGCCCAGAGCACCGGGCCCGGACTGGCTTCGTCTCCCGACACGGTGCGGGTGGCGATCAACCCGGCGGTCATCACCGTCGACAACGCCGCGAGGCCGCTGACCGAGAGGTCGAACTCGCCGACCACCATCACCACGGTCTGTCCGCTGGCGACGATGGCGAGGAACGTGATCTGGCCGAGCACGTTGTTCACGAGGTTGGTCTTCGTGAGGAACGTGTCGGGATACAGGGCACCGAACACGATCAACAGGGCGAGCATCACCAACGGGCCGAGGAAGGGGCGGATCGTGTCGAAGCTCAGCGCCCGCCCGGCGCGCTCTTGCGTGGCAGGCGAGTCGCCGCCCGCTGGGGCTGGTTCGGCAGGCGCGCCGCCCGCTGGATCGGTGGTGGTGTCACTCATAGGACTCTCCCGTAGCAGGCCTGCAACAGTTCGTGTTCGGTTGATGATTCGGCGTCGACGGTGCTGATCTGGCGACCCTCCGACATGACGGTGATGCGGTCGCACCAGCCGAGCAGTTCGGGGAGTTCGGACGAGACGACGACGACCGCCGTGTCGTTCGCCGCTTGCTTGCGGATCAGGTGATAGATCTCCGACTTCGTTCCGACGTCGACCCCGCGAGTCGGCTCGTCGAGCAGCAACACACGAGGCGACAAGGCGAGGTACTTCGCCAAGACGACCTTCTGTTGATTGCCACCCGACAGGGTGAGGATCGGCTGCTGCATCGTGCGCCGTCGCACGGCGAGCATGTCGGACAACCCTTCGGCGTGCCGCGTCGCCGCGGCGCCATCGACGACCACCTTTGCTCGCGTGTGCCGGTCGATGGTCGTGACGTTGGCATTGCGCTCGATCGAGTCGGGCAAGATGCCCTCGGCCCGACGTTCCTGCGGCAGCAGGGCGACGCCGGCCTGCTGCCCCTGCTTGACGTTGCTCGGATCGATGGCGGCGCCGTCGACCTCGACCGTGCCCGCCCGGCGACGCTGCGCTCCGGCGAGCAGCCTGACGATCTCGCTGCGACCCGAGCCGGCGAGCCCGGCGATGCCGAAGATCTCGCCCGGTTGCACCTCGAACGACACGTCGTGGGTACGCGGGCCGGCGAGACCGCTCACGCGCAGCGCCGGTGTCGTGGTCGGAGGTCGTTCGTCGGAACGCTCGGGAAACACGGCGTCGATCGAACGACCGACCATCGCCGCGATCAGCTTGTCGGCCGAGACGTCGGCGATGTCGCCGCGATCGACTTCGACACCGTTGCGCAACACGCTGTACGTGTCGCACATCGAGAGCACCTCGTCGAGGCGGTGCGAGACGTACAGCACAGCGACGCCGTGATCGGTCAGGCGCCGGATGGTGGCGAAGAGTTGCTCGGTCTCCTGGTCGGTGAGCGAGGCCGTCGGTTCGTCGAGCACCAGGATGCGAGCGTCGAGCGACAGTGCTCTCGCGATCGCCGTCATGGTCTGCTCGACCGGCGAGAGGCGTCCGGCATCACGCGTGACGTCGATGCGCTGGCCGAGCTGCTCGATGATGGCTGCGGCCCTCCGGTTGAGCTCTCCCCAGCGCACGACACCGGCCGTGGACGGAACCGGGCGCCCGAGGAAGATGTTCTCCGCCACGCTGAGGCCCGGCACCATCGCGAGTTCCTGGTGCAACGTTGCGATGCCGGCGTCGGTGGCGTCGTGCGGCGTCGAGATGTCGACCGTTCGGCCGTCGACGGAGATCTCGCCACGGTCGGGCGCGACCACGCCCGACACGATCTTGATCAGCGTCGACTTGCCCGCGCCGTTCTCTCCCAACAGGGCGTGCACGCGACCCGCGTGCAACTCGAGCCCGACGTCGTCGAGCACGGCGACACCGCCGTACGTCTTCGTCAGGCCCCGCAGCTTCAGGCGCAGCGGCTCGTCCTCGGTCTCCATTCTCGACAGTGTGGCGCACACCCCTCGCTGCGACCATGTTCGAATCGGCACTCCGTTCCGATCGCGCCGCCGACGTTCCGGCCGACCTGTGACCGCCACGGCGGCGCTCGCTAAGTTCGACCGAATGTTCGTGGGGATCGACGTGGGAACGCAAGGCTCGAAAGCGGGGGTCTACGCGGCCGACGGCACGCGCCTGGGCGAGGGGTACGCCGAGCACGCCTTCGATCATCTCCGTCCCGGCTGGGTGGAGATGGATCCCGACCAGGTGCTCGGTGCCGCGCTCGATGCCGTCGCACAGGCGACCGCTCAGGCCAGCGCTGCGGGGGCGTCGCTGCCCGGCGTCGCGTCGATTGCGCTCTCGGGGATCCTCTGCGGCCCCGTGTTCGTCGACGACGACTGGAACCCGGTCCGGCCCATCATCCCGTTCCTCGACGTTCGAGCCCAGGACGAGCTCGACTGGCTGCGCAACGACGTCGAACCACTCTGGATCACGGAGTCGGCCAACGCGAGCCTCGACACCTACGCCATGGCCACCACCTACGAGTGGATCCGGCGCAACGAACCCGACGTGCACGCGCGCATCGCCAAGATCATGTCGCTCGCTCCGTACATCGCCGGACGCCTCGGCCGCTTGCGTGCCGTCGACGCGTTCATGGACGCGTCGCACCTGTCGGGTTGGATCATCGGGTGGGACGCTGCCACCGGCACGGTCAGCGAGGCGCAGATGGACGCGCTGCGCATCCCGATGTCGCACTGCCCCCGAGTCGTCGAACCGTGGGACATCGTGGCGACGCTCGACGCCGACGTCGCACGCCGCACCGGCCTTCCGGCGGGCACACCGATCGTCGCTGGAGCGGGCGACGTGATGCAGTCGAACCTGTCGGCCGGCCTCACCGACTCCGGCATGGCAACCGACGTCGCCGGCACCGCATCGATCCTGACCGTCGGCGTCGACGGCCCCCTTCCTGCCATCACCGCCGTCCCCGGCATGCTCTACTCGCTCGGCACGCTGCCCGGGCAAGCGTTGTACTGGGGCTACGTCAAGGCCGGTGGGCTGTCGCTGCGCTGGATGCGCGACCAGGTGCTGCGCCGCCCCGGTGACGACGACACATACCGCGAACTCGACGAACTGGCCGCATCGGTCGCGGCAGGTTCCGACGGCGTGCTGTTCGCCCCGTACCTGTCGGGCGGCGGCCCCGACAACCCGGCCGCGGCCGGCACGTGGCTCGGCATGACCGAAGCGACCGACGTCGCCACGCTCTGGCGCTCGATGCTCGAGTCGATCGCGTTCGAGTACGCCGACTTCCTCGGGGCCTTCGCGGCCAACGGCGTGTCGGTGTCGGAAGTGCTCGCCGTTGGCGGCGGCGCGTCGGCGCCGATCTGGAACCAGATCAAGGCCGACGTCAACGGCATGCCGTGGCGTCTTCCGGCACGGCAAGACGGCGCCATTCTCGCCAACGCGGCGCTCGCCGCCTACGGCGTCGGAGCCGTCGACGACCTCGCCTCGACCGTCCGCAACTGGGTCAGCGGGGGGCGATCATTCGATCCGGACCCCACGATGGTCTCGGCCTACGCTGGCATCCGTACAGCACGCAACGAGATCTTCGACGGCCCCCTGCGTTCGGTCTTCGAACGGCTCGCACCATTGCGCCAACAGAACTGACTCGCCGAGCGCGGCGAGCAACGAAGGAGACAGTCCCACCATGTCCAAGCTGATCGTGATGCCGGTCGACGACCCGTCGGCCACCCTGCTCTCGACGTCCGATCCCGCGGCCATCGCCGCCGATCTCGGCGCCGTCGGCGTGACGTTCGAACAGTGGACGGCCGACGCGACGCTCGCTCATGACGCCGGCCAAGACGCGGTGATGAGTGCCTATGCCGACGACGTCGCCCGCATCCGCGACATGGGCTTCGGCACGGTCGACGTGGTGCGTCTCCACGGTGATCCGAACGACGCCGAGTTCATGTCGAACGCCGCCGCAGCACGCGCCAAGTTCCTCTCCGAGCACGCGCACGCCGACGACGAGGTCCGCTTCTTCGTCGAGGGCAGCGGCGCGTTCTACCTCCGACTCACCCGACCCGACGGCATCGAGGCCGTGCACGTCGCGCTCTGCGAGCAAGGCGACTTCATCTCGGTCCCGAAAGACACGCTGCACTGGTTCGACATGGGAACCGCCCCGAGCTTCGCGGCGATTCGCTTCTTCCAGATCGAAGACGGCTGGGTCGGCGAGTTCACCGGCGACGCGATCGCCGAACGCTTTCCGACGTTCGACGAACTCGTCGCCGCTGCCGGCTGAGCCGGCTCCCCCCAACCTCTTCATGAAAGACATCGCCCCGTGCTGACACACGTCGTCTACGACATCGAAGGGACGACCTCGTCGACCGGGTTCGTCCACGACACGCTGTACCCGTACTCCCGCGAGCGGTTCGCGGCCTACATCGACGAACACGGCCACGACCCACAGGTCATCGCTCAACTCGACGCCGTCCGCGAGCTGGCCGGCGAGCCCGATGCCGACGTCGAACGAATCGTGTGGTGGCTGAACCACTGGCTCGACGACGACCAGAAGGTCACTCCGCTCAAGGCGTTCCAGGGTTGGATCTGGACGGATGGCTTCGCCGCAGGTGACCTCACGTCGCACTTCTTCGCCGACTCGATCCCGGCGATCCGGCGGCACCACGCCGAGGGACGCACGCTGTCGATCTTCTCCTCGGGCTCGGTCTCAGCGCAACTCGCCTGGTTCGGCAACACGCCCGACGGCTCGCTGCTCGACCTCTTCAGCCATCACTTCGACACCGAGAACATCGGTCCGAAGCGCGTCACCGAGAGCTACGACCTGATCGCGTCGAGGCTCGGAGCTCCCGCCGACGAGATCGTGTTCTTCAGCGATCTCGTCGCGGAACTCGACGCCGCCCGCGACGCCGGCTGGCACACCGTCGGCGTACGGCGCCAGGGCGACCAGTACTTCGACCAGGGCGTCGGCGATCACCTGGCGATCTTCTCCTTCGACGAGATCGACCTGTCGGGCGACGCTCCAACGCTCGTCGATCGGGCCGCGAACACACGGTGACCACGGCGGCCTTCCACCGGCCTGCGCTCGCGGACGCGTTCGACGGCGTCTACGACATGGTCGTGATCGGCGCCGGCATCACCGGCGTCCACGTGGCGCGCGAAGCCGCTGGTCGCGGGTTGCGCGTCGCGCTCGTCGACAAGGGCGACGTGGGCGGCGGCACGAGTTCGGCGACCACGAAGTACCTGCACGGCGGCATTCGGTACCTCGAACAGCGGCAATTCGGAGTCGTTCGCGACAGCCTGCGCGAACGCCGGATCCTGACCCTCGGAGCGACGCACCTCGTCGAGCAGCGGCGATTCCTCATGCCCGGCTGGTCGTGGTCGAAGCCGTCGACGGCGATCATCGGCCTCGGTGTGGCGCTGTACACCGCCATGGGGTTCGACCGAAATCGCGGGCTCCCACGCTCGCTTCGGAGTTCGTTTCCTCGTTGGGTGCGCAAACGCCGACTACTCGACGAGGTCCCCTGGCTCGACCCGGTCGGCCTGCGCGGCGCGTGGGCGTACGACGACACGCTCAACGTCCATCCCGAGCGACTCTTGCTCTCCTACGTCCGCGATGCCGTCGACCTCGGGGCAACGGTGCGTACCCACTGTGCGGTGCGTGGCTTCGACGTCGACGACGGCCGGGTGGTCGGCGTCCGAGTCGCCGACGCTGTTGGTCGTGACGGTGTTGGTGGCGATGTTGGTGGCGGTGCGGCATCGGCCGATGCAACCGTCACGATCAGCGCCCACACGGTCGTCAACGCGGCGGGTCCGTGGATGGACGTCGTGCTGCGTCCGCTCGAAAACGATGATGTGCAACGCTCGACGCGCCCGCTCGGTGTCGGGGTCCAACGGTCGAAGGGCGTGCACACGCTGACCCGTCCGCTCGGCGGCGAGGCGACGGTCTACTGCCGCTCGAAGACGGGCAACCACGTGATCGTGTCGCCGTGGCAGGGCCACTCGTTCATCGGACCGACCGACACTCCGATCGACGCCGACCCCGACGCCGTCCACGTCGATCGAGACGACGTCGACTCGATCCTGGCATCGGTCAATTCGACGCTCGCCGACAGCGAACCAGTGCTGACGATCGACGACGTCGAGGCGACGACCGTGGGTATCCGACCACTCGTCGACGGTGGCGCCGACTCCTACACGGCGAGCCGTCGACACCAGTTGTACGACCACGAGCCTGCGGGATTTCGAGGTATCTGGAGCATCGGCGGCGGCAAGTGGACCACCGGCCGGGCGACCGCGTCGGCGACGCTCGACGAACTCGTCGCGTCACCGTTGTTGGCACACGTACGCGATGCTCCGCAGTCCCCCGAGTTCGATTCGACGACCAGACCCACCTTCGCCTCGCCCGGATGGGGCGCCGACCCGTCCGCGTTCTTCGACGCCGCGTTGACCACGTCGCCCGACGTCTCGCTCGCTCCCGAGGTCCGTCTCCACCTCGCCCGACTGTACGGAACGGAACTCGACACGCTGCTCGACCTCGTCCGCGCCGACCCGTCACTCGCGGCGCCGATCTCCGAGCGAACGAACGACATCGCAGCACAGGTCGTTCACGCCGTGACCGTCGAGGGGGCGCTCACGCTCGCCGACATCGTCGACCGACGACTCGTCATCGGCACGGTCGGACCGGTGACGCCCGACGAACTCACCGCCGTCGCACGTCTCGCGGCCCCGTGGATGGGGTGGAACGACGCGCTCGTCGAGGCCGAGGTCGCCGCCGAGGTGCAACGCCGGTCCGGCCTCGAACAGCGTTGGCGCGGCTGACGTTCTGGCGACGTTCTGGCGCCGTTCTGGCGTCGCTCCGACGCGCCGTTCACGCACTCGACGGTTCGCCGGTCCGCCCGCCGGGTACTGTCAGCCAGTAGCCTCAAAGCCTCGAATCGAGGGCGATCCAACATGGCGAAGAAAAAGGCAGTAGAACCCGACGTTCGCCGCGCTCGCTATGAGTACCGAGTGTGGGGACGGCAACGATCAGCACGCAAGAAGCTCGCTCGCATGGCCGACGAGTCGTCGAAGGAGCGCGTCAAAGACTGCTACCTCCTCGTCGACGACGCATCGTGGAACGCCAAGGTCCGCGACAACACGCTCAAGATCAAGCAGCTCGTCGAGGACGACGCCGGCTTCCAACGTTGGTCACGCGAGCGGCACGTCGACGCGAAGTCGACCCCGTCGCCGTTCGACGAGATCTTCGAACACCTCCGCCTCGACCGTCCACAGCGCGGCAAGTCGTTCGACCTCCGCAAGGCCGTCAAGGCGCTCGACGACGTGCCCGGGGTACGAGCCGTGTTCGTCACCAAGTACCGGCACCGCTATCGCATCGGCTCGCTGCGAGCAGAGGCGACCGACATCCAACTCCGCAACTCCGGCGACGTGCTGCACACCCTCTCGATCGAAGGCGACGACCTCGACGAACTGATCGCGCTCCGCAAGCGCCTCGGTCTGCTCGACGAACCGAACCTGGCCGTCCACGAAGCCATCAGCGCCGAATCGCTCCGCTGAACCCGGTGCTCGCGCGGCCGATGCGCTGATCGGTTCCGCCGATCCACTTGGTCACCCGGTCATCCGATTACCCGCTCGCCCGCTCAGCGCTCCGAGATCCACTCGAGGTGCGGCAGCTTCGCCGGGTTGAGCACCGAGCTCACCGTGCGCACCTTGTCGCCGACGATGTCCAACGCGACGACGGCGTGCGGCGTCGCCGACCCGTCAGAGATGGCCACACCCGGCTCGCCGTTGACCTCGACCTCGACGATTCGGAGGCCGTCGCGTGCGAGCCGCGCCGCGAGCCCGACGAGCATCGCGGCGATCGCTCGCGGCGACGAGATGGGCTCGGCCCGCGTCGGCACGACTCCCCCACCGTCGCCGTACATCATCGCGTCGTCGCTGAGCATGCTCACGAGTGCGTCGACGTCGCCCGACTCGACGACGGCGAAGAATCGACCGGCCAGCTCCCATTTCGCTTCGGTGGTCGTCTCGAAGCGCGGACGGCGAGCGTGGATCGCCCGGCGGGCCCGACTCGCGATCTGCCGCGCGTTGACCTCCGATCGTCCGATCACTTCAGCGGCGTCGTGATAGCTGTACCCGAGGACGTCGTGCAGCAGGAACACCGCTCGTTCGGGCGGCGACAGCGATTCGAGCAGCACGAGAAACGCCATCGACAACGAGTCGGCGAGTTCGGCGCGCTCCTCCGGCCCGTCGCCGCGGTCGGCCACGAGCGGCTCGGGAAGCCACTGGCCCACGTACCGCTCGCGCCGCACCCGCGCCGACCGCAGGTAGTCGAGTGCGAGCCTCGTGACGATGGTCGTCGAGAACGCCTTGCGAGATCGGATGTCGTCGCCCGCCGCCTCCGAGGTGTGCAGTCGCAGCAGCGCTTCCTGCGCAAGATCTTCGGAGTCACCCGCGGATCCGGTCATTCGGTAGGCGATCGAGAAGAGCAACGGCCGAAGCGACTCTTCGGTTTCTTCCTCGACAGCGTGGTCGGGTCGGGCACTCGGAGTTCTGCTCATGGCTCCTCAGACGATTGAGCTTGCTCGGACGTGACAGCACGTTGTCACACCTCGGCGCCCCGATTCGTCTCAGTTGGTGACAGCGGGCGCAGCGCCCCGACCGAACGGCCACGCAGCCCGCGGTCGTACCCAGTGAGAAAGCAGGAATGCAATGAGAGTCTTCGTCGCCGGAGGAACCGGCGTGATCGGTTCACCCCTCGTCGAGCGTCTGGTGGCCGGTGGTCACGACGTGGCCGCATCGAGTCGCAGCCGGGGCGGCGCTCGCACGATCACCGAGCAGGGAGCGAACGGCGTCGTCCTCGACGCGCTCGACGCCGATGCGGTGCGCCGAGCGGTCGTCGAGTTCGGTCCCGACGTCGTGATGCATCAGTCGACCGCGATCGACTCGATCGATCCGAAGCGCCTCGACGAATGCTTCGCTGCCACCAACGCGCTTCGGACGACCGGCACCGACAACCTCGTCGCCGCGGCGCGCGCTGCCGGCGCACGTCGCGTCATCGCCCAGAGCTTCACCGGCTGGACCAACCAGCGAGGAGCCGCTCGGGCCCGGACCGAAGACGAACCCTTCGATCGCGATCCCGACCCTGCCGCGTCCGAGAGCCTCGCTGCGATCGAGCATCTCGAACGCGTCGTGACCGGCACACCGAGCCTCGACGGCGTCGTCGTGAGGTACGGCAACCTGTACGGGCCACGGACGTCGTTCGATTCGGGCGGCGACAACCACCGCGCTGTCATCGAGCGACAGTTCCGCATCGTGGCGGGCGGCCGAGGGGTCTGGTCGTTCGTGCACGTCGACGACGCCGTCGAGGCGACCGTGCTGGCCATGACCGGACCGCCGGGCGTCTACAACGTCGTCGATGACGAACCGGCCGCCGTACGCGAGTGGCTGCCCGACTACGCCGCCACCATCGGTGCCAAGCCGCCGCGAAAGGCACCCGGCTGGATCGCGAAACGGATGATCGGCAGCCACGGGCTGCGGCTCATGACCGACATCAGCGGATCGTCGAACGAGCGGGCCAAGGCGCAGCTCGGCTGGAGTCTCGAGCATCCCACCTGGCGCGGCCACCTCGGCCCTCGCTCGGTCTGAGACGACGGGAGTCACCGTGCAGCGAACACGCCGACAGATCAGCCAGGGCAGCACCTTCGAGCGCGACATCGGCTACTCGCGAGCGATCGTCGCCGACCGCTGGGTCTTCATCAGCGGCACAACCGGTTTCGACTACAGGACGATGACGATCGCTCCCGGCATCGTCGAACAGGTCACGCAGACACTCGCCAATCTCGATGCAGCCCTCATCGACGCCGGCGGAACGGCGGCCGACGTGGTCCGCGTCAACTACCACCTGCCGGATCCTGACGACTTCGAACCGTGCTGGCCATCGCTCCGGGAGTACTTCCACGAGTCGCGTCCCGCCGCCACCATGCTCGTCACCGGGCTGGCGGACCCGCGCATGAGGATCGAGATCGAAGCGACCGCTCTGCTCCCCGACAGCGGCCCGAGCGATCAGCCGAAACCGTCGTAGGCCGGCGGGTTCGTCTGGGAGACGATGCGCTCGGCCCGTTCCAACACGCTCGGCTTGGTCTCGGGGTGTGTGAGGATCCAGAACTGCTCGTCGACCACCGCGTCGTGCACCGCCTCGGCAACCACGTCGGTCGGCAGGCCGTTCGCCACCAGTTGTTTGATCGGGCTGGCGAGCGGCTCGGGTTCGCGGATGGCGTGGTCGCCGGGCCGCACGTCGGCAGGCAGGTTGCGACGGCTGTCGGCGATGCCGGTCTGCACGAAGGCCGGGCACAGCACCGACACGCCGACCGACGTCTTCATCATGAACATCTCCTGCAGCATCGTCTCCGACAGGGCGACGACGCCGTACTTCGAGATGTTGTACGGACCCATCAGCGGCGCCGACGCCAGCCCCGCCATCGACGCCGTGTTCACGATGTGTGCCGACTCGCCGTGGGCGATCATGTCGGGGAGGAACACCTTGCACCCGTAGATCACCCCCCAGAGGTTGACGTCGATCGTCCACTTCCAGAGGTCGAGGTCGTCTTCGGCCGCCACGAGGCCGCCGCTGCCGACACCTGCGTTGTTGCAGAGAAGGTGCACCTTGCCGAAGGTCGCCTTGGCGTGCTCGTTCAGTGCCCGGATCTGGTCGAGGTCACGAACGTCGACCACGAACGACGTCACCTCGTGACCCCGACTGGCGAAGTCGGCGGTGACCGTGTCGAGCGGGCCTGCGTCGACGTCGGCGAGCACGAGCTTCATTCCCGCCGAGCCGAAGCGTTCGGCGAGCGCGAGTCCGATTCCGCTCGCTGCTCCGGTGATGACCGCGGTCTTGCCGTCGAGTTCCTGCATCAGAGCAGTCTCGCGGCCACCGCCAGGCCCCGACGAAACCGATGAAGTTGATTACGTCGCTCCCGGAGCCGCGTCACCAAGTCGCCGACCAAGTTGATTACATCGCTCCCGGAGCCGCGTCACCAGGTTGGAGACCTGGAGACTCTGCCGAGCGTGAGTCCGCACCGCTCCGAGAGCTGCGTCACCAGGGACGATCCGCAAAGTTGACGACATCGCTCCGGGAGCCGCGTCACCAGGTCGGCGGTGAAGTTGATTACATCGCTCCGGGAGCCGCGTCACCAAGTTGGCGTCGGGTGGCGTCGTGGCTCAGGCGGGGCGAATGGCGTCGGCCGGCAGGGTGACCACGAGGAGTTCGTGATCGGGCGACGCCGCGGTGTGCTGCCAGACCGATCCCGGCGGCAACGCGACCGAGGCACGCTCGGCCACCTCGACCGGTCCGTGGCCGTCGACGGCCAGCGTGCCGGTGCCACGCACCCCCACCATCAGTGCGAACTCGCCGGCGTTCGTCAGCGCTGCGTCGGCCAACTGGCCGTCACCGTCGGGCGACACCACGATCGCCGACGCTTCGCCGTCGGTCGCCGCGTCGATGCCGGTGTCGCGCCACCGCAGCCCACCGACCAGCCACGGGCTGACCGGCGCATCCGCTGCCACGTGACGAACGAAGCGTTGGCCGCCGAAGTCTCGATCGGGAGCGATGATCGATGTCGGCAGCTCGAGTTCGTGATCGGCGAGCGTGTCGTGTTCGGCCGGACAACCGATCTCGATCACTTCGAGACCAGGCGAGCTCCGCAACACTCGGTGGCGGATCTCGGGCGGCTGCAACACGCAGTCACCGGCCTGCATCCGAAACGGGTCGCCTTGGTCCTCGTAGACCACATCGACCCAACCGGCCGCCACGAAGATCATCTGGAAACGGATGCGGTGGAAGTGGACCCAGTCGGCCACGTCGCCACCCTCGTCGATGCGGATGTGACTGGCGATGAACCGCCCACCCCAGCGATCGGGCAGAAGGTCGCGGTACTCCATCCCGGCGCGTCCGATGCCGAACCCACCCGACGACCCGCCGGTCACGGTGAGCGACGGCACCGAGTCGGGCATGATCATCTCGTCGCTGGGCGGCTGCACGGTCACCGTCGACCCGCCCGGAGCCTCGCCGATCACGCCCGGCGTCAGATCATCCGCCTGCTGTTCGATCACGACATGGGCCGGCGCGTCGACGTCACTGCGTTCGAGCGAGATCGTGACGCCGTGGCGGGAGACGACGAAGCGACGGGGATCGTCGGCAGGGTTGACCAGATCGACGCGAAACCCGGCGTCGTCGACGAACCATCGGAGGTTCGCCTCGAGATCGACGCACCGTACGACCGTCCAACCGCTCTGTCCCACGAAAAGAAGGTTACGCGGCTCCCGGAGCGATGTAACCAGGTTGCGGGGCGCGACCGGGCGGGCGGCAGGCACTACGCGGTGGCGAGGATGGGTTCGGTGGGTGTGGTGACCGCACCGATGGGCTCGGCGGTGATGCCGAGCACGGCGTCGGACGGGTCGATGCCGTCGAACCTGGCGCTCACCCCACCCGACGTGTCGGGGCGGAACTCCGCAGCCGGTGTCGCTTCACCGTCACGGATCAGCCACAGGACGTACGTCTGTGCGTCGTCGAGCGACGGAACGCCGTTGCCGTCGAGCACGATCGCATCCTCGGACGGCGAGTAGACCAACCGGAGTTCGGCGTCGGCCATCCCGACGAAGTCACGCTCCACCGCATCGGGGGCGTCGGCCACCAGTGCGAACTCGTCGCCGGACGAATCGTCGCCGCCGGTGAGCACCACCGCACCTCCCACCACCAGGACGACGGCAGCAGCAGCCGACAGGATCGGGAGCAGACGGCGGCTTCGACGCTCTCGACGCTCCTCGATCGACACGACCGCAGCCGGCGCCTCGGCGGGCGCGACCTGCGCGACGTCGCCGATGGCTTCGAGCACGGAGGCCCGCAGCGATGCGGGAGCGTCGATCGGCGTCGCTGACATGAGCTGCGCAGCGGTGTCCAACTCGGCGGCGAGTTCGGCCGCGACCGCCGGATCGGCGGCAGCGAGCCCGTCGAGTTCGAGTCGCTCCTCGGCCGTCAGTTCGCCCAGTGCAGCGAGCACGATCAGATCTTCAGCCCGCTCGTTCATGTTTCACTCCCGAGTTGCCCACGTAGTTTCCTGAGCCCACCCCGGACCCGTCCCTTGACCGTGCCGAGCGGCAAACCGAGCCGATCGGCGATGTCGGTGTGTGCGATGCCGTCGATGAACGACAGTTCGATCACCTCGCGTTGATCGTCGGGAAGCGTCGCCACGGCGGCCCGCACGCGCGTGACCTCCATCGACGACACGACCTCGTCGGCTGGTCCGTCGTCGGGCGTCACCCGCTGTTCGCCGAGTTCGTCGATCCGGTTGCGCTGCGACTGCTCGCGGCGGACCCGGTCGACGGCGCGGCGCCGCGCGATGGTGATCGCCCACGCGGTGACGTTGCCCCGTTGAGCGTCGAAGCGGGCGGCCGTCCGCCACAGTTCGACGAACACCTCCTGGGCCACCTCCTCGGACATGGCGGGATCGCGGAGCACTCGCGAGATCGCTCCGAGCACCCGGGCCGAGAGCAGGTCGTAGAACACCGCGAAGGCGGCCTGATCGCCTTGTTGGACCCGAACGAAAGCGTCGTCCACGGTTCGGGTCAGCGGGGCAGTCACAACGACCCCATTCTGCCGAGCCGGAGCGACAAAAGAAAGCAGCGTCGTCGCGACAGTTCCATGTGTCGCGACGACGCTCATGATCCCTGACCGATGAAGTCCTCGAACGTGAGGAAGTCGAGGGCATGAATCGCGAGCGACCCACCCGGAACTTCTCGACCGAGGAGCCGGAGCGGCGCCCGCCAGTCGACCGACCCGTCGGCGAGCACGTGGCCGATCTCGAAGTGCATCGAGTGATCGCGCAGCATCGCTTCCACACGGAAACCGACCGTCTCGCCGTCGATGGTCGAGATCATCACGACCTCCGCATCGATCGACACCCGAACGTGGGTGAACAGATCGACGACCGGGATGTCCCGCTTGGCGATGTCGGAGAGCCGTGGACCCGCGGCGAGCGATCGCAGCTCGGCGAAGCCGATGCGGCCCGGTCGATCGACCAGCCCGGAGACGTCGATACCGACGAGCGAGCCGAGCAACGCGGCGAGGTCCATCGAACGCCCACCTTCGGGGGCTTCGGCACACTGCTCGTAGTAGCCCGCCGGACGCCCGCGGCCCGAGCGCACTCGCGTCGCCCGGTGTCGAGTTGTCTGTTCGTCGTTCACGTCGTTGGTTCGTTCGTCGAGTGGCGTTGGATCACGGTGGGCCTCACATTCTTGGAAGTGTCACCGGAGGGACGATCCGCACCCGTCGCAAGTCGCGAATCACCGTGTGTCGTTCGGCATGCACCCGGCCCAGCGGATGCGAGGTGTGTCACTCGGTTCGCTTCGCGCGGGTCGACTTTCCTAACGTGCGTTCAATGGCACGCGTACCAGTGGCAGACGGCGTCTTCACGTCCGTCGACGATCCACGACTCATCGGAAGCAAATGCGACAACTGTGGCAACCACATGTTCCCCACACAGGGCAGCTGCCCCAAGTGTGCGGGCACGTCGACCTCAGACGTCGAACTCGAAACACGAGGTGAACTCTGGACCTGGACGGTCCAGGGATACCCGCCCAAGGCACCTCCCTACCTCGGCGACGCCGACCCGAAGACGTTCCAGCCCTTCGGCGTCGGATACGTCGAACTGCCCGGACAGGTCAAGGTCGAGGCGCGCCTCACCGAGGCCGACCCGGAGAAGCTGAAGATCGGCATGCCGATGGAGCTCACCCTCGTCCCCCTCTACACGAACGACGACGGCGACGAAGTCGTCACCTTCGCCTTCGCACCCATTTCTGAAAACGGAGAACAGTCATGAGCAACGACGTTGCAATCGTCGGCATCGGAATGCACAAGTTCGGACGCACCGAAGGCGTGTCGGGCATGGAGCAAGGTGCCGTCGCCGTGCGCGAAGCCTGCAAGGACGCCGGCGTCGACTGGAGCGACATCGAGTTCGCGTTCGGTGGCTCAGCGGCCGCCGGCGCACCCGACACGATGGTCAGCCAACTCGGCCTCACCGGGGTGCAGTTCATCAACGTCGCCAACGGTTGCGCGACCGGTGGCTCGGCCCTGTTCTCGGCGGTCAACACGATCAAGGCCGGTGTCGCCGAACTCGGCATCGCCATCGGCTTCGACAAGCACGAGCGTGGCGCCTTCCGCGTCAACACGAAGGGCGCCGGACTGTCGGACTGGTACGGCGCGTCGGGCATGGCGCTCACCACGCAGTTCTTCGGCATGAAGATCAACCGCTACATGGAGGAGTACGGCATCAGCCACGAGTCGCTCGCTCGTGTCTCGGCCAAGGCGTTCCGCAACGGGGCGAAGAACCCGATGGCCTGGCGCCGCAAGGAACTCAGCGAAGCGCAGGTGCTCGAAGCCGCGATGCTCTCGTACCCGCTCACGCAGTACATGTTCTGTTCGCCCGGCGAAGGTGGCGTGGCGATGATCCTCGCTCCGGCCGACAAGGCGCACAAGTACACCGACAAGCCGGTCTTCTTGAAGTCGGCGGTCGTCCGCTCCCGCAAGTTCGGTTCGTTCGAAGTGATGGCACCGCACATCGCGCTCGAGCACAACGCCGGACCGACCGTCGACGCGTCGAAGGCTGCGTTCGAGATGGCGGGCATGGGGCCCGACGACATCGACATCGCCCAGCTGCAAGACACCGAATCGGGTGCCGAGATCATGCACATGGCCGAGAACGGCTTCTGCGAGCACGGCGAGCAGGAGCGCATGCTGGCCATGGGCGAGACCGAGATCGACGGTCGCCTGCCGATCAACACCGACGGCGGCTGCCTCGCCAACGGTGAACCGGTCGGTGCGTCCGGCCTCCGCCAGGTGTACGAGAACGTGCTGCAGTTGCGCGGCGAGGCCGGGGCCCGTCAGGTCCCGAACGACCCGAAGACGGCGTACACACACGTGTACGGCGCGCCGGGCATCTCCGGCGTCACCATCCTGTCGCGCTGATCACGCCGACACCGCTCGATCCGATGGTCGATGCGCTCACCTCGTGAGCGCATCGATCACGGCTCGCCACGCCGGATGTGTCGGGTCGAGGTTCGAGAAGTGGTCGGCGCCGTCGACCACCACGAGGCGAGCGGTCGACCCCGCCGCTGTGGCCCGTTCGACGTAGGTCTCCGACTGCGAGACGGGCACGATCCGATCGTCGGCACCGTGCACGGCGATCACCTCTGCCTCGATCGGCTGCAGCTCCGCCGGCGACGTCTGCGCATACCGCACCGGGTCGTCCCCGGGCAACGCACCGACGAGATCTGTGCACGCGGTCCCGCCGATTCCCTCGTCGACGCATCCGATGAGGTCGAGCACGCCGGCCTGTGACACGGCCGTCTCCGGAATCACTTCGGGATCGACACCGGGGACCCCGACCGGGAGCAGCCGCCTGCTCGCGAGCCACACGGCGAGATGCCCGCCTGCCGAGTGGCCCACCGTGGCCACGTCGCCGAGGTCGAGCACACCATCGAACCGCTCGGGCAGATCGGCCAACACGTCGATGGCCGCGGCAGCGTCGACGAACGTCTGGGGATATCCGCCTCCCGCACCGACCCGCCGGTACTCGATGTTCCACACGGCGAACCCTTCGTCGAGCAGCGACGGCACCAGCGGGTCCATGAGATCGAGCGCGAACCCGTCACGCCAGAACCCGCCGTGGATCAGCACCACGACCGGCACGCCTTCCGGGTCGGGACCGTCGTCGTCGATGGGCAACCACAGCTCGCCGTACGTGTCGGGGTGATCGCCGTAGTCGATGCGCTCCGGGCCTCGCGTCAGCGAGCGGGCGTCGGATGCCGTGTCGCCGCTGCCCGAGCAACCGGCGGCCACGAACGCTGCCGCGAGCGTCACCGCAATCGCTCGCCGTCGGCTTCGCATGGCGCGGACAGTAGCCGGTGCCGCGCCAGTACCCTTCGCTGCGTGAGTGGTCGGGGCCTGCGTCGAGGGGGTGTGATCCTGCTCGCCGTCGCCCTGCTCACGAGCGCCTGTGGTTCGAGCAACGCGTCGGTCGACGCCTCGTTCGGTCGCGACGACCCGGTTCCACCGACCGAGCCGACCCTCGCCGCGACCGACACGCCGTCGACCACTGCGAGCCCCGATGACGCGTCGACGACCACCACCACGGCCGACACGACAGACACGACCACCGTGCCGGCCACCACCGCGCCCGTCACCACCGTGCTCGTGGCACCGGCATCGACCACGACGGCGCCCACGACCGTCCCGGCGCCCACCACGACCACGTTGCCACCGCTCGTCCCCGTCGAGCCGATCCCCGCAGCCGAGGCCCCGGATCGTGCACCCGTCGACCCGAGCTTCGGGGCGACCAACGCAGCATTCGATCGTCTCGCCGCCAACAACGTCGGCGCCTCCCTCTCGGTCGTGCGCGGTGGCGAACTCGTCGTGTCGCGAGCGACCGGCCTCACCGTCGACGGCAGCCCGGCCACCGGCGACACGCCGTTCGTCGTGGCCAGCGTCAGCAAACTGGTGCTCGGAGTGGCGCTCGCCCGGCTCCATCAACAGGGACTGATCGACGTCGCCGAACCGGTCCCGTGGGGCGAGATCGGCATCTGGCCCGGCAACGGCTGGACCGACGTGACGCTGTGGGAGTTGATGAACCACTCGGCGGGCGTGCCCGTCGCCAGGTCGACCTGGTTCACCGGCGGGGCGCGCTGCGAAGAACACATCGTCCCACTCGTGAGCTCTCCCCCACGCGGACACCGCGGAACCTGGACCTACTCGAACGGGAACTACTGCCTGCTCGGCATGGTGATCGAAGCCCGCACCGGGCTGCCGCTCGACGAGGCCGTGCAACAGTTGGTCTTCGACCCGGTGGGCGCCGACGGCGTCCACCTCACGCTCGACGGGCTCCTCCCGGGCGACATGCCCCACCCGCACGGCGCAGGCGTCCAGCGCCTCTCGCGGCTCGGTGGAGCGGGCACGCTCGTGGTGTCGACCGATGATCTCGCCCTCGCGGTCGGCCGACTCACCGACGCCGACGTCGAGATCGTCCGGCGCGGTGTGTTCGTCGACCAGTACGGCTTCGGCCACACCGGCACCGTCGACGGCGCCAAGGCGTGCACGTGGTGGCTCGATGGCGGCGACACCGTGATCTCGGCCACGATCGCCGGTGACGCCCGCTCGACAGGCGGTGCCGTGTGCGACCTCGTGATCCCGGCGATCGCCACCGACCTCGGCATCGCCGCCGGTCGCCCCAACCGGTCGTCGTGACCCGGAGCCGCCACCGATCAGGCGGTCAGATCTCCCAGCGTTGCTTGGCCGCCACGATCGTCGGACGGCCGATGTCGCCGGTCGACGCCGCTTCGGGGCGGTACGACTCCCCGACGAGCGAGCTCAACACCACGCCGGTCGACAACGACAGCGCTTCGAAGTCGTAGCCACCCTCGAGCGCGACCAGCGTTCGGCGTGCCGGCACCAGCCGTTGGAGCCGCAGCGCGAGGTCGCCGTAGTCGGCCGACGAGAGCTCGAGGCCGGCCAGCGGATCGTTGCGGTGTGCGTCGAAGCCGGCCGAGATGATCAGCCACGTCGGAGCGAACCGCTCGATCACCGGCACGATCACCTCGTCGAACATCTCGCGGAACACGTCGCCGCGGGTGCCCCTCGGTACGGGCAGGTTGAGGTTGGAGAACGGCGCGTTGGGGCCGCCGGTCTCGTCGGCGCGCCCCGTGCCCGGGTACAGCGGCGACTCGTGCGTCGACACGTACAACACGTTCGGATCGTCGTAGAAGATGTCTTGCGTGCCGTTGCCGTGGTGCACGTCCCAGTCGACGATCGCCACCCGCTCACCACGGTCGACCAGCGACGCCGCCGCGACCGCCACGTTGTTGAACAGACAGAACCCCATCGCGCTGTCGGCGACCGCGTGATGACCGGGGGGCCGACTGGCGGCGAAGGCGATGTCGCACTCGTCGTTCGCCAGCGCATCGACCGCATCGAGCACGGCCCCGGCCGCCCGGCGCGCCGTGGTGAACGAGCCGGCTGCCGCGTAGGTGTCGGCGTCGAGGTGCCCGCCGCCAGCAGCGCAGATCGCTTCGACCCGACGAACGTGGGCGGGGGCGTGCACGCGTTCGAGTTCGGCGTGCGTCGCGAGACGCGGCTCCACCTGTCGAACGGCGTCGCCGAGCCCCGCGGCCGGGATCCCAGCGAGCGAGGCGTCGAGGCGGCCTCGCCGCTCGGGGTGACCATCGGGCTCGACGTGTTCGTCGAGCTCGGCGGCGCTGAAGACGGCGATCGGTTGATCCACAGGTGCACCATACTTTCCACGCTCGACAGTGCCATGCTGGCACGGTGAGGCCGCCAGCATGAGTTCCGAAGCAACCACGTCTCGCTGGGCGACGTCCGTCGTCCTCGGCGACGGCGAGTCCGCCTACATCCGCCCCCTCGTGCCCGAGGATCAGGACGCGCTGCTCGCCTTCCACGAACGTCAATCGCCCGAGAGCCTCTACCGCCGCTTCTTTTCCCCCAAACCGTCACTCACCCGCGCCGAGCTCGAGCACTTCACCACCGTCGACATGGTCGACCGCGTTGCGCTGGCCGTCGAGCTGCACGACGAGCTGGTCGCCTGGGCGAGCTACGAACGCTGGACCGGTCGAAACGAGGCCGAGGCCGCGTTCATGGTCGACGATGCACACCACGGGCGCGGCATCGCCACGCTGCTGCTCGAACATCTCGCGGCGATCGCCCGAACCAACGGCATCACCCGGTTCACGGCCGAAGTGCTCGCCGACAACCGCGGCATGCTCGCCGTGTTCGCCAAAGCCGGTTGGCCGCTCGAACGCCGATTCGATTCGGGCGTCGTCGACCTCGACTGGGAGCTGGCCACCACCGACGAGTTCCTCGACAGCGTCGAACGGCGCGAGCAGCGCGCCGACTCCCGAGCGGTCGCGCGGGTGCTCCTCCCCCGGGCCATCGCCATGGTCGGCGCATCCGACCGGGTCGACACCATCGGCCACCAACTGTGGACCCACCTCCGCGACAGCGCTGCGGTACCGGTGTACCCGGTCAACCCGCGGCTCGAAGACCTCGACGGCCGCCGGTGCTACGGCTCGGTCGACGACCTGCCCGACGACGTCTCGCTCGCGATCATCGCCGTGCCACCCAAGTCGCTCGAGTCGACGATCGACGCGTGCATCGCCAAGCGCATGCGTGGCGCCGTCATCGTCACCATCATCAACGGCCCGAAGGGGCCGCAGATCGACATCGCGTCCATCGTCGCCCGCGCCCGCCGCAACGGTCTGCGCATCATCGGCCCGAACAGCATGGGCGTCGCGTCGCTCCACGCCGGGTCGGCGCTCCAGGCCTCGCTCGTCGACGTGTCGCTCCCGCCGGGACGAGTCGCCATCTCCATGCAGTCGGGCACCCTCGGCGCGTCGCTGCTGCGACGCGCTCGCGATCTCGATCTGGGCCTGTCGTGGTTCGTGTCGCTCGGCGACAAGTCCGACGTCTCGGCCAACGACCTGCTCCAGTTCTGGGAGGACGACGACAACACGAAGGTGATCGGTCTGTACACCGAGACCTTCGGCAACCCGCGCAAGTTCGCGCGGATCGCCCGACGCGCCGGCCGCAAGCGTCCGATCGTCGCCGTCCGTACCGGCGCCGCCGCCGACGGGCCGATGGGCAGCGCGCTCTACCAGCAGGCCGGACTGATCGAAGTGCCGTCGGTGCACGCGCTGCTCGACGCTGCCCGTGTGCTCGCCTACCAGCCCACGATGCGGGGGCCGTCGGTCGCAGTGCTCACCAACTCGGTGAGCCCGGGCACGCTCGCTATGGCCGCGCTCAGAGCGGCCGGCATGTCGCCGGTCGAGTCGACCGCCGGTCTCGACTGGCAGTCGAGCACCGACGAGTACGGCGACGCGATGTCGAGCGCGCTCGACGATCCCGAGATCGACGCCGTGTTCGTGATCTATGCGCCGTCGATCCCCGCGCACGAGTCGTTGATGTCGAAGACCATCACCGACGCTGCGCGAGGCGCCTCGAAGCCGGTCGTCGCCGTCATGATCGGCTCGACCGACGGACCCATCGCACCCGACTCCGAGGTTCCGGGGTTCGCGTTCCCCGAGGCCGCCGCTGCTGCGCTCGGCGCGTCGTTCGCCTACGGCGGCTGGCTCGCCACCGAGGCCGACACCACGATCACTCACCGTCCGGTCGACCCGGCTCGCGCCAAGGCGCTCATCAGCCAGGCGCTCGACGCCGCCGAGGGCAACGAGATCGAACTCGGCGTCGGTCCGGCGATCCAGTTGCTCTCCACCTACGGCATCGCCGTCGCCGGAGCCGAGGAGACGCCGGCGGCACGCGCGACCGACGTGGCCGAACGGCTCGGCTACCCCGTCGCGGTCAAGGCAGTCCACCGCCAACCCGGTCGATCGGCACGCTCGGGCATCGCGCTCGACCTCAACAACGCCGATGACGTCACCGATGCCATCGCGGTGATGAACGAGTCGCTCGGCAACGCCGCCGATCGCTTCGTCGTCCAACGGATGACCTCGCCGGGCATCACGGTGCGTATCAAGTGCACGCACGACGACCGACTGGGCGCGATCGTGAGCGTCGGCTACGGCGGCGTCGACGCCGACGTGATCGGCGACCGGTCCGATCGACTGGCACCGATCTCGCCGTCGAGCGCCGCTGCGATGCTCACCGAGACCCTGGTCGGCCAAGCACTCGCCGACGCCGGGTTCGACCCGTCACCGCTCGTCGACACCATCGTGCAGTCGTCTCAGCTCTGCGCCGACCACGCCGACATCGACGTGCTCGACCTCAACCCGGTCATCGTGTCGGCCGGGTCGGCGATCGTCACCGATCTCACCGTGCGCCTCGTCGATCGTCCCGACGACGACGGCCCGATTCGCCGACTCGGCTGACCGGCCCCGACCCGCTCGCACTGCGGGCATCCACACCCCGGACGCCCGCAGGTGCTGAAATACAGAGGCGTGGTAGTGCGAATCCTGATCCCGTTGTTCATCGTCATGTTCGTCATGGCCGGGTTCTACTGGTGGTACACGAAGAAGATGGCCGACATGCAGCCGGGCGACTCCGAACGGTCGCTTCCCGGCGCCCGCCTCACCTCCGAGCGACTGCGTTCGATGCCCCATCCTCCGTGGCGTGTGGTGTTCGAGATCGGCGAGAAGTCACTCGGCAACATCGACCACGTCGTCATCGGCCCGTGCGGGCCGATCGCGATCGAGACGATCATGGCCGACCGGCCGTCGCTCGAGGCGGTCGAAGCGCAGAGCAACGCCGCCCAGGTGATGGCCAACGCCGCGATCACCCGTGGCGAACTCGACGACGTCACCAGCGCGGTCGGCGTGCCGTGCAAGCTGCTCGCCAAGGTCTACTGGGGGACCCCCGTTCCCGATCGGCCGGCCGGAATCGCCGTCACCGAAGGCCTGGTCGCCGTCGAAGGTCAACGCCTCGAACAGTGGCTGATGATGCTCCCACCCGGTTCGCTCGGCGCAGCGCAGGTCGATCAGGTGTGGCAGGCAGTGCTCACCGGGATCGGCCGCCCCGATCCGCTCGCCTGACCCGGTGTCCGCTCGCCGAACCGGGGAGCGGTCGCGTCGGTCACCTGTCGACTTCGGTCAACAGTGCGTCGGGTAGCTTCGGCGCATGGCGACTGCTGAAGAATTCGAAGGCCCCACGACCGAGCTGTTGCAGACACTCATCCGCAACGAATGCGTCAACGACGGCACCGGCGACACCGGTGGCGAGACCCGAAACTCCGACACGCTCGTGCAGTACCTCGAAGGTCCCGGTGTCGACATCGAGACCTACACGCCGCGACCCGGCCGAGACTCGATGGTCGCCCGCATCGCCGGCTCCGACCCCGACGCCCCGTCGCTGTGCCTCATGGGCCACACCGACGTCGTCCCGGTCACACCGTCGGGCTGGAAGGAAGACCCCTTCGGTGGCGAACTCATCGACGGAGAGGTCTGGGGCCGTGGAGCGATCGACATGCTCAACCTCACCTCGTCGATGGCCGTCGCGTTCCGACAGCTCGCCAACGAAGGGTTCAAGCCGAAGGGTGACCTCATCTACTTCGGAGTCGCCGACGAGGAAGCCGGCGGCGTGTGGGGTGCCGAGTGGATGGCCGAACACCACTGGGACGCCATCGACGCCGACTACGTGCTGACCGAACTCGGCGGCTGGTCGAGCATGTCCCCCGACGGGGTGCGCCACATCACGGTGAACGTGAACGAGAAGGGGATCGCCTGGCGTCGCATCCGCGTCAAGGGAACCCCGGGCCACGGTTCGATGCCGTTCGGTGCCGACAACGCGGTCATCAAGGCCGCTGAAGTCGTGCGCCGCCTCACCGAGTACCGCCCGTCGCCGCTGCTCGACGACGTGTGGGCGGCCCAAGTGGCGAGCATGAAGCTCAGCGACGAGATCCGCGAGGCGCTCCTCGACCCGGCCCGGGTGTGGGACACGATCGCGTCGCTCCCCACGCCGATCGCCCGCACGTGTCATGCCCACACGCACACGACGTTCTCACCCAACATGGTCGACGGTGGCACGAAGACCAACATCATTCCCGACGTCGTCGACATCAACGTCGACATCCGCACCGTGCCCGGCACCACGCAGGAAGACGTGATCGGTCACCTGCGCGAGGCCCTCGGCGACATGTTCGACCACGTCGAGATCGACACCCTCCAGAGTTCGAATCCGACGAGTTCCCCCTTCGGCACCGGCACGCCGCTGTGGGATGCCTTGGAGAAGCACACGCAGGTCGCCTACCCCGATGCCCAACTCGTCCCGGGGCTCATCGTCGGCGGCACCGATGCTCGGTTCTACCGCGAGCGCGGGCGCACGGCCTACGGCGCCGGACTGTTCTCACAGAACGTCGACTTCGCCACCTTCGGATCCCGGTTCCACGGGCACAACGAACGCATCGACGTCGAGTCGCTCGGCCTCGCCGCCAACTTCTGGTACCACATCGCCTCCGACCTCGTCGGCTGACGAGCTCACGCAACGCAGTCGACGGCGAAGCTGGCTCGCCTCGACGACAGTCCTCTGAGGCGAGATCACGGTTCGTCGTCGACAAGGCGCGTGGCGAGGACGTTGAGTGGTGTTCAATGACGAGCTCACGCAACGCAGTCGACGGCGAAGCTGGCTCGCCTCAGCGGAAGAGGTCGCGTTCGGAGTCGCGGAGCACGGGGGCCATGGAGGCGGTGTCGTCTCGCTCCCAGTCGAACCCGCGGATCACGGCAACCGGCACCCGACTCGTGTTGCCCTTGACCAGCTCGCCGGCTGCGGCGAGTTCGTCGGCGGTGCAGATCTCCTGCACGTGGAACTCGTGGCCGTGCGGATCGGTCTGACCGATGTAGCTGAACAACGGGTTCATGCCGGCGATGCCGATGGCGATGTCGGTCTGCCCTTCACGCCACGGCCGACCGAACGTGTCGGACATGATGACGGCGACGTCGACGCCGAGTTCGGCGAAACGAGCGCGGTGCGCTCGACATGTCGCGTCGGGGTCGACGGGCAGCGTGAGGATGCGGCCGGCGGCACCCGACGACGACTGATCGACACCGGAGTTCGCGCAGCAGAAGCCGTGGTGTGTCTCGGTGATGAGCACCGGCCCGATCTGACGGATCACCCGCTTGGACTCACGGAGTACCACTTCGGTCACCCGCGGGTCCTTCTCCCACTTCGCCGACCACCGTTCGGCGAACTCGGACGGCGTGATGTCGGCGAGTTCGACCGTGCACCCTTCTGCCTTCGAGACGATCTTCGACGTGACGATCACGATGTCGCCATCGGCGAGCGGATCGCCCTGCTCGGCCGCCGAGGCATGAATCATCTCGGCCAGGTCCATGCCTGCGGTGATCTCGGGAAGACCGGTGACCCCGAAGATGCCGAGCGAACTCATCGTTGCGCTCCCATCTGGTTGACGGTTGGCGCGACTGCTCCCGAACCTGCGATGGAGGTCGACTCACCGGTGAGGGCTGGATGCGGCATGCCCGAAAGCTACATGGGCGACCGGTCTGGCTCCTCGCCCGGAGCGGACATGGTGGCGATCACCGCCGAGCGGGCAGACTGGGTCGATGAGTACCGACGGCGTGGCCAGCAACGACGTGTCCGAGATCTTCGACCCGGAACTGTGGGACGAGGTTCCCGGGTTCGACTTCACCGACATCACCTATCACCGAGCACGCGGCGAAGGTCGGGACTCCGGCGTGGTGCGGATCGCCTTCGATCGGCCGGAAGTACGCAACGCCTTTCGCCCCCACACGGTCGACGAGTTGTATCGGGCGCTCGATCACGCTCGCATGTCGACCGACGTCGGCTGCGTCCTCCTCACCGGCAACGGCCCGTCATCGAAGGATGGCGGCTGGGCCTTCTGCTCCGGCGGCGACCAGCGCATCCGCGGTAAAGACGGCTACAAGTACACGCAGGCCGACGGCGACGACGGCTCGCTTGGCACAACAGCCGCATCGATCGAGCCGGGCAAGGCCGGGCGTCTGCACATCCTCGAAGTCCAGCGGCTCATCCGCTTCATGCCGAAGGTCGTCATCTGCCTCGTCAACGGGTGGGCCGCGGGTGGCGGCCACTCGCTCCACGTCGTCGCCGACCTCACGTTGGCGAGTACCGAACACGCTCGTTTCAAGCAGACCGATGCCGACGTCGCGAGCTTCGACGGCGGGTTCGGTTCGGCGTATCTCGCTCGACAGGTCGGGCAGAAGTTCGCCCGCGAGATCTTCTTCCTGGGCGAGACCTACTCGGCCGACCAGATGTTCCAGATGGGCGCGGTCAACCGCTCGGTGCCTCACGCCGACCTCGAACGCGTCGGTCTCGAATGGGGTCGCACGATCTGTGCGAAGAGCCCGACGGCGCAACGGATGCTCAAGTACTCGTTCAACCTGATCGACGACGGACTCGTCGGACAGCAGATCTTCGCCGGCGAGGCGACACGGCTCGCGTACGGCACCGACGAGGCTGCCGAGGGTCGCGACAGTTTCCTCGAGAAGCGCGATGCCGACTGGTCCGACTACCCGTACCACTTCTGACGTGATCATCGTCGTCGACGATCCCGACGATCCGCGCTTCGCCCAGTTCCGGCTCAACGAGCGGGGACTCGCGAGCCGAGCCGAGAAGCGGGATGACGCCGGCGCCGGGATGTTCCTCGCCGAAGGCGATCTGGTGGTGGAGCGTGCCCTCGACGCCGGCTGCGTACCGGTGGCCGCGCTCGTCGACGCCGACCGGGTCCCCGAGGTCGCGCACCGGTTCGAGGCACCCGTCTACGCGGGTGGCACACAGATCCGCAAGGTCATCTCCGGGCTCGGCATGCCGCAGGCGATCATCGCCCTGTTCGAACGGCCTGGTCGGCCGTCGGTCGCCGAATTGGCTGCGAGGTGCCGACGACTCGTCGTGCTCGAAGCGGTCGACAACCCGGCCAACGTCGGTGCGATCATCCGCAACGCTGCCGGGCTCGGCTGGGATGGCCTGATCCTCGACCACACGAGCGCCGACCCGTTGGCCCGGCGATCGCTTCGGGTCGCAATGGGCACCGCATTCGCCCTCCCCCACGCTCGCACCATGAACCTCGCCACCGAACTCGCTCAGCTCGACGGGTTCGAGCTGTACGGAATGACCCCGAACCCCGAGGCCCGCGACCTCGACACCGTCGTCGCCGGCGAACGGGTCGCCGCCCTGATCGGCTCCGAACGCGCCGGTCTCACCGACGAGTTGCTCGCGCTCGCCACACCGGTGCGCATCCCGATGGCGGCAGGTGTCGACTCGCTCAACGCCGCTGCGGCGTCGGCGATCACCTGCTGGGCGCTGCGGTGACCACTTCGCCTGACGAATCGATCGGATCGACCGGCTCAGGCGGATAGACAGGGCGCATGTCGAGCGTTCTGCTTCTCTCCTGCCCTGATCAGCAGGGTGTCGTCGCCGCGACCGCCGAGTTCATCGCCGATCAGGGCGGCAACATCGTGCACGCCGAGCAGTACGTCAAGCGCGAGGCCGACGCCGACGGCGGCGTGTTCTTCCAGCGAGTCGTGTTCGATCTCGTCCGCAGCGACGTGACCCACGAATCGCTCCTCGACGCGATTCGTCCGTTGGCCGACAAGCTCGACATGACGGTCGATCTCCGCGACTCGTCGACCCCGATCCCCACGGCGATCATGTGCTCGAAGCAGGGCCACTGCCTGTACGACCTCCTCACCCGGTGGCGCAGCGGCGAGATGCCGATGGACCTGCGCGTCGTGATCAGCAACCACCCGGATCACGCCGACATCGCCGGCCACATGGGCGTGCCGTTCGTCCACCTCCCGGTGACGAAAGAGACGAAGCCGCAGCAGGAGGCCGCCGTGTTGGCCACGCTCGCCGAGTACGAGGTCGACCTCGTCGTGATGGCTCGGTACATGCAGATCCTGTCCGACGACTTCGTGTCGCACTACCCGATGAAGATCATCAACATCCACCACTCGTTCCTGCCGGCGTTCATCGGGGCCAACCCGTATCGCCAGGCGCACGAGCGTGGTGTGAAGCTCATCGGGGCGACGGCGCACTACGCCACGGCCGACCTCGACGAGGGTCCGATCATCTCGCAGGACACGACCCACGTGAGCCACCGCGAGAACGTGGCAGAGCTCACCGCTCGAGGACGCGACGTCGAGACGGTGGTCTTGGCTCGGGCCGTCCGCGCTCACCTCGAGCACCGAGTGGCCGTGCACGGCCACCAGACCATCGTCTACAACTGACGCCACCCAAAGTTGATTACGTCGCTCCCGGAGCGATGTAATCAACTTGCTCCGCGAACCTGGTGATTTCCATCCGGGATGGAAACAACCAGGTCGGTCAGGCGTCGGCGTCGGCCTTGGAGCGGCGGCCTCTCGGTGCGGCGCCACTCGGTTCCCAGCGGAAGCGAGTGACCGCGATGACGAGGCCCACGACGCCCCATGCCGCCACGAACGCCAGACGACCCGGGCTGAACGCCGATCCCTCGACGAACGGCGTGAAGCAGTCCTGGAAGGCGTTGGCGAACGGCTTGAGGGGGAAGATGTTGCCCAGCACCTCGAGCCAGCGGGGTGGTTCGTTGACCACGACGAACACGTCCGACACGAACGCGAGCGGCAGGATCGTGGCGTTGGCCACGGCAGACGCGGACGCCGCTGTCTTGATCAGGGCCGCGACCGCCATGCCCAACGCGGCGAACGACGCCACCCCGACGAGGAACGTGACCACGGCCGCCGGCATCTTCTCCAACTCGACCTCGAGGTCGTAGAACAACACGCCCATCACCAGCATCACGACGACACCGACAGCGGCGATGACGACCGCCGAGCAGATGAAGCCGGCGATGTGGATCCACGTCGGCAGCGGGGTGCCGCGCCATCGCTTCAGCACGCCCTCGTCGCGCCGGATCGGCACCATGTTGGCCAGGTTCGTGTAGGTCGCCGACACCGCCGTGAACGCTGCGAGTCCGCCGGTGTAGAACTGACCGGCGGTCCACGTGCCCTCGTCGGTGTCGATGTCGGCGCCACCGAACAGCGCATTGAACAGCACCAGCATCACCAGCGGCAGCACGAGGGTGAAGAAGAACGCCACCGGCACACGCTTGAAATAGCGCAGTTGGTACGCAGTCTGACGACCGATCTGCGTGATGGTGGACGGAAAGCCGTCGTTGCTCATGCCGGGGCCTCCGACGAGAGCTGGAGATACACCTCTTCGAGCGATGCTCGCTTCACGCTCAGCGATTCGAGTTCGACGCCTGCGTCGAGCGCCCAGCCGGTGAGCGCGTGCACCGCCCGGGTCGGGTGATCGATGGTCACCTCGACCAGCCGCCCCGACAGCCGAGGTTCGGTACCGAGCACCGCAGCGAACGTCGTGACGGCGTCGGACGCGGCGACGTCGTCGGGCAGCATGAAGCTGACGACCGTGCCGCTGATCTCGTCGATCAACTGCGCCGGTGTGCCCTCTGCGATGAGCGAGCCGCCCGACAGCACGCCGACGCGATCGGCGAGATGCTCGGCCTCGTCGAGATAGTGGGTGGTCAACAGCACGGTGGTGCCCGAATCGACCAACCCCTCGATGAGATCCCACGACTTGCGCCGAGCCGACGGGTCGAAGCCCGTGGTCGGCTCGTCGAGAAACAGCAGTTCGGGGCGGCCGACGATGCCGAGCGCGAGATCGATGCGGCGCTTCTGCCCGCCCGACAGCGACCCGACTCGTTCGTCGACCTTCTCCTCCAAGCCGACCAGTTCGACGACCTCGTCGACCGTGCGCCGGTTGCGGTAACAGCTGCCGTACAGCTCGATGACCTCACGCACCGTGAACTCGCTCTCGACGCCCGCCGACTGGAGGACGATGCCGATGCGATCTCGCCACGCCCGTCCGGCACCGGCCGGGTCGACCCCGAGCACGCTGACGGAGCCGCTCGTGCGCTCGCGGTAGCCCTCGAGGATCTCGACCGTCGTCGACTTCCCGGCGCCGTTCTCGCCGAGCAGGGCGTACACCTCGCCGGCTCGAACGTCGAACGAGATGCCGTAGACGGCACGGTTGGATCCGTAGTGCTTGTGGAGGTCTCGAACCTCGATCACCGACATGGCGACGACGCTAGCGCGAGCCCCCTACGTCCTCTCAGCGACACCCCGCCGGACGGTTTGTCTCTGAGACAAAGCGTCCGGTGGCTGGTCAGGTGGGTCGGCGTGACGAGATGGGCAGGCCGGTGTCGTTGCGCAGGTGTTCGGCAGCGGGGACGAAGTAGGCGGTCAGCTCGTCGGCCACGCCGTCGGGGATCGCATCGTCGGCGCACACCTGCTCGACGGCGGCGGCCATGTGCACGAGCCAACGATCGCGTTCGAGCGGGCCGACGTGGAACGGCATGTGCCGCATCCGCAGCTTCGGGTGGCCCCGCTCGTCCATGTAGGTGGTCGGCCCACCCCAGTACTGCGCGAGAAACAGCGTGAGGCGATGTCGAGCGCCCGTCAGGTCGGGTTGCTCGGGGTAGAGCGGCAAGAGCACCTCGTCGGTGGCCACGCCCTCGTAGAACGCGTCGACCAGGCGCTCGAAGAAGCTCATCCCACCGACCCTCGAAAACAGCGAAAGCGCCGTGGAATCTGATTTCACGGCGCTCACGCTACTGGTCCGACCGGATGGGGGCTCCGGTGAAACCGTTGCTTCGTCCTCGAAGCGACAAAGGGGAGAAATCGCGTCGAGGAGATCGTTCGGGCTGCGGGCCGACGTGATGCCGGTTGCTGCCCTCGGGGCGGTTCAGCTGATGCCGAGCACGTCGGCGACGTCGAACTTGCGGTACTCGATCAGTTCGTCGGCTCGCACCACGAACGGCGTCGAGTCGTCACACGGATCGAGGATCACGAAGTCGTCGGTGGCGAGCAACACGAGCACGGTGATGACGTCGTCGTGGCTCGCCACGGTCTTGACTTCGATCACATCGCCGCTCCGGAGTTGTTCCATCAGCATCGTCGTCATGGTGTTCTTCTCTCGTCGGATGTGCGCTGCCCGTGCATGCGCTCGTAGTCCTTTCATCGGGACGAGATTCAAGAACCTTGAGACGAATTCTCAAGAAAGCCGAGAATCGGGGTGGCCGACCGTGACCGACACGCCTCGAACGAATGTCGACCCGCATCGGCCACCCCGTCGGAGGTGGCAGCTCAGGTCAGTTCGTAATGGCGCTCCAGCTCTCGGCTCACCGTGGCGTCGACGACGTGGTTGCGTTCGACCTTGGGTGCGCTCTTGACGACCTTCTTGTCGAAGGGCACGACGAACTCGCCACTCTCGGTCATGTACCCGCTGGCCACGGGTAGATAGTGCGACGACCGCAGTAGACCGAGGTCGACCACCGCCCACTGCGGGTCACCATGATCGTCGAACACGACGTCGCTGATCGTCCCGATGAGACGGTGCGTCGGATCGACCACATCGTGGCCGCGATAGCTCGTCGAGTGAGGCAGATGCTCGCTCACAACTGGACTCCGGTTCTCCGCCCGCCAATGTTGATTGGTGGGAACACATCCGACCGCTGTCATCAAACCGTAACACGGCCGGTGAGCCCGTCAAGAGCGAGTCAGGAGAATTCTGGGTCGACCCATTCCGGGAAGAGATCGGGCAGTTCGTCGCTCACTCGGTTGGTGTAGTTGGCGGCGCGCTTCTCGAGGAAGCTCTCGACGCCTTCCTTCGCATCCGCGCTTCGACCACGCTCGAGGATGCCCCGCGAGTCGGCCTTGTGCGCTTCCATCGGGTGGTCGGCACCGAGCATCCGCCACATCAGTTGGCGGGTCAACGCGACCGAGACCGGAGCCGAGTTCTCGGCGATGTCGGCGGCGATCACCCGAGCGGCCGGGATCAGGTCGTCGGCAGCGTGGAGACTGCGCACCAGTCCCCCGTCGAGCGCCTCCTGCGCCGGGAACACGCGCCCGGAGTAGCACCACTCGACCGCCTGGCTGATGCCGACCACACGCGGCAGGAACCACGACGAACACGCTTCGGGCACGATGCCGCGTCGGCCGAACACGAACCCGAACTTCGCGTGCTCGCTGGCGAGGCGGATGTCCATCGGCAGCGTCATCGTGACCCCGACGCCCACCGACGCTCCGTTGATGGCGCCGATCACCGGCTTCTTCGAGTTGTAGATGCGCAGGCTCGTGAGTCCACCGCCGTCACGAGGCACGCCGATGTCGGTCTGCACGTCGCTGCCACCCTTCGCGAACGTCGAACCGCCCGCACCGAGGTCGGCGCCGGCGCAGAAGGCTCGGCCGGCTCCGGTGACGATCACGGCACGCACGTCGTCGTCGGCGTCGGTCTGATCGAACGCGTCGATCACCTCGCGCATCATCGTGCCGGTGAATGCGTTCATCCGGTCGGGTCGGTTCAGCGTGATGGTCGCGATGTGATCAGCGACGTCGAACAAGATCTCGGAATACTTCATCCCCGCACCGTACGTACTCACCCCCCTCCCCAGGAAAGCGAACGCCCCTGAAACGGCCGCTGAGACCACAGCCCGTCATCCGGTGTCTGACACCAATTGACCGGGACCCTGCGGCGAGCCGGGCGATGTGGCAAGGCTCAGACGTCGAGGAAGCGGCTAGCGGCGATACCGGAGCCGATCGCACCGGCGAGCGCACCGATGGCCAGCATGATCAACATGACCTGCTTGTCGTAGCCGTCGGTGATGACGAGGGCGGCGAATCCGCTGTTCTCCGGGAACGCTTCGACGCCGCTGGTCCACTGCGAGTTCCAGATCCAGAGCCCACCGCTCGCGAGCGCACCACCGATCACCCCGTGGAGCAGCCCTTCGAGCATGAACGGAATCCGGATGAACCAGTCGGTCGCGCCGACGAGTTTCATCACCTCGATCTCGCGACGGCGCGCGAAGATCGCCGTGCGGATCGTGTTCCAGATCAGCAGGACTGCAGCGAGCAGCAGGAACCCCGAGAGCAACAGCAGTCGGAACCCGAAGAAGCCTTGGAGCTGGCTGATCAGCGTGATCTGGTCTTCGGCGAACGCGACCTCACGCACACCCGGGCCGGTGCTGAACGCCTCCGACACGAGGCGCAGCAGTTCGACCTCGGTCCCGTCGGTCGGCACCGCCTTGAACTGCGTCGGGATGTTGTCGAGCGTCAGCAGGTCGAGGATGCCGGGCTCCCCTGCGAGCACGCGCTGCGCTTCGTCGAGCGAACACTGGGCATTGCAGTACTCGTACGACTCGATGAACTCGGCGTTGGCCGTGAGGTTGGTCTCGATGAACGCGAGCTGGTCGTCGGTGACCCCCGGCTGCATGAACACGATCATCTCGACGCCGCCCTCCCACCGCTGCAGCAGGTTGTCGAACCCGTGCTGGCTGAGGAACGTGAGTCCCACGCCGAGCAGCGAGATCGCGGCGGTGATGATCGACGCGATCGTCAGCGTCGCATTGCGGCGAAAGCTGTCGAACGTTTCACGGAAGATGTATCGGAGGCGAGAAAGCATGGGTTCAGATCACTCGTAGACGCCGCGAGCCTGGTCACGCACGATGATGCCGCGATCGAGCTGGATGACGCGCTTGCGCATCGTGTTGACGATGCGTTGGTCGTGTGTGGCCATCACCACGGTGGTGCCGGTCTTGTTGATCCGGTCGAGCAGTCGCATGATGCCTTCACCGGTGGCCGGGTCGAGGTTGCCGGTCGGCTCGTCGGCGAGGAGGATCAGGGGCCGGTTGACGAACGCGCGAGCGATCGACACACGCTGCTGCTCACCACCCGAGAGTTGGTTCGGAAGTCGCTCTTCCTTGCCTGCGAGGCCGACGAGGTCGAGCACGGCGGGCACCTGCTGCTTGATGACGTGCTTCGGCCGACCGATCACCTCCTGAGCGAAGGCGACGTTCTCGAACACGTTCTTCTCGAGCAGGAGCTTGTAGTCCTGGAAGATGTTGCCGATGTTTCGTCGCAGCAGCGGCACGCGGCCGCCGGGCAGGTCGACGATGTTGCGGCCCGCCACCCAGACCGCCCCACGTTCGGGACGCTCCTGACGGTTGAGCATCCGCAGCAGTGTGCTCTTGCCGGAACCCGAGGGGCCGACGAGGAACACGAACTCTCCCTTGGCGACATCGAAGCTGGCGTCTTTCAACGCGATGACATCGGAGGAGTAGCTCTTGGTGACGTTTTCGAGTCGAATCATGGTGAAGTCCGCCCCATTGCCGAGGCTGGAAAACAGTACCGCTCAGCGGTCACCCAAACGTGGCACCCCGACGTGACGCGTGTTACCGGCGCCGGAGCATGGTGACCGGCCGAGGGCGACGACACTCAGTCTTCGTCGTCGGCGTGGGCCCGCTTGTTCTGCAGGAACCCTTCGATGAACTGGTCGATGTCTCCGTCGAACACGGCGCTCACGTTGGCGGTCTCGATCTCGGTGCGCAGGTCTTTGACCATCTGGTACGGCTGCATCACGTACGACCGGATCTGACTGCCCCAACCGACCTGCGCCTGCTTCCCGGCGATCGCGTCGAGTTCGGCCTGACGGTCTTCCTCCGCCTTGGCAGCGATCATCGACTTGAGTCGACCCATCGCCCGCTCACGGTTCTGGAGTTGGCTGCGTTCTTCCTGCGAGCTCGCTACGAGACCGGTCGGATGGTGGATGTAGCGCACCGCCGACGAGGTCTTGTTGATGTGCTGACCACCGGCTCCCGACGCGCGAAACACCTGCATCTCGATGTCGGATTCGTCGATCTCGACGTCGACGTCTTCGAGCAGCGGCCACACCTGCACCGCCGCGAACGAGGTCTGGCGGCGGCCCTGGTTGTCGAACGGGCTGATGCGCACGAGGCGGTGCGTGCCGCGCTCGGCCGACATGAGCCCGTAGGCGTAGCGGCCCTGGATCGTGACCTCGGCCGACATGATGCCGGCTTCCTGGCCTTCGCTCACACCGTTGAGGCTGATCGTGAACCCGCGCCGCTCGCACCACTTCTCGTACATGCGCAGCAACATCTCGGAGAAGTCCTGTGCGTCGACGCCACCGTCTTTGGCGTTGATCTGGACGATGCAGTCGGCGTCGTCGTGTTCGCCGGTGAAGAGACTGCGCAGCTCGAGCGAGTCGAGCTTGTCGCTGACCGCCTTGATCGAGTTCTCGATCTCGGGTTCTTGCGACTCGTCGTCCTCTTCCCGGGCGAGTTCGTGCAGCACTTCGACATCCTGGATCTGCGTCGCAAGCGAGTCGAAGGTCTCGAGGTCGTCTTTGAGGTTGGCGTATTCGCCGTTGAGCTTCTTGGCTCGGTTCTGGTCGTCCCAGAGCGCAGGGTCGGCGATCTCGGCTTCGAGCACGGCGAACCGTTCGCGGTTGTCGGCGATCGACAGGTACGACTCGGCTTCGTCGAGCCGACGTTGCACGTCGCGGATGTCTGCTGTGAAGTCACGCATAGGGGCGTGTCGAGGTTACCGGCGCCCCTCACCCCGCAGGGTTTTGCCCCGCGAAACCGTCACAAATGACCGATCCCCGGGGCAAAACGATCCGGCACCCGGGCGAGCCTGGTTTTGCCCCGCGAAACCGTCACCGATGACGGATCTGCGGGGCAAAACAGGGTGGGTCAGGATTCGCCGTGGCAGTTCTTGAACTTCTTGCCGCTGCCACACGGGCACGGCGCGTTGCGCGGGGTCTTGTCGAAGGCGTCTTTGACGACCGTCTCCTGCTTCGTCGACTGCGCCGGCGGTGCCGCCTCGGGCGGGAGTTCGCCGCTCGCCACCGATGCGCTGGCCGCCGACGCGAACCCGTTGCGCTCGACGTCGTCGGAGCTGCTGGTCTGCAGGTTCGACACGACCGGACCGTCGGCCGCGTCGATCACACCGTCTTTGTTGGTGTCGGCCGGATCGTCGATGACGGCCTTCTGCCCGTCGGACGACGTGGGCTGGCCGGCCGCGTTCTGGACCACCTGCACGTGCATCACGTACTTCACGAAGTCCTGCGCGATGCCGGTCATCATGCCGCCGAACATCTCGAAGCCCTCGCGCTGCCACTCGACGAGCGGATCCTTCTGACCCATGGCCCGCAGGTTGATACCGCTCTGCAGGTAGTCCATCTCTTCGAGATGCTCGCGCCAGCGCTGATCGATGATGCGCAGCATCACCTGGCGCTCGACCTGGCGCAGCACGTCTTCGCCGAGCTCGGCTTCACGCGCTTCGTAGTGACGAACGGCGTCGGCCATGACGATGTCGTAGATCTCGTCGGTGTCGGCGGTGTCGCGCAGCTGCTCCTCGGTGATGGAGTTCGGCCAGTAGAGACGCAGCTCCTTGACCAACCCGTCGAGGTCCCATTCGTCGTCGGCGACCGACGCACAGTGCGTGGAGATCAACGCGTCGACCGCGTCGGCGAGGTACTCCATGCCGGCCGAACGAAGGTCTTCGCCGTCGAGGATCTGATCGCGGCGCTTGTAGATGACCTTGCGCTGCTCGTTCATCACCTCGTCGTACTTGAGGACGTTCTTGCGGATCTCGGCGTTCTTGGTCTCGACGGTGGTCTGCGCCCGCTCGATGGCCTTGGTGACCATCTTCGCTTCGATCGCTTCGTCGTCAGGCAGTGCCCGACCCATGACGTAGTTGAGGGCACCCGTGGCGAACAGTCGCATCAGGTCGTCTTCGAGGCTCAGGAAGAAACGCGACTCGCCCGGGTCGCCCTGACGACCGGCGCGACCACGCAGCTGGTTGTCGATACGGCGGCTGTCGTGACGCTCGGAACCGACGACGTACAGGCCCCCGAGCTCGCGCACCTTCTCGCCGTCGGCCTTGCAGGTCTCGGAGTGTTCGGCGAGCAGTTCGTTGTAGCGAGCGAGGGCCTTCTTGCGGTCTTCCTGGAACTCCTCGGGCATCTGCTCGATCGGCACCGGCAACTCGAACTCGTCGACGAGCAGCCCCTCGTCGAAGCCTTCCTTCAGCACGTCACGGCGGGCGAGCCCTTCGGGGTTGCCGCCGAGGAGGATGTCGACACCACGACCCGCCATGTTGGTGGCCACGGTGATGGCGCCGAGGCGACCTGCCTGCGACACGATCTCGGCTTCACGGGTGTGCTGCTTGGCGTTGAGCACCTCGCGCGGGATGCCCCGCTGTTCGAGGAGTCGTCCGAGCAGCTCGGAGCGTCCGACGCTGGCGGTACCGACGAGCACCGGCTGGCCACGCTCGTGGCGCTCTTCGATGTCGTCGATGATCGAGTTGAACTTCGCTTCTTCGGTCTTGTAGATCAGGTCGGGTTCGTCGACGCGGATGACCGGCTTGTTGGTGGGGATCGGCACCACACCGAGCTCGTAGGTGCTCATGAGCTCGGCAGCCTCGGTGGCAGCCGTACCGGTCATGCCGGCGAGCTTGTCGTAGAGGCGGTAGTAGTTCTGCAGCGTGATCGTGGCGAGGGTCTGGTTCTCCTCTTTGATCTTCACGCCTTCCTTGGCTTCGACCGCCTGGTGGATGCCTTCGGACCACCGGCGGCCTTCGAGCACACGGCCGGTGAACTCGTCGACGATCTTCACTTCGCCGCCCTGGACGATGTAGTCCTTGTCGCGCTTGTAGAGCTCCTTGGCCTTGAGCGCCACGGTGAACTGGTGCACGAGGTTGGCCTGCACGTTGTCGTAGAGGTTGTCGACGCCGAGCGCGGCTTCGACCTTCTCGATGCCCTCTTCGGTCGGCACGACGACGCGCTTGTCTTCTTCGAACTCGTAGTCGACGTCGCGCTTGAGGCTGCGCACGATCGAGGCGAAGCGGTAGTAGAGCTTCGCGGCGTCGGCCACACGACCAGAGATGATGAGCGGGGTACGCGCTTCGTCGATGAGGATCGAGTCGACTTCGTCGACGATGCAGAAGTTCTGACCGCGCTGCTGGACCTTGGCGTCTTTTGACGGCGCCATGTTGTCGCGCAGGTAGTCGAAGCCGAGCTCGTTGTTGGTGCCGTACGTGACGTCGGCCATGTAGCTCTTGCGCTTCTCGTCGGGGCGGCTCTTGTGCCCGGCGATGATCAGGCCGACGTCCATCCCCATGAAGCGGTAGATGCGACCCATGAGCTCGGACTGATAGCGGGCCAGGTAGTCGTTGACCGTGACCAGGTGCACGCCCTTCTCGGCGAGCGCGTTGAGATACACGGGGGCGGTCGAGGTGAGGGTCTTGCCCTCACCCGTCTTCATCTCGGCGACCCAACCGAAGTGGAGCGCGGCGCCACCCATGAGCTGGACGTCGAAGTGACGCTGCCCGAGGACGCGCACGGCGGCCTCACGAGTGACGGCGAACGACTCGACCAGCAGGTCGTCGAGGTCGGCACCGTTGGCGAGGCGTTGGCGGAACTCGGCCGTCTTGCCCTGCAGCTCGACGTCGGACAAGGCTTTCATGTCGGCCTCGAGAGCGTTGACTTCGGGAACGATGCCCTGCAACGCCTTGAGTTTCTTGCCTTCACCAGCTCGGAGGATGCGGTCCAGAATTCCCATGCGACTTCACATGCTACCGGGGGGTGCGGAGCAACTCAGGGCACGTCGTGGCTGGCAGCAGCCGGGATCGTGCCCACGATTCGTGTGCCGACCCGCTTCGTCGACTCGATCTCGACCGTGCCGCCCATCGCTCCGAGACGGTCGCGCAGGTTGGTCAGCCCGTGGCCGCCCGCCACCGACGGATCGAAGCCGAGTCCGTCGTCGACCACCGTGAACGTGATCGAACGGTGATCACGTTCGAGGCGCACGTCGACACGACTCGCCGACGCGTGGCGCGACGCGTTCTGCAGCGCTTCGAGAATGCAGAAGTAGACCGCTGCTTCGACGTCGGGAGCGACTCTGCCGACTCGGTGCAGGTCGAGCTTGACCGGAGCGTCGACTCGGTCGGCGGCGGCTTCGACCGCGGCGACGAGACCGTGCTGGGTGAGCACGGTCGGATACAGCCCGTGCGCCAGGTCACGGAGCTCGGTGTGTGCGTGACGAACCTCGCGGCTGATGTCGTCGAGTGCCGAGCGCACGTCGTCGGGGGCGTCGACCAGCTTCGACTTCGCCGCAGCCAACTGCAGGTTGATGCCGACCAGCCGCGACTGCGCTCCATCGTGCAGGTCCTGTTCGATCCGACGACGAGCACGGTCGGTCGCGGCCACCACACGCTGCCTCGACTCGCGCAACTGCTCGGCCTGCACGTCGAGCGCTCGACGCATCTGGCGTTCTTCCTCCAACGCTCGCGTGAGGTTCTTGTGATGTTGCAACGCCACCGTCACCAGTACGCCTCCGAAGCCCGGTGCGGTGCAGATGAGGATCGCCGTGAGCAGCCATTCGGGGACGTCGTCGCTGAGGCCGGTGACGTCTTGCAGGGTGCCGACGGCGGTGACGGTGACGGCGACGACGAACGACGGCACGACGAATCGCCACAGCCGCCCGACGGGAGCGAACGACGCCGCCACGACGCTCGGGAACAGGGCACTCACCATCAGCAGCGGCCAGGCGAATGTGGCGATCGCGGCGGCGGCCACCGACACCGTCCAGTTCGCACCCGACAGCACCCAGAGCGCTCGCTCGACCCGACCGCGACGCAGCGGGATCAGACCGCAGAGGATCACGCCGCCGATCGCAGCGACGAAACACCCGACGGCAAACAGCCACCCGATACGGGCGACCGTGAGCGACATCGCCACCGTGAAGGCCCCGGCCACGATCGCGAGGAGACCGTCGGCGACGAGGATCCATCGCAGCCGGCCGGCGCTGACGTCGGTCACCGACTCGACCGAACTCCCGGCACCTCGGCGGCATCACCGGCGAGGAAGAGCAACACCGCCTTCACTCTCCGATTGACCTCGCGATCCTCGGCGAGCCCGAGCTTGGAGAAGATCGAGTTCGAGTGTTTCTCGACGGCGTGCTGGCTCACGTGCAGCCGATCGGCGATGATCGCATTGGTGGCACCCGTCGCCATCTCGGCCAGCACATCACGTTCACGCTCCGACAACAGATCGAGCGGCGAATCGACCATCCGGGTGCGGCTGCGAACGAGCGCATCGACCACGGCGTCGTCGACGAACGATCCACCGCTGTGCACCGAACGGACGGCATCGGCCAGGCGATCGATCTCGTCGATCCGATCCTTCAACACGTAGCCCCGTCGACCGGTCCCGGCATCGAGCAGAGCCAGGGCATAGGCCGGGTCGACGAACTGTGACAGCACCACGACACCCAGCCCGGGTCGGGTGCGACGAAGTTCGGCGGCCGCCCGGATGCCTTCGTCGTGATGCTCGGGCGGCATGCGGATGTCGGTGAGCACGACGTCGGGGTCGTGACGCTCGACCGATTCGAACAACTCGGGCAGCGAACCGCACGCCGCCACCACCGTGAGATCTGGCACCGTGTCGAGCAGGGCGATGAGCCCTTCGCGCACCAGGAGGTTGTCCTCAGCCACGACGATCCGGATCTCGCTCACCGTGCCGACGCTACACAAGGCGCCGAATCGCGGGAGCGTGGCGACCCGCACTTCGAGGGTAAGGCTGTCCGGAGTGTCGAGGTGTCGGCACCCGGCTGTCGACGTCGGCGCGCCACGTCGACGATGGACGTCATGCTCCTCCGACGCGCACTGTCGACCATCACCACCTGCCTCCTCGCCGTGTCTGCCGGCCTCGGCGTTGCTCCGGGCGCGTCGCACGCCGAGTCGTCGTTCATCGGCGAGCCGCTACCGCTGCCCGACCTCTCCAGGAGCGTCGCCGTCGCCGCCGACACGACGTGCGCGATCGACGCCGACGCAGCGCTCCGGTGCTGGGGCAGCAACGAGTACGGCCGACTCGGCGGCGGCAGCCTCTCGCCCGGTTCGGTCGCGTTCGCCGACGCACAGTCGCTCACGCTCCCCGCAGCGGCGCTGCAGGTGGTCGGTGGCGCCGCCCACTTCTGCGCCCTGCTCGCCGATGGCGACATCCGGTGCTGGGGCAACAACGGCTTCGGACAGGTCGACCCCGGCGCCGGCAACGGCGTCGGCACTCCGACATCGGTCGAGCTCCCGGTCGGACGGCGCGCCGTCGAGATCAGTGCCGGTGGCACCTTCAACTGTGCGCTGCTCGACGACGGCCGCGTCGACTGCTGGGGAGCCGGCGGGTCCGGCCAACTCGGTGTCGTGCCAGCTCCGAGCGCGGCAACGGTGGCCGAACCGATCTCGATGCCAGAGGGAACGAGTGCGGTGTCGGTGGCGACCGGGAACTCCTTTGCGTGTGCGCTGCTCGACGACGGACGCGTGTCGTGCTGGGGCGCCAACGGCAGCGGCCAGGCGCTCGGCGCGGGAACGACGGTGCCGGAGCCCGACACCCCCACGATGATCGCTGGGCAGGTCACCGTGTCACTCGCCGCGAACACCTCGACCGCATGCGCGCTACTCGCCGACAGCACCGTGTCGTGCTGGGGCGACGGAAGCGCCCCCAAGCCCATCCAACTGCCGGCCGGGGTCACACCGGTCCGGCTCACCGCCCCCATCGACGCAGCGACCACGTCGATGTGTGTGACCGACACCAATCGAGCGGTGTGGTGCTGGGGCGATCACCACCTCGCGTCGAACGCCGCTGCTGCAGCGGCACCGGTCGTCGACGAACCGACCCTTGCCGTGGCCACCGGCTCCGAGCACACGTGTGCCGTGCTCGACGATCGGTCGATGTTGTGCTGGGGCGACAACAGCGCCCGACAGCTCGGCTTCGAATCGACCCATGCCTCCAACACGCCGGTCGCCGTCCCCGAACCCCTGTCGGCGGTGGGCACTCCGGTCACCGGGATCTCGTCGGTGGCGACCGGTGGTTCGCTGACGTGCGCGATCGCCGACGGCGTGGCCCGTTGCTTCGGCCTCACCGCCGTCGGTCAGCCGGTGCTCGACGGAGCCCCGCTCGCGATGCCGGGCGGTGCCGCGCCGGTCGAGATCGCCGTCGCACTGCAGCAAGGAACGGCGTGTGCGATCTTGTCGACCGGTGACGTCGCCTGCTGGGGCAGCAACTCGTCCGGCCTCGCCGGCCAGGTCGACGTGGGCGCACCCTCCGTCGTCTCGACGCCGACCCTCGTCCCGATCCCTGGCACCGCCGCGGCGACGCAGATCGAAATCGGCGGCGACATCGCCTGCGCGGTGCTCGACGACGGCGACGCTCGATGCTGGGGTGACGACGCCTCGCTGGGCAACGGTGCCCAAGGCGACTTCGCTCCCGTGCTTCGCCCGGTCGCGCGCTCGGTCGAGGAAGTGGCGGTGGGGCGCGACCACGCGTGCATGCGTCTCGACGACGGGTCGGCCCAGTGCTGGGGAGGCAACGCCGAGCAGCAACTCGGATCGAACTTCCCGTTGACCACGTTCATCGATGACCCGGTCGAGATGGTGCTTCCGCCGGCCATTCCCCCGTTCACGGTCACCGAACTCGCCGCGGGCTCCTCGTTCACGTGTGCCCGGCTCAGCAACGGTCGAGTCGGCTGCTTCGGCGACGGGGCCGATGGTCGCCTCGGCACCGGCGACGTGTTCGACAACGACCAACTCGATCCCTCGGAGTACGTCAACAGCAACCTGGTGCGTCTCGACGGGCTGGCGGCCGGCTCCTCCCACGCGTGTGGACTCGCCGGCGCCGGCCTGTCCGCGTCGTCGTGGGTCACCTGTTGGGGCAACGGCTTCTACGGGGCACTCGGGACCGGAGAATCGACCGACTCGAGCACGGGCATCTCGCCCGCACCGTTCGCCGACGAGGTGACGCCGACGCAGATGGCCGCCGGTTTCGATTCGACGTGTGCCCGGCTCAGCGACGAAACGGCATCGTGCTGGGGCCGCGCTGCTTCGGGACAACTCGGCGTCGGATGGTTGCCGCCGCAGATCGACCGGGCGGGAGCGCGCTTGCTCGACACGCTGTTCACCCTCGGCGAGACCAGCCGCTACGAACCCGACGCCACCGATCCGACCGATCCCACTGACCCCACCGATCCGACCGATCCCACTGACCCCACCGATCCGACCGACGCTGCGGACACGATCGTGCCGATCGACCCGGCGCGCCTGCTCGACACCCGGGCGGGTGCGGAGACGATCGACGGCATCGCCGCCGAAGGCGGTCCGGTCACCGGTGACTCGTTCATCACCGTTCCGCTCGCGGGCCGCGGGGAGGTTCCGTCGTCGGCGACCGCCGTGGTGGCGAACCTGACCGCCATCGGTGCGCCGACCAACGGGTACGCGACCCTCTACCCGTGCGGCGACCGCCCGCTGGCGGCGAACCTCACGTTCACGCCGGGGGCGCCGAGCGGCAACAACACCGTGGTCCCCCTCGACACCGACGGCAACGTGTGCCTCTACTCGAGCGCCACGGCGAACTACACGCTCGACGTCTCGGCGTACGCCCCAGCCGACTCGCCGCTGGTCGGCATCACTCCGTCACGGTTCTACGAGACTCGCCCGGGCCAATCGACCGTCGACGGCGCGGGCACTCCCGGCACCATGGTCGAGGCTGGCGATGCCTCAGAGATCACCATCGCCGGCCGCGCCGGGATTCCCACCGACGCTGCGGCCGTGATCGTCAACCTCGCCGTGGTCACTCCCAGCAGCAGCGGCTACGCAACCCTGTATCCGTGCGGGGAACGGCCGCTCGCTGCCAGCCTCAACTTCCGAGCCGGCGAGAACACGCCGAACGGTGCGGTCGTCTCGCTGTCGGCGACCGGCTCGATCTGCGTGTTCACGAGCGCGACCACACATCTCGCGCTCGACGTGTCGGGCTATGTGCCGGCCGGCACGACGACGCTCCGCTCGACCACCCCGGCACGCTTCCTCGACACCCGAGCAGGCGAAGCGACGGTCGACGGCGAGGCAGCCGGCAAAGGACGGGCGGCGGCCGGCGACACGATCGAACTCCAGATCGCCGGACGAGGCGAGGTACCCGCCGACGCCACGGCGGCAATCGTGAACCTGGCGATGATCAACCCAGATCACGTCGGCTACGCGACCATCTTCGCCTGTGGCACCGCTCCGTTGTCGAGCAGCATCAACGTGTCGACCGGAGCCACACGAGCGAACAACGCGATCATCAAACTCTCGCCAACGGGTTCGATCTGCATCTCGACGAGCGTCGGAGCACACGTGGTGATGGACGTCGGTGGGTTCTTGCTTCCGTCGGCCTGACGCCATGCACCGAGCGGGCGCTGGCACACACGATCAGGCGGCGACCGGGGACACCTCGCGCACTGGGCGCAGTTCGGCGCGACGACGCTCGGGGGTTGCGGCGAATGCGACGAGCGTTGCCTCGGCACCTTGCTCGGCCAACGCTGAGCGGGCCGAGCGCAGCGTGGCTCCGGTCGTGACCACGTCGTCGACGACGAGCACGTTGCGACCGGCGAGCCCGGGGCGAGCTGCGAATCCGGGGCCCGACAGTCGTTCGGCTCGACTTCTTCCGGTCTGCGACCCGGTCTCGCTCCGATCGAGCAGCCGGCGACACGGCACGCCGAGTTGGCGAGCCACGGTGCGCGCGATCAGTTCGCTCTGATCGAAGCCGCGCTCGCGCCGACGCTGCGCCGAAGTGGGTGCCCAGGTGACGACGTCGACGCCCTCGTGCGCTCGAGTCTCGACCAGGCGATTGACCACGAGTCCGGCGAGGTGCCGAGTGACCGCTCGCCGGTTGCGATACTTCAGGCCGAGCACGATCGAGCGGACTCGCCCGGTGAACGGCAAGACGGCGATGATGCCATCGCCGTGGTCGTGCGGGGCTTGCCCGAGCAGTGCGAAACGGCAGGTCGTGCAGATGGCAGAGCCGGGCTTGTCGCAACCGGCGCAACGGGTTTCGAAGAACATGCCTCCATGATGACGAAGGGGTACCTCAGAGTTGTCCGCCCCGCATCACCCCAGCGTGCGGTGGTTGCCGGACGTCGAAGGCTTCGCCAGCCACCCCGACTTCGGGTGTCGGCGTGCTGGTTCGCCTTGGTGGCGACCGATCGCCGACCCGAGCGTGGCATCGACAGCACCAGCCCGACGCACGAACTCGTACGACGGCGGTTCCGCCCGGGCTCTACCGTGCAGGTGTGCCCGCCCTCGAACGCTTCATTCCCGCCGATCGGGCCGTCGAACGGATCAGCCGGTGCGTGTTCGGCCTGTTCCTGTTCGGTGTCGGCATCGCGCTCCTGATCGATGCGGAGTTGGGCGCCGCGCCCTGGGACGTGTTCCACACCGGCGTGAGCGAACTCACCGGGATCGGCGTGGGCAACGTGATCGTCCTCACCGGCGTCGCCCTGCTGCTGCTCTGGATTCCGCTGCGCGAGCAACCCGGCCTCGGCACCATCCTCAACGCGCTGCTCATCGGCGTGTTCGTCGACCTGACGTCACCCTTCCTCCCCGACACCGATCTCCTGGTCGCCCGCTCCGTCATGATGATCGCCGGCATCGTGCTCATCGGGATCGGTTCGGGCTTCTACATCGGAGCAGGCTTGGGGCCAGGCCCGCGCGACGGTCTGATGACCGGCCTCGCAAAGCGTTCGTTCGGCTCCCGACGCGTGTCGATCGGAGCGGCCCGCACGTTTGTCGAGATCTCGGTGCTGCTCATCGGCATCGCCCTCGGCGGGGCCGTCGGCATCGGCACCGCTGCATTCACCTTCGGGATCGGACCGCTGGTGCAGATCTTCCTCCCACCGCTCACGATGGCGCCTCCGAGCCCGACACGAGCCGCTCCCGCACTGCGCCGCTGACCTCGGTCGCCGACGCGCACGGCGTGGCCGCGTGCACGGCGTGACGGTGTGGCGCCTGTCGCCACGTCAGCACCGGCTTCCGGGACTTTGTCCCCTACCTCCGCGGGCCCCGGTCGCCCAGGCTGGCTCTCGAACCAACACGAGTTCGAGAACCAGGAGATGAACATGACCGTGATCGACACACCCGACGCCCCGTCGGGTCCGCCCCCGATGGTGCCGCAGCGAGCCGACACGTCGTCGAGCAGCAACACCTTCGGCACGATGATCTTCAGCGCGGGCGTGCTCGGCGTGTTCGCGATGATCGCCGCGCTGATCGCGCTCGCCTTCGTCGCGTTGCTGCGAGACAACAGCGGGGGCGGCGAGGCGGCGATCTCGTCCGACCTCGACATCTCCCTCACCGAGTTCGCCATCGAAGGCGAACTCTCGGCGCCAGCCGGTGACGTGACCCTGAACGTGGTCAACGCCGGAGCCATCGAGCACAACCTCGCCGTTCGCGAACTCGGCATCCAGAGCAACAACATGATGTCGCGAGGCGTCGACTCGCTCGCACTCGGTGAGCTCACCCCCGGCACCTACGAGCTCTACTGCTCGATCTCCGGACACGAGGCATCGGGCATGGCCGCCGAACTGGTCATCACCGACGCCGACTCGTTCGAACCGGCCGACCTCGGCGGTGAACACGCCGGCCTCACCGCCGAGGAGATGGACCAACTGATGGTCGACTCGATGCTCGCCTTCCCGGCCGAGACCGAGGGCAAGGGCAACCAGATCCTGGAGCCCGAGATCCTGCCCGACGGCACGAAGAAGTTCTACCTGACCGCCGAAGTGATCCCGTGGGAGGTCTCCCCCGGCGAGATCGTCGAAGCCTGGGCGTACAACGGCCAGGTTCCCGGACCGCAGATCAAGGTCGACGTCGGCGACAACGTCATGGTCGAGTTCACCAACCTGACCCCGATGGGCTCCGACATCCACTGGCACGGCGTCCACACGCCCAACGACCAGGACGGCGTGTCGCCGTACACGCAGGACCCGGTCGCCTCCGGCGAGACGTTCACCTACGAGTTCCTCGCCGAAGACCCGGCGATCGGCATGTATCACGCTCACCTGCACAGCCAGACCTCGGTCATCAACGGCATGTTCGCCGCCTTCCAGATCGGCCCGACGCCGCTCCCGTACGGACAGACGATCTCCGGGGTCACGATCCCCGACGACCTGGAGCCGGCCTTCGAGATGCCGATGGTCCTGAACGACGCCGGCACGATCGGCCTCTCGCTCAACGGCAAGAGCTTCCCGGCGACCGAGCCGATCGTCATCGACGAAGGCGAGTGGGGCGTCGTCCACTACTACAACGAGGGGCTGACGGCGCACCCGATGCACCTCCACCAGTTCCCGCAGTTGGTGTTCGCCAAGGACGGCATCCCGCTCGACAACCCGTACTGGGCCGACACGATCAACGTCGCCCCCGGCGAGCGGTACTCGGTGCTGTTCAATGCCGACACCGCCGGCACCTGGGTCTACCACTGCCACATCCTCACCCACGTCGAACGAGCCGATGGCATGTTCGGCATGGTCACCGCCATGATCGTCAACCCCAAACAGTGATCACCCCGGTCACTCGCTGACGACGCCGTGGTCACTTCGGTGCACCACGTTCCCCGCCGGGCTCGCCGTGATGGCGAGCCCGGCTTCGGCGGTGACCGACCCGTCAACCCGCTCGCCCTTCCGCCTTCCCCCCCTCCCCTGCCGTCCTTCTCGCCCTCGGAGACTCCGACATGATCCTCTCGCTGCCCGCCCGTCCGATGTCGCCATCGAGCCATCGTGCGCTCCGCTCACCCGTCCGCCGGCTCGCCGCCCTGATGGCTGCGATCGCATCGCTCACCCTGTTCCTCGGCGCCTGCGGCAGCGACGACACCGGAGGAGCCGAGCAGCCGACGTTCTCGTTCGTGATCCCGGCCGGCGCCGGCGTCGACATCGAGAACGGCGAACCGCTCGACATCCTCCCCGCCCAGATCACCGCGCAACTGAACGAAACCATCCAGATCGTCAACAACGACGATCGCGCGCACCTGCTCGGACCGTGGTTCGTCGGTGCGGGTGAGACGTTGCGTCAGCGTTTCACCGAACCCGGCGTGTTCGACGGAGAATGCTCGGTGCATCCGTCCGGCGAGTTCACGATCATCGTCGAAGCGTGATTCGGCCCGGGCGGCCCGGCGCAGGTCGAGCTCGTCCCGCTCGCTCGATCCGAGCGCGACCAGCAGGTACCGTCGCAGCGTGAACACCGCGGGTCTGACGTTCTTCGCCATCGCCGCGGTCGCGATGCTGACGGATTGGTGGGCCGTCTCGTCGGGGCGACTCCACGTCGAGCGGATCGCCAAGCCGTCGGTGATGGTGGCGCTCGTGGCGGCGGCCGTCGTGATCGACATGGAGCCGTCGGCGCTGCGTCCGTGGATCATCGCGGCGCTCGTCGGTGGGTTGATCGGCGACGTCATGCTGCTGCCGGAGGTCGACCGATTCCTGTTCGGACTCGGCGCGTTCCTGTGCGGCCACCTCTGCTACGTCGTGGCGTTCTCGCTCGACTGGAACCCGGGCTGGCTCATCGCTGCCGGCCTGGTCGGACTCGCTGCGATGGTCGCCGCGGCGGGTGTGCCGATCCTGCGGGCGGTCGCGTCGACGGCGATGTTCGTGCCGGTCGCCGCCTACTTCGCCGTGAGCATCGCTGTCGTCCTCGTCGCCGCGGCGAGCGGGCGCTGGTTGCTGTTCGCCGGGGCGCTCACGTTCGCCACGTCCGATTCGATTCTCGGCCACGACCGCTTCGTCGACCCCGACGCCGATCACCGGACAGCGGTCCACGTCACCTACCACCTCGGGCAAGCCGCCATCGTTCTCGGCACCCTCCCCTGACCCCAGCGGGCGACATCGAGCCAGGCCAAAAATCGTCGCCTGAGGGTGATATCTGCCCAGGCCAAACATCGTCGCGTGAGGGCGATATCTGCCCAGGCCAAACATCGTCGCGTGAGGGCGATATCTGCCCAGGCCAAACATCGTCGCGTGAGGGTGATAACTGCCCAGGCCAAAAATCGTCGCGAAACTCACTTCAGGGTGGAGGGGCGGAAAACGGGCGATGCCGCCGCTCCCCGCAGAACGGGGTGGCGACGGCATCGTCGTGTCGAGGCGGGTGGCGACCACCCGCGAGCCTCGATCAGTAGCGGTAGTTCTCCGGCTTGAACGGACCCGACGGGTTGATGTCGAGGTAGGCGGCCTGCTCGTCGGTGAGCTGCGTCAGCTTCACGCCGAGCGAGTCGAGGTGGAGCCGGGCGACCTTCTCGTCGAGGTGCTTCGGAAGCACGTACACACCGAGCGGGTAGCTCGCCGTGTTCTGGAACAGCTCGATCTGCGCGAGCACCTGGTTGGTGAACGAGCACGACATGACGAAGCTCGGGTGGCCGGTGGCGCAACCGAGGTTCACGAGGCGGCCTTCGGCGAGCACGATGATCTGCTTGCCGTCGTCGAACTTCCACACGTCGGTGCCGGGCTTCAGTTCGTCACGAGTCGCGCCCGAGCGGGCGAGACCGGCCATGTCGATCTCGTTGTCGAAGTGGCCGATGTTGCAGACGATGGCGTTGTGCTTCATCTGCTTCATGTGATCGATCGTGATGAGGTTGAAGTTGCCGGTGGCGGTGACGAAGATGTCGACCTCGTCGATGCAGTCTTCGAGCGGCAGGACCTGGAGGCCCTCCATCGCTGCCTGCAGCGCGTTGATCGGGTCGATCTCGGTCACGATGACGCGGGCACCCTGGCCCTGGAGCGACTGGACGCAGCCCTTGCCGACGTCGCCGTAGCCGAGCACGAGAGCGGTCTTGCCGCCGATCATGACGTCGGTGGCACGCGAGATCGAGTCGACGAGCGAGTGACGGCAGCCGTAGAGGTTGTCGAACTTCGACTTGGTCACCGAGTCGTTGACGTTGATGGCGGGGAAGATCAGTTCACCCTCTTCCATCATCTTGTAGAGGCGGTGCACGCCGGTGGTCGTCTCTTCGGTGACGCCCTTGATGTGGGACGCCATGCGCGTCCACTTGCCCGGGTCGGACTTGAGGGTGCGCTGGAGCAGGCCGAGCACGATGGCGAATTCGGCGCTCGAGGCTTCGGTCGGGTCGGGCACTTCGCCCGCCTTCTCGAACTCGACACCCTTGTGCAGCAGCATCGTGGCGTCGCCGCCGTCGTCGAGGATCATGTTGGGGCCGTCGTACGTGGTGCCGTCGGCAGCGTCGGGCCACGTCATCATCTGGTCGGTGCACCACCAGTACTCCTCGAGCGTCTCGCCCTTCCAGGCGTAGACCGGCACACCGGCCGGCTCGTCGACCGTGCCGTTGGGGCCCACCACGACGGCGGCCGCCGCGTGATCCTGCGTCGAGAAGATGTTGCAGCTGGCCCAGCGCACCTCGGCGCCCAGCGCGGTGAGGGTCTCGATGAGTACCGCCGTCTGGATCGTCATGTGGAGCGAACCCGAGATGCGAGCGCCGGCGAGCGGCTTGGAGTCGCCGTACTCCTCGCGCAGTGCCATCAGGCCGGGCATCTCGTGCTCGGCGAGCAGCATCTCCTTGCGACCGAACGGCGCCATCGAGAGATCGGCGACGCGCCAGTCCTTGCGCGCTGCGAATGTGGAATCAGACATGTGGAACCTCCATGGTTCGCGTGGAAACGGAATGCGAACCAGGCCGGGACCAACTGGTCCGGGTCAGCAACAGCCCAGTGGCGACGATCCTAGCGGCACCGAGGGAGGGTCACAGCCGGGCCCGGAGCGGGTCGTGCACCCGACGACTGCGCTCCCTCGACCGCCGACGGCACCGCCCGGGACCTTCTTCCCTGGCAGTACCCCATCGGCATGGTGTTTGATGGGCGCATGACATCATCGCAGACCTCCACCGTCGAGGCTCAGGGCTCCGACGCGTCGACGCCGTTCTGGGTCGTCGGCGTCGACGGCTCGGAGTGCGCCGAGCACGCCGCCGAGTGGGCGACGCAGCACGCGACCGGTCGAGTCGAGCTGCTGAAGTTCGTCACCGCGTGGACGGTGCCGAACGCTCCCGCCCTCCCGCCGATCGGGCCGATGGCGAAGTACTGGGACCTCGATGCGTTCGCCCAGAGCGCCACCGACCAGGCCGCCGCCTCGGCGACCGCTGCCGGCCAGCGCACCGATGTGCGCATCGAGTCGGCCGCCGTGCAAGGCCAGGGAGCGTCGGTGCTGACGAGCCAGGCGGACGACGCCGAACTGCTCGTCATCGGCAGCCGCGGCAACGGCGGGTTCAAGCGGCTGCTGCTCGGATCGACCAGCACGCAGTGTGCGACGCACGCCGTCGTGCCCACCGCGGTCATCCCCTGCAGCGCGACGATCGGCGAGATCGGTCGGATCGTCGTCGCGGTCGACGGATCGGACAACTCGCTCGCTGCCGCGTCGTGGGCGTTGCAGTTCGCTCCTCGCGATGCCGTCGTCGAGTTGGTCAACGTCTGGGACGTCGCACCGATCGCGGTCGGCGCCGACCAGTTCTTCTTCCCCGAGGCGATCGATCTGGCCGAAGAACAGTTCGGCCAGCAGGTCGCCGAGTTGCGTGCGATCGTCGGCGACGGCGTCGACATCCGTTCGACCTTCACCCGGGGCAACCCGCGCACCGACCTCGAGATCGCCGCCGAGCGAGCCGACCTCTTCGTGATGGGAGCGCGCGGGCACGGAGCCGTCGGCGCCGCGCTGCTCGGTTCGATCTCGACGTGGTTGCTGCACCATCTCAGCTGTCCGATGGTGGTCGTGCCGGCCGACGATCCCCCCGGCTGACGTTGCATTCCGTTGCTCGGAGTGCCACAGTCGGCGCATGATCCGGATCTTCCTGCTCGATGATCACGAGGTCGTGCGCCACGGCGTACGAGCGGCCCTCGACCTCGAATCGGACATGACCGTGGTCGGCGAATCGGGAGACGGCGAAACCGCCTTGGCGGCCATACGCGAGTGTGCACCCGACGTGGCGGTCATCGACGTGCGACTCGGGGAGGTCAGTGGCATCGACGTGTGTCGCGCCGTCACCGACGAGCTTCCCGACGTCAAGACGTTGATCCTCACGTCGTTCGAGAACGACCGGGCGATCTCCGAGGCCGCTGCGGCCGGCGCGAACGGCTTCGTCCTCAAGCAGATTCGCAGCACCGAGCTGGTCGATGCGATCCGCCAGGTCGCCGATGGTCGCCAGCTCCTCGACGACGCTGCGGTGCGGATGGCTCAGCGACGCCTGAGCGAGAGCGAAGAGGGACAGCTCGATCAGCTCACGCCGCAGGAACGCAAGATCTTCGATCTGATCGGCGCCGGGTTGAGCAATCGCCAGATCGCGCTCGAGATGTACCTCGCCGAGAAGACCGTCAAGAACTACGTCTCGAACCTGCTCGCCAAACTCGGCATGTCGCGCCGGACCGAAGCGGCGGCGTTGTCGGCACGGCTCGACGAGCGCCTGCGCGACGTCTGAGCGAGCCGTGGCCGGTCAGCCGGCGATGATCGGGACGTTCCAGGTCAGCAGAGTCCCCGATGGCTGTGCCGCCCCGATGGCACACTCGCCGCCGAGCTCGGCGGCGCGCCACATCATGTTCGACAGCCCGCCGTTGGTCTTGGGTTGCCCGACGATGCCGCGCCCGTTGTCTCTCACGGTGAGGCAGACCTCGTCGGCTCGCCGTTCGATCACCACCGATGCCTCGGTCGCTCCAGCGTGGCGGGCGACGTTCGACAGGCTCTCGGTGAGCGTCGCCACGAGCTGATCGGCGAGGAAGTCGGGCAGGCCGGTGAGCGAACCGTTCACCGTGAGGTGCGGGCGGAAGCCGAGGTGGACGGCCCGCCGGTCGATCACCGCCGCGATCTGGCTGGACAGGGTCCGTACATCGTCGGTCTGGCCGAGTTCGAAGATCGACTGTCGGAGCTGACGGATCGTCTCGTCGAGGTCGTCGATCACCCCGGCGATGCGCTCCTTGGCCGTGCGGTTCTCGATGATCGAGTCGAGCGCCTGCAGGGTCATGCCCGCGGCGAAGATCCGTTGGATCACCATGTCGTGGATGTCGCGGGCGATGCGTTCTCGCTCGCGGAGCAACGTGATCCGCTCTGCTGAGTTCTGGCGCTCGGTCACGTCGCGCACGGTGGCGATCGTGTACGACTCGCCGTCGATCTCGACGGAGTTCAACGAGATCTCGACCGGGATCACCGTGCCGTCGGCGTGCTGCGCGAAGAGTTGGAGCCCGGTGCCCATCGGCCGGCTGGTCGGCTGAGCCGTGTAGGCGTTGCGGAGTCCGGCGTGGCCGGCGCGCTGTTCGACCGGAACGAGCTGGTCGACGTTGTTGCCGACGAGATCGCCGAGTCCGAAGAGCTCGGACGCCGACGAGTTGGCGAGACGGATCACCCCGGCGTCGTCGACCAGCAGCAATCCGTCGGGCGATGCCTCGAGCAGCCGCTCGGCGAGATCGATCGTGTCGGAGACGCTCATCACGACACCATGCCACACACCGCGGCACACGACACCACACACCGTGAGCCTCGGGCATGGCCAGGCAGCGTCGCTCGCCTGCTCGCGATCCCACCGACGACGTCGAAAACGACGAACTCCCGCCGACCGGGGTCGACGGGAGTTCGAGTCGAATCGTGTGGGCCGACGCCCGACGGGATCAGTCGGCGAGAATCACGGCGTACACGTCGAGCGTGTAGTGGATCTTGCCGTCGGAGTTGTACGCCGAGACCATGTTGTCGTCGCCGTCGCCGTTGCTGCCGTAGGTGACCAGCGACATGTTGGTGACGACCTGGTTCTCGCCGACGTTGAGGTTGGCGTTGCCCGGTGCGCCGGCCTGCCCGTGATCGGGAGTGTTCTCACGGTCACGAGGGTCGGTCGGGTTGAGCGTCATGAAGCTCTGCACCGGCTGCGTCGGGTAGTTGCGCTCGAGTGCGAACGCCGCGAGGTTGCCGAGCAGACCCGACTGTGCACCGACGGGAGCGCCGTCGAGCGTGACCGAACCAGCGAAGTCCTGGAAGCTCCAGTCCTCCCACGACGAGTACGGGAGCTTCTGGTTGTTGAACTCGTCGGCACGGGTGTCGAACGAGCGGAACGGCGCTTCGAGCGGGACGATGCGACCCTCGAGCGTGGTGTCGTCGTCGTTCTTCTCGAGGTAGCCGACCACGTCGAGCGTGACGTCGATCTCGCCGAAGCGGTTGTAGAGCCAGAAGCTGCCGTCGTCGTTGAGCGGCACCATCACGTGGTTCGACTTGATGTCACCGGCGACGAAGTTGCCGTTCGCCGTGTCGGCATCGTCGGCGCCGTCAGCGACCTTGTCGGGGCTGGCGGCGAGGTACGTGCGAGCGCTCGGACGGATGCCGGCCATGTTGAGGATGACGCCGGTGACGGCATCGGTGTCGGGAACGCCGGCTTCGCCGCGGACCTGGATCTCGACCGATTCCTGCTCGCCGAGCGCCGAGTCGGTGGCGTCGCCTGCGGGCGGCTGACCGGCACGGGTGTCGAGGAGACGTTCGGGCGTCTGGGTGACGACGCGTGCGCCGTCGGCCTCGTCGGGCGTGGTGACGCCGTCGCCGTCGTAGTTGGAGGTGGCGACCCAGCCGAACACGTCGACCGCGACGTGAGCGTTGCCGCCGCCCGGGGCGACGAGTTCGATGGTGAGCTTGCCTTCGGAGCCGACGCCCACGATGGCGAAGTTCGGCACCACTTGACCCTGCTTGAAGTTGAGCAGCGTGGTCGGTTCGTCGGTGGCTGCCGGTTCGAAGTCGGACGGACGCATCGACAGGTAGCCGTTGCCCGGCGCGTTGATGACCGTGACGTTGACGGCGACCGCCAGAACGTCGTCGGCCGGAACGCCGGCGACACCGACGACGTCGAGGTCGAACGTGGCGTTGGCGGGCTTGGCGCCGGCGGGCGACACGTCGAGGTCGGCGTCGCGAGTGTCGAGGATGCGCATCGGCGTCACGGGGAAGAATTCGCCACCGGCGCCGACGTCGTCAGCCTGCGCTGACACGGTCGGAGCGGAAGAGCCCACGGCCGGCACGATGCCAACCGATGCAGCCGCCACTAGGAGCGCTGTGGTGCGTCGTGTCCACTGTTTTGAGATCATCACTACCAATCGTAACCCGTTCGTCACATCTCGCGCGGTCAGGCGTCGAATTCCGTGGTGGAACCCACCGCTGGTGACCGCACGCACATTTGCTGTTCCTCCGTCATCGGCACGTCCGATGAGCGTCTTGAGTCGAAATTCCCCGATCCCGGTCGCGACGATTCGGGTCGTGCCCCGGCTCGGCCGATCAGTCGGCGAACGTCGGCGCGATGCCGTCGCTCTCGACGATCTGCATCAGGCGATCGTGCTCGGCGGCGTCGACCGTCGTGGCCTCGTCGATCAGCATGACCGGGATGCCGTCGCGCACGGCGTAGGTGCGGGTGAGGCGCGGGTTGTACAGCACCGATTCGGACTCGATGTAGTACAGCGGTCCGTGATCGTCGGGGCAGGCGAGGATCGAGAGCAGGTCTGCGGAGAGTGTCACGTCGGGTCCTTGTTGGATGAGTCGGGTGTACGTCGGTGGGCTGACGGTGCGGGTGGGGCTGATGGTGGGGATGACGGTGCGGATCGCGCTCAGGCGGTGATGAGCGCGAGCAGTTCGGCGACCCGATCATCGCACGCATCGCGAGTGGGTGCTTCGAGGTTGAGACGCAACAGCGGCTCCGTGTTGGACGGGCGCAGGTTGAACCACCACGACCCGCAGTCGACGGTCAGTCCGTCGAGGTCGTCTTGATCGAACTCGGCGTAGTGCTCGCTGATCGAAGCGATCACCGCTGCTGCGTCGTCGACCTCGGTGTTGATCTCACCGCTCGAGGCGTAGCGCTCGAACGGCTTGCGCACGATCGAGAGCGGCTGTCCGGATCGGCTGACCTCGGCCATCACGAGCAGCGAGGCGATGAGGCCGCTGTCGGCGTTGAAGTTGCGCGCGAAGTAGTAGTGCGCCGAGTGCTCGCCGCCGAACACGGCACCGGTCTCGGCCATGACCTGCTTGATGTACGAATGCCCGACTCGGGTTCGCATCGGCGTGCCGCCGTGTTCGTCGATGACCTCGGGGACCGACCGGGAGCAGATGAGGTTGTGCAGGATCGTGGCCTCGGGCTGGTCGCGCAGTGTGGCGGCGGCGAGCAGCGCCGTCGTCGTCGAGCCGCTGAGCCCCTCGCCGAGTTCGTCGACCACGAACACGCGGTCGGCGTCGCCGTCGAACGCGAGGCCGAGATCGAACCCGCCGCTCACCACACGGGCCCGGAGGTCCTTCTGGTTGGCGGGCTGCAACGGGTCGGCCGGGTGGTTGGGGAACGTGCCGTCGAGTTCGGGATACATGATCTCGTACTCGACGTTGTCGAGTCGATCGAGCACGGCCGGCACGACGAGGCCGCCCATGCCGTTGGCCGTGTCGGCCACGATCTTCAGCGGGGCGATCGCCGAGGTGTCGACGAACGTGAGCACGTGCTCGACGAAGTCGTCGAGCATCGACTGCTCGGAGCGCTCCCCCGGCCGATCGGCGACGGGAGGCGGGTTGCCGTCGAGCACCGCCTGGGCCGTCTCCTTGACCTGGTCGAGGCCGGTGTCGGCGCCGACGGGACGAGCTCCGGCCAGGCACAGCTTGATCCCGTTGTAGCCGGCGGGGTTGTGCGAGGCCGTGAACATGGCGCCCGGCACGTCGAGCGTGCCCGAGGCGAAGTACATCAGGTCGGTCGACGCAAGCCCGATGTCGACGACGTCGATGCCGTGTTCCATCACGCCGCGAGCGAAGCCGTCGACGAGGGTGGGTCCCGACGGTCGCATGTCGCGAGCGATGACGATGCGGGTGACACCCTGCGCTGAGATGAAGGTGGCGAAGCCGACACCGAGAGCATGCGCGACGTCGACGTTCAACTGGTCGTGCACGGTTCCGCGGATGTCGTACGCCTTAACGATCTGGTCCAAGACTGACATGTCAACGGCACGCTATCGCCGTGCTGTGAACGCCTCGTGCGCGTTTCGCGATGGAACGGTGACAGACGCGCTGCATCGTCCGCAGCCAGCGAACCTCAGCGCTCGGGTTCCCCACCGTCGGGTTCGGCGTCGAAGTCGGCGTCGAGATCGGCGTCGAGCGGGCGGTCGACCTCGCCGGTCGGTTCCATCGTCGTGATCGCGGCGACATCGTGATGGCCGGAGTCATCGCCGGCGGCATCGACACCACCAGGGTCGGTCTCGTGAACGGGTTCGGCGCCGACGGATGCATCGGCCTCGGCCTCGGCGTGAGCGCCGCCGACGACCACGAACTCGTCGCCGTCGACGGAGGCGGGCGCAGAGGTCTCGGCGACCCGAGCCGACGGGACGAGTCCGGCATGGACGACGTCACCCCGTCGCCGCCACAGGAAACACAGTCCGATACCCACGGCGGTGAGCAGGTAGAAGAACCAGTCGAGCGCGGCACGCGAGTCGTAGCTCATCGTGACCTCGGTGCTCGTCGGCACCACGACCATGTGGTTGGCACCGGCGCGGTACGGCCCGTCGGCACCTTCGACCTGCCAGTTGGGGAAGTAGCTGACCTTGACCATGACCGGCACACCGATCTGGTCGACGGTGAAGTGCAGCGACTGCTGCTCGATCACGACGTCGGACACCGTGATCGTCGGCAGGATCGCCGGGTCGATCGGCTCGGTCGGCTCGACGTAGTCGACCTTGCGGCGTTGGTCGTCGAACGGTTCGACCCGCTCGGCCTCGACGATCTCGGCGGTCACCCGCTGCCAGTCGTCGGGGCCCTCGTCGACCGGCACGGCCGGCCAGTCGTCACGGTTCTGGAACCAACTGGTGCCGAGTTCGAGGTTGCGTTCGCGGTCGTCGCCCGGGTTGAAGCGCTCGATGCCGTCGGCGTGGTCGACCACGACCGGCTCGACCGCCAGGGGCTCGACGATGTTGGAGTCCTGGACTTCGTAGATGTCCCACGTGCCGGACGTGGTGACGAACTCCAACCCGTCGGCGAGGGCTGCTTCGGCCTTGGCCGGATCGGTGCGCACCATGAGGTAGCGCACGCCGAGGTCGCGCATGTGGCGAACGCCCAGCTCGGCGTCGTTGTTGGTGTAGCGGAGTTGGCGCACCGGGTTCGACGACGACTCGGAGACCGCCGCGGCGGTGATGAAGTGGTAGTTCGTCGAGGCGGTCGCTTCGAAGAACAGGCCTTCCATCGATCCGATACAGCCGTCGGTCCAGTGCGGCAGCAGCATCAGCGCCATGGTGGTGCCGTACTCGCTGTTGGAACCGTTGTTCTCCCACAGCGCTCGGCCACAGCCACGATCGTCGCCGATCTCGTCCATCGTCGTGACGACGTCGTTGTAGGCGGCATACGACGGTCGCCCTTCGTACCCGGTCCAGTTGTAGCGAGTCCAACCGTCGGCGACCGCACGGCCTGCCGTCGGGGTCTTGCGCAGCGGACCCCATGCGTAGACGCTCACCTCCTCCCCGCTCGAGTTCGTCTCGGTGCGGGTTCCGTCGAACGGCAGCACTTCGTACATCCAGCCGAACACCAGGAGGATCGAGAGGCCGATCACGGCGAAGGCGCCGACGCTCTCGTACTCGTCGAGCGACCGGTTGGCGAGACGTGCCCGACCGGCGTTGATCACCCAGGTGACCAGCTCGAGTGCCCCGATCACCATGAGCAGGTAGCGGGCGAGATAGAAGAACGGCAGCAGACGCGGGTTCCACAGCAGTCCGATGACAGGGAGACTGTCGCGAGCGACCCAGACGCCGACGGCTGCGGCCACGCAGATCAATCCGAGCGCGGTGCCCGTCAGTTGGCGGCGCATGATCATCGCGCCGAAACCGATCACGGCGAGCGACGTGATCAGGATGTCGAGGGCCGGCGTGAGCGGAAAGTACATGTCCCAGAACGAGTCGGTCGCACTGTTGGGACGGAACCCGTACTTCATGTCGGTCATGAACTCGTGACCGAGCAGGAACGGACCGACCCACCACGCCGAGAGCAGGATCATCGTGAGGCCGGTGGTGACGGCGTACACGAGGCGTGTGCGGTCGATCCAGACCAGACAGATCAGCAGCGCAGCGACGGCGACGAAGATCAGCACGATGCCGTGCGACACGGCGGCCAGCGACAGCACGACGGCGGCCCACACGCGGTACTTGCCGGTGCGCAGGCCGTTGGCGAGCAGCCCGAGCCCGAACATCGCCAGCGTCAGTGCGATCGAGAACGAGTACTCCCCCGCCATCGTCGACTTGACGTTGCCACCGTAGATCTCGAAGCTCTCGTCGAGCAGGAAGCACATGCCGCCGAAGGCGAACAGCTCCGGGATCGGGTGCCGGAACGCGGCGAGGCGTCCGAACGACCAGCAGGCCAGCGGGAACAGCACGAGCCCCGACATGGCGACGAGCTTGAAGGCCACGCCGTACGGCAGGATCACGTCGAACGCCACGATCAGCAGCGCCGGGATCACCATGTAGAAGCGATACAACGGCAGCCCGCCGTACCAGTCCATGGTCCACCCCGAGATCTGCCCGTTGGGCAGCAGGTGGTCGCGGAGGAAGGCGGGCGCCCAGACGTGGGCGCCCATGTCACCACCGGTCGGAGTGGTGTCGTCGAAGATCAGGTCGCGAGACGGCGACAGCGGATTGAAGTGGACGACCATCATCATGATGACCGTCGTGGCGACCAGCGCCGTCGAGGTGACCACCACTCTGGCCACGCGTTCGTTGGTCCACGGTGCGTTCCACCAGGCCACGGGCCGACGGACCAGTCGGGTCAGCGCTCGGTCGCCCCAGCTCCGCGTCGGCGCGCCCACGACCTCGACGGATTCCGCGGCGCCATCGCTCGCGACCCGGTCGGCATCCTCGGTCGTCGCGCCGTCTCCGTCGGCGTCGGCGTCGGCGACATCCACGTCCTCGACGGCTTCATCGCCGTCGTGTTCGGAGCCGGCCGAACCGCCCTGTCCGGCGATGGTGTCGGCGTACTCGCGGTCGAACCAGTCGAGGGAGTCGTCGTCGACAGCGTCACCGTCGCGGGGGTCGTCGGTCATCGGTTCAGCCCATTCACAGGCGCCCATTGTGACAAAGACCGGGCGAACGACGGGGTCACACGGCCGCGAACCGTTCGCGACATGGTTGGAGGCGTGTTCGGGCTCACATCACGCTCAGCAATCCGGTGGCGTTGAAGGCGATGTGGGCGAGGATCGGCATCCCCAACCGACCGGTCCGCCAGGCACACACGCCGAGCACGAGGCCGATGGCGAACAGACCGGGGAACTCGACCGGACGGAAGTGGATCGCCGCGAAGATCACGGCGACGCCGACGACCGCCACCGCTCGGTGCAGTTCGGCTCGCGCCGAACGGAGCAACGAGCGCTGCAACATGCCACGGAAGAACAGTTCCTCCACGATCGGCGCACCGATGGCGACGAGCGCGACGAGCAGCACGAGGGTTCCGCCGTCGGCCCGATCGACGAGGTCACGAGCCGTGTCGTCGAGACGGTCGGTGTCGAACGTGTCGGGCCAGATGGCCTGCAGCGGCACGTACACCAACCAGACCAATCCCAGCTGTGCGGCGACACCGATCGGAATCCCGAGCAGGTCGACCGGAGCGACGCGGATGCCGTAGTCGGCGACGAAGTCACCGGTACCGGTGCGCTGCGAGGCGAGCCACATACCGGTCAGGTACGCCGACCACAGCCCGAGCAGCGACAGACCGAGCACACCGATCGGCGCATGGAGCACATCGCCGACACCCACCGGGTCGTCGGGGCGTGACGGAGCGTGGAAGAGCCCCAACGCGATGGACCCGGCGACGACGCCGACGATCCAGGTACCGACCCACCAGGTGATCGATGAGGCGGGCGTCGTGTCGGACGCAGGCTCCGGAGCGGTCGTCATGCGGGGGCGACGCTATCTGGACACCTCGCCGGTGCCGGGGCGAGCGGAAGCGAGGTCAGACGGCGATGAGCGCGCCGTGGCGGACGCCGCGCCGATCGTCGAGATGCCACCCGCGAGGCACCGACAGGCGCTCGGCGTGGCGCAGACACATGTCGTACATGTGCGGCTCGCGCTCGGGGAAGAGATAGTCGATCCAGACCTGCGACTGGCCGTAGTGGTAGCTGAGCGTGACCGCCGCGGCGTCGGAGCACCCGGTTCGCGAGCACTGTCGGTCGGCGAGGATCGGACGGTCCATCTGCGTCGAGATGTCGGGCGCGGGCCACGCCCCGGAGCCGTCGAGCAGGATGCCGCCCGGCGCTGCGTCGTCGCTCGACCCCGAGCGACTGAGCTCGGTGGTGACGTCTCCGAGGTCGGCATCGGCCAGTTCAGCGGCGATGCGATCGAAGATGTTGTCGTTCGAGGTAGGCCCAACTCCCATCCGGAAAACCGTAAACCACCGCGCGCGCACGGTGGTGGATAGTGGTGGAGAGTGATGGATCGTGGTCGAGAGTGACCGCATGCGGGTCGTGCCGAGCGGACGACGTGGTGCGCGGATCCGTGTTCAGCACGCGCGGTCGTCGGCGTATTCCCGACACGGCCGTGAAATCTCCCACAGCGGTTTTCGGTGTGTTCAGCGAGCTGTGGACCGCCTTCGCCACCCCCGTCCCGTATCATTGGGGCATGAGTAATCTGCCTCCACCCCCTCCTCCCCCGCCCCCTGGAGGCAGCCGCGGCCGAGGCTCACGCGGTGCCGGCAAGCCGGATCGCCCTGCGCCCCGCAACGATTTCAAGCCCAAGGGCAACGCCGACGGCGGCGGTTCGGGCGAGGCGAAGTCCGGGTTCCCGAAGTGGGGATTCTGGATCATCGCCGGCGTGGCGCTCGCCGCGCTGCTCATCCCCAGCTTCTGGCCGAGCAACGACGGTGAGAGCCTCACCTACACCGAGTTCATCAACCAGGTCGAGGCCGGCAACATCGAGACCGCCGACGTCAACACCGGTTCGGGCAAGATCACCGGCGAGTTCGCCGCCGGTGGCGACTACAACACGTCGGGCGGTGGCGACCGCGGCCTGTCCGAGGCCGACGAAGCGCTGTTGCGCGAACGTGGCGTCGATCTCGAGTTCACCCCGCCGAGCAACAACTGGCTGCTCGGACTCCTCGGCTTCATGCTCCCGGTGTTCCTGATCATCGGCTTCCTCGTCTGGATGCAGCGTCGTGCTGCCGGACAGATGGGTGGCGTGATGTCGATCGGCAAGAGCAAGGCCAAGGCATACACCACCGACAAACCGTCGACCACGTTCGCCGACATCGCCGGCTACGAGGGCGTCAAGCAGGAGATCACCGAAGTCGTCGACTTCCTGCGGATGCCCGAACGCTTCAAGGAGATCGGCGCTCGCGTCCCCAAGGGCATGCTCCTCGTCGGCCCTCCCGGCACCGGCAAGACGCTCTTCGCTCGCGCCGTCGCCGGCGAAGCGGGTGTCGGCTTCCTCTCGGTCACCGGCTCCGACTTCATGGAGATGTTCGTGGGCGTCGGCGCCAGCCGTGTTCGCGATCTCTTCCAGCAGGCCCGTCGCATGGGTCGGGCGATCATCTTCATCGACGAGATCGACTCGATCGGTCGCAAGCGCGGCGCCGGCCTCGGCGGCGGTCACGACGAACGTGAGCAGACCCTGAACCAGTTGCTCGCCGAGATGGACGGCTTCGAGGCCAGCGAAGGCATCGTCATCATGGCGGCGACCAACCGTCCCGACATCCTCGATCCGGCACTGCTGCGTCCCGGTCGTTTCGACCGCCAGATCGTCGTGCCGCTCCCCGAGTCCGACGAGCGCAAGGCCATCCTCAAGGTCCACAGCCGTGACAAGCGCATGGGCGCCGACGTCGACATGGAGACCATGGCGAAGGCCACGGTCGGCATGGCCGGCGCCGATCTCGCCAACCTCGTCAACGAAGCGGCACTCGTCGCCGTGCGTCGCGGCTCGCAAGAGATCGAACGCATCGATTTCGAGAACGCTCGCGACCGCGTCGTGCTCGGCGCACAGCGCGAGTCGGTCATCATGTCGGCCGAAGAGAAGCGGGCCACGGCGTACCACGAGGGCGGTCACGCGCTGCTCGCCACGGTGCTGCCCAACGGCGATCCGCTCCACAAGGTCACGATCCTGCCTCGCGGTATGGCGCTCGGCGTCACGTGGTCGCTTCCGCAGGAGCGGCACACGTACTCGAAGGAGTACTTCGAAGACACGATCTGCAAGGCCATGGGTGGCCGCGTCGCCGAGAAGGTCGTCTTCGGCCATCTCAACTCCGGTGCCGCCAACGACCTCGAACAAGCCACCGGCATCGCCCGCCGGATGGTGCGTGAGTGGGGCATGTCCGATCGCGTCGGGCCGCAGGCCTGGAGCGGCCAGCAGGCCACGTTCCTCGGTGACGACCTGATGAGCTCGGGGCGCGAGTACTCCGACGACACGGCGAAGCTGCTCGACGAGGAGATCTCGAAGCTGCTCACCAACCAGGAGCAGCGGGCCCACGACATCCTCACCCGGCACCGTCGTGGCCTCGAACTCATCGCTGAAGCGTTGCTCGAGCACGAGACGATCGACGGCCCGACGGTCGCCAACCTCATCCAGCAGGGCATGATCGAGTCGGGCGAGAGCGCCTCGACGCTCGACGACATCATCGTCCGCTGACGCCGATCGCCCCGTACCGCCCAACGGCGGTCGGGGCGTCTGGCTCACCGCTCGGCCGTTGTGCCGCTCTGTCGGGCTGTTGCAGCGACCACCCGCGTCTGCGGCCTCGCCGGCGCACCTGTTCGCTCGGGACTGGGTCAGGACGGAGCGTGGTTGCCGCAGCCGTCGGGCGTGCTGCCCGGCTCGCGAACTTCGGCGACGGCCGCCCACAGGTCGGTGGCGGTCATCGGGCCCAGGAAGCTCTTGCGCGTGACGCCGGCGGCGTCGACGATGACGAGCGTCGGCACCGCGTCGATCCGGTACCGCTCGTGGAGCTCTCGCTGAGCGAGGAAGTCGATGTTGGCCACGGCCACTTCGTTCGTTTCGAGCACGGCCGCCTTGCTCACGACCTCGGCGCACTTGTCGCAGGTGTCGGACGAGAAGGTGACGACGAGCCACGGAGCGTCGGGTCGCACGAAGTCGGCGCGGTCGAGTTGTTCGGGCACGTTGAACCGTTGCTGCGTGGGCGCATCGGGGACGCGCCGACGCTTGACGACCTCTGCGACCGCTGCGGCGAGCAGGATGATCACGACGGCGATCAGCAGGCGAGTCATACGTCCGTCAGGCTATCGACACGCCCGGTCGAGCGATGCCGCACTCAGTTGCTGGCGGGCAGCAGGAACGAGCCCGATCGGCCCTCGAGGTCGCCGCCACGGGGCAGCAAACGCTCGACGAAGACACGACTCGTCGACGAGACGATCAGTTCCTGGCCGAGCACGTCCGGGTCGACCAGGTCGATCGTGATGATCGAACCCGGCGCCAGCGGGATCTCCGACAGACTCGGCACGACCGACGGACCGCCGGGGCCGACGGCTTCGACCGTGACCGTGGCGTCGGACTGGTCGATGTTGTAGACGACGAGCGCCTGTTCGGTGGCCACGGTCGGGCCGACACCCATGTGCCACACGCTCGCGACGTACCCGTCGGGCCGGGGCGGGGCACCCATCACGACCGAGGTGGCAACGGATTCACCGGCCGGACGGGTGAGTACCCGTTCGACCACGATCGACGGCTGCGCCAGCGTCGAGAACACCGTCGAGTGACGGCCGAGCGGAATCTCGCCGATCGCCGTCGCGAAGTCGACGAACTCGCCGTCGCCACTGCCATCGTCACCGGCCTCGTCGCCGTCCACCGGGGTGAACGCGTCGTCGCCGGCCAGCGGACCGGTGATGGTGGGGTCGGCGTACGGGTCGAACACGACCACACGCCGTGGCCCGATCACGATCGGGTCGAGATCTTCGACGCCGGCATCGAGCGGCAGACCACCGAAGAACACGGTGACCTCGACGTCGTCGTCGGTCGGGTTGTAGATCGAGTAGGTCTCGCTGATCCCGTCGTTGCGTTCACCATCGGCGAACCACCACTGGTCGCGAAGTTCGGGCGCTGCCAGCGAGACGTCATACCCGAGTCGTCCGCCTCCGACGTAGTGCTGTGCCCGTCCGACGACGAGACGACCGGCGGTCGCCTCGACCGACACGGCGATGATCGGTTCGTCACGAGCACCGAGCTCGGCGATCGGGATGGTCCGAACCGTGCGCGGGAGCACGGTGAAGCCCTTGAACTGACCGGGTTGCGACTCTCGCTCTTCGGTCGAGAACCGGAGGTTCGCCACCACCGGCTCGTCGAAGGGGTTGGTGAGCACCAACGTGTCGATGCTGCCGTCGACGGTGAACCCGTCGGCCAGATACCACGTCGGTGACGTGTCGTTGGAGCACGCGGCGACCGAGTTGCCCGCCGGATGGTTGGCGATCTGTTCGACGAAGCCGCCGCCGCCGTCGATCTCGACGACGATGCTGGCGAACGCGGTCGGGTCGGGCACGGTCGCGTCGACGTCGATGCGGGTCTGCGCCCACGGTCCGACGCTGAACTCCCGGTCGGCGACCACACCGTCATCGGTGAGGATCATGTAGCGCCCGACGAGCTGAGCGTCGTCGCGGTTCGACACCACCACGCTGCCACCGACACCGGCTTCGCCGGTCGCCGGAACTCCGGGGCAGAACCAGCTGCCGGTGAGGCTGCCGGAGGCGCCGACCGCCGGCATCCAGGTGCCGCCGGTCTCGGAGAAGAACGGTGTGGGTGCGGGGTCGGTGTCGCGGCCGATCAACACGATGCCGATCATCGACACGACCAACAGGATCGCTGCGGGGAACGCTCGACGGCTCATGCCGGTACCTCCGGATCGTCATCGGATCCATCGTCATCCGGCGCACCGGGTGCGGCTGGTGCGGAACCGTCTGTGACGTCGGCCGCTGGTGCCGCGTCGACCGCGTCGGCATCGATCGCGAGATCGACACCGCTCTCACGCTCGGCGGCGAACTCTTCCTCGATCGCCGTCACCGACTCGGCCACGACCGCGTCGGCATCCGGGTCGCCATCCGGATCGAAGCCCGGATCGGCGATCACACCGATCGACCCGGTCATGTCGAGCCCGGGGTCGAGACCGACGGGAAGCGGGCTGGCAGCGTCGTCGAGCGAGATCAAGGTCTCGTCGTCGATCGCGGCCACTCGTCGACGTGCCAACGGCACCGAGACCCGCATGGCAGCGAACAGAGCGAGGAGCCAGAGCACGATCTGGACGCCGACCAGCAGCGACCGGGAGCCCGGCGACTCGTACGAGAGGGTGCCGACGCCCGGTTCGGTGATGTCGAACGCGGTCGTCACGCCGAACGCTCGGCGGGGTTCGATGTCGACGCCGTCGACGGTGAGCTTCCAGTTCGAGTCGTACGGCACCGCCAGGTGCAGGGTTCCGACCTCAAGGTCGTCGACGGCCTCCGACAGGTGATCGCTCGTGACGAAGGCCGGCGTCGCGTTGGTCAGGTCGGCTCGAACCAGCGACACGTCGCCCGCCGACGTGCTCGCCTCGGCGGTCGGGCCGGTCAGCAGCGACACCGTCGGCAGCCAGGCGCTGTTCTGGTAGACGTCGACCGTCGGCAGGTCGGGGAACGCGACGACGTCGAGTTGCTCGTCGATCGCGTCGCTCAGACCGAGCGGCGGTGTCAGCGGATCGGCCGGCGTGGAGATCACACCGTCGAACTTCGGCACGACGACGAACCGGATGCCGAGCGGAGCGAGCAACCGACCCGCACGCTGGGTCGATCCGGCAGCGATCTGGTCGAGGGCGTCGACGATGATGTCGTCACCACGCGTCGACGGTGCCGCCCACCGATCTCGCACGTCGAGGCCGTCGTCGCTGAGCACGTTGTACGAGATGCCGTCGCGGTACTCGGTTCCCTGGAGCGGGAGGATCCGGGCGTCGCCGAGAACCAGCACGTTGAAGTCACCGTCCCCGTCGGTGTCGTCGACATCGGGCAGCGTGCGGTCGATCAGATCCGCGAGCGTGGTGGTCGGAGCGTTCCACGACCCGTCACCGATCGAGTAGACACCGGGTGCCAGGCCGATGAGCACCGCCGTGCTGGCGAGCAACCCGAGCGGCTGGCGCCAACCGAACGTGCCGCCGCGAACGTCGAGGTCGAACGCCGCGAGCGCCGCGGCGGCCGACACCGCGAGCCCGACGGCGATCGGGGCCAGGAGCACACCCGCCTCGGGTGCGGCGACGGGCAGGCTCCCGCGGTCGGCGAGCACAGCGAGTACACCGAAGGTGACGACGATCGCCGCCGAGCGGATCGCCCACGTGAGGCGCCAGGCTCGCCCGAGCAGTACCGCCGCGAGGACCGGCAGGTAGAGCGCGAGGCCGAGGTAGGCGAAGTCGGTCGGACCGACCTCGAACGCGGCGAGTGCACCGAGTCCGCGTCCAGGATCTCCGATCGGCGTCGGCCCCGAGATCGACTCCCACGACCACGACGTGATCCACGGGAGGTTGAGCACGGCACCGACCAGAACCGCGAGGCATCCGAGCCCGCCGTACTGTGCAGCGGTGCGCCACGGCGCGAGCGCCAGCAGGGACGACAGCGCGAGCAGGATCGCGATGACCAACGCGACGATCAGCATCGCCGGTGTGAACGCGGCGGCCAGCGCGACCACGATGCCCGCCTGGAGCGTGCGACGAAGTCGTTCGGGCCACGAGAGTTCGAGCAGACCGTCGGCCAGATCGCTGGTGGCGGTGTCGGGATCGGCGGTGGCCACACCGACGGCGCGGCGCAGCGTGTGGATGATCCACGGCGCCGACGCGTAGGCGACCAGCGTGTCGATCGAACCGATCGCCATGGCGCCACCAACCAGCGGGCTGGCGGCGTAGACGAGCAGCGCCGCGATCCGGGCGCGCGTCGAGGGGAACACCGTGGCCAGCTTCCACAGCCCGGTGAGCCCGACGACGACCAGTCCGAGGATGAAGATGGTGTGCAGCAGCCCCATGCGGAACAAGGTCACGGTCGACAGCACCGACAGCGTGCCCCAGCCCGTCGGATTCGGTGAGGTCGCTCCGAGGCCGTTCGGGTTCCAACCGTTGGTGTAGCTGCTCAGCAGTTCACGCGGGCTCTCGGGGAACGCCAGGAACTCGCCCACCGTCGGGATGCCCTCGGCGAACCACGAGCGACTCCCGAAGGCCAGCGCCACCAGCACACCGACCCAGGCGAAGACCGGCGCCGTCGTGCTCTGACGCCAACGACGGACGTTGTTCTCGGCACCGACGAACGTGGAGGTCTCACGGCTCCGGAGGAACGAGGCGAGTCGTGCGCTGCCGCGTTGCTGCAGCCCGAGCACCTCGCGTTCGGGCACCTGACGGACCCCGGCGATCGCACGGCGACGGCTGATGATCGACGGGATGCGCGGAACGAGACCGACCAGCGCTCGCAGCGATGCGACCGCCGAGCGGAACCGACCGGTGAAGAGACCGACCACGAGTTCGACGAGGGTGAGCACCACCAGCTCGAGGAGCCGCCCGGGAAGCCTCGCCCGACCGGTGAGCGTGACGACCGTGCGCACGCGATTGCGGGCGGCGCGCGTCTGGCTCGCCAGATCGGGACGCCGTTCGGCGAACTCGCCCCGATGGCGGACCTTCGCCGTGGGGGCCACGACGACGCGAGCGCCGCTGTGGTGCGCTCGCCAGCAGAGTTCGAGGTCTTCGCCGGAGAAGTCGATGTCGGGGTCGAAACCTCCGAGCTCGCGGAACAGGTCGGCTCTGGCCAGGAAGAACGCCGACGGCAGCACGAACACGTCGCGCACGCCGTCGTGCTGCTCCTGATCGACCTCGCCTTCCTCGATCGGCTGATCGATCTCACCGAATCGGTCGGAACCGAGCCCGACGGTCTGCAACCGGCTCGGGTCGTCCCAGTCGACGATCTTCGGGCCGACGAGTCCGGCGTTCGACCGGTAGAGCTCCTCGACGAGCAACCGGACCGCATCGGGCTCGGGAGCGACGTCGTCGTGGCAGAACAGGAAGAACCCGTTCTGACCTTCGACGAGCCGCAGCACCTCGTTGGCGGCGGCACCGAAACCGGGGTTGGCACCGAGCGACCGGACGAAGGCCTTCGGCAAACGCATCTTGATGACGGTCTCGATGTGCGACTCGAGCGCGATGCTGCCCGTGTCGTCGTTGTTCGCCGACATCTCCGACGCCGCCTGTTGTTGCGCGGCGACCGACGACTCGGTCAGCAGGAACAGGAAGCGAAGGTTGGGATAGTCCTGGGCGGCGAACGCGCCGAGCGTCTCCTCGAACCATTCCCCCGGTTCGTGCACGACGACGACCGCCACGACCGGCGGTGCGTGCTGAGACTCTGGTTCCACGATCAAGCGAGGTTAGTGGTGCCGACCTCGGCAAACCGGGCACCCCGACGCCGGTAGCGTGTGTCACATGGCCACGTTTCCGTCGGTGGATCTCACGAATTTCGACCTCGCTCCAACGGTGCGCACCATTCGGTCGATCGGCGGCGCCGTGTCGAGTACCGCTGCCGACAACGCCAAAGAGGTCACCTACACCGCCGTCGGGCTCGGCGTACTCGCCTATCAGCGTCTCCAGGTCCGTCGCCGTGAGATCGAACGCGCACTGCGCGACCTCGACGAGCGCTGAGCGACACGCGTCACGCCCGGGCACAGCGATAGCCTCCCTTCTTCCGTGACGAGCCAATCCACCAGCCCGAGCGCGCCGAGTCGGAATCGCCTTCCGGTTCCCGAGGGCACCATTCCCGTCGGCATCGCGCTCATCATCGCGGGCGTCGCGACGTACGCGTTCTTCCTCGTCGGCAAGAGCGCCGTCGGCGGCGACGAACAGTTCGAGCCGATCGTCTCGCTGTGGTTCGCGACGTTCGCGCTGGCACCTGGCTTCTTCCTCCCGCTCGAACAAGAACTCGGCCGAGCGCTCGCGCAGCGACGGGCGGTCGGTGACGGCACCAAGCCGGTCATCCAGAAGGTCGTCCGGTTGAGCATCATGCTCGTTGCGGTGATCGTGCTGGCGATTCTCGCCGCCAGTCCGCTGATCGCGAGCGACTACTTCGACGGCGACTCGATCATGGTCCTTGCGCTGATCGCCACGTTCATCGCGTACGCCCCGGCGCACCTCGCTCGCGGCGTGTGTTCCGGCAGCGGCCGCTTCCGTGACTACGCGATCATCATGGGTTCCGACGGTGTCGTGCGGATCATCCTCTGTGTGCTGCTCGCCGCCGTGGGCATCAAAGCCGCCGGCGCCTACGGGTTCGCGGTCGCCGTGTCGCCGCTGTTCGCGGTCGCCTACGTGTGGCGCCGAGGCGCACTCGAACCGATCGCTCGCCGCCTCCGGCCCGCCACACCCCCACTGCCGGAGGCCGCTGGCCTCACCGACGCCGACGCCCGCCACGACGGCGGCGCGGTCGAGGAGTTCGACGACGGCTCCCCCGCCGACTGGAACGAGGTCACCCCCAACCTCGGCTGGCTGCTCCTCGGTTCGGTCTTCGCGGCATCGTTGCTCAACGCCGGCCCGATCACCGCGAGCCTCCTCGCCGCCGACAACGAAGGCGGCTTCGTCACCCGTTTCTCGTACGGCGTGCTGCTCGCCCGTGTGCCGCTGTTCCTCTTCCAGGCGGTGCAGGCCGCGCTGCTCCCCGGTCTCAGCCGCATGGCGGCGCAGGGCCAGCTCACCGAGTTCCGCACCGGTCTGAAGAAGCTGATGTACGTCGTGCTCGCGGTCGGCGTCATCGGCACCTCGGGAGCGTTCGTCCTCGGTCCGCTGGCGATCGAGATCGTGTACGACGCCGAGCTCACCGGTCGCACGCTCGCCATGCTCGCCCTCGGCAGCGCCTGCTACATGATGGCGCTGGCGTTCGCACAGGCGGTGATCGCGCTCAAGGGCCATGCACTGGTCGCAGCCGGATGGGGCATCGGCGTGGTCACGTTCGTCGTGGTCACCTGGCTGGCGAGCGACGAACTCTTCCGCCGCATCGAGATCGGACTGCTGGCGTCGTCGGTCGCCGCGCTGATCACGTTCGCCGTGGCCCTTCGCTCACGTCTGCGTTCGGGCGTCATCCCCGACCAGGCCTCGGTGATGGAAGCCATCACCGACCAGCCGTTCGAGAGCTGAACCGCCCATCAATTGGTGTCAGACACCGTCAACCGGTGTCAGACACCAGTTGACCGTCTCCGGCGTGGCGGCCGGCGGGCTAGAGGCCGGCTTTGGCTTTTTCGAGGGCGAGGTCGTTCTCGACCATCATCTTGACCAACGCAGGGAAGTCGACCTCGGGCTCCCAGCCCAGCTTCTCCTTGGCCTTCGAGGCGTCGCCGATGAGCAGATCGACCTCGGCGGGCCGGAAGAACTTCGGGTCCTGTCGGACGTACTTCTGCCAGTCGTCGATACCGACCTCGCCGAACGCCCGCACGACGAGCTCTTCGATCGAGTGCGTCTCGCCGGTCGCGAGGACGTAGTCGTCGGGCTCGTCTTGCTGCAGCATGAGCCACATGCCCTTGACGTAGTCGCCGGCGTAGCCCCAGTCGCGCTTCGAGTCGAGGTTGCCCATCACCAGTTCGTGTTGCAGACCCAGGCTGATGCGAGCAGCCGCGTTGGTGACCTTGCGGGTGACGAACTCGATACCGCGCCGCGGTCCCTCGTGGTTGAACAGGATGCCCGACGAGGCGTGCAGGCCGTACGACTCCCGGTAGTTGACGACGATGTCGTGGCCGAACACCTTGGCGCAGCCATACGGCGAACGGGGGTGGAACGGCGTCAACTCGGTCTGCGGGGTCTCGCGTACCTCGCCGAACATCTCGGACGACGACGCCTGGTAGAACCGGATCGGGTTGTCTCGGGTGCCGCCGACCATGCGGATCGCCTCGAGCATGCGCAGCACGCCCAACCCGGTGATGTTGGCCGTGAGCTCGGCTTGCGAGAACGAGAGCGCCACGAAGCTGATCGCACCCAGGTTGTACACCTCGTCGGGCTGCGCCTGCTGCAGCGCCGCGACGAGCGACGGCAGGTCGGCGAGGTCTCCCGAGATCAACTCGACGAACGGCATCTCCTCCTGGAGCTTGCTCGCCCGAGGGTTGTTCTGCCCCTTGATCATCCCGTAGACGTCGTAGCCCCGACCGTGCAGGAACTCCGCGAGGTGCTGGCCGTCTTGGCCCGTGATTCCGGTGATGAAGGCGCGTGGCATAGGGCCGGGAGTCTAGGAGGGGGATCACCCGAGCACTGTCTCGGCCGTGGTCGGGAGCCGGCCGGGTCGAACGGTACGATCCTCGTCGTGGTCACCGTGGCGATCGACGAGGGCCCGCTCCACGGGCCTCGGACAGGTGTCGGCAACGCGGTCGACTGGTTGCTCCGGTCGCTCGACGAGTCCGGCTCCGACCTCACACTCGCCCCGTATCTCACGTCGACACGCGCGACGGTCACTCCCCCGACACGCCGCCTCCCACTCCCGGCCGCAGCGGCACATCGCCTGTGGGCCAAGGCGTCGTGGCCCAAGCTCGACCGCTGGCTCGGACGCCCCGACGTCGTCCACGGGACCAACTACGTCGTTCCTCCGACCCGCTGCCCGAGCATCGTGTCGGTCTACGACTGCTGGTTCCTCGACCACCCCGGCGACGCGGATCCGGTGGTCGCTCGGGCCGGCGAGGTGCTGACCGCCTCGATCGGCCGCGGCACTCACGTCGTCACCTCGTCGCAGGCCACTGCCGACCGTGTACGTGACCTGTTCGACACCGATCGCGTGTCGGTCATCCACCTGGGGCCGCCGCTCGCAACGCTCGACGAACCGCCGGCCGGAGCGGCCTCCGAACCACCCGCCGCCCCTCCCCGTCTCGCCGGCCTCGACAGCACGCCCTTCGTGCTGAGCCTCGGCACACTCGAACGCCGCAAGAACGTCCCGAAGCTGCTCGACGCCTTCGCACGGGTCGCCGCCGAGCACCCCACGGTGCGGTTGGTGATCGCGGGCGGAGCGGGCGACGACGCAGCGACGATCGACCGCACGATCGAGTCGCTCGACGCGGCGGTGACCGACCGCATCCATCGCCTCGGCCGGGTGAGCGACGTCGAGAAGCGCTGGCTCCTGGCCGAGGCACGAGCGCTGGCCTACCCGTCGCTCGACGAAGGCTTCGGCTTTCCGATTCTCGAAGCGCAGCTCGCCGGCACCGCCGTGGCCGCCTCGTCGGCCGGCTCGATCCCCGAGATCGCCGGCACCGGGGCATTGCTGAGCCCGCCCAACGACGCCGACGCCCTGGCCGCCAATCTCCACTGGATCGTCACCAGCGACCGTCGGCACGACGAACTCGTCGCCAAGGGCCACGCCAACGCCGACCGATTCTCGTGGACGACCACATCCGCCGCCTACCTCGACCTCTACCGGAAAGTCGCGAACGACGCATGAGCACCAGCACCGACCGCATCGCCGTCATCTCGGGTGGCGTCGGCGCCGCCAGATTCCTCCGTGCCGTCATCTCGGCGGTCGACCCCGAACGCATCGACGCCGTCGTCAACACCGGCGACGACACCGTGTTGCACGGTCTGTCGATCTCCCCCGATCTCGACACGGTCACGTACACGCTGGCCAACGCGATCGACCCGGTACGCGGCTGGGGCCTCGTCGACGAGACCTGGACGGCGATGGCCGCCCTCGAGCGGTACGAGGAGGTGCGCCCGGACGGATCGAGCGCCGCTCCTCGCTGGTTCGGGCTCGGCGACCAGGACCTGGCCACGCACTTCTATCGCACTGCTCGACTCGCGGAAGGTGCCACCCTCACCGAAGTGACCGAGGAGATACGGCGAGCGTGGACCGTGCCGATCCGGCTGATTCCGATGTCGGACGAGCGATGCTCCACGATGGTCACGCTGGCCGACGACGGTACGGAGGTGTCGTTCCAGGACTACTTCGTGCGACTCCACCACTCGGTACCGGTGTCGAGCGTCCGCTTCGACGGCGAGGCCGACCTGGGCCCCTCGGCTCACGATGCGATCGCGTCGGCGTCGGTGGTGATGATCGCGCCCTCCAACCCGCTCGTGTCGATCGGACCGATCCGGTCGCTCCCCGGAGCAGAGGACCTGCTGGCATCACGCCGCGACGACTGCGTCGCGATCTCGCCGATCGTCGGTGGGGCGGCGCTCAAGGGCCCGGCCGACCGGATGCTCACCGAGCTCGGCCACGAGCCGACGGTGGTCGGCGTCGCACGGCTCTACGCGCCGATCGCGAGCGTGCTCGTGATCGACCCCGCCGACGCCGCGCTCGCCGACGCGGTCGAAGCCGAAGGCCTACGCTGCGTGGTGCAACCCTCGATCATGTCGGAGCCCCAGGTCGCCTACGACCTGGCGATGGCGGCGTTGCACTCAGTCGGAGCCGGCTGATCGCAGGCGGGCGAGTCCCGTCGCCAGGTCGGTCCACGGCGACCAGCCCAGATGGATCCGCGCCCGCACGGGCGACACCGCGAACCGAGGAAGATCGTCGCTCGCCGGGGGCGCCGTCTCGGGCGGGAGCCCGGCGCCGCCGCTCACCAGTGTCCAGAGCTCGCGCACCGTGGTCTGCTCGCCGGTGCCGATGTTGATGACCAGCCCGCTCCCCCGCTCGCCGGCTCGCACGAGTGCGTCGACCACGTCGTCGACGTAGATCAGATCGCGACTCTGGCGACCGTCGCCATGGAACGTCGGTGCCACTCCGGTCGACGCGGCGTGATGGAACGCGGCGACCACACCGCCGTCCGGACGCTGTCGGGGGCCGTACACCGTCGCCAGCGCCATCGCGCTGAACTCGATCATGTCGCGCTCGCGGTACGTCGACATCAGGTCGACCACCGCTCGCGCCACGACACCGCGCACGCCGCGAGGAGCGAGTTCGCTCTCCTTGATCGGCAGCGCCGACGCAGGTGGCTGCCCGTAGAGCGACGAGGCCGGCACGGCGGCAACGACCTTGGCCACGCCATGACGTCGCGCCGCTTCCATGGTCGCCAGCGCAGCGTCGAAACCGCGGCCCTGGCTTCTCGCCGACCGATCGGCACGCGAGAAGAGCGCCAACTGGTAGACCAGCGCGGGTCGCCGCATGCCGAACAGCGAGTCGGCTTCGTCGGAGAGCGCGTCGAGATGATGGATCTTGAGCTGTCCGCCGGTCGAGCTCATCGCCCGAGCGTCGGCCAGGTTGCCGAGCGTGCCGGTCGACAGGTCGTCGATCACATCGACGGTGTGCCCCTCGGCGAGGAGCCGATCGACGAGGTGTGAGCCGATGAAGCCGGCACCTCCGATCACCACGATGTTCATCGAAGCAAGCTACTTCCGTCGGGTTCGAGAACCCGCCCCGACGACCGGGGTCAATCGACTTCGGGCAGGGTCGAGTACGCCAGGTGATCGTCGTCGTCGAGCGTTCCGTCGGCACCGATGATCGACTCGATCACCGTGGCATCGGCGCCAACGCGTCCCATGATCAGCGACGACTCCACCTGCGCTCGAGCACCGATGTGAGCGCCCGGCAAGATGACCGAATCGACCACGGTCGTACCGGCCTCGATTCTCGCTCCGGCACCGACCAGCGTGTTGGTCACGGTCGCCGCCGGGTCGACGTCGGCCCCGGGGGCGAAGGCCTCGGCGGATTCGTGGACGCGGCGGCCACCGAGCAGGTCGAGGTTCGCCGCCCGGTAGAGGTCGGGCACGCCGGCATCGATCCAGTAGTCGTCGGTCGAGTGTCCGAACATGCCGCCGTCGGCGACGATGCTGGGGAACGTCTCACGCTCGATCGACACGCGGACTCCCGACGGGATCCGAGCGAGCACCGAGGGCTCGAACACGTACGTACCGGCGTTGATCAGGTTGCTCGGTTCGGTTCCGCGCGCCGGCTTCTCGACGAACTGGCGGATCGATCCGTCGTCGGCTATCTCGACGACACCGAACGCCGACGGGTCGTCGACACCGATGAGGTGCACGGTCGCTTCGGCGCCGGCTGCGCGGTGTGTGGCGACGAGGCCGGCGACGTCGAGGTCGGTCATGACGTCGCCGTTGGCGACGACGAACGTGTCGTCGATCCCTGCCGCTTCTGCGGCGAACCGGATCGCCCCGGCGGTGTCGAGGGGTTCGGGTTCGACCGCGTAGGTGAGCGAGACGTCACCGCATCGGCCGTCGGGGAACGCTTCGATGAACGGCTCGGGCTTGAACCCGAGCGCCAGGACGACGTCGGTGACGCCACCGCGAGCGAGCCGGTCGATGAGTCGGGCGATCATCGGGCGATGACCGACCGGCAGCATCGGCTTGGGCACCGTGTTCGTCAGCGGCCGCAGACGGGTGCCGAAGCCGCCGACGAGGACGACGGCGCGCATCAGGAATCGGCGTCGGTCGTGGCCGGTTCGTCGGCCGCATCCGTCGTCGCCGGCTCCTCGGAGTCGGCATCGCCGGCGTCGGTGGTGGCCGGTTCGTCGGCGTCATCGGTGTCGTCGACGGCGGGGCCGACGTCGTCGGGCGTCAGTTCTTCACCGTCGTCGGTGGTGATGTTGCCGTCTTCGTCGACGTTGGCACCGGGGAACAACTCGTTGCTGCTCAGCTGACCGCCGTCGATCTGCGCTCGCTCCTCGAGTTCGGGCGCCCACGGCGGCATCGTGACGTCTTCGTCGTCGGTGACGAAGGCGATCGCCACGACCATGGCGTCTTGATCGAGTCGGATGTTGTCGTAGTCGGCGATCACGGTGTCGCCGCTGTCGGTGTCGGAGAAGTTCTCCCACACGACGGCCTTGAGTTCGCCCGTTTCACCGTTGCACTCGGTCTCACCGTTCTCGAACACGCCGTCTTCCTGCTGGTACGGCAGGAACGGGCGCTGTTCTTCGGGGAACTCGAGCTTGGTGGTGCTGATGTCGACGTCGTACACGTCGAGGAACACGCCGAGGCGGGCGCGGCTCCCGATCGACACCGACGAGAACGGGTGCCAGTGGATGATGCCGTCGTCGTGGCTGTGGATGCCGCTGCGGGCGTACTGCACGTTGGTCGGGCGACCGTTGACGTCGAGCGCCTCGCCGTCACCTTCGAGCTGGAACCACGTGTCACAGAGGTAGAAGCCGTACACGTGGTGCCAGTGGTCGTCGATCCGCGGCGCCGACGCATCGGCCGCCGGGCGGCTCTGGCGCGCGTAGATCACCAGCGCGAGTCCGAGGACGATCACGATGGCAACGGCCATGGGGAACAACGTTCCGCCCTGGAAACGGACCTTCTGCCCCTTGCCCTTCTGAGCAAGACGAGCGGCCTTCTTGGTTGATGACGAGGAGGGTGCCACGGATCGGCAGGCTAGCGGGGGCGGCGCACAAAGGCAGGTCGCCCGTCGGAGTTGTCAGCGCCGCAAACGCTCGATCAGCGTGCTGTACATCTCGCCGACCGCCGCCGGAGAGGCGTTGGCGACCACCCAGTCTCGCCCGCCCGCACCGGCGCTACGAGCTGCATCACCGTCGTCGATCATGGCGCGGAGTGCCGCGATGAACGACGCAGCGTCGTCGGGAGGTACCGCCACACCGCCACCCGACTCCTCGAGCATCACCGGAACCGCCGTGTCCGGGTCGATCGCCGCGACGACCGGCCGCCCTGCCGCCATGATCGAGTAGGTCTTCGACGGCACCGACACCCGGCCGAGACCGGCCTTGAGCGGCACCACGTGCACGTCACCGGTCGCGAGTAGTTCGCCGAGTCGGTGCGCTTCGATGTATCCCGCGAAGTGCAGGTTGTCGAGGTGCGACCCCGCTGCTTCGAGCGAGGCCCTGGCAGCGCCGTCACCGTTGATCAGGAACGTCACGTCGGGCATCGCCTCGGCGGCCGCCAGGACCAGGTCGAGCGACTGGGAGAACCCGACGTTGCCCCCGTAGAGCACGACCGGACCGTCGCCGAGCCCGAGTTCGGCCCGGTACGGCGTCGCCCGATCGCCGGGCTGGATCGCCTCGGTGTCGACGAAGTTCGGGATCACGTGCACCGACGCGTGATGACGGTCGGCGAGCTTGCCCCGGACGTTGTCGGCGAGGTCGATCGACAGCACCGTGACCGCATCGGCCAACCGGTAACTCCATCGTTCGAGCATCTTCGCCGCGCCGATCACGGTCCGGTTGGTGATGGCGCCCGTCTCGATCGCGGCATCGGGAAACACGTCTTGGATGTTGAAGATCGTCGACGAACGCCGGAGGCGTGCGACGAGCCACCCGGTGATGCCGAGGGTGAGCGGCGGCGACATCGCGATGACACAGTCGGCCCGCCGGAACCAGCCTCCGGCTCGCAGGCCGTGGAGACCGGCGAGCGCGGAGTAGGCGACGAAGCCTGCGGCTCGCCGCGGCAGATTCGACTTGTCGCCACCGGGGAACGGGTGCAGACGGGTGATCGACCCCCACGCGGTGTCTTCTCGTCGCACGAGCTTGCCGGTCCAACCGGCCTCGATCTCGTGGTTGCGATACCACGGCAGCGACGTGACGACGTGGACTCGGTGACCGCGTTCGACGAGTTCGTCGACGATGCGGGTCATCACGGTGCCGGTCGGCGCGTTGTCGGGCGCGAAGTGCGGGCAGAGGACGATGACGCCGACGCCCGTGTCGGGCGCCGCAGCGCTGGTGTGCGGCACGGTCACGCGTCGATGGTCGCTGCGAGTCGGTAGGCCTGCGCCAAGCCCTCCCCCGACTTCGCCGAGGTGAACTGTGCGGCTCGCCGACGACCGGCGGCGCGCATGTCGGACGCGTTGGCCGCGACGTGATCGAGTGCTCCGGCCCAGGCGTCGACCTCGCGCGGCAGGACCAGTGCCGCGTCGCCGACGACTTCGGCGAGCGCGGCCTGGTCGGAACAGACGACCGGTGTGCCCAGGGCCATGGCTTCGACGACCGGCGCTCCGAACCCTTCGTACTCGCTCGGGAACACCAGGGCGTCGGCGAGGCTGACCAGGCCGTCGCGGTGGCTGTCGGGCACGCGCCCCGGACGTACGACCCGGCGCTGCAGGTCGAGCTTCTCGATCATCGCCATGACGTCGGCGTCGGCGACCCCGGCGCCACCGAGCATCACCAACCGCAGGTCGGGATCGTCCCAGTACCGGCGCATCACCTCGAGCAGGAACAGGTGGCCCTTGTGAGGGTGTGTGATCGCCGGGAACACGATGACTCGTCCGCTTCCGAGGCCGTAGTCACGACGCAGTTCGAACTCGCTGGGAGCCCCGGAACCGATCGTCGGCTCGACGCCGTGGCGGACGACGACGACCCGCGACGGGTCGATCGAGAACCGATCGACGACGGTCGAGCGCACGTACTCGGTCGGCACGGTCACGACGGAGGCGCGGGCGACCGATCGGGGCATGACCGCTCGGAGGTACTTGAGCTTCGTCGCACTCGTGTACTCCGGGTAGGTCTCGTACTGCAGGTCGTGAACGGTGAGCACGATCGGGCCGCCACCGAGACGCGGCGCCGTGCCGCCACCGTGGTGCACGATGTCGGCCGACCGAGTACGCCGCGCAAGCCAGGTGTGTTCGGCGAACACGCGTCGGGGCCGATCGGTCCCGGTGATCTTGGCGGTGACCATCGGGTACAACCGGGCGAGCTCGGGATGTGCATCGACGAACGCCGGGAGGCAGTAGATGGTCGGAACGAACTCGGCGGGTTGCGATGCGAGGCCGAGGAGCTGTCGCACGAGGTACTGCTCGGAACCGCCGACCTCACCGGGCACGCACCACAGCAGGTTGACGCCGACGTTGGTGGCCGACAGCCGAGCGCCGACGGCCGGTGCGCCGCTCGGCGCGTCGAAATCGTCGGGCCGCTGCTCGTCGATCACGGTCGGGTCGGTCATGATGCCACCTCACGGTAGACCGCCAACGTGCGTTCGGCGGCCACACCCCACGTCATTTCTGCGGCTCGTCGCCTCCCGCGCTCGACCATCGCCTCCGAATCGTCGAGCGCCGTGGCGATGCCCGCCTCGATCGACTCGACGTCGAACGGATCGACGAGGACGGCGGCGCCACCGGCGACCTCCTCGGTGGACGTGCCCCGACTGGTCACCACCGGGCACCCTCGGGCCATCGCTTCGAGCACCGGCAGACCGAATCCCTCCCGCTCACTGGGGTAGGCGAAGACCGTGGCGGCGGCGTAGAGCGCGTGGAGTTCGTCGTCGGTCCGGAATCCGACGAAGCGCACGTCGGCGTCGGTCGACACCTCGACGTCGCCCCACCCGTCGGCGCCGCAGACGACGAGCGGCAACGCATCGTCACAGGTGCGTTGGATCGCGGCCATCGCCTCGGAGAGCCGCCGGAGGTTCTTGCGCGGCTCGATCGTGCCGACGAACAACACGAACCGCTCGGGGAGGTCGAGCGCCTGCCGCACCCGCGCCACGGCGTCGTCGTCGATCACGACGTTCGCGTCGACGCCGAGGGGCACGAGTCGCAACCGGTCGGCAGCGACGCCGAGGTCGACGAGGTCGTCGAACGTCGCCTGGCTCGAACACACGATCTTGGCCGCCCGGCGCCGCATGACGGCGAGGCTGCGCTGCATCACCCGCGCTCCGTGTTTCGTGAACTTCTCGGGGCTGTGCACGAACGCGACGTCGTGCAGGGTCACCACGAGTGGGCTGGCGGTCGCCGCCGGGATCAGCCCGGTCGCGTGCACGACGTCGACGGCGCCGGTGACCGACTCGACCTTGGGCCAGTTGAGGCGGGTCCATGCCTCGTAGAGCCACGGGCGTGCGAGGGGCAACATCGCGACCGGACCGCCGGGAACGTACGGAGGGCGAGGCGGGACGGGATGCTTGCCCGCGACGAAGCGCAGGTCGACGTCGTCACGGCGGAGGAGTTCGTCGGCCACCGCGAGCGCTGCGACCGCTGTGCCGCCCGGCGTGTCGTGCCAACACTGCTCGACGGCATAGGCCACGCGGATCGGAGCGCTCACCGTTGCAGTCTGGCAGTTGCGAGTCCGAATGATCGCGACGACGTCGTCGCAGGCTGCTCACCACGTCGGACCCGACCACCGTCGACGTCGGCCCGGCTGCCGCGATCGGGTGAGTTCAGATGACGCCGGCGGCGCGCGCTGCCTCGGCGTACTTCGCTGCAAGCGTCTCGACCGTTTCGTGGGCGTTGAGTCCGCTGGGATTCGGCACGAGCCACAAACTGCTTCCCTCGAAACCGTCGGGCTGCTCCCCCATCACCGCTCGCGGTTGACGAAAGGCGGTCCGGAACGCCGTGATACCGGCCACGGCGACGACCACGGGGCGGTGCTCGCGGACGAACCGACGAAGCGTTTCGCCGCCTTCGCGCAGTTCGTCGGCGGTGAGCTCGCTCGCCTTCGCCGTCGCCCGGTGCGCGACGTTCGTGATGCCGATGCCACGCTCGAGCAGATGGCGACGATCGACGTCGGACATCCCGCGGCCGCGATCGATGTCGCGTTCGATGATCCCCGCGAGCGACAGCGCCGGGTAGAAGCGGTTGCCGGGGTGAGCGAAGTGCGTGGCGGTCGCCGCCGTCCAGAGGCCGGGGTTGATCCCGACGAACAACAGCTTCAGGTCGGGGCCGACGAGATCGTCGACGTGTGAACCGATGTACGACTCGAGTTCGGCGCGCGTGAATCCCATGACGTCGCTAGTCGGGCAGGGCGATGATCGTGACCGTGCCGGCACCACCGTCGACTTCGATCAGTGCTCCGTCCGGGATCCGGCGCGTGGCGTCCTGCACCGAGATGGCGCACGGGATGCCGAGTTCTCGGCTCACGATGACGGCGTGACTCATCGAGGCGCCGACGTCGACGACCACCGCGTCGGCGGGCACGAACAACGGGGTCCAGCTCGGGTCGGTGAGCGGGGCGACGAGGACGTCACCGGGTTCGAGTCCTCGGGGGTCGCCGGGGTGCAGCACCACGCGAGCGATCCCGCGGGCGACGCCGGCACACCCGCCGAGCCCGGTGATGGTCTCGCCGACCACGACCGGTTCGAGCTGGTTGGAACGAAGCTCCCACTCGCTGATCGGCGGAATCGTGCCGTCGAAGTAGAACGGCGGGATGCGCTCGGCGAGTTCGGCGTGCACGCGGCGCCGCTCGGCGATCGTGTCGCTGAACGATCCGGGATCGGCCACGTAGTCGTCGAGTTCTTCCTCGATGAGATACCAGAGGTCGCCGCGCTCGCCGCCCGACTTGGCCGCGAGGCGCCGGTCGAGTTCCTGGCTGCCGAGTCGTGCACCGTGGATCGCCTTGACGATCGTCGTCTTCGCCCGCTCTCGCGCCTGCATGTGGAACCGAGCCGAGCGGAGCACGCGGGCGAACATCTTGCGCGTGGGCCAGCGCAGCTGCGACAGCACGTCGGCTTCGAGTGCCGCTCGTTCGGCAGCGAGCCGCTCGTGTTGCACGGTCGGAGCGTGCGATTCGTCGGTGAGCCGCATCCGGTCGATGAGGACGAGCGCGAGTTCGGGGTCGGTCTCCCACGTGTCGAACGCCGTGTCCCACTCGTTCGGGCCGCGCGAACCGAACTCGTCGAGAAAGGCACCGAACCGGGACTCGAACGCCGCCACGTCGCCGGCGTCGTCGTCCCGCAATCGCTCCACGATCCCTGCCACGCCTCGATCGAAGTGCGCCGTGAGCGTGGGCGACGAGCGGATCATCCGGCCGAGGTCCCACATGGCTGCCGACGGCGCCGCCGAGTCGACGTCGCCGAGTCCCGACATCAGGCGGGTCGCGATCGTCGGGTCGCCGAGTTGCTTCTCGCACATCTGGGTGAGCAGTGCCATCAGCGCACCGGCCCCGAACGACACGACGAGATGGGTCTCGAACCAGCCGCTGAAGCGCTCGATCAACTCGGCGGTCGAGGAGCCTCGCAGTTCGAGATCGGATGCCGTCTCACGGTCGGGCACCGACGCGAGGTACTCGGCGATTTCGGCCTCGTCGGCGTCGAGTTCGGGGATCTCGGTCCGCCCGGTGAGCTTCAGGATGTATCGGAGTCCGGCCAGCGACGCGCGGAGGTTCTTCTCGCCCGGCAGCGGGACGTGCGGGGGCGGGTCGCCCGCACCGAGAAAGCCCTGGTCGGCATCCAGCGCATCGCCTCCGGGAACGCGGGCCGCCGCGCGCCGTTGGATGCTGAGGTTGAGGTACGCGTAGCCGCCGAACACGCCGCTCCCGACCGCCGTGCTCAGAGGAATGCCGTCGAGTTCGTCGGGGCGGATCAGGCCACTCGTGAGGATGGCCCGACGCATCGCTCGCTCGCTCGCCTCCTGCGCGATCGAGAAACTGAGCGGCCGGTACACGAGGGGATACACCTCACCGGCGTTGCCGCGCGTGTAGATCGGGAACCGGTCGCTTGCGTCGGTACCCACCCAGACGCCGTCACCCGATTGCTCACCGACACGTTTCCACGGACCCATGCGGAGACGGTAGCCCGTCGCCGCGAACGCCTGAGCAGGGGCGCCGCTCGGGTCGTCAGAGGCGCTCGACGAGTTCGAGCAACGGCTCGCGATGATGTCGCAGCGGGCTGTTGCCGAGCGCCACCCACCGAGCGTTGTCGAGCACGCTGTTCGCCGGTCGCGGTGCCGGGCGCGGTGGGTCGAGCTCGTCGGTCGCGATCGGGCTGACGAGGCCGGGGTCGTAGCCGGAGGCTTCGAGGATCTCGGCGACGAACTCGTACCAGCTGACCGCGCCACCGTTGGTGAGGTGGAGCACGCCGCCCGGGCGTTGACCGGCGACGGCGACAAGGGCCTCGGCGAGGTCGGCGGTGAACGTCGGGCAGCCGCGCTGATCGTCGACGAACGCCATCGGGTTGCCGGCGGCCCCGAGCCGGCGGACGAGCTTGACCATGTTGTTGCCGTGTTCTCCGCACACCCACGACGCGCGCACGACGGTTGCGGCATCGCCCAACACGTCGCGAGCCGCGAGTTCACCGGCGAGCTTCGAGCGGCCGTAGACCGACTGTGGGTTCGTGGCGTCGTCGTCGCGGTACGGCCGGTCGAGGCGGCCGTCGAACACGTAGTCGGTGCTGATGTGGATCAGATGGGCGCCGACATCGGCACACGCCTGCGCGAGTCGGCGGACGCCGTACTCGTTCACCTCGTGTGCGGCCTCGACATCGGTTTCGCATGCGTCGACGGCGGTGTAGGCCGCGCAGTTGACCACCACGTCGGGGCGCGTCGCCGCGATCCCGTGCTCGACCGAGTCGGCGTCGGCGAGGTCGAGTTCGGCACGGGCGAGGCCCGTCACGTCGGCACCGGATGCGGTGAACGCCGCGACGGCGTCGGATCCGAGTTGACCTGCTGCTCCTGTCACCGTGACTCTCACGCTGGCAGGCTAGGCGCCGGGGCGGCGTCGGCGGTCGTACCGTCGGCGCTCGGCACCTCCCGACCCGCCAACCCCTGGAGTGGGGGTCGTGGCACTAGCCTGCCGACCTGTGAAGGGGATCATTCTCGCCGGTGGTACCGGTTCTCGGCTTCATCCGGTCACGTTGGGCACTTCGAAGCAGTTGCTTCCGGTGTACGACAAGCCGATGATCTACTACCCGTTGTCGATCCACATGTTGGCGGGGATTCGTGAGGTGTTGATCATCACCACGCCGGAGGATCGGGCGGCCTTCGAGCGGCTGTTGGGCGACGGGAGCCAGTGGGGTCTCGATCTGGAGTACGCGGTGCAGCCGAGCCCGGATGGGTTGGCGCAGGCGTTCTTGATCGGGGCGGAGTTCTTGGACGGCGATGGTGCGTCGTTGGTGTTGGGTGACAACATGTTCTACGGCGCGGGGTTCGCGCAGTTGGTTCGGTCGGCGGCGGCTCGTCCGTCGGGTGCGACGGTGTTCGGGTATCACGTGAAGGATCCGGAGCGGTACGGCATCGTCGAGCTCGATGCCGACGAGCGTCCGGTGTCGATCGAGGAGAAGCCGACCAGTCCGCGTTCGAACTGGGCGGTGACGGGTCTGTACTACTTCGACGAGCGGGTGGTCGAGGCGGCGAGCGCGGTGACGCCGTCCGCGCGTGGCGAACTCGAGATCACGTCGGTGATCGACTACTACCTGTCGCGTGGCGAGTTGACGGTGGAGCAACTCGATCGTGGCTATGCGTGGCTCGACACCGGCACGTTCGACTCGATGGTCGAAGCGTCGGAGTTCGTGCGGGTCATCCAGCATCGCCAGAACCGTCAGATCGCGTGTCTCGAAGAGATCGCGTGGGAGAACGGTTGGATCGACGACGACACGATGCGTGCCGCGGGCACCGCGATGGAGAAGAACACGTACGGCCGTTATCTGCTCGAACGCCTCGACGGCACCCTGGGAGCGCACTGATGAAGGTGCTCGTCACCGGCGGCAAAGGGTTCATCGGCTCGGCGGTGGTCCGCCATCTGATCGGCTCGACCGATCACGAGGTCGTCAACGTCGACAAGATGACGTACGCCGCGACCGAGGGCAGCACACAGGTGGTGGCCGACGATCGTCGCTACACCTTCGAGCAGGCCGACATCTGCGATCCCGATCGGCTCACCGAGATCTTCTCGACGCATCAGCCCGACGCGGTCATGCACCTCGCTGCTGAGTCGCACGTCGACCGCTCGATCGACGGACCGGCTGCGTTCATCCACACGAATCTGATCGGCACGTTCACGATGCTCGAAGTCGCGCGAGCCGCCGGCGTCTCGAAGTTTCATCACATCTCGACCGACGAGGTGTTCGGCAGCCTCGGCCCGAACGATCCCGGCTTCACCGAAACCACCCCGTACGATCCGCGGTCGCCGTACTCGGCATCCAAAGCCGGATCCGACCACCTCGTTCGGGCGTGGGGCGAGACCTACGGGTTGCCCGTCGTGCTCACGAACTGCTCCAACAACTACGGGCCGTTCCACTTCCCCGAGAAGCTGATCCCGCTCGTCACGATCCGCGCGCTCCACGGCGAACCGCTCCCCGTCTACGGCGACGGCCAACAGATCCGTGACTGGCTCCACGTCGACGACCACGCCACCGCGCTCGTCACCGTGATGGAACACGGTGTGCCCGGCGAGACCTACAACATCGGTGGCAAATCCGAACGCACCAACCTCGCGGTCGTCGAATCGCTCTGCGACCTCGTCGACGAACTCGCCCCACCACTCGCGTCGGGCGAACCCCGCCGATCGCTGATCACCTTCGTCGCCGACCGCCCCGGCCACGACCAGCGCTACGCGATCGACCAGACCAAGATCCAACGCGAACTCGGCTGGGAACCCGCCCACACCTTCGACACCGGGCTGCGCAGCACCGTCCAGTGGTACCTCGACAACGAGACCTGGTGGAAACCCCTGCGTGAACGCAACGCCACCGACCGCGTCGGACTGAAGAAGTAGCACCAACCGATCATGGACTTCGTTCCCACCACCATCGCCGACGTCATCGAGATCCGCCCCCGCCGCCACGGCGACAACCGCGGCTGGTTCGCCGAGACCTTCAAACAGGCCGCGCTCCTCGAACACGGCATCGACCTCGAGTTCACGCAAGACAACGAATCGTTCTCCGCCCCAGCGGGCACGCTGCGCGGCCTCCACTACCAGACCGACCCCCACGCCCAGGCCAAGATCGTCCGAGTCGTCCGCGGCTCGATCCTCGACGTCGCCGTCGACATCCGCCGCACCTCCCCCACCTTCGGCCAACATGTCGCCGTCACCCTCACCGCAGACGCCGGCAACCAACTCCTCGTCCCCGTCGGCTTCGCACACGGCTTCTGCACCCTCGAACCCGACGTCCAAGTCGCGTACAAGGTCACCGGCGCCTACGCCCCCGACTGCGAACGATCACTCCGCTGGGACGACCCCACCATCGCCGTCGACTGGCCCGACTTCGGACCCGACGGCCCCGTCATGTCCGACAAAGACCTCGACGCACCCCTCCTCACCGACCAACCCGATCTCTTCTGACCACGCGGCCACCCGGTCGACCGAAGGCGTCGAGTTGCGCCAGGCTCAGCCGGGAACGGTGGTGGTGGGCGTTGGTAGCGGGCCCACGCCGCGGAAGTAGTCGAGCGTCGCCTGCGACTCGGCGTTGTCGATCAGCAGCAGCACCGAGTTGCCGTTGATCGTGGTCCCCTCGACCGGGAGTTGGAACGTGGTGAGGCCCGAGCTGAACGCCTTGCGGAGCGTGCCGGCGGCACCGAGCGGGTCGAGGTTCGGGTCGAGGCGCAGCGAGTCGGTGGTCGCCTGGATGAGGTCGGAGGCGAGGAACGGGTCGGATTGCAGCCGCTCGATCGTCTGATTGACCGTGGTCGAGATGAAGTTCTGCTGTCGCTTGATGCGGCCGAGGTCGCCGGTGCCGTCGGTCTGCCAGTCGCCATCTCGCCACTCCTGGTACTTGCGGCTGCGGGCGTAGGCGAGCGCCTGCGTTCCGTCGAGCAGGTTGCAGCCGGGCGGCTGGTCGAGTCCGGTGTTGGTGTCACGCGTCTGGTACTCGAAGCAGATCGTGGTGCCGCCGATCTCGTCGACGAGCGCCTTGAAGCCGAAGAAGTCGACGTCGACGACGTGGTTGATCGGGATGCCGAACTCGCGCGACACCGTTGCTGCAAGCACGTCGGCACCGCGGTTGTAGGCGGAGTTGATGCGCTGCGGGTTGCCGGTGTCGGCGATGGTGACCCAGAGATCTCGTGGCAGCGAGAGGATCGCGGCACCGTTGCCGTCGCGTTCTTGTCGCAGCAGCATGATCGTGTCGCTACGTCGGCCCTGGACGGCACTCTGGTCGCCGATGCTCCCGAAGTCGGTCGAGGTGGGGTCGGATCCGTCACGCGTGTCGGAACCGATGATGAGGTAGTTGACCGCCGGCCCGTCGACCGCGACGAGCACGTCGCCGAGTTCAGCACGTCGTTCTGGGTCGTCGAACTCCGACAGACGCGTCACGTCACCGACCTGTCGATCGGCCGCGCTGATGATCCCCGTCGCTCCGGCGACGGCGACGGCGACCGCGAAGAACAGGCCGAGCGGAGCCGAACTCCGCCGCCGAGGGCGTGATGGTCCGGGTTGGTCCGGCATCGGCTGCATCCCGTGACGCTAGACCGGGTGAGCGCTCGACCCGCGGCACCCCACCGTGTGTCGTGTGCCTCGCCGACCTGGTTATTTCCATCCCGGATGGAAATAACCAGGTGGTCAGGTTCGGCGGGCGTGGATCACGTCGCCGACGTCGAACGTCTCGATGCTGCCGTCGACGTCAAGCAGCAGGCGTCCGTCGTCGTCGACGTCGACCGCGGTACCGCTCACCGTCCGGTCACCGGGCAACTCCATCCGCACGGTCTCGCCGAGCGTCAACAGTCGCTGGCGGTAGCGAGCGGCGACGTGTTGCCGTCCGTCGGGATGCCGGAGCATCTCGTCGACGTGCCCGAGCATCGAGCGCAGCAGGTCGGCAGGTCGGATGTCGAGTCCGAGGTCGCGGGCGATGCACCCGCCGGTCTCCGGCGACCACGACACGTTGATGCCGATACCGACCACCGTCGAACCGTTCACCGAGCTCCGCTGGGCCAGCATCCCGGCGAGCTTCCGGTCGTCGAGCAGCAGGTCGTTCGGCCACTTCAGACCGAGTCGCTCGGGCATCGTCGTGCCGGCGAGCGTCTCGATCGCGTCGACCGCAGCGAGCGACACGACCGTCATGAACGGGTAGGTCGTGTCCGGGACCGCGGCGAAGAGCAGCGAGGTCAGCAGGTTGACACCAGGCGGGGCCTCCCACCGTCGGTCGAGTCGTCCGCGCCCGGCGGTCTGGTGGTCGGCAGCGAGCACGGTGCGGTCGCCCGCTTCACCGCGGTCGGCCGCTGCGAGCAGATCGGTGTTGGTGCTCCCCGTTTCGGCGACGTGTCGAACCGACCACCCAGCCGGCCAGCCGGTGGTCGACCAGGCATCGGCGTGAGGCGGTTGCCCGGGTGCTTCGTTCGGGGCTTTTTCGGTCGAAGGTTCCCCTGGAATGCCGTGATCTGAGTCCACGCCACCTACATTTGCATCCGTGCTGAAGAAGATCCTGATCGCCAACCGAGGCGAAATCGCTGTCCGTGTCATCCGCGCTGCCCGAGAGATGGGCATCTCGACGGTGGCGGTCTACTCCGAACTCGATCGCGACGCGCTTCACGTGCGACTCGCCGACGAGGCGTTCGCCCTCGGCGGACAGACTGCAGCCGAGAGCTACATCGACAGCGACAAGCTGCTCGATGCGATCCGCACCAGCGGCGCCGACGGCGTGCACCCCGGCTACGGCTTCTTCAGTGAGAACGCCGACTTCGCCCGAGCCGTTGCCGAGATGGGCGTCGAGTTCATCGGCCCGCCGCCCGAAGCGATGGACGAGATGTCCGACAAGGTCTCGAGTCGCCAGGCCGCGATCCGCGGTGGCGCTCCGATCGTTCCGGGCACCACCGAGTTCGCTCAGGGGCCCGACGAGATCCGTGCGTTCGGCAACGAGCACGGTTGGCCGGCAGTCATCAAGGCGGCCTTCGGCGGCGGCGGTCGCGGCATGAAGGTCGTGCACGGTCCCGACGAGGTCGACGATGCGTGGGCGTCGGCACAGCGTGAGGCCAAGAGCTTCTTCGGTCGCGACGAGGTGTACGTCGAGCGCTACCTGACGTGGCCGCGCCACGTCGAGATCCAGTTGGTCGGCGACAAGCAGGGCAACTGCGTCTGGATCTCCAGCCGTGACTGCTCGGCGCAGCGTCGCCACCAGAAGCTCATCGAAGAGGCGCCGGCCCCGATGCTCCCCGAGGGCGTCGAAGCCGCCATGGGTGAAGCTGCGGTCAAGGCCGCCAAGGCCGTCGGCTACTACGGCGCCGGCACCGTCGAGTTCATCTACCAGGACGGCGAGTTCTTCTTCCTCGAGATGAACACCCGCCTGCAGGTCGAGCACCCGGTGAGCGAGATGATCACCGACATCGACCTCGTCGAGTGGCAGATCCGTGTCGCGGCCGGCGAAGAGCTCCCGATGACGCAGGCCGAGGTCGACGCATGTCGTCGGGGCCACTCGATCGAGGTGCGCATCAACGCCGAAGATCCGACCGACGGCAAGTTCCTGCCCGCCCCCGGCCCGATCTCGAAGGTCGTCCCGCCGGACGGCTTCGGCGTTCGTTGGGACACCGGTTACCTGTCGGGCGACGAGATCAGCCAGTTCTACGACAACCTGGTCGGCAAGCTGGTCGTGTGGGGACGCACTCGGGAGGTGGCGATCGCCCGCACGATCCGTGCCCTCGAAGAGCTCGTCGTCGAAGGTGTGGCGACCACGATTCCGGCCGATCTCGAGATCTTGAAGCACCCCGACTTCGCGGCGATGACGTTCTCGACGAAGTGGGTCGAGGAGAAGCTCGACCTGAGTGGCATCTCGGTCGGCCCGCCGCCGGCACCGAGTTCGGACGACGACGATGCTCCCGAGCTGGTGCGTCGCAACACCACGGTCGAGGTCAACGGCAAGCGGTTCGACGTGTCGATGTGGGTTCCCGATCAGCCGGTGGTTGCCGCAGGTGCGGCACCGGCGAAGAAGCGTGAGAAGCGTGCTGCCTCGGGCGGCGGCGGCAGCGCTGGTTCGGGCAAGATCGAAGCGCCCATGCAGGGCACCATCGTCAAGCTGCTCGTCGAAGAGGGCGCAACGGTCGAGGCCGGTGCCGGCCTCGTCGTGCTCGAAGCGATGAAGATGGAGAACCAGATCAACGCCGACATCGCCGGCACGGTGAAGGAGATCAAGGTCGCCGCTGGCGACACGGTCGGCGGTGGCGACATCCTCGCCGTCATCGAACCGGCCTGATCCGTCGCTTCGCTGGCTGGGTCAGACCTGCCAGCGGCGTTCGATGATGCCGAGGTCGAGGCGCGGGTCGCCGGTGCGCCGCTGACCTGCGGTGTCGGCTGGCGCGTCGAAGGTGCTGGTGCGGCGCTTCCGAGCGGGAAGCAGGCGGCTGAGGGTGTTCATCGCGATCATGCACCCAACGCTACGAACGGTCGACAGGCCAAGCACTTACGTCGCAACGTTCTTCGGGGATGTTGTGATCGATTCACCATCGAAACCAAAGCACGAGCGACGATCTGGTTACGATTCCACAGATGTACGTGTTGGATGACATCAATCGCGATCTCCTCGACCTCTTGCAGACCGACGGGCGGATGTCGTTCAAGGAACTCGGTGACCGCATCGGCCTGACGGCGCCGGCGGTCGCGGAACGAGTCCGCAAGCTCGAAGACGCCGGGGTCATCAAGGGGTATCGAGCGGTCGTCGACTACGAGGCGCTCGGTTTCCCGATCCTCAGCATCGTGCGCGTGAAGGCACCGATCGCCGGTCGCGCTGTCGACGAGAAGATCGCCGCGCTGCCGAACGTGATCGAAGCGAACCGTGTGACCGGCTCCGACTCGCACGTGATCCGAGCTCGCCTGCGAACGACGCGCGACATCGAGGATCTGCTCGCCGATGTGTGGGAGGACGGCGAGACCATCACGAACCTGGTCACGAGTTCCCCGGTCCCACGGCGGCCGATGAACCTCAAGGCGACGAACGCCGGCCGGGCGTCGTGAGCCGGCGACTGCTCACCATGCGGTGAGCGAACCCGTCGTTGCCGCATCGTCGGCATCTCGCTCGCGTCGGAACTGCGCGACGACCGCTCGACGTTCCGCCTCGACCTCGGACTGCTCGGTCGCCGGCAAGCTCGGCGGCAAGAGTGCGCCCACGGGCGCCACGCCGCCGAACCGCTTGCGCACCGCTTGGCGGCTCCGGCCCAACAGTCGGCCGATCCGAGCCCAGTCTCGGCCGCTGCGGCGTGCGCGCAGCACCGCCGAGCGTTCGAGCCACGGCAGATAGTCGTCCTGCAGTATCCGCAGGCACGCCAACGACATCGCGATGTCGTCGCCCAGCACGCCGTCGATCAGCCACCGCACCTCACGTTCCACGCTCATACGCCCACCATGCCAGCACCCTGCTTCAGAGTTCCGGTCCCCCTCGCCCCCCCCACTCCCCCACGACCGGGTCGCGTGCACGGCCTCAGGTCTGCCCAGGTCCTTTGACCGGCCGAATCATTCGTCTCCCCGAATCGCTCGTCTCCCCGAGTGCCACGTGTCCCGGACCGGTCGGCGATCAACGCTCCCCGCCGCAACCGGTCGTTCACCAACGTCGACTCACGGGCCACACCCGCGCCGACCGTCACGATGACGCGAGCAACGGGGTTCACACCGCGCTCTCGAGTGCGATGCCTGCCACACCGTCTCGGACCCGAACGTCCGGCAGTCGACGAGCCCGAGCCTCCCAGGCGTCCAGGTGTGTGTCCAGGCGTCGACTCACGGGCCACACCCGCGCCGACCGTCACGATGACGCGAGCAACGCGGCTCGCACTGCGCTCTCGAGCGCGATGCCTGCCACACCGTCTCGGACCCGAACGGTTCGGGAGTCGATGAGCCCGAGCCGCCCGGGCGCTCAGTTGTGCAGGCGTTCAGGCGTCCAGTTGCATGCTGTCGGATGCATGGTGTCGAATTGCGGTGTCGGATGTCCAGGTGTCCGACGTGCAGGTGTCGGACGTCCGGGTGTTTGGTTCCGACCATGGAACAGCGGCCGCGGTGCCGGCATACGTCGAAGTGCGCTGGGGACGGCCCCTCGCCAGCGTGACAACCTGGGTTGCGCCCCTGACAACCCAGGTTGTCGCTCCACCGAGTGCGCGCCCCACGCACCCCACGGCCACGCGAGCTGTCATCACTGCCGAAAGGGCGCCGGGATCGGCCCGGTCATCACGGTCATCACGGTCATCTCGGTCATCTCGGCTCGCCTCAGCACAGGCCGGGCCGGACCAGCTCAAACCGGGTCGGCTCAGCACAGACCGGGTCCGATCGGGCGGGTTCACGTCCGACCGGTTTCGGCCTAGCTCCGGTCGACTCAGCTCAGCTCTGGTCGGCACGACTCAGCTCCCACGGAGGGGCCCGGACCGGGACGACATGCGTCGGCTCAGCCAGCGCGACGCCGGACAGCCCGGGTGAGAGTGAAGCCGGACGGCCCTGGCGGCTCCGGGCCGCACGGCTCGGCGCGGGTCGGCTCAGAGGGTCGATTCGACTCCGGTCCAGCCGGCACCGCTCAGGGCGGAGTGGCCGGGGCGGAGCGGGCTCGGCTCGGCGCGGGCGGTGGTCGGCAGCTTGGTGAGCTGCGGATGCGATTGCCGGTCGTTGACAACCTGGGTTGTCGGGTTGACAACCTGGGTTGTCACGTCCGTGAACGCGAGCCCCAGACACTTGCCGTGCGACCGTCTGCAGCGCTCCGCACCACTTTTGCCGCGGCGCTCGACATCACGGCGCTCGACATCATGGCCGCTCGACGCCACAGCTGCTCGGCACCACTGCCGCTCGATGCCACAGCCGCTCGGCATCATGGCCGCTCGACATCACGGCGCTCGACGCCACAGCCGCTCGACGCAACTGCCGCCTGCGATCGCGGCGACGAATGACGTGCCGAAGCGATGGTGGTCGGTGGTCGGCGGTCAACCGCCTCACCAGGTTTTCGCCAGGTCCTCGCGAGACCAGGGCCGTCCGCTCCAGCTCGATGCGAGGTCGATGCCAGGACGAGGCAAGTGGGCCAGTGTTGGGCTGGTCTCACCGGCAGGTCGGTGGACCCGGTGGACCGGTGAACCCGATGGACCGGTGGACCGGTGACCCGACGGTGGCTAGTCGGTGGCTATTCGGCGGCTTCGGCGAGGGCTTCGCTGAGCGCCGGGTGAACGAGGATCGACTCGACGATGTCGGTCACGGTGAGCCCAGCGGTGACAGCGACGGCGATGACCGAGATCAACTCGGCTGCATGCCGCCCCACGATCGACCCCCCGAGGATCACGCCGGTCGCCGGATCGGAGATGATCTTGACGAACCCGCGGGTGTCGTTGTTGATCATCGCTTTGGCCGTGGCCGAGAACGGCACCTTCGTGACCCGGATCTTCCGACCCGACGCAAACGCCTCCGCCTCGGCGAGGCCGACGTCGGCGATCTCGGGTTCGGTGAAGATCGCCGATGCCGCCTTGTCGTAGTCGAGGTGACGGTGGCTGCGCGTGTGCAGGCCCATGACGTGTTCGGCCACCTTGCGCCCCTGGATCGAGGCGACCGACGACAGCGGCAACTTGCCCGAGATGTCACCAGCCGCGTAGATGTGCGGGACGTTGGTGACGCAGTGATGGTTGATGTCGACGTAGCCCCAGCGGTTCACCTCGACACCTGCTCGGTCGAGACCGATGTCGGCGGTGTTGGGAACCGAACCGATGGCCAGCACCGCATGCGACGACGTGACCGAACGACCGTCGTCGCAGCGGACGATGACCTGGCTGCCGTCGGGGTCGGGGTTGCCGTCGGCATCGATGCGCTCGATCGCCTCGGCACGAGCCCCCATCAGGAGCTTGACACCGCGGTCCATGAACTCCTGCTCGAGCACCGCCGCGACCTCTGGGTCCTTGCCCGGAAGCACCTGCTGTCGGCTGACGACCAGGGTGACCTTGGCGCCGAACGACGAGAACATGTGGACGAACTCCACACCGGTCACACCCGACCCGACCACGGTGACGCTGTCGGGGAAGACCGTCGGCGGGTAGCAGTCGCGGGTGGTCAGGATGCGTTCGCCGTCGGGATGGCACCAGTCGGGGATGCGCGGTTGCGATCCGGTCGACACGAGCGCCGAGTCGAACTCGATCGTCTCGGTGCCCTCTGCGGTGGTGACCTCGACCGAGTTGGCGCTGGTGAACGCTCCGGTCCCACGGATGAGACGGACGTTCTGGCTCTCCAACAACTGCGTCGTGTTGTCACGCATGTTGGCCTTGATCTGGTCGATCCGGCCGGTGAGCCCGCCGGTGTCGATCACGGGATCTTCCTGCTCCAGGCCCATTCCCTGCGAGCGCCGCATGAAGCTCATCGCTCCGCCGGTGGCGATCATCGACTTCGACGGGATGCAGTCCCACAGGTGCGCAGCACCACCGATCACGTCACGCTCGATCACGGTCACCTCGGCACCGAGTCGGGCTGCGTACGTCGCCGCGACATTGCCTGCCGGGCCTCCACCGATGATCACAAAGCGTTCTGGCACGCCGACCATGCTACGGGTCTCCCGCGGAACGGCGGGAGAATGCCGTCACTCGTGGTGCTCGGCGACGAGACCGGCGTCGGCGAAGAGCGTCGCTCGTTCCGTGGCCTCGACGGGAAGCGGCGCATCGGGATCGGTGAAGGCGTTGTCGGCCACGATGTTCTCGCAGAACCGCGACGGGTACGGCAGCTGATCGCGCCGCTCACCGACGAACTCGAAGTGCATGCCGTCGGGGGTCAGGAAGTTGCCACCCCAGGCGAATCCGTGCTTGCGGAAGATCCGCACGGTTCGACAGTCGAGGTCGGGCGGCGCGCATCCCTGGCACGATCCGATGGTGTTGGTGTCGATGGCCATCGCCCACGTGTGGCGTGACAGGAAGCCGATCGAACTGTTCACCGCGAGTCGGTTGAAGCGCGGGTTGTAGCACCCACCCGCCCGGTTGGCGTCGTACACGTTGATCGTGTAGCTCAGGCCGTTGGCGGCCACTTCGGCGAGGGCGGCACGCAGCGCCGGTTCGATCAGATTGTGACATCGAGCGATGATCTGCACGTTCGAGTCGAGCAAGCGACGGCCGGACGGCAGGTTCTCGCTCGTCCACGCGCTGTCGATCGACACCGACCCGTCGGCGTTCACACGGTAGGCGAACTCGCCGAGCAACGACTTCGCCGCGGCCATGCCCAGCGTCGAGTCGGGGTCTGCAGGGTCCCAACCCCGGCGGATGCGGATGCTGTTCGACACCAGGGCGTTGTCGGCGAGCGAACGATCGATGGTGGCCCGGTCGGGGAAGTTCCACATGATCACGCTGCTCTTGCGGTCGAGGCCGACCCGGTCGGCGGCCTCCGGTGACAGGAGCAGTTCGGTCCCGCCGGTGATCGCGTCGGACACGACGGCGGCGATGGTGAACACCACGGGTGCGCCCGAGGCCGACACGAGCGTGACCTCGTCGCCGGCGACCGCCCCGCGCAACGAGGCCGTGAGCGAACTCATGACGATGTCGGTGGCGGTGAGGACCTCGGCAACGGTCTCGCTCATCAGCGCCTCGACGGCCGTGGGGTCGAGCACCGTCGTTCCCATCGGGTAGGCATAGCCGGCAGGCGCCGCCTGCACAGTGGTGCCCCGGCGACTCACCAGTGTCATGCCCATCGACGCGGCGTGGCTCACGGCATAGTCGGCGTCGGCCTGCACGGCCGCGGCGATCGCTCGCGACTCGGTCGAGAACGTGAGGGCTCCGCTGTTGTAGACGCTCACGACGTCGGTCTGCTCGGGCACGACGCGCACGGCTTGCGCCTCGACGACGGCCAGCGCAGGGAACGGCACCTGCGTCGTCGTCGTGGTGGTGGTGGTCGACGTCGTGGAACTCGTGTCGGGCGTCGTGCTGTCAGGCGTCGTGCTGTCAGGCGTCGTGCTGTCTGGCACCGTGCTGTCGGGTGTCGTGCTCGACGAACTCGGTGCCGATGCTCGCAGGGTGTCGGGGTCGCTGTCGGGCCGGCCGAGCGTCAGGAGCGGCACCAGCACGATCACGCTGAGCGCTGCCCACATCACCCGCCGCGCGACGTTCGCGTCCGCGGGCACGGCGGAGTCAGTGGCAGACGGATCGTGGGAGGACACGCGGGCATATTACGATCGAGTGACACACTCTCGATGGCATGTCGAGAAATTTCTCGAATCGGCGGCCCGGCCGCCGCGGTTCGGCCCCGGCCGCCGCGAAGCCTCCGACAGAAATCCGGCGTCCGTGCGGCGCCAACTGCAATCCGGTGTTTCTGCGGCCCCGGAAGCTGGCTACGGTCATGCAACCGTGAGCGACTCCTCCACACCCAGCAACCCGGCTGCCGACGCAGCGCCCGGCGACACCGCCGACGACGTGCTGTCCGGCAGCGGCCTGGAAGCGGAGAAGGCGCGTCGTCTGGCGCTCGTCGACGAGATGCGCAACGCAGGCGCCAACCCCTATCCGTACCGCTTCGACCGGACGCACACGCTCGGCGAGGTCCGGTCGAGCTGGGGCGAACTCGAACCCGGCGTCGAGACCGACGATGCGGTGAGCGTGGCCGGTCGCATCATGCTCAAGCGCGATTCCGGAAAACTCGTCTTCGCCACGATCCGTGACCGTTCGGGCGACATCCAACTCTTCATCTCCAAGGCGGTTGTCGGCGACGATGCGTTCGCTGCCGTGAAAGCCCTCGACCTCGGCGACTGGGTCGGCGTCGACGGCACGGTCATGACCACTCGCAAGGGCGAACTGTCGGTCAAGCCCGATCGCGTCGAACTGCTGTCGAAGGCCATCCGGCCGCTTCCCGACAAATGGCACGGCCTGTCCGACGTCGACACCCGGTTCCGTCAGCGCTACGCCGACCTGATCGTCAACGACGCGGCACGACGCAACTTCGAGATCCGCCACGAGACGGTGGCCAGCTTCCGTCGCACGCTCGCCGCGCACGGGTTCATCGAAGTCGAGACACCGGTGCTGCACCCGGAGGTCGGCGGCGCTCACGCACGCCCCTTCACGACGCACCACAACTCCCTCGACATGCAGCTCTACCTGCGCATCGCGGTCGAGCTGTATCTGAAGCGCCTGATCGTCGGCGGCATGGAGCGCGTCTACGAGATCGCACGCACGTTCCGCAACGAGGGCACGTCGACGCGGCACAACCCCGAGTTCACGATGATGGAGCTCTACCAGGCGTTCGGCGACTGGAACGACGTGATGGACATCACCGAAGAGCTCATCACCACCGCCGCCCGTGACGCTCTCGGCACCACCGTCGTCGAGATCCGCGGCGAATCGATCGACCTCGCCGACCCGTGGCCGCGCAAGCGCATGATCGACTACGCGTCGGAGGGCACCGGCGTCGAACTGCATCCGTCGATGCCGGTCGCCGACGTCCGCAAGGTCGCCGCCGACCACGACGTGTTCGTCGAGGAACGTTGGGGTTCGGGCAAGATCATCGAGGAGATCTTCGAGAAGACCTCCGAGTCCGCCATCGTGCGGCCGACGTTCGTCACCGGCCACCCCGTCGAGATCTCACCGCTCGCACGGCAGGACCGCAACGACCCGTTCCTCACCGAGCGCTTCGAACTGTTCGTCGACGGACGAGAACTCGCCAACGGCTACTCCGAGCTCAACGACCCAGTCGAACAGCGGGCACGTTTCGAAGACGAACAAGCGGCGAAGGAAGCCGGCGATGCCGAAGCCGGCACCGTCGACGAGGACTACATCCGGGCGCTCGAGTACGGCATGCCGCCGACCGGCGGCCTCGGCATCGGCATCGATCGTCTGGCGATGCTGCTCGCCGGCGTCGATTCGATCAAGGAAGTCATCCTCTTCCCGACGCTGCGCCCAGAAGCCCCCTGACCCAAAGTCATTCGGTGTCAGACACCGAATGACGGCAATCTTCCAAGGAGAACACATGACCCGCATGGCATGGGGCGCTGGCCTCGCAACCGTCGACTCGAACGGCTCCACCCTCGACACCTGGTACCGCTGGCTCGGTTGGGGTGAGTTCGGCAACACCGAGATGACCGCCAAGGGAACGCTCGACCAGATCGAGAACAACCTCGGCATGCGCGACACGACCGACGAGGTCCGCAAGGTCACGATCCGCCCGGTGCGGATCTCGATCGACGTCGACGAGGCGCCGGCGTCGGCCGAAGACGCGTACCTCCGGCTGCATCTCCTGTCGCATCGACTCGCCGCACCTCGCACGATCAACATGGACGGCACGTTCGGCGCGCTCAACAACGTCGCGTGGACGAACCTCGGGCCGGTCGCCGTCTCCGACCTCGACGATGTGCGTCTCGGCGTCAAGAAGAACGGTGGGGTGTTGAACGTCCAGGGGCTCGACAAGTTCCCACGGATGACCGACTACGTCGTGCCGACGGGTATCCGTATCGCCGACGCCGACCGGGTGCGACTCGGCGCGCACCTCGCCGAAGGCACCACGGTGATGCACGAAGGGTTCTGCAACTTCAACGCCGGCACGCTCGGCACTTCGATGGTCGAAGGACGCATCTCGGCCGGTGTCACCGTCGGCGACGGTTCCGACATCGGTGGCGGTGCGTCGATCATGGGCTCGCTGAGCGGTGGCGGCACCGAGGTCATCTCGGTCGGCGAACGATGCCTGCTCGGCGCGAACTCCGGCATCGGCATCAGCCTCGGCGACGACTGCGCGGTCGAGGCCGGGCTGTACGTCACGGCGTCGACGCCCGTCCTGACACCCGACGGCGTGAAGAAGGCCAAGGAGATCTCGGGGATGGGCGGCCTGCTGTTCATCCGTGACGGCCAGTCGGGCCAGGTCATCGCTCGGCCACGCAACAAGACGTGGGGCGAACTCAACGCCGAACTCCACACCGGCCAGTAGAGGCCGAGTCCTGTCGTCGCTCCGGCGACCGCAGCAGGCCGGCCCGGCCCCGCCCGAGCAGCTGAGTGCATCCTCGGTGTCAGCTCAGAACGCGTCGATGCCGGTCAACTCGGCAGACAGCGCCCAGAGCTTCGCTGCCTCGTCGCGATCGACCGCGTGCGGGTTCACGCCTCGGAAGCGAGCGAACGGGCCGTCGAGATCGACCGGGTCGGCGATGTCACAGTCTTCGCAGTACACACCGCCCATGCCGTCGAGTTGCGGCGACGTTGCCGCCCACACCGACGTTGCGGCACCCTGCTCGGGCGTCTTGAACCGATCGTCGACGTTCCCCTGGTCGTCCATCCACCCCATGGCGATCATCTCCTGCTTCGGGAGGTGGCGTTGGAGTTCGGTCATGATCCCGCCGGGATGCACGGCAAAGGCGCGTACGCCGGCCGACTGGCCCAGCGCATCGAGCTGCACGGCGAACAGGGAGTTGGCGGTCTTGGCCTGGCCGTAGGCGACCCACTTGTCGTAACCCGATTCGAACTGGACGTCGTCCCACCGGATCGGCGACAGCTTGTGCCCGGTCGACGAGAGCGACACGACACGCGCTCCCCCATCGGCGGCGAGTACCGGCCACATCGCGTTGGTCATGGCGAAGTGGCCGAGATGGTTGGTCGCGAACTGTGCTTCCCAGCCGGGGTCGATACGTGTCTCCGGGCAGGCCATGATCGCAGCGTTGTTGACGAGGATGCCGACCGAACGCCCGGCGTCGGCGACGCGCCGGCCGAACCCGATCGCGCTGGCGACGTCGCCGAGGTCCATCTCGTCGACGGTGATCGACCCGGCGGTCGAGCCGAGCCCACCGAGCACCTCGCGTGCGTGATCCGGACGACGCGCCGGAACGATGACGTCAGCGCCGGCCTCGGCCAGCCCCTTCGTCGTCTCGAGACCGAGCCCCGAGTAGCCGCCGGTCACCACGGCCAACGTGCCGCTCAGGTCGGCGCCGGCGATCACCTCGCTCGGCGTCGATCGCATGCCGAATCCCGAACCGAGTGCCTGCTGCTGCGTCGTCATGGCCGGACCGTAGCCGCGCGACACCGCTCCAGGCGGCGCCGAGGATCAGTCGACGGCTGCAGCGGACACGGCGTGATGCACGAAGTCGAGTTTCTCGATCACCGTGTCGGACAGCACGAACGGGTACAGGTCGTCCTGGCCGATCGAGCGCGACATGCCGTTGAGCGCGAGGGTCAATGCAAGCCACGATTCGATCGTCGGACCGATCTCGCGGTCGACGTCGGATTGGAACGCCTCGTGCGCTGCGCTGCGCACCGGCTCGCCGAGTCGGAGCCCGAACGATTCGGCGGTCTCGAGCCCACCCTGGATGTGGAGGTAGTGCGCGAAGGTCTCGGCCCAGTCTTCCCAGGGATGCATCGTGGCGTACCGGCTCACGTGCGTGTCGACCCAGGTCGTCTCCTGCTCGTCGGGGTCGTCGGCGTAGTGCCCGGCGAGCGCGTCTTCGTACGACACCCGCTCGTCGCCGAACAACGCCCTGAACTCGTCGATCCGTCCCGCGTCCTCGACGAGATGCGGCCAGTAGTAGTGGCCGATCTCGTGGCGAAGGTGGCCGAGCACGGTGCGATACGGCTCGCCCAGTTGCTGACGGACGAACTCGCGATGCGCGTCGTCGGACTCCGACAGATCGAGCGTGATCACGCCACTGGCGTGGCCGGTGGTGACCGATCGATTCCGCGATGACAGGAACTCGAACGTCACCCCGCGTTCTTCGTCGACGGCCCGGTCAATGATCGGAAGCGACAGCGACGTGAGTTGGTGGATGAGCCGACGCTTGCTCAGCTCGGCGTCGGCCCAGCCGGCGAGACCTGCCTCGTCGTCATCGTTCGGTCTGATCGACGTGAGTCGACAGCTCGTGCACAGCGGGTTGTCGTCACGCTCGTCGACCAGCCAGTTGCACGAGACGGCACGACGGTTCTCGCACCGACGGAAGGTGACGTCGTCGAGCCCCACCAGCGACACTGCGACATCGCCGTCGAGTTTCACGGCTCGGGGCTCATCGGTGTCGTCTCCCGCATCGAACGTCGTTCCGGCCTCGATCAGCGCGTCGAGCGCGAGCCGATCGGGGTCGTACCCCAGCGTCGACGCGCACCGCAGACAGGTGGTGTTGTGGAAGAACAGCAGTTGCCCACACACCGAACACGAGAAGGGAATCACGGCTCACACGTCATTTCTGTTCAGGCCGCGTCGAGCGGCGGAGGTCGAGCGTCCGCGGGTACTCGCGGGGAAGGTGGGCGGCCATCTCGTCGAGTGCGGCCACGTCGATGCGGCCGGGCGTGTGCCCGACTCGTCCGAACCGACTGGCTCGCCGGGTCTCGGCGGCTGCGGCGTTGACGGGGAAGTCGTCGTACATGCGCCCGCCCGGGTGCGACACGTCGTAGGTCGCACCGCCGAGCGACCGGCCGGTCCAGCGGTCGACGAGGTCGAAGACCAGTCGACTCTGCGCGTCGATGGTGGGGTGCAGCGCCGACCACGGTGCCCACGCCTTGAATCGCACCCCCGCCACGCTGCTGCCGTTCTGCTCGGTCGGATGCAGCGGCACGGGGACCCCGTTGCACGTCATGACGTGGCGATCGGCGTTGATGCCGTCGACCAGCACCTGGAGCCGCTCGACGGACGAGTCGACGTAGCGGGCCGTACCCGACCCACCGACCTCTTCGCCGAGCACGTGCCACGGTTCGATCGCCCGGCGCAGCTCGACTCGGACCCCGTCGACGGTGTACTCCCCGATCAGCGGGAATCGGAACTCGAGGAACGGTTCGAGCCACGCGATGTCGAAATCGATCCCGTGATCGTTCAGGTCACGAACGACGTCGTGCACGTCGCTGCGAACGAACCACGGCAGCATGTAGCGGTCGGTCAGATCGGTCCCCCAGCGAACCAGCTGCCCGGTGTACGGCTCGTCCCAGAACCGGGTGACGAGCGAGCGCACGAGCAGCGCCTGGACGAGTGCCATCTGCGGATGAGGCGGCATCTCGAACGCGCGCAACTCCAGAATGCCGAGGCGGCCGCGTTCGGAGTCGGGGCTGAACAGTTTGTCGATGCAGAACTCCGACCGGTGCGTGTTGCCCGTCAGGTCGACCAGCAGGTGTCGGAGCAGCCGGTCGACCATCCACGGGGCGAGGTCGTCGCCGGCGCGGTCCATCTCGGCGAACGCGATCTCGAGCTCGTAGATGGTGTCGGCGCGCCCTTCGTCGACGCGCGGTGCCTGGCTGGTCGGTCCGATGAACTGGCCCGAGAACAGATACGACAACGACGGGTGCTGCTGCCAGTACGCGACCATGCTGCGAAGCAGGTCGGGGCGACGCAGCAGCGGGCTGTCGGCGGGCGTGGCGCCGCCGAGGGTGACGTGGTTGCCGCCGCCGGTTCCGGTGTGCGTGCCGTCGAGCGCGAACTTCTCGGTGCCGAGGCGGGTGAGACGGGCCTCTTCGTAGAGCGTCTCGACGATCGTGCGCATCTCCGACCACGACGAGCTGGGTTGCACGTTGACTTCGATCACGCCGGGGTCGGGCGTGACGATCAGCGTGTTGAAGCGAGGGTCACGCGGCAGCGCGTAGCCCTCCAACACGACCGGCGTCGACAGTTCGTCGGCGACGCTCTCGATCGCGGCCAACAGTTCGATGGCACGCTCGGCGTGCTCGATCGGCGGGAGGAAAACTGCCACGTGACCGTTGCGCAGCTCGGTCGTGACCGACGTGGGGGCTGCGGTGCGAGCGTCGACGACCTCGGCGGGCTCGGGGCGTTCGGCCACGGCCGGGAGCGGCTGACGCGGCTCGAACGGTGAGCGTTCGAACGTGCCGGGGTGCGGCACCCACGTGAGCGAGTCGATCGGCAGTCGGAGCCCGATCGGGGAATCGCCGCCGATCAGGAACAGCTGACCGCGACGGAGATGCCAGGTGGAGGTGGCCCACTGGTCGGCGTCGTCGGACTCGTGGAGCGGAAGGGCGTAGCCCGTCGGTTCTCCGATGTCGCCGCGCAGACGACCGAGCAGGCGTTCGCGCACCCCGGCATCGCCGAGGTCGGCGAGTTCGTCGTCGCTGACGTCGCGCTCGGGAGGCGGACCCACCGGCAGGCGCGCTTCGCGCCACACGTCCTCGATCGGATCCTCGTAGGCCGGGATGACCGCCGACGTGTCGATGCCGAAGCGTTCGGCGATCCCTTCGATCATGCGGCGAGCGTCGTCACGACTCGCCGTTCCCTCGGTCGTCGGGTCGGCGAGCAGTGTCTGGTCACTCCACAGCGGCACCTCGTCTCGTCGCCACACGATGCCCATCTGCCAGCGCGGCAGCGGCTCGCCGGGATACCACTTGCCCTGTCCGTGCTGCACCACACCGCCGACCGAGAACCGGTCGCGGAGTCGCAGCGTGAGCTGATGCGCGAGGCTGCGCTTGGCGGCACCGTCGGCTGCGATGTTCCACTCGTCGCCGTCCATGTCGTCGATCGACACGAACGTCGGCTCGCCGCCCATGGTCAGGCGCACGTCGCCGTCGGCGAGGCGCTCGTCGACGTGCTCACCGAGCAGGTCGATCCGCTCCCACTGCTCAGGCGTGTACGGCAGCGTGACCCGCGGGTCCTCCCGCACGCGGCGCACGATGTTGGCGTACTCGAACTCGACCTCGGTCTTGCCGGTCGCCCCCGAGATCGGCGCCGCCGACATCGGGTGCGGGGTGCAGGCGAGTGGAATGTGTCCCTCTCCGGCGAACAGACCCGACGTCGGGTCGAGGCCGATCCAGCCCGCTCCGGGCACGTAGACCTCGGCCCAGGCGTGGAGGTCGGTGAAGTCGTCGTCCGGTCCATCCGGGCCGTCGAGCGCTTCCTGGTCGGCTGCCAACTGCACGAGATATCCCGACACGAAGCGCGCGGCGAGGCCGAGATGTCGAAGCGCTTCGACGAGCAGCCAACCGGTGTCGCGACACGAGCCGATACCGCGTTCGAGCGTCTGCTCCGGGGTCTGCACGCCCGGCTCCATGCGCACGGAGTAGGCGATGTCGGCGTAGAGCCGCTGGTTCAGTTCGACGAGGTAGTCCTCGATGCGCTTCGGCCCGCTCGTGGCGACTCCGCTGAGCCACTTGCGCAACAGCGGGCCGGCTGGGGCATCGGGCTTGAGATACGACTCGAGGTCGTTGAACGTCCGCGGCTCGTAGGCGAACGGGTACTGCTCGGCCGATTCCTCGACGAAGAAGTCGAACGGGTTGACGGTGGCCATGTCGGCGACGAGGTCGACCCTGATGTCGAGCGTGTCGGCCGGTTCCGGAAACACGAGGCGAGCGAGGTGGTTGCCGAACGGGTCCTGCTGCCAGTTGAGGAAGTGATCGTCGGGTTCGACGGTGAGGCTGTACGACAAGATGGGCGTGCGCGAGTGCGCCGCCGGGCGGAGCCGGAGGACGTGGGGATGGATGGTGGTGACCCGGTCGAACTTGTAGGTCGTCCGGTGTTCGATCGCAATGTTGATGCCCAAGGGAATCCTTCGTTCGTTTCGATGGCGATGTTGGTGGTCAGTGTGCCGTCGGCCGCGCCGTTCAGTTGCGGCTGCGTCCCGATTCGGCCGCCGGCGACGGTGACACGCGTGACACGTCGACGGCGACGGTCATGATCTGTTGTGCGCTCGGGCCGAGCACCACGCCGCGCACGGGTGCCACGTCGGCGTAGTCGCGCCCCCATCCGACCGTCACGTGGCGTTCGGGTGGCAGTTGGTCGTTGGTCGGATCGAAGTCGAGCCAGCCGTGTTCGGGGATCCACGTCGAGCACCATGCGTGCGAGGCGTCGGCGCCGATCGACTTCGGCTGCCCGGGCGGTGGTTCGGTCTCGATGTAGCCGCTGATGTACGAGCCGGGAAGGCCGACGCGTCGAAGCACCGCCACGGCGAGGTGGGCGAAGTCTTGACACACGCCGCGTCGCTGTTCGAGCACCGTGTCGACCGGGGTGGCCCAGTCGGTCGCGGTCGAGTCGAAGACGAACGACTCGAATATCTCGTGCGACAGCGCGTGGACCGCCTCGACGATCGGACGGTTGCGGAGAAAGATCTTGTCGGCGAGGGCGTCGAGGAGATCATGTCGGCGCACCGGGGTCGACGCCGACGTCGACGCCCGATACGGCCCGACCGCGAGACTCTCGGCGCCGCGGAGTACGGCTGCTCGCCGGGCGACCTCCTCCCACGACCAGGCGACGTCGGGCACGTCCTGCACGCCGACGTCGACCGTGCTCGTGGCGGTGATGTCGAACGCATCGTGGCGATGGTGTACCCCGATCTGCACGATCCGATTGCCGAACACGTCGAGCAGTTCGTCGAGTTCGTCGGGGACCGGGTCGGTGATGACCCGAGCGTCGACGACCTCCTGGTGCGGACGCGGTCGAGGGAGCAGACACGCCACCGAGTAGGCGTCGTTGACCGCGAGCCCGTAGCGGTACGACGTGCGGTGGCTCACGCGATAGCGCGTCATGCGACCGCTCCCGGATCGACGGTGCGCGGGCGCACCGGTGTGGCGTGCGGCGGAGCCACCAGCCGCGTCGACGTCAGCTCGGCGGCGAGCGTGTGCAACCGTTCGATGATGTCGTCGAAGTCGCCCTTCGGGCTCTGCGGGCCGATCGCGGCGATGTCGTCGCCGACCGATTCGATGCGCTCGATGCCGGCGTTCCATCCGATGGCCGTGGCGTTGCGGACGAGCCCGGCGACCGAGGCCGCAGCCGATCTGGGGTTGCGATCGTCGTGCAGCAGCAGACGCAACACGGCGTCGAGTTCGACGTCGCTGCGGTGCCGGCGACGATACGCGACCAGGCTGTCGTTCGCAGCGAGCACCGACTCGAGGCCTCGCCGCCGGTCGGGGTCGGAGAGCGAGGCGTCAGCGTTGGTGGCCGACGCGGCAGCGGCGCTGGTGAGCGACACCACCGTGCGTTCGTAGCGCTTGGCGAAGTCACCGAAGTACCAGGCCGGGCCACGTACCACGCTCTCGCTCCACAGACCGCCGAAGGCCGACAACTCGACGAGCAGCGAGTCGAGTTCGTCGACGTCACCCGGATGATCGGAGAGACGGCTGCGCGTGGTGGCGAGTTCACCGAGCACTCGCCCGGTGGTCGTCGACAAGAACTCCCGGACGCTCGCGGCTTCGGCCAGCATCGAGCCGATGTGGAACTCGAGCGAGGCGACCCCCGCGACCACGGCTTCTCTCCGCAGGTCGCCGGCGCTGGCCCATCCGTCGAGCCAATCGGGGCCTGCACCGATCAACTCGCGAAGCAGGCGCATCGCCGGTGTCGCTGCCGAGGCGCCGACCGACGGCGTCGCTGCGGCGACGACGCGAGCGGCACGTGCCACCACCTCCGACCGCTCGGACGCGCGTCCCATCCAATACAGCGAGTCGGCGGCCCGGGTGGGCACCGAGGTGATGAAGTCGACCTGTGGCGCCGACACCGCCGCCGGTCGCGCCGACACCGGCTCGTCGCCGAGCACCCACACGTCCTTCGCCCGGCACGGTGTTGGCCTGATCGGGTCGTCGTGCGCCTCGATCACCCGCCCGTTGCCGCCCGGCATCACCGTGATGCCGTCGTCGCTGGCGACCGCATGGAATCGGATCACGATGGGGTGATCGACGAGTTGGCCGTCGACGAGGCACGGCACGCGCTCCGCAGGAGCCTCGAGCAGATCGTCGACCCGCGTCGAACCTCGCGCCACGCGCGGCGAGTTCATCGTGAGCCACGGCGCCTCGCCCGTGAGCGCTTCGCCCACACGGTCCCACGACCCCAGCAACGATGGGTCCTGGAGGACGCCGGAACCGTGCGCGTTGGTGATGGCGAGCGCCGACTTCTCGTCGGCGAGCAACACCGCCGGGATACCCGCCGACCCGTAGGTGTTGGTTTCGAGCGGATCGAGCTGACGGTCGGCGATCTGACGGTGCAGGACGTCGACGCGTTCGAGACCGCCGAGTGTCTGGAGCCAGAGGCAGTGGTCGCGCACCACCAGGTCGGGTCCTTCGACCACGTTGAAGCCGAGTTGCGTCGCCATGTACGCGTGCTCGACGTACGCCGGGTGATCGATGCCACTCGTCAGCATCACGACCCGCGGACCGACCACGTCGGTGGTGTCGATCAGCGCCTTGCGCAGCCAGTGCAGCGATGGTTCCAACGATCGCACCGGCTCGGCGGGCACGTCGGCGACCTGCTCGTGGACGCGCCGATCGAGCAGCATGTACCCGACGCCGACGCTGGTGTCGACGAGGTCGGCGATCGCGAACCATGCACCGTCCGCTCGGCGCACGACATCGACCGCGTAGGTCGACAGCCACCGCTTCTGGTTGCGACGCTCGGCGGCACCGACCGCAGCGAGCCGATAGTCGGTGCTCCCCCACAGCATCGCCGGGTCGATCTGGCCGTCGGCGACGAGCGAGCGTTCACCGTAGAGATCGTCGAGGATTGCTTCGAGCATTCGCATGCGGCGAGCGACCGCCTCTTCGAGCCAGACGAACTCGTCGGCGCTCACCACGTACGGGATCGGATCGAGACGCCACGGTCGACTGGCGAGCGTGACGTTTCGTCCGTCGGCGCGCGCCGGCAGGTCGTGCACCACGTGGCCCGCACCCTCCGCCATCAACAGTCGGTCGATCGCCGTCTGCTGCCGAGCGAGGTGAGCGGGGTCGCCGAGGCCGAAGGCTCCCGCGGTGGCGCCCATCAACCACCGTCGATGCTGAGATACCGGTCGGTGATCGCGTCGTTGACCTTGCCGATGAGCGTCTGCACCCAGTCCATCGCCTGGTCGAGGTCAGCGCCGTCGGCGGTGGTCCCCATCGTGGCGATCAGCGCGTCACGCGCGTTGGCGACGGTGCGGCGGACCGAATCGGGGCGCGTGAGCGTGTCGAGCGAGCGGTCGATCTCGTCGAGACAGAACCTGATCGAGCGAGGAAAGCGCGAGTCGAACAGCAGGAAGCGCACGACCGACGTCGCCTCGATCGGCCCGCGGGTCGAGCGCTGGTACATCTGCAGCGCCGACAACGCGCGCAGCACACCCATCCACTGGACCTCGTCGTACTTCAGGGCGTCTTCGCGTCGCGTCATCAGCGACGCCGCACGCACCCCGACGAACCGCGACGTCATGTCGGCGCGTTCGAGGTAGCGCCCGATGCGCCACATCTGGAACGCAGCGTCGCGGGTCATCGACGAGGTCAGGATGCCGTCGAGTCGCCGGCTGTCGTTGGTGACTCGACCGAGGACGTGACTGCGGAAACGGCGATCCTCCGCTCGGTTGGCGTCTGAGTCCATGAACAGCGAGAGGTCGTTGACCGTGTGCCACGCTTCGCGCGGCAGCACCTCGCGCGTCGTGCGGAGGTTGGACCGAGCAGCAGCGACGCACGCCGCGACGCTGCCCGGCTGTTCGGGATCGCACACCAACGTACGAACCACGTCGCGTTCGGTCGCATCGCTGGCGAGCAACGACCGGTCGCCGCACACAGCGAGCAGCGGCGCCCATCGCCGATCGGTCTCGTCGGGATCGTCGATCGGCATGTCGTCGAAGAGTTCGCCGAACTGCTGCACCAGCCGAGAGGTGTCTTCGGCTCGTTCGAGATAGCGAGCCGCCCAGAACAGTCGGTCGGCGTTGCGCGAGAGCAGCACCATGTCAGGCCTCCCCGCCGTTGCTCGATTGTGACTGCGATTGCGATTGCGATTGGGATTGGGATTGGGATGATCTCGCCGACGGTGGTCTGCCCCCGGTGTCGACGATCCACGTGTCTTTGCTGCCGCCGCCTTGAGAGGAGTTGACGATCAGCGACCCTTCCTGCAGTGCGACTCGAGTGAGCCCGCCCGCGGTCACGTAACTCGACGCCCCGGTGAGGATGAAGGGGCGCAGGTCGACGTGACGCGGCTGCAACTCGCCGTCGATGAGTGTCGGCACGGTCGACAGGTTGATGATCGGCTGGGCGACCCAGTTGCGAGGATCGGCCAGGATCGCTTCGGCGCAGGCCGTCAACTCGTCTTCGGTCGCCCGGCTGCCGATCGTGATGCCGTAGCCGCCGCTCTCGTTCGCCGGCTTGGTGACGAGTTCGTCGAGGTGCGCGAGCACGTACTCGCGCTCGTCTTCGTACATGCAGCGATAGGTCGGCACGTTCGCGATCTTCGGCTCCTCGTCGAGGTAGTAGCGGATGATGTCGGGCATCCATGCGTAGACGCACTTGTCGTCGGCGACGCCGGCGCCCGGCGCGTTGGCGATGCCGACGTTGCCCGCCTTCCACGCCCGCATGAGCCCGGCGGCGCCGAGCAGGGAGTCGGGACGGAAGGCGTCGGGGTCGATGAACAGGTCGTCGATCCGTCGGTAGATCACGTGGACGCGTTCGCGCCCTTCGACGGTGTGCATGTAGACGCAGTCGTCGTCACCGACCACGAGGTCGCTGCCCTCCACCAACTCCGCACCCATCCGCTGCGCCAGGAACGAGTGCTCGAAGTAGGCGGAGTTGAAGATGCCGGGGGTGAGCACCGCCAGCGTCGGGTCGTCGACCCCGTCGGGGGCGAGCGAGGTGAGCAACTTGTTGAGTTCGTCGGTGTAGGTGTCGACGGGCCGGATGCGGTTCTGACCGAAGAGTTCGGGGAACGCCCGCTTGGTCACCGCGCGGTTCTCGATCACGTAGCTGACGCCCGACGGGACTCGCAGATTGTCTTCGAGCACGTAGAACGTGCCGTCGTCGTCGCGCACCAGGTCGGACCCGGAGATGTGCGCCCACACGCCGAACTTGGGCTTGGCCCCGACGCACTCCGGGCGGAAGTTGACCGAGTCCTCGAGCAGTTCGGCCGGAAACACGCCATCGGCGACGATGCGCTGCTCGTTGTAGATGTCGTCGATGAACATGTTGACCGCTCGCAGCCGTTGCGCCAGACCAGCTTCGACCTGCGTCCACTCGTCGCCGTCGATGATGCGCGGAACGACGTCGAACGGCCACGCACGGTCGATGTTCTCACCGTCGCTGTACACGGTGAAGGTGATGCCCATCGTGAGGATGTCGAGCTCGGTGGCGGCTTGACGGGCCTCGATCTCGTCGGGGCCGAGCTGCTCGAGGAGCGACCACAACGCCGCGGCAGAGGCTCTCGGAGTGTGATCGTCGTGCAGCAGTTCATCCACGTGTACATGCATACCTCAATCTGCGGACTCGAAACAGGCGTTCGTGGGGTCTACGGTGCAGAAATGGCCGCGAAGGATGAGTTCGGCGAACCGATCGAGCTCGACACTGGCACCCGTGTCGTGCGCATCACCAACCCGCACAAACCGATGTTTCCGTCGGTCGGACCCGCAAAAGAGGAGCGGACGAAGATCGACCTGGCCCGCTATTACCTGGCCGTCGGCGAGCCCATCATGCGCACACTGCGCGACCGACCGGTCCTGCTCGAGCGCTACCCCAACGGCGTGCGCGGCACGTCGTTCTTCCAGAAGCGAATTCCCGCGTCGGCACCCGACTGGCTCGCGACCACGACGGTCGAGACCATCAACGGCACCCCGTCGCGTGCGTTGGTGATCCCCGACCTCGCACACGTGCTGTGGGCCGCGAACCAGGGCGTGCTCGGGCTCCACGTGTGGCCGTTCCGTGCGTCGACGCCCGACGACGCCGACGAGATGCGCATCGACCTCGACCCCTCCCCCGGGGTCACGTTCGACATGACACGCGAGGCTGCCGCGCACACACGCGATCTGCTGGCCGAACTCGGCATGCTCGGCTTTCCCAAGACCACCGGGTCGAAGGGCATCCACATCTACGTTCGCGTCGAGCCGGGATGGGATTCGTTCGCGGTGCGCGGCGCGGTGGTGGCGCTCGCTCGCATCCTCGCCGAGCGACACCCCGACCTCATCACCGACAAGTGGTGGAAGGAAGAGCGCGGCGAGCGGGTGTTCGTCGACTTCAACCAGAATGCGCCGCACAAGAACATGTTCGGGGCCTGGGGCGTGCGCCCACGTGTCGGCGCGCAGGTGTCGACACCGTTCCGCTGGGACGAACTCGACTCGATCGACCCGGAGCAGTGCACGATCGACACCGTTCCCGACCGACTCGCCGAGCAGGGCGATCCGTGGGAGTTGATGGACGAGGCTCCCTGTTCGATCGTTCCACTGGTGGAGCGGTTCGCCGACGATCTCGCCGACGGTGTGCCCGATGCGCCGTGGCCGCCGGTGTATCCGAAGATGCCCAACGAAGCACCTCGTGTCCAACCCAGTCGAGCCCGCAAGCCCGACGACGAGCACTGAGCCTCGCTCGGTCGGAGCCTCGGCGCCGTCAGTCGGCCAGCGCGCCGGTCGTCGGCCGGCGGCTGACGAGCATCAGCGAACGCCGTGCTGTGATCGATGGACGGCGCCGTGCAAGGCTGCAGTCATGACCGATGCGTTCGGAACGATGGAAGACGGCGACTCGCGATACGAGTGGTTCGCTCACCTGGTCCGACAGCGACGAACGTCGATGTTCGTCGACCCCGACCGTGAGGTCGATCCGGCGATGGTCCAGGAGTTGTGCGGGCTCGCCACGTGGGCCCCCAACCACAAGAAGACCTGGCCGTGGCGCTTCGCCTACTTCACCGGAGACGGCCGAGCACGCCTCGGCGAGACGATGGTCGCCGACATGATCGAGGCTGACTTCGGTGACGAGGTCAAGCGGGAGAAGACCCGCACGAAGTACCTGCGCACGCCGGGCATTCTCGTCGTCGGTTGCGAGCCCCACGAGAACGACACACTCCATCACGAGAACCGCGACGCCGTCGCCGCCGGCATCCAGAACCTGCTGCTGGGTGCCACGGCGCTCGGCCTCGCGAGCTTCTGGTCGACACCGGCGCTGCTCCAGCCGCCACGAGTCCTCGATCTCTGCGGGTTCGGCGCCGACGACCGTGTCATCGGCGTCATCTACCTGGGCTGGGAAGACCGGCCGTGCCCGCCACCCGAGCGGCCGCCACTCCCCATCACCCTCGTCACCCACTGAACCTCGGTGCGTCTCACCTGGTTATTTCCATCCCGGATGGAAATAACCAGGTGGCGCGCGAGACTCTGGGCATGGCAACCGTGGTGCTCTCCGTTCTCGGCGATGATCGACCCGGGCTCGTCGATGCCGTCGCCCAGGTGGTCGCCGATCACGGCGGGAGCTGGGATCGCAGCCACATGTCGCGTCTCGCCGGAAAGTTCGCCGGCATCGTGGTCGTCACGATCGCCGACGACGACGCGCAGGCACTGATCGACGGCCTCGGCCCGATCCGGGCCGATGGGCTCCTCGAGGTCACGGCGTCGATCGCCACCGACCCCGATGCCGACTCCGACCCCACCCCAGGGGCCGTCGAGCCGATCGAGCTGCAACTCGTCGGCGCCGACCGTCCGGGCATCGTCCGTGAGATCGCCTCGGTGCTGGCGGCGAACGACGTGAGCATCATCGAACTCGTCACGGCCACCACGAGCGCACCGATGGCAGGTGAGCCGCTGTTCGAAGCATCGCTCTCGCTCAACGTGCCGCCCTCACTCGACCTCGATCGACTCCGCGCAGCGCTCGAAGACCTCGCCAACGAGTTGATGGTCGACATCGACCTCGACACGGCTCGCTAGCTCGGCGTCACCGATCCGGCCAGCACCGGTCGGAGCCACGCATCCGAGGCGACGCATCTCGGCGCGCCCGGCATCGTCGTCTGAACTCCGGTCGCCCGGAGCGGCAATACTGGCGCTGTGCCAGCGAACGCCGACGCCACTCAGACCATCGTCACGCTCGACCTCGAAGGGGTGTTGATTCCCGAAGTGTGGGTCGCCGTGGCCGAACGAACCGGCATCGACGGTCTGCTGCGCACGACGCGCGACGAGCCCGACTACGACGTGTTGATGCGGTACCGCCTCGATCTTCTCGCCGAACACGGCCTGACGATGTCGCTGATCGAAGAGGTCATCTCCGGGCTCGCTCCCCTCGACGGCGCCAAGGACTTCCTCGACGAACTCCGATCGCACACACAGGTGATCATCCTGTCCGACACGTTCGAGCAGTTCGCCAGGCCGTTCATGCGGCAACTCGGCTGGCCGACCGTGTTCTGCCATCGCCTCCTCGTCGACGACGATCGCATCGTCGACTACCGCCTTCGCCAGCACGACCAGAAGCGCAAGTCGGTGCAGGCCTTCCATCAGCTCAACTACCGGGTGTTCGCGGCCGGCGATTCGTACAACGACACGACGATGTTGGCCGAAGCCGACACCGGGTTCCTGTTCCGCTCGCCCGACAACGTCATCGCCGAGTTCCCACAGTTCCGGGCGATGACCGAGTTCAGCGACCTCCTCGACGCATTCCTCGCCGAACTCTGACCAACCTGGTTACGTTGCTCCCGGAGCGATGTAACCAACTTTGGTCGCTCGGTCCCGGGCTACCTGGGCTTTTCCGGTCGCGGACGGGCCCGACCCCTCGACGCGTTCGTCGCCGAACGCTGACGAACCTGATTACGTTGCTCCCGGAGCGATGTAACCAGGTTGTTGGTCGGGGGTGGGGTGGTCGTCGGTGTCCGTGGTGTCCGGCTCGTCGTGCGACGGCAGGCGACGCGCTCGGATCAGGCGGCGGATTCCTTCGTCGATCGCGAGGCCGACTCCGAGCAGGAGCAGGGCGACGATGCCGTCGAGCCACCAGTGGTGGCCGGTGGCCGACACGACGAAGATCGTGAGCGGCAGGTGCGCGGCGAACAACCACTTCCACCGCGAGGTCGAGGCGGCGACGATGCCGAGCCCCACCACGCCGGCCCAGGCGACGTGGATCGACGGCATCGCGACGAACTGGCCCGACACCCCGGTGCCGACCGGCCCGTAGACGTCCATGTCGTGGATGACGGTGACGTCGATGAACCCGAGGTCGGGCAGGTACCGGGGCGGAGCGACCCGCCAGAACCGGATCACCAGACACCCGGCGGTCACCAGCGCCAACGCGTTGCGCCAACGGTCGTAGTGATCGCGATGCCGCCAGAACATCCAGATGAGGAACGCGAAGATGCTCGGCACGTGCACGACGACGTAGTACGCCGACGAAAGCCACCCGAGCCAGTCGTTGTCGACCGCCCACCGATTGACCGTGAGCTCCGACGGCAGCCACATCGCCTCCTGCACGTCGACGATCGTGCGGGCACGCTCGATCGCCCCGTCGGTCTGCGCGAGCGGGAGTTTGCGAGCCGTCCGCCACAGACCGTAGAGCGCCGTGAGGATGCCGAACTCTCGCACGGCGGGCAGCGCGATCTCGATCGCCTTCGACGGACGCACCCGACGAAGCACCAGGTAGACGACAATGCACAGCACCGTGGTGACCCACGCCTGCTGCCAGGTGGGCCAGGCCATCTGGGCGATCACGGATCAGTGCTCCGCCGTGCGCGAACGCCCCGGCGACGACCGCTCGTCGCGCCCTGCCACCTCGGAGGTGGACGCGCGACGTCGTGCGCGAGTGTCGCCGAGACAGTCGCGCACGTCGATCACGGGGTGTACTGGCCGAAGACGCTCCGCAGCGAGTCGCTGATCTCGCCGAGCGTGCAGTCGGCACGCAGCGCGTCTTTGATGCTGTAGAGCAGGTTGTCGGTGCCTTCAGCGGAGGCCTTGACCTTCGCCAACGCCGACTCGACGCCCGCGGTGTCACGGTTCGCCTTGTAGCGCTTGAGGCGTTCGACCTGTCCGGGCTCCAGCGTCGGGTCGATCGGGAACACGTCGGGCTCGGGGTCGTCGTCGGTCGTGAACTTGTTGACGCCCACGATCACCCGGTCGACGTCGTCGACCGACTTCGTGTAGGCGTAGGCCGAGTCCATGATCTCGTCCATCTGGTAGCCGGCCTCGATCGCCGCGACCGCGCCACCCTTCTCGTCGATGGTCTCGATGTACTCCCAGGCGAGCCGCTCGACTTCGTCGGTGAGCGACTCGACGAGGTAGGAGCCGGCCATCGGGTCGGGGGTGTCGACGACGCCCGACTCGTAGCCGATGACCTGCTGCGTGCGCAGGGCCATGCGAGCTGCGTCTTCGGTGGGCAGGCTCAGCGCTTCGTCGAAGCCGTTGGTGTGCAGCGACTGCGTGCCACCCATGACCGCAGCCAACGCCTGGAGCGTGACGCGCATGATGTTGTTCTTCGGCTGCTGCGCCGTGAGTGTCGACCCACCGGTCTGCGTGTGGAAGCGCAGCATCTTCGACTTCGGGTTCTGAGCGTCGAAGCGCTCGGTCATGATCGTGTGCCACATGCGGCGGCTCGCACGGAACTTCGCGATCTCCTCGAAGAAGTTGTTGTGGCCGTTCCAGAAGAAACTGAGGCGCGGGGCGAAGTCGTCGACGTCGAGTCCGGCGTCGACCGCGGCCTGCACGTAGGCGATGGCGTTGGCGAGCGTGAAGGCGATCTCCTGCACGGCCGTGGAGCCGGCCTCACGGATGTGGTAGCCCGAGATCGAGATCGTGTTCCACGACGGGACGTGCTCGGCGCAGTATCCGAAGATGTCGGTGATGATGCGCATCGACGGCCGCGGCGGGAAGATGTAGGTGCCGCGAGCGATGTACTCCTTGAGCAGGTCGTTCTGGATCGTGCCGCTGATCTGATCGCTCGACACGCCGTTCTCCTCGGCGACGAGCTCGTACATCAGCAGCAGGATCGCCGCCGTCGAGTTGATCGTCATCGACGTCGACACCTTGTCGAGCGGCAGATCGGCGAGGAGGAGACGCATGTCCTCCATCGAGTCGATGGCCACGCCGACCTTGCCGACCTCTCCCTCGGCTCGGCCGTGGTCGGAGTCGTAGCCCATCTGCGTCGGGAGGTCGAACGCGCAGCTCAGACCGGTCTGGCCGGCGTCGAGGAGGAACTTGAAGCGCTCGTTGGTGGCTTCGGCGTTGCCGAACCCCGAGTACTGACGCATCGTCCAGAGGCGCCCCGTGTACATCGACGAGTAGACGCCTCGCGTGTAGGGCTCCTCACCCGGTGCACCGAGCTTCTCGGTCGGATCCCAACCGGCGAGATCGTCGTGGTCGTACAGCTTCTTGATGGGGATACCGGAGTCGGTCTGCGGGAGGTCGGCCATGGCCCCGATCGTATTCCGGCCGACCCCGACCGACCTGATCCGCGACCAATCCCTCCGCGCATCATGTCTCGCGGTCATCGGGTGTCTGACACCGTTTGACGGGCGGCGTTGCGGTCACCGGGTGTCTGACACCGTTTGACGTGCGCAGTTGCAGCGGTGTTCAGCGGGCGGCGACGATCGCCACTTCCATCCGCCACTGGGGCTGCGCCAGCTCGGGCACGGTCACGAGCGTCGATGCGGCGCGATGCTCTCCGAGGAACGCGTCACGCGCGGCCATCACGGGGGCCAACGGCTCGCCGGCGACGACGTAGGTCGTGACCGACACGATGTCGTCGGCTCCCATCTCGGCATCGACGAGCATGGCGGCGATGTTCCGCCACACCACCACCGCCTGCTCCCCCACCTCGTCCGGTGTCGTCCCGTCGGGTGCGGTCGGCACCACCCCCGACGTGTGCAGCCAGCGTTCGGGTGCCACGGTGAGCACGGCGTGTGCGTAGTTCGCCGCCGGGGCGGCGATCGACGAGGGATTGATCTGACGGTTCACGCTCGACATCTTGGCGGATCACGGCCGCTCGCGGTGCGCTCGTCGCCTCCGACCGGTCAGCCCGGGATCACGTCGAACATCGAGACCGAGGCCATGTTGCCGCGGTAGTCGCGGAGGACGAGTTCGGCGAATCGACGCACCGCGATCGGTCGTCGTCGGGCAAGATGGCCCGGTGCAGGCCGCTCCGACACCTCAGGGTCCGATCAGTCGCTGGCTGAGCACGGCGCAACCCGAAGCGTTGTTCGTCCTGTCGGCCGTGGCGCAGTACGTCGGTGCTGCGCTGGCCGTGGTGTTGTTCGACGAAGTCGAACCGCAGACGGTCGCCTGGTTCCGCATCATCGGCGCGGCCGCCGCCCTGCTCCTGGTGTCACGCGGCTGGTGGCGAGGCTGGACCCGGCGCCAACTCGTCGGCGTGGCGGTGTTCGGTCTCGCGACGTCGTTGATGAACATCTTCTTCTACCTGGCGATCAACCGCATCGACCTCGGCAAGGGCGTCACCATCGAGTTCATCGGCCCGATCGCTGTGGCCGCGGCAACGACGAGATCCGGTCGCAATGCGTTGGCGTTGGCGTTCGCGATCGCCGGTGTCGCCGTGCTCGGCGGGGTCGAACTCGCCGACAACGCCGTCGGGCTCGTCTACATCCTCATCGCATCGGCGCTCTGGGCGGCGTACATCGTCGTCGGGTCGCGCGTGGCCCAGGTCGACCGCGGTGTGGCCGGGCTCGGTCTCGGGCTGGCGATCGGATCGATCCTCACCGCGCCGATCGGTGCGCCGTGGAGCGGACCGGTCTGGGTGGCGCCATCGCTGCTGGCGATGTGTCTGCTCGTCGGCGTGTTCTCCAACGCGATCGGGTACGGCATCGACCAGTTCACGATGCGCCGCATCCCGATTCGACGCTTCTCCCTGCTCCTCGCGCTGCTCCCGGTCACCGCGTCACTCATCGGCTGGATCGCGCTCGATCAGCGGCCGACCACCATCGACCTGCTCGGTATCGCCCTGGTCCTGGTCGGCGTGACGGTGCAAGAGCGCGACCAGATCGAACGCGTCGAAGCCACCGTCCGCACCGATCCCGCCTGAGCTGCGCGGCCACGCCCTGAAGCGCGATCGACCGCCGCCGACCACCACCCGCCAAACACGACGCCGCCGTACACGATGTCGCCGAACACGATGCCGCCGAGGGCGATGGGGTGGTCGGGGCCGACTACCATCGAGACATGGCGAACACCTACGACGAAACGATGGCCGAACTCGAGAAGCAGGCGACTGCGGTCGAGCAGGACTTCGAAGCCGAGCGTCTCAAGCGCAAACAGCGCCTCGCCGCCGGACTCCGAACCATGGGTCGACTCCATCTCGCGGAGGGCGTCGCCGGACACGTGACCGTCCGCGACCCCGAGTTCCCCGACCGCTTCTGGGTCAACCCGTTCGGCCACAACTTCAAGTTGATGAAGGTCAGCGACCTGATCTGCGTCGACCATGCCGGTGACGTCGTCGTCGGTGACCGGCCGGTCAACGCCGCGGCGTTCGCGATCCACAGCCGCCTCCACGCCGCGCGCCCCGACGTGATGGCGGCGGCCCACTCACACTCGATGTACGGCCGCACGTTCTCCACCCTCGGCAAGCCGCTGAAGATGATCAGTCAGGACGCCACGATGTTCTACAACGACGTGGCGCTGTGCAACGACGGATCGGGTGCCGTGGTGCTCGACACCGCGGTCGGCGATCTCATGGCCAAGGCGCTCGGCGACAAGAAGGCGCTCATCCACCAGAACCACGGGCTCATCACCACGGGCGGCTCGGTCGACGCCGCCGTGTGGTGGTTCATCGCACTCGAGCGCCTGTGCCAGAGCCAGCTCCTCGCCGAGTCGGCCGGTGACCCGATCGAGATTCCCGAGGCGTACTGCGAAGACGGGTACAAAGCGCAGGGCCACGACCTCGCCGGCTGGTTCCAGTTCCAACCGTTCTGGGACGAACTCGTCGCTCGCGAGCCCGAGTTCCTCGACTGACGATCCTCGACTGCCGCGGCCGGCTCAGCCGGCGATGGTGGTGCGATGCAGCAGACGGTCGTGCCCGTCGTACCCGCCGGTTGCTCGGTGCAGCACCGAGCGGTTGTCCCACATGACGAGCATGTTCTCGCTCCACACGTGGCGGTACTGGAACTCTTCGCGCGTCTGCCAGTGGTAGAGGTCGAACAACAACTCGCGGCCCTCGTCGTCTGACATGCCCTCGACGCCGATGATGTAGCCGATGCAGCCGAAGATCCCGAGGCGCCCGGTCTCGGGATGCTCACGGATGATCGAGTGCGTCTGGGTCGCCATCGCCGTGTCGGACGGCCTGATCGCCATCGACCGGTCGGTCTTCTGGTCGTCGTCGCCGTACGTACCGCTGGGCGCGTACCCGCCGCGTGCGGAGTGCACGGCCAGGCGGCCCTCGAGACGAGCGCGCAGGTCGGCGGGCATGGCGTCGAGTGCGGCGTGCTGGTCGGCGTACAGCGTGTCACCCCCGGTGGGCGGGATGGTGATGCCGAGCAGGCAGGTTCCCGATGGTGGCGTCGCCTGGAACGACCAGTCGGTGTGCCAGTTCTCGGCGAACAGCGGAGCGGTCTCGGTGGCGCTGCGTGCGACCGCGATGATGTGCTCCCGGCCGTCGATCGGGGCGATGAACGGGTCGTCGCCGAACCCACCGAACGACTGGGTGAAGCGTTCGAGGTCGTCGTCACTCATCGCCTGGTCGGGGAAGGCGAGCACATGGTGCTCGAGCCACGCTGCCCTGATCTCGGCAACGGTGGCCGGATCGAGCGGCGCCGTGAGGTCGACCCCGGTGACGGTTGCCCCACACGACTGCCCCGACGCTTCGACATCCATTCCCATGACTCCACCGTAGGCGACTCGCCGCGATGGCCGACGAGGCCGGATCGAACCGACGATTCGACCGACGTCAGTGCCCCGCTCGAAGTCGGTCCGTCCAGCGTTCGTCGTGGGGGTTCAGAGTCCCAGGTCGGGCAGGGAGATCTTCGGCAGGGTGATCTCGGGCAGCGTGATCACGGGCAGGGTCACGTCTGGCAGCGTCACGTCTGGGAGCGTGATCTCCGGCAACGTCACGATGTCGGGCAACGTGATCTCCGGCAACGTGATGATGTCGGGCAACGTGATCTCCGGCAGCGTGATGATGTCGGGCAACGTGATCTCCGGCAAGGTGATGATGTCGGGCAACGTGATCTCCGGCAGCGTGATCTCGGGGAGCGTGATCTCGGGCAGCGTGATGCCCGGTGTGGTCGTCCCTGGGGCCGGAGCGACCGACGTGGTGGTCGTCGAACTCGATCCCGCCACCGTCGTGGTCGTCTGCGTACCGACCGCGGACGTGGTCGTCGTCTGCTGCGTACCGACCGTGGTGACCGGTCCGCTCGTGCTCGGTGGCGTCGAGTCCGGCGACGACGGGTCGGTGGTGGTCGGCCCGCGGCGCACCGTGGTGACCGGGTCGGGAAGCGTCGTGTCACCCGCCGGGCTGCCGGGGTCGTCGGATGTCGGCGGCTCGGAGTCGGTCTCCGAGGCCGCTGGCTCCACCAGAGTCGCACCCGGAGCAGGCGACGGCGAACCGGTGGGCGAGCCACCCGGCGACGCGACGCCGTTGGCGCCGCGAACGTTCGATCGCTCGTCGACGTCGACCTCGGTGGTGGTGATCTCACCGTCGTCGACGAAGACGGTCTCGGTCGGCTGCGTTGCGTTCGCCACCACGCCGGCGGCGCCTGCCGTGGTGCCGACGGCGACGACGGCGAGGGCCGGCCCGATCGCAGCACCGACCTGTGTCACGATCGCCTGAGGCAGGAGGGCTGCCTGCGAGAGCCACCGCGACGGACGCGTGAGGCGACTGGTAGCGCCGAGCGACGCATTGAGGAACGCGCGCACCACGTCGGGGTCGAACTGGGTGCCGGCATGCTTCGACAGTTCGGCCCGAGCAGCTTCGCTGGTCATCGGGTCCTTGTACGAGCGAGTCGACGTCATGACGTCGTAGGCGTCGGCGACCGAGACGATCCGTGACGCCATCGCGATCCGCGTGCCGCTGAGACCGTTCGGGTAGCCACCTCCGTCGAAGCGCTCGTGGTGTTCCCAGACCGCCCGAACCGATTCTCCGATCCATCGTGCGAGGGGTTGCACGTACGCCTTGCCGGCGAGCGGGTGCGACTTGATGATCTCGAACTCGTCGTCGGTCAGACGGTCGGGCTTGTTGAGGATGGAGCCGGGCACGTCGATCTTGCCGATGTCGTGCAGCAGCGCCGCCCACCGCAGACGATCGAGGTCACGGCCGGTGATGCCCATCTCGACGCCGATCATGTGGGCGTAGCCACGGACCCGTTCGGAGTGACCCCGAGTCATGCGGTCGTGACGGCTCAACAGGCCGACGAGTTCGAGCAGGCGTCGTGCCGCGTCGCCTGGCAACTCACCATCGGGACTGACCCGATGCTCCTCGATGCGCTTCTTCAGTTGGCTGGTGGTGCCGATCTTCATCGCCAGACCGAGCCGCGACGGGACCTGGTCGGGGAAGGCGAGACCGAGCTTGAACAGCGTCGCCAGTGGGACGACGCGGCGAGCGATGCGCTCGGCAGCGACCATGGCGGTGAGGGAGGCGAGCGCAACGATCGCCCAGCGGACGATGCCCCACAGCGTCGACGGTGGCGACGGCAACAGCCCCGTCACCACGTAGCCGGTCGCCAACGAGATCGCGATCGGCGTGACGAACGCTGCACCCCGGATCATGCGAGCAAGACCAGGACGCTCTTGCCAGCCCTGGTCCTCCGGCGACTCCTTGCGCTTCATCACACCGCCCCTCCTCGTTGGTGATTCGTTGACACCTCTTCATCGGCCGCGGAACGCGACATCTGAACGCGGAGCGAGAGATCTTGACGGAGTCGTGATGATGGTCACGCGGGGTGACCGACCCGTCGACGCAGGGGCAGCGGCGACGTGGTTCAGCGACGCAGACGGACGTCGCGACCAGCGGTTCCGGTCAGTCGAGACCGGGGGCGCAGAGCCCCTCGAGCTCGCGGATCTGGATCCGATCGCGGTTGTCGTAGGTGACCTGGTTGTCGGGGTTCGCCTTGAGGTTGAACACCCGGAACTCCATGTCGTTGGTGTCGACGGTGAGGATGCGACCGATCAGCGGGTCGCCGAGGCCGAGGATGACCTTGATCGTCTCGAGCGCCTGGATCGATCCGATGATGCCGGGCAGCACGCCGAGCACACCGGCCTCGGCGCACGACGGGGCGAGTTCGGCGGGAGGCGGCTCCGGGACCATGTCGCGATAGGTCGGGCCCTCGGTCGGGTGGAACACGCTGACCATGCCTTCGAACCGGAAGATCGAGCCGTGCACGACCGGGATGCCCAGCTTGACGCTGGCGTCGTTGAGCAGGTAGCGGCTCGGGAAGTTGTCGGCACCGTCGACGATCACGTCGTAGCCCTCGATGATCTCCATGATGTTCGACGCGTCGAGGCGCGTGTCGTAGGTGACGACGTCGACGTCGGGGTTCAGCCCCACCAGCGTCTTCTTCGCCGAGTCGACCTTGCGGTCGCCGATGCGGTCGACGTTGTGGAGGATCTGGCGCTGCAGGTTCGACGAGTCGACGTCGTCCATGTCGACGATGCCGAGCGTGCCGACGCCTGCGGCTGCGAGGTAGAGCGCGGCGGGCGAGCCGAGACCACCCGCACCGAGCAGGAGCACCTTCGCTTCGAGCAGCTTGATCTGTCCGGCGACACCGACTTCGGGGAGCAGCAGGTGACGCTTGTAGCGGTTGTTCTGCTCCGGCGTGAGCGACGCCGGCTTCTTCCAGTCACGACCTTCGTCCTTCCAGCGCCCGTAGCCACCGTCCATCGACATGGCGTTGGTGTAACCGAGCTCTTCCATCGTCTGCACGGCGAACGCCGAACGAACGCCGCCGGCGCAGTACACGACGACGGGGGCCGTCTTGTCGATGATCTTGCCTTCGATCTGTGCTTCGAGGTGACCGCGGGGGATGTGAACGGCGCCGGGGATCGCACCTTCCTCGTACTCGTCGGGCTCACGGACGTCGAGGACGAGCGCCCCCTCGTCGATCTTGGCCGACGCGGTGTCGGTGTCGATCTCGGTGATCGAGGACTTTGCGGCGGAGAGCAGGTCGCGGAACGTAGCCATGGGAAAAGCCTAACGGTGAAAGGTGATCTATTGGGTCGGGAATAGATGAACCGGTCCGGCGACCGATCCATTCCCGTTCGGGCCACCCGGTGACTCGACACCCTCATCACCTCGTCACCACGTCACCGGGTCGACGACGGTCGCCGACATCGTTGCTTCGAGCGATGGGCCGACGGCATGGCAGGAACGGCGACTGCCCTGTCCGAAACCCGCTGACGTGCCGTCTCGGCCTGCTGTTACGTTGCCCGGGTGAGTCAGGCAACCACGCCACACCGCAAGATGTTCGAGCAGTCGACGGCCGCCAACGACGGGTCGTTCACGCCGCAGGACTGGGGCCTGTTCTTCGCCGTCGCGGCGATCTGGGGCTCGTCGTTTCTGTTCATCGACATCGGGCTCGACGCATTTCCGCCGGGTCTGATCACACTGCTGCGCGTGGCGTCGGGGGCCGCTGCGCTGCTCCTGTTGCCGAAGCCCTCGGTCACCATCGCCGCCGACGATCGGCCGCGCCTGTTGCTGCTCTCGGTGATCTGGGTCGCGGTGCCGTTCACGTTGTTCCCCATCGCGGAGCAGTACATCAACTCGTCGGTCACCGGACTGCTCAACGGAGCGACCCCGATCTTCGCCGCGACGGTCGCCGCACTGCTGCTCCGCCAACGGGCGCGCGGGCCGTTGCTCGCGGGCATCGTCGTCGGGTTCGTCGGCATCACGTTGATCAGCCTTCCGTCGATCGGTGACGGAGCGAGCGAGAGCCGCGGCGTGTTCCTCGTGCTCGCCGCGACCGTCTGCTACGGCTTTGCGATCAACCTGGCGGCGCCGCTCCAGCAGCGATACGGCTCGCTCCCGCTGATGGCCCGCATGCTCACGCTCGCCACCGTCTGGACACTGCCCTACGGCCTGTGGGAGATCGGCGACGCCTCGTGGGAGATCGGCCCGCTCGTGGCGGTGCTGGTGCTCGGCGTGTTCGGCACGGGCATCGCATTCGCCATCATGGGATCGCTCGTCGGGCGCGTCGGGTCGACGCGAGCCTCGTTCATCACCTATCTCATCCCGGTGGTGTCTCTCGCGCTCGGCGTTGCGTTCCGGAACGACACGGTCGCCCCGCTGGCCATCGCCGGCATCGGCCTCGTGATCGGCGGCGCACTGCTCGCCAGCCGCGCCAAACGCTGAGCCACACCGCCCCTCGCACCCACCGTCAGCCGTTTGTGTGACCGATACCGCGCCCCACGCGCACAATCGGTCACACAAACCTTGGGGCGTTGGATCTGTGTGACCGAATCCGCGCCCCACGCGAAGGTTCGGTCACACAAACCCTGGATCGGCGAGATGGCGGCCGATCGGGCTTCAGGTCAGGTGGCGGGAGCGACGATCGCCGGGACGATGTCGCCGATGCTGCCCTGCAGCAGGTGGGTGGCGTAGCGATCCATGTTGGTCTCGTCGCCGTTGACGATGATCACGTCGGCTCCTCCGGCGTTGGCCCGTGGAACACAGTTGGCAGCGGGATACACCGAGAGCGTCGAGCCGACGGCGAGCATCACGTCGCACTCGTCGCTCACCCGCATCGCACGGTCGATCACCTCCGGGATCAGGGACTGCCCGAAGCTGATCGTGTCGGACTTCAGGATCCCACCGCATTCGAGACACGCCGGGTCGACGTCTCCCGCACGGACACGAGCGAGGGCCTGCTCCATCGGCCGACGATCCTCGCACTCCCAACAGCGGGTGAACCACACGGTGCCGTGGACCTCGATCACCTTCGCCGGGTCGTTGCCCGCCTTCTGATGCAGCCCGTCGATGTTCTGCGTGACGATGGCGTGGAGCCGCCCCTGACGTTCGAGTTCGACGATGGCCGCGTGCCCACGGTTCGGCTCCGCCGTCCACGCCGGCGTGGTCAGCCGGTTCTGCCACGCCGCCTGGCGCACCTCCGGCTCGTTCAGATAGTGGGTGATGTTCGACGCCTTCTCGGCGGCCGGGTTCTTGGTCCACACCCCGTTCGGGCCACGGAAGTCGGGAATCCCCGAGTCGGTACTGATACCGGCTCCCGTCAGCACCACGACGCGCCCGGCATCGCGGAGTACCTCACGGACGCGAGAGATCTGTTCGCCGTCGATCGCTTCCATCACCGTCTCACCATCACCATCACACGCACCATCTCACCTGCACCATCTCACCTTGCCCGATCCGAACGTGTCGCCGCCACTCCCGCCCCAGATCGCGTCCGACGCCGCTCGCGGCGATCGTTGCGGAATACTGGAGCAGTGCGTCGCCGTCGCTTCACCATCTCACTGCTCGCGTCGATGCTCCCCGTCGCAGCCGTCGGAGAACGGGTCGAAGCCGGATGGCTCGACGGGCTCGGTGCGTCGGAGGAAGCAGCCGAGCGAGGCGTGGCGTATCCGACCGAAGCGACGTGCAACCTCAAGACGGTGCGAGCGCTGGCCACTCGCCACCCCGACGTGCGCCAGTTCGTGGTGCTGGTGACCGACTCGTTCACCGACACGACCGGCGACGGGTACGTGGCCGCCCAGCGCAGCTCGGGCGACTGGGTGTGTCAGACCTCCGCCGCCGACGCCCGGTTCGGCCGCAACGGCACGCGACTGCTGCTCGACCGGCGCAGCGGCGACGGCACCACACCAGCCGGCGTGTTCCCGATGGGCGCGATCACCGCGTGGGACGGCGAGCGTCTCAACGTGTTCGGCAACTCCCCCGATCCCGGCGTGAAGAACGGCGTCCTGTACCGAGACGTGCAGCCCGAAGACTGCTGGGGCGCGACGCCCAACGATCCCGACTACAACCACCTGGTCAACGATCCGGGTTGCGCCGGACCCGACGACGAGTGGCTCCCCCGATTCGGCGGCGTCTACTCGCATGCGGCCGTGATCGGCGCCAACCTCGACCCGGTCACCGAAGCGACCTCGGGCGATGCCCCGGGAGAGACCCCGTATGCCGCGGCGATCTTCCTGCACCGACACAGCTACGGGAGCGGACGCACGAGTGGACCCACGCGTGCAACGAGCGGCTGCGTCTCGCTCGCTGCGGCCGAACTGGTCGAGGTGATCACCGCACTCGACCCCGATCTGAACCCGCACTTCGCGATCGGGCCGATCGACCACCTCGTCCAGAGCGCCTGACCGATCACCTTCCCGGTCAGGCGTCGCCTCGGCCGGAACCGGCTCGGGCCGCCCGGCTCTCATCGCGGAGCGCGGCGGTAGCGTGGTCGGCCGTGTCCCAGGTGATCGAAGAAGCAGCACGTCGTCGGACGTTCGCCATCATCTCGCACCCCGACGCGGGCAAGACCACGCTCACCGAGAAGTTCCTCCTGTACGCCGGAGCGATCCAATCGGGTGGCGCGGTGAAGGCCCGCGAAGACCGCCGGTCGGCCACGTCCGACTGGATGGAGATGGAGCAGAAGCGCGGCATCTCGATCTCGTCGACGGCGCTCAACTTCCCGTACCGCGAGCAAGAACTCAACCTGCTCGACACCCCTGGTCACCGCGACTTCTCCGAAGACACCTACCGCGTCCTGTCGGCCGTCGACGCCGTCGTCATGGTCCTCGACGCGGCGAAGGGCATCGAGCCGCAGACGCTGAAGTTGTTCGAGGTCTGCCGCTCACGCGAACTGCCGGTCATCACGTTCCTCAACAAACTCGACCGACCGGGCCTCGAACCGCTCGAACTGCTCGACCAGATCGAAGAACAGATCGGCCTGCGTCCGACACCGGCGACGTGGCCGGTGGGCTCGTACGGCGACCTGCGCGGCGTGCTCGATCGCCGCACCGACGTGTTCACGAGGTTCACCCGCACGGCGCGGGGCTCGAAGATCGCTCCCGAAGAAGACATGGCCGCCGAGCAAGCCGCCGCCGAAGAGGGCGACGCATGGCTCAAGTGCGCCGAGGAGTCGGAGTTGCTCGACGCGATGGGCGCCGACGTCGACATGGAGTCGTTCCTCGCCGGCCAGTCCACGCCGATCTTCGCCGGGTCTGCGCTCACCAACTTCGGCGTGCGCCATCTGCTCGATGCCATCGTCGACCTCGCTCCGGCGCCGCTCCCCCGTGACGACATCGACGGTGAACCCCGCCCGCTCGAAACCGCCTGTTCGGCGTTCGTGTTCAAGGTGCAGGCCAACATGGACCGCAATCACCGTGACCGCATCGCGTTCGCCCGCATCTGCTCGGGCAAGTTCGATCGCGGCATGGTGATGACCTGCGAGCGAACCGGCAAGCCGTTCGCCACGAAGTACGCGTCGACCGTGTTCGGTGCCGAGCGCACGACCATCGACGAGGCGTTTCCCGGCGATGTCGTCGGACTGGTCAACGCCACCGGCCTCAACATCGGCGACACGCTGTACGACGAGACCGGCCCTCGAGTCGAGTTCCCGAAGCTGCCGCAGTTCGCGCCCGAAGTGTTCGCGTCGGCTCGCCCGCAGGATTCGGGCAAGGTCAAGCAGTTCCGCAAGGGCCTCGATCAGCTCGGCGAAGAGGGCGTGGTGCAGGTGCTGCGCGATCCCGACTGGGGTGAGGCATCACCGGTGCTCGCTGCCGTCGGCCAGCTCCAGTTCGACGTGTTCGCCAACCGGCTCGACGTCGAGTTCAACGCGCCGATCGAACTGCTCAGCTCGCCGTACCAGGCGATCCGTCTCACCGACTCCGAGTCGGCCACTGCGCTTCGCGAGAAGCCAGGCGTTCGCATCCTGCAGCGCACCGACGGCGCACTGGTCGCGCTGTTCGAGAACAAGTACGCGCTGCAGCGCATCGAACAGAACGAACCCGAGCTCATGCTCGACCCCATCATCGCCGGCTGACCGACCAGCCATCACCGTTCTGCCCCTCCGATCCGTCACGGATGACGATTCGGCGGGGCAAAACCCGGCCTGCCGCTCACGGTTTTGCCCCTGCGAACCGTCACGGATGACGATTTGGCGGGGCAAAACCCGAAGCTCACTGTTTTGCCCCTGCGAACCGTCACGGATGACGGATTGGAGGGGTAAAACCTGCAGGTGGGGGGGCGTCAGCGGTCGCGGACGAGTTCGACGAAGGTGGTGCCGACGTCGAGCGGGATCCACTCGCCGGTGGCCTCGTCGGCGAACGTGAACGGGTCCTGTGCCGTACGCCGGGCCCAGATCGCCTCGATCGCCACGCCGTTGCGGTGGATGACGGCGCGACCGCGGCCGATCGTGACCGGGTTCGGCGAACGGGCATCGACCGGTGACGGCGCGTGGAACACGTACATCTCGACGACGTTGTTCATCGAGATCTGCGCTCCGGACGCAGAGACGTGAGCTCGGCCGTTCTGCGAGCGACGGTAGAGCCCGGCGTCGGCGTCCCACACCCAGCCGGCGCGGTTGCCGTCCATCTGCACGTCGAACGACGCATCGGGTGACGTGATGAAGTACTCCGGCGCGGACCAGTCGTCGACGATCGGCCACAGTGACCGGGCCGGACCGGCGTCGGCGACGTTGTCGAGCGCGCACGACGGGTTCAGCTGCAGGTTGTGCGGAGCGCTGCGGCTCGAGTTGCGGTTGTAACACGGGCTCTTCTGTGCGGTGAAGTTGACGAGCACTTGTGAACGAGCGGCCGACTCGATCCAGTTGGTCACGCCGCGGTTGCCGCCCGACCAGGCGAGGATCGGACGGTTCATGCTGGCGAAGAGATCGAGGTCACCGGTTCGGGCCGACCGGACCGGACCGGCACGATCGGGCAAACGGGTGTGGAACAGCGCCACGAAGCGCGTCGCCTGCTCGACGTTCTCCTCGATGATCACGTCGGCGAGGTCGAGCCCCCACTGAGGGCGAGCGCTCCCGACGTTGTCGACCTTGACGGCGATGATGGGCGACGCCGCGAGTGCGTCGTCGGCGGGCGTGCCGGTCAGCGCGGCGATGCCGTCGAGTGGTGGCAGCGTCTCGTACGGCGGCCAGACCGGTACGCCGTTCTCGAGCAGCGTCGTGACCGGGGCCATGGTCGTCGTGGTGGACGACGTGGTCGTCGTGGACGTCGTCGTCGTGGTGGTTGTCGTCGGCGGAACCGTCGTGGTCGTCGTGGTGGGGGCGACCGTGGTGCTGGTCGTGGTCGTCTGCGGAACGGTGGTGGCCAACACGACTGCGTCATCTCCGTCGCCATCTCCGCCCGTCAGCCAGACGAGGCCCCCGACGAGGAGCGCCACTGTTCCGAGCAGTGCGCCGCCGACGGCGAGCCGACGACGCGTGAAGTTCGGCTCGCTCTGGCCATCGTCCCCCGACGGATTCGCGGTGCTGGCGTCGTTTCCGAGTTCCACGCCGGACGACGGTACTGCCATCTCGAACGCCGACGTCGGCAGCGCGGCGAGGTTCTGCGACGGCCCTGATCGAGAGTGTCGGTGAACTGGGTCTTTCCCCTTTCGGCCACGTGTCACCCACTGTCGGACTGCCGACTTCCCTCCCGTGCGTCGACTCGCCTGGAAGGCATCCATGACCGAAACACTCGAACAACCACTCCCCTCGTCCTCGACCGATCGCTCGACTCCGAACGCCCGCAGCGCCGACCACACCGCACTGCCCGAGGTGATCCACGTACGTCCGTGGATCGACCCCGTGGTCGACGACAGCGGCCATGACCCGCGCTCGCGTTACGTGGAACGCTTCTGGCTCGGCGTGCTCGGCCCGACGGCGACCTGGCTGCTCCGGCGACTCGTCGCCGGGCTCGACCGGTCGCCCGATGGCTACGAGGTCGACCTCGTCGACACTGCGCGGGCGATGGGGCTCTCGTACACGTCGGGCAGGTCGTCACCCTTCGCCAAAGCGCTCCAGCGGTGCGTGATGTTCGGCCTCGCTCACCAGACCTCAGACGGCCTGGCGATCCGACGACGTGTGCCCACGGTGGCCCATCGCCATCTCCGCCGACTCCCCGCCGCCGTGCAGACCGAGCACGAGACCTGGAGCCAGACCGTGACGCTCGACGAACTCAGCCGGGCCCACCAGCTCGCGATCGCGATGATCGACGCCGGAGACGATCCCGACGCCATCGAGCACCAGTTGATCGCCGTGGGCGTCGGCAACGCCACGGCCGCCGACGTGGCCGACAACCTCGCCCGCCTCTGAACGCGCAACGACCTGGTTGTCTCCATCCGGGATGGAGACAACCAGGTCGTTGGTACGCAGTCGGTGGCGTCGCTCGGGGAGCGTCGTCACCGCGTGATGATCAGCGGATGAAGGCGACGACGTCGACGGCGAGGTGAGTCGCCGACGACGAGAACAAGCAGATCTCACCGTCGTCGTTCACCTCGGCGATGATCTCGTTGCCACCGCTCACACCCGCCTCGTAGTTCAACGACGACGCCGTCGGCGTCGGAAGCACACACGGCGACACCGTCACATACCCACGCGACGACGGATTGATCGCCGTCACGTTCGCAACGACCGCCTTGACGTCGGCCGGGATTCCGGCTCGGCCGGCGATCGGCAGCGTCGTGGTCGAACCCGGGGTGACCGGCCCGCCACCCTGGCTTTCGCCATCGGCGGTGACCTGACCGTCACGGGTCTCGAGCAGACGAGCCGGTGTGATCGATTCGATCGCTCCGGCCGGCAGGTAGCCGACGACGTCGATGGTGACGTCGGTGGCGGTGCTCGCGAACACGCACATGTCGCCGAACTCGTCGAGCTGCACGACGACCTCGTTGCCACGAACTGCGCCGGCGGCGAAGTTGAGGCTCGAGGCCAGCGGCGTCTCGGGCAGGCAGGCGTGCAACGTCAGGTACCCGTTGGTCTCGGGCTTGATCGCGGTGACGTTGACGATCACCGCAGCAGCGTCGTCGGGCACGCCGTTGCGACCGGCCATACCGACGGTCTGCGTCGACCCCGCAACCATCCGGCCGACGCCTTCGAAGCGTCCGTCGGCGGTGTCTTTGCCGGTGCGGGTCTCGAGGGCACGTGCCGGCACGAGCGGACGAACCGCCGACAACTCGGTGGCGTAGGCCACGACGTCGACCGTGAGGTGCGTCGTGCCCTGCGTGAACAAGCACACCTTGCCGTCGGCGCTGAGACCGGTGACGATCTCGTTGCCGACGTTGGAGCCCGGAGCGAAGTTGAGGCTCGACGCATCGGGTCGAGCGGCATCGCAGTCGTAGGCGGTCACGTACCCCGGTCCGTCGGGAGCGATCGCCGTGATGTTCATCACCACCGCGGTCGCACCAGCCGGCACCTCGTCACGTCCGGCGATCTGCACTTCGTAGACCGAGCCCGACGTGCGCTTGCCGCCACCTTCGAACTCACCGTCGATCGTCTCCTGCCCGTCTCGGGTGTCGACGAACCGAGCCGGTGCGATCGATTCGAGCAGCGTCGTGGACTCGACGGAACCGATGTCGATCGTGTCGACGATTCGCTCCTGTCCCCGCTGATCGAGTGCCGGGGCATCGGCGATGGCTGCGTCGCCAGCGTCGATCGCCGGTGAGCCGGGCAGCGGAAGCACCGTGTCGAGCGTTCCGCCGTTGTCGCCCAACGAACCGAGTCGCGGGTCGTCGGTCTCGACGTTCGAGTCGGCGAGGCCGAGATCGGCGACCACTCCGGTCGGCAGCAGCGAGTACTCGGCCTCGACCGTGAGCTCGGGCACCTCCTCGCCGGGGGTAGCCGCGTCTGGCTGCAGCAGTCGCAGGCGGAAGTCATCGATGCCGTGCTCGGCGAGGGTTCCGGCGACGCCGGTGTCGGCGATGATGGTGTGATCGAGTGCGAGCCATCCGCCAGCGGCCTGGATGGGCGCTCCACTGACCGTGTTGTCGCCGATCGTCGAGTGCGCTATGGAGACATCGGCGTAGGCCGTCGACACGATGTGCTCGGAGTCGAAACCGGCAACGGTGACCTGGTCGAAGCTCACCACGCTGTACGCGACCGACACCGGGATGTCGTCGGTGGGCCCCGACGGTGTGAAGTCGACTTCGTCGAGCAGCGGTCGGCCCATGCTGTAGAGACCGACGAAACGGTCGAAGCCTTCGGCCGGGGCGGCGATGGTGACGTTGCTCAGTTCGACGTTGGACTCGTACACCGTCAGACCGCCGTGCCACTGCATGTCGCTCAGCGCCAGCGGTGGATCGACGAGATCGCCGTCGAGTTCGTCGCCCGGTTCGTCGGGGAAGACCTGGAAGTCGCCGATTCCTCGGACGAACACGTGGCTGTTCGAGTTCTCGTCACCGAGTGAGACGTCCGAGACGTTCCACACCTCCGGCTCCTCGGCCGGTTCGTCGACCGCGTCGGGCCGCAGGAAGATCACGCGTCGCGAGTCCCCCTCCAGGCCGAGGCTCGTGTTCGCTGCATCGAGCACGATGCCCGACACGTCGGCCGACGGACCCGAGACCCACATGGATGCTCGGCCGTCGTTGTCTGCGGCCGACAGGACGACATCGCTCACATCGGCGGACCCGTCGTAGGAACGGGCGCCCCCTCGGGCGCTGAGCTCCGCCGTCAGGTCGACATCGCTCATCTCGACCGTCCCGCCGCGTGCGTAGACGCTGCCGTACGTCGTGTCGATCGTGGCTCCCGACAGCGTCGACATCTGGCCCTCGACCTGAACGCGGGCATAGAGCGCACCCTCGGAGTCCGACAGGCCGTCGAGGACGACGTCGGTCACGGTCGTCTCCCCGTCACTCTCGACGTCGATTCGCGCGCCGTCGTAGGCGTTCAGTTGGACACCGCTGACGTCGACGGTCGTGTAGACGTCGTCCGCCCTCAGTCGAGCGTCGTCGCCGGCGGTGAGGGAGATGTCGGTCATGGCGACCGTGTAGATCTCTTCCACGTAGACGTCGACGTCGCGAGACGCCTCGAGATCGAGCCCGGTCAGCACGACGCCGTACGTATCGCCGACGTCGATGGAGATGTTGTTGGCGGTAGCGGTCACGTTCGACACGGTGAGGTACTCGGAGCGATAGACATCGATGTCGAGATCCGAGTCCGACAACGCGACGCTGACCTGCGACAGGGTGACCTCGAAGACGTTGTAGAGCTCGACATAGAAGTCGTTCACATCCGACGCGACCTCGACCGACGTGAGGGCGACCTCGTCGCCGTTGTAGAGCGACACCGTTCCACCGTCGAGTTCGAGGTCGGTCAGCGAGATCTGATCGAAACTGGAGGCGCCGATCGTGTCGAACCCTCCAGAGCTCTCGATCGTCAGACCGCTCACGGTGAGCGAGGCGTCGTGGTACGTGTAGAGCACCTGACCGGTCGGGTTGGTCAGCGTGATGCTGCCGTCGCCCGGGCCGACGATCGCGACGTCGTACTTGATGGTGAGTTGTGACGTGAGGCTGATCGTGCCGGACAGCCCGTCGGCGAACGTGATCGTGTCGAGCGCTCCGTCGCTGTTCGCGTCGAGCACCGCCTGTGCGAGGCTTCCCGGTCCGGACGCGTCGGTGTTGGTGACCTCCGACGACACGGCACCCGCTGGGCTTCCGTTGACGAGGAGCGTTCCGCCGACGACGGTGACGGCTCCGAGCGCCCCCAACTTCTGACGGGTGGTCGCCGACGAATCGATCTGGCCGCTGGTGTCTTTCATGAGATCCTCCCTGATCTTTCGCGACACCCCGATCAAGCGCCGCCCGGGGTCACACTAGGCACGCGTCGTCGCGCGATGCGATTCTTTCGTGCTGGAGATGACCGAAGAGCTCGGTGAACGTGCAGCTCAGCCCGGGTGTCGTCGCACGCAGCCGTCAGCGGATGTAGGCGACGACGTCGACGGCGAGATGAGTCGCCGACGACGAGAACAAGCAGATCTCACCGTCGTCGTTCACCTCGGCGATGATCTCGTTACCACCGCTCACACCCGCCTCGTAGTTCAACGACGACGCCGTCGGCGTCGGAAGCACACACGGCGACACCGTCACATAGCCACGCGACGACGGATTGATCGCCGTCACGTTGACGACGACCGCCTTGACGTCACTCGGAACATCCGCTCGGCCCGCCACCGGCAACGTCGTCGTGGAGCCCGGAGCGACGGGCCCGCCGCCCTGGGCGATGCCGTCGGTCGTGGTCTGACCGGTGCGGGTCTCGAGGATTCGGGCGGGCGGAACCGACTGCACGCCGCCCTCCGGCAGGTAGCCGACGAGGTCAATGGTGAGATCGGTGTCACCGCTGACGTACACGCACAGATCGCCTGAATCGTCGAGTTGGGCGATGATCTCGTTGCCACGGACCTGACCGGCCGACACGTTGAGGCTCGACGCCAACGGACGAGTCGGGAGACACGGGTGCACCGTGACGAAGGTGTTGGTGCTCGGCCGGATCGCCGTGATGTTGAGCACGACGGCAGCCGCGTCGGCCGGGACGCCGAGCCGTGACCGCATCGCGATCTTCTGCTGCGACCCCGCTGACAGACGTCCGATGTTCTGGAATCGGCCGTCGGCCGTTGCTTCACCGAGGCGGGTCTCGAACGCTCGCGCCGGCACGATCGACTGCAACCGCGACAGCGACGTGGCGTACCCGACGACGTCGACGGTGAGGTGCGTGCGCTGCGAGCTGAACAGACACACCTTGCCGTCCGCGCTCAGGCCGGCGACGATCTCGTTGCCGACGTTCGAACCCGGCGCATAGTTGAGGCTCGAGGCCAGCGGGCGCTCGGCGTCGCACGGGTAGGCGGTGACGTACCCGACCGCGTCGGGCGCGACCGCCGTGACGTTGATGACCACCGACGCCGCATCGGCAGGCACGCCGCCGCGACCGGCGATCTGCACCTCGTAGGTGCTCTCGGGGTTGCGCTTCCCGCCCCCTTGCGATTCGCCGTCGAAGGTCGTGGCTCCGTCACGGGTGTCGGCAAACCGGGTCGGCGCGATGGATTGGACGATCGCCGGCAGCTCGACCGAGCCGATGTCGATCGCCGAGCCGGAGATCCGCGATCCACCGAGCTGGTCCGCGTCGGGCGCGTCGTCGATGGCGAGGTCACCGGCATCGACCGCTGGCGATTCGACTGCGGGGAGCAGCGTCTGGGTGAACCCGCCGTTGTCGGCGAGCGGGCCGAGCAGGGCATCGTCGGTCTCGAGGTTGGTGCCATCGAAGCCCGAGTCCTCGTCGAAGAGCGAGTACTCGGCGGTGACCGTGCCGTCGCCGGTGTAGACGTCGTCGCCGTCGTTGTCGACCACGATCGTGTGGTCGAGCAGCAGCGTCGAGTAGCTGTCGACGACGAACACGTAGTCGCTTGCGTTGGTGTTGGACGCGACGGTGCTGTGCGAGAGCACGAGGTCGGAGCTGTCGACCTCGACCACGTACGCACCCGACTGCGTGTTCTCGGCGAATGTCGAGTTGGTGACCGTGACCACCTCGGTGTTGCTCTCGACGTACAACGCGTGGCTCCCGGAGCCGCTCACCGTGACCGCGTCGACGTACGTCGGGCCGCTCATGTCGGAGATGTGCAGCCCTTCGTACGTGGAGCCGGTGATCTCGACCTGGGAGACGGTGGTCGTTCGGTCGACCTCCCAGAGATACATCCCGTCCTCGCCGGAGTTCTCGATCTCGACGTTCGCGATCGAGACGTTGCCCTCGATGTCGAGCACTCCGAGACCGAAGTCGCCCGAGTCGGCGATGGTCACGTCGGAGACCTGCACGTCGCCCCCGATGAGGTCGTAGATCGCCATGCCGTCGACTCCGGAGTCGGAGACCGACACGCGTGCGACGTCGACGCCGCGAGCGGAGTCGTCGGCCCTGAACCCGGTCTGATCGCTCGCCTCGATGGTGACGTCGCGGACGACGAACGAGCTCGGGCCGCGCAGGTACATCCCGGTGCCGCCCGAGTCCGCCACATCCACCCGTTCGACCGTGATCAGGTCGGCCTCGTTGCTGTCGCCGTCGATGTAGATGCCGTCGTCGCCGCTGCCCGTCACGACGACGTCGGCGATCAGTCCGCCGCGCCGAGCAGTGTCGATGTCGATGCCACGGTCGGTGCTTCCGGTGATGATCGTGTCGGTGATGCTGAACTCGTTCACCCCGTCGACCTCGACGCCGGCCGATGCCTGGTCGACCGTGACGTCGACGAGCGCCATCTGGAGGCGTTCGTTGCCCGAGTCGTCGGCGCGGACGCCGGCGTCTTCCGGGTCGTCGATGTCGACGTCGGTGAGTTCGAGCGTTCGGTCGTGATCGGAGAGTGCGATCGCGCTGTTTCCCGGTTTCGAGATCGCCACGTCGGCGAGCACGAGTTCCGATGCTCCGTTGCCGCCGATCGCGTGGGAGCTCGCCTCGTCGAGGGTGATGCCCGACAACGTGAGCGACGCGTCGTTGTAGAGGTAGAGCAGGTTGCCCGAGCTGTTGGTGACGATGAGTTGCCGCCCTGGGCCGACGATCGTGACGTCGTGCTTGATCCGCAACGTCGTGTCGCCGATGTCGATCGTGCCCGACAACGCGTCACCCGAAAACGTGATCGTGTCGGCGTCGGGGTCCTCGTTGGCCTCCTCGATCGCCCGCTCCAGGCTGCCTGCGCCCGTCGCGTTCGTGTTCGTGACTTCGTACTCGGCGGCGCGGACCGCTCCGCCGTCGGTGACCACGACGAGCGTGCCCCCGATGATCGTCACCGTTGCTGCGCTCGCAGCGAATCGCCTGCTGTCGTTGGTGCTCATCGAGCCACCCCTCCCCGTTCGTGTCTGGTCAAGTTGTACCAGGTGTCACGATCGGCCGTCGATGGTGCAGCCATCTCGACGCCCCGGGTGCAGGCACCCCCGAACCTGGTTATTTCCATCCGGGATGGAAATAACCAGGTTTCGGGCGAAGTTGATGACATCGCTCCGGGAGCGACGTCGTCAACTCGGCGGCGGGTCAGGCGGTGGGGGGTGTGAAGTTGCAGGCGAGGTCGATGAGCGTGCGGGTGCCGAAACCGCTGGCGCCCTTCGAGTAGATGCCGGTGTCGGCGTCGATCTTCATCGGGCCGGCGATGTCGAGGTGGGCGTACGGAACGTCACCCGTGAACTCCGACAGGAAGATCGTCGCGGTGATCGTGCCCGCGTAGGGGCCTCCGATGTTCTTCATGTCGGCGTACGGCGTGTCGAGCAGCTTGCGGTAGCGCTTGCGGTCGAGCGGGAGCTGCCAGGTCGGCTCGTCGACGCGCTCCGACGACTCCTTCACCTGATCGACGAAGCTCTGGTCGGTGCCGAGCAACCCGGCGATGTCGGGGCCCAGCGCACCGAGCACGGCGCCGGTGAGCGTGGCGATGTCGACGATCGCGTCGACGCCTTCCTCGACGGCGAGCGACAGACCGTCGGCGAGCACGAGTCGACCTTCGGCGTCGGTGTTGAGCACTTCGACGGTCTTGCCGTTGCGCATCGTGAGCACGTCGCCGAGCTTGAGGGCCGAACCCGACGGCATGTTGTCGGTGCACATGAGCCACGCGGTCACCTTCGACTTGCAACCGAGCGCCTTGAGCGACGACATGGTGGCGAGCACGGCGGCGGCACCCGACATGTCCATCTTCATCGCCTGGTGGAACGCATCACCGCCCTTGATGCTGATGCCGCCCGAGTCGTACATGATGCCCTTGCCGACGAGCGCGAGGTGGCCCTTCGGGTTGCGCGGCGAGTAGGTGAGCTTGACCATGCGCGGCGGCTCGGTGGAGCCGCGGTTGACACCGATCATGCCGCCGCAGCCCATCGCCTCGAGTTGGTCCTTGTTGAACACCTCCACCGTGAGCCCAGCGTCGCTGCCGAGCGCGACGGCCTTGTCGGCGATGTCTTTGGCGTTGAGGTAGGTCGGCGGTGTGTTGGCGAGTTCGCGGGCGAACGCGGCGGCCGAGGCGATGGTCTGGCCGGTGGCGGCTCCGAGTTCGGCGCCCTTCGACCGCTTCGAGCCGGCGACGACCGCGAGCGACTCCAGCTTCGAGCCGGCGTCGTCGGCGGTCTTGAGGCCGACGTAGCGGTATGACGCCAACAGCACACCTTCGACGACCGCTTGGGCGGCTTCGGCCGGGTCGACGCCGTCGACGTCGGCGAGCGTGGTGGCCAGGTCGGCATGCTTGGCGGCACAGCGCCCGAACGCTGCCGCAGCGTCGCGGAGTGCGTTCGTGTCGAGTTCGTCGGGGTCGCCGATACCGACCGCGACGGCGATCCCGTCGTTCGACGGGACGACGAGCGTCTGGCCGACCTTCCCGTCGAATCCGTTGGCCGACAGCGACGAACGGTTCACCCCGAGTTGCCGGGCGACCGATCCCTTCGTGGCGACGGCGTACCCGACCGCCGTGGCGGTCTTGGGCACCGAACGCACGGTGCTGACGTTGACGGCTGTGACTGCTTCGCTCGCATCGATCATCCCGACAGTCTGGCGTGTCGATACCCCACACCTGCACATCCTCTTCGCGGTGCGCCGCCGCGTACCGGCGGCGCCCCCGACCCGTCCGCGCCGACGACACGCTGGGGTTCGACGCCTGCGACGCGATCGGCGAAGTGTGAACGCCGGGTCACGACGGCGTGAACCGAGGTCGGTCTTGTTCGGGCGTTGTCTGATCCGTGTTAATTTGCGCCCCGCGATCGGGGCAGTCCCGTTCCGGTCGCCGATTCACCGTGAACACTCCAAGGAGGAGCACACATGATCAACAGGGGGAAAGCTTCAATGGCGAAGCGCACCGCAGGTGTCCTGATGGCACTCGGCCTCGTGGCCGGCGCCTGCTCGAGCAGCAGTGGCGAAGACAGCGAGAGCGACGATTCGGTCGCGACCGAAGACGACGCACCCGCCGACGAGCCTGCTGACGACAGCGAGCCCGCCGACGAGCCCGCCGACTCGACCGACACGACCGACGAGCCCGAAGAGGTCGAGCAGACCCAGTCCGACGGCAGCCGTCTCCAGGCGGTCATCGACGCCGACGTCGTCCGCTGCGGCGGCAACGAAACGCTTCCGGGCTTCGGCATCGTCGACAGCGACGGCGCGTACTCCGGTTTCGACATCGACTACTGCCGTGTCGTCGCAGCCGCCGTGCTCGGCGATGCCGAAAAGGTCGAAGTCGTCCCGCTCAACGCCGACGCGCGCTTCCCGTCGCTCCAGTCGGGCGACGTCGACGTGCTCATCCGCAACACCACCTGGACCGCGAGCCGTGACGGCGAGCAGGGCGCGAACTTCCTGTTCACGACCTTCTACGACGGCCAGGGCATGATGGTCCCCGCTTCGACGGGCTTCACCGCCCTCGAGGACCTCGCCGACGCCAGCATCTGCGTGCTGTCGGGTACGACCACCGAACTGAACCTCACCTCGGTCTTCAACGCCCGTGGCATCCCGTTCACCCCGGTCGTCTTCGCCGACAACACGGCGCTGCAGCCGGCCTACGAGTCGGGTCAGTGTGAGGCCTGGACCTCCGACGCCTCGCAGCTCGCTGCGTTCAAGTCGTCGATCGAAGGCGAAGGTGGCGAAGAGCAGTTCATCATGGCCGAAGTCATCTCGAAGGAGCCCCTGGGCCCCGTGGTCGCCGACGGCGACACCGAGTGGGCACAGGCCGTGAACTGGGCCGTCATGTCGACGGTGCAGGCGTGGGAGTTCGGCCTCGATTCGTCGAACATCGGCAGCTACAGCGGTGACGACCCGAGCATCCTGGCCTTCACCGGCCAGGCCGAGAACCCGGCTGCGGGCATCGGTCTGCCCGACGACTTCGCCGTGCAGGTCGTGAGCCAGGTCGGCAACTACGAAGAGATCTACAACGAGCACATCGTGCCGATCGGTCTCTCGCTCGAGGGTTCGCCGAACGATCTCTGGACCAACGGTGGCCTCATGTACGTGCCGCCGTTCCGCTGATCGATCAGCAACCGAACACCTGAACACGTCATTCGGTGTCTGACACCGGATGACCGAACACCTGAACACCTGAACACCTGAGAACGGTCGGGGTCGTCGCAGCGTCGACGACCCCGACCCGACTCACTCTCGTTTCTCTACTTCCTGGGGGGAAGCCCGCGTGGCGGAAACCATGACCGCGTCGCCCGCAGCGACGCCACCCGGCGGCTCGACACCGTCGAGTCCGACCAAACCACCGTTCTGGCGCAACGTCCGCACACTGCGGATCATCGCTCAGGTACTGACGCTCGGCATCGTCGTCGGGCTGATCTACGTGCTGCAGAACAACCTGCTCAACAACCTCAACCGGTTGGGCATCAGCACCGATTTCGACTTCCTGAGCAGCGAGGCGAAGTTCACCGTCCGCGACTCGGGTTTCACCGCCGACCAGTCGGTCCTGCGGATGATCCTCATCGGTGTGCAGAACACCGCCGCTGCCGCGTTCGTCGGCATCGCCGTGGCACTCGTGCTCGGCACCCTCATCGGCATCGGCCGACTCTCGTCGAACTGGGTGCTGCGCAAGCTCGCCACCCTCTACGTCGAGACCTTCCGCAACATCCCGCCACTCGTCATCATCATCTTCGTCGGCGTCGCCCTCTTCACCGCCGGGCCACTCCCCCTCTTCACCCCCACGAATCCGCCCGGCGAACTCCAGATCCCGGGCACCGACAGCAATTTCCTCATCTACTCGAACACTCGCCTCGGATTCCCGTCGTTGATGAACGACGACAACGCGGGCACGTTCTGGATCGTGATGCTGATCGCGCTCGTCATCGCCGCCATCGTCTGGCGCTGGCGGACCAAGGTGAACGAACTCACCGGCGCCGACCACCACCGCGTGCTGTACTCGCTCGGCACGCTGCTGGGCATCGGCCTCATCGCCTACATCGCGCTCGGCGGCCCGGTCGACTTCTCGTTCCCCGCCGTGTCGGAGTCGGGCCGCAAGATCGACGGCGGCCTGGCCACCAACGACGGCTACGTCGCCCTCACCCTGGCGCTCGCGCTCTACACCGCGAGCCACATCGCCGAGATCGTCCGAGGCTCGATCCTCGCCGTGGCCAAGGGGCAGAACGAGGCGGCCAATGCGCTCGCCCTCTCCGGCTTCCAGCGCTACCGGTTCGTGGTGCTCCCGCAGGCGGCCCGTATCGCGCTCCCCTCGATCATCAACCAGTTCCTCAACCTCACCAAGAACACCTCGCTCGCCACCGTCGTCGCGTATCCCGAGATCACCTCGCTCACACAGTCGTTGATCGGCAACGACCAGCCGGCACCGCAGATGATCTTGATCTTGATGTTGCTGTACCTCTCGTTCTCGCTCACCATCTCGTTCATCCTCAACATCGTCAATCGACGATTCCAGCTCGAAGGGAGGACGTGACATGACCAACGAGACCGGATACACCGTGGCCGCCGTCGACGGCGGTGGCGACATCATGAAAGGCCTCGCCGAGGCGGACCGACCGCGGCACAGCGATCAGACGCCGAGCGAGTGGGTCAAGTCCAACCTGTTCAACAACTGGTACAACAGCGTCATCACCGTCGTGTTCGGTGCGGTGTCGCTGTACCTGGCCTTCGTCTTCGGTCGGTTCGTCCTCGTCAACGCTCGGTGGGAGCCGGTACGAGACAACCTCGAACTGTTCCTCGTCGGACGCTTCCCCCGTGAGGAACGGACCCGACTCATCGTGCAGGCGCTCCTGCTCTCAGGGGCAGCCGGACTGTTCATCGGCTGGCTCCGGCAACGGTCGCACGCCGCAGCCGACCTGGCCGGAATCGAGCCGCCCGAGACGAGCATCCGTGAGCTGATCGGCTCGTACTGGGCGCTCGCACTGTTCCTCGTCGTGTCGCTCGCCATCGGTGTCGGGCTCGATGCGTTCCGCCCCTGGCTGTTGCTCGTCGGCTGCGGTGCCGCCGCTGCCACCGGCTACGCCGTCACGCTCACCCCGCGACGCGGCGCCGTCGGCATTGCGCTCGCACTGGTGCCGCTGGTGCCGTTGGCCATCGCCGCCGGCGTGCTCAGCACGGTGCAAGACCTGCCGAACGGATCGTCGTACCTCATCGCCGTCGTCGCGGTGATCGCACTCGCGCTCGTCCAGTACTTCAAGCGCCCGGCGTTCACGCTCTCGGCCGCAGCGCTCACCGGCGTCATCGCCTTCCAGGTGCTCAGCGGCTCGCAGCAACTGGCGTGGGTATACCTCACCGCAGCGCTCATGCCGGCCGCCTTCGACCTCGTCGATCGGCGTGACAGCACGTCGCCGACGCTCGGCCTCGTCGGGGCCATCGCATTCGGCGCCGGCACGGTCTTCTACGTGTTGTCGGCAGGCGTCACTCCGCTGCGACTCATCGCCCTCGTCGTCGGTGTCGGCATCGCCGTGTTCGCTGCCGTCGCTGCGACCGGCGGTGACTCGAGCGCCGGGATGCGACTCGGCGCCTTCGCCGTGCTCGGCATGGTCACGTGGTACCTCGGGCGCCTCGTCGGTCTCGACGGCGTCGTCTGGTCGGAATGGGGCGGCCTCCACCTCAACCTCGTCTTCGCCGCTGCCTCCACCGCGCTGGCGTTCCCGATCGGTCTGCTCCTCGCACTCGGGCGCCGATCGTCGCTCCCGGTGATGCGTTGGCTGTGCACCGCCTACATCGAGCTCATCCGCGGTGTGCCGCTGATCTCGCTGCTCCTCATGGCCCAACTCTTCGTCGGCTTCTTCCTGTCGTCGGGCTCGAACAGCCTCGTACTCACCACGAAGGCACTCTTCGTCATCACGATGTTCTCGTCGGCCTACATCGCCGAGATCGTTCGTGGCGGCCTGCAAGCCGTGCCGCAGGGCCAGACCGAAGCCGGCCAGGCCATGGGCATGTCGCCCGCCAAGATCACCCGACTGCTCGTGTTGCCGCAGGCGCTCCGAGCGGTCATCCCCGCGATGGTCGGGCAGTTCATCTCGCTGTTCAAAGACACGTCGCTGCTCACGATCATCGGCGTGCTCGAATTCCTCGGGGTTCGAGAAATCGTCCACTCGCAGCCCGACTTCCGTGGCTTCGGCCTCGTCGAGACGCTCGTCTTCGTCGCCTTCGGATTCTGGGCGTTCTCCTTCACCATGTCCCGCGAGAGTCAGCGACTCGAACGTCGCCTCAACGTCAGCAACTGAGAAAGGTTCTGATCAATGACCGATGCACCAGCTCCCAGCACCCAGGCTCACGAGGTCTTCGCCGATGCGACCCAGATGATGGGCAAGTCGGCCGAGGTGATGATCGACGTCACCGGTGTCGACAAGTTCTTCGGTGACTTCCAAGCACTCAAGAACATCAACATGAAGGTCGGCAAGCAGGAGGTCGTCGTCGTGATCGGCCCATCGGGTTCGGGCAAGTCGACGCTCATCCGCTGCATCAACCGACTCGAGAAGCACGACCACGGCCAGATCGTCGTCGACGGCGTCGAGTTGGGTGACGACATCCGCAACATCCAGGAGATCCGCCGCGAGACCGGCATGGTGTTCCAGAGCTTCAACCTGTTTCCGCACCTCACCGTGCTCGACAACATCACACTCGCGCCGCGCCAGGTGCGCAAGATCCCCAAGGCCGAAGCCGAAGCCACCGCGATGGAACTCCTCGAACGCGTCAAGATCCCCGATCAGGCGCGCAAGTACCCCGGCCAACTGTCGGGTGGCCAGCAGCAGCGTGTGGCCATCGCCCGTTCGCTGGCGATGCGTCCGAAGGTGATGCTGTTCGACGAGCCGACCTCGGCGCTCGACCCCGAGATGATCAAAGAGGTGCTCGACACCATGAAGGATCTCGCTGAAGAAGGCATGACGATGATCTGCGTCACGCACGAGATGGGCTTCGCTCGCGAGGTCGCCGACCGTGTCGTGTTCATGGCCGACGGCCAAGTCGTCGAAGTCGGCACGCCCGAGCACTTCTTCGAGAACCCGCAGGAAGAGCGCACCCAGCTCTTCCTCAGCCAGATCCTCTGAGCTGCTGACACCCAGCGGTCTGAGCGCGCCCCGGACCGTATGGACCTTCCCACCGCCGTCGGCCTGTTCCTGCTCGCGTTCGCCGTGGGCACGTACGGGTCGATCATCGGCGCGGGCGGCGGCTTCCTCATGGTCGCCGGACTGGTCCTCCTCTTCGACCTGACGGGAGCGACCGCCGTCGGCACCAGCATCGTCACCACGCTCGCCATCCAGCTCACTGGTGCGTACACCTACGACCGCAAAGGGCTCGTCGATCGTCCGACGGCGATGTGGTTCGTGCTCGGGTCGATGCCCGTCGCGTTGCTCAGCGCCGTGGTGGTGGCCGACCGGGTCCCCCAGGAGTCGTTCGAGGTGCTGATCGGCGTGTTCCTGCTCGTCCTCGCCGGCTTCGTGGTGTTCACTCCCCGACCCGATGTGCCGCCGGGGAAGGCGCGTGCGCCACGTCGTGTCGCGCTCGCCACGTCCGGCAGTGCGATGGGCGTGCTGTCGGGCGGGCTCGGCGTCGGTGCCGGGCTCGTGACCGTGCCGCTGCTCGGATGGCTCCAGCGGCTTCCCGCCCACCGGGCCGCCGCGACCACGACGATGATCGGTTCGATGTCGGGACTCGCCGCTGCCGCCGGTCACGCGGCCGTCGGCAATCCACGGTGGAGCCACCTCCCGTTCCTCATCACCGGCGCTGTGATCGGCGGCCGTCTCGGGTCGTCGAGCGCCGGACGACTCAGCGAACGCACCGTGCTCGCGCTGCTCGCCGCCGGCCTCGTCGGCGCCGGCGTTCCGCTCCTCGTCAACGCCCTCTGACCGACCTGCCTGTTTCCCACCTGGTTATTTCCATCCCGGATGGAAATAACCAGGTTGGTGGGCGTGGGGGCGTCAGTCGGCGATGCCGTTGCGCACGGCGATCGGCAGACCGCGGCGGAACAGGGTGACCGGGCCGTCTTCGCTCACGACGAAGGCCACGGTGTGGTGGTGGTCCCACGTGTAGCGGGCAGCCGAACGGTGCCGCATGCCGGTGGCCATCTGCACGGCTCGTTCCGATTCGACCGAACTCCGAAGACCGACGCCGAGCGAACCGACCGCACCGTTGATGTCGACGAGCGTGGCCAAGTCGGTCTGGGCGAGGACCGCGAACAGCGGCGGATAGTGATGGCGTTCGAGCACCGACAGCGCCGGCGAGTCGAGCGCTGCGCTCATGTCGAAGCCGTGCGCGTCGTCGGGGACCGGGTCGAGATCGAGCAGGAAGGTGGCGCCGATCCGGGCCGGGCTCAGCCAGTGGACTGCGAGGTCGAGCAGGCCACGGAGCAGCGGCTTCGGCGCTTCCGGAACCGCGGCACTCAGCGCCGGCAGGTGCATACGCGCCGACGGACGGAACTGCCAACGATGACCGTTCCATTCGACGGCGCCGCTCGGCGTGAACACGCGGGTCGTGCCCATGATCGTGCGCTGCACGATCGAGGCGCCCGTCGAACTCTCGATGTCGACGAGATCGGCCTCGTACTGGATCGTCCGCCGGAAACACGCGAGCTGCGGGCAGCCGTCGGCGCGGCGGACCACGAACGACGACCGTCCGTCGGAGAATCGTCGGGCCTGCTCGATCGGCATCGGGAGGTCGAGGATCTCGACGAGGTTGTCGATGTTGATCAGCGACCGCTCCCCCGGCAGTACGAACGAACCGTAGATGTTCGGTCGGCCTTCGAACGGCGGCGGTCGCCGGGCGTGTTCGAGTTCGGTGAGCAGGATGTCGACCTCGAGCGGAGAGCCGGGCAGGGTGACGCCGTCGTCGCTGAGTTCTTCACGCAGACGTTCGTGAGCCCGGGTCAACTGCAGATCGGGCCGATGCGTCACAGCTGCAACGATACGCCGCTCAGCTCATGGCGAGAACGAGGTCGCCGGCGAGTTCGGTCACCGCACGCTCGTACTTGCCCTTCATCCCGGCTTTGGTGCCGACGCCCATGGAATCGGCGACATGGAGGGTGATCTCCGTGCCGTTCGCGGTCGGGACGAACGTCGCGTTCGCTTTGACCGGAAACGACTTGGTCGGCATCAGCCAGCCGCCGACGATGCGCAGCATCACCTGCGAACCGAACTTGGCCGACAGCTCGTCTCCGGCGATGATCTTGCCCTTCCGGGCGACCATCGCTTGCTGCATGGCCTCGCGCGCCGCCTCCGGCGCTCCGGCGAATTCGATGGTGCGGGTCGTGTTGATCGTGTTGCTTGCCATGTGGCCACTCTCCCAGGATCGCGTCAACGACGCGTGAACCGGTCGCTCGCGGGTCGATCGCGTTCGACCAGGTGGCGTCAGCGGGGTAGCGAGGATTCCCAGGCCGACGAGAGTTCGGCATAGTGGCCGCCGAGGTCGACGAGTTCGTCGTGGCTGCCCAACTCGGTGAGCCGGCCGCCGGAGATGACGGCGATCCGGTCGGCGCGCTTGATGGTCGACAGCCGGTGCGCCACGACGATCGTGGTGCGACCGTTCATCAATCGGTCGAGCGCGCGTTCGACGATGACTTCGGTACCGGGGTCGAGATTGCTCGTGGCCTCGTCGAGTACGAGCACCGCCGGGTCGACGAGTGCGGCGCGGGCGAGCGACACGAGTTGCCGCTCCCCTGCCGAAAGGCGCGATCCCCGCTCGCGCACTTCGGTGTCGATGCCGTCCTCGAACTCTTCGAAGCGTTCGAGCGCACCGATCGCGTCGAGTGCCGCTCGCAGCTCGGCGTCGGTGGCGCCGGGTCGGGCGATGCGTACGTTGTCGGCGATCGAGCCGCCGAACAGGAATCCCTCCTGAGGGACGACCACGATGCGTTCGCGCAGCGAGTCGAGCGTGGCGTCGCGCAGGTCGATCCCGCCGAGCGAGATGCTGCCGACGGTCGGGTCGTACAACCGGGCCATCAGCTTCGCGACGGTCGACTTGCCAGCACCGGTCGGCCCGACGAGCGCCAGTCGTTCGCCGTCGGCGACGCGCAGCGACACACCGCCCAGTACGGGCGTGTCGGTCGCCGGATACGTGAAGCCGATGTCGTCGACGACCAGCTCGCCGCGGTGCGGCAGGTCGTGTGTGCCGTCTTGGATGTCGGGCTCGGTGTCGAGGATCGTGAACAGCTTGTTGAGCGCCGCGGCCGACGACTGCACCGTGTTGTAGAGCTGCGAGAGCTGTTGGACGGGTTCGAACAGCGCCGACAGGAGGAGCACGAAGGCGACGATCGTTCCGACCGACACGTCGCCACGATTCTCCAACCAGCCGCCGATGCCGATGGCCAGCGCGGTGGCGAACACGCCCATCGCTTCGACGAGTCCGAAGTACCAGGTCGACACGCGGATGCTGTGCACGTGCGACTTGTAGAGCGACCGGTTCGATTCGACGAACTGCCGGGTCTGCTCGCCCTCCTGGGCATACGCCTGGATGACCCGAACGCCGGAGATGCCTTCCTGCAGCTCGGCGAGGTTCTGCCCGACTCGCTCGCGGACCACGAGGTACGCGGCATTGGAATCGCGCTGGAACTTGCGCGAGGCGATGATGATGATCGGCATCACCAGCAGTGCCACCAGCGTGAGTTCCCACGACAGCGCGAGCATCAGCAGGAGCGCGATCGAGATGAGGAACACCGCGGCGACGAACTGCAGCAGTCCCCACTGGACGAGTTCGGCCATCGACTCGATGTCGGCGGTCATGCGCGAGATCAGCACGCCCGACTGGTAGCGGTCGAAGAAGGCCAGCGATTGCTTCTGGATGTGATCGAACGTCCGCACGCGTAACGCTTGGAGGAGACCCTCGCCCGCGCGGTTGACGAAGATGTACTGCTGCCTGGCGGCGACGTACGCGACGACGACCACGATCGCGTAGGCGATCACGGCGTTGCGCAGCACGTCACGGTCGCCGCCGTCGATGCCGTTGTCGATGCCGTAGCGGACGATCACCGGGCCGAGCAACAGCCCGGTCGTCGAGAGCGCAACGAACGCGAGCGCTGTGAAGACGGTCTTCTTGAACGGCGCACCCATCCGGATGGCGCGGCGGAGGACGCGCTTGGTCGCCTCGGAGTCGAGCTTGTCGTCGTCGTCGATTCCACCCATGCGGAACATCAGGCGTCACTCCCGATCTGCGTGGCGCCGTGCTCAGCGGCTGCATGTTCGGCGGCAGTGTCGTCGTCGGACGTCTCCATCGCTGCCAGCACGTCGCGATAGCGCGGCTCGGTGACGAGCAGGTCGTCGTGGCGGCCGCGGGCCACGACCCGCCCGCCGTCGAGCAGCACGACCGTGTCGGCCAGTGCGATGGTGCCGGGGCGGTGCGCGATGACCACGGTCGTGCGACCGTCCATCACCGTCGACATCGCCGATCGGATCTCGTGCTCTTTCGACGGGTCGACCGCCGAGGTCGCGTCGTCGAGGACCAGCACTCGTGGGTCGGCGAGGATCGCACGGGCGATCGCGATCCGCTGGCGCTGCCCACCCGACAGTGAGAAGCCGCGCTCGCCCAGCATCGTCTCGTACCCGTCGGGCAGGTCGGTGATGAACTCGTGCGCCCCGGCGAGTCGGGCGGCGCGCTCGACCGTCGCCGCGTCGGCGTCGGGGTGAGCGAAGGCGATGTTGGCGCTGACCGTGTCGTGGAACAGCAGCGTGTCTTCGAACACGATGCCGACCGAGCGGCGCACGTCGTGGAGCGCGAGGTCGCGGACGTCGACACCGTCGATGCGCACGCTGCCGGCCTCGACGTCGTAGAAGCGGACGAGGAGCCGGGCGATCGTCGACTTGCCCGAACCGGTTCCACCGACGATGGCCACCGACTCCCCGGCGTCGAGTTCGAGGTCGAAGCCGTCGAGCACCGGGGGCTGACCGGGGTCGTTGCCGTACCCGAAGCGCACCGACTCGAACGACACGGCGCCCCGGTCGGGACCGCCGGGAAGCTGTGCCGGTCGTGCCGGGTCGGCGACCTCTGGTGCGATGTCGAGGATCTCGTTCACGCGTTCGAGCGCTGCGGCGGCCCGCTGAGCGAACGCGATGGTCATGCCGATCATCCGCAGCGGCTGCACGAGCAGTGCCACGAAGACGTTGAACTGCACGAGTTGACCGAGGGTGAGATCGCCGTCGATCACACGGTTGCCTCCGAACCACAGCACCGCGATCAACCCGAGTTGGGGCAGCAATTCGATCGCCGGGAGGAACTTCGCACGGATGCGAGCAGCGTTGATCGACACGCCCTTGATGCGCTCGGCTGCCGTGCGAAGTTTGTCGGACTGCACTCGTTCGGCGCCGAACCCCTTGATGACCCGCACGCCGCCGACCGACTCCTCGACCACGGTGGCGAGTTCGGCCTGCTCGGCCTGGATCGCCAGCACCGCCGGGTGGATCGCCTGCGAGAACCGTCGACCGGCGATCTGGATCAGGGGCAGCGATGCGAGCGCGAGCAGCGCCAGGAACCAGTCGGTGACGAACAGGATCACGACCACTGCGGTGATCATCGCGAGGTTCGACAGCGTGATCGGGATCATCACGACGAACATCTGGATCGAGTTGAGGTCGCTCGACGATCGGCTCATCAGCTGACCGGTCTGCGCTCGGTCGTGATAGCCGATGTGCAGCGACATGATGTGGCCGAACAGTTGCTCGCGCAGGCGCGTCTCGGTCCAGCGCGCTTCGCGGAACGCGTAGAACCGACGAAGCGCCGTGAAGAATCCGGCGACGCAGCCGGCCACGCCGATCAGACCCGCCCACAGCCACAGCAGTTCGTCGTTGCGGATACCGCGGTCGATGCCGTAGCGCACCAATACTGGCGACGCGACCTTGCCGACGGTCCAGGCGAGTCCGATCAGCGTGCCGATCGTCAGATTGCGACGCTGTGCCCTCAGCGTGGATGCGAGCAAGCTCCACCGTGTGGATGTTGGTGGAGTCGTGTCGGTCATGGAGTGCGGCCTCGCAGGCGTTGTGTTTCGTGTCTCGCCTGCGGCACGGACCGCGCGAGTTCTAGCTGAGCAGTTCGGTGACGCGCGTCTTCGGGCGCCCGATGATCGCCTTGTCGGCGGTGACCACGAGCGGGCGTTGGAGCAGTTGCTTGTGCTTGACGAGGATCTCGACGATCTGGTCGTCGGTGGCGACGTCGTCGTCGGTCAGTTCCAGCTTCTTGAACTTGCTGTCGCGCCGAACCAGGTCGGTGGCAGGGTCCTCGAGTTTGGAGATGATGTCTCGCAACGTGTCCTCGTCTGGCGGTTCTTTGATGTACAGCACGACGTTGGCGTCGACGCCGAGTTCTTCTGCAATGCGCACGGCATTGACCGAAGAGTTTCAATGCTGGTTGTGGTAGATCGTCACGTCCGACATGGAGTCGAGACTACGCCGGATGCGTCGGCATCCCCGGATCGATACCAGCCGACGACCTGTGACGTCAGTCGGCGGTGACTTCGTTGATGCAACCGATCGTCACGTCGTACACGAACCCGCGAATGTGATCTTTGTGCTGGACGAACGGTGTGAGCTGCAGCCGCTTCATCGACTGGGCAACGTCGACGTACGGGTCGGTGAACGACTCGACGGCCCACCACGGTTTGATGCCGAGTTCTTCTTGCATCTCGCTCTTGAACGCGTCTTCGGTGACGAGTTGGAGACCGCAGTCGGTGTGGTGCACGAGCACGATCTCGCGGGTGCCGAGGTAGCGCTGCGACAGGCACAGTGACCGGATGACGTCGTCGGTGATGACGCCGCCCGCGTTGCGGATGATGTGTGCTTCGCCGTGGGCCAACCCGAGCAGCGGGAAGATGTCCATACGCGAGTCCATGCAGGTGACCACGGCGAGGTTGCGTGTGGGGCTGACCTGGAGGTCGTGGTCGGCGAACTCGGCCGCGTAGCGGGCGTTGCCGGCGATGAGCTCGTCGGCCATCGGCACGAACGATCCGGCGTCGGGGGTCTGGTGGTGATCGGACACCGCAACAGTGTTGCAGGGCATCTGTACCGTTCGTGAAACCGACTCCCTCCCCGACACACACCTGTTCAGGGAGACATCATGTACGGCGCGTTCACGTCCGCTCGCTTTCCGCGAGCTCACCTCGATCCGATCGTCACGTCGCACAGCGCGCAACTGCTGCTCGATCGACTCATCGATCTACCGCATCGCCACGAGACGCTGGCCGTCCTGCTCGACGGCGAACGTCGCGGCGTGTCGATCATCGCGGTCGGCAACACGGTCGATCACGACGCCGTGCTCGACGTTGCCGAACTCGTCACCGAGTCGGTCCGCTGGTCGGTCGACGTCGACGGTGTGATCCTCGCGTCGGTCAGGCCGGGCGCTGGCGACGAACTCGACGACCTCGAACGGTGGGCCGAACTCTCACTGCGGTTCGACGAAGCGGCACTCGAACTCGTCGAGTGGTACGTGATCGGCAACGGCGTCTCGTGCCCCCGAGCTCTGCTCGGCGAGCCGCCGCGCTGGACGCTCTGACCAACCTGGATATTTCGATCCCTGGTTATTTCGATCCCGGATGGAAATAACCAGGTGCGTCAGTCGGGGTCGTTCTTCGCTGCTGCGGCGGTGCGGGCTCGGCGTTCGGTCGGGCTGAGTCGGAGGCCGGCACCGCGCAGCCGGCGCAGCAGTTCGCGACTCTCCACTTCCACGGCGCCCGCGGCGATCATGTCGGGCCGGTACTCCTGGGGAATGTCGTAGTGGTCGCCTTGGAAGCCACGTCGCGGGATGCCCAGGCCGTCGGCGAACGCGATGAGTTCGTCGTACGACACGTCGCTCACCATGTGGCACCACTTGCGTCCGTCGAACCACCAGCGAGCTTCGTCGATCAAGATCGTCACCCGTCGATCATGCCAGCGGCCCGATCCTGAGGCACACTCGCATGGTGAGCGAACATCTTCTCGAACTCGAGGTGGCGTGGCAGCAGCACGTCGGCTCCGACATGCAACTGTTCGAACGCTTGATGGGCCGACATCGTGAGAAGCACCGGAAGTACCACACGGCTCAGCACGTGTCGTGGGTGGTTCGCCACGTCGACGAACTCGCTGCCGACGAGTCGCCGGACGATCTCGGCGCCATCGTTGCCGCCGCGTTGTATCACGATGCGATCTACGAGCCGGCCTCACCGGCCAACGAGCGGGCGAGTGCCCGATTGGCTCGTCGAGACCTCGCCGCGCTCGGCTGGGACGACGAGCGCGTGTCGGCGGTGTCCGACATGATCGAGGGGACGAAGCACCATCTCGACCCGGCCGACACCGACACCGCGATCCTGTTCGACGCCGACCTCGCGGTCCTCGCAGCCGACCCGGCGTCGTACGGCGACTACACGCGCGGAGTCCGAGCGGAGTATCGACACGTCGACGACGACGATTGGGTCACCGGGCGAATCGCCGTGCTCGACGGGTTCCTCGACCGACCGAGCATCTATGCGACGGCGTCGGGCCGCGAGCGGTGGGAAGATCGTGCCCGAGCGAACCTTGCTGCCGAACTCGCCACGCTGCGCTGATCAGCCGGCGGGCAACGACCCGGGCGGCTGGGCGGCCCGGCTGTCGATCTCGGCATCGCTGCCGGCGCGTTCGAGCAGCACGTAGGCCATCGATGCTGTGACGGCGACGATTCCCATGAGCGCCATCGCGTAGCGGAGACCGATCGCCTCGGCGAGCAGCCCGAGCGGAAGTGCGGCGATGCCGAATCCGGCAAAGCTGAGCATCAGCAGCGACTGCACGCGGCCCTGGTGCGAGTCTTCGGTCATCGCCAACGCGATCGTGTTCGACAGCGACTGGTACCCGGCTGCGCCTGCGCCGACGAACGACACGGCGAGCACGGCCAGCGCGAAGACCGGGGCCACCGACAACGCCACGACCGCGCCGCCGAAGCAGACGCCCGAGATGATCATGAGGCGCCGGGCGTGCGGACCGTCGGCGTGGCGGGCGAGGAGGAACGACACCGCGATCGCTCCGACGGCGCTCCCCGACATCAGCAGGCCGACGAAGCCGTCGGACAGTTCGAACACGTCCTTGACGAGTGCCGGGATGAAGGCGACGTAGTTGAAGCCGAACATGATGACGAAGAACGAGCTGATGATGAGACGGCGCAGTGGCGGGTCGGCCTTGACGTAGCGAACGCCGTTGGCGATCTCGGTGAACGGCCCCGAGGTCGACGTCGACACCACGACCTCGCCTTCCGGGCATCGCATCAGGAAGAGCAGCGAGAGGATCGAGAACATCGCGCTGACGAGGTAGGCGCCACCGATCCCGAAGAAGGCGATGCCGGCGAGCATGCCGGCGAATGCCGGGGCGAACACTCTGGTGCCGTTGAGGCTGAGCATCGACAGGGTGATGGCGTTGCCGAGTTGGTCACGTCCGACGAGCTTGGCGGCGAAGGCGATGCGGGCCGGGCCGTAGAACCCGAACGCCGTGCCGGTGGCGACGGCGGCGACGATGAGCATCCACAACTGGGCGATGTCGGCGACGACCACGACACCCATGCCGGTCGCTCCGGCCACGAGCACCACCTGGCTGCCCATCAGCACCTTGCGATTCGGGAGGCGGTCGGCAGCGACTCCGCCGAGTGGCGTGGCGATCAGCATCGACACGCCGAAGAACAGATAGACGAGTCCGAGCGCACCTTCACGCTCGGTGAGGTCCCAGGCCAGGATGCCTCTGAGCAGGAACTGCATCTGCACTGCCATGAACGAGAACGTTCCGGCCCACCACAGCATGCGGTAGCTGTGGATCGACAACGACGAGAACGCGCTGGTGACCTCGACGGGTCCGTCAGCGACGGCGTCGGCGACCGCGCCGGCCTGCGTGGCCGGGTCGGGATCGACGTCGACGTTCGCAGTCGGCGCGCCGCTTGCAGCGGTTTGCGAACGGGTGCTGCTCTGGCCATCGATGCCGCTGTCGGCAGATGTTTCTCGAGGGGCCATCCGACAAGCCTGCCCGAATCGAGGCGCTGACGAGCGATCGGACGGTGTGGCATGCGTCCCTGCTGAAGCGTCGAACCCGCTGTTGCGGGAGGGTTCGTCAGTCGTCGGCGGAGCGACGTGGCCGCTTGACCGGAATCGGAATGAGTGCCGGTTCGGGCTCGCGCTGACCTGCGATCACCCCGGCGGCGACCGCAGCAGCGGCCCCGACAGCGACGATGATGGTGATCAACACAACGTTGACCGTACCCCAATCTCGGTGAGTTGAACAGGTCAGCTCCCGAGTTCATCGTTGATTCACACCTCTGAGTGCTACCGACCGGGTGTGGAAGGGGTGTCCGCCGCCTCAGGCGGCGTTGCGTCTGGGTGGCCCGGTGTTCATGATCTGACCGTCGGGCAACGTGAGCGTGAGCTCCCGATTCGGCCCGAGTTCCACCACCCAATCGCTGTTGTGGATCTTGGCGTGATGCTTCGAGCACACCGGGAGCAGATTGTCGAGATCGGTGCGGCCCCCGTTGCGCCACCACACGACGTGGTGGAGCTTGCAGCGGTCGTAGTTGGTGGTGCAGCCGTGGACCGCGCAGGTTGCGTAGAGGGCTCGGAGGGCTCGTCGTTGTGCCCGGTTGGCGAGGCGGGTGGAGCGTCCGAGGTTCAGGTTGCCGGGGGCATGGAGTACGACTCCGTTGCGGACGACGACTCCGACGACGTCGGCGGTGGCGGCGAGGTCGGCGAGGATTCGTGCGGGGAGTTCGACGGGGATGTTGAACTCGACCGCAGGCCCGGACGCCGACGATGAGGAAGACGGAGCTGGTGGCGCGTCGGCGTCGATGACCGCGACGAACTCGGGGCGGCCCGTTGCTGCGGCCCCGCCTCCTCTCTCGATGAGGTGGGCGAGGGCGTGCGCGGCGAGGAACTTGTTCTTCTCGACGCCATCGGTCGGGCAGTACTCGGGTGTTTGTTTGGCGAAGAGGGCTTGGGTTGCGGCATCGATTTTGTTGGCGAGACGGAGTCCGGTGACCGGGTCGAATCGGCCGCGGATGTTCCACATGCCGTCGAGGTCGACCCACGTCGACAGTCGAGTGTTCTTCTTCTGGCGGGTGAGCCGTTCTTCGCCGTCGTCGGACTGCAGCTTCTTGATCTCCAGGTCGAGCCGCTTGCCGAACTGCTCGATCGTGCCGTGCTCGGCAACACCCGCGAGCTGATCAGCACGGTCCAAGAACTCGGCGCGCTGCTCGTCGTCGTCGAGCCGCTTCGACCCACGCGTGACCGCATCGACATGGCCGGCGGTGATCGCACCCTCGGCGAGCGAGTCGGCAAGCGTGGGTGTGGCGGCCAAGGTGTCGGATCGCTCTTTGGTCTTGGTGGCAGCACCGACCGAACATCGATTGGTGTCGGCAATGGTCGCCTCGGGAAACGAATCGACCCGTGACAGTTGGGCGACCAGACGCGCCTCGTGCGCATCGGCCCATGCCCGGATGGAGCGCACATCGACCAACGCCGTAGCCACCTGCTCGCGCTCGGCATGAGCGTCGGCGAGCACCGCAGCCACGTTGGCCACCCGCTTGCCGATCACCGCTGAACTCATACCCCCATCATGACGAAGGGGTGTCACAGAGTTGAGGGGGCTGCGACCTCCTCGCGAGCGAGCGATCTGCTCAGGCATGGTGTCCGAGACCCATGCTCCAGACCGGCGGTGTGTGTATCTGCTCGAAGGCACCGGCTCGCCACGGTGGAGCGACGCCCACCCGGCGGCACTCGTCCGTCATCTCTCCTGCGGACCCAAGCTCCGATGGAGGGTCACGTCGACTCAGCGGCGGTGATCGACGTGATGTGTTCGACGACGTCGGCGGAGCCGTCGACCACGGTGACGTAGACGAAGAAGCGGAGGCCGAGTTCGTCGTTCACCTCGCCAGTCGGAACCGTCACCGTCTCACCCGTCGCGAGCGTGATGGCGACGTTGTCGATGCTCGGCAGGGTCACACCGGCGAGGCGCACGATCGTGGTGACGATTGCCGCATCTGGATCGGTGGAGTTCTGCGGGATGCCGAGGCCGCCCTGCGAGAGCACGGCGATGCCCGTGTCCAACTCGGGGCCGTCGGCCGAGACATCATCGAACGGATCTCGAGCACAACCGCGAGTGGAGAAGACCGTTGGCGACATCGACCAGCACAGGTGATCTCCTACCGCTGCCGCTCGGAGCGACACATCATCGGAGTCGCCGGCTGCCGCGACCGTGCCATCTACCTGTGCATCGAACGCTCCGGCCGGATGTTGTGCCCGGTCGCCGACCGTGAGCCCGAGCAGGAACTCGTCGAAGTCGAGCAGGAAGTCGTCGAACAGCGCCGGGTCGGACCCGATGACGGTGACGGCGACTTGGTCGTTGGTATCTGCCCGTGCCGTATAGACGCGGAACATTTCTTGGCTCATCTCGACACTCCAACGGACCGGTTCACCGCTCGGGCGGTCGGCGGCGTCGGCCACGACGTCAGGGGCGCTGTATGCCCTCACCGAGCCGGATGCCTTGCGTGCCGGATTCTCGAACGTCCATCGTTGGCTGCCGTCGCCGATCAACGACGGGGTGATGGTCCATCCGTCGGGCACGACCGAGGGCACGACGAGATGCGTGCTGTCGAGCAGTCCCAGGTCACCGAGGGCCGGAGCAGGGAACGACGTCGGGATCGGAATCGTCGTCGTCGCAATGGCGGTCGAGGTGGTCGAGTCAGGAGTGGACGCGACCGTCGTCGATGGCACGGCACTGTCGGCGGTGTCCGGCACGGTCGCGGCGGGCAACGGCTCCGTGTCGTCGGGCTGCCGATTCGCGACGACGTAGGCCGACGCGCCGAGCGCGATCACGACGAGGCTCGCTGCAGCCACGCTGACGAGGGTTCGCCCGGGACGCGACGGCGCTGCCATCTCGCTCGACGCCGCTGCGTCGAACGCCTTGGCTACCGCACCTTCGGCATCGGCGGGTGAACCGCGTCGCGACAACCGGTCGAGTTCGTCCACGATGCGGTCGTCACGGTGGTCGGCCGATTTGCCAGTCGTGTCGTCCATCAGTCGTCTCCGTTCAATCGACGCAGCGCCCGTCGGGCGCGAGTGGCGATCTGACGCACCGACGAGGGGCGCAGATCCAGATCCTGAGCGATGGTCTCGAACGAGTCTCCATCGACGTAGTGAGCGAAGAGCACCACGCGCTCCTTCGCCGACAGTTCCGCGAGGTGAGCGAGGTCCGAGGGATACGAATCGTCGTCGTGCCCCGATACGTCAGCCGACAACGCCCGGATCGCGCTGCGGCGCCGACCGAGCCGGCGCCGCTCGTTCGATGCGAGGTTCACCATGGCTCGCTTGACGTACGCCGCGGGATACTCGATGCCGTCGAAGCCGCCCGAGCGAAGCACCGCGACGATCGCGTCGTGGAGCAAGTCGTCCGGGGCCACCTCCGGCGGAGCGGCCACGGCCGCGTAGCGCCGGAGTGCGGGATATGACCGGACGAGCAGCGCCTCGCTGCTGTCGGGCCTTCGACGTTCGGACACGATTGCCATCATCATCCAGACACCGAACCCGCCCACAACGCGACACGCCGACGACATCACATGACCTTCGAGCGATACAAAGTTGGTTACATCGCTCCCGGAGCGATGTAACCAACTTTGCGTCGCGCCGCCGCTGCCATCCGCTCGTCGTCGCTCGACTCCTGGCTCGTCCACGTGTGGTTCCCGATCGGAACTGTCCGCCGAAGGCGTCGGGTAGCTTTCGGTGAGAGGGTCATGGGAGCACAGAACATCTACGACGATCCCGAGTTCCTGGCCGGATACGTCACGCTCGACCGGCAGGTACGCGGCCTCGATGGCGCTGCCGAGTGGCCCGAGTTGCGCGACATGGTCGGCGACGTCGGGGGTCGACGTGTGGTCGACCTCGGCTGCGGGTTCGGTTGGTTCAGCAGGTGGGCCGCAGCACAGCACGCGGCGTCGGTGCTCGGCTTCGACGTCTCGGCCAAGATGCTCGAACGTGCCGTCGCCGATTCTCCCGCCACCGTCGAGTACCAGCGCGTCGACCTCGACGAACTCGAGCTCGACGTGACCTCGTGCGACGTCGTGTTCAGCTCGCTCGCACTGCACTACGTGCGCGACCTCGGCCGCCTGCTGGGCACCATCGCCGGCGCCGTCGCACCCGGCGGGTCGCTCGTCTTCTCGGTCGAGCATCCGATCTACAGCGCCCCGACGACGCAGCAGTTCGACACGAGCGAGCGCGGCGATCGGATCTGGCCGCTCGACAACTACCTCGTCGAGGGCGAGCGGGTCACCAGTTGGTTCGTCGACGGCGTCGTCAAGCAGCACCGAACGGTGGCGACCTACGTCAATGCAGTCATCGACGCCGGGTTCTCGATCGACCGCCTCGTCGAGTTCGGTGCCACGGCCGCCGAAGCCGCCGCCGACCCCGCCCGCGTCGACGACCGACACCGCCCCTGGTTCCTCCTGCTCCGAGCGACTCGCGCCGGGGCGTGAACCACGGGAGCGAACGGTTCCGCGAACACCGTGCGCTCCCCCGCTCTCGGATGGCACACTGGACCAATGACCGATCTCGAAACGATGCCGGTGATCGATCACGATCCCGTGACCGACGAAGTCACCGAAACCGAAGAGCCCACGTCGGCCCACATCGTCAAGACCGATCCGGGCGAGAACGCTGCGGCCAAGGTCCTCGAAGCGCGCATCATGGGCACGCCGATCGAAGCGCTGTGCGGATTCGTCTGGGTGCCGTCGCGCGACCCGAAGCAACTCCCGGTCTGCGAGCAGTGCAAAGCGGTCTACGGCATGTACCAGGCGTTCAACGACGGCTTGCGCGACACGCCGAGCGACTGAACGGTCGAGCAGCCGCCGACCGGCGGCCGACCGGCCGACGCTCCGATCGAACCCGGCTCGTCGGCCGATCACCGTTTCCGCGACACTCGGGCACATGATCGTTGTCGCAGGAAACATCTTCATTCCCGCCGAGAAGCGCGCCGCGTGCCTCGAAGCCACCGCCACGCTGCAGCAGGCCACCCGTGACAAGGAGCCGGGCTGCCTCGCCTACGTGTTCGGTGCCGATCCGTGTCGTGACGACGTGATCGCCGTCTACGAACTGTGGGAGACCCCGCCCGACCTGGCCGCGCACTTTCTCCACCCCAACTACACCAACATGCGCGCCAAGCTCGGCGAGATGGGCATCACCGGAGCCGACGTGAAGAAGTACCGCGTCGACGCCGTCGCCCCCGTGTACAACAGCGATCAGATCGCCACCGTCGACTTCTGAGCACTACCTCCGGAACCTCGCCGATTCCGACCACGGCGGGCGCAGCGCACCTGTCGACTCGAACGCGCCGCCCGCTACCGTCACCGACGTGACCGAGCTCCGAATCCGGCAGGCCGTCAGGGCCGTCCTGTTCACTCCCGATGCGTCGGTGCTCCTGTGCCGCTTCGAGTTCCCGACCGGCACGGTCTGGGCGGTGCCCGGTGGCGGGCTCGACCCGGGTGAAGATCACATCACCGCGCTGCACCGCGAACTCGTCGAGGAGGTGGGGCTGCACGACGTCACGCTCGGCCCGCACATCTGGGATCGCGAGCACATCATCCCGTTCATCGACGGGCAGTGGGACGGTCAGCGCGATCGCTACTACCTCGTGCCCGTGACCGACCGTTTCGAACCGAGACCAGCGCTGAGCTGGGAGCAACTACGCGACGAGCGCCTCCACGAACTGCGCTGGTGGACTCCCGAGCAGATCGACGAAGCCGCGTCGACCGGCACGCGTTTCGCCCCCGGGCGACTCGGTCGACTCGTCCGTGCCCTCGCCGTCGACGGGCCGCCCACCACGCCGCTCGACACCGGCATCTGAGCAGCTGACGCCGCGGTCAGGCGTTGGCAGGCGGTTGGTGGTGGCTCGTGCGCAGGATCGCCGACTGCTGTGCGATGCCGAGCGGCCGTCCGTCTTGCGACCAGATCTTCACCGTGCTGTGGCCGACCGACCGATGCAGTCCGTCGGCGTCGAGTTCGAGCAGCACCCAGTCCGTGGGCGTGGGGTCGACGATGCGCAGCGTGTTGTCGAGGCTGGTGCCACCGAGCGGTCGGCCGAGGCGAGCGCACACGGCCAACGGCCCGAGGTCGGCGACGTACGCCTGCGTGGCCGCGCTACCGATGTCGGAGTCGACCAGTCGGCACCACATCGCGATGAGACCGGGTTGCACGTCGCCGTCGCCGAGCGGCGTGTCGAAACGGATCGTGCCGGCGGCCACGCGGCGTTCGAGCGTGGAGAAGAACGAGTCCGGCGGGTCGACGTGAAACGGCTCGGCGAAGTCAGGGCAGTCGAGCGGTGCCGGCACGTCGGGCATCGTCGAGAACGCCGTCTCGTCGCCGGCCGGGCGCACGTTGTGAGCGGACAGCGACGTGAACATCAGCGCACCGTCGACCGTGCCGCTCACCTGCGTCTGGCTCGATGCCCGGCCGGTCACGGCGACGTTGACGTGGAGATCGATGACGTCGCCGGGTGATGGCGAGCCGAGGAACTGTGTCGTGATCCACTGGAGCGGGCGGCCGGTCGCTCGCTCCGACGCCTCGGCCGATGCGGCGATGCCCGATCCGCCGTAGAGGAAGCCGAACGGCGTGCACAAACGAGTGGAGGCCGGCATGCGGTAGGTCGTCGCGCCGTCGACGGGTTCGAGGTCGAGCAGATCGAAAGCTGGAAGATCGGTCGAGAGTTCGTCGGTCATCGCTCGACAGCCTGCCCGCTCGACAGCGCTCGACGGAAATCGCCGACGATGAATTGCTTTGCCGATCGAGCCGGACCGGACGACGTCGGTGACGTCGCTCCGGGAGCAACGTCGTCGACCTCGGATCGAGCCTGCTGGTATGGCGTCCGCCTCGGGTCGCATCGACCAGCATCAATACAGTCGGTGTCACCACCACGTCAACACACCATCATGAGAAATGGGGATTCCATGACATCATCACCCGACAACCCGAGCCGTCGGTCGGTCGCCCGGCGAGCGGTCATCGGCGGAGGCGGGGCCGCGCTGGTCGCCGGTTCCGCGGCTGCGCTGCTTCCGAGCGGAACGGTCAGCGCCGGCCGGAGCTCCAACCCGGCGCGAGCCGCCGACGAACTCGCCATCCGCCAACTCAGCGTCAACTACGCGCTGGGCACTGATGCGATCGGCGCCGGCGACATCGCCGGCGGCAGAGCGCTGTACGAGCAGGCCTTCACCGCCGAGGCGACGATCGCGGCCGGTTTCGATCGCGCTGCGCCCGCCCTCGTCGCCAACGGACGCGACGAGTGGGCCGACGTCGTGATCGGTGCCTTCCAGTCGTACTCGGCCACGCAGCATCTGCTCGGCACCATCAACATCACGATCGACCAGCGAGGCCGCTCGGCGCAGATGACCTCGTATCTCGAGGCCACGCACGTCCTCCGCGCGAGCCAGGAACTCCTGATCGTGAAGGGCACGTACATCGACACGGTCGAGTCCGACCGTGGCGACTGGCGGATCACCGAGAGATTCCTCCAGTTCATGTCGTACAACACGGTGCCTCGCACGCTGCCCGCGCTCTGATCCGAGGCGCCCGCTGCGGGCACGCCTTCACCGAACACCGTCCTGTCACCTTCCTGCATCGCGAGTCCGATGTGGGAAGGTGGCGGGGTGAAGATCTCCGACGTCACGACGTTCGTCATCAAGAACCCGCCGCCCGCGTTCGGCGGCAAGTACTTCATCGTGGTCAAGGTCACGACCGACACCGGCATCGTCGGATACGGCGAGATCTACGCCGCCACGTTCGGCCCGCACACGATCAAGGCGATGGTCGACGACGTGGCCGCTCGCTGGGTGTTCGACCAGGATCCGAGCCAGATCGAGCTGATGTGGCGGCGGATCTATTCGAGCGGCTACTCGCTGCGCCCCGACCCGACCCTCGTCGGCATCATGAGCGGTATCGAGATGGCCTGCTGGGACATCGTCGGCAAGGAGGTCGGCAAACCGATCGCCGATCTCCTCGGCGGGCGGGTGCACGACCGTCTCCGCACCTACACCTACCTCTACCCGAGCGCGGGTTGGCGCGAGGTGTACACGAACCCCGAGCACGCTGCTGCTCGTGCGGTCAACGAGGTCGAGCGCGGGTTCACCGCGTTGAAGTTCGACCCGGCGGGGCCGTACACGGCGTTCGACGGCCACCAGCCGAGCCTCGACGACCTGGCGCTGTCGACGCAGATGATCTCGGCGATCAAGGGCGCGGTCGGCACGAAGGCCGATCTGCTGTTCGGCACGCACGGTCAGTTCACGGCGTCGGGTGCGATCCGCATGGCCAAGGCGATCGAGCCGTACGGCCCACTGTGGTTCGAGGAGCCGACCGCCCCAGATCAGCCGGAGGAGATGGCGAAGGTCGCACGGCAGACCACGATTCCCATCGCGACCGGTGAGCGCCTGACCACCATCTCGGAGTTCGCCGCGCTGGCTCGCCACGGGGCCGCGTCGATCTGGCAGCCGAACCTCGGACGCTGCGGCGGCATCCTGGCGGGCAAGAAGATCGCGGCGATCGCCGAGGCCAACGGCTGCCAGATCGCTCCGCATCTGTACTCAGGCCCGATCCTCGGTGCGGCGAACGTGCAACTCGCGGCCACCTTGCCGAACCTGCTCATCATCGAAGGCATCCGTGAGTGGGGCGGCTTCCACGCCGACCTCCTCACCACGCCGATTCAGTGGGAGGAGGGTTACGTCATCCCGTCTCGCGAGCCCGGGCTCGGCGTCGAGTTGAACGAAGAGGTGGCGCTCGCCAACCCCTGGCCCGACGGCGACGGCGGCCCCCTCCACCTCAGCATGGAACCCACCCCCATCCGTTGATGCACGCGATCCTCGGTATCGCACTGTTCGCATTCATTGCCGAACTGATCTTCGAGTTGATCTTCGAACTCGTCGGGCAGATCATCGTCGAACTGTTCGGCGAACTGCTCCGCAAGATCTTCAGCGATCCGGATCTGCGAACGGCACTTCCGTGGGTGGCCGCCGTGTTCTCGGGGCTCGGCACCGGTGTGTGGCGCGGTTCGCTCGCCGACGAATTGACGTGGGGACTCGTCGCAGCGTTCACCATCGCCGTCATCGCGACCGTCGCTGCGCTCTGGTTCCGGCCGACGGGTTCACCGCCGAACTCGGTCGTCCGCCGCGTGTTCGTGTGGTGGCCAGCGAAGCGATCAGCCTGGTTCGCTGCGTTCAACCTGTGCTTCGTCATCGGATACCTGCTCGCGGCCTGACCCGGAGCGACGGCTCCGTATCATCGACCCCATGACGTCCGAGACACACCGCCGCAAACGGTGTCAGACACGGCCTGACATCCGTTGACCCCGTCATCCGGTGTCAGACACCGATTGACCGAACTCGGCACCGGCATCGCTCCGTATCATCCACCCATGACGTCTGAGACAACCCGCCGCAAACGGTGTCAGACACGGCCTGACACAGGAAACCCTCACCGACTCGGCCCAGCGGCCGGCGCCGCGAGCGCCAGCGAGCCAGCCTGGCGTCATTGCTCGCACCTCCCATTCGCAAACGCACGTCTTGGCGGGCAATGACTGCCTATACCGAGCCGGAGTTCTTGCCGTGGGACGGGCGGCGGGTGCCGTTGACGTTCGTCGGCGGCTACCTGGGAGCCGGCAAGACGTCGGCGATCAACGAGTTGTTGGCGGCATCTGATCGGCCGATCGCGGTGATCGTCAACGATGTCGGGGCGATCAACATCGACGCCCGCCTGGTGAAGAAGCGCAACGGCGACACGTTGGAATTGACCGACGGCTGTGTGTGCTGTTCGTCGATCGACGGGTTCGGTGCGGCGTTCGATCAGATCCGGGCGCGTGCGGTGCCGCCCGAGCACATCATCGTCGAGCTCAGCGGTGTGGCCGAGGCGTCGAACGTGATCCCGTGGGGCAACTCGGCGGGCTTCCTGCTCGACGGCGTGGTGATCGTTGCGGCGGTCGATCAGTTGGTCGACACCGGTCTGCCCGGCTGGGTCCGTCAGCACATCGATCGGCAGGTGTCGGAGGCCGACATGATCGTGTTGACGAAGACCGACCTGGCCGATCGTCCGACGACGACCGCGGCGATCGCCCGTCTGGGCGAGCTCGCTCCCGGGGTGCCGGTGGTCGACGGTGGTCTCGGTCGCCGCGAGCCGGAAGCGCTCGGCCGGTTCCTCGCGCTCGGCGGGCACCGGGCGGGCGACATCGCCGCCGTGCCGGGGCCGACGCTGTTCGACCTGCACCAGACCGACATGATGCCGATCGACGGTCCGCTCGACCGGGGCGAACTCGAGGCGCTGCTCGATCAGCTCCCTCGCCACTTCGGCGGACAGATCGTGCGAGCGAAGGGCGTGGTGGCGACGCCCGACGACGAACGGTTGCTGGTGCAGATCGTCGGTTCGCGACGCGAGATCTCGGTGCTGCTCCCGTCGGAGCGGCAGGATCCGACCGACCTCGTCGTCATCTCGCTCCGTCAGTGACCAACCTGGTTATTTCGATCCGGGATGGAAACAACCAGGTTGTCAGCGGAAGTCGCGGCTGGTGGTCTTGCCGGGGAGCGGCAGGGGTGCGAGGTGATCGGCGACGATGTTGATGACGCCTTCGCTGCGTTCGAGCCTGCCGCGGATCAGCATCGCCGGGGCACCTCGGGCCACCTTGCGGAACCGAGCCCAACAGCCTTTCGACACCACCACGTTGATGAGACCGAACTCGTCTTCGAGGTTGAGGAACGTGGTGCCCTGCGCGGTCATCGGCCGTTGACGATGGGTGACCACGCCAGCGACTCTGACCGTGGAGGTCGGCTCGGCGTCCCACAGCTGCCGCGAGGTGAGCACGCCCAACTCCTCGAGCTCGCGACGCACGAAGATCGTCGGATGCCCCTCGGGTGACACGCCCGTCGCCCACAGATCGGCGATCGCTTCTTCGACCGGGGTCATCCCCGGCAACCGCGGTGCATCGGCACCGGTGACGATCCCCGCGAGCCGTCCGGGCCGCGACTGCGCGGTGGCGCCCACCGACCACAGCGCTTCGCGACGGTCGAGGCCGAGCGACTCTTCGAACACGCCTGCCGTCGCCATGGCTTCGAGTTGGCCGAGCGTGAGCATCGGTACGCGTCGCACCAGGTCTTCGGTGCTGGTGTACGGGCCGCCACGATCGCGTTCGGCTTCGATCTCGTCGGCGAGTTCTTTGCCGATGCCGCGCACCGACGAGAGCCCCAGCCTGACCGCGAGCCCTTCGTCGAGCGACCGGTCGACCGCCGGTGCGGTGGCGAATCCGTGCGACACCGGCCGGGCCGTCGACCCGAGCGAGTCGGCGTGCGGTTCGAGCGTCGCCCACGACAACGACGCATTGAGATCGGGGGTGAGCACCACCACACCGTGGCGGCGAGCATCTTGCACCAGCGTGTGCGGCGACCAGAACCCCATCGGCTGCGCGTTGAGCAGCGCCGCGCAGAACGCCGCCGGCTCGTAGTGCTTGATCCAACTCGATGCGTAGACCAGGTAGGCGAACGACACCGAGTGCGACTCCGGGAACCCGTAGTTGGCGAACGCCTTCAGCTTCACGAAGAGCTGGTCGGCGATGTCGCCGGTGATCCCGTTCTGTTCCATCCCTTCGTAGAGACGGGTCTTCAACGCCTCCATCCGGCGAGCCGACCGCTTCGACCCCATCGCTTGGCGCAGCTCGTCGGATTCGGCCGGCGTGAACCCGGCGATGTCGATCGCCATCTGCATCATCTGCTCTTGGAACAACGGCACGCCCAGGGTCTTGGCCAACGAGTTCTCGAGCAGCGGATGCAGATACGTGACCGCCTCCTGGCCATTGCGGCGACGGATGTACGGGTGCACCGACCCGCCCTGGATCGGCCCCGGCCGGATGAGCGCCACCTCGACGACGAGGTCGTAGAACTTGCGCGGCTTGAGCCGCGGCAGCGTCGCCATCTGCGCTCTCGACTCGATCTGGAACACCCCGACGGTGTCGGCGCGGCACAACATCGCGTACACGTCGTCGTCCTGCGGGATCGTGGCCAGGTCGACGTGATACTTCCGATGTTCGGCAATGAGGTCGACCGCGTAGTGCAGCGCCGAGAGCATGCCGAGCCCGAGCAGGTCGAACTTCACCAGGCCGGTCGCCGCACAGTCGTCTTTGTCCCACTGCAGCACCGAGCGCTTCTCCATCCGCCCCCACTCGACCGGGCAGACCTCGATGACCGGCCGATCGCAGATGACCATGCCGCCGGAGTGGATGCCGAGATGACGCGGCGCGTCTTCGACCTCGGCCGCAAGCTGAAGAACCGGAAGTGGGATCGTGCAATCGGGTTGGTCGGCGGTGGCGCCGACGTTGCCCCAGGCGTCGACTTCCTTCGACCAGGCATCTTGCTGACCGGGTTCGTACCCGAGCGCCTTCGCCATGTCACGGATCGACGAACGCGACCGATAGGTGATGACGTTGGCGACCTGTGCCGTGTGATGGCGTCCGTACGTCTCGTACACGTACTGGATGACCTCCTCACGGCGGTCGCTCTCGATGTCGATGTCGATGTCGGGCGGACCGTCTCGCTCCGGTGACAGGAACCGTTCGAACAGCAGACCGAGCGACACCGCATCGGCGGCGGTGACCCCGAGGGCGTAGCAGACCGCCGAGTTCGCGGCGCTGCCTCTCCCCTGGCAGTAGATGTTCGATCGGCGGCAGAACTCGACGAGGTCCCACACGATGAGGAAGTAGCCGGCGAAGTCGAGTTGCTCGATCAACGCGAGTTCGTGGTCGATCGTCTTCCAGGCTCGGGCGCGCAACGACATGTCTTCGTGCGGTGGCGGCCGATCGCCGTACCGCTGCCCGGCCCCTCGGGCCACGACCTCGCGCAAGAACTCCATCTCCGACAGACGCGACCCGTCGGGCTGCTCCGGACACGGGAACGGCGGCAGCTTCGGGGCGACGAGGGCGAGGTCGAACGCTGCGGCTCGTCCGACCTCGGCCGCGATCTCGACCGCACCCGGGAACCGCTTGAACCGTTCGGCCTGCTCGGCACCCGACCGCAGATGTGCACCCGCCGACGACGGGAGCCACGCATCGACGTCGGTCAGGCTGCGCCGAGACCGCACCGCTGCGAGCGCGGTGGCCAGCTTGCGCTGTGCGGGAGTGGCGTAGTGGACGTTGTTGGTCGCCACGCACTCGACGCCGACTCGCTGGGCGAGCTCGTGGAGGCCGTCGTTGCGTTCGGAGTCGGCGGGGTCTCCGTGATCCCACAGTTCGACGAGCACTCGGTCGGAGCCGAACGCATCGACGAGTCGACGCAGTTCGCGTTCGGCGGCCGCCGGCCCGTCGTTGACCAACGCTGCGGGTACCGCACCTTTGCGACAACCGGTGAGCACCCAGCCGTGGCAGTGCGTGTCGGTGACCAACCCGTCGACGATGTCGTCGAATGCGAACTGTGGAGCCCCCTTCTCCCCCGCCAGATGGCCCTGACTGAGCAACCGCGACAACCTGGCGTAGCCGTCGGGACCGTCGGCGAGGACCACGAGGTGTGTGCCGGCCGGGTCGGGAGCGTGCGAGTCGGGCACCAAGCCGGTGTCTATCTGCATCTGCGTGTCGGCTTCGGTCCGGGCGACTCGGCGGTCGAGCAGTCGCCCGTCGGGGCGAGCGGTGAGGGTGATCTCGGTGCCGAACACCGTCGGCAACCCGACGGCCTTGGCCGCTTCGGCGAACCGGACGATCCCGTAGAACCCGTTGTGGTCGGTGACCGCCAACGCCTCGAGGCCGAGACGGGCCGCTTCGCTCGCGAGCTCTTCCGGGTGCGAGGCGCCGTCGAGGAACGAGAAGTTGGTGTGGCAGTGCAGTTCGGCATAGGGAACGCGGCACTCGCCTCCACGATCAGCGGAGCGGCCAGACAGATCGTCGGGTGCTTCGAACGGCTGGCGTTTGCGGCTCCAGGCCGGACCGTCGCCACCGGCGTTCCACGACGGCGATCCGGGGGCGCGACCGTCTCGTCCGGTGCGCGGAGCCTTCGGTGTCGGACTGCGCCCGGTGGGCGTGTCGGACAACGTGGCCTCGAGTTCACTCCATGACCAGGAGGGGTTGTTGAAGCCCATCCACCCCAGTATCGAACACATGTGCTACGAACACAAGTTCGATCGAGTTGGATTCTCGGCGGCATCCACACGGTGCTCAGGCGGCACTCTCCATGCAGTGGTCGAACGTCACGCCGACCGGGCGCTCGTGGGGCATCGCATCGGTGACGCGCTGCGTCATGATGGGCCGTTCATGAGTTCCGAGTCGGCGGCGAGACTGCACCCCAAGGTCGTGTTGGCGCTCGTCTGCCTGATCGCGGCGTTGATCGGTCTCAACTTCACCGTCATCAAGTTCGCCCTCGAACGCACCACACCACTGCTGTTGGCGGGCATGCGCACCGTGGCGGGTGGCACGGCGCTGCTGACCTTCGCGTTGGCTCGCGGTCAGCGACTCCCGACGAAGCTCGGCGACTACGGCCGCATCTTCGTCGTGTCGTTCAGCATCACCACCGTGTCGAGCGCCCTGCTGGTCTTGGGCATCGAGCGGGTACCGGCCGGCGTGGCGTCGCTGGTGTCGAGCACGATGCCGCTGTTCACCGCACTGCTCTCGTTCGCGCTCCTCGGAGCCAGAGTGAACCGGCTCGGAGCGGTCGGACTGATCGTCGGCTTCGCCGGCACGGCCGTCTTGGCATCGCCGTCGCTGTCGGGCGACGCGGCGGCCACCGGTATCGGGATGCTCGTGCTGTCGGCGGTGGCCTGGGCCTTCGGCACCGTGTTCATGCGGTGGAAGGACTTCGGCGGGATCAGCCCGATCATGATCGTCGGCGTCCAGTTGTACATGTCGGCGGCGATCCTGATCCCTCTCGCCCTCGTCACCGAGGGCACTGCCGACACGACCTGGTCGTGGAAGCTGCTACTCCCGGTGCTGTACGCCGGGATTCCGGCCAACGCCGTCACGTTCGCGTTGATGGCGTTCGTCACGCAGCGTGCCTCACCGACGCAGGCAGCGGCGAGCGCCTATCTGATTCCGGTGTTCGGCGTGGTGTTCGCCTGGCTGATCCGTGACGAGGTGCTCGGTCTGACCGAGTTCGTCGGCGGTCTCCTCGTGATCGCCGGCGTCTACGTCGTGGTCACCGCCAACACCCGCCGCCACGCCTGAGACCGTCACGACGATTTTCGGCCAGGCCAGATATCACCCTGTCGCCGCCGGCCACCACCCTGGGTGACGTGAAGGTGATTTTCGGCCAGGCCAGAAATCACCTTCTCGGTCGGTCTGAGGGTGATTTTTGGCCAGGCCAGAAATCATCCCGAGGGGGCGAGGTGGCGCAGGATGGTCTCGACGCCGGGGTCGGCCAACTCGATCGCGTCGTGCCAGGAGAACCAACCGATCTCTTGACTCTCACCGTCCGGCGGCGCAGGGTCGGATGTTCCACCGTCGATCAGATAGCGCAGGTCGAGGTGCGTGTGGCCACGGCCTCCGGCGTGGACGTCGAGGTGGATCAACTCCGGCACCCCATCGGCATCGAACGGACCGGCGAACGACACGTCGAGGCCGGTTTCTTCTGCCGATTCGCGCAGTGCGGCAGCCCACGGCGTCTCGCCGGGATCGACGTGACCACCGGGTTGCAACCAGATGCCGAGGCGCTTGTGCTTGAGCATGACCACTCCGCGTGGCCCCACCACGATGCCCGATCCGGTGACGTGGATCGGGCTGGATTCCTGCGACAGCGGATCGTCGAGATCGTCATACGCCGCAAGGAATCGCGCTCTCGACGTGACCTCGCGTTCGTCGAGTCCGACACGGGCCTCGACGTCGTCTCGAATCCGGGAGCGAAGCGCGTCGTCGATCACCTCGTCAGGTGTAGCAGGCGCCGCCGGAAATGACATCTCCGTAATTTGTCAACATTTCATCTTCAAGTTCAGACAGAACGGGGCCGATACAAGCTCATACCTCAGAACACATCAACCTTGAACACCGGTTCGGCGGATCCGGAAGGGCTCCCAATGCACAACGACATCAACATCTCATCTCGGATCATGGTCGCAGTCGACGATCACGACCTGCGCCGTGTGGCCGTGGCGGGCCTCAGAGCCTCCGGGTTCTGCGTCAGCGCACCGACCGATGGAGATGCTGCCATCCTCCTCGCGGAGTCGTTCTCCCCCGATGTCGTCGTGGTGGATTCGTTTCTCTTCGCCCCCGACGGACGACCACTGCACGAGAAACTGCGCGAGTCGTCCGAGCAGTACCTGATCTGCATCACCAACGAAGGCCAGCATCGCCTCCGCACCTCGGTCATCCAGTCGGGTGCCGACGATGCGATGTCGATGCCGGTCCACGCCGACGAACTCGCCGCACGCTGCCACGCGCTTCTCCGCCGACCGCGCCAGATGCAGCAACGAGTGGATTCTCAGGTCGCCTCGACGATCGTCCTCGGACCGCTCGTGATCGATCTCGGCCGCCGTGAGGTGCGAGTCGACGACGAAGAGGTGCAGACCACCCGTATCGAGTTCTCGTTGCTCGAACAGCTCTGCCGCCGCCCGACCGAAGTGTGCACTCGCGAGGACCTCCTCGACGCCGTGTGGGGTCCGAAGTGGGTGGGCGACACGCACGTCGTCGACGTGCACCTGTCGAACCTGCGTCGCAAGCTCGACAAAGCCGCTCCCGGCACCAAGGTGATCCACACCGTTCGCGGTGTCGGCTTCCGCCTCGCCAACGACGTCACCGACGCACTCGAACTGTCGCCGGTTCGCGCCGCGACGTTCGCCTGAACGACCCGACCCCCAGACGTCCCCTCGACGTCACCTTCGAGCGACGCGCTCACCCATCTGACGCTGCGCGTTCGCTGTCGCGTCAGTCGTACACGGCGGTGAGCCACCAGCGTCGGTGCTCGGCGACCACCAGCGCCGCGTGACGCTCTCCCGACTCGTCGGCCTCGGTGACCATCTGGAACCGCGCGAGCCGACGATGATTCGCCGGCTCCCACCACTGCTGGTCGACCGGCCACGGCCCGGCCCACGACTCGATGCGTCGCACTTTGCCGCGGCGCCACCCCTCCTCTTCGCTGCCCAGCATCACTCGCATGACCGCCGGGGGCGCCGACACGATGCCTCTACCGTTGACCGACACCGAGAGACCGTCGGCATCGAGCACTTCGACCGGACGCCCGTCGCCGTACACCGTTGCCGGTGACGGAGCCGGCAACGAACCCGGCCACGGGCCGTGCGGACCGGCCCCGGTACCGGCACGCGACACCGCTCGTTCACGTTGATCGAGATCGACCGTGGTCGCCGGCACCCACCGGTACCGATCGGCCGGCAGACGACCGCCGTGCCAGACCGGCACCGTGACCGCCTGCTCGGACGTGAGCGTGGTCAGCCGTGCGATCGCCCGGGCCGCTCGCCGGTCGGCTTCCGACTGCCCACCCCACAGCCCGAGTTGCACGCCCTCGTCGGCGCGCACCTCGTCGGGGGTCAACCGGATGAGCGCAACGCCACCGGTGATCTCGTTCTCGCTGCCGCGCGGCAGGTTGATCCACCCGTCGAGTTGCCATCGCACCCGCTCGACCATCGCCGATGCCGACATGCCGGCCGACCGATACCACGACCGTTCGGAACGTTCGCCGTGTTCGGTTTCGAGCAGGACGACGAGACGGGTGCACACTCGCCCGTCGGCGCCGAGCGCACCGGCGAGTTCGTCGGCCAACTGCTTGGCGACGAAGACCACGGCGTCGGACTGACCCGCCGCATCGTCGAGCACTCGAGACAGACGCCGTTCGGGCGCCGGATCGGTGGTGTTGGCCGGGCGATGATCGGCTCCCGACGCCAAGCGATGCGCATGCACGCCGACGTGCCCGAAGCGCCCGAGCACGTCGGCGGCCGACAACGCAGCGAGGTCACCGAGGCGACGCATGCCGAGCCGGACGAACAGGTCGGCGAGGTCGGCGTCGACTTCGCCGAGCGTCTGCAACCACCCGACCGGCAACGGCGAACAGAAGGTCGCCGACTCCCCCGGTTCGACCACCACGGGCGACGATCGACGCACCGCCAACCGAGCGGCCACGCTCGCCGAGAACCGCCCGTCGGCCACCCCCACTCCGACCGCCACCTCCCGGTTCGAGAGCGCGCGTCGCACGATGTCGGCCAGGTGCTCGGCGGTGGCCAGGTCGCCTCCGAAGTAGCGCGACGGCCCGACTGCGGCCACGGTGAGCCAGCCGGGTTCGACCACGTCGACGCGCGGCGCGACGTCGGCCACCGCCCGGACCACCGACTCGAACTCTCGAGCATCACGAGCCGGGTCGTCGTCGAGCAGCTCGATGAGCGGACAACGTTGTTGCGCCTGTCGACGACGCTGCCCGATGACCACGCCCTCACTCGCGGCAGCGGTCGACCGGGCCACGACCCGATGCGATCGCATGACCGCTGCGGGCACCTCGGGCCGGCAGCCGGCAGCGACGATCGGCCAGTCGGGGCACCAGATGGTGATGAATCGCTCCGGACGTTCGGATGGCTCCGACGATCGTGACGGCCCTGACGGCCGTGGCGCTCGTGCGCTGGCATCGTCGACGCCGGTGTCGGCGCTCATCCGGCAGCGAGGTGGTCGTCGTGGAGGCCGGCACGCATCTCGGCCAGGACTTCGGCCTGCGGGTCGAGTTCGACAGCGTCGACGGCACGGCCGACGGCCAGGTCGTCGCCGGCGACGACGGCGAGCGCCGACTCACCCGAAGCCACCCCCGCACGTAGTGCGACGCGGCCGGCGGCTCCGACCAGCTCCAGCGAGCAGCGCTGCGCTCGAGGCTGGCGACGACCCGCCGCTTCGATCTCGATCTGACGGCAGCGGAGGTGGCCGAACCCTTGCCCGAGGCCCTCCCAGACGGTCCGCTGCGTGGTCAGCGTGATGTCGCTCCCCAGGGCACCGGCATCGCCCAACACGAGGACCACCGCCCCGCGTTGCTGCACACGGGAACCGAGCTTGCGGACCGCCGCCGGGCGGCGATCGGTGCGCAACGACGCCGGGACCCGGGTGACGACGATGTCGAAGCCGTCGACGGCAGCACCCATCACGTCGATCCATTCGGCTGCCAGGCGATCGGAAGCAGCCTCGGCCGACGCGTCGGAGGACAGCCGCGGGTTGCTCTCGATCCGGACGATGCGTTCGAGTGGCACCCCGAGCTCGGCGGCCGCGTCGGCTCCGAACGTGTCGACGTCGACCACTGCCATCCACGCGCCCTGCGCCAGCGCCTCGCTCGCCACCGAGAACGCCATCGACGATGCCGCCGTGCCGCAGCACGACAGCACCCGCCCGCGGACCAGTGCCTGCTCGGGAAACAGGCCGCTGAGCGGCTCGGCGATCGGCAGCGTCCGCTCACGAGCGAACGTGACCGGGGCGACACGTTCTCCGAGCTGCGCGAGCACGTCGCTCAACGCGTCGTGGTCGGAAGGAATATCATCACGTGCTGCCAGTTCCATCCTTCGAAACCGTATCGAACACCTGTTCGATACGCAAGGGGCCGGCGACGATCGTGCCGTGTCCAGCGGTGACGCCCGCGATGCGTCCGGCGGCGACGTCGAGTGAGCGGCGAATGAGCGTCGGTGACGGTCGAGCGGCTAGCGCGTCAGCCGCGCCCACGACATGAGCAGCGCGTGCAGATCGGCTCCGTTCGCCGCCCAGCCGTCGGCCCCCAGCGACATCGCATGCTCGCCGTCTCGCACGACGCGACCGCCGACGATGATCTTGGTGGCCGGATCGGCCTCCTTCATGGCCGCGCACGCTGCGGCAGCCGAGTCCAACGACTCGCTGTTGGTGACGGAGATGCCGACGGCCACGACATCGGCGGCCTTGGCGGCGTAGACGAACGACGCCGACGGCGTGTTGGCCCCGAGGTCGAGCACGTTCCACCCCCGCAGTCGGAGCAGGTCGCCCAGGATCGCGACAGGAAGGGCATGGGTCTCGTCGGCCGGCGCACCGAGCACCACCGTGCCGCGTGACCGGCCTCGGCGGGAGAAACGGTGCCCCAGGCGACCCATGATCCGCGTGACGATCCCGCTCGCCGCATGCTCGACCGCCACATCGAGTTCGCCGGTCTCCCAACGTTCGCCGATCGACACCATCGCCGGTGCGACGACGTCGAGATACAGCCCGTCGAGATCGGCACCGGCAGCGAGCGCCGCTTCGACGACGCCCCACGCTCCGGCACCGTCGGCGGCGACCAGACGGGCCTCGAAACGCTCCGCCCAGGGCGCCGGAGTACCACGTTCGACGGGGCCGTTCTGCTCACCGTCTCGAAAGCGCTCGACCGCATCGGAACCGACCTGCCAGGTGCCACCGACCTTCTCGGCATCGAGGAGTCCGAGCCGCACGTACCGGTACGCGGTCATGTAGTGGACGCCGAGTTCTTCGGCGGCTTCGTGAAGAGTCAGCGTCGTTGCCATCAGCAAAGGCGCAGGCTAGATCGGCCTCTCGACGACGCGCCCAACCGTGCGCAGATTTGGTACTTCGAGGCTTACTTGTTGTTCCAGCGCTCGCGAGCTTCGCGAGCACGGACCAGCAGGTGCATCGGCACCTTCTTCGCCGCTTCGGTCAGCGCGGCGTCGCCACCGGCTGCGGCGGCGTCGTCGCCACCGGCCTCGGGCTCGTCGGGCTGGAGGTCTTCGAACGACGGCGGCGTGACGCCGGGCTTCCAGTACTGGTAGAGGTCACGAACGATGTCGGACAGACCGTCGGAGTCGTAGCCCTTCTCGAGGTCGACCGTGATGATGTTCGAGTAGACGTGCACCCCGGCGACACGGCCGGTGGCGAACAGTTGGCGAGCCAACTCGTCGGACGGCGACGCGCCGTACGCGTCGAGGACCGAACGGAACCGTTCGTGCCCTTGGCCCGACAGCGTGCGGTTGACTTCGTAGCGCACCACACCAGGTGTTGCGCTCGGCTTCTCGGTAACGGCGACCAGCTGACCCATATCGCACGCCAGGCTAGTGCGCGGGCCTCCGACCTACGCAGCCTGGTTGGCGAAGATCATCACGTCGATCGCCACGAGACGGGCATCGGAGGTGCCGGTGACCGCGACGATCACACCCTCTCTGCCCCCGGCGACGGCGATCGTGTACCCCGCGTCGACCCGGCCGTCGGGGGTGAGGTACGAGCTGAAGCCGACCGCTTCCTCGCCGACTTCACCGACGGGTTCGATGCCCGAGCGCAGGTACCAGTCGTTGCGCACCTGGTCGACGGGGACGAAGAACACCTCGGCCGAGACCGATCCCGACTCGATGAGACAGGTCGACTCGTCGACGTCGGTGCTCGTCGCTGCGGATCCGCCTTCGTCGGCGACGATCTGATCGATGCCGAACGGGTCGAGTCGCTCGCAGGCAGCGGGGGCCGGCTCCACCGTCGGTGGCGGCGGGGGCTGGGTCGTGTCGGGCGACGGCTGCGGGTCGCCGACCAGTTCGGTCGTGGGCGGCACCGGCGTGGTCGCCGGCTCGTCGGGGTCGACCTCGGGAGGCGGCGGCGGAACGAGGGTCGGGGCCACTTCGATCACGCCGTCTCCGGAGTCGCCGGTCTGCCCTTCGATGGTCGACGGCGGGACGGTCGGGACCGGGCGCATCTCACCGGTGGTCTGGGTGAAGGGCTCGTCGTCGGCGTCGGTGGACGGCGTCGATTCCGTCACCGTGACCGGTGCGGACTCCGACGACGACTCGTCGTCGCCGCTGCACGCAGCCATCGACAGCGCCGCCACGGACGCGAGCACGATCGATTTCAGCATCACGATCGAACGGTACCGCCCCCGAACCCGCCGCACGGGGCACTGCCCACCCGGGGCTCAATAGAGCGCGGCGGCCAGCACGTCGGGGAACTCGTCGGGGGTCGTGGCCATGACCGTGGCACCGAGCGCGACGAGGGCTTCGGCGTGCGCGTGATCGTGCGCCGGGGTGCCTTCGTCGCTGAGCGCGAGCAGCACGATGACGTTGACACCGGAGGCCACCATCTCGCCCACACGCTGCCGCATCAGGTCGCCGTTGCCACCTTCGTACAGGTCGGAGATGAGCACGAACACGCTCTTGCGCGGGCGCTCGATCTGGCGTTGGCAGTACGTGACCGCCGACGCGATGTCGGTGCCGCCGCCCAACTGCACGCCGAACAGCACCTCGACCGGGTCGTGGAGGAACGGCGTGAGGTCGGTGATCGCCGTGTCGAAGGCGATGAACCGGGTGCGCAGGGTGGGGAGCTGTGCCAGCACCGCGGCGAAGAGCGAGGCGTAGACCACCGACTCGGCCATCGACCCCGACTGGTCGACGGCGATGACGACGTCTCGCGCCAGGCTCTGCTGGCGGCGCCCGTGGCCGATCAACTGCTCGGGCACGATCGTGCGCTGCTCGGGCAGCCAGTGCTTGAGGTTGGCAGCGATGGTGTGCGGCCAGTCGATGTCACCGGGCCGCGGCCGCCGGGTCTTGGCCGACCGGGCCAGCGCTCCGGTCACCGCGCGGCGGGTCTGGTCGGTCAGACGGGCCTCGACGTCGGCCAGCACCTTGGCGATGACCTGCCGGGCGGTGGCCCGGGTCTCGTCGGGCAGCATCTTGTTGAGTTCGACCAGCAGCGTCACGAGGCCGATGTCGGGTTCGATCGCCTGCAGCAGCTCGGGTTCGAGCATCAACTGCTTGAGGTCGAGTCGTTCGACGGCGTCGCGTTGCAGCACCTTGACGACGTCGGTCGGGAAGTAGCGGCGGATGTCGCCGAGCCATCGCACGACGCCGGGCTTCGATCGGCCGAGACCACCGCTGCGCTGCCCCGACGCCTTGCGGCCGCCGCTGCTCTCGCGGTCTTGGCGGTCGTAGAGCGCACCGAGGGCGGCGTCGATCCGGCGGTCGTCGCCAGTCAGCCCTCCCGGTGCCCCGGATCGATCGGGTGCCGACGCCGACGAGCCACCATCGGCGCTCCCGTCACCCGGGCCTTCGGCGCTCCCGTCGGCACCGTCGTCCGCCGCTTGAGCGTCGCCGGTCTCGCTGTCGGCAGGATCGGACTGGCTGCCGAGCACGAGCAGCCATCGGCGACGCCGCTCGGCATCCGACACGCGAGGCAGCGGCAGGTCGTGGCGCTCGACGGGGGCGAACGTCGGCGGCGTCCGGCCGGTCATGTCGGCACCCGTTCCACGGCCACGCCCGACGCAGCACTCGCACGGTGCGGTGTCGATTGCTCATCGTCGTGTTGCGCGACGCCGAGGAGGTGGCGGACGGTGATCAACACGGCGGCCGCACGGTCGGGGTCGACGTCGTCGCCGAAGCCGGTGGCCCGTTCGACCGGGCGCCCCATGAGCAGCGCCATCAGCTGGCGACGTTCGGCTGCTTCGAACCCGCCGAACGTGCGCCGCAGCAGTGCCATGACGGCTTCGAACGCTTCGGGGCGCAGCGACGACAGCCAGCGGTCGACCACGCCGAGCAGTTCGGTGTCGTGGACGAGCACCGTGCCGGATCCGGCCAGGAACCCCTCGACGAACGCTGCGCCGACGAGCGGAGGCGTGCCCGGCGACAGCGCCCGGCCGAGTCGTCGCTCGACCTGTCCGGCATCCCAGACATCGCCGTCGTGCAGCAACCGGGTGGCGCGGCCGGCGATCAGCCCTCGCCCCGAAGATTCCGACCGCTCCCCCGAACGCTCGGCGAGCTGTGCCAGTACGCGCGGGAACGCCTGCCGGCGGGCGGGATGATCGAGCATCGAGAGTGCGGTCTGCACGGTGGTGAGCCGCTCGACCATCTGTGCTGCCGCGTCGTCGTCGAGCGACGAGCATGCTGGCACCAGCGCGGCGAGCACTCGCACGACGAGGCCGTCGAACACGTGGCGCAGCGAGGACGCATCGGTCGCTCGGACGTCGCCGTACCGCATGGCCGACGAGAGCGGAGCGAGCACGTCCATGAGGTGCCCCACGTCGGGGTCGGTGGCGGCCTGGTCGGCGAGCCGCCGCACGCACGGCTCGACGGCGTCGGGCAGGTCGGCGAACAGGCCGAGTTCGAGCACGCCGACCAGCTCGGGGAGGCTCTGCGCCGCTTCGGCCCGCTCGATCAGGCGGGCCTGCGCCGCCGACTCCACGGTGGTGCCGTACCCCGATCGCTCGACGAGCCGGACCGACAGCTCGGGTTCCCACGAGAGTCTCCACGTCTCACGGAAGGTGCCCGACGAACCGCGCCCCTCTTCGGGAACGCCCCACGGCACCCCGAGTGCGAGCAACCGATGCAGCAGGTGCGACTTGCGTAGTCCCGCCGGGGTGCGCAGATCGACCTCGACGACCTTCGTCCCGGCTTCGGGTTTGAGACGCGCCGACTTCTGCGACTTGGCGAGATCACGGGCGAGAGGCACCTGCGGCGCACCGTCGGGCACCGCACCGAGCGCGTCACCCACCACCAACTCGGCGTCGATCACGTCGAGGCCGCCCATCACCGCGTCGGCAGCGTCGAGCACTTCGCGTAGCCCCGGACGTGGACGATTGCGCATCGACGCCAACGTGTCGGCGAGTCGGGTGCCGGCGATGAGGTGGTCGGGCGACGCACTCAGGCCGCGTTCACGGAGTGCGTGCGCCGCATCGACGAAGAACCGTGCGACGCCGTCACGACCCGGATGATCGAACACGTGCCGGTACCAACCAGGGCTGTCGACCCCGGCGCCATACCCCGACGACGTCGTGAGCCGTCGGTGCGTCCAGGGCACCCAGGCCGCCGCGACCTTGACCTTCTTCAGCCCGCGCAGGGTTGCTGCGTCGACGCCGACTGCATGCGCATCGAGGTCGAGCGCCGGCACGTGCCACGCTCCGCACACCACAGCGATCGTGCGGTGACCGTCTTTGATGGCCGCGCGCATCGCTCGCCGCATGTGCGCCTCGCGACGCTCCTCCGATCGTGACGGCACCGTGCCGTCACGAGCTGCCGCCATCGCTTCGGCCACCGCGTCGAACGCGGGCGTTCCGTCGCCGCGGTGTTCGATGACGTCTTCCCACCATCGTTCGGGGTCGGGGTCGCCTGCCGCGTCGGCCAGTTGGCGCAGCGGATCGGGTGGGGCGCCGTCGGCGACGAGTTCGTCGGCGTCGTCGTCTCGGTTGGCGAACGTGATGGCGAGCGGCAGGTCGATCGCGCGCACCTCGACCTCACGCTCGTTGGCCCACGCCACCGCCTGCCACTCGGGGCTGAACCGAGCGAACGGGGCGAAGATCGCGCGCGCCGGCTCGGCGACGACGTATCCGAGGAGCGCCACCGGAGGTTCGAGCCCGGGTTGCCCGATCCAGGGCAGCGCCGGCTGCACGTCGGCCGGTGCTTCGACGAGCACGATGTCGGGATCGAGCGCGTCGAGCGCGGCCACGACCGAGCGGGCCGAACCCGGCCCGTGATGGCGGATGCCCAGAAGATGGACCTGCACCGGCCGCGCCTCGGATGCGGCGACGGCCTCGGGCGCAGCCTCGGGCGCAGCCTCGGACTCAGGCATCCAACTCGCGGCAGGCGTCGTAGAAGTCGGCCCAGTCGGGGCGCTCGCTCACCACGCCTTCGAGGTATTCGCGCCAGGCGACGGTGTCGTGGATCGGGTCGCTGACCACGGCTCCGACGATGCCCGATGCGACATCGGTGGGCGCCAACTCACCGTCGCCGAAGTGCGCGGCCAACGCCAGCCCGTTGGTGACGACCGAGATCGCCTCGGCCGTGGAGAGCGTGCCGGTGGGCACCTTGAGGCTCGTCCGCTCGTCGGCGGTCACCCCGTTGCGCAGCTCTCGGAAGATCGTGACGACGCGCCGGATCTCGTCGGCCGCAGCGGGCACGTCGGGCAGTGCGAGCGTGGCTCCCAGTTCGCTGACCCGGCGCGACACGATCGCGATCTCCTCTTCGACCGTGGCCGGGAGCGGCAGGACCACGGTGTTGAAGCGGCGCCGCAGCGCGCTCGAGATGTCGTTGACACCTCGATCACGGTCGTTGGCGGTGGCGATGAGGTTGAACCCGCGCACCGCCGACAGTTCGCTGTCGAGTTCGGGGATCGGGAGCACCTTCTCGGACAGGACCGTGACGAGCGCGTCTTGCACTTCGGGCGGCATACGGGTGAGTTCTTCGACGCGGACGATGGTGCCGCGCGACATGCCACGATGGATCGGGCTCGGCACCAGCGCCGCCTCGCTCGGGCCTTCGGCGAGCAGACGCGCGTAGTTCCAGCCATACCGCAGCGTTTCTTCGGTGGTGCCGGCGGTGCCCTGCACAAGGAGTGTGGAATCGCCGCTGATCGCCGCCGCCAGGTGTTCGCTCACCCACGTCTTCGCCGTGCCGGGCACGCCGAGCAGCAGCAGCGCTCGGTCGGTGGCCAGCGTGGCGACGGCGATCTCGATGAGTCGCTGTTTGCCGACGTACTTGGGCGAGATGACGGTGCCGTCGCTGAGCTCGCCGCCGATGAGGTAGCGCACGACGGCCCAGGGCGACAGCTTCCAACCAGGGGGACGGTCGCGGTCGTCGAGTCGGTCGAGTGCCGCCAGCTCGTCGGCGTAGTGCAGCTCCGCGTGCGGGCGCAGCACATCGGGCGAGGTCTCACTCATGCTGGCCGACACTACCGATCACCTGTCACAGAGTTCGGCGGCGCGAGCAGGTGATGTGTCAGACCGACAGTTCGTCGAGCATGCGGTGCCGGGTGAGGGCCAGATCGGCGAGCACCGATGCGAGGCCCGCCCCCGACGAGTGTGGGTCGACGTTGTCGAGCGCGTCGATCAGACCGGGCAACCCAGCCGGACTCATACGCGCGATCAGGTTGACCAACACGGCCCGATGGGCGTGTGAGAACTCGCCCTGTTCGATGCCCGCCCCGACCGTGGCACCGACCTGCTCGCCCGGCGCGTGGAGCAGGCCGAGCAGCTCGGGTGGAATGGGCAGATCGACGAGCTCGCCGATGGCCTCCGGGTCGACCGACCCCTGCTTCGTGCAGGCGAGATCGGGGAGCTGTTCGATCAGCCACTCGGCGGCAGGCCCGGCCGCGACCATGACGCGAGCGTGGCGCACCGGGTCGGATCGGTGCCGCTGCAACGCCACCGGCACGAGTTCGGCCGAGAGCCGCCAGCCGTTGGCGATGAGCGTCAGCATCCACTCGTCTTCGAGCACTCCCCACGACGTCGTGATGTGATGCCAACGCTCGGTGGCCGCAGGCACGCACTCGCGTCGCTCGTCGGTGTCGGGAGCGCTGGTGAGCGCGACCGGCGGACCGGGCAGGATCGCCGCTCGCCGCACTGCCGTACACGCCGCGACCTGGGCCAGCATCCGTTCGGAGGGTGCGGCGCGTGCGGTGTCGGCCACCAGTTGGGCCAGCGGCCCGTCGGCGTCGGGCGGGTCGCGGCGATCGGTGCCCAGCAGTGCGGCCGTCACCAGGTTGCGCCACTGCTCGGCCATCGGCATCGCACCGTCGGCTCGGCTCACGTCGTCGACCGGAGTGTTCATCAGGCGGCTCCCACGAACGACGAGTCGGCACGCGGCCCGATGTCGATGGTGCGGTCGGGCAGGTGCAGCGAGAGCGGCGTGACGCCGTGGGGCGTCCATTCGATCGTGAGCTCGGCGGGGCGGCCACCGGTGACGGCGAGCAGCGTGGCCAGCCCGGAACCGGCCTGCACGCGACGGGGCGAATCGAGCAGCGGCACGCTCGCTTCGTGGTCGGTCAGCAACCAGCGGTCACCCGATCGGGCCAACGCCGCCGTGACCGTGGTGGGCACCCGTTCGAGCCACGGTTCGGCAACGATCATCCGTCCGATCTCGTCGCACGCCTGAGCGACGCTCTGCGTGGGCGGACGAGCCACCACGGGTTCGCCGTGCCGGAGGCCGACGAGCGCACGCAGCGCCGGACCGGGATAGCGGTGCAGGTCGGCGCGGAGGGAGGTGCCGACCTCGAGCGAGGTGTCGAGGCTCTGCTGGTAGGCGGCGAACGAGAGCAGCAACGCCCACCGGCCGCTCGTGGTGCCGCGCAGCCAGTGGCGGCGCACTTCGATGCGGTCTTCGCGCACGTCGCTGCGACCGGCGACGACCCAGTCGTCGGTGTCGGGAACGCCGCCGAGCACGTCGGCTTGGCGAACCTGCCAGCCGACGGTGGTGGCCACGGCGTCGGCCAGTGAGTTCGGGAGTTGCCCGATGCGACGGCCGGCTTGCGACAGGAGGTGCAGGATGCCGAGTTCGGCCAGCACGTCGTCGTGCCAGTCGGCCGACGCTCCGACCAGCCCGGCGAGCCGGCGGATGCGGTTGGCGAGGCTCCCGGCCTGTGCGTCGACGAGGCGAGCGGCCAGGTGATCCCAGGTGGCGTAGCGAGCGAGCGCCGGGTCGGCGAGGCCGGTGCGGATGCGGTCGTCGAGCCAGCGGTCGAGTTCGGTGAGCCCGGCCATCATGCGTGCGATGCGCTCGTCGCGAGCGGCGTCACGTTCCTCGTCGGATGGAGGCGGTTCGGGCAGCGGCGCGTCGTCGTCGATCGAACCTCCGTCGGCACCCGACGTCGAATCGACATCGGGCTCGGAGCCGGCCGCCTCGCCATCGGGAGCACGCGCGTCGGCGGGGGCATCGGCCGCCTGCTGCTTCGCGAGCCGACGGCCGATCCAGGCCTCGACCTTGGCGGTGGGCACACCATCGGGAACCTGCCCGTGCGCCCACATCAGCAACAGCGCGAGCGCGTGCTTGCACGGCGTCTTGCGGCTCGGGCAGGTGCACCGGAAACCGACCGACACGTGATCGACGGCGGTGTCGTACGGCTCGGCCCCACTCCCCTTGCACGAGCCCCACACGACACGATCGTCGGCGCCGAGCCCAGCCCATCGGTTGGGCGTGGACAGCGGCTGCGCGTTGGTGATGGCGGCCGGGTTGGGAGCGACCGACTCCACCTGTTCGACCGACCAACGCGCGCTCACGCCGCCGACCATACCGATGCCCTGTCACAACGTTCCGACACGTCACCGACCATCAACGGCGCGGCGTTCCGAGCAGGCGCTACTCGGAGTACCAGACGGCCAACGTGAGGTGCGACCACGACATGTTCGGGTGCGACACCTCGTGGGTGTTCTCGATCGTGACGTTGGGATGCGCGTCGAGCCAGGCGTTCACCTCGTTCTCGAGGCCCTCCAGGTTGGGCTTGCGGTTGCCGGCTTTCGACGAGAACAGTTTCAGTTTCATGGTGCGCTCGACGGTAGCGGCTCGGCGTCTCGCGGCCGACGGCGCCCACGGCGCCCACGCACGCCAGCGCCAGCGCCGACGTCGTCCCGATCCCGCAGCCGCATCGCTACCGCTGGCCAACCGATCACAATCCGGCACCCACCGTCGCGACCGTCCATGATGGAGCGATGTCGCTTCGGGTGATGACGTGGAATCTGTGGTGGCACTTCGGCCCATGGGAGCAGCGCCGGCCGCTGATCGTCGACGAGATCCGCTCGGTCGACCCCGACGTGTTGTGTCTGCAAGAGGTGTGGTCGGACGAAACCACCGACGATGCCGCTCGACTGGCCGAAGCGCTGGGCATGCACATGGTGCGCAGCGACCCGGTGTTCTGGAACGGTCAGTCGTTCGGCAATGCGATCCTGTCTCGCTGGCCGCTCACGCGCATCGCCGACGATCCGCTGCCGAACGTCGACGGCGAGCCGGGGCATCGCCGCGTGGTCGCCGCTCGCGTCGACACCCCGTTCGGCCCGTGGCCGTTCGCCGCGACCCACCTCGACTACCCGGCCGATGCATCGGCCACCCGCCAAGTGCAGATGCGATTCGTCATGGAGCAGGCGGCGACGTGGCGAGGTGAGCCGCTCGACGACTTCCCCGTGGTGATCGGTGCCGACATGAACGCCGTCCCCGACAGCGACGAGATCCGGATGGCGACCGGGCTGCGCCCCGGTGTCGACGGCATCGCGTTCGGCGACGCCTGGGAGCAGGCCGGCGACGGCTCGACCGGGGCCACCTGGCTCCGCGACAACCCCTACAGCCGCGACTCGGCGTGGCCGAACCGGCGCCTCGACTACCTCCTCGTGTCGTGGCCGCGACCCAAGCCGACCGGCAACCCGATCCGGTGCTGGACCGTCGGCTCCCGATCGGCCGACGACCCGCTCTGGCCGAGCGACCACCTCGCCGTCGTCGCCGACCTCGTCACCCCCTGAATTCCGCTTGTTTCCCTCGGTCCCGGTCGAAAAGAAACATCCGCTTGTTTCCCTCGGACCAGGTCGAAAAGAAACAAGCCAAACCGGGCAAGCCTGTCACGGCAGCGAGTCGGTGGCGACGATCACGCGGGTGATGGCGTCGAGCCAGTCGGGGCGGTACATGGCACCGGTCAGCGAGGTCCAGTCGCCCCCGACCGCCGCAACATCGCCGGTGTCGGTGATCGTCAGTGCCTGCGTACCTGTTCCGGCCAGATCGATGGGTTCGCCGGTGGTGCCGTCTTGGCGAACGTGGATCAGTTCGTCCGACCCGTCGTCGAAGGCGATGAACGCGCCGCGTTCGTCGGCGGTGATGGCGGGAGCGCTCGACCCGGCCGACGCCACCTGCACGGTCCAGTCCATCGCCGGTGATCGGGTCGGATCGGTGATCGACGGGATCGAGAACGACCCGACCCAGCCGTTCGCGCTGGCGACGTAGAGCCGATCGCCACCGACGGCGAGGGAGCCCGCCTCGTTCGTGAGATCGAGTTGTTCATCGACATCGAGGCACCACACTCCGTCGGCGAAATCGAGGGTGTGCACGAACGCGAACGGGTGTGGTGCGTCGGGAGCACCCGAGCCGATGTAGAGCGTGAACAGCAACCCGTGGTCGTCGGCAACGACGTGCGAGCGGGAGTAGCCGGGCATCTGCTGGTCGAGCGTCACCGACTTGTCGCGCAGGTTGAGCGGCGGCGAGATGTCGCCGGTCTCGGTCGAGAGCACCCGTACTTGGTAGTAGGTGGGCTGGTCGGCCGGGAGATACTCGAGCAGGAACACCTGCGCCGGAATCCCCTCCGGCGTGAGCCGCTGACTGAACGCTTCTGCCATGAAGTTTCCGTCGAGGCTGGTCTTGTACATCAGGCCCGACGTGCGGGAAGCGATGAGCAGATTGGTGCCGTCTCGGGCGCCGGCGATCGCTCCGTCGACCGGATCGTCGGCGAGGGAGTTGAGTGCGACGAGTTCGCCGTCGAGCGAGGTCGCCGTGGCTTCGGTGATGACCCCGTCGATGGTGAGATCCCCGATCGGCTCGCCGTCCGGGAGTGACGCCCACGCGACCTTGGTGTGCGACAGCGTCCGAACGGTGTCGGGCGGCAAGGTCAGCACCGCCGTCGTCTCGTCGGGCGCCACGAGCGCCGACCACTTGATCCACGCGTTCGACACCGTCCCGCCGCTGTCGACCACGGCGAGTTGGCCGTCGGTGTCGACCAGCGCCATCGCTGCACCGTCCCGCACCGCATCGTCGCCGACGGCGGTCTTGGTCTCGGTGTCCACCGGCCCTGCCGATGACGGTTGCTCGATCGGCGGCAGCGTGTCGCCGGTCGCCAGCACCTGACGGGCCGCCTCCCCGGTAGCCGGGTCGTCGGTGGCGTTGGCCGTGCACCCGGCGGCAGCCACCAGAGCGATCAGCGTGAAGATGGATGGAGTGCGTCTCACACCCCGTCCGACACCGCCGGTCAGTCGTCGGTTCCCAACATGACTGCGTACGCGAGTGCCTCGTCCAGCGAGTCGAAGCCTTCGAGCCGATCGATCCGTTGCCCGTCTTGCCAGACCAGCGTGTTTCCGGCGACCCGTACGAACTCGATGATGCCGTCGGGCGACCGGTAGGCGAGTTCGTGCGGTGCACCGCTGATCCAGAGTCCGGGCGCACCGTCGACGTCGACCTCGATGATCTCGGTGTCGGGGCCGAGCGTCTTCACCAGCACGTCGTCGGCGAGGGCTCCCTCGATCACCGACACCAGCACGATCTGGCCGTCGACCATCACCTCGCTGCTCTCGCCCGGACCCGGCAGTTCGACCGCGTCCGACGGCGCCTCGGCGGGTTCGCTCGCGGTCGGGACCGGGACGACGCTGCGCTCGATACGAACCCCGTCGAGCCCGAACCACCCGGCGATCACGTCGCGCGACGACGGCACCGCCATCGCTGCGATGGCGACGACGGGCAGCGTGGCCGCTGCGTATCGAAGCCACGGCGCAGTCCGACCACCCGTGTCGGTCTCGCCGACGTCGCCGTCCAGTCGGTCGAGCACTCGCTCCGAGAGGTGCGCTCCGCTCTCGACGTCGAGATGAGCGCCCAGGGCGACGAGTCGATCTTGAAGCGTCATCGAGCCGTCGTACGGCGCGGTGTCGTCACGAGTCATGGCCAGCTTCTTCCAGTTGGGTGCGCAGACGACCGAGCGCCCGCGACGTTCGCGACTTGACGGTGCCGGGCGCGATGCCCAGCACGGTCGCCGTCTCGGCTTCCGACAGTTCGGCAACGAATCGACAGCCGAGCACCTCTCGATCCGTCGCTCGGAGTCGTCCGAGCGCGGCAGCGAGTTCTTCGTGCTCCGCTCGTTCGTCGACGGCCAGGTCGGCGCCGGGGGCGACGCGCAACCCATCGGCCCTGGCGTGGCGGTCGTCGCGGGTGCGTCGCCGCAGCCGCCCGCGTACGTGGTTCTTCGCCTCGTTGGCCACGATCCGCAACATCCACGACCGCACCGAGCCCGACGCTCGATGGCTCGCGACGTTTCTGTATGCCTTCACGAAGCCCTCCTGAGCGATGTCGAGCGCATCGGTCGTCGACCCGCTCACCACGGCCGCGACCCGAACCGCCGCCCGTTCGTGGCGGCGAACCAGTTCCCCGAACGACTCGGTGTCGCCCGCTCGGGCGCGCGCGACGAGCGTCTCGTCGTCGCACACTCGCAGGTCAGTCGATTCGTTCAAGTTCACTCACTCCGACACCGCCGCGCCCCCGTCGGTTCCCTCCCGCAACCTAGAACCCCCGCTTGTTTCCCCCGGTCCCGGTCCGAAGGAAACAAGCGCTTGTTTCCCTCGGTCCCGGTCGAAAAGAAACAAGCGGCGCGGTCAGGTGGTGCGGCGGGCTCGCAGGACGATGTCGTCGACGTGGTGGGATGCGGCTGCGTGTCCCGGCGGACGGGGGCGCTGCTCGTGCACCTCCACGTCCCAGCCGGACGACTCGACGACCACGGCGGCGACGTCGTCGACGCGCACGTAGGCATCGGGGTCGAACCCTCGACTGCGTTGCGTGGTGTCGATCGGGTGCCGCATCGGTTCGAGGTCGTGGCCGACGACGAGCAGCGTCCCACCGGGAGCGACTGCGGCGAGCATGTTCTCGATGCCGCGCCCGTCTCGGGTCCGTGGAATCGACGCGTAGTGCGCGGTCACCAGGTCGTAGCCGGCGACGTCGTACGGCGTGCGGGCGTTCGCATCGGCGTGGAGGCAGTCGATCGGCAGGTTGCGCTCGGCGGCGACTCCCGCGATCTGGTCGAGCCCGCGTTGTGACACGTCGCTGGCGGTCACCGTCCAACCCTGCTCGGCGAGCCAAACGGCATCGCCGCCCTCCCCCGCCCCGACGTCGAGCGCACGGCCCCGTGCAATGTCGGTCATCTCACGCACCAGCGTGCCGTTCGGGTTGCCGCTCCACATCGAGTCACCGCTGTAGCGGTGATCCCAGTCGGTCTCGTTGGCCGACGGCCGCAATGCTGCGTCGACGTCGTCGCTCGCGAGACTGAAGCTGATCATCGACCCGACCCTGCTTCCCTCGGCCGCCGCATGCAGCACCTGCTGGCTCGGGTCGGTGACGTTTCCGGCGGCGTACAGCCCCGGCACATCGGTCTCGCCGGTCGGTCCGACCTCGACGGCCGAACCGAGGCCCGACACGTGCTCGACCGACGCGAGACCGAGTGATTCAAAGGCGCCGATGTTCGGGCGGAACCGGCCCCCGACCGCGACCGCATCGGCGACGAGTCGCTCACCAGCATCGAACTCGACCGCGGCGACCCGCCCGTCAGCGCCGGCGACGACTCGGCGCACCGATCCGTCGACGATGTCCACCCCGGCATTTCGCAGTGTGTCGAGTTCGGGGACGCTCGCGTCGACTCCCTCGTGGAGCACGAGCGTCAGCTGATCGGTGAGTTGCCGGAACAGCGGGGCCGTGTGAAGACCCATGGGATGCGTGACGATCTGGACGATGCGCTGGTCACGGACCTCGTAGCCGTGGCAGAACGGGCAATGGATCACGCTGTCACCCCAGTGCTCGGCGAGTCCATCGATGTCGGGGAGGACGTCGGTCAACCCGGTTGCCGCGAGCACTCGTCGGGCGATCACGGCATGACCGCCGACGAGTTCGACGCGGAACCGACCGTCGTCGAGTCGGGTGATGTCGACGGCTCGACCGTCGAGCACTTCGCCGCCGTAGCTGCGCACCTCCTCTCGTCCGATCGTGGTGTAGCCGGATGGGTCGATGCCTTCGTGGCCGAGGTAGCCGTGCATGTGGGCTGCGGGCGCGTTGCGCGGCTCGCCGGCATCGATCACGATGACCGATCGCCGCTGGCGTCCGAGCTGCAGCGCGGCGGCGAGCCCGGCTGCCGACCCTCCGATGACGGCGACGTCGCAGTGCCGCTCGACGGTGCGTGGAACATGTTCACTCATGACGACGACGCTAGAGTCGATTCCCCATACTGCATAGCGTCTTGCAGTATTCGCAAGACCGACGATCGGAGCGCACGGTGACCGACACGAACGACATCGACACGGTGGTCAGAACCCGACTGCGCAGCCTGCGCAACACGCTCGGGCTCTCGCTCGACGAGCTCGCCGACCAGACCAACTTGAGCGCGTCGACGATCAGCCGCGTCGAGACCGGCAAACGAACGATCAGCCTCGATGTCCTGGTCCCGCTCGCCCGAGCATTGCAAGTCGACCTCGACTCTCTCCTCGACGTGAAGAACGACGACGACGTCGTGATCCGACCGGTCGCGAGCGAACCGTGCGACGGCCGAACCACCTGGATGCTGAGCCGCCCGACCGGCAATACGATCGCGATGAAGATGCGCCTGGAGCCGACGAAGCAGGCGCCCGAACAGCAGGTTCACCCTGGCCACGACTGGTTCGTCGTCACCGAGGGGCGCGTCCGCCTGCTGCTCGGCGACCGGGATCTGATCGTCGAGACCGGCGAAGCAGCCGAGTTCGCCACGATGACGCCGCACGCCGTTGCCGCCATCGACGAGCCGGCCGAACTCGTCATGGTCTTCGACCGTGACGGCCAGCGCGCCCACGTCCACCACGACTGAACCGAAGCCACCTTCCACTCTCCACATGTGAGTGGCACCGCGAGCATTCGGTCAGCGACCGGCGAGTTGCCGTCGTCACCGAAGACCATCGTTCACGGCGCTCGTCGACGACCACCTAGGTTTGACACGAATCGGCCGGTCCCGTCCCCCACGAATCGATGTTGCTGCTTCGTCGAGTTCGGAGCGATCGGTCAGTGGCCCGGCCGGGTCGTATGAATCGCATGAATGGTGTGGAGGCAACATGTCAGTCGACGCAGATCTGGTGGAGCACTACGGCGGCGGCGAACTCCTCGCGTCGATCGAAGCGGGGCTCGAGGCAATGGGGCTCACTCCGACCACCGCCGGCGTCGAGGTCCTCGGGCCCGTCGACGAGTTCCACGTCGGTGGCCGAGCTGCGACGACCGATCTGTGCAACCGGCTCGGCGTCGACGCCGACATGACACTCGTCGACATCGGCAGCGGCATCGGAGGAACCGCACGCTTCCTCGCATCGACATTCGGCTGCAGCGTCACCGGCGTCGATCTCGCCCCGAACTATGTCGCAGTCGCTCGCGAGCTCACCGAGTGGACTGGACTGAGCAACCGCGTCCGGTTCGAGGTCGGAAGCGCGCTCGAGATGCCATTCGACGCCGACAGCTTCGACGGCGCCGTTCAGCTCCACGTCGGCATGAACATCGAGGACAAGCAGCGGTTGTGTGACGAGGTCTTCCGCATCCTCCGTCCCGGTGGTCGCTTCGGGTTGTACGACATCATGCGAACGTCCAACGGCCCGCTGACCTTCCCCGTCCCGTGGGCGACCGACGAGTCGATGAGCTTCGTCGACGAGTTGCCCACCTATCGGGGCGCGCTCGAAGCCGCCGGCTTCGAGGTGGAGCACGTCCTCGATCGCGGTGAGTTCGCGATCGACTTCTTCGCGTCGATGCGGAAGAAGACCGCGGAAAGCGGCGGCCCGCCGCCGCTCGGTCTGCACCTCATTCTCGGCCCGGACGCGCCGCTGAAGATCGCGAACATGGTCGAGGCGATCACCGCTGGAACCATCGCCCCCGTCGAGATCATCTGCCGCAAACCGCTCGACTGACAGACGACCTCGGGTCGGCACAGCCCGCCGAACAGCGAGCACGCTGCTGCCTTGGGTACTGTCAGTCGATCCTCACGGCGCACGACCCGAACTTCACCTTCCATCACCACGACGTCTTCAATGCCGGGCTCAACCCCGACGGCGTCGGGAACGTGCCGCCGCTGCCCACTCGACGACGGCGAGACCATCCGCAAACCCCCGCCGCTGCTTCCGCGCACCTGACGACGCCCGTTGTTTCCCTCGGACCGGGTCCAGAGGAAACAAGCGGCGGCGCGCTACTTGAGCCCGCCGCCGGGGGTGACGTCGCCGTCGCCTTGGAGCGCTGCTCTGAGACTCGGCGTCGCTTGGAGGGCGACGATGTCGGCTGGCATCTCGATGCCCGCGACGTCGAGCGCCTCCTTCACCGTCTTGATCGCTTCGTCACGCACGATCATCACGTCGTGCTGACGGGGCCCGCACCAGAAGCGAGCGGAGATGTTCACGGTCGACACACCGAGCTCGGTCACGAGCGCTTCGGGGCTGCGAGTCGATGACACTCCCTCGACGGATTCGAGCGCAGTGACGATCACGTCGGACGCCTCTCGGGCGTCGTTCTCGTAGGCGACACCGACCGTGAAGTCGACCCGCCGGTCGTCGAAGTGCGTCTGCACTCTGATGACGTTCTTGTAGACGTCGCGATTCGGGATCACGATCAGCTCACCCGCAAACGACGTGATACGTGTCTCGCGAATCGTGATCGCTTCGACGGTCCCCGTCTCGTCGAGTACTTCGATCTGATCGCCCGCCTCGAACGGTTGACGGAACAGGAGCAGCACCCCCGACAGCGTGTTCTCGAGGATGTCTTGGAACGCGAAGCCGACCGCCACCGAGAAGAACCCGAGGCCAGCGAGCAGGTCGACCGGTTTGACCGACGGGAAGGCCACCACGAGCGCAGCGAGCACGCAGAGGAAGAGGAACAGGTAGCCGCCGACCTTGCTCATCACCCGGGCGAAGCTCTCGGTCTGGCGGCTCGCGAACACACGCCGGAGAACGGCTCGCAGCAATCTCGACAGGCCGTAACCGACGATGACCACGACGATCGCCACGCCGATGCGCGGCAGTGCATCGGCCACCGTGTCGACGATCGAGTTCGCCGACTCGGCCAACTCGTCGACCGGATCAGCACCTCGGGGCGCGCCGAGCGGAGCGAGGGAGGTCATCACGAGCAGCATCGGCAGGCTCCGTCACCGATGCAGAGGCAGTGCGGCCGTGGCCACCCGAGCAACGAATCCATTCGGTTCTCCTCATTCGGTGTTGGCGTGACGTCACCGATCGGCACGTCAGGCAGCGTCGTGCCCACCAGCGACAGTAGGACGATCCACGAGCCACCGCCCACCTGACCTCGCCCTTGTTTCTTTTCGTCCCGGTCCGAAGGAAACAAGCGCTTGTTTCCTTTCGTCCCGGTCCGAGGGAAACAAGCGGGCTAGCGGGAGAGCGAGACCGGGACGGGTTCGACGACGGCGTCGGCCGACGACTTCGCGTGGTAGCTCGACCGTGTGAGCGGGCTGGCCTCGACGTGACCGATGCCGAACGCTTCGCCGATCTGCTTCCAGCGTTCGAACTCTGCCGGTTCGGCGTAGCGAGCGATCGGCAGGTGATGCGACGTGGGCCGAAGGTACTGACCGATCGTGACGATGTCGACACCGAGGTCGGCGAGATCGGCGAGCAGCCCGACGATCTCGTCGTCGGTCTCACCCAGCCCGGCCATGAAGCCGGTCTTGGTCGTGAGGCCGGCGGCCTTGGCCCGTGCCAGCACGCCGAGGGAGCGGGCGTAGCCTGCCGACGGGCGAACCGCACGCTGCAGGCGCGCAACGGTCTCGACGTTGTGGTTCATCACGTCGGGACGTGATGCGAACAGCAGGTCGAGCGAGGAGTCGTCGCCCTTGGCATCGGAGATCAGCGTCTCGATGCGCGCTTGCGGTCGACGCAGACGGATCGCTTCGACACACGCAGCGACGTGCGCCATGCCGCCATCGGCGAGATCGTCGCGGGCCACCATGGTGAGCACCGCGTGGTCGAGGGCCATCCGGTCGATCGCCTCGGCGACTCGCTGCGGTTCGTCGGCAGCGGGCGCCAACGGCTTGCTCGTGTCGACGAGACAGAACCCGCACGCCCGCGTGCAGCGCTCGCCGAGCACCATGAACGTCGCCGTGCCATCCGACCAGCAGTCGGACAGGTTCGGGCAGCCGGCGTCTTCGCACACCGTGACGAGGTCGAGCGAGCGGATCGTCTTCTTGAGGTCCATGACCTCCGGGCCGAGTTCGACCTTGGGTCGCAGCCAGTCGGGCTTGCGCGTCTCGATCGACAATCCGTCGGTCACGCCTGCGGCTTCCATGCGTGCCGTGGCCCGAGACGACACCAGCTTGACCTGTTCGCCCGGGCCTTCGCCGCGGGAGAACGCCGACAGGTCGCGCCCGTCGGCAGCGTGGGCCCACGCGACGTCTTGACGCTCGACCGCTCCCCCACCCCAGCGCTCGGCAGCGAGACGTGAGATCACGTCGGCGACGTCGCGAACCGACACGGCGATGCCTTCTTCGGCGAGCGAGGTGACCGGCTTGTCGCCGATGCCGCACGGCACGATGTGCTCACGCATGTAGTTGAGGTCGGTCGTGACGTTGAGACCGAACCCGTGCATGGTGCGACCGCGACGGAGCCGAACTCCGATCGCACAGATCTTGCGCTCGGCCGGAGTGCCCGCATCGAGCCACACGCCTGCATAGCCCGCCAGTCGCCCGGCGTGGGGCAGCCCGAGCTCGGCGAGCGCATCGATGATGAGCCCTTCGACGCCGCACACGTGGTCGGACGCGCCCATCGAGTTCTCGACGTTGAGGATCGGGTAACCGACCAACTGACCGGGACCGTGATACGTGATGTCGCCACCGCGCTTGACCGGCACCAGCTCGGCGCCGACCGCGGCAGGCTCACACTTCAGGTTGGTTGCGAGGTCGGCCGTGCGCCCATACGTGAACACATGCGGATGCTCGAGCAGCAGCAAGTGCTGCCCCGTGCCGTGGGCGAACAACGATTCTTGAACCGCCAGCGCCTCGCGATACGGAACCGTGCCGAGCCAGCGGACGCGCAACGGATCAGACATGAGCGACCATGAGCAACGAACTCAGAGTTCGGAGCTCCAGTCCTTCGTCTCGAGCAGCTCCTTGACCCGCTTCAGGAAGCCGGCGGCGTAGGCGCCGTCGAAGGCACGGTGATCCCAGCTCATCGCCAGGTTGCCGACCGGGTGGATGGCGATCGCTTCGCCGCCGTCGGCGCCCTGGACGACCACCGGCTTGCGCACGATGGCGTCGGTCGAGATGATGCCGACCTGCGGCTGGTTGATGATCGGCATCGTGAGCACCGAACCGGCCGAGCCGTTGTTCGAGATGGTGAACGTGCCACCCGAGATCTCGTCGGGGGCGAGCTTGCGGTTGCGAGCGCGATCGGCCAGGTCGTAGATCTCGCTGGCGATGGCACCGAGGCGCTTGGTCTCGGCGTCACGGATGACGGGAGCGAGGAGACCCTCGTAGTCGAGGTCGACGGCGATGCCGAGATCGATGTAGTCGTGGATGACGAGCTGGTCGCCCGACACGCTGGCGTTGAGGTGCGGGAACTCACCGAGCGCATCGATGATCGCCCGGGAGATGAACGGCAGGTACGTGAGGCTGAAGCCGTTGGCTGCCTTCCATTCGCCCTTCTTCGCGTTGCGGACCACGTCGACGTTGGCGTAGTCGACTTCGACGACGCTGAAGGCGTGCGGGCTCGTCGCCTTGCTCATGATCATGTGATCACCGGTGAGCTGGCGGATCTTCGAGAGCTTGACGGCGCTGTCGCGCTCACCAGGGGCAACCGACGGGGCCGGAGCGGGAGCCGGTGCAGCCGCGGCGGGAGCCGGGGCCGGAGCGGGTGCAGGCGCCGGAGCGGCCGCTGCGGGAGCGGCGGGTGCGGCCTTGGCGCCGGTCGCGTCGATGTGGTCGAGCACGTCGTCACGCGTGATGCGGCCACCCGGGCCGGTGCCGGTGATGGCGTCGGTGTCGAGGTTGTGCTCGTTCACGAGGCGGCGGACGACCGGTGAGAGCAGACGGCTGTCGCCGGAGGCTGCCGCCGGCTCAGCGGCCGGTGCGGGAGCAGGAGCGGGAGCGGGCTCCGGGGCGGGAGCGGGAGCAGGGGCGGCGGCAGGAGCCGGTGCGGGCTCGGGAGCGGGAGCCGGCTCGGGAGCAGGAGCCGGGGCCGGCTCGGCGGCGGGCGCCGCCGCGGGAGCGGCATCGGCGTCGCCGACGACGGCGATCACGGTGCCGACTTCGACGGTGTCACCCTCTTCGGCGCGGATCTCGGTGACCGTGCCCGAGACGGGCGAGGGCACTTCGGTGTCGACCTTGTCGGTCGACACTTCGAACAAGGGCTCGTCTTCGGCGACGGTGTCGCCGACGGCCTTGAACCACTGCGTGATGGTTCCTTCGGTGACGGTTTCGCCGAGCTGCGGGAGGGTGACGTCTGCCATGACTGGTTCCTTCTTGGATTCTTCGAGAGTGATGCGATTGGGCGAGCGGCTCAGCCGTTGAAGTTACGACCGGTGAGGGAGAGCACGGTTTCACCGAACAACTCACTCAAACTCGGGTGGGGTTGGATAAATTCCGCGACCTCGTCGACGGATGCTTCCCAGTTGACGGCCAGGTAGCCGCCGGAGAGCTGCTCGGTGACCCACGGGCCGACCATGTGCACGCCGAGGATCTGGCCGGCCGAACCATCGGCGTTCTTCTTGGCGATGATCTTGACGAGGCCTTCGGTCTCACCGACGATCATGGCGCGGCTGTTGAACTTGAACGGGTGCTTGGCCACCACGACGTCGTGACCGGCGTCTTTGGCCTGCTGCTCGTCGGGGCCGGCCCAGGCGACTTCGGGGTGGCAGTAGATCGCCCACGGCACCCGGTCGTACATGACCGGCATCGGGCTCTCGCCGAGGATGTGCTTGATGACCAGGATCGCCTCGGCGTAACCGACGTGCGCGAGCTGCGGGGTGTTGATGAGGTCGCCGACGGCGTAGACGCCCGGCTCCCCGGTCTGGCAGTACTCGTCGACCTCGACGAACCCGCGATCGCTGACCACGACCTGCGTCCCCTCGAGCCCGAGCTGGTCGGAGAAGGGGCGACGGCCGACCGACACGACCACGGCGTCGACCTCGACCGACTCACCGTCGCCGAACGACACCGTGGTGCCGCCCGAGTCGTTGGGGGTGTGGCCGTTGACCATCACGCCGGTCTTGATGTTGATCTTCTTCTTCTTGAACGAGCGCTCGACGACCTTGGCGACGTCTTTGTCGAGGCCCGGCAGGATCTTGGGGAGACCCTCCAAGATGGTCACTTCAGCACCGAGGTCGGCGAACGTCGAAGCGAACTCGCAGCCGATGGCGCCGCCGCCGATGACGGCGACTCGTGAAGGCACCTCGCTGAGGTCGAGCACCTCGTCGGAGGTCATGATCGGGCCACCGCGCTCGAAGTTGGGGATCAGTCGCGGCACGGAGCCGGCGGCCAGGATGACGGCGTCACCGGTGATGGTGGCGCTGCCACCGTCGTTCATGGCGACGTTGACGGTGCGTCCGGCACCGAGGGCGCCGACGCCGTTGAACACTTCGACCTTGCGGCCCTTGCACATGGAGGCGATACCGCCGACCAGCGTGGCGACGATGCCCTGCTTGCGCTCCTGGGTGCGTGCGAAGTTGACCGAGGCCTCGCCACCGCTCTCGATGCCGAAATCGGCAGCGTGATCGACGTGGCGCTTCACCGCTGCGGTCTCGAGGAAGGCCTTGGCGGGGATGCATCCACGGTTCAGACAGGTGCCACCCAGTGCATCCTTCTCGACGAGGGCCACGTTGAGCCCTGCCGAAGCTCCGTAGAGAGCGGCCGAGTATCCACCCGGGCCACCACCGATAACGACGACGTCAAAATGATCACTCACAATCGATCACGGTAGCGGCCGACAGCATGGTCACGCCCCGCCCGACGCAAGTGACCGGTCGGTAACCGGTACCGCCACCACCTGGTTGCATCACCCAGCCCGATCGCCCGACTCGCCATTCGTCCGACCGCCCTGCCGCCTGCCGACCCGCTCGACGCCCAGAGCGCACACCACCACAGCCAGTCGGCCCCCGCCGTTCCCGCACCCACCACACGTTCGTCAGCCTCACGACGCTGTGAGCACTGCGTTCGCAAGGCCACCGGGAAGCAACGCCTCCTGGTGCGTCCGCGGGCGGCGAATCACGACAGCGGCCCCGGTCCCGAGGCACATCGCCGACCGCTGCCGACCGCCGCTCGCCCGCTTGACAACCTGGGTTGCGGCCCCGACAACCCAGGTTGTCAACTCCACCAAGTCCAAGCCCACGCTCCCCTCCGGGCAAGCGAGCAGGCATCGCCACCAGGAGCAGTCGCGGCTCGCAGCTCCGGTTCAGGACGCGAGGTTCCAGTTGGCCTGTTCGTCGCCGCGACGCACGATGAGCGTGCGGTTGGTCGAGGCCACACCTTCGAGCCCGAAGTCGAGCGTGCACGTCTGGGCCTCGACCGTGATGGTCGTGCAGCGCCCCTCGGCCGGCAGCGACGTGGCCTCGAGCCGCCCGTCACCGGTCACCAGCCGGATGCTGTCGGTCGACGGGTCGTCGACGCCGGCAAGCGTGACCTCGACACTGAAGAAGTCGGAGCTCTCCGATGCGGACAGCACGGTGATCGACAGGTCACCGACCACGACCTCGTCGCCGACCTGCGACGGCTCGACCGCGTCCTGCTGGCCGGACAGCTGGAACAGCAGCACACCGCCGGCGAGCAGGATCGCCAGCGCGGTTCCGACCGAGAGCAACAACAGCGTTCGCGTCTTCATGCGCCGACGAGCCTAGAGCCGGTTCGACGAGGGCCGACCCGCCGCGACCGCACACGGTCCGGCCATCGATTCCCGACGCAGCACGCTCGGTCTGCCGGGAACCGAGCCGGGATCCGAGCCCCGAACCGGTCGCCGCGCAGCGCCGTGAACAACGTCGAAACGTGGAGCGTCCCGAGCGACCGCCCGATCGACCAGAGGTAGCGTCGCCGCCATGATCGCTCGTCCGACGACTCGCGTCGCAGCTGCCGTCGCCGGGCTCGCGCTCGTCGCCGCGTCGTGCGGCGGCGGCGACTCCGCCGACCCGGCCACCACCGACGCCACATCGACCGCCACCGCGCCGAGCACCGATGCGCCAGCCGGCGCCCCGGCCGATACGGCGGATCCCGCCACCGATGCTCCGGACGACACCGCCGCAGACGCCGCCACCGCAGACGCCGCCCCGGTCGACGACACGGCAACCGCCCCTGCCGCCGTTCCGGCGGCGCTCCAGTTCAGTGCTCCGCTGGTCGGTGGCGGCGAGATCGACGCAACGACCCTGGCCGGTACGCCCACGGCGTTCTGGTTCTGGGCACCCACTTGAAGCATCTGCAACCGTGAAGCTCCCTCGGTCGAGGAAGCAGCAAACAAGTTCGCCGGAACCGTCGACTTCGTCGGCGTCACCTGGACCGGCACCGACAGCTCGTACCAGGCGTTCATCGACGAACACGGACTGACCTTCCCGCAGATCCAAGACGACGACGCCGAGGTGTTCGCCCACTTCGACGTCGCCTTCCAACCGGCGCTGGTGATCGTCAAGGCCGACGGCAGCATCGAGACGGTCGCCGGAGCGGTCGACGAGACCCTGCTCGACCAGATCATCTCCGAATCGATCTGAGCGAGCTCGCTCGGCGAGTCGACCGAGCGATCGCCTGACCACCCGGTGGCGAGCCGGCCGGGACGTGGTGTGCGACACACTTCGAGCACGGTCTCCCACCCCTCCGCGAACGCACGTACTCTGAGTTCATGCGCATCGCCATCACCGGTTCATCTGGCCTCGTCGGAACGGCGCTCGGCAAGCGGTTGACCGACGACGGTCACGACGTGGTGCCCGTGGTCCGCCGCCAGCCTTCCGACAACGAGATCGGCTGGTCGGTCGAGGAGAACCGCATCGACGACGGGGCGTTCGACGGCATCGATGCCGTGGTCCACCTCGCCGGGGCGGGCATCGGCGACAAGCGATGGACCGACGACTACAAGCGCACGCTGCTCGAGAGTCGGACGATCGGCACCGCACTGGTGGCCGAAGCGATCAACAGCGCCGCCAACCCACCGTCGGTGCTCCTGTCGGGTTCGGCGATCGGCTACTACGGCTCCGACCCGAGCGCCACGTTCGACGAGACCAGCGCGAGCGGAAGCGGCTTCCTCGCCGACCTGTGCGGAGCGTGGGAGGCGGCCGCCGCTCCCGCTCAGATCGACGGCACCCGGGTCGTGTACCTGCGTACCGGCATCGTCCTGTCGGCCGACGGCGGCGCCCTCAAGAAGCAACTCCCCCTCTTCAAGTTCGGGCTCGGCGGCAAGATGGGCAACGGCGAACAGTGGCAGAGCTGGATCTCGATCGACGACGAGGTCGGGGCCATCGTCCACCTGTTGACCAGCGACGTGGTCGGCCCCGTCAACCTCACCGCGCCGAACCCGGTGACCAACGCCGAGTTCACCGACACCCTCGGCGCGGTGCTGAAGCGCCCCACGTTCCTGCCGATTCCGAAGTTCGGACCCAAGCTGCTGCTCGGCAGCGAACTCGCCGACAACCTCCTGTTCAGCGGCCAGAAGGTGATGCCGACCGTGCTGCAGAACGACGGCTACGAGTTCGTTCACCCCGACCTCGCCTCCGCGTTGCGCGCCCAACTGAGCACGTGAGCGACGACTCGGTCATCGTCGTCGGCGCCGGGCTGGCCGGGCTGACGTGCGCCACCTCGCTGCACGAGGCCGGCATCCCGGTCACCGTGCTCGAAGCGAGCGACGGAGTCGGCGGCCGAGTGCGCTCCGATCGGGTCGACGGATTCACCCTCGACCGAGGGTTCCAGGTGGCGCTCACCGCCTACCCCGAAATGCACCGCCAACTCGACATGGAGGCGCTCGACCTCCAGGCCTTCGATCCGGGTGCACTGGTCTGGCGCAACGGCAAGGGGTCGGTCGTCTCCGACCCGTTCCGCATGCCCCGAACGACGTTGTCGACCGCGCTCGCTCCGATCGGTTCACCGTTCGACAAGTTGCGCATCGCCAAGCTGCGCGCCGACCTTCGCAACATCCATCCCGCCCGCCTCGTCGGCGGCGGCAGCGATGGTGGCGGCGACGGTGGCCGGGACGACATCGCCACCGCCGATGCGCTCCGCGCCGCGGGGTTCTCCGACACGATCATCGAACGGTTCTTCACGCCGCTCGTCGGCGGCATCCAACTCGACCCCGACCTCCGCGACAGCCGCCGGATGTTCGACGTGATCTTCCGGATGCTCGCCGATGGCGACTCCGTCGTGCCCGCCGCCGGCATGCAGGCGATTCCCGACCAGTTGGCGGCCCGTCTCCCCGAGTCGTCGATCCGATTCGACTGTGAGGTCACTGCGGCGACAGCCACCGCTGTGACGACGTCGACGGGCGACGTGATCGCGGGCAGCGCTGTCGTCGTCGCCACCGAAGGTCCGGCTGCGTCCCGGCTCCTGGGACTCCCGAGCGTTGCATCGAAGGCCGCCGGCTGCGTCTACTTCGCCGCCGACGAACGACCGACCGATTCGAAGATGGTCGTGCTCGACGGCACCGGTGCCGGACCGGTGCTCAACGTCGCCGTGATGAGCAACGTCGCCCCGTCGTACGCACCGCCCGGTCAGCACCTGATCGCCGCCGCGCTGCCCGGCGTGTGCGACGGCGACCTCGCCGATCTCGCACGACACCAACTCCGCGACTGGTGGGGCCCGGAGGTCGACGCGTGGCGACACGTCGCCACGTATCGCATCCCTCACGGTCAGCCCGGGCAGACCCCGCCGTTCGCGCCGAAGCAATCAATCCGCCTCACCGACGGCCGATTCGTCTGCGGCGATCATCGAGACACCGGTTCGATCCAGGGCGCCATGTACTCCGGCCGCCGATGCGCCGCCGCCGTCGCGGCACGCCTCGGCTGACCCCTAGATTGGCCATCAGCCACCCATCACCCTCCGCCTTCGAAAGGCAGTGCCATGACCGATGTGATCGTCGAAGAAGCCCCCGACCGAGTCGAGCGGCGAAGCCTCGTCATCGCTGCACCGCCGAGCGCGATCTTCGACCTGCTCGCCGACCCGGCGAAGCACCACACGTTCGACGGATCCGGAACGGTGCGTGAGTGCACCGACGAGACGCCCGATCGGCTCTCGGATCGCCTGGCGGCACATGGGTGGGCACATCTGGCGGTACACCCTCGAACCCGTCGACGGCGGCACGAAGGTGACCGAGGAGTTCGACTGGCGCCCGTCGCGTGCGCCGTTCCTCCTGAAGCTGATGAAGACACCGAAGCAGAACGCCGCCTCGATCGAGAAGACGCTGAAGCGTCTCCGCGACGTCGTCAGCTGATTCGCTCCGCACACCGCCACGCGAACATCCAGGTCAACGCGGTCTCGGACCCCGAGCGGGGCGTCGCGCGTGCGAGTGGCGGCGTGGTCGTGTCGCACGGTTCGATGTGACCGATGCCGACACCTACAGCTCCCGACGCTCGGTGGTCGTGCCACTACCCTCATTGTGGTGGCAACAGAGTGGCTGAACGACATCGAGATGTCGGCATGGCGGGCGTTCATCGAAACGACCGGTGACCTCCAGAACGCGCTCGAACGCGATCTGGCAGACCGCGGATTGACGATGGGCGACTACCAGGTTCTCGTCTACCTGTCGGAGGCCGACGGACGTTCGATGCGCATGTGCGATCTCGCCGACATCTTGCAGCTCTCCCCCAGCGGGCTCACGCGACGCCTCGACGGGCTGGTCAAGAGCAACCACGTCGTGCGTCGGCCGTCGAACCGCGACGGACGCGTCATGATGGCCGTCCTCACCGACGACGGCCTCGCGCTCCTCGCCGACACCGCACCGCATCACGTCGCGAGCGTTCGCCGTCACATCTTCGATCATCTCGACGCCGAGCAAACGAAGGCCATGGCGAGCATCTTCACGTCGATCGCCGCCGGACTCGCTGCCGACAGCATCCCGAGCGCCGCGGCGTCATGATCTCGCTCCCGAGCGGATTCCACAGCCACGTCGCCAACATCGGGATCAAGGACGACACCGACGATTTCGTCGTCGTCGCCGCCGACCGCCCGGTGCCGACCGCGGCGGTGTTCACCAAGAGTCGGTTCGCCGGTGCCAGCGTCACCTTGAGCCGAGCACACGTCGCCGACGGGACCAGTCGTGCCGTGGTCGTCATCTCGAAGAACTCCAACGTCGCCACCGGCCAGCAGGGCATCGACGACGCCGCCGAGGTCGCCGCATCGGTCGCGGAGCGTCTCGACGACGATGCCGCGAGCGTGCTCGTCACCTCCACCGGTGTCATCGGACGCCGCTATCCGATGGAGCGTGTGCGAGCAGGCATCGCTGCGGTGCCGAATCCGTTGACGCAGACCGACGCCACCAGAGCGGCGCGCGGAATGATGACGACCGACACCGTGGTCAAGCTCAGCGAGGCGACGGTCGACGGAAGCGCCGCTCGCGTGGTCGGCATGGCCAAGGGTGTCGGCATGATCGAGCCCGACATGGCGACGCACATCTCGTTGCTGTTCACCGACGCCGACGTGTCGTCGAGCGTCCTCGACGCCGTGTTCCGGCGGGTCGTCGACCGCACGTTCAACTGCGTGAGCATCGACACCGACACGTCCACGAGCGACTCGTCGATCGTCATGGCGTCGGGCGCCGCCGGTGCCGTGGACCTCGACGCGTTCGAATCAGCGCTGTACGACGTGTGCCTCGACCTCACCAAGCAGATCGCCCGTGACGGCGAGGGCGCCAACTCGCTCATCGAAGTGCGTGTCGACGAAGCGCTCGACACCGCGCAGGCCAAGCGCGTGGCGAAGGCGATCGTCAACTCGCCGCTCGTCAAGACCGCCGTCCACGGTGGGGACCCCAACTGGGGACGCGTGGCGATGGCGATCGGCAAGTGCTCCGACGACACCGACATCGATCAGGAACGCGTGGTGATCCGTTTCGGCACCACCGAGGTGTACCCGCGGCTGCTCGACGATCGGGCGCTCGCCGATCTGTCGTCGTACATGAAGAGCGATCACGTCGTCATCCACGTGACGCTGTCGACCGGTGGTGCCGACGCGACCGTCTACGGCTGCGATCTCTCCGACACGTACGTCCGCTTCAACGCCGACTACACCACCTGACGCACCGCCACCCCACCGTTTTGCCCCTCCGATCGGTCACCGATGACCGTTTCCCGGGGGGGGGGGGGGGGAGAACGCTCACCCGCCGGTTCTCCCCCGTGAGCACGTCATGCGTGACGGATCTGCGGGGCAAAAGAGGCGGGCGCCGTCGAAGAGCCGGTCCGAGACCGGCTTCGGGTGAGCGTCAGGCGACGCCGCAGGTGATGGCTGCCGCATCGAGCGGCGCGTCGATCGGGTTCTCGCCGGAGCCCGTCGGGTCGGTGAGCTGCACGACGACCGACTCGGCGACCAGACCGTCGGGGAGTTCGCCGAGGACGCAGTCGGCATCTTCTTCGGAGGCACCGAATGCCACGAACGACTGCTTCAGGAGTTCATCGAAGTCGCCACAGTTCTTGTAGCCGGCCACGACGCGTTCGGCGTCGGCCTGCTCCATCGGCACGTCGTCCATCTCGGATGCCGTGTCGATGTTGAAGCCGTACTTCTCGTCGGCCGCCTCGGCACCACCGAGCGCACTGACGAGTTCTCGCCCCATGCACTCGGTGTCGAAGACCTGTCCGAATCCCTCGGCGTCGTCGGCGTCGAGGTCGGCGGTGACCGCGGCGGCAAGCGCGAGGTCTGCTTCGCTGAGCTCGCTGCTCGACGAGCCGTCGTCGCTTCCACCGCATGCGGAGACCGCGAGCGTTGCGGCGGCGAGGACGACGAGCGAGGACCGGAGCGAAGATGTCATCCCGCAAGCCTAGAAAACCACCGCCCGAAAACGGTTCTGCCCCGCCAAACCGTCAGATCTGACGGTTTGGCGGGGCAGAACAAAGAGTCGCGCGCAACCTCGCTCAACGTCTTCAAGTATTCGGCGTCTCGAGTTTGACGAGCGGTGATCATGGTTTGTCGTTCGCAAGGCGCGTGACGAGGAGAATGACCTGCGTCAGCGACGAGTTCACGCAACGCAGCGAACGGCGAAGCTGGCGCCGCTCGTCACTTCGGGGGCATGCGGATGCCGCCATCGACGCGGATGGTTTCGGCGTTCATGTAGCTGTTGGTGACGCATTCGAGCACCATCGAGGCGAGCTGCTCCGGGTCGCCGAGGCGCTTCGGGAAGAGGACGCCCTTCTGGAGGTTCTCCTTGAAGGCTTCGCTGCCTTCGCCTTCGCCGTAGATCGGCGTGTCGATGAGGCCCGGGGCGACGGTGTTGACGCGGATGCCGGCGGCCGAGAGGTCACGGGCGATGGGGAGGGTCATGCCGACGACGCCGCCCTTGGAGGCGGAGTAGCTGGCCTGACCGATCTGACCGTCGAACGCTGCGACCGAGGCGATGTTGACGATGGCGCCACGCTCACCGTGCTCGAGCGGGTCGGCGGTGCTCATGGCGGTGGCGGCGATGCGGATCGCGTCGAACGAGCCGATCAGGTTGATCGCGATGACCTTCTTGAAGGCGTCGAGGTTGGCCGCCGATTCGAGCGTGCCGTCACGACCGATGGTGCGCTGTGCCCAGCCGATGCCGGCGGAGTTGACGAGCACACGCACGGGGCCCATCGACTTGGCCATCTCGACGGCGCTGATGAGGTCGTCGGTGTTGGTGACGTCGACCTTGGCGAACGCTCCACCGATCTCGTCGGCCAGCGCGTTGCCGGCCTCTTCCTGGAGGTCGGCGATGACGACCTTTGCGCCGCGAGCGGCGAGCATGCGGGCCGAAGCGGCGCCGATGCCGGACGCTCCACCCGTGACGATTGCACTTGCACCATTGATGTCCATGCGCTCACGCTAGATCGCCGACCCCCGTCGTGCTCAATCCATCGGGCGTCAGCGTCGGCGGCCGTCACCGACCGACCTGGTTATTTCCATCCGGGATGGAAATAACCAGGTTTGTCGGAGCAGCGTGTGGTCACTCCGGGAGTGGACCGAGGGCGATGCGGGTGTCGACGAGTCGCTTCGGCACGGCGCCGACGAAGCTCGCCGCGTCACCGCCTCGGAACCAGCCGGCGACGTCGACCACCACATCGGCAGGCGAACTCAGGAACACGCAGATGTCGCCGTTGTCGCCGATCGGGGCGACCACGCCGTTGGAGATGTTCTCGCCCGGTCGGTAGTTGATGTTGGCGGTCGTCGGCATGGGCTCGTTGCAGGGCCACACCGTGCCGAAGCCACCGCTGCCCGGCTTGACCACTGCGAGGTTGAGCGCAACCGCCGAGGCCGATTCGGGGATGACGAGCGGTGTGCCGGGATCGTCGGGATCGCCGAGTTCGGCGCCGTGCACGGTGAGCGTGAGCGGGTTGCTCGGCCCGACGAGCGACGTGGCACCGCCAACGCCGGTGCGGGTGTCGGCGAGTCGGGTGGGGGTGGCCGCCCGGAACGCCGGAGCGGTGAGCGCGGTGTCGTCGCCCGCCGTTGCACCGTCGAAGAAGCCGTTGAGGTCGACGACCACGTCGGCGGTGGCGCTCGAATGGAGACACACGCTGCCGTCGGCACCCACCGGGGCGACGACGCCGTTGCTCACCACGGCACCCTGTTCGTAGTTGACGTTGGCGGCGAGCGGCATCTCGGTACCGCACGGCCACAGCGTGATGAAGCCACGCGACGATCCACGTACCACGGCCACGTTGAGGGCGACCGCGGCGACGTCGACCGGAACGCTGGTGACCGAACCGTCGGGCAGGGTCGCTGCCGTGCCGGCGATCGGGATGGAGATCGGTGTCGACGGGGTGACCTTCGACGCGAAGCCGCCGACGCCGTTGCGGGTGTCGACTCGACGGTCGGGCAGGAGCCCCACGAACGGGTCGGCCGGATCGGTCAGCGCATCGGGTTCGCCGGTCTCGGCAGGTTCGCCGGTGTCGTCGTCGCTCGGTGCGGCAGCCGCCTCGATCGCGCCGGTGAACCAACCGGCGATGTCGACCACGATGTCGGTGCCGACCGACGAGTACAGACACACCGTGCCGTCGTCGCTCACGGGGGCGATGACGCTGTTGCTGAGCACGGCTCCGCTCGAGAAGTTGACGCTGGCGACGAGCGGCCGTTCGTCCTGACACGGCCACACCGTGCCGTAGCCGGTCGCCGACGGTCGGACGACCGCGACGTTGAGCGCCACGCCGGTCGCCTCGTCGGGCACGACGAGTTCGGTGCCGTCGGGGGCGACGAGGGTCTCGCCGACGACGGGGAGATCGATGCGCTTGGGCGGCACGAGGTAGTGCGACGGTGCGAGGGTGACGATGTTCGACCGCAGCCAGAGTGCGAACTCGGCCTGCCCGGTGGTGGTGAGGTGGACGCCGTCGCTGAACCAGCGGTCACGTTCGGGCGTGTCGCTGTAGGTGTCCCAGTCGAGCACGGTGAGATTGCTCCACTTCGACGGTGCCGCGGCGAGCGCCGCGTTGGCCTGCGGGTAGAACGGTTCGCCGTTCGACGTGCGGATGTTGGCCATGTTGACCCACACGACCTGCTTGGCACCGTGGGCGGTCAGCGCGGTCATCATCGCATCGATGTCGGAGGCGAAGTTCGCCGGCGTGTCGTTGTACCCGAGTTCGACCACCACGAGGTCGAGGTCACGTGGGAGATCGTCGGCCGCCTCGACACCGGTCGTGCCCGGGCACACCGTCTTGGTCGTGCAGCGACCGTCGACGACGTCGATGTTCGTCGACACGAACGTGCCGTCGGTGATGCGACGGAACTCCGACGCGCCGTCGTGGGCGATGCTGTTGCCGACGGAGTCGCCGATCATGCCGAAGCGGATGTTGGTGGTGTCTTCGGTGACGACTCGCACGGTGAAGCCCGGCGACGTCAAGCCGTTCGCGTTGCGGAAGTCCCACGCCTGTTGCCGGAACGTGCCGGCTGTGCCGGTGACGACGATGTCGTCGAACCAGATCCCGTCGAAGCCCTGGTACTGGCTGTTCTGGGTGTCGTCCATGTAGGCGCCGGTGATCGTGCCGAGGCCGTGCTGCGCGGCGAAGTCGTCGGCGTCGATGATGCGCGTCCACTTGTGGAGCGGGTTGGGCGCGGTGTCGTCGCCGATGTCGTCGACGGGCGGGAACTGCCCGCCTGCGGTTCGCGGGCCGTTCGATGCGGAGAACTCGGTCGATACGAGCGAGCCGTCGGGCCACTTGCGTACGACGTTGGCCGTGGCGACGATCGCATCGTCGGTGGCGTCTTGCTCGACCCGGGTGACGGCGCCGTTGGCCGATCCACGCGTCGCGGCCCCGGCGTAGACCTGACAGGCGGTGGTGTCGCAGGTGGTGGCGTACCTGGTCGACGTGCCGTCGTAGAAGTAGTTGCGGTTCTGGTGCAGGCCGTACGACCGCGCGGCCACCGCCTGGGCGCGCACGGCGTGCACACCGGCACCTTCGCCGGCGAACGCCCAGCTCGCCGAGATCTCCTTGGGCACCACGCCGCGGACGTACTGCTCGGCGAGCACGTCGTTCGACACGCGATTGCCCGAGCTCGTGCTGAGCACGTCGATCGCGCCGCGGTAGTGCGTGACCGCCCCACTCGACTTGCAGACGCCGAGCACCTCGGCGCGGTTCGCCGACCCGTCGTCCATGTTCGCCGACGTGAATCGGACCGGGTTGCCGGCCGTCTGCGTGTGCGTGCCGATCTTCGTCCAGGTGACCGAGCCGCCGGCGGCGTCGATGATCTCCCGCGCCTTGGTGGCGTCGTCGGCGTCCCAGCGGGTGCCGTCGACGGGCAGGCCGACCGATGACTGCCACGATGCGAGCACGCCGTCGGTCTGATTGCCGAAGTAGCCGTCGACGACGATCGAGCCGTCGTGGAAGTTGCGGAGGAACGCCTGGACCTTGGCGGCATCGGCGTTGTAGGTGCTGGCGTTCTTCACGACGGGGCCGTCGGGCACGGTGAGGCTCGTCGACGAGGGGCAGGCCTTGGCCGAGCTGCTGAAGATGTCGAACACGCCGGGGCTGGTCTCGTCGGCGTACATCGACGTGGCGGTCGTGCCGTTCCACTGCACGCCCGGGCCGTGCGACACCACGCCGACGGTACCGAGGCCGTCGAAGGGGGTGAGGCGCACCTGGATGCGCTGCCCGGCCGGCGTCGAGCCGTTGCTCGTGCCGCCGTAGTAGTGATCGAGGATCTCGGTCCACTCCCAGCCGTGATCGACGGCGTAGCCGTAGGCGCCCCACTGACTCATGCCGCGGCCGTGGCCGTTGCCGGTGCCTTCGAGCACGAGTGCCACGACGGTGCCGGGTGCGGCCTCCGCATCGGAGGCCCCCGACATCGGGCCGACGGTGACGGCGCCGACGCTCAGCGCGGCGGTGAGGACGGTCCCGCGAGCGCGGGACCAGAACGACAGGCGACCCATGTAACGAGATCGTAACCTAGATGCCGGCAGTCTCGACAACAACATGAGACTTTTATCGGCGCGGGTCGGCGACGCCTTGACTGCGTCGGTGCTCGCCAGAGTCGCTCGCCGTCAGCCAACTCGCACGGCGCGCCGGCGCAGCTCGTTTCAGCCGGCGGGGATGGCGGCGACGGCGAGCTGGTCGGCGAGCTCGTTCATGGGGTGGCCGGAGTGCCCCTTGACCCAGCGGAACGTGACGTCGCTCGATCGCACCAGCTCGATCAGCGGCTTCCAGAGATCGACGTTGGCGACCGGCTGCTTCTTCGAGTTCTTCCAACCGTTGCGCTCCCACTTGACCCACCACGAGTCGTTGAAGCACTTGACGACGTAGGTCGAGTCGCTGACGATCTCGAGCGGTGTGCCGTCGGCACCGAGCGTGCGGATGGCGTCGAGCACGGCGTAGACCTCCATGCGCTGGTTGGTCGTGTCGCGCTCGCCGCCCGACCCGGTCGGCGTGCCATCGGGCGCCACCGCCCATCCCCATCCGCCGGGGCCGGGATTTCCGCTGCAGGCTCCGTCGGTGAACACCTCGATACGACTCATCGCATCACCCTAGGAGGAGACGGGCCGGTCCGGTCCGTTGCGCGAGGCTGGAACGATGGCCGCCTCCGAACGTTGCTTCGTCTTCCTCCGGGCGATCAACACGAGTGGCCGACGGGTGACCAACGACGAGCTGCTCGCTCCGTTCTCGGCGCTCGGATTCGACGAGGTGACGGCGTATCAGGCCGCCGGCAACATCGCGCTGCGCACGACCTCGCTCGATGCGCTCCATCACACGCAGCTCGATCCGGTGATCGCCGACGCCTACGGGTTCGACGCTCCGTCGTTCGTACGCTCGCACGCGCAGCTGTCGTCGATCGTCGATTCCCAGCCGTTCAGCCCCGGCGAACTCGACGCCACCGAGGGCCGCATCCAGGTCGCGTTCCTCCGCGACGCTCCGAGCGACGAGACGCTCGACGTGCTCGCCGACCTGGTTCCCGCCGACGACCGAGTCGCGGTGCTGGCCGACACGTTGTACTGGCTCCCGGCCGCGGGAATCAGCGGATCGAAGCTCCCCGTGGCGTCGATCGAACGGCTGCTCGGCCCCATGACGATTCGCACGGTCGGCACGCTCGAACGACTCCTCGCCAAGTTCGCGGCCTGAGGCGGCGCCGACAGCCGAGCCGGCCGGGCCGAGCGGGCGGGCAGCGCGACGTCAGAGCAGGTCGAGAGCGGCGCGCACGAGTTGCTCGCCGAGGTGATCGGCGACGATGTCGGTGGCTGCGTCGGGCGTGAGGTGCACGCCGTCGGGGCGAGCATCGACGTCGTCGGTGAGACCGGCGTCGTCGAAGTAGGCGATGAGGTCGACGACGTACACGTCGCCAGGCCGTTCGGCGGCGATCTCCTCCATCACCGAGTGCAGTACCGCGTGCCGATCGGGTTGCTCCTGATCGGTGCCGCGTGAGAACCACAGCGGGTCGGGCAGCGGCGCCTTGATCCACACGACCGAGCCCGCTCCGTTGAACAGTGCTTCGTCCGTCACCTGTGCGAAGTCGGCCTTGATCGTGTCACGCAGAGTCGCCGGGTCGGCGCCCTCGCCGTCGTCGTCGTAGCGGTGGTCGAGCACGTCGAACGACGTGGTCATCATCATCACCACGTCGGGCGAGGCCTCGGCGATGCGCTCGGGCAGGTCTCGTGCGAGCCAGTTCGTACAGGCGCTGCGCACCTCGAACCACTCGTCTTCCACCCGGTAGGAGCCACCGCGGATGAAGCCACAGCCCTTCTGGATGTTGAGTTCGGCCTGAGCGACATCGGGGGCGAACGCCGCCCAGTTGACGATGCCCGCGCCGATCGCCTCGGCCGTGGAGTCACCGGCGACGATGACCCGCACCGGACGGCTCAACTCCGGAATCGGTGGCAGCGTGCTCGTGGTCACGGGCGGTCCACCAGCCTCAGCCGGCTCGCCGGCGTCACCCGGCTCGGCCGTGTCGCCTTGGGTCTCGCCCGAGGTGACGGTGACGTCAGGTTCGCCCTCGCCGGAGGCGAGGGTCGTTTCGGGTCCGGTCGACGATGTCTCGTCCGGCACGGTCGTGAGTGCGACGAGTGGCGCGTCGTCGGTGCCGAGTGCGGCGGCAGCGGTCGCCTCGTTGTCGGTCGACCAGTAGTCGCTCGCCGGGCCGGGCACGGCGATGTAGGCGAACCCGATCACTGCAGCGGTGGCGACGCCGGCGAACGCCATGGTCGGGCGCACCGTGAGGCGGCTCGCCTTGCGGATCGGCTGCTCGTAGACGAGGAACGACACCTGCGCCACGGCGAGGGTCACGCCGAGACGCACCGCCAGCAGCGCCACGCCGTCGAAGCCCATGCGCTCCTCGTTCATCACCACGAAGATCGGCCAGTGGAAGAGGTAGACGCCGTAGCTGATCTTGCCGAGCCAGACGAGTGGCGCGATCGAGCACGCACGCCGAACGGGCGACTCGACCTGCAGGCCGAGCAAGAGCAGCGCGCTCACCGCGCCGATCGCCGGGAGCCAACCGGCGTACGCCGGGCCGCCGGCGGTCGGGAACGTCACGATGCAGACGGCGAGGGCGGCGAGAGCGGCCGGGGCGAGGAGCCAGAGCCGAGGGTCGAGTCGGCGGCCGATGATCGCAACGGCCACGAACGCTCCGACGAGGATCTCGGCGGCGCGCGCCGGCGATGCCCAGTACGCAGCGTCACTCCCCCACACGGCGGCGATGATCGGCGCTGCCGCGACGAACGCGACGGTGACCACGCCCAGCGCCCACAGCCGCCCGCGGTGCGACCGGCCGAGTTTCCAGAGCCCGACGAACGCGATCGGCCACAGCCAGTAGAACTGCTCCTCGATCGCCAGCGACCAGTAGTGCTCGAGCGGCGACGCCGCGCCGGCCGCCTGCTGGAGCAGTTCCTGGTACGAACCGTCTTGCGCCAAGAACACCCAGTTGGCGATCTGGAGCAGACTGCCCACGACGTGTGCTCGGAGGTCGGACACGGCGTCGAACCAGTCGGTGACCGCCGCTGCGATCACGACCAGCACCACGAGCAGCACGCTCGCCGGCAGGAGTCGTCGAGCGCGTCGGGCGTAGAACGATCCGAGCGCGACGCTGCCGGCCGACTCGGTCTCGGCGGCGAGCAGGCTCGTGATCAGAAAACCCGAGAGGGTGAAGAAGACCGACACGCCGAGGTAGCCACCGTCGAACCCGGCGACTTCGGCGTGGAAGAGCAGCACCGCCAACACCGCCAACGCCCGGACGCCGTCGAGCGCGGGTTGGTAGGCGATCGTGCGCCGTTCGACGGGGACCTCGTGGTCGGTCGCCGTCGTCTCCTCCGATTCGGCCCGCCCCATCGCTGGGAGATCATACGAGCACGGGCCCGGCGACGAGCCGTATGGGCAACTACTGTCCAGCGGTGATGGGGCGGGCGAAGCGGTTGCAACGGGTGCTGGCCGGTCTTGCCCTCCTCGCAGCGACCGGCATCGGCTCCACCGCTCCACCGGCCACCGTCGGCGCCGACAGCGACTCGATCGGTCACGACAGCATCATCCGCTCTCCCCCGCCGATCCAGATCGACCGAGCGACAGTGGGTCCGCTCGGCTCGGTGTCGGTGATCGGTGACTCGGTGCTCCACGGAGCGGGCCGCTACTCGCCGACGCTGGTCGATCGTCTGGCCGAGCAGGGGTGGGGGCCGATCCGCTTCCGCGCCGGGGCGGGCTACTCGACCGGCTATTTCGGACGCTCACCCGAGCTCACGTCGACGTACTGGCTCGCGGCCTGGCGCGACGAGGGGTGGAACGCCGACAACGTCATCGTCAACCTCGGCGCGAACGACACCGAGTTCTGCGAGACCGACGTCGACTGCGCGTATCGAGCGATCATGCACGTCGTCGACGACATCGGCCCGGGCCCGTACGTCTGGTGGCCGAAGGTCACGAAGTTCTACACCCACACCGATCAGGCCAACGCTTGGAACGCTGCACTCGACCGTGTCGCCGCCGAGCGTTCCGACTTCTTCACGTGGGACTGGCCGACCGAGCTGGCGACAGGTGGCTACGGGTCGAACGACAACACGCACCTCCTGCCGAGCAGTTACCCCAAACGGTCGCAACGCATGGCCGAGGAGTTCACCAACGCCGTCGCCCGTGCTCGACCCGTCGGCGGATCGGTCGACCTGAGTGTGGCCAGATCCGAGCCGAGCACCTGGGTCCCGATCGCGCCGACCCGACTCGTCGACACGCGTACCGACGCGCCGGGCGCGCAGTCGGTCGGCGACGTGTTGCGCCTCGACCTGACCGACGAGGTGCCCACCGGCACGACCGCCGTGGCGCTCTACGTCGCCGCGGCACGACCGACCGGCGCGGGGTTTCTGACCGCCGGCCCGTGCGGCCCGGCGGGCGAGAGCGCGACGGTCACCTTCGACGCATCGGGGCCGCGAGGTGCGCCGACCGTCGTGGCCGTCGACGACTCCGACGACGCCGACGACGCCCTCGCCGTGTGCGTCAGCACCGGCGGGCCGACCGGCACGACCACCGATGTCGTGGTCGACCTGCAGGGCGCATTCGTGACCGGCGACGACGGGATGCGACTCCACCCGCTCGAGGCCCCGACCCGCGTGGCCGACACACGACCCGACGGGGCCACGACCGAACTGACACTCGACGCGCCGACCGGCGCCTCGTCGCTGGCGGTCAACATCGCCGTCGCCGGAGCGACCGCTCCCGGCTACGTCACCGCGGCGCCGTGCGGCGTCGAGGCTCCCACCGCCAACCTCAACTTCCGAGCGGGACCTCCAGCATCGGCGGCGGCGTTCGTCGAGGTCGGCGACGACGGCACGGTCTGCATCACGGCCAGCACAGCGGTCGATCTCGTGGCCGATCTCACCGCCACCTTCCGCCCGGCTCCCGACGGCGGCGCTGCCGATGGTGGGCTGGCGTTCGTGGCGATCGAACCGCTGCGGATGCTCGACACACGTGACGGCACGGGAGGGTGGGCACCGCTCCACGGAGCCGGACAGCAACTCGCCATCACCGCGTCGCCGCCGTGGGCAGCAGCGGTGACCGGCACGCTCACGATGATCCGACCGCGCACGACCGCCTACGTCTCGGCGACCAACTGCGCCGACGCCGACCCGGTCGCGTCGGCCAACGCCGCAGCCGGCGCAACGGTGTCCAACGCGCTCACCACCGGGGTCGCCGACGCCGGCGTGCTCTGCGTGCTGTCGTCGTCGATCTCGAACACGGTGTTCGACGCGACCGGGTGGTGGGCCGACGTGGCAGCGAACGCTTGAACGCCGCCTGCCGACAACCGGTCGTTCTACACTCGCCGCAATGAACGAGATGAACGGGGCGGGCGGCATCTCCAGCGGTGCGCGTACTGCGACCACACCGCAACACGCCACCCGACGCGCCGGCCGCCGATCCCTTCGACGCGCGAGCCGACTGGTCGGTCTCGTGTTCGCCCTGCTGCTGCCCGTCGTCGCCGTCGTCTCCACCGTCGCCGAACCGTCGGGCACCGTGCACGCCGTACCGGTACAGATCGACAAGAGCCAGGTCGGCCCCTACGGCGCCGTGACCGTGATCGGCGACTCCGTGCTGCTCGGATCGGCCGTCGTGTCCCCCACGCTGGCCGATCGGCTCCTCGAGCGTGGGTGGGGCCCGATCAAGATGCGCGCCGGCGAGGGCTACACGTCCGGCAAGTTCGGCGTGCGCCAAGACTTCCGAGCGACGTACTGGCTCGACCTGTGGCGATCGCAGGGCTGGGACGCGCCGAACGTCATCGTCAACATCGGCGCCAACGACTCGGGCTTCTGCGACACCGACCTCGCGTGTGCTCGCGACGCGGTGATGCACGTCGTGAACAACATCGGGCCGGGCCACCGGATCTGGTGGCCACAGATCACGCGGCTCTACACCGCACACCCACAGCAGAACAACTGGAACCTCGCGCTGACCCAGATCGCTGCGGAGCGTGACGACTTCTTCACCTGGGACTGGCCGGCCGAGCTCCCGCTCTACAACTCGCCCGACGGCACGCACCTCGACGCGCCCGGCTACCGCGCCCGATCGGCGCGCATGGCAGAGGTGTTCACGCTCACGCTGGCCCGAGCCACCGACGACGGAACCGAAGCCGAGCTGCCGTCGCCGTCGGCACCTCCGAGCACGTTCGTGTCGTTGCCCGCCGAACGGATCATCGACACCCGCACCGACGAGCCCGGCCGCCAGACGACCGGCGACGTCCTCACCCTCGACTTCGGCGATCTGATCCCCGACGACACCACCGCCGTCTCCCTGTACGTCGCGGCGGCGCTGTCGGGCGGCAACGGCTATCTCGCCGCCGGCCCGTGTGGCGAGCCCAACTCCGGTGCCACGGTCAACTTCGCTGCGGGAGCGGCCCGCGGCGCTCCGTCCATCACCGCGGTGGGCGACGACGGGACCGTCTGCATCGAGACCTCGGGCGAGACCGATGTGATCGTCGATCTGCAGGGCGCGTTCGTCAGCTCCGCCGACGGCCTGAAGCTCGATCCGCTCGACACACCCGAACGCCTCGTCGACACCCGCGACACCGGTCGAGCCACCGAGCTGGTGATCGACGCTCCCGAGGGGGCCGAAGCGGTCGCGGTCAACCTGGCCGCGATCAAGGCGTCGGGGATCGGCTACCTCGAGGCGTACCCGTGCGGCGACCCGGCCGGCGTCGCGAACGTCAACTATCGGCCCGGCCCACCGGTGTCGGGCAGCGCGATCGTCGACGTCGCCGACGACGGCACCGTCTGCGTGTCGTCGAGCACGCCGACCGATGTGGCCGTCGACATCACCGGATCGTTCGCCGCCGACGGCGCACTGTCGTTCGTGCCGGTTGCGCCGACACGCACACTCGACACCCGCCACGCCATCGGTGGATGGTCGCCGATCCACGGAGCCGAGCAGGTCCTCGACGTGCGCGTCGCTCCGCCGTCGGCCGAGGCGGTCACCGGCACACTCACCGTCGTCCGGCCGGTCGGCACCACCTACGTCGCGAGCTATGGCTGCGTCGGTGACCCACCCAATGCGTCGGTCAACGTCGGTGCCGGTGCGGTCGCCGCCAACTCGCTCACGTCGGGCGTGACCGCCGACGGTGAACTCTGCTTCCTGGCGGCGGGGGCGACCACGACCGTGTTCGACACGACCGGGTGGTGGGTGTCGTGATCCGGCGCCTGCTCCTCACCGGCGCAGTCGTGCTCGCCGCGACGGTCGCCGTCGGAGCAGGCGACAGCGACGTTCCGGTCGTCGAAGCGGCGCCCGAATCGGAACGGGTCACGCTCTTCTCCGATTCGGTCGGGCTGGGCACCCGCGGCTACTTCGACCGCGCGTTTCCGGCGAGCTACGAGGCCAACGTGTTCGGCACGCCGGCCCTCTTCGTCGAACAACTCGAATCGAAGCACGTCCGCCCGACGCTCGCCGGGGCTCGACACCTCATCGGCGACCACGTCGTCATCGCCGCCGGTTACAACTACCCGTACTGGGATCCCGCGAGGTTCGATCGATCGATCGACTCGATGATCGACACGCTCACCAACGCCGGGGTGAAGCACGTGTACTGGGTGACGCTGCGCGAGGTGAAGCCCGAGTACATCTCGGCGAGCGCGTGGCGTCAGGTGCAGCCGTACTACTGGTACTTCCCGACGGTGAACGACCATCTCGAGTCGGCGCTCGGACGCCACCCGAACCTCACGCTGGTCGACTGGGCCGCGGTCGCCGATCGACCGGGCATCACGTACGACGCCATCCACCTCAACGGCACCGGTGCCGAGTTGTACAGCGCCACCGTCGCCGATGCCGTGCGCACCAACGCGACGCGACCGGTCGACGGCTCGGTCACGAAGATCGACGTCACCGACACGCCCGGCGTCAGCGCCGTGGCGCTCAACCTGGCGTCGACCAACACCCGCACGACCGGCTACTTCACCGCGTTCGCGTGCGGCGACACGCCACCCGATGTGGCCAACCTCAACTACGAGCGCGGCGACATCTCCTCCGCGGCAGCGATCGTCCCGGTCGACGACGACGGCAACGTCTGCGTCTACGTCGATGCCGCCAGCAACGTCATCGTCGACGTGTTCGGCACCTTCGACGAGTCGACGGGGCTCACCGCAGTCGCGCCGAATCGCGTGGCCGACTCCCGGTCCGGTTCGCCACAGTCGGCGGGCGACACCCTCGAACTGAAGGTGGCCTCGGCGGGAGCCACCGCCGTCGCACTCAACGTCACCGGCATCCGACCGACATCGTTCGGCTACATCACCGTGCACGGATGCGACGACGAACCGACGACGGCAACGGTCAACCTCGCCGCCGGGGTGATCAGCTCGAACCTGGTCATGGTGCGCCCCGACGACGACGGCAACGTCTGCGTCACCACGAGCGACACCACGTCGCACCTCACCGTCGACCGGTTCGCGACGTTCACGAACGAGGCGTCGATCATCCCCGTCACCCCGACCCGCCTCCTCGACTCTCGGCCCAACGGCGAGCCGAGCGCCGGGCAGGTCCACCGATTCGACGTCGCCGACACACCGATCGTCACCGACGAGACAGCGAGCCTCGACGCCGACGACGTGTCGGCGGTCTTCATGAACCTCGCCGTGGTGGCCCCGCAGGCGAACGGGTTCTCGACGGCCTGGCCGTGCAGCGACCCTCGGCCCGACACCGCCAACGTCAACTTCCGTGCCGGCGTGACCGTGTCGAACTTCGTCACGGTGGCGCCCGACGAGTCCGGCGAGGTGTGCGTTTGGACCAGTGCCGCCGCCCATGTCGTGATCGACGTGCTCGGCGCAGCGGCGTCGGGCTTCGACGGGTTCACCCCGGTACGCAAGATCGACACGAGGAACTGACCGATGGGCCGGCGCCGCCACCTCGTCGCAGTCCTCGCCACGGCTGCGCTGCTGGTCGCCGCGGTCGAGTCGAGGCGGTCGGACGACGTGGTCGACGCGGCCACCTCGTTCGACATCTCAGCGCCCGGGGTCCACGGGCCGGTCACCGTGATCGGCGACTCGGTGCTCAACGGCGCCGGCGTGTTCAGCCCCACACTCCCCGACCGACTCGCCGAGCGCGGCTGGGGTCCGATCCGGTTCCGGGCCGCCGGATCGGCCACCTCCGGCAAGTTCCCCGTGGCCAACGAGTATCGATCGTCGTTCTGGATCGACCTGTGGCAGAGCCAGGGCTGGGACCCCACACACGTCATCGTCAACCTCGGCGTCAACGACTCGGGGTTCTGCGGCACCAGCCTCACGTGCGCTCGCGAGTCGATCATGCACATGGTCGACGCCATCGGGCCCGGACACCAGATCTGGTGGCCGACGATCACCAAACCGGCCGCCGGGTCGCGCGACGTCTTCAACGCGGCGCTCCGCCAGATCGAGGCCGAGCGCGACGACTTCCACGTGTGGGACTGGTTCGCCGAATTCAGCGCCGGGGGCTACCGATCGGGCGACCAGATCCATCTCGATCCGGAGAGCTATCGGAAGCGGTCGGTGCGGATGGCCGAGGAGTTCACCGCGCTCCTGGCCCCACCACCGGCACCGGCAGTGGGCGAACGCATCGGCGACGATGCGCCGTTGCCCGACCCGGTCGCCGACGCGGGCACCTTCACCGCGCTGGCCCCGCAGCGGATCGTCGACACGCGTACCGGCGACGACGTCACCGCCGGCTCGTCGTTGCGGGTCGACTTCGCCGACGCGCTCCCGTCCGATCCCACGGCAGTCGCGCTGTACGTGGCTGCCGTCGGGGCCACGGAGCCCGGCTACCTGTCGGCCGGTCCGTGCGGGTCGCCGGTCGGTGGCGCCACCGTCAACTTCGGCGCGGCGGGCGCGGCAGGCTCACCGACCGTCACCGCGACGGGCGACGACGATGACGTGTGCATCTTCAGCAACCGTGACGTCGACGTGATCGTCGACCTGCAGGGTGTGTTCGCCAGCGGACCCGGCGGCCTGCGTCTCACGCCGTCGACCACCCCACTGCGACTGATCGACACTCGCTCGACCGGGCCCGTCGACGACGTCGTCATCGATCTCGACGACGTGATGGAGGTCGATGGCGACATCGACGCCGTGGCCGTCAACCTCGCGGTGGTCAACGCTGCCGGCAGGGGCTACCTCACCGCGTCGGCGTGTGCCGAACCTGACACGGCCGACACCGGCGACGACGACGCGGCAACGGCGAACGTCAACTTCGCCGCCGGGCCGCCGACGTCGTCGGCGGCGTTCGTGCCCGTCGTCGACGGACGGTTCTGCATCACGACGAGTCGCGCGGTCGACATCGTCGTCGACCTGACCGGGGTGCTGTCGACGAGCGGCGACCTCGCCTACGTGCCGGTGGCCCCGTCGCGCATGCTCGACACGCGAGATGCGACCGGTGGTTGGTCACCGATCCACGGCGCCGACCAGACCATCGACATCGGTGTCGCGCCGTCGGGAGCGGCCGCCGTGTCGGGCACGCTCACGGTCGTGAAACCGGCGACCAACGCCTACGCGACGGGCTACGGCTGCGCCGGCGACCCGCCGACCGCGTCGGTCAACGCCGGCAGTGGCGCCATTGCGGCGAACTCGCTCACGTCGGCCGTGTTCGACGGACGATTGTGCCTGTACGCCTCGTCGGCGATGCACACGGTGTTCGACGTCAACGGATGGTGGGTCGACGGCGACTGAACCCGGCTCCGGCTCGTGCGAAAGCGTTTCCAAGACGCGGCAAGTTACCGACCCGTAGGGTCGATATCAGTGGCAGTATGGGCCATATGATTTTCGACGGATACGCGCATCAGCTTCCCGACATCGACCCGACCGAAACTCAAGAGTGGCTCGACAGCCTCGATGCCGTCGTCGACACCCACGGGAAGACCCGGGCTCGCTACCTACTCTCGCGCCTGATGAACCGAGCGAACGAGTCGCAGGTCTCGTTCCCGGCAACCGTCTCCACGCCGTACGTCAACACGATCCCGCTCGAGCAGGAGCCGTGGTTCCCCGGCGACGAGCACATCGAGCGCCGCATCCGTGCCTTCATCCGCTGGAACGCCGCGATGATGGTGGTCAAGGCCAACAAGGCCGCCGACGGCATCGGCGGTCACCTGTCGACGTTCGCATCGTCGGCTGCGCTGTACGAGATCGGCTTCAACCACTTCTTCCGTGGCAAGGAAGACGGCACGCCCGGCGACCACGTCTACTTCCAGGGCCACGCGGCACCCGGTGTGTACGCCCGTGCGTACCTCGAGGGGCGGCTGACCGAGGACGATCTCGATCACTTCCGTCGCGAGATCGGGCGCGACGGGCGCGGCTTGTCGTCGTACCCGCACCCGCGCCTGATGCCCGACTTCTGGGAGTTCCCGACCGTGTCGATGGGGCTCGGCCCGATCACGTCGCTGTACCACGCACGGTTCAACCGCTACCTCCACAACCGACAGATCGACGACACCTCGCAGAGCCGGGTGTGGGCGTTCCTCGGCGACGGTGAGTGCGACGAGCCCGAGACGCTCGGCGCCATCTCGCTCGCTGCGCGTGAACAGCTCGACAACCTCGTGTTCGTCGTCAACTGCAACCTGCAGCGCCTCGACGGCCCGGTCCGCGGCAACGGCAAGGTCATCCAAGAACTCGAAGCCGTGTTCCGCGGCGCCGGCTGGAACGTCATCAAGGTCATCTGGGGTTCGAAGTGGGACGAACTGCTCGCCCAGGACAAAGACGGCGTGCTGCTCAACAAGATGAACAACACGGTCGACGGTGAGTTCCAGCGTTACGCCGTCGAAGACGGCGGCTATGCCCGTGACCACTTCTTCGGTCCCGACGACCGGCTCCGTCAGATGGTGTCGCACCTCTCCGACGACGAGCTGCGCAACCTCCCCCGTGGCGGCCACGACTACCGCAAGCTCTATGCGGCGTACAAGGCGGCGACCGAGAACCTCGGTTCGGGTCGCCCCACCGTCATCCTGTGCAAGACGGTGAAGGGCTGGACGCTCGGCCCCGGCTTCGAGGGCCGCAACTCCACGCACCAGATCAAGAAGATGACCAAGCAGCAGATCATCGACTTGCGCGACCGTCTCTACCTGCACGACGAGATCCCCGAGGACTCGATCGACGAGTCGAACCCGCCGTACTTCAAGCCCGCCGAAGACTCGATCGAGTACCAGTACATGATGGAGCGTCGCAAGGCGCTCGACGGTTCGGTCCCGGTGCGTTCGACGCGAGTTCGCAAGGCGCTCTCGATGCCCGAGGCGGCGACCTACGACGAGATGTGGGGCGGTTCGGGCACGCAGGAGGTGTCGACCACGATGGGCTTCACCCGTCTGCTGCGCAACCTCACGCGTGACGAGAAGATCGGCCAGCGCATCGTCCCGATCATCCCCGACGAGGCGCGCACGTTCGGCATGGACGGCCTGTTCAAGGAGATCGAGATCTACGCCGCGCAGGGCCAGAAGTACGAGCCGGTCGACCACGACCTGCTGCTGTCGTACTCGGAGTCGACGAAGGGGCAGATCCTCGAAGAAGGCATCACCGAGGCCGGTTCGATGTCGAGCTTCATCGCCGCAGGCTCGTCGTACGCCACCCGTGGCGTGCCGATGGTGCCGTTCTACACGTTCTATTCGATGTTCGGCTTCCAGCGTGTGGGCGACCTCATCTGGCAGGCCGCCGACATCCGCGCTCGCGGCTTCATGATGGCCGCCACGGCCGGACGCACCACGCTCATGGGCGAGGGATTGCAGCACCAAGACGGCCACAGCCTCGTGCTGGCCTCCACCGTGCCGTGCGTGCAGGCCTACGACCCCGCCTTCGCCTACGAGGTCGGAGCGATCGTCGAAGCCGGTATCGAGCGGATGTACGGCGGCAGCGACGACCCGAACTGGACCGACGTCTTCTACTACATCACCCTCTACAACGAGAACCAGGCCATGCCGCCGCTGCCCGAGGTCGAGGGGATCAAGGAGCAGATCGTCGAAGGGCTCTACAAGTTCGCCGACGCCCCCGAGGTCGCCGACGCCAAGCCCGCGACGATTCTGTTCTCGGGATCGGCCAACCTCGCGGCGCGTGAAGCGGCGAGCGAGCTCGCCGAGCACTACGGCGTCGCGGCCGAGCTGTGGTCGGCCACGTCGTACAAGGCGCTCCGTGAGGAAGGGCTCGAGGCCGAGCGTCACAACCGGCTGCACCCGAGCACCGAGCGTCGGGTCCCCCGGGTGGCGCAGATCCTCGACGGGTCGCAGGGGCCGATCACCGCGGTGTCCGACTTCATGGCGGCCGTTCCCGACCAGATCCGTCAGTTCCTTGGTGGTCGTACGTTCACCACGTTGGGTACCGACGGCATGGGCCGCTCCGACACGCGTGAGGCGCTGCGTCGCCACTTCGAGATCGACACGGGCAACGTCGTCGTCGCCGTGCTGCACGGCCTCGCCATCGACGGTGTCGTCGACCCGTCGGTCGTCGCCGACGCGATCCAGCGCTACGACATCGACCCCGACGCGGTGAACCCCTACATCGTCTGACCCCGGTTGTTTCTTTTCGTCCCGGTCCAAAGGAAACAAGCGGATGTTTCCTTTCGTCCCGGTCCAAAGGAAACAACCGGGATCACCCTGCTCGATCGACTCCACAGAGTCGATCGAGCGCACGCGCGGCCAGGCGCGCACACGACGGGTCGACCGCGACGAGCTTCTTGCCGCGAGCGGCGAGTTGACGAAACCCTTGCTGTGTCGCGACCGCGAACAGCTGCGACAGTTCAGCCGTCGACGCTGTTCGCAACGAACGACACAGGTGGGCGGCAACGAGTCGAGCGTCGTTCCGCTCGCTTCTGCGGCGGTGCAGCGCGTCGATCGTGACGCCTGCTGACGCAGCGACCGCGTCGATGACCTCGGTCGGAGCTGCTGCAGCGATCACACGGCCGTATGCCGGCGTCTTGTCGGACGGTTGCGGTGTGAGCGTGAACCGACGAAGTCGAACCGGGTCCGAGCCGCACAACGACTGCAGGACATCGGTGGTCAACCACGCCGGTGCCGGCGCGGTCCCGAGGTAGGCCGGATAGCTCGAGTACGCATAGGCCCCGAGCGTGTCGGCCGGGAGAAAGTCGAGCGGATTGCGGTGTACGTATCGGGCAGCGACCATGAACGAGCGATCGGGATCGTCGTCATCGAGCCCGAGCGGCACCGAGACGAACCGCCCGGTGAACACCGGCCCCTCCCGTTTGGTGCGCCGGTTGAACCCTTCGGCATACGCCCTCGCGAACTCTCTGACGAACTCCGAGAGGTGCCCGCTCGGGCAGTTGACGATGATGTGGAAGTGCGTGGCCATCAAGCAGTAGACGTGGATCTCGATGCCGAACTCCTCCGCTGCAGTCACCATCTCGTCGATGAAGACTCGGCGGTCGAGGTCGCTCACGAAGATGTCTTGACGGTCGACCCCTCGATTCATGATGTGGAACCAACCGTGTTGCTGATGTGATCGATGCTTCTGCCCCATCGTCCGATCCTGCGCAGAAGGGTGCCCCAAAGATCCCGCTTGTTTCCCTCGGACCGGGACGAAAAGAAGCAAGCGCTTGCTTCCCTCGGACCGGGACGGAAGGAAACAAGCGGGCAGCGCAACAGGGAGGCCGAACCGGGGCTGGGTAGGGTCCGGCGGGTGGAAGATCCGGAGATGCGGGAGCGGCTGCTCGAAGCCACGGCGTTTCTCCAGCGGATCGTTGCCGAGCCAGAACTGGTCAACACGCTGGACCCCGAGGAAAAGGCGGCCTTCTTCAACGCGGCGGGCGACGTGTTCTGCCCCGATCCCGAGATACGCCGTCGACGCACCAAGCTCCTGCGCAAGCAACGTGAGGCGAACCGCACCAAGGCCGACGAGAAGATCCTCGACGAGACAGGTATCCGCACGCTCCGCGCCAAGCCGGTGTTCACGACTCCCGACGTGTTCGCCCCCGCCGACTTCGAGCAGCGCGACGTCACCTTCGGCGAAACGGCCGACGATGCGTTCCGCGAGACCGTCGAGCCCCAGCACTGCTACGTCTGCAAGCGCAAGTACCACCGGGTGCACCACTTCTACGACCAACTATGTGTGGAGTGCGGTGACCTGAACTTCGCCAAGCGTGGAGAGCTCGCCGACATGACCGGGATGGTCGCGCTGCTCACCGGTGGCCGCGTGAAGATCGGCTACCAGGCCGGTATCAAGCTGCTGCGATGCGGTGCGGACCTGATCGTGGCGACGCGCTTCGCCCGCGACGCCGCGCAGCGATACGCCGCCGAACCCGATTTCGACGAGTGGAGCGACCGGCTCGAGATCTTCGGCCTCGACCTGCGCCACACGCCGAGCGTCGAAGCGTTCTGCCAGCACCTGCTGCGGACCCGCGATCGCCTCGACCTGATCGTCAACAACGCGTGTCAGACCGTCCGCCGCCCACCCGACTTCTACGCCCACATGATGGACGCCGAGTCGGCAGCGGTCGATGCGCTCCCCACCCACGTGCGCGATCTGGTCGGCGACTACGAGGGGCTGCGCGGCTACCACATGTTGGGTGGCGAACCGGTCGCCGGTGCCTCGCTTCCGGCCGTCGGCACCGATCCCGACACCGAGGTGCCGGGTCTGACGCACGCCGCTGAGCTGTCGCAGACGCCGTTGCTGCCGGACGAGATCGGCGGGCAGGGCGACCTGTTCCCGAGCGGCCGCCTCGACAAGGATCTGCAACAGGTCGACCTCCGTGACCGCAACTCGTGGCGCCTGCTGCTGCACGAGGTGTCGTCGGTCGAGCTGCTCGAGACCCAACTGGTCAACGCTGTTGCCCCGTTCGTCATCAACGCTCGGCTCAAGCCGTTGATGGAAGCCACTCCGGGCAGTCACAAACACATCGTCAACGTCTCCGCGGTCGAAGGGCAGTTCTACCGACCGCTCAAGACCACGAAACACCCGCACACCAACATGGCCAAGGCGGCGCTCAACATGATGACGCGCACCTCGGCGACCGACTATCTGGCGTCGGGCATCAACATGAACAGCGTCGACACCGGCTGGGTCAGCGACGAGGATCCGGTCGAGATCGCCGAACGCAAGACCGCCGAGCATCGCTTCCATCCGCCGCTCGACATCGTCGACGGCGCGGCCCGCATCGTCGACCCGATCATCGATGGCCTCAACACCGGCGAACACGTCGCCGGCCTGTTCCTGAAGGACTACCGGCCCACCGACTGGTAGGCAGCTGTCCGTGCGCCCGCTTGTTTCCCTCGGACCGGGACGAAAAGAAACAAGCGCTTGTTTCCCTCGGACCGGGACCGGGGGAAACAACGAAAAGTGGGAACGGTAGGTTTGAGGTATGGCCGCAGGAACTCTGTACATCACGGGCGACAAGGCAGCCGACAAGCTGCTCAACACCAACGCCAACGCGCTGTTGCTCGGCATGCTCCTCGACCAACAGGTGCCGATGGAGTGGGCGTTCACCGGGCCGCAAACGCTCAAGCAACGACTCGGTCACCTCGACCCGAAGAAGATCGCCGCGATGGACGTCGACGAGTTCGTCTCGATCTGCTGTGAGAAGCCGGCCATCCACCGCTTCCCGGGGTCGATGGGCAAGCGCGTGCACCAGGTGTGTACGGCCCTCGTCGACGACTACAAGGGCAACGCCGCCAACATCTGGAAAGACGTCGACGACGGCAAGGAGCTCTACAAGCGCCTCAAGGCGCTGCCGGGCTACGGCGACGAGAAGTCGAAGATCTTCGTTGCGATCCTCGGCAAGACACAGGGCATCGAGCCCGACGGATGGCGTGACGCCGCCGGCAAGTTCGGCGACGATGTGCCGCGTTCGGTCGCCGACGTGCACGACGAACTCTCACTCGGCAAGGTCCGCGAGTGGAAGAAGGCCCAGAAGGCCGCGAAGAAAGACAAGCAAGACCGCCCGACGAAGTAACTGTCGTCGCGCTGCTGCGTGGCGCCGCAGTCCGGTTCGTCGTGCTCAGCGTTTGCGAACGCGGTCGGCGAGTGAGAGTGCCTTGCGGGTCGCCCGAACCGGACCGCGGGCGAGTTCGCCGTTGAGCCACGCCACGTCCGAGCGCAACGCGTCGTTCTCGGCGTCGAGTTCGGCGAGGCGTTGTTCGGCGGCTCGAAGCCGGTCGAGCGTCGTCGCCACCTCCGCCGCAGCGCCGAACGGCATCAGTACCGGGGCAGCGGCGAGTCGGGCGAGCGCCGTCTCGACCACCTCGGGCGGCCGACGCCATCCGAGCGCCGGGGCCACTCCCCCGGTGCCCGTGTCGACCACACCACACACGCCGGACGCCTCGATCAGCAGCGCATGCGTGTCGATCGTCGCGACGTCGTTCGTCCACACCGAGCTGAGTTCGCGCAGGAACGCCGTGGGGAATGCGAGCGCGGCGCCCGGCGTGCCCTCGGCGAGGTAGTGCTCGAAGAGCGCGAACGCATGGCTCCACTCGACGTCGTGAGCGGCGACATCGACCAGGTCGGGTGCCAACGGGCCGGTGCGGAGCACCGCCGCCGGATAGCGATCGGCGACCGACAACAGCTGAGCCGCCCAGTGCTCGCCGAACGCTTCGCCGCCCTGCGCGATGACGACATACGAGGTGGCGATGTCGTCGATGATCCGTCGGCCGTCGTCGTCGGCCGTCAGACGAACGACCTCGACGGCGTCGGACTGCTGCGCTGCCATGGCTGCATCGAGCGCTTCGAACTCTCCGTCGGAGCAGCCAGGCGCCGCGAGCACGGTGATGGCGTGTCGTGGAGCCGGAGGCCGCGCCGACAGCAGCGTCGGCTCGCTCGCACCTTGTGCGTCGAGTTGGTACAGCCGGACGAACTGGAAGGTCTCGCCGTGCTGATCGGACATCGCTCGCGCACGACGCAGGAACGTGCCGAGCAGGGCACCGTCGGACAGTGCGGGGTGCACCTCGGGCCAGTCCTGATCGGTCTTCGGTGAGATGACGTCGTGGCGTTGCGACTCGACGAGACCGACCGAGGTCATCATGGCGGTGACCGACGCGTCGGTGAAGAAGCGCAAGTGCGTGTGATCGAGGAGACCCGACGGGGTCATGTCGAACCGTCCGGTCATCAGCTTGAGCACGACGCCGTCGTGGGTGACGTTGGGCAGGCTCACCCCGAACGTGGCCACGCCCTTCGAGCGCATCCAGTCGGTCACTGCGTCGAGCGTGAGGTGCGGTGACACCAGGTGTTCGAGGACGTCGAGCGCGAGGACGGCGGCCACCTCACGGTCGCCTGACACCGCGTCGAGCGCGGCGACGAGCGCGGACGAGTCGTTGGCGTCGGCGAGTTCGGCGCCGAAGTCGCGCTCGCGGAGATTGGCGACGGAGTCGGGGTCGGCATCGACACCGACGTAGTCGAAGCCGCGTTGCTGCAGGCGCTCGGCGTGCGGGGCGTATCCGCAGCCGATGTCGACGACGAGACCTGGCTCGACGTGCTCGACGAGCAACTCGACCATGTGGCCGTGCGAGGAGTCCCAGGCGAACGGGACGTTGTAGACCGGCCGTGCGGGGACGTCGTCGGGCGCCGGCAGGTCGGCCATCAGCGTCCGACCTTGGCCCGGGCCCGCTCGACGTAGGGGGTCAGTTCGCGCCGCGCCTTGCCCGCCGCTCGCCGGGCGAACGATCGCGCCGGAGCAGCCAAGCCCGCTGGTGCCGGCGACGTGTCGTCGTCCGCCGGTTGGTCGGGATCGGGCGCCACCCACCGGTCGCCGAGCGTCTCCGGAACGCTGGGGTCGTGATCGAGCCAGTCCCGGAACTTCACCGCGTCGTTGCCGTCACGCTGGGGAAACGCCGCCTGGAGATCGGGGCGACTGTCGTACAGTGCGACTTCGAGGCGGGTGAAGCGGATCGGACCCGAACCGGCGATCGGCTCGCTGAGCCAGTCCTCGAATCGGTCTTCGTCGGGCCCGAACGCCATCGGCGTCGAGGTGTTCAACGCTCCAGCCTCGGTCCCGGTCCGCTCGCCGTTGAGGAGTTCGCGGCGACACAGCGCCCGGACGAAGCCGGGAAGGTCACGGCCCGACGGCGTCGTGTTCCACTGATACGGGGTGCGGCGACGCTCGTGGTGGCCGTTGGCTTCGAGGGCGGCACCGTAGCGATCGGCGAGACGGCGGATGACCGACCCCTCGGCATGCGCAGTGCGCGGGTTCTGCTGGTGCTTCGAGAGCAACTCGGGAGTGGCAGGGTCGTAACCGCTGAAGTGGACGAACCGCAGCGCGCTGCCGTTGGCCTGGACGGCGCCACCGGTCATGTCGCCGTGCCGTGACGGCCGCTCGGCACGCGGTTCGGCGACGCGCAGATCACGTTCGTGGATGTTCCACCAAGCGACGTTCATGCCGGGATCGCGCAGCACCACGCAGCCGAAGATGGCCGGGACCCAGTCGATCCACCGCTGATCGGTGAACAGGTTGGCCTCGATGTCGCTCACCGCGTCGACGAGGAGGCGTTCCTGCCACCAGTCGAGGAAACCGATCGCCGACCGGCCGACACCGATGAAGCCGAGATTGAAGATGCCCGACCCCATGATCATGCGCTCGTTCGGATGGGTGCCGTCACGCGGGATCGGGTCGAGCACGTGCGGCGTGAGGACGATGCCGGCCGTCTCGACCGGTGCGAGCAGTTCGGCGAACGGCGCGTAGACGAAGATGTCGGGGTCGAGGTACGCGGCGATCGGATCGTCGGCGAGCAGCAGCTTCAGGAACGACGGCTTGACCGCCGTGCTGAGCTCCATGACGTCGTAGATCGTCTTCATCCGGTCGAGTTCGGCCTCGGTGAGGTCGAGGTCGCCGAGCCGAACGATGTCGAACTCGCGCCCGCCGTCGCCCTCGGCGGTGCCGGTGTCGGCGTCGGCCGATGCGCCCTCGGATGTGTCGCCTGCGCCTCCCAGATCACCGACCGGAAGGTCGTCGACGACGAGAATCGCAAACGTGTGCCCGGGGTGCTGATCGAGGAACGACTCGGCGAGGAGCCGCGCCATTTCGAGGTAGTTCGAGGCGACGATGGTGCCTGCTCGCATCGGTCAGAGGGTAGCGGCTGGGCCGTCGAGGCCGCTGGTAGCGTCGCCGTCCGAGTGGCCATTCATTGCGACGACCTGAACCTGCTGTACCTGTGCACCGAGAAGACCGGGAGCACGTCGGTGTCCGATGCGTTGCTCGAGCAGTTGGGTGGCCGATGGGTCCCCGCCGACCACATCTGGGACGGCGATCAGATCGCGGTCGACTTCAAGCATTCGAGCCTGAACGACCTGGTGTCGCACGACATCGTCGACGACGCCACGATTCGCTCGATGCACCTGGCGATCACGGTGCGCAACCCGTTCGCCTGGATCGTGTCGGGGTACCGCTACCGCCTGACCGTGCTACAGCAACTCCACGATCTCGGCGAGGCCGCGCCCGCATGGATCAAGTCGAGGCGTTGGGATCTCGATCGCGCCGCCGACGGATTCGACGAGTTCGTGCGGCGAGAGTGTGAGATCCGCAACGGCTCGCTCGCCGGTCGCTATCTCGACGGGTACCGCGACCATCCGTCGCTCACGTACCTGCGAATCGAGTCGATCGACGACGATCTGAACCGTCTGCTCAGCAGCCTCGGGGTCGGCTGGCACGTCGACGTCGGGGTCACGAACGCAACGAGCGGCGGTAACTACCGGTCGATGTACACCGACGAGACCCGGGCCATGGTCGAAGCCGGTTTCGCCGACGACCTCGCCCGCTTCGACTACACCTTCTGACCAAGTTGGTTACACCGCTCCCGGAGCCGCGTCACCAACTCTGCGCAGGACCTGGTTACATCGCTCCGGGAGCCGCGTAACCAACTGTACTGTCAGAAGATTGCCCACTCCTTCTGCGTCAGCGGCGTCCCACCTGCAAACAGTGGTCGTGAGGCCAAAGTTGATGACATCGCTCCGGGAGCCGCGTCATCAACTTTGCGCAGAACCTGGTTACACCGCTCCGGGAGCGATGTAATCAGCTTTCAGCGGTCGAGGTGGAGGAGGTCGACGACTCTGGCGACGAATTCGGCTTCGCCGGGCATCGACAGCATCTTGCGGCGGGCGGCGGCACCGACCGAGGCGGCGAGGTCGGGTTCGGTGACGAGTCGACGCATCGCGGCTGCGGCATCGTCGAGTCGCGGCGCCGCCCACAGCGCGTCGGCCGGGTACGGAGCCAGGCCAGGGCCGACCGGCACCATGTCGACGTCGACCAGGAGCGCCGATTCCGCGTCCATGAAGTCGAGGTTGCCCGAGTAGTTGGTGGCGATGATCGGGCGTTCGAGCCACATCGCTTCGGCCAGGTGCAGTCCGACGCCTTCGCTGCGATGGAGCGACACGAGCGCATCGAACGATCCGATGAGGGCGACGTGATCGGCGATGGGGAGCAGTTCGTTCCAGATCACGATGTCGGAGCGGCCCGATGCTTCGACGAGCAGGCGTTCGTGGTCCTCCCAGCAGCGTTCGGCGTTGATCGTCTTGACGACGAGCATCGGCCCCGAACCGGTGGCATCGGCGGTCGGGAACGCACGGCGGAACGCACGGACCGCGGCCACCGGGTTCTTGCGTTCGGTGATGCTCAAGTGATCGAGCACGACACCGAACACGAACCGATCGTCGGCATCGGCGAGCGGTGCGAACTCGGTGCGGCGACGCGTCGACGGCGTCGGCTCGGTGAACGGGACGTGGACGTGTTCGACCTGCACCGGAAGATGGCGGAACGGGTCGGCCATGAACGTCGTCGTGCCCCAGATCTGATCGGCGTGCTGGTACCCGACGGGCGTCGCACCTTCGATCGTCTCGAGTTCCCACGACCACATGCCGACCACCTGACGGCCGGGGCCGAACATCTGCGGGATGTCGTTGCGCAGATGGTTGAACTGGTCGCCGTTGACGAACGCGAGCGAATCGGCGAACTCGATGCGTTGATCGGTCTCCGGTTCGGGAACGATCGGCGGGCTCCACGTTCGCTCGTACGCGACGGTGGTGTACGGAATGCCGTGGCGGTCGAAAATGCCGGCCACGCGGCGACCGACGTTCGACACGCCCGACTGGTGTTTGAAGTAGCCGACGAGGTTGACGCCGTCACGACGTGCACCGGTCTGCACGACCGACGACGACGAGCGCAACACGCCAGGGTCGACCATGAGCGGCGCATCACCGTCGGCGGCGGCGCGCTGTGCCCAGGCCGAGAACCGGTCGGCGTCGGAGCCGGTGTGGTGCGGGAAGATCGCCTGGAGGTCACCGCGCGACCAGTGCAGATCTTCCCAGTACTGCTCGTCGAGCCAACGCCGGAAGGCCGCGGCATCGCTCCAGGGCCGCGCTGGGAGCGCACGATGGTGCCGAGCAATGCGGCGGATCGCCTTGTCGATCTCGATGCCGCCGGGAAGCCGCAACGGTTCGGTCGCACCGGCCAGTTGGTCGGCGGCGCGGTTGATCGTGCCCATGCGGGCGGGCACGCCGAGGGTCACCCGCGGCCGGCCGTCGAGCGTCGGGTCGGCGAGCCAGAACCGTTCGCTGTCGAAGTTGGGCAGGTCGAGCAGCACCGGGTTGTCGTCGGGCCAGCGCCACACCGACGCGCCGATGCGGTCGTCGAGACAGCGGCGCGACGGGAAGAGTTCGGCGGCCAGTTCGAGCACCCGTCCGGCGGCCACGGCGTGTTCGAGACGAGTCGGGACGAGCAGCGACTCCCGGATCCAGGCGGCTGCGGCGTCGCTGCCGCGACCGAACGCGGCGACCGAGGCACTCACCGCACCGTCTTCCGCGAGCACTTCGAGCGAGGGGTGGAGCGTGCCGTCGTTGACCGGCGGATCGAGCAGCTTCGGCACCACCACGATCTCGCCATCGGCGGGAACGAGCGACGTCAGTTCGCCCAGCACGGCGGCACCACACGAGATGACGATCGTGGGGCGTTCGATCGAGCCGATGGCGGTGAGCGCCGCGAGCCACGGCAGACCGTCGGGATCGACACGCAGGAGGTCGGCTTCGTCGACGCTCGCGTCGAGCCATCGTTGTCCGCCGACCAGCTTCGGACGGAGCTGCGGATCGCCCGCCCACACCGGTCGACAGTTCCAGTCGGGGTGCGCCGCCGAGACCGCCGCGAGCAGCGCGTCGGGTCGCCGCGATCCAGGCGGCACGGTGACGATGACGTCGACGCCGTCGACGAGGTGGTCCATCACGAGACCGTGGTCGCCGGTCGCTCGTAGCCGAAGGCGGCGATGTCGCGGTGGAAGATGCCGGCGATGGCGTCGACCACGTCGTCGGTCATGAAGTCGGAGGCCAGCGGCATCACGGTGCCAGGCACGAGCGGGATGGCCGGCTGCAGGTCGGCGATCGCCGACCGGTCGGGGAACGGCTGGTCGGCGCGAGCGACGTGATGCGGTGGTGCGGTCAGCTCGGAACGATCGACCGGCGTGAGGCCGTGCCGCATCTCGAGCGAGCGGAGCTCGTCGTCGAACTGTTCGAGACGGAGGAGCGTGACCGGGATGCCGAGTGCTTCGAGTCGGGCGTCGAGCGCCGTGGTCTGCGAGCGATGGTGGCCGTCGATGTGATCGATGTCTTGGTCGGCGAGCCAGCGCAGGTACTGGCGGATCGAGAACGAGTACCCCACGTCGTCACGCCCGTAGACCATGCGTCGGACGGCGGCACGCATCGGAATCGTGAGGTGTTGGGCGTCGTCGGGGAACTCGAGCAGCGTGAGGTACGAGCTGACGGCGCGTTCGTAGGGGTTGCGGACGAGCTTGTAGACGGGCACGCCGTCGAGGATCCGTTCGCGCATCCGTTCGAGGTAGCGCGGCTGCTTGCGCATCACGTCGATCTCCCAGTGGTGCACCCAGCGGCCGTAGTTCGACGCTTCGTCGAGGTGACCGGCGTGATGGAGAAACCAGGTGAGCAGCGCCGTGCAGCCCGCCTTCTCCGACCAGAGCAGGATGAAGGGGACGCGCTCGTCGTGATACCCGATGCGATCGCCGAGCAGCTCGAGATCGAGCTCCATGTCAGCTCGCTCCGTCTCGCTCGTCCAATGCTGCGAGCCGAGCGGTGACGTCGTCGAGCACCGTCGAGACCTTGCTGCGGATGTCGGCGAGTTGCGCGTCCTGGGCGGCATGCAGGTCGCTGATCTGTTGCTGCAGGGCCTGGATCGTCCGTTGCATCTCGTCGAGCCGCGCTGGGCCCGACACCATCCACGAAAGCCGCGACTTCAAGCTGTTCACGCCGTCACCGTACCGTTCCGGCTCCCGCTCCGGTCGCCATCGATCGCCGCCCACATCGCGGCCCCGATCTCGTCGGGATCGGGCTGCGATCGCATCCGTTCGCGGGCGGCCTCGACGATCTCGGCTCGGAGAATGTGCTCGGTCGCCAGGCGTCGCATCCACTCGGCGGCCTGGTCGATGTCGGGGTCGGCCCACGTGGCGTTGTCGGGGTACGCGCCGCGCCCGTTCGTGACCGGAACGAGTCGAGCGTCGACGAGCGCGGCCGAGTCGGCGTCCATGAGGTCGAGGTTGCCCGACCATCCGGTGGCGATGACCGGCGTGCCGAGCCACATCGCCGTGGCAAGGTGCAGTCCGAGCCCTTCGCTGCGGTGGAGCGACACATACACGTCGGCGGCGGCGATGAGCGCGTCGAGTTCGCCGTCGGACACGAACCGGTCGACGATCGTGATGCGTGTGTCGCCGGCCACCTCGTCACGAATCCACTGCAGGTCGTCGGGTCGTTGATCGCCGTTCATCGTCTTGATGACGAGCCGGACGTTGCGACGACCGTCGTCGAACGCCTGCTTGAAGGCGTCGATCGCGCCGAACGGGTTCTTGCGCTCGACGACGCTGAACAGGTCGAAGCTGACGACGAACAGGGTGTCGCCGGGTCCGCCGGTGAGTTCTCGGCGCCAGCGTTCGACGTCGGAGTCGACGACGGATGGTTGCGGAATCGAGGTCGGGAGGAGCCGGACCGGTGTCTGCGATTCGTCGACCGCCGCGGCGTAGGCGGATCGGACGAACTCGGTCGGTGTCCAGATCTCGTCGACGAGATCGATCGCCTGGCGGTGGTCGTGCGGCACGGTGCCGAGCTCCCAGAACCAGTAGCCGATGAGTCGTTGGCCGCCGGCCACCACCTGGGGCAGGTCGTTGACGATCGTGGGGGTCTGCAGCGCGGCGCCGACGACGATCGTGGTGTCGTAGAGCGTGTGGGGCACCGAACGGGGCGCCCGGTGCTGCGGGCTGTCGCTGGTGGCGATGTCGACCGTTGTGCACGGCACGCCCGCGGCGACGAGCGAGCGATGGAGTTCGCGGGCGATCTCGCCGAGGCCGCTCGCGATGTGGTGATAGCCGACGACGTTCACGCCGGGTCGGGGCGTCTGCTCGACCGACCCGCGCCGCATGATCCACACGACCAACGCCGCCGAGAACACGACGTGCACGACGAGCAGTACGACGGGCGGAACCGGGGTGTCGTACGTGTTCCAGTCGGTGGGCGACAGCGAGCCGGCGTTGCCGACGCCGAAGCGGCGCATCGTCTGCGCGAGGGCGAGGTTGACGACCAGCATCGACGACCCGGCGACGACGTACGCGAGGCGTCGGCCGGTTGCCGCGTCGACACGGATCGTGCCGAGCAGTATCGGAACGCCGACGAGCAGCGGCAGGTAGTAGCGACCCTGCCAGTAGAGCGGCGTCGAGTTCTGCACCATCGTGAGCGTCCACGAGGTGAGCACGGCCACGCCGACGATCCCGGCGGCACCGAGCAGCAGCCGTCGACTGCCGAGCACGAGGGCGGCGCCTGCCAGCATGCCGAGCACGACGAGCCAGAGGTAGACGGCACTCGTCGGGATCGGGGTGTCGTCCCAGCCGAGCACACCGATCGCCTCGTTGAGGTTGAGCCCGGTCTGGCCGATCACGTCGCGCAGCACCGCTCGGTCGAATCCCCCCGACCGACGACTCATCACGACGAGCGAGCCGAGCACGGCGACCACGACGGCAACCGCTGCGCCGATGGCTTGGCGACGACGGCCGGCCATGAACCGAGTGCCGGCGATGCGACGCAGCCCGAGCGCAGCGACCGGCGCGAGCGGCGCAGCGAACAAGGCGAGCGAACCGACCGTGTCGCTACGTGATGCCCACGCGAGGGTCGCCGCCGTTGCGACCGCGGCAACAGCGAGCGCGGGCCTGCCGAGTCGTCGCGCGGCCGAACGAACATCGAGATCCAGGATCAAGAACGCTGACGCGAGGATCAGGCAGCCGTAGACCAGGCCGTCGCGTCGGGGCAGCACCATCGCCGCCCAGCTCAGCGCGGCGAGCCACGGGGTGAGCCGGTGACCACGGCCGGATCGCTTCGCTTCGCGACCCGACGACGGCACCGGCGATGACGGTTCGGCGAGGGCGACGAGCGCCGTCCACAAGCCGAGGCCGCCGGCGATCACCGGCCCCGACGGGTTGACGACGGCGAAGGTGAACCAGGCCAGCGGGGTGACCGCCAGCAGTGTCGAGGCGCCGGCGAGCGGGCCACGCCGGCTCGCTGCGAGCAGGGCGGCGCCGAGCAGGAGGAGCGGGATGATCGCGTCGGTGGTGCGCGTGGCCCAGCGGTTGGCCGAGCCGGGGACGAGCGTGCCGAACCCGGCGGGCAGGTGCCCCCACACCGGATAGTCGTCGGATTTCGTGAACAGGTAGAAGTCGCCCTCGGGAATCGGCAGGTCGTTCGCACACGATGCGGGTTCGGCAGGGAACACGAAACAGCCAGGGTCGGGGAAGCCGATCTCGCCCGGCAGCTCGTACGCGGGCAGCACCTGGCCGGGCACGTCGTCACCTTCGAGTTCTCCTCGGATCAACGCGCCGGCACGAACCATGTGGCTCGGCTCGTCGGGGCCGCCCGACGGAGGCACGGCGAAGATCCAGACGAGCAGCAGTACGCCGAGCACGACGAAGAGCGAGGCGCCCGACGACGACTTCCACGACTGACGCGGACCGATCATCGTCGACTCCACGTCGCCACGCCGCGTTCGTACAGCGCTCGCGGCATGCGTGCGATTCCGTGCAGGAACGCGTGGCGGTGAGCGCGACGCGGCTCGTGGCGGAGTCGCTTGATCGACAACCACATCGCTCGGCCGATCAGTGCCGCCGATCCGAATCGTGCGGCGGTGACGAGCCGGTTGCGTTCTTGCAGGAACGTGCGGTCGTCGCCGAGGTCGCCGGTGCTCGCACCCATCTCGTGTTCGACCCGCGACGCCGATACGCACCGGAACTCCCACCCGAGCTCGCTGCCGCGGCGGCAGAGGTCGACGTCTTCGTAGTAGAGGAACAGCCGCTCGTCGAAGCCGTCGACGTCGTCGAGGAAGGCTCGGCGGAGCAGCAGCGCTCCCCCGGTGACCATGTCGACACGGCGTGGCCCTCGGTCGGCCACCTCAGATTCGGTCGTTCGATATCCGATGTCGCTGCCGGCGCCGAATCGGTCGAGTTCGACGCCGAGGCTGTTGACGAGCGGCGGGTCGGTGTCGGCCAGCACGAGCATCGGTTGCACCGCGGCGACCGCCGGCTCGGCGTCGAGGCACTCGACGAGCGGCCGGAGCCAGGCGTCGCCGACGACCACGTCGTCGTTGAGCAGGCCGATCAGTTCGGCGTCGGCCACGGCGGGATGAGCGAACCCGACGTTCGCGGCAGCACCGAATCCTCGGTTGTCGACCCGCACGTGCTCGATGTTGGCACACGGCGCATCGGTGAGCGACGCCTCGGAGCCGCTGTTGTCGACCACGACCACCGCCACATCGGGGTCGGATGCTGCGATCGCCGCGAGGCATCGCTGCAATCGCGGGCCCGGACCTTCGTGCGTGGTCACCACCAACCCGACGCGCTCCCCCAGCGACACGTCAGCCTCGACCCAGTCGACTCGCGACCGCGTCGCGGACCTTGCCGAACAACCCGCTCGGTTCGCTGTGGTCGCGCACCACGCCGACCTGCATCGGCTCGTCGATCGGCCACTCCAACCAGTCGAACCACTGCGGCGACAGGCGCGGGTTGTAGTACGGATCGTTGTCGATCTCGGTCGCCCAGCGATCGTGGATGAACGCTGTCTCCTCGGGGATGACCTTGCCGACGCGGGTGCGGCTCTCGAAGTGGTACCAACACGCGTGCGGCGTCCACACGATGCGGCGACCCGACGCTCGGATCTTCAGCGAGAAGTCGACGTCGTTGTAGTTGAGGGGCAGTTCCTCGGGGAACCCACCGATCTCGTCGTAGACGTCGGCGCGCACGAGCGCGACCGCTGCGGTCACACCGCTGCACTCGCGTTCGACGGCGAGCGGCTTGAGCGGAAGCGGACCCGGCGACGTGCCCGACCATCCGGTGCAGGCATGGTGCGGCCCGTAGAAGTAGATGTGCCCGCCGTGCTGGATCGTGCCGTCATCGAACAACAACTTGGCGCCCGCCATGCCGACCTCGCCCGCCGAGCCGTCGAGACCTTCGGCGGGACCGCTCACGATCCCGACCAGCGTCTCGATGCTCGTCGGTTCGATCAACTCGGTGTCGTCGTTGAGGAACAGCAGGTACTCGCCCGACGCTGCCGCCGCGCCCTCGTTCATCTTGACCGAGAAGTTGAACACGCCGTGATGCTCGACGAGGGTGAGCCGGTCACCGCACACGTCACGCAGTGCGGCGATCACCGGGGTCGGCGTGTCGTCGTCGACGACCACGACGAACTCGAGGTTGGGATACGTCGAGTGGTCGACGATGCTGCGCACCGCCTCGACCACGAAGTTGCGAGTGACGCCCCAGACCTTCCCCGACGAGCCGCGGGTCGGGACGAGCACGCTCACGAGCGGCGCCGGGTCGGGCACCTTCCGGTCGATCCGGTAGATCCCCTCGTGGGTGGTTCGCTCGACGGTGGCGTCGAGACCGATGCGATCGCAGTGCTCCTGCACGGCGCGTTGACCGGCATCGAACGCCCACGGTTTCGCATCGCCGCCCGCAGCGACGCTCGACGGTGCTTGCCGCCAGTGATAGAGGATCTCGGGCACGTGGGCGATGCGTCGAGCCCGCTCCCCCAGACGCAGCATCAGGTCGTGATCCTGCGCCCCGTCGAACCCGGAGCGGATGCCGCCGACCTCGTCGATCAACGAACGACGGGCCATGACGAAGTGCGTGATGTAGTTCTGGTTGCGGAGTCGCTCGGGCGACCACTGCGGCTTGAGACACGGCCCGAGATGCTCGCCGTCGGCGTCGAGGAAGTCGTGGTCGCTGTAGACGACGTCGGCCGCAACGACCGGTGTGCCCGGACGTTGCCCCCGGTCGGGTCGATCGACCGCAGCGAGCATCGTCTCGACGGCGTCGTGATGCAACACGTCGTCGTGGTCGAGGAACGCGACGAACTCGCCCACCGCAGCGGCGAGCCCGTCATTGGTCGCGGCGACGATGCCACCCTGCTGCTCTCGCGAGATCAGCCGGACGTGGGGTTCGTCGGCGGCGGCGCGGAGCATGTCGACCACGTCGGCCCGAGTGGAGCCGTCGTCGACGAGGATGTGTTCGAGGTTGCCGGTGGTCTGCCGACGGACCGAATCGAGACAGGCCGCGAGGTGGGCCGGCTCCGGATCGAACACCGGCGTGATGATCGACACCGGCACCGTGCCGGCTCGCCCGCTGGTCATGACCCGCGGTCGTTGAGCCGGCGACGAATCGGACGGATCAGACGACCGACCACACGACGCGACCGCTGCACCATGATCCGGCTGACCTTGCCCATGTTGTGCCGCGCCTGCCCCAACGCCACGGTGAGCTCCATGATCTCGCCGCGCAACTCGCCGTTGGCGGCCTCGGCCACACGCACCGCTTCGGCGGCGTCGGCGAGCTCGGCACGCAGCTCCTCGTAACTCTGCTCGACCGGCCCGACCAGCGCCCGGAGACGAGCGTTCTCGGCACGCAGCTGCGACAGTTCGTCGAGAGATCCGGACGCGGCCGCAGCGGCCTCCTGTTGCTCGTCGATCACCTGGCGGAGTGTACCGATGCCACTCCGAGCGAAGAGGCCACTGCGGCGAGCGCCGAGGGCGATCGCCCTGCTCGGCGACGTGGGTCGATAGCGTTGCCAGCCGTATGTCGCTCCGGACAGCGTTTGCTCATCGCAATCTGCTCTACCTGCTCTCGCTGAAAGAGCTGCGCACTCGGTATCGCAAGTCGGTACTGGGTTGGGCCTGGACGTTGCTGAACCCGTTGAGCCAGATGGTGATCTTCACCTTCGTGTTCACCGTGGCCTTCAACCAGCCCGCTCCTCGCGGCAACCCATCGGGCCTCGAGATCTTCCCGCTCTACCTGCTGTCGGGTCTGCTCCCGTTCCAGTTCTTCTCGATCTCGGTCACCGCCGCCATCGCGTCGGTGTCGAGCAACGGCAGCCTCATCACCAAGGTCGCGTTCCCCCACGAACACCTGGCGCTGTCGATCATCATCGCCCAACTCGTCACGTTCCTCATCGAGATCGCCGTGCTCGCCGTCGCCATCCTCGTCGCCGGACAGATGGTGCTGCCCTGGCTCATCCCCACGCTCGCGCTCGTGGCCCTGCTCACCATGTTCACCACCGGCGTCGCCCTCGCACTCTCGGCGGCCAACGTGTTCTTCCACGACGTCAACTACCTCTGGTCGATCGCCTCCCAGGTGCTCTTCTACATGACACCGATCATCTGGGTCCCCGCCAACATCGACAACGAACTCCTCGACACCGTCAGCAACTGGCACCCCACCGGCAGCTTCATCCGCGCCTTCCAACAGGTGCTCTACGGCGGCCACCTGCCCAGCATCTGGCGCTGGCTCCACCTCGGCGTCATCGCCGTCGTCACCCTCGCCATCGGCGCCTGGATCTTCAGCCGGCTCTCCCCGAGATTCGCGGAGGAACTGTGATGCCGTCATGGCGTTCCCCGGCCACCGCAACACGGCGTTCCCCGGCCACGCAGGCCGCGCTTCAGGCTCGGTGTTCTGACGCGACGCCAATGCGTTGCCCGGCCACCGGAACACGGCGTTCCCCTACCGCGCACGCCGCGCGCCAGGCTCCGTGGCGCGACGCGACGTCATCGACCCGCTGCTCCACGCGCATGGCGGTGTGCTCATGAGTCTGTTGTCTCGCGATGGGTCGGTGGCGTCGTCGGACATCGCGCTGAGCGTCGTCGATCTCGTCAAGACGTTCCGAGTGCACTCCGAAAAGGCGTCGTCGCTCAAGCAACTCGTCACCACCGGCGGCCGCAACCGCTACGAGGTGTTCACCGCGCTTAAAGGTGTGTCGTTCGACGTGCCCACCGGCTCCGCCGTCGGCATCATCGGCCACAACGGATCGGGCAAGTCGACACTGCTCAAGTGCATGGCCCAGATCCTCACCCCCAACTCCGGGTCGGTGAACGTCCACAAGCGCATGGCCGCGCTGCTCGAACTCGGCGCCGGCTTCCACCCCGAACTCTCCGGCCGCGACAACGTGTTCCTCAACGCGTCGATCCTCGGCATGGCCCGCAAAGAGATCGAAGAACGGTTTGACGAGATCGTCGCCTTCTCCGGCCTCGAAGAATTCATCGACTCACCGGTCAAGACCTACTCGTCGGGCATGTACGTTCGCCTTGCGTTCGCCGTCGCGATCAACGTCGACCCCGAACTACTGCTGATCGACGAGATCCTCGCCGTCGGCGACGTCACGTTCCAGCAGAAGTGCATGGAGAAGTTCGTGCAGTTCCGTGAAGACGGCCGCACCCTCGTGCTCGTCACGCACGACACCGGCAGCGTCCGCCACTTCTGCGACCGTGCCATCTGGCTCGACCACGGGCAGATCAAAGCCGACGGCCCACCCGCCGACGTCATCGACGAGTACAACGAAGCGATGCTCGGCGGCGAGGAGTCGCCCGAAGGCGGCGGCATCCGCCGAGGCGACGGCCCCATCCGGGTCACCAAGGCCGAGATCCTCGTCGGCGGCCGGCCGGTCGACCGTCTCCGCACCGGCGACGACGTCACGTTCCGCCTCCACTACGAATCGGAACGCGCCGTACACACCCCGGTGTTCGCGATCCGCATCGCCAGCCTCGCCGGGCCGATCGTCACCTCACCGTCGAGCCGCGACGCCAACGCCGTGCCTCGCGCCCTCGGCGGGTCGGGAACCGTCGACATCTCCGTCCGCGACATCCCGCTGCTTCCCGGGCCGTACGTCCTGCACACCGAGATCACCAAGTTCGGACGAGCCCACGTGTTCGACCACCTGCAGAACGCTGCGTCGTTCGACGTGATGGCCGGCACCAGCGCCGAGACCGACGGCCTGATCACGCTGCAACCGGCGTGGAAGCTCGACGGCAACGAGATCTACGCCACCGAGGCCGACCTCCCGAGCGGTTGGAAACCCGGCCGATGACGTGGCCCGCTCCTGACGGCGTGAGCGATCGGCGCCTCCAGACGGCGTTAGCCTCGCGACATGGCTGTGTCGCGCGTCCCCGTGTCGCCTGACTCACGACCCTTCTCGCCAGTCGTCGAGCGGTTCGTGACCGTGTTCTCGCGGCCGCTCACGTTCCTGTGGAACCGCGGGTTCCGCATGCTCGGAGCGCTCGACGCCATCGCCCTGTTCGTGCTGATGGGCGTCATCAGCTTCGTGCGTTTCGGGTTCGGATTCGACTGGGACACGTACCCGCTCACTCACTACGCCGTCGGGTTCTCGATCGCCACCGCGATCCACCTCACGGTCAACTACTTCGCCGGCCTCTACGAGCGCGAACCGCGGCTCGGGCGCAAAGCGTGGTTCCCGAAGGCATTCGTCGCCACCGCGATCGGCGTCGGCGTGCAAGGCCTCGCGTTCGTCGCGCTCGACCGGTATCTGATGCCGCGTCTCAACCTGGCGGTCTTCCTGCTGCTCGCCTCGTTCGTGCTGGCGGGGAACCGAGCGCTGTCACGCCGACTCGCCGTTCGTCGACAGGGACCGCCGCGCGTTGTGCTCACCGGTGAGCCCGCCGCCATCGACCTCGCCGCCGCGCACCTCGCCGAGAGCGACCGAAACGCCGTGGTCGTCGACCGCGTCGTCCGCCCGCACCGCCTCACCGACTCCGTGGTCGCCCACGACGCCACCGACGTGTTGCTGCTCGACGTCACGGCGTTCGGGTCGATCTATCCCGAGCCGCTCAACTCGCTCGAACTCGCCGGCGTCGGCTTCCTCCAACGCGTGAGCGCCCGCGAGACCCTGCTCGGGCTCAAGTCGGTGCGCGAGATCGGCGGTATGCCCTTCGTGGCGCTGCGCGGGCACACCGTGCCGACCCACAAGGTTCGCCTCAAGCGCATCTTCGACCTCGTGCTCACCGTGGCGTTCTCCCCCATCTGGATCACCCTGATCGCGCTGCTCGCGCTCTACGTCCGCGTGTTTGCCGGCGGACCCGTGCTGTATCGGCAGAAGCGAGTGGGCCGTGACGGCGCCAACTTCGACTGCATCAAGTTCCGCACGATGGTCCACAACGCCGAGGAAGACGGTCGGGCCCGCCTGGCGACGCTCGACGACGACCGCATCGTCCCGGCACTCCGGTGGATGCGGGCGATGCGCGCCGACGAGCTGCCGCAACTCTGGAACGTGCTGAAGGGCGAGATGTCGCTCGTCGGCCCTCGCCCCGAACGACCCGAACTCGTCTCGGCGATCGAAGAGCGAGTGCCCGGTTACGTCCGCCGCAGCGAACTCCCACCCGGGCTCACCGGACTCGCACAGGTGCAAGGGCGGTACGGGACCGACGCCGAATTCAAGCTCGGCTACGACATCCAGTACCTCGTCAACTGGTCACTCGTCCTCGACGTGCAGATCTTGTTCCGCACGATCTGGGTCGTGCTGTCGCGTCGAGTGTGACGATGCCGACTTCGTGGCGGGACGACCCCGCATGGCCTGATCTCTGGCCTGACGTCGACGTGGTGATGCCGATCCGCAACGAAGCCCCGTATCTCGCGACGGCGATCGACTCCGTGCGTGCACAGAACTATCCGGGTTCGCTCCGGATCATTCTCGGGGTCGGGCCGTCGACCGACGGCACCGAGGCGTTGGCCGACTCGATGGCAGCCGATGCCGACGATCTGATCGTCGTGGCGAACCCGACGGGGAAGACGCCTGCTGCGCTCAACCTGGCGATCCGCGCCGGGTCGGCGCCGGTGATCGTTCGGGTCGACGGCCACAGCGTGCTGTCGCCGGGCTACATCGAGCACGCCGTCACCGCGCTGCGCACGACGGGAGCGGCGAACGTGGGCGGCGTGCAGCGCCCCGAGGCCACGACGCCGTTCGAAGAAGCAGTGGCCGATGCGACCACGTCGCTGCTCGGCACCGGCGGGGCGTCGTACCGACTCGGCACCGAGGCGAGGTCGGTCGACACCGTCTACCTGGGCGTGTTCGACCGCGAGGCGATCGAGGCCGTCGGGCTGTTCGACGAGAGCCTGGTCCGCAATCAGGACTACGAGCTCAACATCCGGCTGCGAGCCGCCGGCGGGACCGTGTGGTTCGACCCGGCGCTGTCGGTCGGCTACACGCCTCGTGGAACGTGGAAGGCGCTGGCCAAGCAGTACTACGAGTACGGCTGGTGGAAGTCGGTGGTGATGCGCAAGCACCCTCACTCGATCCGCGTTCGACAGGTGATCCCACCGCTCGGCGTGCTCGGCGTCGTGCTGGGTCTCGTCGTCGGAACGAAGTGGCGGCCCGCGTTGATCGTGCCGATCGCCTACGCCGGAGCGATGGCCGTGTCGACCCGTTCGTCGAAGCGGCCAGCGCTCACCGCCGGCGTCCTCGGCGTGATCCACACCACGTGGGCCGCCGGCCTCCTACGCGGTTTCGCGAAGCGCTGAATCAGGTCGCGCGGCGTGATGCTCTGCGGAACCGATCGAACGAAGCCTTGACCTCGCTGACGCCACCACGCCGGAAGGCAGCGAGCGTCGTCCGAATGATCGGGAGCCGCGAGCTTCGATCAGGCGTGCACGCGCTCAAGCGCTCACTCCAGCGCGACCATGCCTCGATGAACGCGTCGTCGATCGGGTCGGGAAGGAGGAGCCAGTCGCGATGCTCGCCGACGCTCACGGGGCCGTCGTGTTCGTCCCACGTGGGCTGCGGAGCGAGTTCGTAGGCTCGGTAGCCGAGCCCGGCGATCGCTGCGGAGATTGCTTCGGCGAGCCGCCCGTTGCGGCGATTCAGCACTTCGACGACCACGACCGGGCGCCGACGCTCGAGCACGGTTCTGGCACCTTCGAGCGCTGGCGCCTCGTGCCCTTCGACGTCGATCTTCATCACGAGCGGGGCCGCATGCGTCGATTCGATGAGATCGTCGAGACGAACTGTCTGCACCTCGACGCTCTGTTCGCTCGCCTTGAAGCCCGACTCGAGGGAGTTCGAGACGTCTGCCGCGTCCGCGAGGTGTAACGAGGCGACTCGCGCCGATGATGATGCGGCGAGTTCTTGCACATCGATGGTCAAGCCGTTCGCATCTGCGATCTGACGGGCGATCGCAGCAATGCTCGGCGTCGGCTCGAGAGCCAGGACGTGGCTGGGCTCGAACAGCGCAGCGCACAGCGCCGAGTACAAACCGATGTTCGCGCCCACGTCGACGAAACTGAACCCCGCCCCGGCTCGCCCGAACGATGCAAGCAGCGCCGCCGCAGTCGACGGTTCGTATCCGGCCAACGCCTCTCGACGCAGAAACCGCTGCACGGCGCTGGAGTTCGGGTCGATGATGTCGAGAGAGGGCAGCCGACCGCCGACAGGGAGCGCGATTCGGTACGTCATTCGTCGAGCGACGGATCGCCATTCGGCTTGCTCCGTGCGAAGCGACGCCGAAGAGTCGGAACCAAGTCTTCGCCGACGAAGCGGCGGCAGCTCGACAGCAGCTCGACCGGTCCGCCGCGTCGGTACGCAGCTACGGCAGCGCCACCGATCGGAGGGCGAGAATTGCGGCTCGAGGTGCAGGCAGCCAAGCGGCTCTGCCACGTCACCCAACGATCCGCGAAGTCGTCGGGAAGAGGCTCTGGGGCGAAAAGCCAGTCGCGTTCGACCGTGCCCGATCCCTTGACCTTGGTCTTGGACTTCCACGTCGGAATCGCCGTGAGCGGGTAATAGGTGTAGCCGAGTCCATCGAAGGCTGCCTGGATCGCCGCGCCCTGGTCGGTGCCGCGCCGACGCAAGACTTCGATGATCACGTACGGGCGATCGTTCGCGATGATCTCCATCGCCCCGGCCAGCACTTCGGGCTCATGCGTCTCGACGTCGATCTTCAGCACGGTCGGCGGACGACCGGTGCGTGCTCGGTGGTCGTCGAGGCGAATCCGTTGCACCGTCACCGAGCCAGACGATTCCTTGAACCCCTCGACCAGCGAGTTGGATGCGTCAGAGGTCTGCGACAGGTGCAGATCGGCGGTACCGGAACCATCGGACACCGCTACTTCGACGACCTGCACGTCGAGGCCGTTGGCCTCGGCGATCGAGCGCGAGATCGCAGCGATCTCGGGCGTCGGCTCGAACGCGTGCACGTCGGCGTCGGGAAAGAGTGCTGCGCAGAGGTGAGAGTAGAGGCCGATGTTCGACCCGACGTCGTAGTAGGTGAACGGTCCGGTCTGCATGTCGAACAAGCTCAACAGCGTGGCCGCTGTCTCGGGTTCGTAGGCCGCGAGTCCTTCGCGTCGAAGGAAGCGCTGCACCATCGACGAGAACGGGTCGATGACGTCGAGCGTGTCGCGAGCGCCGCCGGCGGGAAGAGGGATCGTGTACGACATGGAGAGAAGTGGTCAGCGGTCGATGCGGTGCTCGGGTCCGCCGGCGTCGGCCGGCTGTGTGCCGACCATGAAGGCATCATGCCCGGGTTGCCAGGTGTTGTGCGTGGACCGTATCTGCGTGAAGTTGAACCGGTCGGCCGAGAACGTCGAGATTCCGCGGCGGTGACACGTGGCCAGGAAGGCTCGGTCTTCGCCCAGGGAGAGGTCGTCGAACTGTTGGTCGCCGACTCGGTCGCGATCGATCACCAGGGTCCCGCCGGCCAAGGTCGAACTGTAGGAGAACTCGTGACCGGGGAATCGGAGCACCGTCTCGTCGCGCTCGGCGAGGTGTGCGTAGTACGTGTGCTTGCCGACGACGCCGGCGCCGGCGTAGCCGTGTGCTCGAAGTGAGTCAGCGAGGTGGTGCGGGCCGTACAGGTCGTCGTCGTCGAACTTGGCCACGAATCGAGCGTCGGTTGCTGCCATCGCGCTGTTCAGCGCGTGGCCGAGCGAGGTGCCGGCGGCCGGCACGATGAGACGGAAGTTGGCGAACTGGCCGAACCGCCCGTGGAGGCCGACCTCGTCGATGTCGTTGGGGTCGGCAACGTCGTAGTTGGCGACGTAGACGACGTCGAGATCGGTGGGCTGGACCTCGGTCTGCGCCGCGACGTTCGCGACGACGGCGTCGACGAGATGCGGTCGGCTCGACACGCAGACGACGGCGACGCGACCAGCCGCAACCGGGTGGGCAGCGCGATAGTCGTCGTGGTGCTTCGACGTCGCGTGCAGCCAGGCAGCCGCTTCGCCACGGCTCGGTGTGCCCAGCGACGCGAGCGCCGACCGGGCCGATCCGCTCCGGGTAGCGATTCGCTTCGCATCGGCGATGCCTCGCCAGGCCCGTTTGACGACGGCGTCGAGCTTCACGTGCGTTCCCACGGCGACGCGATCGGGAACATCTCCTCGAAGAACGCGGCGATGCGTTCTTCACGGTCAGCCGCTCCCCCGGCGCCGTCCTGCGTCTCATTGATGCAGAACGTGTCGAAGGCCCGGCTCAGTCGAATCCGGTCGAGGTGCCACTGCAGACGGCCCGACTCGACGTGCACGTATTCCTCCGCGATCTCGCCCAGGACGCTGTCGGCGGTGGCGAGGCCGTAGTGCTGCGCGAACGAGGCGGCGATGCTGAGATCGGTCGGCGACCGGAAGCGACTGTGCGCGGTGCGTCCGACGATGTCGGCGAACTCGGTCTCCATCCGCTGCATGGTGCTGCGACGCAGCGGGTACGGGGCATGCAGCGGTTTCGCTGTGACGACGCGACCGAACCGTTCGGCGAGAAGCTCCCGACCACGGATCGCTCCGGTGTCGACGGCCAGCGTGTTCTCGTCCTCGACGCCTTCGACGCGCGCAGTGCTCTGGAAGACGCGGGCCAGCCCGTTGGGGGTGAAGAACAGTTCGGGGCGAACGGGGCGCCCGATGGCCATGTCGTCGTTGAAGTAGATGAAGTGTTCGGCGAGGCCGTCGATGTGGTGCAGCGCCGATTCGATGGCGTGCGAGTTGAACGTCGGGAGTGCGTCGGCCGGGAGGATCTCGGTGTGATCGACCAGCGTGACACGATCGTCTTCGACCAACCAGTCGGGTACCTGACCGGCGGTGACGATCCAGATCTTGCGGACCCAGCCACAGTGCGCCCACACCGATCGAAGCGAGTAGCGCAGTTCATCGCGGGTCCGATAACGGGCCGGGTCGAGGGCGACCTCGTCGATGGAGCGACCCGCCGCTGCAGCGGTCGCCCTGAACGCCTCGACCCACTCCGGGTCGGAACCGTCGACCCACGTGTACACGATGTCGATCGGGTCGGCGACGTGCTCGAAGTTGGCCCCGACGGGGAATGCCGTGTTGCCGGGGTACTCGCGACCGTCGATCACTTCGACCGTGGGCTGCGAGCGCACGTCGAAGCGTTCGAGCCCACGGGTGCCGATTCGCTCGGCGCGTCCCGACGCACCGATCTGCCAGAACGAGATCTCGGTCGCCTGCTCCGATCCGACGACCGTGTCGCCCCACGAGTGGGCCCGGAAGACCTCCCAGGCACGGGCTCGATGAACGCTCCGTTCACCAGCGGCGTCGGAGACGGCGACGAGACCGTTCTTCGAACCGTCGTACCAACGGAGGTGCCAGCCGTGGCCTCCCAGGCTGGCGATCAACGCCTCGAGCGCGGCCGGGCGTTCTGCCAGATCGATGCCGAACTGAAGGCCGTCCCCGGAACGATCGACGGCGAACGGCGCAAGGCCGTTCGAGCGCAACGTGTCGACGACGTCGGTGGCGATGGCGTGGCCCAGATCGGCGGTCGACATCGAGAGCGGTCCGGCAACGGCGACGTACGAGCGGCCGAGCCGAGCCACCTCACCGTCGGCCGAGAGCGTCTTGCGCGCATCGGCGTGACGTCGATCGGCGGCCTCGCGTCGCCGCAGTGCCGTCGTCTCGCGGAAGAGGTCGAGGACCTGCGGCGGGAGCCGACGATCGACCCGATATCGCTGCACGAGTCCGCGGAGTCGCAACAGCTTCGAACGCATGGCCAGGAGGTTAACGGTGGCGGTGCGTCGACGATCGTCGTTCAGATGATCGGAAACTTCGACGCACGGTGCCGATCGCCGCCACGAACGTTCAATTCAGAACAGGCGAACCATGGCGCGCCTAGTGTCATTCGCATGCCCGCTCGTCGTTTCATCTCCACCCTTGCCACGGCATCGCTCGTGGCGTCCGGGTCCGTGGCGATCTCCGACGGCGGTGTCGCCGCGGCACCCGATGATGCGGCGGTGCTCCCGTTCGAGATCGAGGCGCCACCGGGCAGCGAGGAGTTCGGCGAGCGGGTGGTTGTCCTGTCCAACGGCAACTACGTCGTCGTCGACCAGGGCTGGGACGATGGCGACGTCCCCAACGTCGGTGCCGTCTACCTGTACGACGGTCTCACCAACGGGCTGATCAGTCGGGTCAGCGGCTCGTCACCCAATGATCGTGTCGGGCGAAATTTCGCCTACGAGGTCGGCACCAGCGACGTCGTTGTTCTGTCGGGCCTCTGGGACGGACCCGGTGGCGCGAACGTCGGCGCCGCGACATGGATCGACGGTCGCGCCGGCCTCTCGGGCACGGTGTCGGCTGCCAACAGCCTCATCGGTGCACGAGCCGGCGACCTCGTCGGAGACAACAGCCGGATCGTCGTCCTCGACAACGGCAACTACGTGATCACGACTCCCGACTGGGACTCCGACGGAGTCGCCGACGCCGGGGCGGTCACATGGGGCAACGGCGAGGATGGCGTCACCGGACCAGTCAGCAGTGCCAACAGCCTCGTCGGCTCGACGACGCTCGACCTCAGATTCTCGCAGGTCACGGGACTCGCCGACGGCGACTACGTGGTCGCGTCGCCACATTGGGACGACGGCTCGGCGATCGACGTGGGGGCGGCGACGTGGGGCAGCGGCCTGGTCGGCGCCACCGGCGAGATCGGTCCGTCGAGAAGCCTCGTCGGCACACTGTCGAACTCAGTGGTCGGCCACCGCTACAACGGCGTCGTCCCGCTCTCGAACGGGCACTATCTGGTTCGCAGCCCGCACTGGCAGAGCCAGCCCGGTGTCTACGCTGGCGCGGTGACGTGGTCGAGCGGCGCCGGCACCACCGTCGGCCCGGTCTCGGCCGAGAACAGCTTGGTCGGTTCGCAGGAGGATTTCGTCGGGGCACCCATCGGCGAGCAGGACACGATTGTCGAACTCACCAATGGCAACTACGTCGTACTGAGCCCGTACTGGGACAACGGTGACATCGAAGACGCAGGCGCCGTCACCTGGGGAAGCGGAACACGGGGCGTCACCGGCGTCGTGTCGGCGGAGAACAGTTCGGTCGGTGTCTCGAAGAACGAATCCCGTATTCCGGCCATCGACGAGGACGACACCATCGGCTTGTTCGTCGAACCGCTCTCCGATGGCGACTACGTCGTTCGACGACCGCTCTGGGACAACGGCTCGAAGGCCGACGCCGGAGCGGTGACGTGGGGCGACGGCGCAGCGGGGACGACGGGAGAAGTCGGCCCGTCGAACAGCCTGGTCGGTTCTACCGCCGGAGACCGGATCGGCGGGTTCTTCGACGCCTCAGCGTCTCTTGCGAACGGCGACTTCGTCGTCGCGAGCCGGAACTGGGACAACGGAAGCGTCGTCGATGCGGGAGCGGTCACGTGGATGGACGGCGACGGAGGAACCGTCGGAGCCGTGTCGATCGCCAACAGTCTCGTCGGGACGTCTGCCGGCGACCACGTCGGCGCCCTCGTCTCGACGCTCTCCACCGGCGACTACATCGCCGTGAGCCCGTCCTGGCGCGACGGTGGCAACGGCGAGGTCGGCGCTGCGACGTTCGTGAGCGGTGCGGGGCCGTACTCGGGAGCCGTTTCAGCGTCGAACAGTCTGATCGGGTCGACACCTGGCGACTTCGACGGCGGAACGTATGCCTCGCCACCGGACGACCCTCAGCTCCGGAGGGCTGTGGAGGTCGGTGACGGCAATGCCGTGATCGCACTTCCCGAGTGGGACAACGGAGCGGCCTCTGACGCCGGTGCAGTGGTGTGGGTCGACCGGACCATCGGCACGAGCGGAACCGTCTCGGCAGCAAACGGTCTGGTCGGCTCCTCAGCCGACGATCGTGTCGGCCGCGGACTCGTCGTGTTGCCGAATAACAACTATCTCGTCATCAGCGACCGGTGGGACGACGGCCCCGTCGACGATGCCGGCGCCGTCACATGGGGAGACGGGACGGTCGGAATTTCCGGAGCCGTCTCGGCGACCAACAGCCTCATCGGCAGTTCGCCGGGCGACAGCGTGGGCGCCCCTGGGATCCACATCGATCGGCAGGTTCGGCCCTTGGCGAACGGCAACTATCTCGTCGGGACGACCGGTTGGGACAACGGCGGCGTCGTCGACGCCGGCGCCGTGACGTGGGGCGACGGTGCCACAGGCATCGTCGGCCGGGTCTCGGAGTCGAACAGCTTGGTCGGCTCGTCGGCGAACGATCGCGTCGGCACCATCAGCGCGCAACGATTCGCCGCTCTGCCCAATGGCGACGCCGTCGTCGCTTCGTGGAACTGGGACCGCGACGGCATCGATGACGCCGGCGCGGTCACCTGGATCGACGGGTCGACCGGCATCAACGGCCCCGTGTCGGAGTCGAACAGCCTTCTCGGCTCGCACGCAGGGGATCGGCTCGGCATCGGCGCTCAAGACCGCGATGCGATCGACGCGGTGGGAGATCTCGGCTTCATCGCGGCGAGCACCTACTGGGATGATGGCCGTGGGGCCGTGACGTTCGGAGCCGCCGGTCAGCCACTGACGGGCGAGGTGACGGCCGCGAACAGCGCTCTGGGAACCGCTCCGGGCGAAATCCTCGGGCTCGCCTGGGTTGCCAGAGAGCCCATCGACGAGTGGGGAGACGATTTCGGTCAGGACGGGCCCACGTCGGCAGGTTCGATGATCTACCGGACCTCGCAGGGCCGCGTGTTGGGCATCCAGCTACGTGCGGTCGAGGTCGAATCGACTGCACCGATCAGGTCGTTCACGCCCGCACGCGTCTTGGAGACCCGCACGATGCCGTCACCCGGCACCGTCGACGGCGTGTCGGACGCGATCGGCCGAATCGGCGCAGGCGACACCGTCGAGGTGACGATCGCAGGTCGCGCCGGGGTACCCGACGACGAAGTCGCCGCCGTGGTCGCCAACATCACCGCGATCAATCCCGAGTCGCGCGGCTACCTCACTGCGTTCCCGTGCGGTGATCGGCCGACTACCGCCTCGCTCAACTACTCGTACGCCGGCACCGTCGTCGGCAACGAGATCATCGCCAAGCTGAGCGACGACGGCTCGATCTGCATCTACTCCTCTGCAGACACCGACGTGACCGTCGACGCCGTCGGATACGTCCCCGACGACAGCGCTGTGCGCCCGCTCGAACCCGCCCGATTCCTCGACACCCGCACCGATGACAGCGCGTCCACGATCGACGGCATCGGTCTCGGCCAAGGCATGCTCGATCGCGACGAAGTTCGAATCGAGGTCGCCGGCCGCGGTGATGTTCCCAGTTCGAACGTCGCTGCGGTCGTCGTCAACATCACCGCGATCAATCCGCTGCAGCGGAGCCACATCCGCGCCTACCCGTGCGACGAAGAGGAGATCACCTCGGCGTTGAACTACTTACCCGGATCGGTCGCAGGCAACGAGATCATCATCAAGAGCACCGACGGCGCCTTCTGTCTGACGTCGTTCGGTGACACACATCTGACCGCCGACGTCGTCGGCTACGTGGAGGACGATCCCGGGTTCGTCCCACTCGTGCCGATCCGAATCGGCGAGACGCGCACTCGCGGTGGCGACGGCACGTTCGACGAGATCGCCTCCGGACGTGGCGTCATCGGCGCGGGCCATGTGTTCGAGATCCCTGTGCTCGGCAGGGCCGGCGTTCCCACTGACGGCGTCGACGCCGTGGTGGTCAACGTCACCGCCGTGCGCCCCGACGGACGCGGGTTCATCACCGCCTATCCGTGCAGCCTGCGGCCCGTGGCGGCGTCACTCAACTTCCCGACTGCCGGCACGGTCGTCGGCAACGAGATCATCGCGAAGGTCGGCGAGCACGGGACGATCTGCCTCTACACCCAGACGGCCACCCACATCACCGCCGACCTCACGGGTTACACCACCAGCCCGACGTGACGACTCTCAGATGATCGGAGGGCGGCCGAGTCTGGCGAGGTGCCAGACGGTCCGCCAGCGAATCGGATCGCGGCCGACATCGGCCTTCCAGCCCGACCGCCAGCCGGCGAGGTAGCGCTTGCGACTCTCACCTTTCGGCGCGCGAAGCATCCCGAGCACGAGCCAGGCCGCCACATGGATCATCGCGACCGGCCATGGCAACGTTCGGCGAGCGATCCAGACCCGGTTTCGTCCGGTGAGCTCCCAGCCGTGCGCGTGTCGTTCGATCGTCGTCTTCGGGTGGAACACCTTCACGTCGGCGAGGTACCGGATCTTCCAACCCCGCTCGACCAGTCGCCACGAGAGCTCGAGTTCCTCGTGCCCGTAGAACAGATCGGTGAAGTAGCCGCCGACATCGTCGTACGCCTCGCGTCGGATGGCGCACGCTCCTCCGAGAAACAGCGCCACCTCACCGGACCGGTCGGCGTCTCGACCTCCGGGGCGGGGCACGTGACGACGACTCGTGTCTCCGTCTTCGTCGACTAGACGCAACGACACCGCTCCGAGCCGATCATCGGCGGAGAACTCTTCGACGATGCGTTCAGTCGCTCCCGGCGGAGCCACGGCATCGTCGTCGAGAAACGCCACCACGTCGCTGGCGGTCGCAGCGACACCGCGGTCGCGGCCTGCCGGTACCCCGACGTTGGCGGGCAACTCGATGACGTGGTCGACGTGGGTCGTGCTCGCAGCGGGGCGCCCGTCGGCGATCCCGTTCACGACGACGGTGACTTCTGCCGCATCGCCGCGCAGCGACTCGATCGCCTGCTCCACAGCAGTGGGGCGGTCCCCCATCGTCAACACAACCCAGTTGACCAGGGTTTCGACGCGTTGGGCCACCCCCACAAGGTAGCGGCGCAACATCGACGGCGGGGTCGCTCTCGGGGCGATGCACGTTCGGTGACCGACACGCGTCGGTAGTCTGTCGTCGATGGCTGCAACCTCGCCAGTGGGCGTGCCCGAGCTGCGCGATGCCCACGAGTCCGACCGGCTCGGTCCGTACCTCCGAGACGTCATCCGTCGCCGGAGCTACATCTGGTACGTCGCCAAGCAAGAACTGCGGAGCCGCCAGGTGCTCAACGTGCTCGGCAACCTGTGGCACCTGCTCAACCCGTTGCTCAGCATCACGGTCTACTTCCTCATCTTCGGGCTCTTGTTGAAGACCACCAGGGGTGTCGACAACTTCCTGATGTTCCTCACCATCGGACTCTTCGTCTTCCAGTTCACGCAGAAGGCGACCACCGACGGCGCGAAGTCGATCGTCAGCAACAAAGGTCTGTTGAAAGGGGTCAGGTTCCCGCGGGCGATCCTGCCGATCACCTCGACGGTCACCGAGCTCCTGTCGTCGCTGTCGACCTTCGCCATGATGTACGTGATCCTGCTCATCGGTGGCACCACGGCTCGATGGACGTGGATCCTGTTCCCCGTACTGGTCGGCGTCCAGTTCGTCTTCAACCTCGGGGCGGCGATGGTCGCTGCTCGCATGACCACCCACTTCCGTGACACGACGCAGCTGCTGCCGTTCTTCTTCCGACTTCTCCTGTATGCCTCCGGGGTCATCTACAACGTCGACGCCTACGTCGAGAACAACCCGACGGTCGCCCTGCTCTTCAAGCTGAACCCCATGTACTGCTTCTTGACCATCGCCCGCTGGACACTCCTCGGCGGTTCACTCGACGGATCACTCGTCGTGTCGGCCCTTGCGTGGTCGATCCTCCTCTGTTCGCTCGGATTCATCTGGTTCCGAGCCGCCGAATCGAGCTATGCGCGTGACTGAGACGTCGGCGACCGCCCCAGCTCCTCACCAGATGAACGCTCCGATCAGCGTGAGCGTCGACTCGGCCGATGTGAAGTACCGCGTCTACGAGGAACGCAACTACTCGATGCGCGACATGGTGAGCAGCGGCTTCCGCCGTCGCCACTCCACGATCGTGCACGCCGTTCAGGATGTGTCGTTCGACGTGCACATCGGCGAGGCCGTCGGCATCGTCGGTTCGAATGGCTCGGGGAAGTCGACGTTGCTGCGCGCTGTCGCCGGTCTGCAGGCGCTCGAGTCCGGGTCGATCAAGATCCGCGGCGAAGCTCAGCTGCTCAGCGTGTCCGGTGCCCTCAAGCCGTCGCTGTCCGGGTACCGAAATGTGCTGCTCGGTGGACTCGCCATGGGGCTCGACAAGAGCGAGATCGAGGCGCAGATGGACGACATCATCGAGTTCTCCGGCCTCGGCGAGGCGATGGGGAGGCCGATGAAGACCTACTCGTCCGGCATGCGGGCACGGCTCTCGTTCTCGATCGCGACGCTTCGCGTCCCCGACATCCTGTTGATCGACGAGGCGCTCGCCGTCGGCGACAAGGAGTTCCGCTCGAAGAGCTTGGAGCGCGTCAACGAGATCCGTGACCAAGCGGGCACCATCCTGATGGTGACCCACAACCTCAACGAGATCCGCGACAGCTGCACGCGTGCGATCTGGCTGGAGAAGGGCGTCCTCATGGCCGACGGCGACGTCGCCGACGTCCTTGCACAGTACGAGAGCCGATAGCCGCGTGCTGTCGCTGCTCCGCGATCGGGTCCTCCGACTGATCGATCGCTCATCGTTCGTTCGCACGCTGACAGTTCGCCTGCTCGCGCTCGGCGCCCGACGCTCGGGAGCCGTCGAGCCGGTCGTCGACGAGGCGGTAGAAGGCCGCGACCGTCGCCCCACGGCTCGCACGGCTCAGATGATCATGTGGGCTCGTCGCGTCACGCAGGAGTCATCCGACCTCCCGACACATTTCGATCCCGCCGAGCACTTGACCAGCGAGCATGCTCTCGATGCGGCCCGTCGGGCCGTCGAGCATCGGCTGGAGTCGCAGCCCGGCGACGATGTGGCGGCGCGACAACTGCTGCGTCTCGTACCCGACCGGCGGTTGGTCGACCTGGCTCGCGACGTCGAAGGCGACATCCAGACGCTGTTGCATCGGAAGGCGACGACCGCCAGCGCCAGCAAGGGCGGAATCGCACCCGAACTCCAACTCGAGATCACAGCAGAGTTGACCGAACGGTTGGCCGAGATCGACGTGCGCCCGTTCCTCATGTCGGGCACGCTGCTCGGCATCGTGCGAGATGGCGACTTCATGGCCCACGACTACGACATCGACCTCGGGCTCATGCCCGACACCGACCTGGCGACGATTCCGGACTTCGTCCGCAGAATGGGCTACGAGACCACCGTCGAGGGTGACCGGATCGTGGCACTCCACTCCTCAGGCGCGCGAACCGACCTCTTCCCGCACACGAGGCGAGACGGCAAGTTCTGGCACGGTTCGCTCGTCCACGAATGGTGGAACACGCCGTTCGACCTCGCACCGATGGAGATGAAGGGCCATCGGTTGTTCACGCCTGACGACCCGAAGCGTTACCTCGACGAGAACTATGGCGACTGGAGCCGACCCGTCGCCTTCTACGACATCAGCTTCGACACGCCGAATCGGGTCTACCGGCAGAACGCCGACGCCCTCCTGCACCTCCACTCGCGTTGCGTCATCGCTCTTCGCACAAACGATCGATGGCTCCTCGAGTCAGCCGCGCGAGAGTTGCGCGACAACTTCGGGATCGACGTGACCGACTTCCTGGCCGCGTCTCGCCTGCTCTGAAGCCGCACAGCGAGCCGCATCGCCCAGCCGCAAAGGGCGGGCTGCCCATCCGCCTCAGCGTTGAGACCACTAGGCTCCGGCGGGTCACCCGTCGCTGAGTGCAGCGCCGGCTCGATCACCTCGCCGGGCGACAGGCGCTCGGCACGCTGACGTCGGACACGCGTGGCGCACGCTGCACTCAAGAGACCCACCAAGGAAGCTCCTCGATACCCATGGAACAATCGCGACTGAGCGAAGACGCACCCCGATCCGATCACGATCGCTCGCGCCCGCACGTGAGCGTGATCGTTCCCGTCTACAACGTTCAGGAGTACCTGGCCGACTGCCTCGACTCCCTGCTCGGCCAGACGCTCGACAGCCTGGAGATCATCGCTGTCGACGACGGTTCGACCGACGACTCGAGTCGCATACTCGCCGAGTATGCGAGCGCGCACCCCGACCGCATTCGCTCGTTCACCAAGCCGAATGGCGGGCTCAGCGACGCCCGCAACTTCGGAATTGGCCGTGCTCGCGGTGAGTACATCGGCTTCGTCGACAGCGATGACTGGGTCGACGCCGAGATGTTCGAAGCCATGTACGAGCGGGCCATCGAAACCGACTCGGAAGCGGTGGTGTGCGGTGCTCGGCTGCACATGTACCAAGACGACGTCGAGGTCGAAGACGCCGCACGCAACATCGACCTCCGCGGGTCGATCTCCAACTTCGGCAACAGCGTCACGCAGAATCCGCACATCTTGTTCTCGAGCCATTCGTACGCCTGCACGAAGCTCTTCCATCGCCGACTCTTCGACGAGTGGGGATTCGAGTTCCCGATCGGGCAATGGTTCGAGGATTCGGCCCTGATCTACAACATCATGTACGCGGCCAACCGGGTGAGCTGTCTGCAAGACAACTTCTACCACTACCGCTTCAACCGATCGGGAGCGATCACCACGACGCTGTCACCGAAGATCTTCGACATCTTCAAGTCGTGCGACAGCATTCTCGACTTCTATCGAGACAAGAAGATCGGTCATCCGAGGATCGATCACGTGCTCGAACAGTTGGTGCGCACCCACATCATCGGCCGCTACCAACTCTTCTTGGAGAACACCGACAAGGGCTACCAGCAGCCGAAACTGACATGGGCCGAGAAGCGCCTCTCGTGGGCCTTCGTTCGGCGAGCCTTCCAGTACCTCGACACCGAGTTTCCGGGCTGGAAGGCCCGCTACAAGTACAAGTCGGCGGGTGCAGGTGTCCCGGTCTGGTGGCGGGCACGCAAGAGCCTCCCATTGATGTTCGTCCTGATCTTCGTGCCGCAGGTCGGTCTGTCGTCGTTTCGCCGTTTGCTCCTCAAGGCGCGCAAGACGCAACGCAAGGCCACCAAGCTGTTTGCGTCGCCCGCAACGAGAAAGCAACGAAAGGTCGCGGCGGGCAAAGAGGAAGCGAAGCTCGTCAAGAAGCGAAAGGGGCTGCAGAAGCACGGTTTCGAGGTGCTCGATCGCCTCGACGCCTCGTTCCAGAAGGCCGGCGTCTCCTACTTCGCCGACTTCGGAACGCTGCTCGGCTTCGTCCGCGATGGCGGCTTCATGCGGCACGATCTCGATCTCGACATCGGAGCATTCGCCGACGACGACGAGAAGCTCGATGTGTACGCAGCACTACTCGATGCAGGATTCGTTCACTATCGGACGTATCTGTTCGAGGAGCGCGTGGTCGAGTATTCGTTCCACAGCCTCGACGAGTACGGACAGAAGAGCGTCAAGTTCGACATCAACTTCTACGAGAACGTCGACGGCAAGTCACGCTGCTGGTTGTTCCACTACCTCCCGGACGCGGGCCTGCCGTTGCGTGCCCGATTCGCGACGGAGATGAACTACAGCCAGATCGTCGGCACCGAGATGCTCGAGGTGCAGGGCCACGAGGTGCCGGTCCCGAAGGACTACGAACGATTGCTGACCGAGAAGTACGGCCCGTCGTGGAGAACTCCCGACCCGTCGTGGGTGTACTGGGATTCGCCGGCCGCCACTCCCCTCGAGCCGCTCGGTCGCTACGTCACCCACTACCAGATGCCTGCGCACCGGATTCCGGACCTCCAAGCCGAGCAACTCAAGGTGCTCGAGGCCTTCGAACACGTGTGCAAGGAGCATGGCTTCCGCTTCTACCTCGCCGAAGGCACCTTGCTCGGAGCGGTGCGGCATCAGGGCTACATCCCGTGGGACGACGACATCGACGTGTCGATGCCACGTGATGACTACGAGCGACTGCTCGCACTGCCATCCGATGCGTGGCCGACCGGGTATGGCATGTGGAACCACGTGACCGACCCGAACTATCACCTGCCGTTCTCCAAGGTGGTCGCCCGTGCGCACAACGGGTTCCGGAACACGTTCCCCCCGACCGTGGAGCACCAGTTCTCCGGGCCGAGAATGGACATCTTCCCGCTCGATCGCGTCGCCCACGCGCACAGCCCCGAGCAGGACGCTGTCGCCAAGCAGATTCGCGTGCTCCGCAATGCCATGCTCGTCAAGGCGGGCTACCCGGGCAAGAAGAAGACCGCAGCGATGCCGGCAGGACTCGAGTTCATCCCGATGACCGTGTTCCAGGACTGGATCCGGTCGCTTGCGACACTGAGCAACGACGACCCGGAAGCCACGTACCTCGTCAACTGGTCGAGTTCGTACAGCCACCTCAAGCAGACCTTCGCCGAGGACTGGTACGGCGAACCGTCGATGGTGCAGTTCGAAGGCAAGCCGCGTCCGTGTCCTCAGAAGTCCGAGCGCATCCTCACCACGATCTACGGCGACTACATGGAGCTCCCGCCCGAGGATGAGCGGCAGAACGCTTCTCACTACATGATCTGCGACAAGTGGGCGTAGTCGATCCAGCGAGCTGACCCACCCGCTGACCGCGTCTCGTGCCTCAGCGGGCTCTGATGATCTGATTCGCCGTCTCGAGATCGCTCTCGAAGTCGACCTCGATGCAGAACGCCTCCGACACATCGGCGGCGAGAACACTGCGTCCCATCTGGTGAATCATCATCTCGACACCCCGTTCGAAGTAGTCGTTCGGGTCGCACTCCCGCAGGCTCTCGATGAGCGCGTGTTTGTCCGAGGCACTCACGAAGTTCACCCCGACCGCCTCGCCCAGGCCGTCGACGACGGTCTTCGACAATTCGGTGATGTGGCCGTCGTCGTTCGTGCGGTACTTCACCTCCTCGTCGCCCACCTCCGCTCGGTTCACGGCGACGAAGGTCGTCTCTGCGTCGAGGTGTGGGTCGAGCAACGCCATGAGGGTCTCGTCGAAGACGACGTCTCCGTTCATCCACAGCACCGGGTCGTCGCCGGTCGCTTCGAGACCACGCAAGAGACTCTTGCTCGTGTTCGTCTGATCGAAGCGCTGGTTGTAGACGTACGACGCTTCGGGAAACGCCTCCATGATGAGGTCTTTCTTGAATCCGACGACGATCGTCGGCCGCCACACCGTCGAGTGTCCACCGAGGACAGCGAGCTGCTGTTCGAGAATCGATCGCCCGGAAGCGAGTCGTGTCAGCGGCTTCGGTTCGGGACGCCCGAGACGGGAACCCATTCCTGCGGCCAAGATCACGACATGCACCACGACAGGGTAACCACACGCCGAGTGCGAGTCGGCTTCGGCTCGGACGACGAACGCCCCCAGGACCGCTAGCCTTCCAGGGTCGATTTCCAACAAAGGATTGCAATGCCAGAACGCCCCACCGTATACGTCGGAATGAGCGCAGACCTCATCCACCCCGGTCACATCAACGTGCTCGAACAGGCTGCTCAGCACGGCAGCGTGACCGTCGGGCTGTTGACGGATTCGGCGGTCGCGTCGTACAAGCGGCTCCCCCACATGACCTACGACCAACGGCGCGTCGTGGTCGAGAACCTCAAGACCGTCGATCGGGTCGTCCCGCAGGAAACCCTCGACTACGTGCCGAACCTCGAGAGCTTGCGTCCCGACATCGTCGTGCACGGCGACGACTGGCAGACCGGCGTGCAGCGGGCGACGCGCCAGCGTGTCATCGACGCACTCGCCCAGTGGGGCGGCAAGCTCGTCGAGGTCCCCTACACCGAGGGCATCTCGTCGACGCAGCTCAACGCGTCGGTCAAGCAGATCGGCACCACCCCGAGCGTTCGACTCTCCCGACTGCGCCGGTTGATCGACAGCAAAGACATCGTACGCATCATGGAAGCCCACTCCGGGCTCTCCGGGCTCGTCGTCGAGAACACCAAGGCGGAGCGAGATGGGCGCACCGTCGAGTTCGACGGCATGTGGTCGTCGTCGCTCACCGACTCGACCTCGCGCGGCAAGCCCGACATCGAGGCGGTCGACATCTCGTCGCGCCTCCAGACGATCAACGAGATCTTCGAAGTCACCACCAAGCCGCTCATCTTCGATGGCGACACCGGTGGCAAGCCCGAGCACTTCTCGTTCACCGTCCGCTCGCTCGAGCGACTCGGTGTGTCTGCCGTCATCATCGAAGACAAAGAGGGCCTCAAGCGCAACTCGCTCTTCGGCAACGACGTCGCCCAGACGCAGTCGAGCATCGCCGACTTCTCGGAGCGGTTGCGCATCGGCAAGCTGGCGCAGATCACCGAAGACTTCATGGTGATCGCCCGCATCGAATCGTTGATCCTCGAAGCCGGGATGGCTGACGCCGTCGAGCGGGCCGAGGCCTACATCGACGCCGGCGCCGACGCGATCATGATCCACAGCCGCCAGAAGAGCCCCGACGAGATCTTCGAGTTCTGCGACCATGCAGCGAAGTTCTCCAAGTCGGTGCCGATCGTGGCCGTGCCGACGAGTTACCACCAGGTGACCGAGCAAGAGCTCGCCGATCGCGGCGTCAACGTCGTGATCTACGCGAACCACATGCTCCGTTCGGCGTACCCGCAGATGAACAAGGTGGCGACCACCGTGCTCGAGAACAGCCGCGCGCTCGAGGCCGACCCGTACCTCTCCAGCATCAACGAGGTACTCACCATCATTCCGGAAAACCACTCGTGACCAAGCTGGGTGCGTTCGTTCGCGAGAACGAGCGGCCCGGCCGGCGCGTCGCGGAGCTCACGTTCGACGCCGTCGTCCGGCCTCGAGTCGCGGCGGGAGTGCTGTTGCCGCGTCTCGAAGCCCGGGCCCGTGCGGCCGGGGCGTCGGAGGCGCTGCTGGCCCGGGCGGCGCAGCTGACCGAGACGCTGGGCGTCCGCTCGTCGATCGCGACCTACCGCCTGTTGGCCGCTGTCGCCTCCGGGAACAAGTCGGCGATGACGCCGTTGCTCAACAAGTTCCAACCCGACATCCCCGACCAGCTGATGTGGGATGCGCTCGAACTCGGTGGCTACGACGTGGAGCAAGTTCGACACGACGACGCTGCCGATCTCGTCGCCTTCTTCGAGCCCGAGATCCGCCGAGGATTCGTCAACGACGGCTTCTCGCAGGTCTTCGAATGGTTGCTGACCAATCAGCGCGTGCCGAGCGAGTCACCGGCACTGCGGCCCCTGCTCGAGGCGCTGGTGACCAGCGCGGTCGAGCGACGCGAGCAGACAGAGGCAGAGAATCAACTGTTCAGCGACGCGACGCTGCGCGCCGTCGCCGCCGATCTGTTCGCTCAGGAAGGCCCACCATCGTGCTTCCTGTCGGGAGCGTCGTTGCTCGCCGCCGCCCACCCCGACGTGGAGCGCGCTCGCTTCGGCAACATCGAGTTCTCCACCTTCGGCGGAGTCGATGGCCTCGTCGCCGGCCTTCCGTCGGCGTTCACCCTCGTCAGCCGTCGCGGCGACCACGTCGTGGTCCGGCACACACCGACCGATGCGCTCGCCACGGTGGTGTGCTGCCGGGTCGACGGTGGCAGGTTGTCGCACGGTGACGGCCGCTACACCCGCTGGTACACGCCGTTCGAGGTGGCAGCACACGACTTCGGCATCGGGACGTTTCCGGGCCCGAGCGACACCGACCGATATCTCGACGAGCGGTTCGGTCAGTGGCGGACGGCGCCGTTCTTCTACGACGCGGTGCTCGATGCCCCGAACACGACGATCGACCGATCGCTCGACGGACTCCTATACGTGTACTCGAAGATGCGCGACACGTTCGCGACCGGCCGTCGGCACTACGCGGACGAGTGGTCGGCGATCATGCGCGACCGGTTCGGCATCGAGTACTCCAACTTCGTTCCGCGAGGTGTGCCGAGGAAAGTGCTCGCCACGCCACTCACCGAGCGAGAAGTCGATGGACGTCCTATTCATCTCGTCGTCGCAGCGTTCGACGCCGTCGACGCCCAGTTCATCACGTGGCTCGACGAGCAGACGAGCGATGGTGTATTCGTCGTTGCGGGTGTCGTCGGGCATCGGCTCGACGGTGACGCGAACGAGCGACTCGCACTCGCCAATTCACTCGCGTCCGTCGATCACGCCACACTCATCGAGACGCCCGACGATCTCGCCGAACCGATCCCAGGATTCGCAGTCGCGACGACCACGGTGCACGCCTCCATCGAGATGCCGGTGAAACGATGAGCACGAACCCGATCACCGTCGTCACCCGATCGCTGCGCTCCCCCGCCGCTCGGCTCGCGCAACTCGACGTGCCGGAGCCGCTCTCGTCGCACGTGTCGAGCGTCGAGTCGAGACATGGAGTCGAGAGCGTCGAAGCGTACGTACGGTTCTTCGAGCAGCTTCTCGACCGCGCTCCCCTTCCGACCTATGCCGAGGTCGACATCGTTGCGCTCCTCGAATCCGACGAGCAGCGTGACGCGCTCGCTGCGTTGATCAAGCGAGCGATCCCGTCAGCTGACTCGTTCGATGATCTCGAGACCATGAACGCGATGCTTTTCCGGCTCGCTGGTCTCGGCTGCGACGATGCCGCCGTCGTCGAGTTCGTACACGCCGGGATGCAGCACACGCTCAACGAGCGGACCGGCACCTTCCAGAGCCGCGAAAAACACTTCAACTACCACGATGCGCGCGACGCGCTGCTCGGCTGCAAGCGGATCTTCGACGCTGCGGGAAAGCGCTTCTTCCTCGATCGAGGAACGCTGCTCGGGTGTGTTCGCGAAGGCGGCTTCATCGCGAGTGACTACGACATCGACGTCGGGATCTTCGCCGACGAGATCACGCTCGACGAGGTGAAAACACTCTTCGAGGGCACCGAGTTCGAGTTGACGCAGGACTTCGAGTTCAAGGTCGGCGTCGCCAGTCCGACCGGCGTGCAGATCGACTTCTTCCTGACCACCCGCGAACGCGGCTACTTCCTGTCGAAGGGTTTCCGAAGCATCCACAATTGGTACTTCACGCCCTTCGAGCTGATGGAGTACCCGTTCTTGGGCGAGCGCTTCCTCATCCCCGCCACCTACGAGAAGCACCTCGACGAGAACTACGGCAACTGGCGCGACCCGGCGATCTTCTACGACCTGTCGTACAACGAGCCGTGCGTCGCCTACGGACGAGGACCCGAGGCGATATCGTACCTGTCGAAGCGGCTCGCACGTGCGCTGCGCCGTGGTTGGCGTTACTACAGCGCGGCGGCGGCCAACGCCCTGGCCCGCTCGTTCGATCTCGACGTGACCGATCGTCTGCCGGTCGGGGTCGCGCCCACCGTCGCACCGATCGACGAGCCTGCGTGGGCACCACGCCCGATCATCGTCGTCGACGAGTTCGACTCGTATGGTCCTCGCCAGCGTCGTGTCATCGAGTCGGCCCTGAGCCTGACCCCCGATGTGCGACTCGCCGTGATCGGGTCCGACATGAACGACCGGCTGACGGTTGCTGGTGCGATCGACCGGGTCACCTCCGCGTCGGGCGCCCCGGTCGCGAGCAATCAGCGACTCGACGTCGATGCGCTCCTTGCCGACGGGCCACAGGCGATCGTGCTTGCTCGTCATCTCGACACCATGTTGTCGTCGACCGATGTCGGCGCACTGCTCGCCGCTGGATGCGACGTGGCCTTCTTCGACGAGTCGACGGTCGCGCTCGGCATCGTCGACGGGCGTATCGTCGCCAGAAGTGGCGACGTCATCGACGAGCCGAACATCTCAGCGCGCTGAGACGACCGACGAAAACACCACCACCACGGAGAACGAACATGATCAACCCGCGCAACGTCGTCGAGCACCTCAGGGGTCTCGGAACTTCACTGTTCGTCGGCGTGCCCGACAGCCTGCTGAAGCCGTTCGGTCAGTACGTGATGGCCGAGTTGCCGCGAAGCAGCCACATCATCACCTCGAACGAGGGCGCCTCGGTGGCTGTTGCTCTCGGTCACTACATGCGCACGAAAAATCCGGCGTTGGTGTACCTCCAGAACTCGGGTATCGGCAACACGGTCAACCCGCTGCTGTCGCTGGCTGATCGCGCCGTCTACGGCATTCCGATGATCCTCATGGTGGGCTGGCGCGGACAGCCGGGTGTGAAGGACGAACCGCAGCACGTCACGCAGGGTCGGGTCATGACAGCCATGCTCGATGCGATGGAGCTTCCCTATGCGGTGGTTCCCCACGACGAGGCCGGGGCTCTTGCTGCGTTCACCACCGCCCACGAGACGGCGATCGCCGAACAGTCGCCGTATGTGCTCCTCGTCGAGAAGGACACGTTCGAGCTCTACAGCGGCACGAAGGGCAACGACGCCACGCCCGACCTCCCCTCTCGCGAGGAGGCCGTTGCTGCGCTGCTCGACGTCGTTGCCGACGATGCACTCATCGTGTCGACCACCGGCATGCTCAGCCGCGAACTCTTCGAGTTGCGCGAGAAGAGCGGTGCCGACGGAGCGTCCGACTTCCTGACCGTCGGAGGCATGGGCCACGCCAGTGCCATCGCTCTCGGGGTGGCGGCTGCCGAACCCGACCGGGAGGTGTGGTGCTTCGATGGCGACGGTGCCATGTTGATGCACACGGGAACGATGGCGACCATCGGCGACCACGGCACGCCGAACCTGCGCCATGCGCTGTTCAACAACGGAGTGCACGACAGCGTCGGCGGCCAGCCGACGTCGATCAACGTCGTCGACATCCCGGCGGTCGCCCTGGCGATGAACTACCGCTCTGCGCAGACTGCGTCGTCGCTCGCCGACCTTCCGGCCATCGCTTCGACCATGAGCGCCGCCGGTGGACCCTCGCTGGTCGAACTACTCGTCCGTCCTGGCAGCCGTCCGGATCTCGGGCGGCCGACTCGCACGCCTCGCGAGTCACGCGATCGCTTCATGGGGGCCTGAGCGTGGCAGACGTCCCGCCCCCGAGCCGCCATCACTCCGGCGAGCACGCGTTGGCCCGGCTCGCCGACGAGTTGATCGACGCGGGGACCGTACGTGTCCTGCTCGTCACCGGGCGCCGTTCGTTCACCGAGTCGGGCGCCGAGTCTCAGGTCGCTCGGCTGGCCGAGCACGCCGACGTCCGCCGGTGGAGTGACGTCTCCCCCAACACCGATTCGGTCGAACTGCTCACCGGGCTCGAGATCGTCGAGGAGTTCCAGCCCGACTACATCCTCGGTGTCGGCGGCGGCAGCGTCATGGACATGGCGAAGCTGCTGTGCGCATATCCGTCGAATCTCGCTCACGATGCGCTCCTCGAGCGCATCGACGCCGGAAGCCCGCTCGGTGAGCGGACAGTCGGATTGGGCCTCGCTCCGACCACCAGCGGTTCCGGGAGCGAAGCGACGCACTTCGCCGTTGTCTACATCGGCGACGCGAAGTACTCCGTTGCCGGCCCCGTGCTGCGAGCAGACACCGTCGCTCTCGATCCGACGTTCACCACGAGCGGTAGCGCTCACCAGCGGGCCACGTCGGGCATGGACGCCGTCTGTCAGGCGATCGAGAGTCGATGGGCCTCGGGCGCCACCCGTCGCAGCCGTCGCTACGCCGACTTCGCGATGGAGCTCCTCCTCCCGTCGATCCGCCCGTTCGTCGCCGGTGATGACGCTCACGCGGCAGCCATGCAGCTCGGCAGCCACCTCGCGGGACGAGCGATCGACATCTCGAAGACGACCGCTGCACATGCGCTGTCGTACGCCATCACCAAGCGGTACGGGGTCGACCACGGAAACGCTGCGGCGCTCACGCTGGGTCACTTCATCGAGGACCACGTGACGGTTGACGGCTCAAGACTTCAAGATTCCGTGTCGATGCAAGACCATGGCGAATCGTTGCAACGGATCACTGCGCTGCTCGGCGCCCCCGATGGAGCCGGAGCTCGCGCTGCGTTCATCGAACTCCTCGATGACCTCGGGTTGCCGTTCAACCTCTCGATGGTCGGCGATGTCGATGACGCCGACCTCGCCGACATGGCCGCATCGGTCAACGTTCAGCGCCTCGGGAACAACCCGGTGGTGTACGACACCGATGGCCTCGTCGACATCTTGCAGCGCGCGGTTCGCGCTCACCACTGACCCTGGCGCGACCACCATCGCAGCCGTCGGCGTGGTCAAATGACTGTTGCCATGAAGCGACCCCTCGGCATCTTCGCCGCGCTCGGTGCAGCCGTCTCGTTGTTCGGCCCGATGAATTCGATCGACGCTGCCACGACGACGACGGAGGTCGTGAAGATCGCCGACGGTGACACCTTCGACGCCGAAGTGTTCGGCGAGGTCCAACGAGTCCGAATGCTGGGGATCAACTCGACCGAGACCGGCGAATGCCACGCCGAGGCCGCGAAGGTGTGGCTCAAGGAGCGCATCGAGGGCCGAGACGTCGAACTCACGGCGAAGGACCCGAGCGTCACGTTGAACTTCGGACGACCGGCACGATTCGTCGACCTCGACGGCGACGACATCGGAGCCGAGATGCTCGAACTGGGCCTCGTCACCCCCTACCCCCACCCGACCGAGAACGCCCGCAACGCCAAGTACCTCGATCTCGCTGCCGAAGCGAAGTCGAAGGGCATCGGCGTGTGGGATGACGACGCCTGCGGCAGTGGGCCTGCTCAAGACTCCGGCGTCAACCTCCACGTTCGGTGGGACGCCGAGGAAGACGACTCGAAGAACGTCAACGGCGAGTGGATCGACGTCTACAACCCGTCGAACGAGCCGCTCGATCTGGCCGGATGGCGTGTGCGTGATTCATCGACACGCTTCTACGACTTCGCTCGAGGGACGACGGTCCAGCCTGGCGCCTACGTTCGCCTCCACATCGGCCGAGGGACCGACAACGCGGTCCACAAGTACTGGAACATGGACCACCCGATCTTCGACAACGATCTCGGCGAATCTGTCTATCTCTTCGACCCCGACGGCGACATTCGCGACAGTTTCGCCTACCGGTGCCGACTCGACTGCGTCAACCGGTACACCGACCTGACGCTCGGCATGAACGCCGACGCTGCGGGCGATGACAACACGAACATCAACGGCGAGTGGATCGATCTGATCAACAACGGTGATCGTCGAATCAAGCTGTACGGCACCTACATCGAGACCTTTCCGTATGCATACCACTTCGAGCCTCATCACTCGATCGGGGCGAACAGCGTGCTGCGCATCTACGTCGGACGCGGCACGAACAGCGGCCAGACGCTCTACATGAACAAGACTGCGCCGATTCTGACAAATGCCGGCGAGACGGTCACCCTGAAACGCAAGGACGGACTGGTGCTCGAGAAGCTGGTCTGGCCGGTGCCGTTCGTGTCGTGCACCGTGACGCCAGGACCGCCCGCTCCCCCGAGCGACCCGGTCGACGGGTCGGTCAGCGGGGTGCGTGGTGGAGCCGCCGCGACGGTCGGAGCCGAACGGCTCGGCACCATCTGCGAATGAGTCGGTTCGATCAGCACCGGAGGCGTTCGGCGGAGCGCCTCCCGCCCGTTCGCAACGTGCGCGCTGCTGTCCGTGGTCAGTTGCGGCCGACGCCGTCGTAGCCGAGACCGGCGGACTTGACGGCGAACGGGTCGAACAGGTTGCGCATGTCGACCACGGTCGTACCTGCCCCGGCACGCGCCGCGACCTGATCGAGATCGACCTTCGCGAACTCGGGCCACTCGGTGAACACACAGATCACATCAGCACCATCAGCAACATCGATCAACTCCTTGGTCAACTCGATGCCGTCGAGCGTCGATTCCTGATGCGGCGACAACTCACCACACGTCGTCGGATCGAACGCCCGCACACGAGCACCAGCGCGGCGCAGATCCGCAATGATCGCCATCGCCGGCGACTCACGCAGATCGTCGGTGCCGGCCTTGAACGTCAAGCCCATCGCACCGACCGTCACACCCGACAGATTCGAATGATGACGACCAACCGCTTTCGCGACCTTGTCGATCATCCGACCACGCTGCTCGGTGTTCACGTCGATGACACCCTTCATCATCGAGAAGTTGTAGCCGTGCTCCTCGGCGATCTTCACCAACGCACGCGAATCCTTCGGGAAACACGAACCACCCCAACCCGGGCCCGGCTTCAAGAACTGACCACCGATACGAGTATCGGAACCAATCCCGTCGACCACCGCAGCAACATCAGCACCAACCGCTTCACACATCGCCGCAACCGCGTTCACGAACGAGATCTTCATCGCCAAGAACCCGTTCGCCGCGTACTTGATCGTCTCCGCCGACGCCGGATCGGTGATGATGATCGGCGTGTCGATCGAGTCATACAACTCAGCAACCTTCTCCGCCGCACCACGATCCGCCGAACCAATCACCACACGATCAGGCTGCAAGAAATCACGAACCGCAGTGCCCTCACGCAAGAACTCCGGATTCGACACCACGAACACATCATCACGCTGCAACTCACGCTCCACCGCAACCGTCGACCCCACCGGAACCGTCGACTTGTTCACCACCACCGCACCCGGCTTCAAAATCGGAGCGATCTCACGCGCCGCCTGCTGGATGTACGACAAATCCGCACTCCCATCATCACCCTGAGGCGTCGGCACACACAAAAACACGATGTCGGCATCGGTGGCGGCCGCCCGCGACCCCAACACGAACTCCAACCGACCAACACCACGAGCATCGTTCACGATCTGCTCCAGCCCATCCTCCACGATCGGAATGTGACCGTCGTTCAACAGATCGACCTTGCGCTGATCGATGTCACCACACACCACACGATGACCCATGTGCGCAAAACACGCACCCGTCGTGAGACCGACATAACCAGTCCCCACAACCCCCAAACGAATCTCGGTTTCTGGCATCGGAGTTTCGTAACTTCGAGAGCTCCTCGCTGTCGCTGATGCTCTGGACTCGGGTTTCACGCCGCCGAAGCGTACCCGAAGCCCTTCAGCGCTGACGCCGCTTGCACCATGATCTGCCGCAGCGCGAATCGGTCGCTCGAACGGCCGCCGAGAAGCGAGCACTCACCTCTCGCGGTCGCCGACGACCGATTGCGACGAGCGTTATGTGTGCTCCTCGGTCGCTCTCTCGGGAGTTGAGCGCAGGGGTCGCTGGAAACGTCCCCGGGCAAGGTCGCCATCGGCGAGACCCATTTCGAACCCGAGTTCGAACTGCTCGCCCCAACGGCGGGCGATCTCCTGCTCCTCGTCGCGCTGAACGTCGTCGAGGAGGACGACCGCATCGTGGGAAAGGTGCTCCGCCATGAGCGGAACGGCGGGATACCGAGCGAGGGGACCCGTCGCTCCCGGAGGCCCGTCCACCAAAAGGACATCGATCGGACCATCGATGTCGATCGCGGCGAGGTCGTACCATCGATACGAGTCACCGTGCAGCACGTACTCGACCAGGGGTGCGAGAACGACCTCGGCGTAGTCCCCGACGCCATGCCGCCTGAGATCGCGCCTGGTCTTCTCGGCAAACGCAGCATCATGCTCCAGTGCGACCACGCGGCCGCTTCCCTGTTTGGCGAGCGCCAGAGCCACCACGACGGTCGATGAACCACTTCCGGCCTCGACCACCAGTCGCGCCTCGGTCTCGACCACCACTTCCGCGACCGCCAGCGCGGCGGCGGGGGAGAGCGCCCACGAAGCAAACGACGGAAGTGACGACCTGGCACCGAGCAGGGTGTAGAGAGCAACGAGCGCGGCCAGGTCAGCGGTCGACTTTCGTTCGATCTGCTGAGTCCGCTGGGTGATCTGGCGGCTCGTTTCTTCCCTGATCGACGCGATACCGGCCTCGGAGTTTCGCGTGAGCGAGTTCGACTCCGCACGCAACGCTGCGGCATCGGACATCAAAGACGCCTTCAACTCCGCAAATCCCGACTGCAGGGTTTCGATCTCGGTCTTGAGGCCATCGCGTAGGAATGCGTGCTCGTCGTGCAGCGTCCGCGTCGCCTCTCGCTGAAGGCGTACCGAGGCTCTGAGCTGATCGAAGGCCATCACCTTCGACTCGGCGGACGCTGCCCGACGCTCGACCGCCTCCTGCCAGTCGGTGAGTTCTTCCAGCGTCGGTATGACCGAGAGCTCCGTGCGCACAGACGCCGTTTCTGCTCTCACCTTCTTTACACCTCGGTTGACGCTCCCCATGCGCTTCGAGAGCGCAGCGAACTGCTGTGCTCGATCGGCCCGCTCGCGACCCAGCTTGTACGGCAGGAGAACTCCAAGCCACGCAATGAGCACCCAGATGGCGGCACCTTCGAGCCCAGTGGCGGAGAGGATCAGCGATGCGATGAGGGCCGCTGCAGAGATCAGCCCAGTGGGCGACACGTACCACGTCGCAACGCGTCCGATCACTCGCTTCAGGCGTGCAAGGATTCCGTTCATGTCGTTGTCTCCACTACTACTTGCGTATCGGGAAGCGATGATCTGACTAGATCAGCGCATGTGCGTGCCCGCCCCTTCGACAGTTCGGGACTGAGCATGTCGATGTGCGATGGGTCCTCGGTGTTCTCCACCGTCCAGTTTGGATAGAGAGCCGAGACGCGGTCGACGAGGTCTGGTCCGTCACCCGAGACTCTGACGCGTCCTGTCGGAAGCCGAGTTCGCTGAGGATCGGGCGTTCGCACGAATCGGTACTTGCGCGGATCGGCAGCGTCGAGCGACTCCAGTTGCCAGTCGTTCGCGAGGCCTCGGCGCTCGAGCGCACGAGCGACGACGACCGCATGATTCCGGTATTGGGTGGCTCGGTGCTTCCGAGACGTGCTCTGATCGTGAATCCGATATCTGTAGACACGCTCGTCGACATGGATCATCTCGGTCACTTCCGCCATTTTCAGGAACATGTCGTAGTCGACCGCGTTGCGGATGTCCTCGGCAAAGCCATCGGTGCGGTACCAGTCTCGTGCGCGGAACAATCTGAAGTGGTGCACGATCATGCTGTGCATGAGCCTGAAGCGGCAGTACTTCGGAGCCACCCAGCCTTTGCCGATGGTCTTGCCGTCACCATCGATCTTCACGTGCGAGCCGTACGACACTCCGATCCGCGTGTCCCGGAGCATCGGTGCAAGCATCAGCTCCACGGCATCTGGTCGCAGTTCGTCATCTGCGTCGAGTTGGCCGATGAAAGCACCTCGGCACATGCGTACGGCATGGTTGGACGCCGAACCGATGCCACCGTTCGGCTGATCGCCGATACGCACCTGCGGGACACCCGAGAAGTGGTCGTGCAACACCTCCAGGGTGCGGTCGGTCGACCCGTCGTTGACGACGCAGACCTCGAGGTCCCGGACTGTCTGATCCAGTGCGCTCTGCACTGCGGTGACAATCGTGTCCTCAGCGTTGTAGGCCGGGACATAGATCGACACGAGCGGAACGGTATGACCTCCAGCGTTACCTGATTTCCGATACAGGACCGGACAGCGATCGACCAGCACCGGTGTCGTGTTCGTGCGTCCGGCCTCGCGGTCTGTCTCGTTGCGACCACCAGGCGGTTCTTGATGAAGGCCGCATGCGTCCACCACCGGCACGATGTAGAAGCCACGATTCCAGACTCGGAAGCCCCACTCTGCGTCCTCGGCGCCCCAGTCCGTGAAGTCTTCGTCGAACCCGCCAGCGACGTCGAAGAGGCCCTTGGTGAAGGCGATGTTGCCTCCGCAGACCACTCGGAAGGGGTACTTCTCGAACCGGACGTCACCCGTGGCGGCGTAGATCGGCAACCGCCAATCGGTGGTGCGACTGGCCTCGTCCCGACCGGCCTGGGTGTTCGCCGTCTCGATGTCGTGCAACGCCAGCATCGGATTGATCGACCGTCGGGCGGAATCCACGGTCACCGCGTTCGCGTCGACGTAGCGCCGATGGCCGCAGTAGAGCGCGTTGGGGAACGTGACGAGATGACGCGCAAACAGTTCGACCAGTCGCGGGACCGGCGCCATGTCGCAGTCGAGAATGATCACGTTGTCGTGCGTAGCGCTCCTCACGCCCAGATTGCGGACCTCTGCGAGCCGATAGCCATCGTCATCCTGGCGGACGTACTTCACCGCGCCGAAGCGGTTGCTGAAGGTGTCCAGCACCTCGTCGGGCCGGTCGGAACTGCCATCGTCCGCCACGACCACCTCGATCAGGTCGAGCGGGTAGGTCTGATGCAAGAGACACGCCAGCGTGCGGCCGAGCATGACTCGCCGGTTGTACACGGGGATCACGACCGAGATCGGCTCGGATGGCATCGGCCCACTTCGAGCATGACGGATTCGATCCCGGTAGTCGTTCCCGACTGCGGTTGGAGGCTCGATCTTCAGTTCGGGAGGAACGTTGGCCGGACGATCTGGTCGAGCGATCGGTTTTGGCAACTTCACCCTCGGAGCAGGGGTGATTCTGGCGATGCGGTGTCCTTCACGGCGCCGCTTCTCGATGACGAGCTGGCCGGAACACGCTGCTGCAATCGACAGTGCCGCCGCGTGCGCCTCGGCACGGTTGACTCTCGTGACGATGATCTCCGACTTCGATCGCCAGTGATCGGAGAGACCATGAATGTATGGGTCGGTGAGCTTCGGATCGGTGCCGTCGAGCACGATCTGGGTCTCGACGACGCCGCTGCCTCCTGTCGGCTTCATCGACCGGAACGATACTGGATCGGTGACCGGCACGACGCCGGAAGCTTCATGGCTCCAGCCGCTGGCTTCTGGGGCCCCTCCCTGTGTCCTGGCTGGCTGCCCGGCCTCACGCGCAGTATTCCCGTCGGGCCAGGGAGGCTTCGAGCAGGAAGTGGATTCGAGAGATGTACGTGTGCTCCAGGGCAACCACCTCCATGCTCTCGACGATTCGATCCTCGAGGTCGTCGGCACCGAGCGCCTCCGACGAGGCCTCGATCAACTCGCCCATCTCGGACCCGTGAACCACCAGATCGCCGAAGAGGAGCTCGGATGTCGGGTTGTTCGAGACACCGAGCTGGCCGTAGCTGATGTTCTTGTAGAGCCGGCAGGGCACGTAACTCGGACTGCCGTCCGTCGAGAGCTGATTGTCACCCTGGATCGCAGGAGCGAGCACCGCTGCACCCACCAGATCGACGTTCTCCTCAAGTGGGACATAGCGCTTGTTGATCACTCTCGACGGATCGAGGCCACGTTCTTTCAGCGCCTCGGAGAATTCGGGGATCACAAAGTTTCCGTACTGCACGAAGTGCATCCCCCTGGTCTCACACTCCTCGACGACAGCGGCCATACGCTCGTAGTTCGGCTTCCAGACGCTTCCGACCCAGCAGACCTTCCTCGCCGAGGCCCGCAGCCGCATCAAATCGGTCAGTTCGTCTCGGCGAGCGAGCACCTCGTGCGGGAGCAGATCGGTTCCCCAAGTGAGGGTCGCCTGACCGATCGACGGCACGTACCAGTGGAGTTGGGAATTCGGATCGTAAATGACCGGGACCGGAGGGTCGACCCGAGCGAGAACGGGTTTCAGGACTGGGTACACATCGTTGGCGTCGTAATCACGGTGACGCCGGAACTCGTCGTAGAAGAGGACCTGGCCTCGACCGTGTGCGTCCATGAACCTGGAATAGTGTTCGACCGGCTCGCCGGACTTGTGTATCCACAGCAGCGAATCCGATGCCAACTCGACCTTCTCGTCGATCCGAGGCTGGTTCATCATGGTCAGGATGAGCGTCGACGGACCCACTGGGGTGAAATCTTCGGTGTCATCGCGCCACTCGACGTTCACTCCCGTTGCATTGCTCAACCACTGGAACGCCCGGAAGAAGCCCTGATGAATGAAGTGATACGTGTGCCGGTTGCGGTATCCCCAGATCAGAATGTTCTTGATTCCGAGCTGGCGGATGAGTTCTGCGCACTCATCCTCGAGCTGCCGTTCACTCACCTCGAATCGACCCGCGTTCCCGCTCGCCCGGCTGCAGCGATGTCGGCCTCCGCCATGAGGACAGCGAGTTCTCGATAGTCAGTCTGCGCTTTCCAACCGAGCTGCTGTTCGGCCTTGCTCGGATCTGCGAGCAGGAGCTCCACCTCGGCAGGCCGGAAGAACCGGGGATCCACCTTGAACACGACCTCCCCGTTGGACCGATCACGACCTTCTTCAGCGATGCCCTCGCCTGACCAGTCGACGTCGATTTCGAGGGCCTGCGCTGTCGCCGAACAGAAGTCCCGCACCGACGCCAACCGTCCGGTGCCGAGCACATAGTCGTCTGCTTCAGGCTGCTGAAGCATCAGCCACATGCCTTCCACATATTCCTTGGCATATCCCCAGTCGCGCTGCGCGTCGAGGTTGCCGAGTGAGACTGGGCCGCCGACGCCTGCCTTGTACTGTGCGAGTCCTGCGCTGATCTTTCGTGTGACGAAGCTCAATCCCCGGAGCGGACTCTCATGGTTGAACAAGATTCCCGATGATGCGTGCAGGCCGAACGACTCTCGGTAGTTCCGAGTCATGTAGTGACCGAACGCCTTCGAAACTCCGTACGGCGACCTCGGATTGAGCGGCGTCATTTCGTTCTGCGGAGTCTCACGCACCTCGCCGAAGAGCTCGGAGGTGGACGCCTGGTAGAACTTCGAGTGAGGCGAATAGCTCCTGACCGCGTCGAGGAGGCGCAACGTTCCCATCGCATTCGTGTCAGAGGTCGCAAACGGGGAGTCCCAGGACGAACCCACAAAGCTCTGAGCAGCGAGGTTGTACACCTCGTCGGGCTGGTGGTCACGAATGAGTCGGGCGAGACAGTTCTCGTCGCCGAGATCGCCGCTCACCAACTCGACGTCGTCGAGAACACCGACCCATTCGAGTCGCGCCAAGTCGTGCGCTGAGTTGCCGCGCCTGAGACCGAGTACTCGGTAGCCGTGTCCGAGCAGCAATTCGGCGAGATACGCCCCGTCCTGGCCGGTCACACCGGTGACGAAGGCGGTTTTTCCTTGATGTGCCAATGTGATTCCTCAATCGTGGCGTCAGTCCAGGACCAACGGTTGTTTTGACTCGGCTGGAACGAACGCCGCATTCACCGCACGGGACTCGAGGTACTCCTCCAAGTCGGTCGGCACGAACTGCCCGTCGACGCTCCTTAGCCCCCGATACTGCATCGATTCGAAGAAGTCGAAGATCTCCGCAACGGTGGTGCCACCAGTGATGTTCGTGGCTTCGATCAAGAACCGTGGCCGGCAACGTCGAATCGTGTCCACCATGGATGCCAAGACTGGGCCTTCATGCCCCTCGACGTCGATCTTCACGAACCCGACATCGTGCAACCGCATCCGATCGACCACGAGTGTGGCCACCTCGAGCGTCTCGCACTCCCGATCGTCGAGCGACTCCAGAGAGTTGCGCTCGTCCATGGTGGCCCAGCCGATGTACTTGGTCGGCACGCGGAGCGTCGCTGTCCCATCGGATTCGCTGATCGCACAATTGAGCACCGTGAGGCTCCGACTCCACGGCTCCATTCGCTGTGTGGTGACCCGCGCAGCGTTCGACCTCGGCTCGAAACCGATGCAGCGGCCCGCCTTCGACACGATTCGATAGGTGTACAGACCGCTTCCGGCACCGATGTCGAGCGCGAGCCGACCCGGCGGGATGAACGACCTGATGTGCGTCAGTTCGCGCTCGTTGGTACCGAAGACACCCCGCTCCTCGGCGAGTTCGTCGTCGCCGGGGTCGGGGATGTACGAAACCAACGTGGAGGCGGCGGTGGCGACGGCGTCATAGAGCGCGTCGTGATCGAGTGGGGCCGGAGGAAGCGGCATCAGACAGTACTTTCTACTCGGTGGCCCAGAGTGGGGAGGCGATGAGTCGCCAAGCATAGCCGCTGCCGATTCGCGCCCAGATGACTCCGCACGAGCGCTGCGAGGTCGCTGCTCCCTACCCTGTACCCCACGATGCCCGACCCACCACTACCCTGATCGCCATGAGGTCTGCACTCGACGGCACCGTCCTTGTCACCGGCGGTGCGGGCTACATCGGCTCCCACACAGTCCGCGCCCTGCACGATGCGAGCCGCAAGGTGGTCGTCATCGACTCACTCGAGAACGGCCGAGCCGAACGCGTTGCCGGCACCCCGCTCGTCGTCGGTGAAATCACCGATCGGGATCTCGTCACCGAGGCTTGCCGCGAGCACGGTGTCACACAGCTCGTGCACTTCGCCGCGTACAAGGCGGTCGGCGAGTCGATGGAACGACCTGGTATGTACTTCCGGAACAACGTTGCCGGTTCCATCGACCTGATCGACACGTGCGAAGCCGCCGGCGTCCACAACGTGGTGTTCTCGTCGTCGGCCTCGGTCTACGGCACTCCCCCGGAAAACCCGGTCACCGAGGCATCGCCGATCGACCCGGAGTCGGTGTACGCCGAGACCAAAGCCATGATCGAACGCATCCTCGCCTGGTACGGCAAGACCAGCGAGCTCCGCTCGGTGTGTCTGCGCTACTTCAACGCTGCCGGGGCCAGCTTCGATTGCCAGATCGGTGAGGATCCGGCGTACTCACAGAACCTGCTCCCCCACGTGATGAACGCCGTGCTGGTCGATGGCAAACGCCTCCAAGTGTTCGGCGACGACTACGACACGCCCGACGGCACCTGCATCCGTGACTACATCCACGTCGAAGACCTCGCAGCCGCCCACGTCAAAGCACTCGATTACCTGGCAGGCGGAGGCGACACGATCGCCGTCAACGTCGGCACCGGCGTCGGCTCGTCGGTCCTCGACGTACTCGAAGCCACCGCTGCGGCCGCCGGCAAGGCGGTGCCGTACGACGTCGCCCCTCGCCGCGCCGGCGACCCGGTGGCCACGGTGGCCGACCCGTCGTACGCCGAGCAGCAACTCGGATGGAAAGCCCGGTACGGACTCACCGAGATCGCCGAAACCGCCTACGCCTGGCACCTCAAGCAGTTCAACGCGACCACCTGATCCGACGGCGACGACGCCACCCGACCACCTCGGGCGAGGTCAGTCGTCGGCGGTGTTGCGCGACCCGGCATCGGCGCTGGGGTGGCGTTCGACGGAGCGCATGCGGTCGAGCCAGCCCATCAGGATTGCAACGGCCCGAGGATCGTGACGGAGCCGGTGGCCGGCGCCTTGCAGCAAGCTCAGTTCGGCGTCGCCGTGAGCGTTGACCAACTGGCGAGATTCGGTGACCGGAACGCTGTCGTCCTCGTCGCCATGCATCACCAGCATCGGCCGCGGCGCGAACCGTCGAGCCGAGGCAACCGGACGGAACCGGCGGAACTCCCGGGTCCACTCGTCGACCGACGGCGGGAACTTGCGGTCGTGGATCGCACCGACCTCGCGAGCGTGTTCGAGGAATCGTCGAGGGTGCTCCGCCCAGTCGTCGAAGTCGGCTCGCGGGCTGAGGAGGCCGACCGCCACCACTCGCGGGTCATCGGCGCCGACGCAGATGGCGATCGAACCGCCGGTGTTCGCCCCCACGAGGATCACGCCATCACAGCCGGATGTGCGGATCAGGTGAGAGATGGCGTGGCGGAGGTCGTCGACCCATCCCTGCAGCGAGAAGTCGCCCTCGCTCTGTCCGCAGCCGCGGAAGTTGAACGTCATCGTGACGCAACCCAGCGAGTTGGCCACGCGGTCCATCAGCTGCGGGAACGTGCCTCCGGAGCGCTCGGCGTCGAGTGAGGCGATCGGAAACCCGTGGCACAGGATGACGCCGGGACCGGCGCTCACTTCACCGGGCGGCTTGCCGAGATGACATGCCAGTTTGAGGCCGCTCGACACGAAGGTCTCGTCCATCCCCGGCATGCGATGTCTCGTCGCGTCAGGCGCGCGGCTTGCGCTTCAAGCGCTTCTTGCCGACGGTGGCGAGGGTGTAGCCACGGTTGCGAGCTTCGTCGAGCGTGTCGGGTCCGAATCCCAGGCCGACACCCTCGTCGGCGATCTCGTTGATCACGTCGTCGTCGTCCCACGTGGTGAGGTCGTAGACCAACTGCGTGCGCTTGTCGCCGATGAAGCGAAATCCCTCGAACTTCGGGTGGTGATCCATCACCCCATGAAAGCTAGCCGGACGAGGCCCCATCGAACCCATGGCAACCCCAGAAACTCACGCCGCAGCACCGATTCGAACCGCGAGCGCACGTGCTCGGCGTCGGCACGAAAGATTCACGTGGTGCTCACCTCGAGTTTCCGTCAGCGTCAACCGTGGCAACCACACTCAGACCGTGCTCACGCTTCCGCTCCTCGATCGATCGACAGCGTCCGACGAAACGGTCAGCCCACGCCAGGTGTTGGGGGCAGGGCGCAGAACACTCGCACGCATGGTGAGCCGCCTTCCCGAGCGAACCGAGGCCGAAGTGCCACCGAGCCGCGTCTCGCCACCCGCGCTGGTCAAGCTGGCGGGCATCGCGGATCGCGTCGACCGCCCCGACTGGGCGCTCGACCTCGTCCAGCGCGCCGCCACAGCGGGCTCGCCCCCGGCGCGAATGCTCCACGCAGACCTGCTACTCGAACGAGCACGACGCGGCGTCACGAAGGTCCCGTACGTCGGGACCCAGCCGGGGCTGGTGCCAGCTCGTTCCGCCGCCATCGAACACGCCTTGGTCTCCGGAACGATCAGGTCGGCCACACAACGAGCACGAGCCCTCGCCACGCTCGGCCGAACCGCCGAAGCCCGAGCGCAAGCGCTGCGCATCGACGACGACCGTCTCAACATCGACGTCCTCGAACGAGTTGAGAAGGCGCGAGGCGCACTCACCAGCGACGAACACGACGAACTGATCATGCGCCTCGTGGGGTACGCCACCTCCCACCCCGGAGACCAAGCGCACAAGGCTCGTGCCATCGCCAGGCTCGTCGCAGTCGGCCGATTCGACGAGGCCCGACGAATCGCCGCCGGCCCGTGCGACCCGCTCCACGGCCGGTCGGCCATCCGGTTCGCCGAGCTCACCGCCGAGGGACGCCACAGCGACGCCCGCGCCACCAAGCTGGCGTTGGCGAAACGGATCGCCGAGACGACACCATCGTGGCACGATCCGGTACGCCGGCATGCCGAGTGGATCCGCGCCAGCAGCTACGTGCACGGTGAAGAAGAAGCCCTCGAACGCCTCCAGCAGCGATGGATCGTCGGCGCCTCTGCCTACGAGCGCCTCGTTCGTCGCAAGCTGCGCGCCGACCTCGAACTCTCGCTCGGCCGACCCGAACGTCACGTCTCGTTCCGCACCTGTCTCGAGTCCGCCACCCCACGCCCCGAGCACCGATTCGGCGAACTGATCACGGGCCGCAACGTGCTGGTCGTCGGCCCGACAGAGACTCGGCGACCGACCGACGAGGAGTACGAGCAGGCAGACGTCATCGTGACCACTCGTCGGCGCGAGACGGCTGGAACGGCAACCGGCACGCCGATCGTCTTCTATGTCGCCGACTCGTCAGCACGCCTCGACCGAACCGCGCTCGATCGCTCGCTCACAGCCCACCCCGACGACATGATGGTCGTGCGTCCCTCGATGCTCAACGGCCCGACCGAATGGTTCATGGGGCACCGCCAGATCCGGGTGATGCCCACCGAAGACCAGAACACCTTCATCGGCACTCGCTTCGCCGTGCAGCGCATTCTGTTCGACGTGTTGGCCTACCGGCCCGCCGCCGTCACAGTGACGGGTATCGACTTCTTCGTCGGTGCCGACAAGTACCTGCCTGGCTACCAGAGCGAGCTGTCCGCCATCTACGAACCGAACCAGCTTCGACCAGCCGACGTCAACGCTTCACACGACCTCGCCGGCGACCATGCGTTCACACGATCGCTGCGACGATCGGGCCTCGTCGACGCCCCCGGCGCGATCGGTGAACTCCTGGATCTCGACACCGACAGCTACCTCGAGCTGCTCGATCGGCGTCGTGACGACCGCTCCGACGGACCGTCGACGCTCATCGCCTGAGCGACGGTTCGAACCGTGGTGACCTGGCCGTGGTGACCTGGTCGAGGTGACCTGGTCGAGGTGACCGCAGCTCAGTCGCCGCTGGCCACGCGGGCAACGACGTCATCGAGCAGCGCCACGTCCGACAGCAACTGTTGCCACTGGTCGCCGGCGGGGCCGCTCGCTTCGATCTCGGCGATCAACTCGTGGCCGAGTGCGACGAACTCGACCGACGGGTAGTAGCGCTCGCCATAGAGCAACGTCGAGCTGGTGATGCCGAGGCAGCGTTCGAACCGTCCGGTGGCCAGCAGCGCCTCGGCGTTGAACTGCTCGGCGGCGGCGGACTCGACGGCTTCCACCCCTCGGCGGTCGAGCGCCTCCACGAGATAGCCCCGCTGTTGCAGTCGTTCGCGCGGATGGAACTTCACGAACACCCGGTCGCCGACATGCTCCGAGATCACCTGAGCGACCATCTCGTAGTAGTCGCGCGTTCGGTTGCCGTACGGCTGCGACACGTACAGCGTGTCGACGTCTGCACACTGCGCATCGAGCGTCCGCAACACCGCGGCCGCCCGATCGACCTCTGCCGCCGGTGGGCGCAGCTCGATCGGCTTCGTCCGGTCGAGGTCGAAGATCTGCGGGTCGAGCAAGCTCGGAAAGACGACACGAACCTCGTCGAACCTCGTCCACGGCTCGAGAAACCGAGCGCCGTGCGGCGACACCCGATGCTCCAGGCGCTCGGAGTAGCCGCTCCTCGACGACCGGAACGTGCCGGCGTGCGCAGCGACGTCGACACCCAGCTGCCGACAGCTCCGCAGGAACCGGCGAATCGCCACCGGCCACCGATACACGATCGACCAGCCCAATCGCTGACGAACGGCTCGGCGTACGGCCGCGGCGAATTGCGAACGAGCGGTGGTCGGATCGGCCCGCCCGAAGATCGGATCGTCGAGCGTTCGATACGAACCGAGCCCTTCTTCGAGGTAGCAGATGCGCGAGCCAGCGGCGGCAAAGATCGATGCCAACACGCCGTAGTGCGCATTGAAGTTCGAGATCCAGAGGGCGTCGGTCGGCCGCCGTGCCGCGAGGTCCTCGTAGGCCTCGGTGACCTGACGCACCGTGGCGATTCGAGGGTGCGTCGGCAAGTCGGGCAACAGCACCGTCACCGACTCGATGCCCGATCGCTGCAAGAACTGCTGGATCTTCGCAGGCAGCTCGAGATTGCGCGGCGTCGCCAGTGTTGCGACGAGCGCCGAACGTGCAACGCCGTCCTCCGCCAGTACCGCAGCCACGCTGCGCGCCTGGCCGAGATTCGACACGACGAACAGTGCGTCGAGACGACGTTCGGAGCGATCCGACGCTGAGCTCATCGCTGGAAGAACTGCTTCTGGCGGGGCCGCTCCCAGAAGTCACTGCGTTCGAGGACTTCCACGAAGCTCGCCGCAGCGTTCCCGGCGCCGAACGAGTCGCTGCGCTCGAAGCGACGACCCCACTGGACCTCGAGCGCACGCTCGATGGCAGCTTGGTCGAACGCGTCGACGTGCGTGATCGATGGCGCGTCCGAACGGCCCTGCTGGCGGGTTCCGACGTCGAGGCTCGGCACGCCGAGGAACGGCGCTTCGCGCACGCCGAGGCTGCTGTTGCCGGCGATGACCGATGCCGACTTCATCAACCGCGAGAAGTGCGCGAACCGCATCGAGGGCACGACCCGGAATCGATCCGATGGAAGCAGTTCGATCTCGGCGAAGATCTCGTTCGATCCGGGATCGTTGTTCGGTGCGATGACCACGAACGATCGCCCCGACGCCACCAGCGCACGGAACAACGTCGTTGCCTGGGCACCGATCGTGTCGGCCTCGGAGGTGACCGGGTGGAAGACCACGATGCCGTACTCCTCGAACCCGATCTCGTAGTGCGCCCTCACCTCGTCGAGGCAGACCTGTGACGGCGCTCCATGCACGTCGAGCTCGGGTGACCCGATGACGTGCACGTCGTCGGGGGACTCCCCCAACGACACGACCCGCCGTTTGGCATCCTCGCTGCTGACGAAGTGGTGGCGACTGAGCTTGGTGTTGCAGTGCCGGAAGAGCTCGTCGATCGTTCCCGACAGTTCCCCACCCTCGATGTGCGCGCACGGCACGTAGCGCATCGCACAGACCAGGCCGACGGCGAGCGCCTCGACGCGGTCGCCGTGCGCGACGACGAGATCGGGCCGATGCTCGTCGATCCAGTCGGAGAACCCGATGACCGTCTTCGACAAGACCAGGTCCAGCGGGTCGCCGTGCGATTGGTTGACGTACTCGTGCACCGTTGCGCCCGGGAAGCGCCGCACCTCGAGGCGTGTCTCGCCGTATCGACGAAGCATGTGCATACCGGTGACGAAGAACGAGACGTCGTGGCCCGCGTCGCGACAGGCAGCGGCAAGCGGCTCGATCTTGCCGAAGTCGGCTCGCGTTCCGGTGACGAAGAGAATCGAGCGACGCTCGGGCACCACGGTGATCGGGTCAGCGCTCAAGGTCACTCCGTTTCAGCATCTCGTTGCGCACCACGTCGCGTGTGAGCCGCATACCGATCACGTCGAAGAACTCGTCACCGGCGATCTCACCCGAACCCGGTCGTCTGGCCCAGATGTCGTCCGCGGTCACGACGGTGCCGGCGACGAGGTCGCGGTCGGCGACGACCGAACTCCTCGCGAATCGATACACCGACTCCTCGGCGGCGGTGCGCTCTTTCGGGTTCCGTGTCGCCTGCCAGATCTCACGGCTGCGATCGACGAGGTGGCGGAGCTGAGCCGGGTCCATCGATGCGCTGATGTCCGGTCCTTCGCGGTAGCGGGAGTCGGTGAAGTGGCGTTCGACGATCGACGCACCGAGCGCCACGCTCGCCAGTGCCATGTCGGGACCGATGCTGTGGTCGGAGAAGCCCACCACGGCGTCGGAGAACCGCTCCCTGAGGTCGGTGATGCCGCGAAGTGACACGATCTCGGGAGGCGACGGATAGAGGTTCGTGCACTCGAGGATCGCGAACGGGACGCCGTGACCTCGGATGATCTCGACCGACCGTTCAACGCTGTCGAGGCTGTGCATTCCCGTGCTCATGATGATCGGTCGCCCGAACCCACACACGTGATCGAGCAGCGCGTGGTTCGTCATCTCGCCGGACCCGATCTTGAAGGCGACCACGCCGAGCGACTCGAGGAAGTCCGCAGCAGCGCGGGAGAACGGCGTCGACAGATACATCAACCCGAGCGACTCCGTGAACGCCTTCAGTTCCGCTTCTTCGTCCAGCGTGAGCGCCGAATCGGCGATGACGTCCCAGATCGACCGAGCATCGTTCGGAGGATGGATCGACCGCGCCGCATCGGTCATCTCGTCGTCGACGATGTGCGTCTGATGCTTCACGATCTCGGCACCGGCGAACGCCGCGGCGTGCACCATCTGCTTCGCGACGGCGAGATCGCCTCCGTGATTGATACCGATCTCCGCGATCACCAACGGCGGATGAGCGGGCCCCACGGGTCGATCACCGATCACTACCTCGTTCATGTTGACTTCCTTTCTGCGAGCAACCGCTCGACTGCGGCGAGATCGGCGGCGCTGTCGATGTCGACCGATGACGGCTCGCACATCACGTACGCGCCGATCGACGCTGTGACGAAGCCGCCGTTCTCGAGAAACCAGTCGCCGTCGAACACGTAGATCGCTCCATTCGGACGGTGAATCGGCTCGAGCTGCTGGCGATTCGTGAAGCACTCCCGGGCAGTGGAGATCGGGACGAAACGCCCGTCGACCACCTCGCCCCACTTCCGGACGCTCCGGTCGGCTTCGCACACCGACATCACCAGGTCGACGTCGGACGCCCGGTACTGGTCGACGGCGGCGCAGATGTCGCTCGCCGCCCGCAGCGGCGAGGTCGCCTGAAGGAGTACGACGGTGCAGGGTCGACCGATCTGGACGATCGCGTGGCGGACTACTGCGTCCATCGGTGTGTCGTCGCCGCAGAGGTCGGCTGGTCGCTCGATCAACTCGACCGACGGCGAGACCGGTGCCCCCAACACCGAGTCGATGTCGGTGGTGACGACCACGGTGCCGATTCCGGCGTCGAGTGCCGTATGGAGCGTGTGCTCGTACAGCGGACGACCAGCGAGCAGCGCGGTGTTCTTCCCGGGCAGGCCTTTCGACCCGGCGCGCAGCGGGACGAGGGCGACCAACGGATGGCAGCGAGCCGCGGTCACCCGACGTTCACCTCGTGAGGCATCGGCGCCGGAGCAACGTCGACCGTCGGCTCCTCCCGCTGCTCGTCGGCGGGGCGTTCCCCTGCTTCGACCACCGGGGCGTAGGACGTCGCGACCGCATCGTCCTGCCATCGACCGGTGCCCTCGAAGCGTGTCCACACCGCGTTCGTACGAACCGTGCGCGCCGGATTGCCCGCCACGACCGCCCGACCCGACACGTCGCGGGACACCACCGCTCCCTTTGCGACGATCCCTCCTGTCCCGATCGTGACGCCCTTGAGCACGGAGGCGTTCTTGCCGACCCACACGTAGTCGCCGATGTGAATCGATCGTTCACCGTTGATCCGGTCGCCGGAATCGGCGTCGTCGATCGCGTGCGTGTCGGTGGTCCGCAACTCGATCCCGAACGAGAACATGCAGTCGGCTCCGATCGTGATCGGGCTGCGGTGCGCCACCATCTCCACACGACCGAACGTCGAACGGTCTCCGATGTGCACGTCGGTGCCGCCTCCCACCGTGATCGCTCCCGTGAGTTCCACCGCCTCGCCGATGACGATCCGGTTGCCGACGCCGTTGAACTTGACGACGACGTCTTTGAGACGCGAGCCCGCGCCGATGGTCAGCGAGCTGCCCGACCGCAGGCCGGCGACCGTGAAACGGGTGAGGCTGACGTCGTCGGCGAGTCGGAGCATGTCGCCGGACTGGGGGTCGACGACCTCATGTCGCTGCTCGCTCGGCGGCCCCTGACTCATCATGGGCTGAACCTAACGACGGGCCGTTCCGCGGAAGGCCGGATCGATGCCGCATTCGCCGAGCGTTCACCGCTGCATCACCCAGAGGTCACCGTGGCGATGCCTGTCGTTTCATCTGGCGATCGTGCCCGGACGCGACAGTGCCCAGCCCGGGTGGGCTGGGCACTGATCGGACTGCTTGGGACTGACCTCACCATGAACCTGCGTCACGACCATCGTCGATCTGCCTGCACACCGCTGGGACCAATTGCGGCGATGAGTGTCAGCGGGGGTTGGCGGGAATTCGCCAGGCCGGTCCAGCCTGTTGACCTAGCGGCCAACCACCTCCAGGGTCCCGTAATGATTGTCTGGCATTGTCTGGACCACCTCCTCTCTCTGGTGATTAAGACAGTAGACGACACCCTGCGGCTTTGTCTCGTCGGTTAGCTCTACCAGGGGTTTTGCGTTGTGGACAGTTGTAGCTCGTTTGGGCTGTTGTGGGCTCGTCGGTTGCATAGCGGTTGCAATGGGAAGCCGATCTGGAGATGTCGACCACCTCCGATCCGGTTGCACTGGCTGGTGATGCAACAGGGGAAGCGGAACTGTGCAACACCCCTGGGCCATGATGTAGGCATGAGCTACCTTGATGACCTGACCGGCGGCCCCTTCGGGACACTGCTTGCCGACCCGCCGTGGCGGTTCATGAATCGAACCGGCAAGGTGGCTCCCGAGCACAAGCGCCTTGATCGCTACGACACAATGGACTGGAAGGAGATCGCGGCGCTCCCCGTCGGAGACGTGATGGCCGACAAGTCCCACTGCTACCTCTGGGTTCCGAACGCACTCATCGCTGAGGGGCTTCAAGTCATGGAGGGGTGGGGGTTCACATACAAGACGATGCTCGTCTGGGCGAAGCGGCGCAAGGACGGCGGTCCCGATGGACGGGGGGTCGGCTTCTACTTCCGCAATGTGACAGAGCCGATTCTCTTCGGGGTGCGAGGCAAGCTCCGTACCGACGCGCCCGGTAGGCGTCAGGTCAACATGATCGAGACCCAGAAGCGCGAACACTCCCGCAAACCGGATGAGTTGTACCCGATCATCGAAGCCTGTTCCCCCGGCCCATACCTGGAGATGTTCGCCCGCTATCCGCAGCCCAACTGGAGCGTGTGGGGCAACGAGGCTGCCGAGGATGTCGTGCCCCGCGGTAAACAGCATTCCGCGTACGGCGGTGCCTCCTAGACCGTTCGCTGGCACACCGCGACGATCAACACCGGGCAACCGCCTGAGTCACCGCGCTCCAGGCGAGGAGTCACCTTTTCTAAGTTGGTTGTGGTCGACGTGTTGAACTTGGTTGTCTCGGGATCAAGCCGCCGAGCCCAAGCCCTCATCTCAGCGCGATGCATCGTGATAATCGCGGCGGCGTCGATAATTCCCTCGTTGTAGAGGCTTCTGTAAGCCGCCAGGTCTCTGTCGAGATTCCCATCCTTGGCATGCCATTCGACGTCAACCGCGATTCGACCCTTGATGTTGTCGATGAGGTACGAAGCCGCTTCGTTCTCGATCGGCAGGACTTGTGCACCTTCGTCCTCGCCGTAGGCGAGCATTCTCAGCTCAGCGGTAAGGGCAACCGTGTAGCTGCCTTCGCGCCACCCGCGGTCGCGCAGCCCTGCGTTGAGCCGGGCGGCAGTGTTGGACTCGTTACCGCCGGTTGGGAAGATGTCAAGAGCGGGATCGACGGCGAAAGCGCGAAGTGCCGCCACCAAGTCCCCGAACTGCTCAGCGTTGGTCGCTTCGACAATTGCTGAAGCGTTTCTCGTTTCCAGCCAGTCGTAGCGATCGAGGACATCAGCAGGAAAGACTTCGCGATAGCTGTGTGTGAAATCCACTCACCCAGCTTCGCGCGAGTCGCCGCCCGCATGGGGAATCCCGTCTGGACTACCTCGGCCGGGTGCGAGCCAACGCCGGGAACTTGGCGTCGAGCTGGCTCCGCGGTGTCGAGCTGGAGTTGACTCGTCGTCCGTTGCTTGGTGATCCGCCTTGCTTCGACCCCGGCACGTCGGTTGTGCGGCCTCGGGCGTCGTCGGTCGGGTCGCCGAACAGGTGTGGGTAGCTCTGCTTGAGCTGCTTCACCGCAGCGTCAACGCCGGTCGTGGTGCCGCTGTCGTCGGTGCTGATGAGTGAGAGGTCAGCGAGCTTCCAGGCTGCGTCGAGATCGTCCACGTCGGTGGCTGCGAGTCGAAAGAAGTCGGCGCGTTGGTTGGCCTCGTTGATGGCTGCGATACCGGGGGCTGCGTCGAGTTGGCGTTGAAGCTCGTCGGCTCGCTCGGTTGCCTCCTTGGCCTTGAGCCGCTGTTTCTTGGCGTCCTCGGCATGGCGCTTGGCCGCTGGGTTGCCGATGACCTCGGGATCGTCCTCGTCAGGGTCGTCCGCATCGCTATGTGGGTCGTCGTCTCCCTCGTCCGACGAACCCTCGGCACCGTCAGCGCCATCTGAGCCTTCTGTGTCGCTCTGCTCGTCGTCAGCGTCCTCGTCACGCGCTGCGGTCGACGGGATCAGCGCGACGGGCAGAGCGTCGTACACGAAACGAGCGACGGGTGTTCGTTGCTTCATCGTTGGGCCTCGGCTTCCTCGATGAGACCAAATGGGTCGGGGTCCCCCAACCGCATGTAGTCGTGGGCGGCGATCAGTGCGTCGTCTCGGTTCTCGTAGCGATCGAACGCGTCGGCCATGCGCTGTTGGGTGTGCTCGTCGTCGGCCACCTCCACGTAGAAGTCGCCTGCGTAGTTCTCGAGATGGATCGGTACGTCGGGATCGTCCAGGGCGGTGGCGAGAACCGGGCGCAGACTCTCGACGGTGTGCCGGACCTCCTCAGAGAATGATGCGCAGAGCTGATCAACGGTTGGTGGCATTTCGTGGTGCTGTAGCCAGCGCCATGCGTGCTCGGGCATCGACTTCGCCAGCTCGGCCACGTAGCCGGGATGGTCGAACACCGGCAGCAGCGGTTGCTGGTTCTGCTGGTGCTGGTCGGATGCGTAGCGGTGGCTATTGAGGAACCCGTCCAGCCTGATCTCGCTGCGCAGCTTCTCGATCTTGGCGTCCTGTTCTGCGAGGCGCTTGCGAGCTGCGATCAGATCGGCTTCGTTGTCGTCGGTGCTCATGCGTTCTCCAATGCGGTGATGCGGGCCTCGGCGTCGGTGAGCTGCGTTTGCAGGTTCCGCAGGAGGACCATGACGGGTTGGGGCACGTTGGCCTCGCTGATGCGAGTGAAATACGTATCTGTGTTTTCGGTGGTCTGCTCGGAGGCGAGCACGTTCGGAGCGGTCATGTCCGTGGTGTCCTTTCGGTGGTGGTCAGAATGAGAAGTTGTGGAGCAGGCGGGCTGCTGGGAACCGTGCGGCCATGGCTTCGGCGTGGGCGATCGGGTCGGCCTCGATGGCGTCGATCGCGTCGGCCTTTGCCGTGAGGGTTTCGCCGGCGGTGCGTGAGCGTCGGACCTGTGAGCGCAGTTGTTCCAGTCGGGCGGCTGCGTCGGTGTCGCTGATGCGTCCGCTGCGGATGTCGTCGGTGAGCTGGCGCGCTTCGTCGCGGGTGGTGGCGAGTGTTTCGCTGATGGCTCGGGCTGCGGGTACGTGTTCGTCGGTCATGCGATCGACTGCGGCCATGCCACGGTCGCGCATCTCGGCCTCGGCCGATGCGATCTCACTCGTCCACTGCTTGCGAGCCTCGGGCGTCAGTGTCGGGGTGTAGTCGTCGAGAACTTGTCGTGCGTCAGCGACGGTGCGAGCAGGCATCATGCACCCCGCTTTCCAAGCTCGGGGAACTTGGCGAGGTCGGACCGCTCAGGGTTGCGAGCAGTGCGGCGGCGGATGCGTTCCTCGGCTTGGGCCAAGGCGTCGTCGGCGTCGTTGATTGCCGCCGTGGCCTCGTCGGAGATTGCGGCTTGCGCTTCGATCTGTCGGCGGATGGGGTCACTTCGTGTTGGCATGTTGGTTCTCCTGGTGGTCGTAGATGTCGAGAGCGCCCACGACCAGTTCGCGGATGAACTGCGACACGCTGAGTCCGCAGGCGGCTGCGGCGGCGTCGATCTGGGCGCGTTGGCGTCGGCTGACGCGTACGTCGATCCGTTCTTGGAATATGGGTGTGGGTCCTGGCATCTGTTTGTGCAACAAGTTGTTGGGTATCTCGTCGCACAAATAGTGCAGAATGCTCGTCCTCGATGCCAGTCATTGCAACTTTCAATTACGCAATGGCATGTATCGAGACATGACAGTTCGATCCATCGCGAGTGCTTCGTTTCCGGTTGTGTTCCGTTCGCACCGATCGTCTCGAAATGTGTAGCGGATTCTGTTTCATGAAGTACATGAGCAACAAGCAGAGCACCACCACCATCACCGTCAAGGGCGTCGAAGTCAGCGCCGACGAGATCACCAAGCTGCGAGACGACGAACAGAATTCGTGGGCCAAGGTCGCTGACGCCCTCGGCATCGGTTCACCCGGCACCGCACGACGCGCCTACACAGCGCTCGTTCGCCCGCACACCGAGTCCCGTCTCAAGTCGGGCGGCGGTCGCAACGGTTCGGGCCTCGTGCCGGTGTTGCTCAACGGCCTCGACCTCGCAGGCGTTCGCAAGGCCATCGTTGGCAAGACGATCTCGGTTCAGCGTCAGGGCGACAAGGTGGAGACGATCCCGGTCGCCAAGGTCACGTCCGTCAAGAATGAGACGGTGAATTTCAACGACGGCTCTAAGTCCCGCAGCGTCAAGGCAGACAAGGTGCTGGCCGCCAAGTGAGCGCGCTCCGCAGACTCGCCCACCGCCTTCGCACGATCTGGCGTCAGCGCGTGCGCCGACGATCCGGCCGGTTCGATGCTGACAACGATCCGGTGTTCAAACGACTCGACTGACCGCAACGGCCCGCCCTCCGATCAACTCGGGGAGCGGGCCGTTTCTCTTGTCAGTCAGTAGCGTTTGGTCGCTATGGGGCTTCTCAAGTTCACCTCGGACGGCAACCTGCGGCAGCTCATTGTCGACCGACTCTCAAGCGGCGAGGAACTGCCGAAGGCGGTTGTGTCTCTCACCAAGGGTTGGGCGGGTGTCGGCATCACGAAAGTCAAGAGCGTGCAGAGCTTCGGGCCGCACGACCTCTCCCCGACGGAGTTCGGATACAAGACGATCGTGTGGGTTGGGCGGGTAGCAATCAACATTCGGAACAAGTCGAAGGGCTCGTAAACGCCGGTATGCGCGCCGTTCAACGCAGCGGGATCACGTTGTCGGTGCCTGTCGATTGAACGCTGTCGGTGGGGATCAGTGCATCGAGCTTGGCCGGGATCGCCTTCCTACGATCCTCGGTGGCGTGCTGGTACCTGATCGCAGCGTCGGGGTTCACGTGGCCGATCTGCTCCATCAGCTCTCGGGTCGTCGCGCCCGACTGCGCGAGCAACGTCGCTGCCGCATGACGCAAGTCGTGGAACCGGATCGGCGGGAGATCGAGCGACTTCTGCGCCTTGAGCCAAACCTGCCGGCGAAAGTTCTCACGTCGGACGTACGGCGTCTTGGTCCGGCTCCGCTGAGTCGCCGGGAACAACAACCCGTCGGGTCCAGGGTCGGCGTAGGTCGCCAGGTGCAGAGCAAGCGCCTGCCGCACCACAGCGGGCACATACACGTCTCTCACGGCTGCGTCGGTCTTCCCTCGCTCCTGTAGGTACATCTCCCCATCGGCGGTTTCGGCGACGGTCTGGCGGACACTGACGGTCGATGCGTCGAGATCGACCCAACGTCTCGTGAGTCCGATGCACTCGCCCCACCGCAACCCGCCGAACCCTGCGATCAAGATGAGCGCTCGGTAGCGGTGCGGCACCTCGTCGGCCAAAGCCAGCACATCGTCTGGACTCGGGCAGTAGAACCGCTTGGGGTTCTCCTTCTTGAAGTTGACGTGGCACGGGTTGCTTCGGATCAGTCCGTCATCGACCGCCACCGACATGACCTTGTGCAGCAGCGTGTACGTCTTCACCACCGTCGCACGCGCCAACGGCTTGCCAGTCTTCTTCGACGGCGTGTTGCGCATCTCGCCGACCCAAGCGCGCACGTCGGCGCTATTGATCTGACCGAGCGGCACGTCATGCCAGCACGCCAGACGACCGTCGAGCATCCGTCGATACATCGCCTTCGTGGTGCGCTCAAGGTCCTCGCTCTCGACCCATGACGACGCGTACTCGCCGAACAAAGTCCGGCCCTTCTTCGGGTCGATCCAGTCGCCGGTCACAACCTCCGCTCGCCGCAGATCTCGAAACCGCTCGGCTTCACTCTTGGTTGCGAACTTGCCGTAGGTCGTGGTCTTGCCGTTGACCTTCATCACGACCTTGTAGCGACGGACTCCGGCCTTGGTCGTGTAGCTGCCGATGCCGTTCTTCACTGCGCTCATGCCGCTGCCTCCTGACGGCGCTCGTGACTCTTGAGAACTGCTCGGACCGTGCTGGCGTGCCAGCGCTCGCCGCCGTGAGCGGTCGGCGTGCCGTCGTCGTTGAGTCGGTCGGCAATCGATGCGTACGTGCATCCCACCGCTCGCCAGGCGGCACACGTCGCCACGAGATCGTCGTTCAGAACCCTCGGGCGACCGAGCTGCACACCCTGCCTTCGTAGCTCCGCAAGCGCGTCCGTGGTCCGCTGGCTGATCAACCGCCTTTCGTATTGGGCGAACGACGCGAGGACGTTCGAGAGCATTTCTCCGGCGGGGGTGCTCATGTCCACGCCGAGATCGAGCGCGATCACGGCCCAGCCCTCGGAGCGCGCCGTCTCCATGAGCGATGCGAAGTCCATCAGTGACCTGCTGAGTCGATCGAGCTTGCTGACCACGAGCGCGTCGGCCTCACCGCTACGCAGCGAGTCGAGAGCTGCGAGCAACGCCGGACGCTTCAAGTTGGACGCTGTGTAGCCGTCGTCCGTGGCGTAGGTGACGATCCAGCCTCGGTGCTCGGCCTGCTGCTCGATCGTTGTTCGCTGAGCTGCAATTCCTAGACCACCGCGAGCTTGCTCATCGGTCGACACCCGCAAATAGACTATGACGTTTCTTAGTGTATTTGCTTCCATGGCGCGCATGTTGCGCGACCTCGGCAGAGAAAACAACAGTAAGTCGGATTTCATCACGACGCCATTCCTTGATCAATCGGTTGGTCATCTGTCTTGAAATACGATCGTTCGCGCGCTGTCGTCCCTGCCCAAATGCCGGCGGTGGGGATGCCGAGATATCGAATCTGCGACTCGTTCAGGCACTCAATCGATACTGAGCACGACGCGCAGACTGCTTTCGCCTCGACGTTCGACTCGCCGCGCTCGGGGAAGAACAACGAGGGACTCAGACCTCGACAGGCAGCCCGTCGCCGCCACTCGTCGCCGCTCATGACTTGGCTCTCTTGGGCTTGACGGGCGTCTTCTTCTTCGGTGTCTGCTCGGGCTCGTCGTCGTGCCACCACTCGCGTTCACCAGGCTGGCGGGGGATCGTTCTCGCCGTGGTGTCGATGACGCCCGTCTCATCGGGCAGCGCCACAATCCCGGCCGTGATCGCCGCCTCCCAAGCGGCAGGTTCTCCCGCCTCGGTGATGCGTTCCAGGACGTGGGCAGCCGACGCTGCACCGATGGAGTAGCGCAGGATCATTTCGCACGCTTGCACCTGGCCGGGTTTCGCCGGCTCGCCGTCGCCACGTGCGATGCGTGCAAGCTCGTGGATGGCGGGCAGCACGTGCTCGGCCAACGCACGGTCGGCCTCGACGAACAGTCGAGCTTTCAACTCGTGATAGATGTTCGCCGGGTAGACGACGGGATCGCGTCCACCCCAGTTTCCGTTCTTGTCTCGTTGTCGACCGCGGATCAGCTCATCGAGCGCCCACGTCGACAGGTCGACCTCACCGTTGATGATGGCCGTGTTCTTCCGACCGAGACTGACGTTGCGACGCGTCATCGCGAACCTCCCTGTTGTTCTTCGCTACGCAGAAGGCGAGACGGCGGGTGGCCCAAGTCGCCGTTACCCCAGCCGTTACCCGTTGGTGACCCCTGTCGGCCACAGAAGAGGCCATCTACCAGGGCTTTGTTACCCCTGTTACCCCCGTTACCCCATTTGCTAGAGATATAGATAGAGAGACACACGACTCCCTGCCAGACACGCCGCATCGCCACCCGTATGTACGTCGGCGGCGAGGGGTCACATGGGTCACCGGGGTAACGGATTCGGTCGTCTACCAGGGCAAACGCCCCGACCGAGGGGTAACGGAGGGGTAACCAGCGGGTCACGAGCCGACCTCCTCAAGTCGGTATCGCCATCGGTTCTGGTACTTGTCGTCCGATCGGACAAGGCGTCGACCATCGGCGTACGAGCCAGTCTCGCCCTTGAGGAAGTTGCCTACCTTGGTATTGAGCGAGTGGCCGGGGCGACCGTGATTGTCGAACAGCGCTGCTGACTCGTCGTCTTTGCCGATGAGTGCGACGACATCGCCAGCCGTGAACCAGTTGTCGCGATGGACCTCCGAGACGGCGCAGAACACGACCTCGCGCCGGTTCGCTGCCTCGTCGCTCTTGGAGTGCTGGTCGATGTTGCCGAGGAACCCACCGATCCCTGCGACTGCGAGAATCCCGCCGATCACGTCTCGGTATCGCTCGAAGCTGCCGAACGCCGGGACGCTCGGCGGTGGCGCCGGTCGGCCTCGTGCGAGCCATGCCGTCACGAGAACGCACAAGGCGTGGAGTAGGTCCGCTCGACCTTCTCCGATGGCCCATGCGGGCAACTCACGACGCCAGCCGGTGCGGTCCATCGGCCGCTCCATCCCGGCGTCGAGATTGATCGGCAGAACGCGACGGGCCAAGTCCCACACGAACCGCAACGCATTGCCCGTGATGACCCACGTGGCGCGGTTGGCAACGGTGACGGTCCGCGTCTCTCCGAGAATTCGGCCGGTCCAGACCATCGTGGTGAGAGCCGCTTGAAGCGCCGGATAGTTCACCTCGCGATCAGCGTTGTCGAACATGACCAGCTCGTGCCCCTCGACCAACACGGCCGTGATCTGCTTCGACATCTCTTCGTTGCTCGACGGTGGCGCGCCTAGACCCTCGCCCACTGATCCGAGCGCAGGTGCAAGAGTCGATGCGGCCAACTTGGTCTTGCCAGTGCCCGCACCGCCGCCAGGGGCACCGATGCCGTGCAGGGGAGTCGGGCCGTCGATCAGATCGCGCACGAGCGGCAACAGCGCAAGAGCAACTGCATGAGCACGATCAGCCTCAGCGACAAATGGGAACTGTCCGAGCAAGTCGCCGGTGATCAGCTCGACCGCGCTGTCGATCTCGGATCGCGAAGGGTGTGCAATCGGTCCGATCGTCACGAGCTCATTCGGCAGGTACAGCGTTCGGCTCGATGCGTGGTAGCCGGGCTTCACCCTCAGCGTGCCATCCGGCGCGAACGTCGGCCCTCTCGTCACCCGATCGAGTTGCGGGAACCGCCACCTGTCTGCGTTGTGCAGCACGGCCTTCGCGAGCCGCTGACTCGGATGGTCCGGCACCGGTCCGCCCTTGACCGTCTTGGTTGAATCTACGGACCGACCGATCAACACCTCAAGGCGCAAGTGACTGACCTCTCGCACACTGTCGGCGTCGACCTCAATGAGCGCGCCTCGGTTGAACAGAGCGGGCGGATCGTTCTGCACTTGCAGACCGAGCGTCAGCGTGTCGACGGCTTGCTCAAAATCGCCGTCGTTCCTCACGGTGAGACGCGGCACCCGCTGGTGCAGCGACAAGGCGTCGACGGTGCCGCCTCGTGCGAAGTAGTCGTCCAGCCCAGTCTTCGACGGCTCGCCGAAGATGTCCTCCGGTGCAGCAAGCTCCGGTAGCTCGATCCATCTCACCGACGCGCCTCGGGATGCCAGGTGCACTGTGAGCCGCTGCAAGGCGTCGCGGACCGTGGGCTTGGTCATCACGTCGCTGTCGAACGCGATGAACACGGGTCGCCCGTCGAGCGGGATCGAGTCGAGATCGGTCAGCGCCTCCGGTCCGAGGTCAACGCCGGGTGCGGTCACGCACAACAGCCCGCGACTTGCGGCAGAGTCTGCCTTCTTGGCTCCCTCGGTCCAGTAGAGAACGGTGCTTGGGTCGTCTAGCAAGTGGCGAGAGAGCGGCGGACAGTCGAGACGATTCGCGAACCCGTCGCGAGACTCGTACTTGATGACCTTCGGCTCGCTGCCCTCGCGCTCGATGACTCGGGGCTTCTCCGGCCGGAACTGATACCCGACGTCACCTGCGCCCGCCACGACACCGTGCGTCGGGATCAACAGACCGGGTACAAGCTCCGCTTGTCGAGCAGAGAATCCAAGCTCGTCCAGCCGACCACGATCGGTCACCCATTCGTAGCCCCGAGCATCCGCAACGAAGGGGCCGATGTCAGAGCTGGCCAGCATGTCGGTCACGGCCGGGTGGAACTCGATCGACCGTCCCGGTCGGTAGCCACGGCTCCACATCTCGGCTGGCGACATGACTCGCGTCGGCACCGAGGGTTCTGTACGGTCAATCTCGCTCCCGTAGCGAGCAACGTTGCTGGTTGCGGTCGGATTGCCTTTGCCCGGTGATCCGGCCGCGCGGGATCGTCGCCGCCTCACGATGCGGGCCTCACGGTGTTCTGAGCGATCCACCGATCAATGTCGGCGGGCCAGAAGAACATCGGCGCTCGTGGCGATGTCTGGATGTACGGCACCTCGTGCTTGAGGTGGCGGCGGATTCGGTCCTCCGACAAGAACGGATAGCGCTCGTGGACCTGTGCCACGCTGAGCGGGGTGTTCTGGGTTGTCACGGGTATCTCCTGTGTCGGAGACGCCCACGAGGAACCCGATGCGGGGAGCGACTCCAACACCGATCAATCGGTGGTGTGATTGCTCAACCCGTTTTCTCCGACACTCGCAGCGTGCTGCGAGCCGATGAACCCGTGCCGTCCGCCTCGATGAAACGAGCGACGGTCTTAGCTACGTCCGGTATATCTGCTCGGTGCCCTCGTGCCAACGAGCGAGCCTCAAACTACACCAATGTCGGCCGCTTGCAACCAACCTGATGCAACAAACTTGAGCGCGTGTGTTGCATGCAGCACAGCGGTGCTCTCACAGGCGATTTGACCTCACCGGTTGCACCACGGTTGCAATTGAGCGATTGGAACCCGAACGCCGACCGTCGATCAGGCCATCTACCAGGGGAAACGAGGGAGCAAAGTGCCCTGGACCACATCTTCTCTCTGGTACTGGGCACAGTATCCGACCCGTCTTCGCGCTGTCGACTGCGATTCGCGGAAGTGGCGCCCCACTCCGTCACACAACGATGATCGGGTGCTCACCGACGCCGGGCTCGAGCGACGCCCCCGGCGTCGACCGCATCGGGAGGGCGATGAGTTCGTAGATCAGCCACGACGCAATGAGAAAGGTGGGAGCTCCAATGACTTCGCGAACCCACGACCACTCGCCCACGAACCCGTACTGGGCGTCGTTCGCGACCGCTGTCCAGAGGTAGCCAGCCTGAGCGAGTCCATACCAACACGAATAGAGCGCGAGTGCAGCGCGCTGTCGCGTCGGGATCGTCGCTGCCTCGGCGACCCAGAGGGCCAACAACAGCATGACGACGACCACGAACTGTTGGTGACCGACCTTGTAGAAGTTGAACGTTGCGATCATGGCCGTGGCGCTCGCGACGACCGGATCCACGCGGTACCGAAACGCCCACACCGAGATCGCCAGAATGCTGACGACGATCAACGGCACGCTCAGCCAACTCACGTCCAGATCCGACGAGCCGATCGGACGGTACCGCCCATCGAGGTACCGAAAGATCGACATGAGTTTGGGACCTCGCTGGGCGCCGAACGACAACGGTTCGGTCACGCTTCGAGGACCCCACATGAGGGCACTGAGGCCGAAGCCGACCGCGGTGCTGGCACCGACGGCCACGAGAAACCGAACGGACTTCACGACGTGGGCTCGCCGTCCGGCTCGGCAGCCCGATGCCACCAGCACCGGAACGAGAACCGCCGGAAACAGCTTGAGCAACACGCCGATCGCCAGGCAGACGCCTGCCGCTGCGGGGCGATCCCGTCGCCACAGCACGACCGCTCCGAGGGAGATCGCTCCGACCACGACGTCGAAAAGGCCGAAGACGGCAACCGAGATGGCGGTCAGCGGGTTCACCACCAGCATGAGGGCGACCGCGACTGCTCGCGTCGTCGACCGGCGCGTGGCTCTCGCCATGAGGATCGCCGCTGTCACGACCCAGGTGATGACGAACAGATACTTGGGCCCGAGTTCGTCGATTCGAGCCGGGGCAGCGAAGAGATTGAAGACCGGTCCGTAGGCGTACGGTTGCGATTCCCACGGACTCACTCCCCCGTTCGTCGCCCGCCAACTCACCGTGAAGTCGATGTAGTCATGACGGAGACCGCTCCGATGAGCGATACAGATCGCTACAGCGAGCAACGCGACTCCGACGGCAACGACCAATCTCGTCGGGTGGCCGCGAAAACCCCGTGAGACGACGTGAGTTCGGAACCCGAGTTGCGACCTAGTGCCCGGTGGTTCCGTCGACGGACCCGAGCCAGTGAGATTGTTCAGCGTGCCATTCCTCGTCGTGCGTCAGCGACCACCGCGCCGCGACCGAAGACCTTACCGTCGCCATGTCCGTCCGATCCTGAACGGTCCGGAGGTGTCAGCCACGAGGAGGGCGGTGGTACACCTCGAGTGCGGACGGGCGAACACGGTGTCGCAGAATTCGCGTATGAGCGCTCACGTCACCATCGAGTTGCACCGCCTCCGCCCGAACCCACTCGACATCGACTGCTGCCCCGCGAGTTCGCAGCACGTCGGCGGGATCGACCGCCCGACCGGCGATGAGCCGGATCACGACGGTGAGAAACCGTCGGAGCGTCGAACACGAAACGACGAGCACATCGAGCAATCCATCGTCGGGCTCGGCATCGGGCGCGACGTCGAGGTCTGCGGTCACTCGCTGACCGAAGTTCATGACGATCGCGCTCATCGCCCTGCCGGTGAACCACAACTCTCCGTCGACGTGCACCGACAGTTGGCGGGGCTGGGAACGGCGCAGCCGCTTGAGACCCGCGGTGGCGAATCTGAGGCGCCCGAATCGGGCGTGGCTGTGGTCGTCAGCATCCTCGATCACCGCAGCGTCGAAGCCGCTGCTCGCGTTGAGCAGAAACGGGCTGCTGGTTGACCCTCCGTTGTCTGCGTCGGTGGTCACGTCGCCGACGTCGATGGAGCGGACGTCCCCCGCCTTCAGCGCCTCGACGGTGAAGGCGAACGAATCGAGACCGGTCAACTGCGACAACAAATTGACCGTCCCGGCCGGAGCAACCGCCAGCGGGGTCGATGAGCCCATGAGTCCCTGAGCCACGAGGTTGACGGTTCCATCGCCCCCGATCGCCACGACCGCACGCGCTCCCTGAGATGCTGCATCTCGGGCAATCGACGTCACACCGGCGGCATCATCAGATCGCACCACGTCGATCACCGAACTCAAGCCCCCGTCGTGCAATGCACCGACGACCTCTGCAGTGGTCGATTCGTCACGGTGTGCAATCACCACGATGCGATCGCTGAAGCCGTCAGCCATCGTCTCTCCCTTAGTCGTCGATCACGTCGTCGAGCGGGGCTTGCGGGCCGACGGCGCCGATGGCCTCGAAGTACTGCAGGTGCGCCTCGACGACGTTGACCGCGTCGACGTCGTCGAGCAGGTCGACGTCGTTGCGCTCCGACTCACCGATCAGGTAGGCGGTGAGGCTGTCTTCGGTCACCACGACCGTGTCGGTGATGTCTTGCGGGCGATCGACGACCTTGTCGGGCTGCAATCCCTGGCTGTGCAACCACTGCATGTGGAACGCGAGTAGCTGCTCGACCTCGCCCGGTGTGAGCCGTGCCTGACTCTCGACCGGCAGCCGATCGCACACGAAGTCGACGGCCTCGTCGAGGGCGTACACCGCCCGCGGCGCGACGGCGTCGAGACGATGCGCCTCTCGCCCGATCGTGACGGCAGCGATCACGAACACGCCCAGGGCAGCAACGACGGCGAAGACGATGGTGATCAGATCCACACTCGGAGTCTACGAACCCGAACTGTCGGTCGAAGCGGCGGGTACAGTCGCGCCCGATGCATGCCAGTTCACACGAAATGATGGGTGAGTTCGTCGAGGTCCACCTCGCCGACCACCGCGGCACGCCCTTGGAGATCATCGACTTCGGCGCACAGATGATCGGCGCCGAGTCGCTCTCGTACCGCTCCCATCTCGACGACCCGGCGTGGACCTACCGCGGCGTCGACATCGTCGAAGGACGCGGCGTCGACATCGTGCTCGCCGACCCGTACCGATGGGCCGAACTCCCGAGCGAGTCGATCGACCTGTTCGTGTCGGGTCAGGCGTTCGAACACATCGAACACTTCTGGGTCACGATCTTCGAAGTCGTCCGCGTGCTCAAGCCCGGCGGCATCACCGCCATCATCGCTCCGTCGAGCGGCCACGAACACCGCTTCCCCGTCGACTGCTGGCGCTTCTACCCAGACGGGTTCGCGGCGCTCGCCCGCTACGCGCAGTGCGAGGTCGTCGAGTCGTTCACCGACTGGGGCAACGGCGAGTGGGGCGACACCATCCTCGTGCTCCGCAAACCCGAGTGGTCAGACAGCGAGCGCGAGCGCTTCGACCACCGAGCCGGCCTGCAACGGCTCATGCTCTCCGACCAGTCGATCACCGCCGCCCGCATCACCGACGAGTGGCAGTTCCAACCACAGTCGAGTTCCGCTCCGTCGAGCCCGCTCGCCAGCGTGTCGGCCGGTGCGCTCACGACGCGCCTCACCGCTCGACGCGACCGCCGAGTGGCCACCGACATCGGCATCGCCGAACACGCCGAACAAGAGCGCCGCCACCACCTCGCCGGCCTCGAAGAGCGAGCGACCGGCCTCGCCCACGAGAACGCGCAGTTACGCGAACAACTCGCGGCCGCACAGCAGGCTGCCGAGAGCGCCACCGGGTCGACCGTGGCCCAGACGTACGGCACGGTCCGCGCGAAGATCGCCGACCTCGCCGGCGACCAGGGCCGAGCCCTCTACAAGAAGCTCCGCGGCCGCCCCTGACCCAGCCCGGGTGTTTCCGTCACCCGGGTGATTCGAGACCCCCTGTGGGCAGCGAAACACCCGGGTCACGCAAACACCCGAACCGTTCGCCGGCTCTGGGCGCAACCGTACCGAACATCACCATTCGGGTGTTTCGAGACCCCCTGTGGGCAGCGAAACACCCGGGTCAGGGAAACACCCGAGTGGTGGTCGACCGGACGGCGGGCGCGACAACGCCGGGCCTCCGCTCTCGAAGGAGCGAATGACCCGGCGTTGGTCAGATGCTTGAGCTACAAGCGGCGACGACTCAGATACCGATGCGCTGAGCGAGCTGCTCGCGATGGTACGTCGGGTCACCGAACATCAGCTCGGAGCTCTTCGCACGCTTGAAGTACAGGTGTGCCGGGTGCTCCCAGGTGAAGCCGATGCCACCGTGGATCTGGATGTTCTCGGCTGCGGCGTGGAAGTACGCCTCCGAGCAGTACGCCTTGGCGAGCGACGCGGTCGAGGCGAGCTCGTCGTTCATCTCGGCGGCGCACCACATGCCGTAGTAGGCAGCCGACTTGGCCGATTCGACTTCGAGGAGCATGTCGGCGCACTTGTGCTTGATGGCCTGGAACGAACCGATCGGGCGACCGAACTGCACGCGGACCTTGGCGTACTCGACAGCCTGCTCGAGCACCATCTGAGCCCCACCGACCTGCTCGGCGGCGAGGCCGACCGCAACGAGGTCGAGGACGGTCGAGAGGATCTCCCAGCCCTTGCCCTCTTCACCGATGAGCGTCGCGGGCGTGTTGTCGAAGTCGAGCTTCGCCTGCTTGCGGGTCTGGTCCATGGTCGACAGCGAGGTCTTGGTGAGACCCGATGCGTCACCCTGGACGGCGTAGAGGCTGGTGCCGGCGCCCGACTTGGCAGCGACGATGATGAGGTTGGCGACGTGACCGTCGATGACGAACGACTTCGTGCCGCTCAGCGTGACGTCGGAACCCGAACCCGATGCTTCCATCGTGATGCCCGACTCGTCCCACTTGCCCGAGGGCTCGACGTAGGCGACGGTGGCGATGGTCTCGCCCGAGGCGATGCCGGGGAGGTGCGCCTGCTTGGCGGCGTCGTCACCCGAGTGGATGAGCGTCTGCGCCGCGAGCACGGCCGTGGAGAAGAACGGTGCACACAGGAGCGCACGGCCCATCTCTTCGAGCACGATGCCGAGCTCGACGAAGCTGTAGCCCGAGCCACCGAACTCTTCGGGGATCGCGAGGCCCTGGAGGCCCATCTGCTCACCCATCTGCTGCCAGACGGCGGCGTCGTAGCCCTGCTCGGTCTCCATCTGCTCGCGGACGGCTTCTTCGGACGACTTGTTCTCGAGGAAGGCGCGGACGGTGCTGCGCAGTTCTTCCTGCTCTTCGGTGAATGCAAAGTTCATGGAGCAGAGTGTGGCGCGCTTGCGAGACGCACACAAATCTGCTTGTGTACACATGTGGACACACGGTCGGCAGGAATTCGAGAGTTGCGCGCCGAGCTCGGCGATGCGGTGCGTCGCGCCACGTCGGGCGAGCGCACCGTCATCACGTCGTCGGGTCGCCCGGTCGCCCAACTCGGCCCCCTCGACGCCGACGCCCCCGACCTCGACCGGCTCATCGGCTCACGCGCCGTCATCCCGCCACGTCGATCGAGCACGTGGCGAGCCCCCGACCCGGTGCAGGTGTGGGCCGGCGTCCGCATCGACCAAGTCCTCCGCGAGCTCCGCGGATGATCCGACCACCGCACGCCACTCCGGTCTGGTCCGCCTCCGTTCCGGTTTCCGAGGCCCAGCCGGACCAGACCAGAGTTCGGGCGGTGACGGCATGACCGTGGTGCTCGACACCTCCGCGCTGCTGGCGCTGGCGATCGACGGGCGCGAGCGGACCGTCACGCTCGAAGCGATGGCGACCGACGAGGTGTGGGCGGCGTCGGCGATGGCGCTGACCGAAGCACTTCCCGCGATCGACCGACTGATCGACGAGCCGATCCTGCGCCTCGACCTGGAAGACGCGATCCGGCTCGCGTGGGATCACCTGCACGTCGTGCCGGTCGACCAACGCTGTCTCGACCGGGCCGCTGCGCTTGCGCGCACGCAACCGGTTCGGCTCAGCGACGCCATCCACTTCGCGGCCGCCGAACGACTCCCCTCCCCCATCCGGTTCGTCACCTTCGACCCGACGCACATCGGCGCCGCGCTCGGGCTCGGCTTCGACGTGATCAGTACCTGAGCGAGCGTCAGCTGACGCGTAGCAGGCGGAACGTGTCGGTGGCTCGTGCGGCCTGCGAGAGACCGGCGACCACACCGACGATGTCGCCCTGCGCCACCAGCCCTTCGCGCTTCGCCCGGCTCAACGCCACGCGAACGCGCTCCTGATAGTCGGGGCTGTCGGTCTCGAGCAGGCGCGGCGTGACGCCCCAACTCGACGCCAACTGACGCACCGTCCGCGGATTCGGGCTGAAACCGAGGATGGGCACGCCGGGGCGGAAGCGGGCCATCGAGCGAACCGTGAGGCCCGACTCCGACAGACACAGCAACGCTCGAACGTGCAGCGACTCCATCGCTCCGGCCGCGGCAATGGTGATGGCGTCGGTGATCATCGCCGACTCGTCGTGCCCTGCCATGCGCAGCTCGGCGATCTGTTCGGCCCACGCCTGGTGATCGAACTCGTCGTCGGCCGTCTCGGCGATGCGGGCCATCGTGGCGACCGCAGCCGCCGGTCGACCGCCGATCGCGGTCTCGGCCGACAGCATCACCGCGGAGGTGCCGTCGAACACGGCGTTGGCGACGTCGGTCGCCTCGGCACGGGTCGGCGTCGGAGCAACCACCATCGACTCGAGCATCTGCCCGGCAGTGATGACGGGCAACCCGCCCGCGATGCAGTCGCGGATGATCTTCTTCTGCGTCCACGGCAACGATTCGAGCGCCGTGCTCATCCCGAGGCCACCACGGGCCACGAGCACCGCCGACGCCGCTTCGATGATGCTGTCGAGTTCTTCGACCGCCGACGCCGACTCGACCTTGGCGATCAGCATCGGACCGCGCGGATGCGGCTCGAGTGCGAGCGACCGAAGCTCGGCGCCTGAGCGCACGCTCAGCGACACCATGTCGACACCTTCTTCGACGAAGCGTTCGACCTCGTCGAGGTGAATGTCGCTGACCGCACCGAGGTCGTTGGTGGCGAACGGGATGTTGACCCCGGCACGACCGTTGAGCGGCCCGCCCGAGATGACCCGAGCGCGGACCGTCGTCGCGGTCATCGACTCGACCACGACGACAACCTGCTCGCCGTCGCCGATCGAGATGCGATCACCCACACTGCAGTCTTTGAGCAGATGCGGATAGTCGACGGTGACCCGCTCGACGGTGGACTCGTCGTTGCCCACCACGAGATCGACGAGCGCGTCGGTCTCGAGTTCGATGCCATCGCGATGCGGCCGTCCGATGCGGATCATCGACCCAGGCAGGTCGACCATCGTCGCCACGACCGCACCGAGGCGGTCGGCGGCAGCGCGCACGCGGCGGTGCATGTCGAGCGCCTCGTCGAGCGGGGTGTGCGCGAGCGAGATGCGCGCCACGTCCATCCCCGCTTCGATCATGTCGGAGATCACCTCGTCGCTGCTGCTCAAGGGTCCGATGGTTGCAACGATCTTCGTACGACGTGCCACGCCTGCACGGTACCGTCTGGCACACTCGAGTGATGGCTACATCGTCGAGTCCTTCACCCGGCACGCTCCACTGGGCCAACGCCGACGCCGAGGTCCACAAAGTCGTCGTGGGCCCGTACGAGAACAACGTCTTCATCGTGCGCTGCAAGCTCACCGGCGACGCGGTGCTCATCGACGCCGCCAACGAACACGAGATGCTGCTCGACCTGTGCGACACCCTCGGCGTCAAGCGGGTACTCGAGACCCACGGGCACTGGGATCACATCCAGGCGATCCCCGCCATGCGCGAAGCCGGCTACGAGGTGGCCGTCACCAAGCTCGACGCTCCGATGCTCGACGACGTCGGCTACGACGTGTTCCTCGACGACACCGAAGTCATCGAATTCGGCAAGCTGCGGATGAACGCCATCCACAATCCCGGCCACACGCCCGGCTCGATCTCGTTCGAGCTCGCCGGCACCCCGCTGCTCTTCACCGGCGACACGTTGTTCCCCGGCGGACCCGGCAACACCGCGACCGACCTCGGTGACTTCGACACGATCATCGGTTCGATCACCGACCGGCTGTTCACGTTCCCCGCCGACACGATCGTCCTGCCCGGCCACGGCGACGACACCACGATCGGCGAGGAACGCCCGCACCTCGACGAGTGGATCGAACGCGGCTGGTGAGCACGCTTCGATGAGATACGACGAGCGGCCGACCGACGACACACCGGTGCACACCGCCGACCTGCCTCCCACCCCGATCCGCGATCGCAACATCCCGGCCGGCGCCTGGATCGAGGCGCCCGACACGCTCCGCGCGCTCGGCGACGACCTGCCCGACCGTCCGGTCGCCGAGTACAAGCGGCGCATCGGCCCGTGGATCCTCTGGCGCGCTGGGCCGGCCAAGCACGGCGACGCTCGCTACTGGGCGGCTCACGAAACGACCGGAGCCGAGTACACGCTGCGACTCTTCCCCGACGGCAGCGCGTCGGGAACCGGCCCGAGCGGGGCGACCCACGATCGCTTTCGCGCCTGGAAGGAAGACTTGCGCGACGCCTGACCGTCGCCCGAGCGGCGCGGCGGGACCGCGGGCCTGACCGCGGCCACCAGTCACCTGCCCGTACCATCGCTGCGATGCAACACCGTCTCCTCGCCGTCGTCGGCGCCGTCGCATTGATCGCCGTCGGGTGTGACGACGGCGTGCCCGACCTCGACACCGAGCCGGCCGCCGAACGGATCCGTGCGCTCCTGGATGCGAACGGCGCCGACGTCGATCTCGACGAGTGCCCGGTCGCCGACTTCTCCACGCTGCTCGCCGACTCGTTCGAACTCCTCGACGATCAACTCGTCCGCGACGCGCTCGTCGGTGCGTCTCGCTCGACGACGTTCTCCACGGACAGCACGCCCGCTGCCGGCATCGCGTGTGAACTCGTCGACGAGTCCGGCGCCACCGCCGGGTTCGTCTTCCTCGACGCACCCGCCGACCTGGCTGCGTTCACCAGCGACCTGGCCACCGGGTCGCTCGACGGCGTCACCGTCGACGTCGACGAGTCGCGCCTCTACCGCGGCGGGCGATTCCATCGCGTGTGCGCCGATGCCGACACCTCAGCGCTCGATTCGTGCGCGGTCGACTGGCTCGACGACGACGTGATGATCGGCGTGTTCGCCACCGGTGAGGGCGCGATCGAGATCGACGTCGACGACCTCCAAGAACGCTTCGAGTACCTGCTGCCGACCATCGTCGAACGACTCGGCGACGACTGAGACCCGGCGACCGAGACCGGCGGCTGAGACCCGTCGACCTGGGCCCGACTACTGGTTGTCGATGGCCTCGCGGATGGCCCCGGCGACCTGATCGGCCGTTGCTCCGGGGGTGAGGATCTTCGCCACGCCCAGCTTCATCAGTTCGTCGACGTCCTGGTCGGGGACGATGCCGCCCACGATGACCGGGATGTCGACGCCACGCTCGCGCACCTTCTCGACCACCAGCGGAGCCAAGGTCATGTGCGCCCCCGACAGCATCGACAGACCGATCGCGTCGACGTCTTCGTCGACCGCGGCCGCAGCCACCGTGTCGGGGGTCTGGAACAGACCCGTGTAGATCACTTCGAAGCCCGCGTCACGCAGAATGCGCGCGACGACCTTCACACCGCGGTCGTGCCCATCGAGCCCGACCTTTGCCACCAGAACGCGTTCGCCTGCCATGAGAGTTCCTTACTTCGAGTAGTCGTAGAAGCCGCGGCCGGTCTTGCGACCCAGCAGACCCGCCTCGACCATGCGAGAGAGCATGGCGGGGGCTGCGTACAGCGGCTCCTTGAATTCTTCGTACATCGACTCGGCGACCGCAGCGGTCGTGTCGAGGCCGATGAGATCTGCGAGGGCGAGCGGCCCCATCGGGTGGTTACACCCTTCGACCATGCCGTGGTCGATGTCTTCGGCCGTGGCGAACCCCGACTCCATCATCCGGATCGCGGAGAGGATGTACGGGATCAGCAGCGCGTTGACCACGAACCCGGCGCGGTCCTTGCTGCGGATGACGATCTTGCCGAGGATGTCGTCGGCGAAGCGCTCCGACCGCTCGATGGTCTGCTTCGAGGTCATCAGGCTCGTGACGAGTTCGACGAGCTTGAGCACCGGTACCGGGTTGAAGAAGTGGATGCCCACGACGTTCTCGGGGCGCTCGGTCGCCATGCCGAGCTTCATGATCGGGATCGAGCTGGTGTTGCTGGCGAGGATCGCGTCGTCGGCTTCGACGACCTTGTCGAGCGTCGAGAACACCTGGGTCTTGAGCGCTTCGTCTTCGATAACCGCTTCGATCACCATGCGGCGATCGGCCATGTCGGCGAGATCGGTCGTGAAGGTGAGGTTGGCGATCGTGGCATCACGCTCTTCCTCGGTCATCTTGTTGCGGGCGACGGCCTTGTCGAACGACGAGATCATCCGGTTGCGGCCACGCTCGGCCGTCGCTGCGTCGATCTCGTGGACGACCACGTCCATGCCCGCACGGGCCGACACCTCGGCGATGCCGGCGCCCATCTGTCCACATCCGATCACGCCCACGCGGGCGATGCTCTTGATGGCTTGTTCTTTCGCGTCTGTGCTGGTCACGTCAGGGAGGCTACGAGCACAGTCAGGCGGCGCGGGTGATCGACACGTTCAGTCCGGTCAAACCGCGCAACATGAAGCTCGGGAAGTACATGAACTCGTTGTCGTCGGCCAGGGTGATCGACTCCAAGCGGCGGCCGAGCTGCTCGAACACGATCGTCATCTCGAGACGGCTCAACGGGGCACCGAGACAGAAGTGGATGCCCTTGCCGAACGCCAGGTGCTTCTTCATGAGGCCCTCGCGGTCGGGATCGAACGCGTCGGGATCGGGGAACACCTCGGGGTCGCGGTTGGCCGCGGCGAACATCACGACGAGGCGTGCGCCCTTCGGCACCGGCACACCGTCGATCTCGGTGTCGGCCGTGACCACACGAAACATGCCTTGGGTGGGCGTCGACAGGCGCAGCACCTCCTCGACCACGGTCGGGGCGTAGCCCGCCGGATCGGCACGGAGCTTCGCCCACGTGTCGGGGTGCTCGGCCAGCAGCCGCACGCCTTCGGTGAGCGCCTTCGTGGTGGTCTCGTTGCCGGCAACGAGCAGCTGCGACACGATCGACAACATCTCCGACATCGTCAGCTCGCGCTTGCCCTCGTCGTCGACGTCGAGCCCCTTCTCGGCGTCGCCAGGGTCGGCTTCGATACGAGACTGCACCAGGTCGCTCATGAGGTCGCCGATCGGCTCGACGCGGCGCCGTTCGAGCTGCTCGGCGAAGTAGTGCTGGAACTCGACGGTGCCGCGCAGCGCTTCGAGACGGCGCTCGTCGCTCGGGTTCGACCCGATCGGGGCGATGAAGTCGTCGCTCCAACGCTTGAAGTCGGCCATCATGTCGACCGGCACGTTGAGCACCGTGGCGATCGCTTCGATCGGCACCGGGACGTTGAGCTGGGTGACCGCGTCGAACACCTCACCGTCGGCGGGCAGCTCGTCGATGAGCCGGTTGACGATCTCGGTCACCGGTTCGCGCAGCGTCGCCATCGTCTTGGGTGTGAAGTAGGTGGCGACCGTGCCACGGAACCGCGTGTGGTGCGGTGGATCGATCGTGAGCATCGTCGGCACCGGCGGCCACCCCTCGGCCATGATCTCCTTCATCTTCTCGACCAGTTCTTTGTCGGGCGACATGCCGGCGGTCGAGAAGTTGGACGAGAAGGTCGCGGTGTCGCGAAGGATCGGCACGACGAGGTCGTGGCGCGTGACCATGTAGATGTCGGTGCCGGGAACCTGGAACACGGGGGTGGTCTCCCGCATCTTGGCGTAGTACTGGTGCGGACACTGCTGCGTTGCTGGGTCGAACGGGTTGAAACCCTCCAGCGACACGTCTTCGGCGACATTCTCGACATCGGTCATGGGGCGATTCTCCCAATCCCACGCTCTCCGCAGCGAGGCGGACGACGTGAGACACTCGTTACATGCAGCTCTCGCGACGACGCTTCCTCGCACTCTCGGCATCGATCGGCCTCGGCGCCTGCGCGAGCAGCGACGGCGACGAGGCCGCCAGCCCCTCGGCGTCGACCGAACCGTCCGGTTCCTCGACGACGGCATCGCCCACGACCGCTCCCCCGGCCACCTCCACGACGACCACCGATGCGCCGGCAGCCACCACCACCACGGAGCCCGAGCCCGACGGCATCCATCTCGACGTCGATCCCTTCACCTTCGGTGTCGCGTCGGGAGACCCGGATGCGACGTCGGTCGTCATCTGGACCCGGCTCGACGGCGACCTCCCGGCCGACGGAATCGACGTCGCGTGGGCGTATGCACCCGACTCGGGGTCGGGTGCCATCGAGGGCGTCGTGCGCACCGATGCGTCGCTCGGCGGATCGGTGCACGTGATCGTCGAGACCGACAGCCCTGGGATCTTCAAGTTCAGTGCGGGCGGCTGGAAGTCCCCGGCGGGAACCACGGCGCCCATCGACCCGACGACCTCCGAGTTCCGCATCGCTGCGGCATCGTGCCAGAACTACGAGTCGGGTTTCTACGCCGCTCACCGCGACATCGCCGAGTGGCGACCCGACCTCGTCGTGTTCCTCGGCGACTTCATCTACGAAGGGTTCTCGCCGGCGTTGAGCGACACCATCGTGCGACTCCACGATCCGTTCGAACCCGTCGACCTCGACGGGTACCGCGCCAGATACGCCCAGTACCTCCGCGACCCACAACTGCAGGCGTCACGTGCTGCGGCACCGTGGCTCGCCATCTGGGACGACCACGAGGTCGAGAACAACTATGCCGGTCTGGTGTCGGAAGACGACGCCGATCCCGCCGAGTTCGCCGTGCGACGCTCGCAGGCCTACCAGGCCTGGTGGGAGAACACGCCGACCCGTCTGCCGCCGCCCGACCTCGCCGACCCGACCACGCCGTATCCCATCCACCGGGGCCTCGACGTCGGTGAACTGCTCCGCATTTCGGCGCTCGACGGACGCCAGTTCCGTGACGACCAGTTGAGCGACGTCATCCTCGATCCGGGTCCACCGGTCGACGGTTGGGACGACCCCGGCCGCTCGATGCTCGGCGCCGAACAGGAAGCATGGGCGATCGAACGATTCGCCACCAGCGAGGCGACGTGGAACTGTCTGGCCCAGCAGACCGTGTTCGGCGACACGCGCCTCGGCGACGTCGGCGCGATCCTCAACTACGACCAGTGGGACGGCTACGCAGCGGCGCGCGACCGACTGCTCGCCGCAGCCCCATCGAACTTCGTCACGATCACGGGCGACATCCACCTCGCCGGCGTCGGTGAGATCTTCGACGCCGCCGGGACGCACGGCATCGAGTTCGTCACGACGGGCATCTCGTCGGGGCAGAACGTCGACCCGGCGCTCGTGGACGTGGTGAAGAGCATCCCGGCGATCGTCGACGCCGAACTCGAGTTCCGCGGCTACACCCGCCACACGATCAGCCCCACCACGTGGCGAGCGGAGTACCGCCAGGTCGTCGAGATCGGCGACCCCGACAGCGACGTGCGCACCTGGAAGACCTTCGAGGTCCCCGCCGGCTCCCCCACGGTCACCGAAGCCGACGTCTGAGCGAAACCTCACCGCGGCGAAAACCAGAACCGCCGCCACCCAGTGGGCAGCGGCGGTTCCAGTTCAATCGGATTCAGTCAGCCAAACCAGAGCCCGTCCCGCCATCGAAGCGAGACCAGCACCCGGCCCGGAATCCTCGTCATTCACACTGATTCGGGATCACGGTTTTCCGGAGGCAAGGCGCGTGGCGAGGACGTGTACTTGGGCGTACATGACGAGCTCACGGAACGCAGCCTCCGGGAAAGCTGGCCCGAATCGGTCAGAGCTGGAGGGACTTGGTTTGGAGGAACTCGTCGATGCCGTAGACGCCGTTCTCGCGGCCGTAACCCGACTGCTTGTAGCCGCCGAACGGGGCGGCGATGTTGAAGCTGCCGCCGTTGACGTCGACCGCGCCGGTGCGCATCCGGCGAGCGACGGCCATGGCACGGTCCTTGTCGCCCGACCACACACCGCCCGACAGGCCGTAGAGGCTGTCGTTTGCAATGCGCACGGCGTCGTCATCGTCGTCGTAGCCGATGATCGACAGCACCGGGCCGAAGATCTCCTCCTGGGCGACGGTCATGTCGTTGGTGACGTTGGCGAGCACGGTCGGCTTCACGAAGTAGCCGGTCTCCTTGCCCTCGGGCTTGCCGAGGCCACCGGCCGCGACGACCGCGCCTTCGTCGACACCCTGCTGGATGTAGCTCTGCACACGGTCCCACTGGGCCTGGCTGATGAGCGGGCCGAGGTGCATGCCCTCCTTGGTCGGGTCGTCGACCTGCATGCCCTCCGCTGCGGCGGCAGCGATCTGCACCGCTTCGTCGTAGCGGCTGTTGGGGACGAGCATGCGGGTGTGCGCCGTGCAGGTCTGGCCCGAGTTGAGGTAGCAGGCGAAGATGCCCTTGGGGATCACGGCTTCGAAGTCGGCGTCGTCGAGGATGATGTTGGCCGACTTGCCACCGAGTTCGAGCGACACGCGCTTGACGGTCTGCGAGGCGACTTCGGCCACGCGCTTGCCGGCGCGGGTCGAGCCGGTGAAGCTCACCATGTCGACGTCGGGGTGCGCAGCGATCGCTTCACCGACGACCTGACCGGTACCGGTGACGAGGTTGAACACGCCCGACGGGAAACCGACCTCGTGGATGATCTCGGCGAGGATGAACGCGTTGAGCGGCGCCACTTCCGACGGCTTGAGCACGACGGTGCAACCGGCTGCGAACGCACCGCCGACCTTGCAGATGATCTGGTGCAGCGGGTAGTTCCACGGCGTGATCGCGCCGACGACACCGACCGGCTCCTTCACGACGAGGCTGTTGCCGATCTCCTCTTCGAACTCGAACGTGTCGAGCAGCGTGGCGAAGGTCTGCATGTTGCCGGCGGGCAACCCGGCCTGGATCATCGTCGACCAGGTGATCGGCATGCCGACCTCACCCGAGATGGTCTGCGCGATCTCGGCCGAACGAGCCTGGAGCGCCTCGTTCAGGCGGACGAGGTACTTCTGGCGTTCTTCGACCGGGGTCTGTGACCACGAGTCGAACGCAGCCTTCGCCGCGGCGACAGCTTTGTCGACGTCGCTCGCCGTGCCATCGGGAATCGATCCCATGACTTCTTCGGTTCCGGCGTTGACGACCTCGATCGAGCCGCTTCCGTCAGAGGCGACCCAAGCGCCGTCGATGTAGATGTTGGTGTAGTCACGCATCGCGCCAGTCTGACAGAGCCCCTGCCCAGACCCCGCACTCAGACGCCATCGCAGGCGCCGCGGACACCCGCCGGCCACCACCTTTCGTCGCGCTCGGCACCAGGGAGCGGTTCGCGTCGGTCCGACTCGCCGCCGCCGACCCGCCGATGGGTACGTTCGGCTCATGGCAGATCGATACGCAGACAAGGTGGCCGTCATCACGGGCGGAGCAAGCGGACTCGGCGAGGCGACCACTCGTCTCCTCGTCCAGGAGGGCGGCCGCGTGGTGATCGCCGACTACGGCACCGAGCGCGGTGAAGCGCTGGCCGCCGAGCTCGGCGACGCCGTCGTGTTCGCCCAATGCGATGTCACCGACGAAGCACAGGTCGCCGCCGCGTTCGACCTCGGTGTCTCCACGTTCGGTCGGATGGACGGCGCGTTCGCCAACGCCGGCATCGTCGGCGCCGCCGGTCCGATCGAGAGCACGCCGATGGACGACTTCGACAAGACGATGGCCGTGCTGGTGCGCGGCGTCTTCGCCACCACGAAGCACGCGGCGCGCACGATGATCGCCGCCGGCAACGGTGGCTCGATCGCCATGACCTCGTCGGTCGCCGGAGTGCAGGGTGGCCTCGGACCGCACGCCTACGCCATGGCGAAGGCCGGTGTGATCGGCCTCGCCCGCTCCGCCGCCGCCGAACTGCAGGCCAACGAGATCCGCGTCAACGCCATCGCCCCCGGGTCGATCCCGACCGCCATGACCGCGCACGTCACCACCGGTGACCCCGACGACGTCGCCGCCATCGAGAACCGCCTCGACAAGGCCCCGCTCCTCGGCCGACGCAGCACCCCCTACGACATCGCCGAAGCGGTGCTGTTCTTCTTCTCCGAGGCGGGCAGCTGGATCACCGGACAGACGCTCGTGGTCGACGGCGGACAGACCGCCGCACCGGCCATGGCCGCCACCTGGTCCTCCAACCGCATGGTCGTCGCCCGCTGAGACCGGCCAGCTTCGCCGGGGGCTGCGTTCCGTGAGCTCGTTGTGTACGTCCAGTACACGGCCTCGCCACGCGCCTTGCCCCCGACGAACCATGATCCGGTCTCAGAGAGCCAGACTCCGGAGCCGGTGGCGACCGACTCTCAACGGCGGCATCCCTCGTCGTCTCGCGCCTTGACCTCGACCACCAGCGACACCAAACTGCAAGCTGAACTCGCCGGGGCCGGTGGTGGTTGGTTCTTGGCGGCGGGGTCGCCTCGCTACTGGGCGATGAAGGCTTCGGCTCGGTCGATGCTGACGACGATGCGGTCGAACAGGGCCGGCATGTCGACGCCGTCGGTCGACTTCATGCCCAACTTGTAGCGGGCGTACACGCCGTGGATGATGCACGCCGTCTTGAACGAGTTGAACGCCCGGTAGTACCCGAGGTTCGACATGTCGGCACCGGTGCGGTCGGCGTAGTAGCCGACCAGGTCGTGACGAGACGCGAAGCCCGGCAGCGTGGTCGGCGCCGTGGCCGCCGCGAGCGGACCATCCGACGACTCGGCCCACGCATTGAGCGCGTAGGCGAAGTCGGCCAGCGGATCGCCGAGCGTGCCGATCTCCCAGTCGAGCACCGCGGCGATCACGCCGGAGTCGTCGACCATCACGTTGTGCACGCCGTAGTCGCCGTGGACCACGCGGGCCGGGCCCTGCTCGGGCAGGTTGGCGACGAGGTGATCGTGCAGCGCATGCAATCGCGGCGAGTCGTACTCCGCAGCCTCCGCCGAAGCGGTCCACGACCCGTACCACGTCTTGATCTGACGGGCGACGTACCCGTCGTGACGGCCGAGGTCGTCGAGCCCGACGTCGGCCGGAACCACCGAATGCAGGTGCGCCAACACCGACATGAACGACTCGCCCACCCGTGAGCGGGCCTCCTCGTCGAGACGTGGTGCGGTGAGTTCGGCGGTGTAGAGCGCTTCGCCGGCGACCTTGCCCATGACGTAGAAGTGCTTGTCGCACACGTCGCGATCGTCGCAGTAGCCGATCGGTTCGGGCACGGGCACCCCGACCGGGTACAGCGCGTCGATGATCCGGAACTCGCGCCACATGTCGTGCGCCTTCGGGAGCAACTCGCCCTGCGGCGGGCGGCGGATGACCGCATGCTCCCCTGCCGAGTCGGTGAGCTCGTACGTCAGGTTCGAGTGTCCGCCTTCGAGTCGCACCCACTGGCACGGCGGTTCGAGCCGCGTGTGTTCGGCCATCCACGCTTCCACGAGGGGAACATCGAACCCGACCACGGTCTGTTCAGACATGCGCCCATCATCGCACTTCGACCCCACACCCAGCCCATCGACGACCGAAGCGCCCCTGAGAACGAGATGCGCGGGTGTCCGTCGCGGCAAACGCGCGTCGTGGCGCACCGAGCGGCCCCAACCCACCCGGTCGCGAGATCAGCAAGCTGAGCCGGGATCAGATTGTTCGAGTGCAAGGAAGCATGAGGCCGAGTTGCCTTCGGGCAACGAGCGCTGAGGGCTGACGCAGCAATCGGGCAATCTGGCCCGGCTCAGCGGTGGGAGCGGTAGTGGGCGATGAGTGCGTTGGTGGAGCTGTCGTGATCGTCGGGTGACGGTTCACCGACGAGTTCGGGGGTGATCTGGTTGGCGAGTTCCTTGCCCAGCTCGACGCCCCACTGGTCGTAGCTGTTCACCCCCCAGATCGTGCCCTGCACGTGCACGATGTGTTCGTACAGCGCGATGAGTTGTCCGAGCACCGACGGGGTGAGCCGTTCGGCGAGGATCACCGTGTTGGGTCGGTTGCCCTCGAAGTTGCGGTGCGGTTCGGCGTCGTTCGTCCGCCCGAAGGCCAGCGCTTCCGACTGGGCGAACAGGTTGGCCATCAACAGATCGTGGTGCTCCTGGTACGGATGCTCGGCCTTGACGAAGCCGATGAAGTCGCACGGCACGACCCGGGTTCCCTGATGGAGCAGTTGGTAGAAGGCGTGCTGGCCGTTGGTGCCGGGCTCCCCCCAGATGATCGGTCCGGTGTGGTGCTGCACTCGCCGACCGTCGAGGTCGACCGACTTGCCGTTCGACTCCATGTCGAGCTGCTGCAGGTACGCCGGGAAGCGCGCAAGATCGTTGCTGTACGGCAGTACCGCCTTGGTGTCGTAGCCGAGCCCGTTCGCCCACCACACGCCGAGCAGCGCCATGAGCACCGGGACGTTCTCGGCGAACGGTGCGGTGCGGAAGTGCTCGTCGATCTGGTGGAAGCCGGCGAGGAAGTCGTGGAATGCGTCGGGTCCGATCGCGATCATCAGCGACAGCCCGATCGCCGAGTCGACCGAGTAGCGGCCGCCGACCCAGTCCCAGAACCCGAACATGTTGGCGGTGTCGATCCCGAAGTCGGCGACCCGTTCGGCGTTGGTCGAGACCGCGACGAAGTGATCGGCGACGGCTGCCTCGCCGAGTGCGTCGACGAGCCACGTTCGAGCGGTCCGCGCGTTGGTGAGCGTCTCGATGGTGCCGAACGTCTTCGACGCGACGATGAACAGCGTCGATGCCGGGTCGGAGTCGGCGAGCACGGCGTCGATGTCGGCACCGTCGACGTTGGACACGAACGAACAGCGAATCCGCTCGTGGCGGAACGGGCGCAACGCCTGATAGGCCATCGCCGGGCCGAGGTCGGATCCGCCGATGCCGATGTTGACGACGTGCGTGATCGTGTCGTCGGCGCGCACCCGGTCGGAGAACGCGGCCATCTTCTCGAGCACCTCGTGGACGTCGGGCACGACGTCGACACCGTCGATCATGAACGTCGAGCCCTTCGGCATGCGCAGCGCGACGTGAGCGGCGGCGCGATCTTCGAAGACGTTGACGTGCTCACCGGCGAACATGGCGTCACGACGAACGGCCACGCCACTCGTCTCGGCGAGCGAGAGCAGCGACGCGATCACGGTGTCGTCGATCGGGTTCTTCGACCAGTCGACACGCAGGTCGGCCGCGGTGGTGGTGTATCGCTCGGCTCGACCGGGGTCGTCGGCGAAGAGCTCTCGGAGATGAGCGGGGCGAGGCAGGTCGGAGAGGTCGTCGAGCGTGGTCATCGTCGCTTGACCGTAGCCATCGAGCAGCGACGCCGCGGCGTGATCGAGGAAGACGATCGTGTCGTCGCCGGCGACCCGCGAGATCGGGAGCGACGAGTCGCCGTCGATCAGCCATCGCCGAACCACGTCGGCCTTCCCGGCCCCGGTCACGAGCACGACGCGCAACCGAGCGCCGTTGACCGCTTCGGGCAGCAACGTCATCCGGCGTCGACCGTTGAACTCGCCGACGCACGCCACGGCTCCATCGTCGTCGACGATGCCGGCATCGGGATGCGGCGCCGGCGGCCACGATGCCGTGTGCCCATCGTCGCCGAGCCCGAGGTGCACCACGTCGAGCCGCTCCGGGAGCCTGGTCGCGTACGCCGCCGCAGCGGCGTCGAGGTCGCCATCGGTCACCGGCATCAACACCGCTGTGAGATCGAGGGCCGCCAACTGCTCCGCGTTGCGGTCGGCATCGCCGTCGGGGGCGACCCGCTCGTCGACCTGGAAGATCGAGACTCGATCGGTGTCGATGGCGTCGACGAGCCCGGCCAGGAGCCCCGGCGCTGTCGAGCCGCCGCTCACCGCAAGCGACGCGACTCCCGACGCATCGATCGCCGAGCGAAGTCGCAGCGCAATCGCTGCTGCCGCATCGTGCGCCGGATCATCGGAGATCACCACATCCACCCCATCCAGCGTACGACACCCGGGTGTTTCCGTCACCCGGGTGTTCAGCGACCCACAGGGGCCGTCGAAACACCCGACACCGGGCTCGCGCGCCGTTCCGCGCGCCATGGCGTGGTTCGACGATTCGTCGGTAGCTTGCGACCCCCGACTCCCTCTCCGCCAACATTCGCGAAGGGGACCACCATGGCCGACCTCACGTCCGCCGCACAGCGGCTCGCCGCCCGACAGCACGGCGTCATCAGCATTCGACAACTCGTCGCGAGCGGCGTCGGTCGAAAGACCATCAGGCGCCTCGACCGCGCCGAAGTCCTCATTGCCGACTACAAGAGCGTGTACCGACTGGGCTCGTCACCGCGCACGCTCGAGCAACGCTGCGTCGAGCTCAGCCTCGCTCACCCGTCAGCGTTCGTCACCGGGCCAACGGCAGGCACCCTCATGGGCCTGCGAAAGATGCCTCGACGCTCGCCGATCACCATGTCGGCCAAGCACCCGCTCCACGTCGAGCACGCAGGCGTTCGGTTTCGCCGCAGTACCAAGGTGTCGCCTGCGGATGTCATCGTTCGAAACGATGGCATCCGCATCGCTCACCCGGTCCGGCTGGCGTTCGATCTGGCTGGTTGGCTCGACGACCACGCCCACCGCTCGGTCGTCGATCAACTGTTGCACGAGCACGACGTCACCGTCGGCGAACTCGTCCGCGTCGGATCGCGGCTCTTCCATCCCGCTCGCCGCGGCTCAGATCGGTTCGTCAACACGCTGAACACGCTGACGGAGACGCCCACCGAATCCGACGCCGAACGACGCGTCGCCGACGCGCTACGCCGACGAGGTGTGCCGGTCGAGACCAATGCCCAGTGGCTCACCTTCCCCGACGGGCAGCGGGCTCGACTCGACCTGAGCGTGCCGAGCGCCCGCTGGGGCGTGGAGGTCGACGTCCATCCCAGCCACCTCGGGGTGATCGGATCGACCAACGACAAACGGCGAGACCGTCGAGCTCGCCTCATCGGCTGGCAGATCGAACGGATCACCGGTCTCGACCTGCTCGACCTCGAGGCAACGTGCGACGAATTGTCAGCCCTGTACTCCGTCCGGTGCCGTGAGGTCGCCGCCTGACCGGGGTGTTTGGCGACCCCCTGTGGGTCGCCAAACACCCGGGTGATCGAAACACCCGAGTGGGGAGGCTTGGCGTAACGTGTGCTGGTGACGACGGTTTCAGCGGCGCCTGCGGCGGCGGACACATCGACCGGCCGAGGGGTGCAGATCGGGTTCACCGCCTACCTGATCTGGGGACTGCTCACCATCTACTGGAAGCAGCTCAGCGCGTTCGACGCACTCGAGTTGATCGGCTGGCGCATGCTGTTCGCCGGCATCGTCATGGCGATCATCACCACGGCCCGAGGCATGTGGCCCACGATCCTCGAAGCCTTCCGTGACATCGTGCGCCTCCGCCGGCTCACCGCCGCCGCACTGCTGCTCACCGCCAACTGGGGCAGCTACGTCTGGGCAGTCGTCAACGACCGGGTCATCGAGACGGCGCTCGGCTACTTCATGGCCCCACTCGGCACCATGGCGGTCGGTGTGTTCGTCCTGAAGGAGACGCCCACCGCCGCGCAGCGACTCGCCTTCGCGCTCGCCGCGGTCGCCGTGGCCGCGCTCACCGTGTCGTACGGTCGCCCACCGTGGATCGCAATGCTCATCGCGACCACGTGGACCCTCTACGGCCTGTCGAAGCGCCGTATCCGACTCGACGCGGTCAACAGCCTCGCCGGTGAGACGTTCGTGCTCGTGGTCCCCGCCGCGATCCTGCTCGTTGCCATCAGCGGTCGGGCCGACAGCGCCGTGTCGTCGGCCGACTTCGGCGACTGGGGCTTCCTGATCGGAACGGGAGTGGTCACCGCGATACCCCTGATGTTGTTCGCGTCGGCCGCTCAATCGATCCCGTTCACGCTGCTCGGCCCACTCAACCTGATCGTGCCCGTCATCAACTTCGCGCTCGGATGGGCGTTCTACGACGAAGACATGCCGCTCGACCGGGTGATCGGATTCGCCTTCGTGTGGGCCGCGCTGATCGTGGTGATGTGGGACCGGATCCGCATCGCTCGCGCCGCTCGCAAACCAGCGACCGCCTGAGTACTCTCGGGAAGATGCGCCGTCTCCTCCTCGCCGTGCCCGCCGCTCTTCTCGTCGCCGCGTGCACGACCGACGCCTCCGACTTCAAGGGCCAGACGGAGGACTTCATCAACGACGACAGCGACGTCGAAGCGCTCTTCGACGGTGCCGACATCTCCGACGCGTCGTGCACCTCGCCCGACAGCACCGACGTCGGCAGCGAGTACACGTGCACCGCCGAAGCCGAGGGGATCGGCACGATCCGGTTCGATGCCGTGATCGACGCCGAGAACTCGTTCTCGGTCACCCCGGCGCTCTGAGCCACGTCGACGTGACGTTCGTCGCGCGCGCGTAATTACCGGCGTCGGATCGCCCGCGTCTGCCAAGGTGTCGCCCGAAACGAACCTCACAAGGAGACATGGACATGAAGAAGTTTGCAGCAGTGCTGGCCGTCGGAGCACTCACGTTCACCGCCTGCGGCGGCAGCGACGGTGACGGTGACGGTGGCGGCAGCAGCGACAAGGACAAGATCGCGGCGAGCATGCTCGAGAGCGGCGACATGCCCGAAGGCATCGACGAGAGCTGCGTCCGCGGCAAGATCAACGATCTGTCCGACAGCGACGCGAAGCTCATCGCCGACAACATCGACTCGCCCGACATGCCCGAAGGCCTGAGCGAAGAAGGCCAGGGGCTGATCATCGGGATGCTCGACTGCATCGACTTCTCCGATCTGGATCTCGGCGACCTCGACGAGTGACCAGTCGCTGAACGCGTCGACGAGGCCCGCTTCACCAACCGGTGGAGCGGGCCTCGTCGCGTCACGGCACGTCTAGTCCGACTTCGTGCGGTAGTCGCCGAAGTCGTCGTCGCGAGCGGTCAGTGCGCTGGTGACCCCTTCGGCGAACTTGCGGTGGTACTCGATCGAGCTCGGCTGGTGGAAGCCGATCGCGTTGATGTCGGCGGTCGCCCGCATGCCGTTGCGCATGCCCATCGACTCCATCGCACGATGCACCACGCGCTTGTTCAATGCCTGCAGATCGGCGGGCACCTTGACGATCCGTTCGGCGACGGCGAGCACCTCGGCATCGAGCTCGGCCGCAGCAAACGCTCGGTTGGCGAAGCCGGCCTCGACCGCCTCGGCACCCGACATCGAGTCGCCGGTCAACATCGCTTCCATGGCGCGGCGCATGCCCATCAACCAGACGTGCCAGCCCATGTCGGGGCTCGACATCGAGCGGACCGGTGGGTACCCGATCTCCGCGTCGTCGGCGACGTACACGAGATCGCACGCCGTGGCCAGCTCGGTGCCGCCGGCGAGGCAGTAGCCGTGCACTTGGGCGACCAGGGGAATCGAAAGGTCCATCATCTCGAACCAGCCCTGCAACACGTGCCGAGCCCATCCACCGTCGGCCGGACTGATCGTCCACGGCGGACGTTCGCCCGGATCCTGCGCCAGGTCGTACCCGGCGGAGAAGCATGATCCTGCACCGCGAATGATGACCGCTCCCACGTCGGGCGAGCGATCGGCCGAGCGCAGCGCATCGAACAGCTCGGTGCGCAGCCCATGCGACAACGCATTGCGCTTGGTCGGCCGGTTGAGCGTCAAGCGGCGAACGCGCGGGGCGGGATCATCGATGAGGACGAGGGGTTCAGCCATGAGGTCGAACGTACTCAGAGCGCTGCAGCCGATCGGTACGCAGCGAACGCACGCGTCGGCTCGGCGTGGAAAACGCAACCGGCCGGCAGCTCCGAAGAGCTGCCGGCCGGCACGATTCAGTGCTCGACGAATCGAGCGATGTTCAGGTGATCAGCCTCCGAACGAACCGCTGGTTCCTTCGAAGTCCTGGAATTCGCCGCGGGACTCGAATGCGAGCGTCCCGTCGTTGACCACGACTTCCTGCAGCTGAGCGGCTTCGGTCCAGTAGGCGTCGTTGACACCGTCGAGCTGGAGCGTGCCACCGAGCAGCAGGTCGTTGGTGTAGCTGCCGTTCCAGACCGCAGCCATCAGGTTCACTCGGTTGAGGCCACCCGGCATGGCAGCGGCGTCGCGGACGACGTCGGCCACCATCTGGCCGTAGAGCACACCCGTGGAGTACGAGCCGTCAGCACAGCTGACGTCGCCGTACTCGGCGAGGATTTCTTCGGTCTGCTGGATTGCGGGATCGTCGGCGTACGCCGGGTCACCACACACCTTGTTCGAGTTGGCCAGGTACGGGCCGGCGCCGTCGGCGCTCAGCGTTGCCGCTGCGTCGATGACCGGCTCGAAGAACGACGACAGGTTGTTGCACGTGTACGACATGTACGTACGCGGGCGCCATTCGGAGCTGGCGAGCGCCACCGTGGTCTGCGAGCAGAACTTGGCGGTCGTGCCGGCGAAGAATGCCTGTGCATCGGAGTCGATGAGCGTCGTCATCTCGTTGGTGACGTCGGCGGCTGCCGGGTCGTGGAGCTGTTCCGACACGACCTCGAGGCCAGCACACTGCTCGGAGTTGTTGAGCGTGTTCTGGTACGTCGTACCGAAGTCGTTGTTCATGAACAGACCGGCGACGGTTGCGCCTTCACCGAACTCGTCCTTCACCGCCGTGCACCAGATGTTGGTCTCGGTGGCGTAGTTCAGGATGTTGCCGACCGTCCACGGGAAGTTCGCCGGGTCGCCCCAGTTGGGGAAGCCCGACGAGTTGAAGAGCTGCGGGATGCAGGCTTCCTGCGTGATCGGACGGATCGCGAAGTTCACCGGCGTGCCGATGTTGTGCACGAAGGCGAAGATGTCGTCGCCGTCGATCATCTCTTCGACGTTGGCCACGGCGCGGCCTGCTTCGTAGCCGTCGTCACGAGCGACGAGCACGAGGTCCTTGCCGTCGATCGGGTCGGTGGCGTTGATGTAGTCGAAGTACATCTGCATGCCTTCGCCGATCGCACCGAATGCGGCGAGCGCACCCGACTGCGGGAGCGTCTGACCGATACGGATCTCGTCGCCGTCGACACCCTGAGTTGCTTCCCAGTCGTCGGGGCACTCGTCGAGGTCGAGCGTGGTTCCCGCTGCGATCTCGACGGCGCCTTCGAGTGCGAGCGCTTCGCCGGAAGGAGCTTCTTCCTCCGCCGGAGCGTCTTCCTCGGCCGGTGCGTCTTCTTCAGCCGGTGCGTCTTCCTCGGCCGGTGCGTCTTCTTCGGCTGGTGCGTCTTCTTCGGCCGGTGCTTCGGCCTCGGTCGTTGCTGGTTCGTCGGCGTCGCCACCGTCGTCGTCGCTGCCACATGCAGCGAAGATCAGGCCGGCGGCCATGATCGTCGCCACGCTGCGCGTAGTACGTGATCGCATATTGCTCCCCTTGTGTTGTTGTTGCTGAGTGTTCAGCTCTTGAACCGACGGCAGCACCGTCGGAGATGTGTGTGGATCCGGGCGTTGGTTCACGCGTCGCCGGACGGATCGCTGGGTGTGACCGTAGTCTCATCCGGCGGCGGCGTGCCAGCACCCGCTGTCGAACCTGCCAGCGCCGGCATCTTCGGAAGGATCCGAACGAACTTGGCCTTGATCTGACGGACACCGGAAATGATGCCGCCAGGCAGGAAGAACGTCAGCACGATCAGCATCGCGCCCATGATCAGCGGACCGGTCGGACCCTGCAGCCAGCGCTCGGGAATCCCGGGCAGATTCTGGGTGTCGGAGGCCCACGCCGGGATGAAGGCGATGACGAGCCCGCCGACGACGGCACCCGACAGCGTGCCGACGCCGCCGACCACCATGCCGACGATGAAGAAGATCGAGATCAACTGCGTGAAGTCACCGGGCGAGGCGATGCCGAGTTCGGCGACATAGACCATGCCGCCCACACCGCCGAGCGCCGACGCCACACCGAACGACATCGTCTTGTAGAACGACAGGTTGATGCCGGTGACCGCTGCGCTGGTCTCGTTGTCACGCACGGCCCGCAGTGCTCGGCCCGGACGGCTCTTGACGAGGTTGCCCACCATCTTGAAGCAGATGAACGCCAAGACCACCATGACGAAGAACGTCCAGATGCGCTGTTCTTCCTTGCCCGACAGGTCGCCGTCGCCGAAGAACTTGCCGATCAGCGGGATCTTCTGCATGCCCGTGGCGGCACCGTCGAGCGGCAACCAATCGGGCGGCACCAGATCGGAATCGGTGAGCTTGCCGGCGGCACCGGCGGTCTGATCTTCGAGCACCTTGAGCTGCACGATCGACGGGAACACGGCCGCCAGGCCCAGCGTGACGAGTGCGAGGTAGAGGCCTCGGATTCGCAGCGCCGGGATGCCGAATGCCATACCGAGCAGGAAGCACACCGGGATCACGACGAGCAGCGACGTGAACCATGCCCAGTTGTGGTCGGCGACCAACCACGACGAGAGATAGGCGCCGGTGCCGAAGAAGAATCCCTGTCCGAGCGAGAGTTGGCCGGTGAATCCGGCCACGACCTGCAGCCCGAGAATGGCGATCATGAACGAGATCGCCTTGGTGACGCGTGGCAGGCCGATCGCGTACTTGTTGTCGAGGAGGGTGATCTGCCCGGTGTCGTTGAACGCGAACGCCACGATCACCAGCAGGAGGATGAAGAGCCCCCAGCCGAGCCACTTGTAGTTGGCATAGCCGGCCGTGCCCTGGGTGAATTCGAAACGAGGTGAATTTGCCATGTCGACTCCTAGACCCTCTCCACCTGCGGCGTGCCGAACAGGCCAGACGGTTTGAAGAGCAAGACGAGCATCAACACCACCACCGCAGCACCGAGGCTGAGTTCGTTCGGGATCCGCAGGTACGGCACGGCGATGCTCTGGACCAGGCCGATGGCCAGGCCACCGATGATCGAACCGCCGAGGCTGTCGAGCCCACCGAGTGCCGCTGCCGACACGGCGAAGATGAGACCCGACACCATCACGCTCGGTTCGAGCTGACGGATCGGGGCAGCCACGAAGACGCAGACGCCGAGCGTGCCGACAGCCGCCGCGATCGCCCAGCCGAACTGGAGCGTCGGGCCGACCTTGATGCCGACGAGTTCACTCGACTCGAGGTTCGACGACACGGCGCGGAACGCCAGGCCGATCTTGGTCTTGTTGAGCAGCAGCGTGAGGCCACCGGCGACCACGGCGACCGTGATCAGCGTGAACACCGTGTACCACGAGAGGCTGGCGTTGCCGATCGAGAACACGCTGCCCGACGGGAACAGTTCGGGGAACCGCTGCGGGTCGAAGCGCCAGACGATGCCGGCGATCGCGTTGATCATCAGGAACAAGCCCAACGTGATGATGACCAGTGGCAGGTGGTCGGCCGGGTCGAACGGACGGATCAACGTCCGTTCGATGCCAGCGGCCGCAACTGCGCTGATCAACATGCCGAGGATGACGGCACCCCACATCGGGATGCCCTGCTGCGTGGCGAGCACCCAGACGATGAATCCGCCGAACATGGCGAACTCGCCCTGGGCGAAGTTGATGAGTGTGGTCGCCTTGAAGATCATGACGAGTGCCATTGCGATCAAGGCGTAGGTGGATCCGTTCGACAGTCCGTCGAAGATGCGTGCGAGAAAGAGTTCCATCTGTCGTCAGACTCCCAGGTAGGCCTTGCGGATTTTGTCGTCGTGCATGAGTTCCTGTGCCGGCCCGTCGAACGAGATCTGACCCGACTCGATCACGTAGCCCCGGTCGGCGACCGCCAGCGCGAGCTGGGCGTTCTGTTCGACGACGAGCATGGTCATGCCCGTCTCCTTGTTGATCTCCGCGAAGCGGTTGAAGAGGTCCTGCACGATGAGCGGTGCGAGTCCGAGCGACGGCTCGTCGAGCAGCAGCAGTTCCGGGCGCGACATCAGCGCTCGAGACACGGCGAGCATCTGCTGCTCACCACCCGACAGGCTGCCCGCACGCTGGTTGCGGCGCTCACGGAGCACCGGGTACACGTCGAACCAGCGATCCATGTCGGCTTCGACCTCGTCGTCGTCACGGATGTACGCCCCGACCCGGAGGTTGTCTTCGACCGACAGTTCGTTGAGCGTGCCACGACCCTGCGGGACGTGGGCGACACCCTTGCGGACGATGTCGGGGGCCTTGATGCCACCGATCTCCTCGCCCTTGAACTTGACGCTGCCCTCGACCGGGATCATGCCCGACACCGCTCGCAGCGTGGTGGTCTTGCCGGCGCCGTTGGCTCCGAGGATGACCACGATCTCGCCGGTCTCGACGTGGAAGTCGAAACCGTGGAGGACCTGGATCTGGCCGTAGCCGCCCCGCAGGCCCGTGACCTCGAGCACCCGGTCGCCCGGCGTGGATGCTGCGGTCGATGGTGTGGTGTTGTCGCTCATGATGCGGGTGCTCCCAGGTAGGCCTCGATGACGGCCGGGTTCTCTTGCACCTCGGACGGCAGGCCCTGTGCGATCTTCTTGCCGAAGTCGAGCACCACCACCTTCTCCGAGATGCTCATGACCAGTCCCATGTGGTGCTCGACCAAGAGGATCGTGAGGTCGTAGTCGGTGCGGATCTTCTGGATGACCAGCGACAGTTCGTCGACCTCGCTGTGGGTCAGCCCGGTCGCCGGCTCGTCGAGCATGAGCAGCTTCGGGTTGCCCATGAGGGCCCGGGCCAGCTCGATGCGCTTCAGCGTGCCGTACGGCAGTCCGGCGCACTGCTGGAAGGCGACGCCGGCCAGGTCGAGGTCGGCGAGAATCGTGAAGGCCTGCGAAGCGAGTTCGGCTTCTTCCTTCTTGCGGCCGATGTTGAGCATCGACGAGAAGAAGTTGCCCTTCGAACGCACGTGTGCACCCGCCATCACGTTCTCGATCACGCTCATGCGGTCCCAGAGCGCCAGGTTCTGGAAGGTGCGGAAGATGCCGACCTGCGAAATCAGGTGCGGAGCGACGTCGCTCGATCCGCCGACCAGGTCGCCGCCGTTGAATCGGATCGAACCGGTCGTCGGATCGTAGATCCGGCTGATCACGTTGAACATCGTGGTCTTACCGGCGCCGTTCGGCCCGATGAGACCGCAGATGGATCCTTCTTCGATGTCGAACGTGACGTCGCTCAGCGCGACGATTCCTCCGAAGCGCACCGAGATGTCATTCACCTCGAGTAGTGCCATAGATCCCCCTGTGATCTGCCGTCATGTGCAAGGTGTGTCGGACGACACCTCTGAGGTCGGCAACGTAGCACGACAGCCTCGTTGCCACTTCAATCCGTTCGAGATCTGCGACCAACAATCTCGGTCAACTCGCGGACCAATGGTGAGAGGAACCACAAAGTTTCGCGAAAGGAGTGTTCGCGTAGTAAGGCCCGCGTGTCGGCAGGGTTCGACGCTGCCTAGAGTCGTCGTCGTGGGCAAACGACTCGCACTCATCGCCTCGGCAACCCTCGTCCTCGCAGCGTGCGGCGCCCCCGCCTCGCTCGTCAGCAGCGAACGATCCGACGAGATCCGCCCGACGGCGTTGAACGACGACCCCTTCGAACCGACGACCCCGACCGAGGTCGAGGTCGATGTCACCACCGATCCGGACGATCCCGACACGGCCCAGACCGACCCGTCGACGACCACGGTCACCGAACCCATCGTGGTCGATCCCGACGCCATCGACTTCGGCGCCGACAAGCCCGAGCGTTCGTACGACGATTTCCTGCTCGCCGCCGTCAGCGACATCGACGCGTGGTTCACCGAGGAGTTCCCCGACGCGTTCGGCATCGCCTGGGAGCCGCTCGAGGGTTCGGTCTACGCCGGATACCCCGAACGGACCGACGCGCTCCCCGGCTGCGGCGAGGCGGTCACCCGATACGAAGACCTCCAGCAGTTCGTGGCGTTCTACTGCCCGGTCGGCGACTTCATCGTCTACGACGACGGCGACGAACCGATCCGCTTCGCCGACGGCACCACGCTCGACCCGATCCTCTTCTCACTCGCAGCCGAGTTCGGGCCCGCCACCATCGGCATCGTGCTCGCCCACGAATACGGACACGCCGTGCAACAGCGAACCGGCGCCCTCGACCGCAACCTGGCGACCGTCACCACCGAGCAACAAGCCGACTGCATCGCCGGCGCCTGGGCCGGACGCGCCGCCAGCGGCCTGGCACCGGGCGTGCCCTTCACCGATGCCGACATCCGCGCCGGTCTCATCTCGATGATCACCGTCCAAGATCCCGTCGGCACCGACCCCACCGCCCCCGGCGGACACGGATCCGGCTTCGACCGCGTCGGAGCGTTCCAGGTCGGCTTCCGCGACGGCCTCGCACGATGCGCCGAACTCATCGACGATCCCCTGCCGATCACGCCGTTGCAGTTCCTCGGCGAACAGGACTTCCAGAGCGGCGGCAACGCCACGTTCGGTTTCGACGAAGCCAACGCCGAACTCTTCAGCTTCCTCGTGCCCGACCTCAACCTGCTCTACGACAACGACCTCGACGTTGCGTTCCCCAACTTCGAACAACTCGAACTCGTCCCCACCCAGACCGAGGCCGAGGTCGTGTGCGCCAACCCGGTCGGCGTGTACGACGACGGCATCGTCCTGTGCCTCGAGTCGAACACCGCCTTCCTCAACGAACCTGTCGCCCGACAGCTCTACGACGACTTCGGCGACTTCGGCCCCGGCTACATCCTCGGCATCGCCTGGGCCGAAGCAGCCCAGATCTCGGCAAACTCGACCGCCACCGGCGAAGAACGCCAACTGCGCAACGACTGCCTCACCGGCAACTGGGTTCGCACCGTCATCCCCGAACTCGACGCCAACGGCAACCTGGTCATCGTCACCGACCCGACAACCGGCGAGAACCGCATCCTGCTCCCCGAGCCGCGCGACCCCGGCCGCACCGCGTCGATCTCACCCAACGACCTCACCGAAGCGATCCAGACCGCCATCCTCATCGGCGACCTCTCCCAAGACGAGAACATCAACGGCAGCGCCTTCGAGAAGATCGACGCCTTCCGCCAAGGCATCCTCAACGGCATCACCGCCTGCACGTAATACCTCGTTCGGCCTCACCGCAACCCGCCTGCACCCACGCACGATCGGCCGAACGCCAGCCGTAACGATTGGTTCGGCCTCACCGCGACCCGCCTGCACCCACGCACGATCGGCCGAACGCCAGCCTTGCTCGCTGGCGCTCACTGCGGCGGCACCCATCAACGGCTCGCGACGACATCTGGCCTGGGTAGAAATCACCCTCAACGGACTTCGCGACGACATCTGGCCTGGGCAGAAATCACCCCCAACGACCCTCGCGACCACATCTGGCCAGGGCAAAAATCACCCCCAACGGCCCTCGCGTGCCGTTTTGCTCCTGGGATCCGTCATCCGTGATTGATCTGCGGGGTAAAACCGGGGAGTCAGGGTCCTCAGAGGGTCGGGAGGAGGTCGGTCAGGATCTGTGTGAGTTCGACGGGGCGATCGCCCTGGATGCTGTGGCCGGCACCGTCGACGACGCGGATGTCGATGTCCGGCTGACGGCGGCGAGCCTCGGCGACGTCGTCGTCGTCGACCACCGGCGACACCGAACCGCGGATCAGCGTCAACGGGCACGACACCGACTCGAAGTCGTCCCACATCGGCGTCGTGCCGGCGTCGACCACGGGTGCGTCGCCCGACGCCTCGTCGGGACGCGACCTGGCATGGCTCGAACGGTCGTAGCGCCACTGCCACGAACCGTCGGGCGACTGCTTGGCGTTGTGCAGGATCCCGCGACGCAACGACGACTCCGAGCGCGTCGGATTGTGCTCGATGGTCCGGGCGAGCAGATCGTCGAAGCTGGCAAACTCCTGCGGCCCGTCGACGAAGTCGATGACCGCCTTCGCCTTCTGCTGATTGACGCCCGGCGTGATGTCGACCATCACGAGCGCCGGGACGAGGTGCGGATGGCGCGCCGCCAACTCCATCGCTGTGAGCCCACCCAGCGACATGCCGACGACGAGGCTGACATCAGGAGCGAGTGCAGCGACCACTCCCGCGATGTCGTCGGCCAGATTGACCGGGCTGTACGCGCCATCGGCCCGCCAGTCGGAGTGCCCGTGTCCGGGCAGATCGACGGCCAACGCCGGTCGGCCGAGCGCCAGCGCGACCGTGTCCCAGGTGTGAGCATTCTGCGCGCCGCCGTGGACGAACACGACCTCGGGTGACCCGCTCCCCCAACGCAGCACGCTGATCGACCGGCCCGGATCGTGCTCGACGTCGACCGCGACTCGTTCGACCGGCGGCACCTCGGCGACGTCGAGGTCGAACTCGGCGATGTTCTCGTCGAACAGCCCGAACTCGTCGTACTCGATCATCTGCGGTTCGCTCATGGTGCGAACCTACCCAACCCCGCGCGGGCGTCAGCTGCTCGGAGGAACCGTGGTGGTGGTCGACGGCGGCTTGGTCGTGGTGGGTGCCGGGGCCACCGTGGTGGTGGTGGCCGGCGCGACCGTCGTGGTGGCGGCCGGCACCGTGGAGGTGGTGGCGGGGGCTTGCGTGGTGGCCGGCGCTTGCGTCGTGGCCGGGGCCTCGGTGGTGGCCGGCACCTCGGTGGTGGTGGTCGTGGTCTCGGGCGTGGTCGACGTGGTGGTGGCCGCCCACTCCTTGTCGATCCAGTTGAACGTCGGCGTGCTCTCGCGCTCGCTCTGCTCTTCGGGCTCCTTCACGCCATCCCACACGTAGACCATGTCGCCGATGCTGGCGAGGCTCTGCAACGTCTCGGAGATGCCGAGCGGAATGCGGATGCAGCCGTGCGACGCAGGCTGCAACGGCACGTTCTGTGCGCCGTGGATGGCGATGCCGTAGTTGAAGTACATCGGGTTCCACATGCTGCCGAGTGCGCTGTCGCGGATGCCCTCGACCTGGCGGTAGAACTCGAAGACGCCGCCGGGCGTGTTGGAGATGCCGCACTCGCCCCGGACGATGGCTTCTTCACCATCACGGTTGCCGTATTCACCCGGGCTGATCGTGACCTCCTCGCACCACTGCTCGCCGGTACCGCTCGACATGTGGGTGATCATCACCGGCGTGTCGTCGTGGAACACGGCGAGGACCTGCTCGGGCAGGTAGACCTCGGTGTGGTTGGTGCTGGGGGCGTTGGGCCGACGCGGCTGGATGACGAACGGATCTTGCATCCGGTCCCACATCTCGGGGGTGACCTTGCCGGTCGGCGCGTTGCTCGGCACGTCGAGCACGAGCTTCTCGTAGGCCCACACCGACTTGATCGTCTGATCGCCGTAGATCCCGTCGATCGGACCCGGCACGAACCCGAGGTCGGTCAACCGCTCCTGCACCTGTCGGACGTCGTCGCCCGCGAGACCCTTGGTGAGGGTCCGGTCGATCGTGGTCTTCTGCACCGGTGCGGTCGTTTCGATCGTGGCGGTGACTTCGGGGATCGAGTCGGGCACCTCGAGCGCCGGCGCTGCCGTGTCGATCACGATGGTGGGTTCGGCAGCCGCATCGCCGCCGCTTCCACCGCCGAGTGCGGCTCCGGCGATCGCGACGGTCGCCAGCAACGCCGCGGCTGCGCCCGCGGGAAGCCACTGGGCAGCTTTGCTCTTGGGACGGCGGGACGGTTGGTTCACGTGCAATCGGTCTTCTTCTGGCGATCAGCGGATCGCCGAGTCATCGCAGAAGACGTTATCGAACGCACCGATGGCGCAGACCTCGCGCGCCCGGTGTTTCGCCGGGTTTCACACCAATTTCTCGATTCCGTCGAGATCGCTGCGCAGTTCGCGCATCTCTCGCAGAATCGTGAGGATCACACCCGGCGAACTCAGCGTCGACTCGCCCCTGGTGCGAGGGAAGTAGTCGACCCCGAACTGCAGCATCTCGAAGCCGAGCCGGGTCGCGCGGATGACCAGTTCGGCATCGATGAACGAGCCTTCGCTACGCAACTCCACGTGGTCGAACAACCGCGCTCGGCACAGCTTGAACGCGAAGTTGATGTCGCGTGCCTTGACGCCGAACATCGTGCGGATCAGCAGGTTGTACCAGAACGTGTAGACGGTGCGGAGGTAGCCCTCGCCGGTGCGGTCGAGGCGGTAGGCACTGACGAGATCGACGTCGTAGTCACGCATGAGCCGCACCGCTCGAGGCAGTTCGGCCATGTCGAACGGCAGATCGGCGTCGGTGTAGAGGATGAGGTCGCCCGTTGCCGCGGCGAAGCCGGTCTTGATCGCTCCGCCGAGCTTGCGGTTCTGCGGGTGGTGCACCACGCGGACGTGCGGGTCGTCGGCCGCGCAACGGTCGGCGATCTCACCGGTGCGGTCGGTCGATGCGTCGTTGACGACGATGAGTTCGTAGTCGCCGATGTCGCCGCGCTCGATCAGCCGATTGCAGGCCCGATGCCCGGCGGCGAGCGCCCGTTCGATGTACGCCTCCTCGTTCCACATCGGGTAGAAGATCGACAACTTCTCGAACGGTGGCACGGGCGATCGCGACAGCTCCGACCCACTCGGCGAGACGGCGACCACACCGCCGTCGCCGGAGCGAGGGTGCGCCTCGACGATGGATCCGTCGTCGGGCACGGAGTGATTTTCGCTCGCCACGGGGCCGAACCGTACCGCGTGGTTGCCCGACTTCGGATGCAGCCGACCGGTAGCGTCGCTGCCGATGACTGTCGATCTCCCACCGCCGGTTCCCGACGCGCGGACGCCGCGGTCGGGTCCGCCGGCGGTGCCCTACGGGGTGCGGCCGGGCGATCTCACGCTCACGTGGCGGTTCGTCGTGATGTTCGGGTGGATGTTCGCGTTCTTCGCCTACGCCGCCGTGTGGCAGGCGAGCGTGCAGTTGGGGATCGCCACCTGGTGGCTCGGACCCCGTTCGCAGCCCACGCCGCTGCTGATCCGGATGATCCCGTTCTTCATCGTCATCGTCGGTGGCATGGCGGCGGTGTACAACGTGCGCCGTCTCAGCCACGTCTCGATCGGCGTGGCTCTCGTGTCGGCGCTCGTCGCACTCCCCGACTTCTCACGTTCGGTCGGACTCGCCGTGGTCGAACTCCTGATCTCAGGATCGTTGGTCGTGTTGAGCGTCGCCTCGCTGGCGGGCCGCTACCGGCTCGCACTCGCCGAACCGGGCGCGAACCAGATGACGGGGCCCGCTCAGGGCAACGGCTCGGACCACGTGACCGAGCCAGACCGAGTGAACGAGCCGGCACAGGCGAACGGGGTGGCGACGGGCGACGCGCCGAGCTCGTCGGAGGCCTGGGCGAGGCCCGCACCGCCGTCGTCCGGGTCACACTGACCCTCCGTCGGACTCGCGGACACGTCGGCGCCCGGCGTCACCTCCGTCAGCGCCGACCCTGGCAGATAGCGTCTCAGCCGCATGACTGACGCAACCAACACCAACGCGGCACAGGATCCCGTCGACGCCACCACTGCGATGAACACGAACGTGTTGATGTCGCTTCCGGTCGGCGAGCGCGTCGGGATCGCTTTCTCCGGCGGGCTCGACACGAGCGCCGCCGTCGCCTGGATGCGTCAGCGGGGGGCGATTCCGTTCACCTACACCGCCGATCTCGGTCAGTACGACGAGCCCGAACTCGACACGGTGCCCGACCGGGCGAAGGTCTACGGCGCCGAGGAGGCTCGCCTCGTCGACTGCCGCGACGAGCTCGTGCGCGAGGGGCTCATCGCCCTGCAGTGCGGCGCCTTCCACATCCGCACCGCCGGCAAGACGTACTTCAACACCACGCCGCTCGGGCGCGCCGTCACCGGCACGCTGCTCGTCAAGGCCATGCAACAAGACGGCGTCGACGTGTGGGGCGACGGCTCCACCTACAAGGGCAACGACATCGAGCGCTTCTACCGCTACGGCCTGCTCGTCAACCCGGCCCTGCGGATCTACAAGCCGTGGCTCGACCCGCAGTTCGTCGACGAGCTCGGCGGCCGCCAGGGAATGAGCGACTTCCTCGTCTCGAACAGCCTCCCGTATCGCGACCCGTCGGAGAAGGCGTACTCGACCGACGCCAACATCTGGGGTGCTACGCACGAGGCGAAGGCGCTCGAAGAACTCGACACGTCGATGGAGATCGTCACCCCGATCATGGGCGTGGCGCACTGGGACCCAGCGGTCACCATCGAGCCCGAAGACATCCGCGTGTCGTTCGAGGAGGGCTGGCCGGTGGCGATCAACGGCGAACGGTTCGACTCACAGGTCGCCCTCGTGCTCGAAGCGAACGCGATCGGCGGACGTCACGGCCTCGGCATGAGCGATCAGATCGAGAACCGCATCATCGAAGCGAAGTCGCGCGGCATCTACGAGGGCCCCGGCATGGCGCTGTTGCAGATCGCCTACGAACGGCTGCTCACAGGCATCCACAACGAGAACACCCTCGAGAACTACACCACGATGGGCCGCCGACTCGGCCGCCTGCTGTACGAGGGCCGCTGGTTCGACCCGCAGAGCCTCATGCTACGCGAGCCGCTGCTCCGCTGGGTCGGCTCGGCCGTCACCGGCGACGTCACGATTCGTCTGCGCCGCGGTGACGACTACTCGATCGTCGACACGACGAGCCCGAACCTCACCTACGAGCCAGATCGCCTCTCGATGGAGCGCGTCGAGGACGCTGCGTTCGGCCCACTCGACCGCATCGGTCAGCTCACCATGCGCAATCTCGACATCGCCGACACGCGCAACAAGCTCGACGTGTACCGCAACGTCGGCACGCTCACGTCGGGCGACATCACCCCGGCACTCGATCGCTGAACGCAGCCTGCAGCTGCCTGCTTCCGCCACGTCGTCGACAAGGGAGGCACCCGGCTCCTTCAGAGGTGCGGTTCGAGCCGACAGGCCACGTTGAGTTGCGCCACCGACGCCGTGTTCGGCAGCGCGATGGTGGTGGCGACCAGTTCGGCGAGGTCGTCGGGATCGATCATCGTCTCCTGGTCGATGCCGAACTCCGACGTCATGTCGGTGGAGACGAACCCGGGGCACAGCGACATCGCGCGGATGCCGTCGTCCCAGCCGGCCTGTTTCGTCGCCTCGGTGAGCGCCATCACCGCGTGCTTGGTCATCGCGTAACCGGGTGCGAATGTGCCGGCGACCCGCACGCCCGACAGCGACGCGACGTTGACGACGCGACCCGACCCGCATGATCGCAGGTGCGGAAGCGCCGCCTGGATGAGCCGAAGTGGGGCCTTCACGTTGACCTCCCACATCGCGTCGAGGCCGTCGTCGGTGAGATCCTCGAGTGACGCCTCGTCGAGGATGCCGGCGTTGTTGACGAGCACGTCGAGCGAACCGAATCGTTCGACGGTGGCGGCGATCCACGCTGCGCCCGTGGCTGGGTCGGTGGCGTCGAAATGGTGCGTCAGCACCCGATCGGCGTCGAGGCCCGACATCGCCTCGTCGAGCGCATCGACCGAGCGACCACCGACGCTCACTCGATAGCCCGCGGCGTGGAGTCGGCGGGCGACAGCGCGACCGATACCACGGTTCGCGCCGCTGATCATCACGGTTCGGGTCGACGGGTCCAACATCCCAGCGACCGTACCCGCACGCTCCCCCACCCGCCGTCAAACGGTGTCAGACACCCGATGATGCGGGTCAGGACTGGATGGCGGCGACGAGGTTGGCGATGAGGGCGGCTCGTTCGGGCATGGTGGCGACGACGACGTGTTCGGTGTCGGCGTGTGCGCCGCCTCCGACCGCCCCGAGGCCGTCGAGTGTCGGGACGCCGATCGCCGCGGTGAAGTTGCCGTCGCTCCCGCCACCGACCGCGATGCCGTCGATGCCGGGTGCCACCTCCTGAGCGAGCGGGAACAGTGTGGCCGACGCCGATTCGGGCATGGGAGGGCGGCCGATCGCACCCAGCACTTCGATCGACGCGTCGGACACGGCGGGCGACAACGCCGCCATCGCCGCTTCGACGCGCTGCTTCTCGTCGGCCGACTCGACGCGCACGTCGACGCGGATGCGGGCCTCGGCGGGCACGACGTTGTCGGTGGTACCGGCGGTGGCGACAGTGGGCGTGACCGTGGTGCCGACCGACTCGTCGCCGAACCGGTTGATCTCGAGGACCTGGTGCGCCGCCTCGACCAGGGCGTTGATGCCGTTCTCGGGTTCGAGTCCGGCGTGCGCGGCACGCCCTCGAACGATCACCTCGAAGGTGCCGCAGCCCTTGCGCCCCGTCTTGAGCGTGCCGCCGTCGGCCGATGGTTCGAGCACCAGCACGTTGCCGCATGCCGTCGCCCGTTCCTCGATCAACTCGCGCGAGTGGTGCGAGCCGACTTCCTCGTCGGAGCTGAACAGCAGCTCGACGCCCGAGGTGTCGTCGAGCCGGGCCAGGCCGTGGAGTGCCTGCACGATGCCGCCGAGCATGTCGAACACACCGGGGCCGGTGGCGACGCCGTCGGTCACGTCGAAGGGCCGCTCGGCGAGGGTTCCCATCGGGAACACGGTGTCGTGATGGCCGAGGAGCAGCACCTTCGGGGTGCCGCCACCCTTCCAGTGGACGTGCGGGCCGACCGGGCTCTCGACGAGTTCGGTGGTGCCGCCCAGGTGGCGTTCGATCATCGCGGCGAGTGCCTCGGCCGACCTGGTGACGGCATCGACGTCGAGCGACGGCGACTCGATCTCGACCAGTTCGCGCAGATCACCGAGCATCGCATCGAGGTCGAAGGCGTCGGGTGCGATCGGGTTGGCAGCGAGGTTCGTCACGACCGAGAAGGTTACGCCGCGCCAGGAGTCGCGGAACCAACTCTCGACGACGAATGCGCGCGCCGCCGCGAGGCACGCGAGGATGCGCCGATGCAGCGTCGTGTGTTCGGTCCGTTCGTGGCGATGGCGTTGGCCGTCGCCGCGTGTTCGAGCAGCGGAGACGGGGCCGACCAGAACGACGACGCCGCGGTCACGACGCCGACCGACGCACCGACGACCGATCCGGCGACCGACCCCGAACCCGAACCCACGACGGTCGACGAGCCCGAACCCGAACCCGAACCTGCGGTGATCGAACTCGACGTGCGCGCCGGTGTCGAGCAGATCACCTTGAACGGAGCCACACCCGGCACCACGATCGACGTGATGGCCGGCGACGACACGGTCGCATCCGGGGCCGTCGACGACTTCGGCACGTTCATCGCCAGAGGGCTCGACGCCGACCTGGATCACCGACTCCGTACCGACGACGGCGTCACCGAACCGATCGACGTCCTCGCTCGCGACGAGCATCCCGACCCCGCGTTCTACGCCGAGCAACGACTGCCCGCACCAGGTTTCGGCTACCTCGAGACCCGCGACGGCACGCTGCTCAGCGTCAACGTCGTCTTGCCCGGCCCCGCCGAGGACGGGCCGTACCCGACGGTCGTCGAGTACTCCGGCTACTCGGTGAGCAACCCGAACGGAGGCGGCTTCAAGGATCTGTTCCCGCCGCTCGGCTACGCCTACGTTGCGGTCAACATGCGCGGCAGCGGCTGCAGCGGCGGTTCGTTCCGATTCTTCGAGTACACGCAGAGCACCGACGGCTACGACGTGATCGAAGCGGTCGCCGCACAGCCGTGGGCGCTGAACAACCGGGCCGGCATGGTCGGCATCTCGTACCCCGGCATCAGCCAACTCTTCGTCGCTCAGACGCAACCGCCGAGCCTCGCTGCGATCACGCCGCTTTCGGTGCTCGACGACAGCTATCAGGGGAACCTCTACCCCGGCGGCATCCTCAACACCGGCTTCGCCGTCGAGTGGACCCAGGACCGCCTCGACGACGGCCGCCCCGCGATCGACCCGTCCGGCGAGTTGACCGACGAGGGGCAGGGCTGGGTCACCGACCAGATCCTCGCCGGCGACGAGGTGTGTGCCGCCAACCAGTCGGAGCGACTCCAGAATCCCGACGTCGTCGCCGAGATCATGGACACGCCGTACTACACGACCGAACTCGGCGACGAGATCGCGCCGCGCACGTTCGTCGATCAGATCGAGGTCCCGACCTTCATGTCGGGCGCCTGGCAAGACGAACAGACCGGCGGACGATTCCCGACGATGATCCCCGAGTTCACCGGCACCGACCAGCTCTACGTCTCGCTGCTCAACGGGCTCCACACCGAGTCGATCAGCCCCGCGGTGTTCCCGCGGTTGATCGAGTTCCTCGAGCTGTACGTGGCCGAGCGCACGCCCGACCTCACCACGACCCGACTCGTCGCCCCCATCCTCGCCGAGGGCATCTTCGGCACGAGCGACTTCGTGTTGCCGACCGACCGGTTCGCCGGAATGGAGTACGCCGACGCGCTCGCCGCCTTCGAAGCCGAGCCCTCGATCGAGATCCTGTTCGAACAGGGTGCGTCCGACGGGGCGCCACCGCTGACACCGCTCGCTCGCTACACCGCCGGCTTCGACGAGTGGCCGATTCCGGGCACCGTGGCGACACCGTTCCACCTCGGCCTCGACGGCAATCTGCTCGAACAGCCCGAGACCACCGATGGGAGCATCGAGTACCTCGCGCTCCCCGATGGCGTGCCCGCCACGTTCTGGGACGGCAACTCCTCCGACCTGTGGCGCACCGACGTGGTCTGGGACTGGCAGGAGCCCGCCCCCGGCACGTTCGCCGACTTCGTGAGCGCGCCGCTCGCCGACACCCTCGTGATGATCGGCTCCGCATCGGCCGACCTGTGGGTGAGCAGCAACCTGGGCGACACCGACCTGGAGGTCACGCTCACCGAGATCCGTCCCGATGGCAACGAGGTGATGGTCCAATCGGGCTGGCTACGCGCGAGCCACCGGGCGCTGCTCGACGACGAGTCGAGCGAGCTCCGCCCGGTCCGCTCGTATCTCGAGGCCGACCTCGCGCCGCTCCCGGATCCCGACGGCGACGACCCAGCGTTCTCGCTCGCCCGCGTCGAGATCCTGCCGTTCGCGCACACCTTCCGAGCGGGCTCGCAGATCCAGCTGATGGTCGACGCGCCGGGCGGCAATCGGGCCACCTGGGTGTTCGACACGATCAGCGGCGGCGAGCGGGTGGAGATCGGCGTCGGGCCGGACTTCCCGTCGCGGCTCGTCCTGCCCGTGGTTCCCGGCGTCGACGCTCCCGAGACCTACCCGGCGTGCGATTCGCTCAAGGGTCAGCCCTGCCGGCCGACCGGGGAATCCTGAGCACCAGGCTCGCCACTCCGGATCGCTCCCCCGTCTGTTTGACTGGTGCCCGTGAGTGGGGGTGCTGACCATCGGAGAGAGCTCGCCGCGTTCCTGCGCGCCCGGCGCGAAGCGATCCGCCCCGAACAGGTCGGCCTGCCCGTCGGACGCGGCCGCCGAACGCCGGGCCTGCGGCGCGAAGAGGTCGCGCTGCTCGCCGGCGTGTCGGTCACGTGGTACACGTGGCTCGAACAGGGTCGACGGATCAACGCCTCCGACGACGTGCTGCTCGCGATCGGTCGAGCCCTCCGACTCGACGAAGCAGGTCAAGACCACCTGCTCGCGCTCACCGACCCCGGCACCGCCGACGTCGACGCTCCGGCTGAGGCACCGAGCGCCCTGACCCGGCTGCTCGACTCGCTGATGCCCGCCCCGGCATACGTCCTCGGCCCGCGCTGGGAGTTCGTCGCCTGGAACACGGCCCAGGAGCGCCTCTACCCACGCATCGTCGAACTGGAGCCGCCTCGACGCAACCTGCTGTGGGTGCTGTTCGCCGACCCGGCAACACGCGAGCTCATCATCGACTGGGACATCCACGCCCGACAGGCCCTCGCCGAGTTCCGCTCGGCGACCTCCGCCATCCGCCACGACGCTGCGATGACCGAGTTGATCGATCTGCTGTGCGAGGAGAGCGCAGAGTTCGCGGCCTGGTGGCCCGAGCACGATGTGTCGGGTTTCGAGACCCGGCTCCGCCGCTTCCAGCACCCGGCTGCCGGCGAGCTCACGTTCGAGTATCAGCAGCTCGCTCCGGTCGAGTGGCCGAGTCTGCGGGTGGTGGCACAGCTGCCCGTGCCCGACGACGACTCGGCGGAACGACTGTCGGTGCGCCACTACCTCGTCTGAACTCTGGGCCGAGGGACTCGGAAACTCGCCCTCGCCACGCCACACTCGACGGTGATGCGACAGTGGCTCGACAGGATGCTCGACCTCCGACTGGTGCGCGAGATCCGTGACGACGAATTGTTCGACCAGGCGGCGAGCGTCGCGTTCTGGCTCTTGTTGAGCCTCCCCGCGGCGCTGCTCGCCGCACTGTCGTCGGTGTCGCTGCTCGGCGACGGACTCGCCGACGAACTGCAGCGAGCGTCGCTCGAGTTCATCGACCGGGTGTTCACCAGCGAGGCCGAAACGCTCAAGGACTCCGTCAACGATCTGTTCAGTCGCAACCAGCCCGGTGTGTTGAGCGTGTCGATCGCGACGTCGATCTTCACGCTGTCGCGCGGTTTCGCCGGTCTGATCCGTGGCCTCGACCGGGTGTGCGACGTCGAGTCGGGCCGCAACTTCGCGCACACTCGGCTCCTCGCCGTCGGTCTGGCGATCGGCACGTTGTTCGCCGTCGCCGTGTCGACGGCGCTCTGGGCAGTGGGTGGCGCAATCGGCATCCCCACGATCATCCGGCTCCTCGGCGCGTTCGTCGTGCTGGTGATGTGGGCGGCCACCATCTTCCACATCGGTCCCAACCACCACACGCCGTGGCGCTACGACCTGCCCGGTGCGCTCGTCGCCGCGGTGGGCTGGCTGGTGCTCTCGCTCGCCTTCGGCTGGTACGTCCGCCTGATCGGCGGGGACGGCAACGAAGTGCTCGGCGCAGCGGGCGCATTGCTGCTCGGTCTCACGTGGTTGTGGGCGGTGTGCGTCGTGCTCCTGATCGGCGCCGAGGTCAACGAGATCCGCGCGTCGAGCGCCGGCGTCATCCAGGAGAGTCGCACGGTGCTCGGCCGGATTCGGGCGCGACGTTCGGGCTCCAGGTCATCGACCGACGGGTGACACCGAGCCGCGGGACGCACGGCGCAGAGCTCCGCTTGTTTCCCTTGGACCGGGACGAAAAGAAACATCCGCTTGTTTCCCTTGGACCGGGACGAAAAGAAACAAGCGGCCCGGCTACTTCGGTGCGATGAGCGCTGCGCCGACGATGCCGGCGTTGTTCTGCATCGCGGCCGGGACGATCTCGGTGGCGATCGAGATCTCCGGGAGCCACTTGTCGGCCCGCTTGCTGGCTCCGCCGCCGACGATGAAGAGGTTGGGCGAGAACAGCGCTTCGACGTGCTGCAGGTAGCGCTCGACCCGCGCCGCCCACTTCTTCCACGAGAGGTCGTCGCGTTCTCTCGCGCTCGCCGCGGCGCGCACCTCGGCGTCGTAGCCGTCGAGTTCGAGGTGCCCGAGTTCGGTGTTGGGAACCAGCATGCCGTCGACGAACAGGCCTGACCCGATACCGGTGCCGAACGTCAGCACCATCACGACACCGGCGCGCTCCCGACCGGCGCCGAAGCGCATCTCGGCGAGGCCGGCGGCGTCGGCGTCGTTGATCATGTGGACGTCGGCGGCGAGCGCGTCGGTGAAGACCTGATCGGCGTCGACGTCGAGCCACGACTCGTCGATGTTGGCGGCGGAGCCGACGACGCCGTTGCGAACGACGGCGGGGAACGCACAGCCGACGCTCCCGGTCCATCCATGGTGGGCGGCGAGCCGCACGACGACGTCGGCCATCGCGTCGGGGGTCGCCGGTTTCGGTGTGTCGATCCGGAATCGATCGGTGAGCAGTTCACCGGTCGTGATGTCGACGACGGCGGCTTTCATGCCCGATCCGCCGATGTCGATACCGAATGCCGCCGCTGCCCCGTGCTCAGTCACGGGCGACAACGTAGCGCCGACGGCTCAGCACGCCGCGCTGATCGAGCATCGCTCGGGCTTCGTCGGTCGATGCCGCACCGATGCGAGACCGTCGAGCGTCGACGGTGGCGCCGCCGGGACACTCGTCGTCGGGGCCGGACTCGTGACCACCGGTGCCGTCGTCGTGGTCGTGCTGGTCGGCGCCACGGTGGTCGTCGTCGTGCTGGTGGTCGTCGTGGTGGTGGTGGTCGGCGGAACGGTGCTCGTCGTGGTGGTGGTCGGCGGCACGCTCGTGGTCGTGGTGCTCGTCGTGGTGGTGGTCGTCGTGGTGGTGGTCGTCGTCGTGCTCGGTGGTCCGATGGCTCCGGGCGTGACCGATCGCCGCAGTGAGAACTCCGAGGTGCTGCCGTTCGGGTCGGTGACGAGCGCGCTGACGTACTCGCCGTCGGTCACCACGTACGGGTCGCCGACGTCGTCGCGGAACACGAACGTGGCCGTGCCACCGGTGGCCGTCGACGTGCCGAGCGAGCGCCGCCCGAGGCCGTACGCGGTTGCCGCCGTCGCCGTCTCGAAGAGTTCGACGGTGCATCCGGCGCAGGCGGTGACCGACACCCCGTCGGTCGTGGCCGAGGTGATCACGCCGTAGCTCACACCGTGCTGTACGAGCAGCGCGTTGGGGAAGTTCGTCGGCGTCCCGTCGGGAGACAGGTCGACCCCGAGGCCGGGACCGACGAACTCGATCGAGTTCCCGCGCAGCGTGTTGCCGAACACGGGGTAGATCCCGTCGCCCGGATTCTGGCTGTTCGGCCGTACGCCGATTCCCGTGTCGACCCGAGCGATGCGGTTGTCTTCGACGAGGTTGTCGATCGAACCGACTTCGATCAGCACGCCCCACTCCGTGTGTGCCGTCGACCCGGTCGTGCCGTCGGCGAGGACGCCGATGTGGTTGTCGCGCACGACGTTCGAGTGCGAGCCGCGCCAGATCTTGACGCCGACCTCGCTGCCGACGATGACGTTGTCGACCACCTCGTTGTCGTTGCTGTCGGGAGGGCAGAACGTGGCGCACAGGCCGCGACCTTCGAGGCCGACCCCGTACTCGCCGTTGCCGTGTTCCGAGGTGGCGATCGTGCCGGTCGGATCGGTGCCGATCAGATTGCCGGCGACGACGTTCAGTTCGGTGTCACCAGCGCCACCGTGTGCCTCGTGACCGAGCGCATCGTGCGAGATCTCGACACCCGAACCGCCGTTGCCCGAGATGACGTTGTTGCGGATGATGTTGCTGCTCGCGCCGTAGTTCAAGTCGATGCCGTGCGTGTGGTTCTTCAGCGCCGCGGTGCCCGACGGGTTCAGCCCGACGATGTTGTTCTCGATGATGTTGTCGTCGGATGCCGGGTTGAACACACCGACACCACGTCCCGACGAACCGGAGATGACGTTGCGGTTCGCGTTGCCGGGCGCCCCGATCCGGTTCGCGGCCGACCCTTGCTGAATGTGGACTCCGTCGCCCGACGTCGTCGACTGCGAGGCGACGAACGTGCCCGCCGCGTTGGTGCCGATGAAGTTGCCGACGATGAGGTTGCGGTCGGCGGTGACACTCGCCGAGCCGGCCCAGAACCGAATCGAGTTGTGGAAGTCGTAGAGGGCGAGGCCGCGGATCGTGTTGTCACTCGAACGGAAATCGAGGCCGACACTCGGTTGGCGGGCGACGCCTCGTACTTCGATGCGGATGTCGGCGTTGGACGCGTACGGGTCGGTGTTCGGCGACGAGTACGGCTGCGTGTAGCCGTCGATGGTGACGCCATCACCGGTGATGTACGGCAGTGCCGATGCGAGCTGGATCGTGTGCACCTGGCTGGACGAGCCGGGGATGTCGAACTCGATGGTGTCGTGTCCGGGGTTCGCGTTCGCTTCGACCATCGCGGCTCGCAACGTGCACACGGGGGACGCGCCACCGGTGCTGCACACCCCGTTGCCCGGGTTGGAGTCGGATGCGTCGGAGGTGGAGTTCACCGTGAAGGTGGCGCCCACCGCGAGTGCGAAGGGTTCCGACACCACGACGATCGCGAGCGAGGCCATCGACATCGACGCCAGCAGCGCCACGACGAAGCGCGCAACGGTCGGTCGAGCGCGCTGTGCCACTCTCCCTCCGCCCATGCGCGAAGCGTACTCAGCGACGCACAGTGTTCACGGGTCACGCTACGTGCTTGACCAACTCTTGACGGAGGCCGCTATCGGCTCGATCAGGCGATCATCGGCCCAGGTCAGCACGTACCGTCGAGCGTGCAGCGCACCGCCCGTACGTCGGCCGAGGCAGGTCCACGAATCATGAACATCGACGCCGACACGAGGGTGGTGGTGGTCGTGGTCGGGGCCATGGTGGTCGGCGGCAGCGACACCATCGACGTCGACGAGCCCGGCGAGATGGTCGTGGTCGGGCTGGCCGGTGGGGCGATCAGCCCGGCGGTCACGGTGTGGCGCAGCGAGTGTTCGGAGGTGTTGCCGGCGGCATCGGTCGTGTGGATGGCGACCTGCGATCCGGCGAGGACCACGTACGCGTCGACGGGGTCGGACCGGAACGTGACGGTCACGTCGCCGGCAGCATCGGCGGTTCCGTCGGCGACCCACCGCTCGCCTCGACCGTATGCCTCGAAACAGCCGGTGCACGCCGGCGTCGGCGTGACGAACACCTCGACCGTGCACCCGGCACACGTCGTGGCCGTGAGTGCGTCGGTCGTCACCTCGGTGACCACCGGGATCGCGATGCCGCCCTGCACGTCGGCAGTGGGCGGATCGTCGGGACCCGAGCTGAAACCGCCGGCGCTGAGGTCGATGCCGAGGCCCGGTCCGATGTCGCGGATCGAGTTGCGGCTGAGTGTGTTGCCGTACGTGGGGAAGCTCGCGTCCTCGGGGCACACGACGTCGCTCGCGAGACACTCGCTCGGGAAGTCGTTGTCGGGTTTGATCATGACGCCGCGCGGCACGCCGGCGATCGTGTTGCGTTCGACCCGATTGTCGAACGCTCCGGCCTGGATCAGCACGCCCCACGTGGTGGCGGCCGACGACTCGGCAGGCGACCCGTCGGCGAGGACACCGATGATGTTGTCGACGACGAGGTTGTCGTTCGCACCCTTCCAGAACATGACGTCGGCGTTCGAGCCGACGACGACATTGCCGGCAGCGAGGTTGCCCGAGATGTCGACCGGGCACGAATCGGCACAGCGCGGCTTGCCTTCGAAGTTGATCCCGAACTCGCGGTTGCCGGCATAGATCGGTGCCGCCGAACCGTCGGGCACGGTGCCGATCAGGTTGTTGACGACCTGGTTGCCGGTCGTGACCCCGGTGCCCACGTTGTGCGAGATCTCGATGCCGGAGAGTTCGCTGCCGGCGACCACGTTGCCTTCGCCGGGGTTCCAGCCGCCGACCACGTTGTAGCTGGCGTTGAAGTTGATGTCGATGCCGTGACCCCAGTTGGTCAGGCGAGCCGATCCGTCGGGGGTGAGCCCGAAGAGGTTGTTCTGCACGAGGTTGAACTGCGTACCCGAGTCGAACATGGCGACGCCCTTGTCGGCGTTGCCGGCGAACAGGTTGCGGTTGGCAGCGCCGGGCATCCCGATGCGGTTCGCCGAGGCGCCGCGCTCGATGTGCACGGCGTTGGCGTTGGTCTGGCGGGCGACCTGACCGAACGTCGCCGACGCGTCGGTGCCGAGGAAGTTGCCGACGACCCGGTTGTCGTGCGCCGCCGAACCGAAAATGCGGATGTGGCGGACGAAGTCGAACATCGAGACGCCGGTGATGACGTTGTTCGCCGATCGGATGTCGAACCCGTCGATCGCATCGGGCCCTCGGCCGCGTATCTCGATCATGAGCACGGCGTCGGTGCCCGTGGCAAGCGTGTTGGGCGATGCGCCCGGCTGGCTGTACCCGTCGATGGTCACCCCTGCCGGGTCGTCGATGCGCGGATACATCGACGCCGGGTCGAGACGGTGCGGGCCAGGCCCGGGGATCGCGAACTCGATCGTGTCGTGCCCGGGCCGGGCGTCGGCCTCGTCGAGCGCCGCACGCAAGGTGCACACCGGCGTCGCCCCACCGGTTCCGGTGTCACAGATGCCATCGCCTGGCGCCGCGTCGACGTCATCGGCGGTCGAGTCGACGACGAAGACGATCCCGGCAGCTTCGATCGTCGGGTTGGTGTGGGCGGCGACTCCGACGCTCGCGAACACGAGTCCGGCGACGAGCGCAGCGCGCGCTCGTGCCGCTCCTCCCCGTCGGCCAGACGCCGAACGTCTCGGGGACGCCACCCGCTCCGCAACCATCACGCGCGAGGGTAACGAACCCGTCTCCCGTCGCCGCCGTTGTGACCACCGTCTGCCCATTCGGCCGTCACGCGACTCGGCTCGGCGCTCGACTGCTGCGCCGACGTTGTGACGACGTGCTGGTCAGACCGCCAACTTACGCGCCTCCGACCAACTCAAGCCGCGCTCGACGTTCGGCTCTCGAGGCAGGCCGAGCACGTGCTCGGCGACGATGTTGCGTTGCACGGCGAACGTGCCGCCACCGAGGGTCAGCGCCGGCGAGAACAGGAAGCCGTAGTGCCAGATCGGATCGACGTCGGGGAACGGAGAATCGCTCGCCGAGAAGTTGTTCTCGGTCGGCGCACCCTGCATCGACGACGGCACCACACCGGCGGGACCCGAACCGGTGAGCATGCCGGTGGCTCCGGCGACCGCTTTCGCCAAGGCGAGCACACGTTGGCCGTGATCGTCGGCCATGATCTTCTGGATCGAGGCTTCGGGCCCCGGGGTCTTGCCCTGGAGCGTGGCGCTGAGGCTGCGGAACCTGTTGAGCCGCAGCAACTCGGCCTCGATGTACACCGAGGCCGCTTCGTCGCGGAGCACCGGGTCGTCGATGCCGCCGCCGTCTCGGATGAGACCGAGCAGATGCTCGGCCGAGGGGCCCACGCCCCACATCGATCCGGCCGACGACAACGACACGCGCTCGTTCGAGAGCGTCACCTTCGCGAGTCGCCAACCGTCTCCCTCGTCACCGACCAGGTTCTCGGCAGGGATGCGGACGTTGTCGAAGAACACCTGGTTGAACGAGTGCGCCGTCGTCATGTCGACGATCGGGCTCATCGCGAGCCCCTCGGCATCCATCGGCATGATGAAGTACGAGATGCCCTTGTGCTTCGGCTGATCGGGATCGGTGCGCGCGATCAAGATGCCGAACTGCGAGTGGTGAGCGCCGCTCGACCAGATCTTCGACCCGTTGATCACGTACTCGTCGCCGTCACGAACCGCCCGTGTGGCCAGGTTTGCCAGGTCGGAGCCGGCATCGGGTTCGGAGAACAGTTGGCACCAGATCTCTTCACCGCTGAAGATCTTCGGGAGGTAGCGAGCGTGCTGCTCGGGCGTACCGGCGAGCAGGATCGTCGGGGCGGCCCACCCGATGCCGATGGCGTTGCTCGGCCGCGAGATTCCGGCCTTCGAGAGTTCGTCGTCGATGACGAGTTGCTCGATCGGCCCGGCAGCGAGCCCCCACGGTTCGGGCCAGTGCGGCACGACGTAGCCGGCGTCGGCGATCGTGCGACCCGTCGGGTTCGGGTTCGCTGCGATCCACTCGCGGACGGCGAGTCGGGCGGGATGATCGTCGGGTGGCAGGTCGAAATCCATCGCCGTCAGTCTCGCCCACTTTTTGGAGCGCCCCCGAATCGGCGACCGCTGAGCCAGCTCGATTCCGGTCGCCAGATCCGACGCCCGGACGGTTTGTCTCTGAGACAAAGCGTCCGGCGAGTCGGTCACCGCGTCGATCGTCAGGTCGCCGATACGTACTTCCAGCCGAAGCGACCCTTCACGCACAGATGTCCGTGGGTGACCGAGTGATCGGCCGGGCTGGTGACCTTGACGATCTCGTTGTCTTGGACGTGCAGTTCGAGGTTGCAACCGACCCCGCAGTACGAGCACACGGTGCGGGTCACGGTCTGTTCGTCTTCTCGCCACTCCCCCGCGCGTCGGAGATCGAACTCGGTCTTGAACTGCAGCGCGTTGGTGGGGCACACCCCGATGCAGTTGCCGCAGTAGACGCACGCCGAGTCGGGCAGCGTCACGTCGAACTCCGTCGAGATCCGGTTGTCGAACCCGCGCCCCGACATGGCGATGGCGAACGTGAACTGCGCTTCCTCGCCGCACGCGTCGACGCACTTGTAGCAGAGCACGCACTTGTCGTAGTCACGGATGTAGAGGTCGTCGTCGATCTTGACGTCCTGGTCGAATCGAGCGTGATCGGTCGCATAGCGCGTGATGTCGGCGTCGTAGCGCTCCGACATCGCGTTGATGGCGGGCGCTTCACTGAGATCGTTGGTCGTGCCGAGGAACTCGAGCACCATCTTGCGCGAGTGCCGGACCCGTTCGGAGTCGGTCTGGATCTCCATGCCGTCTTCGGCCGGTCGCGAACACGCGGGAACGAGGGTCCGGTTCCCTTCGACCTCGACCACGCACACCCGGCAGGCGTTGACCGGCGTGAGGTTCTCGGCGTAACAGATCGTCGGGGTGTCGACGCCGTGCGCCGTGCACGCGTCGAGGATCGTGTCACCAGCCGGCACGGTGACGCTGGCGCCGTCGATGGTGACGCTCACCGTGGTGTCGGCGAGCGCGGGGTCGAGGCTGCTCCAGTCGGTGGTCATGGTGTTCCTCCGATGAGGCCGAGGCGGATCGCCGACTGCACCGCGCCGGCCGCGGTGTGACCGAGCCCGCAGATCGAGGCATCGGCCATGGCTCGGGCGATGTCGTCGACGAGTTCGTGTCGCTCGGGACGCAGCGCCGCACCCGAATCGCGGAGTTCGACGAGCACCTCGTGCTGTCGGACGACACCGACCCGACAGGGCACGCATTGACCGCACGACTCACCGCGGAAGAACTCGGCGATGCGGAGCACGAGCGACATGAAGTCGACCGAGTCGTCGAACAGCGTCACCACGCCCGAACCGAGCGTGGTGCCGCGCTCGCGTGTGTCTTCGTGGGTGAGCGGCATGTCGAGTTGATCAGCGCCGACGAAGGTCCCCGCAGCACCACCCATCAAGATCGCGCGGGTGGTTCCGGTGGCACCGCCGGCGAGTTCGATCAGGTCGCCCAGCGTGGTGCCCATCGCGACTTCGTACACGCCCGGGGCGGCGACGTGGCCGGACAGACAGAACAGTCGGGTGCCCGGCGACTTCTCGGTCCCCTCGAGCCGGAACGTGTCGGGTCCGTGCTCGGCGATGTACATCGCACTGAGGAGGGTCTCGGGGTTGTTGACGGCGGTCGGTTCGCCGAACAGTCCGTGCGTCGACGGGAAGGGTGGCTTGTTGCGCGGCTCGCCACGGAACCCTTCGATCGACTCGATCAGGGCCGTCTCCTCGCCGCAGATGTACGCGCCTGCCCCGCGCCGCAGTTCGATGTCGAACGCCTGACCGCTTCCGAGCACGTCGCCACCGAGCAGCCCGGCAGACCTGGCCTCGTCGATCGCGTGGCGCAGGCGTCGGGTCGCCAACGGGTACTCGCCACGGATGTAGATCCAACCGTGCTCGGCCCCGACGGTGAGCCCGGCCAGCGTGAGCCCTTCGATGACCGAGAACGGGTCGTTCTCCATCACCACACGGTCCTTGAACGTTCCGGGCTCCGACTCGTCGGCGTTCGCGATGACGTGCTTCGAGCGGCCGTGCTCGTCGGCGACGCCGCGCCACTTGATCGCCGTGGGGAACGCCGCGCCGCCGCGACCGGTGAGTCCGGCGGCGCGGATCTCGTCGATCATCGCGTCGGGACCGATGTCGATCGCGCGGGCGAGGGCCGCGTAGCCGCCGTGTTCGCGGTACGACGCCAACGACGTCGGGTCGACCACACCGACCCGCTTCAGCAGACGTCGGACGCTCGCGCGGTGTGGCGCGGCGGGCTGGCCGCTGGTGTCGGCCGGCACGTGATCGGGTTCGCCTCGGCCCTGCACGAACCGGGCCGGTGCTCGCTCGCACTGTCCCAGACAGGGGCCCCGGTGCACCTGCTTGCCCTCGGCCTCGAGCTGCTGTGCGAACTGCTCGGCGCCGGCGATGTGACACGCCGTGTCGATGCACACGTGATGCACCGAGTCGGTGTGGCCCGGGTCGTCGGTGCGAAACATGTCGTAGAACGTGGCGACGCCGTACCCCTCGGCGGGAGGCACCTGCAGCACGTCACACAGGTAGTTCAGACCTCCCGGGCTGATCCAGCCGACTTCGGCTTGGAGCGCGTGCAGGCCTGGCAGCAGAAGGTGTCGCCGAGCCTTGCGACGCGCCATGCCGCCTCGTACCAGGCGTTCGGTCACCCGAACCACCGCGTGATCGTCGGCGGTGAGCACCGCATCGACCGCCCCTCGCTCTGCGTCGGTCGAATGGTCGACCGTGAGCTTGAGGTCGGCCATCAACGCACTCCTTCGGCGGGCAGTTTGTCGATGCGGATCGAGGCCGCCTTGAACTCCGACGTGCCCGAGCGCCGGTCCCATGCGTCGTTGGTCAACACGTTGACGTCGACGAGTTCGGGAAAGTGGAACGTCGTGAAGGTGAGCCCTTCGGGAATGTCGGGCTGGATCCGGATCGCCATCTCGATCGCGCCGCGTGGCGACGACACCTTGACGACTTCACCGTCGACGACGCCGGCGGCCGCCGCATCGGCCGGGTTGAGGTCCAGCGCCTCGCCGTACCGGATCGGTGACGTGAAGCCGCCCGACTGCACCCCGGTGTTGTACGAGTCGAGCGAACGACCCGTGGTGAGGCGGAGTGGAAACTCGGCGGTCAACTGCTCTTTCGGGCCTTCGTGCTCGACGACCGAGAACGGAGCCGGCTCGCGTCCGCCGAGGTCGTGCTCCCACAACCATCCGTGGAGGAACGGCGAGCCCGGGTGATCATCGGTCGGGCAGGGCCACTGCAAGCCGCCTTCGGACTCGAGTCGGTCGTACGACATGCCGGCGTGCAATGGCGACAGCGAACGGAGCTCGTCCCAGAGCGCTTCGGGCTCGCTCGTGCCGAGGTCGACGCCGAGCCGATCGGCGAGCGCCACCATGATGTCGACGTCGTGGCGCGCCTCACCCGGAGGAACGACGGCGCCGCGCACCCGCTGGACCCGCCGCTCCGACGACGTGACCGTTCCGTCGGACTCCGCCCACGCGACCGAGGCCGGGAACACGACGTCGGCGAGTTCGGCGGTGCGGGTCATGAAGATGTCTTGCACCACGAGGCAGTCGAGGCCGCCGAGCAGTTTCCGAGCGTGCTGGATGTCGGCTTCGGAATCGGCGGGGTTCTCGCCGACCACGTACGCCGCGGTCATCTCGCCGCGCTCCATCGCTTCGAACATCAGCGTCAGGTGGAGACCCGGTGTCGGGTTGAGCGACGTGCCGTAGACCGCCTCGAACTTGGCGCGTTCGGCGTCGTCGTCGACGCTCTGGAAGCCCGGCAACTTGTCGGGCAGCGCGCCCATGTCGCCGCCGCCCTGCACGTTGTTCTGCCCGCGGAGCGGAACGAGGCCCGATCCCCACCGTCCGACGTGGCCGGTGAGCAACGCCAGGTTGCACAGCGACAACACGTTGTCGACGGCGTTGTGATGCTCGGTGATGCCGAGCGTCCAGAGAATCTGCGACTTGTCGCCGGTGGCGTAGGCGTGCGCCAGCTCGCGGATCGCGTCGGCCGGCACGCCGGTGATCTCGGCAGCGACGTCGAGCGTGTACGGCTCGACCGATGCGGCGAACTCCTCGTAGCCCTGCGTCGAGTGCGCGATGAACTCCTCGTTCGTCAACCCGGCGTGGATGATCTCGCGGGCGATGCCGTTGGCGAGGGCGATGTCGGTACCCACGTCGAGGCCGAGCCACAGGTCGGCGAACTTCGACGACGAGGTGCGGCGCGGGTCGACGCAGTACATCGAGGCGCCATTCTTGACTCCTGTGAGGAGATGGTGGAAGAAGATCGGATGCGCCTCGCGCGCGTTCGATCCCCAGAGGACGATCACGTCGGCCTCCTCGATCTCCTCATACGAGACGGTTCCCCCGCCTGCTCCGAACACTGTCGCCAGACCGACGACGCTGGGAGCGTGTCAAGTCCGGTTGCAGGAGTCGATGTTGTTCGACCCCATCACCATGCGGGAGAACTTCTGCGCGAGGTAGTTCACCTCGTTGGTGGCCTTCGAGCACGAGAACATGCCGAACGCATTCGGATTGGTGCCGTCGGCGATCCGGGTGCGCGCCGCGCCGAGGCCCGCTGCCGCACGGTCGAGCGCTTCGTCCCAAGTCGCGGGTCGGAGTTCACCGCCGTCGCGGACCATCGGTGTGGTCAGACGGGGGAGACCCGGCCGACTCATCTTCTCGTGGTGCGGCACCTTCGAACCCTTCGGCATGGGGGTCAATTTAGTCGGGGGGACCTCTCGACCCATGCCGGGCGTTCGGCACGCTCCGACGACTGGACCGTCATCCGCCGACCGGGCGGGCGAGGCACCGTGACCTGGCGTGACTTGGCGACACATGGCGTGACCTGGCCAGGCGTGGTGTGACGCGCCGAAACGAAACATTCACCGACGCGCGCGGTCGCCCACCACCTCGATTCGTTAGGATCACCCAACATGCGTGACGACTGGAACGAGGGAGACGGCGCCGTGCTCACCACCGCTCCGCCGGCTCCTCCCGCCGACCGCCCCGCCCCTCGATTCGACAAGCCGGTCGAACAACGCAGGCGCGAGTTCGCGCTCGGCGTCGGTTCGATCGCGATCCTCGGCGCCGCAGCGATCGGCATCGTCGTCACCGGTGGCAGCGACGGCTCCGACGAGTCACTGCTCATCAACGACACTCCCGCAGCCGGCGCCGAAGCCGCTGCCGACCTCGACGCTGCCTCCGAGATCATCTCCGCGACCGAGAACAACGACGAGGCGTTCGTCGAGATGATCGACGTCGAACTCGCCGGCATCACCGACCCCGATCCCGAAGGCGAGGAAGGTACCGCGTCGCGCGCCGACGGCGGTTGCACGATCGGAGCACTCTCGCTCCGCCTCGGAGCGTCGGGAGACGGCGTCGTCTGCTTGCAGAACGCCTTGGCCGACGCCGGCTTCTTCGACGGGACCGCCGACGGAGAGTTCGCGCAGTCGACCTTCGACGCCGTGCAGGCGTACCAACTCGCCGAAGACCTGTTCGTCGACGGCGTGGTCGGACGCGAGAGCGCCGTGTCGCTCGACATCTGGCCCGACGAAGAATCCCTCGTCACCCGCACCCCGGCGCCCGAACCCGGCGCCGTCGACTTGTGGGGTGTCGAACTCTCACCGGTCGCCTCGGCCGGCGACGACGCGCCGCCGCTTCCCGAGAACTCCGGCTCCGGATACCGCGTCGTGTACGACCGTGCCGGCCAGCGGGTGTGGGCCGTCGACGGCGAAGAGCGCATCATCCGATCGTGGCTCGTGTCGGGCAGCACCTACACCAACGAGCGGCCCGGCACGCACACCGTGTACAGCCGCAGCGAGGTCTCGACCGCCTGGAACGGCAAGGCCTACCTGCCGCTGATGATCCGGTACCAGAAGACCGAACGCGGCAACATCGGGTTCCACGGCATCCCCACGAAGGTGTCGACCGGCGAGGTGTACCAGACCACCGAGGAACTCGGCACTCGTCTGTCGGGTGGCTGCCAGCGTCAGCACAACACCGACGCACAGTTCCTCTGGGGCTTCGCCCCCGTCGGCACCACCGTCGTCGTCACCTGAGGCCCGAGCCACCCAGCACCGCCGCTCGCTTCGTCGAGTGAGCTCGTCGCTCGACCAACCTGGTGATTTCCATCCGGGATGGAAATAACCAGGTTCGAATCTCAGCCGAGCTTCCAGCGACTTTCGGCGCCGGCATGACCGGTGCGGATGAGCCAGATCGTCGCCGCGATGGCGATCACTGCGGCGAGGATGCTGAGGCCGAGCGCCACCGGGTCCTTGCTCGGTGTCACTGCGCCAGCCGACAGCGACGTGGCAGGAGCCGAACGAATCTGCCGATCGCGCACGAACAGGCCGGCGGTCACCACCAGCCAGACCAACGTGATCACGAACGTCTGCTCGCCGAGCTCCGAGTGGCGGTCGACGTTGCCGAACACGTTCTGCGCGTTCTGCGCCGCCTCCCCCGACTCCTTGGCGACGAACAACATCGCTGCGAGCGCGAACACGCCGGCGGTCATCCCCCACGACGCTCGCTCGCGCCAGTCGGATCGGAGTGCGAACACCACCGCCACCACCGCTGCGATGGGAAGCAGCACGATCGGTGCGTGCACCGCGAACGGATGCGTCGGCACCCCGAAGAACTCGTCGAACAGACCTGCGAACATGCGGCGAAGCTAGCCCACTTGGCACGTGAGCCGAGGCCGCGGTCAGGAGACGGTGATGTCGAGACGCTGCCCGGCTCCGGCGTGGCTGTTGGAGCCGCCGCCGAGATTGCACACGAGGACGTAGCTGCCGGGAGCGAGGTCGACGACCAGCTCCGCACTGCTCTGCGACCCAACTCGCGCCGTGCGACCGATGAGCGCGCCGGTCGGCAACTGCTCTTCGATGACCGTTCCGCCCTCTTCGAGCGGAAGCGAGTCGTAGCTCTCACCGGCGATGACCACGAGCTCGTGGGGGAAGCTGCCGTTGTTGACGGCGTTGAACGTGATCGTGCCCGCTGCGTACTCGGTCGGCGCCGCGATCTCCCACTCGGTCAACGTCGCCTCGATCACCTCGCCGGCGGCTTCCGGCTCCGGTTCCGGCTCGAGTTCGGGCTCGGGCTCGGGCTCGAGTTCCGGCTCGGGCTCGGGCTCGAGTTCCGGTTCGGGCTCGGGCTCAGCGGCGGTCTCGGGCACCGGCTCGGGTTCGGCCTCCGGAGCGGGCTCGACCTCGGGGGCGAGCTCGTCGTTCGAGGCGTCGTCGGATCCCCCGCCACACGCACTCACGAGCAGTGCTCCGGCGAGGATGGCAGGCAGGATCCGGTGAGTACGTGAACGCATGGCGGCCAGGGTAATTTGCCGGGCCTCGAAACCGCGGGCACCCTCGGCGATTCCGGCAACCGGCGCATCCCTCGGTCCGGGTCCGCGGCAAGCAACGTTCGCCGTCACGACCGTTCGTGGAGGCCGGCGAATCGGCTCGCGATGGCGGCATGGTCGAAGGGCGCCGACACACCGAGGATCAGGCGATCGCACCCGGCAGCACCCAGCCCGTCGATGTCCAGATCGTCGGCGTGGAGCCAGTCGAGCACGCTGACCTCGAAGCTCGCTGGTCGCACCTCGGCGAGGCGCCGAAGCAGCTCGTCGGTGCGCTCCGTGGCGCGGATGTTGACGCCATCGGCCACCTCCACCGCCGCAGCGATCGTCGCCCAGGCCGATGCCCCCACGATGATCGGCGGGCACGGCGAGCCGTCCACCACGCCGTCGAGGCCGTCGAATCCGACGCCGGGGACCTCGAACGATCGCGCTCCCGACCAGATCGCCCGGAGCGCTCCGATCGAGTCGACGAGCACACGGCGTCGCTCGTCGGCCTCGGCGAGCACGGTGCCGATCGCGTCGTGCTCGACGGCGAACCGAGATCCTGGCGCAGCTCCCGACCCGACGCCGAGCAGAACGCGCCCCGGCGCCAGCGACTGCAGCGAGTTGACGGCGGACGCGAGTTGGGCCGGATGCCGATTGACCACGTTCGCCACCAGGATGCCGAGCCCGATGCGCGATGTGGCCACCGCCATGGCCCCCAGACACACGAACGGGTCACGCGACCACGGTTTCGACACGACCGACCCGCTGAAGTGGTCGGTCAGCCAGACGGCGTCGGCGCCCAGCGACTCGGCCAGCACGGCGACGTCGACCATGTGACGCACATCGGCGCCGAACGGATTGATGGCGAGATCGACGCGCACGTGGGCACGGTACCGGCGGCCGAGTTCTCCGAGATGTCGGCCGAGGCCTCTAGCGTGGAGGCGATGGCTGGTGGGTTCGACGTCGACGCATACCTCGAACGAATCGGACGCGAACGCCCGGCGGCCGCCGATGCGGCGACGCTCGGCGATCTGCAGTACGCCCACCTCGTGGCGGTGCCGTTCGAGAACCTCGACATCGTGTTCGCCGGCGGGGTGCCACACGATCGCGACGAGGCCGTCGGCAAGATCCTGCGTGGCCGCGGCGGATGGTGCTTCGAACTCAACGGAGCCTGCTCGATGCTGCTCGACGAGCTCGGATACGACGTCAAGCTCATCGGCGCTGCGGTGCTCCTCGACGGCCCGAGCAAGGTGCTCGACCACCTCGCACTCGAGGTCACCCCCCGTGAGAGCGACGGAGACGCCGAGGTCGGGGCGCCGATGCTCGTCGACGTCGGCTTCGGCGACACCTTCGTTCGCCCCCTCGAGCTGAATCGATCGGGACCGCAAGACGGCGGCACGAACGACTTCGAATTCATCCCGAGCCCGCAGGGCACCACGCTCGCCGAGGTGGTCGACGGGATTCCCGAGGCCCGCTATCGGTTCAAGCGCGTGGCGCACCGCTTCGACGACTTCGCCCCGGCCGCCTCATCGATGCAGCGCGACCCGGCGAAGCACTGGCGGTCGAAACCGTTCGCCACTCGCCTGCTCGGCAACGGCACCGACCGGGTGACCCTCACGCACGACACGCTCAAGTTCCGTCGGGCCGGCACTCAGACCGAGCAACCGGTGGCACGCCACGAGTGGGACGACGCGCTCGGCGAATGGTTCGGCGTCGAACGGCCCGGCCCGTGGCCCGACGCGACGTGAATCGAGCTGCGCCACGCCTCGCCGGTCGTGACCGGCAAGACTGTCGCCAGACTCATGACGAACCACACCGAGAACCCCACGCCGATGCCCGCTCCGCGCGCTGACACCCCGTCGTGGTGGCGGCGCAGCTGGGTCGCATTCGGGGCGTGCCTCGTCCCGGCCGCGGTGCTCGCTGCCTGTTCACTCGGTGGCGACGACGATGCGGCGACGAGCGATGCGGTCGACCTCACCGCCGACGCCGAGATCGCAGCCACGTCGACGCCAGCCGCAGACACGACGACCAGCGACACCGCGACCAGCGACACCGCGACCAGCGACACGGCGACCGACGCCACGACCACGGCAACGCCGACCACCGAGCCCGACACGACCTCGGTCGCCACCGACGTGCACGGCATCTCCTTCGCCGCCGACATCGAACCGATCATCACCACGAGTTGCGCGAACTGCCACACCGGCAACGGCCCCGGCACGCAGCACGTCATCATGGACACCGCCGGCGTGGTGGCCAAGGCGTCGGTCGGCATCGAGTTCGTCACCCGCACCGGCTTCATGCCGCCGTGGCCCGCCTCCGACGAGAGCGTCGCGTTCGAGCACGATTGGAGTCTCACCGACGACCAGATCGCACTGCTCGCCGACTGGCACGAGGCCGGAGCCCCACTCGACGTCGCCGAAGATCACGTCATCGCACCCGCATCCGGACAGACCGTGCGACTCACCGACCCCGACGTCGCCGTGCTGTCGCAGGGCGCGTACGACGGCAAACTCGGCCAGGACGACGAGTATCGCTGTCTGATCTACGACCCCGAGTTCGACGGTCCCGGCTTCGTCACCGGCATGGACTTCCAACCGCAGCAGGAGCAGGTCGTCCACCATGCGGTCGGCTTCCTGCTCAGCGCCGACGACCGCGCGGCCCTCGAAGCGATCGACGCCACCGACGGCAACGGCGGCGGCTGGACCTGCTTCGGCTTCTCCCCCGCGCCCAGCGCCGACCTGATCTACGCGTGGGCTCCTGGCCAGGCAGCCTCGCGATACCCCGAGGGCAGCGGCCTCCACCTCGACGACGGCGACTTCTTCGTCATCCAGACGCACTACCACTTCGACGTCGAGGCGCCCGCCGATCAGTCCACCCTCGCCCTCGACTGGACACCCGAAGACGAAGGGGCCGACCTCGACCGCGTCGACATCACGGTCTACACCGGCCCCGCCGAGGTGCCGTGCTCATCCGACGAGGCGGGCCCGCTGTGCGACCGCGACGCGGCGATCGCGCTCGCGCGGGAGAAATACGGCCCGGGCGGAGTGCTCGCCGACGGGATCCTCGCGCTGTGTGGCCAGACGCCTGCCGACTACGCAGGCTTCACCGACGGCTACTCCGAGTCGAGCTGCGACCTCCGCGCCGGTGCGAGCGGCGAGTTGGTGTCGGTGTTCGGGCACGAACACGAAGTCGGCGCCAGCTTCCGCATGACCCTCAATCCGGGCACACCGGAGGAGCTCGTGGTGCTCGACATTCCCGACTGGGACTTCGACTGGCAGCTGAACTACGAACCGACCGACACGATCGTGATCGAGCGCGACGACGTCGTGCGACTCGAGTGCTCGTGGGACCGGGCACGCCGCGACCCGACGCTCGAACCGGCGTACATCGTGTGGTCCGACGGCACCGACGACGAGATGTGCTTCGCGTCGATCGTCACGCGCCCGATCTGAGTCGAGGCGCTGCGCTCGTCAACCGGTGGGTGCGAGCAGCCGCTCCATGGCGAAACGAAGTGCCGCCGTGGTCTCGGTGAGGTCGCGATTGCAGCGCCCGGCGAGCGTGTTGATCGTGCGCATCCGGACGAGCACGGCGAGCGCTGACTCCGCCGACGCCCGGACCGACTCGTCGAGCGCGTCGAGTTCGGGACCGAACGCGGTGAGCACCGCCGAGTCGAGTCGAAGCATCGCCGCTTCGACCACGTTCTCGGGGAGGTGCCCGAGCAACGGCGCGACCTCGAACCACATGAGCACGCGTTCACGGCTCACCCGGTCGAGCTTGACGTCGATGTCCTGATGAGGATTGATCTGTGACGGCTCGGGGACACGCTGGATCTCTTCTTCGAGGCGCGTCGTGACCGCGTCACGCACCGCCTCTTCGAGCACGCCGTAGTAGCGGTACACGCTCCGACTGGCGACCCCGGCACGCCTGGCGACGATCGGGATGCTCAGGTGCGCTCGCTCGGCGAGGAGTTCGACGATCGCGCCGCGCACTGCGGCCATGTTGCGACTTCGTCGGAGGACTCGGCCGTCGGTCTCGGAGCCAGACTCCCGCTGAGGGCCCTCTGCCTTGTCGATCACGGTGTTCTCCATTGCGGTTCCATTCAGCCATCCGTCGCTCACGTTGTCAATACGTCGGCACATTCCCGACCGAACTTGAACGCTTTCCGTGGTCGGATGTCACCGAGTGGCGTCGACGGCGGTCCTCGGAGTGTGGCTGACGTCGTCGGGTCCGAGCTCCCGTGTCCACGCCGCCATCTCGAGCGAGATGCCGTCGGGATCGGTGAAGTAGATCGAGCGAACATACACGTCGTCTGTCACTTCGCGCGAAATGCCCCATTCGCTGTTGTCGTGGTTCGCCACCTCGGTGCAGTCGACGCCTGCGGCGCGCAGCACCTCGACGTAGTCGTCGATCTTGTCGGCCGGCACGCCGAACGCGACGTGGTTCATCGAGCCGTGCGCCGTCGTGATCGGCCCCTGATCGGGGCGGTGCGCAGGCGCCGACACGCCCGGCACGGCTGGTGGCGCGTCGGGGAACCAGAAGAACGCGAGCGAGTCGCCGTTGCCGCAGTCGAAGAAGAAGTGCTGACCCGCTCCCCCACCGAGTTCGATCGTCTTGACGAGCGGCATGCCGAGCACCCCCTCGTAGAACTCGACCGTTCGCGCCATGTCGCTCGACACCAGCGCGAGGTGATTGATTCCTGTGAACTCGAACTTCCCCATCGCGCCAGTCTTCCACCGTCACACTCCGGCCGAGACCATCGGCACGACCATCGGGCGTCCACCGGCGCGACCGCACGGCCCGCGGGTCGATACGGTCGGGGTCGTGACCGAGCCTGCGCTCATACGGCATCTTCCGCCTACACCCGACGACGACGCCCTGCTCACGGCGTTCATGTCGTACGCCGACGAGATGGGCATCGAGCTGTACCCGGCGCAGGAGGAAGCGATCTTCGAGTTCCTCGTCGGCAATCACGTCATCGTCAACACCCCCACCGGTTCCGGCAAGTCGCTGGTGGCGACCGCCGCACACTTCGCGTCACTCGCGGCCGACCGACGCAGCGTCTACACCGCGCCGATCAAAGCGCTGGTGAGCGAGAAGTTCTTCGCGCTGTGCCGAGAGTTCGGCTCCGAACACGTCGGGATGATCACCGGCGACGCGTCGGTCAACCCCGACGCACCCATCATCTGCTGCACCGCCGAGATCCTCGCCAACTGGGCGCTGCGCGACGGGGCCGACACCCCGATCGACGTCGTCGTCGTCGACGAGTTCCACTACTACGGCGACCCGCAGCGAGGCTGGGCGTGGCAGGTCCCGCTGCTCACGCTGCCGCACGTCCAGTTCGTGCTCATGTCGGCCACGTTGGGCAACGTGCAGTTCTTCCAGCGCGACCTCACCGCTCGAACGGGTCGCGAGACCTCGGTCGTCAAGACGGCCACCCGGCCCGTGCCCCTCGACTTCGAGTACCGCACCTCCACCCTGCACCACTCGGTCGAGCAACTCCTCGAGGCCGGACGCGTCCCGATCTACATCGTCCACTTCACGCAGAAGGACGCGACCGAGGCAGCGCAGGGCTACCTCGCGCTCGACCCGCTGACCAAGGCCGAGAAGGTGCTGGTGCGCGAAGCGATCGGCGGATTCCGGTTCGACTCCCCCATCGGCAAGGACCTCAAGCGATTCCTCACGGCAGGTGTCGGCGTCCACCACGCCGGGTTGCTTCCCAAGTACCGACTCCTCGTCGAGAAGCTGGCGCAGTCGGGGCTGCTCAAGATCATCTGCGGAACCGACACGCTCGGCGTCGGCGTCAACGTGCCCATCCGCACGGTGCTGTTCACGCAGCTGTGCAAGTACGACGGCACGTCGGTGCGCGTGCTGAGCAACCGTGACTTCGCGCAGATCGCCGGACGAGCCGGCCGCAAGGGATTCGACACCGAAGGCCACGTGTTGGTCCAAGCGCCCGAACACGTGGTGGAGAACCTGCGCGCCGACCAGAAAGCAGCGACGAGCAACTCGAAGAAGAAGCCGGTCAAGAAGAAGGCGCCCGAGCGCAACTACGCCCACTGGGACCAGAACGTGTTCGAGAAGTTGCGTGACGGCGAGCCCGAGGCGCTGCGATCGCACTTCCAGGTCAACCACCAGATGATCATGAGCATGCTCGATCGCCCCGTGGTGGTCGAGGCCGACGGCACCGAGGTCGACGGTTGCCTGGCGATCCGCCGGCTGCTCACCGACAACCACGAGACCCGCAAGCGTCAGCGCGGGCACATCCGACGGGCCATCTCGATCTACCGATCGCTGGTCGACGCGGACATCCTCGAGTTTCTCGACGAGCCCGATTCCCACGGTCGTCGCGTGCGCGTCAACTTCGATCTGCAAGACGAGTTCGCCCTGCATCAGCCGTTGTCGCTGTGGGCACTCGAGGCGCTCGACCAACTCGACCCGCCGACCGAGCCCGGCGACGCCGAACAGCACGCGCTCGACGCACTGACGATCATCGAAGCCGTGCAGGAGAACCCTGGCGTCGTGATCGCCGCGCAGGTCAACCATGCCAAGTCCGAGCTGATGGCGGAGATGAAGGCGTCGGGAGTCGAGTACGAGGAACGGATGGAGCGGCTCGAACACGCCGACGCCCCCAAGCCGAACAAGGAGTGGCTGTACGAGAGCTTCAACATGTTCCGCACCCGCCACCCGTGGGTCGGCGGCGACACCGTCAAGCCGAAGTCGGTGGCGCGCGAACTGTTCGAGCGGTCGATGACCTTCGGCGAGTACGTGCAGCACTACGGCCTCAAACGGTCGGAGGGAGTGCTGCTCCGATACCTGTCAGACGTCTACAAAGGGCTTCGCCAGAACGTCCCGGAGGCGGCGCGGACCACGGAGATCGACGACATCACCGCCTGGCTCGGTGCGCTGGTGCGCCAGGTCGACTCCAGCCTCATCGACGAGTGGGAGCGACTGGTCAACCCGTCCGACGACGAGACGGTCGAGGCCGTCCGCTCCGACCGGGAGGTCACGATCGTCGACGACCACCGAGCGTTCCGGGTGATGGTGCGCAATCAGATCTTCGAGTGGATGCAGCGCCTCGCCGCCAACGCCGGGCGCTCGTCGCTCGCACCGCTGGTCGAGCAGCCGGTCGACGACGAACGCTGGACGTCGGTCGACGACGTCGCCGAGGCCATCGCGCCGTACTGGGACGAGTTCGACGAGATGCTGCTCGGCGCCGGCGCGCGGAGCCCCGAACGCTTCCAGCTCGATCGAGACACCTGGGCGGTCACCCAGATCATCCACGACCCCGACGAGACCAACGAGTGGCGTATCGACGCCCAGGTCGACGTGGAAGCGTCGATCGAACAAGGACGGGCCGTGCTCCGACTCGTCGACATCCGTCGAGCCTGATAGCGCTGGGCTCATTTCCCTCGTAGCCCTCGGTCCAGGCCCGAGGGAAGCACGGGTGCGAGTTCAGGTGGTCGAGACCGGAGACCTGCGTCCGGGCGGCACCGGGATCGGCCCCGACGGATCGCCCGCTCCGACCGGCACCGACGAGCGCGCCGACGGGGGCCGGAGGATCGGGCGGGCCGGCGGCGTCGGGATCATCGACGGACTGTCACCGACGATGCTCGGTCGCTTCGGCGCCACCTGGGTGTGCTCGGACGTCGGCGTTTCGAGCCCGATCACGTCGGGCTTTCGCTCGGGCAACGCGATCTTCGGCCTGGTCGGCGGCGTCGGGGCATCGACGCCGACCGAGTCGGGCGTGTCGTCTTTACTCGCGTACACGTCGACGTAGCGCTGGCCGCTGAGCTGCGAGATCTCGAACATCACGGCGTCGGTGAAGCTGCGCAGCGTGCGCGGATCGTCGGGGTCGCCGTACTCGTGCGCCCACATCGGTGCGCCGAACCGAACCGTGACCGTCTTGCGCGGCTTCATCGTGAACTGATCGGGCGGTTGCACCTCGAGCGTCCCCTCGTGCCCGACCGGAACGACCGGCGCGTCGCAGCGAATGGCGAGGCGAGCAGCGCCCGTGCGACCCTTGTGCAGGTTGCCACTGCGCGACCGGGTGCCTTCGGGGTAGATCATGAACAGGTGCCCGCCGTCGAGCACCTGCGCCGCCGTGTCGAGCGCCGCCTGGGCCGCGTCGCCACCCGACCGGTCGACCGGGATCATGCCCATCGCCGGAAACAGATGCTTGGTCTTCCAGTCGTCCATGTACTCGCCTTTGCCGATCGCCCACACGCGACGAGGCAATGCAGCAGGAACGAACACGGAGTCGCAGAACGACAGGTGGTTGGGCGTGATGATGGCCGGACCCTCGAGGGGCACGTGCTGGCGACCTTCGACGCGGAAATCCCACAGTCGATGCGTGGTCCGGCGAACCGCACCGAAGCCGTACTTGCTCAGGCGGTCGGAACCCGGCAGTTCCGGAGCCTCCTCGAAGTGGAACTCCGGTGCCTTGCTCACGACCGCAGCTCCCGCCGTATGGCCTTGCCGGTCGCAGCGATCGGCAAGACGTCGAGGAAGTGGTACTGCGTCGGGCGTTTGTATCGACTGAGATGCTCGGCGACGAATGCTTCGAGCGAACTCTGCGTCGCCGACCCGGTGACGTGGGCGACCACGCATTCGCCCGTGTCGGGGTCGTCCGACCCGGTGACGATGGCCCCCGTCACCTCGGGGTGCTTCATCAGCACGTTCTCGACCTCGGCCGGGTAGACGTTGAAGCCCGACACGATGACGACGTCCTTGATCCGGTCGACGAGATACAGGTAGCCGTCTTCGTCGAAGATGCCGACGTCGCCCGTCCACAACCACCCGTCGGCGGTGAGCACGGAGTCGGTCGTGTCTTGATCGTCGAGGTAGCCCAGGAACACGCCGGGGCTCCGCACCACGACCTCGCCTTCGTCGCCGACGTCGACGGGCCGACCCGACATGTCGACGAGTGCCACCGACACACCGTCGACGACCTTGCCCACCGATGACGGTCGCGTCGGGTGATCGCGGCCCATCGTGACGACCGGGGAGGTCTCGGTGAGCCCGTACCCCTGTTTGATCTCGAAGCCGAAACGATCGCGGACCTGCTCGAACACGCCGACCGGAAGCGCGGCAGCACCGGATGACGCGTGGCGCACCGTTGCCATGGAGTCGTCGGGACCGTCGGCCGCGAGCCAGCGCTGCCACATCGGCGGAGCACCCGACACGAGGGTGACGCCGTGTTCGCGGATCAGGCGGAGTCCTTCGGTCTCGTCGAACGAGCGCTGCAGCACCACGCACGCTCCGGCGCGCAGCGAGGTGAGCAGCACGACGTTGAGGCCGAAGATGTGCGCGAACGGGAGGACGCCGAGCATCACGTCGTCGGAGGTGACCGGGTCGTCGCCGGTGACGAGGAGGTTCTGCACCCAGTCGAGGTTGCCGTGCGACAGCATCGCGACCTTGGGTGAGCCCGACACACCGCTGGTCGCCATGTAGAACGCCCGATCGGAAGGATCGAGATCGACGACCGAGTGATCGGGTTCGACGTCGACCGACGCGGCGTCCAGCTCGACGAGGTCGATGACCTCGACGTCGAGGTCACCGGCGTACCCGGTGACACGCTGGCCGCCCTTGCCGGCGAGGATCAGTTTCGGTTTGCCGACGGCGATCTTCGCCACCATCTCCGACGACGTGCTCGACGGGTTGAGCGGCATCGGAATCGCGCCGATTCCGAGCAGGGCGATCGCCGACGTCGCGAAGTGGATCTCGTTGCCCGCCGCGACCACGACCACGTCGGAGCGGTCGACGCCGAGCGCCTTGAGCTGGGTGCGCAGCCGACCGACTCGCTCGCGAAACTCCCCGTAGGTGACCCGTTGATCACCTTCGATCAACGCCACTCGTGATGCGTCGTGCCGCTCGATCACCGTCGCCAGATTCATGCGTTCTCTCGCCTTCCGTCGTGCTGTTCGCTCAGTATGACACGCGACACACCACATTCTCCCGGCGACCTCACGACATGTTTGACGCGGCGCCTGCCGAGAAGGGCCACAATGGGGCGGGAACGGGCACTCGGCTCGCGCAGAGGGGAACCCAGACATGGCCGCAACCGCAGCAATCTTCGACCTCGACCGCACCTTGGTGGCCGAGTCGTCGACCACCGTGTTCATAAAACACATCGCCGAGGCCGGCATCAGCGACGGCACCGACATTCCGTTTCTCGACCCGCTCGTCGAGGTGACCCAGCGAGCGATCAAGACGATCTTCAACACCGTCGGCGAGTCGCGGTTGCTGATGCAACCGGCGAAGCTGGCGGTCCGCGCCGCTGCCGGTTGGTCGGTGGTCGACGTCGACGCGGCGAGTCGAGCCGCGGCGAAGGAGCTCGCCGACCACGTCCTGCCCTTCGCGAAGCTGATCATCGACGACCACCGAGCGGCCGGGCGGCTGCTCGTCCTCGCGTCGACGTCGCCGGTCGCGTTCACCGCGCCCCTGGCGGACGAACTCGGCTTCGACGCCGTGATCGGCACCAAGTGGGGCAGCGATGGTTCGGCGTACAACGGGATCCTCGACGGACCGTTCGTGTGGGGACCCGACAAGGCTGCTGCCGTCGAGCGATGGGCGGACGAGAACTCGGTCGATCTCTCCCGCAGCTACGCCTACAGCGACAGCTACTTCGATTCGCCGTTGCTCGATCTCGTCGGCCATCCCACCGCCGTCAACCCCGACGCCCGGCTCGCCGCGACCGCCGCGATCAAGGGCTGGCCGATCCGCCACTTCGACAAGAGCGACGGAGTCATCAAGGTCGCCGGTCGCGAGATCCAGGAATGGTCGCGGCCGCTGATGCGACCCGAACTCGTGGCCCCGTACGCCGACATCAGCTTCGAACACGTCGACAAGATCCCGTCCGACGGGCCGGCGATCGTGGTGTTCAACCACCGCTCGTACTTCGACCCCACTGTGATGGGGCTGCTGATGGCCAAGGCGGGCCGCAACGTGCGCGGCCTCGGCAAGAAGGAGGTGTTCGACGTGCCGATCATCGGCCGACTCATGCGCGGCATCGGCGGGGTGCGTGTCGAACGGGCATCGGGTTCCGACGAGCCGCTCCGGGCGGCTGCTCGCGCCCTCGACGGAGGGGAAGTCGTGATGCTCGCACCCGAGGGCACGATCCCCCGCGGGCCCGCATTCTTCGATCCCGCACTTCGCGGCCGCTGGGGCGCCGCGAAGCTCGCCGCCCAGACGGGCGCCCCCGTGATCCCCGTCGGCCTCTGGGGCACCGAGCACGTGTGGCCTCGCAGCGCCCGGCTCCCGAACCTCAATCCGCTCCGCCGACCCGAGGTGTCGGCCGTCGTCGGCGACCCGGTCGAACTGTCCCGCGACGACCCCGACGCCGACACGACGGCGATCATGCAGGCGATCGTCGATCTGCTGCCCGACGAGGCGCGCGAGCAGCGCACGCCGACCGTCGACGAACTGATGCGGACGTTCCCGCCCGGATATCGCGGCGACCCGAACGCCGAGACCACCCGGCGACCGGGCACCGACACATGAACCGCAGACAGGAGACCACGATGGCCCGACGAGAACGAGAATCCGAACTGTCACCACGGATGAGCGAGCACGAGGCGCTCATGTGGAACATCGAGAAGGACCCGTGGCTCAACCCCAGCGGCGCGTCGGTGATACTGCTCGACAAGCCGCTCGACACGGAGCGCTTCCGCCGTCAGATCCGTGCGGGGATCGCGAAGACGCCGCGTCTCTACCAGCGTGTCGTCCCCGGCTTCGCGCGTCTGTCGACCCCGGCCTGGGTCGCCGACGCCGAGTTCGACCTCGATGCCCACATCCGCGAGATCGTGCTCCCCGCCCCCGGCACGCAACGCCAACTGCTCGACCTCGCTGCACGCCTCTACGCCGAGCCACTCGACCGGACTCGACCGCTCTGGCGGTTCGTGATGATCAACGGACTCGAAGGCGGCGGCAGCGCGCTCTACACGATGATCCACCACTCGGTCAGCGACGGCATCGGCCAGCTCCGGATATCGGAGATCTACCAGCAGCTGACGCGCGACGAGGACGCGCCACCGCCCGTCGACCTCGACGGCATCATCGCCGAAGCGGTCGCCGCCGATCTCGGCAAGGAGTCGGGCGGTGACCTCGCCGAGAGTCCGCTGTCGGCCCTGCGCGACTCGACCAGCCATCTGGTCCGTCGTCAGATCGGGATCGGACGCCGGATCGCCGGCGAGCTCGCGTTGTGGCCGGCCGATCCGAGCCGCATCTCGAACCGAGTCGACACCTTGCTCGAGACGGTGAGTAGTGCGGTGGCACAGTTGCGACCCAGCGACGAGGAGCGAGCGAGCGGTTCGCCGCTTTGGAAGCACCGGTCGCGGCATCGCCACCTCGAGTGGGTACGCGTGCCCGTCGCCGATCTGAAAGCAGCGGCGGCAGTTGCCGGCGGCACGGTGAACGACGCGTTCATGGCCGGACTCGCCGAGGCCGCATCGCGGTATCACCTCGACCGCGGGGTCGAGATCGACCACGTGAACTCGAGCTTCGTCTTGAGTACCCGTCACGATTCGAAGGCCGGCGGCAACGCCTTCACGCCGGTGCCGGTGAAGCTCCCGGCCGGACCGATGTCGATACAAGAGCGCATGTCCACCATCACCGAGACCCTCGCCGAGGCGAAGCAGACCGCGAGCAGGACCGGCGGCATGACCGCCATCTCGGGCGTGGCGAACCTGCTTCCGATCTCGACCGTCACCCAGACGGCACGCGCCGCGGCGTCGCGAATCGACTTCTCGACGTCGAACCTGCGCGGCGCGCCCTTCGAGGTGTACTGCTCCGGGGCGAAGGTGCTGGCGACGATTCCGATGGGCCCGGTAGCCGGCACGGGAGCGAACATCACCGCGCTGTCGCTCGACGGTCAACTCGACATCGGCATCTTCATCGACCCGGCGGCGATCACCGAGCCCGAGGCCTTCCGTACGGCGATCGAAGCGTCGTTCGCCGACATGTTCGCGGCAGCGGTGCCCGCACCGCGACCGCGCAAGCAGCGTGCTGCCAAGAAGACCGCGACGAAGAAACGAGCGGCGAAGAAGGCCGCAACGAAGAAGACCGCGGCGAAGAAACGAGCTGCCACCAAGAAGTGATCGGCGAAGCAGCGTGCTGCCGAGCAGGCCGACGCAGCGACGACGTAGCGCTCAGCCGAGGTGACTCGGCCCGATCAGCGTTCGAGCAGATCGAACAACAGATGCGGATGCGTGAGCGCCACGTGATGGCCGGCGCCGTCGACGTCGACGATCGTCGCCCGGCGAGCGACGGCGGTGAGATGCGCTCGGTCCCCGATCGGATCGTCGGCGCCACGGAAGACGGTCACCGGCGTGTCGATCGCGAACAGCTCACGCCAGTCGGCGTCGAGCACCAGTTCGTGGAGCGAACCGTCGAAGGCTTCCCAGGTGTGCAGGCTCGCCCGTCTGCTCACGTCGGTCGGCCAGCGAGGTGAGGCCGCGGCCATCAGCCAGCCGGCGACGCGGCGGTGTTCACAGTTGAGCCGGCACAGGCGCCTCGACCACTCGTTGTCGGCGACGAGCAGCTTCGTCATGCCGCCCGCTTCGTCGGCGATCTGCTGCGCGGCGTCGGCCGACTCGTAGACGGGCGGCCCCCAGAGCACCACGCCGGTCGCCCGGTCGGGGTGCCGTTTCGCCCAGGCCAACGCGACCGCGGAGCCCATCGAGTGCGCTGCGATCAACACGCGCGATCGGCCGGCTCCGAGCGACTCGAGCACCCCGTCGATCGCGTCGACGTGCGCATCGAGGCCGAAGTCGGTGCGGAGTTCGTCGAGCGAGCGACCGAAGCCGAGCAGGTCGGGCATCACCAGTCGGTGGTCGATCGCTATGCCTTCGTAGATGTCGCCGAAGTAGTCGGCGGTGGCTCCCAGGCCGTGGAGCACGACGACGACTTCGGGGTCGTCGGGGTGGAGCCGATCGGACGGAGCGCCGCCCTCGAGCATGCCGAGTCCGCCGGTGACGCGACCGGGGAACGACGACGGGTTCCACACCTTCACCAGCGGTGAGCGGCGCTGCATTATCTCCCACACGATGAGTGCCGTGATCGCCACGGTGAGCAGCACGACGACGACGGTCAGGAACAGCTGCATCGTGCTCGACCCGCCCTCGTCGTCATGGGTTCGATCATCGTTTCGACCCTAACAGCGAAGTACCACATGAGGGTTTCACGATTTCGTAACAATATGCGATCGACCAGGTGACAACCGCACTTCCGAGTCTTCGCAGCGCCGCGATGGCACCTCGGCGACGGTCGTGACCGGCGGGATCGCCACCAATTCGTCATCAACGCGCACTAGCGTCCTGTCGAATGCCTGGCCGGAACCTCACCTCGTCGCGCGCCCTCACGTCGTCGAGCGCGTCGACCGTTCGCTCGGGACAGCCTCGGCTCGTCGCTGCGCTCGCGCTGTTGGTCGCCGTCACGCTCATCGGCACCACCGCCAACGCCGACCATGGTGACGCCGCTGCAGCGCAGGCCGCCCGTGAGATCCAAGCCGCTCGCGACGCTGCGAACGCCGCCGCACAGGCGCTGTTCGACGCCGAATCCGAGATCGACACGCTCACCATCGACATCGCCCAGGCCGAAGACGACCTCGCGGCCAAGGAGACGTTGCTCGGTGAGATGCAGGAGTCGCTCGAGTACGAGGCCGTCCGACGCTTCGTCGGTTCCGGCGCCGAGGACTTCCCGCTGATGATCGACATCAGTGGCGCCAACGACGAGCTGTACGTCGAGGTGCTCGCGTCCGTCTCGACCGAGACCGTCGTGGTCGATCTCGACGATCTCGACCTGGCGATCAAGGAGACGAACGAGGCTCGCGACGCGCTCGCCGCGCAGAAGGCGTCGGCCGAGGCCGCCAAGACGAACTACGTCGCGCTCGAAGAGGCCGCCGAGGCTCGCATCGTCGAACTCCAGGAGATCGAAGCGCAACGCCTCGTCGACGAAGCGGTCGAGCACGAGCTCGAACGGCAGCGCCGTGAACGGGCGGCCCGTGAGGCTGCCGAGGCGGCGGCCGCAGCCGAAGCCGCGGAGCGGCAGGCCGCAGCCGCGGCCTCGTCGAGCAGCGGCTCGTCGAGCTCGTCGGGCAGTGGTTCATCGAGTGGTTCGTCGGGCGGTGGCTCCTCGACCGGTGCGTCGCCGGCCCCCAGCCAACCCGTCGCACGCAACAACATGGTGTGCCCGATGCGCGGCTCCTACGCGTTCGCCGACACCTGGGGAGCAGCACGCTCCGGCGGGCGCAGCCACCAGGGCGTCGACATGATCTCGCCGACCGGCACGCCGATCATCGCCGTCGAGTCCGGCTCGGTTCGCTTCTCCCAGAACCGACTGGGCGGAAACGCCGCGTGGGTCACCGGCAACAGCGGCACGAAGTACTACTACGCCCACATGAGCAGCTACGAGGGGTCGAGTCGCAGCGTGTCACAAGGCGAAGTGATCGGCTACAACGGTCAGACCGGCAACGCCGGCACGCCGCACCTGCACTTCGAAGTGCACCCGGGCGGGGGCCGAGCGGTCAACCCGTACCCGTACGTCGCCGCCGTCTGCTGACCCCGACGTGTCGCACCCCATGTCCGAGACCGGTCATGATGGCACGATGCCCGACAACGTCGTCGTCGTTCTGCTCGACTCGCTCAACCGGCACATGGTGGGCGCGTACGGTGGCACCGAGTTCGCCACGCCGAACCTCGACCGGTTCGCCGCACGATCGCAGCGCTTCACGAACCACGTGACCGGGTCGCTTCCGTGCATGCCGGCGCGCCACGACATTCTCTGCGGGGCCCTCGACTTCCTGTGGAAGCCGTGGGGATCGATCGAACTGTGGGAGGAGTCGATCACCGCGGCGCTCCGACGGTCCGGGGTGACGACGATGCTCGTCTCCGACCATCCTCACCTCTTCGAGACCGGCGGCGAGAACTACCACACCGATTTCGGTGGTTGGGACTACGTCCGCGGCCACGAAGGAGACCCATGGCGGACGACGATCGATCCGTCGGCGATCGGGAGTCCGTCGCTGCCGGCCGCCCGTGACGGCGGTTGGTTCCTCCGCGAACGGTTCGGCGTCGACGGTGATCGCTTCGGCCGGCGCCACTATGACGACGCCCGCACCTGGTTTCGCAGCGAAGACGACCTTCCCGGTCCGGCCACGATGCGATCGGCGACCGACTGGATCCGGCGCGAGGCGCCGGCGCACGAACGATGGATGCTGTTCGTCGACGAGTTCGACCCGCACGAACCCTTCGACACTACGGAGCCGTGGGCGTCGATGTACGACGACCCCGACGACCCATGGGGCGACGACCCACGGCTGATCTGGCCGCCGTACACGGTCGGCGGGGTCACCACCGGTGCGCTGACGCCACGCCAGGCTCGCCACATCCGAGCGAACTACGGCGCCAAGCTGTCGATGATCGACCACCACTTCGGACGGTTGCTCGACCAACTCGACACCGACGATCTGTGGGACACGACCGCGGTGATCGTGTGCACCGACCACGGTCACTATCTCGGCGACGAGCGCACCGCCGGCCGAGCCGGGGAAGAACAGCGCCACGACATCTGGGGCAAACCGATGGTCCCCCAGTTCGAGCCGCTCGGCCACACACCGCTGATGATCCACTGGCCCGGAGCCGACGCCGGCACGTGCGACGCGCTCACCACCAACGTCGACCTCAACGCAACGATCGCCGACGCATTCGGGGTGACGATGCAACATCGCACCCACGGACGATCGATGGCGCCGCTGCTCGACGGCACCGCGACCTCCATCCGCGAGTGGGCGATCGGCGGCGTGTTCGGCAACTGGGTGCAGGTCACCGACGGACGCCACAAGTACGCGCGGGCGCCGGTCGACGAGAACTTCCCGATGTCGATGTGGTCGAACCGCTGGTCGACCATGCCGGTCAGTGGCGTCGGCGTCGCGGACTTCGCCTCGTTCCCCAAACCCGACCGGCGGGCGCAACTCGACTTCATGCCGGGCTCCGAGGTTCCGGTCATCCGCCAGCCGTTCGAACCGGGCGACACGATCCCGTTCTGGGCCGGCGGGGCGAACGCCATCGGCCAACACCATCTCTACGACGTCGTCGACGACCCCGACGAGGCCGAGAACCGGTGCGGCGAGCGAACCGAATCCGAGATGATCGATCTCCTGCGAACCGCACTCGCCGACGTCGAAGCCCCGAGCGACCAGTTGGCACGCCTGGGGCTCTGACCGTCGCGTCGCTGATCAGCCTGCTCGCGCGATCTGGCGTCACGGGTTCGTGAACAACGCGATCGGAAGCGAGAATCGACGCGTCGGTTTGGCACGATGTACGAATGCAGGAACGCACATTGCCGATCGTTGCCGAAGGATTGCAGCGGCACTTCGGCTCGGGGGACGACATCGTCAAGGCGGTCGACGGCGTCGACCTCAAGATCGAACCCGGAGAGATCTTCGGGTTCCTCGGCCCGAACGGTGCCGGCAAGTCGACCACGGTGAGGATGCTCACCACGCTGCTGCGTCCGACAGGAGGCGTCGGTCGGGTCGCCGGTTTCGACGTCGTGACCGAGGCCGACAGCGTGCGCCGCAACATCGGCGTCGCCCTCCAGGACGCGGCGATCGACCCGCTGATGACGGGCACCGAACTCCTCCGCCTGCAAGCCGTGCTGTACGGCCTCCCGAAGGCGCAACACCACACCAAGGCGGGTGAACTGCTCGAACGGGTCGGACTCACCGCGGCGGGCGACCGGCGCGTCGGCACGTACTCGGGCGGCATGCGCCGACGCCTCGACCTGGCGCTGTCGCTCATCCACGAACCGTCGGTGCTGTTCCTCGACGAGCCGACGACGGGGCTCGATCCGATGAGCCGGATCTCCCTCTGGGAGGAGATCCGCCGCCTCAACAACGACGGCACCACCGTGCTGCTCACCACGCAGTACCTCGAAGAAGCCGACCAGTTGGCCGAGCGGATCGCCATCATCGATCACGGCGTGATCGTGCGCAAGGGTCGACCCGCCGAGTTGAAGGCCGAAGTCGGCTCACCCACCCTGTTCGTGACCGTCGACGAGAGTTCGAAGGAGGTGGCGACCGAACGCCTCGCCACGTTCGGCGAGCTCCGGCCGAGCGCCGAGGGCAAACTCGGCGTGGGACTCACCGACGGTCCGAGTGGCGTGTCGAGCGTGGTCCGCGATCTCGACGACCGTGGCATCACGGTGCGCAACCTCGAACTCCACGAGCCGAGCCTCGACGACGTGTTCGCCGAAGCGACCGGGTACCGCCTCGAAGGCGCCGAGGGCTGATCGCATGACGACCACCCTCGCCCCGACCACCGGGCGCCGAGCGATGTCGACGTCGACCGTCGCACAGACCTGGGCGATGTCGGTTCGCTCGATGCAGTCGCTGGTCCGGCAGCCGGCGCTCGTCGTGCCGTCGCTGATCTTCCCGCTGTTCTTCGCCGCCCTCGGCACCTCGTCGTTCTCGCGGGCCACTGACCTCCCTGGCTTCCCCGCCGTCGACTCGTACCTCGACTTCGCCCTCGCCGGCGCGATCGTCCAGGGCATTCTCTTCGGCTCGACGACCGGTGCGACGGCACTCGCCACCGACATCGAGAACGGGTTCTTCGATCGGCTGCTCGCCTCGCCGTCGACCCGCACCGGCATCATCGTCGGGCGTATGGCCGGCGGCATGGCCTACGGCGCGTTCCAATCGCTCTTCTTCGTGCTCGTGCTGCTGCCGTTCGGGTTGAGCGTGAAGGGCGGCATCGGGGGCGTGCTCGGCCTGATGGTCGCCGGGACCGTGCTCGCGCTCGCCGTCGGTGCGCTGATGGCCGCCATGGCGCTGCTCACCGGATCGTCGGAAGCGGTGCAGGGCGCGTTCCCACTGCTCTTCATCGGATTGTTCTTCTCGTCGGCGTTCTTCCCGCGAGAGACGATGAGCGGCGTCTACGGCCGGATGGCCGACTTCAATCCGATCTCGTATCTCGTCGAAGGGATGCGTGACCTCGTGATCGAGGGCGTCTCCGCCTCGGCGCTCGCCCGGGCGATTCTCGTCCCGGCTGCGCTCTCGGTGTTCACGATCATGCTGTCGCTGCGAGCGCTCAAGCGTCGGCTGGGGGCGTCATGACCACCACCGAGACCGCCCGGTCGGCTCGCCCGCTCAACACCCGACGGACTCCGGCGTTCGCGGCTGCGGTCGGCCTCGCCCGGCGCAGCATCGTCAACATCACGCGGCTGCCGTCTGCCTTCCTGCCGTCGATCCTGATGCCGGTCTTCCAGTCGATCGCGTTCGCCGGCACCTTCTTCGCCATCATCCAGATTCCCGGCTTCCCCACCGATCGCTCGATCAACTGGTTCCTCCCGCTCGGCACGCTGATGGGTTCGGGGTTCGCCGGCATCGGCATCGGTTTCGCGACGATCCGCGACCTCGAGACCGGCTTCTACGACCGAATCCGGCTCACCCCGGCACCGCGCTCGTCGCTGATCACCGGTCCGCTGATGGCCGCACTGGCTCGCTCCGCGATCGTCACCACCATCGTGGTCATCGTCGGCGTGTGCTTCGGTGCCCGTCCGACGCACGGCTTGTACGGATTGCTGTTCCTCTACATCGCCGGGCTCGGTATCGCTGCGCTCGGCACCGGGTGGGGACTCGCGTTGGCGTTCCGCTTCGGCGACATGCGCGCTGCCGCGATCATGCAGCTCACGTTCTTCCTGATGATCTTCCTGACCGACGCGCAGACGCCGCTCTTCATCATGGACGGCTGGCTCGAGGCGGTGGCCCGAGTCAACCCGTTCACCAACATCATCCGCCTCGCCCGACTCGGCTGGCTCGATGCACCGATCACCTGGGATCGCATCTGGGGCGGACTGGTCGCGCTGGCGGCGATCACCGGACTCACCCTGCTCTTCGCTCGCCGCTCGCTCGACCGGCTGAGCGACAACTGACCCGGACGGTTTGTCTCAGAGACAAACCGTCCGCTTCGTGTACGAGACGGCGACCGGCATGTGATCTGCTGGGGGCATGAGATTCGGGATCTTCTACGAGCACCAGTTGCCCAAACCGTGGACCGACGACGCCGAGTACCGGTTGCTGCAGGAAGCCCTCGACCAGGTCGAACTCGCCGACCGGCTCGGCTTCGACTACGCGTGGGAGGTCGAACACCACTTCCTCGACGAGTACTCCCACTCGTCGGCACCCGAGGTCTTCCTCGCTGCGGCCGCGGCCAGAACGAAGCACATCCGACTCGGGCACGGCATCCGCCAGGTGATCCCGAACTACAACCACCCGGCCCGCACCGCCGAAGGGTTGGCGACGCTCGACCTGATCTCCGACGGCCGCGTCGACTTCGGCATCGGTGAAGGCGCCACCCGTATGGAGTTGCACGGATTCGACATCCCGGCCAAGCACAAGCGGGCGATGTCGCTCGAGGCCGCCGAGCAGGTCGCGAACATGATGGTGCTCGACCCGTACCCAGGGTTCGAGTCGGAGTTCTTTTCGATGCCGTGCCGCAACGTGCTCCCCAAGCCGCGCCAGAAGCCGCACCCACCGATGTGGATGGCATGCACCAACCGCGACACGATCAAGGTCGCAGCGCGCAACGGCATCGGAGCACTCGCCTTCAGCTTCATCGACCCCGACGAAGCCAAGGCTTGGTCGGAGATCTACTACGGCATCATCGCGTCCGACGAGTGCGTGCCGCTCGGCCATTCGGTCAACGCCAACCTCGCGATGGTGACCGGGTTCTCGATGCACGAGGACCGCGAGACCGCGATTCGCAACGGTCGCGAAGGCTTCGAGTTCTTCGGCTACGCGATGCGGTCGCTGGTCGCCACCGACCAGGTACCGGGTCGAACCACGCTGTGGGACGACTTCCAGGCTGGCCGTGACCCGGCCACCGAAGCCGCTCGTGTAGCGGCAGCGATCGAGGCAGGCGACGACTACGCGAGCTGCATCGGCACGCCCGACGATGCTCGTCGCTACCTGCGCGAACTCGCCGAGGTCGGTGTCGACCAGGTGATCTTCATTCAGCAGGCCGGGCGCAACCAGCACGACGACATCTGCGCCTCACTCGAGATGTTCGCCGTCGAGGTCCTCCCCGAGTTCACGGCCGGCCGAGCCGACCGCGAGGCCGCGAAGCAGGAACGTCTCGCTCCGCACATCGCGGCTGCCCTCGCTCGTAAGCAGTGGATGCAGCCGTTGGCCGATGCCGACATCCCGGTCGTCGAGGCCTCCCGTAAGAACTTCACGCCGCGCCCTGTCGGCTGATGCCGCACCGAGCGTCGGCACGGTAGGTGGCGTTCGAGTTTGGGGGCTGGGTCAGCCGGCGAGGGCCGCCATCATCTCGTTGACCGGCCCCATGTCGAAGTAGTCGCGCCAGAGCGAGATCTTGCCGTCGTCGGTCACTTCGAACACGCCGACCACCGCGAGGTCGAACACCTGCTCACCGCGAACGAACCGATCGATGCGCTCGTTCATCACGATGTTTCCGGTGGCTGCTTCGCGTTCGACGATGAACTCGACGGAGTCGAAGCCGCCCGTCATGCCGCCGGCGAATGCCTTGATTCCCTCGGGGCCGAAGTTCTTTCCCATCGGCACGTTGTCGTACTCGACATCGTCGGTGACCAGCTCACATGCGTGATCGAGATCGCCCGAACAGAACCGCTTCATGAAGTCGTTGACCGTTTCGAGTGGCGTCATGCGGCCACCGTACTCGGGCCGATTCACGCCGGGTTGACGGTGCGCGTCGACGATGGAGACATGCCGAATCTCTCATTGAACGTCAGCACCGACAAGTACCAGTCGGGCACCACCACCTCGACCTGCCCCAAGTGCCAACACAACGGCGAGATGGAGCGGTGGACCAAGACCAAGAGCTACCGATTCTTCGGAATCCCGCTCCCACTCAATCGGTCGAACGAGTCGCTGAAGTGCACTGCTTGCGGCAAGTCGCACAAGGTCTGATCTGTTCGAACGCACGGTGGCGCCCCGCCTGACCGACTCGCCACCCCCTCGCCACCGCATCGACCGCAAGTGAGAATGTTTCTCAGTGTCGGGATAGCCTGCTCGACGTGAGCGACGCGGTGATCGAATTCTCTGGGGTGTCGGTCGCTCGCGGACATCAACGGGTGCTCGATGTCGACCACCTCGAACTCCGACCCGGTGTCACTGCGCTCGTCGGCCCGAACGGGTCGGGCAAGTCGACGCTGCTGCACGCCGTCGCCGGTCTCCTGCCGGCGTCCGGCACGATCACGGTGCACGGACGCAAGCCTCGCGATGCTCGGTCCGACGTCGCGTACGTGATGCAGTCACAGCACGCGTCCGAACACCTGCTCGTCACGGCGCACGACGTCGTCACGCTCGGGCGCGCCGCCACACGTGGTGCGTTCGCTCGTCTCCGCGCCGCCGATCGTGCCGCCATCGACCGATCGATGGAACGCCTCGACGTGTCGGACCTCGCCAAACGACACCTCGCCGAGATGTCGGGCGGACAGCGCCAGCGCGTGTTCGTCGCCCAGGGTCTGTGCCAGGAAGCAGGCGTACTGCTGCTCGACGAACCGGTCGCCGGTCTCGACATCACGTCGATCCAGACGATTCGACGCGTCATCGCCGAGGAGCGCGACGCTGGGCGCACCGTGGTCGTGGCGACCCACGATCTCGCCGACGCTGCCAAGGCCGACCACGTCGTGTTGCTCGACAAGCGGGTCATCGCGGCCGGTCCACCCGCCGACGCACTGAGCCCCGAACACCTACGCATCGCTTACGGCGGTCGAGTGCTCGACCTGGGCGACGGGCTCGTGGCGATCGACGACGGCGTCCATCACGACGACCACGAACATCACCACCACGACCACCACCACTGACCCAGCCGGTCATTCGGTGTCTGACACCGGATGACGGGGTCAGCTTCTCACGAGGCGGCCGGGGCGGGCGCCGGTGTCGGCGTCGTTCTCGCGGGTGACCACGCCGTTGCAGAGCGTTGCGACGTAGCCGCTGACGGGCTGCATCAGACGCGTGCCTCCGGCCGGAAGGTCGTGGTGAGCGACCGGCGCATCGACGGTGAGGTTCGCGTGGTCGATCACGTTGACGTCGGCGCGCTTGCCGACCTCGAGCGTGCCGCGATCGTCGAAGCCGTACAGCGCCGCGTTGCGCGCCGACTGCTTGTTGACGATGAACTCGAGCGGGAGTTGCTCACCCGCGCGATCTCGTGTCCAGTAGGTGAGTTGCGTGGTCGGCATCGTGCCGTCGCAGATGAGCGTGACGTGAGCACCCGCATCGCTGAGGCCGGTGACCGTGTTGTCGTCGAGCAGCATCTCGCGCAGCACGTTCATCCGGTCGGGGACGTCGACGGTACTCAGCGACGCGAACCGCGTGCCGCCGTCTTCGAGCATGAAGTCGTAGAGGTACTCGAGCGGCTCGCGACCCTGAGCTGCGGCCTGGGCGCCGAGCGTGTCGGCCATCGTGGGTTCGAGGTCGACCGGGTTCGACAGTGGGTACATCACCGCGGCGGCACGGTTGAAGAGTCCGTACACGTTCTCCATCGAGCCGGGAGCCTCGGGCTTCACATCGGGTTCGGCGAGGAGCTGTTCCTTCATCTCCGGAGCGCGCATCGCGGCCACTCGCTCTGCCAGCGGGCGGCCCGCCAACTTCTCGATGTAGGTCGGCTTGCGCATGAATGCGTGATAGGCGCTGAGGCCGGTGAGGAACCCGATCGGCCGTGACGACACCTGCGGGTACATCTGCGCGCCCGCCGCGTTCGCTTCGGCCGTCATGTCGAGGATCTCGCGCCACAGCGACGGGTCGTAGTCGGGTGACTGGACGAGGGTGAAGGTCACCGGTCGTCCGCTGGCGAGCGAGAAGCGGCGCATCAGATCGTGTTCGAGTTGCTGCGTGGTCTTCTCGCCGCCGAGTGCGTCGAGCTTGCCGACCGTGCCCGCCGGGATCATCTCGAACACGCCCTTGCCGACCTTCGCCATCTCGGCGGCGATCGCCAACAGCTCCTCGTCGGCGGCGAACGTGCCGGGCACCGGTTCGCCCCACAGCGCTCGATGGCCGATCGTGCGCGACGTGCTGAAGCCGACGGCTCCGGCCTCGATGGCTTCGGCGACGATGCGCCCCATCGCGGCGACGTCGTCGGCCGTGGCGTCTTCGTTGACGCGGCCACGCTCGCCCATCGCGTAGTACCGCACAGCACCGTGTGCGATCTGTGCGCCCACGTCGAGCGCGTACTCGCGGCCGGCCATGTAGTCGAGGTAGTCGGGGAAGGTCTCCCACGAACCCCAGTCCATCCCTTCGTGGAGTGCGGCACCGGGGATGTCTTCGACGCCTTCCATCAGCTCGATCAGCTCCTTCTCGGAGCCTGGCGAGACCGGTGCGAATCCGACGCCGCAGTTGCCCATGACCACGGTGGTCACTCCGTTGTGCGACGACGGCGCCATCTCGGAATCCCAGCTGACCTGACCGTCGTAGTGCGTGTGCACGTCGACCCAACCCGGCGTGACGATTGCACCGTCGGCATCGATCGTGCGCTTGGCCGCACCGTCGATCGTGCCGCCGACCTCGACGATCCTGCCGTCGGTGATGGCGAGATCGCCGCCGACCGGGGCGGATCCCGTGCCGTCGACGAGCGTTCCGTTCTTGATGAGGATGTCGTACATGTCGTGCTCTTTCCGTGGAAGGAATGTGATGTCGGTGTTCGTGTTCGAGACGTGGCCGTGGAGATCAGTCGGCGAGGGCGGCGACCGCGGTGTCGCGTGCCCAGCGGTAGTCGGCCTTGCCGTTCGGAGCGCGGTAGATCTCGTCGACGAAGACGACCTGACGCGGTGCCTTGTAGTCGGCGATCTGTTCCTTGATCGAGCCGATCAGCTCGTCGGGGTCGGTGGGCTCGCGGACCGAACAGACGAGCGTGACGGTTTCACCGAAGCGTTCGTGCGGTGTGCCGACGACGTTGGCGTCGAGCACGTTCGGGTGGAGCCGGGCGGCGACCTCGACCTCTTCGGGATAGATCTTCTCGCCGCCGGAGTTGATGCAGACCGATCCGCGGCCGAGCAGCGTGACCCTGCCGTCCTCGGCGATGAGGGCGTAGTCGCCGGGCGCCGTGTACTGCACGCCGTTGACGTTGGGGAACGTCGCCGCCGTCTTCTCCGGGTCCTTCCAGTACCCGCGAGGCTGCGGGCCCGACGCCGCCAACCGGCCGGGGATGTCGCTGCCGATCGGCAACGGTTCGCCGGTCTCGTCGCTGAGCGTGACGACGTTGGGCAACGCGGTGAAGACGGCCGTCTCGAGCGGCTCGGTACCGGGAGGCGTGACGGCGAGCGCGTACGGGCCTCCCTCGGAGGCGCCGATCATGTCCATGATGGTCACCTGCGGCGCCACCGCCTGGAAGAGTCGCTTCTGATCGGCTGACAACGTGGCACCCGTCGAGACGATCCGCTGCAACGACGAGATGTCGCGGCCCGCGCTCGAACCGTCACCCGTGACCGCTGCGGTGAGCGGCCGGGCGAAGGCGTCACCCACCAGCGAGATCTGCGTCACCTTGTGACGTTCGACGAGTTTCCAGAGTTCGTCGGGGTCGAACGAGCGTCCACCGAGCAGCACGACGCTGCCGCCCATGACGAACGCACCGATCGCGAGGAACAGCGCCGTGCCGTGCATGAGCGGCGGAGCGCACATGAGCACCGGGCTGACGCCGTCGGCCTGTAGCCGGGCGGCGACGGCACCGACCTCGGCCGGCGTCGTGGGGAGTTCGATTCCGGCGGTGCGGTAGTTGGTGTTGCCGAGCGCGCCCCAGAGGTCGACGTGTCGCCACATCACACCCTTCGGGTTGCCGGTCGTGCCGCCGGTGTAGAGCAGCAGCATGTCGTCGCCCGACCGTTCGATGCGCTCGGCGGGAGCCGCGGCGTCGCGGACCTCGTGGTACCACTCGGCGCCGTCGAGCAGCGGCGAGCCGTCGTCGACCTGGAGCAGAACGCGGACCGTCGGCATCGACGCTCGGGCACCGTCGACTCGGTCGGCGAGGGAGCCGTGGAAGATCAGCACCTCGGCGCCGGCGTTGTCGCAGATGTAGGCGATCTCGGGTGACTTGTAGCGATAGTTGACGTTGACCGGAGAGGCGCGCACCTTGAAGGCCGCGTAGGCCGACTCGATGTACTCCGGGCAGTTGAACATCAACTGGGCGATGCGTGTGTCGGGGCCGACGCCGCGCTCGGTGAGCGCCGTGGCGACGCGTGCCGCGCCCTGGTCGAGTTCGCGCCAGGTGGTTTCGTGGTCGCCGACGGCCACCGCCATCTGATCGGGTTGTGCATCGGCGAAGGCTTCCCAGAGGGTCGCCCAGTTCTCGTTGAGGCCAGTCATGTCTCGGCTCCATTGGTCGGGGGTCGGGGGTCGTTGATCGCAGACGGCGTGAACGAGATCGGGAGTTCTTTCAGCGGTCGGAGCATGAAGCTGAACTCGTGGGGGATCTCGTCGAGGGGTCGGGCCAACTCGATGTCGTCGAGGCGATCGAGCAGCGCGTTGAACGCACAGCGCAGTTCGGCGCGCGCCAGCCACATGCCGACGCAGAGGTGGTTGCCCCAGCCGAAGGCGATGTGCTCGTTCGCGTTCTCGCGTTCGATGTCGAACACGTTCGGGTCGTCGAACTTGGCGTGGTCGCGGTTTGCCGCGCCGTACCGCACCATGACCGATGCGTCGGGCTCGATCTCGACGCCGGCGACCTCGACGGGGCACGTCGCGCGCCGCCACAGCCCGGCGACCGGGCTGTCGAACCGAAGGCTCTCGTCGATGAAGTTGTCGAGCAGGTCACGATTGGCGCGGAGCTTGGCCATCTGATCGGGGTGACGCAGCAGGAGCCAGAGGCCGGTGCCGAGCGCACTGGTCGTGGTTTCGAAGCCGCCGGTGATGAGCTGGTGCATGAGGTCTTGCAGCTCCTCCATCGTGAGCGGTTCCTCGTCGGCACCGTGCGCGTGGACGAGCGCCGAGATCAGGTCGTCGGTGGGCTCCTCCCGCCGCTTCTCGAACTCGGCTGCGAGGTGGTGCTGCGCTTCGAGTTCGATCTCGGCCTGCTCGATCGCTTCGTCGACGGTCATGACCCGTTGTGCCGACGCGAGCATCGCATCGGCCCACCGCTTGAACGTCGGGTACTGCGTGGCGTCGAGACCGAGTTGCTCGCAGATGACGATGCCGGGGAGCGGGAGCGCGAAGTCGCGAACGAACTCGCACTCGCCCTGCTCGATGAAGCCGTCGATGAGTTCGTCGCACAGTTCGGCGATGCGCGGCGTGAGTTCGTTGATCCGGCGGACGGTGAACACGCGGCCGAGCATCCGCCGATAGTGCGTGTGGACCGGCGGGTCGGTTCGTTGCAGCGTCTGCGCGCGCTTCCACCCCTTCTCGGCCATGGTCGCCGCCGCAGCCTTGCCCGATTCCGACTGTCGGAATCCGGCGCCGACCGGGTTGCTCGAGAAGTGTTCTCGATCGGTGAGCACCGACTTGACGTCGTCGTATCGCGTCACCATGTACAGCCCGTTCTCGGGCAGTCGATGCACCGGGCACTGCTCGCGCATCGTCTCGTACGCGTCGAACGGATCGTCTTGCACGGCTGGATCGAAGAAGCTCGGTATCTCCGCATTCCGCGGCGTCGTGTCGGTCATCGGACCCCCCCTGGTCTCTGCCCGACAGTCTTGTCGAGTGGTCGCCGCAGAATGATGTCGGAGGTCACACCAGGCCGGTGTCGGCGCTCTCGGAACGGCCGGCGCGTCGGCCATGATGGTGCGGTGTCCGGACACCTCGCTCTGCTCGAACCCACGGCCCGCTGATGTTGGTCGTCGCCTCCGATGCGCACCGCGCTCACGTGAGCCTCGAGATCCACAACGGCATCATGAGCGAGTCGCACGAGAGCCCTGAACGAGCCGACGGCATCGCTGCGGCGTTGGCGGTGGCGGGGCACGAGATGGTGGTGCCCGAAGCCGTCGACCTCGACCTGGTTCGGAGCGTCCACACCACCGAATACGTCGACTTCCTGTCGACGGCGTGGGAGAGGTGGAGCGAGCGCGAGACGGGGCCGGCCGCCATGTCGTTCATGTGGCCCGCTCGCGGGTTCGGCGATGCGCGTCCCGACGACCTGATCGGTCAGCTCGGCTATCACTCGTTCGCGGCCGACACCACGATCGTGCCGGGCACGTGGGAAGCGATCACGGCTGCTGCGGCCATCGCCACCACGGCAGCCGACCGATTGCTCGACACGCGCGCCACCACCTACGGCCTGTGCCGGCCGCCCGGTCACCACGCCTCGACCGATCAGTTCGGCGGCTACTGCTATCTCAACAATGCCGGCATCGCGGCGCAACGACTGCTCGATCGCGGTGCGCAGCGCGTCGCGATCATCGATGTCGACTATCACCACGGCAACGGCACGCAGTCGATCTTCTACGACCGGTCGGATGTCGTGTTCGTGTCGATCCATGCCGACCCTCGTGAGGAGTTCCCCTGGTTCGCCGGCCACGCCGACGAGGTGGGCGTGGGTCCCGGCGAGGGCTGGAACCTCAACGTGCCACTCCCCCGCGGTGCCGACCGCGCCCGCTGGTTCGACGCGCTCGACACCGCCGCCGGGTATCTCGACCGGTCCGAGGTCGACGCGATCGTCGTGTCGCTCGGCGTCGATGCCTACGTCGGCGACCCGCTCGGCACGTTCGAGCTCACGACCGACGACTTCACCGTCGTCGCCCAGCGCATCGCTGCCCTCGACCGACCAACCGTGGTGATTCAAGAAGGCGGCTACGCCGGCGAGGCGCTCGGCGTGAACGTCGCCGCGTTCCTGGCGGGCTGCTGAAGCGAGCGTCAGCCGACGACCGTGCGAAGCAGCACGGTGTTGTCGACCTCGAGATCCGACCCCCAGATCAGCTGCGCAGCTGGCTCCCACGAGATCTCGTCGTACCCGTCCTTCGGGCTGACCGCCGATTCCGACCACACGGTCGCGGCGCTCCATGCGCTGTCGTCGAAGCTCACCCCGGCCCAGTCGGCGGGGGCCTCGGTGATCTCGAACTCACACGTCGCGTCCGGATCGCTGTCGCGTTCGCACTCGGTGTCGAGCGGTGCCCGGTGGATCACGAGCGACGACCAGGCGTCGTCGGTGGCTCCGACGACGTCACCGGTGGCATCGTCGGTGATCTGGAGGATGAATCCGCCGTCGCCCATCTGCTGGTTCGACAGCCCGATGTACTCGATGCCCGAGTCGGTCTCCTTGAAGTCCTTCGCTTCGACGGCGACCGTGAACGGCAGCGTCGCCTCGAACGTGATCGTCTCGGCGTTGAACGAACGCTCGGTGGTGATGGGGACCGAGTCCTCGCCGACGAGTTCGCCGTCGATGTAGAGCGCGAACCAGTTGTCGGCCCACACCTCGGCGGTGAACGTCGAGGTCGTGGCGGCCTCGGTCGGCTCGACACCGGCGCTCACATCGGTCTCCGTCTCGTCCGCCGGCTCCGGCTCAGGGATCGCGACGGTTCCCGTGTCGGCAGGCTCCGCCTCGGCGGGTTCGGTCTCGGCGGGTTCGGCCGTGATGGACTCGTCGAGGGTCGACGCATCGTTGCTCGACTCTTGGGACGAGCCGCATGCCGCGGCGACGAGAACGAGGCTGGTGATGAGCAGGGGGCCGGTTCGGCGGCCGAGGCGTGCGGTCATGCAGCACAGTGTGCGACCCGATCCGAAAGACTTCGACAAGACGGGGCGAGAACCATCACCAGATGCAGCCGCAGGGTCGGGTGGGCTGGGGCGGAGGAATTGTTCCGCCGGTCGCCTCGACACCAGGCGCTGGTACGGTCGGATGGTGGACGCCCCCCGCCCCAAGACCCTGTCGGCACGCCTCTCGCGACTCGGACTCCGAGTCATGGGCTGGGAGTTCGAGGGAACCTTCCCGCCCGAGCAGCAGTCGGTCATGCTCGCCGGGCCCCACACCACCAACCTCGACGGACTGCTCCTCGTGCTCGTCACCCGGTCGATCGGGTTGCGCTCGAGCTGGATGGTCAAAGACGTGTGGACGAAGGCCCCGATGGGGTGGATCACCAAGCGCGTCGGTGCGGTGGGTGTCAACCGCAGCAAGGCGACGGGCATGGTCGATCAGATGGTGGCGCAGTTCGCAGCGCGCCCCGACTTCCACCTCATGATCCCGCCCGAGGGCACGCGGTCGCGCGCCGAGCACTGGCGGTCGGGGTTCTACCAGATCGCTCTCGACGCCGATGTTCCGGTCACCGCGAGCTACCTCGACTACAAGCGCAAGCGCGCCGGCATCGGGCCGGGCTATCACCTGACCGGAGACAAGCGCGTCGACATGGACCACTTTCGGCGCGAGTACGAGAACGGCGTCGAGATGGCGAAGCACCCGGAGAAGTTCGGCCCGATTCGTCTACGCGACGAAGACTGAACCGGCGGGTCCGATCGACTCAGGTGGGTGACGGCACGCCGATCGGCCAGCCGTCGACCACCTGGTCGAGGAACTCGCTCATGCCGATGCCCTCGTGGCCGTCGCACTCGAAGCGGGTCATCGCCTCGGTGATCCGCGTGTGCAGTTGCTCGCCGTCGGGTGTGGTTCGACGGTTGCGCAGCGGAATCATCGACATGACCTCGCCGGTCACGTCGTACTCCCGCTCGGCGGTGCGAACGTGGCAGCGCATCGCGGTCTGCTCGCCGGCGTCGTTCCAGTCGGCGTCGATCGTGCAGTCGAGCACCTTGTGGTACTCGTCGCCGACGAGCACCATGCCGCTGGCCGACGGCGGCTGATCGCTCCCCCGGTCGATGACCGACAGCATCATGGCGAACTCGTCGGTGAACACCATCGGCAGCCACCGGTACCAGGTGAGCGCCTGCCAGTAGCGGGGTCCCCACGACTTGTCGCGCAGGCCGAGGCCGTCGATGTCCATGACCTCGTCGCCGACCGTGATGTGGCCGGTGACCGCACAGTGCTGTTCGTAGTGCGCCTTGGCGAAACTCTTGCCCGCCTCGACCTCGATCTCGCGTCCATCGGCGTACACCGGACGGCCGCCGTACATCGGTGACACGCCCCGGTAGTCGAGGCGCACGCTGCACTCGACCATCGGGTTGTTCTTGAACGCTTCACGCGGGTTGGCCATCTGCGACGGGTCGTCGAGCAGACAGACCTTGCCGTCGAACTCGACGCGCAGATGCTCGAACGGTTCGACCACGGTGATCTTCAAGCCGCCGGCGTTCATCTCGTCGTTGTTCGAGATCTTCGGCCGGTCGTAGATGAACCCGACCCGACCGTCGGGCAGGTAGATGCACACGGTCATCTCGGCGTAGCCCTCGTTGACGCGGTTGCCGATACGGAACCAGCCGCCCCCGCCGAGTCCGAGGTCGAACGCGTTGAGGTACATCGACTCGTTGTAGTTCTCGGCCTCGTCGGGCGTGTGCGTGTACTCGTCGTCGGGTTCGAGCACGATGACGATCCGGTCGGGATCGTCGGCTCTCGACCCCGACGTGTCGGTGGTGTCGGATGCGTCGGGGTCGAGTGCCATGGTGTGCCTCAGTCGTTCCGGATCTTGCGGTCCATGTTGTCGTGGTAGTGCGCCAGCTTGCACTCGCGGTTGTTGAGCGTGTGCGTCTTGTAGGCGCTCGACCGCTTGGTGCGGGCGAGTTGATCGTAGATCTCGACGTCCTCGCCGACGACCTTCTTGAGCCCGTCCCAGTGCTTCATCGTGTACTCGTAGTACTTGGCGTACTCGGGGTCGTCGAGGTCGCCGGGGTAGATCAACTGCCAGCACAGGAACTTGGTGCGGTCGACGTCGATCGGGATCGGGTTGAAGACCTGGACGTGTTCGGGGTTGCAGTTGAAGACCGTGTTGGGGAACACGACGTAGTGACAGATCGCGTACTTGTGGTGATCGGGATCGTCGGCGATCTCGTCGAAGTGATCGGCGCGAGGCACGAAGCACATGTAGTTGTCGCCGGTGATGTAGAACGCGGTGTGGCGAGCCGCCTTCGTCCACTCGGGGCCCACACCGTGGAGTTGCTTGGCGTGGTAGATCTCGTTGAAGCCGTCGACGATCGCCTTGTAGCTGACCGGCACGTCCCACTCGACGACCTCGTGCAGGATCATGCCTTCCATCGCGTAGCGACCGAGGTCGGCGGCGATCTCTTCACCGATGGCTTCCGACAGCGGCTCGGCCTCGTCGGGTCCGGCGAGGTTGATCCAGACCCATCCGGCCCATTCGTCGACCGCCACGGCCGGCGAGCGGATGCCGTCGAGGTGTTCGGGGTCGAAGTCCTCGCGGTCGGGAACGCCGACGACCACACCGGTCGTGTCGTACACCCAGCCGTGGTACGGGCAGGTGAATCGGCGGGCGCCGCAGCCGGCGAGTTCTCCGACGATGGCGGGTCCGCGGTGCTGGCAGACGTTGTGGAACGCAGCGAGCGAACCGTCGGGCTGGCGGGTGACGACGACGGTCTCGCCGTGGCCTTCGAACGTCAGCCAGTCACCGGTCTCGGCGACCTGTTCGCTGCGCCCGGCCAGGATCCAGTGCTTGCCCAACACCCGCTCGCGTTCGAGTTCGAAGCGAACGGGGTCGTTGTAGACGTCGGCACTCATCTGACTCGGGCCGTGGTCGGGAAGGAGGTCGACGCTCGGGCCGATACGAACCGGAACGTCTCCGCGGGTTGGAATGTGCACCATGAGCCGAGAGTAACGTCGCCGCCATGACGACATCGGCTCGGAAGCTCACTGGCGACGATCTGGTGCTCAGCCACTTCACGCTCGCCCTCGACCATCCGCTCGACGACCGCATCAGCGCGGCGGGTGCGGCGGGCTTCGCCGGGATCGGACTCTTCGCCGGGCAGTACGGCCGGCTTCGCAGCGAGGGCCTCGACGTCGAACAGGTCCGCGAGTGGCTCGACGAGGCATCGATCTGCATCGCCGAAGTCGAGGCGCTGTCGGGCTGGGCGGCGCACGCTCCGACCGACGACTACTTCGCGTTCGAGCACCTCGTGTGGGAGGTGGTCGACACGTTCGAGAGTCGCTACGTGCAGGCCATCGCTCCGTACGAGGGCACGCTCCACGACGCCGCGACGCGGTTCGGTGAACTGTGCGATCGAGCCGCCGAACACGGCGCCGTCGTCGGGCTCGAGTTCCTGCCGTTCACGAACCTGGTGTCGGCGGCCGACACGTTGCAGATCGTGCAGGAAGCCGACCGGCCGAACGGTGGCGTGTGCGTCGACATCTGGCACCACGCTCGCGGCGTCGACGACCTCGACATGATCCGGGCGATTCCGGGCGAGCTGATCACGGGCATCCAGATGAGCGACGGGCCGCGTGCCCCGCAACTCGACGACTACAAGGACGACTGCCTCCGCAACCGCCTGCCGCCGGGCACCGGTGAGTTCGGCGCCGTGGAGTTCGTGTCGACGTTGCTCGACGCCGGCGTCGACCTGCCGTGGTCGCTCGAGGTGTGCAACGACGACAACTGGGGAAGACCGGCCGCCGAGCCGGCTCAGCGCGCCGCCGACGGGATGCGCCACGTGCTCAGCGAAGCACGTTCCCCCCGCTGACCCGCACGCTGGATCACCTCCCAGCGCTCACGGTGCCGCTCAGCGGTCGCCGAAGTACGAGCCGGTCGGCGTGGCGAGGAAGGCATCGAACGGGATGTCCTCCTGCTTCAGGAACCCGCTCGCCGGCAACCTGCCGGCGTTGACCATCTCGATGACCGCGACGACCGACGACGCCGTCGTCCAGGCGATGGCCGTCGCCCGCACACCCGCCACGTCTCGCGGCAGGAAGCTGCGGACGTACTCGACGCGCCGCATCTGCCCGTCGATCTCGCCTTCGGACGCGACGTGGACGTAGACGACGTCTTCATCGACCGGTGGCTTGGCATTGGTGAGGATCTGTCCGGCGAGCTCGCGTTGGTCACGCATGAGCAGCTCGTGGAAGAAGAAGTTCATCTGCTGCATGTGGCCCGGGTAGCGCATGGTCTTGTAGTCGAGGTTCTCGACCACGCCGTGATAGGTCTCGCACATCGTGCCGAGCCCGCCGGACGTGGTGAACGCTTCGAGGCGGGTGCCCGCCACGTAGACGATCTCGTGCCACTCCATCGGCGACACCCACTTGCGCTGCCCGCCTTCGATCACCTCGCAGTCGTTGAGGTACTCGTTGACGACGCCCTCGGGTGACCAGTTGAAGGCGTAGCCGAGGAGCCCGGTCGGGTGCTGCGGGAGCGCACCGACGCGCATGCGGATCGAGCGGCACCGATCGAACGATGCCGCCTGATTCGCTGCGACGATGCCGACGAACCCCGGCGCCAGGCCGCACTGCGGTGCCATCAGGCTCGTCGACGACTCGGCGAGCGTGCGGATGCGCTCGGTGGTGGGGACGTCTTCGGTGAGGTCGAAGTAGTGCACACCGAGGCCGTGCGCCATCTCGGCGACGCCGATGTTGAGCGCGTACGGGAGACACGACAGCACTGCGTCGACACCGGCCAGGTGCTCACGCAGTTCCTCGGAGCCGACGTCGACACCCGAGACCGTGCGGAAGTCGACCGCCGAGCGGACCTCGCGCTGGTCGATGCCGACGACCTCGAAGCCCCCGGCGTGCAGCAGGCGAGCCGCCAGCAGCCCGACCTTGCCGAGTCCGAGCACGGCAACTCGTTCGATTGGTGGCGTCGACATCTCGCTCCTCACATGACGATTTCAGACGTTGTCCGCTCGACTCGGGCCGAGCGGACAACGCATCATGTCAGATGCTCGCGAGGGAGCCGGCGCGTTCAGCCGTCGAGGCCCTCGGGCATCGGGTAGTGGATGCCCGGGATGCCGTTCTCGAGCGCCTGGTACCAGTCGGGGCGCGGCTGGACCGGCTCGTAGCTGCTCGGCACCATCGGCGTGTCCTTGTTCCACTCGTGATGGATCGGCGGGATCTGGAACGTGCCGTTGCTGGCGTTGGTGCCACCGTCGACGAGCAGGTCGACGCCGGTGATGTAGCTGGCGAGATCGGAGCTGAGGAAGAGCACGGCGTTGGTGACCTCTTGGACTTCACCCACACGGCGCATCGGCGTGCGGCTGGCGAGCCACTTGTCCATGCCGAGCGCTTCGAGCGCCGGGCGGGTCATCTCGGTGACGATGAAGCCCGGCGACACGGCGTTGACGCGCACGCCGCGATCGGCCCACTCGCAGCCGAGTTGGTAGGTCATGTTGAGCAGGCCGCCCTTGGCCGCCGTGTACGCGATGACGTTCGCCTCGTTGCCGCCACTGGCCATGATCGAGCAGATGTTGACGATCGAGCCGCTGCCGTTCTCGAGCATGTGGCGACCGCATTCGCGGGCGTAGTAGAACGCGCCGACCAGGTCGACCGACAGGATCTGGTTGAAGGTCTCGGCGTCGAAGTGCTCGGCGGCGACGCCGCGCATGTCGGCGATGCCAGCGTTGTTGACGAGGATGTCGATCTTGCCGTGCTCGGCCACGCCGGCGGCGATGACGCGCTTGACGTCGTCTTCGATCGACACGTCGCCGGTGGCGACCGTGACCTTGCTGCCCTTGGCGCGACACGTTTCGGCGACCGCCTCCAGGAGGTCACCGCTGCGCGCGGTGAGCACCAGGTCGGCGCCGGCCTCCGCGTACGACTGGGCGAAGTGCTCTCCCAGGCCGTAGCTCGCTCCGGTGATGAGCACCGTCTTTCCCGTGAAGTCGAACATCGTGTCCTGTCCCCTTGTTCGTTCCGTCCTGTCGGACCCGTGGCGCGATCTGCGCTCGACGCGACCGTAGAACACGGCGCCGCCCGACGGACAGGCGGGGCACGGCGCTTCGAGTCGACCACCGGATCGCACGCCGAATACGGTCGCCACATGACCGAGACCGAGCTGGAGAACCTGATCGGGTATCGATTTCCCGGCGGCACTCGCACCATCGAGCACTGGGAGAACTGGTTGCTGACCGATTGCACGGGACGCGAGCAACTCCCCGACCACCTGGTTCATCCGGTCGCTCTGTTCCACGTGCCGATCCAGGGTGTGGGCACGTCGATCGCCGAACTGTTCGCGCTCGGCCAGGTCGAGGGCGCCGGGTCGGTCGGACTCGACGGCTACGACTGGGAGTACTTCCAGCCGCTTCGCGAAGACGTCGAGTACCGCTTCGACGGCGGGGTGATCGAGACCGAACGAGTCACCGGCACCGACAAGCGCACCGGGGCACCGGCGGTGTACGACCGCTTCGTGTTCTCGGTCGAACTCACGACGCCCGACGGACAGCCCGCTGCTCGGATCACCAACCACTGGAGGTTGCGGCGATGAGCATCGAACCCGGCACCACCATCCCGCCGTGGGAGATGCCCGACGTCAGCCCCGATCGGATGAAGACGATGGCCGCGATCCTGCGCGACCCGTACCCCGTGCACTGGGACCGCGAGGCGGTCGATGCGATCGGGTTCGGACCGCGGGTGATCAATCAGGGTCCACTCAACCTGTCGTACATCACCAACATGCTCATGGCCTGGCAGGGCCCCACCTGTGTCCGCCGCTTGCGGGTTTCGTTCGGTCACCCGGTCCTCGACCACGATCACGTCACGGCGACCGGCACCGTCACCTCGATCGAGACGGTCGACGGTGAACGACGCGCACACTGCGACGTGTTCCTCGAACGCGATGGCGCTCCGGTCGTCACCGGAACCGCGGTAGTAGCGTTGGCGGAGGCGACACCGGACGATCACTGATGGCACGTACTCACTCACTCCGGCAACGCCTCACGAGTGAGTGACCTCGGCGCCGCACGAGCCGAGCGAGTCATGCGACTGCTGTGCCTCGGTCTCGCGACCGCGCTGCTCGTCGGAACGGGTTGTTCGTCCGGGAGCGATGCCGCGGCCGATTCGGCGGGGCTCGCCCGATCGGGTGTCGGCATCGTCGCCGAAGGGTGCGGACCCAACCCGACGTTCGGGAGCGGCGTCGTCGTGGGCGCCTCGGGCCAGGTCGTCACCGTCGCGCACACGCTGCGCGGCACCACCGACGTGGTGGTCGTCGACGTCGACGGCAACGAGCACGCGGCCGACGTGGTGGCGTTCGACAAGGACGCCGACCTCGCTGTCGTGAGTGCGAGCACACTCGAGGCGCCGATGCTCGACCTCGGCGATGTCGGCACCGGGCCGGGCCGGGCACTCGTGTGGTCGCGCGATCTCGGGGTTCGCGAGGTGCCGGTCGACGTCGCCAAGCGACTCGTGGTCACGATCGAAGACATCTACGGCGAGGGACGGGTGCGACGAGCGGCCGTCGAGGTGGTCGCCGACATCGAGGTCGGTCACTCCGGTGGCCCGATCCTCGACGAGGATGGCGGCGTGATCGGCATCATCTACGCGGCATCCACCCAGCGCGACCGAGTCGGCTTCGCCGTCGATGCCACCGAAGTCGAGCGCGTGTTGCGCGCCGTCGACGCGTCCGGTGTCGAGACCGGACCGTGCCCATGACGACGCCGACCGCTCCCGTGCTCGTCGCCGGTGGCGGCATCGCCGGGCTCACGATGGCGCTCACCTGCCACCAGATCGGGGTTCCCGTGGTGGTGCTCGAGTCGGTGCGCACCCTTGCCCCATTGGGCGTGGGCATCAACCTGCAGCCCAACGCGATCCGCGAGCTGATCGATCTCGGCTTCGGCGAGCAGTTGGACGACATCGGCATCGAGGCGACCGAATGGGCGCTCGTGGGGCGCGGCGGCAACGACGTGTGGTCAGAACCGCGAGGGCGAGCGGCTGGATACCGCTGGCCGCAGTATGCGGTTCACCGTGGCGAGTTGCAGATGATGTTGTATCGGGCCGTGATCGAGCGGCTGGGGCCCGACGCCGTTCGCACCGGGCACCGAGTGGTCGGCTACCGGAACACGAGCGGTGGCGTCGTCGCCGTGGTCGATCGACGCGACGGCACGACCACCGAGTTGCACGGTTCACTGTTGATCGCCGCCGACGGTCTGCATTCCGCAGTGCGGGCGCAGATGCACCCAAGCCAGCCCGAGCCGCACTGGGGCGGCCAGATCCTGTGGCGTGGCGCCACACCCGGTCCGCCGGTGCGGTCGGGCGCGGCGTTCACCCTCGTCGGCACGATCGATCAGCGGTTCGTGCACTACCCGATCTCGCGGGTCGATCCCGACTCCGGGCTGCAGTTGCAGAACTGGATCGCCGAGCTCACCGTCGACACCGACGGCGGGTTGGCCGGAAGCGACTGGAACCGGCGCGTCGACATCGAGTCGTTCCTCCCGGCGTTCGACGACTGGACGTTCGACTGGCTCGACATTCCGGGGCTCGTTCGCGGTGCACCGGCCGTGTGGGAGTTTCCGATGGTCGATCGCGATCCCGTCGATCGGTGGGTCGACGGCCGTGTGTGTCTCGTCGGCGATGCCGCGCACGTGATGTATCCCGTCGGTTCGAACGGTGCGAGTCAGGCGATCGTCGACGCCCGCGTGCTGGGCGCGAAGTTCGTCGAGTTCGGGATCGACGTCGATGCGCTCGCCGCGTTCGAGGCGCAACTGATCGAACCGATCTCGGCGCTGGTGCTCCGCAACCGGGGGCACGGGCCGATCGGCATCCTGCGACTCGTCGACGAGCGATGCGGCGGCTACTTCGACGACATCGACGACGTGATCCCTCGGGCGGAGGTCGAAGCGTTCATGGCCGACTACAAGGCAGCAGCCGGTTTCGCGATGGCCGAACTGAACGAAGCACCGCCCACGATCCCGCCCGGATCGGGCGTGACGCGATAGCTCCGCCCGGTCGAGACGCGGCCGGGGCACGGCCGGGGCACGGTCGGGGCGCGGTCGGGGCGCGGTCGCGCATCGATTGCGCGGTGGACGATACGCCGACACGTGGATGCTTCTACAGTGACGTGATGCGCCAGCACCCGACGGACCCCGACGAACTCGCGGCGCTGATCGAGGCCAGACTCACCGACCCGGTACGCGTCGAGGCGGTGCACACCACGGGCCTGATGGATCTTCCGGTCGGCCGCGGTTTCGACCGGATCTCCAACCTCGCTCAGGCGTTGCTCGGCGCCTCGTACGGGTTCATCTCGATCATCGACGAGGAGAACGCCGGCTGGTTGGCCACCGTCGGCACCAAGGTCGAGAAGCCGTCCGATCGAACCATTCCGGCCTCCGAGTCGATGGCACAGTACGTGGTCGCCTACGACGACGCGTTCCTGGTGTCGGATGTCGAGCACGACGAGCGCGTCGAACTCAGTGACACGCTGCAGGGCTATGGGGTGCGCTCGTGGGCGGGGGTGCCGCTCCGAGACCAGTTCGGCAACGCACTGGGCGCACTCGGCGTGTCGGAGACGGCGACGCGCGACTGGACTGAGACCGATGTGGCCTTGCTGAAGGACCTCGCACAGATTGCAACCGACGAGATCACCGCGGGGAAGACGGCGCGCGATGCCGCTCGTTCGGAGGCGGTGCTGAACGCCGTGTTGGCGCGTGCTCCGATCGGCATCGCGCTCGTCGATTCCGACTTCCGCTACGAGATCGTCAACGAGACGTTGGCGGAGATCAACGGCATGCCGGTCGACGACCACATCGGTCGGACGATGAGCGAGATCGTGCCCGACGTCGCCGACGCGGTGATGGCGTTGCTTCGACCGGTGTTCGAGACCGGTGAAGCTGCGACCGGCGTCGAGGTCTCCGGACACACGGCGGCGGCGCCCGACGTCGAACGAACCTGGTCTGGCAGCTACTACCGGATCGAACTCGCCGATGGCCCTCGGGTCGGCATCATGATCGAAGACATCACCGATCGAGCGGCTGCGCGCCGACGAGCGCTGAGCCTCGCTCGCATCGCCGAAGCGCTGGCCAAAGCGGATTCGTTCGACGACATCGCCGAGGTGGTCAACGCCGATGTGGCGGCGTACTTCGACGCGATGATCGCCATCGTCGGACTGTGGGATGCCGGCTCGAAGTCGGCGAGATTCATCGCCGCCGACGGCATCGCCGAACGCGTCGAGCAGGCCACCTACGACATCGACGACGATGCGCCGTACGCGTTGGCCGCCCGCACCCGCCAGATCGTCACGGTCGGCAGCCCCGCCGAACGGGCTGAGCGGTTCACCTCCGACGTGGGCGCCGCACTGGTCGCCGAAGCGGTCGTGCCCTGCCTGACCAGCGACGGGAGCCTCGTCGGCTCGATGACGATCGGCTGGAACCATCCGATGGCGGCCGACGACTTTCCGATCCCACAACTGCAGACCGTCGGCGGGCTGATCGGGAGCGTGGTGGAGCGGACGCGGCTGCATCGCCAGCGCCGCGAACTCATCACAGAACTGCAGAACACGCTGCTGTCGCCACCGTGCGAGCAGCCCAACATCACCACGGCCGTGCGCTACGAACCGGCCGAGGACGCCACCGGACTCGGGGGCGACTGGTTCGACGTCGTCGCTATCGACGAACACCGGACCGGGCTCGTCGTGGGCGACGTGGTCGGCCACGGTCCGTCGGCTGCCGCACGCATGTCGCAGATCGGATCGACCATCGCACAGTTGCTGATCCTCGACACCCCGCTCGATCGCGTGTTCTCCGAAGCCGAACGGGTGCTCAGCGCCCGCTCGATCGACACGATGGCGACGGTCGCCGTGATCGTCGCCGACACGCAGAACCGCACGCTGACCTCGATCTCGGCCGGGCACCTGCCGGCCATCCTCGTGCATCCTGGCGGGGAGACCGAGACGCTCGAACCGGCACTCCGGCCACCGCTGTGCACCTACGATCGCCCGGTCGCGCCGACAGCGGTCGCATACGAACCCGGCACGAAGGTCGTACTGTTCACCGACGGCTTGATCGAGACGAAGGACGGCGACATCGACACCGACATGGCTCGGCTGCTCGGCCTCACGAACGCCGTGGCCGGACTCGACATCGAGCAGCTGCTCGATCGGCTCGTGAGCGATGTGACCCGTGGTCGAACCCAGTTCGACGATCTGGCTGCGCTCGCCGCCGAGCTCTACTGACAGTGTCTATGCGACCACCGGTCGTTGCGGCGGACCGGCCGGGCTGCGATACTCCCGCAGTGAGTTCTTTTCGGATCGAGCGTGACGGCGGGACGCTCGTCGTGTTCGGCGACCTCGACGCTTCGACGGCACCGATGGTGAACGACGCGGTGGCCGACACCACCGGCGACATCCGACTCGATCTCCGCAACTGCACGTTCGTCGATTCGTCCGGGCTCAATGCGATCATCGCTGCGAACAACACGGCCATCGAACGCGAGGCGGTGCTCACGCTCGTCGAGCCGAGCAAGGCCGTGCTCCAGCTGCTGCGCGTCTGCGGCATGAGCGACGTGTTCGCCATCGACACCGACGACTGACGCCCCGGCTCGCTCACCGCCCGGTCAGCCGGTCGTCGCTGCTCGCCGTTCGACGATCGTCATCATCTCGCGAGCGACCATCGGGCCGGCGTTCTGGTTCTGACCGGTGACCAGGTTGCCGTCGACGACCCAGTGGTTCGCGAGCGGATCACGCACTCGGGTCGCGCTCTCGAAGTTGGCCCCGGCACGCCGCAGCTCACGCTCGGGGTGGTGTGGAGTTGCTTCGATGCCGAGTTCGCGGACCTGTTTGTCGGTGACCGCCGAGACCTTGCGCCCCGCCACGAGCGGCGTGCCGTCGGTGGCCTTCGCGTTGACGAGGCCGAGCGGGCCGTGGCACACGCCGCCGAGGACGACATCGGCGGCGTTCGCCTCGGTCATCTTCCGGGCGAGCGAGTCGGAGAAACCGAAGTCGAAGGCGGCGCCCCATCCGCCGGCCAGGAAGACGATGTCGTAGTCGGACATGTCGAGATCGGCGATGGGTTTCGAGTCGGCGACCTTCGCCTTGAAGTCGTCGTCGGCGAGGAATCGATCGTCGTCGGCCGATCGGATGACGGGCCTGAGCGACTTGGGGTCGACCGCCACCATGCCGCCCGACGGGCTTGCGACGTCGACCTCCATACCTGCGTCGGCGAACGCGTAATAGGGCACGGTCATCTCGCTGGCGAAGACGCCGGTGGGCTTCGCCACGTCGAGCCACGCCACGTTCGTGGCCACGACCAGCGCCCGCTTGCCGGTGAGGTCGAAGGCACGTGCGTCGGGATCGTCGGGGTGCATCCCGGCGCGACGAAGCGCGGCGCGGAGCAGTCGTGCGGGAGGAGGCGGTCGCTTCGCCGGTGGAGGTGCCGTGGGTTGGCGTGATGCGTATGGCCAGGGCTGGTTGCGCCGTGGCACCGCTCGCGTGCGCTCGCGCTCGAGGTCGAGGCAGAGGCGGTCGAACACGTCGGCGACGCTTGGGTCGATGCCGACGTCGTGCCAACGGTTGTGCGCCTCCGCCGGGTCGTGGTCGAGGTCGTACAACTCCCACTGGTCGGGCAGCGGCTCGGTGCGGTACTGATCGGGTCCGGGCGTGCCGCTCGATGCGAGGTGGCGCACTCCCGGTTCGGTCCAGGTGTCGGGGTCGTCGTACACGCGGACGATTTTCCAGAGCGTGCCGTCGACGCGGTGGACGAGCGCTTCGAAGTTCGACGCGACGTGGGCCGGCGTCTTGATGCGCAGGGGCAGCGGCGGGGGTTCGGTTCGCCCGAGCCTGCGGGCGAGGCCCGATGCTCCGCTGTCTCCTTCGAGCATGTTGTCGTTGGTCATGAGGTACACGGCGCGATCGGGGTCGGCGAGCGTCGGGTCGTCGACGATCGGCATGAGGTCGTTGCCGGGGAGTGGGTGGACTTCGGTGAACTCGGCGCGGAGCACATCGGTCGTCGCCGTCGTGTCGATGCCCGCCGCGGCGACGAGCGTCGGCACGATGTCGACGTGGGAGGTGGGCGCGCCGTCGATGACTGCGGGTCGAGACGGTGATGGGCCGACGCGGACGAGCGAGAACGGGACGCGGGTGGCTTCGTCGTACAGGTTGAACCACTTCTGGTGGAGGCCGCCGTGCGCGCCGAGCAGATCGCCGTGGTCGGAGGTCTTGGCGATGACGGCGTGCGAACCGCTGTCGGTGACCGCTCGGCGCACGCGGTCGAGCGGAGTGTCGACCTCGGCGTGCAGGCGGTGATAGAGGTCGCGGTACTCCTGTGCCTTGCCCTCGTAGGCGTTGTGCACGACTCGCGCCGGGCCGTAACTCGAGGGGTAGGTGTCGCGGTAGGCGATCTGCGCAGCCGGTTTGGTGGCGAGGTCCTCGTGCTGCGTCGGGGCCTCTGGGACGGGGGGCGGATCGAGCGGCGACGGGGTGATCGGGTTGTTGCGTCGGGCCCACACGGGGAAGAGCACGATGTCGTGCGGGTTGACGAAGCTCGCGACGAGCAGGAACGGACGCTGCGCATCTGCATCGCCGGCGGCGCGGCGGGCGTAGCGGTCGTCGAGCCAGGCGACGACTCGGTCGGCGATCAGCGGGTCGCGCCGCACGCCGCTGTTGCGGAGTTCGCCGCCGTGTGGTTCGGGGCCGATCCAGCCGGAGAACCCGAACGGGGCGAGCGGGTCGGCATCGCGATAGCGCTCGACGCCGTCGGGAAGGACGTTGCCGTCGTCGTCGTTCGAGTCGATGCGCCGGCCGTCGGCGTCGTGGAGGTCGGCGTGCGAGAGGTGCCACTTGCCGTCGTAGTGCGTGTCGTAGCCCGCGGCGCGGAACCAGTGGCCGAGCGTTGGGACCTCTCCGGCGCGCAGCCAGCGCATGCGGGAATCGTCGGCCATCTTGCCGAGCCCGTCGGTCTGGGTGACGCCGTGGACCGCCGGGTACTGCCCGGTGAAGATCGTCGGCCGGCTCGGCACACAGGCGAGCGAGCCGGTGTAGTGGCGACGAAAGTTGACAGCATGGTCCTCGAACCATCGGGCGCCCGGGAGGCTGGCGCGGCGCCAGGCGGCGACCTCGGCCGACTCGTAGGGCGGTGCGGCACGTTCCTCGTCGGTCATGATGAGGATGACATCGGGACGGTCGTTGCTCACGAGGCGACTCCGTTCGTGGTGGCGAGGTGTCGGGCGAGGCCATCGATCATGCGTTCCGAGGCGGCCGCGAACCGCTTCGCGGCGAGTCGTGCGATGAGCTGTTGTGGAGGGCGCGGTCCGGCGTCGATGGAGGTGACGAGGCTGACCGTGGTCGAGTCGCCGGACGGGGTGAGCCGCCACGTGTTGGTCACGTCACGGAGCACCGGTGGCAGTCCGGTGATCCGGTACGCCAGCGTGCCCGGCGGGTCCCAGGTGGTGACGGTTTCGACGATGGTCGCCCGCGCGGTCTGGATCCGCCGCGTCGCGCCGACGCCGTCGGGTTGCGTGGTCATCAGACAGGAGTGGTCGACGTCGGGTGCCCAGGCGCTGATCGCCTCGAACTCGGCGAGCGCCGCCCAGACCAGGTCTCGGGGCGCGTCGATCACGCCCGTTCGCTCCACGGAGGTCATGTCGCGTCGCCCACTCCCCGAGTCGTCACGCCCGCCTCAGCCCCGTGCGATCGCGTCGAGGATGACCTCGGCGATCTGCGGTGCGCCGTCTTCCTGGAAGAAGTGGTGAGCGTTCGTGATGGTCGTGTGCGGCTGGCCCTCGGTGCCAGGCACCAGCTTCAGGAAGATCTTGTCGCCACCCCCGGTGATCGGGTCGCTGTCGCTGAAGCAGCAGACGAAGGGTTTGGTCCAGGCTCTGAAGACCTCCCACGCCGCTCGGTTGGCGTCGGCCGCCGGGTCGTCGGTCGAGGTGGGGACGAGCGACGGGAAGATCCGGGCGCCCTCCTTGTAGGTCTCGTCGGGGAACGGTGCGTCGTAGGCGGCGATCTCGGCGTCGGTGAGTTCGGTGATCGTGGCGCCGTTCAGGATCTGGCCGATCGGGAAGACCGGTGATTCCTGGCTGAACTTCTGCCAGTCGAGGAAGGCCTGGCTGGGTGATCCTTCGCCGGTCGGCAGGCCGGTGTTGCCGATCACGACGCGGGCGAACCGGTCGGGGTTCTCGGCGACGAGGCGCAGCCCCACGAGGCCTCCCCAGTCCTGTCCGAAGAAGGTGGCGTCGGTCAGGTCGAGGTGGTCGATGATCGCCGCCTGCATCCAGGCGACGTGTCGCTCGTAGGTGTAGTCGGACTTCTCGGTCGGCTTGTCGCTCTTGCCGAATCCGACGAGGTCGGGGGCGATGACGCGGGCGCCGCCTGCGACGAGGAGCGGGATGATCTTGCGGTACAGGTAGCTCCACGATGGTTCGCCGTGCATCGCGAGGACGACCGGGCCGTCGGCTGGGCCTTCGTCGAGGTAGTGGACGCGGAGGCTGCCGCCGTCTTGGTCGTCGACGTCGACGTAGTTCGGAGCGAACGGGTAGTCGGGCAGGTCCGCGAAGCGTTCGTCGGGGGTGCGCAGTGTGTGCATGTCGGTGCTCTCAGTCGGTGGCGGGCTGGGTGGTGGATGGGTTGCGCCGCGTTCAGCGCGGTGTGATCTCGACGCGATGGAGGTCGTCGCCGACTTCGATCGTGCCATCGAATTCGGTGGCGGCGAGTGCGCGCCAGTCGTCGGCGGTGCCGCTCTGTGGGATCGGCGGGACGTAGTGCGTGAGGATCAGCGTGTCGACCTCGGCGCGAGCGGCGGTGGCGCCGGCCTCTTCGGGAGAGGAGTGGTAGTCGAGCGTGTCGACCATGCGCTGGAACGGCACGTTGGCAATGATGTCTTTGCGGATCGTCGTGTGCACGAGTGCGTTCGCCCCGGTGCACAGGGCGTCGAGGCCGGTGCATGGCACGGTGTCGCCGGCGACGACGACGCTCGCTCCGTCGTGGTCGAAGCGGTAGCCGACGCTCGGGTCGACCGGTTTGTGGTCGGTCTGCTCGCACGTGATCGTGACGGCGCCGCCCTGCCCGTCGGGCAGGTGCACCTCGCCGCGCTCGACTTCGATCACGGTGACCGGCGGCCGATGATCGAGGTCGTCGTGGTGGGCGAGGCGGTAGCCGACGTCGGGGTCGAGCGAGGCCAGGATGTGGTCGACGACCTGCCGTGTGCCGACCGGGCCGACGATGGTGAGCGGTGTCTCGGTGAAGGTCATGACCCAGCGGGTGGTGATCACGTCGTTGAGGTCGGTGATGTGGTCGCTGTGCAGGTGGGTGATCCACACCGCCGTGAGGTTCGGGGCACCGAGTCCGAGGGCGGCGAGGCGCATCAGCACACCGCGACCGGCGTCGACGAGGTGGTGCTCGGCGTCGGCTCCTTCGCCGGCCGAGATCAGCGTGGCGGGCCCGGCACGATCGGGCGCCGGCAGCGGCGACCCCGTCCCGAGCAGCGTGACAGCGAGCGTCATGCCCCCACCCTCACGCCACGTCGGTCATTTCGTGTCAGACACCGGATGATGGGTTGGTGGGTCATTGGCGGCTCATTTCTGCTGCGGCCTCGGCGTCTCTCGCTTCGGCGTCTTGTCGGCTCAGGAGTTGGATCTCGACCTCGTGGAGTCGGCCTTCGAACGGGAAGGGCGCCTCGTAGCGCTGCGACACCGCCGATCCGTGGTCGTAGGCGACGCTCGGCCCGACCGACGACATCATCCGCATGAAGAGCGGGAGGTCGGCGGTTCCGGCAGCGTGGCCGTCGATCAGGAGCGACATCTCACCGGCCATGCCCGCTCGGCGCCGCAACTGGACGACGAGCGTGGCATCGCCGGTCGGGATCTCGCGGTCGGATTCGAGGATGGTGTGTTCGTCGAACGCGTTGTAGTCGACGACGAGGCGGTTGTGCTGGACGAACACCGACATGCCGGAGTTCTCGGTGCCGGTCGCGTAGATCACTCCCCCGCTGTCGGCGTCGCGTGTGATGCGCGCGGTGAGGTCGAACGACTTGCCGGCGATCGCCGCAGCCGCTTGCCCCGGCATCGGCGACATCGGCGGTCGGTAGACGTAGCGCATGTCGGCCGGGTGCGGGGAGTTGTCGCGGAAGCGGGCACCGAAGAGTTCGATCATGCGGTCGTCGAGCGGGAGCACGCCATGTCGCTCGGCTTCGCGCCACCACAGGTCGATCAGTTCGGCGAGTTTGTCGGGCTGGTCGGCGGCCACGTCGTTGCACTCCGACCAGTCGTCGCTCAGCCGGTAGAGCTCCCAGGGTTCGGTGTCGTAGTCGCCTCCGGCGGTGTGTTTGCACACCGCCTTCCACGAGACGCCGTCGTCGTCGAGTTGGACGAGCGCTCGACTCCCGGCCATCTCGAAGTACTGCACGCGATTGGTGGCTGGCGCAGCAGCATCGGCGAGAGCTTGGGCGAAGGAGTGTCCGGTCACGGGGAGTTGGTCGATGCCGCGGTACGTGTCGGGCGGGGTGATGCCCACGAGTTCGTAGATGGTCGGAACGATGTCGGCGACGTTGACGAACTGGTCGCGGAGCCCGTGCGCCTCGGGGTCGACGTGGCGCGGCGCGTGGACGATCATCGGCACGTGCACGCCGCCTTCGTGCGTGTTCTGCTTGTACCACTTGAAGGGCGAGTTGCCGCACTGCGCCCAGCCCCACGGGTAGTTGGTGTGGCTGTGCGGACCGCCGATGTCGTCGATCTGATCGATCATGGCGTCACCGTCTTCGAAGATGCCGTTGAAGAACTTCATCTCGTGCATCACGCCGAACGGCCCGCCCTCCTGGGAGGCACCGTTGTCGGCAAGGACGACGAAGATCGTGTTGTCGAGTTCGCCGATGCTGCGCAGCGACTCGACCAGCCGCCCGATCTGGGCGTCGGTGTGATCGAGGAATGCGGCAAAGGCTTCCTGCAGGCGTGCCGCGACTCGCTGCTGGTTGACCGGCAGGTCGTCCCACGCCTCGACCCCCGGATTCCGAGGCGCGAGTTGCGTGCCATCGGGGATGACACCGAGTTCGAGTTGGCGTTCGTACCACCGCTGGCGGATGACGTCCCATCCCTCGTCGTACCGGCCCCGATACTTGTCGAGGTACGCCTGGGGCGCCTGGTGTGGCGCGTGGGTGGCACCGAACGGGAGGTAGGCGAAGAACGGTCGGTCGGGTCGCACGCCCTTGCTGTCGCTGATCATCCTCGTCAACTGGTCGACGAGGTCTTCGCTGACGTGATAGCCGTCGGCGGGCCCTGCTGGTGGCTCGATCGGATGGTTGTCGCAGACGAGGTCGGGGTGGAACTGATCGGTCTCGCCTTCGAGGAACCCGTAGAACCGGTCGAACCCGCGGGCGAGCGGCCACTGGTCGAAGGGCCCGGCAGCTGAGCACTGCTCCATCGGGGCGAGGTGCCATTTGCCGACGCAGAAGGTGGCGTATCCCTCGTGCTTGAGCACTTCGGCGATCGTGGCCGCGTGGTTGCTGATGTGGCCGAGTTGGTTGGGGAACCCGGTGCGGAAGTTCGACACCGTGCGCATTCCGACGGCGTGCTGCGACCGGCCCGTGAGCAACGAGGCGCGCGTAGGCGAGCACAGCGGCGTGACGTGGAAGTTGGTGAACTGGAGCCCGCCGGCGGCCAGCGCGTCGATGTTGGGCGTGTCGATGTCGGAGCCGTAGCACCCGAACTGGGCGAAGCCGGTGTCGTCGAGCAGCACGACGACGACGTTGGGGGCATCGGCACCCGGATGGGGCGGCTCGTCGTGCCACGCCTCCGAGTCGGCCAGGGTGCGACCGATCGTTCCTTCGAATCGGGATGGATGCGTCATGCCGGGTCTCCCTGGTTGCCGTCGCTCCATGCAGCGACGAGTGCCGTGACCGCTCGACGCCACGTGCGTTCGATCTGACGACGGGTGCGGCCGTGCGACGCCCGCAAGACCTCGAAGGCCTCGGGCGACGTGGCGGCGTCGACGAGCGCGACGAGGTTGGCCGCCTCGGTCGGCGTGAGCCGGCTCGTCTCGGCACGCAGACACTGCTGCGTCTGCTCGGCGAGGAGCATCCGCTGGTTACTCACGCGGTCGGCCATCGGCTCGTGATCGAGCGACCGCTGACGAGCGAGGGCCATGAGCGAACCGGCTGCCGCGAACAGGTCGATGCGGGACCGCACGAGTCGATCGATGCGGTCGTCGACCGCCGCCGCCTCGTCGAAGTCGACGGCCAACAGGTGCCCGTAGCGAGCTTCGAACTCGACGAACGCCTGGCTCCGCATGTCGTCGAGGCCGTCGAACATGCGGAAGATCGACGAGACGGAGACGCCGGAACGCTCGGCGATCTGGTCGACCGCAGGAGGCACCTTGCCGTCATCGATCAGCGCGAACACCGCGTCGATCACCGCTGCGCGACTGCGTTCGCGGCGCGCTCGCCGGCCGTCGACGGGCGTCGCTGGATCGTGCGGCATGTCGCCACCATAGATCGATCCACTCGAAATTGCGAGTCGAATTCGCAATAGTCGGTGGGGCGAGGCCGGCGCGACAAGCCGCTGACTACTGATACAGACTGCTGATCTCCGTTCGATGATGTCATCAGCGTTCGCTGATATCGTTCGAGTATGGACGCAACGCTGCACCGCACGGCTCCCGACACGGATCTGGACGTGATGGATCTCGACGTGGCCGCCCGGCTGTTCCACGGGCTGAGCGACCGCACCCGCCTGTCGATCCTCTCGGCGCTGCTCGACGGAGAGCTTCGGGTCACCGACATCGTCGCCGCGGTCGGCACGTCTCAGTCGAACGTGTCGAACCACCTGGCATGCCTACGTGGGTGCGGCCTGGTCACCGACCGCCCCGGTGACCGCCGACAGGTGTTCTATTCGATCGCTCGCCCCGAGGTCCGCTCGCTGCTCGCCGCCGCCGAGGCACTGCTCGTCGCCACCGGAACCGACGTCGAGTTCTGCGACAACCCACTCATGACCCCAGCGCGGGGAGCCGATCGCTGATGGCCGATGCGTGCTGCGGCGGCGAGCCGGCCTCCATCGACGACGAGGTGGCGGGACTCGCCGACCGCTGGAAGATGATCGCCGCGGCCGTTGCCGCGGTGGCCTGGGTGGTCGGCATGTTCGCCGAACACGGTGGCGCGTTCGGCGACGGGTCGGCGGTCGCCGACGTGGCGTTCGTCGTCGCGGTCGTCGCCGGCGGGTCGACGTTTGCGCCGGGGGCCGTGACGGGCCTGCTGCGCGGGCGCTTGGGCGTCGCGCTGCTCATGACGATCGCTGGTGTCGGAGCGATCCTGCTCGGTCAACTCGGCGAAGCGGCGGCGCTCGCGTTCCTGTTCTCGGTGTCCGAGGCGCTCGAGGAGTGGGCGATCACCAAGTCGCGTCGCGGTCTGCGAGCGGTGCTGCAACTCGTACCCGACACCGCCACGATCCGCCGGGGCGACGACCAGATCGAGGTGCCGACCGACGAGGTCGGGATCGGCGACGTGCTGGTGGTGCGCGCCGGCGAGCGCATCGCCACCGACGGGACGATCCGATCCGGTCGCACGACACTCGACGTGTCGGCGGTGACCGGCGAGTCGATCCCGGTCGATGCCGAGCCGGGCGATGCGGTGTTGGCCGGCAGCGTCAACGGCGGCGGCCTCGTCGACGTGGAGGTCACGGCCCCGTCGTCCGACAGCACTCTGGCCCGCATCGTCCGCGCGGTCGAGGAGGCACAGGATCGCAAGGGGCGCTCGCAGCGACTCGCCGACCGGATCGCCAAGCCGCTCGTGCCCGGCATCCTCGTGGTCGCCGCAGCGATCGCCATCATCGGCTCACTGCTCGGCGACCCCGGGCTCTGGGTGCAGCGAGCACTGGTCGTTCTGGTCGCGGCGTCGCCGTGTGCGTTCGCCATCGCCGTTCCCGTCACCGTCTTCGCTTCGATCGGTGCGGCCACCCGGGCCGGACTCGTCGTCAAGGGCGGCGCCGCGCTCGAGGCACTCGCGCTGGTCGACACCGTGGCCCTCGACAAGACAGGCACGCTCACCCGCAACCAGCCGACCGTGATCGACACGATCGCCGCGCCGGGCGCCGACGAGCGTGACGTGCGCACGCTCGCAGCGGCTGTCGAGTCGAACAGCGATCACCCGCTGGCCGCGGCGATCGTCGCTGCGGCCGGCGGCTCGATCCCGTCCGCTGCCGACGTCCAGACGATCGCCGGTCACGGCATCACTGGCGTCGTCGAGGGCTCACTCGTTCGAGTCGGCAAGCCGGGCTTCGTCGACACCGACCACCTCGGCGACGCCGTCGAACGACTCCAGCGCGACGGAGCGACGGTCGTCGTGGTCGAGCGCGACGGCCACACGATCGGCGCGATCGCGATCCGCGACGAGCTCCGCCCCGAGGCTGCCGCCGTCGTGCAGCAGTTGCGGTCGGACCTCGACGTGCGGGTCGTGATGCTCAGCGGCGACAACACGGCGACGGCGGCCGCGATCGGTCGCGACGCCGGCATCGACGACGTTCGCGGTGGCCTCCTCCCTGCCGACAAGACCGCGGCGGTGGTCGCACTCCAGACGACGGGCACGGTCGCCATGGTCGGCGACGGCATCAACGACGCTCCGGGGCTCGCGACCGCCGATGCCGGCATCGCGATGGGCGTCGGAGGCACCGACGTGGCGGTCGAGGCGGCCGACATCGCCATCATGGGCGATCGCCTCACCCACCTCCCCGACCTGCTTCGGCACGCTCGGCGGACACGTTCGATCATGTTGCAGAACCTGGCGATGTCGGGGCTGATCATCGCCGTCTTGATCCCGGTGGCGGCGACCGGTCTTCTCGGGCTCGGCGCGGTGGTCGCCACGCACGAGATCGCCGAGATCGTCGTGATCCTCAACGCCCTCCGAGCACGAGGGAGCATCGCCGTCGGCCACTCCGCCGGGCATGCTCTCACGCCGACACCAGCCGACCACGCCGCCGGCGACAAGCGAGCCGTTCATGCCTGACCTCCGCCGACTCACGACGCCGCAACTCGTTCGCGACGTCATCGCCGCCGAACTCGACGCCGCACGAGAGGCCGACGATCCGTGGCCGCATCTCGAGCGAGCGCACATCGCATCACAGCCGTGGGCGTGGCCGCACACGAGGGTGCATGCCGCCATGTTCGCCACGGCGATCCGCCAACGCGACCGACGTGAGGCCGTCGGCCAGGTCGTCCGCATCGTCGTCGCCGGCCCGGGTTCACTCGCCGGCCGCTACCCGTCGGGCAACACCGGCCGATCCGACGTTCCCCTCACCCAGGTCGCCCCGGTCCCCGACGACCTCCGCGCCCTCCTCGACCAAACCACCTGACCGCCCGGACGGCAGAACCGGCTGACGCTTTCGGTCTGATCGGGTGGCTCACGTACTGTCGCGGCATGACGACGCCCACGCTCTCCCGCAACGACGATGTGTTCGTGCTCGACTTCGGCGACGATGAGAACGTCACCAGTGAGGCCTGGGTCGCCTCGATCCACGAACTCCTCGATCAGGTCGCGGCTGCCGAAGGGCCGCGAGCCCTCGTCACCACCGGGTCGGCGAAGCACTACTCCAACGGACTCGACGTGCCGTACATGGCCACGCTCAGCCCCGGCGATGTCGCCGACTACGTCGAGCGAGTCCTCGAGATTCCGCGCCGGATCATGCTCCTCGGCGTCCCGACCGCGGCCGCGGTCAACGGCCACGCCTTCGGTATGGGAGCGTTCCTCGTCATCGCGCACGACCACGCCGTCATGCGCGCCGACCGCGGCTTCGTCTGCTTCCCCGAAGTCCACCTCGGCATGCCGTTCACCGAATCGCTGCTCGACGTGGCGAGCGCAGCACTCGCGCCACGCACACTTCGTCAGGCCCTCTCGACCGGCCATCGATACGGCGGAGCCGACGCCGTCGCCGCCGGCATCGTCGACTCGACGGCCCCGCTCGACGAGCTGACGTCGACCGCGTCGGCACTCGCGAGCAGCCTCGCATCGACCGCAGGCCCGAACCTGGCGTTGATCAAGCGTCAACTCCTCCCCACCATCGCTGCGCGCAGCACCACCCCGGCCTGACGCGCAACGACCGCATGGAGATCGACCGACACATCCCGTTCGACCTCGTGCGACCCACCACGCGGCTGCACGCAGCGTGGCTCGATGCGCGACGAGAATGGGGGCCCGGCTTCCACGAAGACGGATTCGGACTCCAACCCACCGACGACGTCGAGTCGCCGGCAGGCTTCGCAGCGCTGGTCGAGCGACTGAGCGACGACCCGGAACCCACCGACGCAGCATCGTCGCCAGGAATCCGCTGCCGGTACCGATGGATCGTCGAGGACGATCGCGTGCTCGGCGGGATCATGCTGCGCTACGGGGTCGGCGAGATGCTCGACCGCAGCGGCAACATCGGATACGGCATCCGGCCGTCCGCCCGCGGACGCGGGGTCGCCACGTGGGCGCTCGGCGAGATGGTCGACGAGGCGAGGGCGATCGGCCTCGAACGCGTGCTGGTCGTGTGCGAGCGCGACAACCTGGCGTCGGCGAGGACGATCGAAGCCAGCGGCGGCGTGCTCGAACCCGGAGCCGAGGAGACCGGCGGCGTACGCCGCTACTGGATCGACACGACTCGCTGACCGAAGATTCTTCCGAGAATTTCGTGCCGCTCAGGAGCCCGAAGACGGGCCCAGAGCGCGCTTCGTCGAGCAAACGCTCGCCGCTCCCCCGCCCCCGACCAGCTCGCGCGAACGCCACGCCCAGGCCACCCCAGTGCCGGCTCGCACCAGCCCACCGGCACCCGTCGAAGTCGCTGGCACGCACCGCATGACACCGGTTGCCCGCCAGGTGAGTTGGTGTAGAATCGTACACATGTTCTAGTTGTTGATCGAGGAGCTGGCCGAGTGTTCGCCACGGCAACTCGATGCCGCACTCGCCGAGGCCGAACTCGATCGCCGGCGCGCCGAAGCCCGCATCTCTGCCGTCACCGCCCTCATCTCCGCTCGGGGCGGCTACCGCGACCACGGCTACCGCTCGATGCGCACCTACCTCAAGGGTCAGCTCAACTGCTCCGGGTCGGCCGCCAACAAGATCCGCAGGCGCGCCGATGCCATGAACCTCCACCCCACCGTCGGCGAGGCGCTCCTCGCCGGTCGCGTCGGGAGCGAGCAGGTCGACCTCCTCGCCAAGGCGGCCTCCCACCCCGTCGCTGGCGATCGTTTCGCCGAATTCGAACCGCAGTTGCTCGATCACGCCGAGCACCTCGAGTACCGAGACTTCGACACCGTCATCGGCCACTTCATCACCCAGGCCGACCCCGACGGATCGTTCGACTCCCAACGCTTCCACGAAGACGAACGCACCGCCTGGGTGGCCGACATCAACGGATCCGTCGACGTCCACGCCTCCGGCGGCTCCCCACTCGCCGCTGCCGAGATGAAAGCGATCTTCGATGCCGCGGTGGAGGCCGAGTTCCATGCCGACTGCGCCGCCCGGCGCGCCGAACACGGCGACAACGCGCACGCCATGCCGTTGCCGCGCACACTGCAGCAGCGCAAGTTCGACGCCCTCCACAACATCTTTCTCGCCTCGGTCACCGCGCCCGTCGACGGAAAGGCTCCCGAGCCGCTCGTCAACATCGTCATCGACCACGTCACCGCCGGTCGAGTACTCGCAGCGCACGGTCTCACCGACACACCGAACCTGCTCGGCCTCGACGACACGACATTCGACGAAGCACACGAGAACCTGCTCGACCGACACTGCACCATCGGCGACACCCCGATCCACCCCGACGATGCACTCACCGCCATGATCACCGGGCGCGTCCGCCGAGCGATCGTCGACGCCGACCGCGTCACGATCGACCTCGGCCGCAGCCAACGACTCTTCACCGGCAAAGCCCGCGACGCCGCACAACTCCTCGCCACCACGTGCACCCACCGCGGCTGCGACATCCCCGCCAAACTGTGCGACATCGACCACCGCGCTGAATGGGCCAGCGACGGCGGTCCCACCGACCAACGCAACGCGATGCCGCTCTGCGGCGCTCACGACCGCTGGAAACACACCAATCACATCCGCACTCGACGCGCCGCCAACGGACGCATCTATCTCATCAGACCCGACGGCAGCACCATCAAACCCGTCGGCGAGACCGAACCCGACTGGGCCGAACCGCACCCTCACGCGCCGAGCGACCCATTCGCCCGCTTCGGTCGTCCGCTCACCCTCTCCGAGCTCACCGGCCGACCCGTGCCACCGACCCACGAGTGGACGATCCATCGCATCGATTTCAACGAACTCCGCACTCGCTGACTCGTCGAGAGTTCGGCGACCGTCGGTCGGAATGGAACAATCGGCGTGTCATGACACCTCCGCTCGTTCTCGCTGGCCAGTACGGATCGCCGTACACCCTCAAGATGCGCGGCGTGCTGCGCTACCGACGCATCCCGTTCCAGTGGATGCTGCGCAACTCCAAGTGGGACGACCTGCCGGCTCCCCCGGTCCCGATCATCCCGGTCATCGCCTATCGCACCGCCGATGGCGGCTACGGCGATGTCACCGTCGACTCGTCGCCGCAGATCATGCGTCTCGAGCGCGAGTACGCCGACCGCAGCATCGTGCCGACCGACCCGGCGCTCGCGTTCATCGACATGCTGATCGAGGACTACGCCGACGAGTGGGTCACCAAGATGATGTACCACTACCGCTGGGCCTACGCTCCCGACATCGACAAGGCGGGCAAGCTGCTCCCGATCTCGCGCGATCTGCAGATGGGGTCCGACGAACTCCGCGAGAGCTACGAGTTCATCACACAGCGTCAGATCGAACGCCGAGGCCTGGTCGGGTCGACCGAGTGGAACGCACCGATCATCGAAGGCTCGTACGAGCGCCTCCTCGACATCATGACGGCACGGTTCCAGCACGGCGACTTCGTCCTGGGTGACCGCCCAGGGCGCGGCGACTTCGGGCTCTACGGCCAACTGACGCAACTCGTCGGCTGGGAGCCCACGTCGTCGGCCGTCGCCGTCGACCGGGCGCCGAAGGTCGTGCACTGGATGCACCGCATGGACGATCTCGCGTGGTTGCCCGTCGACGGAGACCATGGCTGGGCGACGATCGACGATCTGCCGACTTCCACGACTGACCTGCTCCACGAGATCGGTCGGACCTACGCTCCCTTCATGATCGCCAACGCCGACGCGCTGATGTCGGGAGCCGACGAGGTGGTGTGCGAAGCCGGCGGGCGCGAGTACCGCCAGCGCGCGTTCGGCTACCAGGGCAAGTGTCTGAGGTGGCTCCGCGAAGCCCATGCGGCGCTCGGCGCCGCCGACCGGGAGCGAGTGGCCGCGGTGCTCGACGGAACCGGCTGCGAACCTCTCGTCGCCTGACCGCGATCTCACCGACTCATGGGCCACTCACACGCACACGGCGATCTCGACGCCGAACTCTCGATCGACCCGACCGTGCACCGGCGCATGTGGACCGCCGTCATCGCCTGTCTGGTGTTGGTCGTGATCGGCCTCGTCGCCTTGTGGCCGGGTTCGACCGACGGTGGCGACGACCCGCTCGGCCTGGCCGGTGAGCCGGTCGCCGCCAAGGTCAACTCCGCCGACGTCGAGCCGTGCAGCTACGACCCGCTCCTCGGCTGCCGCAACATCGAGGTGATTCCACGATCGGGCGAGTTCGCCGACCAGCGCCTCGAGTTCGAACAGGCCATCGACAGCCCGATCCGCGACGGCGACTCCATCCTCGTCGACATCTTCGTCAATCCCGACGGGACGGTGCAGGTCTACTTCTACGACTTCGAGCGGTCGACGTCGATGTTGCTCCTGCTCCTCGTATTCGTCGCCGCCATCGTCGTGCTCGGTCGCTGGCGCGGTGTCGGGGCCCTGGCCGGGCTCGCCGCCAGCCTCGTCGTGATCCTCGCGTTCGTCCTCCCCGCGCTCCTGGAGGGCACCAACGCCGTCGCCGTCGCGGTCGTGGCGGCCGGCGCGATCGCGTTCATCGCGCTGTTCCTCGCGCACGGCATCAACCTCGCCACCGCCGCAGCGCTGCTCAGCTCGATCGCCAGCCTCGCGATCACCGCGTTGTTGGCCTGGGTGTTCGTCGTGGCGTGCAAGCTCACCGGCCTCGCCGACGAGAGCATCGGGTTCCTGGGAGCGCTCGGCGGCGACATCGACCCGCGTGGTCTCCTGCTCGCCGGCATCGTGATCGGCTCACTCGGCGTGCTCGACGACGTCACGGTCACGCAGGTGTCGGCGGTGTGGGAACTCAAGCATGCTCGACCCGAGGCCGAGTTCACCGAACTGTACGGACGGGCCGTTCGCATCGGCCGAGATCACATCTCGTCCACCGTCAACACGCTGTTCCTCGCCTACGCGGGCGCGTCGCTGCCGCTGCTCCTGCTGTTCAGCGAGGCCGGACAATCGATCTCGTCGGTCGCCACCCGCGAGATCGTGGCCGTCGAGATCGTCCGGGCGCTGGTCGGGTCGATCGGCCTCGTCGCGTCGGTGCCGATCAGCACGGCGCTCGCCGCCGCGGTGGTCGCCTCCGGCACGGCCCCCACCGACGCCGATGCCGACGATCCAGAACGGGACGCAACGGCCTGAGTTGCGCGACACTCGTGCTGGTCCGAGACGACGAAGGAGACGAAACATGCAGGTACGAGCAGCGGTGATGCGAGCAGGCGACGGCCCGTTCACACTCGAACAACTCGAGCTCGAGGAGCCTCGCGGCGACGAGGTGCTGGTGCGGATGGTGGCGACCGGCATGTGCCACACCGACCTGTTGTCACGCGAGCTCCCGCCGGAGTTCTTCGGCGGACCGCAGGTGTACGGGCACGAGGGCTCGGGCGTCGTCGAGGCCGTCGGCGACAGCGTCACGAAGGTCGCACCCGGCGATCACGTGGTGCTCTCGTTCAACCACTGCGGCTCGTGCAAGGCGTGCGACCAGGGCAAGCTTCCGTACTGCCTTCGCTTCGGAGAATTCAACATGAGCGGCGGTCGGCCCGATGGCTCGAAGGCCTTCGTCGACGACAGCGGCGACGCCGTCGGCTCGCACTTCTTCGGCCAGTCGTCGTTCGCCTCGCACTCCGTCGTCGCCGAGACGTCGGTCGTCAAGATCGACCCCTCGTACGACCTCGCACGGATGGGGCCGCTCGGCTGCGGCATCCAGACCGGCGCCGGAGCGATCCTCAACACGCTCGACGTGCAGGCCGGATCGTCGGTCGTCATCACCGGTGCCGGAGCGCTCGGCCTCAGCGCCGTCATGGCAGCCAAGGTCGCCGGTGCCGAGATCATCATCGCCGTCGACCGACACGCCAACCGGTTGGAGCTCGCATCGAAGTACGGGGCGACACACACGATCAGCGGCGCACCTGCCGAGATCACCGCCGGCATCCACGAAGCAACCGGCGGCGGTGCCGACTACGCCTTCGACACGACCGGCAACGCCGCCGTCGTGCGGGCCTCGTTCGAAGGGCTCAACAACCTCGGCACGATCGGCCTCGCCGGCGTCGGGTTCGGCGACGCGACGTTCGACTTCATCTCGCTCATCGGTGGACGCACCATCACCGGCGTGATGGAAGGCGACTCGACACCCGACGAGTTCATTCCGCGGTTGGCGAAGCTGAACGCCGACGGGGAGTTCCCGTTCGACGAACTCATCACGACCTTTCCGCTCGACCAGATCAACGACGCCGAAGCCGCCAGCGCGGACGGCTCCGTCATCAAACCCGTCCTGCTGTTCTGATCCGAGGAGTCCGCGCCGGGTCGTTCAGGCGGTGGAGCCGCCGTCGATGACGAGCACCTGTCCCGACACGAACTCGGCCAGATCGGAGGCCAGGAACAGCGCGCCGCGGGCGATGTGGTCGGGCAGGCCGCGCAACCCGACCGGGTTGGCCGCGATCCGCGCGTCGATGTCGAGGCCACCGGCCTTGAGCGGGGCCATCTGGTCTTGCACGCCTGGCGTGTCGATGATGCCCGGAGCGATCGCATTGACGCGGATGCCCTGACGACCCAGCTCGTGCGCCGAGGCCCGCGTCAGGGCGATGACGCCGGCCTTCGACGCCGAGTAGGCAGAGATGTTCGCGCCTCCACCGAGCGCGGCGATCGACGCGAGGTTGACGATCGCTCCCCCGCCGGTCATCCGGGCCGCGGCCTCACGTGTCGCGCTGAACTGCGCCCGGACGTTGATGTCGAGCATCCGGTGGACGAACTCGTCCGACACGTCGGCGATCGGTCCGGTCGTCGGGAAGATCCCGGCGTTGTTGACGAGGATGTCGAGCCCGTCGTCCCCCGACGCGGCGTCGAATGCCGCAGCGAGCTGGTCGGCCTCAGCGATGTCGCACACCGCGAACGACGCACCGAGTTGCTCGGCGAAGCGGGCGGCATCGGGGTCGAGATCGGCGATCGTCACGAGGGCACCGGCCTCGGCGAGCCGAGTCGCGATCGCCGCACCGATGCCCTTGCCGCCGCCGGTCACCAGCGCTCGACGGCCGGTCAGGTCGATCAGGTCGTGCAGTGAATTCGTCGTCTCGGAGCTCATGTCGCCGAAGCTAACCCACCGGCCCGTCCGTCGAGATGGCGGCCGTTCTGCAATTGTCGGGAGTGACCGACCAGTTCGACGATCGGCCCCGACGACCGGCGCCGGCGACCGATCTCGAAGAAGGAGACACCGACATGAGCAACAGCGCGCACGACAACTACGAGGATCTCACCGACTGCGGCCTGAGCCCCGAGTTCGAGCAGGAACTGCTCGAACTCCAACGAGAGTGCACCTTCATGTGGACCAACAAGCAGGGCGAGGCGTTCGGCGTGATCATGTCGTACATGGAGCACGACGGCGTCTTCTGGCTCACGGCAGCCGAGCGGCGCGCTCGCATCTCCGCGATTCGTCGCTTCCCGCGAGCGTCGCTGTGCATCACCAGCGTCGGCACCGAGATGGGCACCGGCAAGACCATCACCTACAAGGGTGACTGCACGGTCCATTCGTCACGGGAGATCAAGGACTGGTTCTACCCGCGCTTCGCGAAGCGCATCCGCCCCGACGACGAGCTCGCGGCGTCGACGTTCCAGAAGTTCCTCGATTCCCCCGACCGTGTGATCATCGAGCTGCGCCCCGACTACAAGCTCGGTTTCGACAGCGCCCTCATGTGGGCTCGCTCCCCCGAAGCCGCCAACAAGTAGCCGCGAGGCCCGGTACCGGTCAGCCCTCGTCGTCGGCGACCGACGCTGCGGTGTCGCCGATCAGGTCTTCGCGTAGGAGTCGTGCGGCGAAGTTGCGACCGGAGCGCCCCACCTCCTCCAACGTCGCGTCGACGACGTGGGCGTAGCGGCGCGCTGCGTCGATCGCATCGGCCGGTGTGATCGCCTCGAAGCGGATCGTGTCGCTCGGCCGATGCTGCACCAGCCGATCGAGATCGCTCGACACGACCGTGGCGATCTTCGGGTAGCCGCCGGTCGTCTGGTGGTCGGCCAGCAGCACGGTCGGGATGCCGTCGCCGGCCACCTGGATCGAGCCGCGCACGATGGGTTCGGACGGGATCGACAACGCATCGCGGTGCAGCAGCGCGGCCCCATCGAGGCGCATTCCCATCCGGTCGTAGGCATCGGTGAGGGTGTAGCGAGACGCGAGCAACGCCTCGCCGGCCTCGGCGACGAAGCGATGCTCCTGGGGTCCGAGCACCACGCGTATCGGCGCCGACCGGAGCGCCGAACCGGACACGACGTCGAGCGCCGAGGCGAGCGAGCCGTCACGATCGGCGTCGACGCGCGGCTCGATGATCGGCACCACCTGACCGCTTCGCAGCGCGCCACCGCCGAGACCGGCGATCGAGTGCGTCGAGGCAGAGCCGAGCCATCGAGCCGCATCCAGAGTTCCGGCGATCGCGAGGTACGTCCAGCTCCCCCACGCTCCCGCCGTGATCGAGAGGCGGTCGCCGGGCGTCATCGTCACGACCGACCAGCTGTCGAGTCGATCACCGGCGCATTCGACGACCGCTCCGCCGCCGCACACGCTCACCGTGACCGGCCGAGCACCGCACTCGAACGTCGCCCCGGCGCGTGACACCTCGATCGCGGTGGCCCGTCGATCGTTGCCGACCGCGGCGTTGGCCGCGGCGTGCGCGAGCCGGTCCATCGGTCCCGACCCGGCGATCCCGAAGCGCAGCCGACCGAACCGCCCTGCGTCTTGCATCGTCACGAGCGGACCGGCGTGCACCACCCGCAACGAAGCGTGGGCGGTGCTCATGCCTCGACCCCGCCGGGGTCAGGGAGTTCGTCGAGGCTGATTCGTTCGAACGCGACCCGGTCGCCCGGTTCGAAGAGAAACGGCTCGTCGGGATCGGCAGGGATGATCCGCGTCGGCGAGGCACCGATGACCGACCAACCGGTCGGCATCGTCAACGTCGTGATGAGGCACTGCGGACCGGCGATGATCACGCTCCCCGCGGCGACCCCGCGAACCGGTGACGTCTTGCGCGGCACCTGGATCTCGGGACGAACCCCACCGAGATAGGCGTACCCCGGCGCGAATCCGTACATCACGACGCGGTAGTCGCCGGCGAGATGCGCGTCGATCACCGCCTCGGTGCTCAGGCCACACGCGTCGGCCACCGCGCCGAGGTCGGGAGCGACCGCCTCGTCGTAACAGACGGGCACGCGATGGACGGCAGGCGTGCGCCGAACCGAGACGAGCCCGTCGAGCACGGAGCGCACCCCGGCCTCGACCGTGACGTGGTCGGTGACCAGCGGGTCGAAGGCGACGAGCAGATTGACGAGTGCCGGCACCACGTCGACCACGCCCGGTATGGCTGCGGCAGCGATCGCCTGATCGAGCGCGACCACGGCATCGTTGGCCCGGCCTTCGGCGGCCTCGTCTCGATCGTGGTGCGCGTCGTCCCCGACGAACTCGACGAGCAGTCCGTGGTCGGCGACCGGTACGAATCGCGGCACATCGCCCGGATAGATCGGCGAACGGGCGTCGGTCACGGTGCGGCCGGCACGAAACTCGCCAGCTCGACACCGGCGTCGGTCAAGCCCGCACGTACCGATCGCGCCATCGCCACCGCCGACGGGCTGTCGCCGTGAATGCAGATCGAGTCGGCCTCGAGCGGGATCGGCATTCCACCGACGACCGGCATGAGTCCGGTCTCGACGAACGCGAGCAGCCGCTCGGTCGCCTCGGCGGCGTCGTGGATCATCGCCCCGGGCTCGCCTCGCGGCACGAGCTGTCCGTTCGGCTGGTACCCGCGGTCGGCGAAGATCTCGGAGAACACGGGCACGCCCTCGGCCCGGGCGATGCGCTCGACTTCGGTGCCCGAGATGGCCAACACGGCCAGTCGCGGATCGATCCGCTGCACCGTGTCGACGATCGCGTGTGCGACATCGGCGTCGCGAGCAGCCAGGTTCGCGAGCGCACCGTGCGTCTTCACGTAGGCGATCTTCACCGGCACGAGCGCGGCGACGGCCTGCAGCGCTCCGATCTGCGCCGCCACCATGCGCCCGATCTCGTCGAGCTCCATCGGAATGACACGGCGGCCGAATCCCACTCGGTCGGCGTATCCGGGGTGAGCGCCCACGGCGATGCCGTTGCGCGCAGCGTTCGACAGCGTGCGGAACATGATGTCGGGATCGCCGGCGTGCCCACCGCATGCGACGTTCGCGCTCGACACGAGATCGAGCATGGCGTCGTCGGAGGCGTGATGCGCTGCTTCGGTGCCTTCGCCGAGGTCGGCGTTCAGGTCGATGCGGCGTGCCATGCCTTCATTGTTCCCGATCCCACACCAGATCGGCTACCCACCGCGAAACGCTTTCGTACATAGTACGATTACGGACGCACCACTTATCCGACTCCGAGGAGAGGCGTGACCGCGCCGAAGACAACCGGGAAACGCATCCGACTCACCGCCGACCGGGTGTTGTCGGCGGCGCTCGAACTCGCCGACACGATCGGCATCGACGATCTCACGATCCGCCGCCTCGCCGAGGCGCTCGACGTGAAGCCGATGACGATCTATCACCACGTGCCCAACAAGGAGGCGATCATCGATGGCATGGTCGACCTCGTCTTCGCCGAGATCGAGCTCCCCGACCCGTCGCTCGACTGGAAGCCCGCCATGCGAGCGCGATGCGTCTCGGCTCGCGAAGCGCTCGCCCGCCACCCGTGGGCGGCGCCCTACATGGAGTCGCGTACCAACCCGGGGCCGGCGACGCTCGCCCACCACGACGCAGTACTCGGCTGCCTCCGGGGAGCGATGGGCCTCGACATGACCGCCCACGCCTACGCCTTGCTCGATGCGTTCGTGTACGGCTTCGCGCTCCAGGAGTCGACGCTGCCGGCGACCGGTGGAGAGGAGATGGCCGACCTCGCCGAGCTGGTGGTCGCCCCGTTCCCCGAGGGCACCTACCCGCATCTCGTCGAGTTCACCACCGGGCACGTGCTCCAACCCGGCTACGACTTCACCCAGGAGTTCGACTTCGGACTCGACCTCGTCCTCGACGGTCTCGAACGAGCCCTCGGTCGCTGACGACGATCGCGCGGCTCAGCTGCCGAGGTCGGCGAGGCGGGCTTCCATCTTGTCGATCGCCATCGCCCAACCCTGACCGCCAGGCGAATCCGCCGGCACACCCCGGTGCGTCATGACCATGCGGGTCTGCGCGCCGAGCTCTTCGAGTTCGACCACGACGGACGTCTCCATCGGCGTGCCCGACGGCATCCCCATCTGTTCGGCGGTCATCTCGTTCCCGTCGGCGTCGGCCATCGACTCGGTGTAGACCAGGCGGGTCTTCGGCTCGATCTCGAGATACTCGCCCACGAAGAACATCCGCATCGCGCCGTTGGGCGTCTCGACCTCCATGCCGATGTGACGGCGACCGCCGACGCTGACGTCCATCTCGGCGGTCGGGATCGAGGCACCCATCGGGCCATACCAGTTCGCGAAGTGATCGGCCTCGGTCCACATCGCCCAGATCAGGTCGATGGGAGCATCGAAGGTTCGCTCGATTCGCACGTCGTTGGTGTCAGTCATTGGTCGTACCGTCTTTCGGGTCGTGGGTGTGTTCGTTGGTCTGGAGTCGCTGGACGTAGGCGTCCATGCGATCGAATCGGTCGTCCCAGATGTGCCGGTACTGCTCGGCCCAGTCGGCGATGCCGGCCAGAGGCGTGGCGTCGATCGTGCATGGCCGAAACTGTGCGCGACGTCCGCGGGTGACGAGGCCGGCGTGCTCCAACACCTTGATGTGTTTCGAGATCGCAGGGAGCGACAGATCGAAGGGCTCGGCGAGATCGTTGACACTGGCCTCCCCTTCGGCGAGGCGAGCGAGGATGGCCCGACGCGTCGAGTTCGCCAGTGCCGCGAACGTCTCGTCGAGACGATCTTCTTCCATCACTGCGCTCATCGTCATCTCGAACCCTTCATGTCGACACCGTCACTCGCCAGCGTTCGTCCATCACATTGCTTTCCCTCATGGTTAATTAACCAGTTCGGAAAATAGTGGCGTTCGCTGCCGGTGTCAAGCGCGACGTGTTCGACCTCGTCCACGATCACGATCCGACTTCCGCGTCCGACGGTGGCAGACTCGGCTCATCGAGCAACCCACCGCGCAACGGCACGTTCGCGCTCGACGAACAACAGGGATCAGCACATGAACGCTTCCAACTCGACGACCACCGACGGCACGGCGGCATCGGGCACACGCCCGTTCGACGCATCGGCCATCGTCCGACATGCTCGCTACGGGTTCGAACGCGGCCTCACCCGCTCGATGACCTGGCGACAAGAACAGCTCTCGGCGATGGCCGACATGCTGCGCGACAACTCCGACCGCTTCATCGAAGCCCTCGCCCACGACCTCCACAAGCCGGCGACCGAGGCATGGGTGACCGAGATCGGATTCACCCTGTCCGACATCGAGCACCAGAAGAAGCATCTCGAGAAGTGGGCCAAACCGCGCAAGGTGAAGGTGCCGCTGGCGTTCCAGCCCGCCAGCGCGCGCATCGTGCCCGAACCGAAGGGCGTCGTGTTGATCATCGCCCCGTGGAACTACCCGCTGCAGCTGCTGCTCTCGCCGATGGCTGCCGCCATCGCTGCCGGCAACGCCATCGTCGCCAAGCCCTCGGAGCTGGCACCCGCGACGTCCGCCGTTCTGACCGAACTGTGCGCGAAGTACCTCGACACGTCGACCATCACCGTCGTGGAGGGCGCCGCCGACGAGTCGAGTGCGCTGCTCGAAGAACGCTTCGACCACATCTTCTTCACCGGCGGAACCCGCGTCGGCAAGATCGTGATGCGGGCCGCGGCCGAGCACCTCACCCCGGTCACCCTCGAACTCGGTGGCAAGAGTCCCGCCATCGTCGCCGCCGATGCCGATGTGGAGGTCACCGCCCGCCGCATCGCGTGGGGCAAGTTCGTCAACTCCGGTCAGACCTGCATCGCCCCCGACTACGTGCTCGTGGCCCGCCCGCTGCGCGACCGTCTCGTTGCGGCGATCGAGGCATCGGTGACCGACTTCTACGGCGACGACCCACGCGCCAGCGACGACTACGGGCGCATCGTCAGCGACGGCCACTTCCAGCGCATCGCCGGCTTGATCGACGGCGACGGCAGCGGCATCGTCGCGTTCGGTGGAACCACCGACGCGTCCGAGCGATTCATCGCCCCGACCGTGCTCGTCGACCCCGACGTGAACTCCGACATCATGAGCGAGGAGATCTTCGGACCGGTACTGCCCGTGATCGCCGTCGACACGATCGACGAAGCGATCGACTTCGTCAACGATCGAGAGAAGCCGCTCGCGCTCTACGTCTTCACCGACGACGAGGCGACGGCCGAGCGAACGGTCGCTCGCACCTCGTCGGGCGGCGTCAGCGTCAACAGCACGCTGCTCCACATCGGACCCCCCGAGCTGCCGTTCGGCGGCGTCGGCCCGAGCGGCATGGGCGCCTATCACGGCATCGCCGGCTTCGAGACGTTCAGTCACCTCAAGTCGGTGTTCGACAAGCGCACCAAGCCCGACCTCAAGGTGATGTACCCGCCGTACTCCGGCCTCAAGGAACGCCTGCTCAAACTCGTCCAATGACGCGGAACGGCCCGCGACCACCGAGGTGATCGCGGGCCGTTCGCCGATGCGGTGCCCGCCGAGCGGGCGAGGTTCAGACGGAGACGAGCTCCTGCTCGGCGTCGGGCTCGTCGGCGATGTCGCCATCGTCGCGGGCGTGGTCCTGCGCTTCGAGCACCGCCATGAGCTGTTCGCCTTCGATGTCGACGTTCGGGATGATCCGAGCGAGCGCCTTCGGGAACCACCAGGCGGCCTTGTCGAGCAGCGTCATCGCCGCCGGGACGATGATCATGCGCACCACGGTGGCATCGAGGAACACCGCCACCGAGAGCCCGACACCGAACATCTTGATGATCGGGTCGTCGCCCAGGACGAAGGCAGCGAACACGCTGATCATGATCATCGCCGCAGCGGTGATGACTCGGGCTGAACTCGTCAGCCCGGAGACGACGCTCTCGACCGGCTCGCCGTCGCCCCGTTGCAGCGACTTCGAGTACTCCTCCTTGATGCGGCTCATGATGAAGACCTCGTAGTCCATCGACAGACCGAAGAGGATCGCGAAGAGGAAGATCGGCATGAAGCTGATGATCGGCACGGTGGTCTCGAGGCCGATCACGTCCTTGAGCCAACCCCACTGGAACACGGCGACGACCACGCCGAAGCTCGACACGATGCTGAGCAGGATCGCCAGCGACGCCTTGAGCGGCACCAGGATCGAGCGGAAGGCCACCATGAGCAACAGGAACGTGAGGCCGAGCACGACGACCATGAACACGGGCAGTGCGCTCATCAGCTTCTCGCTGACGTCGATGTTCGATGCGGTGACGCCGGTGAGCGAGATGCTCGTGTCGGTCGCGTCCTCGATGGTCGGGAACACGTCGGACCGCAGGTGGTGGACGAGATCGTCGGTGGCGGCCTCGGCCGGTCCGGACGTCGGGATCGCCGACAGCACGGCGGTGTCGCCGGCTTCGTTGAAGTTGGCCGGGGTGACCGCGACGATGCCGGGATCGGCGGCGATCGCCTCGCTGTACTGGGCGACGACGCTCGCCGGATCGTCCGACCCGGCGGCGTCGACCACGACGGTGAGCGGGCCGTTGAAACCGTCGCCGAAGCCTTCACCGAGCAGGTCGTAGGCACGCCGCTCGGTGTTCTCGATCGGTGCGGTACCCGCGTCGGTCATGCCGAGACGCATGTCGAGCATCGGAATGGCGAGAGCGCCCATGAGCGCCAGTCCACCGACGAGCGCCACGACCGGGCGCTTGGTGACGGCGACGGCCCACTTGTGACCCATCGTCTCCTTGTCGACCTCGCTGGTCCGGGTCTTGGTGAACGGAGCCTTCCAACGGTCGATGTTGGTGCCGATCATGCCGAGCAACGCCGGCAACAGGGTGACCGCGATCAGCACGGCGATGAGCACGGTGAAGGCCGTCGCCAGTCCCATGGCGGTGAGGAACGGGATACCGACGAGGGCGAGGCCCGAGATGGCGATGACCACGGTGCCACCGGCGAACACGACGGCCGAGCCGGCGGTCGCGTTGGCTCGAGCCACGGACTCTTCGACGTCCATGCCCTCGGCCAGGTTCGACCGGTGGCGGGTGACGATGAACAGCGCGTAGTCGATACCCACGGCGAGCCCGATCATCGTCGCGAGCGTCGGAGCGGTCGACGAGAGGTCGATGAACGCAGAGGCGAGCGTGATGCTCGACAAGCCGATGGCGAGCCCCAGCACCGCGGTGAACAGGGGAAGGCCCATGGCGATCACGGAGCCGAAGGCGAAGAGCAAGACCACGACTGCCACGCCCATGCCGATCAGTTCGGACGTCGGCGGGTGCTGTTCGGGGTTGCCCGTGATGACCTCGCCGCCGAACTCGACCTGCACACCGGAGGCCTGAGCGATGGCGCCGGTCTCTTCGAGCAGTTCCTTGCCCTCGATGCCGACGTCAGCGGTCTCGAGGCCGTAGCGGACGTCGGCGTAGCCGATCGAGCCCGGATTGTCGCCGGTCTGGCTGATCGTGCCGGTGTCGAACGGGTTCGACACCATGATCACGCCATCGAGTTCGGCGACCTCGGCGAGCGTCGCGTTGACCGCGTCGGCCGAGTCGATGAGCGGCGATCCGTCGTCGGTGGCGAACACGATCTGTGCCGACGTGCCCGACTGTGCGGGGAACCGATCGTCGAGGAGATCGAACGCGTCCTGCGACTCGGTACCGGGGATCGTGAACGCATCGCTGGTCTCGGTGTTGGCGACCTGCGACGCGACGGCGATCGCCAGGAACAGACCGACCCACGTAGCGAGCATCGCTCGGCGATGCCGGACGGCGAACCGTCCGAGCTTGTAGAAGAAGGTGGACATCAGTGGACTCCTCGGGGATGCTCGGGGGGGCGAGCGAGTGGGGTGACGCCCGGGCGGCGGCACGGGCAGACTCCAGTCAGCCGTCTCAACCTCAACGTTTGCTGAGAAGCAGCCCGGAATCAGCCAAGAATCGCCCGACGCCCGTGTCCGGCATCGTTCTCAGCAAACTCTCAGCTTCGTGTGATTGGATGCACCCATGCCGGAGACCTCCGACCCGAAGCGCCGCGTGCTCGTCGTCGACGACGAGGAGTACATCACCGACCTGCTGTCGACGTCGCTGCGGTTCCAGGGATTCGAGGTCGAAACCGCCGGCGCCGGCTTCGACGCGCTGACGAGCGTCGCCTCGTTCGACCCCGACCTCGTGCTGATGGACGTGATGATGCCCGACATCGACGGGTTCGAAGTGTGTCGCCGCATGCGCGCCGACGGCGACCTGCGTCCGGTCATCTTCCTCACCGCGCGCGACACGAAAGACGACATGCTCTCGGGGTTCACCAAGGGCGGCGACGACTACATCACCAAGCCGTTCAGCCTCGAAGAGGTGGTCGCTCGCATCAACGCCGTGTTGCGCCGGACCGGCGGAGCCGATGCGACGGCCACGACCCACTCGTACGCCGACCTCGTCATGGACGACGACGCGCACCGAGCGACCCGATCGGGTGAACCGATCGAGCTCTCCCCCACGGAGTGGAAGCTCCTCCGCTACCTCCTCATGAACGCCGAGCGTGTGCTCTCGAAGACGCAGATCCTCGATCACGTGTGGCAGTACGACTTCGGCGGCGACGCCAGCTCGGTCGAGACCTACATCAGCTACCTCCGCAAGAAGGTCGATCACGTCGAGCCGAAGCTCATCCAGACCGTTCGCGGCGTCGGCTACACGATTCGCATCGACGGCTGACCATGACTCGTCGGCGTGCTCTCGCGCTCATTTTCGGAGCGCTCGCGATCGTGTTCGTGATCGGGTCGATCGTCACGATCACCGGCACCCGCGACCAACTGATCGACGGCATCGACGACGACCTCCACAGCGAGCTCGACCTGGCCCTCCAGTTCTACGACTCGTTCAGTCGCGAGTTCCTCGACGAGATCGTCATCACACAGAACGCGCTCACGACCATCATCATCGACGACCTCGGGCAGGTCGAGTTCGAGAGCCTGGCGGGGCCGGTGCGCGACCCGCTGCCGCGGCCCGACCTCCCGTCGAGCCGGATCATCGATCGCGTCGGGCAGACCTTCACCGTCGACGGCACCGACGGCGGCCCCGACTTTCGTGTGACCGTCGGACAGCTCGACGACGGGCGGTACCTGGCGCTCGGTGCACCGCTCGACGACGTGCGCACGACGCTGCGCGCATTGGCGCGCACGCTCCTCATCACACTGTTCGCGATGATGGCCGTGCTCGGCGCGATCTTCTGGATGTTGCTGCGCGCGACCCTTCGGCCCTACAACGATCTGGTCGACACCGCCGAAGGCATCGCTGCCGGCGACATGGACCGGCGTGCGGAGCGCACGACGTCGAACGTCGAGATCACCCGCCTGACGCGATCGCTCAACACGATGCTCGACCGCCTGCAGGTGTCGTTGGAAGAACGCCAGGCTGCGGAGCAGCGCGTCAAGCAGTTCGCCGCCGACGCGTCGCACGAACTGCGTACGCCGATCACCACGATCGCCGGCTACTCCGAGCTCTACCTGAGTGGTGCCGCGACCGACGACGAGTCGGTCACCAAGCAGATGACCCGGATCAACAGCGAGGCGGGCAGGATGGGTCGTCTCGTCCAGGCGCTCCTCACCCTCACCCGACTCGACCACGACGAAGGCCCCGAGCTGCAGCGAGTCGACGTCCGCACCGCGGTGTCCACCGCCGTCGCCGACCACCACGCAGCCGATCCCGACATGGTGTTGGCCGGCCCGGACGACGGCCCCGGCGGTGACCGTCTCGAGGTGCTCGCCGACCCCGACGCGATCCAGCAGCTGATGGCGAACCTGCTCGGCAACGCCGCGCGCCACGCCCCCGGCGCCGCCGTCACGGTCGATGTGGCCGCTGACGACGATCGGACCGACGTGGTCGTGATCACCGTGAGCGACGACGGTCCGGGCATGGCGCCCGAGGTGGTCGACAAGATCTTCGATCGCTTCTATCGCGCCGACACCACCCGGTCGTCGAGTTCCGACAGTTTCGGGCTCGGGCTCCCGATCGTCGCCGGCATCGCCGAGTCGATCGGCGGCTCCATCGACGTCGTGAGCGAACCCGGGCAGGGCAGCACGTTCACCGTCCGACTCCCGCTCGCCACACCGCCCGCAAGCGCCGGCTGAGCCCCTCCCTGGGCGGAAGGGCCGGTCAGCCGACCGCCGACGCCGAAAGGCTCGGACGTTCGACGTCGGTGCCCGGCCGGAGTGCCGGTTGGAACATCTCGGCGAGCACGAGGCTCGCCGCACCCTGCGCCCATGCCTCGTCGTCCCACGGCTCGACCACGACCTCGAGGCCATCGCTCAGACCGCTGAACACGTGGTGGCGAAGCGACTCGTGAAGCGTGTCGAGCATGAGGTCGGACGCATGCGATCCCTCGCCCGACAAGACGATCAGTTGCGGATTGAGGGTGTTGACGAGGTTGGCGATGGCACGGCCGAGATGAGCAGCCGCATCGGTGAAGACGCGTCGCATCGCGTCGTCACCGCCGCGCGCGAGATCGGCGGCTTCCTCCGTGGTGGTGGGTCGCCCGGCGATCGCCGACACAGCTCGCTCGATGGCCGGGTCGGCGACCAGCGCTTCGAGACAGCCCTCGGCCCCACAGGCGCATGGTGTGGCATCGCCGTGGACCTTGACATGTCCGAACTCGCCGGCGCCGCCGAACGCACCGCGATAGAGACGACCGTCGAGTATCAGCCCCAGACCGATGCCTCGGCCGAGACTGACGACGAGCAGGTTCGGGATGTCTTTCCCGATACCGAACCAGTGCTCGTTGACGGCGAGCGCGTTGACGTCGTTCTCGATGATCGTCGGGAGACCCGTTCGCTGGTACAGCATGTCGCCGAACGGAGCGTCGCGCCAGTGCGCGTACGTGCCGTGATGCACGATGCCGTTGGCGCTGTCGACCACACCGGCGGTGCCGACGCCGAGGCCGTAGACACGCTCGCCTTCCACACGGCTTCGCAGGTCGGCGGTGACCTTGGCGATCAACGCGACCACCTGATCGAGTGAGGTCCCCTGCAGTTTGCGGTGGCGGCGGTGGATGACGGTGGCGGCGAGGTCGGTCAACACCGCGATGACGGCGTTCTCGGTGACCTTGACACCGATGACGTAGCCCGCCGACGCGTTGAGCGCGAGCATCACGGGGCGGCGCCCACCCGCCGACTGGCCGGTCGAGTGCTCGTACAGGAAGTCTCGCTCGATGAGGTCGGCGGTGATGCCCGACACCGTCGGTGCGCTCAGCCCCGTGTCGGCGGCGATCTCGGAACGTGATCGGAAACCGTGTGTGCGAACCGCATCGAGAACGATCGCCTCGTTGATCTCACGGATCAGATGCTTGCTGCCCGCCTTCACACTCTGCATAGCGCTCCCACGACTTCAATCACTGAACAAACTATCAGTGCCGCTGAATCGACTCGCGAGGTCGGCGTTGCGCGCTGCGCAGAAGACCGGGATCCGAGACCAGGGGGTCTCCACGGCGATCGACCGGTCGCCGGTCACCACAGCGCCCGACCAGACGTCGATCCACTCACCCGCGGGCAGGTGGACGTCGAGCGTCTCGCTGCCCTCCCAGCAGACCGGAGCGACGAGCAGGTCGTCGCCCAGCAGGTACTGCGTCGGATGGTTCCAGATCTCGGCGCCGAGATGATCGAAGTACATCGGTCGCATCAGTGGCACGCCGGTGGCCACCGTTTTGTCGGCTTCGGTCGACAGGTACGGCAGCAGGCGCTCGCGCAGCCGTGCGAACCCTCGATAGATCGTGATCGCCCGCTCGTCACCGTGGCGTTCGGCGAGGTTCCACGGCGTCCGATCGTTCGACGGCGAACGGCCGTGGTTGTACTCCGAGTGGTACTGCATGATCGGGCAGAAGGCCGCCATCGCCGTGGCTCGGACGAAGAGTTCGACGGACGGGATCTCGCCCGAGAACCCGGCGATGTCCCATCCCCAGAACGGCACACCACTTGCTCCGGCCGTGAGTCCGGCGACGATCGACGCACGAAACGCTTCCCAGGTCGAGTCCTCGTCGCCCGCCCAGTGGCACGGCACGGAGCCTGCGCCGGTGAACCCTGCTCGGCTGAACGTCACGCCGTCGACCCCGCAGTCGGTCAGCAACGCTTGATACGCAGCGGCGTAGTGATTGGGGAACCGGTTGTTGCTCACATCACCGCGGGTGCCGTCGGCGTAGCGCAGTTCGCTCCCCCACGCGTGCTCGCCACCGTCGGTCTTGAATCCGTCGATGCCGAGGTCGTCGAGCAGGTACCGACGCTTCGCGAGCCACCAGGCCCTGGCGTCGTCGTTGGTCCAGTCGGGCAGCAGCCCACCGGGGAACCACCAGCCGCGGTTGTGATACGGCGTTCCGTCGGCTTCGCGCACGCAGTAGCCCCGCTCGATCATCGTCGCCGCGTCGGCCTTGACCTGAGCAGCCGCGGTGGGCGACACGTCGCGGTCACGGTCGATCGGACAGATCGGGATCTGCCAGAGCAGGACCTTCACACCGAGTTCGTGGAGTCGGTCGACCATCGCCTTCGGATCGGGCCAGCGACCATCGGAAGGGAACGTGAAGTCGTCGAGACGTCGTGGGGCACCATCGGAAACGATGTCGTACTCGGCGTCGTTGAACGCGGTGAACGTCGCTTCGTCGCTCCACGCCTCGATCACGATGGCCCCCACCGGAATCCCGAGATCGACGCTGCGTTCGACTTCGGCCAGCACCCGCTCCTGGGTGTTCCACTCGTTCCCCGACATCCACGGCCGGAAGATCCAGTCGGGCGGGCGCACCAGCGCCCCGACCGCCTCGATGTGCGCGGCGATCACGTCACGGGGCGAGCCGTCGTACACGTCGAGGCGAACGATCGGCTCCGTCGGGTCGACGTCGACCTCGACGATCAGCCGATCGGCCTCAGTGGCACCGACGTCGAACGCAGTCGGCCTCGAGGTGACGACGTGAAATCCCCATCCGTCATCGGCGTCCGATTCGGCGACCACGGTCGCGAACGGCGACGGGAGGTAGGTGCGCTTGCCCTGCTGCTTGTACTGCTCGAAGACGCGAGCGTCGAGCACCTCGCCGCGCTGGTCGACGACGTCGAATCGCTCACCGAAGCCGACGACGTGATCGCCGGAGCGCAGCGACAACGAGAACCGACATCGCACCGGCCCCTCCGACGCCATCAGCCACTCGACGTCGCCGAGGTGGCGATCGGTGCCATGGACGTCGAGCTGGCCGCCGTCGGACGTCCATCGGGCCCCGCTGGTCGCGACCCAGTCGGTGGTCGCCCCGGCATCGTCGGCGAATCGGTACTCGAAGGCTCCGGCGGGCGCCGTCAGTTCGAGTCGGTAGACGAGTCGGTCGCCGAGTTCGGGGCGTGCACCACTGGCAGCCGCGAGATGGCCCTCGCCGTGCGCGGCGTCGCCGTACAGTTCGTCGGCCTCGGCCAGGCTCATCAACCGGCGCGTGGTCGTGCCGTCGTGACGCAGTTCGCACGACACGGCGGTGACGGTCGGTGCTGCCACCACCCGCAACTCGAAGCGCTCGCCGGCGATCGGGTCGACCGGGTGTCGCTGATCGGGATCGACGCGATACGGGTGACCGCTTCCGAGCGGGTGGTGTTCGATCGAGCACGGCGTCTCGGGCAGGTCGGTCATGGCAGGTCGGGTCCGATCTCGTCGACGAGGGTCAGGTACATCGCATGAGACCACAAGAGCGGCGTGGCGACGAATCCCCAGCGTTCAATCCACTCCTCCACGAAGCGGTCGTCGAGGACGTCGTCGATCGTCTGCTCGGGGAGCAATCCGTCGCCGGTCTGCTGGTCGCACATCCAGGTCAGGCGTCGGATCGCCTCGCTCGTGCGTCCCGTCACCGCTTCGAAGGCGCCGACGAACCCGGCGAGCACGACCCACCGGCCGCCACCGAAGTATGTGTCGCCGAGGTAGCGGTGCACGCCGTCGGGAGCGATGTCGCCGACGATCTTCTCGTACGTCCGCGTGGCCAGTTCTCCGCGGGGATCGAACGTGCCGAACGGGACGAATGCCGCGATCAGTGACGCGTCGACCCGGTCGCCGCGTCCCACGGTCTTGATCAGGTGGCCGTCGATCGTGCCGAACTCGACGACGTGCTCCACGATCGACGCTGCCGTGGTCCGGCATCGGGCTCGCCGATCGGCGACGACGAGTCCTCCGGCAGCGACCGCGCGGAGCCCGGCTTCGATCGACACGAGGGTCGAGACGTGGACGCCGTCGACGTCCTCCTCCCACCAGTCGAAACACGGCTCGCTCCAGAACTCACACAGGTAGTCGGAGCACAGGTCGATCGCCGAGCGCAACTCGGGCGAGCACGACTCGACGGAGCGCTGATGCCGTGTGAGGTGTTCGACGACCATGAACATCCAGGTGCCGTACCCGTCGAGTTGGAAGTCCCACCAGTCCTCTCCGGTGGGCGCACCGTCGAGGGTGTAGCGAGTGGGAAGGTGGTCGTCTCGACCGACCGGCTCTCCGGCGCGATGCCGCTCGATCAACGTCTCGATCTGCGAGCGTCGCTCGTTGATGATCCGCGCACACCAGTCGAAGAAGGCGTCGGCGCTCGACGGTTCGCCGGTCCGGCTCATCGCGTCGGCGATGAAGGCGCCGTCTCGGAACCACGAGAACTGGTACACCGTGAACGTCGGCGAGGCCGGGTAGGCCCCGCCGACGTCCTGGTGTTCGGCGATGACCGCGACACTGCGTGCAGCGAGGGCTCGCAGAGCCGAGTGGGGGGAGGTCATCGCTGTCATCGGCTCAGCTCAGGTCGTCGACTTCGGCGACCGCTGCGTCGAGCGTTTCCTGGATGTCGGCACCGTCGAGCACGATCTTCTCGAGTGCCTGTCCCACGACGTCCTGCATCTCGGCCTGCCGTTCGATCACCGGCGGAAGGGCGATGTCGTCGAGCGCGTCGAGCACGGCCTGGCGGTTGGCCGGCGGCGTCACTTCGAGGTAGCTGGCGAACGCCGCTTCGTCGTTGACGGCGGGCAGTTCCCAGCTCGATGCGAGTCGGGTGTCGACCGTCGTCTGCGACGAGGTGAGGAACTCGATCCACTTGGCCGCAGCCTCGGGGTGGTCGGTGCCGCTGGATGCGACGACGCCGTTCATGAACACGGCGTTGGCCTTCTGCGCCATGCCGGGCTCGACGACGACGTCGTAGTCGACGCCGGATTCGTTGAGGCCGTTGAACTGCCAGATGCCGTTGTGCCACATGGCGAGCTTTCCGCTCTGGAACAGGTTGGTGTCGAAGTCGGGTGTTCCCCCGATGTCGGCCAGCGTCGGCATGATCGTGCCAGGCTTGCTCGTCAACCATTCGGCGGCGGCGACGCCGGCCTCGGAGTTGAAGGTGGCGTTGCCGTCGGCATCGAAGAACTGGCCGCCCGCCTGTGCGAGAGCCTTGTAGAACTCGAAGAAGCTCACCGGCTGGAACGAGCCGTACACACCGGCGTCGGCGTCGGTCAGCGCTTCGGCAGCGGCCTGCTCGTCTTCCCAGGTCCACTCGGCGGTCGGGTAGTCGAGCCCGGCCTCGTCGAAGAGCGTCTTGTTGTAGATGAGGACGACGTCGGAGAACGTGGCGGGCAGTCCGTACTGCGTGCCGTCGTCCTGGAATCCTTCGAGGGCCAGCGGGTAGTAGCGGTCGGTGCTGATCCCGGAGCTTCCGAGGTCGAGCAGGGCGCCACTGCGTGCGTAGGTGACGAAGTTCTCGTAGTTCAGTTCGAACGTGTCGGGCGCGGTGCCTCCGGCGAGTTGTGTCTGCAGGCTGGTGAAGTAGTCGCCGTAGGCAGCCGTCGACACGTTGATGTCGATCGACGGGTTCTCCGCTTCGAAGGCGGCGATGATCGCATCGAGGTCCTCGACGTGGTCGGGAGCGGCCGAGAACGTGAAGTAGTCGATCGTGACCGCTTCGTCGGATGTCTCCTCGGCCGGTTCGGAGGCTTCGCTCGTCGCCGGCTCGCTGTCGGTGTTCTCGGCATCGGAGGCCGAGTCGCTCCCGCAGGCCGAAGCCAGCAGTCCGAGTCCAGCCGTGAGGGCGACCGCAGTGCGGGCCCGTCGGCGTGATGTTGACAGTGTCATGTGTTTCCCCTTGGTTGTGTGTTCGAGTGATGACCGATGAGCACGCGTCACTTCATCCCCGTGAAGGCAACGCTGCGGATCACCCAGCGCTGGGTGACGAGATAGAAGGCGACGATCGGCACGATGCTGATGACCGACCCCGCCATCACGACGTTCCAGTCGGTGCCGAAGCGTCCGTTCAGCCGCGAGAGACCGACGGGCAGCGTCACGTGTCGGTCGGAGGCCTGTGTGATCACGAGCGGCCAGAGGAACGAGTTCCACGTCGACATGAACGCGAACACCGCGAACGTGGCGAGCGCCGGTTTGACGAGCGGGAGCAGCACCTTCGTGAACACCTGGAAGTGGTTGGCACCGTCGATGAAGGCGGCCTCGTCGAGCTCGGTCGGGAGTCCGAGAAACGCCTGGCGCATCAGGAAGGTGCCGAAGCTCGACACGATGGTCGGAAGCAGCAACCCGGCATAGCTGTCGACGAGACCGAGATTGCGCATCTCGATGAAGAGCGGGACGATCACGACCTGCAACGGGATCATCATCGTGGCGAGGTACAGCCCGAAGAGCGCGTTGCGCCCGCGGAACTCGATGCGAGCGAACGCGTACGCGGCCGACGTGGCGGTGACCAACTGCAGGATCGTCGAGGCGATCGCGATGCCGACGCTGTTCGCCGTGAAGCGCCAGAAGTCGAACGCGTCGGTGACCCGAGAGAAGTTCTCGCCGGTGATCGGGTCGGGCAGGATGGTGGGCGGTACGGCGCGGATGTCGGCGTCGGTCTTCAACGCGGCCAACACCATCCAGACGAACGGTCCGATCATGGCGGCCGCACAGAGCGACATGACGACGTATCGACCGACGATTCGCAGTTTGCGCATGGTCGACGGCGTGACGATCGTCCGGTCGAGGGTGAGTTCAGCCATAGAAGACCCACCGCTTCTGCATCCGCATCTGGAGCGCCGTGACGATCAAGATGATCACGAACAGCACCACGCTCATCGCCGACGCGTATCCCGCTCGCCCGAACGTGAAGGTGTTCTTGACGATCTGCTCGACCACGACGGTCGACGAGCCGACCGGACCACCGTTGGTCATCACCCACACCTGGTCGAAGACCTGGAAGCCGTTGATGAGGCTGATGACCACGACGAAGAACAGCGACGGCGTGAGCATCGGCACCGTGATCGAGCGGAGGCGACGCCACGGGCCGGCACCGTCGATCTTGGCCGCTTCGTAGAGGCTCTCATCGATCGATTGCAGACCGGCCAGCAAGATGATCATCACGAAGCCGAGGTCCTTCCACGCCGACGCGAGGATGATCGACGGCATGGCCCACGTGGGGTCGGTCCACCAGCCCGGTCCGTCGATGCCGACGAGACCGAGCGCCCAGTTGACGACACCGTCGTTCGGGTTGAGCAGCCATTTCCACAGCAGCGCCACGACCACCCAGCTGGTCACCACCGGGAGGAAGTACATCGCCCGGAACATGGCGACGCCCTTGAACTTGCTGTTGACGAGCAGCGCCAGTCCGAGACCGCCGATGATCACGAGCGGGAGATAGCCGACGAGGTAGTAGAGCGTGTTGAGGAGTGCCCGCCGAAAGTCGTCGTCACCCCAGAGTTCGCGGTAGTTCTCGAGCCCGATGAATTCGGCGTCGCGGATGAGGTTCCACTCCTGGAAGCTCACCCACACGGTGCCGAGCATCGGGCCGATCGAGAAGGCGAGCAGCGCGAGGAGGCTCGGTCCGAGGAACACGCTGACCGTGAGCGCCTTCTTGAACCCCGACTGACCGACCATCGCTCCCCCTTCCCGACGTGCTGCTTACTTCGGTCAGTAAAGTAACTAAGCCACGGTCCGCTGTCAAGCGGGCGGGCAGGCCAAAACGAGCGGAGACAGCGAGCAGCCGAGTTGGCGCGGCGAGCGAACGGCGGCGCAGGCCGGCGGTCAGGCGGAGAGGGCGACGGCGGTGGCGCGATCGGTGATCAACACGTCGATCCATCCGCCGGTCGCCGCTGCGCGGATCGACTCGATCTTGCGCGCTCCCCCGGCGACGCCGACCTTGCGCGGCACGCTGCGGAGTTGGTCGATGCCGATGCCGACCACTCGGTCGTCGAGGTCGGAACCCACCGGTTCGCCGTTGGCGTCGAAGAAGCGCAGGCACACGTCGCCCACGGCGCCCAGCGCTTCGAGCGAGGCGAGTTCGTCGACCGACAGGCTGTTGCCCGAATCGTGCAACAGGGGCGACGGTTGCATGCTGCCGATGCCGACCAACAGCATCGACAGGTCGGCCCACCGCTCGACGACCGTGGCGATGTGCGTGTCGTCGAGCAACGCCGCCCGGGCCTGGGACGTGGCCACGACGCCGGGAGCCGGGAGGTAGACGGGGTCGCCGCCGGTGACGTGCGCCAGCCGCTCGGTGAGCCGCGTCGCACGCAACTGTGCTGCGGTGTTGCCCGTTCCGCCGAGCACCTGGACGACCTGCTTCGTCTTCGATGACGTGCCTGGTTGCATCGCCTCGACCGTGGCCAACAGCGTCGCCGACCACGACGAGATCCCGACGACCTCGGCACCCAACATCGTCGTCTCGAGGTACGCCGCCGCCGCACCGCCCAGCGCATTGAGCAGCACGCTCTCGTCGTCGGAGATCGGTTCGGTCACCACGGCGTCGGCCAGCCCGAACCGTTCGCACAGCGTCCGTTCGAGTTCGGGAAACACACCGGGCGGAGGCAGTACGACCGTGCGGACGATTCCGAGCGACACCGCTTCCTTGAGCAACCGAGAGACGCGCGACTGCGAGATCTTCAGGCGGTCGGCGATCTCCGGTTGCCGCATGCCCAACTCGTGGTACATGGTGGCGACCTTGGTCAGCAACGACAGCCGTTCTCGCGGCAAGCGGCTGATGCTCAAGCGACCACTCTGTTCATCGACATCACGGTACCCGGACCACGATTCACGGCATCGGCTTTCGCGGGCCGATCAGTAGCTCGAGAAGAGCGCCTGCTGGGCGATGCGCAGCGCGCCCATGGCATCGTGGCGTGCCTGCGCCTCACGCATGGCATCCATGTCCATCTTGTCGAGTGCCCGATCGCACGCCTTGAGGAAGTCGATCGCCGCATCGGCGGCCTCGACGGAGTCTTCACGGAACGGGAACTGGTCGAGCTGCCAGACCCCTTCCCAGTTGTTCTTGCGCAGCGTGTAGAAGAACTCGAGCAGCTCGATCGGATGGACGGTTCCGGCGACCATGTCGTCGTCCCACCCGCGCAGGTTGTCGTTGACGTCCATGCCGAACAGGCGGCCGTAGTCGATGGCGAGTTGTGCGGAGTCGGACGGCGCTTCACCGCCGAACAGTGCGTGGCCGAAGTCGAGCAGGATGCCGATGTTGGGCAGCCCGATCTTCTCGATGCCGAGCAGCGTGCGGGCGACGCTGCTGTAGCTCATGTGCACGCGCGGCTCACGCGGCTTGTACTCGACCACGAAACGGAGGTCGGGGTTCTCGTCGGCGAGTTGCCCGACGCCGTCCATGCTCGCCTGCCACAGCTCGCCGTAGTCGACCTGGAAGGGATAGTCCCAGCCGTCTTGGCCGGGCCACAGCTTGACGTAGTCGGCGCCGAACGAGCGCACCACGTCGCACGCTTCGGTGACGAGGTCGTGCGCGAGCCGCCGAACGCCGTGGTCGGGGTTGGTGAACGCACCCTTGGCGAACACTCGCGTGTAGATCTCGGGCGTGATGCCGATGACCCCGAGGCCGTTGCGGTCGAGTGCGGTCTTCACCTGTTCGTTGGTGAAGTCGCCACCGAAGAACGGATAGTTGAGGTCGACGACCGACAGGTCTCGAACCTGTCCGGCGAGGTCGATCGCGTCGATGACGCTGCGCGGTTCGCCGTAGCCGTCGGTCGCGTACCGATCGACGTACGTCGCGAAGTGCCAGATGCCGGCGCCGAAGCGTTGCGTGCTTGCCATGTGAATACCTTTGTCGAGTCTCGGGGTCAGGGCCATCTCGGTGGCCGTCCGACGAGGGGAGATCGGACGGCCACCGGGACTGGGGAATCGTTCAGCTCAGGCCGAACAGCGTGTACCTGTCGGCGTTGTCGGCGTTGATGAGGACGCAGTCGATCGACTGCTTCTCGGGCTGCGTGGTGGTGCCGGTGCGGATCAGTTCGTCGGCCTGCTGGACGGCGAGTTCGGAGATGAGCACCGCGGGCTGGAGCCCGGTGGCCAACATCGTCCCGTCCTTGATCGCCTGCACGGCGTCGGGGCTTCCGTCGAACCCGGCGACGACGACCTCACCGGTGAGGCCGGCGGCCTCGATGGCGGCGACGGCACCCAGTGCCATCGTGTCGTTGCCGGCGATCACGCCGTCGACGTCGGGGAAGCGCTGCAACAGCGTCTCCATCTTGGTGAACGCTTCGTCCTGGCTCCAGTTGGCCGTCTCGACCGCGACTCGTTCGAGGTCGGGGAACTGCGAGATGACACTGGCGTATGCCTCGGAACGAACACCGGCGTTGGTGTCGGACTCCTTGCCGGTCAGCTCGATGTAGGTCGCCGGTCCGTCGAACGCAGCGACGAACTCCTCGGCGACGAGCGCCGCGCCCTGCGCGTTGTTGGCGACGATCTGCGCGGTGGCGATGCCCGACGCGTTGATCTCACGGTCGATGAGGAACACCGGGATGCCGGCATCGACCGCCTTCTGGATCGGACCGATCGAGGCGTCGGCACCCGCATTGTCGAGCACGATGGCCTTCGCCTGCTGGCTGATCGCAGCGTCGATGAGTTCGCTCTGCTTGTTCGGGTCGTCGTCGTGCGACGTGACCGACGTGTCGTAGCCGAGTCGCTCCGCCTCGGCCTGCGCGGCATCGGCCTCGGCTTTGAAGAACGGGTTCTCCACTGCCGGGGTGATGATCGCGATGAGGCCACCGGCTTCGGCGGCTGGCTCTGCCGCCGGTTCGGACGTGGACTCCTCGGCCGGTGGGGTCGACTCGGCGGTGTCTCCATCGCTGCCGCACGCCCCCAGTGCGACCAGCGACAACGTCAACGCTGCCGCCTTCACAAACTGCTTTCTCATGGTTTTCTCCTCTTTTGGGTTCACGACGGCGGCGCCGTCGAGATCACTGTCGAGTCAGACGACGACGGCGGAATCGGGTGCCGATGCGTCTGGATCGTCGAACTTGTCGACCGCGGCGAGCGCCGCGTTCTTGTTGCGTTGGATGCTCTGCTGGGCCTGGTCGAGCATCACGGCGAGCACGATGACGGCGCCCTTGATGACGATCTGCCAGAACGGCGACACGCCGACGAGGACGAGGCCGTCGGACAGAAAGCCGATGACGAACGCACCGATGAGCACGCCCTGCACGTTGCCTCGGCCACCGTTGAGCGCTGCGCCTCCGATGACCACCGCCGCAATGGCGTTGAGTTCGAAGGCCTCACCGGTCTGCGGCGCCGCACTCGTGAGTTCGGACGCGATGATCAGGCCGACGATGGCGGCGCAGAAGCCCGAGATCATGTACACCTGGATCTTCACTCGGCTGATCGGGACGCCGGCCAGCTCGGCCGCCCGTTCGTTGCCGCCGGTCGCGTAGAGCCACCGACCGAACGCCGTGCGACGGGTGATGAACGCGGCGCAGATCGCCAGGACGATCATGATCCAGATCGCGTTGGGAATCCCGAGGATGCGTCCGCCGCCGATCGACAGGAAGCCGGTGTTGCCGAGCTCCTTCGAGCCGCCCAGCTTCGGGTAGGTGGTGCCGTCGGAGATGAGCAGCGCGGCACCGCGGGCGATGTAGAGCGTGCCGAGCGTGGCGATGAACGGTGCGACCTTGAACTTCGCCACGAGCAGCCCGTTGACCAGGCCGACGAAGGTGCCGACGGCGACGGCGCCCAGCACGACCACCCACACCGGTGGATACAAGACGACGCCGAGGGAGTCGACCTGCACGCCGCCGAGGAGGACGCCGGCGATGATCCCCGACAGACCGACGATCGAGCCGACCGACAGGTCGATACCGCCCTTGAGCACCACGAAGAGCATGCCCAACGCCAGGATCGCGTTGTAGGCGACGTGCTTGGTCATCGTGATGAGGTTCGACCGGTCGAGGAACACGTCGGACAGGAACGAGAACACGATGATCAGCACGATCAGCGCGATGAACGCCCGCCCTTCGAGCAGCAACGACGTCACGTCGCGCCCGCCGGTCAGGCGTTGGAACCGCGATCGATTCGTCACCGGTACGGAGACCGCATGGTCAGTCATGGACACCCCCTGGTTCCGACGCGGCGTCGGCGAGACCCGGCGCTGCCGACTCGCCCGACGCCACCATCACTTGTTCACGTGTGGCCGTGCGCGGGTCGATCTCGCGCACGACACTCCCCTTCGACATGACGAGGATTCGATGCGACGACGTCAGCGCCTCACCGACCTCACTCGTGGCGAACAACACACCGAGTCCTCGTCGCGCCTCGCGGGCCATCAGCGAGAAGATCTCGGCCTTCGCTCCGACGTCGATGCCACGACTCGGTTCGTCGAGCAGCATCAGCTTCGGATGCGTGAGCAAGACCTTGCCGATGACCACCTTCTGCTGGTTGCCACCCGACAGCGAACTGATCGCCGCATCGCGGCTCGCGGTCTTGACGCGGATGTCGGCGATCGCACCGTCGACCGAGGTGCACTCCGAGCGTGACGACAGCCCGAAGCGAGCCAGGAATCGCCGAATGCTCGCCAACGAGATGTTCTCGCCGACCGACATCGTCTGCACGAGCCCGTCGCGCTGGCGGTCTTCGGGAACGAGTGGCAGACCCATGTCGATGCGTTCGCCGATCGACTCGTCGGCCAACACCCGCCCGTCGAGCGTGACCGTGCCGCGCTGGATCGGGATGCGACCGGCGAGCGCTTCGAGCAGTTCGGTGCGGCCGGCACCCATGAGCCCGTAGAGGCACACGATCTCGCCGGCGCGCACGTCGAGCGACACGTTGCGAACCGCGAGCCGTGTCGTGTTGTGCGGATCGACCACGTCGACGTCGCGCAGCGTCAGCAACGGTTCGCCGAACTCGGCGCCCAGATCGAGCGCGAGCGACGACGACGCCCGACCGACCATGTGCGACACGACCCATTCGAGATCCATCTCGGCCGCCGGGGCACTCGCGACCAGCGCGCCGTCGCGGAACACGACGCCGTGATCAGCGATGTCGAGCGCCTCTTCGAGGTGGTGTGAGATGTACACGATGGCGACGCCCGCCGCCTTGAGCTCGTGCACCACGCGAAACAGCACCTCGACCTCCGACACCGACAGCGCCGAGGTGGGCTCGTCCATGATGAGCACGCGCGCCTCACCGGCGAGAGCCCGGGCGATCTCGACGATCTGCTGCTGTCCGAGCCGTAGATCGCCGACGAGCGTGGCCGGACTGAAGCTCTCGTCGAGCCGATCGAGCAGGCGCGTCGCCATCTCGTGCTCACTGCGATAGTCGACCGCGCCGCGCCGCCTCACTTCGCGTCCGATGAAGATGTTGTCGCGCACCGACAGGTTCGGGCAGAGGCTGAGCTCCTGGTGGATGATGGCGATACCGCGACGCGCGGCATCGACGGTGTCGGCGAACACCACCTCGCTACCGTCGAGTTCGAGCGTGCCGCTGGTCGGCTGCTCGACCCCGGACAGGATCTTCATCAACGTCGACTTGCCGGCACCGTTCTCACCGAACAGCGCGGTCACCTCACCGGCGCGGACCTCGAAGTCGACGCCTTTGAGCGCGTGGGTGACGCCGTAGACCTTGGTGATGCCGTGCGCTCGCATCACCACCTGACCCTCGACCTGGTCGGGTGGGGAATCAATCGGCGTCGTCAGCGTCATGGCGTGACCTCCATCGAGATCGGGACGATCGACACCAACTGCGGGTTGACCCGGGTGAAGGCGCCGACGACGTCGACGGTCGCGCCGTCGAGTTGGGTCGGGTCGACGGCCGAGAGCACGTCGGTGCGCACGATGTCGTTGATCGCGGTGCCGACCCGCTGATACTCGAGCTGGTTGGTGAACTCGTCGAAGGAGATGGTGCCGGTGACGTCGCGCAGCGCGGTGCCGTTGAGCGCCGGGCCGATCTGGACGAGCACGGTGACGTCGCTCGGTACGCCCTCGACCGCGATCGTCGCGACGCTGCCGTCGACCTCGGTGACGACGCCGGTGGCCGTGACCGGGAAGCTGAACGAACTGGCGGTGCCGGGGGTGTTGCCGAGCGTCGCCTCGTCGGCTCCGTCGGCGAGGTCGGCGAGGTCGGCGAGCAGCGACGACAGCTCGATCGCGTTCTCGGTGACGGCCGGAACGATGACGCTGTCGTATCTCGACTCGGCGTACGCAGCGGGATCGAACGCATCGCCCGCCGCTGCGTTCGCTTCGTCGATGTCGACCCGCTTGGTCGACAGCGCCGCGGCGACGAGCACCACGACGACGATCGCGATCTGGATCGTGACGGCCCGGCTCGGCCTGGTGAGCTTCATCGGACTCCTCGCTCACCATCGGTGCAGGTCGGCTCGGGTTCGTGCCGCGCCCGGCGCACGGCATCGTGCCAGCGGGCGCGGCGGGCGGCGGCGGTCTGTCGAGGCAGCTTCGCCTCGAAGTACGAGCGGTCGTCGCTCTCCCAGAGACGAGCGTCGACGTCGAAGATGCCCGCGGCTGCGCCTGCGAGATGGGCCGCGCCGAACGCCGAGAGACCTTCGACGGGTGGCCGCGTGACCGTGCGGCTGCTCAGGTCGCTCTGCAGTTGCATCAACCAGTCGTTTCGGGTCGGGCCGCCGTCGACCATCAACCCCGTGCGACGCCGGTCGCCGGTGTCGAAGGCAGCGACGACGTCGTCGACCTGCAGGACGATCGATTCGGCGGCCGCCCGAGCAATGGTCTCACGGCTGGTACCGAGGTCGAATCCCGACAGCACGGCGACCGCGCGATCGTCCCACCACGGCGCGCCGAGCCCGGCGAACGCCGGCACCAGGTCGACCCCGTGATCGTCCGGACCGAGTTCGGCGAGTGCCATCAGTTCGTCGGTGTCGATCCCGAGGAGGTCCGCGACCCACACCAGGGTGGCGCCGGTCGACAAGATGTTTCCTTCAGCCGCGTAGTCGATGTCGTCGAGCTGCCACGCGATCGTCCGCACCGTGCCGACGGGGGTCGACGCAGGGTCCGCTCCCGACGCTGCGATCAGGCCCATCACCGACGACCCGGTGCCGTACGTTGCTTTCAGCGTGCCGGGGGCTCTCACCCCGTGGCCGAACAACGCCGCGTGTGAGTCTCCGAGGATGCCGCGGATCGGCACCCCTGCCAGCCGGTCGTGACGCGTGATGGGGATCGTCGTGTTCGATGCGGTGACGGTCGGGAGCGCGGCGAGCGGCACCCCGAACAGCGCCGCCATGTCGACGTCCCAGTCAGCGGCGTCGAGCCCCAGCAATTGCGTGCGGCTGGCGTTGCCCGTCTCGATCCGGTGCTGACCGCACAGATGTGCGACGAGCCACGAGTCGATGGTGCCCACGGCGATCTCGCCAGCATCCGCTCGCCGGCGATCGGGGTCGATGTCGTCGAGCAGCCAAGACAACTTGAGCGCCGAGAACATCGGGTCGATCGGCAGGCCGGTCACTCGCCGCACCTCGTCCTCGACCCCGTCGGACCGCAGCGCCTCGGCGCGCTCACGCGTCCGCCGATCTTGCCAGCCGAGCATCGGTCCGAGCGGCTTGCCGGTCGCGCGATCCCAGGCGAGAGCCGACTCGCGCTGTGTGCTCAAGCCGACGGCGACGATCGGACGATCACCCAGCCCAGTCGCGGTGAGACGATCGAGCAACTCGCCGAGCACCGTGTCGACGCTCGCCGCGATCTCGGCGGCGTCCTGCTCGACGTGTCCGGGCGCGGGATACCGCTGCCCGATCGCACAGTCGGCCGTGGCCACGATCGCTCCCGAGTGGTCGACGGCGATTCCCTTCGTCGAACCGGTGCCCTGGTCGACGGCGAGCACCACACCGTCAGTGGTCGTCATCGCTCAGCACCTCCTCGACGACCCCGACGATCGACGGGGCGGTCAGGCCGGCTCGGTGGAGCAGGAACGCAGCGCTTCCGGTCTCGGCGAAGCGATCGAAGCCGAGCACGCGGAGCGGCACCCGCTGTTCGCGTCGCAGTTGACCGACGACCATCGCCACCGCGGCACCGAGACCGCCGGCGACGTTCGCCTCCTCGATCGTGACGATCGCTCGCGTGTCACGAGCCGCCCGCTCGACAGCATCTCGGTCGAACGGGGCGAGGTGCGTGGCGTTCAACACGCGGGCGGCGACCCCACGATCGGCGAGCGTCACGGCCGCTTGCTCGGCGAGCGACACCGTCGTGCCGATGCCGACCAGCGTGACGTCGTCGCCATCGCGCACCTGCTGGAAGCGACCGCGTTCGATGGCCACCGGCGATCCATCGACGGCGGTGCCGCTCACATCGGGCACCTTGTAGCGACCCACCCGCATGTACGTGGGGCGCGGGTGCTCGACCAGTGCGCGCACCGCCGCCCGCGTCTGTGCGCGATCGGCGGGCACCACGATGTCGACCCCCGGGAGCGCCCGCATCCACGAGTAGTCCTCGATGGAGTGATGGGTGGGTCCGAGTTCGCCGTAGGCGACCCCCGGGCTCATTCCGCACAAGATGACCGGCAGTTGGCTGTAGGCCACGTCGGCTTTGATCTGCTCGAGCGCACGGGCGGTGAGGAACGGGCCGGCGGCACAGACGAAGGGGATCAGTCCGGCGCTCGCCAGACCAGCACCGATGCCGACCATGTTCTGTTCGGCGATGCCGACGTTGACGAGACGATTGGGGTACGCGTCACGGAACGCTTCGAGTTTCGAGGACCCGACCGAGTCGTTGCAGACTGCGACGATGCGCGGGTCGTCGGCTGCCAGACGGAGCAGTTCGTCGGAGAACGCGAGTCGGTTGTCGTGGGTCGGCGCCGGTGCGGGCGATGAGATCGTGGTCACGAGAGTTCCTCCAATGCCGTGGCGACCTGCTCGGCGGACGGCACCTTGTGGTGCCATTCGACGCGGTCTTCGGCAAACGACACGCCGCGTCCTTTGATCGTGTTGGCGATGACGGCGACCGGCTGGCCGTCGGATCCGGGGCGTAGCGCTCGGATCAGTTCGACGTAGTCGTGGCCGTCGACGATGCGCACGTCGCAACCGAAGGCGGCGAGCTTGCGGTCGAGTGGTTCGAGTGCGTTGGTGTCTTCGGTGCGAGCCCCCTGCTGCAACCGGTTCCGGTCGATGATCGTCGTCAGATTGTCGAGTCGGTGATGCGCCGCTGCCATGAAGGCCTCCCAGTTGCTGCCCTCCTGCATCTCGCCGTCTCCCATGACGACGAACACGCGCCCGCTCCGTCCTTGGAGTCTGGCCGCGAGCGCCTGGCCGACACCGACCGGAAGGCCGTGACCCAGCGGGCCGGTGTTGGTTTCGACGCCGGGCACCTTGTTGCGATTGGGGTGGCCGTTGAGCGCGCTGAGCGGCTGCATGAACGTGGAGAGTTCATCGGCCGGGAAGTAGCCGGAGTGCGCAAGCGTCGCGTACAGCGATGCGGCGCAGTGCCCCTTGCTGAGGATGAACCGATCGCGTTCCGCCCACTCCGGGTCGCTCGGCTCGATGTTCATGACGGCGCTGAACAACGTCGTCAAGATGTCGGTGACCGACATGTCGCCGCCGATGTGCCCCTGCTGTGCCAGATCGATCTGCTGCACGATCGCCCGCCGGGTCGCCGTGGCCCGCGCGCCGAGCAGCCGAGCGACATCGCTGGGCGCCCCGTCTCGAATGCTCTCCCGAGCCGTGCGCCAATCGGCGGCCTGTGTCAGATCCCAGTTCATCCCGGCAATGCATACCTATTCACTAGTGGGTGATTAGTCGTCATTCTTGTCGCGTCTGTGACGTTTGTCAACACCCGCGTGTGACGAGCGTCGTGCCGAGCGCCGGTCGCGGGTCTCGCTCCGGACCGGTGGGCGGATAGAACGATGTGGTGGACCTCGTCAATGCAGCGATCGCCGCGTTCGGCGTGGTCTTCGTCGCTGAACTCGGCGACAAGACACAACTCCTCGCTCTCGGGTTCGGTGCTCGCCACTCGCTCCGACGCGTGGCCATCGGCCTCACGCTCGGGTACGGCGCGGCCAGCCTGCTCGCTGTCGCCGTCGGCGGCGTGCTGGGCGCAACGTTCCCGCAGCGTCAGATCGAGATCGCCGGCGGGTTGGTGTTCATCGCCTTCGCGATCCTCGCGATCCGGCGCGACGACGGCGACGACGAGGCCGGCGACGGCGCCGAACTCGACGACGATGCGGCCTCCGGCTCCGGCGCGCTGCGACGTTCGATCGCCAGGTCGTCGGTGATCGTGTCGATCGGGCTCACGATCCTCATCGCCGAGATGGGCGACAAGACGCAGATCGCCACGGCCACACTCGCCGCACGCTCCGACCCGATCGGGACCTGGGTCGGAGCGACGATCGGCGAGGTCGCGAGCGGCATGGTCGGCGCACTCGCCGGATCGATGGTCGGCGACCGCATCTCGTCGTCGGTGCTCTCGTGGGCGTCGGCGGTTCTCTTCGCCCTCTTCGGCATCTCGATGCTGATCGGGTTCCCCTGACGGGGAGGCAGTCTCGCCCTACGAGGCGGCGGTCGCTGCTGCGACGAGCCACGCCGTCACCGCGACCACGAAGACCAACATGATCGCCTCGGCGGTGACCGTCGAGCGCAACTCGGCGAGCACGTCGGGCGACTCGGGGTCGTCTTCGAGCGCCGGCAAGAGACGGAAGTGGTTGTACGCCCCACCGGCGGCCGCGAGGCCGACCGCAACGGTCTTCAGCAACAGGATCTGGCCCCAGGGCGTCCCGGTGAGTTCGCCGAACGAGTCGAGCACGAAGAACGCCATGAACAGCCCCGCCACGACGACTGCAGCGAGCGCCAGCGACGCGATCTTGGAGAAGCGAACGACCAGTTCGGCTCCGCGTGTCGGGCGACCCGCTCGATGACGCGACCAGAGCACGGCCGCCATCGTGACCACTCCCCCGACCCAGATCGCGCCGGCGACGACGTGCACACTGTTGACCAACGCGTGGAGGGGGCGGAACCCTTTGCTCACCGTGTGGCCGTCGAACCAGAACGACACGATGACCAGAGCGATACCGGTGAATGCCGGCCACGACCGCGCATCGGGTGCCCACCGCACGATGCGTTCGCCCTCACTCGACCGTGCCTCCCGTGGCGCGGCCACCGCAGACGACAGCGACCTGCTCGCCGCCGGTCGCGTCGCGCTCGTCCGTGGGGGGAGCCCAGCGAGACCGACCGCGAGGCCGATGCCGCCGACGATGCGCAACGCCGCGGCGAAGCCCGGGGCCGACGACCAACCGGTCGCCAGCGACTCGTTCGCGATGCGACCGACGCCGACGTATTCGATGGCGGCACCGATGGCGATGACGACGCCGAGCACTCGGATGCCCGATCGCACCATGTCGACCTCGTCGCGCCGGCCCCGCAGCGCCGTGGCCAGAAACGCGAGCGCACCGATTCCGAGTGCCACCCCGAGGAAGCCGACGAGCCGACCGACCGTGGCGGTCGTTTCTCCCGGCCGCGAGTCGTCGACCGCGAGGAACTCGTCGAGCGACAGCACGGCCTCGCTCGGCGCGTCCTCGCCCGGCGGACCGACGTCGTCGACGGCATCGGGTGCCGGCGTGACGGTCGTCGCCGGCAACGACGTGCCGGGCGCAACGGTGGTGGGTGCGACGGTCTCCGGCGGTGCGGTCGTCGGTGGCGCGGTCGTGGGTGCCGGTGCGGTCACGGTGAAGGCGAATGCACCCTCGATCGGGTGCGCGTCGGCGGCTTGGACGTTCCAACGGATGCCGACCTGGCCACCGGTGAGCGGCGGGTCGAACCGGACCGTGAAGACCATGTCATCGGTCGTCTCGATACTCGACGCTGGCTGCAGCACTCCTTCGGGAGTCAGCGCGATGAACTCGTCGCCCACCGGCGTCGCCTCGCCCGTGAACACGATGGTGACGACGTCGACGGGCTCGGAGACCGTCGCACCTTCGGCCGGTGTCGACGATTCGAACCCGGTGTGCGCGTACGCGGTCCCCTCGCCTGCCACCATCGCGACGATCGCCAGCACGACTGCGACGAGCAGGGCGCGCCACCGAGCAACCGCAACGGCCTGAACCGATCGATGTGAGCCCAGGCGCATACCAGCCGACACTACGATGCCTTGTGGCACTTCACACGTCAGCGTCACGGCGCGACCCGTGGTCGCAGCATCCTCACACGACACGACGCGGACTGCGTCACCGTTCGAATCCTCTACGCTGCTGCTCGGAGCGAACGTACGCGATGATGTCGTCGATCTCCTCTGCATCGAGGCCGGGCACCGGCGCCATGTCGCCGAAGTTCCAGTGATGCTGTCGCGCTCCGTTCAGGATCGCCGAACGGAACGCATCGTCACCGTGGTGACCGGGCTCGTAGACGATCGACAGGTGCGACGGCCCGACGTCGGTTCCGCGGAGATCGACGCCATGACACGACGCACAGTTCGCCCGATACAACGACTCGCCAGTCACCCCTCCTTCCGACGTGGCGCCGGTTCTGGAGTCCGCTTCCTCGGACCCGCCACCGCACGATGCTGCAACGACGACCAAGGTCGCGGTGACACAGGAGGCGATGGTCGCATGGCGCCGCCAGAACGGAACTCGCTCGCCAACAGTGGCTTCGTTTCGGCGATGTGGACCGGTCGCGTGGTTGACGTCGAACACCGACCCTAAACTACGACACATTGTAGAAATTGCAACCTCACCCCCACGTCGAGGAGGGACCCGTGATCGACGCGCCGATCGCACTCGCATTTGCAGCGGGCATGATCGCCACCATCAACCCTTGCGGTTTCGCCCTGCTCCCCGCATACGTCGGCGCTTTCGTCGCAGGGGATGACACCACCGCACGCTCCGATCACCGAATCGCGCGCGCCGTCGGCGTCTCGGCGGCTGTCTCCGCCGGGTTCGCTGCGATGTTCATCCTCGTGGGCGTGGTGTTCAGCAGCGCCTCGACCGAGCTTCGTCAGCAGATGCCCTGGGTGACGATCGCCGTTGGGCTCGCTATGGCCGCCATGGGCATCGCCGCGTTGGCGGGCTGGAGGCCGCGACTCCCGTTTCAACGGCGAGCGTCGGCGCAGCGCAACGACGCACTGGGCATGGCCACGTTTGGTTTCGGGTACGCCCTCGTCTCACTTTCGTGCACGCTCGGCCCCTTCCTGTCGGTGTCGACATTCGCGATGCAACGATCGTTCGTGGGCGGGATCGCCACCTATGTCACCTACGCCGCCGGAATGGGCAGCGTGATCCTGGCCCTCAGCGTGTCGGCCGCACTCGCCCACGACTCGTTCGTCGACGCCCTCCGCAACGTCTCCAAGCACGCGTCGCGTCTGGCCGGCGTCCTCCTGCTCCTCTCGGGCTCGTACGCGATCTGGTACGGCCGCTTCGAACTCTCCGTCTACGACGGCAACCAGTCAAGAGACGCCCTCGTCGACGCGGGCACGAACCTGCAGACGCGGTTCATCGTCGTGACCGAATCCGTCGGCGCGACCCGGATCGGACTCGCCATCATGATCGCCACGGGAGCTGCGTACGCCGCCCTCCGGCTACGACGGGTCCGCCACGTCGCTACCCTCGAACACACCGCTCCCACTTCACGAGAAACAACGACCACACCATGACACGACGAGCCGATGGCGAACTCGAAACCGATGTCCTCCGAGCCCTGTGGGAACTCGGCCGCCCGGCGTCGCCGAGCGAGGTCATCGAACAGATGGGCACCGATCTCGCCTACACCAGCATCGCCACGATTCTCGGCCGGCTCTGCGACAAGGGACTCGCAACCCGCCAGCGCGCCGGGCGCGCATACCAGTACGTCGCCACGAGCACCGAGGCCGACCTCACCGCCAAGCGCCTCCGCAGCGTGCTCGACTCGGCATCCGACCGCGAGTCGGCCCTGGCCGGGTTCGCCGAGGCGCTCGACCCGGCGGAGGCAGCCCAACTCATCGCACTCCTCAACGACACCACATGACCGATTTCGTCGCACTGCCACTCGTCGTCACACTCGCCGTCGCCCTCGCCGGCAACCACCGACTCGACCGGCTTCGCCCCGAGAGGGCCGCTCGCGCTGGCGCCGCCATGCTCGCCGCGCTGCTCACCACGGCGCCGCTGACGCTGTGGCTGATCGGCCTGAGCGGACTCGCCCACATGGGGCTCCACAACCCGGTGACCGACTGGTCTCGCCACGTGCTCCCCGATCACGCGCCGTTCGGCGCAGTACTGGGCATTGCGTCACTGGCGGCCGCCCTGATGGGCACTGTCCGAGCCGGGGGTGTACTCACTCGGCACCGCCGTTTGCGCTGCTCCACCACTCGGCCTGTCGAGTTCGTCGAGACCGACGAGGTCTATGCCTACACATTGCCCGGGCCCGCCCGCACCATTGCCATCTCCCACGGGCTTCGCGACTCCCTCGACGACAACGAGTTCGCGGTCGTGCTCGCACACGAACGGGCTCACGCCCGCCATCGCCACGACCGATTCAAGCTGCTGGCACTGCTGACCACTGCGTTCATCCCGTTTCTGACGCCAGCGCGAACTCGCCTCGAGTTCCATCTCGAACGCTGGGCCGACGAGGAGGCGCTCGCCGACACGGGCGTGGAACGTCGCCTCGCCGCTCGAACGATCGCGAAGGTCGCGCTGGCGATGCCGAGTCCGCACGCCGCGCTCGGCATCGCAGATCATGGCGTTGCCGCTCGAGCCGCTGCACTCCTCGAGCCGGTCGAGCAACCGGCGATGGCCGTCCGGCTCCAGACCTCGGTCATCGTGCTCGCGACGTTCGTGCTCGCCGCGTACCAACTCCACCACAGCGTGCTGTTCGCCGGTCACCTCGTTCGCTGATCTACGACACGAACCACCCGGCGCGACCGACGATCACGCCGACCGAGTAGTGAAGTACTACATCGTGTCGTACATTTCGCCTCGCGCCGCATTGCGCCTCGCAACGAGGCTCCGATGCACGTGACCTGCTCGACGAGCCCAGCGCGGGCTCATCCTCACGATCGCCGGACTGTCGATCCTGGCAGCGTGTAGCTCGGAAGCGACGTCCGCTCCCCCGCCGGCCGACTCCTCGGCGACCGCCACGAGCGCTCCCCGCGCTCCGTCCGGCTCCATCTCATCAACCACGACCAGCCCCGCCAGCACGACCACCACGATGCCGACCACCACGACCGGCCCAGCCAGCACGACCACCACGTCGACGACCACCACGACGACGACCACCACGACCGCGGCACCCCTCGACGTGTTCGATCCGGACTGTGTGGTTCGAGCCGAGCGCGACATGTCGCTGCAAGAACTGGCGGCACTCCACACCATCCCCGACTTCGTCGACCTGTGGCTCGAGAACGATCGGCCCGACATGGTGTACCGCGACGACCTGGTGGACATCTGCCCGGCGAACTCGATCGACGATGTCGACGGTCGACTCCGCCCGCTCCTCGACGAGCCCGGCGTCCAGGCGGCGCTGTCCGCCAACGTCGAGCGCCAGCAGACACGATTGAACGCGCTGTTCGCCGGATACGGAATCACCGACCTCGACGTCGACGGAGTCTCCGGACCCCGAACCGGCCAACGACTGTGTGCGGCACGTCTCGCGCTCGGGTTCCAACCGACGATCGACGACATGACCCCGGGGTCGGCGGAGCAGGCGACCCTGTTTGCAGCCGAATCGCTGCCGACGCCCACGTCGACCGCCGTGGAGTCGGAGCGCTGGGTCCTGATCGACCGCACGTGCCAGATCATGTTCATCGGAAGCCAGACCGACACGGTCTTCGTGTTCCCGACATCGACGGGCTCGGAAGGCTTCGAGACCCGAGACCAGGATCGAGCCGAGGCATTTCGATTCAATCCGGCACTCGACAACGGCGGTTGGCACGACAGCAGCGAGTTCCCCGTCGGCGTCGACAACCCGCTGAACGGCAACCTCTACAAGCCCCTCTACTTCGACCTCGGTCAAGCGATCCACGGCGCCAACAACGTGCCGCCGACGCCACAGAGCAAAGGCTGCGCGCGGCTCAGCGTCGCCGACCAAGAGACCCTCATCGCGTGGCTCGGGCTCGACACCGCAACCGGCGAGACCTGGCGAAAGAACGAGATGAACGTCACCGTGAATGTTCAGGGCGAGTACATCTCCGCAGCCGATGCCGCCTGACACCGAGACGAGTCGCGTTCACGAAACCTCGTGAAAACAGCCGCCGGCGACGTCGGCAGAATCTACGACACATCGTAGTATTCCCGGAGTGGACACCCCTCGCCCAGCGACACGATCACACTTCGACGACGGCTCTCCACCTCCGGCGAGCTTCTCCCGACGACATCTGATCTTCGCCGGCCTCGCGGCCACGGCGACCGTCGGCTACGCGTCGTACTCGAACAGCCAGAACGACACAACCGACGACGACGATGCCGCCACCCCGGCCGACACCACCACGCGCGACACGACGACCACGGCGACCTCCATTCCTGCGGCTGCCGCACCAGCTGCTGCGGCGCCGACGACCGCTGCCTCGGCGCCGACCCCGACGTTGACGCACGAACTCACCCAGGGCATGACCGGACCCGAGGTCGAAACACTGCAATCAGCACTCGTCGACCTCAGCTTCGACCCCGGCCCGGTCGACGGGGTCTTCGGCGGAGCGACGGTCCGGTCGGTGTGGGCATTCGAGAAAATCGTGCTCGGCATCCCGCGGACCGAGATGCGCGGCGCGGTCACACCGGAGATGTGGGACCTGATCCATCGCGGCGTGCGCATCGCACCCCGCCGCACACCCGGCGGCACCCACATGGAGGTGTACCTGCCCGAACAGGTGTCGGTCCTCTTCGTCGACGGCGAGGCCCGAGTGATCAGCCACGTCTCGTCCGGCGAGAACATCGAATGGTGCGACGTCGTCAAGATCGACCTCGACGACGGCACCACCGAGGAGAAGGGGATCTGCGGCATCTCCAAGACTCCAGGAGGCGTGTATCACTTCGAACGAAAGGTCGATGGCTGGCGCAACGCCAAGCTCGGAAGGCTCTACCAGCCGGTCTACTTCAACTACGGCATCGCGATCCACGGTTCGGGCAATGTGCCCCACTACCCCGCATCACGCGGATGCGTCCGCCACCCCATGCACATCGCCGAGTACCTTCCCGACCTGATCGAGATCAACGACATGATCTACGTGTTCGACGGCGTGGAGGAGCCCGAAACCTACGGCGCCGCGCCCATGATCTTCGACTACCCAGACCCCGACTGGATTCCGCCGACGACCACCACGCCCCCGACCACCACGCCCCCGACGACCACGACATCGACGACGACCGTGCCGGCCCCCTCCACGACGACCACGACGACCACCTCAACCTCGTCGACGACCAGTTCGTCCACCATCGCCGCGGCGCCGCCGTCGACAACGACGCTTCCGGCCTGACGGCGCCCACTCCGGCGACGGGCGACACCACGCACGCAAGCAGGGCGCACGCGAACTACTACACATTGTCGGTTTGAGGTGCGAGTCGAGCGGGAACGGCCCCCATGAGGGGCCACGACTCGCCCCACCGCCAACTGGAAACCCCGGAGGTCTCGATGAACGAAGTACCCGACACCACCCACCGACACGACGTCGATCAGCACTACGACACTCAGCACCACGACGTCACACCGGAGCACCACGCCGACGCTCACGATCATGACGCAGAGGGAAACGACGCCGGGAGTCACGGCGTGCACATGAGCTACGGACGTTTCGCGGCGATGATCGCCACCTCCACCATCGTCATGTTCGGTCTGATGTACCTCAACACCTACTCGTTCGACCACGTCAGGTGGAGCGAGACCCGGTTCTACATGGCACTGCTGATGGGCAGTGTGATGGCGTTCATCATGCTCGGCTTCATGCTCAGCATGTACAAGAGCACGAAGATCAACATCGCGATCTTCGTCGCTTCGATCGTGGTGTTCGCGGCATCACTCGGCCTCGTGAGAAGCCAGGCAACCGTGCAGGACACCTCGTGGATGCGAGCGATGATTCCCCATCACTCGATCGCGATCCTGACGAGCGAGCGCGCCGAGATCGACGACGTTCGCGTGTGCGAACTGGCAACGAGCATCATCGAGGCACAGCAACGTGAGATCGACGAGATGGACTGGCTCATCGACGACATCGCCGAGAACGGGAAGGCCACGACCGCTGCCGAAGCAGCGGAGCGCCCGGTTCCCGAGTTCACCGGTGACGCCATCCGCAGCTGCCCCTGACCGGACGGTTTGTCTCTGAGACAAACCGTCCGGCTGCGCTCGGCTGACTGGTCAGCGGGCGACGTCGAAACCGACGTCTTCGATGGCGGTGACGATCGCCTCGCTGTCGCCACCGGTGACCGCGACGGTCTTGGCGTCGATGTCGACCTCCACGGACGAGACCCCACCGAGCCCCTGCACTGCCGACTCGATGGTCTGCTTGCAGTGGCCGCACGAGATCTCGGGCACGGAGTAGGTACGGGTTGATGTCGATTCGGTCATGAGGTGCTCCTGGATTCGGTGGGCGTTGCGGTGCTGGGCCTTGTGCGGCCGAAGCGGCGAAGGCGGATGCTGTTGGCGACCACGCTGATCGACGAGAACGCCATGGCGGCACCGGCGATCATCGGGCTGAGCAGACCGGCCACGGCGAGCGGAATGGCGATCGTGTTGTACCCGAACGCCCAGCCGAGGTTCTGGACGATCGTTCGGTAGGTGCGGCGCGACAACTCGATGGCGGTGACGACGCCGTCGACGTCGCCGCGGAGCAACGTGAGGTCACTGGACTCGATCGCCACATCGGTGCCCGTGCCGATGGCGATACCGAGGTCGGCCTGGACCAGGGCCGGCGCATCGTTGACCCCGTCACCGACCATGGCGACGACCTCCCCCGACTCCTGCAGGCGCTGCACTTCGCGATGCTTGTCTTCGGGCAGCACTTCGGCGATCACCCGATCGATGCCGACGGCGTCCGCGATCGACTGCGCAGTGCGCGAGTTGTCGCCGGTGATCATGGCGACGGTCAATCCGAGATCGTGGAGCTGCTGCACCGTGTCGACGGCTGCGGACTTGAGCGTGTCGGCGACGGCGATCACGCCTCGGACCCGGCCGTCCCAACCGGCGAACACCGCCGTTCGGCCCTGCGCTTCGAGTTCCGCCGCGTCGGCGTCGAGCGCGTCGGGGAGTACGAGCGATGCCTGCGACGCCAGCTCGCGACGCCCGACCCAGACCGTGGTGCCGTCGACGTCGGCACGGATGCCGTGACCGACGATGGTCTCGAACGCGGTCACCGCGTCGAGCGAGCCGTGCTCGGCGCGAGCGGCCTCGGCGATCGCCTGGCCGATCGGATGCTCGCTGTCGGCCTCGACCGCTCCCGCCTTCGCCAGCAGTTCGACCGAGGTCGTGTCGTCGGCGGTGACGATGTCGGTCACCGACATCGCTCCCTCGGTGAGGGTGCCGGTCTTGTCGAACACCACCGTGGTGATCCGGCGCGTTCGTTCCAACACCTCGACCGACTTGATCAAGATGCCGAGCTGGGCACCACGGCCGGTGCCGACCATGATCGCCATCGGCGTCGCCAGCCCCAGCGCGCACGGGCAGGCGATGATGAGCACGGCGACGGCGGCGTAGACCCCGCCGCTGACGCTGCCCCCGATGACGGTCCAGCCGAGGAATGTCAGCAGCGAGATCGACATCACCACCGGAACGAACACGGCGGAGATGCGATCGGCCAGACGCTGCGCAGCCGACTTGCCGGTCTGGGCGTTCTCGACGAGTTCGACGATCTGCGCGAGCGCGGTTTCGGCGCCGATCGCCGTGGCGCGAATCGTGAGCACGCCAGATGTGTTGACCGTGGCGCCGGCCACCTTGTCGCCGACCCGCTTGTCGACCGGAAGCGACTCACCGGTGAGCATCGACTCGTCGACCGCACTCGCGCCGTCGACCACCTCGCCGTCGACGGGGACCTTCTCGCTCGGACGCACCTTGACCACGTCGCCGACGCGAACCGTGTCGACGGGCACCATCTCCTCCACACCATCACGGACGAGACGCGCTTCCTTCGCCCCGAGCTCGACGAGCGCTCGAAGCGCTTTACCTGCCCGGCTCTTGGCGCGTGCCTCGAGGTATCGGCCGAGCGTGATGAAGAACAGGATGACGACGGCCGCTTCGAAGTAGAGCTCCATCCCGTCGGTCAGCAGCTGGTACGTCGAGAACACGAACGCCGAGAGCGTGCCCATCGCGATGAGCGTGTCCATGTTGGCGGTGAGGTGCCGTGCCCGTTGCGCTGCGCCGACGAGGATCGGCCAGCCGACGTAGAACTGCACCGGCACGGCCAGCGCAAACTGCAGCCAGCGCAGCCAGGTGTTCTCCATCGCGAGGTCGTGGTAGAGCATGGTCGAGACCATGAATGCCGCAACGGGAGCGGCGATGAGCGCTCGCCGGAGCCACAGCCGACGCTCACGGGCCTCGTCGTCGTCGGCCTGGTCGGCGCGTTCCGTCGCCGACGGTCCGGACGACGGGGCGTAACGGTCGACGGCGACGAGGTCGTAGCCGGCCTTGCGGACCGCCGCGGCGAGCCCAGCGGCATCGAGCGGATCACCGGCCGCCGGGGTGACGACGGCGCGACCCGTGGCGTAGTTGACCTCGGCGTCGGCGACGCCCGGCTGTCGCTGGAGGACCTTCTGCACACGCGCCGCGCACGACCCACACGTCATCCCGCCGACATCGAACTCGGCGGGCTGAGCGTCGATGCCGTGCGGCACGACCAGGGTGTAGCCGGTGCGTTCGACGGCCGCCGTCAAGGCGTCGAGATCGATCTCGCCATCCGCGGTGATTCGGGCCCGACCGGTGGCGTAGTTGACCTCGGCGTCGGCGATTCCCGGTTGCTTGGCCAGTGTCTTCTGCACTCGGGCCGCGCACGACCCGCACGTCATCCCCTCGACGTCGAGGTCGAGCGTCACTCGATGGTCGGTCATCGGTGTCGTCATGCCATCACCGTACGGGTTCCAGTCGAGGGGAAGGTCAACACGTCCGCTCGGTGACACGCGTCACCAACCTCCGCGCACGTCACCCGGTCGCGGCCGTCTCGGTGATGATCTGGCACCGGTTGGCGTCGGTGCAGTCGGCCGGATCGAGCGCTCCAGCCCGCTCGAACATCGCCCGCAGCTCAGCACGCGCCGCTTCGAGTTCGACGATCCGCGCGTCGAGTTCGTCGAGGTGGTGGCGCAACAACTCGGTCGTGTGTGCGCAGGTCTGCCCACCGGCATCTTTGATCTGCAGGATCGATCTGATCTCGGCCAGCGAGAGTCCGGACGCCTGCGCCTGCTTCACGAAATCGAGGCGCTCGATCGCGGGCGGGCCGTACGAGCGATAGCCGGACTCGGTCCGCTCGGGCTCGTCGAGCAGTCCGATCGACTCGTAGTACCGGATGGTCTTCGCGGTCACCCCCGCCGTGTTCGCCAGCTCGCCGATTCGCATACCAACAAGGTATCGAGACCGACGTCACTTGACATTCCACTCGACTGGAAGGTCTAGCGTCGTGGCCGTGACCGACGAAAGGCATCAACGGACCATGCGCCCCAGTGATCGACATACCCCCGGGGGTCGCGACCACCGGCATGCCGAGCACCATGCAGACGGCGAACACATCGACCACGCCAGCCACGGCAGCCACGACGACCACGCCAGCCACGACGATCATGCCGAGATGTTCAGAGTTGCGTTCTGGCGCAACCTCGCTCTCGCGATTCCGGTCCTGATCTTCTCCGAGCAGATCCAGGACTGGTTCGGCTACGAGCTCTCGTTCTCCGGCTCGCACTGGATCGCGCCCGTACTCGGCACCATCATCTACGTCTACGGTGGCCGTCCGTTTCTCACCGGCGGCCTCGACGAGGCCAGGTCTCGCCAGCCGGGGATGATGCTGTTGATCGCCTTGGCGATCACCGTGGCGTTCGCCTCGTCGGTCGCGTCACTCACCGATGCGATCGACCTCGAGTTCTGGTGGGAACTCGCCTCGCTCATCGTCATCATGCTGCTCGGCCACTGGCAGGAGATGAAGGCGATCGGACAAGCGCAGGGGGCCCTCGCCGCGCTCGCCGAACTCCTGCCCGACGACGCCGAGCGGGTGACGGAGAACGGCGACATCGAGAGCGTGGCGATCGGCGACCTCGTCGTGGGCGATCGGTTGCTGATTCGTTCCGGAAGTCGGATTCCCGCGGATGGCCTGATCGTCGATGGCGCTGTCGAAGTCGACGAGTCGATGTTGACCGGCGAGTCGAATCCGGTGGCGAAGTCCGAGGGCGACCAGGTGGTCGCCGGATCTGTTGCCACCGACAACTCCATTCGCGTCGAGGTCACGGCGATCGGGGACGACACAGCTCTGGGCGGGATTCAACGACTCGTCACCGAGGCACAAGGTTCGAAGTCACGAGCGCAGGCACTCGCCGACCGCGCCGCCGCCGTACTCTTCTACGTCGCCCTCGGGGCGGCCACCATCACCGCGATCGTCTGGTTGGCGCTCGGCCGCACCGACGACGCGCTGATCCGGACGATCACGGTCCTGATCATCGCGTGCCCACACGCCCTCGGCCTCGCCATTCCTCTCGTGATCTCGCTGTCGACGGCCAAGGCCGCCGAGAACGGCATCCTGGTCAAGGATCGCCTCGCCTTGGAACGCATGCACACGATCGACACCGTCCTGTTCGACAAGACGGGCACGCTCACGGCCGGCGAGCACGTGGTCGCCGACGTCGCAGCGATCGATGGCGACGCCGACCGCATCCTCTCCATCGCCGCCGGGGTCGAGGGCGACTCCGAGCACCCGCTCGCGCGTGCCATCGTCCGCAAGGCGGCACGTTCCGGCATCGACGCAGCAGACGCCATCGACTTCCGCTCGATGACGGGGCGTGGCGTGGCTGCGACGGTCGACGGGAAGTCGGTGTCGATCGGCGGCCCGTCGCTGCTTCGCGAACTCGAGCTGACGACGCCGCGAGAACTGAGCGAGCAGATCGACGAGTGGGAGCATCGTGGCGCGGCGGTGTTGCACGTCATCGTCGACGACGCGATCGTCGGAGCGCTTGCGCTCGAGGACGGCGTACGGTCCGAGTCCCGCCTGGCCGTCGATGCGCTCCACGATCGCGGCATTCGTGTCGTCATGCTGACGGGCGACTCTCAGGCCGTTGCCGACAGCGTTGCTGCTGAACTCGGCATCGACGAGGTGTACGCCGAGGTGCTTCCCGACGAGAAGGACGCCGCCGTCCGAGACCTCCAGGATCGGGGCCTGACCGTCGCGATGGTCGGCGACGGCGTCAACGACGCGCCGGCCCTCGCTCGTGCCGACGTCGGCTTGGCCATCGGGGCGGGAACCGACGTGGCGATCGAATCGGCGGGTGTCGTGCTCGCCTCGTCGGACCCGCGCTCCGTGCTCGGCGTGATCGTCCTGTCGAACGCGAGCTATCGAAAGATGATCCAGAACCTCGCGTGGGCAGCCGGGTACAACATCGCGGCCATTCCGCTCGCGGCAGGCGTCCTCGCTCCGATCGGCTTCGTGCTCCCGCCCGCAATCGGCGCGGCGCTCATGAGCCTCTCCACGATCGTCGTCGCGGCCAACGCCCAACTGCTGCGCCGAGTCGACGTTCGACCCGACGCTCACTGACCGAGCATCGTCCGACAACGATCTGGAACGGTCGAGCTCACCGTGCCGCGGCACGGCCACCGTCTCGCGACAGGGCCACCATTCCGAAAAGATTGCGGCGCTGACATGCGACCGCAACGCGATTGTCATATGTTCGCCCGTCATGCTCCACCGCCACCGACCGAGGTCGCGCACCAGACGCTCGCTCATGACGTCCCTCCCGGCCCGGGCTCTGGCCATCGGTCTGTCCATGTCGCTGGCGCTCGCCATCCCGACCGTCGCCACGGCCGATCACGGCGGTTCGGCCGCCCAACAGGCCGCTGCCGAGATCCAGGCGGCACGCGATCGAGCCGACGCAGCGGCGCAGGCGCTTTTCGACAAGGAATCCGAGATCGACCAACTCGACGTCGCCATCGCCGACGCCGAGGTCGAACTCGCACGGATCGAAGACGAGGCCGACGAGATGCGCCGGGGGCTCGAGCAGCAGGCCGTCCGCCAGTTCGTCGGTGCCGGACCGACCAGCTTTCCGTTGCTCATCGATCTGGAACACGCCAACGACTCGCTGTCGGCCGGCATGTACAACGCCGTCGCCACCGAGACGATCAACGTCGACCTCGACGACTTCGATGCGGTGATGAAGGAGGTCGAGCAGCAACGCACCTCGTTGGAGCGGCAACGCGCCGCGGCCGACGATGCCACGCGGACCTACGCCGCCCTCCGGGACACGGCCGAAGCCGAGATCGTGCGCCTCGGCGAGATCGAGGCGCAACGCCTGCAGGACGAAGCGGTGCAGCACGAACTCGACGCGCTGCGCGAGCGAGAACGCCTCGCCGAGTTGCAACGCCAGGCGGCCGCCGAACCGCCGGCGACAACGGCAACGGCAACGACACCAGTTCCCGTCGCGACCGCGTCGATCGATGCCGGCGAAAGCACCGACGACGGCGACGACGGCACCGACACGGCGACCACGGCCGCACCGGTCGAGGCCGACCCGTCGCCCGAGCCGGCCACCACCTCGGCACCGGAGGCCCCGAGCACCACGGCAGCGCCTGCGCCGGCACCCGCGCCCGAGCCGAGTTCGTCCGAGCCCGCACCGACCGTTCCCGTCCAGGTTCCCGACGTGGGGAGCGGACTCGCGTGCCCGGTCGACGGGCCACGCTCGTTCGCCGACACGTGGGGCGCTCCACGGTCGGGCGGACGGAGTCACGAAGGGGTCGACATCATGGCCCCGGGCGGCACGCCGCTCGTCGCGATGGAAGCGGGCCGCGTCGAGTTCAACACCAACACCCTCGGCGGCAACACGCTGCGGCTCTACGGCAACAGCGGCACGCGGTACTACTACGCCCACCTCAGTGCGTGGGAAGGCTCGAACCGCACGGTCGCCAAGGGCGAGGTGATCGGCTACGTCGGCATGACCGGCAACACGTCGGCCAACCACCTCCACCTCCAGGTGCATCCCGGCGGCGGTGCGGCAGTCAACCCGTACCCCTACGCACGCGCCGCCTGCGGCTGACGCGACCGCCGCCGCGTCACCGCGGACGGTTCTTCTGCGCCTTCCAGACGATGATCGCTGCGATGAACAGCACGGCGACGATGCTGAGGACGAACACCATCGTGCCCGCAGCCGAGTCGACCGACGTGTCGGGCGCGGTCGCCGACACCGACGTGGCACCGAAGAGCGACGTTGCCAGCACCGCGGTGAGAGCAAGACCGAGCGTCACCATCCGGAGCGCGGCGAGGCGACGGACCGGTGCGACACGTGGCAGGTCGCGATGGTGATCGTTCGGGGCGTCGATGGTCATCACGACAACCTACGGGCGTCCGTCGCGGTGCGCGCTCGATCGCCGGCCACGACCCGACCGGCAGCCACCACGAGGCGCCGGGGCGGACTCGTCACCACGGCTTCGGCAGCACACGCGGCGTCGACGAGCACCACGTCGCCTCGACCGCCCGGCACGAGCGCATGATCGGTCACGCCGATGGCTGCGGCCCCGCGCGTGGTGGCGATGTCGGCGCAACGATCCAGGTCTGCGTCGCGCCGATAGCCGGCCCGCCATCCCATCAACCCGGCACGGGCGAGCATGTCGGCGTCGCCCCACGGCGACCAAAGATCGCGGATGCCGTCCTGGCCCAGGCACACCGCGACCCCGTACTGGTCGAGCAGGTCGAGCGGCAACGGATCGACGTTTCCGGGAGCAACCGTCGCCAGCGAGATCCGCTGTGCTCCCAACCGTTCGACCAGTGAGGGGATCGACGGGTCGCCGTCGCACAGACCGAAGGCGTGCGACACGGTCACCTTGCCGTCCAACCCGAGCGCACGCGTCCGGTCGACGACCTGCCCCATCTCCCACCGACCGAGCGCCCCACGATCGTGCAGGTGCAGGTCGAGACCACAGCCGTGCCGATCGGCGATCGCGAAGATCGCGTCGAGATGCTCGACCGGCGAGCCGTCGAAGCCCGCCGGATCGATCCCGCCGACCAGGTCGGCGCCTGCCGAGATCGCCGCGTCGAGCAGTTCGACGGTGCCGGGCGCCACCAGCATGCCGCTCTGCGGGAACGCCACGATCTGCACGTCGATCGCACCGGCTCGGTCATCGGCCGCCTGCCGCACCTGTTCGACCGCCGACACCCCGTTGTCGAGATCGACGTCGACGTGCGTGCGGATCAGCGTCGTGCCGCGCTCGATGTACGCGTCGAGCAGGGCGCCGGCACGTTCGTAGACCGACGGCAGTTCACGGCGACCGGAGCGCTCGTTGTCGATCAACCCGGCGAGTCCTCGCTCGGGATCGGCCGAATGACCGCGCCACGGCAGACCCCACATGGTCTTGTCGACGTGCGCGTGCCCGTCGACCAGGCCCGGCAACGCGAGCATCCCGGCACCGTCGACCGTCGGGCCCATCCAGTCGCTCGGTGCAGCACCGACCGATTGCACGCGACCGCCGACGATCACGATCGCCTCCGACCGATCCGACCCACCCAGCCGGACATCGCGTACGAGCAGATCGTTGTCGTTCGTCATGTCTCGGGGCTCCGTCACGTTTCAGGGCTCCATCACGTTTCAGGGCTCCAGGGCCGCTCGGGGTCGAACACGTGGAGGTCGAAGTCGCGTGAGAGTTTCTCGAACACGCGGATCCCGCGCACGCTGTTGCCGTGCTCGTCGAGGCGCGGCGAGTACACCGCCAGACCGCCCACGCCAGGGAGCATGCCGACGAGACCCCCGCCGACGCCACTCTTGGCCGGGATCCCGACCGTGTACGCCCACTCCCCCGCATAGTCGTACATGCCGCACGTGAGCGCGACCGTGAGCATGTCGCGAGCCACCTTCGGCCCGACGATCTGATCACCCGTGATCGGGTGCACCCCGTTGTTCGCGATCGTCGCGCCGATCAGCGCGAGGTCGGCGGCCGTGACCAGGATCGAGCACTGGAGGAAATAGAGGTCGAGCGTCTCCGCCACCCGATCGTCGACGATGCCCTGGTCGAGCAACAGGTAGCCGATGGCCCGGTTGCGGTGACCGCTCGCATGCTCCGAGGCGCACACCGCCTGGTCGACGTCGGGCCGTCGACCGAGATACCGCTCGAACAACGACAGCACGTTGTCGGTGCGCTCGGCGAGATCTCGTCCCTCGACCATGTCGGTGATCGCGATGGCACCGGAGTTCACCATCGGGTTCGGGGCACGATGGAGCTTCTCGTCGAGTTCGATCGCGTTGAACGGATCACCGGTCGGGGCCACGCCGGCGCGGCGCATCACCCGCTCCCGACCGTGGGTCTCCAGCGCCATGCCGTAGAGCAACAACTTCGAGATCGACTGGATCGTGAACAGTTGCGCGTGATCGCCCGTCAGCGCCGACTCACCGTTGACTGTGACCGTCGCGATCGCGAATCGGTCGGGATCGACGTTGGCCAGTTCGGGGATGTACGAGGCGAGCTCGCCGCCGTCGAGGGACTCCACACGCTGGTAGACGTCACGGCAGATCTCGTCGAGCCACTCCACCAACCGCTGCTCGTCCGGAACCTCCACCATCCCGACGAGCCTACGAACCCACGCCACGACTCGTGGAACGATCTCGGCACCACATGGAGCACGATTGCTGTGCCGAACGAGAGTGGAATACAGCAGGGCTAATGTCTCGGCATGCCGACACCGACCGGAACCGGATTCGCCTCGGTCGACGATGCGCTCGGCGGCCTCATCACCGGCGACAACGTCGTCTGGCAGTGCGACGATCTCGTCGCGTACGACGCGCTCCGTCTCGGCTTCGCCGCGGCGGCAGCTCGCGACGGTCAGCGCGTCCTGCACGTGGCGTTCTCGGCGGCACCGAGCCCTCGAGCACCGACCGTCGAACGTCTCGACGCCGGACCGGGGTCGGTCCACTCGCGACCCCGCCTGCTCAGCGATGAACTCGACCGGCGGTTCCGCGACGACCGTCCCGACTGCGTCATCGTCGACGACCTCGCGGGTCCGATTCGCCGGTGGGGTCCGGCGGTCGCGCTCGACTTCTTCTCGCGCACGTGCCCCGCCATGCTCCAGGCCGGCGTCACCGCGTACTGGTGCGTCGGCTCCGACTTCGGTCGGACCGCGCTCGACGCCGTCCGTCAGATCACCCAGTGCTACATCGAAGTCCGCGACGAACGCCTGCGCGTCATCAAGGCCGAAGGGCGCGCCGCCAGTCAGCAGGGAGTGTCGTATCGGCTGCACATCGAGGGTGACGACGTCGTCGCGACCCCCGCACCGACCGGTGGCCGGCTGGCGCGCGGGCTCGCCGCGTTGCGCAGCGACTTCCGCCTGACGCAACAGGAGTTGGCGACCATCGGCGGCGTCACCGCCAGCGCCATCTCGCAGGCGGAGTCGGGGGCGCGAGGACTCTCGGTCGACACGCTGCTGCGGATCTCCGACGAACTCGACGTACCGGTCGACCGGCTCGTCAACGCCACGCCTCGGCCCCGCTACCACCTCGCTCGACACGATCGCAGCCGACGCCTCACGAGCGACACGGTGGCGCTGGTTCCCGACACGTCGATCGGCGCCCGCGTGTTCCTGATCGAACTCGCCGGCGGATCGTCGTCGGCCCCCGACCACCCGCACCACGGCGTCGAGGTGATCGCGATGATGAACGGACTGGTGCAGATCGACCTCGGCGACGACCGTCCGGTCCTCCGCGCCGGCGACACGATCGTCGTCGCCGATGGCATCGTCAACACCTGGCGGAACCTGCGCCGCGAACCGGCTCGGTTCTTCCGGATCCTCCGCGACTGATGTCGGCCGCGGGCCTGGCACGGCGCACGACAGCATCGCTGTCGCGCCGCCGACGGCCACGGGCGCAGCCCTACCGTGCTGCGCACGCGATCACTGGGCGCTCCTGCGTGCAGGACGCCCCCGGACCCCACGGAGCCAACGATGTCTGATTCGACGACCACCGCCAACGCCGCCGACGCCACCGCCGTGGCGAGCAGCGTCGCGGATCGAGCCGCACAGACGCTTCGAGAACACGCAGCACGCTCCGAGCGTCAGCTGCACGAACTCGAGTCCGACCTGGTCGGTCTCCTGTCTGACCACGGCACGATCCAAGAAGACCGCGACGGTGCCCGCCGGCTGATCGAGAGCATCCGCGCCGACCTCAACCGCACGCAGCGTGCGCTCGCCCGCGTCGAGGCCGGCACCTACGGGCTCTGCACGACCTGCCGTGAACCGATTGCCGAGGCACGCCTCGCGGCGATCCCCGAATCGGAGCACTGCAACAACTGCGCCTGACCGACGTTGTCAGACCAGGCCGAGGGCGCTCATCGCCCGGGCGACGCGTTCGAAGCCGGCGATGTTGGCTCCGTGCACCAGGTTGCCGGGGGTTCCGTACTGCTCCGAGCGTTCGTGGCACAAGCGGTGGATGCTCACCATGATCTCGGCGAGACGCCGTTCGGTGTGCTCGAAGGTCCACGAGTCACGACTGGCGTTCTGCTGCATCTCGAGCGCCGACGTCGCCACGCCACCAGCGTTGGCGGCCTTGCCCGGCCCGAACGCCACGCCCGCTGATTCGAACATCTGGATCGCATCGGGGGTGCACGGCATGTTCGCCCCTTCCGCCACGGCGATGCAGCCGTTGCGTGCGAGGAGTTCGGCGTCACGACGGGTCAATTCGTTCTGCGTCGCGCACGGCAGCGCCACGTCGCACAGCAGCGTCCAGATGTTGCCGCGCTCGACGAACGTCGCCGAGCCGACCTCGTCCGCGTAGACGCTGATGCGCTTGCGGCGCGACAACTTGACGTCCTTGAGCACGTCGAGTTGCAGCCCGGCCGGATCGTGGACGAAGCCCGACGAGTCGGAGCAGGCCACGACCAGCGCACCGTGCTGCTGCGCCTTCTCGATCGCGTGGACGGCGACGTTGCCCGACCCCGACACGACCACGGTCCGGCCGTCGAGCGTCTTGCCCGCCGACGCCAGCATCTCCTCGAGGAAGAAGACGAGGCCGTACCCCGTCGCCTCGTTGCGCACCAGGGCGCCACCCCATTCGACACCCTTGCCGGTCAGCACGCCCGACTCGTACCGGTTGGTGATGCGTTTGTACTGGCCGAACAGCCAACCGATCTCGCGCACACCGACCCCGGTGTCACCGGCCGGAACATCGGTCCGCTCGCCGAGGTGGCGGTGCAACTCGAGCATGAAGCTCTGGCAGAACCGCATGATCTCGTCGTCGGAGCGTCCCTTCGGATCGAAGTCGGCACCGCCCTTGCCGCCACCGATCGGCAGCGACGTGAGCGCGTTCTTGAAGATCTGCTCGAAACCGAGGAACTTCACGATCCCGAGATTGACCGAGGGATGGAACCGCAACCCACCCTTGTACGGGCCCAGCGCGCTGTTGAACTCGACCCGCATCCCGCGGTTGATGTGCACCTCGCCGTTGTCGTCGCTCCACGGCACGCGGAAGATGATCTGGCGCTCGGGCTCACAGATCCGTTGGATGATCTTCTGCTCGGCGTAGTCGGGGTTCTTGGCGATGACCGGCCCGAGCGAATCGAGCACTTCGCGTACCGCCTGATGGAACTCGACCTCCCCCGGGTTGCGTCGGACGACGTCGTCGAATATCGGTTCCAGCTTCTCGTCGATCATGCGCCGGCCAGTGTGCCGAGCCGGTTCGATCGCGCTTCGGGAGGCAAGCGTCACTAATGAAATCGGTGGCGCGGAGGGGACGTCGACGGCGATGTGTGCTGTCATGTGGGGATGGCTGAATTCCTCACCGACATCGAAACCCTTCGTGCGCGTGCCCGCGCCAACATCGAGCAGGGCCCGATCACCGATGCGTACGGCGCCGACCGCGAACGCGTCATCGAGGTGCTCAACGAGGCGCTCGCCACCGAGCTGGTGTGCGTCCTGCGCTACAAGCGCCACTACTTCACGGCCACCGGCCTCAACGCGGCACCCGTCGCTGCGGAGTTCTTGCAGCACGCCAACGAAGAACAGGGCCACGCCGACCAGATCGCCCTGCGCATCACGCAGCTGCAGGGTTCACCGAACTTCGACCCCGAAGGGCTCACGACGCGCTCGCACGCCGAGTACGACGACAGCTCGGCGCTCCTCGACATGGTGCGCGAAGACCTCATCGCCGAGCGCATCGCCATCGAGAGCTACAGCGAGATCATCGAGTGGTTGGGAACGAAGGACTCCACCACCCGCCGGATGCTCGAAGACATCCTGAGCGTCGAGGAAGAACACGCCGACGACCTCTTGAGCATCCTCGAGGACATGAACGCCTGAACCGTCGCCCGTCGGTCACCACTCGGTGGCCGACGGGACGACCCCGCTCGGCGCAGTTGCCTCGGGCAGAGTTCAGTTCGCGTCGACGACGTTGTCGCACGTGCCACCCGCGGTGACCGTGCGCACGTTGCCGAGCGTCGTCTCGGCGATGGCCGTGAGCGCTTCGCGCGTCAGGAAGGCCTGGTGCGCCGTGATGAGCACGTTCGGGAACGTCAGCAGCCGGGCGAAGACGTCGTCGTCGATGATCTCGTCACTGCGGTCCTCGAAGAAGAGGTCGCCCTCCTCCTCGTAGACGTCGAGCGCCAACGACCCGAGCCGACCCGACTTGAGCGAGGCGAGCACGGCGTTGGTGTCGACGAGCGCACCACGGCCGGTGTTGACGAGCATCGCACCGGGCTTCATCGCCTCCAGCGCCGCCTCGTCGATCAGATGATGGGTGTCGGCGGTGAGCGGGCAGTTGAGCGTGACGATGTCGGCTCGTTGGAATGCCTCGTCGAGCGACACGTACGACACGCCGAGTTCGCGGAGATGGTCGTCTTCGAACGGGTCGACTGCCACCACCTCGCAGCGCAGGTGCCACAGGAGTCGGGCGACGATGACGCCGATCTTGCCGGTGCCGATCACCGCGGCCGTCTTGCCGGCCATGTCGAAACCGACGAGGCCGTCGAGCGAGAAGTTGCCGTCTCGGACGCGGTTGTGCGCCCGGTGGATCTTGCGGTTGAGCGCGAGCATGAGCGCCAGCGTGTGCTCGGCCACGGCGTTGGGCGAGTACGACGGCACCCGCACGACCGTGACCCCGAGCCGCCCGGCGGCGTCGAGATCGACGTTGTTGTACCCGGCACATCGCATGGCGACCAGACGGGTACCTGCCTCGGCGAGCGTGCGGAGCACCGCCTCCGACACGTCGTCGTTGACGAACGCGCACACCGACGTCGCCCCCGCTGCGAGCGGCGCCGTCTGTTCGGTGAGGCGGGTGTCGAGATACTCGAGTACGAGCGGGGCGTCGAGCGCCTGGTTGGCCTCGTCGAACGCTGCGCGGTCGTACGGCTTTGCGGAGAACAGGACGATGTCGTGCACGCTCGTGTTCCTCGACGTCGAACTCACGCGTCGGCCACGACGTCGCGCATGGCGGCGGCCCCGCCACGCCGATGCTCGTGATCGTCGGCGGGCGGAATCACCACGACGGGCCGATGGCTGTGGCGCAGGATGTCTTGGCTGGTGCTGCCCAGGAACGGCGACACGCTGTGCCCGGCACCGTGCGAGCCGACCACGATGAACGCCGCGTCGATGTCGTCGGCGGCGCGCAGGAGCCCTTCGACCGCAGCGCCCTGTACGCACTCCCACCGCCAGGTGAGCCCCGTCCGCTGTGACAGCGGGGCGCACCAGTCGTCGGCCATCGCCGCCCGCACCTGACGCTCTCGCTCCTCCGGTCCGTCGCGCCAGTCGCCGAACGAACCGATCAGGCCGTACGCATGGATGACGACGAGTTCGACGTCGAGCCGCTCGGCGAGATCGGCGGCGAAGCGCATGCCGCGCTCGGCTTCGGGAGAGCCGTCGACGCCCACGATGACGGGGCCGGTCGTGCTCGGAACATGCTGCTCGAGATCGCTCACGTCGACATTGTGACAGTGATCTTCGTCGACGGGTAGGGCAGTTCGGCCCTGTCGCCCCCGCCGCGGGCCGTGGGATCCTGACGACATGGTCCTCGTCGCAGCACCGAAGACGCGCGGCACCGGATGAATCGGTACCGGACGATCCGCTCATGATCGCGCTCTGGATCGTCGCGTTCGTCGGCGGACTCGTGACCGCATCGCTGGCCAGCCGGCGAGCGGTGACGCACGCGTTGGCCGTCGCCGACGGCAGTCGCGTGTCGTCGGGGTTCATCGGGATGACGGTGCTGGCCATCGGCACCGACCTCCCCGAGATCGCGAACTCGATCATCTCGGCGGCCACGGGCCACGGCGACCTCAACGTCGGTGATTCCGCCGGTTCGGCGATGACCCAGGTGACACTCGTGCTCGGCATCCTGTGCTTCGGCGTCGAGGTCGTCTCCGACCGTCGAGCGGTCGCCGCCCTCGGCATCCTCACCGCCACGGCACTCGGGGTCATCAGTCTGCTCGTCCGCGACGGGGTCTTCGACCGAGTCGACGGCCTGCTGTTGGTCGCGTCGTGGGTGCTCGCGCTGATCGCGATGCGTTCCCTGGTGTCGGACTCGTCGCCGCCCGCGCAGCCGGGCAGCCGGATCGGTCCGGCGATCGCGCTCACGGCGGTGTGGCTGGTCGTGGTGGCGGTCGCCGCGACCGTGGTGGTCCAGAGCTTCGTGGCGATCACCGAGTCGATCGGCGTGCCGGAGATCCTGGCCGGCGCAGTCGTCCTCGCGCTCGGCACGTCGCTCCCCGAACTGATCGTCGACTGGACGGCGGTGCGACGCGGCGCAGGGGCCCTCGCGCTCGGCGACCTGTTCGGCTCGTCGTTCCTCGACGCGACGTTCGCCGTCGGCATCGGCCCGGCCCTCACCCCCACGGTCGTGTCGTCGGCTGCCACGGCGACCTGCATCGTCGCCGGGCTCGGCATCATCGCCGCGACGGCGATCGCCGCGACGAGACCGACGCTCCGGCGAGGAAGCGCCGTGGCCCTCGTCGGCGTGTACGGCGTCGCCACGGTGGCGCTGATCGCCGCGACCGGCTGAACGGGCGACGGGACCTTCTCCTCTTCCGCAACGGCTCGGCGCCCGTCAGTGTCGAGGTATGACCACCGATTCGACCACCGGCACGAACACCGGCACCAGGGGTCCCGGGCTCACCACGATCGCCGCCATCAGGGCTCGCTACGAACAACCGGGTCCGCACGCCAGCGCAGTCGTCGACGTGCCCAAGCCGGGCACGGTCGGCGACGATCTCGACGTCAGATGGAGCGCCGTCGAATCCGAACTGCGTTCGCTCGGTGCATCGGAGCGCACCGTGGCGAACATGGGCGATGCACTCCGGGCGACCCATCGACGCGGTCATCCCCTGCTCGTCACCGCCAACGATCACGACGCCGCGACCTGCTGGCTCGGCTTCGACATCGAGCCGTCGATCTCGCTCGGTCCGCTCCCGGCACTCCTGCCGGCAGCACACCAGGCCGCGCTGGTACCCGCCCCGACCGTCGCCGCCGTGATCGACCGAACCGGCGCCGACCTGTACGTCGTGGGAGCGCTCGACCTCGACACGCTCCGCGCCGTCGACGGTGACGACGAACAGATCCACAAGGCGCTGGGTGGCGGCATGTCGCAACCGCGCCACCAACGACACAGCGAGGTGATCTGGGAACGCAACGCCGAGCTCATCGCGGCAGCGATCACGAACGAATGCGCCTCGACCGGAGCGAACGGCGTCGTGCTGACCGGCGACGAGCGCGAGGTGAACCTCGTCCGGGACGAACTCGTCGAGTCGAGAGTCGGGCCCGTCCGACCCGTCCGTGCCGGTGGCCGCCACGAACCGACGACACCCGACCGTGTGCGATCGGCTGCCCTCGACTTCCGTGCGGAGCGCCACCGACGCCTCGTCGAACGCTCTCTCGACGATCTCCGCGAAGAACTCGGGCAGCGCGATCAGGCGATCGCCGGGTCGGTCGAGGTACTCGAGGCGATCACCGACAATCGGGTCAAGACGTTGTTCGTCGATCTCGACGTCGGCGCTCGTTCAGCCCACGTCGATGCCACGATCCGCGCGGCCCTCGCCCACGGCGCCGACCTCGTCACCGGTACCGGCTTCGACCTCCACGACGGCATCGCAGCGATCCTGCGGATTCCGTACACCTGATCCACACCAACCAGAGGAAGGCTCACCATGACCGATCATCAGCCGCACACGTGCCCGTACTGCGACCTCCGCTTCAAGTACCAGAACGAAGTGGTCGACCACGTCCGCCACGATCACCCCGATCACGCCAGCGTCGTGGCCGGCATCGAACCCCACGAACTGCCGCACGACTGACGCACCGATCCGCCTCGGCGTGTCGGAGGCGGACTCAGACGAGGTCGTCGTCGCCCGTGCGGGTGACCTGCTCCGGCCAACCGATCGAGGCGTCGGTGACCGCACCGTCGACGAGGTGGAAGCTCCGTCCGGTGACCTCGACGGGGATGATCCGGACCCAGGCCGAGCGGTCGACGTCGACCCAGGGAAACAGCAGCAGGCGGTCGACCTGAGCGATCTCGGGGACGCTGTCGAGGAACCGACCGAACCCCTTGATCAACACGCTCCAGGCGTCACCGTCTGCCGGCTCGAAGCCATCGATCTCGAACGCGACCCGCTCGAGGAGCGGCGCCTGTGAGATCTTGCTGTCGGGTCGGGTGCGGAACACGACCGACGAACCGTCGACGAGGTAATTGACCGGGTACACGGCCGGCTGCTCGTCGTGCAGCACGCCGATTCGGCCGATCGAAGTGCGGCGCAGGCGCTCCCAGCACTCGTCCTCGGTGAGGATCTGCGTGCCGGACGCCTCGTCATGCTGTGTCGGTTCCATCACACGATGAGAACACGCCGGGCACCGCCGTGGGCAGGGCCCAAGGTCCTGATCAACCCGCCGAGTCGTGGCGACGTCGAGCGAACAGCTTGCGCAACTCGTTCGCGAGCAACACGGTCGCCGCCAGGCCCCAGCAGGTCGCCCACTGCGAGATCGACAGCGGCGTGGTCTCGAATGCACGGTTCAACACGTCGAGGTGTACCACGGCGACCTGGAGCAGGACGGTGGCGACGACCGCAGCCCACAGCAACCGGTTGTCGAAGAGCTTGACGAAGGCGCTCACCCGGTCGGATCGGGAGTTGAACGCGTTGAACACCTGCGCCAGGACGATGGTGGTGAACACCATCGTCCTCCCCGATTCGAGGTCGCCGTCGCCGCCGAGCATCCCGCCCGCGAGTTCGAGGTCGAGGGCGACGAGTCCGGCCAGCGCGGTGACGGTGCCGACGATGGCGATGGTCACCCACATCGCACGGTCGATGATCGGGTCGGTGAGTCGGCGGGGTGGCTCGCTCATCACGTCCTCGACGCTCGAGTCGACGCCGAGCGCCAGGGCGAGTGCGCTGTCGGTGAGCAGGTTGATCCACAGGATCTGCGTCGCGAGGAGTGGCACGGCGAGGCCGTCACCGAGCCGCAGGCCGAGCGGTCCGGCGGCGAGCACACCGATCACCATCACCAACACCTCCCCCGCGTTCGACGCCAGCAGGTAGCGCAGGAACTTGCGGATGTCGGCGAAGATGTTTCGGCCCTCTTCGATGGCGGTGACGATCGTGGCGAAGTCGTCGTCGGCGAGCACCATGTCGGAGGCCTCGCGGGCGACGTCGGTGCCGACGTCGCCCATCGACACGCCGATATCGGCCCGTCGGAGGGCCGGTGCATCGTTGACGCCATCACCGGTCATCGCGACGATGTGACCGTCGTGCTGCAACGCACGCACCAGCCGGAGCTTGTGCTCGGGAGCGACGCGGGCGAACACGTCGGTCGACTCGACCGTGGCGCTCACCTCGGAGCGATCGTCCCAGTCGAGCCGGTCGAGCTGTGTTCCGGTGATCGGGTCGTCGGTGTTGCCGAGCCCGAGGGACGCCCCGATGGCCACCGCCGTACGCGGGTGATCGCCGGTCAGCATCACGGTTCTGATGCCGGCGGACCGAGCGCGATCGATGACCTCGGCCGCTTCGAGACGCGGCGGGTCCGACAAGCCGACCAGCCCGAGCCATTCGAGTTCGCGTTCGGCACCCTCGTCGAACGGATCCGGTCGTCCGTCGTGCCGACGGCGCGCCACACCGAGGGTTCGGAGCCCGGCATCGGCGAACCGCTCGACCTGTCCGCGCAGCTCGGCGACACGGTCGTCGTGCAGATCGATCGTCGCTCCGCACCGCGCCTCCGACACACACCGGTCGAGCAGCACATCGGGGGCGCCCTTGGTGTACTGCACCGCCCCGTCGGCCACGAGCACCGACATGAGCTTGCGGTCGGAGTCGAACGGCAGCTCGTCGACCCGTGTGTCGTTCGAGCGTCGATCGTCGTCGGGGAGCTTGGCCGCTGCCACGACCAGCGCGACCTCGGTCGGGTCGCCGTTGGGAACCCAGCGTTCGCCGTCGCGTTCGAGCGTGGCGTCGGACGCGATCGCTGCCGCGCGAACCAACTCGATCAGATCGTCGAGGTCCGCATCGTCTCCCATCTCGACCGAGCCGTCCGGGTCGTACCCCACACCGGTGAACGTCGCCTCTCCGGTTGCGGTGGCCACTCGGACCACGGTCATCTCGTTGCGGGTGAGCGTGCCGGTCTTGTCGGTGCAGATGACCGACGCCGAGCCGAGCGTCTCGACCGACAACAGCCGCTTGACGATGGCGTTGCGACGGCTCATCCGTTGCACGCCGAGTGCGAGCACCACGGTCATGATCGCCGGGAGCCCTTCGGGCACCGCGGCCACGGCGAGCGACACCGCGACGAGCAATGCGTCGAGCGCTTCCTCTGCCGTGTCGACGTCGGAGGTCGCCATGATCGCAGCGATCACCACCACGGCGAGCACGACCACGGCGATACCCAGCGTCCGACCGAGCCGCGCGACCTGGCGCTGCAGCGGGGTGGGTTCGACGTCGGTGTCGCCGAGCAGCGTCGCGATCCGACCGACCTCGGTCTCGTGACCCGTACCGACGACCACCGCACGGCCACGACCCTTGACGACCGAGGTGCCGCTCAGCACCATGTTGCTCCGGTCGGCCACCGGAGCATCCGACGGCACGAGCTCGGTGTGCTTCGAGATCGCCATGCTCTCGCCGGTGAGCGCAGCCTCGTTCACCTCGAGCGAGGCCGATTCGACGAGCCGACCGTCGAAGCCGACCACGTCGCCCTCGGCGAGCACGACCACGTCGCCGGGCACGAGCTCGGTCGTCGACACGCTTCGTCGCTCGCCGTCGCGCACCACGGTGCTGTGAGCTGCGGTCAACCGTCGGAGGGCGTCGACCGCTCGGGTCGCCCGACCCTCCTGCCACAGCCCGATCACCGCGTTGGCCACCACGATGAGGGCGATCACGATCGCCTCGACCGGAACCGACGAGCTGTCCTCGATCGTCCATGCCGCGAGCGAGATGACGATCGCCGCGATGAGCAGGCCGACCAGCGGATCGGTGAACTGCGAGAAGAAGCGGCGCAGCAACGACGGGCCGTCGTCGTGGGAGAGTTCGTTCGGCCCGAAGCGAGCGAGTCGATCGTCGGCGGCTCCGTCGCCGAGGCCCACTTCGAGGTCGACGTCGAGCTCCGACGCCACCGCCGAGGGTTCCATCGCCCACCATGTGTTCGAGGCGCGCCGTTGACTCGTGGCCGGTGCCGAGTTGGTGCTCATGGGTCTGTTCTCGCCGCTCTCCACGGACATCGGACGGGCGGCAGGCCGCTCACGACGCCGTGACCTGCGTGTCAGGCGTGACTGCCACTGTCGCTGCCGCTGTGCACGTCCGACAGGGTACAAGGTCCCCGCACTCCGATCTTCCGGCGGCCGGGGACTTTCGGCCCTGTCGTCACACCGCCCGATGGGACTCAAGTGGAGGCATGGAGCGCGAGGAATCGACCGACGCCGTCAACGACACACGCGAGCCGGACGACCGGCGCTGGGTGGTCGGCATCGACGGGTCCGACAGCAGCACACACGCAGCGCGATGGGCCGCCGCACACGCGCCGAACCGAGCGAGCGAGTTGCAGTTGACGGCGGCGTGGAGCATCCCTCCCGCCGCGTCGATGGCACCGATGGGTGCCGCGGTGACCGGAGCATCGTTCGACGCGTTCGAAGTGTCGGCACACGCCGCCGTCGACCAGGCCGCCGAACTGCTCGCGCCGATGCTCGACCTCCCGGTCACCCGCCGGGTCAGCCTCGGTGGGCCGGCCCCGGTGCTCCTCGACGCAGCGGATGACAGCGGCTTCCTCGTCGTCGGCTCACGCGGGCGGGGCGGATTCGCTCGACTCGTTCTCGGCTCGACGAGCACGCAGTGTGCGACGCACTCGCCGGTTCCGGTGGCGGTGATCCCGGCCGCCGCGTCGCTCGACCCCGTGTCGTCGATCCTGGTCGCGTTCGATGGTTCCGACAACTCGATCGCCGCGCTCACGTGGGCTGCCGACTTCGCCGCACCCGGCTCGACGATCGACTGCGTGTCGGTGTGGGACACCTCACCGCTCGCGGCGGGCGCCGACCAGTTCTTCTTCCCCGACGCGTGCGATCTCGCGGAAGAGCGCTTCGAGCACCTCGCTCAGCGCACCATCGCCCGGATCGGGCGTGACGACGTCGAGGTGCGCCACACCTTCGTGAGCGGCACGCCACGCACGACGCTGGCCGAACACGCCGCCACGCACGACCTCCTCGTCATGGGGGCACGCGGCCACGGCGCGCTGCAAGCGGCTGTGCTCGGCTCGGTGTCGACCTGGCTGCTCCACCACGTCGAACGACCGATGGTGGTCGCTCCGCACCCAGGCTGAGCTATCGACCCGAGTGCTCGGCTCCGACGTCGTGCCACCACGGCATGACGGTCTCGGTCAGGTCGAGGTCGTGGTCGATCAGGCACACGTGCCCGTACCCCGCGAGCACTTCGAACGACGATCGACGCACCCGTTCGTGCATGTAGCGCGCCCACCGCACCGACGGCAGCAGACGATCACGATCCCCCGCGAGGAACAACGTCGGCGCCTCGATCTCGTGCAGCCGCGGCCGCAGGTCGAAGTCGGCGAGGATCTGGAGCCGTCGGATGTAGCTGTCGCGATCGATCGCCTTCGCCCGTTCGCGGAACTCGGCGATGTCGGTCGCGTCGGTGTGCGGACTGTGCAGATGGTCGGAGGTGTAGCGGCGCACGATCGGCATCGCCGCCCACGGAATCGACCGGAGAATCCACGGCGCCGTCCGCAGTTTGAACCGCATGTCGAGATACGGGAACGAGTTGACGATGACGAGCCCGCGAACGAGTTCGGGGTGCTCGATCGCGAGCGACATCGACAGCGCCCCGCCGAACGATTCGGCCACCAGGAGCGCCCCGTCGTTCGCCACCTCCCGGACGAGCTCGGCGAGATCGTTCACGAGCGTCGCCATGGTCATCGACGGCACGGATCCGGTGGGCAGCGGGAACGCCACGGTGTCGAAGTGCTCCGACAGCAGCGGTTGTTGCCGGTAGAACAGCAGCGCCGTGCCGTCGATGCCCGGAACGAGCACGACCGGTGGATCATCGCCGGCGCGCAGGTCGCGCAGATGCCGCTCCGACGTCGTCACTCCTGTACCTGCTCGACGTGGTCGCGGCGTTCGAGCCGTCGAGCGGGAACGCCCACGTACGTGCCGGGGCCGTCCAAGACGGTGAACTTGGGAACCATCGAGAGCGAACCGATCTGACAGTCGGCACCGATGTCGACGCCGATCTCGACGTGCGCGTTGACACCGATGGTCGATCCCGCCCCGATGCGGACGGGAGCGGTCCGTACCACGCCACGCTCGACGGTGTGCCCCGACAGGTGGACACCGGAGCCGATGACGACATCGTCGCCGAACTCGAGCAGGCAGTGATCGGTGACCCCGAGGCTGTTGACCCACACGCGGCGACCGAACCGTGCGCCGTTCCAGCGCATGTACGCCGACCAGATCGGTGTGGCCCGCATGAGACCACCGGCGAAGAAGGCGACCACGTGCGCCGAGATCTGATAGCGAGCCCAGTTGCAGAGCGGCCAGCCGAGTTCGGCGATGGGCATCTCGCTCGGAGCGGTCGGTCGCCAACCGAGCACCCGCATGGCCGCCGCCGAGAGCGCCATCAGCAGGACGGCGAAGATGGTGTACGACGGCACGATCACCATCGCGAGCACCACCGTCTTGACGGTGAACGACTCGATCGGCCACGTGGTGTGCCACCGGAAGAACGCAACCGCCGGCAGCGCAGCCAGCCCGAGGATCACGCTCTCGACGACGAAGATCGACGCGAGCGTCCAGACGAAACGGCGAATCGCCGCAGGAGACCATCGCCGATGGTCGTGTCCCATCAGCACACGCTCACGGGATCGTCGGCAGGGTGGTCGGCGATCACTGCGACCGGGCAACTCGCGTGCGTGAGCGCGTGCCGCAGCGGCTGCGCGGTGTGGCGACCACCGTCGAGTCGCGATCGATGACGACCGATCACGAGCAGCGAGGAGCGCTCGCTGGCTTCGTCGAGTCGCAGTGCTGCGAGCCCGGGTGGGGTGGAGACCACGATGTCGAGTTCGTCGCCGCTCAGGGTCTGCATCAGCTCGGCGAAGTGCTCGACGTGTCCGACCTCCCACGACGCCTGGTCGCCGCGACCGGCCTCGTAGCGGACGAGGTCGAGGACGCCGTCGGCTTGGAACACGGGCGCGTCGCCCGTCGAATGGAGGAGTTCGATCGTGATGTCTCGATCGCGGGCGAGGTGTGCAGCCCATCGCACCGCGCTCCGGGTCGCGTCGCCGTGTCCGATGCCGACCACCACGTTGCCGTGCTCGAGCGGACGGATCGAGGCCGGTGCCGAGGGGACGACCACGACCGGGTGGACCGTGCGTCGCAACAGTTGGTTGGTCGAGTGCCCGATGCGCTTCACCACGCTGCCGAGCGCGGCGATGCCGTGATGCGTACCGATCACGATCGCGTCGGCCGCGTCGTCTCGGGCGGCGCGATCGAGCGCCGTCGACATCGGTGCGATGCTCACCGTCGTGGCGAGCTCACCCACCGCCGACGCCGCATCGCGCGTCCACTGCTCGGCGAGCGCCGTTTCGATGACGTCTCGGTAGGTCACCGGATCACCGGTCACCACGTCGACGACGTATTCGGTCCACGGGTTCACGGCGACGACGGCGTGTATCCGGCCGCGTTCGCCAACGGTCTCGGCTGCCCATGCAAGTGCACCGAGCGATGCTGCGGTTCCGTCGACACCGACGATCACGTTTCTCATGGTTCTGGTCCTCACCCTGTTCGGGCCTGCACCCATCGGCGGGCTCACACTCATTGTGAGCACACGACCGCAACCGGCGACAGGGCCTTTGGTCAGTGCGCCATCGGCCGGGCGTATTCTGAGATCGAGATGTCACGACAACGAGCCGAACGCACCGCCGAACACTGCGACGAAACGGGACCGCGCCTCGAGGGCGGCGACCGATGAGCGCGGAGAAGATCGTCACGCTGACCTTCAGCCCAGCGCTCGACGTGTCGACCAGCGTCGACGCGGTGGCGCCGGCTCGCAAGCTTCGCTGTGACCATCCACGACACGAACCCGGCGGTGGCGGCATCAACGTCGCGCGCGTCGCTCGTCGACTCGACATCGAGGCCGTCGCCGTCGCTCCGCTCGGCGGCGATCACGGGCGGATGGTCGTCGACGAACTGGCGACCGAAGGTGTGGCCGTCGAGTCGGTCGCCGTCGGCAGCACCATCCGGCAGAGCTTCTCCGTCACCGACGAGTCGACCGGGCTCCAGTACCGGTTCGTGCTGCCACCGGTCCGCCTCAGCGCCGACGACGCCGACCGATGTGTCGCGGCGACCTGCGACCTCGGCGCCGACGCAGGCTGCGTCGTGGTGTCGGGCAGCATCGACATCCCGAACGTGAGCGACGCGCTCCGCACGATCGTCGAGGTCGTCGCCCCCACTCCGGTACTCGTCGACACGTCGGGAGACGCGCTGCACGCCGCATTCGAGTGCGGCGCGGCGCTGATCAAACCGAGCGCTCGCGAACTCTCCGATCTCGTCGGCCGGTCGCTCGACACCGAAGACGACATCACCAGTGCCGCTCAGGAGATCGTCGATCGTTCGAACGTCGGGGCCCTGCTGGTGTCGATCGGTGCCGGCGGCGCGGTGCTCGCTCGCCCCGGTGCCGCACCGCGCCGGTTCAGAGCGCCGACGGTTCGGGTGCGCAGCACGATCGGCGCCGGCGACTCCCTCGTCGCAGGTATCGCCACCGGTCTCGCTCGCGGCGATGAACTCACCGACGCGATTCGGCTCGGCATCGCTGCCGGAACGGCGACCGTGATGTCCGACGGCACCGGACTCTGCGACCCGAGCGTCGTTCGCTCGCTGCTCCCGCTGGTCGTCGACGACTGAACGCCGAGATCAGCCCTCGGCCGGGCTCGCGGGAGCGACCACGGCGATGAGGCGCATCGCGAAGTCGGCGTCGATCGGATCGCGAGTGAGCAGACGCCGATACACGACCGGGCCGATCGTCGCGTCGATCAACACCTCGATGTCGGCATCGGAGCGGAGTTCGCCGCGCTCGCAAGCGCGCTCGAAGATGCGACGCAACGGCAGCCGACGGAAGCGCACCCAGTCGTCGAGCGACTCCTGGATCGACGGATCGTGGCACGCGACCTCGATGAGGTGCGGGAGCACGTCGTTCATCGGATTCTGCTCGAACCGTCCGAACAGCTTCTCGAGGTAGCGATCGAGATCACCGCGCAACGTGCCCGTGTCGTCCTCGTCGATCGGGCTCATTCCCGACCGCAGCGCGTCGAGGATCAGCGCTTCCTTGCTGGCCCATCGGCGATAGATCGTCGCCTTCGACACGTCGGCACGTCGGGCGAGCTCGTCCATCGACATCTTGGCGATGCCGACGGCCCCGGCGATCTCCAGGGCCGCGGCCAACACCCGTTCGTCGATCTCCTCGGACCGAGGACGCCCCCGCTTGACCGCTGCGTTCATGCCACCATCATGCACACACCGGTGGGCGTGCACCGAGTGTCACGGCGCCGTCTCACCCGACGTCGTGTATGCCGCTCCGGCCCGCGTGGTGGTGCCGACGACCATCGGTGCCCCACCCGGAGCCGACACCGCACCCGGGCGACCGGCGGATCCGGAGGCATCGGTGGCCTGCGCCGGCAGGAACTTCCAGACCATCACGGCGGCGAGGCCGATCACCACGACCGACACGCGGAGTCCGACAGACATGGCGTCGACGAACGACTGGTTGACCGAGTCGAGGAACTCGCCGGAGCGAGCACCGAGCTCGGCGGCAACCCGCTGGCCTGCGCCGAGCGACGTCTGCGCCAGCGCATCGTCGGCGGCGTCGAGACCGAACTGCGCCGACGAGTCGCTCACCCGATTGCGGTAGACGCTCGACACCGCCGACCCGATGATCGCCACGCCGAGCGCTCCGCCCACCTGTCTCGTCGTGTCGTTGATCGCGGAGCCGACGCCGGCCTTCTCACGCGGGAGCGACCCCATCACCGACTCGGTCGCCGGTGCCATCGTCATGCCCATGCCGATCGACATGACGACCAGGAACGAGATCACGACGACGTAGGGCGTCTCGGGAGCGATGAACGAGAGCAGACCCACGCCGATCATCATCAGCACCAGTCCGGACGAGACGACCCGCTTCGTGCCGAGTCGCTCGACGAGGCGAGCCGACGCCGGGGCGACGATCATCATCGTCACCGCCTGGGGCAGCAGGCGGACGCCAGCCTCGAGCGGGGTGTAGCCGTGCACGAGCTGCCAGTACTGCGTCATCAGGAACAGCGAGCCGAACATGGCGAAGAAGACGAGGGTGATCGTTCCGCTCGCCGCACTGAAGCGGGCGTTGCGGAACACGCTCATGTCGAGCATGGGATTGGCCGTGTGCAGCTCCCAGTAGACGAACGCTGCGAGCGCCACGCCACCGACGACGAATCCGGCCACCACGGTGCCGTGGGTCCAACCGTCGGCCGGCCCCTCGATGATCCCGAACAGCACGCCGGCGAGGCCGACGATCGACAGCAGGGCGCCGACCGGGTCGAGCTTGCCTTGATTCGGGTCACGCGACGTCGGGACGAAGAACGCACCGAGTACCAGCGCGGTGATGCCGAGCGGAAGGTTGACCCAGAAGACCGAGTGCCACGAGAAGTGTTCGAGCAGGAAGCCGCCGGTCATCGGTCCGATGGCCACACCAAGGCCGGAGAACCCGGCCCAGACCGCGATCGCCCGCCCACGTTCAGTCGGGTCACGGAAGACGTTCATCAGGATCGACAGGGTCGCCGGCATGATCAGCGCGCCACCGATCCCCATGAACGCACGGGTGGCGATGAGCTGGGTCGCCGAATCCGACAGCGCCGCCGCCGCCGAGCCGAGGCCGAACAGCACGATGCCGAACTGCAACGCGCCCTTGCGGCCGAATCGGTCCGACAGGCTGCCGGCGGTCAGGAGCAGGCCGGCGAAGACGAGCACGTACGAATCGATGATCCACTGGATCTCGCTGTTGCTCGCACCGAGGTCGGTGATCAGCGACGGGATCGCCACGTTGAGGATCGTGTTGTCCATCACGATGATCAGCAGGCTCAGGCAGAGCACGCCCAGGATCATCCACCGACGTTCGTGCACGCGCGGGTCGATGTCGTCGACAGCGGGGATCGTCGGCGCGCCCGACTCGTCGAACGGATCGGTGGTGGCGGTTGCGGTGTGGTTGCTGCTCATCGTCCAGACCTCTCGCCGAGCGGCACCCGGCGCATCTCTTCAAATACTGAACCGTTCAGTATCGTAAAGATGATAGGCGGAGCCGCTCCGAGGCGACGATGTGACACGCGCCTCGCGCGTCAGACCAGCACGCGTTCGCCTGGCCGAGCAGCCACCGCGATGAGCCCGGCCTCCGACTCCAGGCGGCCGACGAGCGCCGCCGACGCATCGGGTTCACCGTGATTGACGTAGACGATCTCGGGAGGGGTGGCGGCCGTCGAAGCCCAGTCGACCAACTCGTGCTGGTCTGCGTGGGCAGAGAGTTCGACCGACACGACGCGTGCCCGCACGGCGCGATGACGGCCGAGCAATTTCACACTGCGCTCCCCCCGACGCAAGAGGTCGCCCCGAGTGCCGGGCGCCTGGAAGCCGACGAGCATGATCGCGTTGCGGTCGTCGGACATCCGCTGGCTCAGATGGTGGAGAATCCGTCCGCCGGTCGCCATGCCCGACGCCGAGATGATGATCATCGGACCGTGGCGGGCGTTGATCTCCATCGACCGCTCGACGCTGCGCGCCTCGTGGAGTTGCAACGACGGGAACAGTTCGGCGCCGTGGAACTCCGGGCGGATCTCGGGTGACGCACGACGCGCCTCGTCGCGATACACCTCGAGCGCGCTCAGCGCCATCGGGCTGTCGACGAACACGGGCAGGTTCGGGATGCGGCCGGCCGCCACGAGCCGATCGAGGTGGTGAAGGATGATCTCGGTGCGATCGACCGCGAACGCCGGGATCACCACCACGCCCCCACGACGCGCCGCTTCGTTGACCGTGTCGGCGATGACGTCGGCCGGGTCGACGTGCTCGTGCACGCGGTCGCCGTAGGTCGACTCGGTGATCACCACGTCGGGTGCGTCCAGCGGCGTCGGCGCGACGAGCAGTGGGTGCGTCTGGCGTCCGAGGTCGCCGGAGAACACGACGTGCTTGCCGCGACCGTCGCCGGCCGAGGCGACGTGCAGGTCGATCCACGCCGCCCCGAGGATGTGCCCGGCGCGACGCCAGGTGGCCGACACGTCGGCGAGCACCGACACCTCCTCGTCGAAGTCGATCGGGTGGAACAGTTCGAGACTGGCACGCGCCGCCGCCTCGGTGTACAGCGGTTCGGCCGGATGATGCTTCGAATACCCCTTGCGATTGGCGTACGCGGCCTCCTCCTCGTGCAGGTGTCCGCTGTCGGGCAGCACGATCGACGCGAGTCTGCTCGTACCGATCGTGCAGTGGACCGGGCCACTGAAACCGGCCTCGACCAGCCGCGGCAGGTAGCCGCAGTGGTCGATGTGTGCGTGGGTGAGCAGCACGGCGTCGATCGACGCCGGGTCGACGGGGAAGTCGGCCCAGTTCTGGAGGCGCAACTCCTTGCGACCCTGGAACAGACCACAGTCGATCAGGATGCGCCCCGACGGGGTGTCGAGCAGCGTCTTGCTGCCCGTGACCGTGCCCGCTCCTCCGACGAAGGTCAACGCCGGCGCCGGAGAAGCGGTGGGGGTCGACGTCACCGGCGAATCGTTCCGCCCGTGCCGTGGGCGCGACCGGTGCGGCGGTCGTGCAACGTCTCCTTGGCGTCGTTGACCCGCCGGATCATCTCGTCACGCACGACGTTGAGCGCTCGCGTCAGGTCGGGCTCGGACGTCGTGACCACGAGCGTCGGCCAGCCGGCGACGTTCGCCTCGAACGTGAGGTGCTGCCCTGGAAGATCGCGATCCTTGATGTACAGGTCGAGCGCGACGTCGTCGCGGTCGAAGCCCCGGAATCGGGTCTCGAGCGCACCCCAGTGCTTCCAGACGGCTTCGGTCTCGTCTGCGCTGAGCCGTCCGTGCACTCGCAGGCAGGCGGCGATCGTGGCCTTGTCGTCGGTCATGACACTCTCCTTTCGAGCGGCTCGCCCTCGAGCTGCTCTCTCACTTCCCATCGAACACCTGGAGCGCACCGACCAACAGGGCACAACGACCCATCTCGTGCCATGTCGGCAACGAGCGGTTCTGACGATTTTCTCACACACGGCTGACAGGCTGCCGCCGTGAACGCCTCCGCCGCCCCCTCCCCCACCGTGCTCGTCGTCGACGACGACCCGGGCGTCAGAGAGACACTCCGGATGGCGCTGTCGTACGAGGGATACGACGTGCGACTGGCCGGCAACGGCGGAGAAGGTCTCGAGTACCTGGCAGAGCAGACAGCCGACGCCGTGATCGTCGACGTGATGATGCCGCACGTCGATGGGCTCTCGATGTGTCGAGCGTTGCGACGGCGCCGCAATCGCGTCCCGATTCTCGTGTTGACCGCGCGTTCCTCGATCGGTGATCGTGTCGAAGGTCTCGACGCGGGAGCAGACGATTATCTGGTGAAGCCGTTCTCGCTCGACGAATTGTTGGCCCGGGTGAGGGCGCTGATCCGCCGGTCGCATCATGCCGACGCCCCCGAACCGACGGACGTCGGCGACCTCGTCCTCGATCCCCGGACTCGATCGGCGCGACGTGGTGAGCGACGAATCGAGCTGACCAAGACCGAGTACGAGCTGCTCGCGATGCTCATGGCTCATCCGGGCGCGGTGCTCACGAGAGAGGTGATCTACGACCGGATCTGGGGATGCGACCTCTCGGCGACCTCGCGTTCGCTCGACGTGTACGTCAGCTATCTCCGCCAGAAGACCGAAGCAGACGGCGAACCCCGCATGATCCAGACCGTTCGTGGCATCGGCTTCATGATCGAGTCCGCGGAGCGCTCCACATGAGAGGCCGTCCGCTTCAGATCCGCCTCGTGATGCTGTTCGGTGCACTCGTCGCCGTCGCCACCGCCGCATCCGGTCTCCTGTCGTACGCCGCGACGAAAGACGAGGCGATCGCGGTCGTCGACGAATTTCTCGAAGACCGGTTCGGCCCGGGCGTCGGACGCCCGAACGGCCCCACGCGCCCGACACTCGAAGAACTCGATCTGCTGATCGAGCGCGGACAGGAACGAGTCGCGGAGCTCGACGACGATCGCGACGTGACCGCCCGACGGTTCGTGGGCGACGACTCGGTCGTCACGATCATCGACCCCGACGGCGAGGTCGTGCTCACCTCCGACGCCGGTGTCGAGTTGCCGGTTCCGTCGACGACCGCTGTCGACGATGCGCTGTCGACGGTCAGCATCGACGGTGTCCGCTACCGCCTGCGCAGCGAGGTACTCGAGGACGGAACGACGGTGTTGACCGCGCGGTCGTTGGCCGAGACCGACGCCACGCTCGCCGCCGTCAGGAACCGCCTCATCGTCGTGGCCATCCTGATCACGGCCGTCGCGGTGATCGCCTCGTGGCTCGTGGCGAGTCGCATCGCCCGTCCGCTGCGCAGGCTCTCGGCGACCGCCGAGCACATCACGGCCACAGGCGACCTGACGACACCCATCGACACCGATGCAACCGGCGAAGTCGGCCAGGTGGCGACGAGTTTCGCCGGAATGCTCGACGCGTTCGGACGGTCGCGAGCGCAACAGAAGCAACTGGTGATCGACGCAGGCCACGAGCTGAACACACCGTTGACAACGCTGCGCGGCAACCTCGAACTCCTGTCGAGCGGACGGCTGCACGACGACGACCGCGACCGAGCGTTCCAGCTCGCCCTCGCCGAAGTCGAGGAGTTGTCGACACTCACCGCCGAACTGGTCGAGTTGGCGAGCGACCAGCCGGTCCGAGCCGAACTCGCCCCGGTCGACCTCGTCGAGATCGCCCATGCCGCAGCGTCACGCGCGCAGGCTCGATCCGGTCGAACCATCACCGTCCGCGGGACCACCGACCCCATGCTCGGCAACGCCGCTGGGCTCGATCGGGCCATCACCAACCTGCTCGGCAACGCACTCAAGTTCTCGACCGGCGACGAGGCGATCGCGGTCGACATCGGAGCGGCATCGGTCACCGTTCGCAGCCGGAGCGTCGCGATTCCTGACGACGACCTCGAGCGCGTGTTCGAACGCTTCTACCGCGCGGCGACCGCGCGGGCCCTCCCCGGGTCGGGACTCGGCCTCGCCATCGTCGCCGCCGTCGCTGAAGCACACGGCGGTGCACCATTCGCCCGGAACACTCCAGACGGCGTCGAAGTCGGGTTCTCCTTCGACCCCCATCGAGCGGCCACGACACCGACCGACCCGGCGCCTGAACTCTGACGATCTCCACAACTGATTCTGACGGTTCCCTGACGGTCCGGGACGAGCCTGACGATCATGTTGTTTCCATCGATCGGACGCACGCCGTCCTCACCACCTCGTGCTGCTCGGTTCCGGCACCAGACCGCTGTCGCATCCGCCGGCATCGCCCTCATCGCGATCTCCGCGTGCGGTTCGCCGGCGGCAGACGCCGACGAGGCGGCATCGGACGTCGCGTCGCTCGACGAGGTCGCCAGCCTCGACGCGCCGACCGACGGCGGTGATACCGCCAGCGATGCCGGATCGACGCTCGACGCCGACGAAGCGGCACTGGCGTTCTCGGAGTGTCTCCGAGAACAAGGGCTCGACGTTCCCGACATCGGTGTCGACGGCGACGGGAACATCGACCTTCGTGACGCGTTCGAAGGCATCGAGCCCGGAGGCGGCGACTTCCGCGAGGCCACCCAGGCCTGCGGCGACCTCCTCGGAGACGCGAACTTCGGTGGAGGGCGAGCCGCTGGCGGGTTCGCCGACAACACCGCGATCCAGGACGCCCTCGTCGAGCTCACCGAATGCGTGCGCGACGCAGGATTCCCCGAGGCGACCGAGGTGACGTTCGGGCAACCAGGGCAGGCAACCGGCAACGGTGCCGGCGCTGATGCCGACGGCTCCGGCGGCCCGGCGCAGCGAGGCCAGGGCCAGGGCGGCGGCCCCGGTCAGGGCGACATCGGTCTGCGATTCGCCGGTCAGATGGGCCTCGACGCCGACGACCCCGAGGTGATCGCGGCGATGGAGACCTGTACGCCGATTCTCGACGAAGCGTTCACCGAAGCCGGTCTCGGCGGCCCTGGACAGCAGGCCGACGGATGAGCATCAAGGAGACGTCACTCGGACGCGACCTCGACGGGGACGCACGCGGTCGTTCGGTCGAGACGGACGCCGACGGTGCCTCGCCGAGCCGAACACCTGCGGCCGACCGCTCGGTCGAGTCGGTCGACCATGCGGTCGTCGGCGTTCGGTCTCGACGCAGCTGGCCGTGGCTCGTCGTCGGGGCGGGTCTCGGCGTGGCCGCGACCTTCGCCGTTCAATCCTTGACGTCGGATGGTGCCGACGACGCCGCCATCGCGACCACGGAGGTCGTCGAACTGGCGACCGCCGAGGCGACATCACGAGACCTCGTCGACTACATCGACTACGAGGGCCAGCTCACGCGTGGTGCGACCACCTCGGTGCTGGCGACTGCATCGGGCACCATCACCGAGAGCGTTCCCGTCGGCAGCGAGCTCGTTCGCGGCGCGCACGTGGTCTCGATCGACGGTTCGCCAGTCGTGACGTTCTACGGATCGCTGCCATTCCACCGAAGCCTCGACTGGGGAGACGAAGGAGCCGACGTCGAGCAGCTCGAAGCCAACCTCTGGGCGCTCGGTTTCACCGACGACGCAACCCTGTCGGTCGATGGTGTCTACGACACCAGCACCGCCGATGCCGTCGAAGCGTGGGAGACCTCGCTCGGACTCGAAGCAACCGGAGACTTCGACGCCGGTCGAGTCATCGTGGTCGACGGGCCATCACTCGTCGCCGAGATCGCAGCGCCGGGCTCGAGTTCGACCGTCGGCCAGCAGCTCCTGCTCGCGGAGACCACCGAGGCCCGGTGGGACGTGACCCTCGACGCTGGGAAACTCGACGACGATGCCGTCATCGCCGACCTGGTCGAGGTCGGCACACCTGTCGTGCACGGCACGATCCTCGCCACACTCGACGGGCAGTCCGTGGTCGCGGTCACCGACGTGTCCGACGTGACCGCCGCACTGCTCGAGGCCTTCGCCGACGACGACCTCGAACTGCTGGAACGGCTGCTCGTGTTCTTCGGGTTCGACCCCGATGGAGCCATCACGATCGACGACGACGCCGATCTCGCAACGGTCGCTGGGATCGTCCGGTGGCAGGAAGCTGCGGGGATTCCGGCGACCGGAGCCGTCGGCGCCCAGTACTACGTCGTCGTTCCTTCCGGATTCGAGGTGGTCGAGGTCATCTCCGCCGACGGAGACCCGATCGGCAACGGAGCACTCGCGGCGTCGCTCGGCAGCTCGACCATCTCGGTCACGACCGACATCGTCGTCGACGAGATCGACGACATCGACGTCGGTGACCCCGCTGACGTGGTCCTCGCCGATGACGAGGTGCTCACCGCCCGAGTCGAATCGATCGCCGATGCTGCCGACGACACCGGTGACGGCACGACGCCGACCATCGCCGTGCGTCTCACGCTCGACGCCGAGCCCGATGATGTCGTCGTCGGGCCCGTCACCGTCCGCTTCGAGAGCAGCCGCGTCACCGCAGCGACGGTGGTGCCGACTCGGGCCCTCGTGAGCCTCCGAGAAGGTGGTTTCGCCGTCGAGATCCGCAGCGACGATGGCACCACCCGCCTCGTGGGTGTCGAGCTCGGCGCCTTCGACGATGGCGTGGTCGAAGTCGTGGCCGGCGAGGTCGCTCCCGGCGACGATGTGGTGGTGCCGACATGAGCACGGCTGATCGCTCCGGTCGAGCCGCCACGACGGGCGACACGACCAGCTCCACGGTGAGCAACCTGGCGGCGCTCCGCCTCGTCGACGTCGTCAAGGAGTATCCCGGCCACCCGCCGGTTCGAGCTCTCGACTCGGTGTCGTTGCAGATCGATCGCGGCGAGCTCGTGGCGATCGTCGGACCGTCCGGCTCCGGTAAGTCGACGATGCTCCACGTGATGGGCACACTCGATCGGCCGACCTCGGGCCGCGTCGAGATCGACGGAATCGAACTGTCGAAACTCAGCGATCGCCGACTCGCTGCGGCGCGCGCTCGACTGATCGGATTCGTCTTCCAGCAGTTCTTCCTGCTCGAAGCGATGACCGCGCTCGAGAACGTGGCGAACGGTCTGCTGTACTCCGGCGAGTCGAAGTCGAAGCGGCTCCCGAAGGCAGCACGAGCGCTGTCGAGAGTCGGGCTCTCTCACCGGCTCCACCACCGGCCGAGCGAATTGTCGGGCGGCGAGCGTCAGCGCGTTGCGATCGCCCGCGCACTCGTCCACGACCCGGCGATCGTTCTCGCCGACGAGCCGACCGGCAACCTCGACTCGGTGTCGAGCGAGTCGGTCATGGAGTTGCTCTACGACCTCCACCACGAGGGCCGCACCATCGTGGTGATCACCCACGATCGGGATCTCGCCGCCGCGCTCCCCCGGCAAGTCGCCGTGAGCGACGGCCGACTCGTCACGCCCAGCCCAGCGCTCGTCGCCGGAGGTGCACGATGAGCTTCCTGTCGCGCCGGCGAAACCCGGCCACGGACCCGACCTCGCCCGACCAGGCTCGCTCGACCAGGCGAGAACTCGGACCAAGCCGTCTCGGCCCAGCCGCCGTCGTCGGCGTCGCCGCCGACGGTCTGCGCGGCCGGAAGCTGCGAACCGCCCTGTCGGCGCTCGGAATCACGATCGGCATCGCCGCGATGGTCGGCGTCCTCGGCCTCTCGGAGTCGAGTCGTGCCGACCTCCAAGCCGAGATCGCCGCGCTCGGCACGAATCTCCTCACGATCGAACCTTCCGACGGGTTCGGCGGTGGAGACGGCGTACTCCCCGAGGAGACCGTGGCCAAGGTCGGGCGCATCGGCCCGGTCGACCTCGTGGCCGACACGGTGTCGCTCGATGCGGCGCCGCGCCGCAACGACCTCGTCAGTGACAACGAGACGAAGGGCATCACCGTCATCGCCGCCGACGTCGATCTCGTCGAGACCCTCAAGGGATCGGTGTCCGACGGCGTCTGGCTCGACGAGGCCACGGGCGCCTATCAGAACGTCGTGCTGGGGTCGGTGGCCGCCGAACGCTTCGGCGTGTCCGACATCGCCAGCGGAACACAACTGCGCATCGACGACGAGTGGTTCACCGTGATCGGCATCCTCGGCGAGTTTCCGCTGTCGGAGGATCTCGACCGTTCGGTGTTCATCGGTAAGGAAGCCGCCGCCACGACCTTCGACGTCGAGCTGAATCCCAGCGCGATCTACGTCCGCACCGACCCTGATCAGATCGACGCCGTCCGCGGTGTGTTGTCATCGACCGTCGATCCCGAGAGCCCAGACGAAGTGTCGATCTCTCGCCCGACCGATGCGCTCGAAGCACAATCGGCCGCCGACAACGCGTTCACCGCGCTGTTCCTCGGGCTCGGAGCGGTCGCGCTGCTCGTCGGTGGCATCGGCATCGCCAACGTGATGGTGATCGCCGTCATCGAACGCAGGAACGAGATCGGACTCAGGCGAGCGCTCGGCGCGACGCAGGCCCACATCCGCCGCCAGTTCCTCACCGAGGCCCTGTTGCTCTCCGCGCTCGGTGGTGCTGCCGGCGTCGGACTCGGCGTCGCGGTGACCTACGTGTACGCCGACTACGAAGGCTGGACCGTCGTCATACCGAACATCGCCATCGTGGGTGGCTTCGGCGCGGCGATCGCCATCGGCGTCGTCGCCGGCCTCTATCCAGCCGCCCGGGCCGCACGACTCGCCCCGACCGAAGCGCTCCGCGCATGACCGAACCAGCGACCAACGTACCCAGCCGAAGCAACGCGACGAGATCCCACATGCCATCACCCACCACCCGCACGGCGACGATCGCTGCTGTCGTGCTCTTGACCATCGGCGCTGCCATCGGCGGCTCGTGGCTCGTGCTCGACACGGGAGCCGCGAGCGCAGGTACCGCGCAGGACACCCCGAACGACACCGACGAGCCAACGGCCGAGGCGGACCTCACGGTCGTGCAACCGCAACGGGTCGACCTCACGATCGAGCACGAGGCCACCGGTGGGGTTGCTGCAGCTGCCACGCAGTCCGTGCCGAGCCCGATCGACGGCACCGTCGTCGCGATGATCGATCCCGGCTCGAAGGTCGAGCCGGGCACCGTGCTCGCCGTCGTCGACGACCACCCCGTCACCGCCATCGGTGGGACGATCCCGATGTGGCGTTCGCTCGGCGTCGGCGACGAAGGCGCCGACGTCGAGCAACTCGAGCAAGCCCTCGTCGGCCTCGGGTTCGACCCCGATGGCGAGGTCACGGTCGACGAGCAGTACACGTCGGCGACCGCAGCGATGGTCGCCGACTGGCAGACGTCGTACGGTGCCGATGACACAGGCTCGGTGGACCGCTACGACGTCGTGGTGCTCGACCGAGGCATGGTGGTCGCCTCGGTCACAGCAACGATCGGGGCTCGGGTGGGTGACGGTGAGAGTCTGCTCTCACTCGACTCGGTCGAGCAGATCGTGACCGCCTCGATTCCGGTCGCCGACGCGGTCACGCTCCGTGCGGGCGACGCCGTCGAGCTGATGCTCCCCGACCGCACCACGCTCTCCGGCCTCGTGCGTTCGCTCGCGCTCGGCTCCGACTCGTCGGTGCGCATCGCCGAGATCGAGTTCGCGGACCGTGCCACCGACGACACCGATCAGACCGCGACGGCGTCCGTCGCCGGGAGATCCGTCGACGTCTCGTGGACCGAGACGGTGGCGTCCGATGTGCTCACCCTGCCGGCCGACGCGTTCCGCCACCTCGACGACGGGTCGTACGTGGTCGACGTCGTCAGCGACGACGGCATGGTCACCGCCGTCACCGTCGAACCCGGCCGAAGCGCGGGGAACCTCATCGAGGTGTCGGGCGTGACGGCTCAGACCGACGTGACACGACCCTGACCTACCGAGCTGCCAGAAGGCCACCTGGTGGATGGTCAGCGACCCCGAGCCGAACGACGGGCAGTGAGGACGCGACGCGCTACGTGAACGTTTCTTCAAGTTGGCGAACAGTGTGCCGATAGATGATCACGGGTCATTCACCGAACGATGACTCCGCCCTCGATCGATGACACACCGCACTGCCATCCGCGCCACGTTACGCCCGTCCGACGCGACGGGCCGCGGCTCATGCGCGCACCCGCACGAACGCGAGGGAGCGCGGCGATGAGCCGGTCGACCCCTGGCGGCTGGTCGCGCCGATCACGGAGTGTCGCGTTCCGCCTTCTCGGTGCGGTCCTCGTCCCGCTGGTGCTCCTCGGTCTCGTGACGGCGCAATGGGCGCTCGCGAACCGATCCACCGCGGCCGACGCCGACCTGCTCGAAGCCGAGGTGGTCGTACTCGATCAACTGATCGACCTCAACCGCGTCCTGTTCTCCGAACGCGTGCAGGCGCAGTCGACCGCACACGCCGCGGACGCCCCTGCGTTCTCCGAGATCGTGCTGAGCTACCGCACGCCCGAGGAGAGCAGCGTCGAACTGGTGCGCTCCCGCACCGACGCTGCCGTCGATGCGCTCGCCGCCGACGATCGTCCCTGGACCGACCCACTCCTCGGCCGCATCCGCCAGGCGATCGACGACGACCTCTGGACACCCCCCGAGCTCGACACCGAGTTCGCGCGTCTCCAAGACTTTCTCACCGACGACATGCGAGAGCGACTGGCGAGCGTGAAGGAACGCGCCGTCGAGCTCGGCAGCAGCCGACTGGTCGAGTCCGTCGAAGTGGTCGAGCACGCGTTGGAAGCGAACGAAGGGGCGGCTGAGCTCGTGGTCGATCTCACCGCCTACTGGTTCGCCGGCGCCGCCGACATCGACATCGCACGCTCCGAACTGGCGCAGTCCAACGAGCAGTACACCGTGGCGGTCGAACGGCTCGAGGAGATGCGCGACGCTCCTGCCGCACGCGAACTCGCTGCCGCGGCACGGTCGGGCACCGACTTCCGCGACGCCGTTCGCGCCGCGACGCGAGGCGCCGGCAGTCCGATCTTCGCGGGCGATCCGCTCCCCGACGTCCTCCGCATCCTCGGCGAAGGCGTCACCCGGTCCCGCGAACTCGCCGACACGATGCCGCAGGGTTCGCTCGCCGTGACCACGCTCGTCGACGAACTCGCCCAGGAGGCTCGCGACGACGCTCGCACCGCCTCCGTGCTGGCCGCGGCCTTCATGCTCGTCTCGATCGCTGCGGCACTCGGTTTCGGGCGCACGATCGTGTCACCGGTTCGCAGGATCACGCAGCACGCTCGCCAGATCGGCGCCGGCGACCTCGACATCGACCCGCTGCCGTTGACCGGGCCGCCCGAGTTGGCCGATGCCTCCGGGGCCTTCAACGACCTGGTCACGAACCTCCAGCTCATGGACCGAAAGGCCAACGCGCTCGCGGCGGCCGATCTCGATGCCGCCGTGTTGAGCGAACCCCTCGCCGGACGGCTCGGCGAATCGCTCCACCGATCGGTCCACGTGCTGTCGGGGTCGATCGCCGAACGCGAGCGACTGCAGACCCGTCTCGCCCACCAGGCCACGCACGACGCGCTCACCGGCATCCCCAACCGTGCCGCGGCGATCGAGCACCTCGAACGAGCGAGCGCTCGCTCCATCCGCACCGGAAGCCTGCTCGCGGTGGTGTTCATCGACCTCGACGACTTCAAACGCGTCAACGACACCTACGGTCACGCCGTCGGTGACGAGGTGCTCCGCGCCACCGCCCGGCGCATGTCGGACGTCGCTCGTGGTGGCGACCTGCTGGCCCGCATCGGCGGCGACGAGTTCCTGCTGGTGGCGGAGGATCTCGACAGCCTGACCGAGGCCTCGAAGCTCGCCGAGCGAATCGTCGAGTCCCTGCACGCAGCCATCACCGTCGAAGGAGTCGAGTTCCACGTCGGCGCCTGCGCGGGCATCGCGCTGGCGCAAGACGGCGACGACCCACTCACGTTGCTCCGCAACGCCGACCTCGCGGCGTACACCGCGAAGCGACGCGGGCCGGGAGGCATCGACGTCTACGACGAAGCCCTGCAACTCGAGTTGGTCGAGCGAGCCGAGATCGAGGACGCGCTGTCGATCGCCTTGCGTTCCGACGACCAGCTCCGTCTCGAGTACCAACCGATCGTCGATGCCACGACCGGACGCCTCGCCAGCGCCGAGGCACTGCTCCGATGGGAACGACCCGGCCATGGTCGAGTCCGTCCCGACGCGTTCATCCCGATCGCCGAAGCCTCGAAGCTGATCATCGAGATCGACCGCTGGGTGCTCACCGCCGCGACCGCACAGCTCGCGGCGTGGTCGACGCTTCCCGACTTCGCCGACGTCTCCGTCTCGATCAACGTGTCGGGGCGGCACATCCTCGACTCCGGATTCGTCTCGACCGTGGAGCGCGCCATCGAGCAGAGCGGCTGCCGAGCCGACCGCCTGGTCATCGAGGTCACCGAGACCGTGCTCGTGGCCGACCTGGCGCGAGCGGCGACGCAGCTCGCCGCGCTCCGCGATCTCGGCGTGCGCGTCGCGGTCGACGACTTCGGCACCGGCTACACGAGCCTGGCGCATCTTCGGTCGCTGCCGATCGACGAGATCAAGATCGATCGCAGCTTCGTGTCGGGACTGCCCGATGCGACCGACGACCACCGGCTCATCCAGATCGTCTGTGACCTGGCGCGTCACCTCGGCGTGCCCACGGTGGCCGAAGGCGTCGAGACCGAAGCTCAGCGAGCGCTCCTCCAACTGATCGGCTGTCAGATGCTCCAGGGCTACCTGTTCTCCCCGTCGATGCATCCCGATGCGCTCGCCGAGTGGACCGTCGATCGCCATCGCGCCATCGCCGCCGCCCTCACCGGCGTCTCCTCCTGACGCGCGTTCGACATCACGATCGTCCGCTCCCCCACTCCCCCGCTCCTCCGCTCCCCCGCCAGGTCGCCGCGCTCGTCGGCGCGTCCACTGATCGAAACAAACCGTCCAGACGGTACAGTTTGACGGATGAACACGGCGACCGAAACACGGCGACGCTGGTGGGCACTGATGGTGCTCACGCTGCCCGTACTGATCATCTCGATGGACGCGACGATCCTCGGATTCGCCGTTCCGTCGCTGAGCGAGACGCTCGAACCGTCGAGCTCCGAACTCCTCTGGATCGTCGACATCTACTCCTTCGTCCTCGCCGGGATGCTCGTCACGATGGGCGCGCTCGGCGACCGCATCGGCCGTCGACGACTGCTGATGATCGGCGCCGCCGGCTTCAGCGTCGCGTCGGTGCTCGCTGCGTTCTCCACGAATCCCGAGATGCTGATCGCCGCTCGGGCCATGCTCGGTGTCGCCGGCGCGACCCTCATGCCGTCGACGCTGTCGCTCATCCGCAACGTGTTCGCCGACGAGCGTGAACGCCAGACCGCCATCGCCATCTGGGCGTCGTCGTTCGCCTTCGGTTCGGCGCTCGGCCCCATCGTCGGCGGCTTCCTGCTCGAACACTTCTGGTGGGGCGCGGTGTTCCTCGTCGGGGTTCCGATCACCACGGCGCTGCTCGTCGTGGCACCGCGACTCGTTCCCGAATCGAGCGATCCGTCGCCGGCGCCGTTCGACGCGACGAGCGCGGCGCTGTCGCTCGTCACGATGCTCCCGACCGTCTACGCCGTCAAGATGTTCACCGAGCACGGACTCGGGCCGATGGTGGTCGGCGCGGCCATCGTCGGTGTCTCGGCGGGCGTCGTGTTCGTCCGACGCCAGCAGCGCATCACCGATCCGATGATCGACGTCTCGCTGTTCACGGTGCCCCGATTCCGCATGGCGGTCAGCGGCAACCTCATCGCCGCGTTCGGGTTCGCCGGGTCGCTGTTCTTCGTCACGCAGTATCTTCAACTCGTCGTCGGCATGTCACCGCTGCGAGCCGGGCTGCAACTCCTGCCCGCAGCCGGCTCGTCGATCACGTTCACCCTCCTGGCTCCGGTGGTCGCTCGACGGCTCGGCGCGTTCAGCGTCATCGCCGGCGGGCTCGCGATGGGCAGCATCGGCTTCGCGATGCTCACCCAGGTGTCGGCCGACGGGTCGCTCGCGCTCACCACCGCAGCGGTGATCGTGCTCAACGCCGGGCTCGGCGCCTCGATGACCGTCGCCGTCGACGGCATCCTCGCGGCGATCCCTCCCGAGCGTGCCGGCGCAGGTGCCTCGGTCTCGGAAACGGCGATCGAGATCGGCATCGCGCTCGGCACGGCGGTGCTCGGTAGCATCGCCGCCGCCGTCTATCGAGGCGGTTTCGCCGACCTCGACGGAGTCCCCGACGAGGCCATCGACGCGTCTCGCGAGACGTTGGGCGCCGCGATCGCGATCGCCGACTCACTCGGCGGAGATTCGGCCGACGCGTTGCGTGCCGCTGCCGACTCGGCGTTCACCGACGGCTTCCACGCCGCAGCACTGACCGCGTCGGCGGCGATGGTCGTCGTGGCATGCTGGGCACTCGTCACGCGGCGGCGCGGTCCGGCGGCCGTTGCCCCCGCAGTCGTCGACGCCGAACGAGTTCACTGACATGGCACGTCCCACGCAGCGCGAGGTCGTCCTCGACGCCTTCCAGGAGCTGATCGTCGAAGTCGGCGCGGGCAACGTCACGCTCGAGGCCACCGCGGCGCGTGCCGGTGTGTCGAAGGGCGGTCTGCTGTACCACTTCCCGTCGAAGTCCGACCTCTTCGCCGGGCTCGTCGAACGACTGGCCGGGGCGATCGACGCAGCGATCGCCAAAGCTCCCGCCGACCTGGTCGAGCTCGTTCACTGGTACATCGACGAAGCCACCGAAGTCGTCGCCGAGGAGAACACGGTGTGGCTCGCGCTGTTCGCAGCCACCGATGCCGTCGACGACGACGTCGCCGCGCTCCTCGGTGACCTGTTCGCCCGCTATTCGACGCCGCTCGATGCGCTGCCTCCCGTGTTGCGCGAGCACGTCCGCCTCGTTGGCGACGGGCTCTACTTCAACGCGCTCATCGGCGGGCCGGCACCGAGCGCCGAGCATCTGGCGCAGATCACCGAGTCGCTGGTCCGCAACGTCCCGCCATCGGCCTGAGCCGACGTCGTGGCGCCGTGACGCCGGTCTGCGATCAGGCCAGCGCGACCTCGACCGGAATGCCGTTGAGGGTGCAGTTGCCCGACAGGTCGTCGAGTGCCGCGTCGTCGGTGAGCACATTGGAGTTCACGCCTGGCTTGGTCTTGGCGGTGTGCATCTCGATGCCGTCTTCGTCGTAGCCCCAGCCGTGTGGGAGACACACCACACCGGGCATCACCTCGTCGGTGACCTCGACCGGGGCGACCACCTCGCCGACCCGCGACCGCACACTCGCCGACCCGCCATCGGTGAGGCCGAGACGGCTGGCGTCATCCGGGTGCACCTGCAACGTGCAATCGGTCTTGCCCTTGATGAGCACGTTGAGGTTGTGCATCCACGAGTTGACGGTCTTGAGGTGACGCCGTCCCACCAGCACCAGTTGGTCGTTCGCCCGGCCGAGCGCCTCGAAGTGAGCAGCGAACCGCTCCATGTCGTCGACGATCGGTTGCGGCGCGAGTTCGACGGTGCCCGACACGGTCTTGATCGCATCGGGGAAACGCGACACCAGCGGACCGAAGTCGGCTCCACTCGGATGCTCGTCGATCAGCTTGCGCAGCGTGAGCCCGTCGGGATTCGCGCCGAAACCGTCGCCGTGCTGGCCGACGCGCAGACGGAAGTCGATGATCTGCTCCGACCACTCCCAGTCGGCGAGCGCGTCGAGGATCTCCGCCTTGTCGCGACCGTGGATCGGCGACGACGTCCGCGCGATCTCGCCCTCGACGATCTGGTCCATCATCTGGTCGTGCACCACCACCGGGTCGGTGTCGATCGGCTTGCCCTGGATGACGAGTGAGAGTCGGCTCAGGATCTGCTCCTCGCTCGGCGCATCGGTCGGGAAGACCGCGGGCGAGTACTTGGCGAACGAGCGGATCATGTTGGCTTCGAACGCGAAGTCGTAGTGGCTGCGTTCGAGCGCCGACGTCGGCGGCAGGATCACATGAGCGTGGCGTGCCGTGGCCGTGATGTACGGGTCGACGACCACGAGCAGGTCGAGTTGCTGGAGCGCCTCGTCGATGCGATCGGTGTTGGGGAACGAGCGGACCGGGTTGCACGCCAGCACGAAGAGCCCTTTGATGCCACCCTCGCCGTCGGTGATCTCCTCCGCCAACGTCGCGGCCGGGAGCTCGCCCTTGACCTCGGGCCGGCCCGATGCCCGGCCCTCCCAGCGGCCGAGCTTGAAGCCGCGTCCACCGGGCTTCGACGGCGCCAGGTTCTGCGTGGGCGCGCAGTTGAACATGATGCCGCCCGGCTCGTCGAGGTTGCCGGTGAGCACGTTGAGCACGTCGGTGGCCCAGCTCGCGACCGTGCCGAACTCGACGGTGTGCGCTCCCATCCGCCCGTAGACCACAGCGGTCGGTGCCGCTGCGAGTTCGCGGGCGATGCGGCGCGTGGTGTCGGCGGCGATTCCACATCGCTCCGCAACCGCCTCGGCGGTGTACGGGGCGGTCATCTCGCGGACCTCGTCGACGCCGCTCACGTGGGGCGCCATGCGTCCGATGTCGACGAGACCTTCGTCGAAGAGGGTGTTGATCAAGGCCATCAACCAGAACGAGTCGGTGCCCGGAACGATCGACAGGTGCTCCGACGCGTGCTCGGCGGTCTTCGTCCGACGTGGGTCGACGACGACGAACCGCCCGCGCTCACGGATCGCTTCGAGACGTCGCGGCATGTCGGGGGCGGTGAGCAGGCTGCCGTTCGACACGTACGGGTTCGCACCGAGCATCAGCAGGTAGTCGGTGCGGTCGAGATCGGGCAGCGGGAACATGTCGGGCCGCCCCCACATCAGACCGGCGCTCACGTGCTTCGGCATCTGGTCGACGGTCGACGCCGAGAACGCGTTGGTGCTCCCGACGGCGGTCATGACCGGTCGGACGTAGAGCAGACCGCCGAGGTTGTGGGTGTTGGGGTTGCCGAGCACGGTGCCGAGCGCCTGACGCCCGTGCGTCTCGACGATGGGTGCGAGCCGCCGTTCGATCTCCGCGAAGGCTTCGTCCCACGTCGCCTCCTTCCAGCCGTCGTCGGTGCGGATGCGCGGCGACGTGAGCCGGTCGGGATCCTCGTGCAACTGTTTGAGCGTCGAGCCCTTCGGGCAGATGAACCCCTTCGAGTACGGGTCGTCCATGTCGCCGCGGATGCGCAGCACCTGATCGCCCTTCGTGGTGATCTCGAGCCCGCAACAGGCTTCGCACAGCGGGCACGAGCGACGGTGTGTCACGGTCTCGGTCGTGTCGGTCACGTCGGCGGCGTCGGTTCCCATCGGCTCACAGTACGCGGTTCGGCCGTGGTCGGGCACAGCCGATCCCCTTCACCGGTCGCACCGCACGAAAGTAGGGTCGCGGTGTGCCCATCGATCTCGCGCCGCACCATCAGCAACTCGTGGACGACGGCTACACGATCGTCGAGAACGCGATCGAACCCGATCTCGTCGACGCGCTGCTCGACGACGTGCACCGGCTCGAATCCGAACTCGGCAGCCGACCGGCGAACAACCGCTTCGAAGGAAACCTCACCACCCGCAGCTACAACCTGCTGGCCCACGGCGAGATCTGGCAGAAGGTGCCGACGCACCCGGTCGTGCTGGAGTTGATCGAGGGCGTGCTCGGGCCGCAGTGCCTGGTGTCGAGCCTCGCCTCGATCTCACTCGGCCCGGGCGAGACCGCGCAGGTCATCCACGCCGACGACCAGGTGCAGCCGCTCGCCAAGCCGCACGTCGCCACGGTCTGCAACTCGATGTGGGCGCTCACCGACTTCACCGAGGCCAACGGCGCCACGCGAGTGGTGCCCGGCAGTCATCTGTGGCAGAACCCCGACTACTTCGCCGGCGATGCCGAGGTCGACACGATCGCGGCCGAGATGCCGAAGGGCAGCGTGCTGGTGTGGCACGGCAGCACCTGGCACGGCGGTGGCGCGAACGTGACCGACGACGAGGTGCGCGTCGGCGTGGCCATGAACTACTGCGCCGGGTTCATCCGCCAGCAGGAGAACCAGCAGCTCGGCATTCCGCCCGAGGTGATGACGACGTTCAGTCCGCAACTGCGCCAGCTGTGCGGGCTCGGCATGTACCGCGGGCTCACCGGCAACATCGAGAAGAAGAGCCCCGCCGAACTGCTCTACGGCGACCCTGCCGAAGTGCAGCTGTGGGACGCCGAGCCGATCGATCCGGCCACGTCCCCGCCGGCCTGAGTCGTGGCCGAGGTGACATGTGCCCGGTTCGGGTGGTGCCACTGAACTCGCAGCCAGGCGGCCGGATACGGTCGAGTCGACACCCCGAACCGTTTCGTGGCACGACGAAGCGAGCTCGGACCTCAGCAGACATCCACCTCAGTAAAGGACGCACATGAACCCGAGCATCATCGGCTGGTCGCACCTCCCGTTCGGCCGCCTCGACGACACCCTCGAAGAGATGATCATCAAGGTGTCGCGCGGCGCCATCGCCGATGCCGGCATCTCGGCCGGCGACGTCGACGCGACCTGGCTCGGTCACTTCAACAGCGGGCTCGTGTCCGACGGCTTCCCGGCGTCGCTCACCATCCAGGCCGATGAGGGACTGCGCTGGAAGCCGGTCACACGCGTCGAGAACGCCTGCGCCTCCGGGTCGGCCGCCATCTACAACGCGATCAACGCGATCAAGGCCGGTGAGGCCGACATCGCGCTCGTCGTCGGCGCCGAGAAGATGACGAACAACAGCACCAAGGACGTCACGACCGCCCTCGGTGGAGCGTCGTACCAGAAGGAAGAAGCCGGCGTCTCGTTCCCGCAGATCTTCGCTCGGTTCGCGCAGGCCTACTTCGACGAGTTCGGTGACCACTCCTCCACGCTCGCCGCGATCGCCGCCAAGAACCACGCCAACGGTGCGAAGAACCCGCTCGCACACATGCAGAAGGAAGTCAGCTTCGACTTCTGCAACACGGTCTCGGAGAAGAACCCGATGGTCGCCGAACCGCTCCGCGTCACCGACTGCTCGCTCATCTCCGACGGCGCCGCGGCGATCGTCATCGCCTCCGACGACGTGGCCAAGGCCCACGACCGTGCGGTTCGCTTCCGTTCGACGGCGCACGTGCAGGACGTGCTCCCCCTGTCGCGTCGCAAGCTCACCGACTTCGAAGGCCCGGCACGAGCGTTTGCTGCCGCGTTCGACCAGGCGGGCATCTCGGTGAACGACCTCGACTTCGCCGAGATCCACGACTGCTTCACCATCGCCGAACTGCTCGTGTACGAAGCGATGGGCCTCGCTCCGAAGGGCGCCGGCAAGTCGGCGATCGACGACGGCATCGTGCTTCCCGACGGCAGCCTGCCGGTCAACCTCTCGGGCGGCCTCAAGGCCAAGGGCCACCCGGTCGGCGCGACCGGCGTCTCGATGCACGTGATGTCGGCGATGCAGCTCGTCGGCGAAGCCGGTGACCTCCAGAAGGCCGACGCCGATCTCGGCTGTGTCTTCAACATGGGCGGGTCCGGCGTCGCCAACTACTGCTCCGTCCTCGAACGACGCAACTGACGCAACGCCTCGGGACCGGACGGTTTGTCTCTGAGACAAACCGTCCGGTCCGTTCACGTGTCGGGAAGCGGTGGGCGCAGTCCGAGGTCGACCACCGCTTCGGCGACCGCTCGGAGCGTCGCCTGCTTGCTGCGGGCGTGCTGACGCAACGCGGTGAACGCCGCGTCGAGTGCGATGCCGTGTTCGCCCGCGAGGATGCCCTTCGCCTGTTCGATCACGATTCGCGAATCGAGCGCGTGCTGCAACTGTTCGTTGAGCCGCTGCGCTTCGTCGAGGCGTGACGCGTGGAGGATGTAGCCGGTCGCGATGTCGGCGAGCACGTGCGCGGCGCCGATGACGTTGTCGCTCCACTGCCGAGGCTGCTCGTTGTAGACCGTGAGCGCTCCGAGCGCGTTCCCACCGGCGACGAGCGGGATGCCGAGCACGGCGCTGAACCCCGCGTCGAGTGCGGTGCGGCGATACACGGGCCACTCGTCACGCGCCGAGACGTCGGCGACCGACACGGTCTGGCTGGACGTGAAGGCTTGATGGCACGGGCCCTCACGCGTGTTCTGCTGCACGAGCTCGAGGCTCGCTGCGGCGTCCGTGTTCGCGGAGACGAACTGGAGGCGCCCGTCCTCGTTCACGAGCGCGACGCCCGCTGCGGTCGCGTTGAGGGTCGCCACCGTGCTGTCGGTGAGGTTGTACAGCACGTCGGCGACGTCGAAACGGTCGGCGAGCGTCGCGGCGAAGCGACGAAGCACGTCGAAGAGTGCGCTCTGGTCGGCGGTCATCGGGTCAGCTCTCGTGTCGGGGTGACAGGAATCGGCGACGTTGTGCCAGTTGAGAGTAGCACCGCGGATTTTGGTCTGGTAAGAATGAACGGGTCGCCCCAGAACCACGGTGACGTTCCGCCAGACACCCCAGACTTCGGTGCACGATCCTCTGAAACGAGGTGCGAGATGTACCCCACCTGTCAGGCCTCGCCTGCAGTCCTCCGTCTGCTCTGCTCACTTCCGGCCACCGCCCGCAGCTCGCGACACCGGGTGACCTTCCACGCGAGCACACCCAGAAACGACTGCTCGTGCCGGCATCGGCACCGTGAGCGATCGTGCCGGGCCGAGCTCGTGATCGCCGGTGAACTCGACAGCTACGCGGCTGATGCAGCCGACGAGCGGTGCCGGGACTGGCTGACGAGCATCGGCCGGCTCGACGTGGTCGTCGACCTGTCGGCCGTGACGCTCATCGACAGTGCAGGCACCCGGCTCATCGAGCGACTCGCCGACGCCGTCCCGGGTCGGTTGACCGTGCGAGCACCGAGCCGGATCGTTCGCCGAGTGTTCGACCTGCTGAACGTCGCGATCGACGAGGAGCCGCCAGCGGTGATCGAACCGCTCGAGTCGCACTGGCAGGGCCGTGGCCTCGCGCTGCAACCCGGTCTGCGGCGATCGTCTCGCCGGGCTCCAGCGAGCACCAGCGGCGACCCTGGGGTGCTCGCCGACTGCGCGCGCTGACGAGACCGGCACGACGACAAGCACCGCTCACTCCCCCGGCGATGCGGTGGACGAAGCGGATGTCGACAGGAGTTTGGCGAGGGCGCTCTCGGATCGATCGAGCCACTTCGAGCGACGCGACGAACGCCACGCGTCGTCGATCTGCTCGTCGTCGGCCTGCAGCGCGACCGGATGGACGTACGAGTTGCGAGCGACGGCGCGCGTGTTGCCGAGGCTGTCGGCTGCTTCGTCGACGGCGTCGAGCGGACGCGAGCCGGCCGCGCGCGCCTCGACCACGACGCTCGACGCGCCCCACGTCCTGAAGTCCTTCGCCGAGAATGCCGGCCCGGCGTGTTCGACGATGAAATCGTTCACGTCCGACGCCGTCGCCCGGCGCCGCTCGCCTGCCGCGTCGCCGTCGAACCAGAACAGTTCGTCGTCGGCGTCGGATGCGAGTTCGGTCAGAATCGCGACGAGGTCTTCGTCGTCGATCACCACGGTCCGTTCCTGGCCGCTCTTGGCCGTGTACTCCAACGTCATCACGTCGTCGTCGATGACGTGTTCGACCGTCAGCGTCGTGGCGCCGTAGTGGCCCTTCTCGGCCGACCCGTGATTGCCGACGCGCAGCAGGCACCGATCGATCAGAGCCACGGCTGCCGCCACGGCGTGCGAGCGGCTGCCCACCGGCTCCGTCAGCGCCTGCTCGATCGCGCGCCGCACGAGGACCACGGCGCGCCCGAAGTAGGGCAGACGGGCGTACTTGAGTCCGTCGCAGTGCTCACGGAAGTCGTCGTGATAGCGGTACTGCTTGCGGCCGGCCTGGTCGGTGCCCGACGCTTGCAGGTAGCCACGCTCGTGGGGTGAGATCCACACGTCGTTCCACGCTGGCGGAATCGCCAGTGCCTCGATGCGGGCGCGCACGTCGTCGCCGACCGCGGCACCGAATGCGTCGTGGTAGCTGAAACCGCTCCCTCTGCGGCGCCGCCCGATGCCCGGCTCGGCATCGGACAGGTGGACGAGTCCGGCTGCAGGGGCGAGCACCGCCGGGTCGCGTTCGATGAGTTCTTCGGGAACACGGACGACCATCGCCGATGTCAGCCCGCTGCCCGTGGTTGCATTCGTCCCGCCATCATCGGCGTCAACGTCGCTGGAAGATGCTGTATCCACCGGGCCCGACGAGCAGGCCGACGACGATGAGGAGCAGCCCGAAGAGGAGCTGCCCTTGGATGATCTGCACGATGCCGACGATCACGAGGATGACGGCGATGAGCCAGAGAATGAATGCCACGAATACTCCTGCGGTCGAGTGTGGTCACGCCTGCGGGTTCACCGCCCGGCGGCGGTGAACCCGCACCGGATCAGTACCCGATGCAGACCGCTCTATTCGTCGAACGGCGCGGTTCTTGCAGGGGCTCGCTGCAGTGCTCGCGGGCACCGTGTCGTCCGCGTGTGGTCTCGATGAATCGTGTTCGGCGACGCTGGGTACACGGACCGCATGAGTACCGACAACGCATCCATCACCGACAACGACATCACGTCCGGCCCCACCGAGGACGACGAGAACCTCGACGCCCCCGGCGAACACTCGCAAGACACCGGCGACGAACCGACGGAGGACGACGAGAACCTCGACGCCCCCGGCGAACACTCCCAAGACACCGGCGACGAGGCCTGACCTGTCGCGTTCACCCCGACCCCCGCTCAGCGCGCCGTCGACCCGCACGGTCGGCGGCGCGCTGGCGCGCTGCGTCGGAGACGTCGAGGAGTTCGAGACCCGCTACTGGGGTCGCGAACCCCTGCTCCGTCGCGCGGGCTCCATCCCGGCCGACGCGTTCAGCGACGTCTTCTCGAGCAGCCACCTCGACGACCTGCTCGCGAGCGGCATCCGCCGGCCGATCGTCCGCGTGGTCCGAGACGGTCAGCCCATCGCCGCCGAGAAGTACACCGAACGGGCACGGCTCGGCGGCTGGGACCTTCGCGACGTCATCGCTCCCGACCGCGTCGCCGAACAGTTCGCAGCCGGAGCGACCGTGGTCGCGCAGTCGCTGCACCGCACCCATCCGACCGTTCGCTCCTTCGTCGACGATCTGCGTGCCGACGTGTCGCATCCCCTCCAGGCCAACGCCTACCTCACCCCGCCGAACTCGACCGGCCTCGCACCGCACTCCGATCGTCACGACGTCATCGTGCTGCAACTGGAGGGTTCCAAGCAGTGGGCCGTGGACGGGCTCGGTGAGTTCGAGCTGCGACCTGGAGACGTGCTCTACGTCCCCGCCGGTCACGAGCACGCAGCGACATCGACCGAACGATCGTCGCTCCACCTGACCATCGGGTTGTTGCGCGTGACCCATCGAGCCGTGATCGAACGCGTCCTGCGGTCCGCGCCGAGCACGCTCGACGACCCGCTCCCCCTCCGCTACGCCGACGAGAGTGACGATCCGCTCGTCGCGAGCATCGACGCGGCCCTCGCCGACGTCCGGACACACCTCGAGTCTGTGGTCCCGAGCGAGGTCGCCCGCACCGAACGCCGGCGGCGCAGCACTTCGACCACGTCTGCTCGACGGCCGCTCACCGCCGCGATCGCGCTGCAGGATCTCGATGGTGCCGCCACGGTGGTGCGCGCCGGAAGTCCGTGGACGACGACCCGCCCCGACGACTCGACCATCCGGGTCGAAGCCGACGGCCGAAGGCTCACGGCACCGCGATCGTGCGAGCGAGCGCTGGCGCTGGTTCGCACCGGCGACGGCGCGCGAGTCGACGAGTTGCCCGGCCTCGACCACGACAGCCGTGTGCTGCTGGCCCGTCGTCTCGTCTCGACCGGTCTGTGTCGACTGCTCGAACGCTGAAGAGGCGACCGTCGATCACGTGCGTCACGGCCGATCGCCGACCTCGACGCCGAGGAAGTCGAACAACCCGCTCACCCGCAACACCGTCTCCTGGAACGGTGTCGCCACCACCACGCGGAGGGTGCAGCCACGCCGGTCGAGTGCATGACGAAGGCGGACGAGACTGCCCAGCGCCGCCGAATCGATGATCGTCGTCCGGCTCAGGTCGACCGTGAGTTGCTCGATGGCCTCCGACAGCGCCGTGGCCGCCTTGTCGAAGCGACCGACCTGCAACCGATCGAACTCTCCGGCGACGCGCAGTTCGGCACGCGGGTGACCGATCTCGCCACGCACGACGATCTCGAGGTCGAGCTGACCACTCGGTTCCCTCATCGGACGATCCCGAATCCGGCGAGTGGCAGCGTGACCGTCGTGCCTCGTTCGGTCACGTCGAACTCGATCGCGGGAACCAGCGCTCGAGCCAGTTCGAGTCCTCGCCCGCGTTCGAGTGGGCCGTCGGCCGACGGTGCGTTGCCGGTCGACCCGCTGCGAGCTTGGAGTCCGGCGCCCGAGTCGATCACACGCACCACGTCACTGGCCCCGAACTCGATCTCGAGCGCGATCGACTCGTCCATCCCGAGGCGGACGTGTTCGTCGATCGCGTTGGCGACGATCTCGGTGAGCGCGACGAGGAACGCGCTCTCGGCATCGTCGTCACGAAACACGGTGACCCGGCGGACGGCCGAGCGACTGATGGCGATCGACACCAGCGTCGGTGGGATGTGGATCCGACAACATCCGGTGGTGGGCACAGCGCGCACAGCCTCGGTCACGACACGTCCTCCTGTTCTTCCAGTTCGCCGCGTAGCCGTTCGAGCGCCTCGGCGATGCGGCGATGCACCTGGGGTTGCGAGATCCCGATGAGGCGCCCGATCTCGGCCTGGGTCAGACCATCTCGGTATCGATACTCGATCAGCGCCCGTTGCTCGTCGTTCAGGGTCGAGAGCGAGTGCGACAGCAATGCCGCGTCCATCGCATCGGCGGGATCCGACACGTCGATCGAAGCGTGCTCGACCGACGACGGGAAACGGGCTTCGCGTGCACGAACCGCTTCCATGACCCGTTCGCGGTCGAAACCGGTCTCGTCGGCGACATCGCCGACCGTCGGCGACCGTCCGTTGCGCGACGTCAGCCGTTCCGAGGCTGCGGCGACCGTGATCGAATCCTCTTGGAGCGAACGCGGCACCCTGACACCCCACCCGTGCGTGCGCAGATGCTTCTTGAGCTCACCGTTGATCGTGACCACCGCGAAGCGGATGAACGCGCCCCGCTCCGGGTCGTATCGACGGCAGGCGAAGAGCAGACCGAGTCGTGCGACCTGCCGCAGATCGTCGTCGACGACCGCGCCGAAACTGAACCGACGGGCCAGGCGGTCGGCGAGGTCGAGGTGCCGCTCGAACAGTTCGTTCTCCGCGTCGGAGCCCGCCGGTTCCGCTGCGTCGCTGTCGTCGATCACGACGGTGTCGATCCCGCTCATCCCAACGCCGCGGTCAGACTCACGTGCGGTGGATGTTCGGACACCTCCACCTCGAAGAACGACTCGACGAGCTCACGCTTGTCGCCGAGCGGGGCTGAGTCGCTGATGCCGTCTGCGGACTCCACGTCGAATGCGAGCACGAGGCGACGATCGTCGAGCCGGACGCTGGCCGACTCGATCCGGCGTTCCTGCAACGCGTCGATGGTGTCTTCGAGCGGAAGATCGAGTGACTCGAGGGTCGCGAGGTCCGCATCGGCAACGGTTCCCACCTGGTCGACCACGGCGAGCAGCACGCGGAAGATCATCGATGCGTCGCAGTCGCTGAACTCGCAGCGGACCTCGTCGACGTGTTCGCCGGGTGCGTCGCGTTCGCCGGGCGCGTCGCGTTCGTCAGCGGTCACGCCGCGCTCGTCTCTCGTCGGACGACGACCGCGGTGATGTCGTCGGTCACCTTGCCGCTGCCGATGAATCCCAGGACGTCGGCGATCACCTCGTGCGCCGTGCGCAGCGGTGCCTTCCACCAGTGGGCTTCGAGCCGCTCGCGAAGTCGGTCGGCGCTGTACGCCGTGCCATCGGGAGCGTGCGAGTTCGTCGGACCGTCGGAGAACAGCACGATGCCGTCGCCACCGTCGAGCGGCCCCTGGCGCTGCAGTCGGTACTCGTGCGAGCCCACGACGCCGAGCGGGAGCTCCGCGGTGAGCTCGAGACGCGACGCCTGCGAGCCCGTGACCCTCCACGCCGGCTCGTGGCCGGCGTTGACGAACTCGACGCCGTCGGCGTCGATGCGACAGGCGAGGCCGGTCACGAATCGATCGCCGCCGAACTCGTCGAACAGCGCGGCATCGGCTGCGGCCATCTGCGCGTCGAGCCCGCCCCCTCGTCGACGTTCGTTCCGGATCGCGGCGAGCGCCATGACACTCGCCGTGGCGGCAGCGAGCCCGTGGCCCATCCCGTCGAGCGAGTACACCCAGATGGCACCGTCGGCAGCCGCGTAGTCGAACGCGTCGCCGGCCACCTCGTACGCGGGTTCCAACACGCTGCCGATCGCGTAGTCGCCGAGTCGATCGGCGCGGTTCGGCAGCGAGGCCCACTGCATCTCGGCCGCCACGCTCATCGACGAGCGCCGGCGAATGCGTTCGAGCTCCTCGAAACGATTGCGATGGTCGTTGGCGATCGGCCCGAGTTGCGCCATGACATCGTCGGGCGGCAGGTCGGTCGTAACCGGCACGCGGACCACGAGCACCGGCTGCTCCCGGTCGGAGATCGGTACCCATCGCATCGAGCCGTCGACGTACGGGCGGTTCTCGAGCATCGACACACGGAGTTCGTCGTCGAGCAGTCGCGCCGATCCTCCGTTGGTGCCGGTCGTGACCTCGACCAGTTGCTCGAATGCGTGATCGATCACGAACAGCGCCGCATCGTCACCGAAGATGCCGAGCAGTGCGTTCGCGACGTCGGCGTATCCGCGTGCTTCAACGACGCTCAGGAGATCAGACACGACGTCACCGTAATCCCCGCATCGGCTCATCGGCAGCGCGTCCAGACCACGGCCTCGAAGGCTGCGTCGACGCATCGACTCGTCGGTTCGAGCCAGTCGAGTTCATCGAGCCACGGCGCGATGTCGGCGCCGGCGCGCGGGTAGTTGGTCGGGCCGGTGTAGTGCACCGAGAGCAGGTGTCCGTCGAGTTCGAGCCAGTCGTCGAGCCGGTCGATCGCTCGACGGCCGTTGTCGTCGCCGAGGTAGTAGGCGACCTCGGACCACACGACGAGGTCGCCGGTGCCGTCGGGCCAGTAGTCGGGAAACCGTTCGTGTCGCACCTCGACGTGAGGTTGCCCGGCGAGTCGCCGGCGAGCCTCCTCGACCGCGCCGGCGTGCAGATCGAAGGCGATCAGCCGGTCACAACGATCGGCCAGGCGGCGGGTCAACGCACCGTTCGAGCAGCCCGGTTCGATCGCGCTCCGGTAGCGCTGACGCGGCAGCAGTGCGAGCGAGATCTCGTACTTGCGCTGTTCGTACCACGACGTGTCGAACCCCCACGGGTCGAGATCGTCGGCGTACATCGAGGTGAAGTACTCGTCGGGCATGTCGCTGGTCGGCTCGGGTTCGACGGTCGAGCTCATCGTGTCTCGCTGTCCGGGTTCGTGCACTCGACGCCATCGACGATCGCCCCGAGTTCTCGTTCGCCGTGGTGCTGTCGGAGGTACAGGTGGACGTCGGCGAAGCGTGTCGCGAGCGCTGCGTCGGAGGCGAACGGACGAGGGCCGAACGCTCGGCTGAACCGATCGAGCACGTCGGAGCACGTGCGCTCGACCGCGTGGCGCAGCGATCGGGCGCGTCGCTGCGCCGCCACGCGGTCGTCCGGTGACGCGTCGATCTCGTTACCGGCTGCGGCGAGCAGCGCGTCGAGCGTCCAGCTCGCCGCTTCCAGCGCGCCTAGCTGAGCACGACGGTGTGGATCGGATGCTCCGAGACGGTGCGCAACATCGATCACGCCCAGCGTGCCACCGGCCCAGCACGCGGCCGGGCCGCAGGCACCGTGCCAGAACCCCACCCGGTCGAGGTACCAGCCGGGGCAGCCCACGATGCGATCGGCATCGAGCGGGTCGTCGTCGAACCGAACGGCACCGGTCGCCGTGTCTGCGAGCGCAACCGTCGACCAGCCGCTCGTGTCGAACGTGATACTCGAACGCATCTCGAGATCGATGTCGATGAGCAGCGGACGTCCGGTCGCGTCCGACACCGACACGAGCGCTCGGTCGACGATGCCCAGGCCGCTGCAGAAGGGCGACGTTCCGCTGAGCGACGCCCGGTCGCCGCTCAGCGACGCCGTCCCGGCAGATGCCCACACGCCGTACAACGCACCGCCGACCGGCGCGGTGCCCGCCTCGTGCAGGATCGACATCGCGTCGCAGTGCGCCTCGGCCAAGCGGGCGACACCGACGGGCATCGTGCGAGCGATCCCGCTCAGCGCACGATGGCGATCGGCGGTGGCGCCGCAACCGGGGTGTGGCAGGTCGAGTCGTCCCGAGGCGAGCAGTTCTCGCACGGTGTCGACGCTGTTCCCGTTCACGGTCACGATCCCACCTCGCGCCGGTCGCTGCGTTCGACGTTCGCCGAGACGAAGTACTCCGCTAGCCACTCGGCCGGCTCGACCGTGGATTCGTCGAGAATCGGCGCGACCCCGTCACCCGCCTGGAACTGGCTGACGTGACAGCGGATGGCGTCGCGTTTGGCCGCTGCCGCCGAGGGGCCGAGATCCAACGCGACGAGCTCGCAGCCGTCGAACACGTCGCTCGAACGCCAGTGCCACGTCCAGAACAGCGAGAACACGAGCGTTGCCGACCGCGCGTCCGCCACCGCCAGTGCTGCACGTCCACACGCCTCGTGGTCCGGGTGTCCGTCGTTCGTCCAAGTCGTCACGACGAGATCGTCGGGTCGGACGATGTCGAGTAGGGCGTCGACGAGCGCCGACTCGTGTTCCGACACCCGGCCGTCGGGCAACCCGAGTCGGTGGGTCGCCGACGGCGCCACGTTCAACTCGCGAAGCGCTGCACGTTGCTCCGATCGTCGGGTCGCTGCCAATGCGGGGTCGCCTGCAGGGTCGTACGCCGCGTCGCCGTCGGTGACCGCGACCACGATCACGTCGAGCCCGCGGGCGCGCTGCGTTGCGATGAGCCCGCCCGACGAGAGTGACTCGTCGTCGGGGTGCGGTGCGACAACGACGGTGCGGCGAGCGGGTGGCGTCCACGGGCGCGCTGCGGCCAGCGTGGTCGACCAACGATCTGCCAGCGTCGACATCGAGCTCGTCGTCATGCAACCGGCTCGATCGACGCGTCGAGTGCAGCGAGGTTGGCGGCAAAGCCGTTCGGAGCTCGGCCTCGGATCCGTGCGCTCGTCGTGACGCACAACGACGTCGTCGACTCGACCGGCCCGAAGAGCCGGAGGCGGTTCCACAGGTCGTGATCTTCCCCGGTCGCCAGCGCGTTCCACTCTCCGACCGCCAGGAAGGCGTCGGCTCGGAAGCCGAGGTTCGCGCCGTGCACGTGAGGATGGGAGCCGTCGTCGCCTCGTTCGTACGAACGCTCGAACGACTCGACCAGCGCGAGGCTGGTCGATTCGTAGCGCAGTCGGACGATGCCGGCGACGGCGACCACACCGCGGGCGGCGAGTTCGAGTTGCCTCGTCAACCAGTCGGGGTCGACCGTGGTGTCGGCGTCGGTGTTGGCCATCCACACGCGACTCGGATCGTCGACGAGATCGGACAGCACACAGCGAGCACCGAATTGACGCGCCGCCCCGGCGTTGCCGCGATCGGTCTCGATGACGACATCGCCAGCGCGACCGGCGAGTCGATCGAGCGCTCGCCGCACGGTGTCGTCCCGGCATCGGTCGGCGACGACGACCACGGTCGACCGCACGTCGGCGGGGAGCTGTGAGCGGGCGATGTTGATGCTGTCGAGGCAGTCGCCGATCGATGCTGCTTCATCTCTGGCGGGAACCACGACGGCGATGTGCGACATCGTCGGGGCGGGTTGGTGACGGCGCGGGGGGAAACGCATGACCGGTGAGTACCCCGCCCGGCACGTTTTGATCGATCGAATGAAACCGACAGCTTCCGGGTACGTCCACGAGGTGATCCGCACCGGACGGTTTGTCTCAGAGACAAACCGTCCGGTCACCGACCGACCAGACAGGAGCGTGACATGCAACATCGCCATCGACCCATCGACCGCCACGTCGAGCTGTCGTGACCGGCGCGAGCGCTGTCGTCATCGTGCTGACGGTGATCGTCGCCGGTGCGGCCATCGTGTGGTTCATGGCGACGAAGCGGCATCCGGAGCGCACGGCTGGGCATTCCGATGCGCCGCCGACCACGACGTCGGACGAGCTCTACGACGGGGCCGACCGTCCCGCCGGCCCCGACGCCGAGGTCATGGATCCCGATCTCCTCGGCGGCGACGGTCGACCGCCGCGTGCCGACGACGCCTGACGCCGTCGGCGCCATCCGGCACCTCCGGCTCGCCTGCGAGCGAGTGTTCAGGAGTCGGCGGACGAGAACACCGACACGATCTTCGTGTTGAACGCCGGCAGATCGTCGGGGTTTCGACTCGTGATCAGCGAGTTCGAACCGTGCGTACACACGACGACCTCTTCGTCGACCCACTCACCGCCTGCGTTCTCGATGTCGGTGCGCAAGCTGGACCAACTCGTGAGACGACGTCCGTCGACCAGGCCCGCCTCCACCAGGGTCCACGGGGCGTGGCAGATGGCAGCGACCGGTTTACCGGCGTCGAAGAACGACGTGATGAAGCGAAGCGCCGCCTCGTCCATCCGCAACGCGTCCGGGTTCGCAACCCCACCGGGGAGCACCAACGCGTCGTAGTCACGCACGTCGGCGTCGCTGGTCGCGACGGTCGCTTGGAACACGTCGGCTTTGTCGAGGTGATCGAAACCCTGTACGTCGCCCGTCTCGATCGCCACCAGCACGGGCGTCCCGCCCGCTTGCTCGATGGCATCCCACGGCTTGGTCAACTCGACCTGCTCGACTCCCTCGTTCGCAGTGACGAACGCGATCGTCTTGCCGTTCAGTGGTTCAGCTGAGGTGTTGTTGCTCATGTTGTTTCGACTCCAATCTGTTGGGCCGCAGTTGCGGCGTTCGATGTTGAACTCGGATTCCGAAGCGGTACCCGGTTCCAGTGATTTGATGCGTGACGCAGGTTCCGTTGCGGAGGCCTCGCTCCTTGCGTTCAGGCGATGAAGGAGACGTCGGCGATGTCGCCGCGCCCCGTCGCGAGCATTGCGTTGAGCTGATCGATCACCGGTTGCGCCGGGCGCGTCCAGAACTCGATCGCCAGTGTGAGCGACCCGCCCTCGTCGGGGGTCAGTCGTGTGACCTTGATCGGCGGAAGCGCGAGCGTCTGGATCTCGGAGAGCACCGCCGCACCGTCACCTGACGGGTTGACCTCGACGACCAATGTGGCCGGAGCGTGGCGTCGAGCATCGACCCAGTTCGAGAGCGGCTTGAGCACGGCGAGGGCGACGAGCGCGATGGTCGTCGCGACGGCTGCGGCGATCCAGAACCCGACGCCGCTCGCCAGTCCGACGGCGGCAGCGGTCCAGAGCGACGTCGCGGTCGTGATGCCGCGCACCGTGCCTCGGTGTTTGAGGATGGCTCCGCCACCGATGAACCCGACGCCCGGCGCCACATACGAGGCGATGCGAGACACGTCGACGGTGACGTTGTTCGAGCCGCCGTCGGTGATGAAGTCGTCGAACGCCCCGACCGAGATGACACCGAAGAGGGCGGCGCCGACGCTGAGCAGCAGGTGCGTGCGAAAGCCCGCGTCCTGGCCGGCGTACTCGCGCTCGAGACCCACCGCTCCTCCGAGCAGTGCGCCGACGCCGAGCCGCAGCACGATCTCCCAGACGCCGAGGTCACTCATGGCGACCCGTCTGGTGTCTCGCACTCACGGTGGCTCCGCGTCGGCGGTTCGTGGCTGCTCGTCCGGTCGTGGCTCAGCCGGTGGTGCTGATGCGATCGGCGGCTGCGTCGCCGACGTCGTCGATCTTGCCGGTGACTTCGCTCACGGCGGTGTCGGCCACCTGACCGATGTTGCTCTTCACCTCGTCGACGACCGGTTTGGTCTTGCTCTTCACGCTCGAGGTGATCTGTGCCCGCTGCTTCTCGCTGAGTCCGGCGCCCACGGCAAAGCCGAGCACGCCACCCATCACGAGACCCTTCAAGAACTTCACGCCGCCACCTTCAGGTCGGTCTGCGCACTGGGCGCAGCGTCGCGGCCGCGGTACCACGTGAGGGCACCGGCGAGTCCGAGGATCATGAGCACCGAAACGAGCGCTCCCTTGGGATGGCTGGCCACGAAACGACCGCTTCGGCGAGCGGTGCGAGCGACGAAGCGTCCACTGACGACGGTCGCGGTGCCAGCGGCATCGGCGAGATCGGTGGCGGCGTCGACGACGGACGAGCCAGCTCCCTCGACCGAATCGATCACGTTCGACAGGTCAATGCTGCTCACGTCGATCGTGTCGACGGTTGATCTGACAGCGTCTGCAACGCCGCCAAGCTTGTTCGAGAGTGTGTCGGCGGAAAGTGTGTCCATGACAGATCAGTACCCGGATGAGGCGCGATCAAACCCGTCGAGCCGGTGGCACGAGCACTCGCGGCACCGTCGGAGCACCCGATCGAGGGCGGCGTTTCGACCGATCCGACGGCGTCAGGACCAGATGGAGAGGCGCGTCGATGGATCGAAGAAGTGCATGTTCTCCGTTGCCACGGCGACCGCCACCTCGTCACGCATCCGGGCCCGAGACCGCGGGTTGAAGCGACCGACGGCGTTCGATCCGCTGTCGGACTCTTCGACGGCGTCGGGGTCGCCGGAGTCGACCGTGCGGGCGTCGATGTTGAAGTGCACCATGATCTCCGAACCGAGCGCCTCGGTGAGCGACACCGTCGACTCGAGCGTTCGGCCGGTCACGTCGTGCGACACCATCGATGCATCCTCGAAGTCCTCGGGCCGGATACCGATGATGACGTTGCCGAGGTGGTTTCTCAGCGCTGGCCGCGCGCCGAACACCTCGTCGCCGATCGTGAGGCTCTGGCTGCCGATGCGAACCACGCCGCTGCCGTCGTCGGCCATGTCGATCGTTGCTTCGTACAGGTTCATCGAGGGCGACCCGATGAACGCAGCGACGAAGACGTTGTCGGGGCGGTCGTAGAGGTTCTGCGGCGTGTCGACCTGCTGGAGGTAACCGTCCTTGAGCACCGCCACTCGGTCGCCCATCGTCATCGCTTCGACCTGGTCGTGGGTGACGTACACGGTGGTGACCGCGAGCTCACGCTGCAACGCCGCGATCTCGGCACGCATCTGCACACGCAACTTCGCATCGAGGTTCGACAACGGCTCATCCATCAAGAACGCCGCCGGCTGACGCACGATCGCCCGACCCATCGCCACACGCTGACGCTGACCGCCCGACAACTGGCCGGGCTTACGATCGAGATTCGCGTCGAGCTCGAGGATCTTCGACGCATGCCGCACACGACGATCGATCTCGTCCTTGGGCACCTTCGCCAACTTCAACGCAAAACCGATGTTGTCGTACACCGTCATGTGCGGATAGAGCGCATAGTTCTGGAACACCATGGCGATGTCGCGGTCCTTCGGCTCCACGTCGTTGACGACCTTGTCGCCGATCTTCATCTCGCCACCCGAGATCGACTCGAGCCCCGCGATCATCCGCAACGCCGTCGACTTACCGCAACCCGACGGCCCCACCAACACCAGGAACTCCTTGTCGGCGATCTCGAGGTCGAGGTCGTGGATGGCGTGATAGCCGTTCTCGTAGATCTTGTCGATCCCATTGAGTTGCACGGTTGCCATCGTCATGGCTCCTTCTTGGTCAGGCGTCGGATGACGCATCCAGTGAGTGTGTGAGACACGCGGTGAGCGGCGAGTCGTCAGGCGTCGGCAGTCGCCGTCGACCGAGCACCGCACGATTCCCTGATCACGATCCGTCCGTCGACATGTTGCGACGTGACGGTCTCGCCGGCGATCTGGCGGTTGAGCTTGTCGATCAGCACGCCGATGCCGTCGGCGAGTCCCTGGTCGATCGTGGTGAGCGGCGATCGCGCATACTGCGCCATCTGGATGTTGTCGAAGCCGACCATCGCGACATCATCCGGCACCGAGATACCTTGCCTGAAGAACTCGTGCTGTGCCGCCATCGCGACTGCGTCGCTGTACGCCACGAAGACACCGTCGATGGCCCGATCGGCGTCGAGAATCTCTCCGACGGCGGCAGCGGCAGACACGTTCTGGACCGCATCGCTGGCGCTCACGACGATGGAGTCGTCGACGGCGATGTCGGCCTCTCGCAGTGCGTCGCAGTAGCCCTGATACCGCTGGAAGCCCTCGGATCGAGGGTCGTCGAGATCGCCCGAGATCAACGCGATCCGACGGCGGCCTCCGGCGATGAGATGCGCTGTGGCCTCGCGGGCCAGCTTCACGTTGTCGACCCCGACGGCGCAGTACGCCCGGTCGGTGGCCGGCGGCATCCACACGGCGAGGGGAATTCCGGCCTCCGCCGCTTCGACGAGCACGGAGTCGTCGAGGCCGAAGCCGAGCTGGATGTAACCGTCGACGAGGCCAGACCGATGCAGCGACAGGTCGACCGACTTCGAGTGCGAGACGAGCATGTCGAGGTCGGCGTTCCCGAGCGCGCTTCCGACCGTCGCCAGGAACTCCAGCAGAAACGGATTCGTCAGGGAGCTCGTACTCCCGGGGTCGACGAAGGGAACGTGCACCGCGACGAGCCCGGTTCGCTGCAGACGGAGCGCCCGCGCCTGGCGCTGCATGACGTAACCCAACTCGGTCGCCGCCTCCAGCACACGGCTGCGCGTCCCCTCGGCGACCGACGGGTCGAGCTTGAGCGCACGCGACACCGTGGCGATCGACACGTTCGCGTGCCGAGCGACAGCCTCCATCGTGACGGGACGAGTGCGTTGCATCTACTTCACCGAGCCGCTGGAGATACCCGAAACGATGTGTCGTTGCATGACGAGATAGAAGAGCAGGATCGGAAGGGTGGCCAGCAGGACCCCGGCCATGGCCAGTCCGAGCTCGGTCGTGAACTGCCCGAAGAACGTCACCGTTTCCAAGGGCAGCGTACGCGATCCCGATTGCAGCACGAGCGACGGGAGCAGATAGTCGTTCCAGATCCACAGGCCGTTCAACACGATCACCGTGGCCGTGATCGGCTTCAGCATCGGGAACACCACCTTCCAGAACACCTGGAACCTCGTGGCGCCGTCGATGATCGCTGCTTCTTCGATCGCGATCGGCACACTCTTGATGTAGCCGTGGTACAAGAAGGTCGACAGCGACGTACCGAAGCCGAGGTAGAACAAGATGAGATATCCGCGGCTGTTCAGCAGTTCCAACTGGCCGTAGATGCTCACGAACGGGATCATCAGCGCCTGGAACGGGATGATCATCGACGCGATGATCAACGCCAGCAGCAAGCGATTGCTGCGGTAGTCGAACCGGGCGAGGTAGTACCCGAACATCGCCGGGAAGATCACCAGCAACACGCCAGCGCCCACGGTGATGACGAGCGAGTTCGTCACCGCGGACACGAAACTCATCCGGTCGAACGCCGTCTCGAAGTTCTCGGTACCGAAGCTCTCCGGGAGCGACAACGGACTTCCGACGATCTCGGACTTCGTCTTGAACGAGTTGAGGACGAGCAGCACGAACGGGAAGACCCAGAAGAGTGCGACCACCGCGGTGAGGAGGAATCGGACGGAGAGGAAACGCTGCTTCATTCGCTGTGCTCGAATCTACGAGAGACGGCAACTTGGATCACCGCGATGACGGCGATGATCAGGAAGAGGATGACCGCCTTGGCTTGACCGGTCTCGAAGTTCTGGAAGCGGAACGCCTCGAGGAAGATGTTGAGCGGCAGCAACTCGGTCGACCGGAACGGTCCGCCGTTGGTCAGCGTCAGGTTGACATCGAATGCGAGGAAGGCGTTTCTCAACGCCAGGAACACGCCGACCGTGATCGAGGGGACGATGAGGGGCAGCTTCACGTAGAAGAGTTGCTGCCACGGCTTGGCACCATCGACCGTCGAGGCTTCGATGACGTCGCTCGATATCGACACCAGTCCGGCGATGTAGATGAGCATGAGGTAGCCGGAGAGTTGCCAGACCGTCACGATGACGAGGGCGGCGAGCCCCTTCTTCTCGTCGACCAGCCACGATTGTTCGAGGAAGCCGATGCCGGTCGACTCACCGACCCAGGTGAACATCTGGCGGAACACGAAGACCCAGATGAACCCGAGGATGACGCCGCCGATGAGATTCGGCGTGAAGAACACCGCTCGGAAGAAGTTCTGGGCTCTCAGCTTCGACGTGACGAGCAGCGCGAGGCCGAAGGCGATCAGGTTGGAGAAGACGACGACGCCGAGGACGTAGACGAACGTTCGAGTCATCGTGGCTCGGAACGCTTCGTCACCGAGCGCATCGCTGTAATTCTCGATACCGGTGTACTCGTAGTCCCCCGACGTCACCGAGTCGATGCCGTTCCAGTTCGTGAACGACAGGACCACGCCGACGAGAAACGGCAGCACGACCACGACAAGGAAGGCGAAGGTCGGGATCGCCGCGAACTTGAGGAACCCGGAGAGCGGTCTCGCTCCGGCTTCCTTGCTGTAGATGTGCGCTGTCGGCGACTTACTGCGGCTGCTCTTCTTGCTCGCAGCGCCCGCGTCGGCGACGTCGTCCACCGCATCGGCGATGATCGGATCTGCCACAACACTCCCCTTCCGTGTCCTCGAGTTGTCATTCGGGCGCTCGGGCCGACCTGCGAGAGGTCGGCCCGAGAGCCCCATGATCGTTCACCCGACGAGGTCAGGTGAACGTCGTGATCATTCGACCGTTGTCCAGTAGTCCTGGAACTCGCCGGCGAGGCCGTCGCGGTCGATGTTGCCCGAGATGTACTTCTGCATCGACGCACCGAACGTCGGCCACCCGTCGATCGGGTACACGCTGTTCATCCATTCGAGCGTTGCACCGCTCGAGGCGTAGTCGACGATCTGCTGGTTCATCGACGCCGTCGGGTCAGCCATGTCGGCATACGCCGGCAGGAACTCGAACTTCTCGCTGTAGAAGACCTTGCCCTCATCGGTGGTGGTGAGCCAGTTGATGAAGTCGATCGCGCCCGCCTGCTGCTCGGCGCTGGACTGTTCGGCGTCGACCACGATGTACGCCGGCACGCCGACGGCGACCTGCGTGTTGCCGTAGTCGGCGGGATCATCGCTGACCGGGAGCGGCAGGATGCCGAACGAGCCGTCCGGAGCCGCCTCCAGGAGGTTCGGAACCGCCCAGTTGCCCATGAACCAGAATCCGACCTCGCCGCTCGACAGAGCGAGCACCGCTGGGTCGTAGTCACCGTCGAGCGGCGACGACTTCAACTGGTTGTACTCGAGCATCAGGTCGACGGTGTCGAGCCAGCCGGTGAACACCGGATCGTCGGTGAGCGTGACCGAGCCGGCTTTGAGTTCGTCCATGAACGCGAGGCGCTCCCCGCGATCGGCCGACTGGGCCGCATACATCGAGTTGGTGAGGTGGGCGCCGAGCGACCAGTCCATCGGCGACACCTGGATGGCCGCCTGGGTGCTGTCGAGTGCATCGATCTGCTCGAAGAGTGCGGCGAGATCGGATCGCGTGGCGATCGACGCGGGGTCGAAGGTGCCACCCACGGCTTCGTCGAGCACCGCCTGGTTGTAGAGCAGGCCGTACGCCTCGATGGTCTGCGGGGCGCCGACGATGCGGCCGTCGTCGAGCGTGGCCAGGTCGAGGGTGCCCGGAAGTGCGGCCTCGATCGCAGCGGTGCCGGCCAGGTCGAGCAGCCGATCTTGGAACTCGGGGATCTCCTGCTGCATGACCATGATGGTCGGAGCGTTGCCGCTCGAGTACAGGCCGGTGGCGGTCTGCAGGAACTCACCGCCGCCGAGCGGCAGGCTCTCGAGCTCGTAGGCACTCTGCGAGGCGTTGTAGGCCTCGACCGCTTCTGCGAACGGTTCCTCGATCTCGGCCTTGAGCGTGCCGAGAATCGTGATGCCGACGGTCTCGCCCGAGTTGGCGGGCTCGTCGGTGCCGGTGGAGTCGGCAGAGGCGGCGGTCGTGTCGCCGGCGGAGCTGTCGTCGTCGCTGCCACACGCAGCGGCGACGAGCCCCAAGCACGCCGTGACGGCTGCAACGCGGAAAAGCTTCGTGGATCTCATGGTTTCCCCCTATGGGATCTTTGTTGGTGTGATGCATCCCCGCTTCGCCCACAACTGCGTTGACGACTTCGAGAATGTAATCGATTACATTGCAGGTTCACGTGACGCTTGTCAAGTCGAATTATTACTTTGCGTGGTCGATGTAATCGATTACACTCACGCTGCGACGCGTGTCGACCGTCACTGCCTGCGGCGATGCCACCAAACTGCCGCCCGCGCAACAACTCGTTCCCCTCGATGACCATTCCGCTTCCGAACAAGGTTGACCAATGACTCTCAAACTCGACGACCACTGGATCTGGGATTTCTGGCTCGTCACCGACGGCGCCGAACACCACGTCTTCTTTCTCAAGGCGCCGAAGTCGCTCGGCGACCCCGATCTGCGACATTGGAACGCCTCGATCGGCCATGCGATCTCCACCGATCTCCACACCTGGACCGTCGTGCAGGACGCGCTGGGCCCCGCCGACGTCGATGCCTGGGACGACAAGTCGACCTGGACGGGGAGCGTGGTTCGACACGGCGACGCGTGGCTGATGATGTACACCGGTACCTCCCACGCCGAGGACGGGCTGGTGCAGCGCATCGGTGTGGCGACGTCCCACGACCTCCACCACTGGACTCGCCGCCCGCATCCGATCATCGAGGCCGATCCCGAGTTCTACGAGAAGCTGTCCGACGAGCTGTGGCACGACGAAGCATGGCGAGACCCGTGGCTCCTTCCCGACCCCGCGACCGGTCAGATGGACGTGTTCGTCACGGCACGATCGAAGCGGGGCGAGCGGTTCGACCGCGGCGTGATCGGCCGTGCACGGCTGTCCGACGACTTGACGGACTGGGAGGTGCTGCCGCCGATCGAGATGCCGTCGGGGTTCGGCCAACTGGAGGTACCCCAGCTGATCGAGATCGACGACCGGTGGTATCTCGTCTTCTGCAGCGACGTCGAGACGCAGAGCCCGCAGCGCCGGTCCGACGGGCCTGGCACCGGGACGTACTACCTCGTCGGCGACTCCCCGTTCGGGCCGTTCTCCATGATCGGCGATGGCGTCCTCGAGGCCGACGCGCTCGGATCCACCTACGCTGGCCGCATCCACCGCACCAGCGACGACACGGTTCACTTCATGGCGTGGAACCGGGCGGACGAGGCAGGCGCCTTCGTCGGCGACCTCACCGCCCCTCGCCGAGTGGCAGTGCGCGCCGACGGCTCGCTCGTCGTCTCCGATCTCGTCGTCTCGTGACCATTCGCCCCTGAAAACCCACTCCTGAACACCAGCGACTCTCGAAGGGATCATCAATCATGAAAGGCGACGTCATCGTGGTCGAGGAGCACCACGTCCGAGCAGCCCAGGCGATCGTTCCCGACCTCATCGATGCGATCACGAATGCGCCGAGCCGCTACGTCATCACGGTCGCCGGTGAATCCGGGAGCGGGAAGTCCGAGACCGGAAAAGCGATCGCCGACGAACTCGCAGCGCACGACCTCACCGCGGTCTTGCTCGGGCAGGACGACTACTTCGTCCTACCTCCGAAGTCGAACGACGCGAAGCGGCGTGACGACGACACCTGGCTCGGCCCGCACGTCGAAGTTCGTCTCGATCTGCTCGAACAGAACCTGGTCGACGCCCTGGAAGGCGCCGACGAGATCGTCAAACCGCTGATCGACTACGACGCGAACTCCGTCGAGGAGGAGACCATCGACCTCCGTGGCGTCGAGGTCGTCATCGCCGAAGGCACGTACACCTCGCTGCTCAAGCACGTCGACACGCGAGTGTTCATCGCCCGCAACCGACTCGACACGCTCGAGCACCGCCAGAAGCGCAACCGCGGCAGCGAGGTCGGCGATCCGTTCATCGAGAACGTCCTCGAGCTCGAGCACAAGATCATCGCCGGCCACCGCCAACTCGCCGACTTCGTCATCACCCGCGACTACGACGTGATCCCGGTCTCGTGACGCACGCGGGCATGAAGGCCAGCCTCCCGAACCGCGTGATGCTCAACGCGTACCCGGACAGCATCGACGGCGATCTCGCGGGCACGGTGCGGATGCTCCAGCGACCCGAGTTCACCGACGCGTTCGGTCTGTTCTACGTGCTCCCCTCGATCTTCAACAGCGACCTCGACCGAGGATTCTCGATCATCGACTACGACCTGAACTCCGACCTCGCGTCAGCCGAAGACCTCGCGGCGCTCGACGAACTCGGGATCATGCTCAAGTTCGACATGGTGCTCAACCACCTCTCGGTCGGATCCCCGCAGTTCCAGGACCTGCTGAAGCACGGTGACGACTCTGCGTTCCGCGACTTCTTCATCGACTGGAACGAGTTCTGGGAGGGTGAAGGCGAACTCCACGCAGACGGACACGTCGTCCCGTCTCCCGAGCACCTCGACCGGTTGTTCATGCGCAAGCCCGGCCTGCCCATCCTGCAGGTTCGGTTCCCCGACGGCTCCGACCGGTTCTACTGGAACACCTTCTACCAACGGGTCGAGACCATCGACGGCGAGCGCTCCTACCTCGGCCAGATGGACCTCAACGCCGAGTCACCTCGGGTCTGGACGTTCTACCGCGAGACGTTCGAGAAGCTGGCCCGATACGGCGCCAAGATCGTGCGCCTCGACGCCTTCGCGTACCTCCACAAGGCGGTCGGTGACACCAACTTCTTCAATACCCCCGGCACGTGGGACCACCTCGACCGGCTCCGGACCATCTCCGAAGAGAACGGCCTCGTCCTGCTTCCCGAGATCCACGGCGAGTACGGCACCAAGATCCACGAGGAACTGTCGGATCGCGACTACCCCGTCTACGACTTCTTCTTCCCCGGGCTCGTCATCGATGCGATCGATTCGGCGAGCAACACGCATCTTCTTCGCTGGATCGACGAGATCATCGAGCGCGACATCGCCACCGTCAACATGCTCGGTTGCCACGACGGCATTCCGGTGATCGACCTCAAGGGCGGTCCGACCGGTCAGGGCTTGCTGCCCGACGCGACGATCGAGGCGATGATCTCACGGCTCCTGGAGCGAGGCGGCAGAGTGAAGAACCTCTACGGCGCCGACGGCACGAAGGTCTCCTACTACCAGGTCAACGCCACCTTCTTCAGCGCGCTCGGCGAGAGCGACGCCAGGCTGCGCCTCGCACGCGCGATCCAACTGTTCGTGCCCGGCACCCCACAGGTCTGGTACCTCGATCTGTTCGCCGGCGCCAACGACGTCGAGGCCGCCGATCGTGCAGGCGCCGACGGCCACAAGGAGATCAACCGCACCAACCTGAGCGCCGCCGACGTCGAAGCCGGCCTCGCTCGGCCGATCGTCCTCGACCAACTGGAGATGATCCGTCTCCGCAACGCGTCCCCCGCGTTCGACGGCCGCTTCGAGGTCGTGCCGACCGACGACACTCGACTGCAGCTGCGCTGGCAGAACGGCTCGACCGTCGCACTGCTCGACGCCGACCTGGCGACCGAGAGGTTCACGATCACCCACGAACACGACGGCCACACCGAGATCCTCGGCTACGACTGACGATCCGCTGCCGCCGCCCGACCCGTCGCCTGGTGGTCAGCCGCCCGAACGGCGGGCCATCGGGCGCGAGCTCCGCAGTCCGGTGATCAGCCGGGCGTTTCTGCGGCCTGTCCAGTACTGCCATCCCCATCCCGACATCGCTCGCAGCTTCGAACGGAAGTCGACGAGTGACCAGATGTGCACGAGCCACCAGATCAGCCAGGCGAGGTACCCACCGAACCGCAGCTTCGGGCCGAGGTCGGCCACTGCTTTCGAGCGACCGATCGTGGCCAACGATCCCTTGTCGACGTACGCGAACGTCGGGCGCGGCTCGTCGGCGAGGTCGGCCCGAATGCAGCGGGCGACGTGTCGGCCACCTTGCTGTGCGGCAGGAGCGACGCCCGGCACCGGTCGGCCGTCGACGACGGCGTGCGCGAGGTCTCCGATCACGAACACGTTCGAATGATCGGCGACGGTCAGTTGGCCCGTGACCTCGACGCGTCCGGCGCGATCGGTGCCGCTGGTGACGTCACGGCCCAGTGGTGAGGCAGCCACGCCCGCACCCCAGAGCACCGTTGCCGCCGGAATCGTCCCGGCCGAGGTGGTGACGCCGTGCTCGTCGATGTCGGTCACCGGCGTCGACGTCCTGACATCGATCCCGAGCTTCACGAGCTGGCGCTCGGCCGAGCTGGAGAGCTTCTCGGGGAACGCGCCGAGCACTCGGTCGCTGGCTTCGACGAGCACGACCTTGCTGGTCGTCGTGTCGATGGATCGGAAGTCGCTGCGCAACGTTCTCGTCGCGATCTCCTTGACGGCTCCGGCGAGTTCGACTCCGGTCGGTCCGGCGCCGACCACGACGAACGTCATCTGACGCTCTCGTTCGGCCGGGTCGTCGGCCGCCTCGGCCCGTTCGAACGCGAGCAAGATCCGCCGCCGGATGTCGAGCGCGTCGTCGATCGACTTCAGGCCGGGCGCGTGGACCGCCCACTCGTCGTGACCGAAGTAGGAGTGCGTGGCCCCGGTGGCGAGCACGAGGTAGTCGAAGGAGATGCTGCGGTCGGGCGTCTGAATCGTCCGCGAGTCGAGATCGACCGACACCACCTCGTCGAGGAGCACCGCCGCGTTGGCCTGCTTGCGGAGAATGTGACGAATCGGCTGAGCGATGTCGGACGGGTTCAATCCGGCCGTCGCCACCTGGTACAGCAGCGGTTGGAACGTGTGGTGATTCGCTCGATCGACGACCGTGATGTCGACCTCGGTGTCGGCGAGCGACTGGGCAGCGGCCAGGCCACCGAATCCGCAGCCGACGATCACGACGTGCGGACGCGCGACGGACGAGTCGCTCATGGTCGGCCCGTCATCTCGTCGGGTCCACGATGCTTCGACGTTCTCGACTCGGATGCCATGAGGTCGGAGCGTACGCACGTCGAACCCGGAGCCGAGCCCGGCTCGCTCAGGTGAGCTCGTAGCGGATCGGCAGGTGCTTGTAGCCGCTCACGAATGCCGAGCGGCTGAGCGCAGCACCGTCCGCGAGTTCGATCGACTTGATGCGCGGCGCCAGGGCAGCGAACAGGTTCTTGATCTCCATCTTCGCCAGGATCGCTCCGAGGCAGTAGTGCGCCCCGAACCCGAAGCCGATCTGGCTGTTCGGCTTGCGTCCGACGTCGAACGACCACGGATTCTCGAAGACGTCCTCGTCGAAGTTCGCCGACCAGTACGACAAGAACACGTCTTCACCTTCCCGGATGGTCTTGCCGCCGAGCGGGTAGTCACAGGTGGCCGTGCGCATGAAGTGCTTGACCGGCGACGTCCACCGCACGATCTCGTCGACCGTGTTGTCCAACAGGCCGGGGTCGTCCTGCAGGCGGGCGAGCTGCTCGGGATGCTCGATGAGCGCGTGGAGGCCACCGGTCATCGAGTGCGAGGTCGTGTCGTGCCCCGCCGTGGCCAGGATCACGTAGAGGCCGAGCTGCTCCATGACGCCGATGGGCTCACCATCGATCTCGGCGTTGGCCACGACCGAGCAGAAGTCGTCGGTGGGATTGGCCTTGCGGTCCTCGGTGATAGCGGTGAAGTACGCGAAGTACTCCATGACCGTCTCCTCGAGCCCCGCCGCGACGTCGTCGGCGTTGCGCCCGAGCTCGGGGTCCTCGGCGCCGAACAGCTCTTGCGTGAGCTTGAGCATCCGCGGGTAGTCGCTCTCGGGCAGGCCCATCATCGCCAGGATCACCTGCAGCGGATACTCCATCGCGACCTCGGTGGCGAAGTCGATCTCACCATCGGCAGCTTCGAGCTTGGCGATCGCCCGCGCGGTGAGCTCGTCGAGGCGGCTCTCCATCTTGCGAAGGTTGCTCGGCCGAAACCAGCTCGCAGCGAGGTCGCGGATCGACTTGTGCTCGTCGCCGTCCATCACCACGAGCGACTTGATGCGGTGGCCTCCTTCGGCCTCCCGCTGAGCGTCGCCGGCCTTGGTAGTGAGGATCCCTCTCGGGTTGGCGAGGAACTCGACGTTGGAATGACGCTCGACGTTCATCACGTCGGCGTGCTTCGACACCACCCAGAAGGGGTTGAAGTCGTCGTGTTCCAGCCAGTGCACCGGATCCTCCGCGCGGATCTTGGCCGCGCTCGCATGCCACTGCTCGGCGTCGGTGTACTGCACCCCCTCGACGAACGCGGTCGCCGCGTTCTCCAGGCTCGCATCGATGTCGGTCATGGTGTGGGCCTTTCGGTGCACGGTTCAGGATCGGCGCGGGACGATACCCGAAACTGAATTTGGGTTCAAGTTGTGGCTACCCTCGGTGAGATGCGCACCTCTGGCACGAGCGATAAGCCACGGTCTCCGTGGATCGCCGACCTGCGGTGGGCGCGCGAGACGCAGCAGGATCGAAGCAAGCAGACACAGGCCGCCTTGCTCGATGCCGTCGAGGCGGAGCTGGGCACTTCGACGATCGACGCGCTCAGCGTCAACGCCATCGCCGAACGTGCGGGCGTGTCGGTCGGGTCGGTCTACTTCCACTTCACGAACAAGCAGGCGCTCATCCATGCGATGGTCGACCGATTCGTCGCCGAGTGGATCGTCACGACCGACGACGCCACCGACCCCGAGCGCTGGGTCGGCGCGTCGTTCCTGGACGTGCTTCGTGGATTCGCCGAGTTCTCGCTGCGCGGGATGCGCCAGGCGGAGGGGGTCACCAAGGCGCGCCTCCAACTGGCCCTCGTCGACCCCGAGATCGCCGCGCAGGAGGAGAAGGGTGCGATGCACATGGTCGATCGAGTCTTCGATCTGCTGTGGGCCCGCCGCAGCGAGATCGGTCGGCCGGACCCCGGAGCGGGTATCGGCTACGTGATCGACCAGACGATCGCCATGACGCGTCTGCGCGCCAGTGTTCCCGGCACGCGCATCGCGACCGACACCGATGCGACGTTCATCGACGCCACGATCGAATCGGCGCAGGCCTTCCTGCAGATCGACGCACGACGATGAGTGTTCGATCCGACCGCACCGTCACACGGCCGGCGTCGAAGCTCGGCCCGGACTCGACGTTCTGACGGTCACGTCGACCGCGTGACGGTACCCATCGGTCTCTGCCGAGCACGTGAGGCGACCCGAGTAGCGAGTTCCGGGCGACAGCGTTCCGCTCACGGCGACGTCGCCCACCCTGCCGGTGAAGCTCGCCTCGGCTTCGTCCCACTCGACACGGACGGGAACGTCGAGGTCGTGCACACCCGTGTGACGCCGGATCTCGGCCTCGACGGCAGCGTCGTGGGGAGCCTGCCCACCTCTCCCCCGGAACATCCTCGGGTCGACCGACCCCGACCGGATGGTCGACGCCAGATCGGGCGCACTCACGGCATCGAGACGTCCGAGCAGAATGCCGGAGGGGAGCATCAGGCCGTTCGGGGCGAACCGATCACCGCCGAGATGACTGCACTCGAGCGTGGCCGGCAGATGCGGACGCAACGCCGTCACGAGGCTCGCGCCGTAGCGACCGCAGCACAGATCCTGCCGGGCGTGCGTGCAGACCGCGAGCATCGGCCCGTCGAGCGGTGACTCGATCGCGAGCGCTCCCTCGTCGGCGCGTTCGTACCAGTCGATGCCGCCGTCGGCGACCACCGCCCGGTGCGCTCGGGTGAGCATCGGATGCCGGACGAGCACGAGACGGGCTCGTGCCGCGACAGCTTCGGCCTGAATGCCCTCGGCGTAGTCGACGGCCTCCGCTGGCCAGGGTCCGGGAGCACCGACCAGGAGAAATCGCCGGTCCAGCCCGGGCGTACCCGCGCATGGCTCCCCACAGCTCCGACTCCGGTCGGCGCAGTAACGATCGATCGGAAACGACGTCGCCGTCGGCCCGGAATCACTGGAGGGGGCCGGCGTCATTGCGCCCAGGGTAGGCAATAGTGCCGCGATTCGTAAAGCACCCCTATCATCGGCCCGTGCATCGCCCCCTCGCCACCGTCCTCACGCTCGCCATCGTCACCGCGGCCGGCTGCTCCAGCAGCGGCGGCGGTCAGGGGCTCCCCGACTTCCAACTCGCAACGACCATTGCCGACGACGCGGCACCGACAACGGAACCGACCGACGCGACGGCAGCACCAGACAGCACCGTCGCTCCGACGACGACGGCCGACACCACCCCCGACACGGCGCCCACCGCGCCGGCCGAGCCGGCGTACCCTCGCACCGTCGACAATGCACTCGGCAGCACCGAGATCGCCGAGCAGCCCGAACGGGTGGTCGCCGTGTCGGGCGTTGCCGACATCGATGCGCTGTTGAGTCTCGGCGTGGTGCCGCACGCGGCTGCGGCGTTCTTCCCGGTGAACGCTGCGGGCGACATGTCGTTCGCTCCGTGGAACCAAGAGTACTGGGGCGAGGTGCAGAGCTTCTTGAACCGACCGCAGGTGAACCTCGAAGAACTCGCCACGTTCGATCCCGACATGATCGTCGGTCAGATCGGTTCGGTGGAGTCGAACGACACGATGGCGGCGATCGCTCCGGTCGTCGCGTACGACTATCCGGCCGACTGGCGCGAACCGGTGCGCATCTTCGGTGAGGCACTCGACCGCGAGGCCGAGGCCGAGGCGGCCATCGCCGACGTCGAGGCACGGATCGCCGAAATCGCGGAGCGCGTCCCCGACGGCGGATTGACCCTCGCCCTGATCACCAACGGCCGCGATGGCAACTTCACGGTGTACACGCCCGAACACGGTGCCGGAATCGCACGAGCGCTCGACGAGATCGGCATCTCCTACGTCGACGTGCCGACCGACCTGTCGAAGGAGCGCATGGGCGACCTCGCGCCGGCTGACTGGATCGTCGTGTACGACTTCTCGGTGTTCGACGTGAACGAACTACTCGACGACCCGTTGTTCCAGCAGCTTCCGGCGGTTCAAGCGGGCAATGTGGTCAGCTACGACCCGATCCAGACGTTCGCGACGCTGTACGAGACGTCCCGCAGCCTGCCGTACGTCCTCGACACCGTCCTGACGTCGATCGGACTCTGACGCCCGTCGAAACGAACGCACGCACCGGATCGAACAGAACGCTCCTGCCGCATCCGGAGCTGCGTTACCTCCTGCTCTGCACGTGAAGCGAAGCAGTCCGGCCAGGCGCGCTGCCTCCCGCTGCCGACTTCCGTAGTCGGCGGCGCGGGCATCAGCCGTCGCTCACGACTCCTTGGTCGCGTACGGCGAGGGTGAGTGCGATCACTTCGTCGGCGACCGCGTGAGGGTCGAGGGTGTCGGGGGTGAAGATCGCCCGGTGGAAGACGAGGGCGGGCCCGAGTTCGGCGAGCAGGTCTGTGTGCTCGTGATCGGGTCCGATGATGCGACCGATCGCGCCGATGAACACCGGGACGGTATAGCGGCTGCGCACGGCGGCGTCGATGACGGGGTGCGCGCGCATGGCGGCGACGAGTCCGGAGACGAGATCGGGTTCGCTGCAGATGTCGGCGAGCTTGCCGACGATGAGGGCGTGCAGGTCGGCGACGGGGTCATCGGTCGCTTCGACCGTCGGGTCTGGCATGGTGCGGATCGCGTCGGCCAAGAGGTCTTCTTTGCTGGCCCATCGGCGGTAGATCGCGCCGGTACCGCAACCGGCGTGAGCTGCGACGTCCTGGATGCGGAATCGGTCGAATCCGTGCTCGAGCAGCACGGCTTGGGCAGCTTCGAGGATCGCTCCCGTTCGATCTTCGTCACGCTTACGACCGCGGACAGCGGCCGGACGACGGTCGATGTCGTCGGCGCCGGCGACGCGGCCGTCGGACGGGCTGATGGAGGGAGCGGCGGGATCCATGTGCACACGATAGCGCATTATGGAAGTGTTGACTTCCGGAAGCAGCCATGTCTATGCTACCGGAATACACATTTCCGGAATGCCGCATTCCCCTTCTCGAAAGCCACCCATGTCGAACCCAACCACCCCCCACCACGCCGACCCGGCGTCACACCACGAAGTCGAGGTCGTCGAGACCTCCGCAAGCCAGCGTCGCTGGATCCTGATCGCCACCTGCCTCGGACTGTTGGCGATCATGGTCTCGGTCTCCGGACTCAACGTCGCACAGCAGGCGTTGGCCGCTGACCTCGGCGCCTCGCAGGGCCAACTCCTGTGGATCATCAACGGCTTCACCGTCGCCCTGGCCGCCACCCTGCTACCGCTCGGCGCGCTCGGCGATCGCATCGGTCGCCGAACCGTCCTGGTCGTCGGCCTCGTCAGCTTCGCCGCGATCAACCTCGCCTCCGCATTCGCCGGCGACCCGTGGGTGCTCGTCGGACTGCGAGTCGCGATGGGAGTGGCCGCCGCGCTCGTGATGCCCGCCACGCTGTCCACGATCACCGCAGCGTTCCCCGCAGACGAGCGAGGCCGAGCGATCGGGATCTGGACCGGCGTGGCCGGCGGCGGCGGCGTGATCGGACTCCTCAGTTCCGCCCTCGTGGTCGACAACGTCACCTGGCCCTGGGTGTTCGCCGCCCCGATCGGCATCGCGATCGCCGCACTCGTCATCACGCTCACCCAGGTCCCCGACACCCGCGAAGCCCAAGAAGGCCGCTTCGACCTCATCGGGTCGTTCCTGTCGGTACTCGCCATCGGCGGCATCGTGCTGGGCATCCACGAAGGCCCCGAACAGGGTTGGGTCGCGCCGATCACGGTCGCCGGCTTCATGGTCGGCATCGCTGCGCTCGTCGGCTTCGTCGCCTGGGAACGACGAGAGGCAAACCCGCTGCTCGACGTTCGCGTGTTCTCCAACCGAACGCTGTCGGCCGGGGCCTTCTCGCTGACCGTGATGTTCGCCGTGATCGTCGGCATGTTCCTCGTGATGATCCAACTGCTCCAGGCCGTACTCGGCTTCAGCGCCGTCCGCTCCGCGGTGGCCCTCATCCCGATGATCGCGACGCTGATGGCCGCCGCACCGATCGCACCGAACATCTCGGCCCGCTTCGGCTACCGCCGCACCATGGTCGCCAGCCTGCTCGTCGTCACCGGCGCCCTCGTGTGGTTGGCCGTGCTCCCCGCATCGCCCGCCTACCTCGACGTCCTACCTGGCATGCTCCTGCTCGGCCTCGGTCTCGGCGTCGCGATGACGCCGTCCACGACCGCGATCACCGAGTCACTCCCCGCCCACCAGCAGGGCGTGGCGTCGGCGCTCAACGACACCGTCCGCGAGGTCGGCGGTGCGATCGGCGTCGCACTCATCGGCTCGGTGCTCGCCGCCGGCTACCGATCCGGTGTCGCCGCAACCGCCGACACCCTCGACCCCGAACTCGGCCACATGGTCGAAGAAGGCATCGGCGGCGCCTACACCGCAGCCGCCCAAGCCGGCGACGCCGCGCCACAGATCATCACAGCGGCCCAGCAGGGCTTCATCGACGGCTGGGGAACCGCCATGTGGATCGCAGCCGGTCTCACCGCCGTCACCGCGGTCGTCGCACACCGACTGATTCCCGCAACCGCCACGAACAACGTCATCGCGACCACCGACGAGCTGCTCGTCCCCGCCCGAACGTGACCTCCTGACAGCCCCCGTCCAGCACGCTCGGGCCGCCGTCGCCGACCGTCGATCGGTTCGGCGACGGCAGTCGAGCCTCGACCGCACTCGCCGAGGCCCACCGCTCGGTTCGTTTCTCTTGGCCAGCAGGCCGACCGGCCCGCCGCGCGAGCTATCGGCCGCCGCCGTCGACGCGCATGAGCGTGCCGGTGGTGAACGAGCTGGTGCGGCTGGCGAGGTAGAGGGCTGCGCCGACGATCTCGTCGGGTTCGCCACCGCGCTGCAGCGCCTGGTTGATCTTCGCGTCCTTCTCGAAGGCGTCCATGTCCCAGTGATCCGAGATGTCGGTGAGGAACGGTCCGGCGAGGATGCAGTTCACTCGCACCGCCGGGCCGAGCGCGAACGCGAAGGAACGGGTGAGCGCGTTCAACCCGGCTTTGGCGGCACCGTACGGTTCGGCTCCAGGCATGGGACGCTCGGACGCGATGCTGCTGACGTTGATGATCGATCCGCCACCATCGGCGACCATCCGCTCGCCGACGACGGCCATCAAGCGGAACGGCCCCTTGAGGTTGACCCCGACCACCTTGTCGAACAGCTCCGACGAGAGATCGCTGATCTTGTCGTACAGCGGCGACATGCCGGCGTTGTTGATCAGGACGTCGACCTTGCCGAATCGCTCGTAGGCCGCCTCGACGAGTCCATCGATCTGATCCCAGTCCGCAACGTGGCACCCGTACGGGAGGGCTTGTCTCCCCATCGCCTCGATCTCGCCGGCGACCTCGACGCATGCGTCGAGGTTGCGACTGGTGACGACGACGTCGGCGCCTCGGGCGGCGAGGGCGAGGGCCATCTGCCGGCCGAGGCCGCGGCTGCCGCCGGTGATGAGTGCGACCTGGCCCGTGAAGTCCAGGAGTTCGTCGGTCATGGTGCTGCCTTTTCGGTGGGAGTGTCGAGTTGCTTCTGTGTGCGTTGTCGTTCTCGCTCGTCGAGTAGTTGTCGCGTCTCATCGGACACGTCGGCGAGGAGGACGCCGGTCACGAGGTCGATCAGGTCGCTGACGAAGAGACGGTGATCCGGACGGCGGCGGGTGGCAGCCCGCCGTCCGAGTTCGCCGAAGCAGAGCGAGATGGCGGCGTAGCGACGGTGCAGCGGGAGCGTGGTGTCGGCCATGTTCGAACGGGCCAGACGATCCCATTCGACCAGGTGGTTGTCGGCGCCACCGGTCGATGCGTTGAACCGGTCCATGTCGACGATCAGTTCGGCAACGATGCGCAGGTGTGCGCGCCCCTCCGGCGCTTCGAGCATTGCCGCCGATGGGCGCACCAGCGCACCGGCGATCGAACGCATCGGCGGAACCGCTTCCGAGGCGAGGACGTCGACGAGTGCGGCTCGTCGGGCGCCGACATCGTGCTCGAACGGTTCGACGACCGCTGCGACGAGCGCATCGCGATCCCCGAAGTGGTATTGCACCGCGTTGGTGTTGCGGTGACCCGCCGCGCGGGCGACCTCGCGTAATGAGACGGCGTCGATGCCCTGCTCGGCGAAGAGATGCCGAGCACTGCTGATCAGTGCGTCCCGTCCACTCGCGCCGTTGCCGTCCATTCGGCAACCGTAACACAGCAAGTCGCCATTTTGAAACAGGTGTGTTAACATACCGATCGCTTGACTGAGCGACCGAACTGACTGGAGAACGCCATGGCCTGGGATTTCGAGACCGACCCCGAATTTCAAGAACACCTCGACTGGATGGACGAGTTCGTCACCAACGAGGTGCAGCCTCTCGACCTCGTACTCGACGACCCCTACGACAAGTCCGACACCGCCGGCCTGGAGCTCATCACCCCGCTGCAAGAACAGGTCCGCGAACGCGGGCTGTGGGCCTGTCACCTCGGCCCCGAACTCGGCGGCCCCGGCTACGGACAGGTCAAGCTCGCGCTGATGAACCAGATCCTCGGACGGTCCCGGTTCGCACCGACCGTGTTCGGCTGTCAGGCCCCCGACAGCGGCAACGCCGAGATCCTCGCCCACTACGGCAGCGACGCCCAGAAGGAGCGCTATCTCCAACCGCTGCTCGACGGCAAGATCAGCTCGTGCTACTCGATGACCGAACCTCAGGGCGGCGCAGATCCGACCATGTTCACCACCACCGCCGTGAAGGATGGCGACGAGTGGGTCATCAACGGTGAGAAGTGGTTCTCGTCCAACGCCAAGTTCGCCAGCTTCTTCATCGTCATGGTGGTCACCAATCCCGACGTGAGCGCGTACGAAGGCATGTCGATGTTCATCGTCCCGGCAGAGACGCCGGGCGTGAAGATCATCCGCAACACCGGGATCGGCAACGAGACCGAAGCGGAAGGCAGCCACGCCTACATGCACTACGACAACGTCCGCGTGAGCAACGACCACCTCCTCGGCGACCCGGGCGCCGCGTTCGCCATCGCCCAGACCCGCCTCGGCGGCGGTCGCATCCACCACGCGATGCGCACCATCGCCCAGGTCGAAGCAGCGTTCGCGATGATGTGCGAACGAGCGCTGTCACGTGAGACTCGCAACGGCCCGCTCGCCTCGCTCGGCGTCGTGCAGGAGCAGATCGCCGACACGTGGATCGAGATCGAGCAGTTCAAACTGCTCGTCCTTCGCACGGCGTGGCGCATCGACAAGTACAACGACTACCGCAAGGTCCGCAAAGACATCTCCGCCGTCAAGGTCGCGATGCCGAAGGTGTACCACGACGTCGCACTGCGGGCGATGCATCTGCACGGCGCACTCGGCGTGTCGAACGAGATGCCCTTCACCGGCATGCTCATCGCGTCCGAGGTCATGGCGCTCGCCGACGGCCCCACCGAGGTCCACAAGACCACCGTCGCCCGCCAGGTCCTCCGCGAACACAAGCCCGTCGACGGGCTCTGGCCGAGCGCTCACATCCCGGCCCGCAAGGCTGCCGCTCGGGAGAAGTACGCCGCGTACTTCGAGCGCGAGGCGGCCGATCACTGATCGTCTGACTGCAGACCGACCAGTCATGAATCCGAACGAGACCGTCGACGGCGTCGACCTGGATCGCCTGCGCCAGTGGATGGACGATCACCACCTCGGGTCCGGTGACCTCACCGACGTCGCCTTGCTGACGGGCGGCACGCAGAACGTGCTGGTCCGCTTCCGACGAGACGGTCGCGACTACGTGCTGCGGCGCCCGCCGGTCCACAAGCGGGCGAACAGCGACGAGACGATGCGGCGCGAATCTCGAGTGCTCGCAGCGCTCGCCGGCACCGACGTTCCGCACCCGGGGTTCATCGCGGGCGAATCCGATGTCGAGGTGCTCGGCGCGAGCTTCTACCTGATGGAGCCGGTCGACGGCTTCAACGCGGCAGCGGGGCTCCCCGAGCCACACCGGTCCGACCCGACGATGCAACGCGAGATGGGTCTCGCTCTCGTCGATGGCGCGGCGACGCTCAGTACGGTCGATCACGAGCAGGTCGGTCTCGGCGACCTCGGCCGACCCGACGGGTACCTCGAACGACAGGTCGGGCGCTGGCGAAAGGAGCTGGCGGGCTACCGCGAGATCAGCGACCAGTGGGTGCCCGACATTCCGGGCGTCGACGAGGTCGGGAACTGGCTCGATGCGAATCGCCCGGAGAACTCGGCGCCGGGCATCATCCACGGCGACTATCACACCGCCAACGTCATGTACCGACATGACGGCCCACAGTTGGCGGCGATCGTCGACTGGGAGCTCGCGACGATCGGCGATCCACTGATCGACCTGGGCCTGATCATCGCGTTCCGCACTCACGACGACCAGGCGAGCGTGGGACCCGGCGCCGACCTCGTCCAGGCGTTCCCACCGGTCGATGACCTCGTCGCCCGCTACGCACAACGTTCGGGGCGCGACGTCTCGGCGGCTGCCTGGTACGGCGTCCTCGCCTGCTACAAGACCGGCATCATCTTGGAGGGCACCCACGCTCGCGCGATCGCAGGCAAGGCTGCGAAGGCCACGGGCGACACCCTCCACGCCATCACGCTCAGCCTGTTCCGCAAGGCCGACCGGCTCATCCGTGAGTCCTGAAAGGACACCATGAATGCACTCGTCTTCAACGGTCCACGCGACATTCGCTACGAGGACTACGCCGACCCCGAGTTGACCGTCGACAACGGCGTCATCGTCAAGGTCCAGATGTGCAGCATCTGCGGATCGGATCTGCACATCTACCACGGCGACGCGATCGGCAGCGTCGACTACACGACCGGGCTCGACCCGTTCTGCGTCGGGCACGAGTTCATCGGCGAAGTCGTCGAAGCAGGACCGATGGTGTACAACTCGGCAGTCGGCGACCGCGTCTTCGTCGCTGGTGGCACCGGCTGCGGCAGTTGTGGTGCCTGCCGCTCGGGCATCGGAAAATGCCCGGCCACAACAGCATTCGGCTGTTCGACGCGACTCCAAGGAGGGCAAGCCGAGTTCGTCCAGGTCCCGAACGCCGATCGCACGATTCGCACGATTCCCGATCACCTCGGCGACGAGCAGGCACTCCTCCTCACCGACGCCATGGCCACAGCCAAATTCGGGATCGACCGGTGCGAGATCACGCCGGGCGACACGGTCGCCGTCGTCGGCCTTGGGCCGATCGGCCTGCTCGGTGTGGAACTCGCCCACCTCAGTGGCGCAGCGCAGGTCATCGCGATCGACCCGGTCGCTGGGCGCCGCGACCATGCTGCTGGGCTCGGTGCCAGTGCGTTACCGCCGGGCGACGATCTGGTTGCTGCGATTCGCCAGTTGACCGGCGGCCGTCTCGTCGACCGGTGCTTCGAAGCATCCGGAGCAGCCGCCGCGATCGCCTCGGTTCCGCGCCTCATGCGCAGCGGCGGTACCGCATCGTTCATCGGCCTGCCGCAGGGTGGCACCGGGCTCGACATGGCACAACTGATCTACCGCAACCTCACCGTGCGGGCCGGCGTGGCTCCGGTCCCCCAACTCTGGCCATCGCTGCTGCCGCTGCTGGAGAGCGGACGGCTCCGAGCGGAGGGCCTGTTCTCCCACCGAATGCCACTCTCCGCAGGAGCCGAGGGATATCGCCTGTTCGACAGCCGCGACGACGGTGTGCTCAAGATCCTGTTCGAACTCTGAGCCAGCCCGACGCCGTGACACCCTCGCCCAGCCACACCTGAAGGACCACCGATGACCGACAACGACCCGAACTCCACACCCGGCACGCGCCATCCGCGGACCGGCTTCGATCTCGCCGAAGCCGACCGCCTCTTGAAGACGACCAAGCAGGTCCGTCGACGGCTCGACCTCAGCCGAGCTGTACCCCACGACGAGATCCTCGAGTGCATCGATGTCGCCAGCCACGCACCGATGGGAGGCAACCTCGAACGCAACCGATGGATGATCATCGAAGACCCAGCAACCAAGCAGGAGATCGCCGAACGATACGTCGCCGTCGGCGCCCCGTACCTCGACGGACACTCCCAAGCCACGCAGGATCAGCGCGCCGAACGAGTCATCGAATCGGGCAAGTTCCTGATCGAGCACCTCGCCGATGTCCCCGCGCTCGTGCTGGCACTGCGCCTCGATCGTCCACCGCCCGCCGAAGCGCTCGGTGCCACCGCCGCGTACTACGGGTCGGTACTTCCGGGCGTGTGGAGCTTCCAACTCGCCGCTCGCGCACGAGGCCTCGGCTCGGCGTGGACGACGTTCCATCTCGAACACGAGGCCGACGTCGCGGACGTCCTCGGTATTCCGCCGACGGTGACCCAGGTGTGCCTGCTCCCGGTCGCCTACTACACCGGCGACACCTTCAGCCCGGCACCCCGTCGCCCGGCGCGCGAGGTGACCTATCTCAACCGCTGGAAGCAGCCGGTCGAGCCGCCCGGCGACGCGACCTGACGCTACGTGACAGACCGATCCACGTGAGCCGACACCCGACAACCAACCCATGCAAGGATGACTGACCGATGAGCTTTCCTGCCCCAGTTCCAACGGTGACCGACGACGACCTGGCTGCGCTCGAAATCGAGATACAGACCGCGATCGCGTCGAGGAGCTTCGGGACGCTGAAGGTCATCGGCTACGGCGAGACCGGCGTGGCGGTCGCCCATCCGGCAGAAGAACCGGTCGCCGTGGTCAAGCGACTCGGCTCGTGCGTCACGCGCGAGGAGATCGACGAGTGGTTCGATTTCCTCCGCGCGTACGAAGACTCGTTGGCACGGTTCGTGGCGATCGCCCCCACCGAGAAACGAATCGTCGAAGGAGGTCCCGACGGTCGACTCGTCCCGTTCTTGATCCAACCGTTGTTCTCTCGTTCTCAGCTCGTCGAGAAGATCCTGGAGGAGACCGACCCGGTCGTCGATCATCCGATGTTGGTCGCCGTTCGTGATGCAGCGCTCGACGCGCTCGTCGATGGTCGCCAAGTGATCGACTCGCAACTGTCGAACTTCGCGTGGGATGGAGAGCGACTCGCGCTGTTCGACTGCGGTACGCCGTTCGTCTTTCACGCAGACGGTGAGCCCGACTACCGATTGGGCGTGTTCAAGAGCGCCTTCCCCGCCGTGCTTCGGCCCGTGGCGGTCAAGGCCGCCGAGAAGGTGATGCGCGACTTCCGCACCCCGAACGGCAATCTGGCTCACTCAGCGCTCAGTGCTGTCCGCCTCGGACAAGAGCGTTGGCTCGACGCCATCATCGAGACCTTCAACGCCGGAATGGAGCAACGAGGTGTCGGAGAGCCGCTCGATCGCAAGCACGTGCTCGATCAACTCGACGGCATCCAGCGAGACATGAAGCTCATCAAAGTCGTCGGCCGCGTGAACCGGGCGTACGTCGAGAAGATCCGACGCAAGACCTACGACTTCTTCATCACCGACAGTTTCACCAAGAAGCTGCTCTGACCGAGGCTGATCGCCTGCGGCCAACCCGTCATCCGACTCGAGTGTCCTGCGGGTGCTGAGCGGTCACCGACCGGCGGCTGCGGAATCGCCGGCGTTCTCCCTGACGAACTCGGCGATGTCGCGGTGGACCTTCTCGGCGAGGTGGCTGCCGTCAGCGACCGTGAACCATCCGTGCATGGCGCCGAGATAGTCGCGGTACACCACCGGGACACCTGCTGCACGGAGGGCATCGCGGTAGCGCACCCCTTCCTGCCGGAAGAGGTCGAACTCTGCGGTCACGATCAACGCAGGAGCGACATCCGCGTGGGAGTCGGCCAACAAGGGAGCGAAGTCGGGGTCGGTGCGGTCATCGCGGCGCGGCACGTACTGGTCGTAGAACCACTGGATCTCGGCCTTGGTGAGGAATGGCGACGAGAACTCGTCGAGGTACGGCGCCTCGGCGTCTCCCGAGACGCTCGGGTACAGCAGGACCTGACCGGCGAGTTCGATGTCGTGGTCACGAGCGCGCAGCGCCATGACGGCTGCCAGGTTGGCCCCAGCGCTGTCTCCGGCGACGGTCAACGAACCTCGCTCGCCACCGAGCTCATCCATGTGCGCTGCGGCCCAGCGAAGCGACGTCCAGGCATCGTCGACGGCCGCCGGGAAGGGGTCTTCGGGAGCGAGGCGGTACCCGACCGACAAGACGGCGGCGCCGGTCGTCGCCGCGAGCCGGCGCATCGGCGCGTCGTAGTCGTCGACCGAACCGACGGTCCACCCACCACCGTGGAAATACACGATGACGTCGCTCGCCGAGGCGCCGTCGACGTAGAGCCGGGCAGGGATCGACCCCTCGGCCGATTCGATCTCGATGTCTCGCACCTCTTCGATGGAGGGGCCCGACCGACCGGCCTTGGCGGCAGCGGCGAACCCCTGACGCGCCACGTCGACGCCGAGTTCTGGCAGGGGTGGGCGGGCGTGCGAGGCCCTGGCCTCGATGATGCGCCGCATCTCAGGGGCCAGCCTGACGTGCACCGACTCGAGCGAACGAACGTGCCGGTCGTCGTCGGGTGTCGCCTCCAATGCCTTGCCGTCGACGAGGAGGCCGGGAAGGTGTTTCGTCGCACGCCAATCACGGAGGATCTCGAAGAAGTCGAGCGCCGTGCCGGCGAATTCGTGTTCCCAGAACCCTTTCGCGCCGCCTTCGCCACCTTCGCCGTTGTAGTAGCCGGGGGTGCACGACCCGAGGAAGTCGCGCCTCGTTTCGACGCCCGACAGGCGAATTCGTTCGACCCAGGCTGCCTCGGCGTCGGCCGTCACCTCGATGACCTGCGCGTCGAGTTCGTGACCGCGGCCGATCGCGTGCGCGATGTGCTGCGCCTGTTCGTCGAGTGTCTGCGTCAGATTGATGCCGGTGGAGCCCTGGATCGAGCTGGTGAAGAACAGGTTGGGAAAGTCGGCTGCTTGGATTCCGAAGAACGTGCTGGGTGCGTCGGCCCACTTCTCGGAGAGACGAACGCCGTCGGTGCCGACGATGTCGTAGCCGGAACGGCGGGTGTAGGTCGTACCGACTTCGAACCCGGTCGCGAAGATGATGCAGTCGACCTCGTAGTGGGCGCCATCGACGACGAAACCGGTCTCGTCGATTCGCTCGACACCTTGCCCGTTGGTGTCGACGAGGGTCACGTTCTCCCGGTTGAACGTCGGGAGGTACTCGTCGTGGAAGGCCGGCCGCTTGCAGAGCTTGCGATAGTACGGCTTCAGCATCTCGGCCGTCTCGGGGTCCTCGACGAGCCGCTCGACGCGGTCTCGGATCGATTGCATCGATTCGAAGTCGACCCGCTCCGCAAGCTCGGGGACGTCATCGAGCGTCGCTTCGCCGCTGGCGATCTTGGGCACGATGTCGCTCGAGACCCGACGTCGGAGGTCGCACCACATGTCGTCGACGAGATCCTCGGGTTCGTCTCGCATCGACCACAGTGCCAAGAAGTTGTCGGCTCGGTGGCGCTGCCAGCCCGGTTCGAGCGACGCCACCCACTCGGGATCGGTCGGCTTGTTGTTGCGCTCATCGACCGCACTCGGTGTGCGCTGCACGACGTAGAGGTGCTCGGCGCCCTCCGCGACGTGAGGGATGCACTGCAGCGCCGTCGCCCCGGTACCGACCACTGCGACCTTCTTGTCGGCGAGGCGATCGAGTCCTCCGTGCTGATTGCCGCCCGTGTACTCGTAGTCCCAGCGCGACGTGTGGAACATGTGGCCGCCGAACGTCGTGATGCCCGGGATGCCCGGCAGTTTTGGTCGGTTCAACGGACCGTTGGCCATCACCACGTGCCGTGCTCGCATCGCATCGCCGTTGCTCGTGTGAACCGTCCACTCCTTTGCGGCCGGATCCCATGCGACTTCGGTGACCTCGGTGGAGAACACCGCCTGGTCGTACAGGTCGAAATGCTGGGCGATGCGCTCGCAGTGCTGGCGGATCTCGTCGCCGAACGCGTACTTGAGCGACGGCATGTAGCCGGTCTCCTCGAGCAGCGGGAGGTAGATGTAGGACTCGATGTCGCACTGGACTCCGGGGTAGCGGTTCCAGTACCACGCTCCCCCGACGTTGCTGCCCTTCTCCACGATCCGCAGGTCCGTCACCCCGGCCGCCTTGAGGCGCCCCGCAACCGTCAGTCCTCCGAAGCCGGCTCCGATGATCACCACCTCGGTCCAGTCGGTGATGGGCTCGGTCCGGGTGCTCCCGTCGGCGTGGGGGTCGGCCCCGAATTCCTCGAGATCGCCGGCGATCGGCGTGAACTGATCATTGCCGTCTCGGCGGATGCGCTTGTCGCGCTCGGCGTCGTACTTCGCACGCACCTCGGCGAGCGGGCTGTTCGAGTTGAGCATCGGGAGTTCCCTTCGAGAGAGGAGGCACGGTCGAGCAGGCAGGGACCGGCATGCACGGCCATCTTGACATTTTATTTGCGTAGATGCAAATAAGTTGGCCGTGCGCTTCCGATGTGGCACGCTTCCGATGTGGCCGCACGTGCTCGAGCAAGCCAAGCAGAACGGGTTGCGACCTCCCGCGAGCGCTTGCTCGACGCCGCCGCCACCCTGTTCGTCGAACACGGCTACCACGCCACCACCGCTGCGCTCATCGCCAGTCGAGCCGGCTACAGCCGCGAGATGGTGAGGGTTCGATTCGGGTCGAAGCTCGGCCTCGCCCAGACCCTCATACGCACCAGCTATCGCCAGAGCCTCGAGATCGAACGCACGAGCGACATGACCGGCATCGAGGTGCTGAGCGCCAAAGCGGACCGACTCGCCGAACTCGGCCGAACCGCCCCCATCCGGGTACGCGCGGCGTTCGTCCTCGGCTTCGAGTCAGCAACCTCGGCTCGCGAACTCGAACCCGAGTTCGGCCCCTGGATGACACTCGTCGAGGCTCACTTCGTCGCCGACGTCGAGCAGGCGATCGCTGACGGATCAGCCCGCGACGTCGATGCAAACAAGGCCGGGCAGCTGCTGCTCACCGCCGCCACCGGCGGCGCGTACACCGCGCTTCGATCGGGAGACGCAGCCGCTGCCGCCGACGCGTTCCGATCAGTTCTCGAACTCATCGCAAACGATCCCGAGTCCTGACCAGGTTCCAGCCGCCGCTCCGCGGTCCCTCGGCATCAAGCGAGTCAATCCGGCTCCGCCTGAGAGAAGAAATCGAGATTTCTGCGCGACTTCCGCAACCGGACGTCGTTAGAGCCCATGTCAACCAAACACCGCTCACCAATGAGTGGACCTTCCGAAGGAGCACACCGCCATGGCCACCGCCACCGAAACCCGCACCGACGCCAAGACGAGCAGCGCCGACACCAACACGGGTCTCACCCTCGAGACCGACAAGGGCATCACCACCGTCGCCGACGGTGTCGTTGCCAAGCTCGCCGGTCAGGCGGTACGCGAGATCGACGGCGTCGCCGGCATGGGCAAGTCGTTCCGCCGCCTCCTGGGTCGCGCCAAGCCCGGCCAGGAGTCCCTCGCGCAGGGCGTCAACGTGGAGGTCGGCAAGAAGGAAGCCGCCATCGACGTCGTCATCATGGTCCGCTACGGATTCCCGATCCCGACCCTCGCCCAGGAAGTCCGAGAGAACGTGATCGCCCGCGTGGAGAACGGCACCGGCCTGATCGTCAAGGAAGTCAACATCGAGGTCGACGACATGCTTTTCGACGACGACACCCCCGCCGAATCCCGCGTCCAGTAGTCCCGGCCGAAATCTCGCTCGACATCCACTGTCCCTCCTGAACCGATGACCATCGCCTGGTACCGCGCCATCACCCGACTCGTCGGGTTCGCCACGTGCGCGCTGGTGGTGCTCATCGCAGCTCAGTGGCTCAGCTTGAGTTTCGGCTGGAAGCCAGTCGTCGACACGGACACGGTCGCCACACGAACCGACCGCTTTCGATCGACACTGAGAGAGGGCCCCGCGATCCTGATCGCGGTGACCCTCATCATCGGGGGAGTCGTGTTGTTCGTCGCCTGGCTGCTGGCCGGGCGACGAACACGCGACGACGGCACGTTTCGCGTCGGCACACGTCAACGCCGCCTGCGTATCGACCGCAACACACTCGCGGCCAGCATCGAACGACACCTGGAGCCGATCGACCGACGGGTCGACGCGACCGTCAGCGTCACGCGCCGCGGTCAGGTCGACCTGCGCCTCGTCACTCCCGACACGTCTGCCACCGGCACCGTGTCAGAGCACACTGCGGCGGTCACCGGCCTCCTGTCCGAACGCAGCCTCCCTTGCACGCTGCGCAGCGTCGACGTCATCGACGTCCGAAAGCTCAAGTCGCGCCATCGCGCTCGCTGACCCATGACTCTCATCCGCCGGGCGACACAACTCGCATTCATCGCCGCCGTCACCGCACTCGGCGTGTTCCTCGCGCTCGAAGCCACCGAGGTCGACGGCGACACCTGGCGCGCCAACCTCGCCGACACCACGCGCAACCTCTTCGCCCCAGACCGGGCTGCATGGCAGATCGCACTCATCGGCGCCGCGCTGGCCATCGGCGGCATCATCCTCATCGCTGCCCAACTCGCCCCCGCCCGGAAAGGCACCTCTCGCATGCTCGAAGTCGGATCCAACGAGGACGGCGCTACACACCTCACCGGGCGCGCAACCCTGCGCTCGGTGGAGCACGAACTCCGCCAGATCGAAGGCGTCACAGGCTCCGCCGCCGTCATGCCCACCGCCAAGAAGATCCACGCCACCATCCGCGTCGACGATCGCTGCGATCTCGCCGACATCGAAACCCAAGCCCACGAGCGGCTCGACACCGGCTTCTGGATCAACCTCGGCGTCCCCGACATCGCCATCGCCATCACCGTCGAATTCGACCCCCGCCCGCCACGCGTCCGCTGACCGCACCCGAACCAACCGTCACAACCGACTGGAGCCACACCGTGGACGAACCCACCAACATCATCCGCAACACCGGACTCATCGGCGCAGCGCTGGGCGCAATCATTGCCATCGTCTGGGTCGCCTTCGGCGGCCTCGCCGTCCTTCTCGTCCTCGGCCTCGCCCTCGCCGGCTGGCTCGTCGGCATGATATTCCAACGGCCCGACTTCGTCATCGGTCTGCTCCAACGGCTCCAGCAACGCTGAACCGGCAGTATCAGACACTGAGACAACCGCTGCCGACGCCGACAAGGACTCTCACCCACGACCGTGCTCTGGCAGCGTCGGAGGTCGACGCGATGGTGTCATCCGTCGCGGACGACGTCTCGAAACGGCCGGTCCCTGTCGGCTCCTGGTTCGCGTGGCAGCCCGAGGACGTTCTCGCCGATGATGTTGCGTTGGATCTCGTCGGTTCCGCCGGCGATGGATTGCGCGACGGTTGACACGAGGACTTCGGCGATGGTCGTGTCGTGAGGTCGACCTGCGTCGGTGATCATGCCGCCCGCGCCCCCGATGAGGGTGTGCACGTTCGCGGCGCGGCGCGCCACCTCTGACGCAGCCAACTTGCCGAGCGAGCCCTCGGCACCAGGCGGCCGCCCGAGTAGCCGGGCCGCTCGCGCTCGGGCGGCGGTCCATTCGTTGACGCGAACGAATGAGATCAGATCGGCGATTGCCTGTCGCACGATCGGACGGTCGGCGACGCCGAGCGTTCTTGCTCGTTCGATCGCCAGGTCGGCTCGCCCGGCACGCTGCGGATACCAGACGTAGGTGCTGAAGTACTCGTCCGCCTCCGCAGCGGCCTCGGAGATCACGCGTCCTTGCGGAAGCCCGTCGCGGCCGAACTGCGGTCTGCGCATCGTGGCGAAGCTGCGTTCGTGCGCGAGGGTCGTGCGTGCGATGCGCCATCCTTCGCCGAGGTCACCGACCTGATTCGATGCGGGGATTTGCGCGTCGGTGAGGAAGACCTCGCTGAACGACGCATAGCCGTTCATCTGGCGGATCGGTCGGACCTCCACGCCGGGCTGGTTCATCGGCAGGACGAAATACGAGATGCCCTGATGCTTGGGAACATCCCAGTCGGTTCGGGCGACCAGCATGCCGAAGTCCGCGTGGTGCGCGCTCGTGTTCCACACCTTCTGACCGTTGACGATCCATTCGTCACCGTCCAGGACGGCGGTGGCCTTGAGGCCGGCGAGATCGGATCCGGCAGTTGGCTCGCTGAACAACTGGCACCAGGTCAGCTCGCCGGTGAGGGTCGGCCGAAGCACGCGACGTTTGAGCTCGTCGGATGCGTGTGTGGCAAGCGTAGGCGCTGCGAGGTTCATGCCGCTGCCGAGCGGCGGGCCGACGGCGCCGGCCGCACGTAGCTCGGTGGCCACGACGGTGTCGGCCCAGGCAGGCAGCCCGCGTCCATACCATTCACTCGACCAGGACGGCACCGCCCAACCTGATGCAACGAGCCGCTCGCGCCAGTCGAGGAGCCCGATGTCGGGATCCCACGCTTCGGCGAGCCATGCGCTGACCTCGCTTCGGACCTGATCTGCTGTGGACGGTGAACTCATGGGGCTACTCCTCGCAGGCCGCACGCTTTGACCCAGATGCGAGTCATGGCTGCAGCGGCTTCGCCGTGGTCGTGAATGTCGCCGGCGACGTGGTTCCATCGGGCGAAACCGGCGATCATCGCAACCAGTGCGGCGGCGGTGACGGCGGGGTCGACGTCGGGGTCGGCGTAGCCGTTGGTCTGCCACCGCCGAATCGACGACTCGACGCGAGCGATGTGCCGCTGCCGAGACCTCAGCTGCGCCTGCGCGATCTCAGGATCGTGGCTGGCGACCTGCTCGGCGAGTTGATAGAGATCGGCGTTGCGTCGAACGAAGTCGAGGTAGTTGCGGTTGGAGCGGTCGAGATTCTCGATCGGGTCGCCGGCCCGTCGGCGATCGAACTTCACGACGTCGCGGTCGAATTCGTCGTCGATCGTCGCAGCAAGGTGTTTGAAGAGATCGGTCTTCGAGTCGAAGTAGGTGTAGAAGCTGCCCCGGGCGAGCCCCGCCGCGGCGACGACCAGTTCGACGGTGGTGTCGATGTAGCCGTGCCGAGCGAACACCGTTCTTGCTGCGGTCAACAGCTTCGCTCGAGTGGCGGCGGCTTTCCGGCCTGGGGTCGCGTTGAGTGCAGTTCGTCGGTCGGCCGAGACGCCGGTCGGTTCGAATCCCCCGCGAGTTCGAGTTGTCACGTCGCCATCTCGACACCGGCGCAGCGGAACAGTTCGGCCAACGCTTCGACCGATTGGAGGTATCCGTCGAGGGTTCGCTGGCTCGGTTCGGCGACGAAGTGATCGACACCGATGTCGAGGTACTGCTCGAGTTCGGCGACGATCTCGTCGCGGTCGTCGACGAGTGGATCCCAACGTGTCCTCATCGAGATCGTGAAGTCGGACTCGGGGCGAGCCGACCGCAACGTGGCGACTCGAGTGCGGGTCTCGTCCGGTGTGAGGAACGCTCCGTGCCAGCCGTCGCCGACCCGGATCGCCCGATCGATCGCCACGCCGGCATGCCCGCCGATCCAGATCGGCAGATGACCGACCGGCTGGGGCAGCGCTCGCATCGAACGGAACCGCGCACCGTGAACCGGGTAGTCGGCATCGATGTGGTCGTCGGTCCACACCCGTCGCATCATCTCGAGGGCCTCGTCCGTTCGGGCTCCACGCTCGTCGAAGGGAACGCCCAGTGCATCGAACTCCGCCTCCAACCAGCCGCCGCTCCGAGGATCACCCGTCCGCCGCTCATCTGATCGATCGACGCGAGCGCTTTGGCGACGAAGAGCGGATTACGCATCGGGAGCACCAGGACCGTGGTCCCGATGCGGACCCGATTCGTCGCTGCGGCGACCCACGCCATCGCCACCAGCGGCTCGTACACGTACGCCGAGGGCGGGTACACCGCATCCGTCGGCACGACGAGATGATCACTCAACCACACGTCTGCGTAGCCCAACTCTTCGGCGAGCACCGCCACACGGCGCATCGCCTCACCCGACGCCGCCGGACCAGCCTGAGGGAGATGGATACCGGCCGTCGACGCTGCTCGATCTGACATCATCCCAGGATAGAACAGAAATTGACACCAATGTCGAATCGGTCCGCTCACTCGTCTAGAGTTCCGCATGTGCTGGACACGACGCTGAACGAACGCCACCTCGACCTCGCAACGGACGACGGGACGATGCAGACCTACGTCGTTCACCCCGAGTCCGGCGGCCCGCACCCCGTCGTGCTGTTCTTGATGGACGCCCCTGGCAAACGCGAACTGCTCCACGCGATGGCGCGCAGAATCGCCGCCCACGGCTACTTCGTCATGCTCCCGAACCTCTATTACCGACAAGTGGACTCGTTCGAACTCGACTTCTCGAGCAAGGACTCACTCGCCCGGATGAGCGAACTCATGCGCGGCGTCGGGAACCGCATGGTCGGTCGAGACGCCGCAGCACTGCTCCAGGCAGCGGAAAGCGACGTCGATGCCGACGCCGAACGGGTCGGCGTCGTGGGCTACTGCATGAGCGGCCCGTTCGCCGTCTGGATCGCCGCCGAGTATGCCGAACGAGTCAAGGCGGCCGCCTCGTTCTACGGAGTCCGTCTCCACGTCGACAGCGCCGACTCTCCACACACCCGGCTCAGCGAAATCGACGGTGAGCTCTACATCGCAGCGGCAGAACACGACGACTACGTCCCGCTCGACATGATCGACCGATTCGAAGCCGCGATGCAGAACACCGAGGCACGCGGACGCGTCGAGCGCTACTGGGGCATGCACCACGGCTTCGCCTTCGATGACCGCCCCGCACACGATCCCGTCGGCGAAGCACGCCATTGGGCCCGCCTGTTCGATCTGCTCGACCGCAACCTCCAGCCACAGCAGCAAGGGCTCCCGTCATGAGCGATCAGGACGCGATCGACGTGTCACGAGAACCCGGACACATCGGACACGTCCGCCTGCAACGGCCGCCCAACAACTTCTTCTCCCTCGACATGATCGCCGGCATCGCTGATGCGCTCGAGACCATGGACGACGACGATGACTGCCGAGTCGTCGTGCTCAGTGCGCAAGGCAAGCACTTCTGCGCCGGAGCGGACCTGACCTCGTCCAACTCCGGATACACGGCCGAAGATCTGTACGCGGCGGCGGTGCGGCTCTTCCGCACACGAAAGCCGATCGTCGCAGCAGTACAAGGAGCCGTGATCGGCGGCGGAGTCGGCCTCTGCCTCGCCGCGGACTTCCGCGTCGCCGCACCCGACGCCCGGTTCAGCGTCAACTTCGCAAAGCTCGGCTTTCACCACGGATTCGGCTTGTCCGTCACACTCCCCGCACTCGTCGGACAGCAGATGGCAGCACAGTTGCTGTACACCGGCCGTCGTATCGACGCCGTCGAGGCCACGCGCATCGGACTGGTCGATGCCCTCGCTCCGGACGATGACGTCCTCCATGCAGCCACCGCGCTCGCGTCCGAGATCGCGGCCGCTGCTCCGCTCGCAGTCGAATCGATTCGTGCAACTCTCCGCGCCGACCTCGCCGACCGCATCGCCGTGGCAACCGCCCACGAGGCCAGAGAACAGGCCCGTCTGCGCGCCACCGACGACTTCGTGGAAGGTGTTACGGCCACGGCCCAACGCCGGCCACCACGCTTCACTCGCCGCTGAGAACGCACTCCCTACCGCGCCAGCGTCGCAATCGAAGACACCGGCGTGTACGTGCCCGGGGCGGGATTTGAACCCGCACTCCACGCGAGTGGAAGGGGGGTTTAAGCCCCCCGCGTCTGCCAGTTTCGCCACCCGGGCCGGATGCAGGCTCAGGCTACGTGGACGAACCGCGTCAGGCTGCGCCGAGCTTGTCGTCGGAGAACGAGACCGGGGCGATGACCTGCCACAGCTCGGTGCGTACCCGATCAGCCACCGGCGGCTTGAGCTCGTTGGTGGCGACGATGCCTTCGATCATGTCGGCGAGCACCGCCTCCCGAGGCCGACCCTTGACTCGCACGGCCACCACCGCTCCCCCACCATCGGCATCACGCCGCCGGCGAATCGACCGATCGACACCCACCAGCCTGGGCGGGCACCGGAAGCTCGGCCCGACGAGACCGCGCCGAACCGCAGCGCGCGTCAGGCGACGGGCGGCGTGTGCGAAATCGACGGTCGAGGCGAACTCCATGCATCCATGATGCGCAGAGCCCTGTCTCAGAGTTCCGGGAGCGGCTCCGGCCCCAGGTAGACGATGACTTTCGCTTCGAGCACGCCCGACACGGGCGGCGCGTCCTCGAACAGCTCGATCGGGATCTCGCCGGGCTCGTAGCCGAGGTCGGCGGCCACGACGTCGGCCTCGGCACGGAACGTCTCGTCGATCGCGTAGATCACGGTCTGCTGCGCCACCACGGCGCCGCCGGTCCCGCGGACCTGGCCGTAGCCGGCGCTGCGCAACCGGTCGACGGCCGGCTGCACTCGCTCGCCCGCGGTCGTGCCGTTCACCACGAGAATGCCCACGAAGAAGCGGTCGTCGGGTGCCTCGGTCGAGGGCGGGACGATCGATGGCGCGGTCGACGACGTCGTGGTGGTCGAGGTGGTCGTCGACGTCGAGGTCGTCGGCGGAACCGTCGTCGAGGTGGTCGTGGTCGTCGACGTGGTGGTCGTGGTCGGCGCCGGCGGATCCTCGTTGGTCTCGAGCACGACGAGGATGGTGACGAGGCTCGCCGCGATACCGCCGAGGATGATGTTCAGAATGGCGATCCGGCTCATGGCGACGCGCTGAGACTATCGACCGGGCCGCCCGGAGCACGCGAACCATCGTCGACTTCCTCCCCGGCTGCCGCACCGTCGCTCGGTATGGTGCAGGTGCATGCCCGACGCCTTCGCCGATGCCGAGCCGGTCGGTGACGACACCGCTCCCTCCGGCCTCGACGCGCTGACCCCGACCCAGCTCCGCACGCTCGAGACGCTGAAGCGTTCGGGCGATCCGGTGGTGTTCGATCCCGAGCTGATCGCCACCCTGCGCGACGAGATGCGAGCGGCCCTCGACCACTTCGCGAGCCGGCTCGACGACCGCACCGATCTGTGGATCAGCAAGCACAAGATCGCCTCGGTGCTCGACTGCGAAGAGCACCACCTCGTCCCCGACGACTTCCAGTGGTCTCCCGCCAACGCGAAGGGCACCATCGCTCACCGGGCGATCCAGCTCATGCTGACGTGGCGCGGCGAACCCACGCCGACCGATCTGGTCGACGAGGCGATGGCCCGTCTGGCCGACGAGGAACGCGGGATCGGCCAGTGGATCGACACCTTGTCGGCCGGTGACGACGCCGACGTCCGCGGGCAGACGATCGACCGGGTCACCAAGTTCATGGAGGACTTCCCGCCGCTGTCGAAGAAGTGGAACCCGATGACCGAGTCGTCCGTGCGCTGGCCCAACGCGGGGCAGATCGTGCTGTCGGGAAAGGTCGACCTCGTGTTCGGCCGCCCAGCACATCGCGAGAGCCGCAAGGTCATCATCGACCTCAAGACCGGCCGCCCTCGTCCGCAACATCGCCAAGACCTCGGTTTCTACGCCCTGCTCGAAACGCTGGCGAGAGAGGTGCCGCCGCGCAAGGTCGCCACCTTCTACCTCGACGCCGGAGAAGCGCACGCCGAAGACGTGTCGGAGCGGATGTTGCGATCGGCCGTGCGACGGACGCTCGACGGCATCAACGCCATCGTCGAACTCAACGCCGGCCGCACCCCGGTGAGGCGCACCGGTGTCAGCTGCCGCTGGTGCCCACTCGCCGACGGCTGCGACGACGGCCGCGCCTACCTCGACGGCATCGACGACGTCTGAGACCGCGCCGCTGGACAGCGCCGACCGAACGCCGCCCGCCACCCGCGAATCGCCTCGGATAGCGTGATGCCATGGCGAACAACGCGCCCATCGACCGCAACGCTCGGGTCTTCGTAGCAGGCCACCGCGGCCTCGTCGGCTCGGCGATCGTCCGACGTCTCGAAGCCGACGGGTTCACCGACGTGGTCACCGCCACGCGTGACGAGGTCGACCTCCGCAACCAACTCGAGGTGTCGAAGTGGTTCGACGCCAACCGCCCCGACTACGTGTTCCTCGTCGCCGGAACGGTGGGCGGCATCATGGCCAACAGCACTCGACCGGCCGAGTTCATCTACGACAACATGATGATCCACGGCACCGTGGTCCACGCCGCGCACGAGAGCGACGTCACCAAGCTCCTGTACCTCGGGTCGTCGTGCATCTACCCGCGCCACGCCAACCAGCCCATCAACGAGGATCAACTCCTGAACGGGCCGCTGGAGCCGACCAACGAGGCGTACGCCATCGCGAAGATCGCCGGCATCAAGATGTGCGAGGCGTATCGCGAGCAGTACGGCCGCGACTTCATCTCGGCGATGCCGACCAACCTCTACGGCCCGAACGACAACTTCGACCTCACGTCGAGCCACGTCCTCCCGGCACTCATCCGCAAGTTCCACGAGTCCCGGACGTCCGACCAGCCTGAGGTCGAAGTGTGGGGCACCGGTTCACCGATGCGCGAGTTCCTCCACGTCGACGACCTGGCCGACGCCTGCCTCTACCTGATGGACCACTACAGCCAGGCCGGGCACGTCAACGTCGGTACCGGCGAAGACCTGCCGATCCGCGAACTCGCCGAGAAGATCCGCGACGTGGTCTGTCCCGACGCCGAACTCCGGTTCGACGCCACCAAGCCCGACGGCATGCCGCGCAAGGTGCTCGACGTGTCGAAGCTCCGCGGTCTGGGCTGGTCGCCGTCGATCGAACTCGAGGCCGGCATCAAGTCGACCTACGACTGGTTCCTCGAACAAGCCGCCGGCGACCTCCGCGGCATCTGAACACCGGCGCGTCTCCCTCCGGCCTGGTCCGAAGGGAACACGGGTCAGGTGTAGGCGATGGGGAGGATGATGGCTGAGGTCACGAGCGTCGACAGGGTGAGCGGCAGACCGACCCGGGTGAAGTCGGTGAAGCGGTAGCCGCCGAGGCCGTACACCATCAGGTTCGTCTGATACCCCACCGGCGACAGGAACGAGCACGACGCGCCGATGAGCACGGCGATGGCGAGCATTCGCGGATCGCCTCCGACGTCGGCGGCGACCGAGAGCGCGACCGGCACCATCAGCGCGGCGGCAGCGGTGTTGGTGAGCAACTCGGTGAGCACGAGCGTGGCGAGCATGGTCACAACGACGAGGCCCACGTCACCCAAGCCGAGCGAATCGGCGTTCGCGACGAGGCTCGCGACCTCGGCTGCCAGACCACTCGACGACACCGCACCGCCGAGGCTGATCGCGACGGCCATGGTCAGCGTCACATTGAGATTGATCGCCCGCCAGGCCTCGCTGACCGAGATCGCTCGACCGGCGACCACGACGATCGCCGCGGCCACGGCGGCCTCGAACAGCGACAACACCCCGGCCGTCGCCACGACGATGAGGCCGATCGTGGCGGCAACGACGAGCAGCGAGTGGCTGCGCCGCTCGGGTGGAGACTCGTCGACCGCGGCCACCAGCGAGAAGTCGGCGTGGTTCCTCCAGCGTCGGGCGAACGACTCGTCGGCGAGGACCAGCAACACGTCGCCGGCCTTGAGCACTCGCCGACCGAGTTGGCCGCCGAGGTCGCCATCGGCGCGGTGGATCGCCATGACCGCTCCCCCGTACCGGCCGCGGAAGGCGACCGACTTCAACGTGGCGCCGACGAGTTCGGATGCGGGAGCGATCACCGCTTCGAACATCATCGTGCCGGCGCCCTGGGCGCTCGCCACGTGTTGCTCTTCGAGCGGTTCGAGCCCGTCGAACGCGTGCAGGTCGACCACTCGCCCGACCTCGCCGACGAAGCAGCAGACGTCGCCGGCGAGCAGCACGGTGTGGGGAGACGCCGCGAGCGCCGTGGGCGAGTCGCCGGCCGCGTCGTCGTCGGTCGCCGAGCCGCTGATGCCGCCTGCGGACCCGCCGCGTTCGACGAGCGCCAGGAAGACGCCGTCGAGGTTGCGAAGACCGGAGTCCGCGATCGTGCGACCGACGAGCGGACCTCCCGACACGACACGCGCCGCGACCTGGAACTCGCGGCCGCGACGGTCGATGGAGTCGACCGCTGCGACGCGTTCCGGGAGCAGGCGCTGGCCGACGGTGGCGAGCAGCGCAATGCCGATCACGGCCACCGGGAGACCGACGGCGGTGATCTCGAGGACGTGGAGCGGCTCGGCACCCGATTGCTCGAGCAGATCGGACACCACGAGGTTGGTCGACGTACCGATGAGCGTGACCACTCCCCCGAGAATGCTGGCGAACGACAGCGGGAGCAGGAAGCGCGAGGCGTTGGCGCCGTGCCGCTGCGACCACCTCACGACGCGCGGTGCGAACATCGCGACGAGAGGTGTATTCGGCACGACCGACGAGATACTCGCCGTGGCCGCCGCGAGGGCGACGACCGGGTTCTTGCGTTCGAGCAGACGGTCGACGACGTTGGCGAACGTGCCCGTCGCCGTCACCGCTCCCGCCAGAACGTAGAGGGCGGCGATCGTGGCCGGTGCCGGGCTCGACAGACCGCTGAGCGCGATGTCGGTGTCGATGACGTCGGCGAACATCAGCGCGCCCACGGCTCCGCCCAGCACGAAGACCGGCGGATACCGGTCGAGCAGCAACACACCGACCGTGACGATCATCGCCACCAAGGTGATCCACGCATCAGCGCTCATCGGTTCTCTCGTTTCTCGGGGCCGCCGTCACCGACCGGTGTCGGCGTCGGACTCGTTGCGGCCGGATGGCCGCTCGACTCAGGTGACGATGCCCTTGGAGCGCAACGACTCGATGATCCGGTCGGCTGCGTCCTCGGGGGACGTGGTGCCCGTGTCGACGTACACCTCGGGTTGCTCGGGTGCTTCGTACGGCGAATCGATGCCGGTGAAGTTCGACAGCTCACCGGCACGCGCCTTCGCGTACAGACCCTTCGGATCTCGCGACTCGGCGAGTTCGAGCGACGCGTCGACGTGCACTTCGATGAACTCGTCGTCGTCGACACGGTCTCGCGCCAACTGTCGCTCGGCTCGGAACGGCGAGATGAACGACACGAGCACGACGAGGCCGGCGTCGACCATGAGGCCGGTCACCTCGGCGATACGACGGATGTTCTCGACGCGATCGGCGTCGGTGAAGCCGAGATCGCGGTTGAGACCGTGGCGCACGTTGTCGCCGTCGAGCAGGTAGGTGCGCACGCCCATCGCGTGCAACTTCGACTCGACGATGTTGGCCACGGTCGACTTGCCCGATCCCGACAGACCGGTCAGCCACACGACGCCCGGGCGGTGATCGTTCATCTCCGACCGGGCCGCCTTGTCGACCCGCACGTCCTGCCAGTGGATGTTGTGCGAGCGACGCAACGCGAAGTGCAGCAGTCCGGCACCGACGGTGTTCTGAGTGAGCTTGTCGATGATGATGAAGCCGCCCATGTCGCGGCTGGCTTCGTACGGGTCGAACGGGATGGCGCGGTCGAGGCCGATGTTGCAGACACCGATCTCGTTCAGCGACAGGGTGTCGGCGGCGAGGTGTTCGAGCGTGTTCACGTCGACCCGGTACTTCGGGTTGTCGATCGTGAGGCCGACCGTGCGGGCACCGATCTTCATCAAGTACGGACGACCCGGGAGCATCTCGTCTTCGTGCATCCAGACGATGTGCGCCTCGAACTGGTCGGCCACCTCGGCCGGGGCGTCGGCCGCGCAGATCACGTCGCCACGGGAGGCGTCGATCTCGTCGGTCAGGGTCAGCGTGACCGACTGGCCGGCGATGGCCTCGTCGAGGTCGCCGTCCATCGTGACGATGCGGTCGACGGTGCTGGTGGTGCCGGCCGGAAGCACCCGGATCGGATCGCCCGGGCGAACGCTGCCGCCGACGATCTGCCCCGAGAAGCCACGGAAGTCGAGGTTCGGCCGATTGACCCACTGCACCGGCATCCGCAGCGCTTGGGTCTCGGGATGGGCTTCGACGTCGACCGTCTCCAGGAACTCCATCAGCGACGGCCCCTCGTACCAGGGCGTGTTCGCGCTGGATTCGGTGACGTTGTCGCCCTTCAGCGCCGAGAGTGGGATGAACGTGATGTCGCTCAGCCCGATCTGCCCGGCGAAGTCGAGGTACTCCTGGCGAATCGTGTCGAACGTGTCCTCGGCGTAGTCGACGAGATCCATCTTGTTGATCGCCACCACGACCTTCTCGATCCCGAGCAGCGACACGAGGTAACTGTGTCGACGGGTCTGCGTGAGCACGCCCTTGCGAGCGTCGGCGAGAATCACCGCGACATCGGCCGTGGAGGCACCGGTGACCATGTTGCGCGTGTACTGCTCGTGGCCCGGCGTGTCGGCGACGATGAACTTGCGCTTCTCGGTCGAGAAGAAGCGGTACGCGACGTCGATCGTGATGCCCTGCTCGCGCTCGGCGGTCAGCCCGTCGAGCAGCAGGGCGAAGTCGAGATCGGTGCCCTGCGTGCCGACCCGAGCGGAGTCGGCTTCGAGCGACGCCAGATGATCTTCGAACACCAGGTGCGATTCGTACAGCAGGCGGCCGATGAGCGTGGACTTGCCATCGTCGACCGAGCCGCAGGTGATGAAGCGCAGCAGCGACTTGTACTGGTGCGACGTGAGGTAGGCCTCGATGTCTTCGCCGATGAGTTCAGATGAGTGCGCCATGTCAGTGCTTCCTCGAGTCGATCGTCGCGGTCATTCGGTGTCTGACACCGGATGACGGGTGGGGAAGGGAGATGAGCATCAGAAGTAGCCCTCCTGCTTCTTCTTCTCCATCGAACCGTCGGAGTCGGTGTCGATGAGACGGCCCTGGCGTTCGGACGTGGTGGCGAGCAGCATCTCCTGCACGACGTCGAGCAGCGTGGTCGCCTCGCTCTCGATCGCACCCGACAGCGGGTAGCAGCCGAGGGTGCGGAAGCGCACCGACTTGATCTCGGGCGTCTCGCCCTCCCGGAACTGGAAGCGATCGTCGTCGACCATGATCAGCGTGCCGTCACGCTCGACCACGGGGCGCGGCGCCGACAGGTACAACGGCACGATCGGAATCTGCTCGAGGTGGATGTACTGCCACACGTCGAGTTCGGTCCAGTTCGAGATCGGGAACACCCGCAGCGACTCGCCCGGGCTGCGGCGCCCGTTGTAGATCCGCCACAGTTCAGGGCGCTGGCGCTTCGGATCCCACTGGTGCTGCGGCGAGCGGATCGAGAACACTCGCTCCTTGGCTCGCGACTTCTCCTCGTCGCGTCGAGCGCCGCCGAAGCAGAGGTCGAACTTGTTGAGGTCGATGGCCTGCTTCAGCCCTTGGGTCTTCCACATGTCGGTGTGCACCGACGAGCCGTGGTCGAACGGGTTGATGCCCCGCTCGACGCACTCCGGGTTCTGGTGCACGACGAGGTCCATGCCGACCTCCGCCGCCGTGCGGTCGCGGAACTCGTACATGTCGCTGAACTTCCACGTCGTGTCGACGTGGACGAGCGGGAACGGAGGGATGCTCGGGAAGAACGCTTTGCGGGCGAGGTGCAACATCACCGAGCTGTCTTTGCCGATCGAGTAGAGCATCGCCGGCCGGTTGGACTCCGACACGGCTTCACGCATGATCTGGATCGCCTCGGCCTCGAGCCGTTGCAGGTGCGTCAGGCGTGCAGCGGTGAGTCCTCCCGCTGCCGTATCACCGGTCGCGGTACTCGTCTGGTTCGAGGATGCGCTCATAGTTCATATTGTCTACCGTTTCGGTAGACAATATGCAATAGCGACGTTCTGCAAGAGCAACGTTCTGCAAGAGCGACGCTCTAGAAGAGCGACGGATCGGCTGTCGACCGTTGTCTGGTTCGGTCAGAGGTCGAGGACGGCGCCGACCGCGTCGAGCACCTGCTCGTGGAATCGGCCGTTCGTCGCCACCACGCCCCGGTTGGCCTGCAGCAACTTGCCGTGGGAGAAGTCGAGCGGCGCACCGGCCACGTCGGTGACCACGCCCCCGGCGCACTCGACCACGAACTTGCCGGCTGCGTGGTCCCAGATCTTCTCGACGTAGTCGGCACGGGTCGGCAGCCGGAGGTAGATCGACGCGTCGCCACGAGCGACGGCGGCGTACTTGCATTGGCTGTCGATGCGATACGGCTCTGCGGTGATGCCCAACCGTTGGGCGATCGCGACCGAGTGCGTCTGGTCGGAGTGGCCCGACTCGACCGATTCGCAGAAGCGCGCCTCGCTGAGCACCGCCGCGGCGTCGACACGGATCGGTCGTCCCTCCGAAGCGCTGACGCCATCACCCCCAGCAGCGTCGTCGAGGGGGTACATCACGGCGCCCTCCCCCGAGCCGACGAGCAGCGCTCCCCGGGTTCCGTCGGGGTTGGGCAGGTTCGGGCAGCCGAGCACGCCGAACACGACGCGGCCGCCCTCGATCAACGCCAGGGCGATGGCGTACTGGTCGCCACGAACGAATCCCTTGGTGCCGTCGATCGGATCGAGCGTCCAATACGTGCCGTCGCGCGGCGCGTCCGACGCTCCTCGCCCGACCGCTTCGATCACATCGGTCGCCGTGACGTTCGACGTCCCGACGCCCATGGCGACGAGCGACGCGACTCCGTCCAGCAGGTCGGGCCGATCGACCAGGTCGTCGGGCGTCTCCTCGCCGACCACCGCCACATCGCCGAGTTCCTCGGCCAACGTGTTGCACACGATCGCCTGCGCAGCGAAGTCGGCGACGGTGACCGGGCTGTCGTCGCTCTTGGTCAGTGTGTTCCCGCTGACGAGACGGCCCTGCGCCCACCTCGTTGCGATGGCGGCTCGGCGCACGGCACGAACGGCTGCATCGACGGTGGCGGGGCTGATCGAGCTCATGGGGTCCTCGTGGTGTGGGAGGGCAGGCCGCGCCCCTGGCTGGTTTCAGGTGCGTCGGATCCCGATGCGTACCGCGTGTCGTTGCCGTACTCGGCTGCGAGCGCGACCACCTCGTCGGGCAGTTCGCCGTTGACGAGGTCGGCCAGCGAGACGGTCTCGAGAACACGACGCAGGCTCGCTCGGATCGCCATCCACACGACCGGGAGCGATTCGGCCGGTGCTTCGTAGCTGAGCGAACGGAGACTCTCGTCGTGGATGTCGGCGAGCGGTCCGTCGATCGCGCGGAACACGTCGGCGAGCGAGATGTCGTCGGCGGGAAGCGACAGGCTAAACCCACCGTCGGGGCCACGCTTGGTCCGGACGAGCTCCGCCCGCTTGAGGTCACGGAGAATGTCGTGCAGGTACTTCGTCGACACACCCTGTCGCGAGCCGATCACCTCGGCGGTGAGGAGCACGCCGTCGGCCGCAGCGAGTTCGGCCATCGCCCTGACGGCGTTGTCGACACGTTCCGAGATCCTCATCGCCGGCCGACGCTATCTGAGGTCGCTGTGCGCACTGTGCCGATGACCGAACCAACCGGTGAGCTTCCGTTGCACCGCGACACGGGTGCGGCGCAACGGAAGCTCCGGTTGCATCCACATCCGCCCGATGTGGACGAGATGAGTACACCACGGCGTTCGTCCGGAGTCGAAGAATCGGGCGGAGTCCGGACAACTTCGGACGGGAATTCGGCGAACAGATCGCCACAACTGCGAATGGCCGGCGTCCGGTCATCTATGTTTCTGGCAGTGAGGGGGTCGAAAGAACAGTTCGCCGAACGCCTCACCGGGCTCAAGAAGCACTCGTCGCTCAGCTACGCCCTCTTGGAACGCAAGCTCGGCCGTCCGGCGTCGACCATCAACGACTGGTGCAAAGGCAAGCACCTGCCGTACCAGCGCGACAACGACGACTTCGAGCGCCTCCTCGAACTCTTCGAGGTCGAGCGCTCCGATCGCGCCGAGTGGATGCGTTGGCTCAACGACCTGCGCTCCGGCGCCGACCGGCACGACTCGCCGGAGAATCCCTATCGCGGCCTCGCTGCCTACACGGCCGACGACGCGTCGCTGTACTTCGGGCGTCAGCAGCTCGTCGATCTCCTCACCGAGCGGATCGAGACGTCGCGCTCGACCGAACCTCCGACGCCGACGATCGTGCTCGGCCCGTCCGGGTCCGGGAAGACCTCGCTGATCCAAGCGGGTCTGATTCCCCGAGCGACCGACGACGGTTCGAAGGTCGTCTGCATCCACCCATACGACGGGTTGGACCCGATCGACGACATCCTGGCCACACCCGAATCTCACCGACGCCGACAGCCGATCGTCGTGTTCGTCGACCAGTTCGAGGAGGTCTTCGCTCCGACCGGACGGGTGCCGACCAACCCGGCCACCCAACGCACAGCTGTCGACGCACCCGACGTCGGAACGTATCTCGACGCGATCGAACGACTGGCGCGGCGCACCGACGTCCAGTTGGTCGTGGCTGCCCGAGCCGACTTCTTCCAGGAGATCGCGTCGGTGCCGGCGTTGGCGGTCGGTGTGACGGCCGGACCCGTGGTCGTGGGACCTCCCGATGTCTCGGCGATCACCGAGTGCATCTACGGACCGGCCGAGCGAGCCGGGCTGATCATCGAGCCTCGCCTGCACGCGGAGATCATGCGCGAGTTCACCCGGCCCGGAGCGCTCGACCGTTCGGCAACACTCCCCCTGTTGTCGCATGTGCTCTGGATGCTCGCCGAGTCACGCGACGGCGACACGCTCACCTTCGAGCGCTACGCCGAACTCGGCGGGCTCAACCACGCAATGGGCAAGAGCGCCGATGCCGCGTACGAACGACTCGTCCCCCACGTCGACGCTCAGGTCATTCGCGACCTCTTCATCGAGCTCGTCCAGATGAACGGTGACGGTCGCCCGACGAGACGACACCTCACCCTCGACCGGGCCCAGTCGATCGACTCGCACGAGCGCAGCATGGTGATCGCCGAGTTCGCCCGTCGACGCCTGCTCACCGTCGATGCCGACATCGTGTGCATCACACACGAGTCGCTCGTTCAAGCGTGGCCGCGCCTACGCGTCTGGATCGACGACGCCCGCGTCGACCTGATCGCGGCCCAGCGAATCCGCCACGCCACCGAACAGTGGGTCGAGACGGGCCGCCCTCGCGACGGCCTCCTGCGTGGCTCGTTGCTCGACGACGCCATCCACGCGATCGGCTCACCGACCACCCACGGCCAACTCAGTCCGCTCCACCGAGCGTTCGTCGAAGCCAGCCGGGGAGCGAGAGCGGAGGACGAGGCGGCCGAGGCGGCGCTGCTCTCGCGACAACTGGCGATGCAGTCGACGTTGCTGACCTCGTCTGAGCCGTCGATCGCTGCCCAGGTCGCGATCGCCGCGTACCGCACCTCCGCGACCTCGGAGGCGACGGCCGTGCTCCTGGCCACCGCCGAGTCGCTGCCCGGCCCGCGCTCCATCTTCGATCCCGGTTCGTTCCACACGTTCGTCGGCGCCGATGGCCGCATCGTGGTCGCGAACAACCCGGTGGGCGGTGTCACGGTCACCGATCCTCGCGGCGGTCGACGCCTCGTGCGCGAGGCGAGCGCCGACGAGATCGGTGCGGCTGCGCTGGTCGACGACACCGTGCTCGTCGTCTCGTCCGCCGGCGTCGAAGCGATCGACCTCGCGAGCGGAGCCTCGCGAGCGTTGACGCACGACCCGGGCGGCGGCGCGCTCGCGGTCACGACCTCGGCCAGCGGCGAGGCCGTGGTCGCGTTCGCCGATCGCATCGTCGCGCTCGACCTCGACTCGGGAGTCGAACGACTGCTCGTCGGTGAGGTCGACGACAAGACGCTGACCATCTCCGCTGCATCGGGTCTCGTCGCCACCGGATCACATTCGGGCCGCGTCCGGGTCGATGACCTCGACTCGGCGCCGTCTTCGGCACCGAGCAGAGATCGCACCTGGTGCCCGAGCGAGACACCCTGCGGGGCACTGCTCTTGATCCCCGAACTGCACTCGCTCATCGCCGGCTTCTACGACGGCCACGTGGTGCGTCTCCCGCTCGACCCGACCGCTCCGGCAGACTCGCAACGGCTCACCGAGGTCCCCTGCGCGTCGTGGATCAACGGGCTCGCCATCTCGCCCGAGGGGGCACTGCTGGCGTCGGCCAGTTCGGATGGCACCGTACGGTTCTGGTCGACCGAGACGTGGAGCGAGATCCCCGCTCCGCTCCGACATCCCGCCGTCGTCACCGACGTGGTGATCACCGCAGACACCGTGATCACCGCCGGCGAGGACGGCATCGTTCGAACCTGGAGGCGCCCCGACGACGCCGGCGCGCTCGATCGCCCGCCTGCGAGCATCTGGTCGCTCACGCTCGACGAGTCGGGCAGGTACGCCCTCAGCGGATCGCGAGATCACACTCGACTGTGGGCCCTCGACGACGATCATCGCCCCGTCGCGGTGGTGCGTGAACTCACGTCGAACGGCTCCGACGGTCCGGGGTTGCTGTCGGGGACCACGTTGCTGTCCACCGACGCGAGCGTCGGATACATCGGCGGACGCCGGGGCCAGATGTTCGTCGCCGAGACCAGTGGAGACGTCCTGCCCGACCTCGAGCGGCTCGAGAGCAACATGTACGAACTGGTGGAGGCGATCACACACTCGCCTGACGGGCTGACGCTCGCCGCCGTCGACCGGGCGGGCATCGTCGACGTCTGGCGGCGAACCGACCTCGCCGATCGCTTTCGCCTGGTCGCCTCGCAGCGGATCGAACCGCCCGGCCTCGGTCTCGCGCTGTCGACCGCCGGACAGCTGTGCGCCGTGTCGGAGTCCGGCCGGGCGACCCTCTGGCAGATCGATGAGGATCAGCTGAGTAGCCCGGTGTCGTGGTCGACGGGGAGCAGCTTTGCACTCTGTGTCGAGGCTCATCCGTCGAAACCGTGGTTCGTCGTCGGGAACGCCGACCGCACCGCGTCGATCTGGTCGACAGCGGACCTCACCGGCTCCGGCGTGCAGGAGATCGCTCGGGTCTCGGGCCCGACCGGGCACGTGATGAGCGTCGCGTTCAGTCGATCGGGGACACGCCTCGCCGCCGGATCCACCGACGGCAACGTCTGGCTCTGGGATCTCTCGTCGCCGACCCATCCGGTCGAGATCGCCGCGATCCCGTCGGGCGAAGCGGGTGTCTACGCCGTGGCGTTGTCGGCCGACGATCGCCACGTCCTCGGCGCCGGGCCACACGAGCGGATCAACCGCTGGGTGCTCGACCCCGACGAGGCGATCGCACGCATTCTCGACCGGTGCGGTGACACGCTCACCCCGGCCGAATGGTCACGGCTCATTCCCGAACGCATCCCGTTTCGAGACCTTCGGTCGACCGACGACGAGTGACGTCCGGTCGGTCGAAGCGGCGCCCCACGCTCGACGGTCAGGGCGTCATCAGGGCGACCGGGAGGCCGAGACCGACGTCGTCGCGCACCGTCGCGATGCGGCGGCCCGGCTGCACGGCGTCTTTCGGTTCGCTGATCAGGTCGGTTCCGATCCGTTCGCACGCGGCATCGAGATCCTCGACGTTGACGACCACACCCCAGAAGCGGGCCGGACCGTCGGGGACCTCGGGTCGTTCGACGATCTCGACGATCAGCCCACCGCGACCGATGCGGTGGAATCCCTGCTTCATGGTGCCCACCTCGCGCACCCGCTTCAGCTCACAGTCGGTCGCGTTGGCGATCGCCGTCGACGTTCGCTCGAGGTCGTTGGTCATCACCACCACGTGATCGAGACCGCTCGCGCCGAGGTCGTGCTGGGCGAACGTCGGACCCATCGGCTCGACCACCCTGGTGTCGAGACCGTCGATCACCGTTCCGTCGAGCCCGGTGTCGACGCCGCTCAGCGCCCATCCACGAATACCTGTCCGTTCGGGCGCCGTCTCGATGATGCGCAGCGACGTGCCGTGCAGCGGGATCAACCCGTCGTCGGCGACGACCAGGCCGATCGACCGCCATGCTTCGGCATCACCGGAGATCGTCAGCCATTCCACGAGCGCCGTCATGATCCGATCATCGCAGACCCGATTGACCGATGCCCAGACGCGACGAAGCGCCCGGTCCTCGACCACCTCCGACGGGGAGAGATCGGTTCGCGAGCGCTTGGACGATGAGTTCGGTTACGAGGTCGAACGCGTCGAGACCGGCGGTTGCCGAGTCTCAGCGACCCATGTTGGGACGCTTGCCGTGGTTCGCCTTGGAACGGCGGAGACGTGCTTTGCGCTTCTTGGTCTTCTTCGACATAAGGGGCTTGATCCTATGACCGCTTCAGGCCTCCCCCAACCGTGACGTTCGACAGAGCGCGCGTTGCTCCGCTGTCCGGCGGCGGGTTGCCGGACGCGTACGGTGTCGCCATGACCGAGATTCATGGAACCGTTGCCCCCGGATTCGAAGCGGTGCGCGACGCGTTCGCTGCCAACTGGGAGACCGGTGGCGAAGTCGGAGCCTCCGTGTCCGCCACCGTCGGCGGCGAGACCGTCGTCGACCTGTGGGGCGGCACGGCCACGTACGACGACGGCGAACGCGACTGGGAGCGCGACACGATCGTCAACGTGTGGTCGACCACCAAGACCATGTCGTTCCTCTGCTGTCTGCTGCTCGCCGACCGGGGCGAACTCGACCTGTACGCACCGGTCGCCGACTACTGGCCCGAGTTCGCGGCCGGCGGCAAGGAGCACGTCGCCACGCGTCACATCATGGGCCACACGGCCGGGTTGTCGGGCTGGGACGAGCCACTCGAGGTCGCCGATCTGCTCGATCACGACAAGCTGGTCACGCTCCACGCCGCCCAAGCGCCGTGGTGGGAGCCCGGGTCGGGTTCGGGCTATCACGCGATCAGCCAGGGATATCTCCTCGGCGAGATCGTGAAGCGCATCGACGGACGGTCGCTCGGGCAGTTCTTCGCCGACGAGATCGCCGGACCGCTCGACGCCGACTTCCACATCGGCACGCCGCCCGAAGCGGACGAGCGCATCGCCCACGTCATCCCACCGGCGTTCGGGCTCGGTCAGGACCCGTCCGTGGAAATGCCCGACGAGACCAGCATCGCCTGGCGCACGCTGTCCAACCCGATGATGGACGCGAGCTACTCGTCGACGATCGACTGGCGACGAGCCGAAGTGCCGGCCGCCGGCGGGCACGGCAACGCTCGATCGGTCGCTGCGATCCACACCCTCACCGCGAACGGTGGCATGGCCAACGGCAAGCAGATCATCTCGCCAGAAGGACTCGAACGCATCTTCGACGTGCAGGCCGAAGGCTTCGACAAGGTGCTGCTCGGCACCGAACTCAAGCTCGGGATGGGCTTCGGCCTGCCCAGCCCCATGCTGCCGCTCCCGCCCGAGAGCAAGGTCTGCTTCTGGGGAGGTTGGGGTGGCTCGCTGGCGATCATCGACATGGATCAGAAGATGAGCTTCAGCTACGTGATGAACCGCATGGAGGCGTCGCTCACCGGCGACGCCCGCGGTGCCGGTGTGCTCATGGCGATGTACGGCGCGTTGTTCGCCGGCGGCTGACCGTCGCTTGGTAGGGCGTCAGGCGGCGGCGCCGGTCCAGGCGAGGAGTTCTTCGGCAGGGAGCGTGTTCAAGATCTTGTCGATCGGGACCTCGCACTCGGCGGCGCGATCGCAACCGAGCGGCTGCCATTCGAGCTGTCCGGTCGCGTGGGCGTCGGTGTCGATCGTGAACCAGCAGCCGTGTTCGACCGCGAGACGCAGGAGTTCGCGAGGCGGGTCGAGACGTTCGGGTCGACAGTTGATCTCGACCGCGGTGTTGAACTGGGCACACGCCGCGAACACGTAGTCGGCGTCGAAGTCGCTCGGCGGCCGTTTGCCGATCATCCGTCCGGTGCAGTGGCCAAGGATGTCGACGTGGGGCGACGCGATGGCGAGCAACATCCGCTCGGTCATCTGCTGCTTCTCCATGCGGAGCTTCGAGTGCACGCTCGCGACCACCACGTCGAGGCGACCGAGCATCTCGTCCGACAGGTCGAGCGCACCGTCTTCGAGAATGTCGACCTCCATGCCCGACAACACCCGGAAGTCGTGCCCGGCATCGGCGATCGCTGCGTTGACTGCGGCGATCTGGTCGAGTTGCTCGGCGAGGCGCTCCTCGTTGAGCCCGTGGGCGATCGTGAGACGAGCCGAATGGTCGGTCTGCACCATGTACTCGTGCCCGAGCGCCATCGCCGTCGCCGCCATCGCTTCGACGGGGGCCCCGCCGTCGCTCCACGTCGAGTGCAGGTGGCAGTCACCGCGCAACGCGTCGCGGTAGACCTGCCCGGCAGGAGTGATCGGTACCTGTGACTCGGCTTCGATGTTGGTCAGGTACGCCGGTTCTCGACCGGCGATCGCATCGGAGATGACGGCGGCCGTCGACGAGCCGATGCCGTCGAGTTCGGTCAGCGTGTCGGACGCCGCTCGACGCTCGAGTTCGTCGGGCGGCGTGTTGCGCACCACGTCGAGGGCTCGGGTGAAGGCCTTGGCCTTGTAGCCCTTCTCGTGCGCTCGATCGAGGTAGTGGATCACCTTGAGCAGTGCCGCTTCGGGTGTCATGAGCTCAGATGGTACTCCCATCGATGCCGTCCCGAATCGTCTCACCGGGCTGGCGGAAGCTCATCACGAAACGTCTCACCGGGCCGGCTGGAGGTCATCACGAAACGTCTCACCGGGCCGGCTGGACGTCATCACGAAACGTCTCAGCGGGCCGGTTGGAGCCCATCACGAATCGTCTCATCGCGCTGGCGAGGGCTCATCACGAATCGTCTCACTCGGTCGCGTGGTGTCGCTGACCAGGTGCGACGCGCTGGTGAGACGATTCGGAACGGCGCCCGATCCACCGAGTGAGACGATTCGGAATGGCGACCGATCTCAGGCGTGAGACGATTCGGGACGGGTCGGGTGAGCTCCCCGTCGACGGTCGCAGGGCTACCGTCGACGTGTGCTCGGGCAACGGATGATCGGACGGGGATTCGTCGGCAGTCTCGGCGGCGCGCTCGTCGGACTCGCCGCCCTCGCGATCCTCGGCAGCGGATGCGACGCCGACGACACGTCCCGGGAGCCGGAGCTCCTGTTCGACCTGCCCGACGCATCACCCGGCGACATCGTCGGACTCGTCGCCCGCGACGACCTCGACGTGCCCGCCGTCGAATGGATCGATCGGCTCGACGGCACGATCCACCGTCTCAGCGTCGGCAACGACACCGTCACCTCCACCGTCGTCGCCCGGATTCCCGTCGGCGCCGACGGTGAACAACGCGGCTTGCTCGGACAGGTCGTCGTCGATGGTCGCCGTTTCGCGGCGTGGACGCAGCCCGACACGTTCGAACTCGTCGTCGGCGAGATCACCGGCGGCAACGCCGACACCGACACACCAAACAGCAACGCCCGGATCATCTGGAGCGCGGGCGAAGCGTCGTCGGGCGCGATCGGCGGGGTGCTCGGCGAACTCGACGGCCGCATCCTCGTCGGCGTCGGACGCAACACCGGCTTCGACCGCGAGACCGGAGTCGGCGGAGCGATCCTCGCACTCGACCCCGACGGCACCGCCGACCAGGAGCCCGAAGTGATCAGCGTCGGCTACACCAACCCCTGGGCCTTCACGGCCATCGGCGACGAGATCTGGGTCGCCGACAACGCCGCTGGCCCCGACCCTGCCGACGACACCGTCGACGACATCGAACGAATCGGACGCGCCGACCTGCTCGCCGACCGAGCCGACATGACGCGCACCACCGAACCCGGCCGCGCCCCCACCGCGATGATCCCGCTCCCCGACGGACGACTCGCCATCTGCGGGTTCCTCGACAACGAACTCCGCGCCTACGAGATCATCGACGGCGCCGACGCCGACCCGATCAACCCGGCCACCGAGGAACGGGAACGCGCCGAGCTCGAGCGGGCGGGCACGATCATGCCCTGCCTCACCGGAGCAACGATCTTCGACGATGGCACGATCGTGACCGCGTCGCTCGGCGACCCCGGCATGCAGCTCACCATCCTCCAACCCTGACCATCCTTCGCCCGCGGCCACGGCCTCTGGTCCGGTCCGGCGGAACAGCGGAAGGCGGGACGAAGGCGGACCAGACCAGAGTGATTTCCGCTTTCGGTTCAAGGTGACCCACTGGCCGTCTGTGGAACTGAAATCTCTCGACCCACTCGCCCGCCGACAACACGGTGTCGTCACGTTGCGACAATCTGGCTTGTCGAAGTCGGCCTGGTACCGGGCCATCGCCTCCGGAACCCTGATCCCCCTTCATCCTGGCGTCGTACGCCTCGTCGGGACCCCTGACACCCCCGAGCAGCGAATCGCAGCCGCGACAGCGGCGGCCGGCGACCGGTCACTCGCATCGCACCGATCGGCCGCTCACCTGCACGGCATCCCAGGGTTCGACTCGGCGCCGGTCGACATCATCGTGCCGCACGACGAGCACAACCCGAGTCGAGCCCGCACCGCACCCCGACTCGCCGGCGTCGACGTTCACCGCCCTCGCGATCTCGTGCGTCTCGCCCCACATCGAATCGACGGCATCCGGTGCACGAACGTGTTGCGCACGCTGCTCGATCTCGGTGCGGTCGATCGCCCAGCCGTGTCGGGAGCGGTCGGGCACGCCATCACCAACGATCTGGCAACCCTCGACGCGCTCGAGACCGTGGTCGTGGAACACGCTCGCCCAGGCCGCTCCGGCATCACGGCGCTCCGCGATGCCATCGACGACTGGGCAATCGACCAGATGCCCGCCGACTCCGTGCTCGAACCAGCGATGGCGCGTCTGATCGGCCGATTCGAGCTGCCCCCGGTCGTCTTCCATCCCGTCATCGCCGGACGCGAGGTCGACTTCCGAATCATCGGGACGCCGATCATCCTGGAGTGTGACGGCTGGGCGTATCACGGACTCCAGCGCGACAACTTCGAGAGCGACCGCGAGCGCGACGCCGGCTTCACCGCGCTCGGCTGGATCGTGCTCCGCTTCACCTACCGAGCGATCACGTCACGGCCGGCCACCGTCGCCGAGAGAATCCGTGCGACCGTCGACCGGTGGGGCGGCCTGCCGAGCCCCGATGCCGCCTGACACTCGCACTCGCTCTCGCTCGCTCGCTCTGGTCTGGTCCGGCTCCGTTCCGGAAAACGGTGTACACCCAGACCAGACCATTGCTCGCCGACCAGAGTCGAGACGACGCAGTTAGCCTCGACTGCCGCATGGAACGCTTCGGACTGGTCGGCCTCCCCAACGCGGGCAAGAGCTCGCTCTACAACGCACTCACGGGTGGCGGCGCGCTCGCCGCTCCCTACCCCTTCGCCACGAAAGACCCGAACATCGGCGTGGCCATGGTGCCCGACGACCGCCTCGATCGCCTGTCGGAGATGTCGAAGAGCAAGAAGACGATCCACGCTCAGGTCGAGGTGGTCGACATCGGCGGACTCGTCGAAGGAGCGAGCACCGGAGAAGGCCTCGGCAACAAGTTCCTGGCCAACATTCGCGAGGTCGATGCGATCGTGTTCGTGCTCCGAGCGTTCGTCGACGACGACGTCGTCGGGCCGTCCGATCCGCTCGAACACCTGCGAATCGTCGAGATCGAACTGGCGCTCGCCGACCTCGAGACCGTGGAGAAGCGGCTCCACCAGACGAAGCGGGCCGCCAAGCTCGACAAGTCGATGGTCGCCGAGACCGAAGCGCTCCAGACCGCGTTCGACCATCTGTCGGAGGGGCTCCCGTTGTATCGCGCCGGCCTCAGCGACGACGTCAAGGAGACGCTCGCCCCGTACTTCCTGCTGACCAACCGTCGCGTGCTCGCGGTCGTCAACGTCGGCGAAGACGACATCGACTCCATCCCCGAGAAGGAGAAATTGGTCTCCGACGAGTTCAACAACGCCGGCGACAACGTCGAGGTGATCGGCATGTGCATCCAGATGGAAGCCGAAGCCGCAGCAATCGAAGACCCCGACGAACGCAAGGAGATCCTCGAAGGGTTCGGGCTCGGCGAAGGCGCTCTGTTCCGCATGGTCCGCAGCGCCTACCACCTCCTCGGTCTGCGCACGTACATGACCACCGGCGAGCAGGAGTCGCGAGCCTGGACCTTCAAGGAAGGTTCGACCGCACCCGTGTGCGCCGGACGCATCCACGGCGACTTCCAGCGCGGCTTCATCCGCGCCGAGGTCATCAACTGGGAAGAACTGCTCGCACTCGGCTCGTGGAACGCGGCGAAGGAAGCCGGCAAGATGCGCGTCGAAGGCAAGGACTACATCGCCCAGGACGGCGACGTGATGGAGTTCCGCTTCAACGTCTGACCCCGGCAGCGGCCGACCGACCGTGCGTCCTCGTCAGACGATCCACCGTCACCCCGACGCGGCAACCCCGCAACGCGACCCGACCCGGCACCATCGCTTCTAGGATGCAGAAGCATGTCGTGGTTGGTCAGCGAGGCTCGTGTACTCGCATCGGCAGAGTCGGCAACGACTCGGACCGAGCGTCGACGCGGCCTGCTCGGACGCACCGGGATCGAAGGCGCGTACGTGATCGACCCCTGTCGGTGGGTGCACACGGTGGGCATGAAGTTCCCGATCGACGTCGCGTTCCTCGACGGTGACGGCGTGGTCGTTCGAACCGCGCAGATGCCGCGCCACCGCGTCGGTCTCCCGATGCTCCGAGCGCGCAGTGTGATCGAAGCCGAGGCCGGGGCCTTCGCCCGGTGGGGTCTGTGCGTGGGCGACACCATCGAAGTGCGCTGCGACTCCACCGCCACCACGGCCGACCAGGCATGAGCACGCTCTGGCTGGTGGCGACACCCATCGGCAACCTCGGCGACCTCCAACCGCGCGCCGTCGAGATCCTCGACCGCGTCGCCCTCGTCTGCTGCGAAGACACGCGTCGCACCGGGCTCCTGCTGCAACACGCCGGCATCCGAGCGGAGCGGCTCGCCGTCTGCAACGAGCACACCGAGTACGCCCGCATCGACGACATGCTCGACGTACTCGGATCGGGTCGCGACGTCGCCGTCGTCAGCGATGCCGGGACCCCCGGCGTGTCCGACCCCGGTGAGCGACTCGTCGCCGCCGCGCTCGATGCGGGTCACGACGTCAGTGCCGTCCCCGGACCGAGCGCCGCCGTGATGGCCGTGACCGTGAGCGGATTGCCGACCGACCGCTTCGTGTTCGAAGGATTCCTGCCCCGGAAGGGTCGCGACCGGACCGAACGCCTCGCAGAGATCGCGGCCGAACGTCGCACCGTCGTGATCTACGAATCTCCCCAGCGCGTCGTCAAGTCGATCGCCGACCTCGCCGCCGCCTGCGGAGCCGACCGCCGTGTGTCGGTGTCACGCGAACTCACCAAGCTCTACGAGGAGACGGTGCACGGCACGCTCGCCACCGTCGATCTCGGCGAACCGCGCGGCGAGTACGTGATCGTGCTCGACGGTGCGCCGGTCGACGATGCCGAAGCGACCGACGACGAGGTGCGCCGCTCGCTCGCCGCACTGCTGGCCGACGGCGCGACCGCTCGCGACGCAGCAGCTGAAGTGAGCGACACGACCGGTCGCCGCAAGCGCGACGTGTACGAGATCGCCAACGCGCTCCGCAACGACACAGCGGGCCGCGGTGACACGGCGGGACGCAACGACACGGTGGGCCTGGCATGAGCGAGTACACACTCACCGCCGGCACCGGCAACACCAGCGCTGCGTTCTTCGACCTCGACCGAACGCTCATCTCGGGGTCGTCGGCGTTCACGCTCGCCATCGAAGCTCGCCGCGCCGGGCTCGTTCCGACGCGCCAGTTCGCCAAAGACGCCACCGGGGCCGCGTTGTTCAAGCTGTTCGGTGCGAGTGACAACACGACCGACGAAGTCCGCAAGCGCATCCTCGGTGCGGTCGAGGGCATGGAACGCGACGGGCTCGTCGCGCTCAACGCCGAGGTGCTCCCGAAGCTGATCGACCGCGTCCGTCCGGAAGCGAAACGGCTGGTCGACCGGCACCGTCGAGCGGGCCGCGACTGCTTCATCGTCTCCGCCGCGCCGCAGGAGATCGTCGAACCGCTCGCCACCGCCCTCGGGATGACCGGCGGCATCGGCACCCGCAGCGTGGTGGTCGACGGTGTGTACACCGGCGAACTCGACGGGCCGTTCTGCTACGGCACCGGCAAGGTCGACGCCATGAAAGAGCTCGCCGAGTGGAACGGCTACGACCTCGAACAGTCGTACGCGTACAGCGACTCGGCATCCGATCTGCCGATGCTCGAAGCGGTCGGTCACCCCGTGGCGGTCAATCCCGATGCGGCGCTCGAACGGCGCGCACGGGCCGACGGCTGGCCGATCGTGATCTTCAGCCAGCGCACCAAGTCGATGCTGCGCCGCACGCTGTCGGGCATCGCCGCAACCGGCATCGGCGTGGCCGGTTTCGCCGCCGGCCGCACGATCGGCCGACCACCTCAGCGACGCTTCCGACGCTGACCGGCTCGGCCCAATGCCTCTCGACGTCCGACCGTCACGGTCTCGGCGCCTGATCAGCGTGGCATCAACGACAGCTGACGCGACTGCGCCACGAGCGCGCCGCTCGAGTCCCAGATCTCGCCGTCCTCGTCGATCAGACCGTTGCGGATGAAACGCGAACGGAATCGGCACCGCAGCGGACCCGGCACCGGCACACCGCGGACGTGCACGGTCAGCTCGATCGTCGGCACCCACGCGACCGGAATCGCCGTGTTGAACACCGGCGGCGGGAAGGCATCGGAGGCCAGCAGGATCGCGTAGGCATCGATCGGCTCACCGGCGGCGAGATCGAACCAGCCGCGCACCATCGCGACACCCGACGGTTCACCGTCGCCGAACCCGGCATCGTCGGGAGCCATACGACAGGCCAGGTTGCTCATGAGCGCCGGGGACTCGGCGGTCTGCGGCCGAGAGATGCACTCGTCGTACGACGGAATGTCGACCGGCTCCTCCATCAACACCTCCGGGCCGCCCTCCTGCTGATCGCCGAACGTCCCGACGAGCTGCAGCGTGATCGCACCGCCCAACGTGAGCGTCGCCGTCGCCGTGGCCAACCGGCGTCCCGACCGGACGATCCGGACGTCGACCTGACACGGCCCGGCCGGCGCCGGACGAAGATAGTGCGAGGTGATCGTCAGCGGCGGCCGGCCGATCGCCGTCGCCATCGCCCGCCCGGCGATCGCGAGGAGATACCCACCGTTGGCGTTTCCACCGATGTCCCATCCATCGTGCACCTCGGCGTCGAACAGCACCCGCTCCGCGGTCCGCTCGACTTCGTGCACTGCCGTCGCTCGTGCGAATCGATCGCTCATCACAGCAACGTACGAAGCCCGAGATGCCGCCTCCAAGCCGAACCGACCATTCGCAGCGTGGCGGCGGACGACCATGGCACTACCGTGCGGTGCGTGACCCGGACGTATGTGACGACCCCGATCTACTACGTGAATGCCGAGCCTCACCTCGGTCACGCCTACACCACGATCGTCGGCGACGCGATCACCCGGTGGAGCCGGCTCATGGGCAACGAGACGAAGTACCTCACCGGCACCGACGAGCACGGCCTCAAGATCCAGCAAGCCGCCGAAGCCAACGGTCAGACGCCCCAGGAATTCGTCGACGAGATCGCACCCAAGTTCGCCAAGGCGTGGGAACGGCTCAACATCGCCAACGACGACTTCATCCGCACCACCGAACCACGCCACAAGGCGGCCGTCGCCGAACTGCTCCAACGCTGCTACGACGCCGGCGACATCGAACTCGACACGTTCGCCGGGAAGTACTGCGTGGCGTGCGAGGAGTACTACTCCGACGACGAACTCGTCTCCGACGCCGGTGTGGTCGGCGAGGGCGACAACTGCCCGATCCACCACCGCCCCGTCGAGTACTTCGAGGAGGAGAACTACTTTTTCCGCCTCAGCCGTTTCCAAGACCGCCTGCTCGACTGGTACGCCAAGCACCCCGACGCGATGAAGCCCGAACATCGCGGCAACGAAGCGCTCGGCCTCATCCGCAGCGGGCTGCGTGACTTCTCGATCAGCCGCACGTCGCTCGAATGGGGCATCCCGCTCCCGTGGGACCCCAAGCACGTCACCTACGTGTGGTTCGACGCACTCACCAACTACCTCGCGGCGATCGGGTTCGGCTCCGACCCCGACGCCGGTGGCGAGAACTACGAAGACTGGTGGCCCGGCACACACCTCATCGGCAAAGACATCGTGCGCCAACACTGCGTCTACTGGCCCGCCATGCTGCTCTCGGCCGGAGTCGAACCGCCCAAGAGTTGGGCAATCGGCGGCTGGCTCCTGTCGGGTGGCGAGAAGATGAGCAAGACCTCCGGCAACGTGGTCAACCCGCTCGACCTCATCGACGACGTCGGCCTCGACGGATTCCGCTACTACGTGCTCGCCGAGACCCCGTACGGCAGCGACGGCGACTTCACCTACGAAGGCCTCGTCGGTCGCTACAACTCCGACCTCGCCAACAACCTCGGCAACCTCGCCGCCCGCGTGGCCACCGTCGTGTCGAAGAAGTGCGACGGCGTCGGCACCGCACCGTCACCCGACAGCCCGCTCGCCGCAGCCGCCGCCACCGCATTCGACGACACCGCCAAGTGGTGGGCCGACATGCAGCCCAGCCGCGCCCTCGACGCGACGTGGGGACTCATCCGCGCGACCAACGGACACCTCGAACAGAACGAGCCGTGGAAGTCGGAGCCCGGCCCCGAGGTCGACACCGTGATGGGCGACGCCCTCGAAGCACTGCGCATCGTGGCGATCCTCTGCGCCCCGGCGATTCCCGACACCGCCCAAGCGGTCTGGGAACGCATCGGCATGACCGGCAACGTCCTCGAACAGCGACTCCCCGACGCCGCCACCTGGGGCCAGTACCCCGCCGGCGCCACGGTCACCAAGGGCGATCCCCTGTTCCCCCGCATCAAACTGTAATGCTCTGTTCGGCCTCACACCGACCCGCTGCCGAACACGTCTCATCGGCCGAACGCCAGACTTGCTCGCTGGCGCTCGCTGCGTCGGCCCCGATGCCCCGTTCAGTTGTTGTGCCTTGTTCGGCCTCACGGCGACTCGCTGCCGCGCTCGCTGCATCGGCCTCGAAACCCGCCGCCAGACCGTACGCCTCGATGTCGACGCGGCCGGCGCCGGGAGCGCCAGCGACCAAGCCTGGCGATCGGCCGATCGTACGTGGAACGCACCGACCTGGTCTGAGGCCGATCAGACAGAGGAGGCCGATCAAGTGTTCATAGATTCGCATTGCCACATCCACGACGAGCGCATTCCCGACGGGCCCGACGGCGCTGTCGCCGCGGCGATGGAGACGGGCGTCGAGATCCTCGTCACGGTCGGATGCGATCGGGCCACGTCGCTCGCCGCGATCGACGTCGCCAGTCGCCACGACAACGTGTTCGCCACGGTCGGACTCCACCCGCACGAAGCCACACACGGCACCGACTCGATCGCCGACCTGCTCGACACACCCGGCATCGTCGCCATCGGCGAAGCCGGACTCGACTACTACTACGAACACTCCCCCCGAGACGTCCAGCGTGAGGTGTTCGCCGAGCACATCCGTCTCGCCCACGAGCACGAACTCCCGCTCGTCATCCACACTCGCGACGCGTGGGACGAGACCTTCGAGATCCTCGACGCCGAAGGTGTACCCGACCGCACGATCTTCCACTGCTTCACCGGCGGCCCCGACGCCGCCGACCGGGGGCTCGAACGCGGCATCTTCCTGTCGTTCTCGGGCATCGTCACGTTCAACTCGGCGAGCGACGTCCAGGAGGCAGCGCTGCGCTGCCCGGCCGACAAGATGCTCGTCGAGACCGACAGCCCGTACCTCGCGCCCATCCCGCACCGCGGCAAGAAGAACCGCCCGGCGTGGGTGCCTCACGTCGCCCAGTTCCTCGCCGACCTCCGAGACGAACCCCTCGACGTGCTCGCCGCTGCCACCGTGGCCGCCACACACGACGCGTTCGCCGGCCGCCTGCACACCGCCTGACACCGGCAAGCCCCGAGCAACCGGCAGGCGACCACTGGGCGACAGCGGTCACCTGCCCGAGCGGCCGACCACCCCTCGGGTACCATGTGATGCCCCTCTCCGCGGCGGTCGGGGCACCTCGCGACGATGGCCGCCACGACTGATCCGATGTACGACACCGACCGCCGACGCCTTCTGCTTGCCGCCGTCGTGACCCTCGTCGCCCTGCCGGCGTTCTTCTTCTACCAACGGTCGACCGCCGACGATTCCGGCACCGAGGTCGTGGCGACCGCGCCGGCCGACCCCAACGTGATCAACCCGCAGCCGGCCTCGATCAACGACGAGGTTCCCGTCGACAGCGAGGTGCCGACGAGCAACCGCTCGCAACTCCCGCCGGCCGAAGCTCCCGACGACGACCCGACCTTCATGGAAGGCCCCATCGCCAGCGAGGAAGACACGACCGCCGACGTCGCGATTCCGGCGCAGCCCGCCATCGCCCCGATCCGCCTCTCGGCCACCTACCTGAGCACCATTCCCGGCGTTCGCTCGTGCCTCACTCGCGACCTCGAGAGCGGCCGCACGGTCACGGTGGTCAACCTCGACAACGGTCGATCGATCACGTGCGTCACGCTGCTCGCACCACGAACCCAGACCGACGACATCGTGTTGCACACCAGCCAGTTCGAGCAGCTCGCCGACCTCACCGAAGCACCGATTCCGGTCGAGGTCCGCCAGTGATCCGTCCGAGCCGCTCCGGCTTCGACCGCGACCGATGACGCACTCCCGGCCCACGATCCGCGAGCTCCTCGACGACAACGGGCTCGCGCCGCGTCGTGACCTCGGGCAGAACTTCGTCACCGACCCCAACACGGTGCGCCGTATCGCCGACCTCGCACGCGTCGGCCCCGGCGACCGAGTCGTCGAGATCGGAGCCGGCCTCGGCTCACTGACGTTGGCGCTGGCCGAGACGGGTGCCGAGGTCACCGCCGTCGAAGTCGACAGCGGAGTCGTGCCGTTGCTCACCGAGATCGTCGCCGAGTGCGGCAACGTCACGGTGGTCGAAGCCGACGCCATGGCCACCGACTGGTTCGAACTCCTCGACCCCGAGGTCGACGGGGGTTGGACGCTCGTCGCCAACCTGCCCTACAACGTGGGCACGCCGCTCGTGTGCGACATCCTCGACGAGGTTCCGCACGTCCAGCGCATCCTCGTGATGGTGCAGCGAGAGGTCGCCGAACGATTCGCGGCGGCACCGCGCACGAGCGCCTACGGGGCCATCAGCGTCAAGGCCGCCTTCTGGGGGTCGGCGCGCATCGTCGGCCACGTCCCCGCCGCGGTGTTCTTCCCGAAGCCGAACGTCGAGTCGGCCCTGGTCGAGATCACCCGTCGCACGCCGCCCGACATCGACCCCGGGCCGATGTTCGAGCTCGTCAAGAAGGGCTTCGGTCAGCGCCGCAAGATGCTTCGCAAGTCGCTGGCCGGCATCGTCACCGCCGAGCAGTTCGTCGCCGCCGACGTCGCCGAGACCGCTCGTCCGGAAGAACTCGACGTCGACGCCTGGGTGCGGCTGTCGTCGGTGGTCGGCCCGCTCCCCTCCTCCGGCTGACTCCGATGATCGAGTTGCGCGCCCACGCCAAGCTGACGCTGAGCCTCGCGATGACGGGGATCCGCGACGACGGCTTCCACCTCATCGACGCCGAGATGGTGAGCCTCGAACTCCACGACGTGCTCACGATCGACCCGGCCCGCTCCGGCCTTGCCGCCGACGGACCGTTCTCCGACGGCGTGCCGCTCGACGACTCCAACCTCGTGGCCCGTGCGCTCGCCATGGTCGCGCGCGATGCACACGTCACCATCTCGAAGCACATCCCTCATGGTGGGGGTCTCGGTGGCGGTTCGACCGACGCCGCGGCGGTGCTTCGCTGGGGCGGCTTCGGCATCGACGAATCGTCGCTGGTCGACGCGTCACGGCTCGGCGCCGACATCCCGTTCTGCATGGTCGGAGGACGAGCCCGCGTCGCCGGCATCGGTGAAGTCGTCGAACCGCTTCCTCACGTCGATCGTGAGATCACCCTGATCATTCCGCCGCTGGCGGTGAGGACTCCGGCGGCGTACCGAGCCTGGGACGACCTCGGCGGACCCACCGGCGACGGCCCCAACGACCTCGAAGCTGCCGCGCTCGTCGTCGAACCACGGTTGCAGTGGTGGCGCGACGAGATCACCGCGAGAGCCGGCCGGCCTCCCACGCTCGCCGGCAGCGGGGCGACGTGGTTCATCGAGGGACGACGCGACGACGCCCTCGGCGACTTGGTCGACGAGGGCGCTCGGGTGGTGGTCACCAGAACCGTCGCCTCAGCGTTCTAACGAACGGAAAAGCGGCCGGCGGTGACGGTCGGTTGTTGCTACTTGCGACGCTGGTGGCGCGTGCGACGGAGCATCTTCTTGTGCTTCTTCTTGCGCATGCGCTTGCGGCGCTTCTTGATCAGAGAACCCATAAGGCGCTCGACGCTATCGGGCGTGTGACGACGCGACACGCGCTGTACCGTGACAGGTGTCGACGAATCGGCTCGCTCGAGGGCGATCGCGCGGTCGACATCACACTCCGTCCGGGGTCGTCTAACGGTAAGACAGCGGTTTTTGGTGCCGAGAATAGGGGTTCGATTCCTCTCCCCGGAACGCAACACTTCGTCGGTCCCGCAGGGACGTGCGACGCCACGCCACTGCGGCGAGACCGACGCCGGCTCTGCTCGCTGGCGCTCGCTGCAGCGACCGCACCGCGCGCTGCCTGGGCGCACAGAGACACACGACAGAGCGCCCGGCCCGACATGCGACGGCCGCGGTCCGCGGTGGGTTGCCGGCGGTACGCTGAACGCATATGAGCGTCTCCGCGATCGTGTTGGCCGCTGGCGAGGGGACTCGGATGCGGTCGTCTCGACCGAAGCCCCTGCACATGATCTGCGGCCGAGCGATGGTCCTGCACGTCATCCACGCACTCGAGAAGCTCCATCCCGAGCGCACCGCCGTCGTCGTCGGCCACGGCGCCGAGCAGGTCACCAAGAAGGTGCACGAATTCGCACCGGACTGGGCCAACGTCGCGTTCGTCGAACAGGTCGAACAGAACGGCACCGGCGACGCCACGTCGATCGGCATGACCGCGTTCGACGGCGACGACTACGACGACGAGTCGACCATCGTCGTACTCAACGGTGATGCGCCGCTGCTGCGCCCCGAAACGCTCGACGAACTCGTCGCCACGCACGTCGCCAACGGCAACGCCGCCACGCTGCTCACCTCGGTGATGGACGACCCGACCGGCTACGGCCGTGTGGTCCGCAAGACCGACGGCCAAGTGCTGCGCATCGTCGAACAGCGTGACGCCTCGCCCGAAGAACTCGACATCAAGGAGTGGAACACCGGCATCTACGCGTTCCGCCGCGATCTGCTCGGGCCGGCCCTCCGCGGGCTCACCACCGACAACACCCAGGGCGAGTACTACCTCACCGACGTCGTGTCGGTGCTCGCCGGGATGGGACACCGGGTCGGATGCGTGCAAGCTCCGACCGCCGAGACGCAGGGCGTCAACGATCGCTGGCAGCTCGCCCTCGCCGAACGCGAACTCCGGGCTCGCACCAACCGCCGGTGGCTGCTCAACGGCGTCACGATGCTCGACCCGCGCCAGACGTTCATCGACGTCACGGTCACGATCGGCCGCGACGTCACGCTCTACCCGGGCACGATGCTCCAGGGATCCACGGTCGTCGGCGACCGCTGCGAGATCGGCCCCGACGCACAACTCGTCGACTGTGCGGTCGGCAGCGACGCCACCGTCACACACACGGTCGGCACCGATGCCGAGATCGGGACCGGCGCCGTGGTCGGCCCGTACGCCCACCTCCCTGCCGGCTCGTCTGTCACTTCGGACGCGACCACCGGCGCGTTCTACACTGCCTCCGGCGCATAGCGACAGATCGCTCACGCATCGGCGACCCAAAGGACCCCATGGAAAAAGTCACCACGAAGCGACTCGCGCTCTACACCGGGCGCACGCACCCTGCGCTCGCCGAGGAGGTGGCCACGCATCTCAACATCGAGATCGGTCACGACAACCTGGTGGAGTTCGCGAACGGAGAGGTCCGTTGCAGCTTCGGGGAGTCGGTTCGCGGTACCGACGTGTTCGTCATGCAGACCCACTACGGCGTCGACGACCGGTCGGTCAACGACTCGATCATGGAACACCTCATCATGATCGACGCGGCGTCACGTGCCTCGGCCAAGCGCATCACGGCGGTGTGCCCGTTCTACGGCTACGCCCGCCAAGACCGCAAGGCTGCCGGTCGTGAGCCGATCACCGCCCGTCTGGTCGCCGACATGTTCAAGGCCGCCGGCGCCAAGCGCATGATCTCGATCGACCTGCACTCCGGTCAGATCCAGGGCTTCTTCGACGGCCCCGTCGATCATCTCACCGCCATGCCGGTGCTCGAGCAGTACGTGCGCGAACACGCGACCGAGCCGGTCATCGTGTCGCCCGACGCCGGCCGCATCAAGGTCGCCGAGCGCATGGCCCAGCACCTGGGTGACTGCGGCGCCGACCTCGCGTTCATCTACAAGCGCCGCCCGAAGGGCACGACCAACGTGGCCGAGGCCGCGGAGGTGATGGGCGACGTCGCCGGGCGCACCTGCGTCCTCACCGACGACATGATCGACACCGGTGGCACGATCGTCGCCGCCGCCGAACTGCTCAAGAAGCGCGGCGCGAAGGAAGTGTGGGCGATGGCGACCCACGGTCTGCTCTCGGGCCCCGCCGTCGATCGCCTCAAGAACGCGCCGATCGAGCGTCTCGTGCTCACCAACTCGCTGCCCCTCCCCTCCGAGAAGCAGCTTCCCAACGTCGAGATCCTCTCGGTCGCCCCGCTGATCGCCGAAGCCCTCGGCGCCGTCTTCGACGACACCAGCGTCAGCGACATCTTCGACGGCGAAAACCTCGCCTAGTAGCAACCAGCCACTCCAAACCAACCCCAACCCCACCACCTCCAAACCCAACCCCAACACCTCCAACCCCAGCAGCGACGCCGCGCAGCCGGGAACGCGCAGCGGGAGGCGAAGCAGGAAGGGATGGAGTCGGAGCGGAGGCGACGTCGACCGAGGAACGAGGGAGGTCGCCGAGCACCGAGCTCCAGCCCTTCCGGCGCAGCCGGTCACGAGGCGCGAGCCAGGCCAGCAAGGAGCAAGCGTCAACACCACGCCACAGCACCGAGCGAGCCCATCCCGCGCAGCCGGTCAGACGCGCGGAACCGGGTCGAGCAAGGAGCAAGCGGCGAACGACACGGATAGCGTTGCCTGCTGCTGTATTTCGTACAGCGGCACTTACGGATGATCAGATTTCGTAGGCACCCGCTGCAACCGTTTGGACAACGATCACCATGACTGAAACCATCCTTCACGCCGAATCAGGCCGCCAGACCGGAAGCTCGGCATCGCGCCGCCTTCGCGCCGACGACAAGATCCCCGGCGTCGTCTACGGACACGGAATGGAGCCGCTGAGCATCAGCGTCGCCCGCCGCGATCTGCGTCAGGCAGTCTCGGGCAGCGCCGGCCTCAACACGATCGTCGACCTCACCGTCGATGGCGAGGTGTACCCCTCGCTCATCAAGGACGTGCAGCGTCACCCGGTGCGCCTCAACATCGCGCACATCGACTTCATCCAGGTCGACCTGAACGAAGAGATCACCGTCACCGTGCCGGTCCACCTCACCGGTGAGGCGAAGGAAGTCGAGTCCAACAACGGCCTCATCGACCAGATCATGACCGAGCTCGTCGTGGCCACCACGCCGCGCAACATCCCCGACGAGATCGTCTTCGACGTGTCGGAGATGGACATGGACACCACGATCCTGGTCAGCGACCTCAGCATCCCCGAGGGTGTTCGCACCGTGTCCGACCCCGATTCGGCCGTCGTCACGGTCTCGATCATGCGTACGCCGGTGCTCGACGCCGAGGCCGAGGCCGCAGAGGCCGCTGCCGAGGGCGAAGAGGGTGCCGAAGACGCAGCCGAAGGCGGCGACAGCGCTGCCGACGGCGCCTCCGAGGAGTGACCCGAGCAATTCAGAACGTGGGTGACCCGACGCGTGCTGCGCGTCGGGTCACGCATTTTTCGGAGCAGGGGTGAACATGGGACTGTTCGGCCGAGAGGGCAAGGGCGCACCGTTCGACTGGATCGTGGTGGGCCTGGGCAACCCTGGAGACAAGTACGCGAAGACGCGTCACAACGTCGGCGAAGAAGTGATCCGACTGCTCGCCGATCGCCGCAATGCGACGCTGAAGGGCGGGCGAGACAACGCGTTGGTCGCCGAGACCCGTTTCGACGGGCCCGACGGTGACGAACGCGTGGCGCTCGCGTTTCCGATCACGTACATGAACGAGTCGGGGCGAGCCGTGGGTGCCATGGTGCGCCGCTACCGCATCGAATCGCCCGAGCAGATCATCGTCGTCCAGGACGAGCTCGATCTGCCGCCTGGCGATCTGCGGGTCAAGGCCGGTGGCGGACTGGCCGGTCACAATGGTCTCCGATCGATCACCAACCACGTCAAGTCGCAGGACTACCTGCGGGTGCGGATCGGGGTCGGCAAACCCGACTCGAAGCACGTCGGCAAGGTGCACGTGCTCGCGCCGTTCCCGAAGCGTCAGCGTGAGTTGATCGACGTCGTCATCGCCGATGCGGCCGATGCGGTCGAGATGATCATCGCGGAGGGCGTCGACGCGGCGATGCAGCGCTACAACACGAAGAAGTGAACTTCGTGACGACAACGACGATGCGCGCGACGACGCGTTGCACCGAGGCCGGTGCGGCCTCCGAGAGAACAGGCCAGACCGATGACCGACGTTGCTGACGACCTGATCGCCGGCGAGGTGGACTCCGCCGAGCGCATCGCTCCGCTGGTCTCGCTCGCTCCCCTGCTCCGCGACGAGCCGGGCCTCACGCGTGCCCTCGCCGACCCTGGGGCGCGCCTCGCCGTCGTCGAAGTGGCCCGGCCGATCTCGATCGCCGCGCTCGCTCGGCTCTCCAACCGGCGACCGCTGGTGGTCGCCTGTCCGACGGGCACGATGGCCGCGCAGCTCCACGACGACCTCCAGCAGTTCGTCGCCCCGGACGAGCTCGCGTTGTTCCCCGGGTGGGAGACGCTGCCGTTCGAGCGGGTGAGCCCCAACGTCGAAACCATGGGCCAACGCCTCGACGTGTTGTGGCGGCTGCGCGACCCGGAGCGGTGCCCGAAGGTGATCGTGGCCGGCGTTCGGTCGCTGCTCCAGAAGCTCGGTCCCGGCGCGATGAGCGTCGAGCCGATCGTCATCCGACCGCAGACCGAGATCGACCCCGACATCCTCGTCAAGACGCTGGTGCGATTCGGCTATCGACGCGAAGAGCTCGTCGAGCACCGCGGCGAGTTCGCTCGTCGCGGCGCGATCATCGACGTGTACCCGGCTCGCGCCAGCGCCCCGATCCGCATCGATCTGTGGGGTGACGAGGTCGATCGCCTCACCCGGTTCGGGGTGAACGACCAACGGTCGGTCGCCGACCTCGACGAAGCCCTGATCTTCCCCGCCCGCGAACTGATCCCCGACGAGCGCGTGCAGGAGCGCGCTCGCACGCTCATGGCCTCCGAGCCGTGGGGGCGCGAGCAGTGGGAGCGGCTCGCGGAGGGTGCGCACTTCGACGGCATGGAGTCGTGGCTGCCCTGGCTCGTCGACGACGACGTGCTGCTCACCGACGTGCTGCCCGACGACGCCAAGGTGGTGCTGCTCGAACCGCGGCGCATGCGCGACCGAGCCGCCGACCTCATCGCCGAGGAAGACGATCTGGCGCGCACCCTCGCATCGACGTGGGCTCGCGATCCCGACAAGACGTTCCCCCGCCTGCACGCCGACCCCGACGTGCTCCTGGCGAGCGCCGGTTCGTTCTGGTCGATCGACTCCACGCCCGAATCTCCCGACACGCCGCTCGTCGAGGCGATGGGCTGGGGGCCCGTCGTCGGTGACGGCACCGGCCTCACCGACCGGCTCCGCGATCTGATCGCCGACGGGTATCGCGTCGTGGTCGCAGCCGACGGCGAAGGATCGGCTCGACGTCTGCACTCGATGCTGCTCGACCAGGGGCTCGACTTCGCGCTGCGCGTCGGTCCGAAGGCCGACCTCACGGTCGACATCCCGGTGGGCGGCAGCATCATCGTCGCCCCGCTGCATCGCGGTGCCACGCTCCCCAACGCGAAGGTCGCGATCGTCGCCGAATCCGATCTGACCGGTCGGCGTCGCGCACACCGTCAGGCTCGGCCGCGCAAGCGCAGCGAGACCGCGAGCACCTTCGAAGACCTCAAGGCCGGCGACTACGTCGTCCACCAGCAGCACGGTGTCGGCAAGTACGACGGCATGGTCAAGCGAGCGATCGGTGGCGTCGAACGGGACTACCTGCTGTTGTCGTACAAGGGCGGCGACAAGCTCTACATTCCGTCCGATCAGATCGACACGATCCGCCAGTACGTCGGCGGAGAGGCCCCGAAGCTCCACAAGCTCGGCGGTTCCGACTTCGCCAAGACCAAGAGCCGGGTCAAGTCGGAGGTCCGCCAGATCGCGCAGGAACTCGTGCTGCTCTACCAGCAGCGCGTCACCGCCGAAGGCCACCAGTTCGCCATGGACACGCCGTGGCAGGCCGAGATGGAAGATGCGTTCCCGTTCGTCGAGACTCCCGACCAGCGCACGGCGATCGACGAGATCAAGGCCGACATGGAGCGCGGGTTCCCGATGGATCGCCTCGTGTGCGGTGACGTCGGTTTCGGCAAGACCGAGATCGCGATCCGCGCCGCGTTCAAGGCGATCCAAGACGGCAAGCAGGTCGCCGTGCTCGCTCCCACCACACTGCTGGCGACGCAGCACGGCAACACGTTCGCCGACCGATTCGCCGGGTTCCCGATCCGCGTCGAGGTCCTCTCGCGCTTCCTCACCGCCGCGCAGGCGAAGAAGGTCGTCAACGACGTCAAATCCGGTGAGGTCGACTGCGTCATCGGCACACACCGCCTGCTCGCCGCCGACATCCACTTCAAGGATCTCGGGTTGCTCGTCGTCGACGAAGAGCAGCGGTTCGGCGTGCAGCACAAGGAGAAGATGAAGAAGCTGAAGACGAACGTCGACGTCCTCACGCTCTCCGCCACGCCCATTCCGCGCTCGCTCGAGATGTCGCTCGTCGGCATCCGCGACCTCTCGCTCCTGCAGACACCGCCCGCCGAGCGTCAACCGATCCTCACCTATGTGGGCGAGTACGACGAGCGGGTCGCGATCGAAGCGATCCGTCGCGAACTCCTGCGCGAAGGCCAGGTGTTCTGGGTGCACAACCGGGTCCGGTCGATCGACAGCGCGGCCAGTCGGCTGCGCGAACTCGTGCCCGAAGCACGCATCGCCATCGCCCACGGGCAGATGGACGAAGGCTCGCTCGAGAACGTCGTCCAGGACTTCTGGGACGGTCAGTACGACGTGTTGGTCTGCACCACGATCATCGAGTCGGGCATCGACATGCCGGCGGTCAACACGCTCGTCGTCGAGCGCTCCGATCTGCTCGGTCTCGGCCAGATGCACCAACTCCGTGGCCGTGTCGGGCGCTCGGGCCAACGCGCCTACGCCTACCTCTTCCACCCGCGCGACAAAACGCTGAGCGAGGAGGCGTACGAGCGGCTCCGCACGATCGGCGAGGCGACCGAACTCGGCTCGGGCTTCAAGATCGCGATGCGTGACCTCGAGATCCGCGGCGCCGGCAGCCTGCTCGGCGAGTCGCAGTCTGGTCACATCGCCGCCGTGGGCTACGACCTCTACTGCCAGATGGTCACCGAAGCCGTGAGCGAGATGAAGGGCGAGCCGCTCCCGAACGCTCCCACCGAGATCAAGCTCGACGTGCCCACCGACTCGTTCCTGCCCGACGACTACGTCAAGAAGGAGGAGTCGCGGCTCGAGGCGTACCGCCGGCTCGCCGACGTCACGTCGCAGGCCCAGGTCGACGACATCCGAGCCGAGTGGGAAGACCGCTACGGCCCGCTTCCGGCACCCGCCGAGTCGCTGCTCCAGGTCGGCTACCTCCGCGCCGAGTGCCACCGCCTCGGTGTCACCGACCTGCAGATCACGTCGTCCGACGCTCGCATCCAGCCGATCGAACTCAAGATGAGCGCAACCCTGCGGCTGCGTCGCCTGTCGAAGGGCGCGAAGTACAAAGAAGACCTGCACCAGTTGGTCGTCCCGCTCCCCCGTGGCAAGGATGCAGCGACCTTCCTGGTCGGATTCTTCCGCGATCTCGTCCCCGACGACGACTGAGCGCAGCTCGATCCCGAGCGCGACCACCGAACCGCCTCGTCAATCATCTCGTCACTCATTACGATCCCCTGCTGTGACCCGCCGACGTCTGACGATCCTGCTTCCCCTCGCTGCTGCGCTGCTCGCCGGCGGCTGCACCACCTTCTCCGATGCCGATGCCGTTGCTCGCGTCGGTGACGTCGAGTTGAGCGTCGACGACCTCGACGCGCTCGCGGTCGACGCCGGCATCCCTGCAGGTGAGGACCTGCCACCCGACGTGGTCCGCACGCTCATCCAGAACTGGGTACAGGAGACGGCGGTTCGTGACGGCCTGCTCGACCCCAACGAGATCGACATCAGCGAGGCTGCCATCGGCGCACGCTTCGACAGTGGCCTCACCGAGTCGGGCGTCGTGTGCCCCGCCATCGTCGTCACCGACACGCCCGAGATCGCGGTCGACGCCGCTGCCGAACTCGATGCCGGCGCCGAGTTCGCCGACGTCTTCGCCGAGCAGAACATCGACACCACGCTCGATTCGACCACCGGGCAGATCGGCTGCGTCGACATCCTGTCGGTGCTGCAGGCGGCCGATGCTCCCGAGGTCGGCGTGCTCCTCGACCTCTCCGGCGACGACCGGTACGGCTCGTCGGCGCTCACCGATCAACTCGGCACGCCGGTCGGTGGCATCGTGGTCGCCTTCCGCACCTACGACGAACTGGCCGACACCGATCGTTCGGTCGTCGATTCGTCGATCCGTTCGGTGTTCGCCGTCGAGGAGATCGACATCATGATCGATTCGAGATACGGCTACTTCGATCCGATCACCACGTCGATCCAGCCGCTCGGCGGATGACCGACGCTCGGTCACCGGCGTCGATCACCGTCGTCGGGCTCGGTCCCGGCGGCGACGACCACGTGACCGCCGAGACGCTCGCAGCGATCGATCGCATCGCGCATCGCCATCTGCGCACCGCGATCCACCCGTCGGCCCACCTGGTCGCCGACGCTCCCGGCGGGGCGACCAGCCACGACGATCTCTACGAACAGGCCGACGACTTCGACGACGTGTACCGAGAGATCACTGCGCGCCTCGTCACGGCTGCCGACGAACACGGCGAGATCCTGTACGCCGTGCCGGGCTCTCCGCTCGTGCTCGAGCGCACGGTCCGCTACCTGCGCGACGCGTGTGCCGACGCATCGATCGAGCTGCGGATTCTTCCCGCCATGTCGTTTCTCGACGTGGCATGGGCGCGGCTCGGCATCGACCCCGTCGAAGCCGGCGTCCGTCTGATCGACGGCCACGAGTTCACCACGGCCGCCGCCGACGAATCGGGCCCCCTCCTCGTCGCCCACACGCACGCCAACTGGGTGCTGTCCGACATCAAGCTGGCCGTCGAGAACGCCACGGGCGACGAACGGGTCACGATCCTGCAGGCGCTCGGCACCGCCGACGAAGTCGTCGTCGACACGACCTGGGCCGAACTCGACCGCACCGTCGACGCCGACCACCTCACCTCGATCTACATCCCGCAGCTCGCCGCCCCGGTCGGGCGCGAGTACGTCCGGTTCCACGACCTGGTCCGAACCCTTCGCGAACAGTGCCCGTGGGACATCGAGCAGACGCACGACACGCTTATCCCGTTCCTGCTCGAAGAGACCTACGAAGTGGTCGACGCGTTGCACGACCTCGACCCCGACGACCCGGCGTCCGACGACGACCTCGTCGAAGAACTCGGCGACCTGCTGTTCCAGATCGAGTTCCACGCGACGATCGCCGAGCAGGAAGGCCGCTTCACGATCGCCGACGTCACGCAGGGCATCCACGAGAAGCTCGTGCGACGGCACCCGCACGTGTTCGCCGACACGGTTGCCGACGACACCGACACGGTGCTCACGAACTGGGACGACATCAAGCAGGCCGAGAAGGGTCGGACGTCGATCTTCGACGGCATCCCGCGTTCGCTCCCGGCGTTGTCGTACGCCGCCAAGGTCGGCCGCAAGGCGTCGAAGGTCGGGTTCGACTGGCCTGACGTGTCGGGAGCGTTCCCGAAGGTCGGCGAGGAGACCGCGGAGTTGGCCGAAGCGATGGCCGGCGACGACGATGCGGCGACGTCGGCCGAACTCGGCGACCTGCTGTTCGCCACCGTCAACGTCGCTCGTCACCTGGGCATCGACGCCGAACTCGCGTTGCGGGCGGCGAGCGACAAGTTCCGGACGCGTTTCGAAGGGGTCGAACGACTGGCTCGCGAGCGTTCGATCGATCTCCGTGACGCCGATCTCGCGACGCTCGACGCGCTGTGGGACGACGTCAAGGCCTCCGCCGCAACGGCTGACTGACGACCGCGTCGGTGACCGGCCGCCACCAGCCCGTCAGAACTGTGGAGGGCTCGATGCGGCGATCGTGGTCCGGCTGCCCGAACCACCGGGGGCCGCATGTGACGCTGCCTGGCGTGCCGCCGACTCCACGGCCGCGTGTTCGGCGGTGCGTGCGGCCTCCGCTGCAGCCTTGGCTTCGTGAGCCGCCGTGGCCCGCTCCTCGACATCGCGTCGCTGAGCGGCGAGGAAGTTGTGTTGATCGGCCTCGTGGCGAGCGCCACCGGCAACGAGGTGGCTCGACTCGGTGATGGCAAGCGTGCCCACGAGTTGGATGAGCGCGGCCAGCGCGAGGTAGCCGGCCAGACGGCCGAACTCGTCGCTGGTCGAACCGTTGTCGAGCGTCGACAGGCCGACGAGGCCTTGCGTGTGCACGAGCAGGATGACGGCGATGCCGTAGGCGAAACGGATCGGTTGGCGACTTGCCGCCACCGCCACCGCCGCTCGCTCGAGCAGGAAGAACGGGACGAGGAGGATGAGCGCCTGCAGGACGAAGCCGGTGACGACTGCGCCGATGCGCTCGTCGTCGCCGATGCGCTCGGCGACACGCCAGATGCCGAAGGCGGCGGCGGGCCACGCGATGGCGGCGAGGATCGGGTTGCGGCGGCGACCGGTCGCCAGGCGAACGTTCATGACCGACACGAACGCCCAGATGGTCACGACGACGAGCAGCAGCGCCGCGATCGAGCGTTCGACACGCTGCAACGAGGCGAGCGTGTCCCAGGCACGGTCCTGCTGCGACTGCAGCAGGACGCCGTTGCTGGCTTCACGCCAGAACAAGAACATGATGATCGCACCGACGATGCTGAGCAAGGCGAGGGCTGCGACCGATGTGACCACGGCGAGGCGCAGGACGTCGGTGCCGGGGAGCAACCGGATGCGTTGGCGCAGGTCTCGGTCGATCGGCGGACGGGCGTCGGCGCGGAGCGCTCGCGCCCAGAATCCCATGCGGCCTCGGCCGACCCCGGTGGTCTTCTTGCCGGCTCGACGATCGAAGGCCTGGCTCACGGCGTCTTCGACCGAACGGCCGCCGCGGATGGCGAGCCCGAACACGATGAGGGTCGGAGGAACGGCCACGACGCCGAGCGCCCAGGCGGGTGCGACGCCGTCGAAATCGTCGCCGTACGCACCACCGAGGTTCAGCGCGATGAGGCTGAGCGATCCGACGATCGCCAGCGCGACCGGCACCCAGTACCAACGGGCGAGCTCCACCGACGCGAAACCCAGTCGGCGCGTGACGCCCGACAGCACGTAGAGCGGACGGTACATGACGAGCATCGTCACGATGATCGCGGCGAGCGCGATGGCGAGTGGGACGGGCGAGGCTTCGGCGGTCTCGGTCGCCGACAGCCGTGAGTGCAGGAACACGATCGACAGGCCCGCTGCGGCCGCCACGACGAACGGGGCGATCCACGCCGCGAGAGCCTGCATCGGATCGGGCGGCTCGTGTGTGCTCGCGATCGAGAGCAGCCGTCTGGCGTTCTCGACGATGATCCAGGTCCACGCCAGCACGCTGAGGCCGGCGACGACGGCTGCAGCGGTGGTGAGCAACGAGAGCCGCCCCGACCAGGTGTCGCCGTCGACGACGTTGGCGATCTGCCATCCGGTGCCACCGATTGCCAACGCGCCGGCGCTGATCGCAAGCCAGCGGACGAACCACGCGTTGATCGGCACGCGCCGCGCCGACTCACGCGTCGCGGCAGCAGGCTTTTTCGGAGCGTTCGGAGCGTTCGGAACGTCGTTCGAGTCGCCTTCGGGGGTCCACGAAGGAGCAGCGGCGACCTTGAGCTCTGTCGGCGTCGACTGCGGCCCTGGCGGCAGACCTTCGTGTTGCATGGTGTGAAGATCGGCACGCCGACGCGTGATCTTGAGCAGAAGTTGAGAAAGCTCGGACCGAATTCTTCGACCACACTTGAGAGATGCGCGTGCATCTCACCAGTCCGTCGGATCACCCACTCATCGCCGGACTCCCGTTCTCGACCCGTCTCGACGATTGGACGCTGCCCGACATGCACGGCGTCCTCGGGCTCCACCGCCACGTGGTGCGCCTCATCGAGCTCGGTGACGCCAGCTACGTCATCAAGGAACTCCCCGACCTCCTCGTCGATCGTGAGTATCGGCTGCTGCGCGAACTCGCCGACGCCGGACTCCCCACGGTCGAGGTCGTCGCCGCGGTCACCGGCAAGGTGTCGGGAGGCATCCCGGTCGACGGCATGCTCGTCACCCGCCACCTCGACTACTCGCTGCCGTACCGGACCCTGCTGTCGGGCCGGGGGCTCACCATCCCCTACCTCGGCGAGCGAGTCCTCGACGCGCTCGTCGGACTCCTCGTGCGCCTCCACCTCGCCGGCTTCTTCTGGGGCGACTGCTCGCTCTCCAACACGCTGTTCCGCCGCGACGCCGGTGCCCTCTCTGCATACGTCATCGACATGGAGACCGGCGCCCGCTACGGCAAGCTCTCCGACGGGCAACGCACGCTCGACCTGCAGGTCGCGACCGAGAGCGTTGCCGGCGGCTTGCTCGATCTCCAGGCCGGCGGGCGGCTCAAGGCCGACATCGACCCGTGGGACGTGTCGATGCAGATCGAAGACCGCTACCGGGCGCTCTGGACCGAACTGACGGCGGGCGACGAGTTCTCGCCCGACGAAACGTACAAGATCGACCAGCGGCTCCAACGGCTTCACCAGATGGGCTTCGACGTCGAGGAGATGGAGATCATCGACGACGCCGAAGGCGACCGGATGCGCTACATCCCCCGAGTCGTCGAGCACGGTTTCCACGCCGAGCGGCTCCGCAACCTCACCGGTCTCGAGACCAGCGAGAACCAGGCGCGGCGCATGCTCGACGACATCCGTTCGTTCGGTGCCGAGATGCACCAGGAGCGCCTCACCGCCGCCGAGGCCACCGGACGACCGGCTCGGCCGCTCCCCGAGAACGTCATCGCCGTCCGCTGGCTCGACGACCGGTTCGAACCGCTGATGTCGAAGATCCCGACCGAGTTGTTCTCGAAGCTGCAGGCCGCCGAGATCTATCACCAACTGCTCGAACACCGCTGGTTCCTGTCGGAAGAGGCGCGCGTCGACATCCCGCTCGAGACCGCCCTCGAGTCGTACATCTCCGATGTGCTCGCCTCGGCACCCGACGAGGTCAACATCTCACGCCAGACATCTGACGCGTTCGGCGAATCGTCCACCGATTCTTCGGATACCTTCGACCCTCATGAGTGAGATCATCGGAATCAACGGCCGCGAAATCCTCGACAGCCGCGGCAACCCGACGGTCGAGGTCGAGGTGATGCTCGACTCCGGCGCCCTCGGCCGAGCCGCCGTGCCCTCGGGCGCGTCGACCGGTGAACACGAGGCCGTCGAGCTCCGTGACGGCGGCGAGCGCTACAACGGCAAGGGCGTGCTGTCGGCCGTCGGTTTCGTCAACGACGAGATCGCCGACGCACTCGAAGGCTTCGATGCACTCGACCAGCGCGAGCTCGACCGGATCATGCTCGACCTCGACGGCACCGACAACAAGGCCCGGCTCGGCGCGAACGCCATCCTCGGCACGAGCCTCGCCGTCGCCAAGGCCGCAGCGATCGAACTCGACATGCCGCTCTACCAGTACGTCGGCGGACCCAACGCCCACGTGCTCCCCGTGCCGATGATGAACGTCATCAACGGCGGCGCCCACGCCGACAACTCCATCGACTTCCAGGAGTTCATGATCATGCCGGTGGGCGCTCCGAGCTTCTCCGAAGCACTGCGCTGGGGCACCGAGACGTACCACGTCCTCAAGAAGGTCATCGGCGACCGCGGCCTGTCGACCGCCATCGGCGACGAAGGCGGCTTCGCTCCGAACCTCGACTCGAACGAGGAAGCGATCACCGTGCTGCTCGAAGCGATCGAGAAGGCCGGCTTCACGCCCGGCGACGACATCGCCATCGCTCTCGACCCTGCCGTGAGCGAGATCTTCGAAGACGGCGCCTACCAGCTCAAGGGCGAGGGCAAGGTCCTCTCCCCGACCGAGATGTCCGACTACTGGACCCGCCTCGTCGACACGTACCCGATCGTCTCGATCGAAGATGCGATGGACGAGAACGACTGGGACGGTTGGGCCACGCTCACCGCTGCCGTCGGCGACCGTGTCCAGCTCGTGGGCGACGACCTCTTCGTCACCAACGTCGAGCGCCTCCAGACCGGTATCGACAAGACCGTCGCCAACTCGATCCTCATCAAGGTGAACCAGATCGGCTCGTTGACCGAGACGCTCAACACGGTCGAACTGGCGACCCGCCACGGCTACACCTCGGTGATGAGCCACCGCTCGGGCGAGACCGAAGACGCCACGATCGCCGACCTCGCCGTGGCCACCAACTGCGGCCAGATCAAGACGGGTGCTCCCGCTCGCTCCGACCGCGTCGCCAAGTACAACCAGTTGCTGCGCATCGAATCGGCCCTCGGCGACTCCGCCGAGTACCGCGGCCGTTCGGCCCTCGCTCCCCTCCGCTGAGGTCGGCCGATGCCCGAGACGCCGTAGCGAACGAACGACGCTGACCACATCCGATGAGACGACGGCACGACGGCGTGACGGTATGACGGTCGAATTCGAACGGCGCACCACGCTGCCGACGACACCAGAGCGTGCGTTCGACGTCTCGCTCGACGTCGACCTCCATCTCGAGTCGTTCAAAGACAGCGAGGAATCGATCGTCGGTGGCGTGACGTCCGGTGAGATGGCGCTCGGCGACACGGTGACGTGGCGGGCACGCCACTTCGGAATCTGGTGGACGATGACGTCCACCATCACCGAATACGAACGCCCCCATCGATTCGTCGACGAGCAGAAGAAGGGGCCGTTCAAGTCGTTTCGTCACGTGCACGTCTTCGAGTCGCTCGACGACGGGTCGACCCTGATGATCGACTCGGTCGAGTTCGCCGCTCCGCTCGGTGTGCTCGGTCGCATCGCCGAGAAGGTCGCGCTCGAGCGATACCTCCCCAGACTCATCGAACTCCGCAACGCCGAACTCACCAGGTTCTTCGCGTCGCCGGGCGGAGCAGCGTGAGTTCGTTCACGGCGCTGCGCAACGCCGCACGGGCCGTCGTCGGCCTGCCGATCATGGCGGTGCAGCATCTCGCCCGAGTACGCCACCTCGAACGAACCCAACGCGAGGTGACCTCGTTGAGCGAACCCGCCCCGATGCCGGTCACCGCCGGCGGCGACGACGATCTGCAGACTCGATTCGACGGCGTCGGCCCGCTGCTGATGCGCACCTACTCGGTCGAGATCGTCGAGGCGACGATGACGGCGGCCGAACTCATGGACCGGTTTCGCGACGACCCGAATCAGTTCTGTCCGCAGCACCTCGCCGGCTTCCACGCACCGACGGGCGAGACGAGCCGACACCTTCGCGACGGTGAGGAGGTGCTCGTCGAACTCCCGGGACCGTGGAACGGGCCGTTGCTGGTGCGGATCGAGTCGCCGACCGAGACGGTGCTCGCCACGCGCGACGGGCACATGGAGGCCGGCCAGATCAGGTTCCGGACGTCGGACGACGGCGATCACCTGACGTTCGTGATCCGGTCGTGGGCACGCGCCGGCGATCGGTGGTTCCGCAGGCTCCACGTCGACACCCCCATCGCCCGCGAAGTCCAGACCGCCATGTGGGCACACACCTGCGACCGCGCCGTGAAGATGGCCGGAGGCTCGCGCCGGGGCCCGGTGCGCGCCGAGACCGAAGTGTTGGCGAACTCCGACATCGGCGACGACCATGCCCGAGGGTGACACCCTTCGGCGAGCGGCCGAGGTGCTCACCCCCATCCTCGAGCACCAGGTCGTGACCGACCTCTGGTTCAAGAAGCTGCGCGGCTACCGGCCGAGGGTCGGCGACAGGATCGAGAGTGTCGACGCGGTCGGCAAGTACCTCCTGATCGAGTTCGGCCGAGGGCTGGTGCTGCACACCCATCTGGGCATGTCGGGGTCATGGCGAGCCGCCGGCCTCGATTCAACGCTCCCGCGCGATCCGCGGCTGCGCGTCGTGATCGAAACCCGGCTCGGTCGAGCGCTGTGTTTCGCCGCTCCCGAGATCTCGACCCACATCAAGGGATCGGGCACGTCGGCGGCCGATCAGCTCGGCCCCGATCTCAGCGACGACGACGCCGACCTCGAACTCGTCGTCGCGAACAGCCGCCGGCTGCCGCCCGACACGACCGTGGCCGAGATGCTGCTCGATCAACGTGTCGCAGCGGGCGTCGGCAACGTGTTCAAGAGCGAGGCGCTCTTCGTCGCCGGCATCGCCCCGTTCACGCCCATCGGTGACCTCGACGACGCTCGGCTCGCTGCCCTGTGGTCGGTCGCACACCGCCAGCTCGTGGCCAACCGCGGACGGCCGTACCGGTCGACGACCGGGCCGGGCAATGCCGGGCGAACGTTCGTGTACGGCCGCCACCGATTCGCCTGCCGCCGCTGCGACAACGCCATCGCCTTCTCTGCGGCGGGGGAACGCACGGCGCGCTCGACCTACTGGTGTCCGACCTGTCAGCCGGTCGTCGACCACTGAGCGCCAGCAGCAGCGCCAGCACCTCGACCTCTACGTGAGGGTTGTTGTTTTCGCGACATGACGGCCGAAGTGCCTGAACTCCTGCCAGACTCGTGCGGTGCCTCGCAATGCCACGACGTCGATCAAGCGGCCGCCCGTCCGGGCGTCGGCCGACGCCGGCTCGTCGCGGCTCGGTGACTTCACCCGTCCGATCCCCATCGACAAGCGCATCTCGCGTCGCCCCAAGCTGGCGCTGATCGCCGGCCTGCTCGCGCTCGGCGTCATCGTGGCGGCCAGCGTCGCCGTGTTCGTGCTGCCGATCGGTACGTGGCGCGACCAAGACACCGACATCGTCCAGCGCCAAGCGCAGCTCGACGAACTCAACCGCGTCAACGCCGAACTCCAAGCCGAAGTCGATCGGCTCGGCACCGACGACGGCATCCGCGAAGCCGCCCGACAGGACTACGGCTACGTCGAACAGGGCGAAGAGCGCAGCTCGATCCTCCCGTTCCCCGAACTCTCGACCGATCTCCCCGACGGGTGGCCGTACAACGCGGTCACGCAGATCATGGACGCCACGGCGGCCGGCCCGCGCCCTGCTCCGGTCGACGACGCGTCGGCCGACTGACGCTCCGTCACACCGCCGTCAGCCCCGCCCGACGTCAGAGCGCCGACAGCAGTTCGGCCATCACCTGCACCGGGTGGACCACATCGGCGAAACCGAATCGCTTCGCCTGCGACCGACACGAGTACCCCGACGCACAGTTCGTCGACGCGCCGCTCGCGTCGAGTCTTCCCCGCCACCCACGGTCGAAGAGCGCTGCCGACATCGTCTGGCGCTCGGCCTGGTGCCCGAACACCCCGGCCATCCCGCAGCACGTCGTCGCCACCACGTCGACCGAACAGCCGACCGCTTCGAGCATCGCCCGGTACGTCTCGACGTTCGAAGGCGCCAGGCTCACCTCGGTGCAGTGCCCGAACAGCTGCACCACCTGCTCGACGCGGCGATCGGAGCCGCCGGCGAGGTCCGGGAGCCGACCGAGGCGCTCCCGCACGTACTCGGGCAGCGAACGGACCGACTGCGGAAACGTCGGGTCGATCGCCGCGTACTCGTGAGCGCCGAGGAGCGACACGGCCGGTTCGATCGTGATCAGGTCGACGCCCGACTCGTCGAACGAAACGATCAACTCGCGCTGTGCGGCCACCGCTGCGGCGAATCGCCGACGGCGACCCACCACGTGGTCGAACTTGCCCGACGGCCTGAACTCCGCGACCGCGGGCCGCTCCCCCACGGCGCGGAGCACGTCGATCGCCGCGACCAACACGTCGGGATCGAGCATGGCGGTGAACACGTCCGGAACGATCACGACCGTCGCATCGCCGACGTCGCCACCCGCGGGCACGATCTCGACGTCGACCCGGCGCAGCCGCGTCGACAGACGCCCCGCTGGCACCGTCGGCAGGTCGACGATCCCGAACACGCGCTCGAGCACCGGCGACACAACGCGTTGCAGCGGCCTCACCGCTCGCGCCAGGGCCTGCGCAACCGGCGTCGCCGCCTCGAATCGGCTGAGCAGCGCCGCCCTCACTCGGTGTCGTGGGCTCCGGTCGGGTCGACGGTCGAAGAACCGCGACTTCAACTCCGGGATGTCGACCCCGACCGGACAGCGACCGGTGCACGCTCCACACGACAGACAGTCGTGCAGCGACTCGGTGACGTCATCGGCCAGCGCGTCGTCGTCCGGGTCGGCGAGCCACGCTCGCAGCAGGTCGGCGCGACCCTTCGGAGAACGGCGCGGGTCGAGGGTGATCTTGTACGACGGACACATCACCTCGGCCTCACCCCAGTGATGGCAGATCCCGTTGCCGTTGCATCCGAACGCCGTGTCGAAATGCTGCCGCTCGGCCACCGCCACGTCACGGTCCCGATGGATCCGCAGCGGCACGGCATCGATGCGCACGATCTCTCCGACGCCATCGGCCCACTGGTCGGCTCCAGGTCGGTCGGTTGCAGGTGGGTCGGTTGCAGGTGGGTCGGATCCACCGAGCGGTCGATAGAGCTTTCCCGGGTTGAGCACGTCGTCCGGGTCGAAGCCCGACTTGACCTCGCGCATGCGGCGTATCGTGTCGGCGGGCAGGTCGACGTACTCCCCTCGGAACCCTCGACCGTGCTCGCCCCAGAGCACGCCACCGAGCCGGGCGACCAGTGCGGCCACGTCGTCGGAGATCTCGCGCAGCATCGCCTCGTGCGTCGGGTCGTACAGGTCGAGCGCCGGGCGCACGTGCAGACAACCGACGTCGGCGTGTCCGAACATGCCGTAGCCGAGCCCGCGACGGTCGAGGATCTCCCGGAAGCCGGCGACGAACTCGGGCAGCACCGCCGGCGGCACCGCGCAGTCCTCGACGAACGCGACCGATCGGCGGCCACCGACCGCCTGTCCGAGCAGCCCCACCGCGTCTGCCCGAACCTTCCACGCCGCGGCGATGTCGTCCGGATCGCTGGTCGTCGCGATCGCCACGCGGCTCTCGGCTCGGTCCACGATCTCTCGAAGCTCGGCGAGGCCTCGGTCGCCCTCGTACTCCATCAGCAACAACGCACCGCTCGGCTCGACGCCGAGGAGCGCTCGCAGGCGGGGCCACGCCGGCGATGCAGCGGCCAGTGCGATGGTCCGCTCGTCGAGGCATTCGATGGCGACCGGCGCCGTGACCTTCAGACGGTTCGCCTCGCGTATCGCCTCGTCGAAGTCGGGATACGAGACCACGGCGAGGCGCGGCGTGGTGGGCAGCGGCGTCAGGCGGATCGTGATCTCGCCGAGCAGGGCCAGCGTCCCTTCCGAGCCGCACAGGATCTTCGTGAGGTCGACGTCAGGCGATGACGCCGACACAACGCCGGCGAGGTTGTAGCCGGTGAACCCTCTGGGCAGGTCGGGGAATACCTCAACATCCAGATCGGTGATCGCCCGGGCGATCGACCGGTGCACGGCGCCGACGAGATCGGTGCGCCGAGCGAGCTGTTGGAGTTCGTCGGCGGTGATGGTGCCGAACGTCCATCGGGTCCCGTCGGCGAGCACGGCGTCGATCGCCAGCACGTGTCCGTTCGTTCGTCCGTGGACGAGCGAGCCCTTGCCCGCAGCATCGGTCGACACCATGCCGCCGATCGTCGCTCGCGTCGCGGTCGACACGTGCGGTGCGAAGAACAGGCCGTGCTCGGCGAGTGCCGCGTTCAGTTCGCCGAGCACGACGCCCGGCTGCACGACCGCGGTCCGGGCCTCCGCGTCGACCGACAAAATCTGGTTCATCCGTCGCCGGGTGTCGACGACGAGCCCGTTGGTCAGGCTCTGCCCGTTCGTGCCCGTCCCGCCGCCTCGTGCGACCAGGTCGAACGGCTGATCGAGCTCGTGGTTCGCCGCCGCGATGATCGAGAGGTCGTCGGTCGATGCGGGAACGACCACCCCCGCCGGAGGGAGCTGGTACACCGAGTTGTCGGTCGCGTAGACGACCCGAGCAGCCGCATCGGTCTCGACGTCGCCGCCGAAGCCCCGCTGTTCGAGTCGAGCCACCAACTCGCCCAGTTCACCCACCCCGCCATGCTCCCACAAGCACCCTCCCCCACCCACACGACCACATCGAGCCTGGCCAAAAATCACCCCCACGCGACGATTCTGAGCCTGGCCAGAAATCACCCCCACGCGTACACATCGAGCCTGGCCAGAAATCACCCCCACGCGTACACATCGAGCCTGGGCAGAAATCACCCTCACGCGACGATTCTGAGCCTGGCCAAAAATCACCCCCACGCGTACACATCGAGCCTGGGCAGAAATCACCCCCACGCGTACATATCGAGCCTGGGCAGAAATCATCCTCACGCGACCACATATGGCCTGGGCAGGAGTCGTCGTCGTGGGGTGGGGTGGCGCGCGAACCGCCTGCGTGGGTGTCAGGGGTGGTGACGCGACTACGTTGGTGCAACGGGCCGGTTCGGCCTCCGATCAATCGCACGACAAGCAATCGCTAAGGGGACACACGTGGCTGGTGGCAGCATTCTCGGTAACCGGGTTCAGCGCAAGGAAGATCCGAAGTTCCTCACGACCGGGGGCGTCTACGCCGACGACCTGCAAGATCCTCGCCTCGCCGGCGCCGCGCAAGCTGCCTTCGTCCGCTCCACGGTCGCCCACGGCACCATCGAATCGATCGACGTGTCGGGAGCGCTCGAGATGCCCGGCGTCCTCGCCGTGCACACCGCCGAGTCGCTCGGCCTGCAACCCATCCCGTCGCCGTTCAACCCCGCCGCAGCTCGCACGCTGCTCGCCAGCGACAAGGTCCGCTACGTCGGCGAACCCATCGCCGTGGTCGTCGCCGACACCATGGAGCAGGCCACCGACGCCGCAGAGATGGTGTTCGTCGACTACGAGTTCCTGACCGCACACACCGATCTCGAGGCCGCACTGGCATCCGACGTGCACATCTACGATGCCGCCGGCTCCAACGCGGTGTTCGACACGACCGCCCTCGGCCTCCCCGAGAACACCGACGCGGCCGAGTACTTCAAGGACTGCGACGTCGTCGTGAGCGGCCGATTCCTCAACCAGCGCGTCGCCCCCTGCCCGCTCGAGCCTCGCGCCTCGGCGGCCATGTGGGAGGGCGACAAGCTCACCCAGTGGGTGTCGACGCAGCACGCCCAGGGCATCAAGGACCCGTTCGTCGCCGCCAACGGTGTCGAACCCGAGAACGTCCGCATCATCACGCCCGACGTCGGTGGCGGCTTCGGCGCCAAGATCGATCCGTACCCGGAGGAGATGCTCCTCGGCGTCGTCGCCAAGGCACTCGGACGTCCGGTCCGCTGGCGCGAGACGCGCAGCGAATCGATGATGTCGCTCGGCCACGGCCGTGCCCAGCTGCAGTACGTCACGCTCGGCGGCACCGCCGACGGCAACGTCACGCACTACCAACTCCACGCGATCCAGGACTCCGGCGCGGCCGTCGGGATGGGCACCATCCTCGCCCCGTTCATGACCCGACCGATGGCGGCCGGTGTCTACGACATCCCGAACATGGAGGTGCGCACCACCTCGGTCGTCACCAACACGACGCCGACCACGGCCTACCGCGGCGCCGGTCGCCCGGAAGCGACCGCGGCGATCGAGCGGGCGATGGACCTCTACGCCGCCGAGATCGACATGGATCCCGCCGACGTGCGCCGCAAGAACCTCATCCCGAAGTTCATGGAGCCGTACACCACCACCATCGGCCAGACCTACGACGTCGGCGACTTCGAAGGCGCGCTCGACAAAGCACTCGAGAAGGCCAACTACAGCGAACTGCGTGAACAGCAGGCAGCGCGCCGTGCATCGGGTGACTCCAAGCAGCTCGGTATCGGCGTGAGCATCTACGTCGAGATCACCGGAGGCGTCGACCCGAAGCAGGAAGACGCTCGCATCGAAGTCCACGACGACGGCACCGCCACGATCTACACCGGCACGACCCCGCAGGGCCAGGGGCACGACACCGCGTGGTCGATGATCGCCAGCGAGCAGACCGGTATCCCGATGGACAAGTTCTCGCTCGTCTTCGGCGACACCGACCTCGTCGCCACCGGCGGCGGCACCATGGGCTCGCGTTCGCTGCAGCAGGGCGGCGTGGCCGTCGACAAGGTCTCGCAAGAACTCGTCGACAAGGCACAGAAGCTCGCCGCGCAACTGCTCGAAGCCGACGAGGCCGACGTGGTGCTCGACAAGGACTCGGGCGCCTTCCACGTCGTCGGCACCCCGGCCGTGTCGAAGACCTGGGCCGACCTCGCCGTCGCCGCGAAGCAGCAGAACGATGCGCTCGACCTGCAGACCACGTTCGTCGCCGAGACCGCGACGTTCCCGTTCGGCGCCCACGTCTCGGTCGTCGAGGTCGACACCGAGACCGGCCAGGTCAAGCACCTCCGCCAGGTCGCCTGCGACGACGCCGGCAAGGTCGTCAACCCGCTCCTGCTCGACGGTCAGATCCACGGCGGCATCGCCCAGGGCACCGCCCAGGCGTTGCTCGAAGAGGTCCGCTACGACGAAGACGGCAACCCCGTCACGTCGAACCTCGCCGACTACGGGATGATCTCCGCCGCCGAACTGCCGAGCTTCGAAGTCGTCCACATGGAGACCCCCACGTGGGCCAACCCGCTGGGCGTCAAGGGCATCGGCGAGTCGGGCACCATCGGCTCGACCCCGGCTGTGCAGTCAGCAGTCTGTGATGCGCTCAAGCACCTCGGCGTCCGCCACGTCGACATGCCGGCCACCGCCGAGCGCGTCTGGAAAGCCATCGCCGACGCCGCGAACTGAGTCGCGCCACATCGAAACCACCCGCAGCGAAGTGCACCGTCGTACAACAAAGGAGTTGACATGACCGACACTGCAGCCCAACCAACCGAGCACTTTCGAGCGTCGTTCACGACGTTCGAGGAGTCGACCGCCGACGACTGGGCCAAGATCATCCCGCAGCTCGAAGTGACGCAGTCGTTCGTGGCCGATCGAGTGATCGGTCTGCTGCGTGACCTCGAGTCCGATCACGGCGGCTTCCCGGTCGATCGTCTCGAGCACAGCTTGCAGACGGCCACGCGCGCCGAGCGAGCGAACAAAGACGACGAGTACGTGTTCTGCGCGTTGATCCACGACATCGGCGACACGCTGAGCCCGTACAACCACCCCGACATCGCGGCCGGCATCGTGAAGCCGTTCGTGTCGGAGGCCAACCACTTCATGGTCAAGCACCACGGCGAGTTCCAGGGCTACTACTTCTGGGACTACATCGGCCTCGACGGCCAGGCCCGCGAGCAGCACCGCGGCAGCCCGTACTTCGACCACACCGAGGAGTTCTGCGCCGAGTACGACCAGACCGCGTTCGACGCGAGCTACACCAGCAACCCGCTCGAGCACTACGAGCCCTTGATCCGCCAGATTCTGCGTGGGGGTTGAGCGTCGACCGCAGTCAGCGGAAGCAATCGCACGACGAGCCGCACGGCTCCAAGCGAAGCGCGAGGTGGTGCTCCGCGCCACACTCGACATCATCAACGACGGCGACGTCAACCCGTCGATGCCCAAGATCGTCGAGCGATCAGGCATCCCCGAACGATCGATCTTCCGATACTTCGACGACATCGCCGACCTGACGCGTCAGGCGATCGCCATGTCGTTCCGCGACGTGTCGGATCTCCCCGGCCTCGACCAGATCGGTGTCGGACCGCTCGAGCAGCGCATCGAACACATCATCACGGCGCGGCTCGAACTGCTCGAACGCGTCCGTTACGTCGGTCGCGTCGCCCGGATGCGCGTCTTCCTCGCGCCAGATCTCAACGTCATGCTCGACGAGGTTCTCCACCTCTTCCGTGAAGCAGCCGCCGAGCACTTCGAGCCCGAACTGTCGAAGATGTCCGACACCGACGCGGCGATGACGCTCGATTCGCTGACGGTGGTGATGAGCTTCGAGAGTTACGACGTGTTGCGACGGCGACTCGACAGAGATCTCGACGAGATCACCGCTGGTTGGCGGATGGCGATCAACCGATTGCTCGCTTGACGGCACGCCGCCGGGCATTCGGTCGAATGCCACTCAACGAACACACGACGACGACACTCCTCCGTCCGCTGCTCGGCCCGGCGGCGAACTCGACGCGAATGGCGACCCAGCCACCTCACGAGCAAGTAGGTTTTCGCCGGTGGGATCGCTCGACGGTGGCAGCAGACGCTGGCTGCACGTAGCGCTCGGCGGACGATGAGATCCGCCGCCGACCGAATCAGAGTCGCGGTCGGCATGGTGCTGAGCGTGATGATCTTCGGCACCCTCGGCTACTGGGCGTTCGGCTTCACGCTGCTCGACGCGATGTACCAGACCATCACGACGATCACCACCGTCGGGTTCCGCGAGCTCGAAGAGTTCGGCACCGCCGAGAAGTGGTTCACGATGGTGTTGATCATCGTCGGCGTGTCGACGGTGCTGTACTCGTTCACCCTCGTCGTCCAAGCGGTCGTCGAGGGGCAACTCAAAGACTTCGTCGGGAGAAGACGTATGGATCGTCAGATCAAGAACATGAGTGGGCACTCGATCGTGTGCGGCTGGGGACGTGTCGGTGCCGCCGTGGCGCACGACCTCGAGGCCTCCGGAGAGCGCGTCGTGGTGGTCGATGCCGACCCCGAGCGAGTACGAGACGTGCCATATCCGACGGTGCTGGGCGATGCCACGAGCGACAACGTGTTGCGCGATGCCGGGATCGAGCGGGCGAAGTCACTCATCGCAGCGCTCGACGGCGATGCCGCCAACCTGTTCGTGACGCTGTCGGGTCGCGACCTCGCTCCTTCGCTGTTCATCGTCGCCCGCGCCCGTTCCGACGAGAGCGTCTCCAAGCTCGAGCATGCGGGCGCCGACCGGGTGGTGAACCCACAAGAGCTCGGCGCGGCGCGCATGGCCTCCTTCGTCGCCAGCCCGAACGTCGCCGAGTTCGTCGACGTGGTGATGCACGAACGATCGCTCGAGTTCCGCATGCAGGAGTTCGACATCGACCGCGACTCCCCCATCGCCGGCAAGACGCTCCGCCAAGCCAACCTGCGAGAAGCGAGCGGGGCCCTCGTGCTCGCGCTGCGTGACGCCGACGGGCGCTTCACCACCAACCCCAACGGCGACAGCCGCATCGAACACCATCACGTCGTCATCGCGGTCGGTACGCACGAAGACCTGGCGCGCATGGCAAAGTTGGTGGCCCCGGCATGATCGTTCCCACCACCCACGTCCTCCTCGATCTCGACGGCACGCTCACCGACTCCGAACCCGGCATCGGAAGATCGCTCCGGTACGCATTCGCCGAATGCGGATATCCCGAGCCGACCGACGAGATGATCCGGTCGATGATCGGCCCGCCGTTCGAAGTGAGCTTTCCCGAGCACGGCATCGACGTCCACGACATCGAACAGGTCATCGAGGCCTATCGCGTGCGGTACGAGGACGTCGGTCTGTTCGAGAACCGCCTGTACGACGGCGTGATCGAGATGATGGACGAGCTGAAGTCGGCCGGCCACACGTTGACGTTGGCCACGGCCAAGCCCGAGCACCTGGCCGTTCGCATCACCGAGCACTTCGGCCTCACGCCGTACTTCCGTACCCAGGTGGGCTCGTCGGTCGAGATCGGCTCGGGTCGGCGGACGAAGGCCGAAGTGATCACCGAAGCGTTCAACCGTCTCGGCGTCAGCTCACACGACCGCATCGCGCTCGACCACGTGGTGATGATCGGCGACCGAGACCACGATGTCGAAGGTGCGCACATGAACGCCATCGACTGCATCGGCGTGTCGTGGGGGTTCGGTTCGCACGACGAGTTGCGCCACGCCGGTGCCCGTGTGGTCGTCGACACGCCTGCCGAAGTTGTGCCGGCCGTCGCTGCGACCTACCGTTCCAGGGAGTCATGAGCACCACGGCCGACACCTCCGACAACGCGATCACCGGGGCGCCCGTGACCGACCCGATCCGGGTCCAGTCGTCGTCGCCGGCCGATCGCTTCATGCGACGCTTGCTCCGCCTGCCGGAAGGCAAGACCTCCACTGCCGCCGAGGCTCGCTCGGCGTTCCAGAAGTCGCTGGCGTACACGACGTGCCGCTGCTTGCTGATGTACATCATCCTGCCGTTCGTGCTGCCCGCCGTGGGCATCGCGAAGGCGGTCGGCCCGTGGATCGCCATCCCGGTCGGCGTCATCGCGATGATCTCGATCGTGTACTCGATCCGCCGCTTCTGGCGCGCCGACCACTCGAAGCGCTGGCACTACACGATCTTCGGCACGATCATCATCGGGTTCCTGATCTACCTCACGATCAAGGACACGATCGAGCTCTTCACCTGAGTTCGGGCGGGTCGTCGCCCGCCACGTCCGGAATCAGCGTCCGTGAGCCACACTGCTCACATGCGCATCGTGTCGTTGCTGCCCTCGGCCACCGAGATCGTCCACGCCCTCGGGCTCGCCGACCAACTCGTCGGCGTCACCTTCGAGTGCGACTTCCCACCCGACCCGCGCCTCGACCGCAACGTGGTGGTCGGTGGACTCGACACGCACGGTCTCGCTCCCGAACAGATCGACGCACTCGTACGCGAAAAGATCGCCGCTGGTGACGACCTCTACCGGCTCGACACCGACCTTTTCCGTGATTGCGACCCGACGCACGTCCTGACCCAGGACCTCTGCCGGGTGTGCGCGCTCCCCGCCGGTGAGGCGAGCACCGCGCTCGAGCAGCTCGGCTGTTCCGCCGACGTGGTGACCCTCGACCCACACACGCTCGACGACGTGCTCGACACGATTCGAGCGGTCGGTGCGTCGACGGGCACCACCGATCGATCCGATGCGCTCGTCGCCCAGCTGCGGGAGCGATTGCAGGCCGTGGCCGACCGCATCGCCGGACGCACGATGCCGAACGTGTTCGTGCTCGAGTGGTCGGAGCCCCCGTTCCTCGCCGGACACTGGGTCCCCGACCTCGTCGTCGCCGCCGGTGGCAATCCCGTGCACGCCGAGCGTGGCGGACGGTCGGTGCCCACCACGTGGGAGGCCATCCGTGACGCCGATCCCGACATCGTCGTGGTGTCGCCGTGCGGGTTCCGCCTCGACGACGCCGCAGCGCAAGCGGTCGCGGCCCTGCCCGAACTGCCCGCGCGGGCCGAGGTCTGGGCGATCGACGCCGACGGGCTCGTCGTACGCCCCGGCCCCCGACTGATCGACGGTGTCGAGGCACTCGCGAGCGTGTTCCATCCGACCGACGGCGGTTCGTTCGAGCACGCCGTCCGACGGATCCGCTGACATCGCCGCACGCCTCTCGAGCAACGAATCCGGTGCCTCCCGGCCCCGATTGAACCGCGCCCCTCGCAAATGAGGCATGATGGTGGCCGCGGCCGCACCGGCGCCTGCACCCATCCGAGAGCACAGAACCATTTGGGGGTTTTCGTGGAAGTCACCATCACGATCAACGGCGAAGAACAGAAGCACGATGTCGAGGCGCGCACCCTGCTCGTCCACTACATCCGTGAGCACGCCGGCCTCACCGGCACCAACATCGGCTGCGACACCTCGTCGTGTGGCGCCTGCTCGGTCCACCTCAACGGTGAAGCCGTCAAGAGCTGCACGTTGCTCGCCGCTCAGGCCGACGGCCAAGAGGTGCGCACGATCGAAGGCATGGCTGCCGCCGACGGCACCCTCCACCCGATGCAGCAGGCATTCATGGAGAACCACGGCCTCCAGTGCGGCTACTGCACGCCCGGCATGGTCATGGCCGCCACGAGCCTCCTCGACGAGAACGCCAACCCGACCGAGGAAGAGGTGCGCCTCGGCCTCGAAGGCAACCTGTGCCGCTGCACCGGGTACCACAACATCGTGAAGTCGGTGCTCGCCGCGGCGAGCGCCTGATCAGCATCAGCAACATCATCTGACGTCGTCGTTCGGGGGAACGGCGGCGTCGGGTCGACATCCATTCGGCGGACACGTGAACTGGGGGTTCAACGTATGACCATCACCGAAGATCCAGCAACCGGCAACAACGCTCTGGGCAACAACGTGCTCGGCACGAGGCTGTTGCGCAAGGAAGACCCGGCGCTCCTCACCGGAGAGGCCGTCTTCGCGAACGACATGAAGGTGCCCGGCGCCTTGTACATGGCCGTGCTGCGGAGCCCGTACGCGCATGCGACGATCGGCTCGATCGACACGTCGGCGGCACTCGCACTCGACGGCGTCCACGCCGTGTACACCGGTGCCGACCTGCGTGACACCTGGGCATCACCGATGCCGTGTGCGTGGCCGGTCACCGATGACATGAAGAACCCGGCGCACTATCCGCTCGCCGTCGACAAGGCGGTGTACGTCGGCGACGGCGTGGCGTGCGTCCTGGCCGAGACCGATGCCATCGCCCACGATGCGCTCGAACTGATCGACGTCGAGTACGAGCCGCTCGAAGCCATCACCGATCTCGAGGACGCGCTCAGCGACCGGGTCGTGATCCACGACGAACTCGGCACCAACGCCTCCTACACGTGGCCGCTCGTCATCGAGGAGAACGAGGGCGACTGCGAAGCCGCCATGCAGAACTCCGCGTACGTCGTCAAGGAGCGCTACGTCCAGCAGCGTCTGATCCCGATGGCGATGGAGCCGCGGGCCGTGGTCGCCCAGCCCGAACCGTTCGGCGGCAACATGACGCTGTACTCGTCGACGCAGGTGCCGCACATCCTCAAGGTGATGACGGCGCTCACGCTCGGCATCCCCGAACAGCAGATGCGCGTGGTGTGCCCAGCCGTCGGTGGCGGGTTCGGTTCGAAGCTCAACGTGTACGCCGAGGAGCTCCTGTGCGTCGGTCTCGCCCGCAAGGTCGGCAAACCCGTGCGCTGGAACGAAGAGCGCAGCGAGAACGCACAGGCCACCATCCACGGCCGCGCCCAGATCCAAGACATCGAGCTCGCCGCCGATGAGAACGGCAAACTCACCGGCCTGCGCGTACGCCTCATCGGCGACATGGGCGGCTACCTGCAACTCGTCGCTCCCGGCGTGCCGCTGCTCGGCGCGTTCCTCTACGCCGGGGTGTACGAACTCCCCAAGGCGTTCGACTTCTCGTGTACGTCGGTGTTCACCAACATGACGCCGACCGACGCCTATCGCGGTGCCGGACGCCCCGAGGCCACCTACGCGATCGAGCATGCGATGGACGCGCTCGCTCGCAAGATGGGCATCGACCCGCTCGAACTGCGACGCCGCAACTTCATCCCGACCGTCAAGTACCCGTACGAGGCCTACACCGGCCTGGTCTACGACTCCGGTGACCACGACAAGGCCGCAACGGTCGCCGAAGGTCTGCTCGACTACGCCGGGCTCCGCGCTCGCCAGGCCGAACAGAACGTGCCCGGCGCCCGCAAACGGCTCGGCATCGGCGTGTCGACGTACTTCGAGATGTGCGGTCTCGCACCGTCACGCGTGCTGGCCTCCCTCAACTACTCGGCGGGCGGTTGGGAGTCGGCGACCGTTCGTGTGCTGCCCACCTCGAAGATCCAGGTCGTCACCGGCACGTCGCCGCACGGTCAAGGCCACGAGACCTCGTGGTCGATGATCGCCGCCGAGAAGTTCGGCGTCGACCCTGCCGACGTCGACGTCCTCCACTCCGACACCGCCATCGCCCCGCTCGGACTCGACACGTACGGGTCACGCTCGCTGCCCGTCGGTGGCGTCGCCGTCGGCATGGCGTGCGACAAGGTCATCGACAAGGCCAAGCAGATCGCTGCCCACCAGATGGAGGCCAACCCTGACGACCTCGAGTTCTCCGGTGGCGTGTTCCGAGTCGCCGGGCAGCCCGACAAGGAGATGCCACTCGCCGCCGTCGCCTTCGAAGCGTTCACCGCGCACGATCTGCCCGACGGGCTCGAACCCAACCTCGAAGAACAGGTCACCTACGACCCACCCAACTTCTCGTGGCCGTTCGGCACGCACATGTGCGCCGTCGAGATCGACACCGAGACGGGTCGCACCGAGGTGCTCCAGTACGTCGCCGTCGACGACTGTGGCGTGCAGGTCAACCCGTTGATCGTCGAAGGTCAGGTCCACGGCGGCGTCGTCCAAGGGCTCGCCCAGGCGTTGTGGGAAGAAGCTCGCTACGACGACGACGGCAACCTCCAGTCGTCGACGCTCGCCGAGTACCTCGTGCCTGCTGCGAGTGATGTTCCGAACATCACCACCGGCGAGAGCGTCACCCCGTCGCCCACCAATCCGCTCGGCGTCAAAGGCGTCGGCGAGGCCGGCACGATCGGCGCTGCGCCATGCGTGATGAACGCCGTCGTCGACGCGCTGTCGGGCCTCGGCGTCACCGACATCCAGATGCCCGCCACCCCGCTCAAGGTCTGGCAGGCGATCGAAGACGCTCGATCGTGACCGCCTCTTCGCCCTCACCCCTGTTCACCGTCTACATTTCGTCCAGCACGCTTTTCACCACCCAGGAGCCCAACCAGTGATCCCCGCAGCATTCGAGTACGTCCGAGCAGAATCCGCCGAAGAGGCCATCAGCCTCATCGGCCAGCACGGCGACGAGTCCAAGTTCCTCGCCGGTGGCCACAGCCTGCTGCCGCTCATGAAGCTGCGCCTCGCGCAACCGACCGTGCTCATCGACATCGGTCGCCTGAACGACCTGTCGTACATCCGCGAAGACGGCGACACGATCGCCATCGGCGCCCTCACCCGCCACATGGACGTCGAGAACTCCGACCTGCTCAAGCAGCACGTGCCGCTCCTGGCGCACGCCGCTTCGCACGTCGGTGACCCGCAGGTCCGCCACCGCGGCACGATCGGCGGCTCCATCGCCCACAGCGACTCCGCCTCCGACCTGCCCGCGACCACCCTCGCCCTCGGCGCCACCTACGTCGCTCAGGGCCCCAACGGCACTCGCGAGATCGCTGCGGGCGACTTCTACAAGGGCTTCCTCACGACCGACCTGGCGGCCGACGAGATGCTCACCGAGATCCGCGTGCCGAAGATGGACGGGGCCGGCTGGAGCTTCCAGAAGTTCAACCGTCGTGCGCAGGACTGGGCCATCGTCGGCGTCGCCGCCTGGCACGGCAACGGCAGCTCGGGCATCGGGCTCGTCAACATGGGATCGGTGCCGATCCTCGCCACCGCCGTGAGCGAGGCCCTCGCCAGTGGCGCCTCGATCGAAGACGCCGCCGCACAGGCCGCGGTGGGCTGCGACCCGACCGCCGACCTCAACGCCAGCGTCGAGTACCGCGAACACCTCGCACGAGTGCTCACCCGCCGCGCCCTCGAAGCCGCCTCCTCCTGACGGGCCAGATCGCCCGATCTCAGAGCGGACCCGGTTGTTTCTTTTCGACCTGGTCCGAAGGAAACAAGCGAGATCTCCGGGGCGACGCGGGGAGGTAGCGTCGCACGGATGACGGATGAGCGTTGGCGGACGATCAGGCTGAGCCTGGTCGCACTGTTCGGCGTCGGCTATGTCGCCTGGTTCTTCACCCGCGGCATCATCATCAACCACGTCCTCGTGCTGTCGTCGATGGCGCTGTTCTTCGCCGTCGCCTCGGTCGGCCGGCCCTGGCGATGCTGGGTCGAGTCGCTCCGCGACTACCTGTTGTTCGCCGCCATGTGGCTGGCCTACGCCGAGAGCCGAGGTCTCGCCGACGGGCTGGACTTCCCCATCCAGGTCGAGTCGGTCCGCAACATCGACCGTGCGTTCTTCTTCGGTGCCGACGGCGTCGTCGAACTCCAGCAGCGATTCCTCGCACCTCCCGGCACGGTGCGCTGGTACGACGTCGTCGGCTCGATGGTCTACTACTCGCACTTCATCGTCCCGCCCGTCACCATCGCCCTGCTCTGGTTCTTCAACCGTGAACAGTGGGTGCGCTACATGCGCCGGTTCGCGACGTTGCTCTTCGTCGGCTGTGCGATGTTCGTCGTCGTGCCGACCGCACCGCCGTGGATGGCCGGCGACCCCGCCTTCGGCTACGACGCGCTGCCACCGCTGCGCCGGCCGACCGGCAACGGGTGGCGCTACCTCGGCCTCGACGCCGCCGTCGACGCCTGGGACACCGGGCGAGACTGGGCCAACCCGGTCGCAGCGATGCCGTCGCTGCACTCGGGCTTCTCGCTCTTCTTCGTCGTGTTCATGTTCCGCTGGGTCACCGACTGGCGCTGGCGCAGCCTCATGTTGCTGTACCCGGCGACCATGGCCGTGTCGCTCATGTACTTCGGCGAGCACTACTTCGCCGACGCCGTCGCGGCCTGGCTGATCGTCGGCCTCAGCTTCTGGGTGTGGAACCGTCTCGAAGCCCGCTGGGCTCGACGCGACGAGTCACTGGAGCCCGAGGTAGCTGCCACCGTCGACGTGGAGTTGGACACCGGTGGTGAACTTGGCCTGGTCGGAACACAGGAACGCCACGATTGATCCGAAGTCGTCGGCGTCGCCGAGTCGAATCTGCGCACGCGTCGCCTCGTCGAACAGCCCCTTGATGCGCGGCGTGTCGTGGGTTCCCGGCTGCACCGAGTTGACCGTGACCCCGCTCTCGGCCACTTCGAGGGCGAGCGTCTTCAAGAACGCCGTCGCTCCGGCACGAGCCGTGTTCGACAGGATGATGTTCGCGATCGGCTGACGGACCGACACCGAAGTGATCGCCACGACGCGGCCCCATCCCCGCTCCTGCATGCCCGGCACCGCGGCCTTGCACATCGCCACGACCGACATCAGCGACAGGTCGATCGCTGCCGGGTAGGCATCGACAGGGGTCGACTCGAAGGTGCCGGGCGGTGGGCCGCCCGCGTTCGGCACGAGGATGTCGACCGGACCGCCGAGCGCGATCTCAGCGTCGGCGACGAAACCGGCAGCGCCGTCGGGAGTGCCGACATCGGCGACCACAGCGCGACATCCGTGCCCGATCTCTTCAGCGGCACTCGCGAGTCGACGCGCATCGCGGCCACAGATGACGACGCTCGCACCTTCCGCGGCCAACGCCTTCGCCGTGCCGAGTCCGAGCCCTGATGATCCGGCGGCCACCGCCGCCCGACGTCCTGCAATCCCCAAGTCCATGCGCCGACTGTAGAACCCGGCGATCGGCAGCCGAGTGTTCGGCGCGGCGCGATCACCGGCGCCGCTGCCGGCTATGGCGACGTGAGCACCACGATCGATCGCGCTCCGACGGTGACCGACGTGCCGGCCGGAGTCGGCGTCGGGGCGAACCCCGATTCGAGCGTCGTGTCGATCGTCCGCTGCCAGCGACCGGGGGCCTGCACGGCGAAGTCGAGGGGTTCCCACCACATGTTGGCCATCACGTACAGGCCCGGGAGATGCCACGCCACCGATCGAGAGTGGTGTTCGAGATCGGGGCCGCCCTCGGTGCCGAACCACTCGATCTCGTCGCTCCACCAGGAGGTCTCGGCGAACACCTCCCGCTCCGCCCGGAACGCCAACATGCGCCGGGCGAACTCTTCGAGCTCGCCCCAGTCGTCTCGTCGCTGCCAGTCGACCCACGAGGTCTCGTCGTCGAGGCGATACGGGTTGTTGTTGCCGTGCTGCGTTCGGGCGAACTCGTCGCCCGCCACGAACATCGGGGTGCCGTGGCTCAGCGCGAGCAACGTCCACGCGTTGCGGAGTTGGCGGCGACGCAGCGACATCACCGACTCCGGAACGCCGACGTCGCCTTCCCAACCGCAGTTCCACGAGCGGTTCTCGTCGGGGCCATCGGCACCGTTCCAACCGTTGGCATCGTTGTGCTTGCGGTCGTACGCGACGAGGTCGTACATCGTGAACCCGTCGTGCGCGGTGAGGAAGTTGACGGTCGTGGCGGGCGAGTCGAACAGGTCGGGACTCGCCTGCACCCGCTGGATCACCGCCGGCACCAGACCCGGTTCGCCACGCAGGAACCCGCGCATGTCGTCGCGGAAGCGGTCGTTCCACTGCATCCAGCGGCGATCGGGCCACGACCGGCCGACCATGTAGCGGGCGATGTCCCACGGTTCGGCGATCAGGCGAACGCCGCGCCGCTCCGCCCAGTCGCCGATCGAGCGGACGAACGTCGGGTCACGTGCCAACACCGAGGCGAGGTCGAAGCGGAAGCCGTCGATGCCGAGATCGGCGAACCGGTCGAGCGCCTCCATGATCAGCCGCTGCGCCGCCGGAGACGACGCATCGATGATGTTGCCGGTTCCGGCCTCGTTGACGTACGAGCCGTCGTCGTTCACCACGTAGTAGTCGCGGTCGTCGAGGCCGCGCAGGTTGTAGGTGGGCCCGTGCTCGTCTTCTTCGGTCGAGTGGTTGAACACGACGTCGATCCAGACCTCGATGTCGTGCTCGTGCGCCGCGGTGACGAGGTCGGCGAGTTCGGTGGCCGCGTCGGCGGTCGCTGCGTACTGCCGATGCACGGCTCCGAAGACGAGCGGCATGTAGCCCCAGTAGTTGTCCTCACCCGGATCGAACTGGTGGACCGGGAGGAGTTCGACGACGCTCACGCCGAGTTCGGCGAGCCGCTGCAGTTCGTCGGCGAGCGCTCGATACGTTCCGGCGTCGGGCCGGTCGCGGCGCCTCGTCATGCCGCGAACGTGGAGTTCGTCGACGACCAGGGGTCGAGAGGTGGGGCGCTGCGGTCGAGGCGCGGGCCACGATCGAGCCACCGCTCGAGGAGCACTGCCGATGTTGTTCGCCGCCCCTGGTCGGGATGCCGCTCGTGTGTGCTGCGGAGAGAACGCGACCTCGGTCGCCCGGGGGTCGATCAGCAGACGGTCGGGATCGAACCGTCGCCATTCCGGTCCGACGGCGCGCACGCCGTACTCGGCGCCGTCGCGCACCTCACCGACCCAATGGTCGCGCTCGCGCCGCAGGTCGGTCTCGGCGTCGCCGTCGACGAGCAGCGTCATGCGCTCGGCGTGCGGCGAGTAGATCCTGATCTCCACGCCCCCATCGTGCCACCCGCCGACGCAGACGAGACCAGATCGAGCAGGCTGCGGTAACGTCGGGCGACGTGACCCCGGACGACGTCAGCACGGCTCTCTCGAATCAGGGGTATCTGCCCGACGAGGGCATCGCCACCTCCGTCTTCCTCGCGATGACCCTCAAGCGCCCACTGCTGCTCGAAGGCGAAGCCGGCGTCGGCAAGACCGAACTGGCCAAGGCGCTGGCCGCCGCGACCGGTGGCGAACTGATCCGACTGCAGTGCTACGAGGGCATCGACGTGTCGCAGGCGGTGTACGACTGGGACTACGCCCGCCAACTGCTGCACCTGCGTGCCGCCGAGGCGACCGGCGAGACGCAGACGATGAGTTCGACCGATCTCGAGAACGAGGTGTACGGCGAGCGGTTCATGGTGAAGCGGGCCCTGCTGCGAGCGCTCGAACCGGTCGAAGGACCGCCGCCGGTGCTGCTGATCGACGAGGTCGACCGTGCCGACGACGAGTTCGAGGCCTACCTCCTCGAGGTGCTGTCCGACTTCCAGATCACGGTGCCCGAAGTCGGCGTGTTCCGAGCCGAGAAGCCCCCGCTCGTCGTGCTCACCTCCAACCGCACCCGCGACGTCCACGACGCGCTCAAGCGGCGCTGCCTCTACCACTGGGTCGACCATCCCGGCTTCGAGCGCGAGGTGGCCATCGTCAAGCTGCGCGTGCCGGGCGTCGCCGACGAGCTGGCCGAGCAGGTCGCTCGCGCCGTCGAAGCGCTGCGCCGCCTCAACCTCTACAAGCCGCCGGGGGTGGCCGAGACGATCGACTGGGCCAACGCGCTCGGCCGCCTCGGCGCCACCGCACTCGACGAACGCGTCGTGTCGAACACGCTCGGCGCCGTCCTCAAGTACCGAGAAGACCACCAGCGGGTCGAACAGCACGGCGTCGCCTCGATCGTCAAAGAGGCGTTCGAAAAGGGTCTGCTGAACGGGTGACCAGCACCGCGCCTCCGGACTCCGTCATGCACCGGTCCGACCCGGCGCGGATCGCCGTCGCCTTCACCCGGGTGTTGCGCGGTGCCGGCATGAAGGTGCCGACGAGTTGCACTCACACGTTCGCCGATGCGCTCTGCGAACTGGGCCTCGACGACCGGTCGAACACCTACTGGGCCGGACGCGCCACGCTCGCGCGACGCCCCGAAGACATCGAGATCTTCGACCGGGCGTTCGCCGTGTTCTTCGACGGCCGCACCGCTCCACTCGACCTCGTCGACGACGAACCGCTGTCGATCACGATCGCCGTCGACACCGACGACGACGATGACGACGACGGCGCCGAGTCGGGTGAGGCCAACGACGATCCCACGATCGAACTCCGCTTCTCGTCGACCGAAGTGCTGCGGCACAAGGACTTCGCGCAGTACAGCGACGACGAACTCCAGCACGCTCACGACCTGATGTCGCAGCTGCGACTCGTCGGCTCGCCTCGGTCGTCGCTGCGACTCGAACCGTCGAAGCGGATGACGCCGAAGCCCGACATCCGACGCACGATGCAGACGGCGATCCGCTCGGGTGGCGAGCCGATCGAGCGGCACTTCCGACGGCCGAGCACTCGGCTCCGGCGACTCGTGTTGCTGCTCGACGTGAGCGGCTCGATGGAGCCATACGCCCGGGCGCTGCTGCGTTTCGTCCACGCCGCGGTGGCCGGCCGTCAGAAGGTCGAGGCGTTCGCGCTCGGCACGCGACTCACCCGCATCACCCGCGAGCTCGGCAGCCGCGACCCCGACGTGGCGTTGTCGGCGGCCTCGGAGCGAGTCACCGACTGGAGCGGCGGCACCCGTCTCGGCGACGGCCTACGCGAGTTCAACGACCAGTGGGGAGTGCGCGGACTGGCACGCAACTCGATCGTGGTCATCCTGTCCGACGGCTGGGATCGCGGCGATCCCGACGAACTGTCCGAACAGATGGAGCGCATGCACCGGGTGACCCACCGACTCGTGTGGGTCAACCCGCTCAAGGTCACCCCCGGCTACGCCCCGCTCGCGAGAGGGATGGCCGCCGCACTCCCGCACGTCGACCACTTCGTCGAAGGTCACTCGATCGCTGCGATGGAAGAACTCACGCGGGTGATCGGCCAGTGACCACCCCCGCTTGTTTCCCTCGGACCGGGACGAAAAGAAACAACCGCTTGTTTCCTTCGGACCGGGACGAAAAGAAACATGCAGTCGGCCCGCTGCGCCTTCGTCTCAGGGACAGGTGGCCGGGCGCGGCGAACGGCGTGCGAATCGGCCCACGAGCAGCGAGGATGAACGCATGAAAGATCTCTTGGGCGACATCGCCCGATGGAGGGCCGCCGGCGAACGGATCGCCGTGGCCAGAGTGGTCGACATCGAAGGTTCGGGCCCGCGACTGCCTGGTGCCGCCATGGCGGTGACCGAGTCGGGAGAAGTGGCCGGCAGCGTGAGCGGCGGGTGCGTCGAAGGCGCGGTCGTCGGCGAAGCCCTCTCGATCCTCGACGGCACCACCGAGCCGCGCGTGGTCACGTTCGGGTACTCCGACGACGAGGCGTTCGCCGTCGGGCTCACCTGTGGCGGCACGATCCACCTGTTCATCGAGGAGTTGGCCTGGTGAGCGACGCCCCGATCTTCGACCGCTACGCCGCCCTCATCGAGGCCGAGGAGCCCGTCGCCCTCGCCACCGTGATCGACGGGCCACACGTCGGCGCCAAGTTGCTCGTCACCACCGACGGCGCCGACCCCATCGGGTCACTCGGGCACCCCGAACTCGACCGAGTGGTGGGTCGTGACGCACTCGCCGAACTCGAAGCCGCCCGCTCGGGAGTCCGCAGCTACGGCCCCGAAGGCCAGACCACGCCGGAAGACCTCGTCGACCAGCCCACGATCCGCGTGTTCGTCGAGTCGCACGCTCCGCCCCCGCAGATGTGGATCTTCGGCGCGGTCGACTTCACCGCAGCACTCGCTCGAGTCGCCAAGGTGCTCGGCTACCGGGTCACGGTGTGCGACGCGCGCGAGGTGTTCGCGACCAAGCGGCGCTTCCCGATGGCCGATGCCGTACGCGTCACCTGGCCGACACCGATGTTCGACGAGCTCGGCGCCGACCTGACCCCACGCGACGCCGTGTGCATCCTCACCCACGATCCGAAGTTCGACGTTCCCGCGGTGCAGGGTGCGTTGGCGACGCGGGTGGGCTACATCGGGGTGATGGGGAGCCGCAAGACGCACGCCAAGCGCATGGAGCGTCTGGCCGATGTCGGGCTCACCAGCGAGCAGCTCGATCGGCTGCTCTCACCCATCGGCCTCGACATCGGGGCACGGACGCCCGAGGAGACCGCGGTGAGCATCTGCGCCGAGATCATCGCTCGCCGGACCGGCAAGATGGTCCCCAGCCTCAAAGACAGCACCGGCCCCATCCACTCCTGACCAGTTTTGCCCCGCAGATCCGTCATCCCTGACCGATTCCAGGAGCAAAACCGGTGGGGGTGGGAGCGTTTTGACCCGCAGATCCGTCATCCGTGACGGATGACGGGGGTGAAACCAGAGATGGTGGGCGGGTCAGGCGGTGGGGTCGCCCCAGCTGACGGTGTTGCGTCGGCTGGCGGAGATCGTGTCGATCTCGACGGTGCGACCCGTGCTCACGCTGTGCACGATCGCGTCATCGACGCCGAGGTAGAGCATGACGTGACCCGGGTAGTGGACCAGGTCGCCGGCCTTCGCCGTTTCACGCGACACCGATTCGGCTTCGGAGATCTGGCTGCCGCTCTGGCGGTACAACTCGACACCGGCGCCGTCCCAGGCGTAGGCGGTGAGGCCGGAGCAGTCGAAACCTTCGCCTTCAACGCTCGAGTTCGTGCGATACGGAACGCCGACCTGCGTCAGCGCGCCGAGTACCGCCCGCTGGTGATCGAGCGGAGCAGAACCCCAGGCGTCGACCATGGCGAGTTCGTCGTAACCGAGCTGCTGTGCGGTGTACCGGGCGGTGATCGCCCGGTGCCAGGCGAACGTGCGAGCGTCGGCGGCGTCGCCGCTCGCCTCGTAGGCATCGAGCGCAGCGACCGCCTGATCGGCGGACGCCGTGATCTCGGCAGCGAGTGCGTTGACCGGGAGTTCGCCATCGGACGCCGAAGCGGTCGAGCCGTCGGTGAGCGTCAGCGTTGCGCACAGGCCGATCGCTGCGGTTGCCGCTGCGGCCGACCGGGCGAACTTGCGAGCGCGCAGGGCAAAGGAAGAAGTGGAGTTCATGTGTGTCAGAAAGAATCTCGAAGGTGTCGAGACATCTGACCAAGACGCCATTGTCTCGATCGTGGCGATGCCAACTGCCACGAGCTCTCGTGACAGCTAGGTAACATATCGTCACACAATCGAAATACTCAAGTCGAAATCGCGACTTTCTGTGTCGTTCACATGACGGACCATCTCGATCGTCCACTCGCAACATCCGACGAGCGCGACTCGCGCCGCCGCTATCGGCACACTGTGGCGATGCCGAACGTCGTCGGAGTGCTGCTGGCCGCCGGCGCCGGATCGCGCTTCACCGGCCCGACCCACAAGCTCCTCGCCCGCCTCGACGCCACTCGCGACCGACCGTCCGAGACCGTCGTCGAACGTGCCCTGGCATCGTTGGTCGCCGCCGACATCGGCCCGGTGGTCGTGGTGACGGGTGCCGCCGATCTCGACGCGCTGCTCGCCCCCGGCCGCGCAGCGTCACCCGGAACATCCGGTCCGTCCGACCAGCGACCCGGCGAGACGTCCGGTCGCACGTCGCCCACCGACGAACAACCTGCCGTCACCGTCGCGCACAACCCGCGCTGGGCCGACGGGCAGGCCACGTCGGTACAGGTCGGCATCGACGCAGCACGACGACTCGGCGCCGATCGCGTCGTGTTCGGCCTCGGCGATCAGCCCGGTGTCACCAGCGCCGCGTGGCGCACGGTCGCCGCCGCGAGTGCGGGTGCGACCATCACCGTTGCCTCGTACGATGGGCGGCGCGGCAACCCCGTCGCAGTCGGAACTGAACTCTGGGAGCTGCTTCCCGACGAGGGCGACGAAGGCGCACGCAGTCTGATGCGGCTTCGCCCCGACCTCGTGGTTGAAGTAGCGTGCTCTGGTTCATCCGACGACATCGACACCACAGAGGATCTCCGCCGATGGCAGAACAACTCGTCAACGAATTCACCGTGAATCGCCCGATCGCCGAGGCGTGGCCGATCATCACGAACGTGGAGAAGATCGCTCCGTGCCTGCCGGGCGCCGAGCTGCAGGAGATCGCGCACGACGACGAGAAGGGCGAGGTCTACCGTGGCGTCGTCAAGGTCAAGCTCGGTGCGATCTCGACGCAGTTCAAGGGCGACGCCCACTTCGTCGAGCGTGACGACGAGAACTACCGCGCCGTCATCAAGGGCAAGGGCCGCGACACGGGCGGGCGCGGCAACGCCTCGGCCGACATCACCGCGCAGGCCGAGAGCCTCTCCCCCACCAGCACGAAGGTCGTCGTCACGACCGACCTGCACATCACCGGCAAGGTCGCCCAGTTCGGGCGCGGCATCCTCGGCGACGTGAGCGCCAAGCTCATCGATCAGTTCGCCGAGAACCTCAACGAGATGATCGACCAGGACGGCGTCGGCGATGCTGCACCCGCAGCCGACACCGAAGCACCCACCGAAGCCGCTCCTGCGGTCGAGGCCGCCGACGACGAGCCCAAGGTTCGCAAGATCAACGGTCCGGCCGCCGAGCCGATCGACCTCATGGACGTGAGCGGCGGCTCGATCATCAAGCGCGCGGCACCCGCCTTCGCCGCGCTGCTGGTGATCTTGTTCTTCCTCCGTCGCCGCCGGAGCTGATGGACGACCTCGCTCGGGTCGAAGAGCTTCTCGGGCGACGCCCACGCGGCCAGTTCGACGTCGTCGTGCGCGCCGACGACGGCGACCCGATCGTCGTTCGCAACGCCCCGTTTCTCGACGACGGAACGCCCATGCCGACGCGCTACTACCTCGTGGGTGCCGAGCACGTCAAAGCCGTCAGCCGCGTCGAAGCGGCCGGCGGTGTCAACCAGGTCGAGGCAGAACTCGACGATGCCGTCATCGATGCCATCCACCAGCGATACCACGACGAGCGTCAGGCAGCGATTCCCGCCGATCACGACGGCCCCGTCCCGTACGGCGGGGTCGGTGGCACCCGCACCGGGGTGAAGTGTCTACATGCACACGTCGCACACGAACTCGCCACCGGCGACGACGAGATCGGCAAGTGGACGCTGGCGCGCATTCCGCCGCCCATCGGCACCGCCGCCCCCTCGGAGGCCGGCTCGTGAACCCCGACCCCGGTGGACTCACCGTCCACATCGACGACCGAACCGTGCAGATCACGATGACGGGCGGGGGCGACTGGTCGATGCCGATCGGGCCGTTGTCGTTGGTCGACGGTGAACTCGAGCGCGCCGACCGACCGTCACCGGCACAACTCACCAACGCACTCGGCATCGTCGCCGACCACTTCGACGACGTCATCCTCGACACCCCGATGGTCGCCGCCGCCCCGTCCGTGTCGTTCAGCGGACGACACGCGCTCGAAGTCGCTCGAGTCGAGGTCGGCTCGACCACGGTGCCCGACGGCTACGTCTTGCAGCGTGCCGATGCCGACGAGGTGTTCCGCACGCTCGTCGGCGAGTCGATCGCCGACCGACGCGACAACCCGGGCCTCGACCCCGACCACGTCGAGTCGATCATCGGGACCTGCTGCGTGATCCTGGCGATCGTCCGACGCCTCGACCTCCAACACGCGTACGTCGCCGACACGCCCACCGCCCCGACCTCCGGTGACGACTGACATGGTGCTGCGTCATCCTTCTCGGTCGCTCGCACCGCTGCGCCTGTACGGCAAGCGCATCATGCTCCGACCACTCGCCCCCAACGACTTCCGGTCGTGGAGCGAGGTGCGGCAACGCAACGGCGAATGGCTCACGGTGTGGGAGCCGAGTCGCCAAGCGCATCAGCCCGATCCGACCACCGACCGTTCGGCCTTCTCGTCACGATGCCTCCAGCGTGACCGCGACCGGGCGGCCGGCACCGCGTACCAGTTCGGCATCTTCGTCGACCAGCAGATCGCCGGCGAGGTCAACCTCAACAACGTGATCCGCGGCGCCATGCAGTCGTGCACCGTCGGGTACTGGATCGATCAAGCCCACGCAGGCAACGGCTACACCGCCGAGGGCGTGGTGCTCGTCCTGCAGTTCGCGTTCGAACAGTTGGGACTGCACCGAGTCGAGATCTGCATCGTGCCACGCAACCATCGCAGCCGACGGATCGTCGAGAAGCTCGGCATCCGAGACGAAGGAACCGCGCAGCGCTACCTCGAGATCAACGGCGAGTGGGAAGACCACATCCGGTACGGCATCACCAGCGAAGAGTGGACGACGCGTCGCAGCGAACTCGTCTCCGCCTGGATCTCCGGCTGACGAGTCGAACGTCGCCGACGACGCGAACCGTCACGTTGCGGGCATGAGCGGTTCGAGCACTCGCTTGCGACGGTGTTCGAACATGATGCTGGTCCGCTCGTCGACCACACCGCGGATCTCCGCGATCTGATCGACCACCACGGCGCGCAGGCTGGCGGTGTCGGCGACGCTGACGTGGACCATCAGGTCGTACTCACCCGACATCAACGACACCGACACGGTCTCGGGCAGCGAGTAGATCTGTTCGACCACGTTGCCGACCAACTCACGCGTCTTGGGGACCACGCGCACCGAGATCATCGCGTCGATGGCCCGGCCGACCGAGCGCGGGTCGATCTCGGCGTGGTAGCCGGTGATGACGCCGTCGCGTTCGAGATCGCGCACGCGCTCGAGCGTCGACGACGCCGACATGTCGATCTCGTCGGCCAGCGACCGGTTCGAGCGCCGTCCGTTTGCTTGGAGCAGACGGAGAATTTCGGCGTTTTTCGCGTCGATGTTCGGCATTTCGTCATTCTGGCAGAATCTTCTGCGGATTTCTTGCGTGATCGCCGACTGTTTGAAACAGTGTGTCCACCGGCACGACACGAACGGGGGCGCCGTGACCACCATCGACAGGCCCGACACGCACACTTCGAGCACCGACAGCGAGTATCAGCTCAGCGACCGATATCTGGCCGACGAAGGCCGTGTGTTCATGACCGGCGTACAAGCGCTGTCCCGGCTGCCGATCGAGCAACTCCGCGCCGACCGCGCCGACGGTCTCAACACCGCCGCCTTCGCCTCCGGCTACCCCGGCTCACCGCTCGGCGGCATCGACGGCGACTTCGCTCGCGCCGCCGCGGCGCGACCCGAACTGCCCTTCGTCGTTCGTCCGAGCGTCAACGAGGAACTCGCCGCCACCGCCGTGATGGGCACACAGCTCGTCGAAGCGCAACCCGACGCCAAGTACGACGGTGTGCTCGGCCTCTGGTACGGCAAGGCTCAGGGCCTCGACCGATCGTGCGATGCGCTTCGCCACGGAGTGTTCGGTGGCACGTCCCGTCACGGCGGTGCGGTCGTGCTCGTCGGCGACGACCCCGGCGCGAAGAGTTCGGTGGTGCCGTCGAGCTCCGATCTCGCCCTCCTCGACCTGCACCTGCCCGTCTTCTATCCAGCCGACGTGCAAGACGCGCTCGACCTCGGTCGTCACGCCATCGCGATGAGCCGGGCGACCGGTCTCTGGACGGCGATGAAGATCGTCGCTCCCGTCGCCGACGGCTCGGGCACCGTCGATGTCCGCACGTATCGCACCGACATCGTCATCCCCGACATGCACATCGAGGGCGCCGCCGAGTTTCACGTCCCCGACATGCGGCTCCTCCCGCCGCACAACATGGACATCGAGCTCGACATCCGCACGACACGGATGGAGCGCGCCCAGCGGTACCTCGCGGCGAATCAACTCAACCGGGTGGTCGTCGACCCCGGCCCGAGCGCCTGGATCGGGCTGGCCGCCACCGGGCACACGTTCAGCGAACTCCGTGAGTCGCTCCGTCGCCTCGGCCTCGTCACCGACGACGACATCAGCAACGCCGGCATCCGGCTCTATCAGATCCGCGTGCCGCTCCCGTTCGACATCGCCACGACCCGACGCTTCGCCGAAGGGCTGGAAGAACTCGTCGTCGTCGAGGAGAAGGACCCGACGCTCGAGCTGTACCTGAAGGATGCGCTGTACGGCACCACCAACCCACCGCTCGTCGTCGGGAAGCGAGACGAGCGCGGCGACTCGCTGATGCCCAACCACGGCCCGCTGTACGCCGACACGATCACACCGCAGCTGCGCAAGCGCCTCGAGCGGCGGATCGGTGACCGCCTCGCTCCGCCGCCACCGGCACAGCGCGACCGGGTGCTCATCCCGCTCACGGTCGAGCGAGCGCCCTACTTCTGCTCGGGCTGCCCACACAACTGGGGCACGAAGGTTCCCGACGGCGACGTGCTCGTGGGCGCCGGCGTCGGCTGCCACACGATGGCGCTGACCATGGACGAGGACAAGGTCGGCAACATGGCCGGCATCACCCAGATGGGCGGCGAAGGCGCGCAGTGGACCGGGATGAGCCCGTTCGTCGACCGCGAGCACTTCATCCAGAACCTCGGCGACGGCACGTTCTTCCACTCCGGCCAACTCGCCGTGCAGGCAGCCATCGCCGCCGGCGACACCATCACCTACAAGCTGCTCTACAACGGGACCGTCGCGATGACGGGTGGACAGGACGCGGTCGGCGACCTCGACGTGCCGACGATCGCCGGCATCCTGATCGGCCACGGCGTGAAGCGGGTGATCATCACCACCGACGACCTCGACGACTACAAGGGCGTCGAGTTGCCGCGTGACAGCGCCGGCACCGTCGAGGTGTGGAATCGCGAGCGGATCGTCGAGGCGCAGGAGGTGCTGGCGAAGGTTCCGGGCGTCACCGTGCTCATCCACGACCAAGCGTGCGCCGCCCAAGCTCGCCGACTCCGCAAGCGCGACAGGATCACCACCCCCACCCAGCGGGTGGTCATCAACCACCGGATCTGCGAGGCCTGCGGAGACTGCGGCGAAGTCAGCAACTGCCTGTCGGTGCAGACGATCGACACGCCGCTCGGCGTCAAGACCACGATCGACCAGACCACCTGCAACCTCGACTTCTCGTGCCTCGACGGTGACTGCCCGAGCTTCATGACCGTCGAGGCCGACCCCGACGCGCCGCCAGTCGAAGTCGGGCGACTCACCCCACCGACCGATCTCCCCGCCCCCACGCTCCGCGTCCCCAGCGACCATCTCGATCTTCGCATCGCCGGCATCGGCGGCACCGGTGTGGTCACCGCAGCGCAGGTCATCTCCACGGCAGCGATGCTCGACGGCTTCGATGCTCGCGGCCTCGACCAGACCGGACTGTCGCAGAAGGCGGGTCCGGTCACCAGCGACATCCGCCTGCGCCTCGCCGATGCTCCGACCTCCAACCTCCTCGGAGCGAGCACGGCCGACGTACTCCTCGCCTTCGACCTGCTCGCCTCGGTGACCGACCGGACGCTGGTCGCATGTCGAGCCGACCACACCGTCGCCGTCGGTTCGACCACCTCGACCCCGACCGGGGCGATGGTCGGCAAGCCCGAGCTCCGCGTCGACGAGCTCGCCACGCAACGGGCACGGCTCGACACGGCGACCGACCCCGACGCGACCCGCCTCGCCGACGCCGGAGCACTGATGGAGCGGCTGCTCGGCAACGCCACCACCGCGAACACGTTCGTCATCGGCATGGCCGTTCAGCACGGCGTCCTGCCGATCTCGAGCGAGTCGATCGAGCAGGCGATTCGACTCAACGGCGTCCACGTCGAGGCGAACATCGACGCGTTCCGTTGGGGGCGCGCCTGGATCGTCGACCCCGACAGCGTCGAGACGCCTGCGGCATCGCGAGCCGGCCTGGCCCCGATCGTCGAGGTGCCGCCGCTTCCGAGCAGACTCGCCAAGCGTGTGAGCGCCCTCACCGACGACGCCGATCAGGAGGCCGAGCTCCACATGCTCACTGCCGACCTCGTCGGCTATCAGCACGCGAAGTACGCCGCCACCTTCCTCTCCGAACTCGAGCGTGTTGCCACGACGGCACCGTCGCTCGTGCCCGTTGTCGCCCGATCGCTGCACAAGCTCATGGCGTACAAGGACGAGTACGAGGTCGCCCGACTGCTGATCGCGTCCGAGTCGACCGCCGCGGCAGAAGCGGTCGGCGGCGCCGGTGCCACCGTCACCTGGCGCCTGCACCCGCCGATGCTCAAAGCGCTCGGCCGCGACTCGAAGCTGGGCATCCCGGCAAAGGTCGGGCGTCCGCTCATGACCGCCCTGGCGAAGGGGAAGCGTCTCCGCGGTACGAAGCTCGACCCGTTCGGAGCGACCGAGATGCGCCGAACCGAACGAGCGCTCGTCGACGAATACCGCTCGCTCGTGCACGAAGAGATGCACTGGCTGGCCGGCCGTGACGACGACCCCGACGCCCTGGCCGCCTCGACGGCTGCGCTGTCGTTGCCGATGTCGATCCGCGGGTACGAGGCGCTCAAGCTGCGTCGAGTCGAGGAGTATCGCGCCGCGGTCGAGGCCCGCCGGGCCGCCCGCTGACCGCAGACACGTCGGCCGAAAACCCGAAACGCCGCCCCGACCTGGATGACCAGGTCGTGGCGGCGCCTCTCACTAGGGGACCGTCGAAGCGGGTGGGATCACCCGGCGAGTGTGGGGTTCTCCCGAGCCATCTTCCAGGCGTCGATCTTCTCTTGGCGCATCTGTGTGCGGCGCTTCCACATCTTCGTCTTCCAATGGCGCTTCACGCGGCCCCGCTTGGCGAGCTTGCTCTTGGCGACCTCCGCATCGTGTCGGTGCATCGGCTTCCAGGCGGAGCCTGGTTCGTGCACGTCCTCCGGCTCGATACCTGCCGAGACGGTCTGTGCGACGTTCTGCAGTTCGACGTGGATCCGGTGCCGCTCGCTGTGAGCGTGGGCCCGGCGTTCCTGTCGTGGCAGTGTCGGCACATCCGTGTCGCGGTTGCGCTGGCTCATTGGTGACCTCCTACTTTGTGGCCGGTTGGCCACGGTGGTTTCGGTTGTTGTGATCACCACAGTAGGTCATGTTCTGTTTCCCGTGCGTTTGACTCGTGTAACGATCGTGCGCGATTTTCCGTGACCACGGTCACGTCACTGTGCGTGCAATCTGCGGCGCGTTGCGTGATCTTCCGGCTGGTCCACCAGATCCGTGCGTTCCCCGCTCGGATGGTCGGTGGCCCGCGGCCGAGCGCCCATCGAGTCAGGGTCGCCGGAGCCGAGACCGGAAAACAGGCACGAAACCTCGAGCGTCGGCCCCCGCCGAAGGTCAAGCGGCGAGCCGGAGCGACCGATGAACCAGTGTGCAGCTCCCCCCACCTCCCTTGGCGAACGACGCGCTGACCAGCGATGCGACATCCACGGCGACCGCCGCCGCGGCCGACGCCCGCCCGGCCGCGCCGCCAACTGCGAACGCCGCCGAACTCGGCGCCCGACTGGTGAGCGCCATCGACGCGGTCGTCGCCGGACAACACGCGGTCGCCGAGATCGCCGTCGCCACCCTCTTCGCTCGCGGCCACCTCCTCATCGAAGACATTCCGGGTGTCGGCAAGACCTTGCTCGCGCAAGTGCTCGCGCGGGCCGTGGGCGGCACCTTCGGACGCATCCAGGGAACGCCAGACCTGCTCCCCGGCGACGTGACCGGCTCGATGATGCCGATCAGCGACGCCGCCGGCAGCACCCGACTCGAGTTCCGTCCCGGACCGGTGTTCGCGAACGTCGTCGTGTTCGACGAACTCAACAGGGCGACGCCGCGCACTCAGTCGGCCTTGCTCGAAGCCGCCGAGGAAGCGACCGTCACGGTCGACGGGACGAGCCATCGACTCCCCAGTCCGTTCATGCTCGTCGCCACACAGAATCCGATCGAGATCGCCGGCACGTACGGACTCGGAGAAGGATCGCTCGATCGCTTCGCCGCTGTCGTCACACCCGGTCGCGCGTCGGCAGAGTTCGAACTCGATGTCGTCACCGGGCGACGCGGCCGCACGATGCTGCGCGCCATCGACCCGCTCACGACCCCCGACGTCATCGCGGTCGTTCAAGACGAGGTCGCCTCGGTTCAGGTGTCGGACGCCGTCGGCGAGTACGTGGTCGCACTCCTCGGCGCCACTCGCCAACACCCCGCCGTACGGCTCGGAGCATCCACCCGGGCCGGCGTGTCACTCGTCGGATTGGCCCGTGCCCGGGCAGCACTCTCCGGCCGCACCTACGTGGTTCCCGACGACGTCGCGCGCGTGGCCGTCGCCTCGCTCGCACACCGCATCCTGGTGATGGAGAGCGGCGGATCGACCACCGCCGGCCGCCAAGCGATCGAAGAATGTCTCGCCGCCGTCCCGGTCCCCACCGCCTGACGCCATCGCCTACCAACCGATCCCGGCACCTGACCCACCACCATCACCTGGCCCGCCACCCGACCCGATGAGCTCGCTGCTCGAGCAACCGCTCCCCTCCTCCGACTCGAGCACCGACGCGCCCGGCGCCACCGAACGTCACGATCCGCCACGGGCCGGCGAGCAGCGTCCCCGCGACGCCGACGATCCTGCCGACCACGGCGACCTGCGGGTCGGACGGCGACGCCCCGGCGGTCTGGCACCGGGGGCTGGAGCGTTCATCGGCGCCTGGCTCGTCGGTGTCGCCATCGCCCGCCTCACCGGTGCTGCCGCCGTGGTGCTCCTCCTCGTCGTGACCGCCGTGGCGCTCGCCGCGTCGATGCTGTCCGGGTGGGTCCGGCTCCGGTCGATCGGCACGATCGACGTCACGACGCCCACGCTCGTCACGACCGACGACGTATTCGATCTCCGCATCCGCCACGACGACGACGCCCCGAGCCGAAGCCCCCTGTACGCCACCGTGCGGGCAGCGGCAAGCGACGCGGTCACCCGCGTTGAACTCGGCCATCGCGGCGACACGATGACGGCCGAGTTCACGATGCACCGCGCCGGAACCGTGACACGGCTCGACGCGACGATCGAGACCAACGGAACCGCCGGCCTGCTCTGGTGGAAGCGCACGGTGCGGGTGCCGATCCGGCTGCACGTCGCGCCCGCCTCGTCCGCACCCACGCTCGACGTCGACGAACGAGCCTCGACCGACGACGGCTCGTCGACCGACGGGCGCGGTCGCCCGATCGGCGACATCGACGGCATCCGCCCCTGGCGCCAGGGCGAGAGCGATCAGGCGATTCACTGGCCGTCCACGATCCGGTCGGGCAGCATCGTCGCTCGCGCACGTCGGTCAGCGGTCGAGACCCGCTGGACGATTCCGCTCGACAGTGACCCCGCTCGCCTCCGCTGGACCCTCGAGCAGGGCCTCCGCCACGGCCACGAGGTGTACGTCGAACTGCCTGACGGCGACACCGTCGAGGTGCGCGATGGCGACGACGCGGCACGGTGGTCGACGCTCGCCGCCGATCGCCGACCGGCGACCGCGACCGCATGCGAGCGAGTCTCGATCTGGAAGCGCAACTGGTCGTTGTCGGGATATCGCTCCGAAGACGAACTGGTCGACCCGGTACCGAGATGGTGGACCGCTGCAGCAGCAGCGATCGCACTCAACATGCTGCTCGGAGCACTCGATGCCACGATGATCACGCGCGTGGCTGCCACGCTCGGCATCGCGGTGGGCGCAGCCCTCGCGGTTCGCCTTCGGGCACAGACCCCGCCGGCGTGGCTGCGGGTGACGATCATGGCGATCGCCATCGGCGCACTCGCCCGCATCGCGGTGCAGGCCTCCGGCATCGGGGGGCTGATCGAGGCGCTCCGTGGCCCGATGCCCGACCTCTTGATGCTGCTGCTCGTGCTGCACGGTGCCGAGAGTCTGAGTCGCCGTTCCGTGCGGGTCCATCTCGCGATCACCGGCGTGGTGGTCGCTTACGCCGCCGGCCTCCGCATCGACGACCGAGTCGGCTGGTGGATGCTCGCCTGGGGAATCGCTGCGCTCGTGTCGCTCGCGACCCTCTCGGCACGCACGTCTCCAACCCGCGAGCGGGTCGACGCGCGTACGTCTCGTCGACGCGCTGGACGCGGCATCGCCTGGTTCGCCCTCTCCACGATGGTGGCCTTCGGACTCGCCAGTCTCGTCCCGATCCCCGACGGCCCGGCGAGCCTCGGCCTTCCCGCCGTCTCGAACAGCGAGGCGCTGCCCGACGCGGGAGCACTCGCCGGCCCGGAAGGCAACACACCTCCCCCGTCGAACGGCGTCACCGACGCACCGAACCGCGGTGCGCTCGGCGAGGTCGCCGGCTATCCCGGTTTCTCCGAAACGCTCGACACGTCGGTGCGCGGTGATCTCGGCGACGAGATCGTCATGCGTGTCCGCGCGCCCGAGCCGGCCTTCTGGCGGGGTCAGACCTTCACCGAGTTCGACGGCCGGACGTGGCGCATCACCGGCGCCGATGGACCGACGGTCGAAGGCCCGCAGATCTCGGTCGAGCCGACGCTCGGCGACCTGGCGCGACGAGGCACTCCCACCGAGGAGTTCGTGCAGACCTTCCACGTCGAGTCCGACCTGCCGAATGTGGTGTTCGCCGCGTCGCGGCCCGAGACGATCGTGTTCGACGGCAACATCAACACGCGACCAGACGGCGCACTCCGTGCCGACCGCACGCTCACGGCCGGAACGATCTACACCGTCGTGTCGCAGCGCGTGCAGGTGACGCCCGAGATGCTTCGAGCCCAGGGCGACCTCGCCGAACGATTCGACGAACTCACCGACAACCGCAGCGACGAGCTCCTCACCGCGTTCCTCACGATCCCCGACTCGACGACGCAACGCACGATCGATCTCGCCGAGCAGCTGCGTGTCGATGGGTCGACCTACGACACGATCCTCGCCTACGAGCGCTGGCTCTCGACCAACACCGAATACGACATCAACGCCCCGGTGCCCGCCGACGGCGCCGACGCCGTCGACGACTACCTGTTCGAGTCACGACGAGGGTTCTGCGAGCAGATCGCGTCGTCGTTGGTGGTCATGCTCCGCTCGCAGGGCGTACCGGCCCGCCTGGCGACCGGCTACATCCCGGGCGAACGCGACCAGGTGTCGGGCGTGTGGAAGGTTCGAGCCAGCGACGCTCACGCCTGGGTCGAGGTCTGGTTCCCCGAGACCGGCTGGCAGGCCTTCGACCCGACGGCCTCGGTTCCGCTCGCCGGCGACACCGAAGCCTCCACCGTCGGCAACGACGTGGCCGACGCGGTGATCGCCGGCATCACGTCGCGACCCGTCGAGATCGCGCTCGCCGCTCTGCTCGTCGGACTCGCCTTGGGCGCGGTGCGCGGCCTGGCCGAACTCCGGCGCCGGCGCGAACGTGGGCCGTGGGGATTGCTCCACGACCGGTTCGCGGCGCTTGCTCCCGAGGCTCGCACCGCGCGAGACGTGGCCGACGACGTGTCGCACCGCGTCGATGAGGCAGCGAGCAGCGTCGACGACCCGCCACGAGCGGTCGACCCGCACGCCGTCGGCGAGATGCTCGACCGCGTCGCGTTCGACCCGACGTTCACACCGAGCGACGACGACCAGCGCGTCACGGCGCGTTCGATCCGCGACCTCGAGCGACAACTGCGTCGCAGTCGCTGAACGACCGACCGCGCCTCGACCGACGGCCCTACTCGCTCGTCACTTGTTCTTCGAGCTGATCTTCGCCTTGAGCGCGGCCATGCGCTCGGCGAACCACGGCTGCTGCGTCGACCAGAGCTGCGGCTCGAGTTCACGCGCGACGGCGTCGGGGTGATTGTCGATGTCGGCCATGGCCAGCACGGTCGCCTTCGTACGAATCGCGAGCTCGCGTGGCGCCGATGCCGCTCCGGCCGCGAACTCCTGGGCGACCGCGGCGAGTTCGTCACGCGGCACCGACTTGTAGGCGAGCCCGATGCGCTCGGCCTCCTTGCCGTCGAGGACCTGACCGAACACCACCGCGGCCATCGCCGCCTGCGGGCCGGCGATCCGGCGGAACATCCAGGTGTGTCCACCGCCGGGATGGATGCCGAGCTGGAGGAAGCGGGTGTCGATCTTCGCTTCGTCGGCGACGATGCGGACATCGCAGCCCAGGGCCAGGTTCATGCCGGCGCCGACGGCGGCACCGTTCACCGCGGCAAGGGTCGGCAGCGGGCTCCGGGCGATCCGGAGGAAGCCTTCGTAGATCTTGCCGAGGCTGTCGCCTGTGGCTTCGGACAGGTTGCCCAGGTTCGCTCCGGCGCAGAACGACGGCGGCGCACCCGTGACCACGAGGGCACCGACGTTCGTGTCGTTCTCGATGTCGTCCATCGCCGAGATGATCTCGTCGACCATGGGAGCGGTCAGCGTGTTGCGCTCCTCCGGGTTGTTGAGGGTGAGCGTTGCGACGCCGTCGCGGATATCGGTGAGCACGAGTGACATGCCGCCGAGTCTGTCAGACCCGACTCGATTCGCAGAAGAGCTGCGGGCACGTCGACTGCGTGTCGACAGCCTGTCGCCGACCCTCGAATCGGCGTCGATCTGAACGACGCCGACGATCATTGCTGTCTCGCATCTGCCAGATGATCCGGGCCTGCCGCGATCGCGAACGCCCGATCGACAAGACTTGTGAACATGTTCAAACGGACAGTCCCTGCTGCGCTCGCCGGTTGCCTGTTCATCGCCGCATGCGGCGGCGGCGATGATTCGGCCTCGACGACCACGACCACCGTCGCCGAGGTGACCGAGCCCGAACCCGAACCCGAGGCGACCTCGACCACGTCGTCGACCACGACCACCACCACCGTCGCACCGCTCGTCACCGAGGGCGCCACGGTCGTCGTCGCGAACGCGAGCATCGTCGGCGGCACCGCCGGCCGGATGTCCGACCAGCTCGGCCTCAGTGGGTTCACCACCGGCACGCCCACGAACGGAGCCGAGAAGCTCGACGAGTCGGTCGTGTACTACACCGACGACGACGGCGCGCAGGCGGTCGCCGAATCGGTCGCTCGAGCCCTCGGCGACGTCGATGCCCTCGCCATGCCCGACGAGATCCCGACCGAGACCGGCGAACTCGACGGCGGCCAGGTGCTGGTGTTGCTCGGCAACAACCAGGCCGACCGCACGCTCGCCGAGTTGAGCGGTACGACCGACACAGCCGACGTCGAGACCAACGGTCTGGTGATCGTCGTGGCCAATGCGAGTGGCGTCAGCGGGTCGGCCGGGCGCATGTCGACCCGACTCGACGATGCCGGATTCAACGTCGGCGAACCGACCAACGGCGTGGTGCAGTTGGCCGAGTCGGTCGTGCACTACACCGACGCCGAGGGCGCCCAGGACGATGCCGAAGCCCTCGCCGCCGCGCTCGGGGGTGTCGAGGTCGAGCCCATGCCCGACGAGATCCCGACCGAGACGAGCGAACTCGACGGCGACGTCCTCCTGCTCCTCGGCACCAATCAGGCCGACAAGACCCTCGACAGCCTCAACCCGTGAGCTGAGCGCCGACTCGTGAGCTGAGCGTCGAGCGCTGGAGCCGGCGCCCGATTCCGACCCGACGCGTGGCGGAACGCGTCGAGCCGAAACGGGGCGGAATCAGCGACGTCAGCGAACTCGACCGAGCACGTCGTCACCGCGGCGGCGGAACAGCGCCAGCATCAGACCGGCGACGATCGAGGCGAACGCCACGCGCAGCAGCATGTTCGTACCGCTCGAACCGGTCGTCGGGAGCACGGCGACTCGGTCGGAACCGACGCCGAAGCCGCCTCCGATGGCGGTTCTCCCGGGGGTCACCTGCACCGTGGTCCGACCGTCGACGACGCCGTCGGTCTCGGTGATGATGGCGGTGCCGGGCGGCACGGTGGCCGGATCGACGATGACCGTGTAGGTGCCGGGCGGCAGGTTCTCGAACTCGTAGTTGCCGTCGGAATCGGTGCTGGTCCGATCGGCCTCGTCGCCGCTGGCGGCCACGAGGATCACGGTCACGTCGGGAGTACCGGTCTCGCCCGGATCCCGCTGACCGTTGCCATTGGTGTCGTTGAAAACGCCACCGAAGATCCCGCCCGACGGCGTGGTGCCGACATCGATGTCTGCCTCGCCACCGACACCGAGCACGACGGTGTTCGGACCGCCGCCGTCGGTGCTGCCCGGGGGCAGGGTGGCCGGATCGACCTCGACCGAGTAGTCGCCCGGCGGGAGGTTCTCGAGGCACCAGTCACCGTTGGCGTCGGTGACGACCGCCACCACGACGGCACCATCGGGTCCCTGCCAGGTGACCTCGACGGTGACACCCGGAAGGCCGGGCTCACCGGCGTCTTGGACGCCGTCACCGTCGGTGTCGTCGAAGATCGTTCCGCAGATGATGCCGTCGCCCCCGACGGGGAAGTCGACGTCACGGATGGTCTCGCCAGAGTTCAGCGTGATGGTCGTGCTGGTCGGAGCATCGCCGTCGAGGTCGCCGAGCGGCTCGACGCCCTCCGGCAGATCACCGGCGTCATAGGTGACCTGCGTCGGCCCCGGCGGCAGTCCTTCGACGATGTACCGGCCGTCCTCGTCGGTGGTCGTCGTGACCACGAGGTCGTCGTCGGTGCCGAGCACGCCGTCGACACCGGCTGAGGTCACGGTGACGCCGACGCCCGCGATGCCCGGCTCGTTCGGATCGCGGACCCCGTCGCTGTCGAGATCGAGGAAGATCTCGTCGCCGACGCCGGCGGAACCGACGTATCCGAAGTCCTGTTCGAGGTCTTCTTCGTCGAGCCCGACGCTCACGCGTGACGTGTTGTCGTCACCGCCGTCAGGGTCGGCGGTCGGGAACATGCCGGCAGGCAGTTCGGTGATGCGGATGTCGTAGGTGCCGGCCGGGATGTCGTCGAACAGATAGTTGCCCGCGTCGTCGACCGTCGTGGTGAACACGACGTCGTCGCCACCACCCGGAACGCCGTCGGCGCCGAGGTAGGTGGCGGTGACCGTGGCACCCGTGAGCCCGGGCTCACCCAGGTCGCGCTCGCCGTCACCGTCGAGGTCGAGCCAGACCTCGTCGCCGATCGTGGCGCCGCCACCGATGCCGAAGTCCTGATCGTCGGCGTTCGTGCCGCCGGTCAGTTCGACGGCGCTCTGCCCGTCGGGGGCGCCGCCGTCGGGGTCGACGAGTGGAGCCGTGCCGGATGGCAGCGTCTCGGGATCGACCACCACGGTGTACGAGCCGTCGGGCAGGCCCGATGCGCCGTAGATGCCGTCGGCGTCGGTGGTCGACTCGATGACGACGTCGTCGCTCGTGCCGAGTTCGCCGTCGGGTCCCGCCCAGGTGATCGTGACGAGCGCACCTTCCACCGGTGTGTCGATCGACGCGTCGTCTTGCTCGCCGTTGCCGTTCGCATCGACGTAGACGGTGTCACCGATCGAGTTGTCGCCCTGGTAGCCGAAGTCCTCGTCGAGTTCGGAGCGTCCGTCGTCGCCGAGCGTGACCTCGGAGACGTTCGGTTCGCCACCGTCGGGATCGGCCGTGTTGATCGCGGACGAGGGCAGCCCGTCGGGGCCGACCGACACGATGTAGTCGCCGTCGGGAAGACCGTCGACCAGATAAGCGCCATCGTCGTCGGTGCTGGTCGAGACGTCGAGGTCGTCAGCGGTGCCGAACTCGCCGTCGGGACCGGCCCAGGTGACCGTGACCGACTGGCCGGGCACCACCGGATCGGCGGGATCCTGAACGCCGTCGCCGGCGAGGTCGAGGAAGGTGACCCCGCCGATCTCGCCACTGCCGACGTACCCGAAGTCGACGTCGACGACATCGTCGTTCGATTCGAGGGTCACCTCGGTGGTGCCGTCGGCACGGTCGTCGGGGTCGATGCTCGCAACGGTGCCGCCGGGCACCGTCGACTCGTCGACCGTCACCACATAGTCGCCCGCCTGCAGGCCGGGGAACGAGTAACCACCGAGCTCATCGGTGAAGGTCTCGCGCTCCGTGCCGTCGGGCAGCGTCAGCACGACGCGGATTCCACCGAGGCCGGGCTCACCCGCATCGCGGGTCTCGTCGCCGTCGAGGTCGAGCACCACGGTGCCCGAGATCGATCCGCCCGAGACGTAGCCGAAGTCTTGGTCGCGGTCGTCCTCCGGGCCGTCGCCCTCATCGCCGAGCACGACGGTCGACACGCCGTCGACCGGAGCGTCGGGGTTGCCGCCGGCCGCATCGCCGACGTCGACCGTCGGGTTCACCGCATCGGGCAGCGTCGACTCGTCGACGGCAACCGTGAAGGTGCCGTCGGGCAGCCCGGCCACGACGTACTCACCGTCGTCGTCGGTGGTCGCCGCAGGGAGTGCGACATCGTCACCGGTACCGAACTCGCCGTCGGGGCCGGCCCACGTGACGACCACGTCGACACCCGGGAGGCCCGGCTCGTCGGCGCCGTCACCGTCGATGCCATCGGCATCGGCGTCGAAGAAGATCGTGTCGCCGACGCTGTTCGGGCCGACGTAGCCGAAGTCCTGATCGAGATGCTCGCGGTCGTCGGCGTCGATGACCACGTCGGACGTGTTCGGTGTGCCGCCGTCCGGGTCGGCGGAGTTGTTCGCCAGGTCGACGATGCCGCCGTCGACGATGACCGTGTAGGACCCGTCGGGCAAGCCCTCGAAGAGGTACTCGCCGTTCCCGTCGGTGACGACGCCCTCGGTGACGCCGTTGTCGCCGACGAGTGTGACCGCCTGGCCGGGGAGGCCCGGCTCACCGTCGTCTTGCACGCCGTTGCCATCGAGATCGAGGAACACCGTGTCGCCGATGCGCCCGCCGGGCTCGTTCGCATAGCCGAAGTCCGCCGTGAGGTGCTGGTCGTCGACACCCAACTCGACCGGGGTCGTTCCGTCGGGGTCGCCACCGTCGGCAGCGACGCCACCGTCTTCGTCGACCGTGATCCGGAGATCGTCGGGCAGCGTCGTCTCGTCCACCTCGACGACGTGGTCGCCGGGGAACAGCCCGTCGAACAGGTACTCACCGTTCTCGTCGGTGACGTCGGTGAACGTGACGCCGCCGACGGCGAGGACGACGGTGACGCCCGGGATGCCGGGCTCGTCGTCGCCTCGGGTGCCGTCTTCATCGAGGTCGAGGAAGACCGTGTCGCCGATCGAGCTGTCGCCGCGGTAGGCGAAGTCGACGTCGTCGCGGTCGGTGTCGGCGGCAAGTGCGACCACCACGCTCGACTGAGGCGCCTCGTTGCCACCGGCCAACCCGTAGGTCTGCTGAGCACCATCCGGCAGCGAGGTCTCGTCGACCGACACCTGGTAGCTCCCGGCGGGCAGCCCCTCGACGAGGTACTCGCCGTTCTCGTCGGTCGTGGCGGTGAGTGTGACGTCGTCGTCGGTGCCGACCTGGCCGTCCGGCCCGGCCCACGTGACCGTGACGCGGACGCCGGGAAGACCGACTTCGTCATCGTCCAGCACGCCGTCGCCGTCTCGGTCGATCCAGATGAGATCGCCGAGCGAGGAGTTACCGGCGTAGCCGAAGTCCTGTGCGAGGTCGACCGAGACGAGGTCGGTGGTCGAGGTCTCGTCACCGGCGCTGTTCGTGCCGTCGGCCGGGGTGTCGGAGTCGGCGGTGGGGCCGAAGCCGGCCGGAATCCCATCGGTCACGGTGACCGTGTACGTACCGTCGGTCAGCTCGGTGAACAGGTAGTCGCCGTCGCCTGCAGTGATCGCGGTGAAGGTGGCGCCGTCGCCGTCGGTCGCCGTGACGGTCACGCCGTTGATGCCGGGCTCGCCGGCGTCCTGCTCGCCATCGCGGTCGACGTCGAACCACACGCGGTCGCCGAGCACCGCATCGGTCGGATCGCCGGTGTCGTAGCCGAAGTCCTGATCGAGATCGTCGTCGCCCGGAAGCAGCGTGACGTCGCTCGTCGAGTCGCCGAGCTCGCCACCGGCGGCGTTGCCGTCGGGATCAGCCGTGTTGTCGACGTTGGCGGGCAGTCCGCCGGTCACCGTGACGGTGTAGTCGCCTGCCGGCAGACCGTCGAAGAGGTACGTGCCATCGTCGTCGGTCGTGGTGGTTCGCACCGTTCCGTTGTCATCGGTGAGCGTCACGGTGACGCCGCCGAGACCCGGCTCGTCGGCCGGGTCGCCCTGGTCCCCATCGCCGTTCGTGTCGAGGAAGATCGTGTCGCCGATCGAACCGACGATGGCGACGCCGAAGTCCTGCTCGTCATCGGATTCGCCGGGGGCCAGGGTGACCGAGGCAGTGCCGTCGGCATCGCCGTCGGGGTCGGTGACGATCTCGGTGCCGTCGGGCAGCGAGCCGTCGTCGATCGCCACCACGTAGTCACCGGCCGGGAGACCGCCGACGGTGTAGTTGCCGGTGTCGTCGGTCGTCGCGGTGACGGTGATGTCGTCGGAGGTGCCGAATTCGCCGTCGAAACCGGCGCCGATCACGGTGACGGGGACGCCTGGAACACCGGGCTCTCCGTCGTCTTGCACGCCGTCGACGTCGAGGTCGTAGAAGACGGTGTCGCCGATCGATCCGGTGCCGACGTATCCGAAGTCCTGGTCGAGGTCGGAGGTGGCGAGGTCGGTGGTCGAAGCGCCGTCGGGCCCTGCGATGCGGTCGTCGGCGTCGTAGGTCGGCACGACGCCTCTGGGCAGGCCGTCACCGACGGTCACCGTGTACTCGCCGGGCTCGAGATCGGTGAAGAGGTAGTCGCCGTTCCCCGACGTGGTGGTGGCGCGGGTGGTGCCGTCGGGCAGCGTCAGCGTGACCGTGACGCCGTTGAGCCCGGGTTCGCCGGACTCCTGGACGCCATTGCGGTTGGTGTCGAACCAGACCCGATCACCGAGGAAGGCATCCGCCGGATCGCCGGGGTCGTAGCCGAAGTCCTGATCGGTCCGATCATCGCCCTCACCGAGGGTCACGACACTGCTGGAGTCGCCGCCACCATCGGGGTCGTCGGTGTTGACGAGCCGGTTGACGACGCCACCGATGACATCGATGCGGTACTCGTTGGCCGGAAGCTCGTCGAAGAGGTAGCTGCCGTCGAGGCCGGTCTCCTGCTCGGCCGCGACGTCGTCGGCGGTGCCGAGCTGCCCGTCGCTGCCGCCGCTCGTGAGGCGGACCACGACGCCGGCGAGTCCGGGTTCGTCGGTCGGATCGCCCTGCACGCCGTCGCCGTTCGTGTCGAGGTAGATGCGATCACCGATCGAACCAAGCAGCACGACCGGGTCCTCTCCGTAGCCGAAGTCGGCCGTGAGGTGCGCGTCGTCGTCGCCGAGGGTCACCGGGCTCGCGCCGTCGTTGTCGCCGTCTTCGTCGTCGGTGTTGCGCAGCGCTGCCGGCACGGTCGACTCGTCGACGATCACTCGGTACTCGCCGGCCGACAGGCCGTCGAACAGGTAGTTGCCCTGCTCGTCGGTGAACCGTTCGTCGATCACGTCGTCGGGCGTTCCGAAGTCACCATCCGGTCCGGCGGCGACCAGCGTGACGCGAACGCTCGGGATTCCGGGTTCGTCGCTCGGATCGTCCTGCACCCCGTCGAGGTCTGCGTCGAGATAGACGCTGTCACCGATCGAGCTCGAGCCGGCGATGGTGCCCGCGAAACCGAAGTCCTGGTCGCGGTTGGTGCTCTCGTTGGCCAGGGTCACCGTGCTGCGGCCGTCTGGGTCCACGGTGCCCTGCGGGTCGACCGTCGGCTCGAAGCCGGCGGGAAGCCCGCTCACGACCTCGACGAGGTAACGCCCGTCGGGGAGCCCGGTCGCCTGATAGCGGCCCGTGTCGTCGGTGAGGAAGGTCCCGATGACCACGTCGTCGCCGCCGCCGACTTCCCGGTCCTCTCCGAGAAACGTGATGCGAACACCGACGCCTGCGAGTCGCGGGTCGGTGTCGGGCCCGTCGTCGATGCCGTTGCGGTTGGCGTCGTGGAACACCGTGTCGCCGATGGTGTTGTTGCCGACGACGGTCGGCGTGTAACCGAAGTCCTGGGTCAGGTCGTCACGACCGCCGGTGATCGTGGTGATGCTGAGCCCATCGGGATCGGTCGTGCCCTGCGGGTCGACGGTGAACTCGACCCCGTCGGGCAGTCCGCCGACGATGTCGACTGCGTACGTGCCGTCGAGGAGTCCCGGTGCGAGGTACTCGCCGAGGCTGTTCGTGGTGTAGGTCCCCACGATGGAGTCGTCGCCGCCACCGCGCGCTCCGTCGGCCCCGAGGTCGGTGACTCGGATCTCGATGCCGTAGGCGCCGTACTCGCGAGCGTCCTGGACGCCGTTGAGGTTGTTGTCGGAGAACACGGTGTCGCCGATCGCGGCGCGATGGGTGTAGCCGAAGTCTTGGTTCACCTCGTCGCCGTCGATGACGACCATCGACGTCTGGTCGGCCGAACCGATGGCGCTGTCGGCGTCGTACGTGGCCTCCACGCCCGCGGGAAGTCCGCCGGTGACCGTGACGACGTACTTTCCGGCGGGGAGCCCTGCGACGGTCCAGTCGCCGTCGCCGGACGTGGTGGCGTCGTACGACACGTCGTCGCCGCCTCCCGGCGCCCCGTTCGGGCCGAGGTGGACGACGACCAGGTCGACGCGGTTGAGTCCGGGCTCGCCGGGGTCCTGCACCCCGTCCGCATTGCGATCGAGCCAGACCCGGTCGCCGATGCTCGATGTCGTCGGCACGACGGTCGTGGTGGTGCTGCTGGTCGAGGTCGTGGTGGTCGTCGTCGAACCGGGGACCGTGGTCGTCGGACCCGGAACCGTCGTGGTCGTCGTCGAACCAGGGAGCGTCGTCGTGGTCGAGCCCGGGGCCGTCGTGGTCGTCGGGTTCGGCACCGTCGTGGTCGTCGGGCCAGGAAGCGTCGTCGTCGGATTCGGCACCGTCGTGGTCGATCCGGGCACCGTCGTCGCCGAACCGGGCACCGTCGTCGTCGAACCAGGGACCGTCGTCGTCGGGCTCGGGACCGTGGTCGTCGAAGCCGGGACGCTCGTGGTCGTCTCCGGCGACGTCGTCGTGGGGCCCGGGTCGGTGGTGGGCGGAGCATCGGTGGTCGGCGGCGCGTCGGAGGTCGGCGGCGCATCGGGGTCTTCGACCGACCCCGCGACGAACGACACCGGTTGGCGCGCTGGTTCGACCCAGTCGCTCCCGGATGCTGATGTGTTGCTCAGTGTGAATGCCGATCCGCCGATCAGGCCCACACATGCGAGTCGGGCGATTCCGCCCCCGATACGCGTGTTCACGATGCGATCCTCCGCTCGTTTTCGATTTCCGCCAGCGGGGAGCATAAGAAGTGACATGCTGCATGTCCACTTCGCTCGGTGGTCATCGACCTCGGAACGTGTCCGTTTTGGCAGGAGGATGCCAGTATGAGGTGGTCTTCAGCCACGGTCTGTGGCCAGCGTGGCAGGCTCGATCGGGCCGTGACACGAGGGTGGCTTCAGCGCTCTCGACGGTGACTGTCTGGTGAATGTCGCCGTCACCAGCGGACAGGCGCTGGTGGCGGGCTCACAGTCCTTGGAGTCGTGCTGCTGTCAGTGTGTTCTCGAGCAGACACGCGATCGTCATCGGCCCGGTGCCGCCCGGCATGGGCGTGATCCAGCCGGCGACTTCGGCAACGGCATCGAAATCGACGTCTCCGACGATTCCCGCTTCGGTCCGCGACACACCGACGTCGATCACGGCGGCCCCCGGCTTGACCATGTCGGCGGTGATCATGCGGGCCTGACCCGCGGCACCCACGACGATGTCGGCCTCGCGGACGACGGCCGCCATGTCGGCGGTGCGAGAGTGCGCCATCGTGACGGTCGCATCCACACCTTTTCGGTTCAGGAGAAGTGACAGTGGCAGTCCGACGAGGGTCGAGCGTCCGACGACCACTGCGCGTGCTCCGCTCGTGGGCACAGAATATTTTTCCAGAAGTCGGAGGACGCCGAGCGGTGTACAGCTCACGAGCCCAGGACGATTGCGAACCAGGCGCCCCATCGAACGTTCGGTGAGGCCGTCGACGTCCTTCTCGGCCGGGATGAGGTCGAGCACGGGTTCGGGATCGAGACCGTCGGGAAGCGGAAGCTGCACCAAGATGCCGTGCACCGACGGATCGTCCGCCAACTCTCGGACGACGGCCTCGACCTCCTCTTGCGTGGCGTCGGCATCGAGGCCGTGGTGGCGCGACACCATGCCGGCCTCCCCCGCCTTCTTGTGCTTGGACTTGACGTAGCGCTGCGACGGACCGTCGTCGCCGACGAGCACCGTCGCCAGGCAGATGGCTGGTGACCCCATCTGCTCGATCTGCGTCGCCAGCCCCGCGATGATCTCGTCGCGCAGTGAGTTTCCGTCCATCAACGTCGCCGTCATGCCCCGCACGCTAGTTCCGCACCACTCACGACCACATCGAGCCAGTCCAAAAATCACCCCCACGCGACCACATCGAGCCTGGCCAAAACTCACCCCCACGCGACGACATCGAGCCTGGGCAGAAATCACCCTCACCGTTTTCCCTTTTCCGCTGCTCACGACCCTCTGTCGGTCATGCCGAGAAAACACAAGGAACTACATGCCACTCCCATGCTCCACGTCGTCAGCCGTGGGGTCGACCGTCAGGACGTGTTCGAACGCCCGAGTGATCGAGCCATCTTCGAACGACGGCTCGACGATGCGTTTCGCAAACACCAGGTCGAGTTGCTGGCGTACGCCTGGATGACCAACCACGTTCATGCGCTCGTTCGCAATCGCGACGGCGACGTGTCAGCCGCGATCGGCGAGACGCTCGGGCTCTACGCTCGACACTTCAACGCCATCACCGACCGAGTAGGTCCGCTCTGGGAGCCACGCTTCTGGGCGACACCGATCGAGAGCGATGCGCAGCTCTTGCAGACCGTGAGATACATCCATCGCAATCCGCTGGAGATCACGGGGACGTCGAAGCTGGTCGAGTATCCGTACTCAAGCTTCGCGGTGTACACCGGCGAGCGCCGAGCACCGGCGATGCTCTGCACCGACCCACTCGAACGACTCCTCGACCCGGTCCGACATCGCAAGCGCGTTCTTCGACCCCAGCGTGGTGACCGGCTGCCGTTCGCGTTCTTGCCGCCGCAGACGACCACATCCCTCGACGAGATCAGGCTCGCCGTCGAGTCGGTCGTCGACGCAGCCCCCACCACACGGCTTCCGACCCGGCTCGTCACGATTCTCCTGGCGGTGGAGCTCCGAGCCGGCACGACTGCGGAGATCGCCGCCGCGCTCGCCATCGACGAGGGCACCGTGCGCAACAAGGCACACCTTGCTCGACGACGACTCGCCAGAGACCCCCGCTTCCAGATCCTCCGCCAGCGGATCTTCGACAGCCTCCCCGTGCGCTGACCCTCGAGCCACGCGACGACATCGAGCCTGGGCAGAAATCACCCCCACGCGACGACAATTTGCCTGGGCAAAAATCATCCCCACGCGACGATTCTGAGCCTGGGCAGAAATCACCCCCACGCGACGACATTTGGCCTGGGCAGAAATCACCCCCACGCGACGACAATTTGCCTGGGCAGAAATCACCCCCACGCGACGACATCGAGCCTGGGCAGAAATCACCCTCACGCGACGACATTTGGCCTGGGCAGAAATCATCCTCGGGTGGCGAAAATGGCGAAGTGGGACGCCCGGTGCGGACGTCCCACTTCGTTCGAGATCGGTGGCTCCGAGGAGCCGGGGGATCAGCCGGCTTCGGAGTGCGTGACGGGCTGCTCGCCCATCCATTCGCGCAGCGTGTTCTTCAGCTTGGTCTGCTGGATGAACAGGTCGGCCTCGGCCGGCACGTCGCCCGCGGCCTGCGGGGCCTTCAGGTAGAAGCTCAGCCATTCCTGCACGCCGCTCTCACCGGCACGATGTGCGAGGTCCATGAAGAGCGCGAGGTCGAGCACGATCGGCGCTGCGAGGATCGAGTCACGGCAGAGGAAGTCGACCTTGATCTGCATCGGGTAGCCGAGCCAACCGAAGATGTCGATGTTGTCCCAGCCCTCCTTGTTGTCGCCACGGGGCGGGTAGTAGTTGATGCGCACGACGTGGTCGATGTTGCCGTACAGGTCGGGGTAGACCTCGGGCTGCAGGATGCCGTCGAGCACGCCGAGCTTGGAGACTTCCTTCGACTTGAAGTTCTCGGGATCGTCGAGCACTTCGCCGTCGCGGTTGCCGAGGATGTTGGTCGAGAACCAGCCGCGCACACCGAGCATGCGAGCCTTGAAGCCCGGGGCGAGGAGGGTCTTCATCAGGGTCTGGCCGGTCTTGAAGTCCTTGCCGGCGATCGGGACGCCGTTGGTCTTCGACAGTTCGATCATGCAGGGCAGGTCGGTCGTGAGGTTCGGCGCACCGTTGGCGTACGGCACGTCGCTCTGCAGTGCGGCGTAGCAGTAGATCTGCGACGGCGAGATGTTGTCGTCGTTGTCGCGCAGGCCCTGCTCGAACGACGCCACCGTGTCGTGGACCGCCGACGGCTCCTGGTAGGCCTCGGTCGAGCCACACCACACGATGACGAGACGGTCGCAGCCGTTCTCTTCCTTGAAGCGCGCCATGTCGGCGATGAGTGCTTCGGCCTGATCCCACTTGTTGGGGATGTCCTTCACGCGCACGCCCTCGAGACGGCTCACCCAACGCTGGTCGAACACGGCCTCCATCGGCACGATGCCTTCCATCTCCGCGGAGATCGAGTCGAGGTCTTTGCCTTCGAGCACACCGGCGGTCTTGGCCGCTTCCATGGCGTTGGGCGAGATCGGGTCCCAGCCGCCGAAGACGATGTCGCCGAGGTCGGCGAGCGGCACGAATTCCTTGATCAGCGGGTTGCGGTTCTCTTCCTTGGTGCCGAGGCGGATGTGCGCCATCTGCGACACGGAACCGATCGGTGCGGAGATGCCTTCGCGGGCGGCGATGACGCCGGCGATGAACGTGGAGGCCACGGCTCCCATGCCGGGCGTCAACACGCCGAGCTTTCCGGTGGCGGGCGCGATCTGTCGAACTGTCATGGCCGCCATGCTAAGCAACCGTTGACAGAGAGTCGAGTCAGTGAAGTATGTCTGAACTATTCTGCGTGGGGTGCGAGGCAACCTCCCCGACCTCTCGATCCGCCAACTGGAGTACCTGGTGGCGGTCGCCGATTCACCGACGTGGGCCGCTGCGGCCGCCGACGTCGGCGTCAGCCCGTCCGCGTTGTCGCAGGGCCTGGCAGAACTCGAACGGAGAGTCGGCGTCAAACTCTTCGAGGCGTCCGGCCGGCGGCGACTGTTGCGGTCGGCGGCGATCCCCGTGCTCGACCACGCCCGTCAGGTGGTGGCGCTCACGACCGACCTCGCGCGCTGGTCGGACCGTCTCCGCACGGCCCAGTCGGGTTCGGTGCGCTTGGGGCTGATCGACGTGGCGGCGGTCGCCCACCTTCGTGATTCGCTCCGTCGATTCCGAACCGACCGCCACGACGTGACGCTCACCTTGACCGTCGCACCGTCGCGACGCCTACTCGACCAGTTGATCGACGGCGACCTCGACGCCGTCGCGTGTGTGGAGCCACCGGAGCCACGACCAGGCATCGTGACTGAGCCATTGCTGACCGAAGGACTCCACGTCTTCGCCCCACCGGGGCAACGACTCGGCCCTCCGGAGGAGTGGGGGCCGTGGGTCCTGTTCCCGGACGGATCGCATACTCGGCGTCTGGTCGAGGATCACCTGCGCTCGCTCGGAGCGAGCGTGGTGGTGGCGGCCGAGTCGCACCAGCCGGACGTGTTGCGCGAGATGGTCCTGCTGGGCATGGGATGGACGGTGTTGCCCGAGAGCCAGGGGCGGGTGAGCGACGGCGACGCTGCGCCGGGTGGCGCCCACCTACTCGACCGCCAACTGGTCCTCGCACGGCGGAGCGGCGCCGTGTCGGACCCTGCGGTCGATGAACTGCTCGAGCGGTTTCGACGGTCGACCTGACCGACTCGCCGGTGTGGCGAACCGTTCGGGTCGTCGACTCAGGCCGCTTGCAGGACGACCGGGTGGCGCTGGTCGGTCGACGGCCCCGACTGGAACATCACGGTCGGCCCCTCACCGCCGGAACCGCAGAAGAACTCGGCGTTGTTGATCGGTGCCGAGTTGATGAGTCCGTTGCCCATGTCGCTGCCGTCGATCGTCTGACCGGCCACTTGCACCGTGATGGTCAGATCGCTCGACAGCGTCGTGGCGGCGATGACGTTGTCGTCGACGATCTCGTAGCTTCCGTTGACCGTGCCGACGGCATCACCGGTTCCGCCGGTTCCGCTCACGTCGACAGTGATGCCGAAATCGGCCGTGTACTGGTACTCGCCATCGAGGAACGTGACGTTGACGACGCCGTCGGCTCCGAGCGTGAGGCCGCCACCGCTGTTGGCCGCCAGCGCTGAGTAGTACGAGTTCAACTGCTCGGTGGTGATCACCCAGGCACCTTCGAGGCACGCCTCGTCGGGCTCTGCCGGGACGGTCGTGTCGGGTGCGGGCGCCTCGGTGGTCTCCGGTGTCGGGACGGTGGTCGGCGGCTCTTCCGCCTCGGTGGTCTCCGGCTCGGACGCGTCCGGCTCGGTGGTCTCCGGTTCGGCCGTGTCGGCCGAACCGCCGCCCCCGGTCAGTGGGGCCGTGGTCGTGGTGGTGGTCTCGACGGTGGTCGTGGCCTCGTCGAGCACTTCCCCGGCGCCCTCGTCGCTGGCGCTGTCTTCGCTTCCCCCGCAGGCGGCGAGCGCCAGAACGGCGACGGAGGCGAGTGCGGCAAGGCGGTGACGAGGGTTCATGTCGACAGTGTGGCAAACCGACGGACCCGGAGCACCGTATTTAGCGACGACGCCGTGCCGGTGACTGTCACAGCCTCCCGACCGCGTCAAACGACCGGAGTGCCACCCGAGAGCACCTCGGCGAACTGGTCGGTGTCGACGTTGCCGCCGCAGAGCACGAACGCGCTGTGGTTCCCTCGCTGTGCGGGTGATTCCGACAGGAGACCGGCGAGCGCAATGGCGCCGGCCGACTCCGCGACGTTGTGCGTCGTGCGGAAGATCGTGCGCATCGCGTCGGCGACTGCGTCGTCGGACACGGCGATCACGCGAGCGGCTCCCGAAACGATGCCGGCGATCGAGTCGGCGTCGGGGGAACGGGTCGCCACACCGTCGACGAACGTCGCGGCGGTCTCGGTGGTCCGGACCTCCCCTGCTTCGAACGACAACTTCGACGCCGGCGCGTTCTCCGACACGACGCCGACGACGGCGGTGTCGAGACCGAGCAGGTCGCGGACTTCGATGATCGCGTTGATGCCGCTTCCCATGCCGATCGGGACGTAGATGGTGTCGATCGGATCGCCCGTCACCGCGTCGAACAGTTCGCGTGCGTACGTCGCCACGCCGAGGACGAGGTCGCGGTGAAACGGGGGCACCGCTTCGAGACCGTGCGCTGCGGCGTGCTCGATGGATGCTTCGCGAGCGACCTGGAAGTCGTCACCGTGTTCGATGACGGTGGCGCCGAGTGCGCGCATCGCCGCGTTCTTCTCGACGCTGTTGCCCCGTGGGACGAAGATGGTGACGGATCGCTCGGCGAGGCGTCCGGCGAACGCGAGACTCTGACCGTGGTTCCCGCGAGTCGCACTCACCACACCAGCCACCTCGGGGCGTTCGCGCACGAGGCGATCGAAATACACCAGGCCGCCGCGCACCTTGAAGGCGCCGACCGGCGTGTGGTTCTCGTGTTTGACAGTGACTCGCGACCCGGCGTGCTCGCTCAGGAGCGGCCAGTCATAGTGCGGAGTCGGCGGCACGTGCTGGCCCACGATCCGAGCGGCCCGGTCGAGTTCGTCGAGCGTGAACCCCAAGTTGCCCATGCCGCACCCTGTCGCATCACCATCGGATCGCGCAAGCCGGTTGCGGGCCGAGTGGATGCCTCAGTCGGTGAGCACGATGTCGAGCGACTGGTCGAACGGGCCGATCGGCAACTCGTCGACGAGTTGAACGCGGAAACCGACTCCGATCGTGACGCAGTCGGCGCGGATCCCAGGAAGGAACCGGTCGTACCACCCCCCTCCCTGCCCGCAGCGGTGACCATCGAGCGTGAACGCGAGACCGGGCACGATCACCACGTCGGGCCACGACGGGTCGACGCCGTCTTCGGGCATCAGCACCGCCTTGCCGTGTTCGATGCACCACGCGACGAACATCGCCGTGTCGACCTCACTCCCCATGGCCGAGTAGGCCATGACCCGATCCGCATCGATCACCGCGGGATGGGCGATCAGCGTGCGGGTCAACCGCGCCGAGCGCTCGTGGCGATCGGTCAGTGCTTTGCGGCGCTCTCGCGCCTCGCGGCGCAGGCTCCGCTTGGCCGCTGCAGTCGCTGCGTCGTCTCCCCCGGCGTCCACGAACGCGACGGTATCGCCGACGGGGATATCGGCGCGCGGGATCGGAGCGAATACAGTCCGTGTCGATGAGCGACGACCACGCATTCGATTCCGGCCACTTCCGCACGGTGATGGGTCACTTCCCCACCGGCGTCACGATCGTCACGGGCATGGGCCCCGACGGACCCGTCGGGTTCACGATCGGGTCGTTCACGTCGGTGTCGCTCGACCCGCCGCTGGTCGGATTCCTCCCACAGATCGGCTCGACCACCTGGGACCTGATGTCGGCGTCGGGCGGCTTCTGTGTCAACGTGCTCGGCTCCGAGCAGGCCGACCTCTGCTGGAAGTTCGCCAAGTCGGGCACCGACGACACCCGTTTCGAGGGCGTCGAGTGGCGTCCGTCGCCGTCGGGTTCGCCGATCCTCGAACGCGCGGTGTGCTGGATCGACTGCACCGTCGAAGAGGTCTACGACATGGGCGACCACCACTTCGTACTCGGTCGCGTCGGCGCGCTCGATGCCGACGCCGACCACGACGGCGAGCCCCCGCTGCCGCTGCTGTTCTTCAAGGGCACCCTCGGCGGATTCGCGGCCGAGGGCTGAGCCGACTCGGATGAGTCAACTGCTGCGACGCGTCGAGACCGCTGTCGGCGTCGACGTGTTCGTCGTCGTGGTGTTCGTCGCGATCGGTCGACGCAACCACGACGAGAACCCCGGTGTGGCCGGACTCGTCGACACGGCCGCACCGTTCGTGATCGGTCTCGTCGTGGCGTGGCTCGCGGCGCAGGTGTGGAAACAACCGATCGCGTGGCGCGCCGGACTGATCATCTGGGTCACGACCGTGGCGGTCGGCATGTTGTGTCGCCGCTTCTTCTTCGACGAGGGCACGGCGCTCTCGTTCGTGATCGTCGCGTCGGTGTTTCTCGGCACCTTCCTCAACGGCTGGCGCTTCATCGCTCGCCGCGTCGCCGCCTGATCGCGCCGGTTCAGTCGACGATGACGACGCGATCGGATGCCGACCGGCCGAACACCTCCGGCGCGTAGATCTCTTCGGCTCGGGTCGGCGGCACGACGAAGTCGCCTGGCGTCGTCGCCCGTGCCACGTACGTGTACTCGAACGTGCCGGCCGGGAGGTACGACGTGAACGCCTCGGCGCGGTCGTCACGCAGGTTCTGGTGCTCGTACCACTGCCACCACCAGTAGCCGCTGCGTGCCGACGGGTCGCTCAGCGGCACGGTGACCGACGTGGCGAACGCCGGGTTGACCGCTTCGAACCCGGCGGGCATCCCGTCGATCAACGCCACGTGCGTGCGGCGGGCGTCGGCGACCATCGTGAGCCGCACTCGAACCGAGGCGCCGGCCTTCACCGTCCACGATCCGTCGTCGTTGCGAACGACATCGCTCGGATCGTCGATGGCCTCGTAGACCCGCTCGACGACGAATCCTTCGTCACGGGGGTCGAGATCGAGGTCGTCGGGGGCGTAGCGCAGCCCGAGTCGGTAGTAGAGGCGCCCGGCGCCGTCCTTGTCGATCACCAGGTCGGTGTCGCCGGCGTCGACCAGCTCGGCCATCGGCACCTCGGTGAGGAACGAGTCGGTCGAGCGTCCACGGAACTCGGTCTCGGCGGCGTACGTGTCGCCGAGCCAGGCACGGGCGATGAAGTCGGGGTCGACCGATTCGAACGTGCCGAAGTACTCGTTGAGCGAGAGGAGGATGAACACGTTCTCGTAGACGTTGCGCCAACGCCCGCGGTTCTGGTTGCCGAGCAGACCGGTGACCACCTTAGGGATCAGGTCGTTGTCGGGTGTCTCGGAGACGAGCGCGCCGAGCACGATGCCATCGGTTCGGCGGTCGGAGTGCGCGATCAGATACGCGTCTTCGCCGTAACTCGTGGCGAAGGTCGCTGCGGCAGGAGTCTCGACCGCACGGTTCGCGATCTCGCGCTCGATCTCGTCGCGTGCTCCGGTGTCGTCGAGCACCGGCCAGAGCCGGGCGAGGCCGTCGACCTGCAGCGTGCCGTCGACGCCACCCGAGCGGCGATACAGGTCGATCGCCTTGGCGCTGTCGCGCTGCCCGGCGAGGTCGCGTACGTAGAGGGCGTAGGCGCTGATCGAGTCACGCGTCTCCTGGCCGTAGACGGCGGGGATGTAGCTCTCGATGTCGGCGAGGTGTTGCAGTGCGAACGACAGCACGTTCTCGTCGACCGTGTAGCCGTTGTCGCGAGCGAGCACGAGCGCGTGTGCCGACATGATCGACACCCACGGCACCGACTCACGGTTGCGTTGCCAGTACGGGAAGCCGCCGTCGCCGTTCTGGAGCGCTTGCAGCCGTTCGATGTCACGACCGACCGAGGCGTTGAGCGTGTCGACGTCGGGAAGACCGTCGGCGTCGAACGCATCGAGTACGTCGCGGAGTGCGGCGACGCCCATCAGTCGAGCGGCGTAGCCGTCGGCCGACTCGTAGTCGTAGTCGTAGAGGTAGAGCACGGCGTCGGTGAGCGCCTGCAGGGCGGTCGACGACGTGGTGATCTCGAGCCCACCGAACTGCGGGAACACGCCGTCGGGAGCGAGAAGCGGTTGGGCGATCGCGTCGTCGCCGTCGAGCACGCCGTAGGTGGCGAACGCTTCGGCCGTGGCCGGGGTGTAGACCGGCAGGTCGATCTCGGCGGCGTCGGCGAAGTCGCCGCTGACCGTGGCCACCCGGAACCGAGCGGTGCCGACCTCGACTGCCGAGGTGGGGAATCGGACCTCGACTCGGTCGTTGGCCGAGATCGTGACCCGCTTGCCGGTCGCGGCATCGCCGTCGGTCGACGACGCCGTTGCGTCGTCGAGGTCGAGGTTGGCGACTTCGAGGGCGATGTCGACCTCGACCGCTTCGTCGGTCTGGTTCTGCACCACGACCGGCAACTCGAACCGGTCACCGAAGTTCAAGAAGCGCGGTGCCGACGGGCGCACCGTGATGGGCAGCCGGGCGGTGAGCGACGACTCCCCCGACCCGAACTCGTCGACGCCGTCGACGGCCACCGCCATGATGCGGTAGCGGGTGACGTTGTCGGGAAGTTCGACGTCGACGGTGATCGTGCCGTCTGGACCGGTCGTTTCGTCGGGGGCGAACACGGCGAGTGCGTCGAAGTTCGAGCGGACGTCGATCGGCGTCGCTGCCGCGGCGCCATCGGTGGCGGCCCGGCCGACCGTGTCGGCTGCGGCCGGAGCACCGGCCGACTCCTCCATCGCCTCCTCGTCGGCAGGCGCCTCGGCCATCGCGCCGTCCTCACTCTCGTCGACGACTCCCTGGTCGATGCCGGCATCGAGCAGGTCGGGATTGGCGAGGATGATGCTGCGTCGCACGAGTTCAGGAGACAGTTGCGTGCCCACGCCTTGGTAGAACGTCGAGATCGGGTCGCGGAGCGTGTAGTCGCTGAGCGACAGCACGGCCTCGTCGACGGCGATCACGACCACACCGGCACCTGCCACGGGCGCACCGCCGGCGTCGACCACGGCGACGTCGATCGTGGTCGCCGACCCCGGCGACACATCGGCTGACGCTGGCGTGGCCGTGACGTCGAGCGTGCGTGAGACGGGCGGGATCTGGAGGCCGATCTGGCCGACGGCGAACGCCGGGCGACGCGGCGCGTCGGGCAGGGGCGTGCCGTCGTCGCCGACCCGCTCGGCCGAACCGACCATGTCGACCTGCACCTGCAGGTTGGGGATGTCGTCGTCGGCGATCGGGACGGTCACGACGGCTGACCCGTCGGGAGCGTCGATCACCTGGGTCGACTCGATGCCGGCTCGGGTGACGGTGACGAGTCCGGTCGCCGGAGCGAACGGCGCCTGCACGAGCAGTTCGGCGGTGTCGCCGGGTGCGTACGTCTCGGCGTCGGGAACGATCGTGACCTCGCCCTGTTCGAGGTTGCGCGACGGCGGTGCGGTGGAGCCCGACACCCACTGGGTGAACACGGCACGGTTGGTGCGACCGGCGTCGTCGGCGACGACCGCGGTGATCCGGTACTGGCCGCCGAGTTCGGTGGCGAACTCGCAGCGAACGCCCTCGTCGCTCGCATCGGAGGTGACCGTGCAGGTCTGCTCGTCGACGAGCAGTTCGGTGTAGCGACCGCCGTCGTAGCCGTACTCGAGTCGTCCGGCGACGACCTCGACCTCGCGGCCGGCGATCGCCGCACCATCGACATCGGCGACGATCACGTCGATCTCGAGCGGTTCGCCCTTGCGGACGAATGCTCGCTCGCTCCGGAGTCCCACGTAGTACGACGCCGGGTGGACGAGCACGTTCGTCCGCGACGAGAACGCCTGGCGGTTCACGTCGAAGACGGTCGCCTCCGCGGTGACCGACGACGGCTGGTCGACCGGTGCTCCGTCGGCGTCGGCGGCTTCGAAGTCGATCTGCAGGAAGTGCGACCCGTTGCCGTTCGTGGTTCCGGAGAACTCACGAATGCGATCGTCCGACGTCGGGAAGCAGTCGAAGCACTCGTCGAAGTAGTAGTCGTCCTCGTAATAGGCGCCACCGTCGGAGTAGACGTCGTAGCTGCGGTACCACCAGGGCGTCCAGATGCCGAAGTTGAAGTCGCCACGGTTCGGCGGCGTGAACGAGGTCTCGAGCGTCGAGACGGTCCAGTTCACGTCGGCGTTCGGCAGCGGCCCACCGGCGTAGTACGCCGCGTCGACGGCCACGGTGGCGGGCTCGCCGACGTAGTACGGAGCGGGAGACTCGGTGCGCGCCGTGACCTCGAACTCGGGGGTGCGGAAGTCTTGGATCTGGAACTGGTGATTGGTGTTGTATCGCTCGGCTCCGGCGAGACGCATGTCGATGTAGGCGTACCCGGTGTTCGATTCCTCGGGCACCTCGAAGGTCAGGTTGAAACCGCCGAGCGCGTTGACGTCGGCCGTGTCGACGACCAACTCGTTGCCCTGCGGGTCGAAGACCGTGTACTGCACGGTCTGATCGCCGGCGACGAGTGCGAGTTGGGCGTCGGCGGCGTCGATCTCGCGAACGAACCCGGCGACCCGGACGGTTTCACCAGGGCGGTAGACGCCGCGGTCGTCGATGACGTACCACCGGCTCTCGCTTCCGCGCTCCGATGCCTGCCAGCCGTCGAACCATCCGGCGGGAAGCATCCCGGTGGCACCGTCGGCCGTGGCGACGAGCCCGCTGATCGCCTGACCGTCGAGGTCGACGCGGGCGAGTCCGTCGGCATCGGTCGTGGTCGTCCGGCTCGTACCGACGAGTTCGACCGCGGCGTTCGGCACCGGATCGCCGGTGAGGAGGTCGGTGGTCCAGACGATCAACTCGTCGCTGCCGACGAACGCGTCGACGCCGAGCGTGGTCGACTGCACCCAGGTGATGATCGGCTGGTTCTGCCAGTACTCGTCGTCGTCGGGGGTGAGGTCGGGGTCGGTTTCGACGCGGACGACGATCGGGCCGTCCGACACCTCGAACGCGTCGCCCAGGTCGACCACGGTCTCGGTGATCTCGTCGGGGTCGGCGTCGATGTCGATGACCGCGGTGAGCGCCGGGGTCCACTCGGGGTCACGTGGTGCGTCGCGGTCGTAGAGCGAGTCGACGTACGTCTCGAAGTCTCGATACTGCGACGGGTCGACCCGCCACGCGGTGACGTACAGCTCGTCGTGGTTGACGCTGGTGTACGCGAGGCTCGGCGTCGGTGCGAACGGGTCGGTGGTGACGAAGCGACGGTTCGGTCCGGTGAGGAACGGCTGCGCCGGTCCGACCGAGAAGTCGGTGGTGTAGAGCTCGCCGAGCGTCTGCCCGAACACGTCGGTGAGCTCGGCGGCGACCGAGACGGTGTAGGTGGTGTTGCCGGAGGTGGCACCGCGGACGACGAGCTGTGATCCCGACACCTCGGCGCGCAGACCGGGCACGGCCGGTTCGACCCGGACCGTGGCCGGGTCGAACAGCTCGGGGTCGAGCGAGTTGTTGAACTCGATGATGAACGGGCTGAACGGGCGGCAGTCGCCGTACCCGCAGTTGCGGTCGGTGACGGTGAGCGGTGCGTAGGTGCGGCCGGCGTCGCTGTACGCAGCGCTGCTGGTGAGCGGACCTTCGAGCGACGGGATGCCGGGGCCGATCGAGATCGACACGGCGGTGTCGGGTGCGAGCGGAGCAACCGGCACGAAGGCCACGCTGCGGTTCGGCAGCGCCCCGGCCATCACGTTGCGAGCGCTGTCGTCGGCCTCGATCTCGGCGTCGGTGGCGAGACGTACGTCGATCACGTCGCCGGCCGAGAAGTCGATCAGCTCGACGATCGCGTCGCTGTCGACGCGCTGGTCGAACTGTGCGACGAACACCGGCTCGAGCGGCATCGAGTCACTGAGTCCCGTGACCCACTCGAGGTCCGCTGGTGGCGTCGAGAACGAGAACGAGAAGGCATCGGCGAGCACCGCCCCGTTCGCCGACTCGGTTCCGGCGGGCACCGTGACGGTGAACTCGGTGGCAGCCGGCAGGCGATCGATGCTCGTGTCGGCCTCGGGCAACACTTCGAAGCGAAGGGTGCGCGTGCCGATCCACCGCCAGCGGCCGTCGACGGCGGGCGACATCTCGACCGGCACGTCGACCGCGTCGAGCTGCTCGAGGGTGGCCAGCGGGACCATCGGCTCGTTGAAGGTCAGCGACAGGAACGGCGCGACGTCGACGGGGCCTTCCGGCTGAAAGCGGAGCACGTCGAGTGGTTCGGACGCGACGTCGGGTGGGGTGGTCGGCTCGTCGGGTGCCGGCGGGAACGGTGTGGCGATGGTGTCTCCGACGAGCGGCGGGCCGAGCGAGGCGACCGGTCGATTGAACTCTTGGGTGTCGTCGTCGGGAAGGTCCCATTCGGGCAGGCGATCGAGGACGGCGTCGATCTCGGCCGAGGTGAGCAGCGTGCCGTCGGTGGGCTCGATCGGTGCGGGCTCCGCAGCCGACGATTGTCCTTCGCTGAGACGGAACCCGAGCCGGCCGGACGTGTCGTCGGTGCTCGTGGCGCCGGATGACCCGGTCGCGGTCGTGGTGCCGACGGGCGTGTTGGTGGCGCCACCGGGGCCGGTGGTGCTCGGTCCGGTCGGCAAGGTGTCGGAACTCGACCCTCCCCCACCGGTACACGCTGCAGCGAACATCGCCCCTGCGGCGAGTACTCCGATGCTGCGCTTCATGCGGTTGGGCTTCGTGCGGCTGCCGTGCTCCATCGTGCACCTCCGTGCGTTCACGCTACGTCGTTCCATCCGGAGCTTGGACGATGCCCGATCGGTTCCGGTTCCCGACTCGCGACACAATCTGCAACGCTGGCCCGATGAGCAACCCGCAGGTCACCGCAGATCCGTCGTCGTTGGGCTTCGACCCGTCCCGCTTCGCTCGGATCGACGACCATTTCCGTCCGTACGTCGACGACGGTCGACTGCCGGGCTGGCAGGTGGCGATCATGCGACACGGGCAGTTGGCGTACGAGTCGACCTACGGGCTGCGCAACATCGCGGAGGGCACCGAGTGGTCGACGGACACCATCGTGCGGATGTTCTCGATGACGAAGCCGATCACGTCGGTGGCGGCGATGATCCTCTACGAGGAGGGCCGGTTCCAGCTCAAGGACCCGGTGTCGAAGTTCATCCCGTCGTTCGGCGAGAGCCGTGTGTATCGGTCGGGTTCGTTCGTCGCCCCGGTGACCGAGGCGCTCACCGAGCCCATGCGCATCTGGCATCTGCTCACGCACACGTCGGGCCTCACGTACGGGTTCCACAACAACCACGTGACTGACGCGCTGTACCGCCAGGCCGGGTTCGAGTGGGGCATGCCGAAGGGCATGGACCTCGAAGGCGCGTGCGACGCGTGGGCTGCACTGCCGTTGGCGTTCCAGCCGGGCAGCGAATGGTTGTACGGGGTGTCGACCGACGTGTTGGGTCGCGTGGTCGAGGTGATCTCGGGTCAGTCGCTCGACGAGTTCTTCCGCGAACGAATCCTCGATCCGCTCGGGATGACCGACACCGAGTTCTGGGTCGACCCGTCGAAGCAGGATCGGTTCGCCGAGCTCTACTTCCCCAAGCCGACGGGCAACGCCCGGGGCGACGGGCCGTCGGCGAATGCCGCGGTCATGCCGTCGGCGCCGCTCGACAAGAAGCCGACGATGCTCGGCGGTGGCGGTGGGCTCTGCGGTACGGCGGCCGACTACCTGCGCTTCGCGCAGATGCTGCTCAACGGCGGCGAACTCGACGGCGTGCGCATCCTCGGATCGCGCACGGTCGACTACATGACCCGCAACCATCTTCCCGGCGGCGCCGAGCTCGAAGCGTTCGGCCGCCCGCTGTTCGCCGAGACCGAGTTCAGCGGGATGGGCTTCGGCCTCGGTTTCTCGGTCGAACTCGAGAGCGCCGAGCACAAGATCATCGGCTCCGAGGGTTCGTTCGCGTGGGGCGGTGCCGCGAGCACCGCGTTCTGGGTCGACCCCCACGAAGACCTCATCGCAGTGTTCCTCACCCAACTCCTCCCGTCGAGCACCTACCCCATCCGCGGCCTCCTCCAGCAGCTCGTGTATCAGTCCCTCGCCGACTGACCGGACGGTTTGTCTCAGAGACAAACCGTCCGGGTCAGGCTGCGGGTCGGGCCAAGCCGAACTCGTTGGCGACGAACTCCATCACATCGGCGAGCATCACCATCGACGCCATCCGTTGCCGGGCCCGCCCCATCGCCTTGCGCAGCGCCTCGCGGTTCGGCACGCCCAGTTCGTCGATCCACTGCTGACGTTCGGCGCCGGTCAGCATCTCGGTGAGCAGCATCGAGGCCGACCGCACGATCGATGCCGACGAGGTGTCGTCGGCGTCGTCGGCGACCATCGCTGCGAGTTCGATCGTGTGACGCAGGTCGGCGAGATCGGGGCGATCGGCTGATGGGTGTCGGATCTCGCTATCGCAGACGAAGCGATCGAATCGAGCCACGTCGTTGCCGAACATCTCGAGCACGACGCTCGTGTCGAGGAACTCGGGACTGCGGCGGTGCCCGAGGTAGGCCCGGTGGCTCGACCAGCGATAGCCGGCCGGTGACGTGACCCCGGCGAGGTCGAGTGCGTTGCGATGGACGTAGCGAACCGCTCGAAGCAGATACCGGTCGCTGTCGACGAGGATCGACTTGAATCGGCTGCGAAACAGCGGACCGTCGCGCCCGACCTCGTCGTTCACATGGCGCACGAAGGTCGAACCGAGGTGCTGCATCGCCTCCGACAATCGTCCCGCCGGGCACCTCACGATCAGGTGATAGTGGTTGCCCATGAGGCAATAGGCCAGCACTTCGATGCCGAAGCGCTCGTGGATCTCGGCGAGGAGTCGACCGAACTCGATGCGGTGCTTGTCGGTGAAGAAGATCGGTTGGCGAGCCACGCCACGATTCATGACGTGATGGATGCTGCCGTCGGGGATGATGCGATCGGGATAGCCCATCGACCGATCATGCGCACAGCCCTGTCACAGCCGGACGGTTTGTCTCTGAGACAAACCGTCCGCTAATCGTCGCCGCGGAGTTTGAACCAGACGGTGAGCAGCGCGCCGATCAGCACGACGACCACGATGAAGCGGAAGACCCAGCGAATCGTGCCGATGAGGAACCCGAAGAAGAAGTAGACGATGACGGCGACGATCAGCCAACCGACGACCGTCGCTCCGAATCCACGTACTCCACCAGGGTTCGCCATGGGCACAGGCTAGGTCGGAGCGTCGGCTCCCTCGACCCGGGTCAGAGTGGGTTGGTGATCGCTCCGGTCTCGGCGCCCTGCACCAGGCGGGCGTACTTGCCGAGCACGCCGGTGGTGTAGCGAGGAGCGTTCGGCTGCCAACCCTGCTTGCGCTGCTCGAGCACGTCGTCGTCGACGAGCAGGTCGAGACGCTTCGTCGGCACGTCGATGAGGATCCGGTCGCCCTCCTCGATGAACGCGATCGGCCCACCGTCGACGGCCTCGGGGGCCACGTGACCGATGCAGAATCCCCACGTGCCGCCGGAGAAGCGACCGTCGGTGATGAGCGCGCAGTCGCCGCCGCGGCCGGCTCCCTTGAGGGCGCCGGTGATGGCGAGCATCTCGCGCATACCCGGGCCGCCCTTGGGGCCCTCGTAGCGGATGACGATCACGTCGCCCGCGTTGATCTCGCCGGCGAGGATCGCCTCCATCGCGAACGACTCGTCGTCGTACACGCGAGCCGGGCCTTCGAAGTGCATCTGGTCGGCGGTGAGACCGGCGACCTTGACGACCGAGCCCTGTGGTGCGAGCGATCCGGTCAGGATGTTGATGCCACCCTCGCTGTGGATCGGCGCATCGATCGGGTGCACGACCACACCGTCCGGGCCGGGCAGGTCCATCTCGGCGAGATTCTCGGCCATGGTCTTGCCCGTGACGGTCATGCAGTCACCGTTGAGCATGCCGTGGTCGAGCAAGTGCTTGAGCACCATCGGCACGCCGCCGACCTTGTCGAGGTCGCTCATGTGGAACTTGCCGCCCGGGGTCATGTCGGCGATGTGCGGCACGCGATCGGCGATCCGGTTGAAGTCGTCGAGTTCGAGCGCGACGCCCGCCTCGTTCGCGATGGCGAGGAGGTGGAGGACGGCGTTGGTCGATCCGCCGAGCGCCGAGGTGAGCGCGATCGCGTTCTCGAACGCCGCCTTCGTCATGATCTTGCGCGGCGTGAGGCCCTTTTCCAGAAGTCGCACGCATGCCTCACCGGCACGACGTGCGTCGTCTTCGCGGCGCGAGTCGATCGCGGGTGGCGAGGCCGAACCGGGGAGGCTCATCCCGAGCGCTTCGGCGATCGAGCTCATCGTGTTGGCGGTGAACATGCCACCGCACGCGCCTTCACCGGGGCACGCCTTGACTTCGATGTCGTGCAGTTCGGCGTCGTCGATTGTGCCGGCGGCGTGGGCACCGACCGCTTCGAACACCGACGTGATGTCGAGCGCCTTGCCGTTGTGTTCGCCCGGCATGATCGAGCCGTTGTACACGAACACCGAGGCGAGGTCGAGACGGGCGGCGGCCATGAGCATGCCGGGGATCGACTTGTCGCAGCCGGCGAGTCCGACGAACCCGTCGAGGCGCTCGGCGTGCATGACGGTTTCGACCGAGTCGGTGATGACCTCTCTCGACACCAATGAAGCTCTCATGCCTTCGTGGCCCATCGAGATGCCGTCGGAGACCGTGATCGTGCCGAACTCCATGCCGAATCCGCCGGCTGCGTTGACGCCGGCCTTGGCGTGCTCGGCGAGCTTGCGCAGCGTCATGTTGCACGGGGTGACTTCGTTCCACGACGACGCGATGGCGACCTGGGGCTTCTCCCAGTCGTCGTCGCCCATGCCGACCGCGCGGAGCATCGAACGCGAGGGCGCTTTCTGCATGCCGTCGGTGACGTCACGCGACCGTGGCTTGACGTCGACAGGGGTGTTCGGTGCGTTGTCGCTCATGCCTGCGAGAGTAGCGGCGCAGCGCAACCCGCCACCTGGTGTGCTGGCCACCACCCTCAGCGACGCCACCTGGTCATTTCCGTCCTGGTTATTTCCATCCGGGATGGAAATAACCAGGTTCGCTGGTTGTGGGGCAGACTGTGGCATGCCTGTTGTGCGAGAGACCAAGCTCCCCGGGGTTGGGGTGCGTCATGACTTCACCACCGAGGAAGGCCGTGACGTCGGCGTGCTCGTCTATCGCGACGGCCGCCGAGAGATCGTGGCGTACAACACCGACGACCCCGACGCCTGCACCACGATGGTGACGCTCACGTCCAACGACACGCAGACGATGTCGGAGTTGCTCGGTACGAGCCAGGTGACCGAGAGCGTCGGCGCGGTGCTGCACGAGATCGAAGGCCTCGGCATCGAGTGGCTCACGGTGCACACCGGGTCACCGGCGATCTCGACGTCGATCGGCGACGGCGCCTACCGCACGCGAACCGGGTCGTCGATCGTTGCCGTGGTTCGCGACGACTCGACGATTCCCGCTCCCGGGCCGGAGTTCGTGTTCGAAGAAGACGACGTCATCGTCGCCGTCGGCACCCTCGAGGGGTTGGCCGCTCTCCACGATCTGCTCGCCGCGAGCTGACTCGGCCTCGGGCGGAGGCACGACTTCATGCTGGCTGCGGGAAGCGCTGAAGCAGCGCTCGCCTTTCTCGAGGTCGGCGCCGTCGCGCTCGGACTCGCGTTGGTCTCGCGGCTCGCCGGGCGGATCGGCGTCACCGCCGTTCCGCTGTATCTGATCGCCGGCCTCGCGTTCGGCGACGGCGGCATCGCTCGGGTCAGCGTCAGCGAGGAGTTCATCTCGCTCACCGCCGAGATCGGCGTGTTGCTGCTCCTGTTCACCCTCGGCCTCGAGTACTCGCAGGCCGAGCTGAAGAACGGGCTGCGCACCGGCGTTCCGCCGGGCTTGGTCGACATGGCGAGCAATGCGCTGCCCGGCTTCGCGCTCGGCATGTTGCTCGGTTGGGATCCGATCGCGGCCACGCTGCTCGGCGGCGTCACCTGGATCTCGTCGTCGGGTGTGATCTCGAAGGTGCTCGCCGACCTCGGCCGTCTGGCCAACCGCGAGACCCCGGCGATCCTCAACCTCCTCGTCATCGAAGACCTGGCGATGGCGGTCTACCTGCCGGTGGTGGCGGCCCTGATCGTCGGCGGCACGGCGCTTGCCATGGCCACGAGCGTGACGATCGCGATCGTCACCGTGCTGATCATCCTCTTCGCCGCCCTCCGCTGGGGTGAGCATCTCACGTCGGCGCTCGGTGGCGGATCGGACGAATCGTTGCTGCTCGCCGTGTTCGGGCTCATCCTGCTCGTCGCCGGCGGCGCCCAGTCGCTCGAGGTGTCGGGAGCGATCGGCGCGTTCCTCGTCGGCATCGCGCTGTCGGGTGCCGTCGCCGACCGAGCTCACCGTCTCATCGCGCCGCTCCGCGACCTGTTCGCCGCGACGTTCTTCGTCTTCTTCTCGTTTCAGATCGATCCGGCCGACCTGTTCGACGCAGCGCTGCCGGCCCTCGCTCTCGCCGTCGTCACCTCGGCGACGAAGATCGGCACCGGCTGGTACGCCGCCCGCCGGATCGGTGCCGGCAAACGTGGTCGCCTCCGTGTCGGCACCGCGTTGATCGCTCGCGGTGAGTTCTCCATCGTCATCGCAGCGCTCGGCGCCGACCTCGCCGACGGCCCCGAACTCGGTGCGCTCGCCGCCGGCTACGTGCTCGTCACCGCGATCGTCGGCCCGCTCGCGGCGAAGCTCGCCACCTGACGCGCTTGCCAAGACGCCGAGAGGCGCGAGGCCGACTGAACGACGACTGCGACCTCGGTCGCTACCGTCGGGAGGAATGGACGTCGTTTCGTTGGTGACGTTGGCCGTGTTGGCTGCCGGCCTGGGCGTGGCATTCCTGATCATCAGGCGGGCGCGGCTGCGCAGAGTCGCCGCGGCCGTCGCGATGGCGGCGCGCTACGGATTCCAGGTCGACCCCTCCACCAAGGGACCACCCGAGCTGCGCTTCGACCTGTTCGAGCGCGGCAAGTCGAAGAAGGTGTCGTTCCAGTTCTGGCGGCCCGGCAAACACGACTCGGTGTTCGCGTACGAGTACACGACCGGGAGCGGCGACACCGCTCAGACGCATCGACACACCTGTGCGCTGGTGTCGCTGCCGTTCGCTGCGCCGCACACGAAGATCGGTCCGGAAGGTTTCTGGTCGAAGCTCGGGGCGCGCCTCGGGCGCCGCGACATCGAGGTCGAGTCGCCGCGGTTCAACGACCTGTACCGAGTCGACAGCGACGACGAACGGTTCGCCATCACGATGCTCGACGGGCGTGCCATCGACTGGTTCCTCCGTGGCAACGCTGCGCACGCGGTCCGCTTCGAGTTCTGGGGTCCGTGGATGCTGTGCATCACCGATCGGATGGACCACGAGTTCTTCTTCGGCTTCCACGACTGGGCCGTCGGAATACCGGGCCACCTCCCCGAGGTGCTCACCTCGCTCTACCCGATCTGACCGAGCCCGGCTGATGCTCTCCGCGGTACGGACTCGGTGCGCCCACCTCGACGTGGCTATGCAGTCGGGGAACGGTGGCCCCAGAAGCTCGGCTCGGTGATCTGGGTCACGGTCCACGTCGCGTCGTCGACGAGGAGGCCGCCGCATCCGAACTCGACGTCGAACCCTGCGGGAGAGCGGCTGTAGAACGACACCATGTGATCGTTGGTGTGCTTGCCGAGGGTCATCGAGATCGGTGTTCCCGCATCGATGTGACGGTCGAGCGTGTAGCCGACGTCGTCGAGCGTCCGAGCCTCGACCATGAAGTGGTAGAGCGCCGGTTCGGGTGCCGGGACGAGCGCGAGGCTGTGGTGCCGCTGGTTGCACCGGAGGAAGACCACGTCCTCGTCTCCGGGTCGCCAGTAGTCGCTGATCTGGAAGCCGAGCACGCTGGTGTAGAAGCTGATCGAAGCGTCGAGTGCGGGGGTGCCGAGCACGATGTGCCCCATGCCATGAGCTCCCATCGTGAACCCGCTGATGCCCGCCGGCGAGACGAAGCGCCGATGATCGAGGATCGGCCCGTGGAACAGTTCGAGTACGAAACCGCCAGGGTCGGTGACACGCAACAGCCCTCGGACCAACCGATGCTCGCACTCCTCGACCGAGCCACGATCGATCGTGAGTCCCGCCGCCGTCAGCTGGGCGGCGGCCGATTCGAGCGCCGCCGAGTCCGGTAGCTCCCATCCGGCGAACGCCAGGCCGTCGGCGCCTGCTCCGACGAGCACGCGGTACGGCCGTTCGTCGAACCGCAATCGGAGCCCGGCGCGGTCGTCGGCCACCGCTGCGCCCAACATCTCACCGTACGGGCGCCACTCGTCGACGTCTTCAGCGGTGATTCCGATGTAGCCCAGACCTCGTATGTCCATTCGCTTCCCCTTCGTTCGGTTCCTGGTTCGAGCCTGAAGCACGCCGTCGATGGAGGCAAGGTCAGAACGGGGCCAATGATGGTAAGAATCGGACATGGTCGACGTCGTCCCGGTTCGCTATCGCCCGCACGACGACGCGTACCGGCTCCACATCGAGCTGATCGACGCAGCCGAGCTACGGGCCCGCGTCGCATCGGATCCACACCGTGGTTTCGAGCGCATCGACTTCCAGTGCTTCATCTCTGTCCGGTCCGGGTCGTACACCCATGTGGTCGACTTCGAGACGCACGAGCTGGTCGGCGGGTCATGCCTCGTGATCTCCCCCGGGCAGGTCCATCGCTTCGGACCTCCGAGCAACTGGACGGGCTGGATGCTGATCGTCAGCGGACATCTCGTCGCCGACGACACGCACGAGCTGCCTGCGCACGTACGCCTCGACCACGAAGCCGCCGGCGCGGTCGCCGAGTTGTTCGATCGAATGGACGCCGACGCGAAGCTGCCCGTGGATCGCCAGCAGGTGGGGCAGCTCCTCGAGATCCAGACCGCGGTGCTCGTCAGTCGCCTCGCGCTCGGCGTGAGCGCGGCGACCACACACCAACTCGTCGATCCGAACGTGCTGCGGCGCTATCGCGACTACCGCTCCGCCGTCGACGACGGATACCGACGCTGGCACCTCGTGGCCCCGTACGCACACACGCTCGGCTGTTCAGCGAGAACGCTCAACCGAGCATGTCGTGGGATCGCGGATGTCTCGGCCAAAGACGTCATCGTCGCTCGCATCGTGCTCGAAGCAAGACGTCGACTCGCGCTCACCGACGACACCGTCGCTACGGTCAGCCAACAGCTCGGATTCGACGAGGCGACGAACTTCGTGAAGTACTTCCGCCGTGAGACCGGCACGACGCCCTCGGCGTTCCGGGCCTCGGTCCGCGAGTACGACCTCTAGCAGTTCATGGCAGCCGGATTGCCGAGGCGAGCTCGACAAACGATCCGGCGCGGTCGGCGACCGCAGCGCCCACGCACGACCTGCTCGGCATCCGAACGATCGGCCGGAGGTCGTCGACACACCGAGGTGGCGACCCACCGCTGAGAACGAATGCGGCGCACCAGCAGCGCCTCGATTGGCATGATGAGGCACATGGACCCCGCCTCACTCATCGTGCTCGCCCTCGTGGTGTTCGGCGCGCTGCAGGGCTACCGATACCTCCGGAACAAGAAGCGCAAGGAGGCCGCGATCAGCGCGGCGGCAGCGCGCGGCTATCGGGTCGTGGTCGACCGGGCTGCGGTGCCGTTCAGCGGGTTCGATCTGCTGCGCAAGGGGGACTCGCGACACATCTCGATGCGGTTCACGAAGCCCGAGGACCGCAACACCGTGTTCGAGTTCACCTACAAGGTGCGCCGGTCCGACGGCGACGGTGGTCACCGGACGTCGACCTACCACCACACGTGCGCGGTCGTGACGCTTCCGTTCCGTGCCCCGCACACGACGATCGGTCGAGAAGGACTCTTCTCGAAGCTGGCTCGCGCGGTCGGGCGCCGTGACATCGAGGTCGAGTCGGAGCGGTTCAACAAACGGTTCAAGGTGGACAGTGACGACGAACGCTTCGCCGTCACTCTCCTCGACGGCGCCGCGATCAACTGGTTCCTCGACGAGCAGGGGTATGCCTCGACGTCCGACTACGAACTCCGAGACGACCTCCTGCTGATCGAGGTCAGCGGGCGTCTCGACCCGAACGCCATGCTCGACTACCTCGAGTGGGCGGTCACCGTGCCCGAACGTTTCCCACGCGTGTTGCAGACCCTGTACAACAAGGCGTGATGATCAACCTGCTCATCGCCGTCGTCGTGGTACTCGGCGCACTGGCGCTCGCCTACCTGCTCTCGTTCAATCGCCTCGTCGCCGCTCGGCAGGTCGTCGCCGACTCGTGGGCCACGATCGACACCGAACTCGAGCGACGTCACGCGCTGATCCCGCCCCTCGTCGAGAGCGTCCGCGGCGCGGCGGCGCACGAACGACGCCTGCTCGACGACCTCGTCGCGAAGGAGCGGTCGGCTGCCCAGGCGGCTCACACCGCACATGCTCGTTCCGAACCCGAACAGCAGCTCGCGGCCGCTGCTCGCGCCGTGGTCGCACTCCGGGAGCGGTACCCGGCGCTCGACACGCAACAGAACTTCCTCACGTTGCAGCACGAACTCGCGATGACCGAGGATCGCATCGGGGCAGCCCGGCGCTTCTACAACATCAAGGTCGCCGAGCTGAATCGTCGCACCGAGGCGTTCCCCTCGAACCTCGTCGCAGCCCGCCACGGATTCGAGCGCGCGGCGTATTTCGATCCCGACTGACTCTGCTACACCAGAGCCCATGACGCACCTCCTGACCCGAGTGGCAGCCGAACGGCAGCACGTGCACCTCGATCCGTTGATGGCGCCCGACGAGGCGGCGGCGATCAACGCGGGGATCCTGGCCGGCGGGCCGTACGGGTTGTACGCGGCCGAGAAGTCGAGCGGCGAACTCGAGTCGAAGGTCGCAGAGCGTTACGACGCCGCGCGGAACTACATCACGACCGGCGGCTACGCGGGTGTGCAGGAACCACCGTCGACGCTGATCCGGCGGACGGGCTACTTCCGGTCGACGCTGATGCACGCCGACCGGGTCGTCGTCCCCGGCTTCGAGGCCCTCAACACGCTGCCGGCGCTGCGTGACGCCGCGCGCTCGATCTACGGCGACAACGGCGGCGAGGCGGTCGTCGCACCGGCGATCCTCTACCTCAACCTGCTCGTCCCGGGCCAGGAGCTGGCGGTCCACATCGACGTGCCGGAGTTCGCCGGGGCCGAGCGGGCGATCACGCCGCAGTGGTTGCTCGTCGTGATGCGCGCCAGCGGGCTGTTCGAAGACCTCCGGGTGCCGATCACCACCGGCATCTCGTACTTCGGTGACGCCCCCGGCGGCGCGCTGCGCTATTTCCCCGACGGGCCCGACGGCGCGCCGCGGCGGTTCGAGGCGACCGACAACACGGCGATGGTGCTCGACACCGACTCCATCTACCACGGCGTCGAACGGGTCGGCGCCGACGACGAACCCGCGCCGGTCGACATCGTCGCCGGCGCAACGCTGCACCACCACGACGGCGAGTGGGTCATGAGCGCTCCCGACGGCGAGCGCATCGGCGGCTACCCGGTCGACGCCGTTCGGATCTCGATCTCGTGGAAGGCGTACTGGTTCGAGAACGCCGAGGCTCAGCGCGCCTTCGAGGCGGCTCGCGGAACGCTCACGATCGCGGAGATCGAGCGGCGTCTACTCGGCGACCTGCGCGAGCGAGGGTTGCTGCGGAGCGACGAGCAACCACAGCTCCCCGACATCGTCGATCTGCTGATCGACACGTATCAGCGCTTCCCCGATCTCCGAGCGAACTGACGCTCACCGGCGAGGCCGTCGCAGGCGCCACCGGCGACACGGAGATCCGTGTCACCGATGACGCTCGAAGGTGTTCTACAGCTTCATCGTGATGACGTCGTCGTCACGGCGACGACGCAGCAGCATCAGCACCGCACCGGCGGCCAGCAGCAGTGCCGCCATCCGCAGGAGCACGCCGACGCCCGAACCCGTGCGGGGCAGCACCGGCGGGGCCAGACCGAACACGGCGGCCCGGCTGTCTTCACCCGGTCCGATCGTGACCACGAAGCGACCGTCGGGATTGCCGTCGGGATCGACGGTGAGACCGAGGCCGTGGGGGAACGTGTCGGGGTCGAGCACGACCGTGTACGTGCCGGGTGGCAGATCGTCGAACAGGAAGTTGCCGTCCTCGTCGGTCTCGGTGGTGGCGACGACGTTGCCGTCTTCGTCGAGCAGCGTGACCGTGACGCCCGAAGCGCCGCCTTCACCGGCGTCTTGGACACCGTTGTTGTTCATGTCGATGAAGATGGTCCGGCCGATCGAGCCCGGCTCGACGAACGGGAAGTCGACGTTCGGCGGCGTCGGGTCGCTCGCGGTGACCGTGACGTCGACGCTGGTCGGCGCCGTCGGGATGTAGCCGTCGGGCTGATCCTCCATCAGGATCTCGACGGTGTAGTCGCCGACGGGGAGGCCGGTGACCTCGTAGCCGCCGTCAGGGCCGCTGGTCGTGACGATGACGAGGGGTCCGTCGGGCCCGTCGTAGGTGATGGTGATCGTCACGTTCGGGATTCCCGAGCCGTCGCCTTCGTCGATGACCGTGCCGGTGATGACACCGTCGCCGGCGATGGCGAAGTCCTGGTCGACGTCGTTCTCCCCTGCCTCGAGGTCGATCGTCGACACGCTCGGGTCGTCGCCGTCGGCGTCGGAGGTCGGCACGGTCCCCGGCAACAGCGTCCCCGGGTCGACCGCGACCTGCGTCGGGCCGGAGGGAAGGCCGGTCACCGTGTAGGTGCCGTCGGGCGCCGTGGTGGTGACGATGACGAGATCGTCGTCGGTGCCGAGTTCGCCGTCGGAACCCGACGACGTGACGGTGACGGTGACGCCACCGACGCCCGGTTCTCCGCTGTCTTGCACGCCGTCGTCGTCGACGTCGAGGAAGACCGTGTCACCGACGCTGGCGCTGCCGATGAACGGGAAGTCCTGGTCGAGGTCGTCTTCGCCGGGAGCCAACGTCGTGGCCGACGAGGTGGCACCGGTGAGCCCGCCGGGCACGCCCGACAGTTCGACGGTGTACTCGCCTGCCGGCAGGTTCTCGACGAGGTAGCTGCCATCGTCGGCGACCGTGGTCGTGTAGACGACATCGTCGTCGCCGCCGGCAACGCCGTCGGGTCCGAGCCAGGTGATCGTGACCGTGACGCCTTCGAGTCCTGGTTCGCCGTCGTCGAGGAATCCGTCGTCGTTCAGGTCGAGCCACACCGTGTCACCGATCGAGCCGGTGCCGGTGTAGGCGAAGTCCTGGTCGAGGTCGACCTCTCCGTCGGCGAGCGTGACCGTGCTCGTGCCGTCGGCTCCGCCATCGGCGTCGACCGTGGCCTCCAGACCCGGCAGGATGTCGCCCTCGTCGGGGGTGACGCTGTAGGTGCCGGCGGGGAGACCGGTGACGTTGTACACGCCGTCGCTGTTGGTCGGGTCGGTCGGGATGACGACGTCGTCGCCGCCGCCGGCAACGCCGTCGGGTCCGAACCAGACCACGACCACGTCGACGCCGTCGAGGCGTGGTTCGGTCGCTGCGCCGTCGTCGACGCCATCGTCGTCGACGTCGAAGTAGAGCGTGTCGCCGAGTGCGGCGGTTCCCTGGTAGCCGAAGTCCTGCTCGTCGTTGGGGACGCCACCGGAGATGGTGACCGCCGCGGTGCTGTCGCCGGCGCCGACGGCGCTGTCGGGGTCGCCGGTGTTGACGGCGGTGTCGACGATCCCGCCGACCACGGTGACGATGTAGTCGCCGTCGGGCAGGTTGTCGAAGCTGTACATGCCGTCGGCGTTGGTCACGGTGGTGAACGTGCCCTGATCGCCGGTGAGCGTCACGGTCTGTCCGGGCACGCCCGGCTCGTCGCCGGTCTGCTCGCCGTCACCGTCGAGATCGATGAAGATCGTGTCGCCGATCGAGGCGACGCCGGCGTAGCCGAAGTCGGTGGTGTCGTGGACGTCGTCGACGCCCAGGACGACCGGCGTCGACGAGTTGTTGTTGCCGTCCTCGTCGACCGTGTTCGTCACCGCGACCGGCAGACCGCCGGTCGGCGTGGTGTCGACATCGACCTGGAACTGTCCGGCCGGGAGGCCGGTGAACTCGTAGAAGCCGTCGGTGTCGGTGAAGGTGGTGAACATCTCGTCGTCGGCGTCGCCGAAGATCCCGTTCTCGCCTTCCCAGGTGAGCGTGACGACGACGCCGGCGAGGCCGGGCTCGTCGCCGTTTCCACCCACCTGCTGGGTGCCGTCACGGTCACGATCGAAGAAGATCGTGTCGCCGATGGACGAACTGCCCTGGTAACCGAAGTCGACGGTGTCGATGTCTTCGGCCGCGCCGAGGGTGACCGGCGTCGAACCGTCGGGCGTCGTGATGTCGCCGTCGAGGTCGAACGACGGGGTGAGGCCGTCGGGCAACGAGGCCGGGTCGACCGTGACGACGTACTCGCCGGCGGGGAGACCCTCGAAGCTGTAGTTGCCGTTGGCGTCGGTGACCACGGCGATGACGACGTCGTCGGCACCGTTGGCACCGCCGACGATCCCATCGGGGCCGCCCCACGTGAGGTTCACGGTGACGCCTTCGAGGCCGACTTCTTGGCCGTTGATCGTGCCGTCGCCGTCGAGGTCGAGCCACACGGTGTCACCGATCGACGAGTCGCCGGCGAGACCGAAGTCCTGCGCCACGTTCAGGCCGGTGTGCCCGGCGAGTTCGGCGTTGCCGTCGGCGCCCGGAAGCCCGGTGTCGGGGTCGTAGGTGTTGGTGAAGCCGGCAGGCAGGCCACCCGTCAGTTCGACGGCGTAGTTGCCCTCGGGGATGTCGTTGACCATCCAGTTGCCGTCGCCACTTGTGGTGGTGACGAACACCTCGTCGTCGGGGTCGGGGTCGCCGGGCAGGTCGCGAACGCCGTCGAGACCGAAGTAGGTGACGGTGACCTCGACGCCGTTGATGCCCGGTTCGCGCGGGCTGCCCGGAGTCGCCTCGTCCTGAACGCCGTCGCGGTCGAAGTCCCACCAGACGCGGTCGCCGAGCCCGGCTTCGACGTCGTAGCCGAAGTCCTGGTCATCGTTGTCTTCGCCCGCTGCGAGCGTGACCGAGGAGCTGCTGTCGCCGACGTCGGGCTCGCCCGGTACGTCGGGATCGTCGGAGTTGACGGCCGTGGTCGGAATGCCGTTCGTGACCTCGACGGTGTAGTCGCCCGCCGGAAGACCGGTGAAGTCGTACTCGCCATCGGAGCCGGCGATCTGCGTGACGACGATGTCGTCGGCTGCGCCAGCGCCGCCGAGGATGCCGTCGGCACCGGCGAACGTGAGCGTCACTTCGACGCCGGCGATGCCGGGCTCGTCGAGCGGTGCGCCGCGGACGCCGTCGCCGTCACGGTCGAAGTAGACCAGGTCGCCGATCGACCCGGTTCCGGCGTAGCCGAAGTCCTGGAGGTCGTTGTCGGTGGCGCCGGGCAGGTTGACGAAGCTGATGTCGTTCGGCGTCGCCGTGCCGCCATCGGCGTCGTACGTGTTGTCCATGCCGGCAGGCAGGGTCGAGGTGATGACCTCGACGCTGTAGTCGCCGTTCGGCAGTCGGTCGACCGAGTAGTCACCGGCGGCGCCGGTCGTCTCGGTGGAGATGACGATGTCGTCGGCTGCGCCTGCGCCACCGAGGATGCCGTCGGCTCCCGCGTAGGTGATGCGGACGTCGACGCCCGCGAGGCGTGGTTCGTCGGCGACCGGGTCGATGACCCCGTCACGGTTCATGTCCCACCAGATGGTGTCGCCGAGCGCGTTGTCGCCCTCGTAGCCGAAGTCCTGATCGAGGTCGTCGACGCCGCCGGCGATGACCACGTCGGACTGGTTCGGCGTGCCACCGTCCGGATCTTCGGAGTTGGAAGCATCGTCGGTGATGCCGCCGACGACCGTGACGCGGAACTCTCCGTCGGGCAGGTTCGTGAACTCGTACTCGCCGTTGGCGTCGGTCACCGTGGCCAGCACGATGTCGTCGGGCGTGCCGAGCGTGCCGTCGGCACCTTCGAAGTTGAGGGTCACCGTCTGCCCGGGCACGCCGGGCTCGCCGGTGGCCGCCTGTTCGGCGTTGCCGTCGAGATCGAGGTAGACGGTGTCGCCGATCGTGGCCGACCCGTTGTAGCCGAAGTCGGCGGTGTCGTGATCGTCGGCGGCTCCGAGGGTGACGGGCGTCGACGAGTCGTTGTCGCCGTCTTCGTCATCGGTGTTCGTCATCCCGGCAGGAAGGCCGGCGATGACGTTGACCTCGTACTCGCCTTCGGGCAAACCATCGAAGAGATAGTTGCCGTCGCTGTCGGTGAGCGTGGTGTAGGTGGCGTTGTCGTCGGTGGTGAGGAGGTCGCCGTCGGGGCCGGCCCACACGAGTTGGACGGTGACGCCTTCGAGACCGGGCTCGTCGGTGCTGTCGCCGGGCGTGTCCTGGTCGCCATCGCCGTTGCGGTCCCAGTAGATGGTGTCGCCGATCGACGAGTCACCCTGGTAGCCGAAGTCGACGGTGTCGAGATCTTCCGCGGTTCCGAGCGTCACGACCGCCGTGCTCGACGGTGTGGTCGTTCCGTTGACCACGTCGTAGGTCACCGACACGTTGCCGGGCAGCGTCGCGGTGTCGACCTCGACCTCGTACGTGCCGGCGGGAAGACCGACGACCGAGTACAGGCCGTCGTCATCGGTGACTCGAGTGAACACTTCGTTGTCGCCAGTGGTACCGAGGTCGCCGTCGGGGCCGGCCCAGGTGACGGTGACGGTGACATCGGGGATGCCCGTCTCGTCGCCGTTGATCGTGCCGTCGCCATCGCGATCGAGCCAGATGGTGTCGCCGATCGACGAGTTGCCGGCGTAGCCGAAGTCCTGGTCGTCGTCGAGGGTCGTCAGCGTCGTGCTGCTGGTGCTCGGTGTGGCGATGCCGTCGTCGTCGTAGGTCTGGTCGAAGCCGGCCGGAATGCCTGCGGTGACCGCAACCGTGTATTCCCCATCGGGGATGTTGGTGATCGACCAGTCGCCGTCGCCACTCGTGGTGGTGGTGAAGACGAGGTCGTCTCCGCCGGCGGCGAGGCCGTCGGGGCCGAGGTAGGTGACCGTGATGGTCGCGCCGTTGATGCCGGGTTCACCGGCATCTTGCACGCCGTCTCGGTCGAGGTCCCACCAGACGCGGTCGCCGATCTCGGAGTCCGCGGAGTAGCCGAAGTCCTGATCCTCGTCGTCGACGGTCAGTGCCACGACGCTGGTGCTGTCGCCGGTTCCGGCGGTGTCGGGGTCGTCGGAGTTGACCGATCCACTCGGGAGCGGGCCGGTGACCGTGACGCGGTAGTCCTCGGGCGGCAGGTTGGCGAAGCCGTACTCACCGTTGGTGTCGGTGACGTCGGTGAAGACGATGTCGTCGGCGTTGCCGAGGATGCCGTCGGCGCCCGCGTAGGTCAGCGTGACCGTGACGCCTTCGAGGCCGGGCTCGCCGGTGACTGCCTGGTCGCCGCTGCCGTCGCGATCGAGATAGACGGTGTCGCCGATCGTGAGCGAGCCGGCAGCGCCGAAGTCCTGGGTGAGGTCGTCCACGCCTGGGCCGGTGGCCGTGAGCGTGGTCGTCGACACGCCGTCGGCGGTGCCGGCGTCGGGGTCGGAGACGAACGACATGCCGGTCGGCAGGTCGCTGCCGTCGACCGTGATCTGGAAGTCGCCCGCGGGCAACTGCTCGAAGAGGTACGCCCCGGTCGCCGTGGTGGTGTCGGTGTAGGTGACGTTGTCGCCGGGGGTTCCCAGGTCGTTGTCGGGACCGGCCCACACGAGGGTCACGTCGATGCCGCCGAGGCCAGGCTCGGGACTGTTCTGCGCCCCGCTGAGGTCTTGGTCGAACCAGACGAGGTTGCCGATCGAGCCGCTGCCGGTGAATCCGGCGTCGACGTCGTCACGGTCGCCGTTCTGGGCGAGCGTGCCGTCCCAGTCGCCGTCGGGCGATGCGAGCAGGTCGTCGAGGTCCCACGAGGGACTCATACCTGCCGGTACGTCGGTGCTGTCGACGTCGACCCGGTAGGCGCCGCCGGGCAGTTCGATGACCTGCCAGTCGCCATTGCCCGAGGTGATGGCGGTGAACGTCTCGTCGTCGCCACCACCGGCGACGCCGTTGGGGCCGAAATAGGTCACGGTGATGTCGACGCCGTTGAGGCCCGGCTCGCCCAGATCCTGGACGCCGTCGCCGTTGATGTCGTACCAGACGCGATCGCCGATGCGAGCCAGGTCGAGTTCGATGTTGACGGTGTCGGGAGTGACGTCGTAGTCACCGGCGCCGTACTCGCGGTAGGCGATGGTCGGGTTCGCCGTCCGAGTCGTTTCGGGATGACCGAAGTACTGCGGGATGTCGGCGGTGTTGGTCACTTCGAAGCCGGACACGACTTCGTCGGCAGGGCCGAGCGTGTTCGGGATGTCGAGTGTGTAGGTGAGCGTGATCGCGTTGGCCGCGCCCGGTTGGATCGGGCCGGCGATGAACCAGCCGAGCGTGCCGTCGCTCTGGTCACCATCGGTGAGCGCTGACGTCGAGACGCCTGCCGCCGGCGTGAAGTCGGTGAGCCGGCTGTCGGGGGTGTCGGTCACCACGACGTCGTACGCCGGGGAGGTTCCGGTGTTCTCGACGCGGACGGTGAACGTGGCGGTGTCGCCGGGCTGGTGGCGTCGGGTGTCGGAGTCGCCGGTCTGTCCGGCGATGTCCTTGTCGATCACGAGCGTGGGTTCGACCACGCCGACCGTGCCGACCCGCTCGGCGGATTCGTTGTCGAACGGTCCGGCGGGGATACCGGTCGGCGTGCCCGCGATCTTGTTCGTGATGTTGTGGAGCGAGCGAGCCGAGTTGTCGAGGTCGGCGGGAGCGACCACGTTGACGTCATCGTCGAGCACACGGACGCGGTAGACGAGCGTGATCGTCTGTGCCTCGGGTGAGCCGGGGTTGACGTCGCCGACGTAGAAGCCGATCGTGCCGGTGTCGCCGTCAGCGCTCAGTTCCGATGCTGACCGAGCCGGGGCACATGGCGCCGCCGCCGGCTCGCTGCACGAGACCGAGACGAGAGATTCGTACTCGGTTCCGGCGGGCAGGTCGTCGAGGATCGTGAGGTCGTAGCCGATCACGTCGGCGGGGATGCCGACGGTGACGGTGTAGTCGACCGTGTCACCCACGGTGGCGGTCGTCGGATCGGCAGTCTTGGTGAGCACCGAGATGCTGGGAGCGACCACCGTGTCGGTTGCGCTGGCCGTGTAGGTGCGCTCGTCCGGGTCGGCTCCGGGCATCGAGGTCGCGGTGAGGTCGACGTTGTTCGTGAGTCGGATGTCGCCGGTGAGCGGGTTGTTGATGCGGGTGTCGTAGACGATCGTCACCGGACTCCCGGCGCTCACCGTCGCGAGGCCCGCGATGTCGGCCTGGTCCCAGGTGATCGTCCGTGTGCCGAGGTCCCATTCGCCACCGCTGGCGACGGTTCCGCCGTCGGCCACGTCTGCGGCAGGGCCGGGTCCGACCAGTGGAATCACGTCATCGGGCAGGGTGTCGACGATGACCACGTCGTTGGCTGCCGATCCGGTCGTGGCGACCGTGAGGGTGTACTGGACGAACTCGCCCGGGGTGACGAGGTCGTCACCGGTGTTGTTGGCCTTCGAGACGGTCGGAGACGGCTCCACGATGTTGGTCGACGCATTCGCGGTGCGGTTGCCGGCACTCCAGACGAGCCGTGCCACGTTGTTCCTCGAGCCCGGTCCGACGTTTCCCGGCACGTCGGTGACGGTGGTCGTGAGGGTGAAGACGAACACGTCGCTGCCGGCGTTGTTGGTGTACGGGGAGGGCAGCGTCAACGTGAAGCCGGTGGCGTCGCTCACGAACGTTCCCGGTGCGGCGCCGCCGTTGAGCGTGACGGTGGCGTTGTCGAGTCGGATGCCGGCCGGCATCGTGTCGCTGATCACGCCGCTGGTCGTGGTGGTGCCACCGGGGATCGTGGCCGTGACGGTGTAGGTGATCGTCTCGCCGATCGTCGCCTGGCTCGCCGCGTTGTTACCGGTCTGCGTGGTCCCGGTGGTGCGGGTCTTGGCGATCGTCGCGTCGACGATCTGGATGGTGTCGGTGGCGGTCTCGCCCGAGGTCCAGTCGTTGGGCGTGCCGGTGTTCGTGGCGGTCTGGTAGTCGACGAGGGTCGCCGTGTTGGTGAGGCTGGTGTTCGGGTTGAGCGTGATCGGGAGCAACACCGAGTAGGTCAGCGCGGTGCTTCCCGGGGTCTCGACGACGCCCGATCCGACCGGTGCCTCTTCGGTTGCGGCTGCGATGTCGATGCCGGTCCAGGTGATGGTCGACGTGCCGGACGGACACGTGACCGCCGCCGGCGCTCCGACCGCGGTGAGGGTGACGTCGTCACACGTGATCCCGGCGGGGAGCGCGTCGGTGATCGTGGCGTTGTCGGCGTCGAGGAAGCCCTGGTTGGTGACCGTGACGGTGTAGTCGACCGTCTCGCCTCCGAGGAAGCGACCACCGGGTGTGTGTCCCTTGGCGATCGAGAGTACGGGTTCGACGTAGCGAGCATCGGCGTCGCTGCGATCCTGGAACAGGCTGTTCGCCGTGTTCTGGTAGCTGAACTTCATCAGGTTGCGGGTGATGTCGGCGTTCGTGAGTGCGGCACCACCGGTGATCAGCGTCGACACGACGACTTCGAAGGTCGATCCGACGGGTTCGGCATCTTCGAGGTCCCAGATGAGGATTCCTTCGGCGATGTCATCGACAGTCGAGGTGAAGTTCACACCGGCGGGAGCGCCGCCGCCGCCGGGAACGCCGAAGTCGTTGTTCGCTCCGAAGTCCCAGCTCTCGTAGGCGTAGCCGCCGGGCAGGTAGTCCTTGATGAGCGGCGAGAGCGTGTCGAGGTTGAGCGGGAACTCGACCGTGAGACGCCAGCAGACGCGGTCGCCGGCTCGGTAGTCGTAGGCGACGTCCTCGGTGAAGGTCAGCGCCGATCCGTCGCCACACGTGACCGTCCCGGCGACCGGATCGGCGACCTCCTTCACGATCGTGACGTCGTCGGCGGCCTGACTCGCTGCCGAGTCGTCCGGCACCGGCAGGTTCGGCGTGCTCGACCCGTCGTTGTCGGTCATGATCGTCGCGTCAGCGGTGAGCACGACCGTGTTCGACCACGCATCGTTCGCTGCGACCGGGCCGCTGAGCGGCGCGCGGTAGTCGGCGAGCGCGGTGGTGGCCAGCGTCCACGTGACGACACCGTTGGGTGCCGTGAACGCCGGGAGCTGCCACTCGACGATCTGCGTGCCGTCGACCGGGCCTCCGCCGACGGGGCCAGGCGTCGGACCTGCGGAGGGCGGCAGGCTCGACGAGGTGTACTCGAGCCCGTTCGGGATCGTGTCGGTGACGGTGATCACGGTGTCGGTCGACAGGTGGTACTCGCTCGACTCGACCGTGAACTCCCATTCGGCGCTGGCCCCGTGGGTGAACGTGCCGTTGTCGACGTTCTTGTGGATGCTGAGGTCTTCGGCGGTGACCAGCGCGCGGTCGTCGTCGGTGTAGTCGTCGCCGTCGGTCGTGCCGCCGGTGAACGCCCGGTTGACGAGTTCCTGCTCGTCGTACGTCAGCGGACCCGTGTTGTTGTCGAGGTTCGCTGCCGTGTCGGTGAGCGACGCCTGCACGTTCTCACGCAGCGGAACCGCTGCGACGTAGTAGATGCTGAAACTCTCGGTGGGGGCGAGGCCGGTCGGGGTCAGGTCGTCGGTCGGCGACGCGGCGATCAGCGTCGCTGCGTCCCACTCGACGCGCGTGTAGACGCCCGGCGGAAGCGCCGTGCCGTCGTGGACCGGATCGGTGACCGTCGTGACCGACGTCGGGACCGGACACGGGATCGGCATGATCGGGGTCGGGGCCGGCGTGCCGTCGATGCGGCCGGAGGTGGGGTACTCCTCGCCCGGTGACGAGTTGTCGACGTCGCCGCATTCGAGGAACTCGAGCCCTGCGGGGAGGTAGTCGACGAGGGTGAAATCGCTCGAGCCGACCAGTTGGTTGTTGTCGACCGTGAGCGTGAAGATCGTCTTGTGATCGTGCACGCCGCGGAGCAGCTCGTTCTCGTCGCCCTGCGCGGTCTTTCGCAGTTCGAACGGCATGAGCGTGGTGGCGGCGATCGCCGTGTCGGAACCGTCGGTCTGCGCGTTGGCGATGTTGGCGCCCTCCGAGTCGAAGTCGGGAATGTCGCGCGGGTTGCTGCTCACGTACGCCCCGGCGGAGTTCACCACGTCGTCGCCGATGTCGAATTCCGTCTCATCGATGGTGAACGTGTACGACAGGCTCACCGATGCACCCGCGAGCAGGTCGGCGACGTTCTCCCACACGATCGCCGTGCCGTTCGCCCCGGGCAGATCGATGATCCGACTCGGCGATGGATCCGACCCTGCGAAGACCGCACCCTCCGGCAACGTGTCGGTGAAGCTGAGGTTGTAGCCGTCGGTCGTCTCCCCTGCGGCGGTCGTGGCGGTCAACGTCGCCGTGATCGGGTCGCCGTACAACACTTCCTCGGGCATCGCCTTCGTGAGCACGACATCGGGGTCTCCTGCCGCTTCGACGATCGGGGTCGGCAGTGCCGACGGGACGGCGATCGCGCTCGCGGCGAGTCCGCCGACGACGGCGGTACGAATCATGGTCTTCATGTGGGGGGCTCCGGTTTTCGATGCAGCTGCCGCGGGCGGGGCGACAGCACGGCGCGCGTACGCACCAGTGTTGTTTCGGCAGGTCCCACGACAACTTGAAGGATGTCGACACAAACTCCGAGAAGTTTTTCGGGGCCTGACCTGGTGTTGAGGGAGGATCGGGCAAGTGACGGGCAAAACGGTAGTCAATTCCCTGACGGTTCCGGGGGATGCCCACCCGGACGCTTTGTCTCAGAGACAAACCGTCCGGTGGACGGTCGCTGTCGCCACTCGCCTGCTCTCTTCGACGTGGACTCGCAGCGGTAGCATCAGCGTCGATGATCGCGTCGACCACGTCTCACGCTTCGACGGTCGACGGGCTCGAACTCCTCGTCCGGCACTGGGCCCCCGCCGCCACACCAGCTCGGGCCGCGATGGTGCTCGTGCACGGCATCGGTGAGCACTCCGGTCGGTACGAGCACGTCGGCGCCACATTCGCGACCGCGGGAGTCGACGTCGTCTCGTACGACCAGCGAGGGTTCGGCCTGAGCGAAGGTCGCCGCGCCTACGTCGATTCGTTCGACGATTTCGTCGGCGACCTCGAGTCGTTCGTCGTCCGACAGCGAGCGCTCGAGCTTCCCGTGATCTTGATGGGCCACTCGCTCGGCGGACTCGTCGCCACGACGTACCTCGTGAGCGACCGTCCGCAACCCGACCTGGCCGTGCTCAGCTCGCCGGCGCTTGCTGCCGAGCTTCCCGCTTGGCAGCGCACGCTGGCTCCTGCGGTCGGCACCATCCTGCCGGGCCTGCGGCTCCCTGCCGACTTCGACGGCAGCGTGCTGTCACGAGACGAGCAGGTACAGCGCGCCTACGAGACCGACCCGCTGCGCGAGTCGTCGTCGACGGCGCGCCTCGGCCGTGAGACTCTGCGCGCGATGGGAGCGGCCAACGACTCGCTCGCTCGGCTGCAGGTACCGACCTACGTGTTCCACGGATCCGACGACACCCTCGTCCCGCCGAGCGCCTCCGAGCCACTCGCTGCGCTGCCGAACGTCACTCGCAGAGTCTGGGACGGTCTTCGACACGAGTGCATGAACGAGCCCGAGCGCGACGAGGTCCTCGCCGCCATCGTCGCCTGGCTCGACGACCGCCTGGCCTGACGCGTTCGACGCAATCCGCGCCGAACGGTAGCGATCGGGCGACGGCGGCGACAGCCTGGAGCGATGGCTGACCCCACGACAACACTCGACTCGGTGATCGACGTCCTCGGCGCATCGGCGATGACGGTCGACGAACTGAGGGCCGCCTTCGCCGAACGCGGTGTCACGACGTGGCCCACCGACGCCCATGGCGTCGACGAGTTGACGCACGTGACGCAACTGGACGAGTCGCTGACGCGCCTCATCGACGGGCGCATCGCCTACCTCCCGGCCGTTGCCCGGGCGGTCACCTGGAACGTTCCGATCGACGACGCCGACGCGGCCGACGACCACCTGCTCGCCGACCCACACCTCACCGCGCTGTCCGGGTGGTTCGCCCGAGGCGAGGTCACGGTCGTCGACGCCGAGGGCACGCCGCTCGGAGCGCTCGGCACCAACGGCTTCGACGTCGACGGGGTCGACCGCGAGGTCGTCATCTGGCCACAGGGTTCGCTCGAGCAGTACGCCGACGGCGTCGCCGCCGTCACGCTGGTCGACGAACACACCGTGCAGCTCGCCACCGGCACGAGCGTGGCGCCATCCGACGAACAGATCGCCGCGGTGCGTGCCGCGTTCGAACGCTGTGCACGCACCGAATCACTCACCGGCATCCTGGCCGACGAGCCGGCCGACGTCGTCACCGCGTCGAGCCACGACGTCATCATCGACATGCTCATCGCCGAACCCGAACAGCATCGCTCGGCGCCACTCACCCCGATCCCCGACCTCCTCGCCGCCGCTGACCTCGAATTGCACGGTCACCGCCTCGTCGGTCCCGTCGGCACCGACTGGACCCTGCTCGACGACGAGTTCCGACTTCGACGAACCGAGATCGAGTACGGGCTCACCCGCGCCCAGGCGAACATGTTCGTGCTCCTGACAGGCGCCGCGACGGCGCGCACCGACACCGGCGAACTCGCGCTCGGCGACACTCCCGACGAGGTCGCCAGCGCACTGCAACTCGTCGCGACGATGCTCGACGACGCCGACGTCGCCGAAGCCGCGTGGGATCACTGGACCGACCTGGAGCAGCCCGGCGAGCCGCTCCAGGACATCGTCGATCACCTCGTCGACGCCTTCGGCGACGAACCTCTGGCCGGCGTGTCGTGGCTGCGTGCTCGTCAGCTCTCGATCAACGGGCAGACGACCGAGGCCGTCGACGTGCTGGAGCGGGTCGCCGACTCGGAGCATGCGCTGGTCTTGGCCGATCTCGCAGCCATCGAGGCCGATCGGTCGAATCCGATCGAAGCCCGCCGTTTGCTCGACCGAGCGGGCGTCGAAGGTGAGATCGACCTCGACGCGCCGTTCGATCCGGTCAACGCGACCCACGGGTTCGGCGTCGAGTTGGCCGAGGAGATCGCTCCCTTCGTCGCACTCCGACCGAAACCGATGGCCGGCCGAAACGACCGTTGCCCCTGCGGCTCCGGGCGCAAGTACAAGCAGTGTCACCTCGGCAACGAGCTCCACACGATCGAGCACCGGGCCAGCTGGCTGTACGTCAAGATGATGCGCTACCTCGGGCTCGTCGCACCGCACCTTCCCACCGCCATCGCCGACGACATCCTCGGCGACGTCACCGATCCGGGGCTGCGCCGCATGGTCACGCAGTCGTATCTCCCGACCGACATGGCGCTCCACGAGGCCGGGCTCGCCGGCCGATTCCTCGACGCCAAACGCGCCCTGCTCCCGGCCGATGAAGTCGCCCTGGCCGAGGCCTGGGCCGAGAGTCAGCGCAGCGTGTTCGAGGTGGCCCGGTCGACGCACGAGGCGCTCGACCTCATCGACCTGTCGACCCGCTCGCGTCTGACGGTTCGCGAATCGATCCCCGAAGAACCCCTCGAACAGGGTTGGTGCATGATCGGGCGGCTCGTGCCCGTCGGCGACTCGTATCGCGCCTACAGCGGGTTCATCCCGATCAACGACGACATGGTCGAGCCGCTCCTGCAGGGGTTCGCCACCCGACAGGTCGAGACGGTGGCGATCACGATCGGCTCGATCTTCGAGGCGGCCGAGACGCACGACGAGATGGCCGAGATGTTCAACGACAGCCTCGATCTCACCGAACTCGAGAACCTCATCGCCGAACTCGGCGGCACCGCCGGCGAGTCCTGAGCGCGTCCCCAGTGGCGTAGGCCATGCGGCCGCAACGCAGGTCGCTCAGGCGGCGGCCGGCCGCTTGCGCCGCTCACGGAGCCAACGGACGAGTTCGATCAGTCCGGTGATACTCAGTGCCGTGGCGAACGCCAGCCAGAACGCGAGCGTGTGGTTGTCTTCGAACTGCTTGCCGAAGAAGAACCCGAGCAGGCCGGCATACGACGCCCAGATCGTGGTGGCCACGGCGATCCACGCCATGAACCAGCGACGCGGCTGTTCGGTGACGCCCGACGAGACCGTCAGGATGGTGCGTCCGCCCGGAATGAACCGTGCGGTGATGAGCAGCATCCCGCCCCGCTTCTTGATCTGGCGGGCGGCGCCGTCGAGTCGATCTCGCCGAGAGGGCTTCTTGTCGGCCCACGCGTAGACCCGGCGTTTGAACTTGTCACCGATCCAATAGGCGATGTTGTCTCCGCAGAAGGCACCGAACGCACCAGCGAAGATCACGAGGGCGATGTTCTGGTTGCCTTGCCCCGCGGCGACGCCGCCGATGATGACCGTCGTCTCGCTCGGCACGACCGGGATGATCGAGTCGAGCAGGGCGATGATGAAGATGACGAGCAGGAACCACCAGTTCGACGAGAACTCGTCCAGCTTGTCGGTGAGGTCGGTGATGATGTTCGCCAGCATGCGTGCGCCAGATCGTAGACGTCACCAGCCCCGAAACGCGTCGAGATGTCGATCCGGACGGTTTGTCTCTGAGACGAACCGTCCGGGTCAGGGCTTCTTCTGGTTGAGGAGGGCGGTGACGGCCTTGCCGTCGGCCTGCCCCTTCGACGCCTTCATCACCGCGCCGACGAGCGCACCCATCGCCTTGCCCTCACCCGCGCAGAACTTCTCCCACGCGTCGGGCTGCTCGGCGATCGCCGCGTCGACCATCGCTTCGAGCTCGGACGTGTCCATGGCCTCGAAGCCCTTCGCCGCGGCGATGTCGGCGGCGGTGCCACCGCTCTCGACCATCTCGGCGACGACCTGCTTGGCCTGCGTGGCGGTGAGCGCCCCCGACGACTCCATCGTCGTCAGCTCGGCCATGTCGACCGCCGGGATGTCGCCCGCCTCGGCGAGTTCCTTCACGTGTTTGAGCGCGATCGCCGCATCGCCGCCCAACTTGGCGACTTCGAGGACGTAGGAGTCCTGACCGCGCTCGACGACCACCATGACCGCCTCGCTGTCGGTCGCGACGCCCGCAGCCTCGGCGAGGAGTCGACGCCGTTCGGCCGGCAGGACCGGCAGCGCAGCGCGCACCCGCTCGATCCACTCGGGATCGGGATCGACCACGACGAGATCGGGTTCGCGGAAGTAGCGGTAGTCGTCGGCGTCTTCCTTCGACCGCAGCGTGTGGGTCTTGCCGTCGTTCTCGTCCCAGTGACGGGTCTGCTGGACGACCTTCTCGCCACTCTCGATGAGCAGGATCTGGCGCTTCGCCTCGTACTCGATCGCCCGACCGACGGAACGCACCGAGTTGACGTTCTTGATCTCGCATCGCGTGCCGAAGTCGGCGCCGGGCTTGCGCACCGACACGTTGGCGTCGACGCGCATCGAGCCCTCCTCCATCTTGGCGTCGGACGCCCCGATGGCGACGAGGATCGCACGCAGCTCCGACACGTACGCCTTGGCCTGCTCGGGATGTCGGATGTCGGGCCGCGACACGACCTCGACGAGCGGAACGCCGGCGCGGTTGAAGTCGATCAGCGAGTAGTCGGAGCCGTGGATCCGGCCACCCGTGCCACCCACGTGCGTCGACTTGCCGGTGTCTTCCTCGAGGTGACCGCGTTCGATGCCGACGCGGAACCCGTCGGGCAGGTCGAGCCAGCCGTCGGCGGTGATCGGCTCGTCGTACTGGCTGATCTGATACGCCTTGGGCATGTCGGGGTAGAAGTAGTTCTTGCGGGCAAACGTCGACTTCTGCACCCGGCAGTTGAGTGCCAGTCCGAGCCGCATCGCCAACTCCACCGCCTGCCGGTTGAGCACCGGGAGCGCACCGGGGAGCCCGAGCGTGACCGGGTCGATGTTGGTGTTCGGCTCGTCACCGAAACGGTTCGGCGACGCCGAGAACAGCTTGGTGGCGGTGGCGAGTTCGACGTGGACTTCGAGCCCGACGACCATCTCGTAGCCGTCGTGCATCCACTTCTCGTGTTCGTCGTTCGACGGGAAGTAGCCGTCGTCGTTCGCGTAGACGATGCTCATGACGCACCTCCTTCGTGTTGCATGTGCTGCTCGAGGACGTGTGCGGCCTGGAACATCACCGGGTCCTTCAGTGCCGGTGCGAGGATCTGCACGCCCACCGGGAGGCCGTGCTCGCCCGTACCGAACGGCACGCTCATGCCGGGGTCGCCGGTGAGGTTCGACGGGATCGTGTACGTGTCGCACAGGTACATCGCAAGCGGGTCGGACGACTTGTCGCCGACTTCGAACGCAACGGTGGGCGACGCCGGGGTGAGCAGCACGTCGGCCTTGGCGTAGGCCGCGGCGAAGTCGTTGGCGATGAGGCGGCGGACCTTCTGTGCCCGCCCGTAGTAGGCGTCGTAGTAGCCGGCCGACAGCGCGTACGTGCCGAGCATGATGCGCCGCTTCACCTCGGCGCCGAAGCCGTCGGTGCGCGTGGCCATGTACATCGAGTTGGTGTCGGCAGCGTCGACGCGGTGGCCGAAGCGGACGCCGTCGAAGCGGGCGAGGTTGCTCGACGCTTCGGCCGGGGCGATCAGGTAGTAGGCGGTGAGCCCGTAGCCGAACGCCGGTACTTCGACGTCGACGATCTCGGCGCCTGCCGAACGGAGCGTGTCGAAGGCGACCTCGAGGCGTTCCTGCACGTCGGGGCTGGCACCTTCGGGCAGATCGGTGATGCGGCCGATACGCAGACCGGCGACGCCGAATTCGAGTTGGCGAGTGAGGTCGAGCGGACCCTGCTGGATGCTCGTCGAGTCACCAGCGTCGTGGCCGGAGATGGCTTCGAGGGTGAGCGCTGCGTCGGCCACGGTGTGGGCGAACGGCCCGATCTGATCGAGCGACGATCCGAACGCGATGAGGCCGAGTCGGCTCACCGATCCGTATGTGGGCTTGACGCCGACCACGCCGCAGAGCGCTGCGGGCTGGCGGATCGACCCGCCGGTGTCGGACCCCAGGCTGACCGGAGCGAACTCGGCGGCGACCGCAGCAGCCGAGCCGCCCGACGAACCGCCGGGCACGCGACTGAGGTCGCGCGGGTTGTAGGTGGGCCCGAACGCGGAGTTCTCGGTCGACGACCCCATGGCGAACTCGTCGAGGTTGGTCTTGCCGATCGTGACGGCGCCGGCCTCGGCCAGACGGGTGACGACCGTGGCGTCGTACGGCGGCTTCCATCCGTCGAGGATCTTCGACGAGCACGTGGTCGGGACCCCGCGAGTGCACATGTTGTCTTTGAGCGCGACGGGCACGCCGGCGAGGAGGCCCGGGTCGCGGCCGACGGTGACCATGTCGTCGATCTCGGCGGCTCGCGCTCGCGCTTCGTCGGCGAGCACGAGGTTGAAGGCGTGGACCTCGCCCTCGCGAGCATCGATCTGGGCGAGGTGCGCCTCGACGACGTCGGTCGCCTTGGTGACGCCGTTGCGGACGTTCCAGGCGATCTGCGTTGCGGTCTGGATCTGCTCGCTCATCAGTCGTCCAGTCCGATGATCGGCGGCACCCGGAATCGTCCGTCTTCCGCGACCGGTGCGGCGGCGAGCACTTCGTCGCGGTCGAGCATCACCCCGACGACGTCGTCACGCATGACGTTGGCGAGCGGTGTCGGCTGCATCATCGGCTCGACGTCGTCGAGATCGAGTGCATCGATGTCGGCGAAGTGGTCGAGCATCGCGCCCAACTCATCGGTCGCCTGGTGCAACTCGTCGTCGGTCAACGTGAGCCGAGCGAGGCTTGCCACTTTGGCCACCGCCTCCGGCGTGATTCGAGTGGGTTCTGGAGACGTCACAGCGGGTGAGGCTATCTGGGCCCCGATTCGGAGGCCCGGCTTCGTTTCGACCGCGTGGGTCGCCATGCACAACGATGGCGTGATGACTCCCGAAGACACCATCACCACCATCGCCGGCCCGACGGGAAACATCGGCGCGGCGTTCTACTTCGACCCGAAGACGGTGGCGGCCGGCAAGGAACTGGGGCTCGACGGTTTCCGCTTCTACGTGCTCGGCCGTGCCGGAGTGCTCGGCGACGTGTCGGCGGCGGTCGTGTCGTCGGCGTTCGGCTACTTTCACCCGTCGCTGATCGACAAGATCTACAACAGCGCGAAGCAGACCATCGACCCGCTGACCTGTGCGCAGGCCTATTTCGACGAGTGCGGCAAGCGCGGCGCCGAACACTTCGCCGGGCTCGACGGGCTCGAGGCGTACATCGAGGCAGCCGACGTCGTCATCAGCGCGGCCAGCCCGGCGGGCCTCCCGCTGTTCGCCGGCATCTCCGGCATGAACTGCGCCGACGAGCCGGCGGCATGCGCGATGCAGAAAGCTGCGGTGCTCCGCGAACTCCGTGGCAGCGCTCATCTGTGCGCCGTGCTCGCGAACGGGCTGACCGATGCGCAGGCCCACGCCATCAAGCGTCCCGGCGACGTCGCGATGTTCGGCTGGGAGGAAGCGCCCGCGGTACCGATCGACGGCGACGAGCGCATGGCAGCGGCCGAGGAGGCGACGAACACGATGTTGCTGAACGCCTTCTTCCCGCTCAGCGAAGCTCAGTCGGAGGCGCTGGTCGCCGGCACTCGAGCGATGGCAGCGGCACTCGGCGTCTGACCCGAGCGAGACGCTCGTCGGCGCGACGCCGATGCTCGACGCGTCAACGTTGACCGAATCAACGTTGATCTACGCGCCGCGGTGGGTCAGAGTGGACACGTGACCACCTTCGTCCGAGCTCCCGAAGCAGCCCGCCGTCTCGGCGTGTCGCTGCCGACGCTCTACGCCTACGTAAGTCGCGGCCGCGTGAGCCGTGTCACGGCCGCCGACGGGCGCGCCTCCCTGTTCGACGTCGCCGAACTCGACGCGTTGAACACGCGCAGCAAGCGGGTGTCGAAAGCACCGCCGCCGACGATCGACGTCCTCATCGCCAGTTCGGTCACTCAGCTCAACGAGGACGGCCTCTCCTACCGCAACCGGTCGGTCGAGTCGCTGATCGACGAGCCGTTCGAGCGTGTTGCCGAACTGCTGTGGACCCGGTCACTCCCCCGTTCGACGCCGGTGTGGCGGGCGGTCGACGGCATCGAGGCGTCACAGCACCTCGACGTGACCGAGCTGATGGTGCTCGCCACGGCGTTGATCCGGTCGGGCCCCAACGACGACGCGCCCGAGTTCGCCAGGGCATTCCTCGCCTCGATCCCGCCGCACTTCGGCAATGCCGAGACCACCGGAACGTTCGCACGTCGCCTGACGCGCACGTGGCACCCGGATCCCCCGACCGAACTGGTCGAGGCGGTCAACTCGGCCCTCGTGCTGTTGGCCGACCACGAGTTGGCCACGAGCACGTTGGCGGTGCGAGTCGCTGCGTCGGTTCGCTCGTCACCGGGTGCGGCGATGCTCGCTGGGTTGGCAACGGTCGAAGGTGCGCTGCACGGATCGGCGGCGCGTTTCGCCCACGATCTGCTCGTCGATGCCGAGGAGCGCGGGGCGCGCGTCGTGCTCGACGAACTTCGCGCTGCACGGCAACGGATCGCAGGGTTCGGACACAAGATCTATCGACAGCGTGACCCGCGGTTCGATCTGTTGCTCGGCAAGGTGCGGCAACTCCCCGATCCACAGCGCCGTCTCCCGATCGTCGAGTCGCTGCTCGTCGAGGCGGGAGCGTCGGTGCCGCAGCATCCCAACATCGACCTGGCGCTCGGCGCGCTGCACTTCGTGGGCGGCTTCCCGGCCGACACCCCGTTGTTCGCCATCGCCCGAACCGCAGGCTGGACCGCGCACTACCTCGAAGAACTCGACGAACGCCCGGTCCGCTACCGCGGCCTCGCCCGCCCCGTCCGCACCTGACAAGCGACCACATCGAGCCAGGCCAAAAATCACCCCCACGCGTACACATCGAGCCTGGGCAGAAATCACCCCCACGCGACCACATCGAGCCTGGGCAAAAATCACCCCCACGCGTACACATCGAGCCTGGGCAGAAATCACCCCCACGCGACGACATTTGGCCTGGGCAGAAATCACCCCCACGCGACGACAATTTGCCTGGGCAGGAATCACCCTCACGCGTACACATCGAGCCTGGGCAGAAATCACCCTCGGTCTTCCGTCAGAACATGGTGGTGCAGCGGGGGGTTGGGGACCAGCCGAAGAAGGCGTCGGCGCGCCCCAGCAGGGCCGGGTCGATCTCGACGCGGCGGCCGCGGGCGAGTTCGGTGACCGACGTGCCGCCGAGCAGCAGCGAGCCGAGACCCGCACGTGTGGAGACGAGGTCGGCGGCGGTGTCGGTCGGCTCGGCATCATCCGCCGTCACCCGCCAGCGCTCGCCGGTGTCGTTCACTTCGATGACGAACGTGTCGTCGACGCGATAGCTGCGCTCGGCGAACAGCCGACCGACGTCGTCGGGTCGCAGCCACAACATGTCGTGCACCGCGTCGGTCCGGACCGCTCGTTGATCGGTGAGCAGGTACGGCAACGGATCGTCGAGCCCGATCGCCTGTTCCGAACGGATCGGCCCGACGAGGTCGTGCGACAACACCACGTGCCAGAGCGCGACATGAGCGTCGGCCGTGCACGCGGTCAGTTCGCCGAGATCGAGACGGTGCTGCGGTTCGGCATTGCCCCAGTTGCTCACGATCTTCCACAGCGCATACCCGTCCGCGTGCAGCGCGCAGCGCACACCGGCACCGAGTCGATGAAGCCGACGCTTCATCACCGCGCCACTTCGATCGACCTCGCCGGCGCGGGCACGGCGATACCGCGTGTGGATCTCGACCAGTTCGTCGACGAGTTCCATCGGATCGACCAAGCGGACCGAGCCAGGCGCTGGCACGAAGTCAGGAGCGATCGACACGAGACGACGGTCGATCGTGGTGACCCGAGATCGCGTGGCAATGCCGTAGCCGAAGCGCTCGTAGATGCCGCCCTCGCTCGAGATCAGCCCGGCGATCGGCGCGCCTCGATCGGCGATGTCGCGGTGGACGTCGTCGAGCAGTCGACGCAGGATCCCTTGGCGGCGGTGCGTCGGCGCCACCGACACCCAGGTCGTGCCGCCGAGCGGAACCACCGCGAGGCCGGGAAGGGTGAGCTCCATCTCGAAGCTGCCCGCCAGCCCGACCACGTCGCGGCCGTCGAGCACCATCCGAAACCGGTCGAGATCGACGGCGTCACGCGCTGCGAGGCGAGCAGCATCGTCGAACACGTCACCGAAGGCTTCCTCGTCGCGCCGCAACAGCGCATCGAAATCGTCGTCGGTCGGGACTCGATACGTCAGCGTCACGAGATGAACGTACGGATCCGGTCGGCCATGTGTCCACCGAATTCCACGAGCCGGTCCCACTGCTCTTCGGTGAGGAACTGATCACCGGTCGAGTAATCGGGGAAGCGGGGATCGGTGGCGCCGAACTGGCGAAGCGACGCCGGCGTCGTGTCGCACACCTGCGCCTTGGCGTAGACGATCGCAGTTTCGTGCCCACTGCCGTCACGGAAGCGGGCGGTACCGGTCGTGATGCAGTCCTGCGGGACGTCGTGTTCCGGCCAGAGCAGCGGTTCCCAGTCGAGGTCGATCTGTACGTCGAGTTCGACATCGGCCAGAGCGATCGCTTGGCGCATCGTGCCGAAACCACCACGCTGGTCGCCGCTCGCGTCGAGGATGATCATCCGGTCGGGATGCTCTCGGAGTTGTTCCACGACCCCGAGGTTGTCTCGGTGGCCGCCGTCGGTGACGTAGACGAAGGCGTCGTCGCGGGCGTCGTACCGATTGAACAGTTCTTTCACGAAGTAGCCGAGGTGGACGCGCGGCGGCGGGTACGGCACGCCGTTGCGGTCGGGCGTGTCGCTGTCGAACCAGTCGTGGCGGCGGGGATTGGGGACCCACATGCCGAGGCGCAGGTTGACCGCGGCGAGCAGCGCGTTGGTCGAGCCGTACGACTGTCGACCCATCGCGGACGAGAACGCCGCTCCCGCCAGCGCCATCGAGCGCGACACCGTCCATCGGCGAGGAAATCCCTGCCACGACGAACCCGTCGGATACCGCGACGTCGGGAACCCGTGATCGTTGCCGTACAGACTGACTCCTGACGGGCGGAACGCGAAGCCGAGCGCCGGGAGTCCGCCGAGTTCGAGTCGGGTCGACTGTGCGGTGCCGCACAGAACGAGTTCGGGGCCGTCGGCGCCGGCATAGTACGGCCACACCGGCTCCTGGCTGTACGGGATCGTGTCGAGCGGTGGCGTGTCGCCACGTCCGAGCAGGAAGGTCTCGGCGAGGCGCTTGCGGTAGATGCCGTTGAGGGTGAGGCGGTGGCTCGGGAACACGTCGGCGAACACCAGCCACGCGACCGCCACGACCGGCACCCACCAGACGCTGAAGAAACCCTCGCCGTTCGCTCGATCGTCGGCGACCTTGCCGGCGAGCGCGAGCAGCCCGACGACGAGAAAGACACCGCCGAGTCGACTCCAACGTCGCGTGACCTCGGCCTGCAGCATTCGCCACACCGCGGCGGCGAGCCCCGCCGAGGAGAACAGGCCGACCCACCGGGCACTCGACTCGGCGCCGCTGCCGGGCGTGTCGGTGCTGGCGTCGAGGCCGGAATCGAGCAACGGTCGGCCGACCCAGATGCCGATCGGAATCGCAACGAGCAACACGAGCAGCAACACGCCCAGCGAACCGAGGGCGATCGAGAATCCGTCGGCCTGTTTGCGCAGTCGCTGATCGGGACTGGTTCGGCTCCAGACGAACACGCCGACGGCGATCGCGACCGGGACGAGACCGGGAAGCACGAGACGCCACGTGTACAGGTCGGCGAATTCGGTCGGGTCGAGACGGTTGGAGAATCCGGGATGGATGGCTGCCGACCCGGTCAGCCATCCGACCGCCCAGCCGACGAGCACCGCCGCTGCGACGACGCTGCCGAGCACGATGATGGTGCGCACGACGACACCGATCACTCCACCCACGATCGACCAGGTGCCGTTGTCGAGGTAGCGCCGCCGCGTGCGCAAGCTCGTCATCCACGGGTGTGACGTGCTGCCTCGCGGGTCTGGCGGTGGACGATCGGAGAACAGGTCGACCTCGTCACGAGCGACGCTCGACGCGCGCCAACCGCCCGAGGTGAATCCTCCGCCCGACACGGCGTGGAGCCAGGTTGCTCGCTGCAGCGTCCCGTCACGCGCCAGGCCCTTGAAGAGACCGGCCATCACGGCCGCCGATCGGATGCCTCCGCCTGACGCGGTGATGCCCAGTCGTTCTTCCGGTTCGGGACGCGTGACACGGTCGGGCGGCGTGGCATCGATCGGTACCCCGTCGTCGAAGACGCGATCGACGAGTCCGAGCAGCTTGTTCATCACCGGTCGGATGCCGCGGGCGGTGACGGGTCCGAGGACGAGGCCGAAGAACCCGACGAGCGCGAGCGCGTACATGGCCCACTTCCACCAGGCGATCGACGCGATCAGCCAGGTGACGAGTTCGGGTGGGCGACGATCGAGCCAGACGAGCTGCCCGCTCGTTTCGACGAGGTCGAGCAGTCCGGCGGCGACCGCGATCTTCGGCATGTGTCGCCACAGCCACCGGTCGCCGCGACGTCGGCGGGGCGCCCAGTGACGGTGCCCTGCCCTCAGCAGGAGGAAGCCGACGACGGCGAACGTCGCGGCGAACGCGAGGTCGAGCACGAGCGCGCCACGCACGTCGTCGAGACCGCTCGGGTCGAAGAGCGCAGCGGACGCGTCCGAGCGGATGAATGCCTCACACTCGAGGCCGCTGTCGACGAACGCTTCGAACCCGCCGTGTGCCGCGACCTCCCAGCGACACGGGTCGCCGGAGAAGTAGAGCCGACTGAGCAGGTGCGTGGGAGCGAGACGGCCGATGAGGGCGAACGGCACGAGCGGCAGCAGCGCACCGAGTGCCCACCACTTGCTCGGCGATCGCTGATCCCCCACCTCCCGCAAGCTAGATCAGACGCACCGACTCATCGAACAGATTCCGCGCGGCAGGAGATGCCAACATCCAGTCTTGGCCGCGTCGGGTCGAGCAACGCGAGCGAAGGCCCGAGGCGACCGGCCTCCGAGCGACCGATGCGCAGCGACTACAGCCTGGTCAGGGTGAAGAGCACGGCCGACTCCGGGTGCAGGGTCGGAGGTCGGATGCCGTGGGTGGCCAACTGTCGTCCGGTGAGCACGACGCCACCCTTGTCCGCCAACCACCCGGGCTGGGCGCCGGCGCTCCCCCAGCGTTCGCGCGGGAGTCGAAGATGCTCGACGCGATACGACTCCTCGGCGTCGAGGCCGGGCAGCCGCAACGGCGGCGACATCAGGCTCTGCGTGGTGGTGAGTTGGGCGAACGACACGATGCCCTCCGAGCGATCGGGCGCGTACACACCGTGTGCGACGTATCCCTCGTCGGTGTCGAAGCGGACGACGTCACCGCTGTGCAGCAGCCCGCGGTACTCCTTGTACATCGCGATGACCGACCGCAGACCCGCCGACTCGTCATCCGACAAGCGGGTGATGTCCCATTCGACGCCGAGGTGACCGAACATCGCGGTCGCCGCCCGGAACGACAGCGTCTGTGTGCGCCCGGTGGTGTGCGCCCTCGGCGGGCCGATGTGGGCGCCCATCACCTCGGGCGGGATCAGCATCGAGGCACCACGCTGGATGGTCTGGCGTTCGAGCGCGTCGTTGCAGTCGCTCGTCCAGACTCGCTCGGTGCGGCGAAGGATCTCGTGGTCGATCCGCCCGCCACCGCTCGCACACGATTCGATCTCGACCGTCGGATGGCGGGTACGAAGCTCGTCGACGAGCCGGTACACCGCCAGCGTCTGCGCCCGCGATCCTGCTGCGCCGTCGACTCCCGAGCCGTGGACGTGGTCGCGGTTCATGTCCCATTTGACGAACGAGATGCGATGGTCCCGCAGGAGTGCGTCGAGTTGTCCCAGGACGTGATCGAAGGCGGCAGGGTTGGCGAGATCGAGCACGAGTTGCCGCCGGCCGAGCACCGGCTCGTAGTCGGGCGTGACCAGCGCCCAGTCGGGATGGTCGCGGAAGAGGTCGCTGTCGGGGTTGACCATCTCGGGTTCGACCCAGATGCCGAACTCCATGCCGAGTCCGGTGACGTGATCGATGAGCGGGCCGAGCCCGTCGGGGTACACGTCGTCGGAGACGAACCAGTCGCCGAGCCCGCTGCGGTCGTCGCGGCGTGAACCGAACCAACCGTCGTCGAGGACGAAGCGTTCGATGCCGAGGTCGGCAGCGGTCGACGCGAGTGCGCGGAGTCTGTCGATGTCGTGGTCGAAGTAGACCGCTTCCCACGTGTTGAGCAGCACGGGCCGCGGCGTGGTGGGATGCACACGGAGGCTGCGGATCGAGCGGTGGTAGCCCCATGTGGCGGCCGTGAGCCCGTCGGGCGAGTGGACGCCGACGACGTCGGGTGTGGTGTAGGTGTCGCCGGGTTCGAGCACGACTTCGCCCGGGTGGAGCAGCTCGCCGCCTTGGACGTATCGCCGACCGTCGGGCAGCCGTTCGGCGTACAGCTGGTGGTTGCCCGACCAGGCGACGTGGACGCCCCACACGTCACCGTGCCACTCGCCGAACCCGCGCCGACCGGCGAACACGGTCGGCACCGCCTCGTGCGACGTTCGACCGCGCCGGTTCTCCACGAGCATCGACCCGCTGGTCCAGTCTCGGCGGACGGGATGGAACTCGCGCGCCCACCGGCCGTCGAACGTGAGGAGTTCATCGGCGTGTTCGGGGAGCGGCACGGTGACGACGAGCGAGTCGAGCGAGTAGCGACGGTCGCCGATGTTCTCGAGCGTGACGTTGACCCGGAGGGCGTGGTCGAGGGTGATGTTGGTGGTCAGCGCGAGTCCGGCGACCTCGTCGATGGCGTCGACGATGACGGTGTTGCCGATGTGCGAGTGGGTCTGCGTGACGAACCTGGGGGCCCACGAGCGGCCGCCCCCTCGTCGTCCGTTCAGTCCGGGACGACCGGGGAAGCCCGACCCGTGCTCGGGCACCACCGTGATCGGCGCGACCGTGTCGAGGCTGCCGTGCACGACCGGCCGGTCGAGCGCCCGAGCGATCGCGTCGGCGTCGGCGTGGTCACCGAGTGGCGCTCCCCAGTGGACGATGTTCGGCGCACCGGTCGACACGTCGACGACGACTTCGGCGTGCTCTTGCACCAGACGAACGATCTTCGACATGACTCCCCTGTCCACGTTGACGCCAGCACGCTACCGACGTTTGACACCACGCCAGCCGGTCCGCGACGCCTCGACAAGCCTCGACAGGTCGAACAGGTCTGGACTGGTCGATGACGTCGCTCCGGGAGCGGCGTGATCGTCGTCGGTCAGTCGTCGGTGGTCGAAGCGGAGTCGTCCGCGTCGCTGTCGGCGGGGACGCTCACGACGTCGCTGAGGTCGAGTTGTTCGTGGCGGTCGTCGTCGAGCGGATCGTCGTCGGCAGCTGGGCGCTCGGCGGCGGGACGGTTGCGCAACGCGGCCCACAGGGCGAGACCGCCGACGATGCCGGCGAGGGCGACCCACTGGTTCCAGCGGAACGGGCCGATCTCGTCGGCCGGGTCGACGCGCAGCCCTTCGACCCAGAATCGACCGAGTCCGTACCCGGCGAGGTAGAGACCCATGAGTGAGCCGTTGGCGGGTGGGCGTTCGCCGTTCGCTCGGCGACGGTCGATGAAGAGCAGGACGGCGACGATGCCGAGACTCCACAGGAGTTCGTAGAGGAATGTCGGATGGAACGTGGTGCCGAGCTCGAAGAACTCGCCGGTGGCCGGGTTGCGGACGAGGTGGTCGGCGTCGATCTCGAGCGCCCACGGCAGGTCGGTCGCCCGCCCGTAGAGCTCTTGGTTGAAGTAGTTGCCGAGGCGGCCGATCGCTTGCGCGAGCGGGATGGCCGGCGCGGCGCACGTGGCCGCCGCTGCGATGCCGACGCCCTTCTCACGAGCGAGGTAGAGCCCGACGGGGATGCCGAACAGCAGTCCGCCGGGGATGCCGAGGCCGCCTTCCCAGAGCTTCGGGATGTTCTGGTAGTTGTTCTCGAAGCGTTCCCAGTCGGTGGCGACGTGGTAGAGCCGGGCGCCGATGACGCCGGCGATGACGGCCCAGATCGCGATCGAACTCGCGTCGTCGGTGGTGCCGACGCCACGGTCGACGAACCGCCGACCCATGAGCGCGACAGCGGCGACGACGCCGAGCGCGATCATCAGGCCGTAGATGTTGAGGCTGAGCGGCCCGAGGTCGATCGAGTTGAACGACGGGCTGGGGATCGAGGCGACGAGCGACGTCATCATCAGTCGGTGACTCGTTCGATGAATTCGAGACTGCGCTCGCTGATGAGGTCGCGGTCGTAGTCCTGGGTGGCGACGTGGTAGCTGCGTTCGAGCGTGACGAACTCGACGGGGCCGCCGGCGGTGTCTCGGAGGTGTGCGCTGTTGTCTGCCGGGACGACGTGGTCGTCGGTCGACGAGAAGATCAGGATCGGCATTTGCAGTTCGCCGTAGCGGTCGGCGATGGGCGCGAGCCCGTCGTTGGTGAGCGACAGCAGTTGACGCAGCGGTGTGCCCTCGTAGGCGATCTCGACGACGTCGGGGTCGGCGATGTCGGAGCCGATGCCGGGCATGACCTCGTTTCCTTCGTCGATCATCTCCTGCACCATCTCGACGACGTCGGCGGGCTGCGGCATGGTGGCCGCGTTGACGCAGATGAGTCCGCGCAGGCGCGGGTCGTCGAGCCGTTGCAGTCCGGTCCAGAGGGTGAGCGTGCCGCCCATGCTCAGGCCGATGACGACGATCTGCTCGGCGCGCTCGGCGAGCCGGTCGTACGCGGCGGCGGCTTCCCCCGACCAGTCGGACCAGTCGGTGGTCTGCATGTCGGCGAGCGTGGTGCCGTGTCCGGGGAGCCGGGGTTGTTCGACGTGGAGATCGGCCGCGGCGAATGCGGTGGCCTGCGTGGTCATCGAGGAGGGGTTGCCGGTGAAGCCGTGGAGGACGAGCACTCCGACCGGTCCGTTGCCGACGTGCGAAAACGGTTCACACCCTTCCATCACGGTTTGGTCACTCATCCCCATTGTCTACAAGGACCGTTCCGGTCACCGGGCATCGCCATCGAGACGTTCCGAGATCTTCACGATTTCAACATCTCGTCAACGATCCGTCACAGCTCGACGCACCGGCCCGTCTCAGTAGGGGTCGTGCGACGAGAGCGGAAGGGTCCACCAGTCGTCGGGGACGTTGGCGGGCTGCCAGTCGGGGTCGGGGTAGATGCAGTCGACGGGGCACGCGGGAAGGCACTTGTCGCATCCGCTGCAGAGCTCCGGGATGATGACGACGTCGGCGCCGTGGTTGAAGATGGCGCCGAAGTTCGGAGGGCAGTGGCGCAGGCAGGCATCGCAGTTGATGCATTCGAGCATCTCGATGCGCAGTGGCGCGTTCTGCCATTTCTCGTTCCTGGTGCGCGTCTCGATCCGTTCCTCGCGCGTCGTCCCCATCGTCGGGAGTGTAGATCGGCGGCGCGCACCCCCCGAGCCGAGAACGACCTGGTGATTCCCATCCCGGATGGAAATAACCAGGTTGCAGAGCCTGGCTCAGCGCGATCAACGGTCCGCAACCACAGAGCCCGCGATGAGCCGCTGAAGTGCGTCGCGGCCGGCGCAGGGAGCGCCAGCGACCAAGCCTGGCTCAGCGGCGATCAACAATCAGCAAACCACAGGGCCCGCGGTGAGCCGCTGAAAAGCATGACGATGAGCCGCCGAAGTGCGTCGCGGCCGGCGCCGGGAGCGCCAGCGACCAAGCCTGGCTCAGCGGCGATCAACGGTCCGCAACCACAGGGCCTGCAATGAGCCGCTGAAAAGCATGACGGCTCAGTACATCTCTTCGGCGCGCAGGGTGGGGTTGCGGGCGACCATGACCTTGACGAAGGCGTCGACGAGTGCGGGTTCGAATTGGGCGCCGCTTCCGGATGCGACGAATTTGACGGCTTCTTCGAGGTCCCATTCGCGTTTGTAGATGCGGCGGGTCGAGAGCGAGTCGAACACGTCGGCGATGGCGACGATGCGGCCGGAGAGGGCGATCGACGATCCGGAGAGTCCGTTGGGGTAGCCGGTGCCGTCCCACCATTCGTGGTGGGTCCAGGCGGCTTCGGCGGCGAGTTGGAAGAGGTCGGTCGACACGCCGGACAGGAGGCGTTTGCCGAGCACGGTGTGCTGTTTGACCTGGTCGAATTCTTCGATGGTGAGCGGGCCGGGCTTGAGGAGCACGTTGTCGGCGATGGCGACCTTGCCGATGTCGTGGAGTCGGGCGGCGAGGCGGAGTCGTTCGCACCATTCGGGTGGTTGGCCGATGGCGTGGCCGATCTCGGCGGCGAGGTCGCCGACGCCGTCGGTGTGTTTGGTGGTGTTGCCGCCGCGGAACTCGGCGAGGGCGGCGAGGCGTTCGAATGCTTCGAGGTGGTAGGCGTCGGCGTCGGCGTGGTCGGCGGCGAACGTGGCGATCAGTTCGGTGGTCTGGAGGCGGGTGATCTCGGCGCGGTGCCGGGCGGTCTGGTTGTCGTGGGCGACCTGCAGCGTGCGGAGGCGGAGGTCGGCGGCGTCGGTGAAGATCTCGCGGTGGAGGGCGAAGTGTCGTTCGCGGTGTTCGAGTGCTTCGGTGAAGCGGCCGGCCTGTTTGTAGGCGGTGGCGAGGTGATCGTGGATCTCGAGTTCGCTCTCGCGCATGTCGGTGCGGTCGGCGAGGTCGAGTGCGGCCGACAGTGCGGCGATCGCTTCGTCGATCTGGCCGCTGCGGAGTGCGACTCGGCCTTCCGAGACGAGCACCCCGAGTTGTTCGGTCGGGGCGAGTTCGGCGCCACCGGCGGTCCGGTATTCCCAGTCGGCTCGAGCCTCGGCGAAGCAGAGCGCGGCGCTGGCGTGGTCGGCGACGCCGACGTAGGCCTCGGCGAGATCGGCGAGGAGTCCGCCGACGAGGTGCGGTGCGTGTTCGCGTGCGAGTTCGACGGCTTTGCGTCCAAGGCTGACGGCGGGGAGGTACTCGCCTCGGCGGCCGCGGATGCGGGCGAGGTTGCCCATGACCATTGCGTCGAGGTCGCGGCGGCCGAGGGGTTCATTGATGGCGAGCGCGTTCTCGTAGGTCGTGATGGCTCGGTCGTAGTCGCCCATCGATTGGTAGATCGCGGCGATCGTGTGGAGGATCTTGCCTTCGTTGATCTGGTCGCCGGTGGCTCGGTACACCTGTATCGCTTGCAGGCACTGTTCGAGGGCAGCGGCGAAGTTGCTGGCTTGGTAGTGGACGACGCCGATGAGGTGGAGTGACCAGGCGAGGGTGAGTGAGGGTTCGGCGTCGTCGACGAGCGACACGGCTTCGGATGCCATGGCGAAGGCGTCGTCGGTCTGGCCGTGCTGGTGGCAGATGGAGGCGAGTTGGTACAGCGCTTCGGCTTCTTCGGCGTCGAGTCCCGACGCGCGTGCGACCACGCGAGCGTCGAGCGCGAGCTTCCGGGCGGCCATCGGATCGGTGGCTCGCTGTGCGGCAGCGTCGTCGAGGAGTTGGCGTACCTTGCCCTGATCTGTCATCTGGTCGTGCACTCGAGTCCTGTTCTGATCCCTGTCGGGAGTTTCGCGTTCATCCAACCCACAAACGCACCCGTTGAGGGTGTATCGACCGATGCAGATCAGAACTTGAATCTTCTGGCGTGCCACATTTCGGGCATTCCGGCCCGCAGAAGTTCCTATCCTGGCTGGTCATGGCCCGCTCGGCGACCTCTGTGACGCCGCGAGGCCGCAAGGTCGAACGGAGCGCGGTGTGGGCGATCGTTCCGGTGCTGGCGATGGTGCCCTTCTCGTTGCTCGCGTTGTACGTGATGTGGCTGCCGGTGGGATGGCTCACCCCGCTTGCGTTTCGGTGGGTCGTGCTGGTGTTCGCCGCGCTGGGGTCGTTGTTGTTCATCCGTCCGTTCCAGGTGTCGGTCCTCACTCCCCTGCTGGGTGCGAGGCGTCCGACGCCGAGCGAAGCCGACACCATCGAGCCGCTCTGGACGGCGATCGCCGAGGCCAATTCACTGTCGCCCGATCGCTACGTGGTCAGGATCGTCGATTCCGACGAGTTGAACGCGTTCGCGTGCGGTGGCCATCTGGTGGTGGTGACCACGTTCGCGATCGAGCGGTTGTCGCGAGCCGAGTTGCAGGGCGTGCTGGCGCACGAGATCAGCCATCATCTCGGTCTGCACACCGTGTCGATCACGATCGGACACTGGCTCTCCGCTCCCCCGCTGCTGCTCGCTCGGGTCGGGTTCTACCTCGAGAACGTCGCGGTGGCGGCGTCACGGAGCTTCGGGGAGCGGTCGCCGTTGGTCGACGCGGCGAGCACGGTCGTGGCGTCGTTGATGCGCGGCGCGTCGTGGATCTTCACGGCCGGGCTGCGTGCGGCCGACGCGCTGGCCAACATCGTCGGTCACGAAGCCGAGTTCGAGGCCGATCAGCGTGCGGTGGCGATGGGATTCGGTCGGGAGTTGGCGAGCGCGTTGCGGCGGGTCCTGGCGGGTGCTCATGTGCCGCGTCCGATCGGGTGGCGGGCTCGGATCGCAGCGAGTCACCCTCCTGCCCGCACGCGAGTCGCCCGCATCGAGGCACTGCTCCGCCATCCCGCCCGCTGACACGACCGTCCGGCAATGCCGAAGTTGATGACATCGCTCCGGGAGCGATGTCATCAACTGTGGTTGGTCAGGCGGTGATGGGGGCGATGGTGGCGTCGAGGAGGCTGGCGAGGTCGGTGGGTGCGACGCCGATGTCGAGTCCGCGTTTTCCGCCGCTCACGTAGACCGTGTCGAAGAGTTCGACCGTCTCGTCCAGGATCGTCGGGAGCCGTTTGCGTTGACCGAGCGGGCTGATCCCACCGACGACGTAGCCGGTGATGCGCTCGGCGACCGCCGGGTCGCACATCGACGCCTTCTTGGCGCCGGCCGCAGCGGCGACGAGTTTCATCGACACCATGCAGCTCACCGGGATGACGACCACGACGACTCGATCGCCGTGCGTGCCGCCCTCGACGTCGACGAGCAGCGTCTTGAAGACCTGGTCGAACGGAAGCCCGAGTGCCTCGGCGGCTTCGCGTCCGAAGTCGCGGAGTTCGTCACCACGCTCGTACTCGTGCACCTCGTAACGCAGGCCGTGGTCGTCGAGCAGTTGGATCGCCGGGGTCACGACATCATTCAAGCAAGTGCGCCAGACTCGCAGCGTGCGTCTTTCCGTCGAACCAACGACCGACCCGAACGACTACGAGTTCACGCATCAGATCCGGGTGCGCTTCGTCGAGACCGATGCGATGGGCATCGTGCACCACTCGAACTACCTCGCGTACTTCGAGGAATCGCGTGTCGCGTACCTGGCTCACATCGGCCACCCGTTCACCCAGTGGCGTGACGACGGGTTGGAGTCGCCGGTGCTCGAGTCGTTCGTGACGTATCGCCAGCCGTGCCGGTTCGACGACGTGATGACCGTCCACCTCCACCTGGCTGCAGCGACGCGAGCGACGTTCCAGATGAACTACCTGATCACCGTCGACGGTGAGGTGCGGACGAGTGGGGCCACCGTGCACGGCTGCACCACCACCGCCGGGCGACCGACGCGGCTGCCCGCCTGGCTCGTCGAACTCGCACCGTCCGCCTGAAGCCCGGCTCCAACAGATCGTCGCGAACGGGGCCTTGACTCTCCCCCAGGGGGAGGGTGAAAGCTGGGTCACGTGCCCGCCGCAACACCGAACTCCGACCGACATCTCGACGACACCGATCCGCTCATGTCGATCGGCATGTTCTCGCGAGCGTCGCTCGTGTCGGTCAAAGCGCTGCGCTCGTACCACGAGCAAGGTCTGCTGGTGCCCGACTCGGTCGACCCGTCGTCGGGATACCGGTCGTACCGGGTCTCACAACTGGCCGACGCCGTCATCATCAAGCGGCTGCGCGATCTCGACGTGCCGCTGCGTGACATCGCCGAGATCGTCGGGGCCCGCGATCCCGACGTGACGAAGAAGGTGATCGCCGAACACGAAGCCGACATGCGCCGCCGCCTCGACGAGGTGACGCGCATCGTCGACGAACTCCAGGAAGCGATCGATCGACCGTCGCTCCACACACCGGTCCACGTGCGCGACGAGGCGGCGACCCATGCGCTCGCGTTCTCGGGGTTCGTCGACGAGAGCGACTACGCGACGTTCCTCGACGGTGCCTACGCCGCTCTGTTCGCCGCCGTCGACATGAGTGGGGCGATCCCGACCGGGTCGGGTTCGGCGCGCTATCCGGCAGCGGTCGACACCGACCAGGAGCCGGTCGAGGCCTACGTCCCGATCGCGGCGCCGATACCGATCCCGAGCGGCGTGCACGACACCGGCGTCGTCCTGACACTGATCCCGGCGGCGACGTGCGCCGTCGCAACGCACATCGGCGGCTACGACACGATCGGCGACACCTACCGTCTCCTCGGCGCGTGGGTGGCGCGCCACGCGACGTCGGCCGACCTCCCGGTCCGCGAGCACTACGTGGTGAGCACCGACCCGGACACGCACGAACTGCTCCCGCCCGAACAGCTCCGCACCGAGATCTGCTGGCCCATCGTTCCGGGTTCGGCATCCGCCTGACCCATCGTTCCCAACCCGCTCGACTCGAGCACCACACGAGAAAGCACCATCACCATGAGCCTCGGCATCGCCGCCATCACCTTCGACTGCGAGAACGCACAGACCCTCGCCGCCTTCTGGGCCGAAGCACTCGGACGCCCGGTCGATCCCGACGACGGAGGCACCGGCATCTTCTTCGCCTCGATCGGGCGGACGAACCCGACGCCCGGAGCACCGGCCTTCATGTTCATCAAGGTGCCCGAAGGCAAGACGGTGAAGAATCGCACGCACCTCGATCTCGATGCCGAGGACCGCGCCGCGGAAGTCGAACGGCTCGTCGGGCTCGGCGCGAGCGTCGTGCACGACAAGGACGAGTGGGGCGTCCGGTGGACCACGCTGACCGACCCCGAAGGCAACGAGTTCTGCGTGGCGACTCACTGAACATCGACGCGCGCCGTCGCTCCACCGGTGTCGGCCCGACGACGCTGCCGCAGTGATCAGCGTGGCAGAGTGAGGTGGTGAGCGGCGACGTGCGACGACTCGCCGCCGGCTTGTTCGCGGTGGCGTGGGGAACCAACGTCTCGACGCCCTTGATCCTCCGCTACCAGGACCGGCTCGACCTGTCGAACAGCGAAGCGGTCGCGATCTTCTGCGTGTACGTGGTCGGGATCCTGCTCGCGCTGTTGTTCGCCGGGAGGCTGTCCGACCGGTTCGGTCGTCGTCCGCTCGTGTTGCCGTCGACCGTGCTGTCAGCCGCCGGTTCGCTCGTGCTCATCGGCGGACAGGACTCGTTCGCCACCCTCCTCGCCGGGCGGTTCCTGCTCGGAGCCGTGAGCGGCGCCATGTTGTCGGTCGGCACGGCGTGGCTCAACGAGGTCGCCGCCACATCGTTCGCGTCGATGGGCGGCACCGATGGCGAGACGGCGGCTGCGATGCGCGACCGGCGCTTGCGGTTGGCGACGATGACGACCGTCGTGATCTATGTCGGCTTCGGGTTCGGGCCGATCACCTCGGCGCTGTGGGATCGCTTCGTCGGCGGCGCGCTCGTCTGGCCGTACGTGATCCACGCTGCCGCCTGCGTGGCTGCGATCGCGTTGATGTGGCCGGTGCCAGAGACGAAGCCCGGTGATCCCGGCGTCGCGCTGCGACCTCGCCTGGGTATCCCGGTGCCGGCCCGCCCCGAGTTCTTCGGCGTGCTGGCCCCGGCCGCGATCTGGGTGTTCGGGTTTCCGTCGGTCAGCTTCGCCCTGTTCCCGGTGATCCTGCGTGATGCGATCGACGGATCCGAAGTACTGCTGGCGGGAGCCAACGGCACGCTGACGGCGGTGGTCGTGCTGCTCGCCCGGCCGATCGTCGAGCGGGTCGGCGACCCGCGCCGGGCGATCCCGGTCGCGTTGGTCATGGGAATCGTCGGGTACGGCATCGGCATCGTCTCGTTCACGACCGGTGCGTGGTGGCTCGTGCCAGGCGCGGCGATCCTGCTCGGTTCGGCGTCGGGCGTGTTGATGGGCAGCGGGTTGGCGATCACCGAGGAGATCGCTGACGAGTCGAACCGCGGCTCGCTGAGCGCGACCTTCTATCTGGCGGCCTATTCGGGCATGTCGATGCCGCTCGTGATCACGGGGCTCGGCAACCTGACGTCGACGACGACCGCCTTGTGCACGGTGACCGGTGTGTGCGTGGTGGCGACGGCGGTGGTCACGGCCAACCTGCGGCTCGGGCGGCGACCCGGATCGGAAGCGGCCGTCACCGGCTGACTAGCGTGACATCCATGTCCGATGCCGCGCTCGCCTCGAAGATCCCGCACGTCGACTACTTGGTGCTCGACGACGGTGACCCGTACCTCGTTGCCGAGGAGTGCACGTCGTGTGGCGCTCGCTTCTTCGGTCGGCGCAATGCGTGTGCCGCCTGTTTCGCGACGGAGTTCACGACGGTGCCGATCGCTCGGGAGGGCACGGTGACGGCGTTCACGATCGTGGCGTTCGCGGCGCCCGGTGTGCCGGTGCCGTTCGTTGCGTCGGTCGTCGACTGCGACGGCACGAGCGTCAAGGGCAACATCATCAACGTCGATCCCGACCCGGCGAACATCCAGACCGGCATGAAGGTTCGCCTCGCCACCTACTCGCTCGGCACCGACGACAACGGCGTCGAAGCCATCGGCTACGGCTTCGAGCCATGACACTTCGTGCGGTCGGCATCTCGCTTCGCTCGGCCTCCCTGCGTTCCCTGCGGCGCGTTCTTCTCCCGACAACTCACACCTGACGACACCAGCATCTCAGACCCGAAAGGAACTCACACTCACATCGACTCGCGGCCGCCGCCGGGAGCGCCAGCGACCAAGGCTGGCGTCTCGCCGATCAGACGCTGACCGCACCGACTCGAGGTGAGGCGAGACCAAACACCACGAAAGGAACTCACACTCACATCGACTCGCGGCCGCCGCCGGGAGCGCCAGCGACCAAGGCTGGCGTCTCGCCGATCAGACGGTTCCACCACGCGACCGAGGTGAGGCGAGACAAATGATCATGGACATCTTCATTCTCGGTATCAACATGACGAAGTTCGGCAAGCACTTCGACAAGGACGTCGTCGATCTCGGCGCGGAGGCGATGATGGCTGCGCTCGCCGATGGTGGCGTGTCGATGGCCGACATCGGCATCCTCGCAGCGGGCAACCTGATGGGTTCGGGTGGCATCGGCCAGGAGCTGCAGAAGCAGGTCGGGCAGACCGGCATCCCGGTGTACAACGTGTCGAACGCGTGTGCCACGGGGGCGACGGCGTTGCGGACGGCGATCATGGCGATCAAGGCCGGCGAGTGCGACATGGGCTTGGCGGTCGGCGTGGAGAAGCTGGCGGGTGCCGGCCTCCTCGGTGGCGGTGGCAACGCATCGGCGTCCGAGAAGCACGAGTGGGAACCGAAGGGCCGGGTGGGCGCGGTGACCGGCGTCGACGGTCGTATCGGGAGCGCGACGATGCCGGCGCTGTTCGCGCAGATCGGCACGGAGTACGACCACAAGTACGGCGGCGAGGGGTCGCGTGCCGACTTCGAGTTGTTCGCTCGCATCAGCGAGAAGAACCATTCGCATTCGACGTTGAACCCGTTGGCGGCCTACACGAAGGCGATGTCGCTGGAGCAGATCATGGGCGACATGATGATCGCCTACCCGAACACGCGGCCGATGTGTTCGGCCAACTGTGACGGTGCCGCCGCTGCGGTGGTGGTGAGCGGCGAGAAGCTGCGCACGCTGTCGCTCGAACAGCAGCGTCGGGCGATCAAGGTGTCGGCGTCGATCCTCACGTCCGATCCGTACGAGGAGGCGTGCCAGGTGCTTCCGAACGTCAACACGCTGACCCGCAACGCCGCGAAGCAGGCGTACGAACTGTCGGGCGTGGGCCCGGCCGACATGGATCTCGTGGAGTTGCACGACTGCTTCGCCACCGCCGAGCTCGTCCACTACGACAACCTGATGTTGTGCGAGGAGGGCGGAGCGGTCGACTTCTTCAACTCGGGTGCGACCTGGCGTGACGGTTCGACGCCGGTCAACGTGTCGGGCGGGTTGCAGTCGAAGGGTCACCCGATCTCGGCGACCGGTATCGCCAACATCTGGGAGGTGTGCCATCACCTGCGTGGTGAGGCCGGTCCTCGTCAGATCGAGGGCGCCAAGGTCGGCATGGCGCACGTGATCGGACTCGGCTCGGCCTGCGGCATCCACGTCCTCGAGAAGTCGGGCCTCGGCTCGGCCGCCTGACCCGACCTGGTCATCTCCATCCCGGATGGAAATGACCAAGTTGATTACATCGCTCCGGGAGCGATGTAATCAACTTCAGCTACGGAGCGTGAGGGCGCCGTCGACGACGAAGATCTCGCCGCTGGTGTACTTGTTGCGCAGCAGTGCGAGCACGGCTTCGGCGCAGTCGTCGGCGGTCGCCGAGCGTGGGATCGCCGCCATCTTGGCCACGGCGGCGTGCATCTCGTCCCAGTCGGCGGTCCACGGCGTCGCTACCAGGCCAGGAGCCACGGCGTTGACGCGGATCGGGCCATACGACTTCGCGAGCAACTGCGTCATCTGGTTGAGCGCTGCTTTCGACATCGAGTAGGCCATCGATGATCCGACGGGGCGGACACCGGCGATCGAGGTGATGTTCACGATGGCCGGATCGTCGGACTCGAACAGGTGCGGGATCGCACGCTTCGTGAGCCACCACGTACCGAACACGTTGACGTCGAAGGTCTTCTGGAAGATCTCGTCGGTCAGGTCGTCGAGCTTGTCGTGCGGAACCGAGGTGGTCCACCCGGCGTTGTTGATCAAGAAGTCGAGTTGGCCGTACTTCTCGATGGTCTGATCGATCAGCGCGTGGCCTTGTTCCTGGTCGGAGATGTCGGCCTGGATGTAGGTCGATTCACCGGGGAGTTGGTCGGAGATCAACTGCCCGGCTTCGACCGACGTCGCCGAGTTCACCACGACGGTTGCGCCGAGGGCGGAGAGCCGACGGGCGGTCTCTTCGCCGATGCCACTCGATGATCCCGTGACGATCGCTACCCGGTTCGCGAACTCTGTTTCACTCATGCAGGAGAACGTAGTGAGATGATGGGGCATGGCTGTCATCGATCACCTCGTGTACGCGGTATCAGATCTCGATGCCAGCATCGACTGGTTCGAGTTGACGACCGGTGTCCGACCGGCGATCGGGGGCTCGCACCCGAACCGCGGGACGCGCAATGCCCTCGCCTCGTTCGGTGACTCCTACCTCGAGATCATCGGTCCCGACCCACGACAGCCCGAACCCGAGTCCGGGAGACCGTTCGGCGTGGTTCTCGACATGGAGCCGAGGCTCGTCACGTTCGCTGTCCGCCCCGGGCGTGGCGAGACGATCGAGTCGCTCGCGGCTGCGGCGGCCTACTCGGGCTCCGACCCCGGCGACATCGTCAGCATGAACCGCACTCCCCCAGGCGGCGACACGTTGCGGTGGCGTCTCACGCTTCCGCCGCTGACGCACGATGGCGTGATCCCGTTTCTGATCGACTGGGGCGACACCACCCATCCGGCCGACACGGCACCGTCCGGGCTGCGACTCGAGCGTCTGGACGGCGCCACCGCCGACATCGCCACCGTCAGATCGGTGCTCACCGCGCTCGCTCTCGACCTTCCGGTCACCGAGGGCGACTCGGGTCTCACCGCCACGATCGCCACCCCGCAGGGCGATCTCGTTCTCACCTGATCTCTCGGTGCGCGCGTCCGTGCACCTGTCCAGATCCAACGAGCTGAGCCGACCGTGACGCGGCCGATCGAAGAATCCCGTCCGTACGGGCAACCTTTCGAGCATCTCGTACGTCCTCCAAGCGTGCAGGCCCCCGAGGACTACGTCGCTCGCTTCGACGAGATGTTCGGTGTGGCCTACCGCGCCGCCTATGCCGTGCTCGGCGAGCGCGGCGACGCCGAGGACTGTGCTCAAGACACGTTGGCGAAGGCGCTGGTCCGGTGGCACCGCGTGGGGCATCACCCGATCCCGTGGACGGCGCGGGTCGCCACCAACGCGGCGATCGATCGGTGGCGTAGACGCAGCCGGACGCTGAGGGGAAGTTGGCCCGACGACGAGATCATCCGATTCGGCGATCCTTCGCTGACCGACCCGACGCATCCGCTCGCCATCGTCCGGCAGCGCAACGATCTGGTCCGTGCGTTGCGCGCACTCCCCCGCCGTCAGCGCGAGGCGGTGGTACTGAGACATCTGCTCGATCTCTCCGAAGCCGACACGGCGACCGCGTTGAAGTGCTCGCCCGGCACGGTCAAGAGCGCGACATCTCGAGGGCTGGCGAAGCTGCGTGAACTCCTCGACGATCCAACCGCCTTCGATCTGAACCCGACCACGAGTTGAGAGGAACGGACATGTTCGACGAACTCCACGACGCCTCGCCCCCGTCCGCAAACAGCCATCACTTCGCCGCTGTGGCGGAACGAGCGAACGCTATGCGACGGCGCCGACGCACGATCGTCGGCGCGGTCAGCGCGGTCGCCTTGGTTGCCGGAGGAGTCGTCGTCGCCACCGCGATCGGACGCGACCGGGACAACGAGCGCATCGCCACGTTCGATGCAGCGTCCGACCCAACGGCGCCCGTTGTCGACACGCCGCTGTCGCTCCCGGCATCGACCACCCCCGACCAGCCTGCGACCACGGTCGCGCCGTCGACACAACCATCGACGACCATTCAGGCGCCGACGACCACCGTCGTGGATGGCGGCGTCTCGCCCATCGTCGGCGAGTCGATCCCACTCGAATGCGGCGGCTTCCGAGTGTGCACGTTCGATCATCTCGCCGACGGTCGTTTGGTGCAGATCGGCAACGACGGCGGCGAGGCTGGCCCGCCGACTTTCACGATCTACGACGACACTGCGACCTCGGTCGACGCCACTGGACTCCTCGGCAATTTCGATGCAAGCAGCGCGTTCCTGGTCGATGTGGGCCCGGGCGACATCGCGTACGTCTGGTACACCCGACGCGATGAGAGCGAGACGGCTCGCATGGGAGCGTTCGAGATCACGGGCTCCGAGGCCGGTCGCCAGATCATCGAGTTCGATGTCGGCCTCGACTTCTCGGGCGACACCGAACAGGTGCCGACGCGTGACGGGTTCGTTCAAGTCGGTTGCTGCGGTCCCGACACGGTCCGGCCGGCACCTGACGCCGAGGTCGTGATCCCGTGGGTCGACCGGGACGGCAACGAGATCACCAACGACGACGACACGTTCTTCAGCACCAAGTTCATCGACCAGACGTTGACCATCACGGCACAGCGCGGCGACGACACCCGGTCGTGGGCGTTCCCCGACCGCGAGGCCGGACCGCGAGGCATGCCACTGCTGTACGAACTCGCCGACGGCCGAGTGCTCTACGACTTCGAACCGCTCCACAGCGGCGGAGACTCGTCCTTGCCGATCTATCTCGATCCCGATGGCACGGTCGATGTCGGCCAGTCACCCGGCAGCATCCTGCACGTCCTGCCCGACGGCCGGGCCGTACTTCGAGACCTCGAGGACCAGGCCTACGCCCTCGCCGAACTCGCCGAACCGGCAGCAGACGAGACCGATCCGATCTCGCCGCACCCCGAGTCGGAGGCTGCGACCAACGAGTCGACTCGTCCACTCGTGGCGATCACCACCGATGGCGATGCGGTGTTCTTCGACGCCGACGATGCCAACCCGACGTTGATCTTCGACGGTCCGGCGGTGGCCGAGTCGACGATCGGCGACGGCCCGAACGGGGCGCACCGCGTCGCCTACTCGCTGGCCGAGGACCGTGTCGTGCTGAGTCGCTGCTGCTCCCCCATCGTCGGCCAGATCGTGACCTCCCCGATCGACGACCTTCCAATGCCCGCCGACATCGTGCCGCCCACCGATCAGATGGGTGAACCCGATCTCGTCTTCGACGGCTACGGATACGCCCCCGCTCTGAACCTCGACGGTTCGATGAGCGCCTCGATCGTCGGCGACGGCCGCGCCGTGGTCGTGATCGATGCAGCGACCGACAGGTTCACCAACCTGAGGATGCCCGCCGAAGCCGGCGACCTCCAGGATCTCGTTTGGATCGACGACGATTCGATCGCGGCGATCGGCCGGGCCGGCAGCGTGTGGATGTTGTCGACACTCGACCACACCGAAGGTGTGTTGACCATCGAGTCCAGCCTGCCATTCGGCCTCACCAACGATTTCGACGACCTGGTGTTCGCCGGTGTCGCCCGAGACGGTGAGATCGCCGTGCACGAGGTCGGCACCGACACCGTGCTGAGCGGCACGATCGACGACTACGGCAACAACAACGGCGACGAAGCCGGCAGCTCGCTGGAGGTGATCACGCTTCCCGGCGTGACGACCTCAGCCTGGTTCTTCGACCCGGGTCAACTCATCTGGGTCGACACCGCTGGCACCCTCCGCGTCGGCGACCGCGTCATCGCCGGCACGTACACCTGGGCCCGCCGCTGACGCTCGACCTGTCGCGGCATGTTCGATGCCGCGCCGATCACGCCGTCCCGGTCGGAGCGTTTCCGGTCAGAGCGTCGGCGCCGGCCAGGCGTTGCTGGATGAGACACCGGAGCCATCGTCGTCGTCACGGCGTCGGCGGCTGACCGCCCACAGCGCCAGACCGACGAGGAGCAGACCGAGGCCCAGCAGCTGGATCGAGCCGTTCTCGGCACCGGCACGAGGGATGTTCGGCGTGTCCGATGTGGTTCCGGTCGTCGTGCTCGTCGGCGTCGTGGTCGGGGTGGTCGGCACCGTCGTCGGCGGCGTGGTTCCGGTCGGCGTGGTCGTCGGCGGGGCGACGACCTCGGCAGCCGGCGTGACCACGTCGACCGAGGCGGTCGAGCAGAAGATCGCACGGTTGGCCGGCGTGTCACCGGCGGCTTCGAGCCCGCCGAGGTCACAGATCGTGTACTCGAACGTGTCGGTTCCGTCGAAGCCGTCGTTGGGTGTGTAGGTGACGGTGCCGTCGGTGTTGAGGATGGCGGTCCCGTTCGGCGGCTGCGTGATCGAGGTGACGGTCACGGTCGTGCCGTCGCGGATGTCGTCGTCGTCGAGCACCGCGATCGTGACCGGGGTCGACGGCTGTGTGGTGTCGGCATCGTCGATCGCGACGGGTCCGGCGACCTGCACGAGCGGCACGTCGACCGAGTCGTCGGCGCCGTTGATGACCAGCGTGGCCGTCAGCGTGCCCACGGTCGGCCGCATGCCGGCGGGCACCGTCGTGGTGTCGATCGAGATCGAGTAGTCGCCGGCCGGGAGGTCGGTGAACTCGTAGTTGCCGTTGCTGTCGGTGACCGTCGTGTAGGTCATCACTCCAGCGCGGGTGGAGACGGTTGCGATCACGGTCACGCCGGGCACGCCGGTTTCGCCCGGGTCGAGTCGGCCGTTCTGGTTCTCGTCGAGGAACACGTTGTCGCCGAGTGATGCGGTGCCGCTGACGGCGAAGTCGATGTCGGTCGCCGGGGTGCCGCCGCCGACGGTCGCGACGGTTTCGAGGTCGACCGTGCTGTCGGGGTCGACGGTCGGGTCGACGATGCCATCGGGCAGCGTGGTGGGGTCGACGACGACCGTGAAGTCGCCGGGCGGGAGTCCGGCGAACGAGTACGCGCCGTCGGAGTCGGTCGTGGTGGTGTACTCGACCGGCCCGTCGGGGCCGTCCCACGTGGCCGTGACGGTGATGCCACCGAGGCCGGGATCGTCGGCATCGATGCCGCCGTCGTTCTCGACGTCGTACACGACCGAGCCGCTGAGCTCGCCCGCTCCCACGACCGGGAAGTCGACGGTGTCATCGGTTTCGCCCGAGGCGATGGTGACCGTCTGGCTGGTGCCGCCGACACCGGCGGCGTAGCCGCTCGGCACGGTGATCGACACGGTGTGAGTGCCGGGGAGCACGTCGACCGAGTAGATGCCATCGGCATCGGTGGTGGCGCTTCCGATCACGTTGCCGCCGGCGTCGCGCACTGCGACGGCCACACCGACGAGGCCGGGTTCGTCGCTCGTCTGTGTGCCGTTGCCATCGAGGTCGACGAACACGGTGTCGCCGATCGTGGCGAGTTCGTACACGCCGGCATCGACGTCGGTGATGGCCGCGCCGCTCGTCATCGTGATGACGTGTGATTCGCTGGTGCTCGGATCGATGTCGGAGTCGATCGTGTCGTCGCCGCCGACATCGGGAACGGTCAGGAACGAGCCCGCAGGAATCGACGGACGGACCGTGTAGTCGCCCGGAACGACGTCGGTGAAGGTGTAGACCCCGCCGACCGTCGTGACGGTGTCGACCACGAAGCCGCCGCCGTCGAGCAGGTCGACGTCGAGTTCGGTGGCGACGTTGCTCTCGCCGGCGCCGAGGGTGCCCGAGGCGTCGGCGTCGACGAAGATCTCGCCGGTGATGGTGCCCGGCAGCGTGAAGCCGAGGTCGACGGTGTCGACGAGGTCATCCGATTCGACGGTCACGTCGACCGGGTCGGTCGTGGTCGTGGCCAGTGCACCGGTCGGCAGCGACGAGGCGACGACCGAGACCGAGTAGTCGCCGGGCGCCAGGCCGCTGAACGTGTACTCACCGTTCGGTCCGGTCGTGGTGGTGACGGTGCTGACCCCGTCGAACAGTTCGACGGTCACACCCGGGAGTCCGGGCTCGCCGGCCTGCTCGATGCCGTCACCGTCGAGGTCGTCGAAGATCGTGTCGCCGATGGAGGCGGTGGTCGCGTAACCGAAGTCGACGTCGGTGCGGACCTCGTTCGAGATCAGCGTCACCGGGATCGACGACGCCGTGGTGGCGGTCATCTGGCTGCCCGAGTTGGCACCATCGGGGACCGACGTGCCGAGCACGACGACGTCGTACGAACCGGGAGCGGCGGTGAGTTGGTAGGCGCCGTTGGCGTCGGTCACGTCGGAGTCGACGACCGTCGCGCCGTTGCGGAGCTCGACGGTGACGCCCGCGAGGCCGACGTCGGCCGCTGCGCCGTCGTTCTGGATGCCGTCGGCGTTCAGGTCGTGCCAGACGTAGTCGCCGACGGTCGCCGCCGCCACGTAGCCGAAGTCGGCGGTGACGATCGGGGCGTCGCCCGACTGGATCGTGAAGGTCTGCGTGTTGCCACCGTTCGAGACGTTGGCGCCCGTCGTGGTGCTCGAGGCGTAGCCGGCCGGGATCGACGACTCGACGACGCGCACCTCGTAGGTACCCGGCGCCAGGTTGGCGAACGTGTAGCCACCAGCGGTCGTGGTGCGGCTGTCGACCAGCGCACCGCCACTCCACAGCTCGACGGTGAGCTCGATGCCGGGTTCGCCGGCATCACGCACGCCGTCGCCGTCGAGGTCGTCGAAGATCTCGTTGCCGATCGAGCCGCCGGTGAGTGCGGCGTAGCCGAAGTCGACGTCGTCGACGAGTTCGTCCGACACCACGGTGACCGTGGCCGGGTTGTTGCCGGTGGTCGACGAGTGCGTGGCCGGAACGGTCGTCTCGTCGACGCGCACCTCGTAGGTACCCGGTGCGACACCGGCGAAGGAGTACGCACCGTCGGTCGCGGTGGTGCTCGCGACGACGCTGTCGTCGCTGGCATCGATGAGCTCGACCACGACGGTGTCGAGCCAGGCGTCGGTGTAGGGGCCGTCGTCGTCGTTGCCGTCGGCATCGAGGTCGTGCCAGATCTGGTCGCCGATCGTGGCGGTCGTGTGGAAGGCGAAGTCGGCGTCGACGACGCTGTCGCCCGACTCGACCGTGCGGCTGATCGACGACGGCACGCCGGCGGACGCGACCATCTGCGTTCCGGAGTTCGCACCGTTCGGGAGCGACGCGGTGTCGACCTGCACGGTGTAGGTGCCCGGCTCGAGGCCGGTCACGAGGTAGGCGCCGTTGCCGTCGGTGTCGTCGGTTCCGACGAGGTTCAAGCCGCCGTCGTAGACGTTGACGGTCACACCGCTCAGCGCGGGCTCGCCGGCGTCGAACACGCCGTCGGCGTCGAGGTCGTGCCAGATGAAGTCACCGATGGTCGACGGGCGGGCGAAGCCGAGATCGACGGTGTCGATGAGCTCGTCGGACTCGACCGAGACCGATGCCACCGACGGGTTCGTCGTCTGGGAGTAGCCGGCGGGCAGCGAAGCCGTGACGACACGGACGGTGTAGTCACCGGGTGCCACACCGGTGAACTCGTACGCACCGGTGCCGTCCGTCGTGTCGGTCGCGACCACGTTGTCGCCGCTGTCGACCAGTTCGACGGTGACGCCGTCGAGACCCGGCTCGGCCGGGAGGTCGAGCACGCCGTCGCCGTCGAGGTCGTCGAAGATCGTGTCGCCGATCGTCGCCGTCGTGGCGTAGCCGTAGTCGACCGTGTCGACGAGGTCGCCGGATTCGACGGTCAGCGTCGTCGTGATCGCGGTGGTCGGTGTGAGCTGGGCGCCGGAGTTCGCTCCGACGGGCACCGTGGTGGCGTTGATCGTGATCGTGTACTCGCCGGGGGCGAGGCCGGTGAAGCTGTAGGCACCGGTGCCGTCGGTGGTGTCGCTCAGGCTGAGGCCGTTGCCGTTCAGGAGCACTTCGACGCTGGCGAGGCCGGGCTCGCCGTCGTCGATGCCGTCGGCGTCGAGGTCGTGCCAGATGCGGTCGCCGATGGCGGCGCCGAAGGCGTAGCCGAAGTCGATCGTGTCGTCCGGCGAGCCCGACAGCACGGTGAGGATCTGGCTGTTGCCGCCGGTGGTCGTCGCCGCGTTGGCCGGAGGCGTGACGGTCACCGTGTAGGTGCCGGGTGCGAGGTTCTCGAACAGGTAGGCGCCGTTGCCGTCGGTGGTGTCGACGAGCGGGGTCACCAGTGCGCCGCCGGTCAGCGTGACGGTCAGACCGCCGAGGCCGTCTTCTCCGGCGTCTTGGACGCCGTCGCCGTTGGTGTCGTCCCAGACGAAGTCGCCGATCGACGTGGTCGTGACGTAGCCGAAGTCGGCGGTGTCGACGTCGTCACCCGACGTGATCGTGAGGTCGATCGACTGCGGTGTGGTGGCCGTGTAGCCGGTCGGAACCGTGGCCGCCACGATGCGCACCGTGTAGTCGAGCGGTGCCGGGGTCACGTTCGTGAACTCGTAGGCCCCGGTGCCGGCGGTGGTGGTCTGCGTCGCCACGACGGCGCCGCCGCCGTCGACGAGTTCGACCTGGACGCCGCCGATTCCGGGTTCGCCGCTGTCGAAGGTGCCGTTGCCGTTGGTGTCGTGCCAGACGAGGTCGCCGATGGTGGCGGGCTCGACGAGACCGAAGTCGAGATCGAAGTCGTCGGTTCCCGACACGAGCGTGAAGGTCACCGAGTTGCCGCCGGTGGTCGACACGTGATCGGCGGGAACCCCGCCGGTGAGGGTCAGGGTGTAGGTGCCCGGGGCGAGCGAGTCGAAGCCGTAGATGCCGTTGACGTCGGTGGTGTCGACGAGGTCGGTGGCGAGCGCGGCGCCGCTGAGCGTGAGTTCGACTCCGCTGATCGGAGCGTCGCCGCCGGCTGCGCCGAAGGTGGCGTTGCCGTTCTCGTCGGTGAACACGAGGTCGCCGATCGAGATCGGCATGTAGGCACCGAAGTCGACATCGTCGAGCGATTCGTTGGAGTCGAGGGTGACGGTGATGCCGCCGTCGCCGAGCGTCTGGACGGCGCCGGTCGGGAGACCCGACACGATCTCGACGGTGTAGGTGCCCGGGGCGAGTCCGGTGAACGTGTACTGGCCGAGGCTGCCGCCGGTGCCGGTGGTGGTGGTGATCGGTGCTGCGAGGTCGCCGCCCGAGATCCGCACGACCACGCCGCCGAGGCCGGGTTCTCCGGCGTCCTGCACGCCGTCGCCGTCGAGGTCGTCGAACACGAAGTCGCCGATGGCGCCGGGCGCCACGTAGCCGAAGTCGACGGTGGTGTCGTCGTCGCCCGAGGCGAGCGACACGGTCTGGCTGTCGCCACCCGTCGTCGAGGTGTAGGTCGCGGCGGCGAGGTCACCGGTGTCGGTGCTGACGGTGACCGTGTAGTCGCCGGGCAGCAGGTCGTCGAAGCCGTACTCGCCGGCATCGCCGCCCGCCGTGGTTCCGGTGGTCGCGACGACCGGGGTGATCGCGCCTGCGGCCGTGGTGCCGGTGAGCGTGACGGTCACGCCTTCGAGTCCGGGTTCACCGGCGTCGAACACGCCGTCGCCGTCGAGGTCGTCGAACAGCAGATCGCCGAGCGATGCCGGAGCGATGAACCCGAAGTCGGCGGTGTCGATCGCTCCGCCAGAGAGGAGCGTGATGGTCTGCACCGTGCCGCCGGCGGCGCCAGGGGTCGTGGCCGTCTGACCGGCGACCGTGGCGGTCACCGTGTAGGTGCCCGGGGTGAGGTCGTCGAAGAGGTAGTCGCCCGCGCCGGCGCCGGTACCGGTGGTGGTCGTGATCGGGCCGGCGAGGTCGCCGCCGTCGAGCGTGACGGTGATGCTCTCGATGCCGATGTCGTCGGGCAGGTCGATGTCGCCGTCGCCGTTGGCGTCGGTGAAGACGAAGTCGCCGATCGAGCCGAGGGCGTAGTAGCCGAAGTCGACGGTGTCGATGTTGTCGGTCGACGAGATCGTCACCGTCTGGGCGTTGCCACCCGTCGACGAGATCGCGGTCGACGATGCACCGCTGCCGAAGACGGCGACGAACTGCGGGTCGTCGACGTCGACGGTCACGGTGTACTCACCCGGGGCGAGTTCGGTGAAGTCGTACGAGCCGTCGGCGAGGGTGGCCTGCGTGTTGCCGGCGCCCTGGCCCGGTCCGGTGAGGGTCACGTCGACGAGGCCGAGCCCCGTGTCGCCGGCGTCGAAGACACCGTTGGCGTTGTTGTCGACGAAGAGCTGGTCGCCGATCGACGCCGGCAGCGTGTAGCCGAAGTCGAGCGTGGTGTCGGTCTGGCCCGAGATGAGGGTCACGGTCTGCGTGTCGCCGCCCGTCGACGAGGCCGCGGTGGCGGGCAGATCGCCGGTGCCGGTGCTCACGGTGACGTCGTACGTGCCGGGCAGCAAGCCGCCGAGTCCATAGTCGCCTGCGGTCGCGCCGCTGCCGGTCGTGATCGTCGTGCCGGCCTGGTGGCTGGCGTTGGCGGAGGTTCCCTGCACCGTGATCGTCACGTTGCTGAAACCGGTGTCGCCGGCGTCGAGCGTGCCGTCGCCATCGACGTCTTCGAACACCATGTCGCCGAGCGAGGCCGGGAGCGCGATGCCGAAGTCGACGTCGTTCTCGTCGGTGCCGGAGGTGACGACGATCGTCGAGATCGTGGTGCCGCCGGTGGTGCTCACGGCGCCCGCCGGAAGTCCCGAGGTGATGGCCACCTGGTACGTGCCCGGTGCGAGCGAACCGAAGTCGTAGCCGCCCGAGGAGTCGGTGGTGTCGGTGACGGGAGTGAACGGGGTGCCGTCGGTGCGGGTCAGCGTCAACTCCACGCCGGCCACGCCTCGGTCTGCGGCGGCGCCGTCGTTCTGGAGTCCGTCGCCGTTCAGGTCGTCGAACACGTAGTCGCCGATCGTCGACGGTTCGTAGAACCCGAAGTCGACGGTGTCGTTCGTCTCGCCCGACGTGATCGTGACGGTCTGGCTCGAGCCACCGAGCGTGTTGACGGCACCGGCCGGTGCGGTGGTGACCGTGACGGTGTAGGTGCCGGGGGCAAGGCCGTCGAAGCTGTAGTCGCTTCCGCTGGTGGCCGTGGTGTTCGCCGGAACGCCGGGCCCGGTCAGGGTGAGGGTGACGCCGGCGTAGTCGAGGTCGTCGAGGTCGCGGTCGCCGTCGGCGTTCATGTCTTCGAACACTTCGTTGCCGATCGAGGCCGGCAGCCAGTAGCCGAAGTCGGCGCTGTTGTCGGTCTCACCGGATTCGACGGTGATCGTGTGGCCGGATGCTCCCTGGGTGAGGGTCGCTCCTGTGGGAAGACCGCTGACCGAGACGTCATAGGTGCCGGGGTTGAGCCCGGTGATGGAGTACGAACCGCCGGTGGCCTCGATCGAGGTGCCAGCCGGATGGCTCGCGCCGGCCGACGTCCCCGTGATCGTGATCGTGGCGGTCGACCCGCTCTCGCCGCCGTCGAACGTGCCCGATGCGTCGGCGTCGACGTACACCTGGTTGCCGATGGTGGCCGGTTGCGCGTAGCCGAAGTCGATGGTGTCGACGTCGGTCGCCGACACCGCGGTGAGGGTCTGGCTGTTTCCACCGGTCGTCGAGAAGGCGTCGACGGGAAGTCCGCCGACCACGTCGACCCGGTAGTCGCCGGGCATGACGCCGGTGAAGCTGTAGGCGCCGGTCGTCGCGTCGGAGGTGGTGGTGGCGACCAACCCGTCGAGGGCGTCGCGCAGTTCGAGTTGCACGCCGCCGAGGGCGACGGCGTCGGCTTGGTCGCCGTCGCCGTCGGGGTCGGTGAACACGAAGTCGCCGATGGTGACCGGTGCGGCGTAGCCGAAGTCGATCGTGTCGATGTTCTGGCCGGCCGAGAGCGTGGCCGTCTGGCTGTCGCCGCCGTTGGTCGAGACGAACGCGGCGTTCATGTCGGTGTCGGCGGTGTCGACCACGATGGTGTAGTCGCCGGGTTGCAGGCCGGTGAAGGCGTACTGGCCGAGACTGCCGCCGGTTCCGGTCTGGATCGTGAGGCCGCTCTGGTGCGACGCACCTGCGCTGGTGCCGGTGATCGTGATGTCGACGTCGCCGAGTCCGGGCTCGCCGGCGTCTTGCACGCCGTCGGCGTCGAGATCGTGGAACAGGGTGTCGCCGATGGAGGCCGGCTCTGCGTATCCGAAGTCGATGGTGTCGTCGGTCTGCCCCGACACGACGGTGACGGTCTGGACCGATCCGCCCGTGGTCGAGAACTCGTCGCCGTCGAGGTCGCCGGTCGGCGTGACGGTGACGGTGTAGTCGCCCGGGTAGAGGTCGGTGAATCCGTAGATGCCGTCGGCACCCGTCGTGTCGACGAGGCTGCCGGCGCCGAGGTTGCCACCGGTGAGGGTGACCGTGACGCCGTCGAGGTTGGCGTCGCCGACGCTGAACGAGCCGTTGCCGTCGTTGTCGGCGAAGATCAGGTCGCCGATCGCCGCCGGGTTGGCCACGCCGAAGTCGGCGGTGTCGACGGTGTCGCCCGACTCGACGACGATCGTGTCGATGACGAAGCCGCCGGTGGTGCTGACCGCGTTGGTCGCGAGGTCGGCGGTGTCGATGGCCACCGTGTAGGTGCCGGGAGCGAGCCCGGTGAACGCGTAGGCGCCGTTGGCGTCGGTGTCGTCGGTCGTGACGATGTTGCCCGCGTCGACCGTCGTGCCGGTGTACAGGGTGACCGTGACGTTCTCGATGCCGCGGTCGGCCACGGCGCCATCGTCGTCGATGCCGTTCCCGTCGAGGTCGTCCCAGACGTAGTCGCCGATGGTCGCCGGGGTGTAGTAGCCGAAGTCGGCCGTGTCGACGTCGTCGCCGGAGGCCACGGTGAAGGTGTAGCTCGGTGCGCCGAGCGTGTTGACCACGCCGGCGGGAAGCCCTGCGGTGACCGCCACGGTGTACGTGCCGGCCGGCAGACCGGTGAAGTCATAGGCACCGCTGTCGTCGGTGCCGGTGTCGGCCGTCTGGTTGATGTTGCCTGGGTCGACGACCGCGCCGTCGTACAGCGTGACCGTCACGTTGTTCAGTCCGGGCTCGCCGGCGTCTTGTGTGCCGTCGCCGTCGAGGTCGTGGAACACGACGTCGCCGATGGCGGCGCCCTGGAAGAAGCCGAAGTCGAGGGTGTTGTCGGACTCGTTGGAGGCGAGCGTGGTGGTCTGGCTGGTACCGCCGACCGTGTTGGTGTAGCCGGCCGGGACCGACAGCACGGTGACGGTGAAGGTGCCGGGCACGAGGTCGTCGAAGCTGTAGGCGCCGGTCGAGGTCGTGAGGTACGTGGTCTCGAGCGGCACGCCCGGTCCGGTGATGCCGAGGGTGACACCGGCGAGGCCGGGCTCACCGCTGTCGAACACGCCGTTGCCGTTGCTGTCTTCGAAGACGAGATCGCCGATCGACGCGGGGCGCACGAAGCCGAAGTCGACCGTGTCGACGTCGTCGCCGGACTCGTAGACGGCGGTGATCGTCGTCGGTGAACTGGCCGTGTAGCCGGTCGGCACCGTTGCGGGGTCGACGGTGACCGTGTGGCTGCCGGGCAGGAGTGGGCCGAACGAGTAGGTGCCGTCGGTGCTCGAGACGTTGGTTGCCCCGTCGAGTGTGACGGTGATGCCGGTCGCGTCGGTGATGGCCGGCTCGCCGGCGTCGAACACGCCGTTGCCGTTCACGTCTTCGTAGATGGTGTCGCCCAGCGTCACCGGGTTGGCGATGCCGTAGTCGAGCGTGAAGTCGTCGGTTCCAGAGGTGACGGTGGTGGTGTAGGTGGTGCTGCCGCCGGCGGTCGTGATGGTGGCATCGGGATCGAGGTCGGCGACGTCGATCTCGACGGTGTACGTGCCGGGCGCGAGGTTCTCGAACGAGTACATCCCGCCGGACGCGGTGATCGCCGTGGCCATGAGGTTCAGCGGGTCGGCGGTCGAGCCGCTGAACAGCGCAATCGAGATGCCGTCGATGCCCGGTTCTCCGGCGTCGTGGACGCCGTCGCCGTCGAGGTCGTCCCACACCATGTCGCCGATGTCGGACGGGTCGAAGAACGCGAAGTCGACGTCGAGGTCGTCGGTGCCCGAGACGAGCGTGACCGACTGGCTGGTACCGCCGAGCGTGCTCACCGCGCCCGACGGCAGGTCGGACGACGTGAGCGTGACGGTGTAGTCGCCGGGAGCGAGTTCGCCGAAGAGGTAGGCGCCTGCGGTGTCGGTCGTGGTGGTGATCGGGGTGATCGCCGTGGCGACGCCACCGGGGTAGGTGGTGCCGCTCAACGTGATGTCGACGCCGCCGTAGCCGACGTCGTCGGGCAGGTCGCGCGTGCCGTCACCGTCGATGTCTTCGAACACGAGGTCGCCGATGTCGGCAGGTGTGTAGACGCCGAAGTCGACGGTGTCGAGCACTTCGTCCGATTCGACCGTCACGGTCTGTGTGACGACGCCGGGCGTGACGACGCCCGGGCCGGAGTTGACGGTGTCGGCGAGCACGCCGGTCAGCGCGATCGACACCTCGTAGGTGCCGGGCTCGAGATCGTCGAAGAGATAGTCGCCGTTGGCACCGGTCTGCTGCGTCGAACCGCCCGGGTGCGAGGCGCCGCTCGAGGTGCCGACGATCGTCACGTCGGCGCCGGCGATGCCGGCTTCACCGGGGTCTCGCGTGCCGTCGCCGTCGAGGTCGTCCCACACGAGATCGCCGATGCTGGACGTCGTGGCGTACCCGAAGTCGAGCGTGAGGTCGTCGCTGTCGGAGAGCAACGTGGTCGAGCGCGTGTCGTCGCCGGCGGTGACGACGTAGCCGGCCGGAACGGTCGTCGTGTCGACGGTGACCGTGTAGCTGCCCGGCTCGAGGTCGGGGAAGAGGTAGAGGCCGGTGACCGAGTCGGTGGTCGTGGTGACCGGGGTGATGACGCCGGACGAGGCGGTGCCCGTCAGCGTGACGCTCACGTCGCCCAGCGGCGGTTCGCCGGCGTCGAACGACCCGTTGGCGTTCAGGTCGTGGAAGATGAAGTCGCCGATGTCGGCGGTGGTCCATGCGCCGAAGTCGGCGAGGTCGTACGACGATCCAGACACGATCGTCGTCGAGTGGGTGTTGCCACCGGTCGAGAGCACGTAGCCGCTCGGCAGCGACGCCGTGTCGAGGGTGACGGTGTAGTCGCCCGGGTCGAGCGTCGAGAACAGGTAGTTGCCGTCGCTGTCGGTGGTGGTGGTGAGCGGGGCGGCGAGCACCGGGCTGGTGAGGGTGAGCGACACGTTCTCGATCCCCGGTTCGTCGTCGGCGGTACCCGGCCCGTTCGCGTCCCACACGCCGTTGTTGTTCAGGTCGTGGAACACGAAGTCGCCGAACGTCGCCGGGAAGACGTAGCCGAAGTCGGCCAGGTCGTAGTCGTCCGACGAGCGCAGCGAGATCAGGGCGCTGCCGTCGAGCGAGGTGTAGGTGCCTGCGGCGAAACCGGACGTGTCGACCGAGACGGTGTAGTCCCCCGGGTCGACGTTGGTGAAGTCGTACTCGCCGGCGTTGGCGCCGGTCGCCGTGGTCGTGGTGTCGACGACGGTCGCTCCGTCGAGCAGCGACACGGTGAGCCCTTCGAGCCCGGGCTCGCCCGGGTCGCGCACGCCGTCGCCGTTGAGGTCGTTGAACACGAGGTCGCCGATCGTGCCGGGGGTGTAGAAGCCGAAGTCGGCGGTGTCGACCACGTCGTCCTGCCCCACGGTGTGGCTCTGCGTGGCGCCACCGGTGCTGGAGAGGAACCCGGCCGGGAGGTCGCCGGTGCCGGTCGAGACGACGATGTCGTAGTCGCCCGCATCGAGGTTGGCGAAGAGGTAGTAGCCGTTCGCATCGGTGGTGCGCGTGATCGCCGGCGCCGCGGCGTCGGTGCGCTGCGCGGTGACGGTGACACCGGAGAACGTCGGCTCGCCAGCATCGAAGATTCCGTCGGCGTCGAGGTCGTGCCACACGAGATCGCCGATGGAAGCGGGGATCACGTAGCCGAAGTCGGCGGTGTCGATGTCGTTCGCTGACGTCAGCACGTGCGTCTGCGTGTTGCCGTCGACGGTGGTCGGGTAGGCAGCCGTGCTGAGCGGGCTGACGTCGACGGTGACCTCGTAGGTGCCCGGCAGCAGATCGGTGAACAGGTAGTCGCCGCCGGAGGTCGTCGTGGTGAAGCCGCCGAGGTGGGACGCCGTCGGCGTGATGCCGGTGATCGTCACATCGAGGTCGGGGGTGGCTCCGGTGCCGATCGCGAAGTCGGCACCGTTCTCGATGCCGTCGCCGTCGAGGTCGGCGAACACGCGGTCGCCGAGCGAGACCGGGATGGCGTAGCCGAAGTCGGTGCGAACGTTGTCTTCACCGAACTCGAGGGTGACGTCGGTCGTTCCGTCCTGGTCGCCGTCGTCGTCGTCCATCGGGACGAACCCGGCGATGATGCCGTCGGTGACCGTGACCGTGTACTCGCCCGGATCGAGGTCGGGGAACAGGTACTCACCGTTGGAGTCGGTGGTCGTGGTCGTGATGAAGTCACCGACCGCGTCGTAGAGCGTGAGTTCGACGTTGGCGAGGCGGGGCTCGCTCGCGTCGACCACGAAGTCGCCGTTCTGGTCGTGCCAGACCGTGTCGCCGATCGAGGCACGGGCGACGTCGACGGTCCACGACGACATCACCGGCGTCGCGTTCTGCGCGCTGAGCGTGCTGGCGGTGTTGGTGAAGTCGTCGATGGTCGGATCGATGGAGGCGTCGACGGTGACGCTGATGTCGATCGTGAGGTTCTCTCCGGTGAGGAGTTCGCCGCCGCTGTAGAGGGCCGAGGGGGCGTTGCCCGGCACGGTCTCGAGGATGCGTCGTGCGAGCACGAGTTCGACGTCGTCGACGAAGAACTGGTTCGCGGTGCCGAGGCCCGAGGTCACGAAGCGAAGGTCGATGTCTTGACCGACGTAGCGCGTCAGGTCGTAGGAGATGTTGGAGTATCCGGCGTCGTCGGCTGCACCGGCGAACGTGTCGAGTTCGATCCACGACGTGCCGCCGGTCGTCGAGATCTCGAACGAGACGGAGTCGCCGGCCGCCAGCGACTCACGACGCCAGTCGAAGTTGACGAACGCCTTGTCCCAGTTCGTGGCGTCGAACGAACGCCGAATGCTGTTGTTGTCGCCTTGCAACCGGATGCGGTTGCTCCCGAGCTCGGAGATGATGCGGACGTCGCCGCTCGCGGGCGACCCGTCGTCGCCGGTCTCGATCCAGTTCGACGACCAGTCGGCGGTGTTGTTGTCGTACGCCGGGGTGTCGAAGGTGTCGGTCGTGGTGAGCGCTCCGCCGGGAGCGGGATCGTCGATCGGGCGGGTGACCGTGGTGGAGTTCCACGAGACCTGCGTCGGCAGCGTGTCGATGACGTCGATGCTCGTCTGCGGAGCGAGCGAGATGTTGGAGATGTCGAGCGTGTAGTCGAACGTCTCCCCCGGCATCACCGGATCGGTCGGGCCGGTCTTGGCGATGTAGAGGTCCGGAATGACGACCGGGACGATCGACGTCGCGGTCGAGTTGCCCTGGTCGGACGTCGCGTTGACGTCGTTGCGAACGTTCTGGACGAACAGCGGGAACGGGTTGACGAGTTCGGTGCGGAACGAGATCTCGACCGCAGCACCGGCTTGGAGCAACGGCACGTCGATGCCGCCCTCGTCGACCGGGAACGGCGTGCCGAGGAGGTCGTCGCTGACGGGGCCACCGGTGGCAGGGCCCGACGGCGACAGGTAGGTGACCTCCGTCGTGTTCGGGACGTAGTTCAACGTCGGCGGCAGGTTGTCGGTGACGTTGATGTTGGTCAGCGCGAGCGCACCGGCGTCGACCGAACGAATCGTGTACTCGAGCGTGTCGCCCGGGTTGACGTTGCCGTCGCCGTTGAGGTCGACGACGAGCCGATGCGACTTCGTCGTCACGAGCGCGGTGCTCGGCAGCACGGCCGTGCCGAGGTCGAATGCGTCGCAGCATTCCCCGTCGGCCGGGTCCTGGCCCCACGCGACCGAGATGAGCGTGCCGTCCTGTGTGTAGATGCGTGCGCCGGTCGCGTCGTTGTCGGACGTGTCGACGATGGCCACGCTCTCGAAGGCGTCGGCGGTGATGAACGGTGCCTCGGCGATGCCGTCGTCGTTGGTGTCGATCAGGTCGGCGGTGCCGTCGCCGTCGAAGTCGGCGTAGATCTCGATGCCGGTGTCGGTGATGTTGTCGAGCGGTGCGACCCAGATGCGGCTGTGGTTCGCGTCGCCACTCGGGTTGCCCTTGCCCCAGCCGACGACGACGCCGGGCGTGAGGCTCGACGTCGGGACGAGGCTGTAGCCCCAGTCGTACCCGTAGGTGAAGCCGGTGACGGCCACGGTGCCGGAGATCGCGATGAAGGGGTTGCCGGGCGACGAGAAGCGAGCACCCGACTGGTTGGGCAGTGTGTACGAACCGACCGCCGACGGACCCACGGTGATGTTGGCGTCGTTCGCGGTGCCTTCGGCATCGACCGCGATGGTGATCGTGTCGGTGCCCGGGTTGTGGAGGAAGACGGTGACCTTCTCGGTGTCGCTGGTCGAGCCAGCGGCGGCCACGTACTCGTCACCTCGGATCTCCTTCGGGAACAACTCGAACCATCGACCTTCGTAGGTCAGCCCGGTTCGGCCCGTCAGCAGGTGCGCCTGCGTCGGCTTCGACGACTGCACGGAGGCCCCGGCGTTGACGCCGCCGTCGATGTAGACCGACTCGCCCTCCTGGAGCGTCGAGACCGAGTCGTACGCGCCGTCGCCGTTCGTGTCGATCTCGACGAGCGTGTCGTCGTCGGAGGCCATCACGCTCAGCCCGGTGTAGTCGAACGCGGCGAAGCCGATGTTCTCACCGACCGGAACGTCGAACTGCGTGCCCCACTTCGAGAGGTCGGTGGCGGCAACGGCACCGGCGTGCAGCGTGCCGACGTCGGTGCTCCAGCCGGCGCGGGTCATGGCGAAGCCTCGCGTCGAGGCGACCTTGTCGCGTCCGTCGAAGCGGAAGTCGCTGCTGTTGCGCGGCAACTCCACGGTGTTCTGCAGGAAGATGACGGTGCCGGCGTCGACGTCGTCGGTCGCGGCGCCGGGCGTCGAGCCGTTGCTGTTGTCGTTGTCGCCCCACACGAGGGTCGACGAGCCCGGGGCCGGGTTGGCGATGTCGGTCTCGTAGCCGTCTTCCCAGTGGTCCCAGTAGATGACCGAGCCGTCGGCTGCAGAGGTGATGTCGATCGTGGTCACCGCATCGGTGAACGTTCCCGGTGGATAGATGCTCGAGAGTCCCGCGATGACGTCGGCGTCTTCGAACGGGACGTACATGGTGAAGACGGGGCGTTCACCCGCCGACACGGTGGAGGCTCCTTGGAGCAGGACGAGAGGCAAGGCAGCGATGGCGAGGAGCACAGCGATGCCGGCGCGACCCAGACGGGTGGCGGAGCGCACGGCGGACGACACGAAATTCACCCATATTCTTCGGCCAGTCTCACTGCCAACTTGAGAGTTTCTGAACTGGCTCAAGGCCGCCACGCTGCGTGTTCGTCCGCCACACGGGCGACGCCGGACAGACGTGTTCGCGGAACCGACTACCATTTCCGCCCATGACGGGGAGCTTGCGGGAGCGAAACAAGGCGGCGGCGATCGAACAGGTTCGAGACGTGGCGTTCACATTGATGTACCGGCACGGGTTCGACGCGGTGACCGTCGAACAGATCGCAGCGGCGACGAGCGTGTCACCGTCGACCGTGTACCGGTACTTCGGCACGAAGGAGGCGCTCGTCTTGTCGACCGAGCGTCCGATCCAACTCGTCGAGCGACTCGCGCGCGATGAGTCCGATCGCACCGCGCTCGCCGCGTTCGAGCGCGCCGCCAACAAGGTCTGGAACGGCGACGACGCCCTCGCCGCCGAGGTGTCGCTCGTGGTCGCGAACCCGGCGCTCGTCGAGCGGTTCGAGCGCCAGCTCCTCGATCAGCGCCCGGCCGTCGCCGAACTCTTCGCGCGCCGACGTGGCAAGAAGACACCGGGGACCAAAGACGAGGCGCTCGCCGCGGCTGCCATCGCCGTCCTGGCCACAGCGGTTCTCGGCTGGCAACGCGCAGGCGGCGTGAAGCCACTCGACAAGCTGCTGGCGAAGTCGTTCGAGGCGATCGCGCTCGCTGAGAGAGTCACTCCCGCGTAGCACCTCACATCCTTTTCGCGTTCCGCCGGCACGCCCACGAAGACGAACGGGCAGGATGAACGCATGTGACAGTCACTGCCAACACTGCCGAACAGACTGTGAGTCGAGCGGCGGCTCGGCGTGGTGTGATACTTCCTCGATGACGTCGCTGAAGGTGTTCGTGCACGGCAACCCCGAGACGGCGGCGATCTGGCGACCGCTCGTCGACGAGCTGAGCCGTCGGTCGGTCGCTCCGGACGACATCGTGTTGTTGTCTCCTCCAGGGTTCGGTGCGCCGCTTCCTCCCGACTTCGAGCCGACGAGCGACGGCTATCTCGATTGGCTGATCGGAGCGCTCGACGAGCTGCGGAGCGAGCACGGGCGTTCGATCGACCTCGTCGGCCACGACTGGGGTGCGGGTCACGTGTATCGACTCGCTGGCGAGCGACCCGATCTCGTTCGGTCGTGGGCAGCCGACATCGGTGGGCTGCTCCATCCCGACTACGTGTGGCACGAGGCAGCCAAGGCGTGGCAGACGCCGGAGGTCGGCGAGCAGGTCATCGACTTGATGGTGTCGATGTCACGCGCTGATCGCGTGGCGACATACACGGGCCTCGGGTTGCCCGAGTCGATCGCCTCCGAGCTGGCCGACGCGATGGATGCCGACATGGGCGTCGCGATTCTCGCGTTGTATCGGTCGGCCCCCGAGTCGGCGATTCGGGGGTTCGCCGACACGTTGCGGCGAGCCGACCGCTCCCCCGGCCTGATCATCACGGCGACCGACGATGCCTATGTGAGCGCCGACCTCGCACACCCGGTGGCCTCGGAGTTGGGCTGTTCCGAGTTGGTGCTCGACGGGGCGGGCCACTGGTGGATGGTGAGCGATGCCGAGCCGGCCGCCGACGCCCTCCTCGATTTCTGGAATCACCTCTGACATCTCAGGATGATTTCTGCCCAGGCCAAAAATCGTCGCGAACGCCACCCACGCGGTCGAAGCGTGGTCTCACCGACGTCGGATTCGCCAACCACCGACATCTCAGGATGATTTCTGCCCAGGCCAAAATCGTCGCGAACGCCACCCACGCGACCGGAGAGTGGTTCTGCCAACGGCCGACATCTGAGGATGATTTCTGCCCAGGCCAAAAATCGTCGCGAACGCCACCCACGCGACCGGAGAGTGGTTCTGCCAACGGCCGACATCTGAGGATGATTTCTGCCCAGGCCAAAAATCGTCGCGAACGCCAGGCACGCGGTCGGAGAGTGGTCTCACCGGCGTGGGATCTACCAATGGCCGACATCGCGGTACTGGAATGGGCATTGCAGTACCGCGATGGGCGAATCCGATCTAGGGTGAGTTCATGGTCGCCACACAGTTCGGACTCACTGCGGAGCAAGAGGCGTTGTTCGATCTCGCCGACCGGTTCGGTCGCAACGAGCTGTTGCCGTTGGCGCCGAAGATGGACGACGAGGAGTGGTGGCCGCCGGAGCTGATGCGGACGCTGGGCGCGAACGGGTTGCTGGGCGCGACGGTGCCAGAGGAGTTCGGCGGGGCGGGGATGGGCATGCTCGAGAGTGGTCTCGTGCTGCAGGCGTTCTCCCGCTACAACCATGCGTTCGGGCTGAGCTGGGTGGCGCACGACAACCTCTGTGCGCACAATCTGTACGCGAACGGCAATGACGACATCCGTCGACGGTTCCTTCCGAAACTGTGCAGTGGTGAGTGGATCGGGTCGTTGGGGTTGACCGAGCCGGGGGCGGGTTCGGATGCGCTCGGCTCGATGCGCACCACCGCGGTGCGTGATGGCGACACCTTCATCCTCAACGGTTCGAAGTTGTACATCACCAACGGCCCGGTCGCCGACGTGTGTCTGGTGTATGCGAAGACGACGCCCGATGCCGGGTCGAAGGGAATCACGGCGTTCGCCGTCGAGTGCGACACGCCGGGATTCGAAGTGGCGCAGAAACTCGTGAAGATGGGATTCCGCGGGAGCCAGACCGCCGAGCTCGTGTTCAACGACATGGTCGTGCCGGCGGAGAACATCGTCGGCGAGCTCGATCAGGGCCACAAGGTCGTCATGTCGGGCCTCGATCTCGAACGGGCGATGATCGCCACGATCAACGTGGGTATGGCCGAGCGGGCGCTGGAGTTGTCGGTCGACTTCTCACAGACACGCCGGCAGTTCGATCAGCCGATCGGGTCGTTCCAGATGATCCAGTCGCGTCTCGCCGACATGTACGTGTGGGTCGAGACGATGAAGACGTTCTGCTGGCAGGTGTTGGCGGAGTGCGACCAACTCGAGCACGGCGAGGCGGGTATGGGTGAGATCCACGCGAAGTCGGCGGCGTCGGTGATGTATGCCGCGAACATGTGCAATCAGGTGCTCGACAACGCCGTGCAGATCCACGGCGGCAACGGCTACATCTGGGAGAGCGAGGTCAACCGGTTGTTCCGGGGGACGAAGCTGCTCGAGATCGGTGCGGGCACGACCGAGGTTCGCAAGATGATCATCGCGGGGCATCTGCTTTCCGTCTGACGACCACGGCCCGTGACGCTCGATCTCGTTGCGTCACGAAATTACTCAACTCGTCGATGTGGCAGACCGATGACGCTGCATGGGCCTGGCGGACGAACACAGCGACGGCATCGACGAACACGACGAGCGGTCGAAACCGGCGACGAGCACGGAGACACCGGAGCTCGATGCATGGTCGGCCGTGGTCGACGCGATGCCGATACCGGGCGCGCTGGTGAGTGTCGATGGCGAGGTACTTGCGGCGAACCGCTGGCTCGACGTCGCCGTCGGCGACCCGCTGTTCCGTGAGGAACCGCTCGATCACATCGTCCCGCTTCGCTCGGGGGTCGACGGCGCTCGCTGGAGAGCTCGACCGATCGACGAACGCGGCGACGTCCTGCTCGCGACCCAGGAGCACGAAGACGCGGGCGACCATCTGCTGCGTCGCTTCTTCGCGAACGGCGACGCCTTGTTCGTGGTCTACGACCAGGCCGGTCTGATCATCGAGTCGAACGCCGCGTGGGAGGAGTTGCTCGGCTACACGACGGAGGAGATCTTCGGGATCGATTCGTGGTCGTTGTTGCCCGACGACGAGGTGTCGGACCGTGAACGTGTGGAGCGCGAGCTTCGCGAGGACGGCCGCTCCGAGACGTGCTTCCAGATGCGGACCGCCGACGGGAGCTACCGGCGTGTTCGTTGGACCCTCCAGTTCGACATCTCGGTCGGCCGGTGTTTCGGGATCGGTCGTGACGTGACCGAGGAAGACATGGTCACCGCCGAGCTCGAGCATCGGGCGACGCACGACGAGTTGACCGGCGTGGCCAACAGGTCACAGCTGGTTGCTCACCTCGACGAGGTGATCGATGCCGGCGGACATCCGTCGCTGTTGTTCTGCGACCTCGATCGCTTCAAGGTCGTCAACGATTCTCTCGGCCATCTGGCGGGCGACCAGGTGCTGGCGCAACTGGCGCAGCGCATCGATTCACTCGACCTCGGCGACGATGCGCTCGTGTCGCGGTTCGGCGGCGACGAGTTCATCGTGATGCTCGACGATGGTGGCGAGGCACGCGCTCGGCTCGTTGCGGCCCGCTTGCTCGACTGTCTGGAGCGACCGTTCGAAGCGCTGGGTCGCACGGTCCATCTCACGATGAGCATCGGCATCTGCTTCCAGAACAAGGAGAACCTGCGCACGGTCGACGAGATGTTGCGCGACGCCGACCGAGCGGCCTACGAGGCGAAGTCACTCGGCCGGAAGCGTTGCGTGATCTTCGACGAAGGGCTCCGTGACGAAGCCGAGCGGCGATTCGAGATCGAGGCCGGTCTGCGGCGCGCGTTCGACCACGGCGAGATCGTGGCGCACTTCCAACCGATCGTGTCGGTTCCCGACGGCGAGATCGTCGGCGCCGAGGCACTCGTGCGTTGGCAGACTCCCGAGCAGCTGGTCCTTCCGGGCGAGTTCCTCGACGTTGCCGCAGACGCCGGCCTGCTGCCCCGGGTGAGCAGATTGGTGATCAGTGCCACGGTCGCGGCTGCCGAACGACTGGCGGCTGGCGGGCGTCCGCTGCAGATGTCGATCAACGTGTCGGACCCCGAATTGCACATCGCTGGTTTCGCGGCCGATCTGATCGATCGTGTCGCCCGGGCCGATCTCGATCCGTCGATGTTTCTCATCGAAGTGACCGAGTCGATGGTGCTCACGACGGGTCGGGCGATCGAGGTGCTCGGCGAGCTGCGTGCTGCCGGGTTCCGTATCGCGCTCGACGACTTCGGTACGGGCTTCTCGTCGCTCGCCCACCTTCGGGAGTTGCCGGTCGACGTGGTCAAGGTCGATCGCACCTTCGTCGCCGATCTCCTCGACGACGAGGTGGCGTACGCCGTGACGACGTCGTTGGTGACGCTCTGCGACGCGTTGGGTCTCGACGTGATCATGGAAGGCATCGAGACGCCGCTCCAGGCGTCGGCGGTCGAGCTGATCGGCTGCCGGCTCGCACAGGGATTCCTGTATCACCATGCGATGCCGATCTCGGAGCTCGAACGCCTCGTCGGGTCGACCGAGTTGCAGCGTCGCCACGCGCTGGCCGGCTGACGACGTCGAGCGAGTCGACGGCGCCGGTCAGAGAAAGAGGCGATACGCGGGGTTCTGCGTCTCGTCCCACGACCGGTATCCGAGAGCGGCACGGAACGCGTCGAACTCGGTGTGGTCGGCCGCGGGGACCTGCATGCCGACCAGCACACGTCCGTGGTCGGAGCCTTGGTTCCGGTAGTGGAACAGCGAGATGTTCCACTCGGGGTTCATCGCATTGAGGAACTGCATCAGCGCGCCGGGACGCTCGGGAAACTCGTAGCGGTGGAGCAGCTCGTCGGATGCGATCGGTGACTTCCCGCCGACGAGATGGCGGATGTGCACCTTGGCGAGTTCGTCGTCGGTCAGGTCGATCGTGGCGAACCCGGCCGCTTCGAACGAGGCGGCGATCTCGGTCGCCTCGTCGCGCCGACCGATGCTGACGCCGACGAAAACGTGCGCGTCGGAACTGTCGCTGATGCGGTAGTTGAACTCGGTGACGTTGCGTGCCCCGACGACCTCGCAGAACTCGCGGAAGCTCCCGGGCCGTTCGGGGATCGTGACGGCGAACACCGCTTCGCGTTGTTCGCCGATGTCGGCGCGTTCGGCGACGAAGCGCAGGCGGTCGAAGTTCATGTTCGCGCCGCACGACACGGCGACGAGCGTCTTGTCGGTACAGCCGATGGTCGCGGCGTACTTCTTCGCTCCGGCGATCGCCAGCGCGCCGGCGGGTTCGAGCAGCGTGCGCGTCTCGGTGAAGACGTCTTTGATGGCCGCGCACGTCTCGTCGGTGTCGACGATGACCATCTCGTCGACGTACTTCGACGCCATGCGGAACGTCTCTTCACCGACCTTCTTGACTGCCGTTCCGTCGGCGAAGAGGCCGACGTCGGTCAGCTCGACGCGGTGCCCGGCGGCGAGCGACTGCGCCATGGCGGTGGAGTCCTCGTGCTGTACGCCGATCACCTTGATGTCGGGGCGCACCTGTTTGACGTAGGCGGCGATGCCGGCGATCAGCCCGCCGCCTCCGACCGCGACGAAGATCGCGTGGATCGGACGGCCGTGCTGACGAAGGATCTCCATGCCGACCGTGCCCTGCCCGGCGATCACGTCGGGGTCGTCGAACGGATGAACGTAGGTGAGGCCCTTCTCCTCCATCAGTTGCTGCGCGAAGGCGTTCGCCTCGCTGAACGACTCGCCGTGCAGCACGATCTCGGCGCCACGGGCGACGACGGCATCGATCTTCAGTTGCGGGGTGGTGGTCGGCATCACGATCACCGCGCGACAGCCGAACTCGTTTGCCGCGAGTGCGACACCCTGAGCGTGGTTGCCGGCGGAGGCGGCGATGACCCCGCGTTCGAGGGCGTCGGGGCTGAGCTGCGCCATCTTGTTGTAGGCGCCGCGCAGCTTGAACGAGAAGACCTCTTGGAGGTCTTCTCGTTTGAGCAACACCTGATTGCCGATGCGCTCCGACAGCAGCGGTGCGGGTTCGAGCGGCGTCTCGATGGCCACGTCGTAGACCTGTGCGTTGAGAATGCGTCGGAGGTATTGCGCGTCGTCGTCTCCGGAGAGCCCTGGCCCCGCGGAGGCTGGCGTGGGTGTTGATGACTCCTGGGACGGCGTGCTCACCGCCCCAGTCTGGCGGCTGGGCACATGCGTCGTCGGCGACCGGAGCGGATTAGGTTCGCCCTCATGAAAGTCGGACTCGCCTTTGCCAACACCGGACCCTTCAGCACCGCCGATGGTGTCGTCTCACTCGCGACCGCTGCCGAGGGTGCCGGGATCGAATCCCTGTGGACGGTCGAACACGTCATCTGGCCGAGCTCGTACGACTCGGAGTACCCCTACTCCCCCACCGGCAAGATGCCCGGCGACAAGACCTCGCCGATTCCCGACCCGCTCATCTGGTTGTCGTTCGTCGCGGCGCACACGACGTCGTTGGTGCTCGGCACCGGCATCGTCATCCTGCCCGAGCGCAACCCGGTCGTCTTCGCCAAGGAGGTCGCGACCCTCGCGGACCTGTCGAACGGACGCCTCCAGTTGGGCATCGGCGTCGGCTGGCTCGAGGAGGAGTTCGACGCGATCGGCGTGCCGTGGGGCAAGCGTGGTGCGCGCACCGACGAGTACGTGCACGCGATGCGCGAGCTCTGGGCGAGCGACGACGCGTCGTACAGCGGCGAGTTCGTCGACTTCACGAACGTCAGCTCGAACCCGAAGCCGCCGGGAGGCTCCGTGCCGTTCGTCATCGGCGGTCACTCGACGGCTGCGGCGAAGCGCGCTGGCCGGCTCGGTGATGGCTTCTTCCCGGGCAAGGGGTCGATCGCCGAGCTCACCGAGATGATCGACATCGTGCATCAGACCGCCGCCGAGCACGATCGTGACGGCACCGCGATCGAGATCACGGCTGCGCACCCCGGCCTGTTCGGCGACGACCCGGTCGGCGCCGCGCAGGAGCTGGCATCGATCGGCGTGACTCGGACGATCATCCCGGCGTTCATGCTGCTCGGCTCCGAAGGCGCCGAGGCCAAGGCGACCCAACTCGCCGAAACCATCATCGGCCCCATCGCCAACGTCTGACCCGCCCGGCCACCCTGTCGCCCATCCACCCGGTTCGTGTGACCGATCCCGCGCGAGGCACGCGTTTTCGGTCACGCAAAGCCCGTACCCCCGTGTTTGCGTGACCGAATCCGCGAGAGGCACGCGCTTTCGGTCACGCAAACCTGGCAAGAGTTTGTGTGACCGATCCCGCGCGTGGCACGCGCTTTCGGTCACGCAGAGCCGCACCCCCGTGTTTGTGTGACCGAATCCGTGCGTGGCACGCGCTTTCGGTCACGCAAACCGGGCTCAGCGGATGATGGTGGTCAGGCCAGGGTGAGGTCGGTGGTGACCGAGCCGCAGCGCGGGTGATCGACGACCACGTCGAGGCGCGATCCGGAAGCAGCACGAACGGTCCAGGTGGCGAGCACTCGGTCGGGCGTGCCGTCGTTGCCGTTCCGGAAACGGAGTGCCGCTCGCCCGTCGAGCTGTCCGAGTTGGACTCGACCGGCCGACCCGATCACGGTCACGCCATCGCCGCCGACTCGGGCGGTGATCGGTGCGACCAGCTTCTCCTTGCGAGCCAGCGCGCTCACGTCGGTCGGAAGCCAGCCGGTGTTGGCGATGCCGATCTCGACCCGCCACATGTCGTCGCCCAGGCTCTCGACGGCGTGGTGCACGATCTCGAGTCGCGGTGACGACAGCGCTTGGTACACGGCGAAGTCGGCGTGGGTCGCGACCTCGTCGTGGAGGAGGTGGAGCGGCGGGTTGGTCCAGGTCGACAACGTGTTCCAACCGCCGAGTTGCACCGGCCCGAGCTGAGGGTGGTCGAAGTCGTACCAGTCGACGTGGCCTTCGGGGTGGTTGTCGTCGCACCAGCGGAGCACGGCGATCGCCTCGTCGACGGTCGGACCGGTGTACCAGAAGTGCGTGGACTGTTTCGTCCCGGTCGCCGCGTGGACGATGTCCCAGAACTCGGTGGTCCATCCGTAGACGCCGAGGTGTTCGTAGGTCCAGTCGTCGGCGGCGCCGCTCATCGTCTCCGACGGGTCCCAGGTGAAGTCCTCGTAGACCGAGTGCGCCGGGTAGCCGGTGAGCGCCGTTCCCCGCTCGGCGAGTTGATTCCAGACCCACACGTCCATCGGGGCGACCTTGGAGTCGGGGCGCGTCGACGACGGCCGCAGGAGAACACCGCCGCTGGTGTGGAACGCGTTCGACCCGCAGATGTTGGGCCGGGCCACGATCGCTCGGACGAGTGCGTCGATCTCGGGTTCGCTGAGTGGATGGTCGCCACTGCCGGGAACCGACGTGCCCCATCCGGCCGGGAAGTTGCGGTTCAGGTCGAGTCCTTCGACCGGCGACGGCGTCGGGATCGTGAATCCGTCCGATTCCGAGATCGTTCCTTCGGCGAGCAGTCGGTAGCGAGGTGCACCGTCGGTGACCCGTCCGTCGGGTGGCACCGGGATCATCAGTCGTTCGTCGTCGGGGTGCGGCATCCAGGCACCGTTCGGGTCGGCGAGACGCATCTGCAGAAGTCGCCCGTCACCGTCGACGTCTTCACGGTGCAGGCCCGGCCAGCGATGCCCGTCGGTCCAGGGCCAGGCGCGCGTGCTCGATCGGCGGAACTTCGGTGAGTCGGCGAGCGCCCACTCCGCACCGTCGGGGTTGACCCGGGGGACGATGTAGAAGGTGCGCGTCGCGAGCGCGAGTGTGACCTGCTCGTCACGTCCGTGACCCGACACGAGGTGGTCGATCAACGCGCATGCAGCGACCGTTGCGGTGAGTTCGGTGGCGTGGATGCTGGCGTCGACCCAGTGCGCCGGCTTCGTGTCGTGCGAGCCGCTCGACGTGTCGGTCACGGTGGCGATGAGGAGGTCGCGCCCTTCGTGCGACGTGCCGTACGACTCGATGCTGACGAGACCGGGACGAGCCGCCTCGACCCCTCGGAGCCACTCGACCAACTCGTCGTAGCGCAGGTACCGATCGAAGCCGTAGTCCATCCCGCAAACCTACCGATCACCTCCAGACGACGATTTTCGCCCAGGCCAAATGTCGTCGCGACAGGGCGATATCTGCCCAGGCCAAAAGTCGTCGCCACAGGGCGATATCTGCCCAGGCCAAAAGTCGTCGCCACAGGATGATTTCTGCCCAGGCCAAATGCCGTCGCGACAGGGCGATATCTGCCCAGGCCAAATGTCGTCGCGACAGGATGATTTCTGCCCAGGCCAAATGTCGTCGCGACAGGGTGATATATGCCCAGGCCAAATGTCGTCGCCACAGGGCGATATCTGCCCAGGCCAAATGTCGTCGCCACAGGGCGATATCTGCCCAGGCCAAAAGTCGTCGCCACAGGGCGATATCTGCCCAGGCCAAAAGTCGTCGCGAGAAGGTCTGGCGGCCAGCCCCGTTGCCTTCGACAATGTGTCGAGGGCGCTCAGGGGCGCCGCTCGCAAGGCGCGTGGCGGCGACGTTGACTGTGGCCGTCACCGAGCCGCTCACGGAACGCAGCGAGCGGTGTTCCTGTGATGTCGACCACGTAGGCCGGGAGGTTCAGCCTTTGGCGCGGCCGGAGTAGCCGAAGAGCTTGCCGGCGACCTTGCGGATCTGGATCTCGTCAGAGCCTTCGGTGATCCGGTAGCGACGGTGATGCCGGTAGATGTGCTCGAAGGGCATCGCGCGGTTGTAGCCCTGGCCGCCGCAGGTCTGCATCGCCTGGTCGGCCGCGTTGCAGCAGAACCGGTTGGCGCGGTAATTGCACATCGCGACCTTGTCGGTGATCTCCATGTGGTCGATGCCTTCATCGAGCTGCCAGGCCGTCTTGTGGATCAACGCGCGCAGCATCTCGGCCTCGGCGGCGAGATCGGCGAGCGGGAACTGGATGGCCTGGTTCGTCGACAGCCGCTTTCCGAACGTGGTTCGCTCGTTCGCATACGCGACCGCCGTGTCGATGCAGTGCAGCCCGGCACCGAGCGACGAGGCGGCCTGCCGGATCCGGTTCTCGTGGACGAACAACTGCGCCGTCTGTAGCCCGAGCCCTTCCTCACCGAGGATGTCGTCGTTCGACACGCGGACCTCGTCGAGCTTCACGTGAGCGTGATCGGTCGGCATGTTGAAGGTCCACATGAACTCCTGGATCTCGAAGCCAGGCGAGCTGGTCGGCGTGATGAAGCACGTGATGCCTCGACCGTCGCCAGGGTCACCCGACGTGCGAGCGAAGATGTAGTCGTGGGTGGCGTGGTGCAGCCCGGTGTTCCAGGTCTTCTCGCCGGAGATGACCCATTCGTCGCCGTCACGCACTGCTGTGGTCTCCATCCACGTGGCGTCGGACCCGTGCAACGGCTCGGTGAGACCGAACCCGATTCGGGCCGTGCCCTCGAGCATCTTCGGGATCCACTCGGCCTGCTGGGCCTCCGATCCGTAGCGCTCCATCATCAACACGGTGACGAGGTTGCCCACGATCGAGCTCTCGTTCTGCAGGTCGTTGTGCAGACCGAGACCCTTCCGGGCGAGGTGCTCACGGATGATCGCCATCTCGAGATTGCCGGCGCCGTTGCCCCCGAAACGCTCGGGGAGTTGATGTCGGTAGAAACCGGCTTCGTCGGCGGCGACACGCATCCGACGCAGCAGTGCTTCCCATTCGGCGTTGGGCAGCCCGTCGCGATCCCAGTCGGTGCGCGAATCCTCGCGACGGTGATCGAAGAACCGGATGTTGTCGTCCTCCTGCTCCATCGGCTTGATCGTCGATTCGATGAAGTCGTCGAGACGGCCGAGCAGTTCTTGTGTGGAGTCGGGGATGGCAAAATCCATGTCGCCGACCGTACGGCGACGATCGCGCTCGGGGAGAATCGAACGCCGCCGCCGACGATCCGGGTCGATCGATCACGAGCGTCTCGGGCGGCTGGCCAAAGCGCAAGCGCCAGAGAGCGGTGTCAGCGTCATCGGGTGTCTGACACCGGATGACTGGCTTGGTCAGCTGGCCCGGCCCAGTTCGTGCGCGACGCTGCAGATGCAGCCAACCGACTCCGTCCCGGCGGCGTGGAGCCGGTGGAGGTTGGCCCGATGTTGTCGACGCGCCGAGGAGCGCCCGACAGAGAGGTCTCGCCGCGAACCTCCGGCGGGGACGGGATACCAACGGCCCTCGTAGAAGGTGCCGACGACGTCGATGTCGTCGAGCGCTTCGGGGTCGGAGTCGAGCGGGTTGCGGTCGACGACCGTGAAGTTGGCGAGTTTCCCGGGCTCGATCGAACCGAGTTCGTGTTCGAGCCGCCACGACTGCGCGGCGTCGATGGTGACCGCCCGCAACGCTTCGGCGATCGTGATCCGCTGCTCCGGGCCGGCGACACGACCGGACTGCGTGACGCGATTGACCGCGCACGACATCATGCCGATCGGGTCGCTCCTCCCCATCGGCAGGTCTGAGTGGAAGCTCAGCGGGATGTTTCGGTCGAGCACCGAGCGATGACGAGTCATCACATCGGCGCGTGCTGAACCGAGACCCACTTCTCCGAACTTGTCGGCGAATCCGACCGGGTAGTACGGATTCGAGCTCACGACGCAGCCGAGCCGGGCGATCCGATCGACCTGGTCTTCGGTCGAGTTCGCGAAGTGCACGATGACCGTTCGGTGGTCGGGGCGAGGGTTCTCGCGCATGCGCCGTTCGATCGTGTCGAGCACCATGTCGAGTCCGGCGTCGCCGTTGACGTGGATGTGGAGTTGGAACCCGTGGTCCCAGTAGAGCTTTGCCCGGTCGTCGAACACGTCGGGTTCCATCAGCCAGGTTCCGTGATGGTGAGGGTTCGGGTTTCCGTCTCGGTCGAGGTACGGGTCGGACATCTGCATGAGTTGGCTGATGATCGCCCCATCGGCGAAGAGCTTGACCTGCTTCTCGAAGAAGCGCACCTTGCCGGTGGGTGCCATCGCGAGTTCGCGTTCGGCGCGTGCCAACGCATCGTCGTGCGACATGCCTTGCTCGGCAGGCCCGCGACCGTCGGTGAGGAAGAACGACGAGAACGGGGTGTCGTCGGCCCCGAGGATGGCCTCGTACAGCTCCCACGCTCCGGGGACGAGGATCGCTCCCGGCTCGTTGAACGCGGTGACCCCGTTCTGGTGCAGATAGCGGACCATCTGTTGGAGTCCGTTGATGAAGCGGCCGGGCTCGAACAGGATCGGCGTGACGAGCGGGAACACGAGCACGAAGTTTCCCCGCTCCCAGAAGTGTCCGCGTTCGATGCTGGCGGTGTCGGCTATGCCCGCGTCGAGCGTCCCCGCCGCGACTTCGGCAGCGAGGTCGCGGTCGAGCAGACCGAGCTGTTGGAGCGCCGGCGTGTTGAGGTAGAACTCGTGACACGACCGTTGCCACACCCCGATGGGGCGGGTGTCGTTGACCGAATCGAGGATCTCGCGGCTGAGTTCTCCGTGCCAGAGCTCGTGATAGCCCCACGAGAACAGCCACTCGTCGGGGTCGAGTCGGCCGTCGGCCGCTCGCAGCCGCTCGACGTATTCTTCGTGCGAATGAGCTGCCGGGTGGGTCACGTCGGGCAGCACCCAGTCCTCGGTGGCGATGACCTCCGTCGCCAGCGTCGTGGCACCGAGGATCGGATGCAGGTGCTGGTCGATGAGGCCGGGCAAGATCACCCGGCCCGCACATGACTCGTCGACGTCGTAGGGCTCGTCGGCGAGCGCAGCGATCACGTCGTCGAGCATCCCGACCGCCACGATGCGATCGCCTCGGACTGCCACGGCGTTCGCGGCCGGGCACCGATCGCTGACGGTCACCACGGCCGCGGCGGTGTGAATCGTGATTCCGCTCATCGTCTGAACCTAGTGCTGCTCCGCGACGTCAGAGGCTGCGCACCAAGCTCACTGCGGAGTCGCTGGGCCGGGTCAGGGAGCGGTGGCTTGTGTGCAGGTCGTGGCTGAGCTGTAGCCGGTGTCGGCGATGACGGTCTCCAGCGCGGTTCCCGGGTCACCGCCGTCGTCGTTCGATGCGTCGAGCCAGGTCTGGACATCGGCGGGGAGCGATCCGGCGAGGTCGACCATCGAGTAGCGGGCACCCTGTCCGTCGATGGTCACGTCGTTCGTCGCTCCGGAGAACGAGTTGTCGGACAGGTCGAGGCACATCGCAGCCGCGAGTCCTCCGGCTCCAGGCACCGTGAGCGCGGCCCCGGTCGTCGCGCCGGAGAATGTGGAGTCGGTCGCCACGATGTTCATCTCGGCAGCGTTGGCGACCTCGGCGGTCAAGCCGTCGCCGCCGGCGTCGACCCGTCGCAGCAGCACGTCGAGCGCGGTCTGGAACGCAGCGCTGGTGTCGTAGTTCATGTCGATGCCGGAGCCGGACGTCGGCTGGAGCGACGAGTCCTCGATGACGAGATCGAGTTCGGCGCCCGAACCGATCGCCGTCACGTCGACGGCGAGTCCGCCGGTGCTCGCTGGCGCTCCGGAGTGCTCGACGTCGTCGAGCAGCACACGGGTCGACACCGACGCGAAGATCTCGAGGTCGACGGCGACGTCGGACGGGTCGGTGATCGTCACGTTCGCCGGGGCACCGCCCGTCGTGTCGTCGGGATCATCCGCTCCCGGGTGCCCGACGGTGGCCAGGAACTCGCCGGTGCCTTCGCCTCGCAGAAACACCCCGGTCGCGCCGCCGTTGGTGACGAGTCGCTCGACGACAGCGGTCATGTCGGTCGTTCCGAAGTTGCGGACGTCGACGGCTCGCCCGTTGGGCCCGGGCTGGGTGATCGTCGAGTGCTGGCCATCGGAAGCGGTGAGCGTGAAGGCGCCCGCCGTTCCGTTGGCGATCGCGGCGATCGCTGCGTCGCCGCCGAATCCGGTGATGCTGATGTCGCTGATCGTGACGTCGGCCGAGTTCTGGGCGTACACCGCCCGCCCGGCCGACCCGTCGACCGTCATCGACGAGATCGTGATCGGAGCAGTCGTGTTCCACAGGCTGATCGCATTTGCGGCGGTGTCGCCGGTGATCGCACCACCGTCGAGCGTCAACGCTCCGGGCCCGTCGACTCCGAAGATCGAGACCGCGCCGCCGGCCCCTCCCGCCGACACGGAGTCGAAGGTGACGCCGGCGACGGGAATCGTCGAGTTGGTGAGGACGAGGGCCGCTCCCCCGCCCGTGTTCGACAGCTCGTTGGTTCCGCTGGCCGGCGACACGACGGTGATGGCACTGCCGACAGCTTGGAACGCCGGGAGTGAGGACGAGACGTCGATGTCGATGCCTCCGACGAACGAGACGCCGCCGGACACGTTGCTGACGTCGACGCCCGACGCCGGACCGCTCGCCGAGACCAGTCCGGTGAACTCGACGAGACCCGACGTACGGTCCTGGACCCGCACGCTGTGGCCCGTGTCGGCCGCGACGGTACCGGCGTACGAGACGGCGCCGGAGCCACCGGTGACCCAGACGGCTCGTGACAGCGCGTTCTGGATCGCACCGCCGTCGATGTCGACCGAACCCGACACGTCGTCGAGCACCACCCCGTAGGTACCGAACGCTGTCACCGCGTCGCCGAGCACCAGCGACCCCATCGTCACATCGGCCGCTGACCTCGTGACTCGAACACCGACGGAGCCGCCCACCGAACTCGTCTGCCCGGACACGGCAAACGTGCCGGCGGCGATGTCGGTGAGCACGACGCCGCTCCCGCCGTTGTCGGGCGTGGACGTGAGCGAGGCGGCAGCGAATGCGAGGTCGGTGACGTTCGCGAGGTTCACGGAGCCGACCGTCGTGCCGGTGATGGCCGATGCCGGGTCGGTGGCGAACCGCGTCGCGCCGTCGACCGTGATGACCTGCCCGTACCGGAACCCGCCGCCACCCGCGACGTGTTGCCCATCGAGGGTCGCGACGCCCAGATCGACCGAGCCGACCGAGTCGAGGATCACGGTGCCGACGCCGGTGGCGAGCACGTTGTCGACCGATTCGAGGTCGATGGTCCCCGACGTGTTGTTCATCGAGAGCACGATGCCGCTGGTCGTGCGGAGGGTTTCGCCCTGACCGGTCGAGTCGACGATGTCGAGTCGTCCACCGGAGGTCGACACGGCGGTTCCGCTCGTCGTGTCGACCTCGAGACCGCCCTCGAACGCCACGACCGCCGCTGACGGGTTGGCCGAACTGACGTGCACGCCGGTCTCGGTGGTGATGTCGACATCGACGTACTCGCTGAACGTCGTCGAGGCGGTGCTCGATGCGGGCGTGGTGACCGAGATGCCGGTGCCGCCGGTGATCGTGACCGGGCCGTCGAACGACGTCGAGCCGTCGGCGTTGCCCACGAGGTGGAGCCCGGCGCCGTCGTTCAGATCGATCGCCCCCGAGAACATGGTCGAACCGCTTGCGGTGTTGAGGATTCCGACGCCGGTACCACCGCTGTCGGAGATCGCGCCGGTCAGCGTCGTGGTTCCCTGGCGCCCGGAGATCGAGACGGCGCCGTCGTTCGAGACCGGCACGCCGACGGTGCCCCCGTACGAGACGGCGGCGGACCCGGTGAGGATCGACAGTCCCGTGCCGGCGTTGCCGTGGATCGAGCCGTCGGTGATGGTGACCGGCCCGGCGTTGCCGGCGATGACGACTCCCCCGGACCCCGAACCGAACACGGCCAGGTCGTCGATCGTGACCGACGCGGCGGGTGTCGACCCGGCGATGGCGACCGCATCGGCCGACGTGGTGCCCTCGACCGCCGGGAAGACGGCGAGGGTGCCGGTCACCGCGAGGTCGCCCACGAGTCCGTCGATGTCGAAGCCGTGGAAACCGACGCCGAAGTGCGCGACGTGGTGCAGCGAGATGTCGCCGACACCGTCGGCCGACCATCCGTCGCCGCGGCCCGACGGCCCGGATCCGGTGTTCCGAGTCGCCACGCTGTCGACGATCACGCCGCTCGCCAGTTCGATGCCGATCTCACCACTGCCGGTCGTGGTGATCTCAGGGCGCAAGACACCGCCGTTCGGCGCGAGCAGTTGTGTGCCGTCGGCCGACAGCCCAACGGGCTCGCCGATCAACCGCTGGTCGGTCTGGAGTGGCAGCCCGCCCTCGTAGACGCTCCCCGTGTAGAGGAAGATCGTGTCGCCGGGGTCGTCGAGGTCTGCCGTTTCGCCGTTCAACGAGTCGAGCCCGTCGAAGGGAGACGTCGAACGACCGTCGCCACCGGCCGGAGCCGCCGAATCGACGTACCAGACCGGTGCCGACACCTCGATCGTGGCGGTCGCCGTCGACGTGGCCGTGCCGTCGGTGATCGTGTACTCGAACGAGTCGGTCGGCAACGGTGCCACGTCGCTCCCGAAGCCAGGTGCCGGCGTGAAGACGAACGTCCCGTCGTCGTCCACCACGACGGTGCCACCCTCGGCGGTGGTCGCCGTGAACGGAGCCGCGCCGCCGACCGCCTCGACGTCGGACACGCTCAACGTGTCGGCGTCGGCCTGTCCGGCGTCGCCGTCGGTGTCGTTGTCGAGCAAGCTGCCCGCCACCGCCCGCTCGATGCCGGTGCCGGCGGCAGCGCCGACCTTCAGCGTGGTGTTGCCGATGGCGTTGCGATCGTTCGCACTGCCCGGCGTGACGTCGGACGCGAACACGTCGTCGACCGCCAGTGGAGCATCATTCACACACGTCACCGCCATCGCGATCGTCGCAGTCGAGCCTCCGGGCTCGAGGGTGTAGGTGAAGTCGTCGGTCGGCGACCCGTCGTTGCAATAGCCGGGATCGGGCTCGTATGTCAGATCGGCGCCACCGTTGGTGATCTCGGCCGTCCCGTTGACCGGGTCGGTGATGGCGACGATCGAGATCGGCCCGCCGTCGACGTCGGTGTCGTTGGCCAGCGGCATGATCGTCAGCGGCGTGTCGTCCTCGGCGATCACGAAGCCGACGCCCTCGTCGTCGACCGCGACCGGTGCGTCGGGGACACACGTCACCGTGACCGACACGGTCGCTGTGCCGCCGCCCGGCGCAAGGGTGTAGATGAAGTCGTCGGTCGGCGATCCGTCGTTGCACGCGTCGGCGTCGGGCGTGTAGGCGACGGTCGCACCGTCGGTGGTCGCCACCCCGTCGCCCGGCTGGGTCACCGAGGCGATGCTGATCGGGCCGCCGTCGACGTCGGTGTCGTTGGACAACACGTCGATCGACGTGGTGGCCGCATCTTCGGTCATGGTCGACGCGTCGTCGACGGCGCTCGGAGCGTCGTCGATGCACGTGACCGTCACGCTGACCGTGGCCGTGGTCGGGCCGGGTTCGGCGGTGTAGGTGAACTCGTCGGGTTCGTCGCCGGTGTTGCAGTAGTTCGCCTGCGGGATGTACCTGACATCGTCGCCGTCGTTGGTGATGGCAACCGAGCCGTTGGCCGGCTGCGTCACCGCGGTCACGGTGTCGGTACCGACGTCGTTGGCCAACACGTCGAACTGGTTGAACCCCGAGTCTTCGTCGATGGCGAACTCGTCGTCGACCGCCTGCTCACCGTTTCCGAACCAACCGTTGACGTCGATGATCACGTCGACGGGCGAGCTCGCCAGCACACATGCCGTGCCGTCGGCGGCCAGCGGCGTGAGCGCGGCATTGGAGATCGGTTCGCCGAGCCGGAAGTTGAGCGAGGCCGTGCCGTTCCACTCCTCGTCACACGGGAAGATCGCCAGGAAGCCTGCGGCCGTCGAGCGGGCGACCGCCACGTTCAACGACACGGCATCGACTCCCGTCGGGGGCACGCCGCCCTCTCCGGCCAGCGTGATCGCGAGCGGCTCGAACGGAGTGAGGCGTCCGATCGGGATGTCGCCGACACCATCTCGCGTGTCGGCGACACGGGTCGGTTCGAGCGCCTCGAACCCGCCGTCGTCGGCGAACCAAGCAGAGATGTCGACCACGAGATCGACCGACGCCGAGTTGTAGAAGCAGATCTCGCCGTTCTCATCGAGCGGTGCGATGACCGAGTTGGCGACAGGGTCGGTCACTCGGTGATTGAGGTTGGCGGTGCCCTGGTAGCCGTCGGCACACGGGTACACCGACACGAACCCTGGTGCCGTGCCCTTGACCGCGGCGACGCTCAACAACACCGCCGACACACCGGACTCGGGAACACCGGCCACACCGGCGACCTCGATCGGGAAGGGCGTCTCGACCGCTGGCTTCGCCGTCTTCACGGCAACTGCGCCGTCACCCGTGCGGGTGTCGAACAACCGGGTTGCAGCAAGCGGCCGGAGCGGACCGCCGTCGGCGAGGTAGCCGCTCGTGTCGACGATGACGTGGGCCGGTGCCGACGCTGCGATGCACACCGCACCGTCGACGTCGAGCTGCGCGAGGACCTGGACAGCGATGGCGGACGAACCGGTCGCCGGCGCGGTGTAGTTGAGCCTGGCGGTACCGTCGTCGCCATCGGCGCACGGGTACACGGCGAGGTAGCCGGTCCGGGCCACCGCGGTGACGGCGACGTTCAGGTCGACCGCTGCGACACCGTCGTTCGGAATGCCCGCTTCCCCGGCGAGGTCGAGCACCAGCGGCACCCCTGGTGTGAGCCGACCGATCGGCACCTGGAGCGCCGCCGTGACGTCGCCGCGAGTGTCGGCGACGCGGGCAACCGGCACGGCCTGGTACGCCGGAGCGACCGAGAGTTCTGCCGTGGCGTGCACGGCGCCGGTGTGCGTCTCTGCCGCGACGGTCACCGGCACGAGCATCGACCCGACCAACGACGCGACAGCGATCAGCACGGCTCCGACACGGCGCTTCGACAAGACCATCAGCCCAGTCTGACCGATTCACGATGGCGGAACAGGTGTGCCTGCACCACCTTCGTCCCCGTCGAGGCTCCATGCCGCCATCTCGACCTGCGCCGCCCGACTCGCGGCGCCGGCCGGTCCGGCGTGCGCCGCTCGGCGCTACGACTTCTTCGAGCTCTTCTTCTTCACCGTCTTCTTGGCCGCGGTCTTCTTCGTCGCGGCTTTCTTGGTCGCGGTTTTCTTGGTCGCGGTTTTCTTCGTGGCGGCCTTCTTCGCCTGCGAGCGTGGCGGTACGGCGGCCACGCCATCGCCGCCCTGTCGCATCGTCGGCGGGAGCGGCTCCTCTGCCCAGTCGGCACCGGTCGCCTCGAAGAGTCGATGGATCTCTTCGATGTGCAGATCGACGAGATCCCAGAGATCGGGGACGAGCTCGCGGTCGGAGATCAACCCGAAGTCCATCCGGTCCTCGTAGCTGTGGACGGTGATGTTGAGCCCCACGCCGTCGGAGATCGTCGACACCGGGATGTAGGCGTCGAGCTTCGCGCCGGCGAAATAGAGCGCCTGACGCGGTCCCGGCACGTTCGAGATCACGACGTTGATCGGCGTGTTGATGCGATCGGCGAACTTGAGCCGCTGCATGAGCCGCGCGGCCGACGCAGCGATCACCGGCGACGTGTACGTGGTCGCCTCGGCGAGCGCTTCGGCCGGAACGAGTTCGAACTGACGCTTCGCCGTCTGCATCGCGTCACGACAGAGCCCGACTCGTTCGAGCGGGTCGGCGCAGTTGGTCGGCAGTTCGGCCACGATCGCCGACACCCGGTTGGTCCACGGATCCTCTTCCTTGCCGGTTCGGATCGACACCGGCACCATCGCCCGCAGTGGATCGTCGGGCAACGCCTCGTGTCGAATGAGGTACTCGCGAAGTGCGCCGGCGCAGATGGCCATGACGACGTCGTTGAGCGTGCCACCGGTCGCCTCCTTCAACCGCTTCAGGTTCGACAGCTGCATCGAACGCATGGCGAAGCGGCGGTGCGGCGTGACCGTGTGATTCCACGGCGTCGGCGGCGCGGGCGTGAGCGGAATCATCACCGACGAACCATCGGTCTCGGTGGCGTGCGACGGGTCGTTGCGTTTCGAGATCGCGCCGAGCTGCTTGCGCGCGGTCGTGACGGCCCCGCTCACACTCGACACGCCCGCGGCATCGGCGACGTCTCGCACCATGCTCAGCCCGAGCCGTACCCCGCGGAGCGGGTTGAGCGCCAGGTTGCGAGCGGCGCGTTGCAGCATCTCGGCCCGGCTCGGCGGCTCCTCGCCGACCCACGGCTGGTGCTCGTAGCCGTACACCTCGTCGGGCGAGTCCTCGGTGAACATCTTCAGCATGATCACGCCAGAGGCGCCGTCGATCGTGGCGTGGTGCGTCTTCTGCAGCAGCGCCCACCGACCGTCGGCGAGGCCCTCGATGACGTACGCCTCCCACAGCGGCCGACTGCGATCCATCTTGCGCCCGACGATTCGCGCCACCTGCTCGGCGAGTTGATCGGTGGCGCCCGGTGGGGCGAGGCCGAGGTGACGCACGTGGAAGTCGATGTCGAAGTCCGCGTCCTCGATCCAGTACGGCCGATCGAGTTCGAACGGGACCTCGACCAGCTTGCGACGCAGCGGCTCGAGGTGATCGACCATGATGCTCAGCCGTTTGCGAACTTCGGTGAAGGGGTCGAAGTCGTCGGACGGTCTTTCGTAGATACTCAGGCCGTTCACATGGCCATACGTGGTGGGCGTCTCCATCACGAGAAAGCTGACATCCAGTCCGGTGAGCTGCTTCATGATCCCCCTCTTGTCGATCGCACCGATCCACCTCGGCACGTCTGCATCATGCACCATCCACGAGGTGCCGCGCGCCAGAACCCGAGCAGCGGCTGCTCGACGGTCCGCGGATACGGTCCGACGTGTGGCACCCGACGAACGAGTGAGCCGAGTGCTTCGCCGGCTCGTGTTGCCCGTCTACCTCCCGATCGTCGCCGGCACGTTCGGACTGGCGCTGCTCGTCCCGGTGCTTCCGCTGTATCTCACCGAGGTCGGCCTGTCGCTGCGGATGACGTCGGTGGTCCTGTCCGGCGTCGGCATCGGCGCCACGATCGGCGGGTTGCCCGCCGGTGCGCTCATCGCGCGGTTCGGTGAACGGCGTGTGATGTTCGCGGCCATCGCCGCCGTGGCGATCACCTCCGCGGTACTCGGTCTCACCGAGGCGTCGATCGCACTCGTCGCGATGCGTCTCGGTACGGGCGCGGCGAACATCGCGCTGCGCCTCTCGCGGCAGACGTACATCACCCGACGTGTCGCAAGGACCGTGCGCGGGCGGGCGATGTCGACCATCGGCGGCTCGTTCCGCATGTCGTTGTTCGTGGGTCCGCTGCTCGGCGGGGTGCTCGCCGACACGCTCGGGTTCGAGGCGACGTTCGCCATCGCCGGGGCGGTCACGGCGCTCGGCATGATCCCGCCGCTGCTGCAACCGGCTGCCGAGCGCGACGATGTGCTCGACGCCGAGGACGGATCGCCGGTCGACCCGATCGGGCTCTTCGAGTCCATCCGCGTGCACCGCCGCGTGCTGGCGCTGGTGGCATTCGTTCCGATGCTCACCATGGCAGTGCGCGAGGGTCGCTACGTCGTGGTGCCGCTGATCGGCGATGACCTCGGCCTGTCGCCGACAGCGGTCGGCGCGCTCGTCACGGTCGGCACGGCGGCCGACCTCGTGCTCTTTCCGGTGGCGGGCTACGTGCTCGACCGGTTCGGCCGGCTCGCTGCGATGGTGCCCTCGTTCGGTCTGATCGCGATCGGACTCGTCGTGCTCGGCTTCGCCGACACCACCGGAGCGGCCGTCGTCGCCGGCGCGATCATGGGCATCGGCAACGGGCTGAGTTCGGGTTCGCTGCTCACCCTCGGTTCCGATCTCGCTCCGGCCGACGCGCCGGGCCCGTTCCTCGCGGCGATCGCCGTCATCCAAGACGTCGGCAAGATCATCGGACCGCTCCTCGTCGGGTTCGTCGGTTCGGCCGCGTCACTCGGCACGGCATCCCTCGTGCTCGCCGGACTGATGGTCTTCGTCATCGCATGGCTCGTCCTCGTCGTCGGCGAAACCAGCCCCCGCCACGCCTGACCCCCACCGAGGGTGATTCTGCCCAGGCCAAGAATCGTCGCGTGAGCCCAGAGGATGATTTTCGCCCAGGCCAGAAATCGTCGCGAACCGTTTTCCCAGAGGATGATTTTCGGCCAGGCCAGAAATCGTCGCGAACCGTTCTCCCAGAGGATGATTTTCAGCCAGGCCAGAAATCGTCGCGACGGGTTGGTGCGGTGGCCCTCGTCCTGGTCAGTTGCGGTTGCCCGGCATGTTCGCTGCGACGTAGCGGACGATGTCGTCGGGGTTGCGGGACTGCATGACCAGTTCGCCCGGCCCCGTGAACAGGAAGATGAACCCTTCGCCGGTCTTCATCGACTGGATGCGGCCCTCGCTCACACGCTTGAGCTCCATCGTGACCGACTCGTGGAACGCGACCATGTGGTTCGTGTCGACGATGACCTGCTGGCCTTCGGCGAGCGTGAAGCGATCGAGCGCGCCGTAGAGCGACACGACGATCTTGCCGTGGCCCGAGGCGCGCAGCAGAAAAGCTCCCTCACCGCCGACCATCGTCTTGAGCCCACCGAACTTCGTGTCGATCTCGACGGTGCTCTCGGCGCAGAGGAACGACCCCTTCTGCACGAGCAGCGGCGCGTCGGGCGTGACGTCGAACGTGGTGAGGTCGCCTGGCAACGACGGTGCGAAGTCGATCCAGCCGCCCTGCGGGCCGGCGGTGGCGGTGGTGATGAACAGCGACTCGCCGCCGAGCACGCTGCGCTTGAGGCCCTTCATCATGCCGCCTTCGACCTTGGCGGCGAGTTGCATGTCGGGGGCCATGGCCATCATGGCTCCCGACTCGGCGCGGATCGATTCACCGGGCGCGAGCAGCGCGCGAGCGACCGAGAAGGATGGGTTGTGGCGTTCCTGGATCTCCATGCGCCCATCGTTGCAGAACACAGCGGGTGCGCCGGGCCGGACGGTTTGTCTCAGAGACAAACCGTCCGGTCGCTGCGATCACCGGCGGGTTGGGAGCGGTGGCGAGCTCAGAGCCAGCGGCGTGGGATGGGCAGGCGATCTCGGAGCCGCACGAAGCCGAGCAGCGCCTTGTTGATGGCCTTGGTGTTGTCGAAGCCCTTCACCCGTTCGGGAACGAGCCGGATCAACGTCTGACCGGTCGCCTCGCGGTCGGCGGCGGAGATCTTGTCGTACTCGGCGGCGCCGAGCTTGCCGAAGTACTTCACCGCCATCGCCTTCGACAGCGTGCCGTCGGTGCCGAGGTCGACCAGCTCGACTCGGCCGTCGACGATGACGGCGCGATACGGCGGCCGCTCGTCCTGCACCGACACGCAGACGCGGTCGTCGCGTTGCAGCGCCCGGTGCTTGTCGGACCCGGTGGAGACGACGAACAGCATCACGCCGTCTCGGTACGTGTACCAGAGCGGTGCCGCGTTGGGGCGGCCGTCTTTGCGCACGTAGGTGAACGTGGCGATTCGCGTGTCGGCGAGGAACGAATCGAGTGCCTCGGCGTCGAAACCGGGCTGACCACCGAGCGGTGCGAACGGGAGTGCTGCGAGTGGCGTGATCGAAGCGCCGGATGAGTTTACGGTGTAATCCATGTCGGCAACGTAGCGCAGATCGGCGTACGGCGTAAACCTCCGTCCCCTCGCAACGTAGAATCAGGCGCCATGAGCACCGATCGCCAACCGTTGTCGCGCGCCGCGATCGTCGCCGCCGCCATCACCGTGATCGATCGCGACGGACTCGAGCGGCTCTCGATGCGACGCCTCGGCAACGAACTGGGCTACGAGGCAATGGCGCTCTACAAGCACGTCACCGACAAGGCGGCGCTTCTCGACGCGGTGATCGAGGCGGCATACGCGGAGATGACACCGCCCGATCCCTCCGATCCGTGGGACGACCGAATTCGACACGCCGCACGCGAACTGCGACGCGTGGCGCTGTGCCACCCCGAACTCCTGATCGCCATGATCACCTCGCCTCCGGCATGCCCTGCCGTCCGCACCCGCATCGACGGCATCCTCGAGGCACTCGACGAGAGCGGCCTCGGCGCCGACGACGTCGTGCGCAGCTTTCGACTGTTCGTCAACCTCACGTCGGGCGCACTCCTGAGCGAGACCACCGCCGCCCGCCAACAGACCGGACCCCTCGAGAACCAGGTCGGCGTCGACGAGTGCCGCGCCCTCGCCGAGTACGGCGCGGCGCTCGCCTCGTGCGACTTCGACGTCGAGTTCGACGACACGGTCGAGACGTTCATCCGCCTCAGCCAGCTCAACGGTTCGACCACCCGGCGGCCCGCCTAGCGCATCGAGGCCCTCGCCTCCACGCGGCGAGACGAGAAGATCACCGTTCGTGACTCCCGCCACCTGACCGCAACAGGTTCGTAATACAACTGTAACTTCGGCGATCATGTTCAGACCGGACGCAACCTCCACGCGGGCCGAGCGGCGCGCCATCCCTCGCCGTCGCCGCACACGCGTCGTCGCCAAGCACCTCAAAGTCGGTATCGCGGTGGCCGCCGCCGTGGTGAGCGTGCCGTTCGGCGCCCGCGCCGAACCGCGGCCACTCCACACCGACATCGTGACGCAGTTCGCCACCGACGATGTCGCGGGCTCGAGCGCTCGCCCCGATGACGAACTGCTCCTCGACGCCTGCCCGATCGACGGGTCGTCGACCTTCGAGGACAGCTGGGGCTGGGCTCGCTCCGGCGGACGCAGCCACGAAGGTGTCGACCTCATCGCCAGCCGGGGCACGCCGATCATCGCCGTCCGTGACGGCTGGGCGAACTTCACGACGAGCAACCTCGGCGGACGCGCCGTGTGGCTCACCGCCGACAACGGCGACAAGTTCTACTACGCCCACCTCGACGACTGGGAGGGCGAGAGTCGCACCGTCGCTGCCGGCGACGTGATCGGCTACGTGGGGAGCACCGGCAATGCGCAGGGCCCGCATCTCCACTTCGAGACGATGCCCGACGGCGTGGTCGAGAACCCGTTCCCTCACACGCTCGGCGCGTGCGTGCCCGCCCCGCCCCCGGTGGTCAACGAGATCGCCCAGATGCACGCGTCGAACCGGCTCGGCACGCAGCTCTGATCTGCGGGGTCACGAAGTCGCCACCGCCGCGGCCAGTCGAGGAGGTCGACCTGGCTACCGTTTCAGGATGATCCGACTCCGCCAGATCGCACTCGTCGCTGCCGACCTCGACCCGGTCGTCGAGACGTTGTGCTCGACGTTCGACCTCTCGGTGTGCTTCCGAGATCCGGGCGTCGGGGAGTTCGGCCTCCACAATGCGCTCATGGTCATCGGCGACCAGTTTCTCGAGGTCGTGTCGCCGACCGCACCCGGCACCACGGCCGGTCGTCTGCTCGACAAGCGTGACGGGGACGGTGGCTACATGGCGATCTACGAGGTCGACGATCTCGATGCTCGGATCGACCGCTTGGCCGAACACGGCGTCCGTGTCGTGTGGGCTGGAGACTTCTCGACGATCCGCGGCCGCCACCTTCATCCGCGAGATGTCGGCGGCGCGATCGTGTCGATCGACGAGGCGACCCCACCCGGGAGTTGGACGTGGGCCGGGCCCGACTGGGCACCGCATCGATCGAGCGTGGCGAGCGGAATCGCCGGCTTCACCGTGGCGGCCACCGACCCGCAGGCGATGTCGGCCCGTTGGAGCACGCTCGACCTCGATGTCTCCGTCCGGTTCACGGAGGCCGGCGAGCGCGGCGACGGGATCGACGGTGTCGATCTGGTGTCGGTCGACCGGTCGCGCACCGGCGAGGTCGTCGAACTCTGCGGGGTCACCTTCACGCTCGTGTGACGACGCCGCGTCGCCCGAGCCGTCGCCATCGCGACATGACGGGTCGCAACGGGACGTTCAGTGTTCGACGACGAACGTCGGCGTGAGCCGCAACGTGATGCGGGGCGTGCCGGGCTTGTCGAACGCCGTGCCGTCCTCGAACCCGTGCTTGCGACACACGGCATCTCGCGTCGACGCCGTCGGATCGGCCGTGACGGTCATCGTGCCCCGGATCTCGATGTAGCGCATGAGATTCCGGGGGTCGACGACGGTGAACGCGACCGACGGGTTGGCCGACACGTGCCGTTCGCGCAGCCGCCCGCCGACCGAGCTGACGAGGATCTCGTCGCCGTCGCGCAGGAACCAGACCGGCGACACCTGTGGGGCCCCGCTCGACATGACGGTGGCCAACAGCCCGTTGACCGGTGCGTCGAGCAGATCGAAGTACGCCTCGGGAAGTTTCACCGCACCACTATCGCAGCGCCCTCGACAGGAATCGAACCGTGTCGCGCCACTCACAACCGCGCCCTCGACAGGAACCGAACCCGTGGCCTCTCGCTGAGGAGACGACCACGAGATGCCCCTGTTGTACGCGCCCTCGACAGGAATCGAACCTGTGGCCTCTCGCTGAGGAGCCGACCACGAGATGCCACTGTCAACTGCGCCCTCGACAGGAATCGAACCTGTGGCCTCTCGCTGAGGAGCCGACCACGAGATGCCACTGTCAACTGCGCCCTCGACAGGAACCGAACCCGTGGCCTCTCGCTGAGGAGCCGACCACGAGATGCCACTGTCAACTGCGCCCTCGACAGGAACCGAACCCGTGGCGCGCCGCTGTTGTACGCGCCCTCGACAGGAATCGAACCTGTGGCCTATCGCTTAGGAGGCGACCGCTCTATCCAACTGAGCTACGAGGGCAAGAGACCGAAGTCTAGGAGTCGACTCGAATCTCCGAGCAGACCGGCCGCCCGACCGCAACCTGGCGATGCCCATCCGGGATGGAAACGACCAGGTCGATCACCTCGGGGTGGGGGCGCGCCATCCGAACTTGAGCGCGGCGAGCCGCAACGAGAACACGGCGGCGGCGACGCCGATGGCGACGCCGCCCGAGTAGAAGCCGTTGCGCCATGCCACGACGATGACCGTGGCACCCAGCGCCGCTGGGATCGCATAGAGCCGGCTGTCGGGGTGGAAGAGGTGTGGCTGGTCGTTGGCCAACACGTCGCGGATGATGCCGCCTCCGGTCGCCGTGATCACGCCGATGAGCACGGCGCCGACTGCGCTCGCTTCGAACGCCGACGCCTTGACCGCACCCGTTGCGGCGAACAGGCCGAGCCCGGCGGCGTCGAAGAACATCACGGGCCGTCGGAATCGATGCTCGATGATCGCGTGCCCGACGAACACGACGGCGGCGGCGACCAACGGCACGATGAGGTACAGCACGTCGTCGAACGCGGTCGGTGGCGTGGCCCCGAGGACCACGTCGCGGATGATTCCACCACCGAGCGCCGTCACCAGCGACAGCGCGATGACCCCGACGAGTTCGAAGCCTTTGCGTACGGCGAGCAGTCCGCCCGACACCGCGAAGAAGAACACACCGACCAGGTCGACGGTTCGCTCGAGCGTGGCGTCGAGCCCCGTCGCCGAGTCGATCTGCGCGAGCACTGACACGCCGGGCACGATAGGCGCGTCGCGCCACAACTCGTCGATGCCGATGTCGTGCGGCCACGTCGACGCCGTCGACCCTCGAGCGGAGTCGCGGACGGCCCCCTTACGCTGTCGCCATGTCGATCGATCGAAGCGAGCTCACGCGCCAGGGATTCCAGGCGCTCAACTCGGTGGTCGAACCCACCGTGCGCTCGGGCTTCGCCAATCCGTGGCCGATCGGCGGTGGCCTGGTGCTCCTCGAGACCATGGGCCGCAAGTCGGGCGTGTGGCGGTCGGTTCCGCTCGTGTCGACACGCGTTGGCGACACCCTCGTCGTGAGCACCGTGCGGTCGAACTCGCTGTGGCTGAAGAACATCGAAGCCCACGAGCGCGTCCGCGTGTGGCTCCACGGCAAGCGTCGAACGGGCACCGCCATGATCGATCGCGGGCCGCTGAACACCGCGGTCATCCGTCTCGACTGATCGACCGGACGAGACACGACGCATGCCCCGACGACGACGCCGGGGTCAACTGTCGATGGGAGCGCAGTCGTGTCCGCAACCGTCTGCTGCTGCCTCGAAGCCCGCCGGCGCGGGCCGGTGGAGCACGGCTCCGGTCGGCGCAACCGAGATGGTCACTGCCTCACCGGCCGTGTCGACCGACGCGGTCCCGTCGATGATCAGGGTGTAGCCCGTCGGGTCGAGCGGCGGATACGAGATCGTCACCGTCGAGCGGGCGGCCGAGTTGCGCGCCGAGCGACCGCCTTCGTCGATCGTGATCGTGGCGCCGTCCCACACCGGCCGGACCGCCACGATCTTGGGGGTCTGGTCGTCGTTGACCGTGAGGAGGTAGGCGTAGTCGTACTCCTGCGTCTTCGCTTCGAGGGCGTCGATGGCGACCGGAATGCTCATGTGCACATCCAAGCAGATGCCGGCCCGAGCCGGGCGATGGACGACTACCCGATAAACCCGACCCGATTTGTCGGGTTTATGATTTCGACGGCTACCCTCGCGGTTTCCACACCATCGACACACCCGAAACTCTCAGAGGAGAAACATCATGGCCGTCCGTCTCGGCGACACCGCACCCGACTTCACCGCCCCCACGACGCAGGGCGAGATCAACTTCCACGAGTGGCTCGGCGACTCGTGGGGCGTGCTGTTCAGCCACCCGAAGGACTTCACGCCGGTCTGCACCACCGAACTCGGAACGGTCGCCGCGCTCAAGCCGGAGTTCGACAAGCGCAACGTCAAGGTCATCGGCCTCTCGGTCGACCCCGTCGACAGTCACGTCGAGTGGGAGAAGGACATCGAGGAGACGCAGGGCACCGCCGTCAACTTCCCGATGATCGGCGACCCCGACCGCACCGTGGCCGACAAGTACGACATGATCCACGAGAACGCGAACGACACGCTGACCGTGCGCTCGGTGTTCATCATCGGACCTGACAAGAAGGTCAAGCTCACGCTGACCTACCCGGCGTCGACGGGCCGCAACTTCGACGAGATCCTGCGCGTGATCGACAGCCTGCAGCTCACCGCCGATCACAAGGTCGCCACGCCGGCCAACTGGACCGACGGCGACGACGTCATCATCGTCCCGGCGCTCTCCGACGACGAGGCCAAGGAGCTGTTCCCTGCCGGTTGGGAGCCGGTCAAGCCGTACCTGCGCGTCACCAAGCAGCCGAACCGCTGATCTCCCGCCAGCCGATCTGGTCACATCCGTTCACGCGGGTGTGACCAGGTCGGTCGTTACTCAGAGCGATAAGAGCGGCCGGGTCGGTCAGAGCAGCCAGTTCGATTCGATCCAGGCGCGGACGGGTTCGGCGACCTTGTCGAGGTGCTCCGCCGGCTGATCGCGAATCTGTGTCGCGCTGATCGGCACCGCTGCTCGCTCGGGGTCGACCGCGACGGCCTCTGCCCCGAAACGTTCGGCGAGACCGCTCACGTACGAATCGGACGAGAACACGGCGTGCGGCCCGTCGTCGAGTGGCCAGTGCGCACGGAACAGCGCCATCCACTTCTCCCACAGTTCGTCGTCGTCGAAGTCGGTGCCGAGCTGATGCGCCACCGCCCGGATCTCGACGCTCGGATGCAGGTCGGTGAGCCAGGTCGCCCGGAGCTCGCCGGGAATGGTGTCACGCTGTGTCGACCAGTTGACGTACACGACGAGCTGGTCGACCTGTTGCGCCGCCTGCTCGATCATGTACGAATGGCCGAGATGTGGTGGGTCGAATCGTCCGACGATCAACCCGGTCGAGAATCGTTGCTCCACGCTGATCAGGAGGCTCCGGGGGTCGGGAGTTCGACCGTGTCCATCTCCGACGGTTCGCATCCGAGCGCGATCAGCACTTTGGAGAACCCGTGGAAGAGTGCGAGACCGACGCCGATCTCGGTCTGCTGTTCGGGCGTGAACTCGGCCTCGAAGGCTGCGGCCACATCGCTCGACATCGGCCCCTCGGCATCGAGGAACGCGTCGGCGAACCCGAGCGCCGCCTTCTGCCGGTCGGACAGCGCGGAGTCGTCCCAACCGTCGTCGATGTCGTCGACCTGCGTCTCGTCGAGTCCGTCATGCTTCGCGACCGCGAAGCGAACGTTGCGTCAATAGCCACAGTCGGTGATCCGAGCGTTGCGAATTCGGACGGTTTCCTTCGTCGGATGATCGACGACGCCGTGGCTCCAGAACTGCGCGTAGAGGGCGCCGAAGCCGCGAGCCAACTCGGGTTGGTGCGCGAGCAACGATCCCATGTTGGCGGGCTGGCCGTCGATCGCCGAGGGGAGGCGTGGTGTGGTGCTCATGTCGTGGTTTCGTCCGCTCGCTGCACCAGGTCGAGCTTGGCGAACCCGTCGGCGAGGGCGAGGTGGAACATGATCGCCACCTGCTCGTCGTGGGCGTAGTGATCGGACAGTCGGGCGAACTGGCGATCGGTGATGCCGTGGACGTCGACGAGGAACTGCTCGACGATGTCGATCACGCACTGCTCTGCCGGCGACACGTCGTCGGGCAGGCGCACACCGGCTGCGGCGGTGCCGACCAGCTGTGCGACTCGGGTGTCGATGAGCTCGGCCAATCGTCCAGGCGTGCGTCCGGCCGCGTCGCGGCGGAGTTCGTCGGCCTGTTCGAGTAGTGGCGTGTTCGTGAGCATCGATCTCCCTGCGAGTGCGGATGAGCGATCTCAGGATAGTTCGGGCTGCGCTGCAGACACGGCTCGAGCGAGGCCGTCGACCACACGATGCCAACCCGACCCGAGATGGTCGATCTCTGACGGTTCCGCATCGTCGCAGATCGCGCTCGCCGCTGCGTGAGAGAGCGCCTTGGCCACTTCGTCGCCCGCTCGGCCGGCGGTGGCGCGCGCCGCGTCGATGCGCGATCGAGCGGCGTCGCGGTCACCCGACGACGACAGGGCGGCGCCCGCGGCGACGTCGGCGAGCACTCGGTCGAGGTACGTCGACCCCTCGTCGTCGGTCACTGCGTCGGCGTGGCGCAGCGCATCGGCGGCGTCGCCGAGCATCGCGTGGGCGATGGCGCTCACGGCGTGGAGGTATGGCCGTTCGGCGGTCACGTCGAGCAACACGGTGAGGGCTTCTTCGGGTTCGCCGACCTGGCAGAGTCCGAGCGCGAGGCCGATCCGCGCCTCGGAGCCGTCGGCGTGCATCGCCACCATTCGCTCCACGGCGACTTCGCCGAGCGAGACCGCACGCTCACCGAGCCCGAGGTGCGCTGCGGTGCCGGCCGCCGCCATGGTCGGGAAGGCGAGGTCGCCGAACAGGTCGGCCAACGAGACCGCTTCCTCCAGACCCCGCTCGGCTTCCTGGTTCCGTCCGAGCGCCACCAGGGCGCGCATGCGCGGCACGAGGGCCTGCACGATGCCGAAGCGGTCGTTGAGTTCGCGGAATCCGTTGAGCGCCCGACGGGAGAGTTCTTCCGCTTCGCTGAATCGACCGGTCCACAGGCGAATCGACGCGAGCAACGCGTCCATCATCGCCGGCGCCCAACGCTCGCCGAGCTCGGCTGCTTCCTTGCGGACCGCCGTTGCGAGTTCTTCTGCGTCGCCGAATCGCCGCTCGAAGAAACGAACGTACGCGAGCAGCCCCATCGCCCAGCCGGTGCCCGACCGGTCGCCGAGGTCTTCGAACAGTCCCGACGACGCGGTGAGTCGCTGTTCGGCGAGTTCGGTGTCGCCCGACAGGAACGCGACCCAGGCCTGGTGCTGGCGAATCCACGCCAGTCGGCGCCGGTCACCGAGCTCCTCGGCCAGTGTCTCGGCTTCGCTCAGGATCGAATCGGCGTCGACGAGCGATCCGCCGAACACTTCGACGAAGCCGCGGTCGCTGAGCGAGGTGGCCAGTTCGTGCGCTTCGTCGGACGCGCGGAGCAGTTCGACGCTCTTGCCGAGTTCGGTGCGAGCCAGGGGGAGGTCGCCCTCCTGCTGGGCGATCATGCCGAGGATGCGGCGGGCGATCGCTTCTTGGACCTCGTCGCCGTCGGACACCGCCGATTCGAGCACGGTCCGCGCGTCGACCACCGCCAACGCCCCTTCACGACGCTCGACCGACGCGTTGGCGCGCAGCAGGCGAAGCGATCGGATGCTCGCCGCGTCGCCGACGCCCAGATCGATCGCTCGTGATGCCTGACGGATCGCCTGGTTGAACGCCCCGATCTCGAGTGACCGTTCGGCGGCTCGGCTGAGCAGGTCGACCGCCCGTGCTCCGATGTCGGCGGGCACCTGTTCGACCGGGCCGATGTCGGCGACGAGTTCGGCCGCGGTGGCGGCGTGGTGTGCGACCTGATCGATCGGGCCCAGGCCGTAGTCGAGCATCACTCTGGCGGTTCCGGTGTGGCGCTGCGCGCGCGACGACTTGGTCAGCGTCTGATACGCCACTTCGCGCACGATCTCGGACCGGAATCGCCACCATCCGTCGGTGACGTCGAAGAATCCGTCGTCGTCGAGTTCGTCGAGGTCGCTCGTCTCGAAGTCTTGGCCGAGCTCCTCTGCGAACCGTGCGAGCGCCTTGTCGGAACCCGACGTGCCGAGCACCGAGGCGTTCTCGATGATCAGTCGCTGCGCGGCGGGCAGCGCGTCGAGGCGCGCCGCGATCAGCGCGCGCAACGAACTCGGCAGATTCTCGTCGCCGGGGTGTTCGTGGGCCATCTTGGCCAACTGCGTGAGGAAGAGCGGGTTGCCACCGCTGCGTTCGTACAGCTGCTTGCGGAGCTGATCGCCCGGGTCATCGCCGGCGAACACGGCCCCGACCAACTCGTCGGACTCCCCCTTGCTCAGCGGATCGAGCGGCATGTTGATCATGACCGGGTGGTCGATCGCAGGCGGCCACCCGTTGTCGGCGTCGTCACGTTGCGCCGTGACGAGCAGTACCGGACGATCGATCAGCGACCGGGCGATGCGTGAGAGCAGTTCGAGCAGGAGCGGGTCGGCCCATTGCACGTCGTCGATCCAGACCACCACCGGCCCTGCCTGCGAACGCCGATGGAGCCCTTCGACCACGACTTGCATGACGATCTCGCGGGCTTGCGACGGGGCGACTCGGTCGAGGTCGGACGCGTGGCCGAGCAGATGCATCGCGCCTTCGATGAAGCGATGCATCCGCGGGTCGGAGTCGCCGAGCCCGTACAGCTCGATGCCCCGATCGTGAACCGTCTGACGCAGCACGTCGGCGGGGGTCGAGCGGTCGGCGCCCATGAGGCGGAACAGTGCCGACGCGATCGGCGACCAGGCATTGGTCTCGCCGTACGGCGCGCACACGCCGGTGAACACCGCCACGGGACGACCGGGGAACCGAGCGAGCGACTCGTTGACCAGGCGGGTCTTGCCGCTGCCGGCCTCGCCCGTCACCGTGATGACCGCGCCTTGGCCGTCGGCCACGAGGCCCATCACCGAGTTGAAGAGCTCGCGCTGACTCGTCCGGCCGACGAACGGGAGGTCGTGGCGCGAGGGCGCGAGGAACGACCGATTGATCCGGCCGGTGACACTCCAGATTCGTTCGGTCTGGTCGCGGCCGCGCACTTCGGAGTCGGCCACCAGCACGCGTTCGATGCGCGGCGACAGCTCCGCTTCGGTCGCGGCGCCGATGTAGATGCCGCCGGGAGGGGCCATCGACTGCAGACGCGACGCGACGTTGACCACGTCGCCCATCGCCGTGTAGTCGTCGCTGCCCGACACTCTGCCCACCACCACTTCGCCGGTGTTGACGCCGACGCGCATCCGGATGTCGGCGGTGAGCGCAGGGTCGGACTCGACGAACTCTTCGAGCGCTCGGTGCATCTCGATCGCCGCGCGCACTGCTCGATCGGGGTCGTCTTCGTGGGCGGTGGGTGCGCCGAACAGCGCCAGGATCCCGTCGCCGAGCACCTTGTCGACCCGGCCGCCGAAGCGCTCGATCTCGACGATCATGCGCTCGAAGCCGGCGTCGATCAGCCGTTTGACGCGCTCGGGGTCGAGGTGCTCCGACAGCGTGGTGAAGCCGACGATGTCGGCGAACAGCACCGACACGACGCGGCGTTCCTCGGCCATGGTCGAACTCACTTCGTGGCCACAGAACGGACAGAAGCGAGCGCCCTCGGGGAGCGGCTGCGAGCACGAGGCGCATGCCATCGAAGCAGACTACGCCCCGCGAACAACTCCCCGACCAGGTTGTTCACCGCCCACGGTACCGGACCGACATTCCGCAGGCGCTCGTCGAAACATCTGGGCAACGAGTCCACCGTCGGGTGGATGGCCCTCCCCCTGCGGGAGGATCCACCTGGCCCCGACGATGACTAGCGTTCTCCACACGATGCTCGATCGGCGCCCACACCCCATTCGCTGGCTGCGCGAACGCCCGACGTACGCCGACGCCCTCCTCGCCGTGGCGCTCACGTCGATCGCGCTCACGCTGCACCTCGCCGATTTCGAGAACGACGACATCGATTTCGTCGATCCGTCGTGGTGGACCTCGCTCCTGGTGGTCGGTGCCGTCTTCCCGATCCTGTGGCGCCGCATCTACACCGTCGCCTCCACGTTGATCGTGGTGTTCGTCCAGGTCTTCGCCGCCTTCGCCGACGTCGACGGCGCCGGGTTTCTCGGTGTGGTCGTCGCCCTGTACTCCCTCGGGGCGCACTCGGCAGGGCCGATCCGCTCGCGTGTGGTGGCACTCATCGCGATCGCGATCGCCGCCCTGTTCGTCACCGGGCTGTCGGTCGGCGAACTCGACATCGGGTCGTTCATCTCGAGCACGATCATCCTCGTCACCGCGTTCGTGCTCGGCGACAACCTGCGCCGTCGCCGTGACGCTGCCACCGCGCTGCAGGAGCGTGCCGAACGGGCCGAGCGCGAGCGCGAGCTGATCGCCCAGCGCGAGGTCAACGCCGAGCGCAACCGAATCGCACGCGAACTGCACGACGTGGTCGCTCACTCGGTGAGCGTCATGGTCATCCAGGCGGCAGCGGCGCGCCGCAGTCTCTCCACCGCGCCCGACAACGCCGAGCAGGCGCTCACCAACATCGAAGAGACCGGCCGCCAGACGATGAACGAACTGCGCGGCATCCTCGGCGTGCTGCGTCGATCGGCCGACGACACCGATGCCGAGGCGACGCTCGCGCCCCAGCCGGCCCTCGACCAGATCGATGATCTTGTCGCTCGCAGCGACGACCTGGCGATCGATCTCACGGTCGTCGGCGACGTCCAGCATCTGCCCAGCTCCGTCACGCTCACCGGCTACCGGGTCATCCAGGAAGCGCTCACCAACATCCGACGCCACGCCGGGCCGGTCACCTCGGTGGCGGTCACCATCGAACGCCGGGCCGACGAGGTGGCGATCAGCGTGACCGACGACGGGCGCGGCGCTGCGGCCGACGACAGCGAGCCTGGCTTCGGGCTCGTCGGCATGAACGAACGGGTCGCTGCGATCGGTGGCACCATGCACGCCGGCTGGCGCAGTGGCGGCGGCTGGCGAGTCGCCGTGTCGTTGCCGACCGACGCGTCGGCCGCGCCTCGCTCGCCGACGACGGCTCCGAGCGCTGCGGAGGTGGTCGCATGATCAGGGTGATGCTCGTCGACGATCAGGCGATGGTGCGGACCGGATTCCGCATGATCCTCGAGGCCGAACCCGACATCTCGGTCGTCGGCGAAGCGGTCGACGGGCTCGACGCCGTCGAGATGGTCGACCGGGCCCGTCCGGACGTGGTACTGATGGACGTGCGCATGCCTCGCATGGACGGCATCGAGGCCTGCGATCGCATCTGCCAGGGCGAGGACTCACCTCGGGTGATGATGCTCACCACGTTCGATCTCGACGACTACGTGCACGCGGCGCTGCGCGCCGGGGCGAGCGGGTTCATGCTCAAAGACGCGCCGCCCGAGCAGCTCGTCGATGCCATCCACATCGTGGCCAACGGCGACGCGATGCTGGCTCCGTCGGTCACCCAGACGTTGATCGACGAGATCGCCCGGCGGCCACAGGGTCAGCCCGATGCGTTCCCCGGGATCAGCGAGCTGACCTCGCGCGAGCAAGACGTCATCCGTCTGATGGCCAAGGGGCTGAGCAACGCCGAGATCGCCACCGAGCTCATCCTCGGCGAAGCGACGATCAAGACCCACGTCGGCCGCGTGCTCTCGAAGCTCGGCGCCCGAGACCGCGTGCAGGCCGTCGTCGCCGCCTACGAGTCGGGCCTGGTGACGCCCGGAGCATGACGGTGACGCCGGGAGCGTGACGGTCAGCCCACGGGTGTGAGCGAATCATCCTGAAGGTGGACGACAGTTCGACTGTCGCCCGGCAGGATGATCACCATGTCAACCGATTTGGCTCCCCCTGTCCCCCCGGCTCCCAGCACCGGCATGTCCGGCGCTGCCGGTGCCGTCGACGCCACCAAGGTCTACGGCGTCGGCGATGCCGAGGTGCGCGCCCTCGACGGCGTCACCGTGGCGTTCGAGACCGGCAAGTTCACCGCGATCATGGGCCCGTCGGGCTCGGGCAAATCGACGCTCCTGCACTGTCTCGCCGGCCTCGACACGCTCACCAGCGGCGCCACCTACATCGGCGACACCTACTTGGCGTCGCTCGACGACAAGGCGCTCACCGAGCTGCGCCGAACGAAGGTCGGCTTCGTGTTCCAGGCGTTCAACCTGATCCCGACGTTGACCGCCGAGGAGAACATCAAGCTGCCGATGATGCTCGGTGGCGACGCCGGCGACCCGGCCTGGATCGAACAGGTCATCTCCACGGTGGGCCTCACCTCCCGTGTCAAGCATCGTCCGAGCGAGCTTTCCGGTGGCCAGCAACAGCGAGTCGCCGTCGCTCGGGCACTCGCGTCGAAGCCGCAGATCATCTTCGCCGACGAGCCGACCGGCAACCTCGACTCCACGACCGGCGCCGAGATCCTCGACTTCATGCGGCGCGCGGTCCGCGAGTTCGGTCAGACGATCGTCATGGTCACCCACGATCCCGTCGCCGCGTCGTACGCCGATCGGGTCATCTTCGTCGCCGACGGCAAGATCGACGGCGAACTCGCCGACCCGACCGCCGAGCAGGTGCTCGATCGCATGAAGCACCTCGGAGACTGACATGGCTACTGGTTCCACCGCGCTGATCGCGCGCAAGAGCATCCGGGCGAGACTCGGACGCACCATCGTGATCGCGCTCGCCATCACGGCGAGCGTGTCGTTCGTCGTCGGGTCGTTCGTGCTCGCCGACAGCCTCAAGAACACGTTCGACAACCTGTTCTCCGAGCTCAACGAGAACATCGACCTGTCGGTGCGAAGTGCGCAGGAGTTCGAGGGCGACGGCGAACGTGACCCGATCGACCCGGCACTCGCCGACGCCATCCGCGAGGTCGACGGCGTCGCCGTCGTCGAGCCGTACCTGTTCCGCTACGCCCAGTTGGTCGACGCCGACGGCGAGGCCATCACGCCGGCCGGATCTCCCACGTTCGGCACGTCGTACGAGGGTGAGAACGGGCTGCAGGGCGCCACGCTCAAGGAAGGCGTCGCTCCGATGGGCCCCGACCAGGTCGCCATCGACAAGGCCACCGCCGACAACGAGAACTTCACCCTCGGCGATGCCGTCACGTACCTGACCGACACCGGTTCGTACGAAGCCCGCATCACCGGATTCATCGGTCTGGGTGACGGCGACAGCTTCGGCGGGGCGCAACTCGTCGCGCTCGATCTCGACACCGCGCTCGAGCGCCTCACCAGCAACGGCAAGGTCGACTCCCTCGAGGTGGCCGTCGAGCCCGATGCCGACGTCGAAACGGTCAAGGCGGCGATCGAGGAGATCCTGCCCGAGCGCACCGAAGCGGTGCTCGGTGAGCAGGTCGCCGAGGAGAACGCTGCCGACGTCAACGAGTTCATCGGCGTGTTCGGAACCGGGCTCCTGATCTTCGCGTTCATCACGGCCTTCGTGAGTGCGTTCATCATCAACAACGTGTTCCAGATCACGATCGGCCAACGGCTGCGCGAGCTCGCACTGCTTCGTGCGGTCGGTGCGTCGGGCAGGCAGGTGCGACGGATGATCACGATCGAGGCGCTGATCCTCGGCGTGGTCGCGACGATCCTGGGTGTCGCCGGCGGAATCGGCGTCGCCCGACTCCTCATCTTCGGGTTCGACGCTGCCGGTGCGGGTTTCCCGTCGACGGCCACGATCCTGAAGCCGCGCACGTTCATCATGGCGGCACTCGTCGGTATCGGCATCACGATGGCGTCGGTCGTCATCCCGGCGCGTCGTGCCGCCAAGATCCCTCCGGTCGCAGCGATGCGTCCCGAGCTCGGCTTCGATGCACTCAAGACCAAGCGCCTCATCGCCGGTGCGGTGATCACCGTCCTGGGTGGAGCGATGTTCCTGATCGGGATGTTCCTCTCCCCCGGTGGCACGCCCGGCCTGATCTTCCTGGGTGGGGGCGGCGGTCTGCTGCTGTTCCTCGGCGTCGCCAGCGTGTCATCGACCATCGCCACGCCGGTCACGAAGGCGATCGGCTGGCCGGTCGAGAAACTGTTGAAGACGCCGGGAGCGCTCGCTCGTCAGAACGTCGCTCGGGCACCGCGGCGCACCGCGTCGAGCGCGGCGGCGCTCATGATCGGCGTCGCGCTGGTCAGCGCGGCGGCGGTGTTCGCCTCGTCGTTGCGCGCCACGTTCGTCGACACGCTCGAGAACGCGGTCACCGCCGACTACGTCGTCACCGAGTCGACGGGCTTCCAAGGCCTGTCGCCCGTGGTCGCCGAGACGCTCGCCGAGGTGCCCGAACTCCAGGCCGTCACGCCGGTCCGCGGGACGAGCGGTCTGGTCGAGGGCGACGTCAAGAGCTTCGGCGCCGTCGATGCCGATGCGTTCGCGGATCTCGTCGACCCCGGCCTCGTCTCGGGCTCGATCGCCGGGCTCGGACTGAACCAGGCGCTCATCCACGAAGACCCGGCGGGCGATCTCGACCTCGAGGTCGGCGACTCGTTCGCTGTCACGTATCAGAACGGCGTGCAGGGACAGCTCGAGGTCGCCGGCATCTACTCGAACTCGACGTTCGGCAACTGGCTGATCGGCCTCGACACGTTGGAGTCGGTCAGCGACGCCCCGGCGCGCGACTTCTTCATCATCGCCAAGCTGCGTGACGGGGTCACGGCAGCCGACGGTGACGCTGCGGTCGAAGCGGCTGCGGCCGAGTTCCCGCAGGCGCTCGTGCGCACCAACGCCGAGTTCATCGAGGAGCAGGAGAACCAGATCAACCAGTTGTTGATCATCATCTCGATGCTGCTGTTCGTGGCCATCCTCATCGCGGTCATCGGCATCTCGATCACCCTGGCGCTCGGTGTGTTCGAGCGCACGAGAGAGATCGGGCTGCTGCGAGCGGTCGGGATGAACAAGCGACAGACCCGGAGGTCGGTCCGCTGGGAAGCGATCATCGTGTCGACCTTCGGCGCCATCATCGGGATCGTGCTCGGCACGTTCATCGGTGTCGTGCTGTCGCTGGCGGTGCCCGACGACATCATCGGCCAGCTGGCGTTCAACCCGACGATCGTCGTGTTGATCTTGGTCGGGGCTGTCGTCGCCGGCCTGTTCGCCGCGCTGTACCCGTCGTACAAGGCGAGCAACATGGACGTGCTCGAAGCGATCGCCACCGAATAGTCGACCCCCTGGCCGGGTCGTGTGTGCTCCCTCGGAGCTCGCACGGCCCGGTCCGTCGCGTCTGGCGGGACATGACCGGCTGGGGTGGCCCGGCCGCGCCGTGCCGGGCTAGACAGCAGTGATGGCTCTCGATGTCGACGACCTGTCCGATGAGGTGTTGGAGTTCCTCCGGGAGCGGCATCTCGCCACGCTGACCACGCTGCGGACCGACGGCTCACCGCATGTCGTCGCCGTCGGGTTCAGTTACGACCCCGACGCGAAGGTCGCTCGGGTCATCACCTGGGCGACGTCACAGAAGGCGGTCAACGCCGGACGCATGGCAGCCGCCGGGCAGCGTGCCGCGGTGAGTCAGGTCGACGGTGGCCGGTGGCTCACCCTCGAAGGTCGGGTGCGGCTCGTGACCGACCCAGAGCAGGTGCGACCGGGGATCGAGGGCTACGCCCGCCGCTATCGCGAGCCGAAGGAACGCGATGACCGAGCCGTGGTCGAGATCGACGTCGACAAGATCCTGGGACGAGGCTGACGACGACGAAGCGCCGCCGACGGGTCAACCGACGTCGCGGTTCCAGGGCAGGTCGGCGAGGAACTTCGCCGCTGCGGGGTGCCGATCCATCGTCGGCGTGTCGTCGACCGGAGCGTCGAGCTTCGGGTCGAGGTGCGTCTGGCATCCGGGGCACCAGTAGAGCACCCGGTTGTGTTCGCCGAGCCGTCGCATCTCCACGCTCGAGATGCAGCGGGCGCACTGCTGGCCGTTGCGGCCGTACACCGCGAGCCCGCCCTTCACTTCGGTCGTGGTGACCCGTGAGGCGGTCTGCAGGTTGGAGCGCAGTTGCGACGCCGCGGTGTTGACGAGTCTGATGGCATCTCGCTCGCTCAGCGTGCCGACCTTCGCGAAGGGGCTGATGCCGGTGGCCCACAGCACTTCGCAGCGATACACGTTGCCGACGCCGCACATCACGCGCTGATCGAGCAGCACCTCGGCGATGCGCGCATCGGCGTCGCCGTACGACAACAGTAGGTTGACCACGACGCTCAGGTCGGTGTCGGGCTTGCACAGGTCGGGGCCGAGGCGCCCCATTCCGGGGTGACGGCGCTTGTCGGGTTGCCGGTAGGTCTCGACGAGCGGGGCGTTGAAGCACACCGCGACCCACTCGTCGGTCTCGATCGCCGCGCGCATCTGCTCGTAGGGCTTGCGCCACTTCTCGCCGCGCCGGTAGAGGTGCCACGAGCCCGACATGCGCATGTGCGTGTGCAGGACCATGCCGTTGTCCCACTCGATCTCGAGGTGCTTGCCGTGACTCTCCACCCGCTCGACGATGCGACCGGCCTGTGGCACCGGACCGATCAGTCGCGGCGCATCGAAACGCATCATCGGCCGACCCGCAAGGGCGGTCCGGAGCGCGCTCGCCGCTCGATGAATGGTGTCTCCCTCTGGCATTTCAAGACAAATCTTACGCGCTCAGCGTGACCGGCTGTGATCATTGCGACGACAAACGACAATGATGTGATTCACCGCCGCCCGAAACACCGTCCCGACCAGCTTCTACCCCGCAGATCCGTCATCCGTGACGCATTCCCGGGGCAGAACCAACCCCACCCGCAACCAAGACGTTTTACCCCGCAGATCCGTCACCCGTGACGCATTCCCGGGGCAGAACCAACCCCACCCGCAACCGCGACGTTTTACCCCGCAGATCCGTCATCCGTGACGCATTGCCGGGGCAGAACGGGCGTCGTCAGGGGAGTTTGCCGACGTGGGCGAGGGCGAGACGGATGAGGCGGTCGTGACCGCTCGTCATCTGGCCACGGACCTCGTCGCTCACCGCTTCCTCCGGGGTGAACCAGGTGAGATCGAGCGCTTCCTGCGTGGGTTCGCACTCCCCCTCGACCGGCACGACGTACGCGAGCGACACCGCATGGTGACGAGGATCGTAGAAACCCGACCGTTCCGGGTTCGGGAAGTACTCGACCACCGTGAACGGCGTCGGGTTCGCCGGCACTCGCGGCAGCGCGATCGGACCGAGGTCCTTCTCGCAGTGACGCATCAGCGCCTCGCGGACGCGCTCGCCGAAGAGCACACGGCCGGTCACGACCATGCGACTGATGGTCCCGTCGGCAGCGACGCGAAGCAGCATTCCCACCTCGGTGACGTTGCCGAGCGAATCGACTCGAACCGGCACCGCGTCGACGTAGACGATCGGCACGTTGGCCCGCACCAGCTCGAGGTCGTCGGGTGACAGCCAACCGCTCTCGTACTCGGTCTGGGTGTTGAACACGTCGTCGATGTCGGTCACGCCCGTGATGATTTCACGTTCCGACGGTTCATCGACGGACCGTTGGTCTGGCAGGACGGAAATCACAGCCCTACGATGACCCCGATGGATTCATCGAGCGGGAGCGATGGGAGCGGGAGCAACGGCGATCGCCATGTCACCGAGGCGCCGCCGATGATGGACGTGTTCGTCGACTCCGAAACGGCGCCGCTCCGCTCGGTGATCGTCGGCTACCCCGACAACTTCCTGCAGGTCGACGCCGAGATCATCAACGAGACGCAACGGCAGTACTACGACGGCCCCGACGCCCCGACGCCCGAGGCGGTCACGGCGCAACTCAACGGCTTCATCGACGTGTTGCGCTCGCGCGGCGTGTCGGTCATCCAGCCGCATGCGCTGCCGTACGTGCCCGACCAGATGATGACCCGCGACATCGGCGTCGTCATCGGCACCACCTTCATCGTCACCACCATGGCGGCCAGGAGTCGCCGGCTCGAGTGGCGCGGCTACTCGCACCTGTTCGAACGGTTCCCCGAAGACGTCAAGGTGCTGTTCGGACCGGAAGACCTCGTCATCGAGGGCGGCGACGTCATCGTCGATCGCGGCAAGGTGTTCGTCGGCATCGGGCAGCGGACCACACTCGCCGGCGCCGCGTGGCTGATGCAACTGGTGCCCGACTACGAGATCGTGCCGATCACCCTCAGCGGACTCGACGACGGTGAAGACGTGCTCCATCTCGACTGCTCGTTCCTCCCCGTCGGCGACGGATACGCGCTCATCTACCCCGGCGGCATGCGCGAGATTCCGGCGACGCTGCGCGAGACCTACGAACTCATCGAGGTCACCCGCGACGAGCAGCAGGCACTCGGCACCAACGTGCTCTCGCTGTCACCCGACACCGTCGTGTCGCAGCCGTCGATGACGCGGATCAACGGCGAGATGCGTGCACGCGGTATCGAGGTCGTCGAGGTCCCGTATTCCGAACCTCCGAAGACGGGCGGGAGCTTCCGCTGCTGCACATTGCCCCTGCACCGGGCACACTGACGGAGCCCGATGATGACCTCCGACGATGCCACGCACTGGGACGCGCGCTACGAGCGTCGCTCGCCGTCACCAGCCAGACGACCCGACGCACTCGACGACGCGACCGCCCCGTTGATCCCCACGTCGGGCAGAGCACTCGATCTCGCGTGTGGCACCGGGGCCGAGTCGGTGTGGCTCGCGGCGCGTGGACTCCACGTCACCGCCGTCGACGTGTCACCGAAGGCGGTCGAACTCACGAAGCAGGCGGTTTCGATGGCCGGCCTCGACGGTCGAGTCGACGTCGCGGTTCACGATCTCGACGACGGCGTCCCGGAATCGATGAGTGGCTTCGACGTGATCGTCTGCCAACGCTTCCGAGACACGTCGCTGTACGACGTGATCGTCGAGCGACTCGATCCTGACGGCATCGCGATCGTGACCGTCCTGTCCCAAACGGGTGCGACGACACCGGGGTCGTTCCATGCGCCATCGGGTGAGCTCGCCGCGGCGTTCGATCGCGACGACTGCGAGGTCGTACGCCACGAGGAAGCCGACGGTGCCGAGTCGATCGTCGTCCGGCGCGTGGCCTGACGACGACCTCGCTCAACGGTCGTCGGCGTGCGCGACCATGATCTCACGCAGTGTCGCGTCGTCGGGGCCCGGTTCGGTGGTGGTGAGGAAGTCGACCAGTGCCGCCACGAACGCATCGGGAGCTTCGACGTGCGGGAAGTGCCCGACGCCTTCGAGGATCTCGAGCCTGCTGGTGACGATCGCTTCGTGGGCGGCCACGCCGTGCGCGACCGGAATGACGCCGTCGCGGTCTCCCCAGACGATCATCACCGGAACCCGGGCGGCGAGGTAGAGGCGGTCGTTGGCGTTGACCGTCTGCCCACCCGGCTCGATCACGCCACGCATCGTCTTGACGAACGCATGGCGGTTCTCGGCGCCGGCCAGCGACGCGTAGCCCCGCCAGAACTCGCCGAGCCGCGCGGAGCGCAGGTTGTGACGCCCCAGGAATCGGCCGACGACCGTGGCGCCGTCGACCACCGGTCTGGGCATCACGAGTGGCATCAGGTACTCGGCGCCGGGCAGCGAGAGCATGCGCAGCAGCGGAGAGACCTCGCGGCCGAGGCCACCCGAGCCGACGAGTACCAGTCGGTCGACGAGGTGCGGGTGCTGGTATGCCAACTGCATCGCGACGCCGCCACCGAACGAGTGCCCGACGATGGTGACCGAGTCGATCTCCATCATCGCGAGGAAGTCGCGCAGACCGCTCGCGAACGAACCGAGTGAGTAGTCGCCGCGGGGTTTCGCCGACTCGCCGTGGCCGAGCAGGTCGGGCGCGACGACGTCGTAGTGCTCCGACAGGCCGGGCATGACGGCGTCCCACGTCTTCGAACTCCCGGCCAGACCGTGGATCAGCAGAACGGTCTCGGCGTTGCGCGAACCGGCGCGCCGATATCCGACCGCGTGACCGTGGATGGTCACGTGTTGCAGTGCCGGTCGCTTCGCCATGTACTCAGTATCACCGGTCGTGGCGCCGATCGGGGCCGAGCGGGTGACGGGCCACGACGGCAACTACCGTGTCGGACTGCCCGCGACCTCGACGATTCGACGCCACCGCCGACTGGATTCTGCCCTCATGACGACGCTCGACAACTCCCGACCGAAGCCGAAGATCCTGGTCACCGGCCGGATTCCCGAGTCGGGACTCGACATCTTGCGGTCGGTCGGCGAGGTGTGGGCGTGGCCTGGCGACGACCCGATCCCGGCCGACGTTCGTGACGAACAACTCGCCGAGGCCGATGCGGCGGTCACGTTGTTGACCGACCGAGTCGACGACGGATTTCTCGATGCGGCGCCTCACCTGAAGGTCGTCGCCAACGTGGCAGTGGGATTCAACAACGTCGATGTCGATGCCTGCCGGTCGCGTGGCGTCGAGGTCACGAACACGCCTGGCGTGCTCACCGACGCAACGGCCGACCTCGCGATGGCGCTGACGCTGATGTCGACGCGCCGACTGGGCGAGGCGGAGCGCGTGATCCGGTCGCGGCAGCCGTGGAAGTGGGGCGTGTTCATGATGCTCGGCACCGGCTTGCAGGGTCGACGGCTCGGCATCGTCGGGATGGGAGCGATCGGCGTCGCGCTCGCCGAACGGGCGAAGGCGTTCGGCATGTCGATCGTGTACCACAACCGCTCAGCGGTCGATGGCGAGATCGAGGACCGACTCGGTGCGTCGCTCGTGTCGCTCGACGAACTCCTCGCGACGAGCGACGTCGTGTCGCTCAACTGCCCGTATTCGGATGCGACCCACCACCTGATCGACGAGGCGGCGCTGCGCTCGATGCAGTCGTCGGCATTTCTCGTCAACACCGCTCGTGGTCCGATCGTCGACGAGGCGGCGCTGGTCGAGGCGCTGGCATCCGGTCGCCTCGCCGGTGCGGGGCTCGACGTGTTCGAGCACGAACCAGAGGTGCATCCCGGTCTGCTCGATCTCGAGAACGTGGTGTTGATCCCCCACCTCGGTTCGGCGACCATCGAGACCCGCGGGGCGATGGCTGACCTTGCGGCGCGCAACGTCGTCGAGGTCCTCGCCGACCGCCCCCCGCTCACCCCAGTCCCCTGACGACGATTTTCGCCCAGGCTCAAAATCACCCCCGACGAACCCAGAGGGTGATTTCTGCCCAGGCTCGAAATCATCCCCAACGAGTCTCGCGACGATTTCTGCCCAGGCTCGAAATCATCCCCAACCGACCTGACGACGATTTTTGCCCAGGCTCGAAATCATCCTCAACGAACCCAGAGGGAGATGTCTGGGTGCTGAAAACGGGGTGAGCCGACGATTCCTGCCCAGGCTCAGAATCACCCCCAACCGACCTGACGACGATTTTCGCCCAGGCTCAAAATCACCCCCAACGGACCCAGAGGGTGATTTCTGGCCAGGCTCGAAATCATCCTCAACGGACCCAGAGGGTGATGTCGGGGTGCTGAAAACGGCGTGAGCCGCCCCGCTCAGCGGGACGGCTCACACAGAACTCGGGGTGACGGGATCGGTCAGCGGGCGTAGCGCTTGCGGTTGCCGATGCCCACCATGGCGATGCCGACGAGGAACAGTGCCCCGCCCGAACGCATCAACATCTGGGTCTCGGAACCCGTCGCCGGCAGCTCGGTGACCGGAGCAGCCGTCACGACGACCGTTTCGGCCGGGTCGCCACACTCGCCCACGGCGGGCAGGTTGTTGGCGTCACCGGAGTACGAAGCGACCCATCGGTACGTGCCGGCCACGGTCGGGGTGTACGTGCCGGAGCGGATCGTGCCACCGCCGACCGGGTAGGCCACGTCGAGGTCTTCGAACACGGGGGCTGCCGAGCACGTCGTGTCGCCGGGGCCGTAGAGACGGAAGCTCACGGTGGCGCCGACCTGCGGGGAGACCCGGCCGTTGACGATCGCTGCGTCGGAGAGCTGGCCGACACCGACCGGCACGCTGGCCGATGCTTCGGTGACGATGGTGGGTGCGCCGAGGGCGACCTCGACGGTTTCGAGCGGGTCGCCACATTCGCCGACGGCACCCTCGTTGTTGTCGTCACCCGAGTAGGTGACGACCCAGCGGTAGGTGCCGACCGTCGACGGGGTGAACCCTTCGGAGGTGACGCTGTCGTCGGTGGCGGCGAACGGAACGCCGAGCTGCTCGAAGACGGCGTCGTCGGAGCAGTCGTCGTCGTTCGGGCCGTAGAGGCGGAAGTTGAGCGTGGCGTCACCGGCCGACACGCGTCCGGTGACCGTGGCGGTGTCGGTGAGCTGGTCGCCGATCGACACGTCGGGGCCGGCGTCGGTGGCGAGCACCGGCTGTGCCTTCTCGACGACGGTGGACTCGTTGGCGTCGTTGCATTCCCCGGCGGCCGGGAAGTTGTTCGCATCACCGGAGTAGGTGGCGATCCACCGGTAGGTGCCGGGTTCGGTAGGCGTGTAGCCGGCCGAGGTGACCGAGTTGGTCGCCGTGGGCAACGCCACGTCGGTGTCGGTGAAGATGGCCGGACCGGCGCAGGTGTCGTCGTCGGGGCCGAAGAGCGAGAAGCTCACCGTGGAGGCGAGCGGTCCGACGCGGCCGCTGACCGTGGCGGTGTCGGTGAGTTCGCCGGCGCCGAGGCGCACGGTGGGCGAGGCGACGGTCGCCAGGACGGGCTGACCGGGCGTGACCACGACCGACTCGTTGGCGTCGTTGCATTCGCCGGCGACCGGTTCGTTGTTGCGGTCGCCGCTGTAGCTGGCGATCCAGCGGTAGGTGCCGACGGCCTGCGGTGCGAACGCATCGGACGTGACCTGGTTGCTGCCGGACGAGATCGGGTTGCCGGTCGACTCGAACACCGGGGTTCCGCTGCAGGTGTCGTCGTCGGGTCCGTAGAGGGCGAAGTCGACCGTGCCGGTCTCGTCGGGGTTGGCGCGTTCGGTGACGAAGGCCGTGTCGGTGATGGTGTCGCCGAGTGCGATCGTTCCGGACGCCTGCGTGGCGAGTTGGGGAACGGCCTGGAAGACCGACCGGGTGGTGCTCACCTGGTCGTCGGCGTTCTCGATGGTGCCGAGGCCGGAGTCTTCACTCACGGCGAAGACCGAGCCGAGGATGCGGGTCTGCGCGCCGGCGGCGGTGCCGATGTCGATGGTCGGGTAGTTGGTGACGTCGACGGTGAAGTCGATGATGCACTCGGGATCGGTCCCGGCGGCGTCGGTGATCTCGATGTTCGGCACCGTGATCGGGTCGAACACCCACACGTTGGTGGCTGCGTCGACGACGATGTCGAACGTCACGCCTGCGCATTCGGTGGCGGCCCGGCCGGTACCCGTCGCCGACGGGGTGAAGATGCCCGGGTCGGGAGTGGTGCACTCGGTGCCGTTGACGACGCCACAACCGGCGAGCACCCGCAGGCCGGTGTTGTCGAGCGGCGGATCGTCGCTCCCGCTGGGGTTCGGGCAGTCGTTGACCGGGGTGGCGGCGCCGAGTCCGTCGTCGTCGTTGCAGATGACGAGCGTCTGACCATCGTCGCCGACGTCGGAGTTCTGGTTGTCGAGCACGACCGATGCCGGAAGTCCGGTCTCCCCGACCGTCAGCGGACTGTCGGGGAAGTCGACGCTGATGTCGATGCTGACATCGGCCAATGCCACACCGGGCAGGACGACGAGGGAGCCAGCGACAGCGGCCACGGCGGCAACTGCGAGACGTACGAACTTTGACATGTGGGGTTTCCTCTTTCGCGCTGGCACTTCGCGCACCGATCGGCAGCAGGCCACCAGAGACTAGCGACGTTTTCTGGGGGCTTTACGATTCGTTGACGTTCGTCAGACGCCGTGACGGGAGATTTCGTCGCGACAAATCCAGAACCGCGCACACGTCACGTCGCGGTGAGCGCGGAGAGCGCCTGACCGGCGACCTGATCGAACCTGGCGATCAGCGTCGCGAGCCATGCGGGGTCGTCGTCAGCGAAGGCGGCCCGCACCTGGTCACGGATGGCCCCGGCTTCGTCGCCCGTGGGGTCGCCGTTCGCGTGCAGCCAGGCATCGGCGCGCAACGCCTGGAGCACCGTGAACACGTCGACGGTGCCGAACTCCAATGCGACAGCGGTGACCTCGGCGTCGGGCACTCGGTCGTCGAGCGTCGCCAGCCAGTCGCCGCTCAGCGACGCCGAGACGCTCTCGCCGTCGTGCATCGATCGGATGTCGCCCCACCAGGCGGTGCCACGCTCGTAGCCGGGCTCGCCCTTCGATTCGTGAGCGATCAACTCGCCGTGCCCCCAGTCGCCGAGGCCGGTGTGCAGGTCGATCACCCCGAGGTGTTTCGCCGAGCCGACGATGGCCGGGAAGTGTTCGTCGAGCCAGCGGTGGGACCACACCGGCCCCGAACCGCCGTGGAAGATGCCGGTCGGGTGGTCGTACTGGCCGCCGCTCACGATCTGTTGGAACTCGTCGAGCCCGACCTCGCCGGCAACTGCGAGCAGCGCGTCGGTGGTGCTCGACTGCGTGTCGGCGTCCCACGTCTCGGGGACGAGGAGGTCGGCGACTCGCGCGTACCCCTCGTTGGTCGGCGGGTTCGACCAGTCGACGAAATTCCGGTTGAGGTCGACGTTGTCCTCGTTCACGCGGCGGACCCACGAGAACCCGATCGGGTTGAAGGCGTGCAGCATCACCAGGCGTACGCCCTCGGCGACCTGGTCGGCGCGCTCGTCGAGCCACCAACTCTGCAGCGCCGAGCCCGTGTATCCCTCGACTCCGTGCGTGCCCGACACCACGAGGAGCACGGCGTCGGCATCGTCGGGCCCGTGCGACACGACGTCGATCGCGAGTTCTTCGCCGTCACGCCCGGGGAGCGGGTGAGGAAACGAGGTGACCTCGCCGCCGATCGCTTCCGCCGCGGCGAGAAACCGGCGGCGGGCGGCTGGATAGGTGGTGTCGAGGCGACGTTCGGACGGCTGGTTCATCCGTCCATGATTCCAGATCGGCTCGGCGGAGCGCGCAGGCGTCGGGGCGCTCGACGCACGGATCGACGGTGTTACCGGCGCTCGCGCGTCAGTTCCATGAAGAAATCGGAAGGGTTCTCGCGAGGGCCGCGCGGATTTGGCAGAGTATGGCGTGCCCTTGACCGGACCAGCCGCTGCCAGGTTGTACGACGACCACGTCGATGCTGTCCATGCAATGGTCACCCGCCGCGTCGGCAAGGCGCTCGGCGCGAAGGTGACCTCGGAGGTGTTCGAGCAGGCCGTGAGAACCTGGGATCGTTTCGACCCCGAGAGTGGCACGGAGCGCCTGTTCCTGCTGGGCACGGCCACGGTGATCCTGCGCGGCCATGCCGACGCCGAACGCCAGCACCTGCTGCGGCTGCGCCCGGTCGATCGGACCGGGGGCATCGCTCGCGACCCGCTGATCACGGTTCGCGGACCCGATGGGGAGCGGATCGACACGGCCGAGGTCGACGTCGACGATCTCCCCGACGACGAGATCGCTTTGACCATGCGCGCCGTCACCGAGCTCGCACCCGACGATCGTGACATCCTGCTGTTGTCGCTGTGGGAGGGCTGCCAGCACGCCGCCGTGGCCGAGGCACTCGACCTCGCCGTCGGCACCGTCCGTTCCAGCCTCGGACGCATCCGACGCGACCTCAAGAAAGCCGTGACCGCGTCGAAGCAGTCGACACTCGGCGCCAGTGATGCCACCGTTGGGTCCGACTCGAAGGACGGAGCATCGTGAGCGCGATCGACATCATCGAATCGGTCCGACCCGACGTCGATCCGATGCCCCTGGTCGAGCGACGCATGATCCGCGAGCAACTGTTCGGCGTCGGACACGGCGACGTGTCACGCAACATCTCGGCGCGGTCGGCGAGCGGTGCGGTCGTGTCGACGGCACCGCGTGGTACTCGCGCCCTCGCAGCGCCACGCGGACGCTCCAGCGGATCGATGGCGAAGGCGGGCGCCGGGCTCCTGCTCTTCGCCGCGCTCGGTGCCGCCGGGTGGGCGTTCGTCAACCGGGGCAGCGACGACACCGAGACTCGATCGAGCACCACGACACCGGCCACCACGGAGGTCACCACCACGGTGGCCTCGACCACGACGGTGGCGCCGATCGAGCGCACCGGCGTGACCGACGACTTCCCGATCGTGCTCCCGGTCAACGCGTTGGCGGTCGACACGGTCAACATCGGCGCCCCCGCTCCGGGCAGCAGCGCCGTGATCTTCGAGGCGCCCGACGGAACGAACGTGTGGCTCGCCGAAGTCGACGGCGACGTCGGCAACACCGACGGGCTCGACGTGCAGATCATCGGCGCGCTCGGTGTCGGCACGGCGAGCGACTTCGTCGAGGGTGACCCGCCCTCGTACCAGCTCCAGGTTCCGTGCGGGTTCGTGCTGCTCAACGACGCACCGGGTCAGCCGCTCTTCCGACCAGAGATCACCGGACTGCTCGAAGCGACGTCGATCGACGGGCTCGCCACGATCGACACGACGTTGCCGACCGGTTGGTCGATCATCGACATCGGTACGAGCGTCAACACGTTCACGGCGCAGTTCCAGGTGCCACGCGGCGACACCACCGCTCCGGTGCTGCTGGCTCAGGCGCCCGGCGGATCCCTCGCTCAGTTGGCGTTCGGTGGGCGACAGTTCCAGGCCACCACGTTCCTCGGCGACACCGCGTTCATCGACAGCGCTCCCCTGTCACCGAATCTCACGAGCGTGTTCTGGCGTGACGGCAACACCGTGTTCAACGTGCGCAGCGACCAGCTCGGCTTCAGCGAACTCGAGGAGTTCATCCTCTCGCTCGAAGCGGTCGAGATCACCGATTGGGAGACCCGTTTCGATCAGGTCGAGCCGCCGGCACCACCGCTCGAGAGCACGTGTACGCCGCAGCCGACCTTCGGCACGACGCTCAACCCGTAGCGGTCGCGCCGATGGCGTAGTCGGCGATCTGCGTGTCGTCGGCACCGAGGTCTTCGTAGTTGTCTTCGGTCCGGGCCCGCATGTAGTCCCGCCACACGAACGAGCGGTAGCGGGGAGCGTCGCCGGCCAGTCGTCCGATCGGCTCGATCACCGCTGATCGTGGCGGGTTGAAGAAGTACGGGATGCTCATCCGGTCGGTGCTCGTCATCGGCACCACCCGGTGGACGGCCGCTCGATACTGATCGTTGGTCCACACCTGCATCGCGTCGGCGAGGTTGACCACGATCGTGCCGGGCCGCGGCTCGACGTCGACCCAGTCACCGTTGGCCGCCTGCGCTTGGAGACCACCGGTCGCGTCTTGCAGGAGCAGGGTCAACACGCCTGGATCGGTGTGGTACCCGAGGGCCATGTCGCCGAGTTCCCGCAGTCCGTCGCGCTCGTTCTCGGGCACAGGGTCGCCGACCGGGTAGTGGTTGAGGCGAACCGAGCTGGTCGTCCGGTCGCCGACGTGATCGCGGATCACGTCGTCGGGCAGGTCGAGGGCGCGGTGGACGAGGGCGACGGTGCGTTCGGCGAGGTCGCTGAACGCGTCGTAGAAGGCGGCGAGGGTGGGCCGGAACCGGTCGAAGCCGTCGGGCCAGCGGTTGTACGCATCGACGGCCGGCGTGTTCGGGTCGGTGAAGTCGAAGACCTGCTTGCTGTCTCGCTTGCGCTTCGTGAGCTCCCGATCGAACCAGCCGAGGGGGTTCTGGTCATCGCGTTCGACGGCCACGCGCAGTGAACGGTCGGCGGTGAAGAACTCGCGGGCTTGCACCCAGGTCTCCTCGATCAGCGCGTCGAGGCCGTGGCCGGTGAGGAGGAAGAACCCGTGGTCACGACACGCTCGATCGAGCGCCGCGAATTCGTCATCGCTCGGATCGGAGATGTCGATCGTCGGAACCAGTTCGTCGATGGCCATTCACCAGTCTCGCGAATCGTACACCGGTGCGTGCCACTGCGAGCGGCACGGTGCAGCCGCTGCGGCTGCGTCGACGACGACGAGCGGCCGACACCTAAGGTCGGCCGAATGCACCACGTGAAGTTCGGCCGCACCGGCATGCGAGTCTCGAAGCTGTGCCTCGGCACGATGACGTTCGGGACCCAGTGCGACGAGGCGACCTCGTTCGACATCCTCGACACGGCGTTCGACGCCGGCATCACGTTCGTCGACACGGCCGACATGTATCCGAACGGGCAAGACGGCGAACTCGCCGGCTTGACCGAAGAGATCATCGGACGCTGGATGGCCGAGCGCGGCAACCGTGAGAACGTGATCCTGGCGAGCAAGTTCTGGGCGCCGATGGGACCCAACCCGTGGAACCGGGGCGCGAGTCGCAAGCACGTGGTCGGGGCGCTCGACGCGTCGCTGCGTCGGTTGCAGACCGACTATCTCGACCTGTTCCAGATCCACTTCTTCGACTCCGACACCCCGATCGACGAGACGCTCCGAGCACTCGACGACATGGTGCGCGCCGGCAAGGTCCGCTACATCGGTTGCTCCAACTTCGCGGCGTGGCAGTTGGCGAAGGCGATCGGTCGAAGCGAGGCGCTGGGCATCTCCAGATACGAGTCGGTGCAGCCGCGCTACAACCTGCTGTTCCGCGACATCGAGCGTGAGCTGTTGCCGCTGTGTCGGCACGACGACGTGGCGGTCATGGTCTACAACCCGATCGCGGGCGGTTTGCTCAGCGGCAAGCATCAACCGTCGACCGGGCCGACCGAGGGCACGCGCTTCACGCTCGGCAGTGCGTCGAAGCGCTACCAGGAGCGGTACTGGGCCGACGACAAGTTCGAGGTCGTCGACGCGATACGACCACTGGCTGCCGACGCAGGCATCTCGATGGCGCAGATGGCGCTCGGCTGGGTCCTGGCGAATCCCGACGTGACCGTGCCGATCGTGGGTGCGAGTTCGAGTGCGCAGCTCGCCGATGCGGTCGCCGCCGAGGCGAACCCGCTCGACGCCGACCTGGTCGAGCGGCTGAGCGAGTTGACCCGCCACTACCGAGCCGTCGACGCCGCCCGCTGACCGGACGCTTTGTCTCAGAGACAAAGCGTCCGGTCAGGTTCGGCGGGGTGAGAAGAAGAGGGTGATCGTCGCGCCGACGGCCGTCGTGGCGAAGAGGAAGGCCCAGGCCCGATCGAACGCGGCGAGCACGTCGACCCGGTCGCTCTCGCCGATGAACGCCACGGCTGCGGCGATCCCGATGGCGCCCGCCACGTTGCGCAACATGTTGAACGCGGCGTTCATCGTGCCCCACGCCTGCTCGGGCACCGCTTCGAGCGCGGCGCTGTTCATCGTCGGAGACGAGAAACCCCAGCCCAGACCGAAGCAGATGACGCCGGGCAGGAACGTGGTGAGGTAGCTGCCGTCGTCGTCGAGGAAGAGCCAGCACCAGCCGATGGCGACGACCATGACGACGCTGCCGAACTGGATCGGCAGACGCGGGCCGATGCGCTCGGCGACTCGTCCGCCGACCAACGTCATGAGTCCGGCAGCCACCGGCCCGGCCGTGAGCGCCAGTCCGATCTGCAGATCGGAGTAGTCCCACACCCGACCGAGGAACAGCGGCCACACCAGCCAGACCGACAGGCTGGTGACCGAGATGAAGGTGTTGGCGACGTTCGCGATCCACACCTGCTGGTGTCGGAACAGCGAGAAGTCGATCATCGGTTGCGGGTGACGGATCGACTGGACGACGAAGGCGGCGATGAACACGACGGCCGCGACGAAGCAGCCGACGATGGCGCCGCTCCCCCAGCCCCAGTCGGAACCCTTGCCGACCGCGAACACCACGAGTCCGATGCCGGCGGTGCCGAGCGCAGCGCCGAACGTGTCGAGCCGGCCTCGGCCGTCGGGTTCGGTCACCTCGCGCAGTCGGCGACGGCCGATCGCCAACACGGTGAGTCCGATCGGCCCGCTCAGGAAGTAGAGCCAACGCCAACTGCTCACCTGCAGCACGGCCGCCGACAGCGACGGTGCCACGGCGGCCGACAGCGGTCCGGCCGCTGCCCATGCGGCGACGGCGGTCGAGCGCCGACCGGCGGGGAACATCGGGAGCACCATCGACAACGACGACGGGATGATCAGCGCACCGCCGACCGACTGGAAGGCGCGAGCGCCGATCAGCACCCAGACGTTGGGAGCGAACGCCGAGAGCATCGCCGACACGGCGAAGAGCGCGACACCGAGGTTGAAGATGCGCGCACGTCCGCGACGATCAGCGATTCGCCCGGCGAGCGGCAGGAACGCTGCGGTTCCGATGAAGTAGCCCGACGACACGAACTGCACGGTCGATTCCGGGACGCTCGAGAACGTGTCGGCGATGTCGGCGAAGGCGATGTTGGTCGCCGTGCTGTTGAAACCGACGAGGACGAATCCGGCGGCTCCGATGGCCAGCGCCTTCCACGCATCGGAGGAGATCGACTCCACCGATTCCGCTCTGGCCTGCACCGTCATCGAGCCAGACTGTCACCGCGTACGAGACGAGCTCACATCGGAGCGGTTCGAGTCGCCGACGACCGGACGACTCGTCTCTGAGACAAAGCGTCCGGTTATGTTCAGGCGATGGCCAAGTCATCACTGATTGCACGACTCGTCTGCGCCGATGGGAAGGCCGAGGAGTTCGAAGCCGAACTCGCTGCGCTGATCGAGGCCAGCAACGAAGAAGCGGGCCTCGAGATCTACTCGGCCCACCGCGACGCCGACAACGTGTACTGGTTCTTCGAGTTGTACACCGACGACGCCGCCGTGGCAGCGCACGGCAAGGGCGAAGCGATGGCCAAGGCGATGGCCTCATCGGGGCAGCTGCTCGCTGCCCCGCCTGAGATCCATCGCCTCGTGCCCGTCGTCGCCAAGGGCCTCGATCTCTGACGACCGAGCCCGTGGTGGTGGCCTAGCGACCGAACCAGGTCCGGCCGGCGCTGCGACCGTCGACCTGCGTCGCGAACTCGACGTCGTCGAGCAGCAGACCGAAGTCGACCGTGTCGTCGTCGAGTGAGAACGAGCTCGGCAGCGTCACGATGGCTGTGAACTCCGACGAGTTCAGGTCGAAGAAGATGATTCCCGACCAGCCGATCGCCACGCAGCGGCTGCCGAGACGGAACATCGTCCGGTCGGTCACCTGCTGACCGTCGATCGACAGAGCGAACGACGGGCACGAGCTGAACGACTCGGGCACGCTGCCGCGAATCACGGCCTTGCCGCCACCTCGACGACCGAGCACGATCAGTGCGCTGTCGATGTCGAGTTCGCCGACCACGACGGGTGCGTCGAGATCGAGCCCGACGATGACCGGATCGTGGTCGGAGGAGCGGTACGGATCGGGCGCGTAGATGGCGTCCTGAGCGTCCTTCTTGAACGAGATGTCGTAGTCGATCAGGTCGGGCTCGTCGGCGTTGATGTGCCACGCCGTCGTGCCGGTCACCTGTCCGAGCAGCGAGGTGTTGGCCAGCGCGTGGTCGAGGTAGCCGAACTGGCCGTCGAACACGTACGTGTAGGCGTCTTCACCTTGGAACTGAGCGAGCAGGTCGGCGTAGTCGTCGGCGGTGCCGGCGGTGTCGTCGGCGCCGGCGATGATCGCGTCGATCGGCGTCTCCTTGTCGTAGGAGTTGAGGTCACCGATCACCAGGACGTCGGGGTCGCCGCTGCCGGTCGGGTCGGTGGCGAGCCAGTCGACGAGCGCCTCGGCCGCCTCGGTGCGCACACCGTTGCAGTTGCCGGAGCCGTCGGTGGCGTCGGGGTCACCGACGTCGACACACGACGAGCCCTTCGACTTCAGGTGGTTCACCGCAACCGTGACCATGCCGCCGTCGGCGTCGCTGAAGGTCTGTGCGAGCACCGGCCGGTTCTTCGAGTCGATGAAGCGCGGGTCGACGGAGCCGTCGAGGAGGGCGTAGTCGCCGACCGGGGTGACCGCCGCCGGCTGGTAGATGAACGCCACCTTGATGGCGTCGTCACCGATGGTGCCGGTGTCGATGGCGTCGTACGTACCGGCGCCGTTGACGGCGTTGAGGCTGTCGACGAGGTCGATCACCGCATCGTCGTTCACGTTGTTCTCGATCTCGATCAGTCCGACGACGTCGGCGTCGATCGCCGTGATGGCGGCGACGATCTTGTCACGCTGACGAACGAGCTCTTCGGCTTCGTCGGCGCCGCGGCACTCGAGGTTCTGCGCCGGACCACAGATGTCGTTGGTCCCGTCGTCGAGCGTCGTGAAGTAGTTGAGCACGTTGAACGAGGCAACGGTGATGTCGCCTCCGACGTCGTCGGGTGCGGCGGTCCGCGGGTTCTGCTCGGTGAACGTGCCGTACGTGGTGGGCTGCAGACGGAACAGACCGAAGGTGTCTTCGATGATGCCCGTCGCTCCGGTGATCGTGTCACCGCCACGGAACAGGTTGTTCAGGTCGAACACTCCGCCGTTGCCCGGGTGGATCGCCGGGTCGGGGTTCTGGTTGCCGCGACCATCGTCGATGGTGAGACGGTCGAGTTCGTTGGCGGCGGTCGCCGCTGTGGCGTCGGGGCCGGGCTCGAACTCGGCGGTCGGCGTGAGCAACCGCTCCGACGACACGACCACTTCACCGAAGCGGTCGTAGTTGAAGTACTCGGAGATGACGAGGTCTTGGGGAAGGGTGACGAGCATGCTCTCGACCGCTTCGAGTGCGTCGGCATTCGGCAGCGGCAGCGTCACGACGGTCGGATCGATCGCGATGGCCGGGTCGTCACAGGCGACGATCGCGCTCGGCGCGATCTCGGTGAGCGACGAGTCCACTCCGTTGCTGCTCGTCTCGTACTCCGACACGGTGCCTTCGACGCGCACGGTGGTGCCGACGGTGAGGCCGTCCGGGAGGGTGCCGCCGAACACGGCGATGCCTTCGGATGTGAGCAGGTTGCCGTCGTCGTCGGCGACCTCTTCCTGGATGATCACACGGTTGAGGTCGGTGAGGATCGCGGTGACGACCGCTTCGACGACGACCGTGTCACCGACCATCGGCGACACGGATCCGGCGCCTTGGATGGTGGAGATCAGCGTGATCGGCACGTCGACGGCGCAGTCGAGCGGCGGAACGACGATCTCACACGCGTTCTCGACGCCCGGCGTGGGCGCCCAGAGTTCGTAGGTGTCGGTCTGGAGGGCAAGACCGCTCGAATCGGGGCATCGCTGGCCCGAGACGGTGGTGGCGGATCCGCCTTCATTCTCGTTGATCTGGGCCTGACCGGCTTCGAGGAGCACCAGGAGTTCGGGGTCGTCGGAGTCGTTCGTGTCGTAGACGACCGCGTCGACCAAGCCGTCGAGGGTCACTGCGGTGCCGTTGGGGAAGTCGGTGGCGTCGGCCTCGTAGAGCGCGATGGCGTCGGCACCGTTCTGCAGCCAGTTCGTGTCGGGGCTCACATCGACGTCGCAGTTGGCCACCGTGGCCGCGTTGGCACAGATGACCGCGTAACCGTCGGCGTTGGTGGTGACGCCGTCGAGATCGATCGCGTCGTATGACAGGTTGTTGCTGCCGTTGTAGAGCACGACAGTGAGGCCGCTGAGGTCGGTACCGCCGACGCCGCCGTCGGTCAGTTCGATGAACTCGGCGGAGTCGGTGCTCGTCTGATCGGAGTCGAACTCGTTGATGAGGATGGTCGGCTCGACCGGATCGCCGCAGTCGGACGTGTGCGCCCCGAGCCCGTCGAACGTGTCTTGCGCATACCCGACCCACTCGGTGGCTGGAATGAACTCGTCGGAGCCGTCGGTGTCGCCGGCGCAGATCGAAGCGGCACGCCGGATCGTGTTGTTCTGCGTACTGGCGTCACCGGTGCCCCATTGCGAACCCGGGTCGAAACCGATCTGCCCGATGACGTCGACGAGTGCGCCGGCCTTCGAGAGCACGACGGCGTCATCACCGTTGAAGAAGTTGTTGGTGGAGGTCTGGTCTGCCTCGGCAAGGATCGCCGGGCCCGCGTCGTTGTCGGCGACGACGTAGACGTCGCCTGCCGCCACGGTGCCCGTGAGCGGCACGTTGGAGCTGCTCGACACGCTGCCGTTGAAGTACATGTTGATCTCGTAGCCGCCGGCGGCAAGGTCGACATCGACATCCGTGCCGTTGTAGATCTCGATCGCCTTGTTGTTCGACGACCCTTCGATGTACTCGGAGATGAAGAGATCGCCGGCCGGGGCGGCGGTTGCCGCGCTCGAGCCGGCGGCGACGGTCACGAGACCGGTCGCGGCGAGCGCCCAGGCGATGCCGATCTTCGAACGGCGAGTTCGGGGTTGACCATTCACAGAGAATCCTCCAGAGTTGCGATGCGACGCCCCGCCCGGGCGTGTGCCGCCAACCGTAGACCGTTCCGACGGCGACAGAGTCACGTCTCGATGAACTCCGGGTGTCGTGACCTTGAACATCGGCAGACATCTCGCCGGCGCGACCAGCAAGCGGGCGGTTGTCGTGCCGCTCAGCGGTCCGCTCGACGCGTTGAGTGAGTCTTGAGTGCCGATCCGCACAGTGGGCGTCGACGCAGCACGGTCACCGAGGGCCGAGCTCACCGACAGCATCGAGAGGCCCGCCGTGACCGACACCCGCACGCCCACGAACGTCGAGGACGACATCCCCGACGATGACGCCGGCTCTCCCGATGACGCCGGTCCCGACGAACCGGCGGCCGACACCGCCTCAGCGGAGCCACCGCAACCCGACCCCGATGACGAGCAGACCGCGGCTGATGAACAAGCCGACGAGCGAGCCGGAGATGACCAGGTGGCGAGCGACGTCGCCGTCGACGGCCCGACCGACGAACCGCCGCCGCCCGACGTTCCCGAGGCCGAACTGCCAGACGGGTTCGACGATGAACCTTCCGACGATCCGGCGGACCAGTTCGATCGAACCGGACCGGCCGAGGCCCCGATCCACGACGGCAGCGACCGGCCCGAGGCTCACGACTTCACCCCGACCGATGGCGTCCCCGATCTGGTCGATCCGTACGACTCGGTCGACACGACCAACCCGTGGGACGGCACCACGGCGGGTGCCGACGACCGATGGGGCCAAGACAGCCTCACCGACATCGGCGTCTCCTACGAGACGATGGGCGACTGGAACGTGTACATGGACAACAGCACCGGCAACACGTTCACCGACTACGGCGATGGTTCGTTCGAGGCGAATGTGGGTGGCGAGATCCTCACCGGTGACGCCGCGGCGGACGCCTTCCGCGAGTTCACCGACACCCGACTCCTCACCGACGAGAAGCTCGAGCGGCTGCAACAGACCGCGTACGACGACGCGCCCTCATCGGGAACACCGTCCGGCGCCGCAGGTGGTGCTCCGAGTGGACCTCCCGGTACCGGCGTCGGTGGCGACGACGCCGGGTCCGACGACGAACCGATGGGGCCACCGTCGAGTCTCGCCGGAGGCGGCGACGACGACGAGATCGCCGACTTCGACGGCGACGGCGAGATCACCTTGACCGACAAGGTGGTCGACATCGTGGGCAATCTCTTCAAGGGCCCGGCTCGTGAACAGGCGAAGCAGATCGACCGGGAGATGGGAGGCTCGGGCAAGGAGACCTCGACGCGCGGCGAGCAGGAGCAGGGCGCTCGCGAGGAGATCGACCGGCAGGAGAAGGAGGAGGCGCGCAAGCGGGAGGAAGCCGAGCAGGAACAGGCCGACAAGGAGCAGGACCAGGACGACGGCGGCAGCACCGACGTGGGTCATCCGGGCTGGGGTGACGGCAACCGAGGTGGCGTCAGCATCTTCGACTCACTGAAGAACGCACCGGGCCGACGAGACCCTCGAGACCCGGGCAACGTCGACCCCGCGGATGAGGGCTACGGCGACGGCGGAGGCGACGCCCCCAGCACATCGAGCGACGACCTGAAGCAACCTGCAGGCCCCGATCCCGAACCGTCGGGTGGCGGCGGCCAGCAGCCCCCGCCCGATCCGATCGACTACGGCCCCGATCACGTCGACCCGATCGGCAGTGGGCCGTACGACGACCCGTTCGACTCGCAGTTCGGCACGGTGTCGCTGGAGCACGACGAAGCGCAACACACCGAACCCATCGAGATGGCCGACGACGGCATCCCCGACTTCGAGGGCATCGACCTCGACGGCTGAGCGGCCCCGGGCGCTATGCCGCGACGGTCGCTTGCGGCGTCGTCGCGGCGGCTGCCTCTTTGTCGGCGAGCTTCTGCGCCTTCTTCTGGTTGGCTTCGGCGACCGAGGCTCGGACGGCTCCCGAGATGCCCTCGGGGTTGAGGATCGCCGTGATGATGAGCATGAGTCCGCCGATGTACGCCTCCCAGGTGCCGAACGAATCCATGATCCGGCCGGTCGCGAAGAAGGCCACGCCGGACGCCGCGACGATGCCGGAGGTGACGGCTCCGCTCACGCTCGTGATGCCGCCGAGATAGGCGACGGCGAGCGCGGTCAGCGACGCGACCACACCGAACGACGTGTCGGAGACGGCGCCGAATCGGTAGGCGATGAGGCTGCCGGCGATACCGGCGATGAACGCCGACATCATGAAGAGCTGCACCTTGACGGTGGTGACCTTGATGCCGACTGCGCTCGCGGCGCGTTCGTTCGATCGGACGGCGAGCATCCGTCGGCCGGTGCCACTGCGCCGAAGGTTCGCGACGAGGAGGGCGAAGATGAGCGCGACGACCACGAGGAAGATGCCGAAGACCGGCCGGGACGAGTTGGTGCCGTAGACGAGCGCGAAGTCCCAGCCACCGAGTTTGGGGTTGGGGATCTGGGCGCCGCCGGTGCTGGCATCGCCCACGAAGCGCGGGTTCTTGAAGATGAACTCGGCGATCGCGACGCCGCCGGCCAGCGTGACGATCGCCAGGTTGGTGCCTCGGAGTCGTAGCGCCGGAATACCGACGATCGCTCCCGCGATGGCCGCGACCGACGCGGCGAGGAGCGGCGCGATCGGGAACGGCACTCCCCACCCGACCGCCAGCTTCGACAGGGTGAAGCCGGCGACACCGGCGAAGGCGAGTTGGGCGAGCGATGTCTGCCCGCCGAATCCGGTGAGCACCACGAACGACAGCGCGAGCACCGTGGCGATGACGGTGGTCATGATCGCGCCACGCCACAGGGGGCCGAGGGCGATCAGGCCGACGACGGCGAGCACCACCGGCACGCCGACCGTGCCGAGCGTGACCCGCGATTGCGGGACGGCCGGCAGCTTCCAGTTGTCGACCGCACCGCGGTCGGGCATCTGATCGCCGAGCACGAACATCGCCACGATGATGACGATGAACGGCAGCCCTTCACGAGCGCCGTACTCGGGGAACCAACTGAGATCGATCTGCAGTTTGGTGAAGGTCGACTGGATCATGCCGATGGCGAAGCCTGTGGCGACGGTCGGTCCGACGTTGCGGAACTTGCCGATCAGCGCGGCACCGAGCGCGGGGATGAGGTAGCCGAAGGTGAAGACGTTCGACCCGAGTTGGATCATCGGTGCGGCGAGAATTGCGACGAACCCACTGGTGAGGCTGGCGAGCACGAAGCTGGCACCAGCCAGGAAGTTCGGCGAATAGCCGAGCAGCACGGCGCCCTTCTCGTTCTCAGCGGCAGCACGAGTGACCAGCCCGATCTTGCTGAACCGGGTGTAGGCCCACAGCGCCAGGCCGACCACGATCACGACGAGCGCCAGCCACAACCCGTCGCGCGGGATGGTCAGGTCGTCGGTGATCGTGACCGACTCACGCGGCAGGATCTTGCCGACGCGGATGCTGGTCTTGTCGGCGAAGCGACGGTCGACGAGCGCGGTGAGCACCACAACGAGCCCGACGCTGGCCACGACCTTGGCCAACGACGGGGCTTTCGCCAAGGGTTTGAAGATGAGCAGATAGACGAGCAGCCCGAGCAAACCCGCCGTGCTCATCGCCAGGAACATCGCCCACCAGAACCCCACGTCGTCGTTGAAGTGGTATCTGCCGGGCAGGCCGGGAATCGGGAACGGATATGACCCCTCGCGTAGGTCTGCGTAGACGTACACCACCCACATCGCCATGGCGCCGTGAGCGAAGTTCACGACTCCGGATCCTTGGAAGGTGACCACCAGGCCGAGGCCGAGTGCAGCGATGATCGCACCCGCCCCCGTGCCCAGCAGTAAGTAGTACGCGTAGTCGGTCATATCCGTTCCTCGATGTCTTCTCGTTCAGTTCCCTGCCGTTGTCCGATGGATCACGGGAGGTAGTCGAGGCTCGAGACTGCTTCGAGACCTGGGACGGTGAGAACGCCGCCGCCTTCCTGGTATTCGGCGAACGGGAACGTGAAGGCGCAGATCGCCGGGTAGTCGGGCGATGCTCCGCACTCGACGGGCGGGCTGTCGGGCCACTGGGCGAGGCCCGGCGTCGTCTTCATGTACTCGTACAGCGATGCACCGGTGACCTCGCCACCTTCGTCGACGAGGCCGATCGAGTAGGTCGCCAGCGACATCACCAAGACAGCGCCCAGTCCACCGAGACCGAGTGCGTTGGGGTCGACTTCCGACGGGTCGACGCCGAGGCCGGGGGCCAGCATCTCCTGCAGGATGTCGCGCTCCGGGGTCATCTGATCGGTTTCGATGCCGACGAACACCCAACCGAGCGCGTCGTCACCGACTTCTTCGATGATCTCGGCGTCGGCACAGATGCTGGTGGTGATCACGGGGATGTCGATACCGAGCGCGGCGCGGCCACGAATGGTGCCGATGCACCCGGCATCGGCGTAGAGCGAGATGAGCAGATCGGGATCGTCGGACGCCGCCTGGCGCATGAGGCCCTGGTAGCCGGCGTCGGTTTCGTTGTCGCCGCCCTTGACCGTGGTGTGGCTGATGCCGGCGACATCGAGTGCCGCGGTCAGCGCCGCCTCGCTGGCGTTCGCTCCGGCGTTGTCGGCGCTGACGATGCCGACCGTGGTCGCCCCGTAGTGCTCCTTGGCTGCGGCTGCCATCGCTCCGCTCGTCGTGGCGTTGCCGCCGGTGAGGAAGAGTGCGTTGGCGGCGTAGTCGCCGGGCAGGATCGGCAGCATGCCGATGACCGGCGTGTCGGCGGCCGTGTAGGTCGCGTAGTCGGGGAAGAGGTCGAGGCCGAGCAGCACGAGTTCGACGCCTTCGCCGGTGACTTCCTGGGCGCAGGCCTGCGAGGTTTCGGGCGAACCGTTGACCGTGCAGTCGATGAGTTCGATCGGCCGGTTGCCGAAGCCACCGTGCTGGTTGAGGTAGTCGATCGTCGACGTGACGTTGATGCGGATGTCGGGGAAGTCGAGTCCCGGTGTGCCCTCGGAGTTGACGAGGGCGACCTTCATCGGTTCGCCGGTGGGCGGATCGAGGTTCGGGAAGGACGCCGATGCAGCGACCTCTCCTTCCTCAGCAGGCTCCTCTGCGGGCTCGTCGGCAGGTTCGTCCGCAGGCTCCTCAGCAGGTTCTTCGGCAGGTTCCTCTGCGGGTTCCTCAGCAGGCTCCTCGGCTGGTTCATCGGCGGGCTCCTCTGCGGGTTCTTCGGCGGGTGCGTCGGATTCGACAGGCGCTGGATCGGTCGTCGACGACTCGTCGTCGTCGCTACCGCATGCTGCGGCAAAGAGTCCGAACGAGACGAGCAGCGCGCCGAGTTGGCGCGCTCCCCGACGTCGGGACGACGGTTGATGTGATCGGTACATGGTTCCCCCTGTTTGGTCGGAGCCGGAAGTGGCGCCGAAGTTGTTTCGTGTCTTCGTGGTTGGCCGTGATCGCGGGAATGCGATCGCGGAATCGCGTGTTGGCCCGACCCCCATCGGGCCAACACACGGCTTCAGTCGGCGATGGTGGCGGGAACCCAGTTCCCGTGGAAGCCGAACGGAACTCGTGGCAGCTCGACGGTGGCAACGGGGTCGTTGCTCATCGAGCCGGCGTCGTAGATCGCGAACTCGCTCGCGTCGTTGCCGGCGTCGTAGACGTACGTCATCAGGTAGCCGTCGTCTTCGCTCTTCGGGTCGGCCTTGGGCACGAACGACGCTTCGCCGGGCAGGCGACCCTTGCCGACCTCGACGCTGGTGCGCTCTCCGGTCTGGAGGTCGTACTTGAGGATGGCGCCGTTGGCCGACATGGGTTCTTCGAACGCCGATGCGGCCGCGTTGGCCATCATGTAGCCGTAGCGGTGCTTCAGCCCGACCACGGAGTCGGGCACACGTGGAAACTCGGCGGGCAGGTCGTCGATCTGGTCGTCGCCGACGCGACCGGTGGCGGCGTCGATGGTCCAGCGGTGCAATGCGGGCGCCGGGAAGTCCATCGGACCGTCACGCCAGATGTGCGAGAGGCGGGCGACGTCGATGATGATCTTGCCGTTCTCCTCGTACGCGTTCATCGGGTGGAACACGTAGCAGGGGTCGATGTCGTACCAGACGACGTCGGCGTCGGTGCCGGTACGAGGCATGACACCGAGCCGGGCCGGGTAGTCGTCGCTCCACCGGATCGGAAGCTCGCCCTTCATCGCCAGTTCGAGATCGAACACGGCGGGCAGGTCCATGAAGACGATGTTGTTGGCGGTGACGTTGAAGTCGTGCATCATCGTGGGGCCGCCGACGGTGATGTTCTCCGATTGCACGAGTTCGCCCGAGGCCGACACCCGCAGGTAGGTGAGGTACGGCTCCATCATGGAGTAGCCGAACGCCAGCATCTCGCCGGTGGTCGGGCAGATCTTGGGGTGTGCCGTGAACGGCCCGGTGAGCTTGCCGGCGTAGTCGGTTGCTCCGACGGTTTCGAGATTGCCGTCGAGCACGTACGGGAAGTGGCCTTCTTCGAGCGCCAGGATCTGTCCGGCGTGTCCGACGACGTTGGTGTTGGCCTTCGACGACGTCATGTCGGTGAGGCTGGCCGCCATGTCGATGACCTCTCGGTCGGGTTCGGCGATGAACGGCGTCTGCACGTAGCGGTTGCGGTACCACTGGGCTTCACCGTCGCGCAGACGGATGCCGTGGATCATCCCGTCGCCGACGAAGGGATGATCACTGATGCCGGTGAGCGGATTGGCACCGTTGCGGAGGTAGCGGCCGTCGAGGTCGGACGGGATCGTGCCGGTGACGGCGAGGCGCGTGATCGTGCGCTCGTCCTGGATCGGGGCCCAGTTGCCTCGCAGGTGTTGCGGAATCTCTTCCTCGATCGTCGACATGATGCTCCTCGGTTGTGGTGACTTCGTGTACTTCGTGACCTTCGACTCGTGTGGGGGTTAGCCGCCGCAAGGTGTGACGGATGGCTCACTCGTGACGGTAGCCATCGGGGTCGACGGCCAGCGACCCGGAGCGACCGAGTGTCGACATCGCGTCAGGAGCGATGAGGTCGACTCGGCCACGACCGGTCAACCGTCGACGGGGAAGCCGAGCGCGAGGCCGGCGTCGAGGTCGTCGACCGCGGCGAAGGTGCGCCGAACGAGCGCTTCGAACAGCGCGGCGCCTCGCTCGTTGGCCGGGTCGATGGTGAGGAGGCTCGCTCCGAACGACACGGCGTAGAACACGAGACCTTCGAGGTAGCCCTGCCTGACCATGTCGACCGTGACCGCATCCGCGGGCACGCCGCCGGCGTGGAGTCCGGCGACGTAGCGCTCGAGCAGATCGTGCTCGTGTTCGCGGCGCATCTCGGTGGTGAGGTTGTTCGCGCAGAAGTAGACGAAGTCGCCCTGGCCGGGAGCGCGCATGCTCATCTGCCAGTCGATCACGGCGACCGATCCGTCGTCGTAGAAGAAGAGGTTGTCGAGCCGGAAGTCGCCGTGTGTCATCGTGACGAGGTCGTCGAAGTGTCCGGCGATCCACGTCGGGATGTCTTCGACGAAGCGCTCACACCAGCGCAGGCAACGCTCGGGCAACTCGCCCGAGAACCGTTCGAGGAACAGCGGCCATCCCATGTCGAAGGTGTCTTTCAACGTGAGCACCGACGGGTCGTCGAGGCCGGGCATCCACTCGTACGTCGTCAGCGACGGGTGTTGGAACCATGCGGCGTGATGACGTGCGAGCGCGTCGACGGCACGTTGCGCTTGATCGAGCGTGGCGCCGGCGACGTGATCGCCGACCGTGGCGGGCGCCAGGTCTTCGAGGACGAGGCAGGGCGGTTCGGCGATGTTGACGTAGGCGGTGGGCACGCGGATGGTCATCTGCGAAGCGACGTCGCGGTAGAAGCAGTGCTCGCGTTCCCAGACGCCCATCATCTGGCCGATGACCTGGCCGCCCGGGTCGGCGGTGGGCAGCTTGACGATGACCGATGCCGGCACCTTCTCGTCGGCTGACGTGATGCCGACGCGAGCGAGTTGCCCCATGAAGCCCTCGCCGGCGGCGATGGGCCGGACGTCGATGGAGTCGATGGACCCGCCGAGTGCCTCGCTCATCCAGTGAGCGGTGACGTCGTCGAGCGACTGCGGAACGGGCATGTTCGTGGCCATCGCCGGACCATACATCTGTGACGCCTGACCACTGAACGTGGAGCGCACTTCCGAGAATCTCGCGATATATGGCGGCGGTCAGCGCACAACGCACTGCGATTACCGTGGGGCGATGGAGCTGACCGCCGAAGCCATCCGCGTGCTCGGATGCCTCATCGAGAAGGGCGCCACCACGCCCGACCACTACCCGCTGTCGACCAACGCGCTCGTCAACGCGTGCAATCAGAAGTCGAACCGTGATCCGCTCGTGGAGTTCGACGAGCGAACCGTGGTCGACGCGATGTTGGAGATCCGCCAGGAGGGGCTCGCCCGCACGAACGCCAGCGGCCGGTCCGACAAGCACCGCCACATCCTCCCCGACGCGCTCGAACTCGACGCCGACGAAGTCGCGGTGCTGGCCGTGACGATGTTGCGTGGCCCGCAGTCGGTGGGCGAACTCAAGACCCGGACCGAGCGTTACGCGACCGTCGAGGGCACCGGCTTCGAGTCGGCCGACAGCATCGAGGCGGTGTTGGCTCGACTCGCCGAACGACGCGATCCGCTCGTGGCGAACATCGGCCGCGCATCGGGCCAGAGCCAAGACCGGTGGGCGCACCTGCTCGGCGAGTTCGTGCCCGACGTCGCTGCGGGAACGTCACCGAGTTCGGCGCCGGCAGCTGCGGGGGTGAGCGGCGCCATGGACGATCGTGGCCCGACACTCGCTCAGCGCGTCGAGTTGCTCGAGGCCAGACTGGCCACGCTCGAAGCTGCCCTCGGGATCACCGACGACACCGACCAGCCCGACGACGTCGACTGACACGACGACACCGACCGTCACGATGACGGCTGGGCGCGCCGTCGACCCGAGGGCGCAGCTCAGGGGTTGACGCCGCCGTAGGCGATCCCGGTGAGGTGGTACATCTCACGGTCGAAGGTGGTGAGGTCGTCGACGTCGAACTGGTCGAGCGCGTCGTGGCCGCACGCTCGCGCCAGCACCTCCATGAGTTCGGTCGACGCTCGGAAGAATCGTTCGAGCCGGTTCGCTGCGTCCTGCACCGGAAGCCGAGCGCGGAGCTCGGGCTTCTGCGTGGCGATGCCGACGGGACAGTTGTTCGAGTTGCAGGCCCGCATGCCCAGGCATCCGATGGCCTGCATCGCGGCGTTCGACACGGCCACCGCATCGGCGCCGAGCGCCAGCGCCTTCGCGAAGTCCCAGGGCGTGCGAAGCCCGCCCGTGATCACGAGCGTGACGTCGCTCCGCCCGATCGCGTCGAGGTGACGACGGGCGCGGGCGAGCGCCGGGATGGTCGGGACGCTGATGTTGTCGCGGAAGATCACGGGTGCGGCTCCGGTCCCGCCGCCGCGACCGTCGAGGATCACGTAGTCGACGCCGATGTCGAGCACGGCGTCGATGTCGGCTTCGATGTGTTGCGCGCTGAGCTTGGCGCCGATCGGTATCCCGCCCGACGCGTCGCGCACCTGTGCGACGAGTTCGCGATAGTCGACAGGTGTGATGAGGTCGGGGAACGTCGCCGGGCTGACGGCGTCCTCACCCGCGTCGAGGCCGCGGACCTCGGCGATCTTGCCCTGCACCTTCGAACCGGGCAGGTGTCCTCCGGTACCGGTCTTGGCGCCCTGACCGAACTTGAAGTGGAACGCTTGGACGCGCTCGACCTTCTCGAGTTCCCAGCCGAACCGGCCCGACGCGAGTTCGTAGAAGTAGCGACTGTTGGCCGCTTGCTCTTCGGGCAGCATGCCGCCTTCGCCGCTGCAGATGCCGGTGCCGGCCTGATCGGCGCCCATGGCGAGCGCGACCTTCGCTTCTTCCGACAGCGCGCCGAAGCTCATGTCGGAGACGAAGAGCGGTCGTTCGAGCACGAGTGGCCGCTTTGCGTTGGGGCCGATGACGGTCTGCGTGGCGACGTCGACGTCGTCGAGGAGCGGCCGCCGAGCGATCTGCGCGGTGACGAACTGGATGTCGTCCCAGGCGGGAAGTCGGTCACGTGGCACGCCCATCGAGGTGACGGTGCCGTGGTGACCGAGCTTCGACAGGCCATCGCGAGCGAGTGTGTTGATGAGGCCGACGTGCGGCTCCTCCGGAGCGCCGTGGACGTCTTGGTAGGCGCCCTGGTAGGCATCTCGGTCGTAGGGCTGCGGGTGCGTCCGCTCCCAGTCGGCGATCTCGTCGGCGTCGACCATGAGTCGGTCGTCGTCGATCCAGCTCGCGAACTTCTCGAGCGCTTCGTCGTTGTTGTACGCGCTGATGCCGGTGTGGATGCCGTAGTCCCAGCCGTGCAGACCGCAGATGAGATCGTCGCCGGAGAGGTGGCCGTCGGCCATCATGGCGCCGCGATGCAGACAGCGTCCGTAGAGGACGGAGTGGTTGTCTTCGTAGCGGATGATGACGAGATCGACGTTGCCGATCAGTGCCCCCTGCGGCTCCCGGTTGGGCAGCTCACTCCATCGGGCGATCGGTACGGGTTGCATGTGTTGGCCTCTCGACAGCGGGGCGCGGCTCGCCCGCGGCGGACGTTACCGCTGCCTGATCAGCCCTGCCCGACGGTGCTCGCAGGAGCCTCTGCGCTCCGATCTGGTGTTTTTCGGCGGATTTCTGGGAGTTGCATTCGCGGGTCGATTATTCTTTTCCGGCCGTTGCGCGGGTTCTATGGCGTATCGTGACCGCGAACGCGTCACGTCGGCGTGTTCGAAGCGAAAGTGAACCAATGCAAGGCACCGTAAAGTTTTTCAACAACGAGAAGGGCTTCGGCTTCATCTCACGTGACGACGGGGATGACGTTTTCGTCCATCACTCGAACATTTCGGGTGACGGCTACAAGTCGCTCGACGAAGGCCAGAAGGTCGAATTCGACATCGGCCAGGGACGCAAGGGCGACGAAGCCCAGAACGTCCGCGGCATCTGACCTCAACAGTCTGAGCTTCGCCGCCGATCCGAACGGATCGGCGGCGTTGTGCGTTTTCAGCCCGGTTTGCCATCAACCGACCGCCGCATGGCAGGCGTCTGATGCCTTGCAGATGCTCAGCCGGCGAGGCGGATGCGGCCGGTGTAGCGATCGTCGACGCCGGCGTTGTCGCAGAAGTCGCCTTGACCGCCCGTCGCCGAGACGTAGTCGCCGGTCAGGCGCCCGGCTCCCCACGCTCCGTCGAACGAGCCGGTTCCACCGACGAGCACCCAGAACCCTCTGATGGTCTCGCGGCACTCGACCCCGGTCGCGGCGAACCACATCGTGAAGGAGTCGCCGTCGCCGCAGTCGACGAGCTTCGTGCCGGTGAACGTGGTGCGGCGGCCTCGCTCGTAGGTGTCGACATCCGGCGTGGTCACCGTGCCCGACTCGCACCCGGGAACGTCGCTGGCGCTCAAGTCGCCGGGCGTACCGATCGGAAGCATCTCGCTGACGGTGAAGTCGACGCGTGTCGGCCGGTCGGCGGACGCCGGTGAACCGGTCATCGCCAGCGACAAACCTGCGGTCAAGAACACCGCTGCGACTCGTCGGATCGTCGTGAACTTCATGGCTACCTCCCAGTGCCGGGGCCGCTCCCCGACTCGAAACGAACGTAGCCCAGCCCGATCGACCCTCGCTCCGGTTATTGCGACCCCCGTGGTTCCGTTGGATCTGGGCCGGGGGAAAGGCGGGCGCGTGCGACCATCGCGCCGAGCCGCACGGTCAGACGTGGTCAGGCGTCGTCGGGCGTCGGGTGGAGGATGACATCGCCGATCGACGCGAACGCCACGACGGCAGTGTCACCCGAACCGGTGATGACCACCGCGTGCGTGGCGGTGAGCCGTTGCAGGGTGCCGGTGTGGTTCCCGATCGTGACGCGTGCACCGACCTCGAGGTGTTCGGACAACTGCTTCCCGGCCGCAACGGATCGAGCCGTGTCACGGCCACCGACGACGGCGATCCCGGCGAGGGCGAGCGCCACACCGAACGCGGTGGCCGCGACGAGGACGTCGAGGATCGTCGTGTCGACCCCCAACTGCGTCAGCGCGAGCACGACGGCGCCGGCAATCACACCCAAACGCACCGTCGTCTCGACCGCAGGCTGCCGGCGACCTGTCGCGCGACTGGCTGCTCGGGCGACGCCCGTCGAGGCGATCGTGGCGATCACGAATCCGGCGATCAGGATGATCCCGGCCACGCCGAGTCGTGGCAGCCAGCCCAGGAGATCTGACGGGATGTCTTCGATCGTGGTCGGGCTCGACGACGCCACGGCGGCGATCAAGCCCGCCGCGACGAACAGCCAGAACAGCAGCGTTGCGGCCGGACCGGCCGCCTCGCGGAGCGCCGGGCGCCGGCCTGCTGCACCAAGGTACTTGCGCGCCGCGACGCTCGCGATCACGCCGAGCACCAGGCCGGCGGCGATCAACCCGGCGGCCCACCACCACGTGTCGTTCATGGTCGAGAGTCTCGCACCCACCCGCGCCGTCGCGGCGGGAAGGCGCTGAAGATCACTGGTGATGCTCATGAGAGTTCATCGTCCGACGTGAGCGTCTTCGCCGTCTCGGCGCCGAGGCCGAGCAGCCCGAAGAGGGTGCCGACACGCTGCAGGTCACCGACCCGGGTCTGCACCGCAGATTCGGCACGTTCGGCGAACCCGTCAGCGGGCTCGACCACGTCATGCAAGGCCGCGAGGTCGTCGGCGGGTAGCGCCGTGAGGCGTTCGAGGCGATCGGTGGTGTCAGGATCGTCGAGCAGTTTGTCGACGCGCCGAGGCTCGCCTGTTTCGAGCCATGACAACAGGTCGTCGTCGGAGGGTCTACGACGGAAGAACTTCATTGGTTCATCGCTTTCCGGAGAGTGAGCCGGGCTCGGTACAGCTTGGACTTGACCGCCGACATCGTCAGGTCGGTTGCCTCGACGATCTGCTCGTACGAGAGGCCGTCGACCTCGTGCAAGACGAGCAGGAGGCGCGAGTCGTCGTCGAGTCGACCGAGCGCGGCCCACATCTCGGCGACTTCCTCCGAGCGCTCGAAATCGGCGTCGGCTGCGCCCGACACGAGCGAGCCGTCGTCTGGGTCGAGGGGCTCGAAGGGTCGGCCTGCAACCGACCGAACGGTGCTGATCGCCGTGTTCCTGGTGACGACGCGCGCCCATCTGATCGGCTCGTCACCGTCCCACGACGGCATCGAGGTCCACGCTTTGACGAGCACCTCCTGCACGACGTCCTCCGCGAGTTGCCGGTTACCCACGACAGCGAACGCGACGCGATACAGCAGGCCGCCGTAGTTCTCGACGAGCCAACTGATCTGCGTGTCGTTCGCCGCCATGTCAGCAGCGGGAATCCCGACATCGGGCATGGTGCGCTTGAGGTCGATGCGTCAGTGTCGCACGGCCGCCGACGAGCGACGACCGAGCAGACGATCCATCTCGCGGCGTCGTTCGCGACGATCCCGCTCTGCAGCGATCCGCGCCGCGTTCCATCGCAGCGCGGCGAACGCTCCGCCCCCGCCTGCGGCCAGGGCGAGCAACGAGAGCGGCACCGGTATCGACACCACGAGTACGTCGACGTCGACGGTGCCGAGGTTGGCTGCGAGGAGCACGAGACCAGCGAGCAGCCCGATGATGCGTCCGATCGCTCCAACCGCCTGGGGAGCTTCGTGGGCGCCGCTCACGACACTCCGATGCGGCAGGCTTCGGCTGCCGCTGCGTGTGCATCGACCTCCACGCGGTCGATGACTCGATCGACATAGCGCTCGGCGAACCCGCCGAGGATCGCCCACGGGTAGGCGGACAGTGCGGTGACGTTGACGAGGTTCTGGATGTCGGCCTGCAGGAGCACGACGACGAGGAGCCCGGCCACCGCGCCGAAGGCGAGGCGCAGCATGACGACGTGCACCGGGTTGACAACTTCGGAGACCGCCGATGCCCGCTTCGAGCTGTCGGTGAACAAGACGTGCGAAACGGCTGCACCGGTCATGCCGAGCCCGATGATCGTGAGGTACGCGGTGATGCTGCCGAGTGCGTCGGCCGAGTCGCTCGACGGCGCCGCGACGAGGACACCCACCGCACCGAGGACGAGAACGCCGATGATCATCCACGCACGGTGGAAGAGGCCGCGGGCGGCTTCGAACATTCGTCGCTCGAGTTCGGCGCGGTACGTGTTCTTGGTGTGGCGCATCGCCCACACCTCGCTGCGGAGCACGTCGGTGTCGACGTCGTCGTCGATGACCAGATCGCTGCCGGTGATGTTGGCTCGTTCGACCGCGAGGCCGCGCCGGTCGAGGCCGTCGAGCAGTTCGGTCTGCGCGGCACGGAGGAGTTGCCAGCCGTCGGTGATGCGTCGCTGATCGAGGGCCGCTCCAGCGTCGTGGACGAGCGACATCGCAGCGATCGCCCACGCCTGGCCGTGAGCGTCGTTTGCATTGATCACCGAGTCGATGCGTCGCGCGGTGATCGTCAGTTCGGTGCGCAGGTGGCCTTCGGAGGCCGACGGGCGCGACATGTGGCGACTCGCCGTGCGGAGGCCTCCGACGAGTTCGGTCGTCAGCACCGCCGCGTTGCTGCGCTGCGCAGGCGCGTCGGCGTGCGGCGCGGCCATCGGCTCGACCGCCGGGGTGGTGGGTGCGGGTGGTGCGAACGGGGCATTGACCCCGACGTCGGTTCGCGCCGGAGCCGGCATGGAGATGACGCGAGCACCACGGGCATCGCCGTCGACGACGGGATCCGCGAGAGCTGAGGTTCCGTCGACCGGCGGTGAGGTCTTCGTTCGGAACAGGCGGGTGGCGGAGGGGGTGTTCAACTGATGCTCCTGACGACATCTCCCAGCTCTGCGAGCGGCTGGCATCTTCTCTAACGCAGCACGAGTCGGGAAGTCGCGGAGCTTTCGAAAGAAATCTGCCGTCACCCACATCCCGTCGGCGACACCCTCGTTCCCCTGGATGTTTCCCTTGGACCTGGTCCGAGGGAAACAAGTGCGCGTGGCGGCGGGCGTGTCCAGCGGCGATTTTCCGACCAGTCGTTCGTGAACGTTGCGGTTCTCTGAGCAGACCGGTAGTACTTTCTGCCTACCCATTGTTGTTAGGTTTCCCTAACCCAATCAGAGAGCTACTCCAACCATGCGAACACGCCACCGTCTCCACCTCACCGCGTCCGCCGCGACCGTCCTCGCCCTCACGCTCGCCGCGTGCGGCAGCGACGACACCGGATCAGCCGACGAGGCAGCGACCACCGAGCCCGCTGCCACCGATTCGGCGTCCGACACCGAGAGCGCACCGGCAACCGAGGCCCCCGCCGACGACACCGCCGCCACCGAAGCGCCGTCGACCGACGCCCCGACGACCGACGCTCCGGCCGCCGGCGACACCGTGTCGATCACCGACTCGCAGGGCCGCACGGTCGAGGTGCCCCGCAACCCCGAGACGGTCGTGGTGATGGACTGGAGTGCGATTCGCACGCTCACCGACTTCGGCGTCGAGGTCGACGGAGCGCCACAGGCCGTCGGCACGCTCCCCGACGACCTCGCCCCCGTCGCCGAGTCGGCAGCTCTCGCCGGCACGCTGTTCGAACCCGACTACGAGGCGATCAGCGCCATGGAACCCGACCTGATCATCGTCGGCTCGCGCAGCGGCACCCCTGAAGTGGTCGCCGAGATGGAGCGCATCACCCCCGCCGTGATCGACATGTCGATCCGCTACGAGAACGCCGAGGAGCAGATCCCGCAGTTCATCGAGCGCGTCGAGCAGCTGTCGACGATCTTCGAGTTCGAAGACGAGGCGAGCGAGCGGCTCGGAGCGATCGAAGCCTCGATCAGCGACACCGCCGAGGCTGCTGCGGCCAGCGAGCTGAGCACGATGTTCGTGCAGGTGAGTGGCGGCACGGTCGGCGCCTACGGACCGGGCTCGCGCTACGGCATCGTGTTCGACGACCTCGGCTTCGCGCCGACCGATGCTCCCGTCGACGACGAGGGGTCGCACGGCCAGGAGATCAGCCAGGAGTTCTTCGTCCAGTACAACCCGGGTGTCGTGTTCGTGCTCGATCGCAGCAAGACGATCGGTGAGGAAGCGTCGCCGGCACTCGAGGTGCTGTCGAACGGTCTCGTCGACACGACCGACGCGGCGAAGAACGATCGCATCGTCGAGGTCGACGGCTTCTCGTGGTACATCGCCACCTACGCCCCGAGCTCGTTCGAGCAGATTCTCGCCGACGTCCAGTCGGTGCTCTGAGTCTCCCCATGCTGGTGCGCCGCTCCGGAGAACACAGCCCTCCGGGGCGGCGTGCCGCGATTCCGATCGCGCTCGCCGGGCTGGCGGTGGCGTCGCTGCTGTCGCTGTTCGTGGGCGTCGTCAATGTCGCCCCGTGGAGCATCTTCGAGTCCGACACCGATGCGTATCGAGCGTTGGTGATCGCCCGGATTCCGCGGTTGATCGCGTTGCTGCTCGCCGGGTCGTCGCTCGCCGTGGCCGGCGTGATCATGCAGCAGGTCACCCGCAACCGGTTCGTGTCGCCGTCGACGGCCGGCACGGTGGAGTCGGCGGTGCTGGGCATCGTGCTCGCCACGTTGTGGTTCCCGTCGAACTCGTTGCTCACGCGGATGTTGGTGGCAATCGCGACGAGCCTCGTCGGCACGTTCGTGTTCGTCCGGCTGCTCAAGCGGATCCGCATCGTCGACATCATCGTGGTGCCGCTGCTCGGGCTGATGTTCAGTGCGGTCGTGTCGGCGATCACCGTGTTCCTCGCCTATCGCTCCGACCTGCTGCAACTGGTCGACGTGTGGACGACCGGCTCGTTCTCCCGGGTTTTGCGCGGCCGGTACGAGCCGCTCTACGCGGTGCTCGTCGGCGGCGTGGTGGCGTACGTGTTCGCCGCTCGGTTCACGGTGGTGGGCCTCGGTGAGCAGTTCGCCAAGAACCTCGGCGTCAACTATCACGCCGTGTTGAACCTCGGCCTCGTCATCGCCTCGGTCAACACCGCGGTGGTCGTGGTGGTCGTCGGCGCCATCCCGTTCCTCGGGCTCATCGTGCCGAACGTGGTGTCGATGATCGCCGGCGACAACCTCAGCCGCACGTTGCCGATCACGGCGATCGCCGGTGCTGGCTTCGTCCTCGCGTGCGACGTCGTCGGGCGCATCGTCCGCCACCCGTACGAGGTGCCGGTGGGCACGATCGCCGGAGTGCTCGGGGCGCTCGCGTTCGTCGTCCTCATCCTCCGTGCCCGCACCGATCTGACCGCATGATGAGCACCGACGTCCTCTCCCCCGTCGCCGGATCGAGCGCCGACTCCGACACCGACGCATCCAACGCTCGCAACTCGATCCCCGTTCGGCTCGCGGTCATGGCCATCGCCGCCGTCGTTCTCGTCGTCGTCTATCAGTTCGCGCTGGTCGAGGGCGCGTGGGACTACGTGATGGACCTGCGGGCTCGCCAGCTCGTTGCGCTCGTCGCCGTCGGCGCGGGGACGGGCGTGGCGACGTTGATGTTCCAGACGGTCACGCACAACCGGATCCTCACGCCCGGCATCATGGGCTTCGACGCGCTGTTCCAACTCGTGCAGACGATGTTCGTGTGGACGTTCGGTTCGGCGATCGTCGTGAACCTCGACGTGCAGTCGCGCTTCGTCATCAACGCCGCGGTGATGACGGCGTTCGGGATGCTGCTGTATCGGGCGATCCTGCGCCGCACGACTCGCGACCTGTTCGTGCTGGTGCTGGTCGGCATCGTGCTCGGCACGCTGTTCTCCAGCCTCGCGCTCTTCGCCTCGCGGTTGCTGAGTCCGAACGACTACCTCACGCTGCAAGACCTCGTGTTCACGAGCTTCAACACGATCGACCCGCAGCTTCTCACGATCACCACGGCGGTCACGATCGTTGCGCTTGCGCTGTCGGTGCCGTTGATGCGCAAGCTCGACGTGGTGGCGCTCGGCCGTGACAGTGCGGTGACGCTGGGACTCGACTACCGACGAGTCGTCGACCGGACGTTGCTGATCGTCACGGTGCTGGTGGCGACGTCGACCGCACTCGTCGGGCCGATGACGTTGATCGGATTGATCGTCGCCAACCTCGCTCGTCAACTGCTGCCGACGTATCGACATCGCACGCTGGCGATCGGCTCGGCGTTGATCGGCATCATCGTCACCGTCGGCGGCCAGTTCGTGGCCGCTCGACTCCTCGACTTCACCACGACGCTGACGGTGTGCATCAACCTCGTCGGCGGCGTCTACTTCATCTGGCTCTTGATGCGGGAGGCCGACCTGTGATCCGCGCTGAACATGTTTCCAAGGCATACGGAACGTCGACCGTTCTCTGCGACGTCGACCTGTCGTTGCTCCCGGGAAAGCTGACGGCGATCGTCGGCGCCAACGGGGCGGGCAAGTCGACGCTGCTGTCGATCATCTCGCGACTCACCGAGGCCGACGCCGGCACCGTCCACGTCGACGAGCTCGACATCGCTCGGGCGAAGAGTGACGACGTGGCAAAGCGGCTGGCGGTGCTGCGGCAAGACACGCACATGACGTCGCGTCTCACGGTTCGGGAGCTCGTCGCGTTCGGTCGCTTCCCGCATTCGGGTGGTCGGCTGACGCCCGACGACGATCGGATCGTCGACGAAGCGCTCGACTTCTTCGAGCTCGGTGATCTCAAACGTCGGCACCTCGACCAGCTCTCGGGGGGTCAGCGGCAGCGGGCGTTCGTGGCGCTGGCGCTCGCGCAAGACACGCCGTACGTGTTGCTCGACGAGCCGTTGAACAATCTCGACATGCGCCATTCGGTGCGGATGATGCGGCACCTTCGGCGGCTCGTCGATCAGAAGAACAAGAGCGTCGTCATCGTCATCCACGACCTCAACTTCGCGGCGGCGCACGCCGATCACATCGTCGCCCTGAAGGGCGGCGACATCGTCGCTCAAGGCCGGCCGGTCGAGGTGATGACCCCGGCGATTCTCGAGTCGATCTACGACATCCCCATCGACGTCCACATCATCGACGACACCCCCTACGCCATCTACTACCGCTGACGGTGACGGCGAGCGATTGCTAGCTTCTTTCGTTGAAAAGTCGGGTCAGGGCCTCGCGACGAAGCGACGAGGTTCCAATGACCCCATCACCCCTGTTCGCATGCGAACGCCCGCGGACGTCGGCCACAACGGAGAGTCGCTGCAATGAAGTCGCTACATCGAAGCCGCTGGGCAGCCGTTGGCGCCGCTGTCGCAGTCACCGCCGCCGGCGGGATCATCACGGCGAGCGCCGCCACGAGCGGCGAGGCATCGTCATATGTCGCGATCACACCGTGTCGACTCCTCGACACGCGCCCGACCGAGCAGGTAGGAACGATCACGACACTCACCGACGATACGACCAACACCGTGCAGGCCACCGGAACAAACGGCAACTGTTCGGACATCCCCGCCACCGCCACAGCGATCAACTCGAACGTGACGGCGGTGAACGCAACCGAATCGACCTTTGTGACCGCTTGGCCGGGCGGCCAGCGCCCCCTGGCCGCGAGTCTCAACCCGGCGCCTGATGAACCACCCACCGCGAACGCCGTCACCGTCGCTCTGTCGGACTCCGGGTCATTCGACCTATACAACCGCGCTGGCAGCGTCGACCTCGTGATCGACGTCACCGGCTACTACGTGCCGACCGAGGGCGGCGCAACCGGACCGCAGGGCGAACCAGGGCCCGCCGGCCCAGAGGGACCTCAAGGGCCCGCGGGCCCCTCCGGCGAACCCGGCCCAGCCGGAGCCGAAGGCGACGTCGGTCCCGCCGGGGCAGACGGACTCACGACACTCATCGACACCACCGAAGAACCGACCGGCACGAACTGCGCGCATGGAGGCCTCAAGGTCGACGCCGGCAGCGACGAGAACCGCAACGATGCTCTCGACGACGACGAGATCGACACCACCAGCTACGTCTGCAACGGATCTCCAGGAGCCGACGGTGACCCGGGAGCCGACGGCGACCCGGGAGCCGACGGAGCCAATGGCCTGAACAGTCTGATCTCGGCGGGAACCGAGCCGGTCGGCGACAACTGCGCCGTCGGCGGCGACCGCTTCGACTACGGCCTCGACGACAACGCCGACGGAACACTCGACCCCGATGAGATCGACGGCGCCTCCTACATCTGCGAGTCCGGTGAACTTCACGACACCTGGACGGGGCTGTCGGGGCAGAAAGAATCCCTGAGCGGTGGATGCTCCGGTGCTGGAACCCGCTTCGTCGTCGGTGACAGCGACGTCACCATTCGCAGGCTCGGCGTCTACTTCCGATCCGGACCCATCGGAGGAGCTCCCGAGATCGACTTCTTCGTGCTCGACGCTGCGTACGACGTCGTCTATGAGAGTGCGCCCATCACCCCGGGCACGGTCTCACAGGACGCGTGGCACTACTCCGAGGACTTCACACTGACCCTCGAAGCCGGTGAGACCTACTACATGGGCGCCAAGAACGACAACCTGTCGACGTGGTATCGCAAGTACCGCAGCGATGACGGCATTGCCGAGACGCAAGCCGGGCTGACATCAGAAGGCGCCATCAACGTCGCGTGCGACCACGAGCACCAGAGCACGGTCGGCGTCGACTTCGCAGTGCGCGTGATCACCGACTGACAGCGCGTTAGGAGGTGAGGTCGGCGAGGAGAGTCCGCGTCGCGTCGTCGATCGACTTGTGTTGTGCGCGAGTCAGTCGGCCAAGGATCTCGGACTCGACGTCGACGACGACGCGCACCAGTTCCTCGGCGGCCTCGACGCCCGCCTCGGTGAGGGCGACCGGCATGGTGCGCCGGTTCGCAGGATCGCGCCGCCGCTCGACGAGTCCGGCCGCTTCGAGCAGGTCGACGCGGTGCGTCATCCCGCTCGGACTCAGCATCACCTGACGTGACAGATCCGACGGTTTGAGCAGGTACGGGGCGCCGCTTCGGCGGAGCGCGGAGAGCACGTCGAAGTCGGCCAGCGAACTGCCGTGCGCGGCCAGCGTCTCCTCGATCCGCCGATTGACGAGCAGCGAGAGACGATTGAGGCGCGCCACGGTCGCCATGGGCGCCACGTCGAGGCCGGGGAGCTCACGCTGCCATGACTCGACGAGTGCGTCGATCGGATCACTGCTCATGGAAGCAGAGACTACCGTTCCCGATATTTCGACGTCGAATGTTTGACGTCGTATAATCGGGCGTCATGACTGATCCCCACGACATCAACGAGCTGGCCTCCCGGGTCGGCATCGCCATGGAACAAGCAGACTGGGCGACCGTGCTCAGCGCCGTCTCGCCGGACGTGGTCGCACACGTTCCAGCGGTCGGCGACCTCGTCGGCGTCGACGCGCTCGCGACGTTCCTTCTCGAGACCGCCGCGAAGACCGACGACGGTGAGCGATTCCAACTCCTCGACACCTTGATCGGCGACCACTATGTGGCGCTCTACTTCCGCATCACTGCCGAACGCGCCGGGCGTGCGCCGCTCGACAACCTGACGCTCCATCTCGCCCGACTCGACGGTCCGCTCTTCGCCGAGATCTGGTTCCACAACTTCGACGGCCAAGCCGTCGCCGCATTCTGGGAGTAGGGCTGTCGAGACAGGAGCCGTTCAGTCGCCCCGAACCTCCGTACCGGAGACGAGCAACGATCCACTCCTCGCCGGTCGCTCGAACTCTGCTCGAAAGCCCGTGCGGGTGTCGTGGCGAACGATCCGGTCATGACCGAAACTCAGCATGCCGCTGCCCGCCGTTCGACCAAGCCATCAACGATGGGGCCTGGCACCGAGCGCTGTTCCCGCGTCAGTTCTGCGGGGCCCCGTCTCGAGCGATGAAGTGGAACTGTTCATCTGCGGGAACGAAGTCGCCGCCGACCTCAGCGAACGTGCGCACGCTGAAACTTGAGGCCGCGACGGAGTCGACCGTCGCCATCGCCGGTGCGCTGGCGAACGGGGTGACGGTTGGCATCACGAAACCAGGGGCGAGGTCGGTGTCGAGGGTCACGAGGTACCGACCCACCCCAAATCTGATCGCGGTGAAACCCTCTCCGAATCGCACCTCACCGTCGGAGCCCACCAGACCGGATACGACGTGATCAGGTCCAGCGGGGCCCTGGTCGCCAGCGGGGCCTTGGGATCCAGCGGGACCCTGTGGACCTTGCGGACCCGGCACACCGGCTGGACCAGCCGGACCCTGAGCCCCATCAGCACCAGCCGACCCCGGCGAACCGGGCGGACCAGCCGGCCCCGGAGGCCCAACAGATCCTGGCGCTCCATCGGCACCTGCGGGACCCTGCGGCCCGACCGGACCCTGCGCGCCATCAGCCCCGTCAGCCCCATCCGCGCCATCATCTCCATCAGATCCGGCAACCCCCGCCGGGCCCTGCGGCCCAGCGGGTCCCGGTGCCCCATCAGATCCGGCAGGGCCAGCAGGACCCGGCTCGCCAGCACCCTCGATGTAGTAGCCGGTGAGATCGAGCACCACCTCGGTCTCGGCTCCGGCAACGGCGCCCTTGTAGTAGATGTCGAGTGCTCCCGCCATTGCGCCACTCACTGGCAATGACACCGTGCCGGCGTTGCCAGTCGTCTGGCCGGCGCCGAAATTGATGCTCGAGGTTGCCGGTACACCGGTTGCGTCGCCCGGGCGCAACGACACGTATCCACCGGACGACGGGTTGACCACGGTGACGTTGAACACGACCGCGGTGGCGCCGTCCGGGACCACCTCGCGATCGCCGAGGTCCGTTTCGACCACTCCCGTCACCGTCAACGTGCGCGGCACCTCGGTGACGAAACTGCCGTCCAACCCGATCGCCGCGACGGCCCTCGTGTCGAGGACTCGTGTCGGCGAGATCGGTACGAACACCGACGCCGGACTCTCTCCCGAACTCGCCATCAGCAGACTCGATGCACCGAACGTCACGGCAACCGCCGCCACGATCGCCGCCCAACGCTTCCGCGTCATTGAACCCATCTGTGCCTCCCTCACGCACCGCCGGGCAGTCACCCGGCAACAGCAACTGTTCCCACCCTGCCACAACCCCTTCACGGCCGGAAGGAAAAACTGAGAAGGAGCCGCCAACGGCAGACGGTCCGTCACCGAGGCCAACCGTGCCGAGGACGAGAATAGGTACCCCGGTTCTGCGCTTTTTGGTGCCCGTTGGGCGACGCCGCGCTTGATCGACAACAGCTGGAACGCCTCGCGAAGGAAGCGGGCTCTGCTCGCGGGCGGCCCCCATGGATCTATCCTCTGTGTTGTGAGCTCACCGATGTTGAATGACTTGCGGAATCGCCGCGACGAGATCATCGAGACGGCACGCGCTCGCGGAGCATCGCGAGTTCGGATTTTCGGCTCGGTCGCTCGAGGCGATGCAACCGAGAACAGCGACATCGACTTCCTCGTCGATCTCGATGAGGACCGAGGACTCTTCGACCTCGGAGGGCTGCTGATGGACCTCCAAGAACTCCTCGGACACAATGTCGACGTCGTCACCGAGGCCGGCCTCCGAGCGCGTGTCTCGACACGGGTTCTGCACGACGCCGTCGAGCTGTGAGGAACGACCGGGACCGACTCCTCGACATGGTGGAGATGTGCGACCTCTTGATCGCTCACGCTTCCGATCCCGACGTGTTGGCCACCGACCCCGTCGTCCAGGCCGCCGCACAGCGATGGATCGAAGTGCTCGGCGAGGCCGCTTCGCATCTCTCGGATCAGCTCCGTTCCGCCCACCCCGAGATCCCGTGGCGCGAGATCGTCGGCACACGAGTGATCCTCGCTCACGCCTACTTCCATATCGATCAAGACATCATCGGCGACCTGGTTCAACGCGACATCCCGGCCCTTCGACGCCAACTCCAGCAAGTCCTCGACAACGATCAGAGCGACTGAGCACGGCGTCTCCTGCTCGCAGCGAGGATCACTCGGCATGAAAACGAGAAATGGCCGGCCAGCGATCGGAATCGCTGACCGGCCATCACTACAGAATCACTCGATACGCAGGCCGGAGATGGCCCGGCTGATGACGAGCTGCTGGATCTGCTCGGTGCCTTCGAAGATGTCGTGGATCTTCGCGTCACGGTGCCAACGCTCCACGGGGTACTCACGGGTGTAGCCGTAGCCACCGAGGATCTGGATCGCACGCTCGGTCACCCACGTGGCGGTGCGGCCGGCCTTGAGCTTGGCCATCGAACCCTCGGCGTGCTTGAAGCCACGCTGCTTGCCGAGCCACGCGGCCCGCCAGATCAGGTTGCGGCTGGCCTCGACCTCGACCGCCATGTCGGCGAGCATGAACGCGATCGACTGGTTCATGATGATCGGACGACCGAATGCGTGACGCTCCTTCGCGTACTCCGTCGAGTACTCGAGCGCAGCGCGGGCGATGCCGAGCGCCTGGGCGCCGACGGCCGGACGAGTCGCCTCGAAGGTCTGCATCGCGGCCTGAGCGTTGCCCTTCTCACCACGACGGACCTTGGCCAGACGCTCGTCGAGCTTCTCCTTGCCACCGAGGAGGCAGCGGCCCGGCACACGCACGTCGTCGAGCACCACTTCGGCCGTGTGGCTCGCACGAATACCGTGCTTCTTGTACTTCTGACCCTGCGAAAGCCCCTTGGTCCCCGGCGGCACGACGAACGATGCGTGCCCCTTCGAACCGAGCTCGGGATCGACGACGGCGACCACGACGTGGATGTCGGAGATGCCACCGTTGGTGATCCAGGCCTTGGTGCCGTTGAGCACCCACTCGTCGGTCTTCTCGTCGTACTTGGCCGACGTGCGGTAACCGCCGACGTCAGAACCGGCGTCGGGCTCCGACGCACAGAACGCACCGAGTGCGAGCTTGCCGGTGTCGGCGTTCTCGTAGCACTGCGGCACCCACTCCATGAGCTGCTCAGGCGTGGCCGACGAGGCGATGCCCGCGGCGGCGAGACCCGACCCCATGATGGCCATGCCGATACCGGCGTCGCCCCAGAACAGTTCTTCGATCGCGATCGGCATCGACAGCCCGGTCGGATCGTTCATCATGGCCTCGGCCATGAACTCCCAGCTGTACAGGCCGATCTCCTTGGCCTGCTCGACGATCGGGTACGGAAACTCTTCCTTCTCGTCCCACTCTTCACCGGCCGGGCGAACGACGGTCTCGGCGAAGTCGTGCACCCACTTCTGCAGAGTCAGCTGGTCCTCGTTGAGCTTCATGGAGAAATCGGTCATGGCTCTAAGTTACCCGCTGGTAACCCGACCGACCACCGAACGTCCGACCTTCACCGAACGGCAACGATCGAGACTCGAGCGCGTCGCCGGGAAGCACCAGCTCAGCGAGCTGTTCGCGACTGATTAACGCACGGTTATCGCGGCGTTCTCAGCGTCGCTCCCATGACCACGACACCTGACATCACCACATTCAGCACCACCGCCGACAACGCCGCCGACCACGCCCGTACCCGCCGGAGTGCTGGCGCCACTCGATCACGATGGGCTGCCATCGGCGCCGCGGTCGCCGTCACCGTCGGCGCCGTCGGCATGGGCGGCCTCTCCTCGGTCTCGGCCGAGAAGTCCGACGGCGACCGACCCGTCTTCGTGCCCATCAACCCGTGCCGCCTCATCGACACCCGATCAGGGCCGGAGAACGTCGGACCCCGCAGCACGCCGATGGGCGACGACGAAACCCTCACGATCCAAGCCCACGGTGCGAACGGCGAATGCACCGGCGCCTCCGAGATCCCCGCCGACGCGCTCGCCCTCTCGATGAACGTCACCGCACTCAAGGCCACCGGGCCCACCTTCCTCACCTTCTGGGGCGACGGCGCCAATCCCGGCACCGCCAACCTCAACCCCACCTCCGGACAGCCGCCCGTTCCGAACGCCGTCACCACTCCCCTGTCGATGACCGGATCGTTCAACATGTACAACGAGAAGAACAACGTCGACGTCGTCATCGACGTCAGCGGCTACTTCGTCCACCACAGCCACGAGGAGTACGCCGAGGTCGGCCACACCCACGACGACTACGTCGAGAAGGAGACCGAACTGATCGTCGGCCACACCGACTTTCACGAGGTCCTCGTCACCCGACCGGTGACGACCAGAGTCGCCGGATCCGGCTTCCTCACGTCGGCAACTGCGCCGGAACAGTGCATGATCGCCGAACTCCCGGTCACCGATGGCATGACCATCGACCGTGTCGGCGTGCGAGGCTTCGCTGCCGCCGGCGTCGCCGTCGACCTCAAGGTCATCCGCACCCGCCACGCCCAGGGCACGGGCCTCAGCGCCAGCGACCTGCAGTCCGAACTCGGTAGCGGCACCATGAACACCTCCGGCGCTGGCAACATCGTGCAAGGTGAAGCCACGCTGACGGCACCGATCGTCGTCGACCGCGGCACCGACACCTACTACGTCACCACGTGCAGCGGCGACGCCTATTCGGTCACCGGCGCCGGCCTCGAGGTGTCGCACGACTGACCACGCACCGAACCCACCCCGTTCCGAACCTCGCAGACGAGTCGCCGTCCCCTCTCCACCGAGGCGGATGGCGACTCGTTCGCACCCGGCAGCGAATAGGTGGTTCCACCGATGCGCCGAGGACCGGGTCGTCCGTACGTTCGGACCATGACCCGACCACATGATGCTCCCCCGCCCGCAGCGCAACAGAAGCTCGGCCGACTCCGAACGAAATGGGCCGCGCTCGGCGCAGCGGTCGCGGTCACCCTCGGAGCCGCCGGCATCGGCGGACTCGGCATCGTCTCGGCCGAGGTGTCGAGTGGCGACCGCCCGGTGTTCGTCCCCATCACACCGTGCCGACTCGTCGACACCCGACCCGCTCCGCTCAACACCGGCGTCCAACCGGCGCCGCTCGGGCCGACCGACACCTACGTGATCCAGGTTCGCGGCAACACCGACCCGTGCCCGGCGACCATCCCCTCCGACGCGGTCGGCCTCGCGATGAACGTCACTGCGCTCCGAGCCACGCAGCAGACCTTCCTCACCTTCTGGGGCGACGGCGCAAACCCCGGCACCGCCAACCTCAACCCCTCACCCGGACAGCCACCCACACCCAACTCCGTCAACACGCCGCTCGGGAGCAACGGCAGCTTCCAGATGTACAACGACGCCGGCACCGTCGAGGTCGTCATCGACGTCAACGGCTACTACGTCGGCCACAACCACGACGACCGCTACGTGAAGATCGGCGACCTCCCCGCCGCCGTCGATGCGTACACGAAGGCCGAGAGCGACGGCCGATACGCGGCGGCCGTCGACACGTACACCAAATCGGAGATCAACGCGCTGCTCGTCAGCAAGCGTCCGGCCGCGATCACCCGCCACACCAAGACCGTCTGTGCCGCCGACGACACCGCTCCAGGCGAAGCGGACGCCGGCGACTTCGAGTCGTGCACCATCACACTGAACGCAGGTGTCACCGACAACCACACGGTGATGATCACTGCAATGGTCGCGTGGGTGGCACGCAGTTCCAGCCCCGCCACCGGCGAGTGCCGAATCGAACGCGACGGCGTCCCGATCCTCAACTCCGAGGTCAGGATGGGCTCGACGATCAGCGACACCGACATCGGCGGCCAGTTCCAGCACGTCGTCATGACCGAAACGACCGGCACGGTCAGCGGAGTCGCCAATTACTCGGTTGCATGCCGAGAGCTCGTGAACGACATGGACTGGGCCGAGGTCACGATGACGGCGCTCGTCATTCCCGTCTGAATCGCGGCCCGCTTCGTGGGGCTGCCGGTGTCCAACACCGGCAGCCCTCCGAACTGCGGCGGGAAAGGCCGACCGTGCCGCCCGGGCGTGTCCTAGCTTGGAGGCGTGTCACAGGGGGCGGATCGCGAGCGACTGGCGGCGGCGCTCGGCATCGACCAGATCGGTGCCGCTCGAATGCTCACCGAGCACCTCGCCGGCAGAGTCGTCACCGTTCGCGGGCCGGCGGGTATCGGCAAGAGCGAACTGGTTCGGTGGTTCGTCGACCGGGCGTGGCCCTTCGAGCATCGAGTGCTTCGAGTCAATGGCACGCTGCTCGATCAACACGTTCCGCTCGGCGGCGTCACGCAACTCCTCGACGCCGCCGCCCTGCAGGAAACGACGGCCGACTCACCGGCGCCCGCAGCGCCGACGAAATCGGGCCCCTCCGACAACGCCGAACTCGCGGCCGCAGCGGATGTGCTCGCCGCACTCGACCGACTCGCCGCCGACACGGGGCTCCTCGTGATCGACGACGCTCACTGGCTCGATGAGACCTCGCGGCGCGTCATCGAATTCGCACTGCGACGTCTCGCCGACCGTTCCCCCACCACGCTCATCGCACAGCGGCCGAGCACTCCCATGGTGACCTTCGGCGAGCGCCTCGACGTTCGCGGCCTGTCGAAGACCGAGAGCGACGAGGTCGTCGCCACTCGGCTGGGCAGCGACGATGCGAGCGTCGCCGACGCAGCGTGGAACGCAACCGCCGGGCACCCGCTCGCGCTGCTCGACTGGTTGTCGCAACGCCACGATCGCTCCCGTGGTCGGCACGACATCGACGCCGGCGGACGCGTCGACACCTGCACGCCGCAGACGCGACTCGCGATGTGTCTCCTCGCTCGTCAGCGTTCGGGCGACGATCTCGACGCAGCGTGGACACTGCTCACCGGCGATGAGACGGTCGGATTCGCTGAGGCGGTTCGATCCGACGAGACCGTCGACGTCATCGAGCCGGATGCGCCCGTCCGATTCCGCCATGCCGAGTACCAGGTTGCGGCCGCCGCGGCAGTGAGCACCGCCGAACAGCACGAGGTGTCGAGATGCCTCGCCGTCACCGCGACGCAGCCCGACTCAGCCGCGTGGCACATGGCCGACGCCACGTCGACCACCGACGACGACGTCGCTCGGCTCCTCGATGCGGCAGGCCGCCGGGCAGCCGACCGTGGCGCACCGATCGAGGCGGCGAGGTGCTTCGAGAAAGCCGCTGCGCTCGCACGCGACGAGCGGCTGCGCGCCGACGAGCTCATCGCCGCCGCCGAATCGTGGTGGTACGCCTGCTTCCCGGGCGAGGCCGCCCGCGTCACCGCCGACGCGGCCGACGCCCCCGTCGACACCGTCCGACGAATCCGTCTGCGCCAACTGCACCGGGCGGCGACCGGGTGGCAACACGATGTCGTCGACACGATCCGGATCTATCTCGACGACGCGATGGTCGTCGAAGGGGCCGACGCCGAGGTCGCCTCCGGCCTGCGCGTGGCGGCGTTCATCGAGGCGTGCCTCGCCGGCCAGGTCGAACTCGCGGTCGACATCGCCGGCGAACTCACCACCGGCATCGCGTCGCCGACCGTCAGCGCCGCGGCGTCGGCGACCTGGGAAGGCGCCGCAGCGGTGTGCCGCGGCTTCGCTGCAACCCTGCGCGGACGAGCCGGCGACGACGACCTCGACGACTCCGTTCGCTGCGACCTCGACCTGATGGACCTCTTCGGCGGCGCCGCTCCCGACAAACTCGAGACGAGCGCGCTCAACCTCCTCCAACTCGTCGGCTACGCGCAACTCGTCGTCGACGACCGAGCGACCGCTCGACGCACCCTCACCTCGCTGCGAACCGAAGCCCACGCGCGCGGCGCCGTTGCGATCACCGACTTCACCGACGCCTGCCTCGCCGAACTCGATCGGCGCGAAGGCCGCTGGGCGAGCGCGTTGAGTCGGACGATGAGCGACCTCGACATCGATGTCGCCCGCACCAGTGCCGGCAAGGTGTGGCAACGAGCGATCCGCGCTCGGATGCTCGCCGCACAGCAGGTCGACGGCGTCGACGCCCTCGTCGACTCCGCGCTCGCCGAGGCGGAGCCGGTCGGCATGGAGTTCATCACCTCCGCGGCCCAGATCGCACGCGCCAACAACGACCTCGCGAGCGGCAACGTGCGCCGAGCCGCCGAACTGGTCGACGACATCTCGATGAAGATGCAACAGGGCGGCGCACTCGAACCGGGGGCGATGTGGATCGACCTCGACCACGTCGAGACACTGTGGCGACTCGGCCGGGGCGACGACCTTCGCACGGTCGTCGACCGCCTGGCCGAACACGCCTCCCGAACCGCGCGGCCCTGGTCGAAGGCGATCGCTGCGCTCGGCGCTGCACTCCTCGGCACCGGATCGTCGGCCGACGCCGTCGCACTCGCTCGGGCGCTCGACGCGCCGTTCGAGTCGGCACGGATCGAGCTCCTCGTCGGCGAACACGAACGCGTGACCCAACGCCCGATCTCTGTCGACACCGACGAACTCCGCGAACGGTTCGCGCGCCTCGGCGCAGCCCCGTACGTCAAGCGCTGCGACCTCCTCGCCTCCCCCATCGCCTCCCCCGTCGACGGGTCGATCCCACTCTCGACCCGCAACGCCGAGACCGACGAATCACGCACCGCCCCAGGCCGCCGCGGGGCCGGTTCCGGCATCGGAGAGAGCGTCCTCACCGCACTCACGCCCGCCGAGCTGCGCGTGGCGGTCACCGTTGCCGACGGCAACACCAACGCCGAAGCCGCAGCCCTCCTCTTCCTCAGCATCCGCACGGTCGAGGCGCACCTCCGAGCCATCTTCCGAAAGCTCGGCATCCGCAACCGCGTCGAACTCGCCACGGCCATCGGCGAACACCGCCGCTGACCCGTAGCGAGACCGACCTGCTACTTGTCGGCCGAGATCGAGAAGCCCTTCAAGAACGTGCGCTGCAGCAGGACGAACACGAGCGTCGGAGGGATCGAGGCGATCACGGCGCCGAGCATCAACGGCCCGTACGACTGGCCGCCTCCGACGTTGCGCAGCGTGCCGAGCCCGATCTGCACCACCTGCTCCGACTGATCGTTGATCACCAGCCGCGGCCAGAGGTACATGTTCCAGGAGTAGAGGAACTGGATCACGGCGAGCGCGCCGATCACGTTCCACGACAGCGGCAGCAGAATCCGGAACAGGAACTGCACCGGCCCGGCACCGTCGATGCGCGCCGCGTCCGACAACTCCGCCGGGAGCTTCGCGAAGTGCTGCCGGAACAGGAACGCACCGGTCGCCGACGCGAGGAACGGCACGGTGAGCCCGAGCATCGAGTTGCTCCAACCGAGGTCGCCGACGATCTGGAACAACGCGATGATCGAGATCTCGGTCGGCATCATCAACGTCACCAGCACGAACCAGAAGACGAACCACTTCGCCCGGAAGTCGAAATGCACGAACGCAAGGCCGGCGAGCATCGCCGTGATCGTCTTGCCGATCGTGATGATCACCGCCTGGACGATCGAGTTCATCATGTACGAACCGAGATCGCGCTGGCGCCACACGACGTCGAAGTTGTCGCGCAGGCTGGATCCCGGCGTGAGCTGTCGCGAGAAGTACTCGGTGTTCGACTGCGTCGAGACGACGATCGCGTAGATCAACGGGAAGCCGATCAGACAGACCGTCGAGATCAGCGCGAGGTGCGTGTACCAGCGGTCGACCGACGACTTCGGCCGCAGCGCGCTTCGCATGTTGAACTCACCCATAGCTGACCCTCCGGCCGGTCGAACGGAATTGCCAGATCGTCAGCGCCACCACACCGCCGAACAGGACCAGCGACTGAGCAGCGCCGCGCCCGAGGTCACGCCCGGGGATCGCGGTCTGGATCACCTCGTACATCGCCACGCTCGTCTGACCCGCCGGGCCACCCGAGGTGAGGTAGTCGATCGTGCCGTAGGTCTCGAAGAACGCGTAGGTGAGATTGGTGACGATGAGAAAGAACGTGATCGGCGACAGCGCCGGAATCACGACAAAGCGGAACCGCTGCCACGAGCCGGCACCGTCGAGCATCGCCGCCTCCAACTGGTCTTTCGGGACGGTCTGCAACCCGGCGATGTAGAAGAGGAGGTTGTAGCCGAGCGTCTTCCAGATGCTGGCGAGGATCACGACGAACTGGGCGAGCCGCGTGTTCGTCCGGTAGTCGGGCAGCGCGAGGCCGAACAGGTTGTCGAGCCAGTGCTCGATGATGCCGGAGTTGGCGTCGAACATGACGAAGAACAGCAGCCCGACGATCGGTGGCGAGATCGCATACGGCCACACGAGGAGCGTCCGGTAGATCCCGGCGCCGCGAATCGGCTGGTAGGCGAGGAACGCGATGCCGAGCGAGATGACGAGCCCGCCGGCGACCGTGCCGATCGAGATGATCATCGTCACGGCGAACACCGCCCGGTAGTCCTCCGTCCACAGCCCGGCGATGACGAGGAGCACCGCACCGGTGGCGAGCGTCGAGGCCCATCGCATGAACGCTTCGAATCGCTGGCGGGTGGGCCCGATCGGCGTCGTGTCCAACCGACGACGAACGAGCCACACCGCGCCCCACAGCGCCGCCGCGACGGCGCCCGAACCGACCACGAGCCACGGCATGTCGGGCCCGATCAGTTCGGTGAAGTTGGTGACGCAGCGATCGGCCCGGCGGGGAGCACCGAGTCGAGCGAGCTGCGTCGACAGCCGGAGCGTGCGCAGCGCGGGCCAGTACAAGAACACGACCAGCACGATCAGCGTGGGCGCGAGGAGCAGCCAAGGGATCGCCCGGTTGCCACGGAACACGCCGTGAGTGATGTCGTCGCCCTGACGGCGACGCTTCTGCGCAGCCTCTGGGTCGAGCGCCGTGCGACCGAGTCGCGCCGCCACGAAACCGGCACTGGCGATCAGCACCAGCCCGAACCAGCGGTCGAGCGTGGTGGCCTCTCCGTCGAATGTGCAGAAGCCGAGGGGCAGCATCACGGTGAGCGGCCCGGCAAGGCCGAGCAGCGCGCCGACGACAGCGCCGACCAGGCGGGGCCGGCCATGTGCCGCCGCCGCGTGCGCGAGGAGCGCAGAGGCGGCGACGGCCACGAGGATGACCGAGATGACGGCGAGTGGGACGTTCACGACACCCCACTCAGCGCCATGCCGGCCGCGGGTGCGGGGAAGTGCACCCGGATCTCAGCCGAACGGCTCAGCCGAACAGCTCGTTGTACTCGTCCAGCAGCTGCTGGGCGTCTTCCTGTGCCTCGGCCAGGCGTTCCGCCGGATCGAGGTCGTTGACCAGGATGTCTTCGACGCCTTCGGTCAGCACGTCGCGGATCGCCACGAAGTTGCCGAGCAGTGCGCCGGCGGTCGCCGCCGAGGTCTCCGCGCCTTTGAGCTGGTTGTTGGCAACGGCCGAGTTCGGGTTCTCGTCGAACCAGCCCTCCGACTCGAGCAGCTCGACCGAGGCGTTGGTGATGGGGATGTAGCCGGTGGTGCGGTGCCAGTCAGCAGCGTTCTCCGGGTTGTTCAGGAAATTCATGAACGCGAGCGCCGTGTCCTGATCGGCGGTCGGGAGACCGTCGACGAGCCACAGCGTCGCACCGCCGATGATGTTGCCGCCGCCGGCGGTGGCGTCACCGTTGCGGGGCATGAACGCCGACTCCACGTCGAAGCCACCGTTGACGCCTTCGTCGGTGAGCAACGTCGTGTCGGACGACGAGTACACGAGGAACGGGATCTCCTGCGCGGCGAACAGGTCGTACGTGCCACCCCAGTCGCGCTGGGTGCCGGTGTAGACGTAGAGCCCGTCGTCTTGCATGCCCTTCCAGAACGACACGTAGTCGACCATTGCCTCGGAGTCGAGGAGCACCTCGGTTGCCCGGTCGGCGCGACCGTTGTCGTTGTTGGCGAGGAGCGCACCCTGCTGGGCGACGCTCTGCTCGAGGAACCACGAGTGGTTCGGCCAGCTGATGCACGAGTCGGTGGCGACAGCCGATGCCATGAAGGCCTCGCACATCGAGCGCAGGTCGTCCCACGTCTCGGGTGTGCCGTCCACGCCGGCCGCGTCGAGCAGGCTCCGGTTGAGGAACATCGTCGCCGACGACGTGTTCCACGGCATCGAGCTGAACGTGCCGTCGATGGTGTAGTAGTTGGCGGCCGAGGTCACGACGTCGTCGAGCACAACGGGAACGCCGTTGATCTCGGTGCGACCGTCGATCGCAGCCTCGACGCTGGTGAACAGCGATCCGCCGTTGGCGCCGACCGCGTCGCGCGCTTCGGTGGTCGCAGCCTCGAAGTACTGCACCACCGCGGGCGGCTCGCCCTGGTCGAACGCGAGCAGCGTCGCGTCGAACAGCGATTCGTAGTCCTCGTAGCCCTGGACGACCACGTCGGGGCCGTCGTTCTGCGCGTTGAACTCGGCGGCGACCGCTTCGGTCCAGTCGAGGCGATCGTCGGTGAACGCGATCCAGACGTCGATCTCGTCGCCGCTCGCAGCGGCTTCAGACGAGTCGCCGTCGGAGGCGCCAGCGTCGGTGCTCTCGTCGGCTTCGGTCACCTCGTCGGCGCCGGCGGTGTCGGCGCTGTCGTCGTCACTGCCGCAGGCAGCGAACAAGAGTGCCGCGCACGCGGTGGCGGCAAGTGAGCGGTGTGCTCGTCGGGGGGTCATCGGTTCTCCTGGTTCACGGATGGGGGGGTCGATCGGCACAAGTCGGCCGATCGAGCGGGAACCTAAAGAGGGGAGGTGACGAGACGGGGCGCGTGAGTTGCGTCCGGCCGACAGGGATCTGAACACTGGGTGAAGTGGAGTTCGGTCGACACCGATAATCGAAGCGGCTCCCCCGCCTCGCCGCCTATGGTCACGCCGATGACTGCAGACCTCGCCGTTGTCCGAACTCGTTGGGCTGCCATCGGCGCCGCCGTGGCGGTCACGGTCGGTGCTGCCGGCGTCGGCGGCTACAACCTCGTCAATGCGGACGTGTCGACGGGCGACCGGCCCGTCTTCGTCCCGACCACACCCTGCCGACTCGCCGACACCCGCACGGCTCCGAACACCGTCGGCCCCAAGTCGAGCCCGCTCGGCGTCGCCGAGATCGCCACCATCACCGCACACGGCAGCAACGGCGAATGCACCGGCGCCGCGGCCATCCCGTCCGATGCCGTCGCACTCGCCCTCAACGTCACCGCGCTCGGCGCCACCGAACAGACCTTCCTCACCTTCTGGGGAGACGGCGACAACCCGGGCACCGCCAACCTCAACCCGGCGCCGGGTCAGCCGCCCACCCCCAACGCCGTCAACACGCCCCTCTCCGACGCCGGCACCTTCAACGTGTTCAACGAGAAGGGCAACGTCAACATCGTCATCGACGTCAACGGCTACTACGCGCACCACGACCACGACGACCGCTACGAGAAGACACCCGACCAGGTGGTGCTCAGCGGCTTCGAGTTCCAGTCCGACGACCCGTCGGGCGACGACTGGCACGTGGACGAGACGTTCATCCACACACCGAGCGCCACCAGAGAGTGCGTGTACGCGCCGATCGACTTGCCCGCAGGGCGACCGATCACCGGTGGCACCGTGAACTACATCACCGACGACCCAGGCGACTTCGACGTCTACCTGGTGGGAACCGTCGACCGCGCCGGCACCTACGCCACCGAACCCGAGTTGATCGAAGTCGCGGTCGATCAGACGCTGTCGCTCCCCGCAACTCCAGACGCCGATCTCGTCGTGTCGGGAGAGAGCTTCGACGCCGTCGACGACGTCGTCGTCCGTGACGACTTCACCTACGTCGTCACGATCTGCACAGCGCTTCGAGTCGCGCTCGTCAGCGTTTCGTTCGACACGCCCGAAATCTGATCTACCCCGGAGCAAGCACCGACCGCCGCCCGTGCTGATCCGCGCTGGCGGCGGTGGCGTCAGCGGCGGACGGTGGTGCCGTCTTTGGTGGTCTCGACGGTCCAGCCGTCGGCCTGCAACTCGTCGCGGAGCGCGTCGGCCGCGGCGTAGTCCTTGTTGGCGCGAGCCTCGTCGAGCGCCGCCGCCTTCGCCGAGATCTCGGCGGGCACGTCGTCGCCGCCCGCCGACAGTTCGAGTCCGAGTGCCCCGGTGATCTCGAGCACCGCGGCGACCAGCGGAGCGGCCACGGCATCGTCGCCGCTGTCGATCGCCGAGTTGGCGGCGCGGACGGTGTCGAACACGATCGACATCGCCTTGGGCGTGTCGAGGTCGTCGTCCATCGCCGCACGGAACGCGTCGATCGTCGCCGCATCGGGCTCGGCCGACGCGACACCGGCGGCGCGTGCCACGAACGCGTCGAGGCCCGACAACGCCTTGACCGCGCTGTCGATCACCGACTGGCCCAGGGTGACCGGGCTGCGGTAGTGCGACTGCAGGAGCACGAGTCGGTAGGCCCGCGGGTCGTAGTGCTCGATCAGGTCGAGCAGGTTCGCCACGTTGCCGATCGACTTCGACATCTTCTCGCCTTCGGCGTCGACGACGAAGCCGTTGTGCATCCAGTGATTGGCAAACGTCTTGCCGAGCGCGACCGCCTGAGCGCGTTCGTTCTCGTGGTGCGGGAAGCGGAGGTCTTGCCCGCCGCAGTGCAGATCGAATCCCTCACCGAGCAGGTCGAGGCTCATCACGACGCACTCGCTGTGCCAACCGGGCCGACCGTCACCCCACGGCGACGGCCACGACGGCTCGTCGGGCTTGGAGAACTTCCACAGCACGAAGTCGGCCGGGTGCCGCTTCTGTTCGGCACCGACCACTTCACGGTCGCCGCCACCCGAGCGCATGTCATCGAGCGTCTGGAACGCGAGCAGGCCGTAGTCGTCGACCGACTCGACGTCCATGTACACCCCGTCGTCGGTCGTGTACGCCAGGTCGCGCTCCACCAACTGTCCGATCATCTCGACCATCTCGTCGACGTACTCGGTGGCGTGCGGCGTGTCGGTCGGCCGACCGACGTTGATGCCCTCCATCGCCTTCCACCACATCGCTTCGCACTTCTCGGTGATGTCTTGCCACGGGCGGTTCTCGCGCTGCGACCGTTCGATGATCTTGTCTTCGATGTCGGTGATGTTCGACACGAACTGCACATCGAGCCCGGTCCACTCGAGGTAGCGGCGCAGGATGTCGAACACGATCGCCATGCGGCCGTGACCGAGGTGCGCCGGGCCGTACACGGTGGGACCACACACGTAGATGCTGACCTTGCCCGGCTCTCGAAGAGCCAGTTCACGAACGGAACGGGTCGCGGTGTCGTACAGGTTCAGCACGCTCCGCAGTGTAGGAGGCCAGGCGTCCGCCGACCGCTGGCAATTGCCCCGACCCCGGACGGTTTGTCTCTGAGACAAACCGTCCGGGGTGGGAGGAGCGGCGGTCGCCTGGCACGATGCGGCACATGAACGACTCCACTGCCCGTACATCGCTGAGGCTCGGCATCGACCTGGACGGCGTGGTCGCCGACTTCAACGCCGGCTGGATGGAGCTGCACAATCGCGAGTTCGGCGGGACGCTCACCCCCGACCTGGTCACGTCGTGGGACGGACTCCACGACATCGGCGGCTTCGACGACATGGACGAGTTCTGGGCCTGGGCTCGCGGCAACGAGCAACGCCCGTCGATCTTCCGCCATCTCACCCTGCTCCCCGACGCACTCGACACACTGCGAGCCCTCGATGCCGACGGCCACCGGATCGTCATCGTGTCGACCAAGCCCGACTGGGCGATCCACGAGACGTTGCACTGGCTCGCCGACAACGCCATCCCCACGCGCGAGGTGCATCTGACGTTCACCAAGCACGAAGTCGACTGTGACGTGTTTCTCGACGATGCGCCGATCGTGCTCCCCGGACTGGTCGAACATCGCCCGAACGCCCTGGTGTGCCGCTTCGTTCGGCCGTGGAACCGGCCCGTCGACGGCGCCGTCGACGTGTCGAGTTGGGCAGAATTTCATGCTCTCGTCACCGAACGGTCACGCGTACGACGACCGGACGTCGCTCGTTGACCTAGCCTCGGTGATGTCCTGGATCGATTGCCTCGTTCGGAGCCGTCGATCACAGGGGGAGACAACACAACCATCACGATCGACTCCGGTCGATCAATCCATCCGAAAGACGTGAACATGAAACGATCCATCACGAAGCGTTCGTTCCTCGCCGTCGCAGCAAGTGCCTCCCTGGTACTCGCCGCGTGTGGCAGCGACGATGAGCCCGCCGAGGAGTCGGTGACCACCGAAGCCGAAGCTCCGGCCGAGGAGACCGAAGAAGAAGCTCCTGCCGAAGAAGAGGCCATGGAAGAAGAGGCCATGGAGGAAGAAGCTCCGGCCGAAGAAGAAGCCATGGAAGAAGAAGCCATGGAAGAAGAAGCCATGAACGAGGGCTGGCCGGAGAAGATCGTCTTCACGCTCACCCCGAGCCAGGAGACCGGCGGCCTCATCGAGACCGCACAGCCGCTCGCCGACCTGCTCGCCGCCGAACTCGGCGTCGAAGTCGAGGCCCTCGTGCCGTCCGACTACGCCGGCGTCATCGTCGCCCTCCAGTCCGGTCAGGCTCAGGTCGCCGGTGGACTCGGCCCGTCACAGATGGTCCAGGCCGCCGACACCGCCGGTGCCAACCTCATCCTCCAGGCTGTCCGCTTCGGCGACTCGCAGTACGTGACGCAGTGGTTCACCAACAACCCTGACGAGTTCTGCGACGACACCCCGGTCGCCGACGAAGACGGCATGCTGTTCTGCAACGGCGTCGACCAGGCCACTGGCCCGACCGACGGCCCGATCGGCGCAGACAAGCTCTCGCTCATCGCCGGCAAGACCGTGTCGTTCGTCGACCAGGGCTCGACCTCGGGCTACCTGATCCCGTCGCTCGGCCTCCTCGAGGCTGGCGTCGACCCGCTCGACGACATCGAGTCGCTGTTCGCCGGTGGCCACGACTCGTCGGTCCAGGCCGTCTACGACGGTGACGCCGAAGTCGGCGTGTCGTTCAACGACGCCCGCGGCGGCGTTGCCGAAACCGTTCCGGACGTCGGCGAAAAGGTCGTCGTCTTCGGTTGGTCGTCGCCGATCCCGAACGACGGCTTCGCTGTCGCCGGCGATCTGCCCGAAGACCTCCAGACCGCCATCGCCGACGCGTTCACCGCGATCGCGGCGACCGAAGACGGTGCTGCGCTGCTCGACGAGCTGTACGAAATCGATGGTCTCGTGCCCGTCCCCGACGGCTCGTACGACATCATCCGCAACCTCGAGACCGAACTGGCCGACCTGCTCAGCTGATTCGCCTTTCGAGCGATACGTAACACCAGCCGGGTCTCGTTCGCACAGCGAGCGGGACCCGGCTCGCGTTCAGCGTCTACCGTTGAACTGCGAACACCTCCGCCGAGCACCGGCAACCGACGCCTCGGCACCACGTCACCACGAGCACCGACACACAGCGGGAACCACCGACCAATGATTCGCTTCGAGCAGGCAAACGTCACCTATGCGGGGGGCGTTTCTGCGATGCGCAACCTCGACCTCGAGATCGCCGACGGCGAATTCGTCGTCATCGTCGGACTCTCCGGCGCCGGCAAGTCCACCCTCATCCGAGCCGTCAACGGACTGGTCCCGCTCACGAGCGGCAACCTCGACGTCAACGGCCACGACGTGCCGAACCTCGACCGCAAGGGCCGCCGAGCTCTGCGCTCCGAAGTCGGGATGATCTTCCAGGGCTTCAACCTGGTCGATCGCACCACCGTGCTCAACAACGTCCTGATGGGACGCCTGCACCAGGTGCCGACCTGGCGGACGCTGATCGGCAAGTACCCGCAGGCCGACATCGACATCGCCGCTCGCGCACTCGACCGCGTCGAGATCGTCGACCGGGCCTACGTGCGAGCCACCAACCTCTCCGGCGGTCAACGCCAGCGAGTCGGCATCGCCCGAGCGCTGGCGCAGGAACCGAAGATCATCCTCGCCGACGAACCCGTCGCCTCGCTCGACCCTCCGACCAGCCACGTCGTGATGAAGTACCTGCAGCAGATCAGCCGCGAACTCGGCATCACCACGATCGTCAACTTGCACTTCCTCGACCTCGCAACGGCGTACGCCGACCGGATCATCGGGCTGCGCGACGGAGAGCTCGTCTTCGACGGTCCGGGCTCGGCGGCCGACGAGAACACCTTCCGCGACATCTACGGTCGCAGCCTCACCGCCGACGACACGATGGCCAAGCAGGCCGCTCTGTGAGTCTCGACGCCACCGACGTCTCCGGGGCCGCCACGCCGAAGACCGTCGCCCTCCCTGAGCGCCCGCGGCCGTCGGCGCTCGTCATCGGGCTGGCCATCGGCGGTCTGGTCTTCACCGTCCTGACGGCTCGCCGCATCGGGTTCTCGCTCGACGGCCTGATCGAGAACCTGCAACGTCCGAACCCGGTCTTCGAGGGCCTGCTGCACACCGCGTGGGGCGAGATGTTCTCGCCGAGGTCACGCGCCTACTTCGTCGAGACGCTCCAGATGGCGACCCTCGCCACGGTCGCCGGTGTCGCCGTCTCGCTGCCGATGGCGCTGTGGTCGACCGAGGTGGGCAACCCGTACCTCGTGCCCCGGGTCATCCTCCGATCGATCAACAACGTGATCCGGTCGATCCCCGACCTCGTGTGGGCCGGCCTGTTCGTGCTCGGCGTCGGCATCGGCGCCCTGTCGGGTGTGCTCGCGCTGTTCTTCTTCTCGCTCGCCGTGATGGTCAAGCTCACCGCCGACACGCTCGACGGCATCGACATGGGCCCGATCGAGGCCGCCAACGCCTCGGGCGCGACCCACACCCAGATGTTGCGCACGGCCGTCATTCCACAGATCCTCCCGGCGTTCAGTTCGTACGCGCTCTACGACTACGAGCTCAACCTGCGCGCATCGGCGGTGCTCGGACTCGTGGGCGCCGGCGGCATCGGTGAGCGGATCGACTTCTTCCGCAACCGTGGACTGTGGGACCAACTGTGGGGCCTCGTCGTGATGTTCTTCATCGTCGTCTTCGTCGTCGAGCGGATCTCGGTGAGCATCCGGAGGCGTCTCGTATGAGCAACGTCACCACCAGCGCGACACACCTCCTGCCGTCCAAGTCGCGCGACACGTTCAAGATCATCCTCACGACGGCCTTCGTCATCCTGTTCGGCTGGTCGGCGATCAACGTCGAACTCAAGTGGTCGCGCCTGCTCGGTGCCCCTGCCGACATGTACCGACTCGCCAAGGTCATGTTCGGCGAACTCCCATGGGAGAACCTCGACACGTTGATCGGCCTCATGTGGGACTCGATCGCGATCGCATGGATCGGCACACTCATCGCCGCCGTGTTCGCGATCCCGATGTCGTTCCTCGCCGCCGAGAACCTGGTCGGCCGTCCGATCGCCTGGGTCACGCGACAGATCTTCAACATCTTGCGTGCCGTCCCCGAAGTCATCCTCGCCCTGTTGTTCATCCCGGTCTTCGGCCTCAGCCCGATGGCCGGCGTGATGGCGATCGGCATCGGGTCGATCGGCAGTCTCGGCAAGCTGTTCTACGAGATCATCGAGAACATCAAGCCCGGCCCGATCGAGGCCACCGACGCCGTCGGCGCCTCGGCGGTCCAACGCCTGCGTTGGGGTGTGCTCCCACAGGTCGCCCCCGAACTCACGTCGTTCCTGATGTACCGCTTCGAGGTCAACATTCGTGCGTCGTCGGTGCTCGGCATCGTCGGCGCCGGCGGCATCGGCGGCACCCTCGCCGACTCGTTCCGCTTCAAAGAATACGGCCAGGCGGGCCTCGCCCTGATCGTGGTGATCGTCGGAACGATCGCCGTCGACACCATCTCGGGCGCCATCCGCCGCCGCATCGTCGCCGGACCGAAGCAGGAGCGCTTGGCCGACGACGAGGACTCGCTGCTGCTGTCACCCGACGCGCTGGTGCTCGCCCCCGAGACGGGAACGTGAACCGCTGATGGCCGACCCGCAGTTCATCCTGGGCGTCGACCTCGACGGTGTGGTCGCCGACCACACGTATCGGTTCCGCGAGATCCTCGCCGACATCCGCGGCATCGACCCCGAGAGCCTGCCGCTCGAACGCTCGTGGAACTTCGGCGAGTGGGGCCTCGGCCCCGACGAGTACGCCACCCTGCACCGAGTTGCGGTGATGGAATACGACATGTTCGCCACCATGCCGCTCATCCCCGGTGCGACCGAAGCACTGTGGCGGCTGAGCGACGCCGGCGTGTGGATTCGCATCATCACGCATCGCCTCTACGTGCACTGGGGCCACGCGAAGGCCATCGGCGACACGGCGGCCTGGCTCGACACGCACCGCATCCCGTACCGCGACCTCTGCTTCCTCGGCAAGAAGCCGCAGGTCGAGGCGAACGCCTACATCGACGACGCGCCGCACAACATCGAGCAACTCCGCGCCGCCGGCAACACGGTCATCGCGTTCGAGCAACCGTACAACCGCGACGTCGAAGGTCTTCGAGCAAAGAACTGGGCCGAGGTCGAAGCCATCGTGACCGACCTCGCCGCGGCGCACGTCGGTCAGTTCGAAGCGCAGCTTCCGGGCATCGACCCCGGTGCCGACCGCCTCGACCGACGCCGCGACTGACGCAACACCAGAGTCCGAGCGACCCGGACGCTTTGTCTCTGAGACAAACCGTCCGGATGACGTTTCGCTGACGCCTGTCCTCGCACACTTGCATCACCCTGCGTCCACGTCCGGGAGGGATGATGCCGAAACCAGCGAAACTGCCCAAGGGAGCGCCGAAGTCACTGCGCGACTTCGTGGCCTGCACCACGCAGAGCGTCACGCTCGACACCGATTCACTCGGTTGGATCCCGACACCACCGGGCGTTCCGGCGGCGCTCGCTCCCGACGTGAACGTGACCGCCGGGGCGACACCCGGCACGGCGACGATCACCATCGGGTACGGCGAGTTCATCTCGATGGACCTCCCCGCGTCGATCGGGCCCAACGGAGAACTACAGGTCGACGCGTCCGACATCGGGTTCGGCATCGGCCCGAAGATCGACAAGTGGGTCGCCGACTTCAACGCGACGCTGAAAGCCAACGGCAAGCAACTCGACACGTTCGCGGTCGACGGCAACAAGGTCGCGATGACCAAGAAGAACGCGGTCGTGCCGGCGAAGGAACCGACGCCGCCCGCAACTCCAGCCCCGAAGGTCATCAAGCCTGGCGGTCCTCCGCCGGTACCGGTGCCACCCGAGAAGAAGCCCTCGCCGGGATGCCTCACTTGGATGCTCGTTGCGGTCACCGTCGTCGCCGTGCTCGTCGTGGCAGCGGTGGTGCTCGTGCGCGGAGGCGACGACGAGACCGCCACGATCGTCGACGTCGGCCAGACCGCACCGGCCGCCACCGAGCCGCCTCCCACGGCTGCCCCGGCCGAACCGGAACCCAGCGAACCGCCGTCGAGCGCCTCCGATCCCGGTCCCACGACCACACTCATCGACGACGACCAGAGCTTCAGGGACGCACTGTGCACCCTGCTCGGCAGACCGATCGTCACGATCTACGGTGACCTGACCTTGCCCGACGGATCGTGCGCCCCCGAGCCCGACCGGACCTCGACGTACGGGTTCTGCCCGGCCGACTTGCCATGCTCGCTCGACCAGCCGGCAGCGATCGCCATCACCGGCCAGACCGGCAACAACCACCTCCCGGGAACCACCGATGCCGTGTCCGGACAGACCGGCTTCTCGACGCTGCTCGAGAGTTTCCTGATTCTGGTGTCGCTAGCTGTCGGCGACCTCGAACCGGTCGGAGGGCCCGACGAGCTCTACGAGGCGTCGGCCGACTGTGCTGGAACGACGGTCACCGGCGCCGGTGTCCCGCAGGACGACGGATCGGTTCGCGCCGACCTTCCGCTCTTCAGCTATGGCGAGTGTTCCAACCGTGAGATCCGGGCCAACTTCGACGACCACATGTTCCGGTTCCCACAGATCGCCATCTACAACGTCGACGCGTCGGAGCGCGAGCCGACCACTCCGAACGACTCGCTCTATGCGGTCCAGAACCCGAGCGTCGAGATCGGTTTCGACGACGTGAACACCATCAACAACGTGCTCGGCGGGCGCACTGGAGTCGACGACGGGTGTTTCTGGTTCTTCGAACCGCAGAACGTCGAACTCGTGACACGGGTGCTCGACGGCTGCGCGACGAACAACCACTACTGGGTGTTCGCCGCCGCAACGACCAACGTCGAGATCGAGGTCTCGGTCACCGACACCGTGCTCGGCACGACCGCCACCTACGCCAATCCGCTCGGGCAGGTCATGCCAACCGCCGCAGACATCTCCGCCTTCCGCACCACCGACACGCTGTTCGACAACTCCGTCTTCCCGTGCGGGTTCGGCTACGTCGGCTACACCGCCTGCTCCGAGGGTGACCCGGCGATGGAGACGGGGGCCTTCGTCACGGTGTCGGCGGAGACGGCCGGAAGCGTTCCGCTCGCCTCCGACGGAACCGATCGAGCGCATCACGCCGACTTCACCTCCGTCGGCGGACCGCGCTTCAGCGCCACGCAGACGGCCGACGAGTGGGTCGTGACATCGTCGACCGGAGCCACGCGGGCGCGGGCGATCATTCGCGGAACATCACTCACCTTCGTGATCCCGAGCGACGAGCTCCCCGACGCAGCCCTCGCCTATCAGTGGGCGACCACCGTCGACGGCAACGAACACGTCCAACCGGTCGTGCCGGTGATGGGTCTGATCACGACCCCAGAGATGACGCCGCTCGAGGCTGCCGAACCAGTCGAGCCGACCGAGCCGACCGAGCCAGTCGAGCCCACTGCGCCAGTCGAGACCGTCGAGGAGCCTGCTCCGACCGACGAGGCGGCGCCGATCGAGTCGCTCGCCGACTTCTACACACGACTCTCGGCGAGCGTGTCGGCAGGCGACCTCGGTTTCGCACTCGACCGACTCGACCAGCGTGTGTTCGACGTGTACGGCGACTCGTGCCCCGCTGCGCTCGAATCGTTCGCCGACCCCGACCTGGTCATCGAGTTCGTCTCGGCCGGGCCGATCGAGGACTGGGTGTACGAGGCCAACGAGCAGGCGGTCGAGGTTCCCGGCTCCCAGGCCGTCACGATCCGGCTCTCCGGTCGCGGCCAGTCGGGTGACGAATCGGTGGCACACCTCTCGATCGTCGACGGCACCTACCGCTGGTTCACGTTCTGCTGATGCGCTCCTGACGCGGCCCCCGCCGGTGATCGCGACACGGTTCGACGTGATCGATCCGGTCGGAGCGGCAGGGTGCTGGATAGCCTCGGGCGCCTATGACGAAGATCCCTGACAAGCCGACGTTGGACGGCATCGAGCAACGCTGGTCCGACCAGTGGGACGCCGATGACACCTACCGCTTCGACCGGTCGGCGGTACGCCAGGACGTCTTCTCGATCGACACGCCGCCTCCGACGGTGAGCGGCTCGCTGCACGTCGGCCACGTGTTCAGCTACACGCACACCGACACGATCGCCCGCTACCAGCGCATGGCCGGCAAGCAGGTGTTCTACCCCATGGGTTGGGACGACAACGGCCTGCCCACCGAGCGCCGCGTGCAGGCCTACTACGGGGTGCGCTGCGACCCGAGCCAGCCGTACGTCGAGGGCTTCGAGCCGCCGTTCCGCGGCGACCCGCCCAAGAAGCACCAGGCCGTCCCGATCTCCCGTCCCAACTTCCTCGAACTGTGCGACGAACTCGTCGAGATCGACGAAGAGCTCTTCGAGCAGCTGTTCCGCCGCCTCGGCCTGTCGGTCGACTGGACGCTCAAGTACGCCACGATCGACGAGCGCTCACGTCGCATCAGCCAACGCGCCTTCCTCCGCAACGTTGAGCGCGGCGAGGCGTACAGCCAGGAAGCGCCGACGCTGTGGGACATCGACTTCCGCACCGCCGTGGCCCAAGCCGAGTTGAAGGACGAGGAGCGTCCGGGCGCCTACCACAAGATCCCGTTCGCCATCGTGGGCGACGAGGCCAACAGCATCGAGATCGACACCACCCGGCCCGAGCTGCTCGCCGCCTGTGTCGCCCTCGTCGCGCATCCCGACGACGAGCGCTTCCAGCCGCACTTCGGCAAGAAGGTCATCGTGCCGCTCTACGGCCAAGAGGTCGAAGTGCGCGCACACGAACTCGCGCAGCCCGACAAGGGCACCGGCATCGCCATGATCTGTACGTTCGGCGACACCACCGACGTCACGTGGTGGCGCGAACTCGCGCTCGAGATGCGCGCCATCATCGGCCGCGACGGACGCATCCTGCCCGACGCGCCGCACGGCGTCGACCCCGAGGCGTACGCGCTCATCGCCGGCAAGTACCCCAACCAGGCGCAGCGTGCCGTGGTCGAACAGCTCACCGAGCAGGGCATCCTCATCGGCGAGCCGCGCAAGATCACCCACCCGGTCAAGTTCTACGAGAAGGGCGACCGACCGCTCGAGATCGTCACCTCGCGCCAGTGGTACATCCGCAACGGTGGCAAAGACGCCGACCTGCGCGCCGCGCTCATCGCTCGCTCGGGCGATGTCACATGGCACCCGGAGCACATGCGTCACCGCTACGAGAACTGGGTCGAAGGGCTCAACAGCGACTGGCTCGTCAGCCGCCAGCGCTTCTTCGGTGTGCCGATCCCGATCTGGTACCCGCTCGACGACGCCGGCGAACCGGTCTACGACTCGCCGCTCGTGCCCGACGAGGCCGACCTGCCGGTCGACCCCTCCGTCGACGTGCCCGCCGGATACACCGCCGACCAGCGCGACCAGCCGGGCGGTTTCGTCGCCGACCCCGACATCTTCGACACGTGGGCCACCTCATCGCTCACGCCGCAGATCGCCGGCGACTGGGAAGGCGAGTCCGACATGTTCGACCGCATCTTCCCGATGGACATGCGCCCGCAGGGCCACGACATCATCCGCACCTGGCTCTTCTCGACCATGACGCGGAGCCACCACGAGCACCACGTCGCCCCCTGGCACCACGCGGCGCTGTCGGGCTGGATCCTCGACCCCGATCGCAAGAAGATGGGCAAGTCGAGCGGCAACGCCATGACCCCCGAAGGTCTGCTCGAGCAGTTCGGCACCGACGCCGTGCGCTACTGGGCCGCCTCTGGCCGCCCGGGTGTCGACACCACGTTCAGCGAAGAGCAGATGAAGGTCGGGCGCAAGCTCGCCAACAAACTGCTCAACGTGTCGAAGTTCGTGCTGTCGTTCGGCGACGTCGACATGCAGGGTCCGCTCGGCGACACCGTCACCGATCCGATCGACCGCTCGATGCTCTCCAAGGTCGACGCCGTCATCGCCGAAGCCACCGCCGGATTCGAAGCGTTCGACTACGCCCGTGGCCTCGAACGCACCGAGTCGTTCTTCTGGTGGTTCTGCGACAACTACGTCGAGCTCGTCAAGAACCGGGCGTACGAGGCGATGGGCCCCGACGCTGCGGCATCGGCTCGCCGCGCGCTGCGCGAAGCGCTGTCGGCGTGCCAACGCCTGCTCGCTCCGATCCTGCCCTTCGCCACCGAAGAAGCCTGGAGCTGGTGGAACGACACCAGCATCCACGCTGCTGCCTGGCCGACGCCGAGCGATCTCGGTGGCGACGCCGCACTCGTCGACCCCACGATCGAGGCGCTCACGCTGGTGCGCCGGGCGAAGTCGGAGGCCAAGGTCAGCCAACGCGCCGAGGTCGCAGCCCTGGCCATCACGGCGCCGGCCGACATGCACGCCGCGCTCGACGCCGGTCGCCCCGACCTCGCAGCAGCCGGAACCATCGCCGACATCACCCTCGACGACGGCACCGACCTGGCCTGCAGCGTCACCCTGGCCCCCACCGACTGACCAACCCTCCACCACCCGGGTGTCTCCTTCACCCGGGTGTTTCGAGACCCACAGGGGCCGTCGAAACACCCGAATGGGACGGACTCGGAGATCGGGGTCACGAAACACCCGGGGAAGCCTCATGGGCGTCTTCAGGTGTTTGTTGCAATCTGGTGACGTATGGCACGCGATCCAGCGGTAGCCTCATCGGTCATGCGTGCGAAGTTGGGAGCGGGTCTGGCATTGGCGACGGCGGTGTCGCTGCTCGCTTTCGGCGCGCCCGGCGCCGACGCACAACTGGTCGAGGCACCGCCGTCGACCGAAGCACCCCCTTCCACTGAAGCACCGCCCTCGACCGAAGCACCACCGTCAACCGAAGCACCGACCACCACGGTCGAGCCGACCACCACGGTCGCTCCCACGACCACGGTGGCTCCGAGCACGACCATTCCGGCGTTTCCCGGTGCGGTCAGCGACGACGACAGCGTCGACATCAGCGAGTTGAGCGTCCCCGGTCGCGGCACGATGTTCCAGACCCAGCCGCTGCCACCGCCGCCCACCACGACCACCACGACCACCACCCTGCCTGACCCGACGATCCTGCCGTACAACTCCGGCACCGGTCGCCGCGCGGTCTACTCCAAGTCGGCGCAGCGCGTCTGGGCGGTCGAAGCCGACGGCACCGTCGTCAAGACCCACCGGGTGTCGGGCAAGATGCTGTGGTGCGACCCGCGGGTCGGCACGTACGAAGTGTGGTCACGGTCACGGCACACCTATTCGATCAACAACCCCACCATCAAGTGGGGCTACATGGTCCGCTTCACCAAGGGCTGCAACGGCGGCAACATCGGCTTCCACGAGATCCCCACGCAGTACGGCAGTCTCGTGCAGAGCATCGCTCAGCTCGGCCAGCCGCTGTCGGGTGGCTGCGTTCGCCAGGCACAGCCCGATGCCATCTGGATGTGGAACTGGGCGCAGATCGGCACGAAGGTCGTCGTTCTCCCCTGAGCCCCGGCTCACCGACAGGCAATCGACGCACGTCGGAGGCATGATGCGTTCGTGCCGCTGACGGCCACACCCACCCGCGATTCTGTATCGTTCACACCTTCATGGCTCGCTTGAAATCCTCCGTCGACGACACCGAGCCAGCGCCGTCGTCGCAGCCCTCGAAGCGCTCGTGGGGCCAGCGACTCCTGATCGTCGGCGTGATCTTCGGTGCGCTCGCCGCGTTCGGCTCCGCCGGCGCCATCTGGTTCGTCCAGCAGCAGCTCGAAGACCGCAACCTCGTCGCCATCGACGACGGGTCGCAGTCGGTCACCGAGTCGGCCGACTTCGGTGAGTTCGATCTGGCCAGCGACGACGGTGGCGAACCGGCCCAAGAGGCGGCGGCCACCGAGTCCGATGAGCCACCTGCGCCGGTCGAGACGTTTCCGCCCGCCGAGCCGTCGGCGCGCAACATCTTGATCACCGGCGCCGACAACAACTCGTGCATCTCCCCCGATTCGCCGTACTACGCCGCGTTCGGCAACCGCGACGGCTTCGGCGAGCGCAGCGACACGATCATGATGTGGCGGATCAACCCGAGCACCTCGCAGGTCGCCGTGCTCTCGTTCCCCCGTGACCTGTGGGTCAGCATCGACGGCCGATCGAGCAAGGGCCGCATCAACGAGGCGTACGAGCGTGACGATCCGCAGCGCCTCATCAACACGATCTTCCAGAACTTCGGCATCCACACCGACCACTACATCCAGGTCGACTTCTGTGCGTTCAAGACGCTCGTCGACGCGGTCGACGGCGTGTCGGTGCCGTTCGACCTGCCCGTCCGCGACGTCAACACCGGGCTCAACGTACTCATCACCGAGCCGAGCTGTTTCGAGTTCGACGGCGACCACGCGCTCGCCTACGTCCGCTCCCGCAAGCTGCAGGAGTTCCGTGACGGCCAGTGGCGCACCGACGGAGCGTCCGACCTGAGCCGCATCTCGCGTCAGCAGGACTTCATCCGCCGCGTCATCGACGAAGCGATCGACAACGCGTTCTCGCCGAGCGTCATCCGCGGGCTCCTCGAAACCAGCGACGAGTACGTGCTGACCGACACCGGGCTCACGGTCGACAAGGTGCTCCAGTACTCGGGCGTGCTCCGCTCCATCGACCCGGCCACGATCACCACGTACCAGATCCAAGCCAGCGGTCAGAACATCGGCGGAGCGAGCGTCCTCGTGCCGCGCATCTCCGGCGACAACATGCAGGCGGTGCTCGCGCTTTTCAAGGGTGAAGCCACGCTGGCCAGCGCTCCGTCCGCCGAACTCGACGAGGTCGACCCCACGCTCGCTCCCGGAACCACCGTGCCGCTCACCACCGTTCCGGTCACCACGCAGCCCGACTCCGCCGCGCCGATCATCATCGAGCCGGAAACGACGACCACCGTCGAAGCCGTCCCGTTCGAGACGCTTCCCGAAGTCGAGACCGAGAACGTCGTCATCGGCGTCGTCCCCGACAGCCAGATCAGCTGCACCAACTGACCCAAGTCATCCGGTGTCAGACACCCGATGACGAACCCGTCGACGTCAGGTGTCGAGGACGGTGGCGAGGGCTTCGGCGGCTCGGCTGGGGCCGGCGACGGTGGTGAACCTGGCGCCGGTCTGGGCGGCGAGCGCTTCGGCCTCTTCGCTGTCGCCTTCGGGGGCCACGATGACGAGTTCGTCGACACCGCGAGCGGCAGCCACGACGTCGCCGGGCACCGTGGCTCGACAGTCCGACAGCAGCACGGTGATCTTGCGGCCGGCGGTCGAACGGCGGAGTTGATCGGCGGCGGCGACGAGCGCTCCGGCCACGTCGGTGGTTCCGAAGCCGCGCAGTGCCAACACCGAGTCGACGACCGCTTCGTTGGACTTCGTCTGATCCTGCGACTTGGCCGCGACCACGTCCTTGCCGAACGACAACACCGAGTAGTCGTCGGGAGAGCGCCAGGCGACCGCCGACGCCGTCACAGCCGACGTTGCCAGCGGACCGCCGCCCATCGAGCCGCTGCGGTCGACGAGCAGACAGATCGCCGTCCCCGGCGTGGCCCAAGCCCGCACCCGCAGGTCGTCGGGGTCGACGGCGCTCTGCACCGCCCGCGCCGCGACCACCGCGTCGAGGCTGGCGTCGATGTCGATGTCGCCGGCATCGGGTCGGTAGCGCTGCGTCTCGAGCCGTCCGATCCCACGAGGCTGCGACGGCCCGCGCTTGGCGAGGTCGAGGAACAGGCGCCCGGCGAGGCGACGAGCGAGTTCGCGCAGCTTCGGATCGGTTGCACCGGTGAGGTCGGCGAGCATCGCCAACATCTCGTCGGGGTCGGCCGACATCGCCTCCTCGACCGCCACCTCGTCGAGTTCGCCGACCTCCGGTGAGATCTCGTCGAAGTTCGGTTGGCGCTCCAACTCTCGACGCGAGGTCGTCTTCTTGCGCGCCTCCGACACGGCTTCGTCGGCCTCGTCGCCTTCCTTCGTGTTGGGAGGAGGTGAGTTCAGCTGGAGGTCATGGCCCCCGTCGGGGCGCCAACTTTTCCCTCGTCGCCGCCACCTTCACCGTCGGCCGTCGTGGCGAACACGCGCTCCCACAACTCGGTCACGATGTCTTCGGGCGTACGCGTCGTGCCTTCCCGGAGCCGCACTCGGCCCGAGAGCGCGACGAGCGCCGCGTCGAGTGACACGCTCGGGTCGGCCGGATCGACACCGCGCAGTTCGGCGAGCGAGCGCGCCACGAACACCATGTCGATCGCACCACGCACCGAGGAGCCGACGCGCAGGTCGGGGTGCTCACGGGTGAGCCGGACGAGCTCGACGATCTGCTCGAAGTCGGCCGCGCCCGATGCGCCCGTCGAGTCGACCCCGCTCACGTCCGCGGCGACGGCACGTTGCACGATCAGCGTCTCGTCGTCGCTCGACTGGTAGCCGACGGCGACACGACACACCCGGTCGTACACCGCACCCGAGATGCGCGCAGTGCCCACCGCGTCGAACGGGTTCATCGCCGCCACCAACCGGAACCCCGGCGCCGCCTCGACCGTGCCGAAGCGCGGCACCGTGATCTCGCGTTCGCTCATCACCGTGATGAGCACGTTGAGCGTCTCTTCGGGGACGCGGTTGAGTTCCTCGATGTAGAGCAGCGAACCGTTGGTGAGCGCCGACATCAGCGGACCGGGCACGAACACATCGGGGTCGTACCCGTCCGACAGCACACGAGCCGGGTCGAAGTGGCCGACGACACGCGCCGGTGTGAGTTCGGCGTTGCCTTCGACGAACTCGAAACCGATGTCCATCTCGCGAGCCACACCGCGCAGCAACGTGGACTTGCCGGTGCCGGGTGGGCCTTCGATCAGGATGTGACGGTCGGAGGCGATCGCGGCGACCACCAGTTCGGTCTCGCGGACTCGACCGACCACACCCGCCTGGAGCCGCTCGACGAGTTGATGCAGCTCCAGCACGCGGTCACCCATGGAGCACCACGCCGCGGATGTTCTCGCCATCGCGCATCGCCTGGTAGCCCGCATTGATCTCGTCGAGCGTGTAGGTGTTGGTGACGAGTTCGTCGAGCTTCAACTGGCCCTCTCGATACATGCTGAGCAGACGCGGGATGTCGGCACGCGGGTTGAGCGAACCGAAGATCGTGCCCTTGATCTCCTTGTTCCACATCGCCAACTCGAACAGGTTGACCGACGACTCGGTCTGATCCATCGGGGCGATGCCGGTGACGACGATCGTGCCGCCCTTGCCGGCCAGCGACACGCCGAGTTGCATCATGTCGCCGTACAACACGCCCGGCGTCATGATGACCTTGTCGGCCATGTGTCCCCAGCTCAGCTCTTGCACGGCGGGGAACGCCTCTTCCATCGACGAGAACGTGTGCGTCGCTCCGAACTCGGTGGCCTTCTCGCGCTTGAACTCGACCGGGTCGACGGCGATCACGTGGCGGGCGCCGGCGAGCTTGGCGCCCTGCACCGCGTTCATGCCGATGCCGCCGATGCCGACCACCACGACGGTGTCGCCGGGTTGCACGTCGCCGCGTTCGGTCGCCGAACCGAAGCCGGTGGCCACACCGCACGACACGAGCGCCACGGCCTCCATCGGCAGGTCGTTCTCGACTTTGATGACCTGCTCTTCGGCCACGCACGTGTACTGCGAGAACGTGCCGAGCTTGGCGAACAGGTTGAGTTCGGTGCCGTCACCGAGGCGATGCCGACTCGTGGAGTCGGTGATCATGCCCTTCTTGAACGTGCCGCCGCTCGAGTCGCACAGGTTCTGCTTGCCAGTCGAGCAGTAGCGGCAGCGACCGCACGATGGAATGAACGAGCCCGAGATGTGATCGCCCACCTGCACGCTCTTCACGCCCGGCCCGACCTCGGCGATGACCCCGGCGCCTTCGTGACCACCGATGAGCGGCCACAGACTCTCGATGCCCATCATCTCCCACGCGGCTTCCGGTGGGACCATGTCGCCGGTGATCATGTGCTCGTCGGAGTGGCACAGCCCGGCGGCCTTCCACTCGACGATGACCTCACCGGTCTTCGGAGCGTCGACCTCGACGTCGACGACCTCCCAGTCCTGTCCGGTTCCACTGATGATGGCTGCTCTCGACTTCACGACGACCCCCTGCCGACACGTGTTGCTGACGTGACCGCAAGTTAGCCAACGAGGTGCCGCCCGGCCTCAACCGCCGGACGACACGTCTCGTTCGATTCGTCGCAGTGCAGGTTCGCGATCAGGGGGCGACGTAGGGCTTGAGGGCGCTGATGTAGTCGTCGTCGGTCGGCGTGTTCATGTGCTGAGTGTCGCCGTCGTTGATCAGGGCGAAGAAGGGGCACTCGGCGTCGGAACCGTCGAGCGTCTCGGTGCCGACCACGTTGCCGGTGGTCGCCTCGCGAATCGTCAGGTCCATCGTGACGTCGACGAGTTCGAGCGTGACGACCGAGTCGTCGTCGAGTTCGAGGTCACACATGATGCCGGTCGGCTCCGCCGACGACTGCGTCGCACAGGCGATGAGTTCGGTAGCGACGAACTCGCTGTTGTCGTCGAAGTCGAGATCGGTCTCGATCGCCCAACCGGGAGGAGCGTCGCTGATCGTGCGGTCGAACATCGAACCGCTGTCGGACTCCACGAGCAGCACGAACGGGTGCGGGCCGGGCCCGTCGGAGTACGGCGTCGCGCCGGCGAAGCCGGTCTCGGTCGTGCAGACTCGTTCGAAGTCGCTCAAGAACTGCGGCAGATCGGCGACGAGCCCGGAGTCTGCCGACTCGTCGGAGTCGGAGGAGTCGTCGGCGGGCGCGTCGGTGACGGCCTCGCTCGCGTCGTCAGCGGCAGCGGGGCTCGATGCGGCATCGTCGGATCCGCCTCCGCAGGCGGCTCCGACCAGCATCGCGATGGTGATCACGGGAACGAAACGGCGGTTCATGGCATGGTCTCCTGGTGGTGGTGGGGTGCGTGGTTCGAGCGTCGAACCAACGTCGGCGACGGTATGCACCACGCGTTAACCAGACGTTTCTCGACCGCACCGCACCACACCGTCACCCGCCCCGGGCGGGCCGCGCCGGGCACCACCGACTCGCTCGGTCAGCCGGCGTTCATCGCTGCGGCCGCACGCTTGATCGCCTTGCGGATCCGGGGATACGTGCCGCATCGACACACGTTGTCGGACATCGCCGCGTCGATGTCAGCGTCGGACGGATCGGGGTTGGCAGCGATCAGCGCCACCGCGGTCATGATCTGACCGGGCTGACAGAAGCCGCACTGGGCGACGTCTTCGTCGATCCACGCCTGCTGCACCGGGTGCAGCTCGCCCTCGGCGGCGAGGCCTTCGATCGTGGTGATGTCGGAGCCGGCGCAGTCGCCGACCGACGTGACGCACGGTCGGAACGCTTCGCCGTCCTTGTGGCTGGTGCACGCACCGCACACGCCCACACCGCACCCGTACTTCGGCCCGGTCACTCCCAGCACGTCACGCATGAGGTAGAGCGCTGGTGCCCCCTCCTGAGTCTCGACGTCGGTGGTCGTGCCGTTGACCGTGACCGGCACGATGCTCGACGGCGCGTCGCCGCTCGGCGGCAGGGTCGCCGGCAGCGGGTCGGGGTCGGGGCGACCGATGGGGAACACGGTCGGCTGCTCGCCGGTCGCCCGGCTGTATGCGTTGACGATGGCCGCCGCGCAGGTCGGGAACCCGAGCTCGCCGGCGCCACCAGGTTCGTCGTTCGGCTCCATGATGTGCACGTCGACCGTGACCGGAGCGTGCTTCATGCGCGCCCACAGGAAGTCGCCGTAGCTGCCTTCGCGGATCCGTCCGTCGTCGAGGCGGTTACCGGCCCGCAGCATCGCCGTGATCGCGTCGCTGACCACGCCTTGCAGCTGCGCTTCGAGACCCGACGGGTTGATCGCCCGGCCGACATCGACCGCAACGGTCACCTTGGTGACGCGCGGCTCGACGCCGTTCGTGTCGATCTCGACGACGTAGGCCGCGAACGAGCGGTACTCGACGTGCACGCCGACTCCCTGGGCGACGCCAGCGGGCATCGGCTTGCCCCAGTCGGCTTCGGCGGCGGCTCGGTCGAGCACCGCGATCGCCCGCTCGTCGGACAGCTTGTCACGACGGAACTCGACCGGGTCACGTCCGATCGATGCCGCGATCCGGTCGACCATGATCTCGTTCGAGGTCACGACGTGGCCCGAATAGATCGACCGCCAACTGCTCGTCGGCACCGGCAACTCCACCTCGGTGAGGAGTTGCGTCGTCACACCGAAGTCGTACGGCACGCTCACCGTCGTGTGGAAGATCGACTGACCGATGGCGACCGCGCCGACATCGGAACCGGCTGCCGTGAGCGCCTCACCGAAGCCGTGGCGAAAGTCGGTCTCGGCCGCCTTCATCCGGTGATCGAACGACAGCACCTTGCCGCGTGAGACGCGGGCGCGAATCCGGTTGATCGACATCGGGCGGAAGCGACCGCTGCGGAGATCGTCGTTGCGCGTCCACATCAGCTTCACGGGTTGGCCGACCGCCTGCGAGATCTGGGCGGCTTCGACCGCCGGCTCGAAGAACAGGCGTCGCCCGAACGACCCACCCGAACGCGGCACGTGCAACGTCACCGACGTCTGGCTCATGCCGATCGCTGCCGCGATGCTCTGCAACGCGATCACCGGTGACTGGGATGCGAACCACACTTCGGCGGAGTCGGCGCGCACGTCGGCGACGGCCGACATCACCTCCATCGGCGAGTGCGAGAGATACGGGTACTCGAACTCGGCGTCGATGACCTTCGTGAACAGACCGCCCGGGGTGACGGGGACGCTCGGTGCCTGCTTCAGCGTCTGTCGGAGATCGGCGTCGGACGTCGACGCCAGGGGGCCCGGGTTCCACGTGATGTCGAGGCGGGCCTTTGCTTCGAACGCCTCGTGGAACGTACGCGCCACCACGGCGATGCCCGACGGCACCTCGGTGATGGCGATCACGCCGGGCATCGCCAGCGCGGCGGTGTCGTCGAACGAGGCGACGGTGCCGCCGATGTCAGGCGACCGAGCGATGATCGCCGGCGAACCTGCGATGGGGAGATCGAGTGCGTAGTCGGCGGCGCCGGTGACGATGTCGAGCGCGTCGACCCGACCTCGCCGGGTTCCGATGATCTGGTACTCGTCGTCGCCCTTGGGCGCCGCGTTGGTCGACACCTGGACGATCTGCGCGGCGGCCGCGCTGAGCTCACCGAACGTCAGCGTTCGCCCGTCCGGGTGCACGACGTGCGTGTCGGCGGTGGTGAGGCTGAACGGGTCGGCGCCCCAGACGTTGGCCGCCGCCGTGACGAGACGGGCACGCAACCCGGCAGCGAGCGTCCGAATCGGTTCCCAGAAGGCTCGGACGTTGTGCGACGAACCGGTGATGGTGAACGGTCGGTCGAGGCGAGCATCCGAGAGGTCGACCACCGTGTCGTCGAGTCGCGCGCCGATCTCGTCGGCCAGGATGACCGCGCACGCCGTGGTGATCCCCTGCCCCTTCTCGAGGCGCGGGAGTTCGAGACGCACCGTGTTGTCGGTGGTGACCTCGATCAACAGGTTGTAGCGATACGGGTACTCGGCGAGGATCAGCAGGTCGCCGAGGTCGACCACGTCCGACACGTCGGGCAGACCGATGTCGGGAACCAGGCCACCGAGCACGTCGTCGAGACCGTCGAACAGACCGGCCTTGGCAGGTGCGCCGTCGTGGAGGATGGCCACCGCAGTGAGCGTCGGTGCTGCCACGACCGCTCCGAGGAATCGTCGTCGAGACACCCCCTTCGTCGGTGCGACGTCGGACGAGTTCTCGATGATGCCCATGGCTTTACATTCCCCTTTGTCAGCGATGCCAAACGCAGTTCGTAGCCCACCGAGTGTCGGATCACCCAGTTCCCGAGATTTCTTCCGATTTTTCGCCGACTCGCGCTCGCAACGGTGCTGTCCCGGCGTCGAAGCACGACCGTTTCATCTTGACAATCGAACACACGTTCGCTAGACTGGCGATCATGCAGGACGACTTCGACGCCTCGCCGTTCGATCGAGTCGAACGCCTGCTCGCCGTCGAGTCGGCGCCACCCTCACTGTCTCCGAGTCGCGACTCGTGCGACTCCGTTGCCGAGGGGGTGTTCGAGACGATCATCGACTCGGCAATCACCCAGCCCGACGCGGTCGTCGACGGCGAATTACGAGCGCTCGAATTGGCGCATCGTCGCACCGCCGCCGAGATGTTGGCCCGAGTGCTGGCGGCCGATGCCCGGGGCCTCCCGGCCGCCGACGGACACCGCACGCTCACGTCGTACCTGCGAGCGACGTTCAACTGGTCGAGTACCGAGACCAAGCGGTGGCTTCGTCTGGCGCGAGCGGCCGATGGCATCCCCGGCGTCGGCGACGCGCTCGCGGTCGGTCGCATCGGTCTCCCCCAGGTCGAGGCATTCGCTCGTGCCTTCGCCAATCCACGAGTACGTCATGCGCTACACGAACTCGCCCCGACGCTGGTGCGACATGCCGAGCAGTTGAAGTACTCCGATTTCGAAGCGGTCATGGCGCACGTCGTGGCCATCGCCGACGACGACGGCGCGGAGCAACGTGACGATCGAGCGATCGAGCACCGCCAGGCCACGGTGGTCGATGCCGACGGCTCGTTGTTCATGAAGGTCACGGGCGGCGACGCCATGGCGACGGCGACGCTCATCGCCATCGTCGACCGATTCGTCGAGCGCGAGTTCGCCGCCGACGTCGAGACTCGACGCGCCGAGCACGGCGACGACATCGCAGGCGTTCCGCTCCCACGCACCGACGCCCATCGCCGCCACGACGCGATCCACGCAGCGTTCGAGTTGGCCAACCAAGCACTCGACGACGAGCTCGCCATCACGCGAACCGACCCGTTGATCGACCTCGTCATCGACGACGCGACGTTCGGACGGGCCTTCGTCGATTTCGGACTGGCGACCGACTTCGATCTCGACGGCAACCCGATCGATCCCTTCACCGGTCTGGCCGAACCCACCGATCTGCTCGCAGATCTCGTCGAGCATCCCGACGAACTCCTCGGCCGACGATGCGAGACGAGCAACGGCGTACCACTGCGCCCCCGACACGTGGTGCAGGCGGCGCTCGCCGGTCACGTGCGCCGGGTGGTGGCCGACGCCGACGGTCACGTCATCGACTACGGACGCAAGCAGCGGCTGTTCACCGGGCCGGCCAGGCACGCGGCGATGGTGCTGCTGCGCACCTGCGAGCATCCGGGGTGCGAGTTGCGGTCGACATCGTGCGAGATCGATCACGGCATCGAGTGGAACGAACTCGGCACGACCGATCAGGCCAACGCCGGCGTCCGATGCGGCCCACACAACCGCGGGAAGCATCGAAACCGATGGCGAACCCGGACCTCCACCGCCGGCCGACACCACACGGTCCGAGCCGATGGCTCGATCATGTTGCCGGCGGGCTGCAGAGTGCCCGAACTCGTCGACGAGACCGACGAACCTGCCGAACTCGCGCGCCTCGCCGAACTCGCGCGCACACGCGTCGGCGAGCTCACTCGATGACCAGAGCGAAAACGCACGACGCCCGCCCTCGCGGGCGGGCGTCTGCGAATCGATGGATCCGAATCAGCGGGTCAGTTGTAGACCATGACGCCGCGGATGTTCTTGCCAGCCCGCATGTCGTCGTAGCCGTCGTTCACACCGTCGAGCGAGTACTCCTTGGTGACGAGTCCGTCGAGGTCGAGCTGACCCTCGCGGTAGAGGCTGAGCAGCTTCGGGATGTCGGCACGCGGGTTGCCCGAGCCGAACAGCGAACCGACGACCTGCTTCTCCATGAGGGTCAGGTCGAGCAGGCTCATGTTGGCCGACATCTCCATCGCCGGGTGGATGTTGGTGACCACGACGCGACCGCGCTTGGCGGCGAGCCCGAGTGCCTCGGCCATCAGCTCACCCGAACCGACGCCCATGGTGAGGATGACCTTGTTGGCCATCGTGCCCCACGACGCGGCACCGAGCGGCTCCATCGCCTCGGCCATCGACGCTGCGGTGTGCGTGGCACCGAACTCCATCGCCTTCTCACGCTTCGACTCGACCGGGTCGATCGCCCAGATCTGCTTGGCACCGGCGAGCTTGGCACCCTGGATCGCGTTGGCGCCGATGCCGCCAACACCCACCACGGCGACCACGTCGCCAGGGCTCACCTCGGCGGCGTACACCGACGAACCCCAACCGGTCACGACACCACAGCCGAGCAGGCATGCGCGGTCGAGCGGGACGTCTTTCTCGATCTTGATGCAGCTCGCCTCGTTGACGACGGTGTCGTGAGCGAACGTGCCGAGCATGCACATCAGTTTCAGGTCCTCACCGCTGGTGCTGTGATGACGCGAGGTCATGTCGGAGGCCTGAAGGCCTGCACCCATGATGGCGCCCAGGTCACAGAGGTTCTGGTGACCGGTCGAACAGCTGGGGCAACGGCCACACGACGGGATGAATCCGAACACGACGTGATCGCCCTCTTCGAGCCAGCTCACACCGGGCCCGACCTTGGTGACCACACCGGCACCCTCGTGACCACCGATGATCGGCAGCTCGAACGGCAGGTCACCGGTGACGAGGTGCTCGTCGGAGTGGCACATGCCGGAGGCAGCGAGCTTGACCGCGACCTCCCCTTCCTTCGGGTCGTCGAGTTCGATGTCTTCGACGCTCCACGGCTTGTTGACTTCCCAGAGAATTGCGGCCTTGGTCTGCATACCGCTGAGAGTACGCCATCACTGCAGGTCGCGCGGCACGCAGACGGGCGCCCGACAACCACCCGGCGACCGACGCTGGGTCGGGGCTGTCACACCCTTCAGGCAGAATGCAACGCATGAACGACGACGCACTGTCCGCCGACCTCGACGCACTCCATCTCGACGCGGTGTCGGCGCTCGTGCGCGACATGTCCGACGCCGAACTGCACCACGTCGCCGAGCTCGTTCGCCAGGTCCAGATCGAGCGGGCCATCGGCGACGGCGACGAAGACGCCATCATCGCCGCGGCGTTCGAAACCGGCTTCGGCCGCGATGGCCTCGGCGCACTCCCCTGGGTCGAAGGCAACGTCATCGTCTGTCCCGGCGGCACGGTGTCGAAGTCGAAGTCGAGCCACAAGTGCCGCTTCGTCAGCGTCGACGACGTGTGGGTCTGGGAGTCGAGCCTCCTGCTGCGCGAAGACAAGCGTTCGTCGCCCGGCAACGACGAAGGATTTCGCGCCGTCGCACTGCTGCCGCTCGTCGACGGCACCGGGATCGACGTCGTGTCGGGCAAGCAACGCAGCGGTCAGCACAGCGTCGACCACGTGGTGAGCTACGAAGTGCGCGGCGGCGAACTCGTCGAAGTGTCGCAACGCACCATCACCTCCCACCACTGACTCAGCCGGGCCAGCTTTCCCGGAATCACCGCTCAGGACCACTATTGATTGGTGTCACGTTGCGGAACTCCCGCGCAGCTCTCGCTGGTGCTTTTGACTCCTGCTCCGGTCCACTGGTCTTCGTTCAGGATCTGGGGAGGACTCTGACTTCGATGTATTGGTCGGGGCTCGTCCACGACTGCAGGGCCGACTGCACGTCGCTCGCCGAGATCGACGGGATCAGATCGAGTTCGTAGAGGAAGTCATCGAAGTCGGCGGAGCCCGCCGGGTCGACGAGCGCATCGAGCACCTCGTCGTTGATCTGGCCGTTGTTGAAGAAGTTCAACTGCTCGCCGACGGTGGCGATCGCGTTGTCGAACTCCCGACTCGCCGGGCCGTTGTCACGCAGGTCGGCCAACTGGCTGAGCACCGCCGACGACACCTTCTCGACCAGATCGGGAGCGGTCGAGACCGAGATGTAGTACTCGGCCGGAGGCGTCGCACCCGAACCGATCGACAGCTGCCCGAACGGTGAATAGGTGTCGCCCAACTCCTCACGGATGAAGTCGGTGAGCCGGTTCGACACCACCTCTTGCACCACCCGGGCGAGCACGTCGTCGCGGCGATCGGTGCTCGCTTCGGCGGTGAACAGGAACGAGACGTTGGCCGTCTCGCCTTCGCCCGCCTGCGTCTCGACGAGCACGACACCCGACGGAGGTGGCTCCTCGTCGAAGCCGACCTCTTCGACACGACCGGACGACGGCAACGTGCCGAGATAGCTGCGGGCCAACTCGATGGCGGCGTCGACGTCGAAGTCTCCGCTGAACGAGAACGTCCAGTCGCTTGCGTCGCCGAAGCGGTCGGCGGCGACACGGGCGAGCCCGTCGGCGCTCACCGTCGCCAACGTCTCCGGCGTCGGCGCCAGGAAGCGGATGTCGTCGTAGCGCGCGTCCTGCATGGCGACGAACTCGGCGTACCCGGAGTCGAGTCCGGGGTTCTCGGCGTACGGGAGCTGATCGTCGAGGTACTGATCGAGCGCCACCGGGTCGACCCGCGGCGTGGTCATGCCGAGGTGGATCAGCTGGAACAACACTTCGAGATCGGTCGTCGCCGTCACGCCGTTGAAGCGGTCTTCGAACAGGTCGACCGACGGGTAGAGCGTGAGGTCCTTCTTGTCGAGGAACTCGTCGATCGCCACCCGGTCGAAATCGCCGACGCCGCTGTTGCCCACCACACCGCTCAGCGCGTCACCGTTGGGCACGTCGGCATCGGAGAGTGCGGCCAACCCACCGGGGCTGCGGCCTTCGAGGTACACCTGGCCCTCGACGATCGCGTTCGGGTTGAACGACACCGTCACCCCGTTGTCGAAGCGGACCACGGTCGGGTCGATGAAGTTCGGGAACGGGTCGTCGGCGAGCTGGAAACGCTCCGACTCCTCGACCGGATCCGGACGCTCCATCAGATCGTCGCCGATCGCAGCGCTGGTGGCGGGCGGTTCGAGGTCTCGCTCGCCGACCGACTCGGCGATGGCCACCAACTCCTCGGCGGTCGCCGTGTCGTCGAGCTCGCCGCTCGGCACCGCTGCGAAGATGTGCGGCCCTGCCGCGTCGAGCACCTCGACGAACACGTGCGTCAGGTTCTCGGGCGTCGCTCCGTCCATCGCCGCGTTGATGAAGTCGTACTCGCGCTGCGCCGTCACGTACGGGTCACCCGTGAGCGAGAAGTCGACGTACTCGTCGGCGTACGACGCGTCCTGACGCGAGTTGCGCCCGTCGTACGTGGTCTGCGCGTCGGAGCGGAACGTGCCCGCGGCACGCTCGACCTCTTCCGGCGCGAATCCGAAGCGGCGAACCCGTTCGTACTCGTCGACGATCGCCTGCACCGCCGCGGCGACGTTCTCGCCGTCGACGGTCACGAAGATCTCGGGTGCGATCATCTCGCGGACGAACTCGCTGCTGGCCACCTCGGCGCTGTCGAAGGGAGCTTCACCGCGGAGTGCATCGTTGTTGAGCCGCGTGGCGAGGATGCGGAACGCCATCACGCGGTACAGCTCTGCCTGCGCCTCGGCCTCGATGGACGGCGCCTCGGTCGGGGCGATGGGCAGTGTGACGAACGCGTAGCCCTCGGCGAGGTCGGTGTCCGAAGCCACTCGCGCCCGCGCCTCGGTCGCCGGTGGAACCTCCAGGGTCACGCGTTCGGGCGACGATCCACGATCGACCTCGTCGGCGAACCGCTCGACGACCTGCTGCTCCATGTCGTCGACGTCGATGTCGCCGACGACGATGACCGTGGCGTTGTCGGGCCGGTACCAGTCGTCGTAGAAGCGGCGCAGCTCGGCGGCCTCGGTCGTCTCGATCGCCTCACCGCCACCGATCGGCGTGTGTCCGTCGTACGCCGTGCCCGCCAGGAAGAAGTCGGCGATCTCGTCGAACAGTCGACCACTCGACGTCTGGTCGCGGACGCGCCACTCGTCGAGCACGACACCGCGCTCGGCGATCACGTCGTCTTCGGCGATGGTCGCCGCCGAGAGCCACTGTTCGAGCACGTCGAGCCCGGTCGACACGACCGACGGGTCACCGGTCGGCACGGTGAGCGTGTAGACGGTTTCGTCGAACGACGTGTACGCGTTGATGTCGGCGCCGAAGCCGGCCCCGAAGCTGCGGAGCACGTCGACGAGGTCGTTCTTCGGGAACTGTTCGGTGCCGTTGAAGAGCATGTGCTCGAGGAAGTGCGCACCGCCGACCTGGTCGTCGTCTTCGAGCCCGGATCCGGCGTCGATCACGAGCCGCAGTTCGACCTTCGAACCGGGGTTGTCGTTCTCACGGATGAGGTAGCGGAGCCCGTTGTCGAGCATGCCCGACACGGTGTCGTCGTCGCCGTCGGTCAGCGACGGCAGTGAGCTGGCGTCGGGCGGCTCGGTCTCGAACGTCGGCGTGTCGCCCTGCTCCGCGACCGGGTCGCTCGTCGTCGGCGCCGGATCGGTCGACACCGGCTCCGGGTCGGTGTCGGTCGTGACGTCGGGGGCGTCGGCCACCTCGGACGTCGGCGTCGAATCGCTCGATTCCGAATCGACGTCGTCGGCCGACGACACGCATGCAGCGACACCCACCGACGAGGCGAGCAGCACCCCGAGCGCACGCACGCTGATCGAACGAGATGATCGGGACCGCCGAGCTAACATGGCGGCCACTCTAGGAGCGCCCCGTCAACCACCCGTGAGCCCCCGACCTGGTTATTTCCATCCGGGATGGAAATAACCAGGTTGGTCAGAGGGTGGGTGCGTCGAGGAGTTCGCGGAGGCGGGGCGTCCAGTCGATGTCTTCGGTCGACCCCCCGCGAGCCTGCACGTCGGCCCGCTCGGCGGCCAGGATGTCGGCGACCTCGGCCACGCGATCGTCGAGGATCTCGGCCACCCGATCGCGGAGATACTTGGCGAGCGCCGGGCTCGCACCGTCGGTGCTGATCGCTCCGGTCACGCGTCCCGCCCTCGCGATCGCGGGGAGGATGAACTCGCAGTCGACCGGCTGGTCGGCGGCATTGGTCCAGATGCCGCGAGCACGCGCCGAGCGCGAGATCGCCTGGTCGGTCTCGACGTCGCCGGTGGCCGTGACGACGAGGCGGATGCCGTCGAGGTCACCGTCGACGAACCGGTGGGCGCGGACCTCGTCGACCACGTCGGCGTCGATGTGCTCCGACACCTCCTCGGCCACCACGCGCACCCGAGCTCCGGCGGCCGCCAGGCCCTCGGCCTTGCGGGCGCCGATACGTCCGCCACCGACGACGAGCACCGGCACGTCGGTGAGGTCGAGGAACACCGGATACGAGAATCTCGCTCGTCCTGCTCGGGTTTCAGGGGAATTGGACGCTGCCATCACCCCAGCGTAGAGCATGTTCTCAGGATCAATCCCTACAAAGTTGATCGTATTGGTCGGGATTTGATTGAATGTCGGACGTGACCACCTCCTTCCCGCTCGAAACCGGCCGTCCGTTCATCGACGCACGAGCCGCACTCCGTTGGGCGCACCGAACCCACGGAGACGCCGTGTGCGTCACTGCGAGCTTCGGTGACGCCACACTCGCCCACCTCGCCAACGACACGATTCCCGGCATCGAGATCACCCTGCTCGACACCGGCTACCTCTTCGCCGAAACCGAGTGGTTCGCCGACACGATGCGCGACCGATTCGACCTCAACATCCGGATCGTCCGTCCCGCCGCCGACCTCGAGCGCGACGTGTGGCAGACCGACACCGACGCCTGCTGCGCCGCCCGCAAGGTCGAGCCGCTGCAACAAGCGCTGCAGAACCGAGACGTGTGGGTCACCGGACTCCGCCGTGACGACTCCCCATCGCGACGTTCGGCCCCACTCGCCCACGTCGACCTCCTCAAGAACGTCGTCAAGGTCAACCCGCTCGTGTCGTGGAGCGACGCCGACGTCGCGAACTACGCCGCCCAGCACGACCTCCCCGAGCACCCGCTCACCGATCGCAACTACGAGTCGATCGGCTGCTGGCCGTGCACCCGCCCGGTGCAGGACGGCGCCGACGCTCGGTCGGGTCGATGGGCCGACTCCGAGAAGACCGAATGCGGGCTGCACCTGTGAACACCACCCGGTTCCACCTCTCCCCCACGTACGTCACCTCACGAAAGACCACGCCATGAGCGCAGAGACGATCAAGATCGAGAGCGGCTACCTCGCCGGCACGATCGGTGCCGAACTCGCCGATGACGGCGCCGTCGAGTTCCAACACGACGCCGAGATGCTGTTGAAGTTCCACGGCATCTACCAGCAGGACGACCGCGACATCCGCCGCAGCCGCACCCAGGCGAAGCTGCCGCTCGACTACTCGTGCATGGTCCGGGCGTCGGTTCCCGGCGGCGTGATCACCGGCGACCAGTGGCTCGCTCTCGACCGCGTGGCCGCGCTCGCCGACGACAAACTGCGCCTCACCACCCGCCAGGGCGTGCAGTACCACGTCGTCTACAAGAACGAACTCGCCCAACTGGTCGGCGGCATCAACAGTTCGCTGCTCACCACGCTCGGCGCCTGCGGCGACGTGGTGCGCAACATCATGGCGTGCCCGCTCCCCCACCCCGAACGCCGAGCGGTCATCGATCCGCTCGTCGACGATCTGGTCGCCCGGTTCCGTCCGCAGACCGAGAGCTACTGGGAACTGTGGGTCGACGGCGAGAAGGCCGTCAGCGCGGAGAAGCCTCGGGCCAACGCCCTCTCGCTCCCGGCGATCGACGACGTCGAGCCGCTCTACGGCGACGCCTATCTCCCGCGCAAGTTCAAGATCGCCGTCGCCTGGCCCGGCGACAACTGCGTCGACATCTACACCAACGACGTCGGCATCGTGCCGACGCTCTCGGAGGGAACGTCGGGCGAGCTGACCGGCTACGTCGTGCTCGCCGGCGGCGGCATGGGCATGAGCCACAACCGCCCCGACGACACCTACCCACTGCTCGCTCAGCCCGTCGCCTGGGTGCCGGTGGAGCAGGTCGGCGACGTGGTCGAGGCCATCGTCGCCACGCAACGCGATCACGGCAACCGTGACGACCGCAGCCGGGCACGACTCAAGTACCTGCTCGAAGCGAAGGGGATCGACTGGCTGCGCGACCAGATCGAGGAGCGCACCGGCTTCGCCCTCGCCGCGCCCGTCGAGTTGCCCGACTGGACCGTCGACGCCCACCACGGCTGGCACGACCACGAGTCGTCACCGGGCCATGCGAGCGACTCGGTCACCCTCGGCCTCCCCGTGCCGTCGGGCAAGGTCGCCGGCGGGCTCCGCTGGGCGCTGCGCCGACTGATCGCCGACGGCCTCGTCGACGAACTGCGCGTGACCGCGCGACAAGACCTCCTGCTGCTCGGCGTCGATCCGCGTGAGATCGAGACGGTCGAGAACCTGCTGCACGCCAACGGTGTGCAGCTCGCCTCCGACAACAGCGCCACCCGCAACCTCGCCATCGCCTGCCCGGCGCTCCCGACCTGCTCCAAGGCACTCGGCGAAGCCGAACGAGTGCTGCCCGACGTGGTCGACCGGCTCGAGAAGGTCTTGGCCGACACCGGCAACACGGGCCTCCCGCTCCGCCTCAACATGACCGGCTGCCCCAACGGCTGCTCACGTCCCTACGCCGCCGAGCTCGGCATCGTCGGTCGCTCGAAGCGCGGCTACGACGTGCTGGTCGGCGGCTCCCCGGCCGGCGACCGCCTCGCGCGCCGGCTTCGCGCCGACGTGCCGATCAACGACATCGCCGACCTGCTCCGCCCGCTGCTCGAACGATTCAGCCGCGACACCGACCGCACGTCACCCACCAGCTTCGGCGACTGGGCCGACGCCAACTGGGAGCAGCTCGACGCGCTGCTTCCGCCCGACACGTCGCGCCGCGCCGCTCGCCGTGCCGAACGGAGCGAATCATGACCGTCTCCCTCGTCGGTGCCGGGCCGGGTGACCCCGATCTGCTGACCATGAAGGCAGCGCGTCTGCTGGCACAGGCCGACGTGGTGGTCCACGACGCACTCGTCGGCGACGGCGTGATGGATCTGGTTCCCGAACGGGCCGAGCGGATCGATGTCGGCAAGCGCGCCGGTCGCCCCGTCCCCCAGGAGATGATCTCCGCGCTCCTGGTCGAACTCGGCCGGCAGGGCAAGCGCGTCGTGCGACTCAAGGGCGGCGACCCGTTCGTCTTCGGTCGAGGTGGGGAGGAAGCGATCGCGCTCCAGGAAGCCGGCGTGAGCTTCGAGATCGTGCCCGGCATCACGTCGTGCGTCGCCGCACCGGCCGCCGCGGGCGTTCCTGTCACGCACCGGGGTGTGTCGGCGGCCTTCACCGTCGTCACCGGGCATCGTCGACCGGGCGAACCCGACGTCGACTGGCGGGCGCTCGCCCGCTTCAACCGCACCGGTGGCACCATCGTCGTGCTCATGGGCGTGGCCCATCGCGGTGCGATCGCCGACGAGTTGATCGCCGGTGGGCTCGATCCCGACACGCCGGTGGCAGCGGTGCGATCGGCGACGACGGGCGATCAGGTCGTCGCTCGATGCGATCTGGCAGAACTCGGTTCGACGCACGTCGAGTCACCGGCCACGATCGTCATCGGCGCCGTCGCGGCCTTCGACCTCTTGCGCGTCGAACACGATGCCGCGCCACGGTTCGACCCGGCTCAACTCGCGCTGTAGACGACCTCGGCACCGACCTCGATCTCGCCAGGCGACTCGACGAGGCAGCCGACCGCGAGGAACGTCGCCCGTTCGGCGTTGATGGTCTTCAGCACGTCGAGATCGCGGTCGAGGTCGGGCTGCGGCCGCGTGACCATGACGCAGCGATCGATCTGCTTGCGGACGAACAACCGCACGTCGCCGATGGCCACGTGGCCGCCGACGAAGTCGTCTTCGCCCGATCCGTCGACGATGAGGTTGGTGCGGAAGCGGCGGCGGTCCCAGTCGCGAAGCGACCCTTCCGACACCAGCGACACCCGCGCCTTCGCCGAGTCGTGGAACGCTCCGCCGGGGCCCTGCCAACTCACCCAGTCGGCATCGTTCTCGACGTCGAGCGGCACCTCGTAGGTACCGCCCGCTTCGAGGTTGTGCTCGCCGGCCGCACGCAGCTCGATGTCTCGCCCGAGCCATGCCGACAGCGCCGCGTCGTCGCCGGCTCCGACCTCGTTGCCGTCGGGCAACGTGATCACCACGTCCCCGCCGACCACCCGTGCCGACGCAAACAACAGCTCCGGCGTGCGGCGGGCCGTGAGCGTCGTTCCGGTACTCACGTCGAACAGGCTCCAGCCGCGGTCACCGGCGATGCCGAGTTCGGTGATCGTCGCCGACGGCAGCACCTCGCCCCCGATCGACTTGACCGGGTATCGCCAGATCTCTCTCACGCGCACCTGCCCGAAGCTAGCCCGCTCCCTCGACGCGATTCGGCCGCGGTCGGTTCACTCGACCCGGTCTCGAACACCTGCCGGTGACCGCCCCGAGCCCCGTACGGCGGGCAGGCCGGGCCCAACGCTGCCGGATCGGCGCCGACCACTAGGTTGGCGCTCGTGACCGTGACGATCGACCACGACCGAATTGCTCAGCAGATCGACTCCATGTTGCCGCCTCTCCGAGAGGTGTACGAGGACCTCCACGCCCATCCCGAACTCTCGTTCCAGGAGCACCGCACGGCCGGAGTCGTGGCGGACCGGCTGGACGCCCTCGGTTTCGAGGTCACCACCGGAGTCGGCGGCACCGGAGTCGTCGCCACGCTCGGCGACGACGGGCCGCCGGTCTTGCTTCGGGCCGACATCGATGCGCTCCCGGTGGAGGAGGCGACGGGGCTCTCCTATGCGAGCACGCAGCGCGGCATGACCGCCGCCGGAGACGACGTGCCGATCGCCCACGCCTGCGGGCACGACATGCACGTGACCTGGATGCTCGGCGTGGCCGAACTGCTGGCCTCCGACCGATCCGCGTGGGGCGGCCGGGCAATGCTGGTGTTCCAGCCTGCCGAGGAGGTCGGCGGCGGGGCCGCCGCCATGTGCGACGACGGACTGTTCGAACGGTTCGGCACCCCCGTCGTCGGCCTGGGTCAACACGTTGCGCCCGCACCCGCCGGCTGGCTGTTGTCGCGGTCGGGCGTTGCGATGGCGGCGAGCGACTCGCTGAAGGTGGTCCTGCACGGCCGGGGCGGACACGGCTCGTCACCCGAATCCACGGTCGACCCGGTCGTGCTGGCCGCTTCGACGATCATGCGCCTGCAGAGCATCGTCTCACGCGAGTTGGCTGCCCGGGAATCGGCGGTCGTCACGGTTGGCACCGTGCACGCCGGCACGAAGGAGAACATCATCGCCGATCGGGCCGAACTCGGGCTCAACGTCCGCACCTTCGACGCCAAGGTGCGAGACCGGGTCCTGGCTGCGATCGAGCGAATCGTCCACGGCGAGGCCCATGCGGCCGGATGCCCGTCCTCACCCGAGATCGAGCCGATCAGTCGGTTCCCGGCCCTGCACAACGATCCGACCACCACGACCACGGTCGAGGCCGCGTTCCGCTCGCACTTCGCTGCCGACCGGGTGCTCGAGGCACCGCCCGCCTCGGCATCGGAGGACTTCGGTCTGCTGGGAGAGCGGGGCGGCTTTCCGTCCAGTTTCTGGTTCGTTGGAGGTGCCGACCACGCCACCTTCTTCGATGCGCTGGCCGCCAATCGAGTGAACGAGGACATTCCCGCCAATCACTCCCCGCTGTACGCGCCCATCCAGAATCCGACCATGGCCGCGGGGATCGAGGCGATGTACGTGGCGGCGCGCCAATGGTTGACCGCGTAGCTCGATCGGCAGATCAGGTCGGGCGACGAGACCGCGGCTATCCTGCCTCCATGGACGAAACGACCGTCAACGATTCCGTCGAGACCGAGACGACCGACGTTCTCGTCGAAGAAGAACTTCTCGTCGAGGAGATCTCCATCGACGGGATGTGCGGCGTCTACTGACCGGATGCTCGACGCGTCGCTCGGCCTGCACCCGCAGGTAGCGCTCCGCCCCGAGCCGTTCGGCGCGCTGGCGTACCACTACGACACGCGCAAGCTCGTCTTCCTGAAACACCCCGACGTCGTGCGCGTCGTGCAGTCGCTCGCCGACCACGACACTGTCGCCGACACGCTCACCGCGTGCAACATCGACGAGCGCCGCTGGCCCTCGTTCGACCGAGCGCTGACCTCCCTCTACGAGTCCGACATGCTCTGCGACGTCGCGCCCAGCGGCGCTTCGTCGAGCACCGACGTCCGTCAACCCACCACCGCGATCGAGGCCTGAACCATGACCGTGACCGACACCCCCACGTCCGGCCCCGCCGCGCTCGTCGAGCAGCTCAAGGGCGGGCTCGATGCACCCATCTGCCTCACGTGGGAACTCACCTACGCCTGCAACCTCGAGTGCGTCCACTGCCTCTCGTCGTCGGGTCGCCGTGACCCGCGAGAGCTCACCACCGCCGAAGCAAAGGGCGTGCTCGACGAGCTCAAGGCGCTCCAGGTCTTCTACATCAACATCGGTGGCGGCGAACCGATGATCCGTCGTGACTTCTTCGAGATCCTCGACTACTCGATCAGCCAGGGCATCGGTGTGAAGTTCTCGACCAACGGCGCGTTCATCGACGCCGACAAGGCCCGACGCCTCGCGGCGATGGACTACCTCGACATCCAGATCAGCCTCGACGGCACCGACGCCGAGGTCAACGACGCCGTTCGCGGCGAGGGCTCGTACGCCACGGCGATCCAGGCGATGCAGCACCTCAGCGACGCCGGCTTCGACGACTTCAAGATCTCGGTGGTCGTCACCCGCCACAACGTCGATCAACTCGACGAGTTCAAGGCGCTCGCCGACTCCTTCGGCGCCACGCTGCGCATCACCCGTCTGCGCCCGTCGGGCCGCGGCGCCGACTCGTGGCACGACCTGCACCCGACCCAGGCGCAGCAGCGACAGATCTACGAGTGGCTGCTCGCCAACGGCGACGACGTGCTCACCGGCGACTCGTTCTTCCACCTCAACGCGCTCGGCGAAGAGCCGCTGCCCGGGTTGAACATGTGCGGCGCCGGACGCGTCGTGTGCCTGATCGACCCGATCGGCGACGTGTACGCCTGCCCGTTCGTCATCCACGACGAGTTCAAGGCCGGCTCGGTTCGAGACGCCGGCGGCTTCAGCCACGTGTGGAAGCACAGCGACCTGTTCACCGAACTGCGCGAGCCGCAGTCGGCCGGCGCGTGCGCCTCGTGCGGCAGCTACGACGCGTGCCAGGGCGGCTGCATGGCCGCCAAGTTCTTCGTCGGCATCCCGCTCGATGGCCCCGACCCCGAGTGCGTGAGCGGTCACGGCGAGGCTGCGATGCTCGCCGCGTCGTCGGGCAACGTCGTCGTTCCGAAACCGGCGATGGACCACTCGAAGCCTCAGCGCACCCCCGTCGCGCTCACCCGCCGCTGATTCATCTGCGGGCGCGGCCCACGCGCTGATTCAGGCGCAGTTGGGGACGACGTCGACCGGGCCGACGCGCACGGCGTGGCGCATCCCGTTGGCGCCGACGAGACCTCCCGCTGGAGCGGGATCGACGCGAGCGTCGAGCGGCCAGTCGTACCGCAGTCGGGGCGCGACCGCCGTCGGACCCGGAACCGGGACCAGACCGGCCAGCAGGTCGACGACGCCGGCGATCACCGGTGGCAACGGGGCGCCCGCAGCGAGCGTCTCCACGCCGCGATAGTCACGACACTTGGCGGCGCGGACGGGGAACAAATCGTCGCCGGCGAAGGCGACCGAGCGCTCGCCCTGTCCGGTGTTCGAGCGGTGCGCGCCGAGGCTGGTGTTGACGGCGAGCGACGACGGCCAACGACCCCAGCGTGACACCGGCGTCGACGACGTGCTCGGCCGCCAGTAGACGTTGTGGTCGGCGGTCACCCTCATCTGGGCTGCCGAGCGGTTCTCGGTCCAGTCGTTGACGTCGAGGAGCGCCGCACCGGTTGCTCTGGACGACCCGAGGAGGTTGTTGCGAATCGTGACCCTGTCGACGTCGCGCCGGGGGCCCTCCTCGACCTTGATCTGCCACGCGTTGTCGAATGCCGCGTTGTTCCACACGTCGACCTGTTGTGACTCCAGCACCCAGATACCGGCTTCGCCGTTCCGCAGTGCCGTGTTCCCGGCGATGGCCGCGCCGTCGGTGAGTTCGACTTCGATGCCCGATCGGTGGTTGCTCTCCGTCAGGTTGCCGACGATGACGGCGCCGGCGCTCGAGACGTCGGTCCAGATGCCCGGGCCGTGGTTCCACGACACGTCACTGTGTCGCACGGTGACGTTCGCCGACCGGGTGGTCTTGATGCCCGCCGCCGAATGGAAGGGGTCGAAACCGGCGCGGTTGTTGCCGACGACCGACATGGCGTCGATCACGAGGTCGGTCGCGCTGTCGGCGTGGATGCCGATGTAGCCGTTGTCGCTCGCACGACCGTTGGCGATCGTGACGTCGTCGCCGATGACCGAGATACCGATCGCCGCGTTGTCTTCGGCCACGACCCCGTCGAACGTGAGGTCGTCGGCATACGCGCGGATGGCCGCGATGTGACGACGTTCGGTCGCGTAGCGGCGCACGGTCACGTTCGTCAGGCTCGAGCCGTGCGCCTCGTTGAAGTAGATCCCCCACGACCGATTGGAGATGTCGACGGTCCGGCCGGCCGGATCGTCGGCGATCCACATGCGATCGGCTCCGGTCGCGTGGAAGAAGTGCCCCGGGCCCCACGCGTCGCCGCCGGCCGCCTGGAACAGTGGCTCGCCACCGACGAACACCTGGTCGGGGTAGCCGGCGGTGCGATAGCCCGGAAGCACCATCGCACCGAAGTCGGCGTGGAACTGCGTGGTCCAACCGTCGACGAACCAGCCGAGGGAGCCTCGCTCCCAACCGGAGACCGGGACGGATCCGTCGAGGATCGCTCGCTCTCCCGGGGCCGATCTGATGTCGAGCGCCTTGCGGTAGACCTGCACCGATTCTCGGTACACACCGCCGCGGATCTCGATCGCATCACCCGACGACGCACGGTCGACCGCCTCACCGATCGAGCGCAGCGGTGACGACGACGAACCCGACGCGCTGTCGGAGCCTCGGGTCGAGACGTGCCAGACGGTCGCTGCGTCGGCAGAGGGGGACGCGTCGGCGACGAGCACCGACACGCTGAGACAGGTGGCGACGAGGGCGCCGATCGTCCGCCACCACGGGCGCGACGAAGCAGCCACCGAACGCCGCCCTGGCGCATTGAGAGATTCCACCACCACGTGTATCGACCGGATGCACTCCGGACTTGAGCAGAATCTTCAGAAATTCTCGACGAATCGTCGTCAGCGACGAACGACGACGCTGAGCGGCCCGATTCGGGGCCGAGATCCGCTCGGCACACCGAGTTCGGCGGCCGCCGATCCCGCCACCGCGGCTCCCGCCGCAGTGGTGCTGGGGCTCCGGTAGTCGAGGGTGTCGGTCGAGCGCACGAACGGATTCGATCCGGACGTGTCGACCAGCGAACCCACGCCCTGGCCCGTCACCTGCTGATGTTCGCGGAGGTCTTGCGAATACGCCGGGCTGCTCGGCCACTGCCCCCAGCGGCTGAGATTGGCGGTCTCCGACGTGCTCGGCACCCAGTAGGCGTTGTACCCGGTACGCACACCCATCTGAGCCGCCGATCGTTCCTCGGTCCAGTCGTTGACGGCGAGCAGTGCGAGCGAACCGCCCTTCGCCCGGGCGAGCACGTTGTTGAACACGCGCACGTTGCGGACGTTGCGACGCGGGCCTTCCTCGACCTCGATGGCGTTCTTGCTGTCGTAGCTGGCGTTGTGCAGCACCTGGATGTCTTGCGACTCGAGCACCCAGATGCCGGCTTCACCGTTGTCGAGCGTGACGTTGCCGAGCACGTTGACGCTCCGCGACAACTCGATCTCGATGCCGGCGCGGCCGTTGCGCTCGACGAGGTTGCGCGAGATCGTGACGTACTCGGTGTCGAGGTCGGTCCAGATGCCGGGCCCGTTGTTGCGCGACACGTCGCTGTCGCGGATGGTCACGCCCCGCGACGACGTGACCTTGAGTCCACCGGCCGAGTGGAAGGTGTCGAAGCCCGCCTTGTTGTTGCCCTTCACCGCGGTGCGCTCGACCACGAAGGTGGTCAGGCGGTCACCGTGCACTCCGAGATGCCCGTTGTCGACGAAGCGACTGTCACGGATGACGATGCCGGAGCCGATCGCCGAGATCCCGATACGGGCGTTGAGTTCGGACGTGACGCCCGAGAACACGAGGTTGTCGGAGTACGCACGGATGGCCGCCATGTGCCGAGCCTCGGTGGCGTACCGGCGCACGGTGACGTCGGTGAGCGTCGAGCCGTCGGCACGGTTGAAGTAGAAGCCGAAGCGCAGCTTCGATGCCTCGACGCGGGCGCCGGTCGGGTCGTCACCGATCCAGAGACGATCGGCATCGGTGTCGTGGAAGAACGTGCCGGGGCGCACGTCGCTGCGTTGCAGCACCTGCGTGAGCGTCCGGCCGTCGATGAACATCTGGTCGGGGTAGCCGGCGACGATGTTGTCGCCGTCGACGACCCCACCCGACACCTCGCGGTAGAACTGCTGCGTCCAACCGCTGCTGTACCAGTCGCCGCCGCTCGGCGACCAGTCGTCGACCGCGACCGCACCGTCGAGCACCGCTCGCTCGCCGGGTTGCGAGCGGATGTGCAACGTCTTGCGGTACACCTGGACCTGCTCGTTGTAGACGCCGCCGCGCAGCACGACCGTGTCGCCGCTCCGTGCACGGGCGACCGCCCAACCGACGGTCTTCAACGGGTCGGACGCAGAGCCCGAGGCCGAATTGTCGCCCCAGGGGGCGACCACCCAGGTTCGTGCCGCAGCGTGAGCCGTCGAGCCTTCGTCGAACGCGAGGGGCGTGATCAACACCGCCATCGCGAGCACCACGGCGATGATCGAGCGGGTGCCGACGCAGCGACGGGGACGCGGTTCGTCGAGCGTCGCCGTCTCGGGAATCGTGTCGTGTGTCGTCATGAAAGTCGGAAGTCCGCACCCAGAAGGCGCCGCAACGAACGCCGCCCTCTCAACCGCATCTGTGTCTCGGTGTCCGCTCGACCGTTCAGAAAACAATCGCCACCGATTCGTCAAGACTACACCACCTGAACGCCGTTCGGTCTCGACGGTGCGTGACCGGACATCACCCTGCGTCGAGATTCTGCCCCTCCGGCACCGTCGGACGACCTTCGCGTCACGTCGAGCCACATGGTCGTGTGCGCGACGAGATGTCGCAAACGCGGGTCGACCTGCAAGGATCACTACCCGTGCCGATGTTGTTGATGGTTGTCGCGTACGTGCTCGGCACGTTCCCGAGCGCGATCCTCATCGCGCGCGCCAACGGCATCGACATCCGAACGTTCGGCTCCGGGAACCCCGGGGCCTCCAACGTCACCCGAGCGCTCGGCTGGAAGAAGGGGGCGTGGGTGTACGTGCTCGATGCGCTCAAGGCCGCCGTCGCCACCGGGCTCGCGCTGGGGTACGACGGACGCCCACTCGCCTACTGGGCGGGCGGCGCAGCCATCATCGGCCACATGTTCCCGGTGTTTCGCGGGTTCCGCGGCGGCAAGGGTGTCGCTGCCGGTTCCGGTGTGCTCTTCGTCCTCCAGCCGATCATCGCCCCGTTCGCCTGCGCGCTGTGGTGGATCGTCACGCGCATCACCGGCAAGGCTGCCGTCGGATCGCTCGTCGCCGTCGGACTCGTACCAGCGGGCCTCGCGCTCCTCGACCGTCCCGCCTGGGAGTACGCCGCGCTCGGCGCCGTGTGCGCGCTGATCCTCGTCAAGCACTGGCGCAACTTCGGTCGACTGATCCGGCGCGAAGAACCGTCGCTCAGCAGCGTGCAGAAGGCGGCCTGACCGCCTCGTCACCGAGTGCGGTACCCGCGAGTTCGGTCGTCGAGGCGCCGAGCGACGACACTGGAGCGATGAGCGCAATCGACAAGTTCGACATGACCGGCCGCGTCGCCGTGGTGACCGGAGGGTCGCGTGGCCTCGGACGAGAGATGGTGCTCGCGTTCGCCGAGCAGGGTGCCGACGTCGTGATCGCCAGCCGCAAGATCGAGAACTGCGAATCGGTCGCACGCGAGGTCGAGGCGCTCGGTCGCCAGGCACTGCCCATCGCCTACCACGCTGGCGACTGGGACGACAGCGACCGACTCGCCGAGGCGACCTACGAACGTTTCGGGCGCTGCGACGTGCTCGTCAACAACGCCGGCATGTCGCCGCTGTACCCGAGCGTCGACGCGATCTCCGAAGCGCTCTACGACAAGGTGCTCGGCGTCAACCTGAAGGGGCCGTTCCGCTTGTCGGCGGTGATCGGCACCCGCATGCAGGCCGCCGTGCAGGCCGGCACGCAGGGCTCGGGGTCGATCATCTTCGTGTCGTCGATCTCGTCGCAACGCCCGAGTCCGCAGGAGGTGGTCTACGGAGCGGCCAAGGCCGGGGTCAACAACCTCACGTACGGTCTGTCGCGGACCCTCGGTCCCGAAGTGCGGGTCAACTGCATCGTTCCCGGCCCGTTCCTCACCGACATCTCCAAGGCCTGGAACCTCGACGAGTTCAACGAGTCGGCCCGCAAGACGCTCGCACTCGGGCGTGGTGGCGAACCCGACGAGATCATCGGCGCCGCGCTGTACCTCGCCACCGACGCTTCGAGCTACACGACCGGCACCCTCATCGACGTCAACGGCGGACCGCGCTGACGCAACGGTCCGGGGAGTTCGCCGCGCCGCGCGACACTGTGCCGATGAGCGATCAGGCCGCAGCACAACGCATCACTCCCTACATCACCGTCGACGACGGCGACGCCGCACTTCGCTGGTACGCCGACAGCCTGCACGCGACCGAGACCGTCAGATACGTCGGCGACGACGGACGACTCGGTCACGCCCAGTTCGTGGTGTCGGGCGCCACCGTGATGCTCTCCGACGCCTACCCCGAGATGGACGTCGTGGCTGCCACGTCGCAGCAGGGCTCGTCGCACGCTCTCCACCTCGAGGTCGACGACTGCGACGCCCTGCACGAACTGGCCGTGGGCAACGGCGCCACATCGCTCCAGCCGCCGGCCGATCAGCCCCACGGTGCCCGACAGTGCACGATCCTCGATCCGTTCGGCCATCGGTGGATGCTGAGCCAGACGGTCAGCGCGCCGTCGCACGCCGAGATCGAGTCCGCGATGGACGGATTCACGGTCGTCGAAGGCGGCTGATTCGCCGCGGCATCAGACTGGCGCACCGCGCCGCAGCCTGCGGAAGCGGCGTCTGGCCGAGTTCCGCACTCCCGTGACGGCGGCCACAGCTCGATTGCCTACGATCCCCCACATGGAAATGCATTTCGCCACCGTGTGGGAATCGATCGCCGACGCGATCCCTGACGAGATCGCCATCGTTCACGCCGACACCGCCCGAACCTGGTCGGAGTACGACGACCGTGCCGCCCGGGTCGCGCAGGCGCTCACCGAAGCCGGGCTCGGCCCCGATTCCAAGGTCGCGCTGTACATGTACAACTGCAACGAGTACATGGAGGCCCACTACGCCGCGTTCAAGATGCGTGGCGTCGCCGTCAACGTCAACTACCGCTACCTCGACGAAGAACTCTGGTACCTCCTCGACAACTCCGACGCCGAGGCGATCGTCTTCCACTCGTCGCTCGCCGACCGGGTGGCGAAGGTCGTCGGCCGTCTGCCGAAGCTCAAGCTCCTCGTCGTGGTCGACGACGGACCCGGTGCCGACGTGCCCGGAGCGCAGGCCTACGAGGACGTCGTGGCCGGCCACGAGCCGATGGAGCGCATCGAACGCAGCGAAGACGACATCTACATGCTCTACACCGGCGGCACGACCGGCATGCCCAAGGGCGTGATGTACGCGATCGGCGGCCTGTGCGAGGGCTTCATCATGCAGGGCTTCCCGATGGTCGGGCTCGAGCCACCAGCCGATGCGTCGGGCGTGGGCGAGCTCGTCAAGGGTGCGGCCGAGGCCGGCTCACGCATGGTCTCGATCCCGTGCGCCCCGCTCATGCACGGCACCGGGTGCTGGCTCGGCTGGTTCATCCCGATGTCGGCCGGCGGCAAGATCGTCACCACCACGAGCCGCAGTCTCGACCCACACGAGGTGCTCCAGACGATCGAAGACCACAAGGTCACGGCGCTCACCATCGTCGGTGACAGCTTCGCCAAGCCGCTCGTGCGGGCGATCGACGAAGGCAAGCCCGGCGGCGGCACCTACGACCTCTCGACCGCCGGCCTGTTCATGTCGTCGGGGGTCATGTGGACCACCGAGGTCAAGCAGCAGATGCTCGACCGGATCGAACACGCCGTGCTCGTCGACGCGATGGGCTCGTCCGAGGGTTCGATGGGCACCCAGATCATGATGAAGGGCATGCCGACCGAAACGGCGAAGTTCCAGCAGATGCCGACGACCAAGGTGTTCACCGACGACGACAAGGAGGTCGAGCCCGGATCCGACCAGGTCGGCATGGTGGCCGCCGGCGGCAACGTGCCCCTCGGCTACTACAAGGACGAGGAGAAGTCGGCCCGAACGTTCCGTGTCATCGACGGGGTTCGGTACTCGTTCCCCGGCGACCTCGCTCAGGTGGCCGCCGACGGCACGCTGATCCTGCTCGGTCGTGGCAGCCAGGTCATCAACACCGGCGGTGAGAAGGTGTTCCCCGAAGAGGTCGAAGAATCGGTCAAGCGGGTCGAGGGCATCCTCGACTGCCTCGTCGTCGGCATCGACGACGAGAAGTTCGGTCAGGCCGTCACTGCCGTGGCGTCGCGAGTCGACGGCTCCGACGTCGACGAAGCCACCGTGATCACCTCGGTCAAGAACGACCTCGCGGGCTACAAGGCCCCGAAGTCGGTCGTGTTCGTCGAGTCGGTGCCCCGCGCACCGAACGGCAAGGCCAACTACAAGGCCGCCAAGGCGCTCGCCGACGCATCGCGCTGACGTCCCGCTGTGTTCGGCATCCGCTCGTCGAGCGGATACCGGATCAGTGCAGCTTCTCGACGAAGAAGTCGAGGACGCGTTCGACGCTGGCGTCGTCGCGCTGCTCGGTGAGCACCGAGTGATCGCTCGCCTTGTTGCTCGGCAGTTCGATCGCGATGAACGCGTCGCCGAGCTTGTCGCGGAGTGTGGCGAACCGGTCGCCGACCAACTTGTCGCCGGTGAACCGCAGTCCGAGCACCTGGCATCCTTGCTGCGCGCGAGCGATGACCGCGGCCTCGTCGTCGGGTGAGAGGTTGAGATCTGCGCTGCGCGCCTTGCCGATCGCGAACGGCGACGACGGCTGCGACAGGACGGGAGCGAGCATGATGTCGTCGACCATCATCCCGAGCGCGAACCCGCCGGAGAAGCACATGCCGACCGCTCCCACACCGGGGCCACCGACCTCGTTGTGGAGATTGCGGGCGAGCGCTCGGAGCCACGAGATGATCGGCGAGGTCTGGTTGAGCGCCATGGTGGTGAATTCCTTCGCCACGCACACCTTCAGGATCGAGGTGAGGCCGTAGACATTGCTCGGTTCCTTGCCGGGGGTGCCGACGAGGTCGGGCATCACGACCGTGAAGCCGCGGTCGACCACCTCGTTCGCGAACGCGGTGACCTTCGGAGTGATGCCGGGGACTTCGTGGACGACGACGACCGCCGGCCCCGACCCCTTGCGATACACGTCCCGGGTGATCCCAGCCGCCGTGAAGTCGGACGTGGCCCAGTCAGCGAGGACCCCGGTACTCATCGATCAGATTCCCTTCAGTGCCTCGAGCGAGGATTCGGCGAGTCGTTCGACCCCGACGCGGAAGTTCTCGAGGATCTCGGGCTCGATCTCCTGGTCACCCATCGCTCCGTGGATGAAGCGAGAGTAGACGCCTTCGGAGATGACGGCGAGCCGCCACGACGAGAACGCGACGTAGTAACCGATGTTCGACAGGTCGAGTCGGGTGCGGTTCGCGTAGCGCTCGAGCAGCTCGGCGTACTTCGGGAATCCTTCGATGCCCGTCGGGTCGTTCGCCCGCATCTGCTCTTCACCGGGATCCGACCAGTAGACGCCGAGGTATCCGACGTCGGCGAGCGGATCGCCGAGCGTGCAGAGTTCCCAGTCGAGGACGCCGACGACCTTGGCAGCCTGTTTGTCGACGAGACAGTTGCCGAAGCGGTAGTCGCCGTGCGCGATGGTGACACTCTGCTGTGCGGGAAGGTTCTCGGCGAGGCGGCGAGCGATCTCGTCGACCGCCGGAAGTTCGCGTGTCTTCGACTTCTCCCACTGCATCGTCCAGCGCTTGACCTGACGTTCGACGTATCCCTCGCGTTTGGCGAGGTTGCCGAGCCCGATCTCGTCGATGTCGACGGCGTGCAGGTCGGCGAGCACGTCGATGAGGTGCTCACCGGCTGCCCGACGCTGGTCGAGGGTCATGTCGAGGGCCTTCTCGACCTCGTCGAGCACGGTGCCCTCGACGTAGCTCATCACGTAGAAGGGGGCGTCGTTGACCGTGTCGTCCTCGCACACGCCGAGCGTGCGTGGCACCGGGACGTCGGTCTGGCCGACCGCAGCGATGATCCGATGTTCTCGAACCATGTCGTGCGCCGACGCCAGCACGTTGCCGGTCGGCGGACGGCGCAGCACGAACTGCACGCCCTTCGAGTCGGTGACGTGGAACGTCAGGTTCGATCGACCACCGGTGATGATCTTGAAGTCATACGGACCGTCGAGCTCGTCGACGTGTTCGTCGAGCCACTTCGTGACGTTCTCGATGTTGATTCCGACCACAGCTTCGTTCACACGACGAACGTAGCCGCCCACCCGATCGTCGACTCAGACGAACATCTCTTTCGCTGCGGTCGACCGTGTTGGCCGCCGGTCAGGGGACGCTGAAGCCACGGCGGAGCGGGAGGAGAATGCTCTCTTCGACGAAGCCGACCGACGCATAGAGGCGCCGAGCCGCGACGTTGCCGACCCGCACGGTGAGGTGTGCGTGCGTGGCCCCCTCGGCGGCACCGCGAGCGACTGCTTCCGACACCAGGCGACGCCCGATGCCGCGGCCGCGCAGGTGGTTCGCCACGGCGAGGTAGTCGATGTAGAGCGAGCCGTCGCTCTGCCGTTCGACGGCGACGTAGCCGGCGACCGCTCCAGTCGTGGACGCGGCGGCGTCGTCGATCACCAGGACACTGCGGCCAGGGGCGTCTTCGACCAGCTTCTCGCCGGTCGTGTGGGTGCCGGGGAACGCAGAGTCGTGGAGTGCCACGACCGAGGCGTGGTGGTGTGGCGCGAGCGCGACGACGCCGCCCTGGTGCTCGTCGGTCGCCCGGTCGCCGTGTTGCTGGCCGGTCGCGGCGAGCGGCGGCGTGCGCAGCATGGCCGATGCCTCTTCGGCGACGAAGCCGTGGCGGCTGGCGAACGATCGCAGCATCGTCGAGCGGTCGTCGATCGCGAGCTCGTGCTCGTCGTAGCGGCCGGTGACGTCGTTCGCTGCGGCGAACAGCTGGTCCATCGTGCCGTCGCGCAACACCGGCGGCAGGCGCTGCTCGTCGGCGACGATCGGCCCCCACCACCACACGCGATCCATGTCGTCGTCGACTTCCGCCACGAGCCAGGCGATGACGTTGCGGGCGTCGTCGAGCGCGACCCACGAGGCGTCGGTCCAGTCACCGCCATTCGGACCGATGACACCGGCGACGTCGGCGGCGATGGCCCCGGCGTCGGCGGCCAGGTAGGCGCAGAAGCGATCGGGGTCTGCCTGCGCGTCGGCGGCGAGCGTCGCCATCTGGTCGAGGTCGGCGACTCGCGCCCGCCGAATCACCACGGTCATGACCCCCCATCAGATCACACCAGCCAGATCACCGCATCAAGAGATCAGCTTGCTGACGGTGCTCAGGGTCGTCGCTCGCAAGGCGCGTGACCACACCACAAGAGCAACCCAGCACCACTCAAGTGTCAGCTCGCTGAGGCGCCGAAAGATCTTCCGAGGTCAAGGAAGCATGAGGCCGAGTTGCCGCCACATCAAGAGATCAGCTCGCTGATGATAAAAGATCAGCTTGCTGACGGTGCTCAGGGGCGTCGCTCGCAAGGCGCGTGGCCGCACCACAAGATCAACCCAGCACCACTCAACGGTCAGCTCGCTGAGGCGCCGAAAGATCTTCCGAGGTCAAGGAAGCATGAGGCCGAGTTGCCTTTGGGCAACGAGCGCTGAGGGCTGACGCAGAGATCGGGAGATCTGGCAAGCCTCAGCCGGGGCGGCCGACACCGGAGACTTTGCTCCAGTTGACGTTGGCGATCTTGACGACGTCGCCGGTCGCCGGGGCGTGCACGAGTTGGCCGCCGCCGAGGTACACGCCGACGTGGCTGATCGGGCTGTAGTAGAAGAGCAGGTCGCCGGGCTGGGCGGCGCCTTGCGACACGTGGGGGATCGAGGCGTATTGCGCTCGCGACTGGTGCGGCAGGTAGACGCCGGCCTTGCCCCAGGCGTACTTGGTGAGGCCGGAGCAGTCGAAGTTGACGCCGGGGATCTCGGTGGCGTAGCGGTACGGCACACCCTGCTGGCTGAGCGCCGCGTTGACGGCGACGCTTGCGAGCGACGACACGGGCGGTGCGCTGGTGCCGCCACCGGAGCTCCCACTGGAGCCGTTGTCGGTGCTGGAGCCGCTGCCGGAGCTGCCGCTTCCCGAGCTCGTCGAGGTCGAGCCGCTGTCACTGTTCGACGAGGAGTTTCCGCTGTTGCTCGAGCTCCCGGAGTTGCTGGAGCTGCCGGAGTTGTTGCTGGCCTGGTTGGCGGCAACGGTGGCTTCGTACTGTGCCTGGACTGCGGCGGCTGCTGCGGCGGCGCGACGCTGTTCTTCTTCGGCGATCGCCTCGCCGAGTTCTTGTTCGGCGGTGACTCGGGCGGCTTGGTAGTCGAGCTTGAGCTGCTCGGTCTCTTCCTGGGCCGAGATGAGCGAGGCGGCGAGTTGCTGAGCCTGCTGGTTCTTCTTCTCGAGGTCGGCGCGGTCGGCTTCGAGGTCGGCGACGAAGGCGTCGAGTTCGTCGGTGGTGATGTCGCCGGCGCTGAGTGCGACTCGTGCGAGTTCCTCGCGTTGCAGGACGTCGTTGATGTCGGCGGAGTCTTCGAAGAGCGGTCCGAGGGTGGCGCCGCCGGCGCCGACGAACGACCGGATCGCCATGTCGCCGAGGTCGGCACGCAGCGTCGAGAGCTCGGCTTCCTTGTCGACGATGGTGGCTTGCAGTGCCACGATCTCGTCGGCGAGGCGGGCTTGCTCGTCGAGCGATTCGACGTAGTCCTCGCTGATCTGCAGGGTGCGTTCTTCGAGACGTTCGAGTTCGTCGACGATCTGTTCGACGCGCTGCCGCTTCTGCTCGACGGTGCCGGCTGCGGCGACGCTGGGATGGATCGCTGGCACGACGAGGGTGATCATCAGTGCGATCGGCGCAAGGCGCAGGAACTGCTTCATAGCGAAGTCAAACCCTAGCGAATATGACGAACTTGTTGCGAAACGCCAACGAAAAGTCAGAGTCCCCTGTCACACCCGATTTCCGGCCGCTTCTCCCCCACGCCCACCACCGGCCGCCCACGCTGCCCAGCAACGCGCCAGAGGATGATTTCTGCCCAGGCCAAAAGTCGTCGCGACAGGATGATTTCTGCCCAGGCCAAAAGTCGTCGCGACAGGATGATTTTCGCCCAGGCCAAATGTCGTCGCGAATCACCGAAAGCGAAGGAGCTCCGGCGACGCCCAACTCGGCGCAGCGACGAGTCGAACCCGAGTCGAGCGGCAGCGAGTCCGGGCGTCAGCCCGGAGAAAGAATGAGCAGCGACGGAGTCGCTGCTCATGACCGAGGAACGAGTGAATGCGACGCCCCACTCGGCGCAGCGACGAGTCGAACACGTGTCGAGCGCAGCGAGTCCGGGCGTCAGCCCGGAGAAAGAGTGAGCCTCGACGGAGTCGAGGAGGGAGCGACGAAGGAGCTCCGGCCGGCGGAGCCGGCCCTCACTCCCATTCGATCGTGCCGGGGGGCTTGCTGGTGATGTCGTAGACGACGCGGTTGACGCCGTCGACTTCGTTGATGATGCGTTGCGACATCACCTCGAGCGTCTCGTACGGGATGCGCGCCCAGTCGGCGGTCATGGCGTCCTCGCTCGTGACCGCACGGATGACGACCGGGTTGCCGTAGGTGCGTTCGTCGCCCATCACGCCGACCGAGCGGACGTCGGCGAGCAGCGCGGCGTACGACTGCCAGATCTCGCGTTCGAGTCCGGCGTTCTTCAGTTCTTCGCGCACGATCGCGTCGGCTTCCTGGAGCAGGGCGACGCGTTCGGGTGTGACTTCGCCGATGATGCGGACGCCGAGGCCCGGGCCGGGGAACGGTTGGCGCCACACCATCTCGTCGGGGAGCCCGAGTTCGGTGCCGAGCGCCCGCACTTCGTCTTTGAAGAGGTCGCGCAGCGGTTCGATGAGTTCGAGTTCCATGTCGTCGGGGAGCCCGCCGACGTTGTGGTGGCTCTTGATCACCGATGCGGTGCCGTCGGTGCCACCCGACTCGATGAGGTCGGGGTACAGCGTTCCCTGCACGAGGAACTTGGCGTCACGCAGACCGCCGGTGTGCTTCTCGAACACGCGGATGAACTGCTCCCCGATCGCCTTGCGCTTCGCTTCGGGTTCGGTCACGCCGGCGAGCGCGGCGAAGAACTGTTCGCTGGCGTCGACGTGGATCAACTCGAGGCCCATGTTGCGGCCGTACGTCTCGACGACTTGAGCGCTCTCGTTCTTGCGCATGAGTCCGGTGTCGACGTAGATGCAGGTGAGTTGATGACCGATCGCCTGATGCACGAGTGCCGCGGCGACCGACGAGTCGACCCCGCCGGAGAGTGCGCAGATGACGCGTTCGTCGCCGACCTGTTCACGGATGAGGGCGACCTGTTCTTCGATGACCGACGCCATCGCCCAGTCGGAGGCGATGCCGGCTCGCTCGTGGAGGAAGCGGGCCATCGCCTGCATGCCGAACGGCGAGTGGACGACCTCGGGGTGGAACTGGACGCCGTAGATCTTGCGCTCGTCGTTCTCGAGGACGGCGACCGGCGCTCCCGGTGACGTGGCCGTGCCGACGAAGCCGTCGGGCAGCACGGTGATGCCGTCGAAGTGGCTCATCCAGCATTCGTGAGCGCCGGGAGCATCGTCGGGGAGGATCAGGGAGTCACCGGTTCGTTCGAGGACAGTGCGCCCGTACTCTCCCGCCATGCCGCGGCCGACGACGCCGCCGAGTTGTTGTGCGATGAGCTGCGCGCCGTAGCAGATGCCGAGCATCGGGATGCCGAGGTCGTAGATCGCCGGGTCGAGCGACGGGGCGCCCTCGACGTGCACGCTGGCGGGGCCTCCGGAGAGGATGATCGCGGCGGGTGCCCGCTCGGCGATCTCGTCTGCGGTGATCCGGTTGGGGACGATCTCGGAGAAGACGCTGAGCTCGCGCACGCGGCGGGCGATGAGCTGTGCGTACTGGGCTCCGAAGTCGACGACCAGCACGGTCGGGCGATCGTCGGACGCGGATGTCGTGGGAGATGAGGGCGACGGCGGTTGACTCAAGGCATGCATCGTAGAGCCGGAAGCGCCTGGCTGACCAGGTTCGTGGTCTCGCTCGTCGCATTGTTCACGCTCGGCGGATCCCCCACGGCCCTCGCGTCGAACGAGGAGCCCGTCGATCGCCCGCCGGTGACGGTGAGCGAGTTCATTCCCGACCAGACGAACCTGAGCGATTGCGTCGGCCTCGTCGAGAAGCCGGGCTGCGGCAGCGAGGCGCGCGGCGGGGCGGGGCAGACCGCGGTGTTCATCGCGCTGGTCCTGGGTCTCGGCCTCGTCATCTGGCGCATCTCGGTCGGCGTGCGCGCCAATCGAGCCCGGTAGCGCTCGTCAGGGAGGAGCGCTCCCTTCGCCGCCAGGTCTCGGCTCGCGTCACCCACATGTGGCCGAGCGGTCGAGCATCGAATAGAACTGAGCGTGACCGAGAGATCGATGACCGCCGTGGCGGTCGACCACAGGAGACGCCATGACCACCACCTTCAACGCACTCGTCGTCCGTGAGGCCGAGGAGGGCAACCCGAAGTCGGCGGCAGCCGCCATCGAGCAACTCTCCGACGCCGACCTGCCGACCTACGGCGACTCCGACGTCACCGTCGACATCGACTACTCCTCGCTGAACTACAAGGACGGCATGGCGCTCACCGGTAAGGGGCGCATCATCCGTTCGTTCCCGATGGTTCCGGGCATCGACTTCTCCGGCACCGTGTCGGCGTCCGACTCCGATCGTTTCGCCGTGGGCGACGAGGTGATCCTCACCGGTTGGGCCGTCGGCGAGCGCTACTGGGGTGGCTATTCGCAGCGTCAGCGCGTGAAGTCGGACTGGCTCGTGAAGCGTCCGTCGGGTCTGTCGAGCGAGCAGGCGATGGGCATCGGCACGGCGGGCCTCACCGCGATGCTCTGTGTGCTCGGGCTCGAGGACGGGGGCGTGCAGTCCGGCGACGGACCGATCGTGGTCACCGGTGCTGCGGGTGGCGTCGGCAGCACGGCCGTCGCGATCCTGGCGCACCTGGGCTACGAGGTCACGGCCGTGACGGGCCGTCCCGAGCAGCAGGACTACCTGCGCGGCCTCGGCGCATCGTCGTTCCTCACCCGCGCCGAGATGTCGGAGGAGCCCAAGCCGCTCGAGTCGGAGACGTGGGCCGGAGCGGTCGACACCGTCGGCTCCACGATGCTCGCGAAGGTGCTCGCACAGACGAAGCACTCGGGCGTCGTCACGGCATGCGGGCTCGCCGGCGGTGTCGATCTGCCGACCACGGTGATGCCGTTCATCCTGCGCAACGTCCGACTGCAGGGCATCGACTCGGTCATGGCTCCGATCGAGGCACGTGACGCGGCGTGGGCTCGGCTCGCCACCGATCTTCCCGCCGATCAGCTCGCCGCGATGACCGAGGTGGTGCCGATGAGCGAGATCATCGAACAGGGCCCGAAGATCATGGCCGGCCAGGTCCGCGGCCGAGTCGTCGTCGACCCGAACCACTGAGTCGCGCTGCTCGGAGCAGCTCACTCAGCTGCGTGCCCACCCGTTGCGGCGAGTACCGATCTCTGAGTTCGGGGGCCAACGATTCGGCGCGCGCCGACAGATCGCTGGCTGAGCCACCGATCACGGATCGCAACAGGTCGACGGCTGCGTCGAGATCGGCGTACGCCCATTCGGTCCCGACCTCGAACAATCTCCGGTTTCGGTGAGCGGTCGGCACCCGGCGGTACGGCAGGAGCCCCGGGTAGTTTTCGCCGAGGTAGTCGACCTGGCCACCGAACCCGGTGATGATGACCGGTGTGCCGAGCGACGCGGCGTCGAATGCCCCGAGGCCCCATCCTTCCGACGACGTCAGCGACAGCGAGCAGGCCGAACGCTGCGCGAGTCCGAGCATCTGCGCGTCCGTCCACGTTCCGGTGTCGTAGAACACGATCGGCGGATCGCGGAACTCCTGCACGATCCGCTCGATCGACTCGATCACGCCGACGTCTCCCCCCGGCCACTCGACGCAGTACGGCGACGTCTTCACGACGAGCGCGACGGAATCGGCGCTCGTGAAAGCTCGGCAGAAGGCATCGATCGCACGGTCTGGTCGTTTGCGCCAGTCCCAGGCCGACACGAGCGACACGATCGCGAGGTCGTCCGGGATCGACAGGGGGATCGAGTCGGGTTCGATGTCGATCACCACGTGCGGAACGACGTGGACGGGTCGGTCGAACGCCCGCTGGAACGCGCGCCGATTCCACTCGGTCGGCACCCAGAACTCGTCGACCTCCGACATCTCGTCGAGCCATGCGTGTGGGATGTCGTCGAGTTCGAAGACGCTGTGGCCGATCTGGTGCACCGGCGCCACGGCGCGAGCCACCTCGTTCCACGCTCCCGGCACGACGTGATGCACCAGGATCTCGCCAGCAACCGGGGGACCACGCAGGTCTCGGAGCCACTGGTCGACGCCATCGCCGACCGAGGCTCGCCCGAGCGGAGCCGGCCCGAGCGGTTCCCACACGATGTCGAGATCGGGGTCCTCGACCGACAGCAAGGCCCGAAGTGCCCGTCGAGCGGCGACGCCGACACCGACCGGTGTCCACTCACACGCGTACCGAACCCGGTTCGCCATCGGCGGATACGGTAACCGAGCGTGAACGTCGCCTTCGTGACCTCGGTGACTCCAGACGACGACGATGCCTCGAAGCGTCGAACGTTCTGGCGACGTGCGCTCTCTCGGTTCGGCACCCTCACGACGATCGTCATCGACGTCGACGCCGGCACCGTCGATCACGATCTGCCGAACAGGTCAGCCGACGAACTCGGAGACGTCGTTGCCATCGCTCGGTTCGAACTCGCTCACGACATCCATCCGCTGCGTGCGCGCCGCGCCCCCGAATACCTCGGAGCGCGCTGGGTCCATGAACTCGACCCCTTCGACCTGATCGTCGGAGCGTCGGCCGACCTGGCCCCGTTCTGCTTCGGACTCGCATCGACCGGAGACATCCCCGTCGTCCTCGATCTCGCGGCTGGAAGCATCGCCGTCGGCGACGAGCACGCTCGCTATCAGCACCTCCTCGCCGAGGTTCGTCGGCGGTGCGATCTCGTCGTCGACACCGCCATCGCCGATGGAACGATCACGTGCGCCGGATTCGTCGACGTCGAACGCCTGCTCTCTCCACCGATCGGGCCTCGCCGACTTCCCGGGGCCATCGCCACCGAGACCGCCGACGGCGTGGTCGTCGAGGCTCCCGATCGCGGACTCCGCCACCGCCTCGACCCGCTGTCGGCGATCGTGTATTCGTTGGCCGACGGACGCACCTCCGCCGGCGACATCGTCGATGTGCTCGCGGGCGCGTTCTCGATCACGACCGATGTGGCGTTGCGCCGTTTCCACCTCGCGCTCGACCAGCTCGCCACGGCGCGACTCGTGACCGACGATCCCGAGCTCGAGCTGACGACGCTCAGCTTCAGCGGTCGCAGGTTCCGCGTCAGGCACGCGACGATCGATCACTTCGTCGCGCATCACGTCCACTCCGGCAGCGAGTACGGCATTCCGGAGCGCCTGACGCCCGGCACCGTGGCGATCGACATCGGGGCACACATCGGTTCGTTCAGCGCACGGATGATCGACTCGGGAGCCGATCACGTCCTTGCGCTCGAACCTCAGCCCGACAACTACCGCATGGCGACGATCAACCTCGCCGCCGAGATCGAACAGGGTCTCGTCGACCTTCGACAGGCGGCGATCTGGAGCCCTCCGTCGGGTCAACCGATCGCGATCGGCGCGGCCCCCACGTATGCCGAGCCCGGCCGTCGGGTCCACGTCAACACGGGAGGCCACTCGCCGCGGCCGATCATCGCCGACACGCAGCAACTCGCAGCCGGCGAGGTCGTGGTCGCATCGGTTTCACTCGACGAGTTGATCACGGAGTTGCGCGACGGTGTGGCCCCCGACGCCCCGATCTGGCTGAAACTGGACTGCGAAGGAGGCGAATGGCCGGCCCTCGAAACCGCCGAACGTCTCGATCAGGTCGACACGATCGTGGGCGAGTTGCATCTCGACGGCGAGTCGACGCCCGACCGTGTGCGGCGCGTCGTCGACCGACTGGAGCGATTCGGTTTCGACGTCACGATCACCGACGACGTCGATGCCCCTTCGCTGCTCGGATTGCGAGCGACTCGGGCCTGACTACGGGCTGCGACGCTTCGCACGCGCTGCCAACGCCATCGACTTCGTCCGCCAGGCGAAGTCGCCGGGTCGCGCCGCCGCAGCCGTCGCTGCCGTGGCCGCCGCGCCGACCATGTCATCGATCTCGATCTGGCACTCGACGAGCAGCTCCCACGCCCAGTCGGTGAACATCGCGTTGTTGTAGGCGAGCGAGTCGTCGATCGGGTCGAGACCGACGGCGAGCAACGCCTGGAGATGCGGGATCGCCGCATCGGGTCGGCCGTGCGACGCGTGATTCTTCGCTGCGAGCCAGTCGAGCGTCCGGTACCACGGACACACCTCGCTCATCTCGCCGACGAGATCGCTCACGTCGTGCCCATTGGCCAACAGATGCAACCCCAAGCCGGCGTAACAGAGCACGTCGGTTCGATCCACGAGTCCCTTCGCCCGAATGACCTCGATCCCCGTGGTCCAGGCCTGCCGAGCGCCGGCCATGTCGCCGAGCGCTTCGCGAATGTTGCCGAGGTGATTCCACAGATACACACGATCCGGGGTCTCGCTCACCCGCTGCTCCAGCAGTGGAAGGTTGCGGCGGTGCTTTGCCGTCTGATCGCCTTCGTATCCGTAGTGAGTCAGACGAAACAACGCGGAGTCGTCGATCGTCAAGCCCTCAGCCGCGGCCACCCGCTGGATGTCGGGGACCATCGTCTCGTGGATCCGGCCGGCGAAACGGATGTCGGGACGGTGACGCCACAACCGGAACTCGCGGTACGGCGACCAGATCGGCCGCGCCCGAAACCACACCCGCAAGGCGATCGAGTCGGTCGCTCGTTCGAGTTCGTCGCGCAACGCGTCGGCATCGCTGGCGTCGAGTCGCTCGTCGGCGTCGATGTAGAGGATCCAGCGACCGGTTGCGAGGTCGAGTGCCGTGTTTCGAGCCGCCGAGAAGTCACCGTCCCAGGGACGGGTCGTCTGGACCGCGCCGAACGACGCCGCCACCGCCACCGAGTCGTCGGTGCTGCCGGTGTCGACCACGACGATCTCGTCGCACACGTCGGTGATCGACGCGAGGCAGGTCCGGAGGAAGTCGGCCTCGTCTCGAACGATGATCGCAGCCGACAGCAGCGGACGCGAACCCATGATCGGAGCCGGGTTCAGCTCGTTTCGGGCAACCGCACGTCGACCTGAGCCGCCGACACGGCGATCGGATCGGTCGCGACCGCCGCACCCGACCGGGCCTCGACGACGTAGTCACCCGCGGGGACGGTGGCCGGAATCGTGATCTGCGCGGAGTATTCGCCGTCGGAGTTCGTGGTCGTGGTCCCGAGCACGATGACCGTCTCGCCGCTGGCACCGAGCACGAGCGTGAAGGTGACTTCGGAGTTCGGCGGCATGTTCTCGCCGTTGGCGGTGATCGTTCCACCCGCCGGGACGCTCGGCGGTGCGTCGACGGTTGCCGGCGCCGTCGTCGGCGGAGCGGTCGTCGTCGATGCCGCCGTCGTGGTCGTCGCAGCAATCGTGGTCGGCGCTGCGGTCGTGGTCGGCGCTGCCGTCGTGGTCGGCGCTGCCGTCGTGGTCGGTGCGGCGGTCGTCGGCGGTGCGATCGTGGTCGACGATGTGTTGCCACCGCCACCGGTGTTGCCACCGCCGCCAGTGTTGCCACCGCCGCCAGTGTTGCCACCGCCGCCAGTGTTGCCACCGCCGCCAGTGTTGCCACCGCCGCCAGTGTTGCCACCGCCACCGGTGTTGCTTCCGCTGCCGATCGCCCCGGCATCGAAACCGGGTGGCGTCAGGCGAAGCGTCGGCACCGTGGCCGAGCCCCCGGCGAGCGAATACGACACGACGGTCGGAATGGTCACGACGCCGGCGATCGCTGCCATACGAGCGATGAACGCCCGTCGTTCCATTTCTTCGCCGACCGGCTCGAACTCGATGTCACTCATTGTCGCTGACCCTCCCACGCGTCACTCATCGGCACCGTAACCGATCGCGCCTGCTCAGCCGCGGTCCACAGGACCAGCGCTCGATATCGTCGCACCCGATGACACCTGACGATTTTCGCCGCCACGGCCACGAGATGGTCGACTGGATCGCCGACTTCCTGGACGGCGTCGGGTCGGAACGGGTCTTCCCCGACGTCAGCCCCGGCGATGTCCGGTCGCAACTGCCCGAGCACCCGCCGACCGAGCCGGAGTCGTTCGACGCCGTCATGGCCGACCTCGAACACATCATCGTGCCGGGTCTGACGCAATGGCAGCATCCCGGCTTCTTCGCGTGGTTCCCGTCGAACACCTCGTACCCGTCGATCCTCGGTGAGCTCATGGCCGCTGGTCTCGGCATCAACGCGATGGCGTGGGCGACCTCGCCGGCCGCCACCGAACTCGAAACGCTCATGGTCGACTGGATGCACGAACTGCTCGGACTTCCCGCTCGGTTCCACTCGCAGAGCGAGCACGGTGGTGGCGTGATCCAGGGCAGCGCGAGCGAGGCCACGCTCGTCGCCATGCTCGCTGCACGCTGGAAGGTGACCAACGGCGACGTCAACGCCGACGGCGACACGACCCGACTCGTCGGCTACGCCACCTCTCAAGCTCACTCGAGCATCGAGAAGGGGTTCCGCATCGCCGGCATCGGCACCGACCATCTTCGCGTCGTCGAGCACGACGACTCGTTCGCGATGCGCCCCGAGTCGTTGCGCGAGCTCATCGCCGCCGACCGCGCCGCCGGGCTCACGCCGTTCTTCGTCTGCGCGACGAACGGCACCACCTCGTCGATGGCGTTCGACCCGATCGAGCAGATCGCCGACGTGTGCGAACGCGACGAGGTGTGGCTCCACGTCGACGCCGCCATGTCCGGAATCGCCGCGCTCGAACCCGAGTACCGCTGGGTCAACGATGGGCTCGACCGCGTCGATTCGTACTCGACCAACCCACACAAGTGGATGGGCATCAACTTCGACTGCAACCTGTTCTGGACCGCCGACCGCGCCTCACTGATCGGGGCGCTGAGCATCCTGCCGCCCTACCTCCAGTCGGCGGCCGCCGAAGCGGGCGCAGCGATCGACTACCGCGACTGGCAGGTGCCGCTCGGCCGACGGTTCCGAGCGCTCAAGCTCTGGTTCGCACTCCGCACCGACGGGGTCGAGCCAACCAAACAGATGATTCGCCGGCAGGTCGGTTGGACGCAGCAACTCGCCGCCCTCGTCGGCGCCGACGACCGTTTCGACATCGTCGCACCGCACCCGCTGAACCTGCTCTGCATCGCCCGCCGAGGCGCGACCATCGACGAGTCCAATGCGCTCACCGACGCCCTCATCGACGCCGCCAACGCGACCGGAACGGTGCTGTTCACCCGAACGGTGCTCGACGGTCGCTCGACGTTGCGCGTGTCGATCGGCGCCTCAGCGACGACGTTCGACGACGTCGCCGACGCGTGGCAGCTGCTCAGCGAACTGGCGAACAGCGCGTCGTCGACACCTGACTGACGCGCTCGCTACTCGTGTCGGATGTGCAGGTCCGGCAGGCCCCAACACGCGATCCCCATGTCGTTGGCCATGATCGCGAGACCCTCGGTCTCGATCTCACCGAGTTCGTCGCGTCCGACCAACGACGGATCGGTGCGAACGCGTGAGTTGAAGATGCCATGTCGATAGGCCGGCCAGATGAGGCCGTCGCGGTGACGGTCGGCGTTGACGAGCAGCATCGTCCCGCCGACTGCGTGGAGTTCGACGAGCCCGGTCCCCGCGTAGTCGTCGAGATGGAAGAGGCCCTGGTCGGTCCAGGCGTTGAGGTCGAACAACGCACCCTTCGAGTCGAAGCAGTTCGGGTGCACGACGTCCTCGCCCACCGCGAGCAGTTGCGCGATGACGTCTGACGGGAAGTCGACGACGTCGCCGTCGAGCCAGAGCGCCCACTCGGCGTCACCGAGACCGCGAGACAGGAGCTGATTGCGACTCTTCGCCAACACGGTCCGTCGATCGACCTGATGCCGCGCGTCCGACCTCTCAACGTCCTCCGGCATCCGGTATCCGAAATCGCGCTCGAACACCGACCACCTGATCCCGGCATCGGTGAGCCGTTCGAACTCTGAACGGAACGCGGCCGCGGTGCCGTCGACGCTGTCGCTGACGAGCACGGCGACCGACAGACGCTCGGCCGGGTGTTCCAAGCCGAGGATCCGGTCGACATACGCGGGAGCCCGGTGTGCCGAGTCCTTCAGCGGAGTCAGCACGACCACCTCGGGCGGCTCCGCCGAAACGGTGGCTGTCGAGGCGCGAACGGTCGACGATGGCCGAACTCGCTCTGGGCACGCGCCGAGCGCGGCCGCCGCCACGCTGTCGGCGGAGTAGCGGTCGCGGAGCTCGGGTCCGAGCTGCTTCGCTCGATCGAGCAGCGCTGTCGCTGATCCGTCGACGACGCTGCGCAACACGTCGATCGCGGCATCGATGTCGGCGTGTGCCCACCGCGTCCCGCGCTCGAAGAGCGTCGTGTCGGCGTGGTACGTCGGGACCATCTCGAACGGGATCAGGCCCGGGTAGTCGGTGCCGAGGTATTCGACGTGACCGCCGTACCCGGTGATGATCGCGGGCACACCGAGCGACGCTGCATCGAACGCGGCCAGCCCCCAGCCCTCCGACGCCGTGAGCGACAACGTGCACGCCGACCGTTCGAGCAGCCCGGCGATCTCGGCATCGCTCCACGTCGCCGTCTCGACGAGCACCCGCGGAGCATCGGGATAGCGGCTCAACAGCGCGGCGATCATCTGAGCCGGCGACTCCGGCAAGCCCGGCCACTGCATGCTGTGGGGCCACGTCTTGACGACCAGCACGACATCGTCGGCTGCGGTGAACGCTCGACAGAACGCCTCGATCGCCCGATCGGGACGCTTGCGCCAATCCCACGCCGACACGACCGTGACGATGGCGACCCCGTCGGGAATGGTGATCGGAGGCGCACACGGCTCGACGAGCTCGATCGCGTGCGGCACGACGTGGACCGGCTTGTCGAACGCTCGCTCGAAGGTCCGACGATTCCACTCCGTCGGGACCCAGAACTCATCGACGCACGACATCTCGAAGCGCCACTGCAGCGGGAGGTCTTCGAGCTCCCACACCGAGTGTCCGATTCGGTGTCGGGCCGGCAACGATTCGGACACCGACGACCACTTCGCCGGCACGCTGTGCAAGACGAGTACGTCGTCGGGAGATTCGGGTCGGCGCAGCGCCCTCATCCACGCCGGCGCCGCCGACGAGTCGAGCGCGCGATCACGACCAGGGCCGCCCAGGGCGACGAGCGGCTCCCACGCCACGTCGGCGCCGGCCGCCACGAGCGAGCGGATGCAACGCTGAGCAGCAACGCCGATGCCGGCCGGCGTCCACTCGCACGCGTAGCGAATTCGATCCGGCACGATCGGTAGGTTAACGATCGTGCGGATCGCCCTCGCAACTCCGTTCGACCCCGGTTTGGCCGGCAACGGATCATCGTTGCGCGCTCGTTTCTGGCGCGAAACGCTCGCCGAGATGGGCGACCTCACGACGTTCGTGGTCCCGGTCAGCACCCCGTCCCCGGTCGTCGACGCTCAACCCGAGCTCGGCGAGTTCCGGGTCGTCGAGCCGATGCCGATCGAGAACGCGGTGTTCCCAGAGCGCTCGCTGCTCGCGTCGGAGTACCTCGGCGTCCTGACCGGGGAGACCGCTCCACCCTTCGATCTGATCGTCGGCTTTCGTTCGTATCTCGGACCGTTCGCCGTGGGTCTGCGCGGCGGCTCGCCGGCGTGCCTCGTCGTCGACCTCGACGACGACGATGTGGCGTTCCACGACTCGCGTGGCGAACACGACCTCGCCCGACAGCACCGCGTGATGATCGACTGGTTCGCTCCGCACACCGACCTCCTCGTCAGCGCGTCGGGATTCGGGTCGACCGCGATCGTGCCGAACGTCGCCCCGAGCTCGCCCGTCGCCGAGCCGGCCGCTCCCCCGACTCACCCGCCGATTGTCACGATGTTCGGCAACCTCGACTACGCGCCGAATCGTGACGCAGCGCGTTGGCTCAGCACCGAGGTCTGGCCGCTCGTGTCACGCCTGGTCCCCGACGCCGAACTCGTCGTGTGCGGCACCGGCAGCGACGACCTCGACCACGGCATCGGCTTCGTCGACGATCTCGGCGCTCTACTCGAGCGTTCGAGGTGCACCGTCGCCCCGATCCTCAGCGGCTCGGGAACGCGCATCAAGATCCTCGAATCGTGGGCGCACGGCGTGCCCGTCGTGACGACGAGTCTCGGCGTCGAAGGCCTCGACGCTCGAGACGGCGTCCACGTGCTCGTCGCCGACGACGCTGCGTCGTTCGCAGTGCGCATCGTCGACCTGCTCGACGACCCGGCGATGCGAGCGTCGCTGAGCCGAAGCGGCCTCGAACTCGTGGCCGACCGCTACGCGAAGCCGCATGTGGCGACCGCGGCACGCGAACTGCTCGACCAGACGGTTCGACGGTCGATCCGTCGCCCCGGGCCGGCACAGGCGGACGATCTCGACCTCGCGGAGGCCGACGACGGCCTGGTCGTGTTCGAACCCACGGCTTCGGCCGCGCATCACCTCAATCCGTCGGCAGCGGTCGTGTTCATGCTCTGCGACGGTGCCACCGACGCGGTCACGATCGCCGAGCGATATGCCGAGACCTTCGGGCTCGACGAGCCACCACTGGCGCAGGTCGTTCGCACGATCGACGACCTCGTTCACAAGCGCCTCCTCGAACCCGCCTCCTGGACCGTAGCCCCGACGCCTCGGCAGTGAGTCGTCGCGGTCGTCGGCGAGGTGCAAACATCGGACGATGTCGAACGCCGAGAACCGTCCAGTCGCACTGATCACCATGGCCACCGGGTACGTCGGTCCGGCCCTCGCCCGCACCATGGCCGACCGCGGGTTCGATCTCGTGCTCCACGGCACGGCCGGCGACGGCACGATGGTCGGCGTCGAGGAATCGTTCGACAGCCAGATCGCCGACCTCGCGAAGCGCGGCGCCGACGTGCTCACGATCAGCGACGTCGATCTCACCACCCGAACCGGCAACCAGTCGATGATCGAGCGGGTACTCGAACGATTTGGACGGCTCGACTCGGCATGTCTGGTCACCGGACTCATCGTCACCGGCAAGTTCCTCGACATGACCGACGACCAGTGGGCCAAGGTCAAGGCCACCAACCTCGACATGGTGTTCCACGGACTCCAGGCGGTGCTGCCCCCGATGGTCGCGGCCGGCGCCGGGCAGTGCGTGGTGTTCACGTCGGCCACCGGCGGGCGTCCCGACCCGATGGTGTCGATCTACGGCGGCACCCGAGCCGGAGCGAACGGCATCGTGCGTGCCGTCGGTCTCGAACACGCTCGCCACGGCGTGCAGGTCAACGCGATCGGCACCAACTACATGGACTTCCCGGGCTTCCTCAAGGCGTCGCGGGCCGACGGAGACCCCGAACGTCGGGCCATGATCGAAGCGCAGGTCCCGCTGCGCCGACTCGGCACGATGGACGAACTGTCGAGCGTCACGGCTGGTCTCCTCGACGGCTCCAACCGCTTCCAGACCGGTCAGTTCTTCGACTTCTCCGGCGGCTGGGGCGCCTGACCCCAGCCCGTCATTCGGTGTCAGACACCAGTTGACGCACCAGTTGACGGACGACCTTCGACGGCGGCCGGGTCAGGACTGCAGCGAGAGCAACTCGACGAGCATGTGGGCGGTGGCGCCCCACACGGTCTCGTCGTCGAGGTGGAAGAAGTGGAGCGGCCGGTCGACCGGCGCGAGGCCCCAACGCTCGCGGTGGTACGTGCCCGGACGGGTGAGCTCGGCGATCGGCGTCCACATCACCCGGTCGGCTTCCATCGTCTTCGGTTCGAGCTCGAGGCGGTCGTCGAGCGTCGCCACGATCGGCACGATGTAGCTCTTCGACACGAACGTCGAGAGGTGACCGAGTTCGCCCACCACCGTCGGTCGTTGCGGTGAGAGCCCGACCTCCTCGTGCGCTTCGCGCAGCGCCGTCTCGATCGGCGACTCCCCCGGGTCGCAGCGGCCTCCCGGGAAGCTGATCTCACCCTTGTGGTTGCGCAGCTGCATCGATCGACGGGTGAGGAGCACCTCGGCCCCGGCCGGGCCGTCGGCGAGCACCAGGAGCACCGCCGAGTGCTTCGCCTCGGGAAACGTCGGTGCGATCGGGGCGGGCGTGTCGATGACCGGTCGGGTCAGTTCGTCGACCGACCACGTCGCCCCGAGCGGCCAGGGGGTCTCGTACTCCTCGACCGCGCTGGGCGGACGCGGGATGGTCTGGCGGCCGCCTCGGCGACGGGGAGTTCCGTCGGGTCGAGCGTTGGCGCCGTTCGTCATCGTCACCGATCGTTCAGCCCTTTCACGGTGTGAAGTCTACGAGTCGGTCGAGTGCGGTCAGTCGGCGGAGGTGTCGTCGTCGGCCGACAGGTTCTTCTTCACGCGCTTGGCCATGTTGATGCCGTCGCCGACGATGCGACCGGCCTTCTGTCCGACCTCTTCGCTGGTCGGCCGCGCCGGCTTCTTGCGCTGCGACTTGGCGCTACGCCGTCGCTCCTTGCGTTCGTCACGGGTGGCGAAGTCGGTGTTCCACCACACGAACGCGAGCACCACGGCGAGCAGCACCATCAGCACGCGAGCATTGTCGCCGAGCGCGATCGTCGGTTGCACGGCGGCGACGACGACGGCAGCGATGATGGCGATGTCGATGATGCGATGCAGCTTGCGGCCGTAGAGACGGAACGCTCCCGCCGGTCCGATGGTGAGCGCGGCGTTGATCATGATCGCCACACCGAGCGCGGCCGGGACCGCCGGCGTTTCGCTCTGGATGCTCGACGACACGAACACGGCGCCGATGAGGTACTCGACCCCTTGATGCAGCCAGAACGGCCGCATCGCTCCTCTCGGTTCGCTCGCCATACGTGGCGAGGGTACCCGCGCCGGACGCTTTGTCTCAGAGACAAACCGTCCGAGGGTGATATCCGGCCAGGCCAGATGTCGTCGCGTGAGGGTGATATTTGGCCAGGCCAGAAATCACCCTGTATCGAAGCGGGAGTCGCCCCGCAGCGCGCAGCGCCACACGGCGAGTCTGTCGGCGATGGAACTGACGACCGGAACGAACCGCCGTGACCGCCAGCGCGTTCGAAGAACGCAAAAGGGGAGCCGGCTCGAAGCCGGCTCCCCTTTTGACTGAACGTGAAGACGACGAAGTCGGCTTCGAGCTGACGGAGTCAGCGTGGCGGGACGGAGTCCCGCCGAACGGTCACATCATGCCGCCCATGCCGCCCATGCCGCCGCCGGGCATGCCACCCATGCCGGCGTCGTCTTCGGGCTCGTCGGCGACGAGGCACTCGGTGGTGAGGACCATCGCGGCGATCGACGCAGCGTTCTGGAGACCCGCACGGGTCACCTTGGCCGGGTCGATGATGCCCGCAGCGATGAGGTCCATCATCTCGCCCGTCGCGGCGTTCATGCCCATCGAACCCTCAGCGGCTTCGACTTCCTTGACGACGACAGCGCCTTCGAGGCCGGCGTTGTTGGCGATGTTGAGGCCCGGCGCGATGAGCGCGGTCCACACCGTCTTGGCGCCGGTCTTCTCGTCACCGTCGAGCGAGTCGACGACCTTCTGCACGGCGCCACGGGCACGGATGAGGGCGGTGCCGCCACCGGCGACCACGCCTTCCTCGATGGCCGCACGAACCGACGACACGGCGTCTTCGATGCGGTGCTTCTTCTCCTTGAGCTCCACTTCCGTGGCAGCGCCGACCTTGATGAGCGCAACGCCACCGGCCAGCTTCGCGAGACGCTCCTGGAGCTTCTCACGATCCCAGTCGGAGTCGGTGTTCTCGATCTCGGCCTTGATCTGGTTGACACGAGCTTCGATGTCGGAGCTCTCGCCACCACCGTCGACGATGGTGGTGTTGTCCTTGGTGATCACGACGCGCTTGGCGGTACCGAGCAGGTCGAGCGTGACGTTGTCGAGCTTGAGGCCGACTTCTTCGCTGATGACCTGGCCACCGGTGAGGACGGCCATGTCCTGCAGCATCGCCTTGCGGCGGTCGCCGAAGCCCGGGGCCTTGACGGCAGCAGCGTTGAACGTGCCGCGGATCTTGTTGACCACGAGGGTGGCGAGCGCTTCGCCTTCGATGTCTTCGGCGATGATGACCAGCGGCTTGCCGGTCTGCATGACGGCCTCGAGGGTCGGCAGCATCGTCTGGACGGTCGAGATCTTGGCGCTGTGCAGGAGGATGTAGGCGTCTTCGAGGACGACTTCCTGGCGCTCGGTGTCGGTGACGAAGTACGGCGACAGGTAGCCCTTGTCGAACTGCATGCCCTCGGTGAAGTCGAGCTCGGTGCCGAACGTGTTCGACTCCTCGACCGTGACCACGCCGTCCTTGCCGACCTTGTCGATGGCGTCGGCGATGACTTCGCCGACCGAAGCGTCGGCGGCCGAGATGGTGGCGACCGAAGCGATGTCGCTCTTGTCGTCGACGTCCTTGGCCTGGCTCTGGATCGACTCGACAGCGGCGGCCACAGCGGCCTCGATGCCCTTCTTGATGGCCATCGGGTTGGCGCCGGCGGCGACGTTGCGCATGCCGGCGGTGACCATGGCCTGAGCGAGCACGGTCGCGGTGGTCGTACCGTCACCGGCGATGTCGTCGGTCTTGGTGGCGACTTCCTTCACGAGCTGGGCGCCCATGTTCTCGAACACGTCTTCGAGCTCGATCTCCTTGGCGATCGACACACCGTCGTTGGTGATCGTCGGAGCGCCGAACTTCTTGTCGAGCACGACGTTGCGACCCTTGGGGCCGATGGTGACCTTGACGGCGTCAGCGAGCTTGTTGACACCGGCTTCGAGTGCGCGGCGCGCCTCGTCGTCGAATTTCAGAATCTTTGCCATATCAGTTGTCTCCTAGCGGATGTATTGGCGAGTGGGGAAAGTGTTGCGATTGGTGTGGAGGGGTCAGCCGACGATGGCGAGCACGTCGCGGCTGTTCAGGACGAGCAGGTCTTCTCCGCCCGAGCTGACCTCGGTGCCGCCGTACTTGCTGTACATGACGATGTCACCGACGTTGATGCCGACTTCGATCAGTTCGCCAGTGGTCTCGGAGCGCTTGCCCGGGCCGACGGCGAGCACTTCGCCCTGCTGCGGCTTTTCCTTGGCGGAGTCGGGGATGACCAGACCGGATGCGGTCTGCGTCTCGGCCTCGGCAGGCCGGACCACGATGCGGTCATCGAGTGGCTTCAGGTTCATGTTTCATGCCTCCATTGGCAGTTCACGTAGTGAATTTCAGTGCGGATTGGTTCGACTCGACTTCGAGTCACGCTTGAGGTCACACACGCTTTGGCACTCCCTCAAACCGAGTGCCAACACTACGCCTCGCGATCGGAGTTGGCAACCGGCAAGCGAGAGTGCCAATCGAGGTACTGCGGTTCAGGCAGGAGGCGGATCGAAGGCGAGCTGTGTGCCCACCCACGGCGCCGCGATGGTGCCGAATCGCTCCGACACGATGTCGGCGGGCATCGCCGCATCGAGGAACCAGCCCTGGACGAGGTGTGCGCCGTGGCGCCTGGCCAGTTCGAGGTCGGCGAAGGTCTCGACACCCTCGATCACGACGTCGAGGCCGAGGTTGAGCCCGAGCGAGATGATCCCGGCGAAGAGCTGCGCCTTCTTCGGGTCGCGCGACGCTTCGGCGAGGAACATTCGATCGATCTTGACCTGCTGCACCGGGAGGTCGTGCAGGTAGCTGAGCGACGAGTAGCCCGTTCCGAAGTCATCGATCGACAGCGTCACGCCGAGCGCGATGATGTCGTCGAGCAGGCGACGCGTCTTGGCGTCGTCGCGCTGCACCACCACGCTCTCGGTGATCTCCAGGCACAGACGACCGGGCTCGACCCCGTGGCGGCGAATCGACGCTCGCAGCATCTCGAGGAACTCCGGCTGCCAGAGCTGCATCGTCGACACGTTGACGGCGACGACCGGAGTGTCGAGCTGATCGTCGCACCACCGTCCGATCTGTGCGCAGACCGCCTCGATGACGTACTCGCCGAGCGCGCTGATGAGGCCGGCGTTCTCGGCGGCGGCGACGAACTCGACCGGCGGAATCGGCCCTTCGACGACGTGGTGCCAGCGGGCCAGCGCCTCGACCGATCGCAGTTGTCCGTCGGTGGCGGCGTAGAGCGGCTGGTACTCGAGGCTGATCTCGTGCTCGTGGAGCGCACGCCGCAGCTCGGAGGCGAGGTGGATCCGCCGCTGGTTCGACGATGACATGCTCGGCGAGTACAGCTGCCAATGGCCTCGACCGTTGCGCTTCACGGCGTAGAGCGCGAGGTCGGCGTTGGTCATGGCGGTCTCGATGCTGACTCCATGCTCCGGGAGCACGGCGACACCGACACTCGCCGTCATCGTGGTCTCGCCGGCACGCGTCTGGCGCACCTCGGTGACGCTGCGAGTGACTCGCTGGGCTGCGGCCTCGATCGCCTCCGGGGCGATGTCGCCCGGCGCGGTCAGCAGTGCGAACTCGTCACCTCCGAGGCGAGCGAGGAACTCGCCCGGCAGCAGTGCCTCGCCGAGCGACCTCATCACCGACTTGAGCAGTTCGTCACCCGCTTGATGGCCGAAGGCATCGTTGACCGCCTTGAACGAGTCGAGGTCGATGATGAGCAGCGCGAAACCGAGGGTCGCCGGCTCGTCGACGGTGCGGAACCGGCTGATGCGTTCGTCGAGCTCGCGCACGAAGGCGGCACGGTTCGGCACCCCGGTCAGGTCGTCGTTGTACGCGCGGTGCTCGAGATCGTCGCGGAGTTCGACCACCTTCGCGAGTCCGCTCGCGAGATAGCCGATCTCGTCGCGACGATCGGTGAGGCCCACCGCCGTCGACGCGCCCGGCGATCCGACGTCGTGCGCGACCTTGATCAACCGGTTCATGGGGCGGAACGCGAAGAACATCACCACGATGCCCGACGCCGCCATCACCGACAGCAGGACGATCATGGTGATCAGCACGCGTCTCGCGGCCTGGGAGTTGCTCACCGTGAGGTCGTCGACGAATCCGACGTCGACCGCCAGGATGCCGACCGTCGCCTCGGCCCCGTCGACGATGGGCACCAGGTAGGCGTAGCGGGAGCGGCCGGCGACGGGCACTTCGCCGCTGTACGGCTGACTGTCGACGAGCGAGTCGTACGCCGGGTGGCCCTCGGCGATGATGCCCGGCTCGACCTGCGAGTTGCCCAGACGAGCGCCCGACGCATCGGTGAACGTCGTCGAGATCCGATCGAAGGCCGCTGACTCGGCGTTGTACCGAAAGATGTTCGCCGCGCCCTGGTTGACCTGCGCGACGGTGTCGAGGAGCGAGTCCCACGACGGAGCGGGTTCGAGCCGATCGATCGAATCGATCTTGATCACGACGGGCGACCCGTCGACCGAGCAGTCGACGGCGAACTCGCTGTGCTGCTGCTCGAACAGCGCGGCCGCAGCTCGCGCCGCCCGATCGACCCTGATCTCGGCGTTGTCGTGGTTGATCTCGCGGATCTCACCGAGTCCGATGAAGGCGAGCAGGCCCATCGAGAGGGCGGAGACGACGATGAAGTACGCCGTCGTCCGAGCCGGAAACGACCACCCCGACGGGCGTTCGGACTCGCCCGATTCCTCCATGTCCATCTTTCGACAGTCTGCTACGAATCTTGAGGTGGCGGCGACACTCAGCGGGGACGCCGGCACAGGGCGTGACGTTCATGCTCCGTGTGCACCACCGGGCGATCAGCTGGTCGACAGGCGCAACTCGGTCAGTCCGCGGATCACGAAGGTGGGGTGGTACGTGGGTTCGACCACGAGGCGCAGGTCGGGGAAGCGTTCGGCGAACCCCTGCACCGATCGGGCCAGCTCCTGTCGGGCGAGCGGCGCGCCGATGCAGAAGTGGATGCCGCCGCCGAATCCGACGTGCGCCGGGTCGTCTCGGCCCACGTCGAAGGTGTCGGGATCGTCGAAGCGACGCGGGTCTCGCTGTGCCGAGCCGAAGAGCATGGCGATCTCGTCGCCGACCTCCAGCCGCTGGCCGGCGATCTCAACGCCGGGTTCGAGCACCCACCGTTCGAACATGTGCAGTGGAGCGTCGAACCGGAGCAGTTCTTCGACCGCCGACGCGTATGTGACTGCGCCCGACGTGACGCGTTCCCACTGGTCGCGATGGTGCATGAGCGCTCGGAACCCGTTGCCGAGCGTGTTGACGGTGGCTTCGTGACCGGCTTCGAGGAGCACCATCGTGGTCGAGATGATCTCGGCCTCGGTGAGCGTGTCACCTTCGTCTTCGACGCGGGCGAGTTCCGACACGAGCAACCCGTCGGGGTGCGCTCGTTTCTCGGCGATCAGCGCTCGGGTGTACTCGATGAACTCCGCTGCCGCGTCGTCGGCGGCTCGCTTCGTGTCGTCGGAGGCCGACAACTCGTACATCTTGACGATCGCATGCGACCAGTCGAGGAGCCGTTGGGTGTCGACGGTCGGCACGCCGAGCATCGAGCAGATCACCGCCACCGAGTACGGCTGCGCGTAGTCGGCGAGCAGATCGAACGTGCCGAGCTCGTCGCACCGGTCGAGCAGGTCGTCGGAGAAGCGGGCGATGTCGTCGGCGAGACGGTTCACCGAGCGCGGGGTGAACACCTTCGACACCAGGCGGCGCAGGCGCGTGTGATCGGGCGGCTCGATCGACAGCAGCGACCAACGCTCGTGCTCGTTGAACCGAGCCCATCGAGCGTCGGGCGCCTCGCGGCCCAGCTCTTCGTGGGTGAATCGATGCGTGTAGTCGCGACCCAGGCTGCGGTTCTTGAGCGCGGCCGAGACATCGGCGAATCGGGTCACCATCCACTGCTGCGTCGCCTCGTTCCAGACGATGGGCGTCGCTTCGCGCAACTCGTCGAGGGTCGGGTACGGGTCGTGGATGAAGTCGGCGTCACCCGCCGTGATCCGCTCCACCAACACGTCGATCTGGGCCATGCGCCGAGCCTAGAAGCGCTCCGGCGTGCTCCGCCCGGCCGTCTGGATCTCCCGCTCGACCACCCACTCGTACACTGGCGCCATGGCGGGCAATCTCAATCGTCTGCTCGACGCGGAGTTCGTTCGATCGTTCGTCGCAGCGACCGGCATGGAGGTCTCGACCCGCGTCGGTTCTCTCCGCTTCGGCACCGACGAGTTCGCCCTGCACGTCACCCCCTATGCGTCGACGAACAACGCCGTCACGCGCGTGGTGATGGAACGTTCGGGGCTGTCGGCCTCGCCCCACCAACTCGCGGTCCGACTCGGCGGCGACGACCACGACCTCTCCGTCCCGGAAGGGGTCGACGCGAACGATCCGATGGCGGTCAGCGTGGCGACAGGCTTGCGCACGTTCCTGACCGACGTGTTCCCGCACCGTGCCGATCTCGACCAGCGCTTCCCCGACGAGTTCCACCCGCTGCCCGAGCAGCCCTCACTCCCCCACTACGCCGAACTCCGGATCAGTGCCGACCCCGAGATCATGGGTGTCGACCATCCGCAGATCAACGGTGTCGAAGGACGCTCCGACGTCACGCACCTCGACGCCGACGACGTCGCGCTCGACGACCTGCTCATGAAGACGGGGGCGACCCCGACCGACTTCGTGTCGTGCTCGTTTCTCGCCCACCGTGGGTTGTTCGTCTCGCCGCGCACTGCAGAGCGCCTCGCGGCGTTCCGCTCGGCCGGTGTCGTGGCCCATCCGTTCACGGTGAACCGCCGCTATGCCGACCATCGACGAGACCTCGTGCACCTCTCAGTCGAGCAACGAGATCTGATCGATTGGGCGCACAGCGAGTTCGTCGACGGCCGAGCGCGCGACGCCGGCGACATCGTCAGGTTCGCGTCGCTCGACGCGTACACCGAGGCGGTCTGGGCGGCGCAAGAACGCGCGGACGGCACACGAGTCGAACCGCGCTCGATCCGCCTGACCGACTACGTCGACCTGTTCCGGTTTCCGCTCCGCGGCACGATCGTGGTGAGCCGCGCCATCATGGGCCTCGTCCGGGCGCACGGCCTGACCGGCTGCGGCTTCGGCGAGTTGGGCTACGACGTCACCTGAACGGCTCGCCGAAAACGTCACGAGCCCGCCAGCCGAAGCTGACGGGCTCTCAGACTCGAGCGTTCCGCATGGCGAGGCGATGCTCGCTTCGGAAAGTGCTCTCAGTGGGCCGAGTAGGATTTGAACCTACGAAGGCATACGCCGGCAGAGTTACAATCTGCTTCCTTTGGCCGCTCGGACACCGACCCAGTTGTGGTCCCCATCCGTCGGACGATGGTGGATATCTCCACCGACCGCAGTCCGTCGAACAGGGCGAGAACATCGTACCCACGCAACGCTACGGTTGCACACATGGCAAGTTTTGATGTGGTGTCCGAAGTCGATCGTCAAGAAGTGAAGAACGCTGTCGACCAAGCGCAGCGAGAGATCGCCAACCGGTTCGACTTCAAGAACACGAACTCGACCATCGAACAGAACGAACTCGTCATCACGCTGCACACCTCGAGCCGCGATCGGCTCGACGCACTGCGCACCGTGATGGAGGAGAAGCTCGTGAAGCGTGGCGTGTCACTCCGCGGCGTCGACTACGGCGACATCCAGGAAGCCACCCAGAACACCGTTCGTCAGGTCATGACGATCGCGGTCGGCATCTCGCAGGAGAAGGCCAAGATCATCAACAAGATGATCAAGGAGAAGGCCCCCAAGGGCATCTCGAGTCAAACGCAGGGCGAGTCGATCCGCGTCAACGGCAAGAAGCGCGATGCGCTGCAGGAGACGATGGCGTTGCTCAAGGCGAGCGACGAGATCGGCATCCCCCTGCAGTTCGAGAACTTCCGCGACTGATCGACCGTCGGCGACGGTCGATCACCGGTGGTTGGGCAGCCGACGGCTGCGCGGCATCACTCCTCGACGGGTGCCGGTGGCGCGGTTGCTGCTGCGACGATCGAGGCCGTGGCCGTGCGTGCCGCCGAGGCCACTTCGGTCGCCGATGCCGTGAGTTCGACGGCGAGCACCTGCGACACCGCGTCGGACGCAGCGAGTTGCACCATCGCAGCGTCGAGCTGGGCCTGGCTGCCGCCCGCTTCCATCACGCCGGTGACCGTGGCGAGTTCGGTCGCCTGCCACTTGATGAGGCTGCGAGCCACACCGAATCGGGCGTTCGACGTGAAGTCGTCGCCGGGATCACACGAGCGGACCTGGACGGTGTTGTCGTCGACCGGTGCCACGGTGGCCTGCAACTCGGGCGCAACCGCCCCGACCCAGGCGTTGAGGTCGTTGGTGAGCACGCCGATGCCGTCGGCGGTCGAGGCCTGGAAGGTCGACGAGAAACACGTGTCGCCGGCCACGCCGAACTCGCCGACCGATGCGGCCGAGAGTTCGTTCGACATGCGCCGAGCCGTGGGCACATCGACGTGCGTCGCGAACATCATGAACCAGTACTCCCGATCCATCGTCCGGTAGTTGTCGACCAGCGTCTCGCCTTCACCGAGCGGTGCTGGCGGCGCCAGGTCGAGTGTCGCGCTCTCGAGCGGCCCCGGACCGGAGCGGCCGAGGCCGTCGAGCGGGTTCGTGCCGACGTCGTCGAGCGGCGGCAGTAGTTCGGTGAACACGGTCGGCGCGACCAACCGGTAGTCGAGCACGGGCGGCAGGAACGCGAGGGGTGAATCGTCGGTGGCCCGGATGGCGGTCGGAGCGCTCGAACGCTGCTGGATGTCGGTGGCCTGCTGCCAGACGTGCGCATCGGTCATCGCTTCGTCGAGCAGCGTGCGTGATGCCGCGGTCTGGTTGAAGCGGTAGTCCTGGTCGAGTGCGGCGATCGCCATCGCGTGGGTGACCTGCGGGTCGAGGTCGACGAGCGGCAGCGCCGCATCGTGGTACACCTGACCGTCGGTCGCCGACAGCATCGCGGGTGAGCGTTCGGCGATCAGCGAGTCGAGGACCTCGCGCTCGGTACCGCCGGCGGCGAGTCCGTGTGCACGCCACATCGGCATCTCCGCCTCCCAGTCGCCGAGCAACTGGTCACCGACACGGAGTCGGTACGCCGCGGTCGGTTCCGACACGACGAGGAGCGGTTCGACGAAGTCGACGCCGCGCACGGCCTCGATGTCTTCGGCGTACGCCTTGGCGCTCTCGTCCCACTCGTCGGGAAAGAGGTAGGGGCGGCCGAACACCACGCCGGCGGCGATCAGGCCGGCGAGCAGGAGCAACACCACGACGATGCCGAAACCTCCGCCCGACTTGCGCTGGCGGCGCGGGGCGGCCGACGACGTCTTGCTGATGTCGACGCTGAGCGGGTCGAAGCCGGCCGATGGCGGCGCGACGGCGGCCTGCTTGGGCAGGCTGAAACCACTCGGCTGCGCCGGAGCGGCCGCCGGTGTCGGGATGGCGGGTGCGGGAGCTGCGGCTGCTGGTGCGGGAGCGGAGCTCGCGGCCGTGACGGGCATCTCGCTCGTGTTCGATGCTGCGACGTCGGCCTGCTCGTCGGCGGTGAGTTCGGGGACGGGCGTCGCTTCGACGATCTTCAGTTCTTCGGCCTCGGCGGGAGCGGCGACCGCGTCGCGCTCTACGAGGGGCTCGGCGATCGGTTCGACGGTGCGACGGCGGGGCTCGGCCGCCGGATCGAAGTCGGGTTCTTCGAGACGGGCGGGGCGAACAGCACCCAGGTCCGACGGTGTCGACGAGCCGAACGTGAGCGAAGAGGCCGAGAAGTCGGGCGGAGGCGGAACCGCCGCCGGTGCCGGAACCGGTGTCGGGGCCGCCGGAGTCGGAGGTGCCGGCGTCGGAGCGGCGGCATCGGAGGTGCTCGTACGCAGCGACACGTCGATCTCCACCGCTGGTTCGGTGAGCGATGCGGACGGCAACGGGGCCGACGGTGTGGGAGGAGCGGGCGGAGCAGGGGGTGGAGGCGGCGTCGACGAGGCCGCGTCGGCGTCGGACTTCTTCGACTTCCCGTCGCTGACGACGGAGTCCCACGACATGCTGGGTATGGGCGACTTGGCTGCACCGTCGAGCAAACTCATGCCTTCGTCATCGGCAGTGGTTTCGACGTTCTTGAGAAAGTCGTGACTCAAGATTGCTGCAAACCGAACCGGGAACGACCCGTGTTCGCCTCGGTCCGGATCCGAGGGAGACACGGTCGTTCGTCGTGGCGTGTGCCGCCGGTCAGTCGTCGGCTGCCGCAGCGGCCTTCGCTTGCAGTTCGTCGACGATGCTCGAATCGGCGAGCGTCGTCGTGTCACCGATGTTGCGTCCTTCGGCCACGTCACGCAGCAGGCGCCGCATGATCTTGCCCGAACGCGTCTTCGGGAGGTCGGGCGTGATGAAGATCGCCTTCGGCTTGGCGATGGCGCCGATCTCGCTCGCGACGTGGCTCCGGAGATCCTCGACGCCGACGTCGGCGCCGCCGCGCAGGATCACGTACGCCATCACGGCCTGCCCGGTGGTGGCATCGTCGGCGCCGACCACCGCTGCTTCGGCGACGGCCGGGTGCGACACCAGCGCCGACTCGACCTCGGTGGTCGAGATGCGGTGGCCCGACACGTTCATCACGTCGTCGACGCGCCCGAGCAGCCAGAGGTACCCGTCGTCGTCGAGTTTGGCGCCGTCGCCGGCGAAGTAGCGGTCGGGGAACCGCGACCAGTACGTGTCGCGGAAGCGTTCGGGGTCGCCCCAGATGCCGCGCAGCATCCCTGGCCACGGACGGGTCAGCGTGAGATAGCCGCCGCCGTTGTCGACCTCGTTGGCCTCGTCGTCGACGAGCTTGGCGGTCACGCCCGGAAGCGGGAACGTCGCCGACCCCGGCTTCGTCGTGGTGGCGCCGGGGAGCGGGCTGATCATGATGCCGCCGGTCTCGGTCTGCCACCAGGTGTCGACGATCGGGCAGTTCCCGCCACCGATGTTCTCGTGATACCAGATCCAGGCTTCTGGGTTGATGGGTTCGCCGACGGTGCCGAGCACGCGCAGCGACGAGAGGTCGTGCTTCGCCGGCTCTTCGGCGCCCCACTTCATGAAGGTGCGGATCGCGGTGGGCGCGGTGTAGAAGATCGACACCTGGTACTTCTCGATGATCTCCCAGAAGCGGTCGTTGCCGGGATGGTTCGGCACGCCCTCGTACATCACCTGTGTGCACCCGTTCGACAGCGGCCCGTACACGATGTAGCTGTGCCCGGTGATCCAGCCGACGTCGGCGGTGCACCAGAAGATGTCGGTCTCGGGTTTCAGGTCGAACACGTACTTGTGCGTGAAGGTGGTGTGCGTGATGTAGCCACCGGTCGTGTGCATGATGCCCTTGGGCGTGCCGGTGGTGCCCGAGGTGTAGAGCAGGAACAGCAGGTCTTCGGAATCCATCGGCTCGGGAGCGCACTCGGTCGAGGCCCCCTCCATCAGCTCGTGGTACCAGTGGTCGCGCCCGTCGACCCAGGCGACGTCGTTGCCGCCGCGCTTGACGACCACGACGTGCTCGATCGACGACGACGCCTCACACGCTTCGTCGGCGGCGGGCTTGAGCGGGAACACTTCGCCTCGGCGGTAGCCACCGTCGGCGGTGATGAGCACCTTCGCCTGAGCGTCGTCGATCCGGTCGGCGAGCGACTGGCTCGAGAACCCGCCGAACACGACGGAGTGCGGAGCGCCGATCCGGGCACAGGCCAGCATCGCCACCGCCGCCTCGGGGATCATCGGCATGTAGATGTTGACTCGGTCGCCCTGCTCGACACCGAGGCCCTTGAGCACGTTCGCGAACTGCGACACCTCGTCCAAGAGCTCTGCGTAGGTGATGGTGCGCGTGTCGCCGGGCTCGCCTTCCCAGTGGAAGGCGACCTTGTCGCCCTTGCCGGCCTCGACGTGTCGGTCGATGCAGTTGTACGACACGTTGAGCTCACCGCCGACGAACCACTTCGCGTCGGGGAGTTGCCAGTCGAGCACCGTGTCCCACGGCTTGCTCCACGAGACGAGTTCGGTGGCCTGGCGCGCCCAGAACGCTTCGTCGTCCTGCGCTGCTTCGTCGTACATCTCGGTGCCGACGGTCAGCGCCGTCTTCTTGAAATCTTCCGACGGCGGGAAGGTCCGTTGCTCGTCAGCCAGCGCTTCGATCCCGGAGGTGTGCTGCTCATCGCTCATGATCGCGATGGTAGATCACTCGCTTCCGGTGCTCTGCTCCGGCGGGGCGCTCGAACAGCGATCAGCGAGACCGACGTGGCGATTAACGATCGGTTTACGCCGCTCGCGGACGATGGCGAGCATGAAACGCCTGCTCGCGATCGTCCCCCTGCTGGTCGGCCTCCTGGTGATCTCGCCGATCGGTTCGACCACCACGAGCGCCGCGGCGCTGCCGGGCAAAACGGTCGTGGCCGGCCGCGACCACAGCTGTGCGGTGCTCACCGACGGCACGATCGAGTGCTGGGGTCGAAACGATCGAGGACAACTCGGTCGAGGCACGATCACGGCGGTGGATGAGCCACCAGCTCCCGTGGTCGGGATCTCCGACGCCGAATCGGTGGCGGTGGGCGACCTCTTCACCTGCGCTGTCCACGTGACCGGCGACGTGTCGTGCTGGGGCCTCAACGGCGGTCGCCTCGGTGACGGTGTCACCGCCCAGACCAGTGTGTCGATGCCACAGACCGTGCCGGGCCTGGCTCCAGCGGAGAGCATCTCGGCCGGAACGTCGTTCGCGTGCGTCGTCCACGTCGACCTCACCGCGTCGTGCTGGGGATCGAGCAACGTCGACGGCCAGATCGGCAACGGCACGGTGACCGGCTCGGTCGAGGCCACTCCGACGCCCGTGGTCGGTCTCAGCGACGTCGCGCTCCTCGACTCCGAGGATCGGCACACCTGTGCGCTGCTCGGCGACACGACGGTGCGCTGCTGGGGCAACAACTTCTCCGGCCAACTCGGGGACGGCACCTCCGGAACCGACTCGGGCACCCCGGTCACGGTCGCCGGACTGTCGGGCGTGGTCGACATCGGCGTCGGGAAGTCGCACTCGTGCGCCGTCCTCGACGACGGCACGGCGATGTGTTGGGGCAACGGCAGCAACGGCGGATTCGGTGTCGGCAACACCGCCAGCTCACCGACGCCGGTCGTCGCGCTGGGTGTGGCCACAGCGATCAGCATCGACGCCGGCGACCGCGTGACGTGCGCCGTCCTGACGTCAGGCGAGCGAACCTGCAGCGGTTTCAACAGCCACGGCATGCTCGGCGACGGCACCACCACGACCTCCGCGTCACCCGTCACGCTGGCGACACCGGCCGACGTGGCGGAAGTGTCGCTCACCGAGCAGGCCGCGTGCTCGCGCAGCGCAGCCGGAGCGGTCCACTGCTGGGGCCGCAACTCGCACGGCGAAGTCGAGTTCGGTGGCGTCATGTCGAATCCGAGCCCGTCGGCGCTCACGCTCAACGCACCGGCTGCCATCGACATCGACCAGTACAACCTCTGTCTCGTCGACAATTTGGCGCAGGTCCGATGCCGGGGTGCCAACAGCTCCGATCAACTCCAGAACGGAACCGGGCAGGCCAGCGATGCGTTCGTGACCATCACCGGGGTCTCCGATGCCAGCGACGTCGCCGTCGGTTCGACCCATGCGTGTGCGCGACGCACGACGGGCGACATCGTGTGCTGGGGCAATGACAATTCCGGCCAGCTCGGCGACGGCGTCGGCGTCAGCACCGGCGTCGTCACCGTCTCGGGAGTCACCGCGGCGACCGAGGTCGCTGCAGGAGGCCAGACCACCTGCGCGATCGAAGGCGGCGCGGTGAAGTGCTGGGGCAACGGTCTCTCCGGCCAGCTCGGCAACGGCGCCTTCGCCCAGTCCGAGACACCCGTGACCGTGTCGGGCATCGCATCGGCGACGAAGGTCGCCGTCGGCAACAATCACGTGTGCGCCATCGACGGCGGCGCCGTCAAGTGCTGGGGATCAGGGCTCCAAGGCCAGTTGGGCGACGGCAACCAAGCCTCGTCGAACGTGCCGGTCACGGTGACCGGCATCACCGATGCGACCGACATCGTCGCGGGGTCGACGCACAGCTGTGCGATCACGGGCACGGGTCAGGCGGAGTGCTGGGGTTCAGCGGTGTACGTCGGCGATGGAAGCTTCGGCTTCGCCACCGAACCCGTCGACGTCCTCGGGGTGACCGACGCGAGCGAGTTGGCCGCCGGACAGAGCGGCTCGTGTGCACTGCGCACCGGAGGCGCCGTGTCGTGCTGGGGGCAGAACTCTCACGGCCAGATGGGCGACGGCACGCTGATCGACGCACCGACGCCGGTGACGGTGGCCGTTCCGTCCGGGGTGGTGTCGATCGCCGGATACGACTCCTTCTGCGTGGCGACTGCAAGCGCCGTCGCCTGCTGGGGCCGCAACGACGACGGCGAGACGGGCGGTGTCCCGCTCGCACTGTCGCCCGATCCGGTCGCACTCAGCGGGCCGGCGGCAACCCCCACGACGACGACCACCACCACAACGACCACGACGACCACGACCACGACGACCACGGTGCCGGGCAGCACGACGACGGTGCCGGGTGGCACGACGCCGACCACGGTTCCCGTGGGTCCAAGCGGTTCCACGGTGTTCGCACCGGTCGCGCCGGCCCGGCTGCTGGAGAGCCGAGTCGGCGTCGGCCTCACCACGATCGACGGACAGCAGCAAGGCGTCGGCCGGCAAGGCGACGGTTCGGCAGTGACCGTGGACATCGCCGGTCGGGCCGGCGTTCCGGCCGATGCGACGGCCGCGGTGGTCAACATCACGGCGATCCGCCCGGCCGGCACCGGCTACGCCACCGGCCATCCCTGCCTCGACGATCCGCCGCTCACGTCGAGCCTCAACTACAGCGCCGGCGTGAGCCTCGGCAACGAAGTGATCGTCGAACTCGACGACGACGGCAACGCCTGCCTGTTCCTGTCGACCGAGACCGACGTTGCGGTCGACGTGGTCGCCTACCTCCCGGCGGGAGCGGCCTACTCCCCCGTCGGCCCGGCTCGGTTGGCCGACACCCGCACGACGCCGGCAGCAGCGACCGTCGACGGCCTGTTCGAGGGTGACGGCACGTTGCAGCCGCAGAGCGAGTATCTCGTCGAGGTGACGGGACGGGCCGGGGTGCCGGAGTCGGCCACCGCAGCAGTCGTCAACGTCACGGCGATCCGTGCTGCGGGCGTCGGATACTTCACCGTCCATCCGTGCCTCGACCCGGCGCCGAACACGGCCAGCCTCAACTACACCGCCGGGGCCAACCGCGGCAACGAGATCATCGCCCCGCTGAGCGCCGACGGCTCCATCTGCGTGTTCACCTCGGCGACCACCGACCTCTCGATCGACGTCGTCGGCTACATCGACGGCAGCACCTACGCCGCCTTCGGGCCGGTTCGGCTGCTCGACACCCGACCAGGCCAGACGACCGACGACGGAGCGTTCGCCGGGCTCGGCAAGCGGACGGCAGGCTCGACGGTCGAACTCGACGTGGCCGGGCGAGTGGGTCTGCCCGACGACCTGGCCACCGCGATCATCAACGTCACCGCGATCGCCGCCGACGGCATCGGTTACGCCACGGTGCACCCGTGCCTCGACGACCCGCCCAACGCCGCCAGCCTCAACTTCGTACCGGGCGTCAACGGCGGCAACGAGGTCGTCGCCGAGGTCGACGACGACGGACGGATCTGCATCTACACCAGCGCCGACGTCCACCTCACCGTCGACCTCGCCGGCCACACCACCTGACCTCCCTCCGAGCCCGCCAAGTTTGTGTGACCGAAACCGCGCCCCACACCCACCATCGGTCACACAAACCCCGGGGCGGCGAATCTGTGTGACCGAAACCGCGCCCCACACCCAGAATCGGTCACACAAACCGAGAGCCGGGGCGGTGGCTGGTTCACGGCGGGGTGGCGGATGGTGCGTACGGTCGGGCCATGAGCACCACCTCGGATCCGACCTCGCGTCGACTCGGCGCACTCATCACCTCGGCCATCCTCGCAATCGCCGCCGTGGCGCTCGTCGTCGCGCCCACACCGAACCCCGCGTCGGCCATGCTCGACGTCGACGGCACGATCGCCGTGTCGACCTCGACCGCGTGCGCAGTGCTCACGTCGGGAGGAATCGAGTGCTGGGGAGGAAACGAATCCGGCCAACTCGGTCGCGGGTTCACGTCACTCACCGAACCACCGGGAACCGTCGATTCGATCAGCACCGCGACCGCCGTCGCGACCGGCACGAACCACACCTGCGCGCTCCTCGCAACGCAGACGGTGTCGTGCTGGGGCGAGAGCTTCCGTGGCCAACTCGGCGACGGCACCACCGGAGGCAGCAGCCAGCCCACGCCGGCGGCGGTTCCGGGCCTCGGCGGTGTCGTGCAACTCGCCGCCGGAAACAACCACACGTGCGCACTCACCGAGGGCGGGCAGGTGATCTGTTGGGGCGACAACTTCGACGGACAACTCGGCAACGGCACCATCGGCGGCGACGACGGGACGCCGACCGCCGTGGCCGGCATCGACTCGGCCGTGTCGATCGGCGTCGGCAGCAGCCGCACCTGTGCCGTGCTCGACGACGCAACCGTACGGTGCTGGGGTTCGAACGTGGGCGGCGCGCTCGGCAACGGCGACACCGTCGACTCCGGATCGCCCGTGGTGGGGGGCGGACTGACCGGCGTCGCCGAAGTCGCCCCCGGCTTCGGCTTCACCTGCGCTCGCACCGTCGCCGGCACGGTGAGCTGCTGGGGTGACAACACGGTCGGGCAACTCGGCGATGGCAACCGACCGGTCGCGTCGTCGGTCCCGGTCCCCGTTCCGGGCGTGTCGGGCGTCGTCGACATCGCCGCCGCCGCAAGCACGCTCTGTGTCCTCACCGCCGCCGGCGACCGCTGGTGCTGGGGAGCGAACGGCCGCGCCGAGTTGGGTGACGGCACGCTCACCGACGTCGGCAGTCCGCTCCAACTCTCCGATCTGCCCGACGCCCAGGCGCTGGCTGCAGGGGGCAACACGTTCTGCGCGGTCCGCGACGCCGGCTCGGTGTCGTGCTGGGGCGACAACGCCGACGGTGAAGCCGTCGGACCCGGCGTGAAGCGGAATCTGCTGCCCGCCGTCATGTCGCCCACCACACCAGCCTCGATCGGCGGCGGCATCAACCACGTGTGTGCCGTACTCGGCGACGGGTCGGTCGCATGCGCCGGACGCAACTCCAACGAAGAGCTCCAGAACGGCTCGCTGGTGCCGAGCGACGCACTGGTCGTCGTGCCCGGGGTCGACGATGCGATCGAGGTGTCCGTCGGCAACTACCACGGCTGCGCGCTCGACACGGCCGACGAGGTGACCTGCTGGGGAGCGAACTTCAACGCGCAACTCGGCGTCGGCGTGGGCAGCAACGCCAACGGCATCGCCGATGTCGGGTTGTCCGGCATCACCCAGGTGTCGGCAGGCGGCAGCCATACGTGTGCCGTCCGACCGGCGGCGGGGCCCGACGACGACCAACTCTGGTGTTGGGGACGCAACCAGTTCGGACAGCTCGGCAACGGCAGCAACGTCGTCGGCAACACGCCGGTCGAGGTGCTCCGAGACTGGTACGGCCTCGAACGCGTGAGTGTGGGTGCCGAACACACCTGCGCGCTCGACGACGGCGAAGCCTTCTGCTGGGGACAGGGCACGTCCGGGCAGCTCGGCAACGGATCATTCACCGACAGCAACGTGCCCGTCGAGGTCGACGGCATCGGCGCAGCCATCGACATCTTCGCCGGCAATCGACACAGTTGCGCGATCACCGGCAGCGGCCAGGTGTACTGCTGGGGCTTCACCACGTTGATCGGTGGCGGAGGCTCGTCGGCCGTGCCGCAGACGCTGCCGATCACGAACGCCGTGGAACTCGCCGGCGGGCCCGATCACACGTGTGCGCTCCTCGACGACGGCACCGTGTCGTGCTGGGGGTCGGGAGGCAACGGCGGGCTCGGCAACGGGACCACCGGACCAGGGTTCGCGCCCGTGGCCGTCACGGGCCTGACCGGCGTGACCGACCTGAGCAGCGGTGATCAGACGTGTGCGCTCACCGCCTCGGCGATCAACTGCTGGGGCTCGAACGAGTTCGGCGAGACCGGCGCCTTCCCGTTCGTCCTGGCCCCGACGGCGATCGCGCTCTCCGGTGCGGTGCCGGCGACCACCACCACGACCACGACCACGATGCCGGACGGCAGTTCGACGACCACGCCGGGGGGCACGACCACCACGGTGCCGGACGCGGGCACGGCGTCGCCACTCATCATCCCGGTCGATCCGGCCCGCCTGCTCGACACACGCCCGACCGGATCGACGATCGACGACGAGCACGTCGCACGCGGCCGTCTCGATCCTGCCGACGAGATCGCACTCCACGTCGCCGGGCGGGCCGGAATCCCCGCGGGGGCATCTGCCGCCGTGCTCAACGTGACCGCGATCGGGCCCGCCGGCGTCGGTTACGTCACGGCTCACCCCTGCCTCGAGCCGCGGCCGCTCTCGTCCAGTCTCAACTACACCCCCGGCGTCAACCTCGGCAACGAAGTGATCGTCGAACTCGACGACGACGGCAACGCCTGTCTCTTCACGTCGGCATCGACACACCTGGCGGCCGACGTCGTCGCCTACCTCCCTGCCGACCGAGGCTTCACGGCCGTCGGTCCGGCGCGCCTCGCCGACACCCGAACGTCGTCGGCAGCCGAAACCATCGACGGCCGCTTTCTCGGACGCGGCACGCTCGCCGCAGGTGACGAGTACGAGGTCGAGATCACCGGCCGGTCCGACGTTCCCGCCGATGCCGACGCCGTGGTGGTCAACGTCACGGCGATCCGCGCCACCGGAACGGGCTACTTCACCGTCCACCCCTGCCTCGACGACCGGCCGAACGCCGCGAGTCTCAACTTCGTCGCGAGCGTCAACCGCGGCAACGAGATCATCGCCCCGCTCAGCGCCGACGGCACCGTGTGCGTGTTCACCTCGACGGCGAGCGATCTCTCGATCGATGTCGTGGGCCACATCACCAGCGAGCGCTACACGCCCGTCGAACCCGCCCGGCTGCTCGAGACGCGAGACGGACCCGGGCTCGACACCGCGGACGGCGTGGCGAGCGGCATCGGCAAACAGACCGCCGGCAGCACCGTACGGCTCGATGTGGCCGACCGACTCGGCATCCCGTCGGACGCCGACACCGTCACCATCAACCTCACCGCGATCCAAGGCGAGTCGGTCGGCTACGCGACGGTGCATCCGTGTCTCGACACGCCGCCCAACGCCGCCAGCCTCAACTTCGTGCCCGGCGTGAACGGCGGCAACGAGATCATCGCCGAAGTCGACGCCAACGGACAGATCTGCATCTACACCAGCGCACCCGTCCACCTCACCGCCGACATCGCCGGCTACACCACCTGACCCAGCCCCGAGGCTGTACCCCTCATCCCGGGTTTGTGTGACCGAATCCGCGCCTCACTCGCGGAATCGGTCACCCAAACCTCGGGGCGCTGCATCTGTGTGACCGAAAGCGCGGGCCACACCCGCATTCGGTCACACAAACCGGGGTGGGACGCGTCGATTTACGCGCGGTTAACACGGGGCGAGGAAGGTGACGTCATGAGTTCCGTCGCATCACGCCCGACCCGATCTCGCCGCCCGTCCGACCCGGCGGCCCGGGCGAAACGTGTCGTCGTTGCGTTCGCGATCGCTGTCGGCTCGGCCGTGGTCGCCGTGTTCGCGGCGGCACCGGCGGCGTCCGCGGTCGCGATCGGGTCCGTCGACGTCGGCTACAGCTCCACCTGCGCGGTCATGGCCGACTCGACGGTGCAGTGCTGGGGTACGGCAATGGCGGGGCAGCTCGGAGATGGCGTCGACGACGACTCCATCATCGTTTCGACGCCGACCACCGTCCCGGGAGTCACCGGAGCACAACAGGTGACCGTCGGCGAGGAACACGCGTGCGCACGTCTCGCCGACGCCACGGTCACGTGCTGGGGGCGGAACGGCGAAGGCCAGGTCCAGCCGTCGACCGCAGGATCCGGCGTCGAACTGCCGCAGACCGTCCTCGGCGTCGCGGGCGTTGCCCAGGTCGTCGCCGGCGGGTTCCACACGTGCGTCATTCTCGACGACGCCACTGTCGAGTGTTGGGGAGACAACAACGACGGCCAGATCGGCATCGACCCCGGCACCACCGACACCGTCACCGCTCCGACACCCGTCGCCGGCATCGTCGACGCCGTGGCGCTCGACGCGCACTACGACCACACGTGTGCACTCGAATCGGACGGCGACGTCTGGTGCTGGGGCTCGAACTCGGAGGGCGAACTCGGTGATGGCACGACCGACGACAGCCACACCCCCGTCGCCGTCGGGCTCAGCGGCCCGGCGATCGGCATCGCGACCGGCGACCAGTTCAGCTGCGCGGTCGTCACCGGCGGCACGATCGAGTGCTGGGGCAGCAACAGCGACGGGCAGTTGGGCGACGGAACCACCGACGAACACGCCGACCCGGCTCCGGTGATCGGCCTCTCCGGCAGCGCCGTCGAGGTGGCCGCCGGCCAATCCGCCACCTGTGCTCGGCTCACCGACGGCTCGCTCCAGTGCTGGGGCCAGACCGAATCGGGACGCCTGGGCAACGGCATCGCCGACGAGACCTACCAGCTGTCGCCATCGACGGTGATCGGCATCACCGGTGCGACGCACGTGGCCGGAACCAGCTTTCACTTCTGTGCCATCACCGCGTCCGACGGACTCGCGTGCTGGGGTGAGGGACGAGAAGGGCAGCTCGGCGTCGACACGCCGGCATGGGTCACGCGTGCTCGGCTCGTCGATGCCCGCACCTTCGACCAGGTGACCGTCGGGCCGAGCTTCACGTGTGCGCGCGCCGGAGGCACCATCGAGTGCGCCGGAGAGAACTCGGCCGGACAGCTGGGCAATGGCACCGCATCGCGGGCCGACACGTTCGGCCCGGTGACCGGTGTGGCCGACGCCACCGACGTCGATGCGGCATTCCAGCACGTCTGCATCGCCCGCAGCGATGGCTCCGCAGCATGTTGGGGTGACGGCGGATTCGGCCGGCTGGGCAACGGAGCGAGCAGCGATCACTCCACGCCCGTCGCCGTGTCGACCATCACCGACGTGACGGAGATCAGCACCGGCTACACCAACAGCTGTGCGCGAACCGACGACGGCATCGATGAAGAACTGTGGTGCTGGGGCCGAGGGAGCTCCGGACAAATCGGGAACGGGACGAGCTCGACCACGAACAGCACACCGCAGCTCGTCTCCGGCATCAGTGACGGCAAGCGCATCAGCGCCGGGCACGACCACGCATGCGGCATCGTGAGTGCCGGAGGCATCCGCTGTTGGGGTGCCAACGGCAACGGGCAGCTCGGTGACGGCACCAACACGGCGTCCGACGTGCCGGTCGTCGCCGCGTCCGGCACCGTCGCCAACCAGGTGTCGGCGTCCGATCGCCACACCTGCGTCCGCGCGGCCGGAGCCGAGGTGTGGTGTTGGGGAGCCGACTACGACGGTCAGCTCGGCAATGGGCCAGGCACCGACACGGGGCCCACCGCGATGGTCGACGTCGGCAACGCCGCCACCAATCCAGCCACCGACGTCGCAGCGGGGGTGTCGCACACCTGTGTACTACTCACCGACGAGACGGTGACCTGCACCGGATCGAACACACGCGGCCGCTTGGGTGACGGCACCGACGTCTCTCGCGACCAGGTCACCGACGGCAGCGGCGCCCCGGTGCGCGTCGTCGACGAGAGCGGCACGGTGCTCACCGGCCTGATCTCGATCGACGCCTGGAACCACACGTGCGCAGTCCGCAAGGCCAGCGCCGGCGGCGGCCTCTTCTGCTGGGGTGACAACGAGTTCGGTTCATGGGGTGATCCGCCGTTCAGCGCCGTGCCCGTCGCCGTCCCACTGACCCAGAACGTCGGTGCGACCACCACCACGACGACCACCACCACGACCACGACCACGACCACGGTGCCCACCGACCCGCCGAGCGACGCGACGCTGTTCGTCCCGGTCGCACCCGCCCGCCTCGTCGAGTCGCGCACGTCCCCCGGCACCGGAACGGTCGACGGCGAACAGCAGGGCATCGGACGACTCGATGACGGTGACGCCGTGACGGTCGACGTGGCCGGCCGAGTCGGAGTACCCGACGATGCGGTCGCCGCCGTGCTCAACATCACGGCGATCCGACCTGGCGGGGTCGGCTACTTCACCGCCCATCCGTGTCTGAGCCCGCCGCCCACCACGTCGAGTCTCAACTTCGCCGCCGGCGTCAGCCTGGGCAACGAGGTGGTCGTCGAACTCGATGCCGACGGCAACGCGTGTTTGTTCACGTCGACCGACACCGACGTCGCCGTCGACATCGTGGCCTACCTCCCCGCCGGCGCGGCCTACTCCCCTGTCGGCCCGGCCCGGCTCGCCGACACTCGCCCCGCACCCGCCGGTGTGACGATCGACGGTGACTTCGCCGGCGACGGCACCCTCGACGGGGGTGACACCTACGAGGTCGACATCGTCGATCGGGCAGGTGTTCCCGCCGATGCGACTGCCGCTGTCGTCAACATCACGGCGATCCGGGCATCCGGGGTCGGCTACTTCACGGTGCACCCGTGTCTCCCCACCGCGCCGAACGCTGCCAGCCTCAACTACACCGCCGGCTCGAACCGGGGCAACGAGATCATCGCGCCGATCGGGGACGACGGCTCGGTGTGCGTGTACACCTCGACCGCGACCGATCTGGCGATCGACGTGGTCGGCTACGTGTCGGGCACGTCGTATTCACCGGTGAGTCCGACCCGCCTGCTCGAGACCCGCGACGGCCCCGGCCTCGTCACCGTCGATGGCGAGTTCGAAGGTGTCGGCAAGCGCTCCGCCGGCGAAACCCTCGAACTGGACGTGGCCGGTCGAGCCGCGATCCCTGCCGACGCGGCCACGGTCACGATCAATGTGACGGCGATCGCCGCCGACGGCGTCGGCTACGCGACGGTGCATCCATGTCTCGACACGCCGCCCAACGCGGCCAGTCTCAACTTCGTGCCGGGCGTGAACGGCGGCAACGAGATCATCGCCGAAGTCGACGCCAACGGACAGATCTGCATCTACACCAGCGCACCGGTCCACCTCACCGCCGACATCGCCGGCTACACCACCTGACCCAGCCCCGAGGCTGTACCTCTCATCCCCGGTTTGTGTGACCGCATCCGCGCCCCACACCCACAATCGGTCACCCAAACCTCGGGGCGATGAATCTGTGTGACCGAAACTGCGCCCCACACCCACAATCGGTCACACAAACCGGGGTGGGTCGGGCCGCGATGGGGTCAGGTTCGCCATTCGGCGACGAGGAAGTCGCCGAGGCCGGCGGGGTCGAGGAGCGCCTCGGACTCGCTGATGCGGGAGCGCATCTTCATCGCTTCGAGGCCGGGTCGGGCCGCCTGTTCCTCCCAGATCCGCTTGCCCTCGGCGACGAGATCGTCGATGCCATGAAGCTGCAGGAACTGGGCTTGCGATCGGACCGAGTCGGGCTCGGGAAGCTGGTCGAACGGAACGTCGGTCGTGATGTCTTGCGCTCCGGGCGACGAGAGATAGTGCTCGCCACGCTCGTTGTTGCGATAGGTCCGCAGCCAGTCACGCCACGGTCGATGCGCCATGTCGGCCGTGTGCGGCACGCCGTAGTCGATGACCAACAACGAACCGGCCGAGAGCAACGCCCGAGCATCTGCGACCCACGCGGCGGCACGGTCGACCAGAGGGGCGCGCGCTCCGAAGGGCGCCGATTCCGGCAGCCACGAGAGCGGCGGATCGAACGTCGCGCTGAGTCGCTCGGTCCACCGACCGTCGCTCCCCTGTTCGACGTAGGCCTCGCGCCAGCCGTCTTCGAACACGGCGAGGCGGAACGGCAGGTTGTCGAGCAGTTCGTTGGCGACGATCACGCCCGTGAACCTCTCGGACGGCAACGCTTCGACCGACTCGACACCATCCGGATGGCGCTCACGCTGGGCGGCCGAGATCTCGACGGCGATGTAGCGCAGTGCATCGCTGCACTCCGGTGACGCTGCCAGCACCGAACGAGCGAGCGTGCCCGGGCCGGCACCGGCATCGACGACGACGAACTCGTCGGGTTCGCCCAGCCGACGCCACTGAGCGTCGAGGTAGCGAGCGATCACCGCACCGAAGAGCGGGCCGACTTCGGGCGAGGTGAGGAAGTCACCGCGGCGACCGGCGGCGCCACCCGACGTGTAGAACCCGGCGGGTCCGTACAACGCCGCGTCCATGAACTGATCGAACGGAATCGGGTCGGCGCTCACCGGCCCGATTCTCGCAGCGAGATCCGCAGATCGCATCGCCGCAAACGGTGTCTGACACCGTTTGCGGCGATGCGGTCAGGCGGGGATGTAGCCGACCACGTCGACGGTGAGATCGGTGGCAGCCGACGAGAACACGCACACCGTGCCATCGGCCGAGAGCTTGGCGACCAACTCGTTGCCGACCACGGCGCCGGCCGACCCGTAGTTGAGCGACGATGCCAACGGCCGGGTGCCACACGGGTAGGTCGTGATGAAGCCACGACCCGACGGGTTGATGGCGGTGATGTTCATCACGACCGCACCGGCACCAGACGCCGGAACGCCAGCGCGGCCTGCGATGTCGACCTCGACGAACTCGCCGGCATCGATCCGGCCAGTGGCTTGCTGTTCTTCATCGACGGTCTCGTCGGACGTTCGCGTTGCGTACACACGTCCAGGATCGACACTCGTCGCCGCGCTCGACGACGGCACATAGCCGACGACGTCGACCGTCAGATCGGTCTCGGCCGAGGAGTAGGCGCACACCGAACCGGTAGCGCTGAGCTTGGCGATCAACTCGTTGCCGACGACCGCACCGGCCGCCCCGTAGTTGAGCGACGAGGCCAACGGGCGATCGCCGCACGGGTACACCGTGATGAACCCTCGGCCGCTGGGATTGATGGCGGTGATGTTCATCACGACCGCACCGGCACCGGAGGCCGCCACGCCGCCACGACCAGCGATGTCGACTTCGATGAATGAACCGGCGTCGACGCGACCTTCCGCTTCCTGCTGACCGTCGACGGTTTCGTCGGAGGCTCGGGTCGCGTACACGCGGGCCGGGTCGACCGAGATGACGTCGCTCCACGACGGCACGTAGCCGACGACGTCGATCGTCAGGTCGGTCTCGGCCGAGGTGTAGACGCAGACCGAACCGTCAGCGCTGAGCTTCGCCACCAGTTCGTTGCCGACGACCGCGCCGGCTGACCCGTAGTTGAGCGACGATGCCAACGGACGATCACCACATGGATACGTGGTCACGAAACCGCGACCGGACGGGTTGATGGCCGTGACGTTCATGACCACGGCCTGAGCGTCGTCGGCGACCCCGGCACGCCCGTTGATGTCGACCTCGACGAAATCGCCGGCGGCAATGCGGCCGTCACCCTGGAACAAGTCGTCGACCGTCTCGTCGGAGGCGCGCGAGGCGAACACACGCCCCGGGTTCAACGACACGACCTCGGGTCCGTCGGGAGCGGCGACCGTCACCGACACGGTGAAGGTCGTCGTGGCGGTCTGCCCGCCCGAGTCGGTAGCGGTACACGTCACGACGGTGTCGCCGATCGGGAACGTCGACCCGGATGCCGGCGTACACGACGAGGTGATCGGACCGTCTCGCACATCGTCGGCGGCCGGCGAGGTGTAGGTCACCACGGCCGAGGTCTCGTCGTCGGCGATCTCGACATCGACGTCGGGCGGCGTCGTTGCGAAGGCCGGCTCGCGGTCGAGGCGCATCAACAACACGCGGTTCTGGAAGGTTGGCACCGGGTAACTGTCGCCCGACGTCGTACGCGTCGCTGCGGTGTCGAGACGGATCACGCCCGACGGGGTCCCGATCACGCTGTTCGACGCGTTGATGGCGCCCGCCACGCCGAGCGAGTCACGGCCGAATGTGACCGCACCAGCGTCGGGGCTCCCGGCGTCGTCCCACGATGTCGTGCCGACCAGGTAGCCGCCGATGTCGAGATCGACGATCTCGACATTGCCGACAGCGTCGTTCACAGATGTGCCGACCAGACTGTTGGCCGACGTGATCGGACCGGTGACGCCACCGCTGCCCGATCCGAAGGTGACCGCACCGAGGTTGTCGGCTCCCCAGCCAGGTGTGCGGACCACGTAGTCGCCGTCGTCGAGCACTGTGACGCGGACGTTGCCGACCCGGTCGTTGTCGGCGGTGCCGACGAGGCTGTTCGCGGCGCTGACGACGCCGGTCGTCCCGCCGTTTCCGTTCCCCCAGGTGATCGCACCTCGGTCGACGCCGTCGCCGTCGACGAGTGGGCTCGCCACGAGATAGTCCCCGGTCGGCAACGCGTACAGCCCGCCACCGCCGACGAAGTCGAATTGATCGGGTCCCGTCAGACTGTTGGCGAGCGTGACCTCGCCGACCGTGCCGCTCTCGCCATTGCCCCAGGTGACGGCACCGACGTTGGGTTTGCCCGGCTCGCCGTCCCACAGCAAACTCGCGGTGACCCAGTGTCCGTTCGTCAACGCGATGGTCTGAGTGCCGACCGCGATTCCGTCGTAGTCGTCGCCACCGATCAGGCTGTTGGATGCGTCGACGACCCCGACCGTGCCGCCGTTGCCGTCACCCCACGTCACCGCACCGGTGTTCGTTCTGAGGTCGGAGGTGTTGCGATCCGGGCTGTTGACCACGTAGTTCCCGTTGGTCAACACGGTGATGCCGCTCGAGGAGATGTAGTCATCGTCGAACTCACCGATCAGACTGTTGGCTGCGCTCACCTCACCGACGGTCGACCCCGTGGCGCCGTCGCCCCAGGTCGCAGCGCCGAGATCGGCGCCCGCTCCGTCCCACAACGTCGAGCTGACGACGTAGTTGCCGTTCGTCAACAGGAAGATGCCGCCGTTGCTGATCCGGTCGTCGTTGTCACTTCCGACGAGGCTGTTCGAGTCGCTGACCTCGCCGACCGTGCCGCCGTCACCATCCCCCCAGGTGACCGCACCGAGGTCGGTGCCCGGCCCGTCCCAGTACTGCGAGGCGACGACGTAGTTGCCGTTCGTGAGCGGGAAGACCGAGCGCCCGACGAGGTCGTCGTCGGAGCTCCCGACCAGGCTGTTCGTCGCGTCGACCATGCCGACCGTGCCACCCTCGCCGTTGCCCCACGTCGCCGCGCCGTAGTCGTTGCCGGCTCCGTCCCAGTACTCCGACTCCACGACATAGTCACCGTCGGTGAGTGGCGTGATCCTGGAACCGACTTCGTCGCCGGCTTCGCCGAGCAAGCTGTTGAACTCGGTGATGGGGCCGGTCACGCCGACCTCGCCGTCGGACCAGGTGGCGGCACCGCCGTTCGCACCGATCGCCGAGAACGTCGACGAGCCCACCACGAAACTTCCGTTGGTCAGCGCGACCGGTGTGTCGTAGCCCACACCGTCGTCGGTCGTGACGCCCACGAGGCTGTTCGACGATGTCGCCGAGCCGATCATGCCGACGTTGCCGTCGATGAGCGTGACCGCGCCCTTGCCGCCGTCCCACCGCCCGTTGCCGACGACGAAGTTGCCGTTGGTCAACACCACGATCGGGCCGGAGCCGACCCACTCCGACGCTGCTGATCCGATGAAGCTGTTCGTTGCGCTCACCGTGCCAGACAGTCCGATTTCACCGTCGACCCAGGTGACCGCCCCGGCGTCGACCACTCCGCCGTTGTCCCAATCGCCACTCGCGACGACGAAGTTGGAGTCGCCGACTTCGAAGATCCCGCCCGAGCCGACTTCGTCGCTCGCCGTCGACCCGGTGAGCGTGCTGATCACCGTGTCGGACATGCCGTCGTAGAGGTGGACGGCGCCGACGTCGGCGACGCCACCTTCGTCGTGCAAGACGTCGGTCACGACGTAGTTGCCGTTGGACAGCACCAGCACGTCGGCACCGAACGTCTCGCTGCCAGCCGGCCCGACGAGATCGAGTTGGGTGATGTCGGGCGAGATGTCCGCTGAGGCCGGAGCGTCGGAGGCCGTGGTGATGATCCCCGTGGTTCCGACGAGCGCGAGCGCGAGAAGGCGATGTGTCCGCATCGGCGAGAACCTAGCCAGCTCGCCGTTTCTCATGCGCAGAGTTCCAACCGGCCCACGTCATCCGGTGTCTGACACCGGATGACGCAGGGGGCGGTCAGGTGGGGATGTAGCCGACGACGTCGACGGTGAGGTCGGTGGCGGCCGACGAGAACACGCACACCGTGCCGTCGGCCGAGAGCTTGGCGACCAACTCGTTGCCGACCACAGCGCCGGCCGACCCGTAGTTGAGCGACGACGCCAACGGACGATCACCACACGGAGACACCGTCACGTACCCACGACCAGACGGATTCACCGCCGTGATGTTCATCACCACGGCACCAACACCAGATGCTGGAACACCGGCACGACCCGCGATGTCGACCTCGACGAAGGACCCCGCAACCACACGCCCGACGCCCTGCTGATCTCCGTCGACCGTCGCATCACCCGACCGTGTCGCGTACACCCGAGCCGGATCGAGCGAGCGAGCGGCGCTCGACGACGGGACGTACCCGACGACATCGACGGTCAGATCGGTCGACGCCGACGAGAACACGCACACCGTGCCGTCGGCCGAGAGCTTGGCGACCAACTCGTTGCCCACCACCGCGCCGGCCGACCCGTAGTTGAGCGACGATGCCAACGGACGATCACCACACGGAGACACCGTCACGTACCCGCGACCCGACGGATTCACCGCCGTGATGTTCATCACCACCGCACCGACACCCGAACCCGGCACACCGGCGCGACCCACGATGTCGACCTCGACGGACTCACCCGCCGAGATCCGCCCCGTCGCCTCCTGCTCCCCATCGACCGTCTCGTCCGACGCTCGAGTCGCATACACCCGAGCCGGATCGACCGACACCACCCCGCTCGTCGACGGGACGTACCCGACGACATCGATCGTCAGGTCGGTCTCGGCCGACGTGAACACGCACACCGACCCCGTCCCGGACAGCTTGGCCACCAACTCGTTGCCGACGACCGCGCCGGCCGACCCGTAGTTGAGCGACGAGGCCAGCGGACGATCGCCGCACGGTGACACCGTCACGTACCCACGACCCGACGGGTTGATCGCGGTCACGTTCATCACCACCGCCTTGGCGTCGCCGGCCACACCGGACCGACCGGCGATGTCGACCTCGACGACGTCGCCACCTGCGATGCGACCCTCCCCTTCGAACAGACCGTCGACCGTTTCGTCGGTCGAGCGCGAGGCGAACACGCGACCCGGTGTGAGCGACACGATCTCGCTCGCCGCAGGACCGACGACCGTCACGTCGAACGTCGTCTCCGACGTCAGCCCACCAGCGTCGGTCGCCGTGCAGGTGACCGTCGTGGTGCCGATCGGGAACGCCGACCCCGACGCCGGGAGGCATGCGACCGACGATGTGGTGTCGTCACGAAGGTCGAACGCCGTCGGCGTCGTGAACGAGACGGCTGCCGTCGACGCGCCGCTGGCCGCAGTCACCGAGATGTTGGCTCCGACCGAGGTGAACTCGGGACCGCGATCGATACGAACGGCGAAGACTCGATTGTTGATCGTCCGCAGCAGCACCGCGTCATCACTCGTGAGCAACGGCTGCGGGTCGTAGGCCAAGCCCGCTCCGCTGCCGAACGCCGTGTTGGACTCGGTCGCGACGCCGACGGTCGGTCGGTCTCCGACCATGAGCGTCGCTCCGTAGCGGCCGTCGAGGAAGGAGCTCGCGGCGATCACGTCGCCCGACTCGATCACGTTCGGCCCGTTCTGTCCGAGGCGGTAGCTCGCCGCCGGACCGATGAGGCTGTTCGAGGCCGACACGGGGCCGGCGAGTCCGGTCGTGCCGTCGATCCAGGTGATCGCGCCGGCGTCGGTGTGCGTGTCGGAATCCCAGTCGGAACTGACGACGATCGCGTTGCCGTTCGGCAACGCCACGATGTCGTGGAACTCGGGGATCTCCTCCGAGCCGATCAGGTCGTTCGGACTGTCGCCATACAGACTCACGGTTCCGTCGAGCGATGAGCCCACGACCCCGACCTCGCCGTCGGCCCACGTCACCGCACCAGAGTCGGTCACACCGAAACTGTCGAGATGCGGGCTCGAGATCAGATAGTTGCCGTTCGTGAGCGGCACGATCACGCGCGGCACGAAGTCGTCGACGTTCACGCCGACGAAACTGTTGCTCGGCGACACGAGGCCGGCGACGCCGCTCGTACCGCTCCCCCAGGTCGCCGCGCCGGCTCGGGTGTTCGCACCGTTGGCCCAGTGTGCGCTCTCGACGACGTAGTTGCCGTTGGTCAACGGAGTCACGCGCATGCCGACCCGGTCGAGTGTCTGCCCGCCGACGAGGCTGTTGGCGACCGACACGACGCCCGGCGCCGGGCCTGACCCGTCGCGCCACGTCGCTGCACCCGCGCCCGCGGCGCTGCCGTTCGACCATTCGACACTCGTGACGACGTAGTTGCCGTTGGTGAGCGCCGTCGCCGTACCCACCTCGTCGCCTGACGTCGATCCGATCAGCGAGTTGCTCGACGTGACGACACCCGAACTGGGGCCGGAACCATCGACCCACGTGACCGCGCCGACGTTCTCCGTCGACCCGTCGTCCCAGAGCGGGCTGGACACCGTGTAGTGCCCGTTGGACAATGCGGTCACCGTGCCGGTCGAGTCGTCGGCCGACTGTCCGATCGTGCTGTTCGCGGCGCTCACGACGCCGACCAGACCGGACTCACCGTCGCCCCAGGTGACCGCGCCGACGTTCGCGAACGGCCCGTCCCACCAGCCACTGGCCACCACATAGTGGCCGTTGGCGAGCGCAGTGATTCCGTAGATGCCGACTCGGTCGTCGATCGTGGATCCGACGAGGCTGTTCGCTGCGCTCACTTCGCCCGTCGCGCCGACAGCACCATCACCCCAGGTGGCAGCACCGATGCGCTCGACCGGGCCGCCGCCATCCCAGTCAGGGCTCGCGACCACGTAGTTGCCGTTGGTCAGCACGGCAACCCCACGGCCACCGACCCGGTCATAGTCGCCGCTGCCGACGAGGCTGTTGCTCGCGCTCACCGGTCCCGAGATGCCGGTGTTGCCGGGTACCCACGTCACCGCACCTGCATCGACCACGCCGCCACGGTCCCAGTTGCGCCAACTCACCAGACCGTTCCCGTTCGCCAACACGGTGATGCGAGTGTCTCCGGCATCTCCGGTCGCCTCGCCGACGAGACTGTTCGACGGAGCAACCGTTCCGTTCAACCCGGTGACCCCGTCGATCCACGTCGCTGCGCCCGCGTTCGGGGTTGCACCATTCGCCCAGTTTCGGCTGACGACCACGACGTTCGAGTCGCCGACCTCGGCGATGAGTCCGTTGCCCACACGATCGTTCGACTGCGTGCCGGTGATGCGGCTGATGACCGAATCGTCGGTGCCGTCGTAGAGGTAGATCGCCCCGATGTCGGTCGCGAAGGCACCGTCGTGCATCGGATCGGTCACCACGTAGTTGCCGTTCGACAGGACGAGCAGCGTCGAGCCGAACTGTGCACTTCCGCCGGGCCCGAGGATCTCGTCGCCCGTCACCGTCTGACTGGTCTCTGCCTGCAGCGTGGGCGCGGCGGTGATGATGAGCGCAGCTGCCGTGGCCATGGCCACCGCGATCCTGCCCCAGACGCTCACGGGATGATGGGGTCGTGTGGACATGGAACGCAGCCTCCTGTTTCGCACCAGGCACACACCGGTGGTGCCGCTCTTCATCGTGCGTGATCCGGTCGCCGCTGTCATGAGTAGGAACTACTCACACGCCACGTCCGGACTCCCACGAGCGGGCCGCCGGTATCGTCCGCCCCTCGCAAACCACAGGAAGCAGCCAACATGCCCGACAAGAAGCTCACCCCGCTCCAGAAGCTGGAAGCCCAGCGCGAAGCCAACGCCGCCGCCAAGGCCAACAAGGGGTCTCGGGTGTTCAGCGACGCCGAGAAGGCGACCCGCAAAGAGCGCGTGGCCAAGGCGAAGGACGCCTTGTCGCGTTCGGTCGGTGTGAAGGGTGATCACGTGACCGCCGGTCGCGCTGCGCTCAAGCGCTACCTGCAGCAGATGAACGAGCCGAACCAGCCCGACGACGCCCGGTTCGAGATGCTGATCGAAGCCCCGTTCAAGGCGCCGCCGAAGAAGCGCGACAACAACCGCGGATTCTGATCCCGCCGACCGATCATCCGGTGTCAGACACAGAATGACTCGTCATTCTGTGTCTGACACCGATTGACGTCGGCCCTCAGGCGGGGATGTAGCCGACGACGTCGACGGTGAGGTCGGTCGCCGCGCTCGTGTACACGCACACGGTGCCGTCGGTGGAGAGCTTGGCGACCAGCTCGTTGCCAACGACCGCACCAGCGGCGCCGTAGTTCAACGACGACGCCAACGGCCGCGTCTCGCACGGATACGTCGTGATGAACCCGCGACCCGTCGGGTTGATCGCCGTGATGTTCATCACCACCGCACCCGCCGACGCCGGCACCCCAGCACGACCCGCGATCTCGACCTCGACGAACTCACCCGTCGCGATCTGACCGGTCGCCTCCTGCTCACCGTCAACCGTCTCATCGGTCGCTCTCGTCGCGTACACACGAGCCGGATCCAACGACGCCGCCGCACTGCTCTCCTGGATGTAGCCGACCACGTCAACCGTCAGATCCGTCTCCGCCGACGAGAACACACACACCGTCCCATCAGCCGACAGCTTCGCGATCAACTCGTTACCGACCACCGCGCCAGCCGACCCATAGTTCAGCGACGACGCCAACGGGCGATCACCACACGGGAACACCGTCACGTAGCCACGACCCGACGGATTGATCGCCGTGATGTTCATCACCACCGACTTCGCATCCCCAGCAACACCAGCACGACCAGCCAGATCGACCTCCACGAACTCACCCGCCGGGATCCGACCCGTCGCCTCCTGCACACCATCAACCGTCTCATCCGATGCGCGAGTCGCATACACACGACCCGGATCCAACGACACGACCTCCGACACCGCCGGCACAAAACCCACCACATCGATCGACAGATCGGTCTCGGCCGACGAGAACACACACACCGCACCCTCACCGCTCAGCTTCGCCACCAACTCATTACCAACCACAGCACCAGCAGCGCCATAGTTCAACGACGACGCCAACGGCCGCGTCTCACACGGATACGTCGTCACATAACCACGACCCGACGGATTGATCGCCGTGATGTTCATCACCACCGACTTCGCATCATCGGCAACACCAGCACGACCCGCGATCTCGACCTCCACGAACTCACCCGCCTCGATCCGACCACCACCCTCGAACAACCCATCCACCGTCTCATCCGACACCCGCGACGCAAACACACGACCCGGCGTCAACGACACCACCTCCACCGACACATCCGGATCCGGGTCGGGGTCGGGGTCAGGCTCGACGGTCGGCTCGTCGCCGAGGTAGAAGACGGTCGGTTCGGTGCCGAACAGTTCGGTGTCGGCACGGGCATAGATGACGTCGCCGATCAGCGTCGGGCGCGCCTGGTAGAAGCCGTGCAATTCGTAGTCGAACAGCGGTCTCGCTGCGTCGACCTCACCCTTGGTGCGCCACACCCTGGTGGTGTTCGCCGGTGTGGGGGCGAACCCACTCACTCCTTCGAACGCTTCTTCCATCTCGGTCACGAAGAACAGTTCGTCGTCGTACACGCCGAGCAAATCGAACTCGTCGGTGGTCGTCTCCTCGATGACCGTCATCACGGTGCCGTCGATCGACACGATCTGGCGAGTGCGCGTTGGTTCCTCGAGGCGGTTGCCGCCCATATTTCCCTCGCCACGCGTCAGGCCGAGAACCATCGCACCAGCAAGTTCGAGGTCGCCGTTCTCCCCCGGCCCCGCATCGATCCGGCTGATGGGATCTCCCGCCGGCACGGTGATCGGGGCTGCAGAATCGTCGAGCCCGACTTGAAAGAACGCGTACTCGTCGCCGAGCATGCTCCTCGGCTCGGTGAATTCCTCGGCGCCCCCGCCGTCGTCCTCGTAGGCCACGGCGACAAGCTGCTGGTCGGTGGCATAGAGCTCTTGAATCGGGAGGTCGTTCAGACCAGCGACGGCTGCGGTGCCCGCAACCGTGCCATCGGTACGGAACACGATCTCATCGCCATCTCCGAGCAAACTGACGCCACCACCGCCTTCACCTGTGTCGACGTCGCGCATGACGTACAGACGTCCACCGAACTCCACGGCGTCCCCGCTCGCCTCGAAGTCGGTGATGAGCAGTGTCGTCGATCCGGTTTCCGTGTCGACTGCATGCAGTTCGTCGGTTGGTCCGTCGTCGGTCTGCACGAGAAGACGGCCGCTGATCGCTCCGACGATGCTGCTCGTCTCGAACTCACCGAACATCGTCGCCGTCGTGCCGCCCGGACGAACGACCCAGAGGTCACCGTTCGAACGGAAGAAGTAGCTGCCGTTGACTTCGACCCCGCTGCTGAAGTTGCCGCCCAGATCACCCGGACGCGTGTCGGCGAGCAGGTGAGTGCCCGCAGCCGTTCCATCGGAGATGAATGGCTCGTAGCCGATGTCCGGGCGGTCGGCCTCGAACACGAACCGGTCGCCGAACGGTGCGATCCGTCGCGGCCGCGACCCCTCCGCACCCGGAAGAATGTCGGCCACCAGCCGAACCTCGTCGGCGGTTCGGTCGTGAATCCACAGCTCGTCGCCCGTCGCCGAGCTCGATGCAGTGAAGACGGCGTCGGCGCCGAACTGGGAGAAGTCGTTCGGGAACGACGACTGGGTGATGACGGTGTTGATCGAGGTCACTTGTGACGTAGCGGTCCCGTCGGTGAACCACACTTGTTGACCGGACACACCATCGTCGGCAACGAAGTACCAACCGTCATCCACCGCCACGGGCGCCGAGAAGCCGATCGACGGCGCCGGCCCTGGGAAGATGTCGGCAATCTGGCGCGTGCCACCGACGGTCCCGTCACTGATCCACGGTTCGAAGCCGTCTCCGGCTTCGACGGCCAGAAGTGCCGCGCTTCCATCGAGGGCCGCTACCGGCGACGCCCCAGTACCGCCGATTGCCACGGTGCCGGCCTCGGTCCCGTCACTGACCCAGAACTGATAGTCGCCGACGCGCTCGACGAAGACTGCGTTGCCGTTCGAGAGTCCCACGGTGCTGCCGATGTTCGGCCCCGACTTCACGAGCTGCGACGTCGCAGTCGAGTCGGCGATCGTGTACAGGCCGTTGATCCGCCCCTCCCACGCGAAGTTCCCGACGAGGTCCAAGCCCGTGACGTTTCCGGCGTCCGACACCACCTCGATCGTGTCGGTCGCCGGGGTTGCGGTCGATTCGGAGATCCGCCGGACCAGGTTGAAGTTCGAAGCATCTCGAGACACGAAGTACAGCGAGCCGTCGTCCGACGTCTGGATGAGAGAGGGGTTGCCATCGGCGAGGCCCGGACGCGTCTCGAACATCGTCAGGCCCGTGGTCGGGTCGTAGCGATGCAGCTCGTTGCCATCGACCCCGTTGTCGGCACTGAAGTAGAGCGCCTCTCCCCCGCCGGTGACCGGGGCGACGGTAAGACCCGTGGGGTAGGACGACGGGGCGCCAGGGTCGATGTCGAGCACCGTTTCGGTCCCTGCAGCGGTGAGGTCGGTTCGCATGAGCTCCGAACCCGTTCCCTCGTCGCCGCGGAAGTAGATCTCACCGTCGAACTCCGTGAACTGGCTCGGATACGAGCTCTCGCTTCCGTCGTAGACGTCGATCATCTCCCACGACTCGGCGACGACGTCGATGACCAAGAGCTCGTAGCCGATCGAATCACGCCTGGCGGCGCCGATCAGCTGGTTCCCGCTCATCAACCCGAGCTCCATGCTCGTGATGCCGTCGGTCGAGTCGATCAGGGTCTCGGCGGCACCGGTCGCGCGGTCGATCTTCCACACCACATAGGTGTCATCCGATGATCCGAGGTCACCTGTGTCCACCGGCCGCTCTCGGCTGATCGCGAAGACGTGCGTGGCGTTCGCGAACAACTGACGGGACTCGATGCCGTACGGACTCGTGTCGAGGTCGGTCAGGAGCAGCGGTTCACGGCCTTCGACCGGGAGCGCTGCGACGGGTGGTTCGGTCGCGGCCAGCCCGGCGAGGAGCGACACCACGGTTGCGCATGAGATGAGGGAGAACTTCTTCACGCTTCCACCCTGGCAGACCGCCGTTATTCGAGCGTCATCTCACCGGGTCAGCACGCTCTGACTTGGGCAGGATCTGCTGACTCCGGGGCGGGTGGGGATGTAGCTGGCTCTGCCCGGGGCGGACCGGGCTGACGAGTTGCTAGCCGCCGAGGGCGCCGGTGAGGTCTTGCAGTTCGCCGAAGCGAGCGACGAGACCCGGGAGCACGCCGACGACGATGGTGCCGACGACGGTGATGCCGAGTGCAGCCAGGATCGGCTGCGGTGTGGCGAGCGGTGCGTTGTCGCCGTCGGGAGCGTCGTCGACCCAGATCGTGCGCAGCACCTTGAAATAGTACGCCGCCGAGATGACCGTGTTGATCGCGGCGATGCAGGCCAGCGTGTAGGCGGCGCCGTTCGACGCGTCGAGCACGGCCTTGAAGGCGTTGAACTTGGCGAACCAGCCGCCGAGCGGCGGGATGCCGGCCAGCGAGGCGAAGAACACCGTCATCGCCACGGTCATGCCGGGCGCGTACTGGAAGAGTCCACCGAACGAATCGATCTCGCCGCTGCGCGTCTTGCGGGTGACCGCGAGGATCGTGGCGAACGCACCCAGGTTCATGAAGGCGTAGACGAGGAGGTAGACGACCACCGCGTTGAGCGCCGAGCCGGAGGCATCGGGGTCACCGGCGAACGCCAGCGGCATGAGGATGAACCCACCCTGGCTCACCGACGAGTAAGCGAGCATGCGGACGATGTTGGTCTGGCGCAGCGCGAGCACGTTGCCGACCGTCATGGTGAGCGCCGCCATGACCCAGAGCATCGGGCCGTACACGTCGTCGGCACCCGGGAAGGCGACGTAGACGAGCGTGACGAGGGCGACGAAACCACCGGCCTTCGACGCGACCGACAAGAACGCGGTGACCGGCAGCGGTGCACCTTCGTACGTGTCGGGCGCCCAGTTGTGGAACGGAACGGCCGAGACCTTGAAGGCGAAACCGACGATCACGAAGGCGACGCCGACGACCTGGAGGCCGAGCAGGTCACCGTTGGTGAGCGCGGCGCCGATCTCGGTCAGCTTGGTCGTGCCGGTCGTGCCGAAGATGTACGACATGCCGAACAGCATGATCGCCGAGGCGAACACACCGAGGAGGTAGTACTTCACACCCGCTTCGTTCGACTTCGACGAGCGCTTCTTCCAGGCCGCCATCATGTAGGCCGGGATCGACAGGAGCTCAAGTGCCACGAAGATGGAGATGAGGTCACGCGACGAGCTCATCATCACCATGCCGAGTACGGAGCACAGCATCAAGACGTAGTACTCACCCTGGTAGTAGCCGCCCTCTTCGAGCTCGTTCTGGCTGAGCAGGATGACGACGTACGCCACCAGCAGGAACAACGCCTTGAGGATCAGTGCGTACTCGTCGACCACGTAGCGGCCGTCGAAGAGTTCTCGCGCCGGTCCGTCGTCGACGGCGAGCGTGACCACGGGAACGAAGGCAGCGAGCATGACGAACCCGGAGAGGGTGGCCATGGTCCACTTCTTCGAGTCGCTGAGGTTGAGATCGATGAACAGCACCAGGTTGATGCCGATGATCAGCACCAACTCGGGGGCGAGCGCGTGCCAATCGATGTCGGGCGCAACCCACTCAGAGGCCTGCGCCAAGACGGTCGAGAGCATGCCGATCATTTCGGAATGCCTGCGCTGATCGTTTCAACGAGTTGCGTCACGGCGGGGTCCATCACCTTGAACATGAGTTGCGGGTACACACCGAAGACCACGATGGCGATGAGGAACGGCGTCCACGAGATCCATTCGGACCGCTGCACGTCGTGGATCTCCTCGTGATCGTCGTTGGCAGCCGACGACAGCGAGTGGGCCATCGTGCCACCCTTCTCGGCGTCGGAGTGGCCGGCGAACTCTGCGGTCGGCTCACCGAACGCCGTGCGCTGGTACAGCCACAGGAGGTAGGCAGCGGCGAGGACGGTGCCGATCGCGGCGACCACCATGAGCACCCGGAAGAGCTCTTCGCTGAGCGAGGGGTGCGGGCTGTAGGCCGACAGGATCGCCGGGAACTCGCCCCAGAAGCCTGCGAGGCCCGGCAGACCGAGCGAGGCCATCGAGGCGAAACCGAGGATCCAACCGAGCTTCGGCATCTGGATGAGCATGCCGCTGAGGCGCTTGATCTCGAGCGTGTGGTAGCGATGCTTGATCGAGCCGGCGAGGAAGAAGAGCATGCCGGTGATCAGACCGTGAGCGACCATGCCGAACAGGGCGGCGTTGATGCCGAACGACGTGAGCGTGGAGATGCCGAGCATCACGTAGCCCATGTGAGCAACCGACGAGAAGGCGATGAGCCGCTTCATGTCGGTCTGAGCGAGGCAGCCGAGCGCACCGTAGATGATGCCGATGACGGCGAGGATGCCGATGACCGGCGCCCAGGCCTGTGCGCCCTGCGGGAGCATCGGCAGCGCGATGCGGACGAATCCGTAGGTACCGAGCTTCAGCAGGATGGCGGCCAGGATGACCGAGCCCTGGGTGGGCGCCTGCGTGTGAGCGTCGGGCAACCAGGTGTGGAACGGGAACATCGGCACCTTGACGGCGAAGCCGAGGAACATGCCGGCGAAGATCCAGATCTGCACGTCGCGGTCGATGCCGGCGCCGGCTTCGATGAGGTGGGCGTAGCTGAAGCTCTCGGCACCGGTCTGGAAGAACAGTGCGAGGAAGGCGACGAGCATGAACGCCGAGCCGAACATGGTGTAGAGGAAGAACTTGAGCGAGGCGTACTTGCGATCTTCGCCACCCCACACACCGATCATGAAGAACATCGGGAGCAGGACGACCTCGAAGAAGACGAAGAAGAGGATGAGGTCCTGGGCGATGAACGATCCGGCCATACCGGTCTGCAGGATCAGCATCAGAGCGTAGAACGCCTTGGCGTTGCCGGCGTCGGGCATGTTGTCCCAGCTGTAGATCATCACCAGGAAGGTGACGACCATCGACAGGAAGTACAGCGGCAGGCTGATGCCGTCGAGTCCGATCGTGTAGTTCGACGAGATCACCGAGATCCACTCGGCGTCGACGAAGAACTGCAGGTCGGCCGACCGGTCGTAGTCGAACGCCACGAGCGTGGCGATGCCGATGGCCATCGTGACGCCGGCGAAGGCGATACCGATGATCTTCGGCGTCCGCTCGTCATCCTTGCTCGTACCGAACATGATGAAGAGGGCGCCGATGATCGGCAGGAAGGTGCCGACGGTCAGCAACCAGTTGTTGTCGGAAATTGTGTTCATGATCTCTGTTCCGTGATGCCTTTGCTGCGGCCGTGATGATCCGTTAGTTGACGTTCAAGATGACGAGGACGACGGCGCCGACGGCTGCTGCGCCGAAGATGAGTGCGCCGTACTGGTTGACCTTGCCGGACTGCGTGCTCTGCAGCCCGTGGCCGGTCTCGGATGCGATCGTGCCGGAGCCGTTGACCGCTCCGTCGACGATGCGCTGGTCGAGGTTCTTGTAGACCCAGTCGCCCGACTTCTTGCCGCCTCGACCGACCGCGTCGACCGTACCGTCGAGGACGTTCTGGTTGATCCAGTAGGCCGCCTTCGAGACGGGGCGTGACACCGTGTAGACGAACACGTTGTTGTAGAGCACGTCGAGGTAGTACTTGTTCTTCAAGAACAGGTAGCCGCCGCGTGCGAACTTGTTCCGCTCGGTGAGGCCCACCAGGCGCTTGTCGCGGCGCTGGTAGTAGGCCAGGCAGAACGCGATGGCGGCGGCGTAGCCCGCGGCCACCACGCCGAGCGACAACAGCACCTTGCCCAGTTCGGGCTTGGCGTGCGTGACCGACGGGAAGAAGCAGACGCTGCCCGCCGCCGGGGTGTCGAAGCCGCACCCGCCGTGATGGTCGTCGGCGCCGTCTTCGGCTGCGAGCGATGCACCGGCCTCGAAGCCCGGCACGTTGAGCTCGAGCGCGTGGCCCGGACCGCCCGGGATGATCGCCTCGATGGCGACCGGCTGCGGACGGGGCTCGACGTACTTCTTGATGACCTCGACACCTTCGCCGAGGTCGATGCCGAGCGCACCGGTGGCGAGCGGCGTCGGGTTGGCGAAGCCGGACGTGAGGGCGAGGAAGGCGAGGATGATGATCGGGACGATGATCAACTTGCCCGACTCGTGCGGTCCGTGGTCGCCGTGACCGTGATCGTCGTGGCCGTCGTCGTGACCGTGGTCCCCGTGATCGTCGGCGACCGCGGTACCGGTGTTGGCGGCCGAGCTCAGCGAGCGAGGAGTTGCGGTGACGAGTTCGCGATCGATCTCGTCGCCGTGGATGATCTCTTCACGGAACGCCGTGGCGTAGCCGTGATCGTCGTCGTGGTGGATGCCCGCTGCGGCGCCGCGCGGCTCACCGAAGAAGGTGAGGTACGTCGCACGGGTCATGTACATCGCCGTGAGCGCTGCACCGCCGAGACCGACCCAGAACAGGAATGTGTAGCCGTTGTTGCCGACGTTGTCGATGATCTCGTCCTTCGACCAGAAGCCGGCGAACGGGATCACGCCGGTGAGGGCGAGCGTCGAGATGCACCAGGCGGTGAAGGTGACCGGCATGTGCTTGCGCAGTCCGCCCATGTCCTTCTTCATGTCGAACGAGTGGTGCGAACCGCTGTGGCTGATCGAGCCGGCACAGAGGAAGAGGCAGCACTTGAAGAAGGCGTGCGTGAACACGTGGAACACGGCCGGCAGCCAAGCGCCGGTACCGAGACCGAGCATCATGTAGCCGAGCTGCGACACCGTCGAGTAGGCGAGCACCTTCTTGATGTCGTCTTGGACGAACGCGAGCAGCGCCGCGATGACGATCGTGATGGCACCGATGATCGCGATGAACGAGAGGCCACCGTTGCCGATGTTGAAGCCCTCCCAGAACACGGGGTAGATGCGGGCGACGAGGAAGACGCCGGCCACGACCATGGTCGAGGAGTGGAGCAGCGACGACACCGGGGTGGGCCCGGCCATGGCGTCGGGCAGCCAGGTGTGGAGCGGGAACTGACCCGACTTGCCGATGCAGGCGATGAACAGCGCGCTCGCTCCGACCAGCAGCAGTGTGGGCGAACCTTCACCCGACAGCGCCCAGGCCTGGATGGCGGGGATGTTGAAGCCGTTGGAGTCGAGGTTGTCGACCGCCCACTGGTTGGCGCCGAAGAAGATGACGGCGGTACCGACGAGCAGTCCGACGTCGCCGACACGAACGGTGAAGAAGGCCTTCAGCGCCGAGTGGCTGTTGTACTTGTCTTCCCACCAGTGGCCGATGAGCATGAACGAGCAGAGGCCCATGATCTCCCAGCCGAGGATGATCTGGACCATGTTCTCCGACATGACCATGACCAACATGCCGGCCGAGAACAGCGTGAGTGCGCCGAAGAACTGCGTGTAGCGGCGGTCGCCGCGCACGTAGTCGAGGCTGAAGATCTGCACCAGCAGCGAGATGAACGCCACCAGCCACAGCAGGAGGATCGAGAGGCCGTCACCGAACGAACCGATGCCGAACTCGAGGCCGGAGTTCTGCCACCAGACCCAGGTGTTGACGACCGGTTCGATGAACGGTTCGACCTCGCCGCCTTCGGAGGCACGAGGCACCGACCGACCGAAGGTCTGGACCAGGCCGAGCGAGTGCTCGCCGTGATCGGACGCCGAGTCGACACGGTTCATCCACTGGATGGCGGCACCCGTGGCGACCACGAGCGAACCGACCATCGAGGCGAGACCGAACTCGGAACCCTTGAGCGGCATCTTCTTGCCGAAGCCCATGATGAGCGCGAACCCGATCGCCGGGATGAGCGCCACGAGCCACAGGTTCTCGAGGAACCAGCCCGAGCTCAGGTGGAGCGCACCCTGCAACTGCTCGGATTCTTCTACGCGGAGTGAAATGTTGTGCACGTCAGCCCTTCATTTCCGAGAGTTCGTCGAGGGCGATCGACTTGCGGTTGCGGTAGATCAGCAGCACCATCGCGAGGCCCACGCCGACTTCGGCAGCGGCGATCGCGATGACGAACAGCGCGAACACGTGACCGTCGATGTTCTGGTTCATGAGCGCGAAGGCGATGAAGTTGAGGTTGACCGAGTTCAAGATGAGCTCGATCGACATCAGCACCATCACCGCGTTGCGACGGGCGATGACGCCGTAGACCCCGATGCAGAAGAGGACCGCGGCGAGGAGCAGGAAGTTGGCTTGCAGCATGTTGCGTCAGACCCCTCAGTCTTTCCGTGCCAGGACGATGGCGCCGACGGCGGCGGCGAGCAGGACGAAGGTCATCCCGAAGAACGGGATGAGATACGGCGACAGGACCTGGTCGGCGATGGCCTGCGTGGGTGCCGGGCCGGCGGGCTCGGCGATGACGTTGTCGTCGGTGAAGTCGAGCACCACCCAGGCGAGCAGGCCGAACAGCACCACGCCGACCGGGATGCCGAGCGCCCACGTCGAGTTGTTGAGCCCCTCTTCGGAGCCGATCTGGGCGCGCGTGAGCATGATGCCGAACAGGAAGAGCACCATGACCGCACCGATGTAGACCATCACCTGCGACACGGCGACGAACTCGGCGGCCGCCAGGATGTACTGCGCGGCGACGCCGGCGAGCACCATGACCAGCCACAGCGCGGCGTGCACCACGTTCTTGGTCGACACGACACAGAGCGCCGAGAAGATCATGACCGCGGCGATGATGCCGAAGCCGATGTTCTGGGCGACGTTGATGCCGTCAGCAGCGAGCATCATTTGCCGGCTCCGGCTTCGAGTTCGGGTGCCTCTGGCACGGTTTCCATCCACTCGCCGAGCTTCGACTTGTCGTGGAGCAGATCGGCGATCTTCGGCTCGGAGTACTCGTACTCCGGGCTCCAGAACAGTGCGTCGAACGGGCACACCTCGACGCAGATACCGCAGTACATGCACAGCGCGTAGTCGATGTCGAACCGGTCGAGGTGGTTGACCTGACGCGGCTTGCCACCGGCACGGCGTGGAGGCGCCAACTGCTTGTGGCCTTCGATGTAGATGCACCAGTCGGGGCAGCTACGCGAGCACAGCATGCAGGCGGTGCAGTTGTCTTCGTGGAGGGCGATGACGCCGCGCGCCCGGATGGGCGGCGCTTCTTTTTCGTGCGGGTACTGCACGGTGTTCGCGCCGTCTTTGACGGTGCGTCCGAGCGTCTTCGCGGTGACGCCCAATCCCTTGAGCAGTCCAGGAACTTTGGGCATTACACAGCCACCTTGAGAATTGCCGTCACGGCGATGTTGGCGAGCGACAGCGGAATGAGGAACTTCCAGGCGAAGGTCTGGAGTTGATCTTCACGGAAACGTGGGTAGCTGAAGCGCACCCACATGATGATGCCGACGAGGACGAACATCTTCGTGGCGAGGATCACCGGGCCGACGAGGTTCATCCACCAGGCGACCTCGTCGAGGTTGTCCCAGCCGAACCACTCGAACGGCACGCCCCAACCGCCGAGGAAGAGCACCGAGGCGATGAAGGCGAACACGCCGGCCGTGGCGAACTCGGCGATGAAGAAGATGAGGAACCGGAAGCCGGTGTACTCGGTCATGTAGCCCGATACGAGCTCGGACTCGGCGATCGGCATGTCGAACGGCGACTGCGTGAGTTCGGCCTGCACGGCGATCATGAAGATCAGGAAGCCGACGCCCTGGGTCAGGATGAACGGGTTGCCGAGGAACCCGATGCCGAAGATCTCGCCGGTGTTCTGGACTTCGACGATCCGGTTGAGGTTCATCGAACCGGCCTGGATGACGACACCGAGCGTGGCGAGCACCATCGGGAGTTCGTAGGCGATGAGCTGACCGGCGGCGCGCAGACCACCGAGGAGCGAGTATTTGTTGGCACTCGCCCAGCCGGCGACGAGGATGCCGAGCACGCTGACCGAACCGACGGCGAGGAAGTAGAACACTCCGGCGTCGAAGTCGGTGAAGAACGCGTCGGGGCCGAACGGCACGACGGCGATCAGGAGGAACGTCGACATCAGGACGATCAGCGGCGCGATCTTGAAGATCGGCTTGTCGGCGTTGTCGGGAGCGATGTCTTCCTTCTGCATCCACTTGCCGACTTCGGCGAGCAGCTGCATCGAGCCGTACGGGCCCGCTTCCATGGGGCCGAGACGGCTCTGCATGAACGACATCATCTTGAACAGGAACAGGTACACGATGCCGCCCGCAGGGAGCAGCACCGCGACGAGCCCACCGACGACGCGGAAGATGGACTGCGTCCAGTACGCGAAGTCGTAGTCGGTTGCGAGAAGACCAATCACCGGTCGATGTCTCCGAGGATGAAGTAGAGGCTGGCAAGGATCGTGATGATGTCGGGCACGTAGACACCCTTCAGGACCCACGGCGTGACGCTGATGTTGTTGAAGCTGGCCGAGCGGATCTTGACGCGGAAGGGTCCGAGATCACCCTTCGACACCACGTAGTAGCCCATCTCACCGAGCGGGTTCTCGGTGGAGACGTACGCCTCACCCTCCGGAACCTTGATGATGCGCGGCACCTTGGTCATGATCGGACCGGCCGGAATCTGCTCGACGAGCTGCTGCACGATCTTGCACGATTCGCGGGTCTCCTGGAGGCGGATCCAGCAGCGTGCCCACGAGTCACCGTCGGGGTGCGTCCAGACCTTCCAGTCGGCCTTGTCCCAGGCGAGCCCGACCGGGTTGTCGCGCCGGAGGTCGTAGTCGACGCCCGAGGCACGCAGGTTGGCGCCCGACAGGCCGTACTCCTTGGCGATGTCGGCGGGGATCACGCCGATGCCGCGCATACGGCTCTGGAAGATCTCGTTGCCGAACAGCAGGTCTTCGATCTCGTCGCAGAACGCGATGAGCTTCTTCATGACCTGCTTGGTCTCGTCGATCCAGCCCTTCGGCAGGTCGTCTTTGAGGCCACCGATGCGGTCGAAGTTTGGGTGGAAGCGTCCGCCCGTGGCGCCCTCGATGAGGTTGAGGACGTACTCGCGGTCACGGAAGGCGAGGAACACCGGGGTGATCGCGCCCATCTGCACGCCGAGGTCGCCGAGGAACAGCGACACGTTGGCGATGCGCGACAGCTCGAACAGGATGGTGCGGATGACCTGCGCACGCGGCGGCGCTTCGATCTCCATCAACTGTTCGGCGGCGAGGATGAACGGCACTTCGTTGGCGAAGCTGCCGAGCCAGTCGATCCGGTTGATCAGCGTGGTGACCTGCGGGAACGTACGGACCTCGGTGAGCTTCTCGTAGCCGCGGTGCATGTAGCCGGCCGACGGTTCGGCCCACACGACCTGCTCGCCGTCGAGGCGAGCGATGATGCGCAGCGTGCCGTGAGTGGCCGGGTGCTGCGGGCCGATGTTGAGGGTCATGCCCTCGGTCTCGAGTTCGACGTTGAGGCGCGCGTCGGCGGCCTGCGAGGCGATGTACGACAGTTGCTGGCGGTCGCTCAGAGTCGGAGCCATCAGGACTCACCGCCTTCCGCGGCGTCTTGCGCAGGTTCGGGCTGTTCGGGCATCGGTTCGACGTCGACGATGCCCGGCCACGGCTTGACCATGCGGGCGAGCAGCGGGAAGTCCTTCTTCAACGGGTGTCCTTCGAAGTCGCCAGGCAGGTACATGTTGCGCAGGTCGGGGTGGCCGTTGAAGCCGATCCCGAACATCTCGTGGCACTCGCGCTCGTGCCAGTTCGCACCGGCGAACGAGCGAGTCCACGAATCGACGACCGGCGCATCGTCGGGCACGTCGGCCTTGATGGTGATGCCGACGTGACGGTCGAGATCGGTCAGGCGAGCGAAGACCTGCATGCGGGTCTCGCCGCCACAGGTGCCCTGGGTGATCGTCATGTCGATCGGTGCTCGCTCGACCGTCGGGTCGTTCTCGCCGTTGCCATACGGCGACGGCATCCAGTCGATGGCCGAGAGGAAGCTGAACCAGGTGAACCCGGCGGTCTTCAACGCCGCGGCCGTTTCGGCCCAGGCGTCGGTGGCCACACGGACCGTGAGATCGGTGTTGGGCACGATGTGCGAGTCGATCAGCGATGCGCCGATGCGGTTGCGCAGGTCGTCGACGATGCCTTCGCGCAGTCCGTCGCCGGGCAGCGCCTGGGGCGCCTCGTCGGTCGAGGGGGTCTCGGTGTCACTCAATGGGGCCACCGCCCACCACGATCGGTTCCGGGCGGTCGCGCTCGGGAATCGGCTGCGGGTCGGTCGAGATGTCGTGGGTGGTCTGCCCGGTGGGCTCCCCTGCGCTCAACTGGCCGCGCTCGGCTTCGCGCGTGGCCTGGAGGGTGGTGAACTCGTCGCCCTTCCACTTGGCCTGCATGTCTTCGTTCTTGATCCGCTGCTGCAGCAGCACGACACCTTCGAGCAGTGCTTCGGGGCGCGGCGGGCAGCCCGGCACGTACACGTCGATCGGGATGATCTGATCGACGCCCTTGGTGACCGAGTAGCTGTCCCAGTACGGGCCGCCGCAGTTGGCGCACGAGCCCATCGAGATGGCGTACTTCGGCTCGGGCATCTGCTCCCAGAGGCGCTTCACGGCGGGGGCCATCTTGTCGGTGACCGTGCCCGACACGCACACGAAGTCGGCCTGGCGCGGGCTCGCGGGCAGCGGGATGACGCCGAGGCGCATCACGTCGTAGCGCGGCGAACCGAACGCGGCACCCATTTCGATGGCGCAGCAGGCGAGGCCCCACTGGTACACCCACAGGCTGTACGAGCGGCTCATGTTGAACAGCTTCGTCAGCGGTGCCGGCATCCGGCCCTTGTCTACGAGACCCATGTCAGATCAACTCCGTTTCGAACTTCAGCGCCATCCGGTCAGACCCAACGCAGCAATCCGCGCTTCCACGCATAGAACAGACCGTCGAGCAACAAGAACATGAAGACGAGCATCACGACGAGTCCGAAGGTGCCGTATCGCTCGACCGAGATCGCCCACGGGAACAGGAACACGGCTTCGACGTCGAAGATGACGAAGAGCAGGGCGAACACGTAGTAGCGAACCTGGCTCTGCGACCAGCCCATTCCGACCGGATCGACGCCCGATTCGTACGCGATGTACTTCTCGGCCGAGGGGCTCGTCGGGCGTACCGCAGCAGCGAGTCCGAGCAGGAGCCCACCGACTACGAGAGCGGTCGCCCCGAACCAGATGACGTTCAGGTAATCGCGGAGAAAGTCCGACATACGAGCCCCGAAGATACCAGGGCTCGTGAATTCCTTCCCAAACTCGACGAACGTATTCCTGGCCGCATGTCACGCGCCGGAGTCGTGCGCCTCGCCGACGCACGACATTTTCCGAAGTTTCTCGATGTGACGGTGATCCAGGAGCCGCTCGACGACGAACTCCTCTCCAACCGTCGACATTCGCGACGGCCAACGAGGAGAGGTACGTATGACCGACCTGCACGACGAGATCACCGACCACGAGACGGGCCCGGACGCCGACATCGACGCGCCCGACGGCTCCGCCGGACGGCGCCGACGCAAGTTCCTGACCGGAGCCGGCATCGCCGGTGCGGCAGCGATCGTGGGGTCGAAGTCGGCGTCCGCCGCCGACGGCGCCACCTACACCGGCTCCGTCACGACCTACCAGAACAACGAGTCCAACGGCGGCGCGCCAGGCACCGCCGGCAACGAGGCCGTCGTCGGCGAAGTACTGCCTGCCGACAACGGTTCCCACGCGATTCGCGGTGTGACGAACGGAACGGGCCACTCGGTCGCGGGTGACACGCCGGCCAGTGCGCCCAACACGGTCGCCGCCACCTGGGGACGCCACGCCGGTCAGGGCGCGGGTGTGGGTGGCGTCAACGTCGCCACCACCTCGCCGCTCGCCGGTCCCGCTCGAGCCGTCGAAGGAGTGGTCACCTCCCCGACCAACGGCTCCCACGCCGTCTACGGCAAGACCAACGGCGGCGGCCACTCGATCGCCGGCGACACCCCCGCAGAGGCCACGAGCCCCGACGGCACGGGTTCGAACACCGTCGCCGCCACCTGGGGACGCCACGCCGGTCTCGGCGCCGGCATCGGCGGCGTCAACACCACCACCGACGTCGTCCCGATCGCCGGTTCGGCGCGCGGCGTCGAAGGCGTCGTCGCCGAAGGGACCAACGGCTCGCACGCGGTGTTCGGGCTCACCAACGGCGGCGGCCACTCGGTCGCCGGCGACACGCCGGCCGACGCGAAGGGCGCCAACGGCGAAGGCACCAACACGGTGGCAGCAACCTGGGGACGCCATCAGGGCGTCGGCGCCGGCATCGGCGGCATCTCCGTCGGCGGCTACGGCGGCGAGTTCCAGGGCGGTGCGGGCAAGGCTCAGGTCCGGCTCATCCAGGTCGACAACGACGCCGAGGGCACGGCCGAGGCCGACAAGGTGGTCGGCCCGCCGACCGACGACGACCACCAACTCGGCGAACTGTTCGCCGACGGGCGCGGCAAGCTCTACTACAACAACGCGACGGGCAACAGCTTCGTGCAGTTGACGCAGCAGGTGCTCTTCGAGAACCCGCAACGAGCGTGGGACTCACGGCCCGGCGAAGCACCCGCCAACGGCGACAAGGGCAAGATCGCCGCCGACGGCACGGTCGCGATCGATCTCACCGAGTTCACCGACGTGCCCGCCGGCGCATCGGCCGCGTTGATCAACATCTCGGTGGCCGACACCGAGGGCATCGGCTACATGACCGCCTTCAACGGCGACACCGCCGACGGCGATCGGCCGCTGGCGGCGTCGGTCACGTGGAGCGGTCCGGCCAACCGGGCGACCAACAGTCTCACCGTGCGTCCGAACGATGCCGGGGCGATCAAGGTCTACCTCGGCGGCTCGGGCGCCAACGTCATCGTCGACGTGTCGGGATACATCGTCTGACGCCACCGATCGACCCGCTCCCCCGGCGGCGTCGATCGCATGGGACACACCGCGTGTCCCACCCTTCGCTCGACGCGAGCTCGCTTCCTCCCCCTTCGAGCTCGCAGCGGCGAACGAGCGCAGTGCCCGAGGCCGATGGCCTCGGGCGCTGTCGCGTCAGGCGAGCAGATCGGCGAGCCCGTCGCGGCTGTTGACGCCGAGTTTCTTGTAGACCGCGGCCAGGTGGTTGTCGACCGTGCGCGCCGACACGACGAGTTCGGCGGCGATCTCCTTGCTGGCCTTGCCGGCCGCGGCGAGCCGCGCGATCTCGATCTGACGGTCGGTCGGCATGCCGGCGGCTTCGCACACGGCGTCGTATCGCTCGGCCAACATCGGTGGCAGGCACGGGACGACGCCGTCGACGAGCGCTCTCGTCGCAAGGATGCGACGGCGCAGCATCGGTGAGTCGTCGCCCTGTTCCAGCGCCAGCTCGAACGACGCGACGAACGCCTCCAGCGACGGCATCCGATAGCCCGCCTGTTCGAGTGAGCGGGCGGCGTTGCCCACGCGTTCGGCGTCGGCCTCCACCAGACCCGACGCGTGCTCGCTGAGCGCTCGCACCACCGGGCCGTCGTGCTCGTCGGCCCACGTCGCGAGCAGTTCGGCACAGCGTGGCGACGGCCCACGACGCACTGCTTCACGTGCGATCCACGGCCCCCACAACACGTAGCCGGCCTCGGCGGTCGTGGCGGCGAGCTCGGCTGCGAGCTGGTCGGCCTCGGCGGACGGCGCGAGGCGGATCTGCCCGCGTGCGCGACCGATCTTCGACGAGGCCGAATCGAGTCGCACCGCTCGACCGAGTTCGATGAGCAGTGCGTCGAGATCGCCCCGCGCGAACCCGGCGGAGCCGAAGTCGTCGACGTGGTCGCCGGCGCGCACCGCCTCGCGAGCCCGTCGTTCGGCGAGGTCGTAGTCGCCGTCGACCTGCGCCACCTGGCTGGCCAGCCCGAGCCACACGACGTGCGCGGGTCGCACCCCCGACACGTCGGCGAGGTCGAGTGCTTCGTCGACGACCGACCGGCACAGCGCGAGCTCGCCGGACAGGAACGCGCGGAGCGCGTCGGCGATCTTCAAGCGAACCCACTGATGTCGCTCGGCGCGCTGTTCGGCCAGCGCGAGCCCCGCCTCGATCGACGAACGCGCCGCGTCGAAGGCACCCGAGAAGACCTTGCCGAACGCGTCGGCCATCAACACGGCGAGCCGCGACTCGTCGTCGTCGACCTCTGCGGCGGCCGATGCCGACGCTCCCGCCACGCTCGCCAACGCGCTGTTGCCGGTCATCTGTGAGTACAGCGCCGTGGCGCCGTCGACCTGCGCGACGAGCGTCGCGTCGGAGAGCCGAGCACGCAGGTCGGCGAGCGCGGCGTACGCCTCACGGCTGCGGTTCATCTGCAGCGCCCACAGTTCCGCTCGCGCGAGTTCGGCGTGGACGCGCTCGTGATCGGTCGACGACGAGTCGACGGCCGCCTCGGCCGCCTCGGCGGCCTGATCGATCTCACCAGCGTTCGCGTGGGCCCAGATGAGCTGCACGCGATCGTCGACGGTGGGCTCGGCGATCGCCTCGATCAACCGGCGGGCCAGATCGTTCTCCCAGCGGGCGAGCGCGAGTGCGACGCCGCGACGGGCCACGGTGTCGTCGATGCCGTGATCGGCGCGCAGCAACCACGACCCGAGGCGAGCGGCGTCGACATCGTCGTGCGGGCCGATGGAGGCGACGAGCTTGGAGCAGACGCGGCGGACCTGCTCGGCCGACAGCGAATCGACGATGACCTCGGCGTACAACGGATGACCGATCGTGGTCGGGTCACCGCGCAGCAGACCGTCACGTTCGAGTCGCTCGAGCGACTCGACGTCGATTCGCGCCGCCAGGTGGCGCGGGAGCGTGCCTGCGACGGCGAGGCAGCGCATCAGCTCCCAGGCGTGTTCGTCGAGGCGGTCGAGATGTTCGCTGACGAGACGTTCGAGCGAGTGCCCCGAGGCGCGGAACCCGTCGAGATACCAGAGGCCGCCACGCTCGCTCATCCCGCCGGTCGACCGCGCCGAGGTGAGCAGTTCGCGCAACACCAGCGGGTTGCCGCGCGCCATCTCGCAGAGTCGGCGCACCGACCCGATCTCGCCGGGGCCCGCCCAGTCGAGCAACAGTTCGGCGAGCTCCGCGGAGCTCATGGCGGGCACGTCGACGAACTCTGCGGTCGACCGAAGCACTGCCGACAGTGCGTGTTCGGTGGGCGCACCCGACAGCGGCGTGCGCTCGGTCGCCACCACGACCACGTCGCCGTGCAGCAACACCCCTTCGATCAGACCCGCCGATCGATCGTCGAGCAGCGCGATGTCGTCGACGACCAGCACGGCGGTGTGCGCCTGGGAGATGAGCGCCGATCGCAACCGCTGGACGAGCTCGAACTCGACCGAGACCGGGGCGGCGTCGGCGGGGAGCAGATGGAGCAGCGCACCGAAACCGAGTTGGCGCTGAGCTTCGCCACCCGCAGCGCGGCGCACGGGCAGGCCGCGTTCGGCGAGCCGGGCGGCAACGGCCGCGGCGAGGTGGGACTTGCCGATGCCGGCGGGCCCTCGAAGCACCACGGAGGTGGGGCGCTCCGCCGAGCCGAGTCGGTCGACGAGTCGCGCGACGACGTCGGCGCGCCGTTCGGTCACTTCTCCCATCTCACCTCCCCCACGTCGTACAACCCCCCGGTCGAGCCATCGACGTCGGCCATTGCTCACGCTGTCCGAGTTCGAGAGTAACGACCTGGGGCAGGGCTCGCGCACTCAGTGAGCATCGAAGCGCTCGGAGATCGCCGTGGCGGCCTCGACCAGCAACCGCTCGACTCGGGCCTGATCGCCGTCGACCGGGAATCGGAACGCCGGACCCTGCACGTACAGCGCGCCCTCGTACGTGCCGCTCGGGCCTCGGAACGCAACGGCCAGCGCGTTCACGCCGGGGTCGAGCTCCTCGTTCGACACCACCACACCCGACGGACCGATCCGGGCGAGGCGCTCGCGCAGCCGCTCGAGATCGTTCGGCGCCGACCCGCGGGTTCGTGTGAACGTCGCCGCGCCGTACTCGTCGACGTCGGCCGGGTCGAGCGTGGCGAGCAGCGCGAGACCGCTGGCCGTCGCGTGCAACGGGAACGAGTGCCCGGTCTGCTTCGACACCCGCACCAACTCCGCACGCTCGGCGACGTCGTCGGCGCAGTAGACCTCCCGATCTCGGCGAACGACGAATCCGGCGCTGCCTCCGGTCGCCGCCGACAACGCTTCGAGGAAGGGCCGGATCACCGATCGGAGCGTGGCGCGAGGGCCCGACGAGCCGCCGAGCGTGCGGAGCGATTCGCCGACCACGTAGTCGGCGCCGTCGTCCACCTGCTCCACCGCACCCTCCGATTCGAGGGCTGTCAAGAGTCTCGACACCGTCGATTTCGGAAGGTCGGCGCGGTCCGCGATCTCGGTCACGCCGGCCGGGCCGAGGGCGAGAACCCGCAGGATGGCGAACGCTCGCTCGATCGATTGCACACCTGCCATGGCTGTTCACCTCGTTGGTCGCCGCCCGTGTCTGGCGGCCGCGCACGGCGAGGCCGCGGCTTTGTCGGGTAGTCTGCAGACACACGCCTCCCAGAGGGGTCGACCCAGAGGGGTCTGGCGATGTGTTTCACAGTGCGGTACGGTTCCGCATGGTGGAACGACACTACCGCCCGGTGGGCGCGCGTCGTGAATCGTCACGGTCGTCCACCCCTTCCTCTGGGAGTCACGAATGAGTGATGACAACGGTGACATCGACGAGATCGATCTCGCCACACTGAGCGACGAAGACCTCACGCTCCAGATGCACGACGACCTGTACGACGGGTTGAAAGAAGAGATCGCCGAAGGCACCACCATCCTGCTCGACCGCGGATGGAGCGCCGAGAAGGTCCTCAACGAGGCACTGGTCGAAGGCATGCGCATCGTCGGCATCGACTTCCGCGACGGCATCTTGTTCGTCCCCGAAGTGCTGCTCGCCGCCAACGCCATGAAGGCGGGCATGGAGATCCTTCGTCCCCTGCTCGCCGAGACCGGCGTCGAATCGGTCGGCAAGGTCGTGATCGGCACGGTCAAGGGCGACATCCACGACATCGGCAAGAACCTCGTCGCGATGATGCTCGAAGGTGCAGGTTTCGAAGTCTTCGACCTCGGCATCAACACCGACGTCGACGAGTTCCTCGCCGCGATCGACGAACACAAGCCCGACATCCTCGGCATGTCGGCGCTGCTCACGACCACGATGCCGTACATGAAGGTCGTCATCGACACGCTCACCGAGCAGGGTCGACGCGACGAGCAGATCATCCTCGTCGGCGGCGCACCGCTCAACGAGGAGTTCAGCGAGGCGATCGGCGCCGACGCCTACTGCCGCGACGCCGCCGTCGCCTCGGAGATGGCGAAGTCGTTGGTGCTGGCACGCCGCGGTGCCGCCGAGCCGCCCGGACCGTCCGTCCCGGTCTGATGAACGACGCTCCGGTCGCCACTACGGCGGTTCGGCCGCGCACGCTGGTGATCGCCTGCGGGGCGCTCGCCCACGAGATGAAGGCGATCGTGCGCCAGCACGGCCTCGAACGCGTCACGGTCGAGTGCCTTCCGGCGGCGCTCCACAACCGTCCGCAGGAGATCCCCGATGCCGTGCGCGCCCGCATCCGACGCGCCCGCGCGGGTGGATCGGTCCGAGGCGTCGTCGACGCCACACTCGACACCACACTCGACACCACGCTTCACGATGACGAACTCCTCGACGGCGACGTCCAGGTCGTCGGCGGCGACGCCGAACCCGGCACACGCTTCGACCAGATCTTCATCGGCTACGCGGACTGCGGCACCGGCGGGCTGCTCGCGCAGGTCTGCGACGAGGAAGGCGTCGAGATGCTCGCCGGCGCCCACTGCTACCAGTTCTTCGCGACCGCTCCCCGGTTCGACGAGTTGCAAGACCACGAGATCGGCTCGTTCTACCTCACCGACTTCCTCGTCAAGCACTTCGACCGCCTCGTCTGGCAGGGGCTCGGCATCGAGCAGCATCCAGAACTCCTGCCCATGTACTTCGGCAACTACACCCGACTCGTCTACCTCGCGCAGACCGACGACCCGTCGCTCGTCGAACGAGCCGAAGCCGCCGCCGCCCGGCTGGGGCTCTCGTTGATCGTCGAGCCGACCGGATACGGAGAACTCGAGACCACGATGGTGAGCATCGCCGAGCAACACCCCGAAGAGAGACCCATGACGTCGACCGACGACACCGAAACCAGCACCGAGCCGAGCAGCGAGGTCGCGCCGTCCGCCGCAAGCGCCGTCCCCGACGGACCCGGCCCCGACCTCGGCCCCGACCAGGGGGCACTGCGCGAACGCCAGACCACTCGACGCGGCGGCCGGCGACGCGGTGGCGGCTCGACGGTGTCGACCATCTCGTGGCGCGACATCCCGGCCCAACTCACCGCGCGCTCCGGCGACGAACAGCACAAGGTGTTGTTGCACGCTCGCTTCCAGCACGCGATCGACCGCGCTGCCGCGATCGCCGGACTCACGACCACCAACGACTACGTGCAGGAATGGCGAACCGCTTCGCAACCTGCCGCCGCAGGCGATCTCGCCGCACAACTCGACCAGCGCTGCGCCGAACTCGAAGGCGAGTACCCCCGCCAGCGCCTGGAGGCATTGGTCGCCAACGGCGGTCTCGAACCATCATCTGGTGACGGACGCGCGACCGCAGCCGACGCCGCCGTTCCTGATTCCGCGATCCCCGACCCCGCGACGCCCCATTCCGATTCCGCCTCCGAAAGCGACCCGACATGACCGACACCATCATCAGCTCCGCCACGAAGGAAGTCGTCATCGGCTTCGACCGACCCTTCGTCATGATCGGCGAGCGCATCAACCCGACCGGACGCAAGCTGCTCGCCGCCGAGATGAAAGAGGGCAACTTCGACCGCGTGATCGCCGACGCACTCGCGCAGGTCGAGGCCGGCGCGCAGATGCTCGACGTCAACGCCGGCATCCCGCTCGCCGACGAACCGGCGCTGCTCGCCAAGGCGATCGAACTCGTCCAATCGGTCACCGACGTCCCGCTGTCGATCGACTCGTCGATCGTCGAAGCGCTCGAAGCCGGGTGTGCCGTGTATCAGGGCAAGCCGCTCATCAACTCGGTGACGGGTGAAGACGAGCAGATGGAGCGCGTGCTCCCGCTCGTCAAGAAGTACGGCGCTGCTGTCGTGGCCATCTCCAACGACGAGACCGGCATCTCGGAAGATCCCGACGTCCGCTTCGAAGTCGCCCGCAAGATCGTCAACCGTGCCGCCGACCATGGCATCCCCTCGTCCGACGTCGTCGTCGACCCACTGGTGATGCCGATCGGCGCCGTCGGCCAGGCCGGACAGCAGGTGTTCCGACTCCTGCGCCGCCTGCAGACCGAGTTGAAGGTCAACACGACATGTGGCGCCTCCAACGTCTCGTTCGGCCTCCCGAACCGCAACGTCATCACCGGCACATTCCTCGCGATGGCGATCGCCAACGGGATGACCTCGGCCATCATGAGCCCGCTGCACCCAGAGGTGAAGGCTGCGGTCAAGGCGGCCGACGTGCTCGCCGGCCACGACCAGGACTGCGGCGCGTGGATCGCCGAGAACCGCGAAGGCGGCAGCGCCGCCGACGGGGCCGCGGCCGGTGGCGCACCCCGACGACGCGGCGGACGCCGCGCCCGCGTCGAAGGCGCCTGACCCTCATGCACGTTTTGCCCCTCCAATTCGTCATTCACGACGCCCTCCCGGGGCAAAACCGCCGCGCCACCGTTCTGCCCCGCCGATCCGTCATCCACGACCGATTCCCGGGGCAGAACCGGGCTGCGGGCGTGACGCCTCGGCACGACGTCACCGACGATCGATTCCGGGGGCGAGAGCGTGGGTGAACAGCATCGGGTCGTGTTCTCGCCGTCGGGCCTGTCGGCGACGGTCGCCGATGGCACCACCGTGCTCGACGCTGCACGCCACGCGGGCGCCGACCTCGACTCGACCTGCGGAGGGCGCGGCCTGTGCGGACGCTGCCAGATCGTGCCGTCGATGGGGCACTTCGACAAGTGGCAGATCGACTCGACCCCCGACTCGATCAGCGACTGGACGAGCACCGAGGCCGACTACACCGGCCGGCGCCCGATCGTCGGCGACCAACGACTCGGGTGCGCGGCGCATGTGTGCGGCGACCTCGTCGTCGAGATCCCGGCTGCCAGCCAGGTGCACAAGCAGGTCGTGCGCAAGTCGGTCGATGCGAGTGGCTTCGAGATCGACCCGATCGTCAAGCTCCACTACGTCGAACTCCCGAAGGCCGAACTCGGCGATGAGCTCGGGAGCCTCGCGCATCAGATCCAGCACCTGATCGAACGTGACTTCGGCGTCCGGCCCTCCACGGTCGAACCGCGTGTGCTGCCACAGTTGGCGCCCGCCGCCAAGCGGGGTGGCAACACGGTCACGGTCGCCGTACGGCGCGGCGAGACCATCACGGCGGTCTTCGGCGGGTACGTCGACCGCGCCGTCGGCGTCGCGATCGACGTCGGCTCCACCACCGTCGCAGGGCACCTCGTCGACCTGGCGACCGGTGAGATCCTGGCCACGAACGGTGTGATGAACCCGCAGATCCGGTTCGGCGACGATCTCATGTCACGCGTCTCGTACGTGATGATGAATCCCGGTGGGGAGGTCGAACTCACCAACGCGATCCGCACCGCGCTCGACGCGATGATCGGCGACCTCGTCACCGACGCCGGGCTGACCCGAGCCGACGTGCTCGACATCACCCTCGTCGGCAACCCGATCATGCATCACGTGATCCTGGGCATCGACCCGACGCCCCTCGGGCAGGCACCCTTCCTGCTGGCGACCGATGCCGCAGTCGACACGACCGCGGCCCACCTCGACATCGACGCCACGAACGCGTCGGTGTACCTGCTTCCCTGCATCGCCGGCCACGTCGGCGCCGACACCGCCGGGGCGATCCTCTCCGAGGGACCCCATCGCAGCACCGAGGTGCAACTCCTCGTCGACATCGGCACCAACGCCGAGATCGTGTTCGGCAACGCCGAGCATCTGCTCGCAGCCTCGTCACCGACCGGCCCGGCGTTCGAAGGCGCACAGATCAGCGCGGGCATGCGCGCCACCGCCGGGGCCATCGAGCGGGTTCGCATCGACCGCACCACGCTCGAACCGCGCGTGAAGGTGATCGGCAGCGATCTCTGGTCCGACGATCCCGGCTTCGCTGCCGACACGGCGTCGCTCGACATCTCGGGCATCTGCGGATCGGGGATCATCGAGGTGATGGGCGAGATGTTCCTCGCCGGACTCATCGACGTCGACGGCACGATCCGCTCCGACGGGCCCGCCAAGACGCCGCGAGTCTTCGCCGACGGCCGGACGTTCTCGTACCGGCTGTTCGGCGATGCCGACACCGAGGACGGCACCGCAGCGTCGATCAACGTCACCCAAGACGACGTGCGGGCGATCCAACTCGCCAAGGCCGCCTTGCGGGCGGGCATCGATCTGCTGTGCGAACACGCCGGTGGCGTCGACGCAGGAGCGATCGGGTCGGTTCGCCTCGCCGGCGCATTCGGCGCCCACATCGACCCGCTGTACGCGAAGGTCCTCGGGATCGTTCCCGACACGCCGGTCGACCGCGTCAGTGCGGTCGGCAACGCTGCCGGGGCCGGCGCGGTGCGGGCGTTGCTGTCGGCACGGCAACGTGACGAGATCGAGGCGACCGTCCGCGACGTCGAGAAGATCGAAACGGCGACCGAGCCACGGTTTCAAGAACTCTTCGTCGACGCCATGGGTTTCCCGAACACGGTGACGCCCACACCGAACCTCGCCACCGAGACCGAACTCCCACTCCCCCAGCCGAAGCCCGAGGGCGCGTCGCGCCGACAGCGCACGGGCCGCCGACCTCGACGCTGACCCGCCGCCCGTTCGGCAACGAACGCATCGAACGCTGCGAGGGCGCGGGCCCGTCGTCGCTGGGGATTCGGCGAGGCGGCCTCGCCCCTTCGAAATATTCGTCGACGGGCGTTCGGCGATCGCGCGAATGTGAATGCATGAGATCCGCGCCAACGTCTCACCGTGTCCGTGCCGTCCTCACGCTCTGCCTGATCGCATCGATGCTCGTCATCACGTCGGCCGCCGCACCCGCGCCCACGGCGACGGCGGCACTCGCTCCCGTGCCGTCGGCGTCGCTCGCCGGCGGGGCGTACCACCACTGCGCGATCCGTGCCGATCAGACGGTCGCGTGCTGGGGACGCAACGACGTCGGCCAACTCGGCAACAACACGACGATCTCCTCGCCGACTCCGCAGCTCGTGAGCGGGCTCACCGACGTCGTCGCCATCGACGCGATGATCAACACGACGTGCGCGCTTCGTTCCGATGGCACGGTCGCCTGCTGGGGTGACAACGACGACGGCCAACTCGGCGCCGGTCTGGCCGTGCCGTTCACGACCGTTCCCGTCGACCCCATCGGCATCGTCGACGCCGTCGCCATCGAGGTCGGGGGCGCTCATGCGTGTGCGCTCGGTTCCGACGGGACCGTCGCGTGCTGGGGCCAGAACGGCCTGGGTCAACTCGGCAATGGTACGACGACGACGTCGAACGTGCCGGTGTCGGCCCAGTTCCTCACGGATGCCGCCACGATCAGCGCCGGAGGCACGGCCACCTGCTCGGTGCGCCTCACCGGGGAACTGTCGTGCTGGGGCGCCGGACTGCCGGGTGATGTCGACGAGACTCGACCGACCGACGTCGCTCCCTCGCTCGAGGTTCGTTCCGTCGCCGTCGGACATCAGGCCATCTGTGTGATCACCGTCGACCACGCCGCCATGTGCGCCGGTACCGGCCCGCTCGGCGACGGGTCGGATGAACCGAACCCAGAGTTCGTCGAGGTTGCACTCGGATCGGCGCTCGACGTCGCGGTCGCCGCCGATGCCTGCGCCATCACACCCGACGCCGGCGTGTACTGCTGGGGGGCGGGCGAACCGCTGGTACTCGCCGTCACCCAACCGGTCGGCGACTCGGCGCTGCCGATGCGGGTGCCAGACCTCGTCGACGTCGTCGATCTCCACGTCGCTCCCGCCCACGCGTGCGCCCGATCCGCCGACGCGATCGTCCGCTGTTGGGGGACCAACCTCGACGGACAGTTGCAGTTCGAGCCGACGTCACGGCTCGGCCCGGGGTTCGAGTTTCCCGACCTGGCGGCGACCGACGTGTCGGCTGGGCTCGCCACCTGTGCCGTGTCGGTCGACGCCACCGTCCTGTGCGCCGGATTCGACGTGCTCGCGCCCGCGCCTTTCGACTTCAGCGGACCCCGGGTCGTCGACGGCTTGGTCGACATCGGACAGGTCGCCACGCAGTTCACCCACAACTGCGCGGTCGACACGTCTGGCGACGTGCTCTGCTGGGGCTTCAACACCGTCGGCGAGATCGGCGTGCCTCCGCTCGGGGAGTTCACCGTCGAGGACAGCGTCGTTCCCCCCGTGAGGGTCGACGGTGTGAGCGGCGTGGTCGACATCGCCGTCGGTGCGAGTTTCTCGTGCGCCTCCACCGGGTCGACGGCGTACTGCTGGGGCACCGACGCCGACGGACAACTCGGCAACGACGCTGCGTTCGTGGACTCGTCATCACCCGTCGAGGTCGAATCGGGACCCACCACGACCACCGTCGACACGCTCGACGCCGGCAACGGTCATGCGTGCGCTCGCGTCATCAATGCGATCACGTCGATGGTGGGTTGCTGGGGAAGGAACAACCACGGCGAGCTCGGCAACGGCACGACGGACGACCAACCGACGATGGTGTTCCCCGGCGTGCTCGTGCCGGCATCGATCGCGACCGGCGGCAGTCACACGTGCGCCATCGACGGCGCTGCCGACGTGTGGTGCTGGGGCGACAACAGCGAGGGCCAACTCGGCATCGGAACCACCACGAGCCACACGACCAAGCAACAGTTGGCAGGCCTTCCGGCCGACCCGATCCAGGTGGTGGCCGGGAATTCGCACACCTGCGTCCTGCTGACCACCGGCGATGTCCACTGCTGGGGTGACAACCAGACGCGGCAGGTCGGGCAACCGTCGGGCGACATGCACATCAACCCGGTCCAGGTGCCCGGAGTGAGCAATGTCGTCCAGATCTCGGCGAACTTCGACACGACATGCGCTCGCCGCGTCGACTCGTCGGTGACGTGCTGGGGCGACAACGGCATCGGGCAGGCCGGGGCGCTCCCGACGACACCGACACCGGTGGTGGTCGACGCCGGCGCGCCGCTGGATGCGTCGCAGGCCGACGTGGTTCCAGTCGTCGAGCCCGTCACTCCGGCACGGCTGTTCGACACGCGAACCGGCCAACCGACGATCGACGGCCTCGGTGCCGGGGGCGGCCCGATCACCGGCGGCACCGACGTGACGGTGCAGGTGACCGGGCGAGCCGGTGTTCCCGACGACGCCACCTTCGCCGTACTCAACCTCACCGCCGTGCGGCCGTCGGCCAACGGCTATCTCACCGCTCACGCTTGCGACACCGAACGCCCGCTCGCGGCGAGCCTCAACTACGCCGGGCCGGCCGGTACCGCACCGATCACCCTCGGCAACGAAACGATCGTCGCACTGTCGTCGACCGGCACGGCGTGCATCTACTCCTCGTCGCCCACCGATCTGACCGTCGACGTCACCGCCTACGGCACGGCTCGCGGCGGCTACCGGGCGACGACACCGTCACGGGTCCTCGACTCGCGTGCCGGCATGACCACCTTCGACGGCCAGAACGACCTCAGCGCGCCGATCGAGGGCGGCACCGAGGTCGAACTCCAGATCCGAGGCCGGGCCGGCGTGTCGGGCACCGCGGGCGCTGCTGTGTTGTACATCGCCGCCGTCGACCCGACCGGCGTCGGCTACCTCACGGCGTATCCGTGCGACCCGATTCGCCCGCTCGCCAGCAGCCTCAACTTCTCGACGCTCCCCGACGGACGCTCGGTCAACCGAGGCAATGAGGTCATCGCTCCGCTCGACGACGACGGCAAGGTCTGTCTGTTCGTCTCGGCCACCACCGATCTGACCGTCGACCTCGTCGGCTCGATCGACCCGTCGACCACGTACGCGGTGGAGTCACCTGCACGACTCCTCGAGACGCGACCGGGGCAGTCGACGGTCGACGGCGAGTTCGAACTCGGTGCGGCGCTCTCGTCGGGCGACGAGATCGAACTCGACGTCGCCGGTCGGGCCGGCGTCGAGAACAACGCGTCGGCGGCCGTGCTCAACATCACGGCGGTCAACCCGAGCGGGGTCGGCTACCTGACCGCGTGGCCGTGCGGAACGACGAGACCGACGGCGAGCAGCCTGAACTTCACCGCCACACCGAACACGGGGAGCATCAACGGCGGCAACGAGGTGCTCGCTCCGCTCTCGATCGACGGCACCGTCTGCTTGTTCGTGTCGCAATCGACCGACCTGACCGTCGACGTCGTCGGTTCCGTCTGACGAGACGCGGCACACGTTCGGTGGCAGACATCGAGGTCATGCCGGTTCGAGCACGCGCTCGTGCTCGCCCGTCGGGTCCTGTTCCGCATCGGCTGCGGTGACGGTCGGCGGTTCGACGAACACCGGAGGTTCGGTGCGGTCGAGGATCTCGCGGAGGCCACGGACCATCCGAGCGTCCATCTGCTCGGCGAGGGTCATCGCCGGAACGCCCGGCACGGCCACCCGATCGACACCGCTCTCGCCGTCGACGCCTTGGCGCGTCCAGTTGGTCCACGAGACGTCGTTGCCGGTGAGGTAGCGGGCCAGCGCCGACCACATCATCAGGTGCTCGACGGCCATCGTCACGCACATCAGCACGATGAGCACCGGCAGATACTTGGCGTACTTCCTGAGCGTCCCCGACGCGTAGAACACGACCGCGAAGTTGGCCGGCACCGACAGCAACACGAGGTAGAAGTAGAGGTACTGGCCGGTGTGGATCGGCAGGATGAACGCCACCGCGAACACGAGCGGGTACAGCAGGATCTGGACGTACCCGAGCAACGACGACGGCAGTTCGTAGAACCCGAGCGATCGGTTCCCGCGTCGACGATCGAGGAAGAGCCGGCGGTGCGCACCGAAACAGAAGAACGCACCGAACCGCCACCGACGTCGCTGGTTGCGCAGCCCCGAGAGGTCGGCCGCTCCTTCGGTGATGCAGACCGCGTCGTCGGCGTACACGAGTCCCAGCCCGGCGTCACGGAGCTGCAGCGAGAAGTCCATGTCCTCGGTCTTGCTGAAGTCGCGAAAGCCGTGGGTCTGCTGCCACGCCGAGCGGCGGTACGCGCACATGGCGCCGGACAGGATGAAGATCGTGTTGAAGACCGACTGCGCACGGCGAAGGTGGAACCCGAACATGTACTCGAAGGCCTGCGACTTGCCGACGAACTTCTTGGTGTTGCCGATCACGATGCGGCCGACCACCGCGTCGACGCGCTTCGAGGCGAATGGTTTCACGAGGTTGCCGATCGCTTCGGGCTCGACCGCCGAGTCGGCGTCGACGTTGACGATGATCTGTCCGAAGCCGTGCATGACCCCGGAGTTCAGCGCCGCCCCTTTGCCGGCGTTCTCCTGGTTGACCAAGAACACTCGCCCGGGGTTCTCGTCGACATACCGCTGCGCGACCTCCGCAGTGCGGTCGGTCGAGCCGTCGTTGACGATGATGATCTCGAGGTTGGCGTAGTCGCTGGCGAGCACCGAATCGATCGTCTTGCCGAGGCCGACCTCCTCGTTCCACGCGGGGATGACCACGGAGGTCAACGGAGCGAACCCCGATCCCTGCAACTGCTCGGCGGGTCGATAGAACGACGCGCCGATCATCACGTGGACGAACATCCGCGTCGCCTCGACGGTGAAGAACACGATCGCGACGCGCAACACGAGCGGCAGCAGTTCGTCGTCGGCCGGCCGCAACACTCCCAGCGTCCAACCGATCGAGGCCGTCGCGCCGAGCACGACCACCGCAATGATCGCGACGGCGACGACTCGATTGATCGACCTGGATTGCATGTGTGAACGACCTCTTCAAATGACCGGCTGCGAGCAGCAGCACGGCCCTCATTCGGGTCATCCAGACGATTCCTTGAGGGACTTTTCCGGCATGTTCCGGACGTTTTGGCTCAAACGTGCAAATTGTCGACCGGGTGTGACGGGCGGCCACCACCAGTGGCACTACCAGGGGTTTTGTCGAGGTCTTCGACGACTTCAGTCCGTGACCGGCGACCGCACAGCGAGAACCATGCAGCCGAGCCCAGCGGCTCCATACACCAGAGCACCGACCACCATCGGGGTGACCGTTGCATCGATTCTTGCGTCGACGATTGCCGCCAGAATCGCACCGCCACCGAGCTGTGTCAGACCGAGAAGTGCACTGGCCATTCCGGCTTTGTCGCCCATCGGTTCCATCGCGATCGCCGAACTCATCGGGCCGAGGATCATGTTGAGCGCGTTGGCGACGCACGCCCAACCGAACCACACCCACAGCGACGGCACGCCATCGGCTGCGACGGCCGCGATCGTTCCGATGGCGGCCACGACGACGAACGCGACGCTCGCGCGCACGGCGAGATAGCGGATGCCGAAGCGGTCGATGAGTCGCCCGTTCGACATGAGGGCGATCGCCATACCCACACCGGAGAGCCCGAAGAAGATCGTGAACTGCGAGTCGCGGTCGTACACCTGGTCGAGGATCACCTGCGCGCTTCCGAGCCAGACGAAGAACGATCCGGTGAAGAACGCCATCGACAGGATCGACCAGCGCGTCGACGACGTCCGCACAACGGCCTCGAGCGCCTCGACGAACGGTCCGAAGCGAAGCGTGCGCCGATGCTCGTCGGCGAGCGTCTCACCGAAGCGCAGCGTCCACACGAACGCGATCGACGCGAGCACGAGCGCTGCGCCGAACACGAGCCGCCACGACCCGACGAGCAGGATGCCTTCACCGGCGATGGGGACGATGATCGGACCGAGCAGGAAGACCGCGGCGACGGTCGACACGACGCGAGCCATCCGGTCGCCGTCGAACAGGTCTCGGGCGATCGCCATCCGCAGCACCGTCGGGGCCGATGCACCGAGCCCCCACACGAATCGGGCCGCCAACAGCACTTCGAGGTTCGGCGCGATCGCCGACACCAACGCGCCGAGCGCATACACCCCGATGCCGATGAGCAGGATCGGCCGTCGGCCGAACCGGTCGCCGAGCACGCCGTACACGACCTGGCCGAGCGCCATGCCGACGAAGTACACGGTGCCGGTGATGGCCGGGCTCAGGTTGCGGGCCTCGAGGTCGAAACTCTCACTCAACTCGTCGAACGCCGGCAGCGCCGCATCGACACCGAACGCCATCAAGATGCCGATGAATGCGAGGAATGCGATCACCGACCGCTCGGTTCGTTGCGTCGTCGACCCGTTCACCGCGGCACCATAACGGCGCGTGCGCGCCATCACGACCGGCTTGAGTAGTTTGCAGGAATGGCACAAGCAAACGATCTGGTCATGCTCGACCACGGCCCGATGATCGGCCCCGACGAGCTCACCGACACCCTCGGATGGACCCTCAAACCCGAAGGTCTGTGCCAGGACGACCGCTGCGTGATCGTGCCCGATCGCGGTGCCATCGAGTCCGACGGCCACATCGACGTGACCGCCGTTGCGGCCCTGCTCGACCGCCCTGCCGTCCACGACGACGCGTCCGGACTCGTCGCCATCGGTGCGCCGCGCGAACGACGCCGCGGCGCGCTCCACGATCTCCGGGCACCCGACTTCACGCTGCCCGACCTCGAGGGCACCTCACATTCGCTCTCCGACCATCGTTCGAAGAAGAAACTGCTCGTCGCCTTCTCCAGTTGGTGAGGTTGCATCTTCGACCTGCCAGGTTGGCAGGTACTCCAAGAAGAACTCGCCGATCACGACTTCCAGGTGATCGCGGTGGCCATCGACGAAGCGGTCGACAAGATCCGTGAATTCATGGATGGCATCACCTACCCAGTGCTGATCGACGCCGACCATCTCCTCACCGAGCTGTACGCGATCTCCAACGTGCCGACCGTGTTGCTGATCGACGAGGACGATCGGATCGTGCAGCCGAACTGGAACGCGTATGCCACCGACACGTTCAAGGACTTCACGGGCATCGATTCGTCACAGCAGATCGAGGTGATCCGACGGTGGGTCGTCGACGGCGAGACGATGATGACCGAAGCCGACGCGAAGACAGCGGTCGGCGACCTGACCGACGACGAAGAGGCCGCCCGACTGCACTTCCGGATCGCCCTTCGTCTGCGCGACGCCGGGGACGAGGCGGGAGCCGAACGGAACTTCGAGCGGGCGTGCGAGCTCGCGCCGCACGACTGGACGATCCGCCGGGCATCGATGCCGTTGCGCGGCGGTGACCCGTTCGGACCGGAGTTCTTCACGCTCGTCGAGGAGTTCACCGCCGCGGGCCGCCCGTACCACGGCGTCGCTGCCGAGCGACACCCCTGACGAACCTGGTTATTTCCATCCCGGATGGAAATAACCAGGTCGGTCAGTCGGGAGCCTCGACGTCGCAGACGAGTTCGTCGCCGAACACCATCACCGTGCCGTAGACGATCGCGACGGGGCGTCCCGACTCGATGCGCTCGCGCTTGGCACCCGGCAGCTGGACTTCGGTGCCGTTGGTCGACTGCATGTCTTCGACGACGAGCTGTCCGCCCTCGATCCGGATCTCGGCGTGGGTTCGCGAGAGACCTTGGCCGGGGCCGTCGTACTTCATGATGCGCGGCAGCTCGTCGACCTGGCCGGTGATCTTCGGGTTACGGCCGATGAGCACGCTCCGGTCGACCGGGATCCGTTCGCCGTTGCCGAACGAGAGGATCGCGTGGATGCGTCGCTCGCGCTCCGGTTCGTCGGGCTCGGGCTCGTCGTCGGTCGTGCTGTCGTCCGTGGTGCCGCTGTCGTCGGTCGTGCTCTCGTCGGTCGTGCTCTCGTCGGTCGGTGCGTCGAGATCGAGCATCGGAGCGCTGTCCTGCTCGTCGGATACTGGCTCGGCGAACGACGCTTCGAGGTCGGCGATCACCGCGTCGTCGGGGAGCTCCGACTCCTGCTCGGGCTCCGGTTCCAGTTCCGGCTCGGGCTCGGGTTCCGGTTCCACCTCGGGTTCCGGTTCCACCTCGGGCTCCGACTCCGCCTCTGGTTCCGGCTCGGGCTCGGGCTCTGGCTCGGGCTCCGGTTCCGCCTCGGGCTCCGGTTCCGCCTCGGGCTCTGGCTCGGGCTCTGGCTCCGGTTCTAGCTCGGGCTCGGGCTCTGGTTCCGGCTCGGGTTCCGGCTCGGGTTCGGGCTCCGGCTCCGGCTCGGGCGCAGTCAGGGTGTCGAAGCGGCGGCTCAGCGACGATGCGGGAACGGAGCCGGCGACGACGAAGAACCCGCCCTCGGCGTTCAGCCCGGCGTCGGCACCGCTGCCATCGCCCGACAGTGTCATCGACACCGCTGCGACGTCACCAGCCGTCTCCTCGATCCACGTGCGAACGTCGGCCGGGTCGATCGAACGCTCGGACCCGTCGTTGGTGGTCACGGTCACGACGACCGCCCCACGGGTGACGATGCGCACGCACTCGTCCTCGACCTGCACCAACCCGAAGTCGGGCAGGTTCTTGATGCCGTTGCGAGAGAGCTCGTCGAGAACGTCGTCGAGCGGTGCATCCGCCGACACGAGACTCCACAGCTGAGCGCGCGTCGACGCGTTGTCCTTCGCGATCAGTCCCAACGATCGCGGTGTGATCAAGCCGACGTGTTCGCCCGGCTGGAACGACGTCGCGTCGGTCGAACCCACCGCGGAGCTGTCTGCTGAGTCGGTCATCTACGTCTCCATCGTGTTGGCGACGGCCCGCTGCCATGGGGCCGCCATCGTCTGGCCCCATGATGCTCCATCCGACCGGTCAGCTCGCGGAACCTCGACACGCTCGCGTCGTATCCTCGCTGCATGGGCGCACGGAACAGGTCGACCGGCGCGGTGGCACTCGCCGTCGTGAGCATCGGCCTCGCCGCAGCCTGCGGGTCGGGTTCCGATGACGGCGCCGGCGCCACGGCCACAGGGCTGAGCACCACCGCCGCTCCAGCCCCGACCGTCGCAACGCCCACCGCCGGGCCGAGCACGAGTTCGCCATCGACCACCGCTCACAGCACGACCACGCTCAGCACTGTCACGCCAACCACGGTCACGACCACCACGGTCGCGCCCAGCGTCACGACCAGCCCGATCACCTCGACCACGATGCCGGCCCCGCCCGTCTCGGTTCCGGGATCCTGCGTGGACTCGCTGACCACGCGTGAGCAGGCGGCGCTGCTCGTGTGGCCGTCGGTGTACAGCTCGTCGTGGGCCGACGCGCAACGCATCGTCACCGACACCGGCATCGGCGGCGTGCTGCTGATGCGTCCCGACGGTTGGACGTCCGACGAACTCACGCAACGACTCGCGTCGCTCGAGGACGCCAGCCGCCACGGGCTCATCGTCGCGACCGACGAAGAAGGGGGCGACGTTCAACGACTCCGGCTCGTCGGCGAGCTCCCGTCGCAACGGCAGGTGTCGACCTCGATGCTGCCCGCCGAGGCTGCCGATCTGATCGCGGAGCACGCGGCGGCCGTGCGTGCCACCGGCGTCGACATGGTGCTCGGTCCGGTGGTCGACGTCGAGCCCAACGCCGGCGAGGTCCCGCTCCAACCGTCGCGCTTCTTCGTCGGCGAGCCAGCGGCCGTGTCGGCCTACGCAGCGGCGTACATCGACGGCTGGGCGGCGGCTGATCTGCTCGCAGTCGTCAAACACTTCCCCGGACACGGCGCAGCATCGGGCGACACGCACATCACGGCTGGTGTGACGCCGTCGTTCGCCGACATCGAGCGCTGGGATCTTCAGCCGTACCGCGATCTCGTCGGCCGTGTGGCGACGCACGATCTGGCGGTGATGATCGGACACCTGACCGTGCCGGGCCTCACCAACGGCGTGCCCGCCACGCGGAGTCCGGAAGCCATCGACCATCTGCGCAACGAGATGGGCTACGGCGATGCACTGCTGATCACCGACGCACTGGGCATGAACGCCGTCGGCCTCGCCGAGCCGGAGGCGTCAGTTCTCGCCGTGGCGGCCGGCATCGACATCGTCATCTTCACCCAGACCTCGCAGACCAGTGCCGTCATCGATGCGCTGGTCGCCGCGGTCGCCGACGGTCGGATCGCCGCCGACCGAATCGAAGCGTCAGCAGCAAAGGTGATGCGCCTCCTCGAACGCGACGGCCACACCTGCAACCGCCCCACCTGAACCCCCACACGACCACAACGAGCCTGGCCAAAAATCACCCCCACGCGACGACATCTGGCCTGGGCAGAAATCACCCTCACGCGTACACATCGAGCCTGGGCAGAAATCACCCCCACGCGACCACATCGAGCCTGGGCACATATCACCCTCACGCGACCACATTGAGCCTGGGCAGAAATCACCCTCGGGGTGAGTTGCCGCTGGTGGTCAGACGCTGCGGATGGCGTCGGCGAGAGCGTCGAGGTGATCGAGGTCGGCGAGGTCGAGGATCTGGAGATGGAAACGCTCGGCTCCGGCATCACGCCACGCGGCGAGTGTTGCCCGCACCTCGTCGGGCGAGCCAGCAGCGCCGTTCTCGCGCAGATCGTCGGGCTCGCGTCCGATCGCCGCAGCCCGCCGGGCGAACTCGGCGTCGTCGCCCACACAGGCAACGAGCGCCGCCGAGAACGTCATCGTGGCGGGGTCGCGATCGATCTCACGGCAGGCGTCGCGCACCCGCTCGCACTGTTCGGTGAAGAAGCTGATCGGCACGAACGGGGTGTTGAACTCGGTCGCGTGCTTCGCCGCGAGGCGCGGGGTGCGCTTCGGTCCACCACCGCCGACGATGATCGGCATCGGTGACTGGACCGGCTTGGTCAGCGCCGGCGAATCGGTCACCTGATAGATCGCACCGTCGTAGCTGAACGTCTCCCCGACCGGCGTGTTCCACAGCCCGGTGATCACGTCGAACTGCTCCTCGAGACGGTCGAAGCGCTCCCCCAACTCCGGGAACGGGATGCCGTACGCCTCGTGCTCCTCGGTGAACCACCCGGCACCGAACCCGAAATCGACGCGCCCGCCCGACATCTGGTCGACCTGGGCGACGCTGATCGCGAACGGGCCCGGATGGCGGAACGTCGCCGACGACACGAGCGTCCCGAGGCGAATCGTCGAGGTGTCGCGAGCGAGACCGGCGAGCGTGATCCAGGCGTCGGTCGGCCCGGGCAGACCGTCACCACCACCCATCGCGAGGTAGTGGTCGGAACGGAAGAAGGCCCCGAAACCGAGCGATTCGGCCCGGAGCGCCACCGCCAGCAGGTCGTCGTAGCTCGCCCCCTGCTGTGGTTCGGTGAAGATCGTGCAGTCAGCCAGTTCCATCCGTCCGATCGTACGGAGCGGGCAGCGCTGCGCAAAGCACGACCGGCACCGGCCGCACACCGCACGCCGGCCTCGGTGCGCACGCGAACGGGACGCACGCCCGACGACGTCGGCGGGCGCGCCATTCTCGGGGCATCGAGCGAAACGGCTCAACTAGGTTCTGCGCGCGATGCCACGTTGGTCCGAACGACTCCTCGTGGTCGGCCACGGAGGCACCGGCCGAACCACGCACGCCCGAACGTGGGCAGACGACGCCGTCCGCCACGTCGACGGGCCGGTTGCGTGGATCCGCGGCTCGTTCGAGCACTACGCCGATCCCACGTCGGCGGCGAGCGAACGGTCTCGCAGCGAGGCGCTCTCCACGATCGAGCACGCCGTCGCGCTCGCCGTCGACGACGCACACTGGCTGCACGACGACGTCGTCGATGCGCTGGTGTCGCGATCGGCCGATGCGGCGGTGTGCGCGGCACTCGCACCATGGCCCGACAGCTCCCCGCTACAACGGCTCGCCAGCGCGCTGACCGCTCGTGACCCGGCCGTCCACCTCGGCCCGATGAACACCGACGAGGTCGCCGACGTGCAGCGCGATGGCCCGGTCACCGACGTTCCGACCGACGCACTCCTGCGGTTCACCAGCGGCTCCCCCGCGCTGACCCGGCTCTGCGTCGATCATCAGTGGTCGGGTGACTCCGACGACGTACCGGCCGCCGTGGTCGACGCCGTGGTCCGGCTCGCCCGCCAATCGGGCCACGACGTCGTGCAACTGCTCCAGTTGATGGCACTCGGCCTCCGCCTGGACGACGCCGTCGCCGCCGTGCTGCCCCTGCGCGACGACGCCGAGCGTCGGCTCCGCGCGAGCGGCTTGGTCGCCGACGATCGCCCGCTCGGCGTGGTCACGACCGCGTTGCGTCATGACCTCACGCGCACCGACCGGCAAGCGCTCGGCGCGCTGGTCGCCGACGCGGGCGTCGCAGCGTCGGCCGACGTCCGAGCGCAGATCGACCTCACCAGTACCGATGTCGCCCGCCGGGCCGCCGCCGCGTTCCGCCTCGGGCACCCCGATGCCGAGCGGCTCGTCGTCAGCGCGCTGGCGACGTCTCGCGATGCCGAGGTCACCGAGCTCCGATTCGGCATCGACATGCGCTCGATGCGATGGAGCGAGGCTGCGGCAACCGACAACAGCGGGTTCGCAGCGCTCGCCCGAGCGTTCGCCGCTGACATCGACGACGTGCGCGAGCATCCGGCCGATCGAGACATCGCCGACCAGCTCCGCGTGATGATGCTCGAACACGCCCGTGGTGCATCGGACGTGGCCATGGCGATCGGGGCCGACGCCGTGGAACGGGCGCATGCACTCGATTTCGCTCAACCGCTCGGCTGGTCGCCGGCAGCGGTCGGGGCGTTGGTCGCACTCGGCGCCGGCGATGCACGCACGGCCCGATCGTGGGCGTTGCACGCGATCGACACCAACGCGTCAGGCGACGGTGAGCAACGCTGCCACCGGTTGATCGCAGCGCTCGCCGGCATCGCCCTGAACGAGTTCTCCGAGGCGCTCGACCTCGTCCGACACGGTGCCGATCTCGACTGGGCACTGCGCGACCGTTTCCTCCTCGCCGCCATCGACGCCTCGATCGCTCGCCGCTCGGGGGACACCGCTCGTCTGCGTAGTGCGTGGCAACAGTGCGAGCCGCTACTCGTCGGCCAGCCGGTGTCGTGGGTGCTCGCCGACCCGCTCCTCGAGGTCTTGTGCGCCGGGGCGCGACTGGGCGATCTGCGTCGCGTCGACCCTGCGGCCGAGCGCCTCGTCGAACAACTGCGGCAGCTTCCCGCCGACGGGCCGGGCGCTGCGACGTCGTGCTGGTTGCGTCTGCACCTCGCGATCGCCACCGACGACTGGACCGCGGTGGCTGAACATGCCGGCGAGCTCGCCGCGCTGCGGGACGGCGATCGGCGAAGTACGGCACGCATCGCCGCCGGGCGAGCGTGGGGACAGATCGCCACCGTGCGCGCCAGCGAGGGTGATGGCGCGGGGATCGATCTCGCGGCCGTCGACGACGCCGTCGATCGGTTGGTGGCCGTCGACGACGCGTGGGAGGCATCGCGACTGCTCGGCCAAGCGGCACTCGATCACGGCGACGCGGCCGTCGCCCGTGGCCTGCTCGAACGGGCCCGCAATCTCGTCACCGATCCCGTCGAGACCGCCGACGGCCTGATCGCCGCCGGTCTGTCGGAGCGGGAGGCAGATGTCGCCCGCCTCGTCGCCGACGGGCGCACCTACAAAGACATCGGTGCACAACTGTTCATCTCGGCCAAGACCGTCGAGCATCACGTGGCTCGGATCCGCCAGCGTCTGGGTGCCGGCACACGAGCCGAGATGCTGGCCACCATTCGCGAGATGACCTGATGTTCCGGGGCGGTCGGCATCGATTGAGTGAGCCTTGAGCGCCTCCGTTCATCATCCCCTAGTCGCCCCCATCGAGATGGGGGATTGCACCGACGCCCCGTTGACGGGCGGTCTTCATACTGGGTCTCAGTCCGGTCGAGGCCGGCAGAACAAGAACCACACCACGAACATCACCACCACTCACAGGAGCGAACAATGAGCAAGATCGACATCCAAGAACAGCTGTGCAACGTCCTCACCGGCCTCTTCCGGGATCCGCAGGAGGCACGCCAGTACGCCGACGACCCGCAGCGGTACCTCGGCGAGAAGATGGGCCACGACGCCGACTACGCCCAGGTCGACATGAAGCACGTCGTCGACTACTCGGTCGCCCAGGCCGAGGTCGCACCGCACGTCGCCGATGCGATGTACCAGCCGGCCCCAACGATCCGGGTTCCGTACCCGAAGGAGGAGCGAATCGCCGAGCAGAACGACGGCTACAAGGTCGACGAGTACAAGGCCGACGAGTACAAGGCCGACGAGTACGACGGCGATCCGAAGATCGACCGGCCGGTGCAGGACGCCCACGACCGCCCGCCGGTTCGCGACGATCACGAGCCGCCCATGGATCGTGACCCGGTCCCTCCGAAGGAGCAGCCGAAGTACGAGACCGAGTACCCGAAGGAGGTGGAGGTCGAGAAGGTCGACGAGTACTACAAGGCCACACCGAAGGAAGGCGCCACGCCGGCCGAGGAGTACGCCCCCGACAAGTGGACGCCCGACTGCGAGATCACCGAGGAGTGCGTCACCTACAGCATCAGCAACTGCGTGACCGAGGTCTACAAGGACCAGCCGGAGATCGCCGACCGCCTCTGCGAGACCCGTGACTACGCCGACCCGTACCCCCGACTGTGCCCGGAGGACGACTACTCCGACCTGATCACCGAGATCAAGCCGATGTACGAGCCGGTCGACGCCGACCCGATGAAGGACCGCTACGAGGAAGCTCACAAGGACGAGTACGAAGACGCCGGCAAGGACTACGACGGGACCTACAAAGAAGTCGACCCGATGGACGACCACAAGCAGGACCCCAAGTACGACGAGCACGACCCCAAGTACGACCAGAAAGACGAGCACGTCGAGAAGGACGAGTACGTCGAGAAGGACCAGTACGAGGACGCCGACAAGGACTACGACGGCACCTACCGAGAGGTCGACCCCATGGACGACCACAAGCAGGACCCCAAGTACGACGAGCACGACCCCAAGTACGACCAGAAAGACGAGCACGACCAGAAGGACGAGTACGTCGAGAAGGACCAGTACGAAGACGCCGACAAGGACTACGACGGGACCTACAAAGAGGTCGACCCCATGGATGACCACAAGCAGGACCCCAAGTACGACGAGCACGACCCCAAGTACGACCAGAAGGACGAGTACGTCGAGAAGGACAAGTACGACCAGAAGGACGAATACGTCGAGAAGGACGAGTACGTCGACAACGACTACGGCAACGGCCATCAGCCCGACCCGGTGCACGCCGACGCCGCCAAGTACAACGAGCCCGACGCTCACGACGAGATGAAGGCCGACGATCACTACGGCGAAGGCGACCAGATGAAGGTCGAGATGGAGCCGGCCGTCGAGATGGCCCCTCCCGCCGAGATGGCGTACGAGGAGGCTCAGCCCGAGCCGATGGCGTACGAGGCACCGCCTGAAGAGGTCGTCACCTACGACGAGCCGGCGCCGATGGTCGAGCACGCCGAGGTGCCCGTCCCGGTCGACGAGGCCCCGATGGACGACATGATCGAGGACTGAACGCCTCGATGACGGACCGGAGTCGACGGGCCGAACGCCCGCCGAGTCGACGTCAGGAACACCCCGGGATCTCCCCGGGGTGTTCCCCGCGTGTCGACCGAGTCGACGCCGGCGCCGTATCGAGCAGGCCTGAACCTCGCTCGCGCAGATGCCTAGTCTGCTCCGAAGCACCCGAACCCCGCCGATCCAGCAACGACACGAGCACCAGATGAACGAATCGACATCCAGCAACACGGCGAGCGATGCAGCCATCGCTGCGCTCGATCAAGGGGTCATGGCGTCGGAGGCGTACGGGCGTGACGATCTCGCCGCTCGCTTGAAGGAGACCCGCCGCAAGCTGGTCGAGCCCACCGTCAACGTGGTCGTCGTCGGCGAGTTCAAGCAGGGCAAGAGTTCGTTCATCAACGCCTTGCTCAATTCGATGGTCTGCCCGGTCGACGACGACATCGCAACGGCCGTGCCCACGTCGGTCCGCTTCGGCGACGAGCGCGCTGCGTGGGCGCTCACCCAAGCAGCCGACGCGACCCGCTCCGACGACGAGCCACCGCCGATCGATCGCCAGCCGATCGACTTCGACAGGATCGCCGACTTCGCGACCGAGCGAGCGAGCGATCCGACGGTCGTCGTCAAAGGCGTCGACGTCCAACTGCCGCGCAAGTTGCTCGCCGATGGTCTGGTCCTGGTCGACACGCCGGGTGTCGGTGGGCTCGGTTCGGCGCATGCGGCGGCAGCTCTCGGCGCGCTGTCGGTCGCCGACGCGACGATCTTCCTCAGCGACGCGTCGCAGGAGTACACACGAGCCGAGATGGACTTCCTCGAGCAGGCGCTCGAGATGTGTCCCACGGTGTTGTGCGTCATGACGAAGACCGACTTCTACCCGGCATGGCGACGGGTGCTCGAGCTCAACAAGGGGCACCTTCGACGGGCTGGGCACGACCTCGCGATTCTGCCGGTGTCGTCCACCCTCCGGGTCGAGGCGATCCGCCGCGACGACCGCGAACTCAACGAAGAGTCGGGCTTTCCGGCGGTGATCTCGGCACTCGTCGACGACGTCGTCGGCGGTGCCAGCGATCGCGAGCAACGAGCCGCTCGCAGCGACCTGCTCGCGGTGACCAATCAACTGAGCTCACAGTTCGAAGCCGAACTCGCAGCGCTGCAGGACCCGGCAGCGCAAGCGGAGCTGACCCGACAGCTGCAAGAAGCGAAGAACCAGTCGGAGCAGCTTCGCGGCCAAGCCGCCCGGTGGAGCACCACCTTGAACGACGGCGTGGCCGACCTCACGAGCGATGTCGATCACGACTTCCGTCAGCGCGTTCGCAACGTGCTCGCCGAGGCCGACGCGTCGATCGAGCACACCGATCCGCTCGAGATGTGGGCCGAGTTCGAGCCCTGGTTGAGCAATCGCATGTCGTTCGAGGTCGTCGGCAACTATCGATTCCTCACCGATCGGTCGCTCGAGTTGAGCCGCGCCGTCGCCGAGCACTTCGCGTTCGCCGGCGGCGACGTGCTCCACCAACTCGACATCCAGAATCCGGTGTCGGCGCTCGGACGTGTCGCGACCGACACGAGCCTCGAGGCAGAGGAGTCGTCGCACGCCGCCAAGGGCATGACGATGCTGCGCGGTTCGTACACCGGTGTCTTGATGTTCACGATGATCGGCGGCATGGTCGGCATTCCGCTCGGTCCGGTTGCCGTCGGCATCGGTCTCGCCATGGGCCGCAAGGGCTTGAAGGACGAGAAGGAGCGCCAGCAGACGCAGCGCAAGGCGCAGGCGAAGAACCTGGTGCGCCGTTACAGCGACGAGGTGTCGTTCCAGGTCAACAAAGACAGCCGTGACACGCTGCGCCGAACGCAACGCCAGATCCGCGACTTCTACTCGGCCCGAGCCGAGGAGTTGCACCGCTCCACGACCGAAGCGCTCACCGCGGCGAACCAGGCCGCCGCAACCGACGAGCGCGAACGGGCGGCCCGCATCCGCGACGTGACCGCCGAGCTCGAACGACTCGGGCGATTGCGTGACCGAGTCGAAGCGCTGTCGAGTCCCGGCGCCGACACGAAGGGGGCGAACGCATGAGCCTCGTCGACGACGCACGCCAACTGCTCGACCGGGCGAACACCGTGTTCGACGGCGGCCCGCCGGCCGACGAGATCCGACGCCTGACCGAACGCCTCGACGAACCCCTGCGGGTGGCCATCGCCGGCAAGGTCAAGGCGGGCAAATCGACGCTGCTCAACGCGCTCGTCGGTGAACTGCTCGCTCCGACCGACACCGGCGAGTGCACGAAGGTCGTCACCTGGTACCGCGACGGCCACACCTACCAGGTCATGTTGCATCCGGCCGACGGCAGCCCGCCCGTCCAGGCCCGATTCAGCCGAGACGACGGCGCGATCGACATCGACCTGGGGGGCCGCGACGCCACCGGCGTCGACCGTCTCGACGTGACGTGGCCGTCGGGAGGCCTGCGCACGCTGACCCTCATCGACACCCCCGGCGTCGATTCGCTGACGCAGGGCGTGTCGACGCGAGCGTTCGAGTTCCTCGACCCCGACGACTCCGAGACCCCGGCCGACGCTGTGCTCTATCTGATGAAGCACATCCACGCGTCCGACCTGCGCCTGCTCGAAGCGTTCCACGACGACTCGGTCGCCAGCCCCAACCCGGTCAACGCGATCGCCGTGCTGTCGCGCGCCGACGAGATCGGGGCGGGTCGTCCGGACTCTATGGAGTCGGCCGCGCGTATCGCCGCTCGGCTCGGCGACGACACACGTCTGCGTCGCCTCGTGCAGATGATCGTTCCGGTGGCCGGGTTGCTGGCCGAGTCGGCCGAGACGCTGACCGAGGCGGAGTATCGCGAGCTGTCCCAACTCGCCGACAAGCTCGACGACCTCGACCGTCTCCTGCTGTCGACCGACCGGTTCATCGAAGGTCGGCCGGAGACACCGCTGACGTCGATCGAGCGCGAGCGTCTGCTGGGCCGATTCGGGCTGTTCGGCATCCGTGCCGCGCTCGAACTGATCTCGTCGGGACGAGCGACGTCGAGCACGTCGTTGTCCGACGCACTGCTCGCGATGTCGGGACTCGACCGACTCCGGGCGGTGTTGTCGAGCCTGTTCGTCGATCGCGCCGACGTACTCAAGGCTCGTTCGAGCCTCCTGGCGATCGAGCGGCTCTGCCACGAGCACTCCGGCCGGCCGGGGGTGACCGAGCTCGAGGGCGAACTCGAACGCATCATGTCGAGCGCTCACCAGTTCAACGAGATGAACACCATGGCCGCGCTGCGCAGCGGCTGGGTCACCGGTCCGGCCGCACAGTTGGCCGACCTCGAGCGGCTGCTCGGCGTATCGGGCACAGCCCCGTGGCAGCGCCTCGGGCTCGACGGTCCGTCGGCCGACGTCGCCACGGCGGCTGGAGAGCAGCTCGGCCGATGGCAGCGCCTCGCCGAGAACCCGCTGACGACGCACGATCTCGCCACCGCCATCCGGGTCGCCATCCGCAGCCTCGAAGGCATCATCGCCGGCACCGGATGATGACGACCCGTACGCCGCCGCCCGTTCGCTACACGTCGAAGTCGACGTCGCCGAACGAATCGTCGAGCGGGCCGTCGTCGACCTCGATCTCGCCGTCGATGGCGATGCCCTGGTCGGCGGCGTCGATGGGGAGTTCGTTGATCGAGTCGACCTCGAATTCGGCCTGCTCGAAACCGGCCGGATCGATCATGTCGTGGCTGTTTGCCGACGTCGCGTGGAGCATCGCGTCGAGCGTGTCGCCGCTGCCGTCGACGCCTGCCGAGTCGACGCCTGCCGTGCCGGTGCCGAATGCCATCGCTTCGTCGGCCGTCGGCGCGTCGCCGGCGAACGTGGTGCCGCTCTGGCCGTCGCTCGCCGACGCCGACGACGTCTGCTCGTCGAACCATCCGTCGGGATCGACGTCGGAGGTGTCGGCCTGGTCGTCACCTCCGTCGATGTCGTCATGCTCGCCGGTGCCGTCGTCCGCGTCCGGGCCGTGCTCGTCGACCCCTCGTCCGTTTCCCGACGGTGCTCCGTCGATGCCGTCGACCGGGTCGGCGACCTCGCCGTCGTCGACGGACGCTGGCTGCACCGGATCGAGCGAGGCGAGTTCGGCATGAACATCGAGCAGCGGTGCACCGAGGTCGCCATCGACGTCGGCGTCGAAGGGCACGTGACTCGCTCGCGTCACGATCGGAGCGAGCGCATCGGCCTCGGCGAGCGACGCCGTGTCGGCGTAGTTCGTCAGCGCCTGGGCGACCTCGTCGGCAGGCACGTCGGCGAGCGCGGCGCCGTCGCCGCCGGCAAGCAGGTCGCGTATCGCACGTCTCAAGGTCACGTCCTCGACGGTAGTGCGACGCCGCCGACGAGCAATGGGGGACATCCCCATTCGATCCCCGATCCGATCGACAGGGCGGGGCCGGAGCCCGTTCATCGAGCCGTCGCCGGCTCGATGCGCTCCGTTGACGGCACACACATAACATGGCAATTCGCCGCCGCATGGTGGCCGAACAACGACAGGAATCACGCGTGAGCTATCAGGTAGGTATCGATCTCGGAACCACGTTCACCGCTGCCGCGGTGCACCGCGACGGGCGGAGCAACATCTTCTCCCTGGGCAGCCAGACCGCGGCGATGCCGTCGGTGGTGCTGTTGCGTGAAGACGAGACCGAACTGACCGGTGAAGCCGCGGTCCGCCGAGCGCTCAACGAGCCCGAGCGCGTCGCACGCGAGTTCAAGCGTCGACTCGGCGACACCACCCCCATCATCGTGGGAGGCGCTCCGTACTCGGCCGAACAGTTGATGGCACGGCTCCTCACCAAGACGCTCGGCGACATCGCGCAACGCGAGGGTGGGGCCCCCGATCGCATCGCCATCACCCATCCCGCCAACTGGGGTCCGTACAAGATCGACCTCCTCCAGCAGGCCGTGCGCATCGCCGGCATCCCCAGCGACCGCGTCGACTACCTCACCGAGCCCGAGGCAGCTGCGGTGTCGTACGCCACCCAGGAGCGAGTCGAGCCCGGCGAGATCGTCGCCGTGTACGACCTCGGCGGTGGCACCTTCGACGCCGCCGTGCTCCGCCGCACCGAGAGCGGGTTCGAGATCATCGGACGTCCCGAAGGCATCGAACGCATGGGTGGCATCGACTTCGACGCTGCCGTGTTCGCCCACGTCAACCGCGCACTCGACGGCAAGCTCCAGGAGCTCGACCCCGAGGACCCGATGGTGATGAGCGGTGTCGCCCGCCTGCGCGACGAGTGCGTCGAGGCCAAGATCGCGCTGTCGTCCGACACCGACGCGACCATCCCCGTGCTGCTCCCCAACCTCACCACCGAGGTGCGCATCACCCGCAGCGAGTTCGAGGCGCTGATCCGCCCATCGCTCGCCGACAGCATCGCGGCGATGCACCGGGCGATCGAGTCGGCCGACATCACCGCCGCCGACGTGTCGAAGGTGCTGCTCGTGGGCGGTTCGAGCCGCATCCCGCTGATCAGCCAGATGGTGTCGTCCGAACTCGGTCGCCCCGTCGCCGTCGACGCTGACCCGAAGCACGCCGTCGCCCTCGGCGCGGCAGCGTTCGCCAGCGGGGCCGCGTCGGGCGCCGCCAGTGCACCGACCAGCGGATCGGGTGACGCGCTCACAGCGGCCTCGGCAGCCGCCGCCGCACCACTGATCGTCCCGGCCGACGAGGTCGCCGGCGCGGGAGCCCCCACCCTGCCTCCCACCGAGCAGCAGCCCGTGCACACCGAGCCGACGCAACCGATGCCGGCGCAGCCTGCTCCGACTCCGCCGGTGCCCAACGAGGCGGCCGCTGCCGCAGCCATGCCCACCGCCCCCGCCGCGCCGCCGATGGCCCCGAGCGCACCGCCTCCGGGCGGTGCCCCCGCTGCAGCTCAGGCCGGAGGGTCCGGGTCGTCGAAACTGCCGCTCGTCATCGGCGCGATCGTGGCGGTCCTCGTGATCGGCATCGGCGCCTTCGTCGTGCTCGGCGGTGGTGGCGACAGCGATGACGACGCGACCGACACGACCGTCGCCAACACGGTGGCCCCCGACACCACGGTCGCCCCGGTCGAAGAATCGGTTCCCGACACGACGCTCGCCCCGGTCGAGGAGTCGGTTCCCGACACCACGGTGCCGCCCGAGGAGCCGGTGGTCATCGACGACGAAACGCTCACCGCCAACGTCGCTGCAGCCGTCGTGGCGGTGAGCCCCGACGTCCAGTCGAGCGTCACCAACTCGGTGGCCACGCTCATCGGCCAGACCGACGAGGCTTCGGCAGCCGCCGCGGTGAGCGCCGCCGCCGGTGTCGACGGCATCGTCGACGTCGTCGACCAGATCACCGTGTTGCTCCCCGACGAGCTCTGCACCGACGAGATGCAGAGCTTCAATCGATGGGCCTGCATCAACAGCGTCACCTACGACGGCACCGAACTCCGTGCTTCGTTCTCGTTCGGCAACGCCGGTGAAGAGCTCAGCACGGCGGCCAACCACTTGCACTTCTTCTCCGACGAGTACGAGCCGGTCCAGGCCGGCACACCGAACGGGCCCGGAGCGCTCTCGACCGCCGGTGGCGTGTGGGAGGTCTGGGACGATCCGACCGGCTTCTTCGTCGACCCGATCGCCGTGTTCGGCAGTGTCCCCACACGACTCTGCGTCGAAGTCGCCAACGCCAACCACGCGCTCGAGAACCTCGAGTCGGGCACCTGCTGGCCCGTCGAGATCATCGAGCAGCCGCAGGGCCTGGTCGCACCGCAGGGTCTCGTCGCACCGCAGGCGCGGGTCGACATGGCAGTGCGTTCACGCTCGTTCTGCGATCTCGACGGAATCCAGGCCGACACCGCCTCCGTCTGATGCCAACCTGGGGGTATGCCCGTATTCCCCGGACTCGTCACCGAACGCCTGAGCATCCGGGCGATGGGCCCCGCCGATGCCGACAGCTTGTGGCGGCGTCGCAACGACCCCACCACCGCTGAATTCCAGAGTTGGTCGCTGCCGTTTCCGCGCGAGCGGGCCGAGTCGATGTGCGAGTCGTTCGCCGCGGTCGACGGCCCGCAGTCCGACGAGTGGTGGATGGCTGCCGTCTGCGATCGCTCGACCGGCGACGTGATCGGTGACCTCGCGCTCCATCTCACGTTCGACGCCAGGTCGGCCGAGATCGGGTACACGATCGACCGATCGGTGTGGGGACGAGGCATCGCGACCGAGCCGCCGCTGCGCTCGCGGATTGGCTCGTCGACGACGTCGGCGTGTCACGGGTGAGCGGCATGACCCACCCCGAGAACCTCGCGTCGGTCGTCGTGCTCGAGCGCATCGGCATGCGCTTCGAAGGTCATACCCGCAACTCGTACTGGGTCGGCGACGACAACACCGACGACTGGTTGTTCGGCATGACCGCCGACGACCGTCGCTCGTGGCGGTCGCGCGATCTGTCGTCGCCGGGCACGGTCGAGTTGGTCGAGATCACCCACCACAACGCAGACGAGATCAGCCGGCTCGTCACCCATCACAGCCAACGTCGCTTCGTGTCGTCGGTGTCGAAGTCGTACGGCGACGCGCTGTTTCCGGCGCCGCACGAGGGGCATCCGGTGGTGCCGTGGCTCCGCGGCATCGTTGCCGACGGCGAACCGGTCGGCTTCCTCATGATGGCCGAGCGCACCGAACACCACCCGTTTCCGTACCTGTGGCGGCTGCTCGTCGACCGAGCGCACCAGCGCCGTGGCATCGGCTCGAGAGCCCTCGAAGCGGCGATCGAGCACGCCCGCGCACAAGGCGCGGCAGGGCTCGACGTCAGCTACGTGGAGGGGCCTGGCTCCCCTGCGCCGCTCTACCTCCAGCGTGGATTCGTACCGACCGGCGAGATCGACGACGGCGAGACCGTCGCTCGCCTCGATGACCTCGCGGCCCGTTGATCAGAGAACGGTGACGACCTTGCCGTGCACCTTGCGATCGGCGATGTCTTGGAGCGCCGTGGCGGCCTGGTCGAACGGATACGGCGGGTAGAGCGGCGGAGCGATCGTTCCGGCTGCGGCCATGTCGAGCAGCGTGCGCATCTGCTCGCCGACCGAGTCGGGGTACTTGGCGAGCGACGCTCCCCAGTGCACGCCGACGATCGAGTAGCTCTTCAACAGTGCGTGGTTGGTCTTGACCTCGGGGATGCCGGCGACGAAACCGATCACGAGCAGGCGGCTGTCCCAGCCCATGCAACGACGAACCTGGTGGAACGTGTCGCCGCCCACCGGGTCGTAGGCGACGTCGACGCCACCGCCGCTCGCCTCGCGAACGAGATCGACCCAGTCGGGCGTCTCCTGGTGATCGATCACGACGTCGGCACCGATCTCCTCGAGCAGCTCGACCTTGGTCTTCCCACCGGCAACGGCGATCGTGCGGGCTCCCATGGCCTTGGCGAGCTGGATGCACGCCGTTCCGGTTCCGCCGGCCGCGCCGGTGATCAGCACCGTTTCTCCGGCCTGCAGTTTGGCGCGGTCTTGCAACGCGTACAGGGTGGTGCAGTAGTTGATCGGGATTGCCGCGGCGACCTCGGGTGACACGCCGTCGGGCACGACGAACACGCCGTTGGCCGAGTGCACGACCTGTTCGGCCAGTCCGCCGTTGCCGAGGAACGCGACGCGCTGGCCGACTTCGACGTTGGTGACGCCCTCACCGAGCGCCGCCACCGTGCCGCAGCACTCGCCGCCCGGCGTGTGACCCGGCCCGGTCTTCACCTGGTACATCCCTCGGCACTGCAGCACGTCGGGGAACGCGAGACCCACGGCCTCGATGTCGATGAGCACTTGTCCCGGACCGGGTGTCGGCGGCTCCTCCTCGACCAGCTTCAGGCTCTCGCCCGGAAATCCCAACTCCTGCAGTCGCCAGATACGCATGCCCCAACCGTACGACGATTGGGCCGCCCCGTCGGCATCCGCTTGTTTCTTTTCGACCCGGTCCAAGGGAAACATCCGCTTGTTTCTTTTCGACCTGGTCCGAGGGAAACAAGCCGGTGGGGTCAGGGGTGGTGGCAGGCGATCCAGTGACCGGGCTCGATCTCTTCGAGGACCGGTTCTTCGGCGGCACACCGCTCGGTCGCCCGCGGGCAGCGTGTGCGGAACCGACAGCCCGACGGCGGGTCGAGCGGCGACGGGAGCTCACCGCTGATCAGCTCGCTGGCCGGCGGCAGATCGAGCGTGTGCCCGGGAATCGACGCGAGCAACGCCCGCGTGTAGGGATGCGTGGGGTTGTCGTAGAGCAGGTCGGTCTCGGCGACCTCACACACCTTGCCGAGATACATCACCATCACCCGATCGGAGATGTTCTTCACCACCGCCAGGTCATGGCTGATGAACAACATGGTGAGCCCGAACTTGGTCTTCAGACTCTCGAGCAGGTTGAGGATCTGCGCCTGCACCGACACGTCGAGCGCCGAGACCGGCTCGTCGAGGATCAGCACGTCGGGATCCATCACGAGCGCGCGGGCGATGCAGATGCGTTGACACTGGCCGCCGGAGAACTCGTGTGGTCGACGCTCGCCGACGCTCGGGTCACCCAGGCCGACCGACTCCATGATGTCTTCGACCCACCCCTCGCGGAACGCACCGGTCTTCGTACCCCAGATCTCGAGTCCCTCGCGCACGATGTCTTTCACGCGGCGACTCGGGTTGAGCGACGACACCGGATCCTGGAAGATCATCTGCATCGCTCGCCGAGCCTGGCGAAGCTGTTCACCCGACGTGCTGGCGAGGTCGACGCCGTTCAGTTCGATCTGACCGCTCGACGCGTGCTCGAGGTGCATCACCGCTCGACCGGTCGTGGTCTTGCCGCAGCCCGACTCGCCCACGATCCCGAGCGTCTCGCCACGGTCGAGGTCGAAGCTCACGCCCGACACCGCGTGGACCACCTGCTTCTTCTTCGCCGGGAACTCGACGACGAGATCGACGACACGAAGCACGGCCTCGTCTCGCAGATGGGCGTTTCCGGAGCCTGCCATCAGTCGTCCTCTCGCCGAGTCGGTGCCGCCACCTGGGTCACGTCGGCCGGGAAGTGGCAGCGGAACCAGTGATGGTCATCACCACTCCGTACCGGCGCCTCGGTGGAGCAGATGTCTTGCGCGGCAGAGCAACGTGGTGAGAACCGGCACCCGGCCGGCGGGTCGATCAACGACGGCGGCCGCCCTTCGATCGTGGTGAGCGCAGAGTGGCTGGGCAGTTCGAGATTGGGCATCGACTGCATCAGCGCAACGGTGTAGCGGTGCTTCGGGTCGACGAAGATCTCGTCGGTCGGGCCCGACTCGATGACCTCGCCGGCGTAGACGATGGCGACCCGGTCGGTGAAACCCTTCACCACGGCGAGGTCGTGGGTGACGAGCACCATCGCCATGTTCCGCTCGCGCTGGAGCCCCGACAGGAGCGTGAGGATCTGGTCTTGCACGGTCACGTCGAGCGCGGTGGTCGGCTCGTCGGCGAGCAGCAGCCCCGGCTCGTTGGCCAGCGCGATCGCGATCGTCACGCGTTGCCGCATGCCTCCCGACAGTTGATGCGGGTACTCGCGAAGCCGACGCTCGGGCGCCGGGATGCCGACCTGACGCAGCAGGTCGAGCGCACGTTCACGCGCCGCGGCACGGGTCATGTCGCGGTGCACCATCATCGGTTCGACGATCTGGGTCTCGATGCGGCGGACCGGGTTGAGCGCCGTCAACGGATTCTGCGACACCATGCCGATCTTGGTGCCGAGCGCATGCTTGATCTCATCGGGGGCGGATCGCAGCATGTCGACGCCGTCGACCTCGACCGTTCCCGAGCGGGTGACGTCGGCGAGCGCGAACGCGCCGACGATCGACCGCAGCACCATGGTCTTGCCCGACCCTGACTCGCCGACCACGCCGAGCGCCTCGCCAGGCTGCACCGAGAGCGACACACCGTCGACGGCGCGAACGTCGCCGGCCGGCGTGTGCAGCGTGGTGTGCAGATCGGCGACGTGCAACGCCGCCGAGGTGGTGCTCGACCGATGCTCGCCCGCCACGCGCAGGCGTCGTTGGGTGGCGACCTCGCGAGGCGCCCACAGCGAACGGAGTCCGTCGCCGACGAGGTTGAACGCGAGGATCGTGAGGAACATCACCGTGGACGGGATCAGCGCAACGTGGCCGTGGTTGCTGATGTCGCCGGCGCCCTCGGCGATGAGTTGCCCCCAGGTGACCTGGTCGAGCGACAAGCCGATGAACGCGAGGCCGCCCTCGGCGACGATGACGAGCGCGAACCCGATGAACGCGAACGACAGCACCGGCAGCGCGATGTTGGGGGCGAGCTCACGGACGAGGATCCGTCGCTTCGTCGCGCCCATGCCCGATGCCGCGTCGACGAACTCCCGCTCAGCGAGCGCGAAGGTCGCACCGCGCACGATGCGGGCGTAGGCCGGGATGCTCGTGAGGCTGAACAACACGATGAACACCGTCATCGAGTTGCCGAACGTGGCCCGCACCGCGATGAGCAGCACCAGGCCGGGGAATGCGAGCGCGATGTCGATGAGGATCGACGTGACCGCGTCGACCTTGCCCTTCAGGTATCCGGCGGTGATACCGACCATCGTGCCCAACAGACCACCGCAGATCGTGACGGTGAGACCGAGGATGAGCGCCGGCCGGGCACCCTGGACGACACGGGCGAACAGATCACGTCCGCTCCCGTCGCCGCCGAACCAGGCGTTGAGTCCCGGCCCTTCGAACGCCATGACCTCGCGGGTGCGGATGCCGAGCGCCTCGGGGTCACGCAGCGGCAGCAGATCGCGGAACAGCGCGAAGAACACGAGCAGGGCGATCCACGACGCCGACAGGTAGAACACCACACCGAGCGACCGACGTGGCGCCTTCGGCCGCTGATCGACCGGCGTGCCAGGGCTCCCGATCTCGGTGCCGGTCGACGCTGCCACGGCCGCGTCACTCGCCGTCCCGACGCCGGTCGGGCCCGGTTCAACGAGCGCCATGGCGAATTCTCGGATCGAGGATCGAGTACAGGATGTCGACGAGGAAGTTCAGCGTGACGTACGCGACCGTGAGCAGTGCAACGACGGCGGCGACGACTTCGAAGTCCTGCAACACCACGCGCTGGATGACCAGGCGACCCATGCCGTTGATGCCGAACAGCACCTCGACGATGAAGGCGCCACCGACGAGGCCGGCGACGTTGAGCCCCACGGCGGTGGTGAAGTTGAGCGACGACGGGCGCAGCACGTGGCGCCACATGATGCGACGCTCGCTCAGACCGCGTGCCTGGGCGAGCATGACGTAGTCCTCCTGCAACGTCTCGATCAGATCGCTTCGAAGCAGACGGAGGTAGACGGCCACGAGGTTGAGGCCGAGCGTGACCGAGGGCAGGAGCATCTGGCGCAGGTTGTCGAACGGATCGTCGTTGAGGCCGGGCAGGTCGTCGACGATCGTCGGGAACCAGCCCAGCTTCACGCCGAACACGAACGACAGGTAGATGCCGAGCACGAACGACGGGAGCGCCAGCAGGCCGAACGCGCCCGACGACGACCACTTGTCGATCCAACTCCCCGGTCGGCGAGCCGACGCGATGGCCAACGGCACTGCGATCGTGATCGCGATGATCTCGGCGAGCACCATGAGTTCGAGCGTCTTGGGCAGTGACTCTCGGATCAACTCCCAACTGCTGAACCCGTTGGTGACGATCGAGTCGCCGAAGTCGAAGGTCAGCGCGTTGCCGAGCCACTCGAGGTAGCGCGACACGAACGAACCGTCGAGCCCCAGTTCGGTCTTGATCTGGGCGACGTTCTCCGGCGTCGCGTTGAGCCCGGCCTTGGCGGCGAGCAGGTCACTCTTGCCTTGGTCGAGCAGCCAGAACGTGAAGAACGTGACGACGAGGAAGACGAAGACCAAGCGCACGACGCGCTTGATGTACATCATGCGCTAGACCTCCGAACAGCCCGACGGCGGACCGGTTGGAACCGTCACTGTTCGATCCACGCACCCGTCCAGGCGAAGAACGCTCCGTCGGTCATCGCCAGCGCCGGGCTGCCGTCGGGCAGCGTCAGCGACACGCCGATGCCGTGCAGTTCGGGGATCGTCACGACGGCCTCGACGCCGTTGAGGTGATCGACCCAGAGCATCGGCACCTCGTCGCCGAGCGCCTTGAGGACCTGCGCGTAGCCTTCGCGACGGATGTCTTCGTCGACGTTCACCCGGCCCTTGTCGAAGCCGGCATCGATGTCGGCGCTGACGAGGTTCGACCAGTTGAGCAGACCGCCGCTCGAGTGGAAGAAGGTGTACTCGCGGTCGGGGTCGGGCGCACCGAACTGGAACCACGAGAACGCCTGGTAGTCGTCTTGGAGGGCGGTGATGGCCGACTGGCCCTGACCGATCTCCTTGAGCGAGCCTTCGATACCCACGTCGGCGAGGAACGACATCATCACTTCGGCGACCTCGATCACCGACGGGTTCGGCTCGATCGAGAGTTCGAACTCGATGGGGCCGACCTCGGCCTCGTACTCGTCGACGAGCGCTTGCGCGGCGGCCGGGTCGAACTGCGGGTAGTCGTTCTCCGAGTAGAACTTCGACGACGGGTTCCACGGGCCGTTGGCAGGCGTCGTGAGCCCGGACCGGAAGTTGTCGATGATGAACTGCTTGTCGATCGCGTGGGCCATCGCGCGGCGGACGCGGATGTCGTCGAACGGTGGCGCCGTGGTGTTGAGCAGCCAGAGGTACTCGTTGGCGCCGGCCGTGCCGATCCACACGTCGACGTCGTCGTCTTCGAGGAAGTCGACGATGTCTTCGTCACCCGGGCTCAGGTAGCCCTGCAGGTCGCCGGCATCGAACGCCTGACGCCGCACGGTCTGGTCGGGCAGGAACTTGAAGTTGACCGCATCGAGGTACGGCAACCCTTCGTCGGCTCGCCAGTAGTTCGGGTTCTTGACGATTCGGGCGCCGTCGCCCGGTGTCCAGCTCTCGAGCATGAATGGGCCGGTTCCGATGAACGTGTCGTTGGTGCCGATCGTGGACGGCGACACCATCCAGCCGGCTTGGCTGACGAGCGACTGCGGGAACTGCGCCCACGGCGACGACATGACGATCTCGACGGTGCTGTCGTCGACCGCCGTGATCGACGTGACCGGAGCGAACGAGAACCCGGCGGTCGGGCTGGCCTTGAAGGCGTTGAGGTTGGCAGCCACCGCCGGGCCGTCGACGGGTTCGCCGTCGTGGAAGACGACACCGGGCCGGGTGGTGATGGTCCAGACCGTGTAGTCGTCGTTCGGCTCGATGCTCTGTGCCAGGTTGGGCACCCAGTTGCCTTCGATGTCGAGACCGGCGAGCGAGTCGTTGAGCGCCGAGATGATGCGGATCGAACCCGGCGCGACGGCGCCGGTCGTGTCGAAGCCAGTGCCGTCGTTGGTGAGCCCCCACGTGATCTCGCCGCCGGGGACCGGCTCGAGCGAGGCGTCGTCGCTGCCTTCGCCTTCGCTGGTGATCTGATCGGCGTCTTCGAGCGGAGCGGCCGTGCTGGGCGGTGGATCGTCGCCGCCGGTTTCGGGTTCGTCGGACGTCGCGGGTTCGTCGGCGTCGGTCGCCTCCGGCTCTGCCTCGACCTCGGTCGGTGTCGATTCTGCCTCGGGTTCGTCCCCGTCGTCCCCGCCGCACGCGGCGGCGACGAGCGCTCCCGAGATCAGAACGGCTGCAACGCGTCGACTACGGCGATGGATCATCGAATTCCCCCAAGGATGTGATGTATGAGCACCCGGCGAAGCTGGGCACTGGCTCAGAACCTAGTCACTCACGAGAGTGCCCTTCGACACGAAGCGTGTCGGACGTCACGTCAGACCCGCACTCCCACCCCAGGTCACGGTGCCGCGACCTGGTTATTTCCATCCCGGATGGAAATAACCAGGTTCAGAGGTGGCGGTGGTGCCAGGCGCCGGCCTTCATCACGCCCACGATGCGGTCGGGGTCTTGCAGCACCGTCACATCGCCCGTCGGGTCGCCGTCGACCACGACGAGATCGGCAAACGTCTCGGCTTCGAGCGTGCCCACCATGCCCGCCGGGTCGAAGCCCTTGCCGCCATCTCTAGTGGCACACAGCAGCGCCTCGGCGTGGCCCATCTCGAACAGCTCGACGAAGTACTGCAGGTCGGTCGCGTTCGTGCCGTGCGGCGTAATCGAGAGTCCATAGTCGCCGCCGATGGTCAGCGGAACGCGGACCTCGCGAAGTCGCTTCACCGCGCTCACGGTTTCGTCGACTTCGCGTTGGTAGCCACGGGCCACCATCGCAGCGCGGCTCAGCCCGATCTCGTGACCACGGTTCAGGAGTTGGATCTCCCACGCGATGCCGGGGCCGACGATGATGCGATCCCGGGCAGCAGCGAGCATCTCGACCGCTTCGTCGTCGAGGAAGTTGGCATGGCCGATGAAGTCGACGCCGAATCGCACCGCTTGCTTCACCGCCTCGGCCGACCGCGCATGACACGCCACCCGGAGACCACGTGCGTGCGCTTCGGTGCACGCCGCTTCGACTTCCTCGTCGGTGTAGCTGATCACGCCCGGCGCAGCATGCGCAGAGAGCTCCTCGCCGTCGAGGAAGATCTTCACGACGTCGGCCCCCGACTTGGCCACCTCGCGCACCGCGGCGCGGACCGCCCACGGTCCGTCGGCGATCCGCTTGCGGCCTTCGCTCGCCGGCTCCTTGTTGTCGGCGTTGCTGCCCGTCGAGCCGATGTCTCGATCCGACGCCAACAGGCGCGGCCCGGCGACACGACCCGAGTCGATGGCGTCGCGCAGGTGCACGTCGATCCCTTGCGCCGACCCGAAACTGATCGCCGACGTGAAGCCCATCCGCAGCAGCTCGGCGGCGTTGTCGACGGCGTCGAGCATGGCGATGGGGACGGGTTGCTTGTCGAGTTGGCTCGGGTGAGCGTTCGAATACGACAGGTGCACGTGCGACTCGGTCATGCCGGGCATGACGAACCTGCCGGCGACGTCGACGCGTTCGACGTCGCCGTCGACATCGGGGTCGTCGGGAGCGTCGGCGGTCGGCCCGGACCACACGATTCGGTCGCCCTCGATCAGCACCGCGCCGTCGGCGATGACCGTCTCGTCGACGCCGACGAAGAGTCGGGCGTTGGTGATCAGCGTGCCGCTCATGTCGTGGCCTCCAGTCGGAGCAGTCGTTCTGCGTTGCGTGTGAGCCCGGCGTCGAACTCGTCGGTCTGCTCCGGTGTGTCCCACCCGCCGAAGTTGGTGCCGTAGACCATCCGATCGACGCCGACGGTGTCGACGACGAGGTCGCGTGCTCGGCCTGGCTCGAGGTGCGAGTCGAACCAGAGTCGACGGAGGTCGGCGGCGAAGTCGGAGTCGCGACCCCGGAACGAGGCCATCGAGTCGAACCGCTGCGCCAGGAACGCGATCGCACCACCACCGTGCGACACGCACACGTCGAGGTCGGGGTGTCGCTCCAACACGCCGCCGAGGACGAGCGAGGCCACCGCCATCGTCTCCTCGTACGTGTAACCGAGGATCAGGTCGAGGCCGAAGCGATGCAGACGTTGGTCGGGCGCCGGGCCCACGCCATCGTTGGTGACGCCGTGGATGAACAGCGGCACGTCGCGTGCGACGACGGTTCGGTAGAAGTCGTCGAGGCTCGGGTCGTCGAGCGCCACGCCGTAGTCGGTGCCGATGTACGCCGCGACCAGACCGAGTTGGTCGACCGCTCGCTCCAACTCGGCGCACGCGGCGTCGGGATCCTGCAGCGCGACCTGCGCGGCGCCGACCAGGCGACTCGGGTGCGGCGCCACGATGGCGGCCATCGCGTCGTTGGTCGCCCGAGCGAAGTCGACGGCCGGGCTCGCTTCGATCTTGCCGAACAGGGTGAGCGGATTGGGCGAGAGCATCTGCCGCTCGATGCCCACGCGATCCATCGCTTCGAGCCGCAGGTCGACGTTCATGAACAGGCTACGGCGGTACGGGATCGGCTTCATCTCGTACTCGCCGACGCGGAAGTACTCGCGTCCTTCGGCATCGTCGCCGTGGAACGGTCCGTACTTCCCGGCTGCGCCGAACGCGTCCCCGAGCACGACGTGGGCGTGCAGATCGAAGACGCCGCTCACGGTCAGTCTCCCGTGTCGGCGACGGCGTCGAAGCGGAAGCCGTTGTGGTCGTAGACCGGGCCGCGATCCTCCGCTGCGTACAGGCGGTTCTCGGAGTGCACGAACCCACCGCAGTTGCGGAGCACGTCGACCATCTTGGCGTAGTTCGGGTGATCGAAGTGGGCCCGCAAATTCTCGGGATCGGTCCAGAGTTCGTACACCTGGACGTGCGTCGGCGCGGCCGGGTCGGCGGCGAAGCAGTATGCGAGACAGCCCGGCTCGTCGTCACGTGTGGCCTTCTGGACGTCGGCGGTGAGTGCGACGGCGTTGTCGCGATCGGCCTCGGTCTCGAACGACAACGTCGCGGTGATGATGATCATGTTGCTCCCCTGGTGGTCTGCATCGAACGGTAGTGATGCAGATTCCGCCGACTCGGCTCGGAGCAGCACGTCGGTGGGGAGCGGCGCTGCCGCCCGCTGGCTACACCGAATGCTGGCTACACCGACCAGCCGACGAGTTTCGTGTCGAGGTACTCGTCGAGGCCGACGTGGCCGCCCTCGCGACCGATGCCCGATTCCTTGACACCGCCGAACGGAGCCGCCGACGAGGTGGGGTTGATGTCGTTGATCCCGATGATGCCGAAGCGCAAGCCCTCGGCGGTGCGCCACGCGCGGGAGATGTCGTTGGTGTAGATGTACGCCGCGAGTCCGTACGCGGTGTCGTTCGCCTTGGCGAGGATGTCGTCGTCGTCATCGAACACGATGACCGGCGCGACGGGCCCGAACGTCTCCTCGGAGTGGATGGCCATGTCGGCCGTGACGTCGGCGAGCACGGTCGGTGCGAAGAAGTTGCCGGCGTCGAGACCGTCGGCCGTGAGGCGTTCACCGCCGACGACGACTCGGGCGCCCTTGTCGCGAGCGTCGTTCACCTGACGAGCAACCTTGTCGATGCTCGGCTCGTCGACGAGCGGTCCGATCGACACACCGTCGCCGAATCCCGATCCGGCCTTCATCTTCGACACTCGGTCGGCGAGCGTCTCGAGGAACGGCTCGGCGATCGAACGCTGGACGTAGATGCGGTTCGGCGAGATGCACGCCTGCCCGGTGTTGAGGAACTTGACCATCGCCGCGCCCTTGGCCGCGTGGACGGGGTCGGCGTCGTCGAACACGATGAACGGCGCGTGGCCACCGAGCTCCATCGACACCCGCTTGACGCTGCTCGCCGCGCCGGCAGCGAGCTGCTTGCCGACCTCGGTCGAGCCGGTGAACGAGAGCTTGCGGACGCGGTCGTCGGCGAGCCAGGTGTTGCCGATCGGCACCGGGTCGGAGGCGTTGACCATGTTGACCACGCCGGGCGGGAGGCCGATCTCGTCGAAGATCTCGAACACCGCCTTGGCACACAGCGGCGTCTGCTCCGCCGGCTTGAGCACCATCGTGCAGCCGGCCGCCAGTGCCGGCCCGAGCTTGCGGGTGAGCATCGAGATCGGATAGTTCCACGGCGTCACCGCCGCGCACACGCCGACGGGTTGGCGCATCACCATGAAGCGTTGATCGGACCGTGCCGACGGAATCGTCTCGCCGTAGACCCGCTTCGCCTCCTCGGCGTACCAGAGCAGGAAGTCGGAGGCGTACTTCACTTCGTTGCGCGCGGCTTTGATCGGCTTGCCCTGCTCGGTGGTCATCAGGTCGGCGAGATCGCCGGCCCGGTCGGTCATCAGTCGCCACGCCGCGTAGAGATGTTCGGCGCGCTGATACGCGGTGAGTCCGGCCCACCCGTCGAACGCGTCGTGTGCCGCGTCGACTGCAGCCGTCGCCTCGGCCACGCCGCCATCGGCGACCCGTCCGATCTCCTCCCCCGTCGCCGGGTTCGTCACCGCGAACGTCGATGCACCGTCGAGCCACTCACCATTGATGTACTGCACGCCTGCAGTCTGTCGCAGCGTCAGGCGCTCCGCCGAACGCGTCGTCGACCGATCAGCGCTTCACCAGCCGAGCGATGTCGCCGGTGGCCTTGTCGACGTCGACCGCCACGACGGGACGCCCGTCGGTCTCGTCGGGCACGACGAACCACGCCACGGCGTACGCGATCACCTGCGGGCCGGGCAGCAGGATGCTGAGGAGTGCCAACGCCCGCACGGTGGTGCGACTCCAGCCGTACTTGTCGGCGATCCCGGCGCACACACCACCGAGGCGGCGACCGTCTCGGGGTCGCACGAGGCGAGGCTCCGTCGGTGCTCCGGGGTTCGGGGCCGGTGGCGGGTTCGATGATGGCGGTGGGAGTGCTGTCGACGTGTCGGGACCGGGGAGTCGTGCGTTCATGGCTCCACGATGAACGCCCCATCGGCGCTGGTCGATCCTGGCTCCCGGTGTCCGATGGTGGGGTCTTCCCCACCATCGATGACCGGACCGGTGCCGCCTCCCGTGTCGGCGACGGGCCGGCTATCGCGCCGGCCGAGTTGCGTGATCGCCGATCAACTCGTCGACGGCGGCGGCGAGTTCGTCGATGAACGCGTCGGGTGTGGTGCCGTCGGTGGTCATCGGCACACCGACGTTGACGACGATGGTGGGCCGTCGAATCCGCAGGCGAGGTATCGGCCGACCGAGCGGCCAGACCTCGTCGGTGCCGAGCACGCCGATCGGCCACACCGGTGCATCGGTCTGCGCCGCGAGGCGGACGACCCCGCTGCGGAGCCGACCGACCGTGGTGTTCTCCTCGGTGATCCTGCCTTCGGGCATCAGTGCGACGGCTCGACCGGCGTCGAGTTCGGCAACGGCTCCGGCCAGCCACTGGTCCCCCGTCCCCGCTTCGACCGGCACGGCACCGACGTAGCGCAACGCAGCACCCACGATCCGGTTCGAAAAGAACCGGCGGTGCACGGCGATCTGCGGGGCGATCCCGAGCCGGAGGAAGAACTCGAGACCGACCGGGATGTCGAAGAAGCTGTTGTGGTTGGCGACGAAGATCATCGGCCCGCTCGACGGCCGATCTCCTCGATAGTGGATGTCGACCTTCGCGAAGATCGGTCGCACGAACCGGAAGATCCACGCCACGACGCGGAACCGACGGAACGTTCGCCGAGCGTCGCTGGCGGTCACCGCATCGACCTCAGTGCGTCTTCGGCGGCTTCGGGAACAGCACCGGGGTGTGCTCGGTGTACGACTGGAACTCGGGTTCGTCGCCCCATCGCTTCTTGGCCCGATACTCCAGCAGCGGCACGCCGCTGACTCTGGTGAGCAGGATGTACACGAAGACGGGCGAGATCAGCGCGACCCAGCGCCATCCCGACAACACCGGCAGCGCCATGATCGCGATGCCGGCCCACAGCGTGATCTCGCCGAAGTAGTTCGGATGGCGAGACCACGCCCACAGGCCGGTGGTGATGAAGCGGCCGTCGTTGGCCGGGTCTGCTCGAAACGCCGACTTCTGCGCGTCGGCGACGACCTCGATGGCGAACCCGGCGACCCACACGACGATGCCGACGACGGCGATGATGCCGAGGTCTTCTCGGTCGTCGCTCGTGATGATCGCGAGCGCGGCGGCGAGCGTGAGGAACACCCAGAGTCCCTGGAGCATCCAGGTCATCAGGAACCGCCGGAAGTCGCCGCGGATCGTGTCGAAGCGACCGTCGGACCCGTCACGGCGGATGCGGGCGAACAGAAACGAACCGAGCCGGACCGCCCACACCGCGACCATCGCCGCGACGATGACGGCTCTGGCGTCGATGTCGTCGCTGACCGCGAGGGTGATCGCGGTGACCGACAGGTAGGTGATGCTTCCCGTGGCGTCGTAGAACTTCTCGGTCTTCGCGAGGTACGACGGCACGAACGCAACGAGGTTGACCCCGTAGGCGATGATGCCGCCGAGGGCGAACACCGCGAGACCACCGATCTCGACCGACCCCTGACTCCCGGCGAACGCCAGCGCGGCGCCGATCGCGAGCGCAGCGAGCGTCCCGATGACCGACGTGCGATTCCATGCGGCGGATCCCGGTGCACTCATCGGCGACACCGTAGGTGCTCCCCGAAACCCCTGCGTCACTCACCCCGAAGACCACATCGAGCCTGGCCAAAAATCACCCCCACGCGACCACATTTGGCCTGGCCAGAAATCACCCCCACGCGACCACATTTGGCCTGGCCAAAAATCACCCCCACGCGACCACATTTGGCCTGGGCAGAAATCATCCTCACGCGACCACATTTGGCCTGGCCAGAAATCACCCCCACGCGACCACATTTGGCCTGGGCAGAAATCATCCTCACGCGACGACAATTTGCCTGGGCGGAAATCATCCTCGGCGGCGCTCAGGAGGCGGGTTCTACGTCAGGATTTGATGGGGTTCTTGTAGGTGTCGAGGTAGGTGATCTCGGCGACGTCGCTGCGCTGCGCCGGCTTGAAGTCGGTGCCCTTGGTGTAGGCGACCGGCAGCAGACCGGCCTGCGTCATGTGATCGGGAATGCCGAGCAGCTCGGCGGCTTCCTGTTCTTTCGCGAGGTGCAGGGTGGTCAGACACGAGCCGAGTCCGCGGCTGCGCAGCGCGAGCTGGAAGCTCCACATCGCCGGCATGATCGATCCCATCAGACCGGCCGCCGAGTTGGTGGTGGCGTCGGGAAGCCGCCCGATGATCATCGGGATGACGAGCACCGGCACCTTCGCCAGGTTCTGCGCGAGGTAGTTCGCCGAGTCGATGACGCGGCCCTGCTGCGTGCCGCCGTCGGCCGACGCGGCCGCCGACGCGAGGTACTCGCCACCCGCCTCGTTGTAGAGATCCTGCAACGCCTGCTTCTTCGCGGCGTCGCGCACCACCATCCATCGCCAGCCCTGCTGGTTCGATCCGGTCGGCGCCTGGACCGCCAACTGCAAGCACTCGAGGAGCACGTCGTCGGGCACCTCACGTTCGAGATCGAGGCGCTTGCGCACCGCCCTGGTCGTGGCGAGGAGTGCATCGGTCTGTTCGAGGTCGAATTCCATGCGCCATGTTGCCCGATCGGTCATGTGTCGCCGAAACGCACGGAACGAGTGGTGTTGCGCACGCCGACCCGGCGAACGCGGAACACCCGGCGAGCGCCTCCCGCGAACACGGATCAGAACGCCGTGTCGATCCGCGACGAGCCGCTCTGCCACGCTTGGGAGATGAAACGAGCTGCCATCCTCGTCACCACCGCGCTAATCGCCGCCGCATGCAGCGGTGGCAGCGACGACAACGAGTCGTCGGCGGAGTCGGCGCCCGTCGAGTCGACACCCGCCGCGACCGACCCACCGACGACCGACGAGCCGCCGGCCACCGATCCCCCGGCCACCGACCCGCCCGCGACCGATCCCCCGGTCGACGACGACGGCTTCGCCGGAACGATCGAACTCGAGTCCGAGCCGGTCCCCGGATGTGAGCCGCTCGGACTCGACTGCCTGTTGCCGTTCCCCTCCGACGGCCTCACCGTCGCCGACGCCACCGCACCGACCGGGCGTCGCGTCGCGCTTGCGGCATCGAGCACGCCGGTGAGCGCCTCGGGAATCGCCACCGACCCCGCCCGGCAGAACCGGAACGACGGCTTCAGCCCTGGGAGCGCCGCGCTGCTGCTCATGCCAGGCATCGACGTCGAGGCGTCAGCGCTTCCCCCGATCACCGACATCGCGCAGTCGGTCGCCGACGGCTCCGGCAGCGTCGTCGTCGACGCCACGACCGGCGAACGCTGGCCGCACTGGGCCGAACTCGACGCCAACGCGACCGATCCGGCGAGCCAGGGTCTGTTCATCCGACCCGCGGTCAACTACACCAACGGCCACCGCATCGTCGTCGGCATCCGCAACGCGGTCGACGCCGACGGCAACCCGATCGAACCCACCGACGTGTTCCGTGCGTACCGTGACCGCCTCGACACCGGCGTGCCCGAAATCGAGGAGCGCCGCGACCACATGGAAGCGGTGTTCACCGACCTCGAAGCCGCCGGCGTTGCTCGCGACGAACTGACCATCGCCTGGGACTTCACCGTCATCTCCAGCGAGAACCTGACCGGTCCGCTCGTGTTCATGCGTGACGACGCCTTCGGTCAACTCGGCGAGAACGCACCGGCATTCACGATCAACACGGTCGAAGACGACGTCGAGGGCGGTCGAACCATCATCGAGGGCACCTACGACGTGCCGCTCTACCTCGAAGGCGACGGCACGGCCGGCAACGGCTTGAACCTCGTCGACGGGTCAGACCTCCCGACGATGAACGGCACCTGGACGGCTCCCTTCCGTTGCCAGGTGACCGACACGACCTCCGCCGCCGAACCGGGTGCGGCACTCGTCTACGGCCACGGCCTCCTCGGCTCCGAGCGCCAGGCAACGTCGTCGGGTCCGACGAAGCTGGCTCGAGACCACAACTACGTCGTCTGCGGCACCCCGTTGATCGGCATGGCCGAAGACGACGTCGGCAACGCGGTCGCGTCGTTGCAGAGCCCGTCGAACTTCTCGACGTTCGCCGACCGACTGCTCCAAGGGCATCTCAACACGACGTTCCTCGGGCGACTGATGATCCACCCCGATGGACTCGTGTCGGATCCGGCGTTCAGCGCCGACGGTGCGCCGCTCATCGACACCGACGAGATCTACTACTACGGGATCTCGCAGGGCGGCATCATGGGGCCGGTCTCGACGGCGATCTCGCCCGACTGGGACCGCGGCGTGTTCGGCGTTCCCGGCGTCAACTACTCGACGCTGCTGAATCGGAGCATCGATTTCGACACGTACCAAGCGGTGCTCGATCCGGAGTTCCCCGACAAGCTCGATCAGGCGAAGGTGTTGTTGCTGATCCAGATGCTGTGGGATCGCGGTGAGGGCAACGGCTACGTCAGCTACTTCGGCGCCGACGCCGAATCGATCGCCAACTCCGGTCCGAAGTTCGGACTCCTGCAGGGTGCGCTCGGCGACCATCAGGTGGCCAACGTCGCGATGGACGTGATGGCCCGAACGATGGGCGCGGCGGTCGCTCCCGGATGGGCCGAGGCACGGTCGACCGACGTCGAGCCGTTCTGGGGAGTCGAGCGCATCGAGTCGTTCCCGTATGACGGCTCGGCGGTCGTGACGTTCGACTCGGGCACACCGCTGCCCCCGATCACCAACACCCCGCCACGTGAGGGCACCGATCCGCACGGCGACGTGCGCGTCGCCCAATCGGCCGTCGATCAGATCGCTGCGTTCCTGTCACCCGACGGCGCCGTGATCGACACCTGCGACGGCGGCCCCTGCATCATCGAACCGGCGGACTGATCGAATCGCACCGGCGGCGCGAACGGTGACCGACACCGTTCGCGCCGGCGGCGGCGATGCGATTCGACATCATGCAGCGACCTGTGGATCGAGCAGGTCGTAGAGCGTTCGCAGCGTGCCGTTGGCGATGCACTCCGACTCGACGGAGCATCGATTCGCGACCGCCCACCGGACGAACCATCCGTCGGCGACGTCGGAGATACCGGTCATCGCCCTGAGCGCGTCGATCCGTGCCGTCCACTCCGGCGTTCGAGCCTGGTCGCTTCGGTGGGAGTCGTCGACCAGCAGCACCTGCACCATGAAGTCGCGCGACCTCGCGAGCCCGGTGGTCCGCACGACCTCGTCAAGCAGTTCGATCGGCGACCAGCCGGCAACCCACAGGCGAAGGCTGCACTGACGCAGGTCGAACTCCATCGAGATGGCCGCTCGCGCCGCCTCGCATGCCGGACAGCCGTCGGTGAAGACGTCGTGATCGATCGGCGCTGACCACGGCGGCTGGGCGGGATCGTCGTCGTCGGCGTGGATGTCGCGTTCGTGCAGTGCCATTTCGGGTTCCTCGTTTCGTGATTCGCGGGCACGTTCGTGTCCCTGCAGCCAGTGGGTCGTCACGCGCCGAGATGGGAAAGATCGGCTCGTGGCGGCTCGGTACCTTCGGTGGCATGAGCACGACGGACGTCCCCGCGCACCTCGACGACCCACGCCTTCGCCGGTGGCGTTCGGTCACCGGGGGTGCCCTGTCGGCGATCGCGATCGGCAGCCTGCCGATCCTGCTGTTGGAGACGCAGCGCGACGAACTCCCGCGACACGACCAGTGGTTGATCGACGGGGTCAACGTCGTCGTCCTCGTCGCGTTCGCGCTCGACTACTTCGTCGGTCTGTGGCTCTCACCCGATCGCCGCACCTACTTCCGAAAGGAGTGGCTCGAGCTCGCGCTGACGATCTCTCAAGCGCTGGTGTTCCTTCCGTCGCTCGCGTCGATCGGCGTGCTGCGAGCAGCGCGCGCCGCCCGCATGGTGCGCGTGGTCGGAGCGGTCGTTCGGGTGATCGCCATCGCCGGGATGGCATCACGCGAGGGCCGGCGCGTGCTGCGCGAGCGGGCGACGTCGTTCGCGCTCACGATGGCCGCGATGACGTGGCTGAGCGGAGCGGTCGGCTTCACGCTCGCCGAAGACGTCGGCGTCGACGGTCGCTTGGAGTCGTTCTACGACGCGCTGTGGTGGTCGCTCGCGACGATCACCACGGTCGGGTACGGCGACATCGCTCCCATCACGGGCGTCGGCCGGATCATCGCCGCGTTCACGATGATCGTGGGCATCTCGGTCTTCGCGATCTTGACCGCCAAGATCGCCGAGTTCTTCACCCGCACCGACGAGCCCGCCTGACGATCGGAGGCTCCGGGCGAGGGCACCTGACCCCGGTCCACGCCGCGTTCTCCGCAAAGTTGACGACGTCGCTCCGGGAGCGATGTCATCAACTTCGAACGGAGCGGGTCGACCGTTTCCCTTTCGAGCGGTTGGCGACCCACTGATGGAGCATGCCGGAGACTGATACTGTCCACCCGATGACCGGTCGTTGGGCCCGTGCCGTCACGCTGCTACTCGGCGTCGCCACGGCCACCGTCGCGTGCTCCGGCTCCGACGGCCCGACGCCGGCGTCGCCCCTGGAGTCGGCCGAGCCGATCACCGCTCCCCCGACGACCGACGCCGGTCCCGCGTCGACGGAGGCGCCCGAAGTGACCGAACCGCCGACCACGACCTCGTCCACCACGACCACCACGACCACCACGGAGCCCGCTCCGACGACCACGACCCTCGACGACCTCCGCGCCGAGATCGAGGCCGACCTCAACGAAGGCGAGCAAGCCCTCATCGCCGGTGGCGGCAATCCGACTAGCGAAGAGTCGGTACAACGACTCTCAGACTTCTTCGCAGGCCCGGCCCTAGCGACTGTCACTGCGATCTACGAACGTCTCGCTTCGGAAGGACTTGTTGCTCGACCGAATCCGGAGATTCAGTCGGAGTACAAGGTCACGGCAGTCCTGGAATCGTCAGCGAGTTCGGCGAGCATTCTCACGTGTCGTGTGGATGCCGGGCTGACCTTCCGAGTCGACAGTACGGGTGCCGAGCAGATCGAGAACGACACGGTCGTCGTGTACACATCCGAAAACCTAGTGACGCTCGACGGTGACACGTGGAAGCTAACGGATGGCGAGACACTGACTCGGATCGAGAACGAGACGTCGTGTTGAGCCGAAGGTTCGCTACCGCCGTAGGAATCACTTTGGTTCTCGTATCGGCGCCCGCGACCACACTTGCTGAGATTGGTGGCGCCAACCCCGATCAGCAGCCGCAGCCTGAGCCGACGGTGGACACGGAGGGGGACATCGAGGCGCGGGTGGGATACAACGGCGTGATCTTCACGGTGGGTGGCGGAGGCGGGCCGACCTGCACCTGGCGGCACATGACGACCGGTGAGTACGAAGACTTCTTCGACCTCGTCGACGAACGCGAACCTCCTCCGCTTCCCGAGGTCCCCGAACTCCCGACCGATCGCGAGCCGACCGAGGAAGAGGTCGAGGCACATCGGCGAGCGAGCGAAGAACTCGACGCCGAGGTCGAGCGCCGCCGAGTGGCGGCCGAAGCCGAAGCGCGACGACGAGCGCAACCGTCGACGATCACCTCGACCGAACTCGGCGAGGAGAAACCGCATCGCGCGTTCTCCGCGACGTGCCCGGGCACCGGATTCTTCGTCCGGTTCATCGCCGACACCACCGACGAAGACGAACTCCTCTTCAGCCTCGAAGACATCGTCGAAGCGCGCATCGAGGCACCGATCCCCGACATCAACCCACCGGTCGACGTCGGCGGCGTCGTCAACCTCGGCATGTGGATGGCGATCGCACCGCAGGACCCGATACCGAACATCACCGCCGAGGCCGGACCCCACTGGGTGACGGTCAGCCCGCGCCACACGTCGGTCACGTTCACGATGGGCGACGGCAGCCCACCGATCGTCTGCACCGGAACGGGCGACCCGATCCCCGACAGCGAGATCGACAACGCCGCCGCCTCACCGATCTGCGGCCACACCTACTCCCAGTCATCGTTCGACGACGCTCCCTACCAACTCGAGATCGGCACCACGTGGTCGATTCCGTACACCTCGTCGAGCGGCTCGGGCGACATCGGGCCCTACACCCGAACCGAGACGTTCGCCTACGACGTCGACGAGATCCAGACCGTCGGCACGTCCTGACGAACGTCCAGCGGTGACCCTCGCGAACGACCGCGATCGGGCCAGCACCAATTCTGATCGCGGCCGCGTCGACGTCGAGTAAGTTCGAAAGTCGGAGCAACGTAGAACGTCATCGGGAGGAAACCATGAAACGATTCGCATCGCTGTGCGCCGCAGCACTCGGCCTCTGCGCCGGTCTGGCCGTTGCAACAGTGGTTGAAGCAGGCACCGGCGAAGGCATCGAGGTCGACTACCGCGTGTTGAACGGAGCGGACCCGGCCGCCGTGGGTGACGCACTCGAGCTCGAGCTGTTCGTCGAACCAGCCACCGCCGATGACTCCGGAACCCTGGTTCCCGGGTGCTCGGAGTACGGGTCCGGTGCGCACCGCATATGCCATTACGTGCCCGGGAATCTCACCCCCGGCCAGAACTACGTCATCGGTGTCGGCGGGCTCGACGATGCCTACGAGGTGGTCGGCGTCTCCTGCTACAACGACAACGGGACACAACCCCCGGAGATGCTCGACACCACCGAGTTCCCTGGGGCTGTGATCCAGTACAACACGGCCGACCGATGGGATTGCAACGTCGACATCGTCACGAAGCCGATGCTCTACATCGACAAGCTCATCACCAACGCGCCGGACGGCGCGAGTTCGTCCGACTTCACCCTCGAGATCTACGACGACACCGGCGCGCTCGTCCCGATCACCCCGGCCATCGTCGACCCCGACGACGCACAGTGCTCGTTCGAGTTCGTTCCCGCGCTCCAAGCGGGCGCCGACCAACTGATCGACGACGACATCTGTGCGGCCGTGCCGCTCAGCGCAGGTGCGTACACCATCGGCGAGATCCTTCCCGAGTACGGCTACGACGCCGGATTGCTCGTGTGCCAGTCGTCGTTCGACGTCTTCGACTCCGAGATCCTCCCGTCACCGAGCTTCGACTTCACCCACAGCAGCGACGATCGCGACGACACGCTGTGCACGCTCACCAACGACTACCTCACGCAGACGGTCAGCGCCGACATCGAGGTGATCAACGACGGGGCCGGCACCGCCACCGGCGCCGACTTCACGATCGAAGTGTTCGACCCGAGCGGCGCGGTCGTCGCATCGGGTGTCGACCCCGAACCCGGCACCGGCAACGCCTCGGCCGAGTTCGTCCTCGCGATCGGCGAGTACACGTTCGGCGTCGACGGACCCGACGGCTACGAAGCCTCGGCGGCGGTCACACTGTCCGACGTCGGAGCGACCGAGATCATCGGCACGGGCGCCGATTTCGGAATCGATCGATCGCAAACGGCGTCCGGCGTGATCACGGTCGACGACCTGGCGCAACAACCCACGACGACCACCACCACCACCACGACAACAACGACCACCACCACGACGACCACGACGACGGTCGCTCCGACGACGACCATGACGCGGTTGCTGCCCTCGACCGGCTCCGACTCGTCGCAGACGTTGCCGATGCTGCTGCTCGGCCTCGCGATGCTGGCGTTCGGCGGTGGCGCGATCCTCTCGGCTCGACGCTCCTGAACACCCCGGTGGTGAAGGCGGCCTGATCGTCGCCTTCACCACCGCAGCACGTTCAGCCCGATTCGTGCTCCCAGTCGATGCGCGGCCCGCGCTGCATCACGTCGCGGCGAGGAACTCGGCGAGCGCCTGATCGAACTCGTCCGACCGCTCGCGATGCGGCCAGTGGCCGGCACCCTCGGCGACGAACAGCGAGGACGGCTCGGCGAACAACTCGACCGACCGTCGATACGGAGCGAGGTCGCCACCGAAGTCATCGGATCCAGCGACGAGCAGGGCCCGAGTCGGAATCGAACCGGTTGCCGCCGACGACTTCTCCGGCCGGACGTCCTTGTATCGCTCGACCACTTCGCGAGCGACGCGTTCGTCTCCGAACGCCTCCTTCGCTCGTGCCACGGCCGCTGCCTGCTCAGCGCCCGACCACGACGGCGACCACCGTTCGTAGAGCCGATCGAGATACGCGAAGTCGTTCCGCTGCATCCGACCCAACGCACCCGGAACCTTGAAGTTGATGAAGTGGCGCGCCATCCAGATGAAGCCGGGCGACGGCTTCAGCGTGCTCGGATGCGGGATCGCGATCGGCACGACACCGTCGACCCGCTCGGGAGCGAGACCGAGCGCGTTCCACACCAGCGACGCACCGAAGTCGTGGCCGACGAGCGTCGCCCGTTCGATGTCGAGCGCATCGAGCAGACCGATGACATCGGCGCCCGTTTCGGCGCGCCCGTAGCCGCGCCCCTCGATGATCGTGTCGGGGTGGTACCCACGCAGGTACGGAACGACCGCGCGAAACCCGAGGTCGGCCACCTGGCGCGCCGTGTGCTCCCACGACATCGGCGTGTCGGGGAACCCGTGGATCAGGACCACCGCCGGTCCGGTGCCGAGCTCCGCGACTCGATGAGCCGCCCCGTCCGATGTGATCGTCGTGAACTCGAGCGTCGATGTCATCCACCGAGTCTCGTGCAGCGATCACGCGAACACACGCCCGAAAACGACGAAATCCGCACGCCACCCCCTCGACGGGTGCGGACGTGCGGATCTCGAACGAGTCGATGTCAGAGCGACTTGACGATCTCGCCCATCAGTTCACCGGCTTCGGTCGGGTTGAGACCGACCTTCACACCGGCCGCAGCGAGTGCGTCCATCTTGCCCTGAGCGGTGCCCTTGCCACCCGACACGATGGCGCCGGCGTGGCCCATCTTCTTGCCGGCCGGGGCGGTGACCCCGGCGATGTAGGCGCTCATCGGCTTGGTGACGTTGGCCTGGATGAACTCGGCAGCTTCTTCCTCGGCCGAGCCACCGATCTCACCGAGCATCATGATCGCGTGCGTCTCCGGGTCGTTCTGGAACTCGGCGAGACAGTCGATGAAGTTCGTTCCCGGAACCGGGTCGCCGCCGATGCCGACACACGTCGACACGCCGATGCCGAGCTGCTTGAGCTCGTACAGCGCCTGGTACGTGAGCGTGCCCGAGCGGCTGACGATGCCCACGTTGGGTCCGTCGGCCGTGGGCTCCTGAGCGATCTCACCGGCGGTGATGCCGATGTTGCACTTGCCCGGGCTGATGATGCCGGGGCAGTTCGGGCCGAGCAGCCGGGTGTTGGGGAACTCGCGCACCAGTCGGTTGAAGGTGAGCGCCTCGTCCTGTGCCGGAATGCCCTCGGTGATGCAGACCACGAAGCCGATGCCGGCTTCGGCAGCTTCGATGATCGCGTCCGAAGCGAACTTCGGCGGCACGGCGGCGAACGACGCATCGGCGCCCGTGGCCTCGACGGCCTCGGCGACCGAGTTGAAGATCGGGATGCCGTCGACGTCTTGGCCGCCCTTGCCGGGCGTGACGCCGCCGACGATCTGCGTGCCGTAGTCACGGTTGCGGCGGCCGTGGTACTTGCCCTGCCCGCCGGTGAGTCCCTGAACCAGGACCTTGGTGTTCTCGTTGACGAAAATTGCCATGTTGCTGTCTCTCTCTGCGTTCTGAAGTCTGGGCTCAGGCGTTGGCGAGGCCGACGACGGTCTTGGCGGCTGCGAGCATGGTCGGCTCCGAGCGGAGCTTCGATTCGGGGATGCCGGCGTCGAGGAGGATCTGGCGACCCTCTTCGGCGTTGGTGCCGTCGAGGCGGATCACGATCGGTGCCTTCAGCTCGACGCGGTTCAGCGCCTCGACGATGCCCTTGGCGACTTCTTCGCCGCGGGTGATGCCACCGAAGATGTTGATGAAGATCGACTTGACGTTTTCGTCGAAGTTGATCACTTCGAGGGCTCCGGCCATGACGTCGGCGTTGGCGCCGCCGCCGATGTCGAGGAAGTTGGCGGCGGAGCCACCGACCTGGTTGACGACGTCGAGCGTCGACATGGCGAGACCGGCGCCGTTGGCGATGATGCCGACGGTTCCGTCGAGGCCGATGTACTGGAGGTCTTTCTCGGCCGCCATCTTCTCGCGCTCGTCCATCTCGGTGAGGCCCTTGAAGGCTTCCCACTCGGGGTGGCGGTACTCGGCGTTGCCGTCGAGCGTGACCTTGGCGTCGAGGGCGTGCACTTCGCCCGTCGGCTTGAGGATCAGCGGGTTGATCTCGGCGAGGTCGCAGTCGCCCTCGGTGTAGCAGCGGTACAGCTTGACGATGATGTCGGTCGCGCCGTCGATCGCACGCTCGGGCAGGTTCGCGTCGATGCACGCCTGGCGAGCGACGTCGGCCGACAGTCCGTCGACCGGGTCGATGTGCAACTTGATGATCGCGTCGGGGTTCTCTTCGGCGACCACTTCGATCTCGACGCCACCTTCGCGAGACAGCATCATCAGATGCTTCTTCTCGGCGCGGTCGAGGGTGAACGAGACGTAGTACTCCTCTTCGATGTCGGAGGCGTTCTCGACCCAGACGCGCTTGACGACGTGGCCCTTGATGTCCATGCCGAGAATCGCTTCGGCGTGCTGGCGAGCTTCGGCCTCGTTGTCGGCGAGCTTGATGCCGCCGGCCTTGCCGCGTCCACCGACCTGCACCTGCGCCTTGACGACCACCGGGTAGCCGGCTGCGTTGGCGGCGGCGACGGCCTCGTCGACGGTGTCGGCGGGCCCACCGGGGCTCACGGGAATGTCATAGCGGGCGAAGTACTGCTTGCCCTGATACTCGAAGAGATCCACGTCGGGTACTGCTTTCTGCCGAGACGAACTCGGCGTCGATCGAACAGAAGTCGAGACTAGGCGCTGTCGACGACGTCTCCCCAACCCGCGGACGCAACGATCTGCGATCGCCGGCATTCGCGCGTGACCGCCGACACGCGGCCGAAGAACGGCCACCGAAGGGCGCTGTCTCACTCGGGTCGCCGCAACGACCACTCGCGGTCGTCGAGACGCCTGGATTCACCGCGGCGGCGATGAACTCCCGGAGCGCGTCTCAGGCGTTTTCGCGTGCGTCGAGCGCGGCTTCGAGCCAGACGCCGATGTCGCGCAGCGACGAGCCGGGGCCGAAGATCTCGGCGACGCCCTGCTCTTTGAGCACGGCGACGTCGGCGTCGGGGATGACGCCCCCACCGAACACCATGACGTCGTCGAGGTCACGCGTGCGCAGTTCTTCCATCACCCGCGGGAACAGTGTCAGGTGGGCACCCGACAGCAGCGACAGGCCGACACCGTCGGCGTCTTCCTGCAGCACGGTCTCGGCGATCTGCTCGGGGGTCTGATGCAGACCGGTGTAGATCACTTCGAAGCCATGGTCACGAAGTGCACGCGTGATGGTCTTCGCCCCACGGTCGTGCCCATCGAGGCCTGGTTTTGCGACAACGATTCGGTACGGGCGCTCCACGCCACAGACCCTACGCAACGCACCCCTGATCGCTCCAACTCCGTCGCGAATCATGGCCGGTTCGAGCCCAGCGTCACGTCGCCGTCGTCTCGTCCCACCGAGGCCACGCTCCACCGCAGCGCGCCTGATGTCCGACACCCGACGAGACGGCGGCAGACTGTGATCGTGGCACCACAGGTCGACCGTCCCGCCCGGCTTCGTACGCCGTTCGCTCGCGCCGTCGTGCCCGTGCTCGGCGGCATCTTGTTCTTCGTCGTCGCCGGACTGTTCACCTGGGGCGTCGCCTCGTACCTGTCGAGCGGCAACAGCGAACCGTCCGATCTGCTCGCACCACGGCGACTCGACCTCGGCTCGGTCACCGGCCGGGCGAGCGACGTCGCCGAGGAGGGGCCGTTGCTGTTCAACGAACTGTCGACCATCAGCGGCGAACGCTCGTTGGTCGTCGATCACGAAGGCGACGACCCAGCCGTCGGCTGGCGGCTCTACTACGCCTTCCCACCCGGCCGGCCCGACTGTCCGGTCACGCAGGTTCGCGGCACGGCGACGTTCATCGACTGCGACGGCGCCGAACTCGACGTGACCGAACTGTCACCGCCGACCGAAGAGGTGCGGCCCGTGGTCGAAGACGAACGCACCCTCTATCTCGACCTGCGCGCCTTCTCCGAATAGCGCTTCGGCGCGCTGCAGACGCAGCGAACCAGACTCAGGCCGTGGTGAGCGAACCGACGAGACGCTCGGCGAAGATCTCGCTGTGCTCGTCGAGCTTGCTCCGGCTGATGGCCAGGCCGCCCACCACGTACGCGCCGGTGTCGCCGACGGCCATGGTCAGACGATCGAGCGCCTTGCCGGGGTGCAGTGCGAAGGTGCAGAACGCTGCCGCCTTCTTGCCGCGCATGGCCGGGAGGTTGGCGATGTTGTTGATCGCCCACGGCGCCTGACCGAACACGAACGCACCGTGCACCCACGTGCCGATGAGGACGAGATCGGCCTCCTGGATCGAGGTGAGGTCGGGCTGCTTCACCTTCGACAGGCCGGTGATGCTCCACCGCTCCTGCGCGAGCAGGTCGGCGGTCTTCTCCGCCGCCTTCCACGTGTTGCCCGTCAGACTCTCGACCAGAATTGCTGCCTTCACACCGACATTCTGCCACGCCACGAGCTGGTCGCCCCACATTCGAGCGCAGTCGGGAGCCGGTCGGGTCAGCCGAAGCGGCGACGGATCCACTCGGCCACGACGGGGTCGACGATCTCGATCCTCGAACCGACCCGGCGGATGTGCCCGCGGTCGACCAGCGCAGCTCGGGCGTGCTGGGCTCCGCCGTTCGACAAGCCCATCGACCCGGCGTACGCGCCGAACAAGGTCTCCCCCTGAGCGACGAGCCGCAACACCAGTTGCTCGGCCGAGCGGAACGACGAGAAGAGCCGCTCCATCCCGGCATCGGTCGCGGCCATCACGTCGGAGATCGCCAACGCCACGTCGGCCTCCGACGCGGTGCCGCCCTCTTCCACCCGGCGCCAGATCGCGTCGGCCAGTTCCATCACGCGATGCGGGTGCCCGCCGGTGAACTCGGCGATGCTCGCGGCGATCGAGCCGGCCGACCGCCCGGTGTCGTCGAACCCTCCGCGCACCAGGGAATCGATGGTCGCCAGGTCGAGCGCCGGAGCTTCGATGAGGTCGGCCTGAGCGTAGAACGGTTCGGCGCGATCGGTGAACAGCATCTGCATCGTCGACGGTTCCGACCCGGCGAAGAGCAGCCCGATCTCCTGGAAGTGGTGCTGCAATCCGGTGCGCAGCTTCGCCGCCGCGCCCTCGACCCCCACGACGCCCGAGAATTCGTCGATCACCAACACGATCGACCTGGTGCGAGACGCCTCGATCAGCAGATCGAGTTGTGCTTGCACGAGCAGGATCGGGTCGGGTCGCTGATCGGCGGGCTTGCGGAGTTCGATCGCGAGCAGGCCGAGCGGCAGGTTGATCCGCGCCGCCAATTCGTGCAGCGACGGTGACCCGGCACCCCCGATGGCAGCCAGCGACCGGTCGAGCCGATCGGCGAGATCCGACCACGACGCGAGCGCGTACAGATCGAGCCACACCGTCGTGGTGGTGTCGTCGAGGCGGTCGGCCACGGCGCGCAATGCCGTGGTCTTGCCGTATCGGCGCGGGCCCAACAGCGCGGTGACGCGGCGCTCGGTGACGCGTTGCACCAGGTCGTCGACCAGATCGGTCTGTGCCGGCAACTGGCCGGGTTCGAGTGGTCCGTGGTGAGGAAACGGGGACACGTCCATGACAACCACCTTTCGCTGTAAAACAGTAGCACCCTCCGCTGCAAAACAGCGGAACAGCGATGGAACGGTGACCGGATCGTGGGCCGGTCAGCGTTCGCTCGGCGTCAGACCTTCTTGAGCGGGGCCCAGGCGAGGCTCAGGTGTTTCAACCCGACGCCGCCGGAGAAGTTGATGACCGCTTCGGTCTTGTCGCCTTCGCCATCGATCGCGATGATCGTGCCCGAACCGAACGCCGGGTGCTCGACGGTGTCGCCGGTCGCCAACCCGAGCTCTTGGCTGTTGGCGGGCTCGGTCACCTTCTTCCCGGCTCGCATCGCAGCATCGACCACGCGGTCCTTGTGCCGCTCCTGCTCTTCCTTGATGTCGGCGTTGATGTCGATCCCGCCGGTGTCGTCGTCGTGTCGCGCCCGTTTGTACGCCGGCACCGCGGCGCCGCTGTCGTACCCGGAGCTGTACCCGGCATCGCGGTTGCGATAGCTCTGGCGTCCGTACGACGACCTTCCCGACACGTTGCCCTTCGACTCGATCAGTTCGGCCGGGATCTCGTCGAAGAAGCGCGACGGTGGGTTGTACTGCGTCGAGCCGAACAGCTGGCGGCTCCACGCGTGCGACATGTACAGCCGCTGCATCGCACGGGTGATGCCGACGTACGCGAGCCGGCGCTCCTCCTCCATCTCGACCGGTTCGGTGAGCGACCGGATGTGCGGGAACACGCCTTCCTCGACGCCGGCGAGGAAGACGACCGGAAACTCGAGGCCCTTCGCCGAGTGGAGCGTCATGAGCACCACCTGATCGTCGTCGTCGAGCTGGTCGGTGTCGGCGACGAGCGACACCTGCTCCATGAACTCGTCGATCACGGTGAACTCGCGAGCCGACCCGACCAGCTCGCCGAGGTTCTCGATGCGGGTGTGTGCCTCGATCGTGTCTTCGGCTTCGAGTTCGGCCAGGTAGCCCGACCCTTCGAGCGCCGACTGCAGCACATCGCCCGGGCCGAGCGAATCGTCTGCCGCCGTGGCGGTCAGCTGGTCGAGTAGCTCGACGAACTGCGCGATGCCGCGCACCGCCTTGCCGGCCACGCCCGCTTCGTCGTTGCGCCGGAGCGCTTCGATGAACGGAATCGACTCGGCGGCGGCGAACGCATCGAGTTTGTCGACACTCGCATCGCCCACCCCGCGCTTGGGCGTGTTGAGCACCCGTTTGATCGACACCTCGTCGAGCGGGTTGACCGTGGCACGCAGGTAGGCCATGGCATCTTTGACCTCGCGACGGTCGTAGAACCGCGTGCCGCCGACCACCTTGTACGGCACGCCGACGCGCATGAACGACTCTTCGAGCACGCGGCTCTGCGCGTTGGTGCGGTACAGCACCGCGATGTCGCGCCAGTTGATGGCGTCTTGCTCGTGCAGTTGTCGCGCCGTGGTGGCGATGAACGTGGCCTCGTCGCCTTCGTCTTCGGCGTGATAGCGGGTGATCCGATCGCCCGCACCCGCGTCGGTCCAGAGCGCCTTCGGTTTGCGTTCCTGGTTGTTGTCGATGACCGCGTTGGCCGCGTCGAGGATCGTCTGCGTCGAGCGGTAGTTCTGGTCGAGCACGATCGTGGTGACGTCGGGGAACGCCTCCTCGAACTGGATGATGTTGCGGAAGTCGGCGCCACGGAAGCGGTACACCGACTGATCCTGGTCGCCGACCACGCAGATGTTCTGGTGGCCTCCGGCGAGCTGCAGCGCGATCTCGTTCTGCGCCTGGTTCGTGTCTTGGTACTCGTCGACGAGGATGTGCGCGAAGCGCTCTCGGTAGTGCTCGAGGATGTTGCCGTGATCGGCGAAGAGCTTCACGACGTTCATCAGCAGGTCGTCGAAGTCCATCGCACCCGCCTTGAGCAACCGGGCCTGGTACTCGGCGTACACCTCGGCGTGCTTGCGATCGAAGATGTTGTCGGCTTCGGTCGCCATGGTCTCGGGGCTGATCAACTCGTTCTTCTTGAGCGAGATGATGCCGTGCACACCGCGCGGCGTGAAGCGCTTCGAGTCGAGACCCAGATCGCGGATCACGTACGACGTGAGCCGGTTCGAGTCGGCCGAGTCGTAGATCGAGAACTGTCGCGGGTAGCCGATCGCCTCGGCGTTGGCGCGCAGGATACGAACGCACGCCGAGTGGAACGTCGACACCCACATCGTCTTCACCACCGGGCCGACGAGTTCGTAGACGCGCTCACGCATCTCGGAAGCGGCCTTGTTGGTGAACGTGATCGCGAGGATCTTCGACGGGTGGACACCGGTGTGGATGAGGTGCGCGATCCGGTGCGTCAGAACCCGCGTCTTACCCGACCCGGCACCGGCCACCACGAGCAGCGGACCGTTGTCGTGCACGACCGCGTCGAGCTGGTCGGGGTTGAGGCCTTCGGCGAACGGCGACGGCCCCGTCGCTGCGGCACCGACGTCGCCGAACGGGCTGTGCGCAGCAGGCGCCTCGCTGTCGTCGACGAACGCCTCGGGCGGTGGGGGCTCGGCGCCCGACTCCGCCGGGTGAGGGACGTCGGCGAACAGCTGCTCATCATTCATGTCGCCGACCACTCTACGACGGGGGTACTCCAGCCCGACCGGTGACCGCCGCTCGATCGACGCACCACAGGCGCTCGACCGCCCCGCAGCGTCGATCGCTGTTCGCCGGTCAGAACGCGAAGAAGCCGTCGGTCATCGTGTAGGCGAGGAAGTCGCCGGAGTACTCGCGTGCGAAGAACGAGAACAACACGAGCGCTCCGCCCATGAGCGACAGGTTCTTCATGAAATGCGACATCTCCACCTGCTTGACCATCGGATCGGGCTCTTTCCAGAACCGGTGGAACAGGAACGTCGTCGGCAGCAGCGTCAAGATGATCGCCAGCGCGCCGAGGTCGCCGAAGACGCCGAGGATGATCGACAAGCCGCCGAGCAGAAAGCCGGCACCCGACAGCAGCACGGCGTTCTTCGGTTGCGGGACGTTCTTGGTCGCAGCATGGGCAGCCGACGAATCGGCCTCGGCGAAGTGTCCGATTCCGGAACCGATGAAGAGTGCACCGAAGAGAATGCGGCCGAGCAACCAGATGACGTCCATACGCGCATCCTGTCGGCGTGCGCGAGCCGTGTCAAGGGTGCCCGCACCTCAGTCGAGACGTGCAAAATCCCGGCGATCCGCCTCGGGCGCACCCAGTACGTTCGCCGCATGACCGACGCCGCTGCCCCGTCCTCGCGCACCACCGTCCGCCGCGGCGCCAACCGAGCCGTGTACGAGATGGAGCGCGTTCGCTCCATTCTCGACGCAGGCGTGATCGCCCACGTCGGCGTCACCACCGACGACGGACCGATCGTGCTGCCGATGGCCTACGGGCTCCGCGAGGTGGCTGATGGCGAGCACGAGATCCTGATCCACGGAGCGGTGGCGAACGCGATGATGCGAGCCGGCGAGTCGCTCGACATCTGCCTGACCGTCACGATCGTCGACGGACTCGTCGTCGCCCGCACGCCGTTCCACAACTCGATGAACTACCGCTCGGTGGTGGTGAGAGGGACGGCGACAGCCATCCGCGAGCCCGACGCCAAGCTCGCTGCGCTCCGCGTCATCAACGACCACGTCGCTCCGATCTGGGACACCGCGCGACCGCCGAGCGAGGTCGACGTCAAGAAGACGCTGGTGCTCGCGGTACCGCTGGTCGAGGCGTCGGCGAAGGTGCGCGACGGTGATCCGGTCGACGACGAGGCCGACATGGACGGGCCGCACTGGGCCGGGGTCGTGCCGCTCACCTCGACGTGGGGTGACCCGATCCCCGCGAGCGATCTCCGCGTTCCTGCCGACGTGCCTGCTCCCGTGCGCGAACTCGGCGGCACGAATGCGCACCCGCGCTGAACGGTCTCACCTACGCGGAGCGGTGTGGGGAGCGGAGCGGTTCAGGCGACCCGCACGATCGCGAACTGGTACTCCCAGCCGGGAGCACCCGTTTCCCAGACCTCGTGGTGCTCGATCGTGCCGACTTCCTCGAGCAGTTCCCGATTCTGTTCCCACGTTCGCAGGCAGAACAGCCGGCGCCGCGACTCGTCGTCGTGCTTCGTGCTGACGATTTCACCGAGCGATCCACCCCACGACCCGACCGCCAACGGAGCGCCCGACACCAGGGGCCGGACGATCTCGCGGAGCGCGTCGACCGCTTCGCCGTCGGGCACGTGCATCATCGTGCTCATCGACCAACCGGCGTCGAAGAGGTCGGGAGGAAACGGGAGATCGAACAGCGATGCCGCGAGCACGTCGTGTCCCGATCGCTTCGCGAGGGCCGCGTTCGCCGGAGCGAGGTCGACGCCGCGGTAGGCGATGCCGGCATCGGTGAACCCTGCCGCATCGGAGCCGGGTCCGGCACCGATGTCGAGCACCGACCGACGGCCCTCACCGACGAGCAGTTCGACGAAGCGATCACGCAGCTCGACGCGATACCCCGAGACCGGCCGCCGCGCGCCCGTCGCCGCCTCGTCGTCGTAGTACGCCAGCAGATCCCGCCGCACGACCGCACCCTCGTCCCCCACCAGTCCGACCCTACCCAAGCGACCACATCGAGCCTGGCCAAAAATCACCCCCACACGACCACATCTGGCCTGGCCAAAAAACACCCCCAAGCGACCACATCGAGCCTGGGCAAGAATCACCCCCACGCGACCACATTTGGCCTGGGCAGAAATCACCCTCACGCGACCACATCGAGCCTGGGCAGAAATCACCCTCACGCGACCACATTTGGCCTGGGCAAGAATCACCCTCAGGCGACCACATTTGGCCTGGGCAGAAATCGCCCTGAGCGGGTTGGTGTCAGCAGCCGTCGGCGGCGGTGCCGGAGAGCACCTGCGTTTCGGGGCCGAAGCTCCCGTCGTCGTCCTGCGAGTACGAGTTGACGACGATCGCGCCCGAGAAGTCGAGCGACGACAGATACGTCTGCATCGCTGCGCAGATCTCCAGCGCTTCGGGCTCGGTGATGTCGACGCCGCCGACACCGAACTCGCTGTTGCCGTTCGACCACGACCCGAGGCGAGTCCGCCACGGCGCATCGGTGTGGTTGACGTCGAGGAAGTACTGGGCTCCGTCGATGCTCACCACTGCCGGGTCGACGACGTCGTCGTCGAAGAACGGATCGAACAGCGGGTCGGGCACGTTGGCGGCTTCGGTGATCAGACCATCCTCCGAGACCGGCGCCTCGACCGGACCGCTGTCGGCATCGTCGTCGCTCTCGGTGATCGAGAACCCGTCGTCGTCCGACGGCGGGAGGCCGCACTCGTCGACCCCGAACTGCTCGAGGCGTTCGGACGCCGCGATGAACTCCGGGTCGAGAATGATCTCGAACGCAGCAGCGAAGTCAGCTTCGTCGTCACCGGTGCTCGCGGCTTCGAGATCTTCCATCTCCTGGAACTTGCCGATCAGCACGTCGATGTCGTCGCGCACCGCCGACGGCGCAGCGTCACGGATTTCCTCGAGTTGGGCGATGCCGGCGTCGAAGTCGTCGCCGAGGTCGACGTCGTCCTGTTCGTCGGCGGTCCGGATCATCTCGCAGAACTCTTCGAGGTTCGACTCGCTGGCGCTCCCCTCGTCGGATCCACACGACGACACGATCAACATGGCGGCGCACGACACGGCGGCAATGTGCTTCACGTTCATCGCATCAAAATACGCCACGGCGGTCGACGTCATCGGTGATTATTCACGTCCCGATCGGCCCGTCCGCGACCGACCGCGAGCAGCATCGCGACGCTGCGCGGGTTCAGCTGTCGGCGAGTTCTGCCAGCTCGAGCCAGGTGGCTTCCAGTTCGTCGAGTGCTGCTTGTGCCTCGACGAGAACGGCACCGCGCTCGGCGAGCACGGTGTGGTCGGTGGCCGCAGCCAACTCTTCGTTCAAGCTGTCGACTCGCTTCTGTGCCTTCACCATCGCCTGCTCGGTCTCGCGCAACTTCCGCCCGATCGTCGATGGGCTCGGGCCCGACGAGGCTTGCTTCGGTTTCCCCTTCGTCGCACGTTTCGTCGAGTCCGGCGACGCCGACCGAGGAGCCGAGGCCTTCGGCTTTCCGGACAGAGCGGCCCGCTCGGACAGCCACCCGGAGACACCGCCGGGCACTCGCCGCATCGATCCACCGGGTTCGATGGCGAGCACGTGATCGGCGACGCGGTCGAGGAAGGCGCGGTCGTGGCTCGCCAGGACGACGGCGCCGGGCCAGTCGTCGAGGAACTCCTCGAGCGAACGAAGGGTGTCGAGGTCGAGGTCGTTCGTCGGCTCGTCGAGGATCAGCAGGTTCGGCTTCTGAGCGAGCACCATCACCAACTGGAGGCGCCGCTTCTCACCACCCGACAGCATCCGGGTCGGGGCGTACTGTGCCGTGGCGTCGAACCAGAACTTCTCGAGCAGCGCCTTGTCCTCGTGGTCGGGCTCGCGCAGCGGGCCTGCGACCATCTGACGGACGGTGATGTCGGGGTCGAGCGACGCAGCGTGCTGGTCGGCGTAGCCCACGACCGCGGTCTTGCCGACCTTGACCGTCCCCATCGCGGGCTCGCGACGGCCGGCGACGATGTCGAGCAACGTCGTCTTGCCCGACCCGTTCGGTCCGACGACGGCGAGGCGCGAGCCCGGCTCGATCACGAGGTCGACGCCCTGGAAGATCGTGGTGGCCGCGTCCCCGTCTCCAAAGCGTTGCCCGACGTCGATCAACTCGACGACCTGGTTGCCGAGCCGGGTGGTTCCAGCGCCGAGTTCGAGGTCGTTGCCGCGCACACCCAGATCGCGCGGTCCCCCCGACACGATCTCGGACGCCGTGCGGAGGCGGGCCTTCGGTTTCGCGGTGCGGGCCGGGGCGCCACGACGCAACCAAGCAAGCTCTTTGCGAGCGAGGATCTTGCGCGTCGACTCTTCCTTCTCCTCGCGCTCGACCCGCTCGGCTCGTGCATCGAGATAGGTGGCATAGGCACTCGTCCCGGCCTCGGCCTGGTGCACGAAACACCGGCCGTGATCGAGTTCGACGACCTTGCTCGGACCGACCTTGGTGGTCAGGCGATCGAGCGCATGACGGTCGTGCGTGACCAAGACCAGCGCCGCCGACATCGACACCAATCGCGACTCGAGCCACTCGATGGCTTCGAGGTCGAGGTGGTTGGTCGGCTCGTCGAGCACGATCATGTCGTGCGCGTTCTCCGCCGCTCCCGACGCGCCGCCGCTGTTGTCGGCGAGCATCTTCGCGAGGGCGACTCGCTTCGCCTGGCCACCCGAGAGTTCGTCGGTCCGTCGGTCGAACAGCGGCTGCACGCCGAGCGACGTGGCGACCGCAGCGACCTCCCAGCCGTCACCGAGGTACTCCGCCACAGTGCCCGGCGGCAGGACGGGGTCTTGCTCGAGCATGGTGATCCGGGCTCCGCGACCGAACCGCACCTCGCCCGAATCGGGTTGGAGGTCACCGGTGAGGATGCGGAGCAGCGTGGTCTTGCCGGAGCCGTTGACCCCGACGACCGCGACTCGATCACCGCGGGAGATGGTGACGTCGAGTCCGTCGAACAGGACCTTGTCGGGTTGCGCCAGGCGCACGTCCGACACATCAACGCAGATCACGCTGCGAGGCTACGACCCAACCGGACGGTTTGTCTCTGAGACAAACCGTCCGGTCGGAGGGCTCAGCGGTCGCCGCGAGGGGTGGTGACGCGCTCGGTGATGCGAGCCTCGAGGTCGTCGAGCCGTTCGTCGACCACGTCCTGGTCGATGCGGCCGGCCTCGACCGCCGCGTCGACGCGTTCCATCGCCTGGGTGACGAGTGCGTCGACGAGCTCGTCGGTCGACACGCCGTTCTCCTCCGCGATGTCGGCCAGCGTCGCTCCGTCGGCCAGTTCGGTGCGGAGCGTCTCGGCGTCGACACCGAGGAGTTCGGTCACCACCTCCGACTGCCCGCGCAGCCATTCGATGCGCTGACCGCGAAGCCGTCGGCCTCGTTCACCCCGTTCACCGAGGCGATCCGCGGCCTGCTCGACCAGGTGTTCGGCGACGGCATCGGCCTGCTCGGCGGTGATCGTCCCCTCGTCGACGAGTGCATCGAGCTGCGCGCGGAGGCGATCGCCGCGGACCTGGTCGCCTGATTCGGTCGACGTCTCGTCGACCGGATCGGTCGGTTCGCCATCGGTCTCCTGCAAGGCGGCGATGGCGGTGTCGTCGGATGCGGCGGACGTGAGTCCGGGAACGCCGAGGACGATGCCGGCCGCGGCGCCGCTGATGAGTCCGGCGGAGAGGCCGACGGCGAGACCGGTTCGGCGTGGCGTGCGTTCGTTCGTCATGTGTTGCTCCATCTGGTGAGAAGTTGATGAGTGGACGGCGGCGGCGTGATGCCGCTTCCGCACACACGACGATGCCGAACGCAGGTGAGACCGGCTCCGGACGAAGGTGAGAGTTCGGTCAGAACGCACGAGCGCGGCGCTCGTGTGACTCGCCGATCAGTCGACGAGGGGCAGGTCGAAGCCGATGATCGCTCCGCCACCGGGCCGGTTCGTCGCCGCGACCGACCCGCCGTGTGCGGTGACCACATCGCGGACGATCGACAGCCCGAGCCCCGAACCCGGCATCGAACGGGTCGCGTCGGTCCGATGAAAGCGGTCGAAGATCTTGTCGAACTCGTCGCTGGGCACGCCCGGCCCGCGGTCGCTCACACGCACCGCTGCCGTGTCGCCCGCCACCGAAACATCGACCTCGATCGGGCCACCCGACGTGTCGAACTTGCACGCGTTCTCGATCAGATTCGACACCGCTCGATCGAGCCCAGCGCGCGGGATCGACACGAACGAGCCCGACGCTCCGGTCACCACGACCTGACGTTGACGGCGCCGACCGACCCGTTCGCCGACCGACGAGACCAGCGCCGCCAGGTCGAGACGCTCGGCAGGCTGGGTCACCAGATCACCGGATGCGACCGTGACCAGTTCGTTGACCAGGTCGGTGAGCTCGCTGACCTCGCCATCGAGGTCGTCGAGGATCTCGGTGCGCATCTCGTCGGGCATCTGCTGGTGGCGGCGCATCACCGCCAGATTGGTGCGCAGACTCGTGAGCGGAGTGCGGAGCTCGTGACCGGCATCTTGCACCAGCCGCTCCTGGTCGGCCTTCGAGCTCGCCAACGCACCGAGCATCGACGCGAAGGCTCGACTCAGTTGTCCCACCTCGTCGTTCGACGAACCCTCGGCTTCTGGCAGGACGACGTCGAGCCGACCGGAAGTGCGGACCTGATCGGCCGACGACGCGAGCCGCCGAAGCGGCGCGGCCATGCGCGAAGCGATCAGCCACCCGGCCAATGCCGAGATCGCCGCCGCCACTGCGCTGAGCAGCAGCGTGCGACGCCGCAGGTCGGCGAGCACGGCGTCGACCTCCTCGAGCGAGCGCCCCACCTGGATCACACCGATGCTGAGACCGGTGGTGTGCAGGCGGTAGCGCTCACCGTCGTCGGCCACGACGGTGTCTTTCGACACGAGGCCGAATTGGCCGGCCACACTCGCGATCACCGCGTCGTCGACGGGCACGCCGTCGTCGAAGGTCGTCATCGCCACCTCGCCGCGCAGGTTCACTCGGCGGAACGAGTACACGTCGAACACCTCGCGCCGCTGCGGCAACCGCTCGTTGCTGACCGCGAGCACTTGACCGGCCTGATCGATCGACCGGTCGATCTCGTCGATGAGCCGACCGCTCGCAGATCGATAGGTGAACACGCCGACGAGCGCGGTCATCACCACACCGACCGCCGCCAGCGAGAGCGCGATCTTCCAGCGGAGCGTCACGTGGCTGCTCGGAGCGTGTAGCCGACGCCGCGCACGGTGTGCACCATCCGTTCCTCGCCGTCGGCTTCGGTCTTACGACGGAGGTAGCCGATGTACACCGCCAGATTCTTCGAGTCGGGGCCGAAGTCGTAGTTCCAGATGCGCTCGTAGATCAGTGAATGGTCGAGCACGATGCCGACGTTGCTCGCCAACAGTTCGAGGAGATCGAACTCCGTCTTCGACAGCTCCATCTCACGATCACCGCGAAACGCTCGGCGACCGCGCACGTCGAGCCGGAGGTCGCCGACCACGAGCTCCGACGCCTCGGTGGAGTCTGCGTACGACGAGCGTCGCAGCAGCGCACGGAGTCGAGCGAGGAGCTCGTCGAGGTCGTACGGCTTCGGGAGATAGTCATCGGCGCCGGCGTCGAGACCGGCGACTCGGTCCGCGGTCTCGGTGCGAGCGGTGAGCATCAACACCGGGAGTCGGTCGCCTTCGGATCGGAGCACGCGACACACCGTGAGGCCGTCGATCATCGGCATCGACACGTCGAGCAGCAGCGCAGCGGGTCGCTCGGATCGGATCGCATCGAGGGCCTCGGCGCCGTTGCTGACGGCACGGGCGTCGTACCCCTCGAGCTGCAACGCGCGCAGCAGCGACTCGCGAACCGCGCGGTCGTCTTCTGCGATCAGCACCGAGCCCGTCATGGTCCCAGTCTTGCCGACCAAGGTAAGAGAACCGTGGGAACGGTGTCGGCTGTTCGGTGCAGCGAGATCAGGTCGGAGCGTCGCCGGGCCAGCGGAAGACGGTGTGGACGTCGGACCACTGCGGCTCGAACTCGTCGAGGTACCGGGCGAGTTCGTCGGCGCGATCGGGCCCGAGACACAGGCGGCGCAGCCCGGCGCGCACCTGTTCCGCCGGGTCGGTCGCCGCCGCGGCCAGTGGCGGACGCGGCATCTCCCAACGCTCGGCGTCGATGCCCATCTCGGCCAGCACCGCGGCGAAGTCGTCGGACGTCGGGCCGGTGGGTCGGTCGAGATCCCAGAAGTGCTTCCACGCCGGCGACCAGGCCGACTGCGGGTGCACGGTCGGGAGGACGAGCACGACCGCCAACCGCGCTCGACCGGTGAGCGCTCCGATGAACGGTTCGATCTCAGGAACGTTGTAGGCGACGTGATGGCAGGTGACGACGTCGGCGACGGGCGTGTCGATCGCCACCTCGGGCCAGCTGCCTTCGATGGTCATCGAGCGAGCACCGGCGGCCGACGCGGCGGTCGTGAACGCAGCCAGCATCGCCGAGCTCTGATCGACGCCGATCACTCGCTCCGCCGGCGGGACGAGCGACATCGCCGCCCGTCCCCCGCCGCAGCCGATGTCGAGCACCGAGCCGCCCGTGCGCGGCAGCACCGATCGAGCGACGGTTGCCGACAGCACGTCACGGTCGAGCGTGTCGTCGACCTCGAAGCGGCGCGTGTCGTGCTCCCACGGCGAGGCCGCAGCCTGTTCGAGGACGTGCGCGGGCAGTGCCCACTCGCTCAGCTGTTGTTCCCACCGTTCGGCCGCGCTCATCGGCGCCGAACCTATTCGGTGATGCGGACGGGCAACACGCGCGGCCCACGGATCTGGCCGACCGACCAGGAGACCTCGCCGGCGAGTTCGAAGTTCGGGAACCGAGCGATGAACTCCTCGATCGCCACACGCAACTCCAGGCGCGCGAGGTTCGAGCCGAGGCATCGGTGGATGCCGAGGCCGAACGCCGCGTGACGGTTCTCTTCACGATCGATGACGAACGTGTCGGGATCCTCGAACTGCTTCGGATCGCGGTTGGCGGCCGGGAACGGCAGGAGCACCCAGTCGTCTTTCTTCATCGGGCAGCCGTGGAAGTCGTGGTCCTTCGCCACCATGCGCGCCATGGTGACCGGCGCGTACGCACGGAGGAACTCTTCGAGCGCGAACGTCATGACCTCGGGGTCGTCGACGAGACGCTTGCGGTCACCCGGCGTCTGGGCGAGGTGCCACAGCGACGAACCGATGGCCGACCACGTCGTGTCGATTCCGGCGATCAGCAGCAGGATGATGGAGCCGCCGACGATCTCGTCGGACAGCTTCTGCCCTTCGAGTTCGACGTTCATGAGGTAGCCCGTGAGGTCGTCACGCGGGTTGTCGCGGTGATCTTGGATCTGTGCGGCGATGTACTTGCCGAGCTCGTCGAGGCCGTCGCGGGTCCCCGGCTCCTCGTTGATGCGTTCGAGCGCATCGTGGACGAACTTGCGGAAGAGCGCTTCGTCCTTCTCGGGGAAGCCCAGCATGCGACCGATCACGTTGACCGGGATGTGCTGCGCGTACTGGACGGCGGCGTCGACGACGGTCTCGCCCGGGACGATCTCGCCCATGTCGTCGAGCAGCCGCTTGCACAGCGAACGGATCTCGTCTTCCCACGGCTCGATCTGCTTGGGCGCGAACGGCGGCAGCAGGAGTCGGCGAGCCTGGTTGTGGAACGGTGGGTCGCTCGAGATCGGCGGGACGCCACCGATCGGGGCGGGCATGGCCAGGTCGCCGGGGCGACCGACCGACACGACGACGGCGCGACTCGTGAAGTGATCGGTGTCGTAGGCGACCTCGTGCACGGTGTCGTGCGTGATCGGCACCCACATGCCGCCGTAGCGATCGGAGTGGGCGACCGGACACCCCGACTCGCGCAGGTCTTTCCAGACCTCGGGTGCGTTGGGGTTGTAGTCGGGGTCGGCGTGGTCGAAGTCGTTGGCGAAGTCACGGACCGTGCCGTAGTCGTCGGGGTTGTAGGGAACGCGCTGCCAGACGTCGGTTCCTTCCGGCGAGTCGCCGAAGATGGGGTCGCGTTCCGCGAAACGACCTCCGGTGGGCGCGGGCGAGTCGTTCGCTGCGGGCGTGTCGGTGTCAACGGTGTCGGTCATTCGGGGTCCGTCCTTGCTCAGTCACCGGTGAGGGTGATCGCGTACTCGGGGCAGTTGGCCGCAGCCAGCCGTGCCTTGTCGTGCAGGCTCGGATCGATCTCGCCGTCGTCGAGCAACACGGCTTGGCCGTAGTCGTCGACGTCGAAGAGCTCGGGCGCCAGCGCGTAGCAGCGGTTGTGGCCCTGGCACTTCTCGGCATCGAGATGGATCTGCATGTGAACTCCTGCAAGTTGGTGCTGTTGCGCCAGACTCCCCGAGATGGTTCGCCTCGCCCAAACTTTTTCGAACAGTGTTCCAATCTTGCTGCTTCCGCCGTCAGAAGGCAAGGCGCCAGGCGGAAAATCCCAAAAAGACACAGGATGGTCAGAGGACGCGGGAGCGTTTCGCGGGCTCGCCGAACGCCGCCGCGACGTCGCGGAGGCGCTCTCGGCCGTCCGTGGCGGCAACGAGAAACTGCTCGGCGTGAAGGGCGATCACCTCGCCCGGGCCTTGTCGGCCAACGCGTCGTTGCGCGGTGCGCCGACGTTGCCGGCCTGGCAGCGGTACACGGGCGTGGTGTGGGATCACCTCGATCCGGCGTCGCTCGCGGCGGCGGAACGACGCCGGATCGTCGTCGTGTCGGGGCTGCTCGGACTCGTCCGCGCCGACGACCCGACCCCCGACTATCGCCTGAAGATGGGCGCCAATCTGGCCCCGCTCGGCAAGCTGTCGACCTGGTGGCGTGATGATCTCTCCGAGACGCTCAACAAGTTCGCTTCGGGGCGCACCGCCAAGGCACCGCGCGTGATCATCGACCTGCTTCCGAAGGAACACCGGGCGGCGTGGACGCCCGACGATCGGGTGACGGGTGTGTCGATCGAGTTCGTCGATCCGTCGGGCAAACCGGGCGGGCACTTCGCCAAAGCCGCCAAGGGCACGCTCGCCGCCGCCATCCTCCGCGACGGTCTCGCGGCGGTCGACCGCTGGTCCGATCCCCGCTTCGAGCTCTCGGTCACCCCCATCACCTGACCACCCCACGCGTACACATCGAGCCTGGGCAAAAATCACCCCCACGCGACCACATCGAGCCTGGGCAGAAATCACCCTCACGCGCACACATCGAGCCTGGCCAGAAATCACCCTCACGCGACCACATCGAGCCTGGGCAGAAATCACCTCGAGCGGAGGGCGAGTGCGATGAAGGCCAGCGCCGCCGGGATCGTGAGGAGCGCCGTGGCCGATCCCACCGACAGACTCGACGCTGCGAGAACGCCGACGATCGCCGGCGCGGTCATCGACGCGAGACGCGACCCGGCCGAGAGCGCAGCGAGCCCGGCCCCGGGTCGACCCCGGTGCTTCGCGGCGTCGTCGTAGAGCTTCGGGAACTGTGTCGCGATGCCGAGGCCCGCAACGACGTACGCCGCGACGACGAGCCAACGATCCGGAGCGAACGACGCGGTGACGAGCGCGGCGAGCGTGACCGCGATCGCGGTGTTGAACACCCGTTGTCGGCCGAATCGCGCGATGGCCCAGTCGCCACCGAACCGACCGAGCGTCATGCCCGCCGTGAAAGCCACGTACGCGAGACCGGCGACACCGGCCGAGGCGCCGAAGTCGTCGCTGAGGCGAAATGCCGCCCAGTCGCTCGACGTCATCTCCATCACCAGCGAGCACGCGCCACCGAGCGCGAGCAACACCAGCGGCCCCGTGCGGCGACGGATCGGTGACGAACCGCCATCGACGATCTCGTCCTCCCCGGCATGTTCGTCGTCGACCAACAGGCCCCGACCGACGAAGACCAGTACACAGAAGAACACGAGCGCGGCGACGAGCAAGTGCGTTCGCAGTGACACGCCCGACGAGGCGGCGCGGGCGGCCGTCACTCCCCCGACGACCGTGCCGAGACTCCACAAGCCGTGCAGGCGGTTCATCACCGGGACCCGTCGGCGGCCGCTGATCCACGAACCCTGGAGGTTCATCGCCGAGTCGACCAGCACGTCGCTCGACCACAGGAAGAGCAGGCCGGCCAGGAAGACGACGGGTGTCGTGGCGAGACCGACCACGGCGAGCGCGGCGACCAACACGACGCCGGCGCCGATGAGGAGGCGACGCGTCCCGAAGCGCGAGATGAGCGGACCGACCATGGCGCTCCCGGCGAATCCAGCGACGCCGCCGCAGGCGAGCAGCACGCCGAGCACGCCGGTCGACACGTCGATGCGGTCGCGGATCTCGGGAAGGCGCGGGACGAACGACGCGACGACCAGACCGTTGACGAAGAACTGCACGGCGACCGAGGTCAGCGCGCGCGAATCTCCGGGGAGCGGACCCGTCACATCGGGCCGCTGCGTCATCAGCCGCGCGAACGGACTTCTTCGACCGCCGCCATCAGACGCTCGGCGGCGTCGTCGAGCGTCATGTCGATGACCGCGGCGATCGGCTTGCCCTCACCGGTGACGGTCGACAACGGGCCGCCGCGAACCGTGCCCGACGTGAGCACGATGAGCGATTCACCGCTGCCGCTCTCGCGCAGGATCGACGCCTTGGCGATCGTCTTCCACACGGCTTCGACGCGAGTCATGCCGGGTCGCGACGGCGTGTGCACGCCACCGAACTCGAAGAGTTGCGACACACCATCGGCGCGCTGCCCGCGCACGCTCACCGTGACGCCGGGAGCGATCCGCGGGTTGTCGTCGAGCGTCTCGAACCCGCAGTCGGCGAGCAGCGAGCGAGCCATGTCCTTGACGGTCCGCCGGTCGGGAAGATCGGTGGGAGCGAGCGACTCGACGCGTTCGATGGCCTGGCGGACGTAGGAACGTTCGGTGTCGTAGCCGATGAAGCTGCGACCGGTCCGCTTCGCTGCGACCGCGGTCGTCCCCGACCCCATGAACGGGTCGAGCACGACATCGCCTTCGTACGTGAAGAGGTGCAGACACCGCTCGGCGAGCGCGACCGGGAACGGCGCCGGGTGTCCGACACGCGTCGCGCTCTCGGCCGGAATCTCCCACACGTCGAGCGTGGCTTCCATGAACTCGTCGCCCGGGATCGTGGCGGCCCCGTCTCCACCGCTTCCGTCGTCGCCGCGACCGACGCGGTCGAACCGTCCCTTGCTCGCGATGATCACCCGTTCGGTCGTGTCGCGCAGCACCGGGTTGGCGGGAGACTGATACGACCCCCACGCGCACGAACCGCTGGCGCCGCGCTGCTTCTGCCAGATGACCTCGCCACGCAGCAACATCCGCAGGTCGTCCTGGAGAATCGTCGTGACGTCGGCGGCGAGACTGCGGTACGGCTTGCGACCCAGGTTGGCCACGTTCACCGCGAGTCGACCACCGGGTTGCAGCGTGCGCAGGCACTCGGCGAACACCGACCGCAACATCTCGAGGTACTCGACGTAGTCGGCGGGGATGTGGCCCTCGCCCAGTGCGGTCTCGTACGCCTTGCCGGCGAAGTACGGCGGTGACGTGACGACGAGGGCGACCGACGCGTCGGGCACCTTCGACATGTCACGCGCGTCGCCGACGTGGATCGTGTCGAGCTGCGCAGGTGCGCCGAGCTCGTCGTCTTCGCTGATCTCGGGCGGCGCGAAGCGCGCGTAGAAGTCGGTCGAGTCGTGCGACTCGCGCTTGCTGACACCGAATTCCGACGTCGAGGTTCCCATGTTCAGTTCTCCCCGATCAGCGGTGGATTGGTCTGCGACGCAGCTCGCTGCATGCGTTCGATTGGTGGTTGACGACTGTCGTCGTGCGTGAGGATCCAGAACTGCCCGTCGTCGACAGCGCTGACCACAGCGGTGGCGACATCGGTCGCGGGAATGCCTCCGTCGACGCCCTCGACGAGCGCCGCACCGACGAGTGCCCCGACGGGACTCTCGACCGAGGCCGGCTCGTCGTCCATCAGGTCGGTCTTGACGAAGCCGGGGCAGAGCACGCTCACCCCGACCGGCGACTCGGTGACACCGAGCTCGATGAACAGCCCTTCGCTGATCGCGACGACTCCGTGTTTGGTGGCGTTGTACGGCCCGAGCCCGGGCACGGCGATGAGCCCGGCGATCGAAGCGGTGTTGACGATGTGGCCGATGCCCTGCTCGGTCATGATCGGCAGGAACGAGCGGATGCCGTGCACGACGCCGTAGAGGTTGATGCCGACCACCCGATGCCAGAGGCTCATGTCGCCGGTCCAGGCATCTCCGACTCCGGCGATGCCGGCGTTGTTGAAGAGCAGATGAGCGGCGCCGTACTTCGACAGCACCGCCTCGGCGAGGTCGGTCACCGATGATTCGTCGGCGGTGTCGCAGATGACGCCGGTGACGTCGGCGCCTGCTTCGGTGAGCCGAGCTTCGACGTCGCGCAGCTTCGGTTCGTCGATGTCGGCGAGCACAACGCGCATGCCACGCTCGATGAGCTGCTCGGCGACAGCGAGTCCGATCCCGCTCGCTCCACCTGTGATCACCGCAACATGCCCGCGGTCGAGTACCCCAACAGTCTCAGCCATTCGAGCCAATCTAGAGAATCTCGCGCGACGAGCGGTCGATACCACACGGACCGCGCGACCATCGCGCGACGATGTGGCCGGTCAGGTCGACGACGCGGTCAGGTCTCGTCGTGGGCCCAGCCGGCGCCGCCTTGCTCCTTGGCGGCGTAGAGCGCCTGATCGGCGGCCCGAACGGTGTCGAGCAATGACCGGTCGCCGGCGGCGGCGATGCCGACCGTCGCGCCGATTCGGATGTCGTCGTCACCGATCGCGAAGGGCTCCTTCAGGCGGTCGATGATGCGCTCGGCGAGCACGACGCGTTCGGTTTCGTCGTCGCCGCTCGCTTCGCAGAGCACCACGAACTCGTCGCCGCCGGTGCGATACACCCGGTCGTCACGTCGCACGGTGTTCTCGATTCGGCCGGCCGCCATCGAGACGACCTGATCGCCGACGTCGTGTCCGTACGTGTCGTTGACCGCCTTGAACCGGTCGAGGTCGATGAACAGCACGTCGGCGGCACGCCGCTCGGTCTTGAGGCGGTCGTTGAGTGCGGCGCGGTTTCCGACGCCCGTGAGAAAGTCGCGCAACGCAGCGGTCTCGAGTTCGAGTCGACGACGCTTCTGACCGAACGCCATGCCGGCGAGGCGGATGGCATCGATCAGGTGGTCTTCCTGGTTCGGGCTCGCGGTGCCGGCCTCGGAGCGGAACACCACGAGGACTCCGACCGCGGTCCGGTTGGCGTCGACGATCGGGCGCACGAAGAGCGCGGCGACACCGGCTTCTCCGAGCAGCTGTCGGGCGGCGGGTGCGAGCCCGGAGGCGGCGACGTCGTCGATGTCGCAGGCGACGCCTTCTTCGAGCGCCTTTCGCCACGGCGTGCCGAGCGCGTTGATCGCCTTGTCGTCGATGGGCCAGTCGCCGATCATGCGGAGTTCGGTCGACGAATCGCCAGCCGACGGATCGGGCATGAGCACGGCACCGATGCCGTCGAGCGGAAGCGCTCGAGCCGAGAGGGCGATCGCCTTGAGCGTGTGGTCGATGGTGTCGTCGGCGGCGACCGAGCTGACGGCGGTCGCCAGCACGTCGCGCACCGACTCGCTGGTGAGCGAGACGATGTATCCCTCGATCCCCAGTTCTTCCGGGCACGCCTGCGCCCACACCTGGGTCCAGTGCGACTGCCCGCTCGAGTCGACGTACCGGATGCGGCTCGGTCCCATCATCTGCGATTCCCACCGCGTTCCGACGTTGAACAGTTCGGCGGCGAAATCGATGTCGGCGGTGTTGACGAAGTCGAGGACGCTGCGCCCGAGGAACTCCTCGCGTGTGAGGCCCAACATGTCGGCGGTGCGCTGGTTCGCGAAGCGAATCGTGGCCATCGAGTCGATGAGGAACACCGCCACCGGCATCGCGTCGAGCACGACGAGCCGGCTGGCGTCGGAGAGCACGCCCGAGGGGTAGGGCGTGTTCGACGACCCGCTCGGCGGGGCAGGAGGTGCAGGCGGTGCCGGCACGCTCAGACCGTCGAGAACGTCGCCCGGGGCGAGGCGATCCATCGGAATCGTGGCGTCGACCGGCATGTCGGCGAGCGGGGAGTCGGCGTCGATCGGGAACGTCCGCACCGGCTCGATCGGCACGACATCGGGTGCGACCGGGTCGACGATCGCGTCAGCGACGACAGGGTCGGACGCCGGCGAGTCGAGGCTCAGTGGTTCGAGGCTCAGCGGTTCGATGGTGAGCGGAGTGACTGCGGGAGCGAGCAGACCGTCGTCGGCGACGGCCGCGACGTCGGTCGGAGCTGCGACGTCGGGCGGGCTCGCGGGTGACACGACCGAAGGTTCGACCCGAGCGTGGAGCGTTTCGTCCGGCGTCGAATCCGCAACCGGCGTGGTCAGCATCGGGCGCGAGCGGGCGATCGACGCGGTCGGAGCGGGGATCGGTGAGTCCGACTGTTCCTCCGTCTCCCCGACGAGCGCCGCAAGAGCCTCGATCTCGTCCATGATCGACGGCGGCGCGTCGGCCGACTTCGACGCTGTGCGATCGTCCGGCGACGAGCCGTGCGGCGGGGGCGACGCGAGTTCGTTGTCGGTTGCGGTCACGTAGTGGCTTTCGGCACAGAACGGGGCGCACTTGAGAGAATCGTGACGATGCCGCACCCACTTTTCCCCGTGTGGCTGTTGCCGCTGCGCCGTCGATCAGTTGCAAGCACCACCCACAGTGCCCACCCCGCGCAACACGTGAAGCACACCCACACCCACCGACACGATCGAGATGACCAGCATCAACGTCTTGTCGTCGGTTCGCTTGAACGCCACGACGCAGCCGACGAGACCGGTGATGATGGCGACGACGCCGAAGAAGGCAGCGCCTCCGTCGAAGTAGCTGCACTCGGTCAGTCGACCGTTGCGGCTGCTCGTCGTGGTCGACGAACACCGAACGACGAAGCCGAGAATGGCCGAAACCATCGCCGTCCGGATGGATGCTGGCGTGTTCTTCCATGAGAAGTTCATGCCCTCACCTTGATGCCTCGGCGTGACCGGGACGTCAACTGGCGCCCGCCGTGGCATCATCTGCGGCGTGATCGACATCGATGCCGCGCTCAACGCCCTCTCGCTCGCCGACAAGTGTCGGCTCGTGGCAGGCGAGACCAACTGGCGCACCAAAGCGTTCCCCGAGGCCGGGATTCCACAGCTCAAGATGAGCGATGGTCCCACCGGGATCCGCGGCGAAGGACACGGGTCGGCCGGAACCCCGGGCGTGGCGGTGCCCGCGGGCATCACCCTCGGAGCGTCGTGGGACCCCGACCTGCTCGGCGAGATCGGCGACCTGCTCGGACGGGAGGCCGTCCGCAAACGCGCCCACGTGCTGCTCGGCCCGACCGTCAACCTGCACCGCACTCCGATCGGCGGCCGCACCTTCGAGTGCTACTCGGAGGATCCCGAACTGTCGGGCGCACTCGCAGCGAGCTACGTCCGGGCCGTGCAGCGTCACGACGTCGCCGTGACCGTCAAGCACTTCGTGTGCAACGACACCGAGATCGATCGCATGACGGTCGACGTCGATGTCGATGAGCGGCCGCTCCGCGAGCTCTACCTGCGCCCGTTCGAACGAGCGGTGAAGGAAGGCGGCGCGTGGGGCATCATGACCGCGTACAACCGCGTCGCCGGTGAGTTCGCCGCACAGAACCGACGGCTGCTGACCGACATCCTGCGAGGCGAGTGGGGCTTCGACGGGTTCGCCGTGTCGGACTGGTTCGGCGTGCACGAACCCGTCGGAGCCGCCAACGCCGGACTGACCCTCGAGATGCCCGCCCCGGTGCGGGTGTACGGCGATCGGCTGCTCGCCGCGATCGAGGCCGGATCGGTCACCGAGGAGACGGTCGATGGCCTCGTCCGCGACCTGCTCGGTGTGATGAACCGCACGAAGGCCGACGAGCGGAACTGTGACGAGCCCGAACTGTCGATCGACGACCCGGCCGAGCGAGCACTCACGCGCCGAGCGGCGATCGGCGGCACCGTGCTGCTGCGCAACGAGCCGATCGATTCGAGCGGCCACCCGGTCCTGCCGGTCGCGCTCGACGGACTCGCGTCGATGGCGGTCATCGGCCCCAACGCGGTGATCGACCGGTCGATGGGTGGGGGCTCGGCGAGCCTCACGCCGTTCGACCACCGGACGCTCCTCGACGCGTTGAGCGACCGAGTCGGGCCCGACACCGACGTCCGCTACGAGCCGGGGGTGCGCATCGACCGACTCACTCCGATCGTGCGCAGCGCCCGGCTCCGCACTCCCGACGGCGCCGACGGGCTCCGCCTCGAATACGTCAACGGCACCGACTGGGACGCACCGGCCACCATCGACACCGTCACCTCCAGCTCGATGATCCGCTTCTTCGGGACCACGCCCGACGAGATCGACGCCACGGCGTTCGGCGCCCGCGTCAGCGGATCGTTCGTTCCCGAGATCGACGGCCCCCACGAGATCGGCGTGGTCTCGACCGGTCCGGTCACGATGACCGCCCGCACCGGCGACGGTGACCCGATCGTGGTCGTCGACGACCCCGACATGCTCCTGCCACGCACTCGCGAGTTCTTCGGGTACGGCAGCGAGGAGTCGGTCGCCACCGTCGAGTGCCGCGCCGGTGAGCCGGTGCACCTCGAGGTCAAGTGGCGGACCTCCGCCGAGAACGGCTTCGCAGCACTGCGCATCGGCGTCCGCCCGCCCGAGCCCAGCGATCTCATCGACCGGGCGGTCGCCGCCGCAGCCGAGGCCGACGTCGCCGTCGTGGTGGTGGGCACCAACGACGAGTGGGAGACCGAGGGGTTCGACCGCGAAGTCATGAGCCTGCCCGGACGACAAGACGAACTCGTCGAGCGGGTCGTCGCCGCCAACCCGAACACGGTCGTGGTGGTCAACGCCGGCTCCCCGGTCTCGATGGACTGGGCGGCCGACGATCATCCTCGTCCGGCGGCTGCGATCGTCACGTCGTTCTTCGCCGGTCAGGAGCAAGCGGAGGCGATGGTCGACGTGCTCACCGGTGTCGCCGACCCGGCGGGTCGCTTGCCGATCACGTACCCCCAGCGCCTTGCCGACACGCCGGCCTTCGAACACCACGAGCCGGTGCGCTCGGCCGGCCGCCCACCGCAGCAGCGCTACGCCGAAGGGCTCTTCATCGGCCATCGTCACTACGAAGCGAACGATGTCGCGCCGCGCTTCTGGCTCGGACACGGGCTGAGCTACGGCTCGGTCGAGTGGAGCACGCCGACCGCGTCACGCACGAGCGACACCGCGGCGTCGCTCGACGACTCCCCCATCGTCGTCTCGCTGTCGCTGACCAACACCTCAGACCGCGACGCCACCTCGGTGGTCCAGTGCTACGTCGCCCCGATCGCTCCGTCGGTCGAACGGCCCGTCCGTGAGCTGAAGGCGTGGGCCAAGGAGTCATTGCCGGCCCAGGCCCGTCGCGACGTCTCGATCGAGCTCGGCAGCTCCGCATTCCGCCACTGGGACGAGGAATCGGGCGCATGGAAGGTCGAGCCCGGCGAGTACGACATCGTCGTGGCGACCAGCGCCGATCCTGACGACGAGCACGAACGCCTGCGCATCACGATCACCTGAGGCCACCTGGGCACACCTGAGCGCACCTGAAGCGAGCCCATCGGGCGGGTGGCGACTCGCGATGAAAGCGTTTACATTGTCCGGATGACGCAGCACTCCGAGCACTGGTGGTCCGAGGCCGTGGTGTACCAGGTCTACGTACGTTCGTTTGCCGACGGCAACGGTGACGGCGTCGGCGACCTCGACGGCATCCGCCGACGACTCGACCACATCGCCTCCCTCGGCGTCGACGCCATCTGGCTCAACCCGTGCTACCCGTCGCCGCAACGAGACCACGGCTACGACGTCGCCGACTACTACTCGATCCACGAGGAGTACGGGACGCTCGACACGTTCGACGCGCTGCTCGCCGACGCCCGCGACCACGGCATCAAGATCCTCATGGATCTGGTGCCCAACCACTGTTCGAACGAACACGAGTGGTTCCAGGCCGCGCTCGCCGCTGCGCCCGGGAGCCCCGAACGCGCTCGGTTCTACTTCCGCGACGGCAAACCGCTCGGCGACGACCCCCACGGTGCGCCGCCCAACAACTGGATGGCGGCGTTCGGCGGTCCTGCGTGGTACCGAGTCGGCGACACCGCGCAGTGGTATCTCGGAACCTTCACTCCCCACCAGCCCGACTTCGACCACACCAACACCGACGTGCAGGAGATGTTCGCCGACGTCCTCGAGTTCTGGTTCGACCGCGGCGTCGAGGGGTTCCGTGTCGATGCGATCACCCCTGTCGGCAAGCACCCCGACCTCCCCGATCAGCCACCCGTCCCCGAAGGCACGGCGCTCCTTCAGGTCACCTGGGAGAACGAGTACTCGGTGTTCCGCGAGGAAGGCCATGCGGTGTGGCGCCAGTTCCGCAACACCATCGACGAGTACGAGCAGCGCCACCCGGGCCGCGACCTCATGATGGTCGCCGAGGCCTACATGACCGATCGCCCCGGCCTCATGGGTCGATTCGTCAATACCGAGCAGTTCCACGCCGCCTTCGCGTTCGACCTGTTGTTGGCCCCGTGGGTCAAGGCTCCGATCGAGCACGCCATCACCGAGACCCTCCGGCTCCTCGAGCTCGGTTCCCCGCCGACGTGGACGCTCAACAACCACGATGTCCAGCGCATCGTCACCCGCCTCGGCCGAGCGACGGCCGCCGACGAGAGCAGCGCGTCGAACAACGCGCTCGAGACCGAGAACAGCACGGTCGACGTCACGACCGGCACGCGGCGAGCCAGGGCCATGATCAGCCTGGTGATGGCGATGCCCGGCTCGTTGTACCTGTACATGGGCGAAGAACTCGGTCTTCCCGAGGTGCTCGACATCCCCGACGATCGCCGCGAAGATCCGGTGTTCTTCCAGACGAACGGCGAACGGCTCGGCCGCGACGGTTGCCGGGTGCCGCTCCCGTGGACCACCGACGAAGCGACGTCGTTCGGCTTCTCGGCCGTCGCCGATGGCCAGGCCGAGGCCCCCGAACCCTGGTTGCCGCAGCCGTCGTGGTGGGGACAGTTCGCCGTCACCGAACTCGACTCCGACGACGACTCGACGCTCGCGCTCTACCGCGAACTGCTCGCCGCCCGCCGAGAGCACGCGCTGCCGCAGGGAACTGCCGCACATCTCGTCGACCTCGGTCCGGGTCTCGTCGCCGTGCGCCGCGGCGACCTCGTCGTCGTCACCAACGTCACCGATGCCCCGATCGCGCTCGACATGACCGACGACCATCTCGAGATCGCGACCCCGATGTTCGCGTCGGCGCCCGCCGAGATGCACACGCCAGGGGTCATCCCGCCCGACAGCACCATCTGGTTCGTCAGCTGACGTTGACGTTCCCACCTGTCGGGCTGACGTTCCGGGTTCGCGGCTGACGTTCTGATACGTCGGCTGACGCGGGTGCCGGCTCGCGAGGCCGCTGTTCGCCGAGCGCTACGTTGGTGGCAACCCTCAGGAGCCTCAGATGACCACCAACATTCTCGACACGCTCGCCGAGCTCGACCTCTTCGCCGACCTGTCGAAGAAGGAGATCAAGTCGGTACGCCAGCGGATGACACCGATGTCGGTCACGGCCGGAACCGAGCTGATCACCGAAGGTGAGATCGGGCGCGAGGCGTTCATCATCACCGACGGCGAGGCGACGATCTGGCGTCGCGGTCGTCTCGTCACCACGGTCGGCCCCGGCACCGTGCTCGGCGAGATGGCCGTCCTCACCGGCATCACGCGCACCGCAACGGTCCGCGCCGAGACCGACCTCGAACTCCAGATGCTCTCTCGCCGCGAGTTCTTCGGTCTGCTCGACGAGTCACCGACGATGACCCGCAAGCTCCTGGTGTCGACGATCAACCGACTCCAAGAACTCGAACCCGGCCTCCTCCAGTAACCAAACGCCCACGCGACCGCATCGAGCCTGGGCAAAAATCACCCTCACGCGTACACATTCAGCCTGGGCAGAAATCACCCTTTCGGGGCGCGGTGGGGCTCGGTCAGTCGGCGGGGGGCGGGCTGAAGTCGTCGGGGATGACGAGGTCGTCGGGCGAGAGCTCGGCGATCGACGACTTGCCCATGCCGAGCAGGTACGAGTCGATGCCCATCCGCAACACGTCGAGCACGTTCTCGACACCCGCCTGCCCGTTGGCTGCGAGGCCCCACAGGTAGGCACGTCCGATCAGCACGGCCTTCGCCCCGAGCGCGACCGCCTTCACCACGTCGCTCCCGCGACGGATGCCACCGTCCATCAGCACTTCGACCTGATCGCCGACCGCGGCGACCACTTCGGGCAGCACGCGAATCGGAGCCGGGGCACCGTCGAGGTTGTTGCCGCCGTGCGTCGACACGGAGATCGCGGTGGCACCGGCGTCGACCGCTCGGCGGGCTTCGTCGGCGCGGGCGATGCCCTTCACCATGAACGGACCATCCCACTGCTCGCGCAGCCAGGCGATGTCGTCCCACGTCGGCGGCGGCGTGCCCATCCAGACGCCGTACGCCTCGAAGAAGCCGGGCACCGGAGCACTCGGATCGGTCGGGAAGTTCGGCACGCCGAGGGCCGGCAGTGCACCGGATCGGACCCAGTCGAGGAGCCAACGCGGACGCAGCGCGACTTCGGGACCGTGCCGAAGCATGGTCATCAGGTCGATGCTCGCCGGAATCGGCGGGCTGCCCCAGTCACGGCTGTGGACGAACGACCAGTCGAGCGTGAGGATCGCGCCGACGGCTCCGGCTTCCTTGGCACGCGCGAGGCGAGCGACCATCTCGTCGCGCCCTCCCGCCCAGTAGATCTGGAAGAACGTCTGCGGGTTGGCGTCGATCACTTCGGCCATCGGCTTCGATGCGAACGAGCTCAGCCCCATCGCCACGCCCCGGGCGGCGGCCGCCCGAGCGACGGCGACTTCGCCGTCGGGATGCACGGCTTGCACGCCGGTCGGCGAGATCAGGACGGGCATCGAGATCGGCTGGCCCATCACCTCGGTTGCCATGTCGCGGCTCGCCGACTGACCGGCGGTGACCGGCCGGACACCGAGTTCGTCGAAGGCCGACATGTTGTCGTTCATGGTCAGTCCGCGCTCGGATCCGGCGATCAGCGCGCCGTACACCGACTTCGGCAGGCGCCGCTTGGCGCGCTTCTGCGCCACGGCGATCGACTCGAACCAGGGGTTGAACCAGGGATTCTCCACGACCGCAGTCTACGGACGGGCCGTCGCTCGTCCGAATGCCCGACGCGGTCCACGCCGAGGCCGTGACGTCGGCGGCAACGCGGTGCACACGACCCGAATGCCGGTCTGGCTGCAAGACTGGCACCGATGCGATTGGGCGAGGCCACCTCGGGCGAGGTTCGACAAGCGGCGACGGTGATGGCCGGAGACGACGGCACGCTGTCGCCCATCGTGCTCATCCCGGTCGGGTCGACCGAGCAACACGGTCCACACCTCCCGCTCAACACCGACACGCTGATCGCCGAGGAGATCGCGGGTCGAGCGATTCATCGCACCGACGGGCTGATGCTCGGCCCGACCATCTCGGTGAGCGCGTCCGGAGAACATGCGGGCTTCGCGGGCACGCTGTCGATCGGCACCGAGGTCATGTCACAGGTGGCGATCGAGCTCGGTCGGAGCGCAGATTGGGCAGCCGGCATCGTCTTCGTCAACGGTCACGGCGGCAATCACGCGGCGTTGAAACAGGCGGTCGCGACGCTCACGTACGAGCGTCGGCCGGTGTTGTCGTGGTCGCCGCGTTGGCCGAAGCGCACCGACGGCGGCCCACCCGACCTGCACGCCGGACGCATCGAGACCTCACTGATGCTGGCGATCGACCCGGGACTCGTTCGCCTCGAACGGGCGACGGCGGGGCCGGACACACCACTCGACCAACTCCTCCCGGCGCTCCGTGCGCACGGCGTGATGAACGTCAGCACCTCCGGCGTGCTCGGCGACCCCGAAGGGGCATCGGGCAACGAAGGCGAACGGTTCATCAACGACTTCGTCGCCGACCTCGTCCACGAGATCGAAGCCTGGCGACCGATCGACCCGACACCGATCTGACTCGAACGCTCGACGGTCGACGGTCGACGTCGAGCGCCGCGACGATCAGTCGACCGTGACGGGTTCGCGAGCGCGACTCACCGCGGCGGCAAGGCGCTCGCTGATGTCGTCGCAGTCGTCGCATCCCCAGATCGCCGAGTAGACGATGCAACCCATGCAGATGGCGGCGAACGCTTCGAGCGATGCTGCGACGACGAGCCCGGCGAGCAGCACGTAGGTGACGACCGGAGCCCCGGCGAACCAGGCGATCGCGGCCGCTGCGGAGAAGCCGAGCCCGATGAGCTGGGCGAACCGCTTCGGCGGGCCGGGCACTCGCCTCGACGTGACGCCGAAACGCCGTTCGACGAGCGGTGTGACGACGCGAACCGAGAGTTGACCGAGCGGCGACATCGTCGGCCCGGTGAGCACGCGAGCAGCGAATCCGTAGGCCAGCGGCACCAACAACCATCCCTCCCGGAGCACCAGGAAGAGCACTGCTTGAGCGACCACGCCCGCGGCCACGAGCCGGGCCGAGGTCTCGTTCACCGGATCGGGAAAGCTGAAGAAGTTCCGCACGTGGTGCACAACCTCCACGCTACGAGCGCAATTCCCGATCCAGTTGGTCGGGTTTGAGGTTTCGCCCGCGGTGTCGGCGGAATGCGACCGGTTTCAGCCGCCGAGATGGCGGTACACGCGCTCGGCTGGCCCGCGACCGAAGCGACGGTGCCACTCCGCTGCCGCCGCGATGGCGACGACCCAGAACGCCACCGAGAACGTCAGGGCGGTACCGAGGCCGGCCGGTTCGATCCAGTCGAGCCAGTCGACGAGCAGGTTGAACACGAGGATGTGGGCGATGTAGATCGTCAACGTCATCTGGCCGGCTCGCCGCAGCGGACCGAGCGCTCCGCCGAGGCGCGCGACAAGCCACGAGATCGCACCGAACGCGACGAGTGCCGTGCCGAGCGCGCTCGCGGCGTAGACGATGCCGCGGTCGAACGGGTCGGTCGACAACACCACCGACTGGAACGGCGTCGACGCTCTCGTCTCGATCAGCCAGGCGCCGGCGAACAACACGAGTCCCACGCCGATCGTCAACAGGTCGAGTTGCTCGACGCCGAGAAGTCGTCCGAGCACGATGCCCGCGCAGAAGAACACGAGCCACGGAAGCAGTGGATGGGTTCCGTTGATCGCGAGATCGAACGCGAAGCGGCGGATCGAATCGTCGCCCGGATCGGTCAGCCAACTCACCGACTCGCCATCGATGCGTCGTTGCAGCGCCCAGGTGTTGATGCCCCAACCGGCCAGCGCGGCGGCGACCCCGACGGCCACCACCCATCGCGTCGCGAGCGTGAACAGGAGCGCGGCGATGACGAACATGGCGCCGTAGTAGAGGATGATCGTGCCCGACCAGATCACGTCGAGCAGTTGACCGAGGAGGTAGAGCACCAGCCCTCGCCGGACGAGTCGCCATCGCATGTCACGGATGACGTCGGCGCTGCCGTCGGCGACAGCTCGACGGGTCAGGAGGGTCACGCCCACGCCGGCCATGAGCACGAACGTTGCGGCGAATCGGGTCGCCATCGGGCCGGTCCACGGGTTGAACAGGTCGACTGCCCATCCCGTGCCGGGATCGCCGCCGCGGATCATCAGGTAGCCGTGATAGTTCATCACGACCACACCGATCAGCGCGCACGCGCGGACGACGTCGGGTCCGGGAAGCCGTTCGATGCTCTCCGATGGAGGCGATGCCCGGTCGACCGTCGATGCGGTCATGTCACAGCCAGCGGTACTCGTCGATGGCGGTCATGTGCAGCGGTCGCTGCACGTCGACCCAGTCACCGATCGCCGGCAGCGGCTCGCCGTCGGGAACGAAGGCCATCGAGCTGTGCATGTGCGGAGGTTCGTGCAGGGCCATGCGCGTTCGTCCGAAGTGAAACGGGCTGCGCCCGTCGGCGAGCGGCGTGACCCCGTTGGCGGTGCCCGCTCCGATCATCACGAGATGCCCTGACGCCGGCACCGTCCCTTGCTGATAGCCGGCCGGCTGCCCGGCTTCGACAGCGCGCACGTTGAGCACGTCGGCACCGAGGTGCAGCGCCGACTTGTCGCCGTGCCAGAGCGCGGTACCGACGCGCAGTCGGTAGCGGTGTGAGTCGGGCAGCGCGGCGTATGCGTCTCGTGCGAGGTGGCTGACCCAGACCTCGAGGGCGGGGTCGACTCCGGTGAGCGCGGTCGTGATCTGCTCGACGCGCTGGTCGTCGGTCCCGGCGATCGGGGGGTGCATCGCGACGCCGATGACGTCGAGCCCGGCGGCGCGGGCCTCGTCGACGACCGCGAGGTCGCCGCCGTATCGACGGAGTTCGGTGCCGAGTTTGACGATGACGCGTCCGGCCCATCCGCTCAGCGCAGCGATGTGTTCGGATCGGCCGACGGTGAGGATCGGCGTCGCGTCGGCAGGTGCGGTGAGCGTCGGGGTGAGGACGACGACGTCGAGGTCGTCGGGCAGGTCGGCGAGTTCGTGCACGGTGCCGACGGCGATGGTGTCGCTGAACTCGGCGGCGATGTCGGCGAGGTGGCGTCGTCCGAAGCCGTAGCCGTTGCCTTTGACGACGGGGACGAGACCGTCGATCGATGCGGCGAACCGGGCGATCTGACTTCGCCAGATCGCCGTACGTACCGAGAGCCGAACCGTCACACGACGAATGTACTGCCAGACCGCGAACCCACGTCAGCACCCCCACGACGCGCACGTGCGCCCGGCGACGAGAGCCCCAGCGACCAAACCCAGGATCAGCAGCGACAAGACCTACCCACAAAGAACCAGCGGCGAGCCGCCGACAATCATCGCGGCCCGGCGCCGGGAGCGCCAGCGACCAAGCCTGGGATCGGCGGCGGCCAGACCCACCCAGCAGCAAGCCAGCGGAGAGCCGCCGATAATCGTTGCGGAGCCGCCGATGATCGCTACGAAGAATCACCGACAATCATCGAGCTGCGGCAGCGCCGAGCAACGAACCGCTGCGCGCCCGGCGCCGGGAGCGCCAGCGACCAAGCCTGGGATCGGCGGCGACCAGACCCACCCAGCAGCAAGCCAGCGGAGAGCCGCCGATAATCGTTGCGGAGCCGCCGATGATCGTTACGAAGAATCACCGACAAACATCGAGCTGCGGCAGCGCCGAGCAACGAACCGCTACGCGCCCGGCGCCGGGAGCGCCAGCGACCAAGCCTGGGGTCAGCGGCGACCAGACGTGCTCAGCAGAGAGCTTGCGGCGAGCCGCTGACAATCATCACAGATTGAAGGGGTCGCTGAAGGTGTCGCACTGGTTCGGGTCGCCGGTGTTGTAGCCGACGTTGAACCAGCGCATCCGCTGTTCGCCTGATCCGTGTGTCCACGACTCGGGGTCGACGCGTCCTTGCGTCGCCTGTTGGATCGTGTCGTCGCCGACGGCGTTGGCGGCGTTGAGCGCTTCTTCGATCTCGGAGCTGGAGTCGAACTGGTTGCGGGCGTTCGCGTCGTTGGCCCATGCGCCGGCGAGGCAGTCGGCTTGCAGTTCGAGGGCGACCGAGTAGGCGTTCTTGTTGCGGGGATCCTGCTGCTGTTTGCGGTGCATCTCGGCGTTGATGCCGAGCGCGTTCTGGATGTGGTGGCCGTATTCGTGGGCGACGATGTACTGCGCGGCGAGGTCGCCTTCGGCGCCGAAGTCGGCTTGGAGCTTGGCGAGGAAGTCGAGGTCGAAGTACACGAGGTTGTCGGCCGGACAGTAGAACGGTCCGGTCTGTGACGATGCCTGTCCGCATCCGGTGTTGGTGAATCCGGAGAAGAAGACGGTCTGGGTCACCGGGTATTCGAGGCCTTGGAACGACTCGGGGTACTGCTCGATCCAGTACTCCTGGACGTCGATCGTGGCGCCGCACAGGATCTGTTCGGCTTCGCTGCTGCACGTGTCGTCGTCGCCACCGGTCGACTGGCTCGATGGGGCTGATGTTCCTCCCAGGCCTGCGGCGGTGCCCGAGGCTCCGCCGAGCAGCTTGGGGAGGAAGAGGGTGGCGAGCAGCACGACGATGCCGATGACGCCGCCGCCGAGCTTGAGGCCGCCGCCGCCCGAGCGGCCGCCGCGGTTTCCGCCGAGCGCGCCACCGAGGATGTCGCCGAGGCCGCCTCCTCCACCGCCACCGCCGCTGAGCGCACCGCCGAGCAGGTCTCCGAGTCCGCCGCCGCCCGAACGGCCGCCGCCACCCTGGCCGCGACGGTCTTGGATCATTCGGGAGTCGCGAGACCTGATCTTCGTCATGCCCCCATCATTCCATCCCGGCGGCCGTTCCGCGACTCCATCGCGGTTGCTGTGCGCCGCAGCGCGGTTTGCGATGCTCGTCGCTCTCCGGCGTCGTCGTGTTCGGAGCGGGCTCGTGACGGGAGCGGAGTGTCAGATCTTGCGGCCGCTGCCTTCCCAGAACGGGGCTCGGAGTTCGCGCTTGAGCAGCTTGCCGGCGGCGCTGCGGGGCATCACGTCGATCACGTCGAAGCTCTTGGGTTGCTTGTAGCCGGCGAGGTGCTCGCGGCTGATCGCGACGAGTTCGGCTTCGAGCTCGGGGGACCAGTCGACGCCGTCGGCGAGCTGCACGGTGGCTTTGACCTCTTCGCCGAACTCGGTGTTGGGGACGCCGAAGACGGCGACGTCGAGCACCTGCGGGTGGGTGACGAGTACCGCTTCGATCTCGGCGGGATAGATGTTGACCCCGCCGGAGATGATCATGTCGATCTTGCGGTCGGAGAGGAAGAGGTAGCCGGCGTCGTCGATGTATCCGATGTCGCCCATGGTCATGTAGCCGGGCTCGGTGTGCGCTTCGGCGGTCTTCTCGGGCGAGTTGAGGTACTCGAAGTCCTGGCCGATGGCGCTCTTGACGTGGATGACGCCTTCCTCGTTGGGCCCGGCGACGTCGCCTGCCGCGTTGACGATCTTGACGTCGACCATCTCCGACGGCTTGCCGACGGAGCCGGGTCGTTCGAGCCATTCGTCGGCGCTGATCATCGACACGATGCCGCCTTCGGTGGCGCCGTAGTACTCGATGATCTTGGGGCCCCACCATTCGATCATCTGGCGCTTGACCTCGGGGGCGCACGGAGCGGCGCCGTGGACGGCGACCACGAGCGAACTGCCGTCGAAGCGTTCCTTGGCGGCGTCGTCGACTCGGAGCAGACGGACGAACTGCGTGGGGACGAGGTGGATGTTGGTGATCTGGTACTCGTCGATCATGGCGAGGGTCTGCTCGGGAATGAACTTCGCCTGCATGACGACCGAGACGCCGGCGATGAGCGGCAGGTAGCTGTAGGCCCACTGTGCGGAGTGGTACTGCGGGCCGCACAAGAGGGTGCGCCCGTTCTGTGGGATGCCGAGGCTGTCCATCGACCCGGCCATCAACTGGAGCACTTCGACGGGCGTGTTGATCTGGAAGCTGGTGCTCCGGACGCCCTTGGGTCGCCCGGTCGTGCCGGACGTGTAGAACATCACACCGCCGAGCATCTGCCCGTCGGGTTCGGACGGGTCGGAGGCGGCGAGCGCGTCGTCGTAACTCGAGAGCCGGTGTGTCGTACGATCGGGCGCGGCGGGCTCGACGGCACCGTCGAGCGACCTCATGACGAGTCTGGTGGTGGTCGCCGTGTCGGGTTCGATGTCGAGCGCCGCGCCGGCGAGCGCTTCGAATTCGCTCGCCACGATCAGGGCCGTGGCGCCGGAGTCGGCGAGCACGTAGGCCACCTCGTCGGCGGCGAAGTGCCAGTTGATCGGTACGCAGTGGAAGCCGGAGTGAGAGCAAGCGAGGTAGACCTCTTCGATCTCACGTCGGTTGCCGGCGAGCAACGCGACGCGGTCGTCGGGTTGTACGCCGGCGTTCCGGAGGTGATGGATCAGCCGGTTGACGCGGTCGTCGAGTTCGCCCCACGTCGTGGTTCCCCACTCGTCGATGACGGCGGCGTCGTGCTGTCGGTCGAGGTGTGATGCCGTGATGAGGGCCATCGGCCGAAACTACAACCCGCGGCGCGCTCTCCGTAAGCCGCGCCAACCGACGGCGCCGGCACCGATGAGCGGGCCCGAGTCGGCGAGCCGCGACGGCGTGATGCGTGCACCGCGGCTGTAGGTGAGTTTGCAGTGCTCGTCGAGCGACACCTGCGCAGCGTGGAAGAAGGTGGCGGCGAAGCCGAGCGCAACCGAACCGCCGACCACGACGAGCGACAGGTCGAGCGAGTTGCAGACCGATGCGGCGGCGCGACCGACGAGCGTGCCAGTGCGTTGCATGATCTCGTAGGTCGGTTCGGTCGGAGGACGACCGGTGATCGCTTCGATGGCCAGCCCCGATGCCTCGGCCTCGAGGCAGCCTTGGGCGCCGCATCCGCAACGGCGTCCGTTGGGCTCGACGATGACGTGACCGATGTGTCCGGCGTTGCCCGTCATGCCGTCGAGGAGTTCGCCGTCGAGCACGATGCCGCCGCCGACCCCGGTCGACACGGTCATCGCGCAGAAGTTCGGGTGTCCCTGTGCGGCGCCGAGCCATCCTTCGGCCAGTGCGAGCGCTTTGGCGTCGAGGTCGCCGTACACCGCGTGCCCCGTGAGGTCGTCGAGTCGAGCGCGGAGCGGGAACTCGCGCCACGCCGGGATGTTGACCGGCGACACCGATTCGACGTTGCGTGCGATGGGCCCGGCCGAACCGACCCCGACGGCTCGGATACGTGCGTGATGCTGCTCTCGCGCTCGCGTCATGAGCTGACGGACGATGCCGGTGAGGCTGTCGAAGTGGGCTTCGGGCAGCGCGTTCTTCTCGACCTCGACTCGGGTTCGGTCGATCAACTCGCCGCGGGCGGTCACCAGTCCTGCGGCGAACTTGGTGCCACCGATGTCGATCGCGAGGACCACATCGGTCCGGGGCTTCTGCGGCCCGCTGTCGCTCACCGGGTGTTCGGCAGCCCCCGCTGCGGTGGAGGCGTCGGGACGATTCGGGTCGATGCCACCAGCGTCGACGTCGCCATGATCGGTCATCGACACGACGGTAGCGCTGGATGTACGGCTCACCAGCGGATGAGCGCTCGGTTCGAACCGCACCGCTGGTCTACGCTGTGACGAGGGATGGGATGAATTTGGGCTCTACTTCGGGGCCGAACGCGCCGATACCCCTGTGATTCACCATGTCGACCCGCCACGACGCTCCGACCCTCGCAGGTTCCCGTGCACCGTCTGCTTGGCGCGTCTGGACGGTGGCCGCCGCCACCGTGATCTCGTCGATCATCGCCATTCCGCTCGTCGCGGCCGCTGACGACGGCGCCGACGGCGTCGACGACGCGGCCCCCGAGACCACCACGACGACGGTGCCGAAACCCGCGACCACCACCACGACCGTGCCGTCGACCACGACCACCACGACGACCAGCACCACCACGACCACCAGCACCACCACGACGACCACGGCGCCGGCCACCACCGAGCCGCCGGTCGTCGACCCCAAGGTCACGACCACGACCACCACGACGACCGAGCCGCCGGTGGCCACCACCAGCACCACGACCACCACGACGGTCCCACCGGTCGCCACGACCGTGCCGCCCACCGCTCGCGGTGTCACGGTCTACCCCGAGCAGATCCAGCACATCCTGGCCACGATCCGCTACCTCGAATCTCGTGGCATCTACACGCTGCCTCCGAACAAGGGCAACGCGTCCGGTGCGTATCAGTTCATCGGCTCGACGTGGAACAACTACGCGGGGTACGCCCACGCCTACCTCGCGCCGCCCGAGATCCAAGACGAGCGGGCCGCGCTCGACGTCAACAAGTTCCTCGAGCAGTGGAACAACGACGTCTCGATGATTCCCGTCATGTGGTACCTGCCCGCCGCCGCGTACGAGCCGTGGCGCATGGACGTGGTGCCGCTGCCCTCGGCGGGCAACGTCCTCACCATCCGCGAGTACCAGACCCGCTGGCTCGGTGTCTTCGCGTTCATCTCGGGCCAGCCCGTCGAACCGCTCCTCACCGGTCAGCAAGCCCAGAGCCAGGCCGGCATGGCACCGCTCGTTCCCGAACCGACCGGCGACATCCCGGCCATCGCGTACCCGGTGCTCGGTCCGTCACGTGCCGCCGTCCCCGAGTGCGACGATGCCGAGCAGATCGAAGTCGCCGACGTCGAAGGCCGAGACGGTCAAGAACTCGCCGGACCGAGCCGAGCCGACATCGAAGCGGCTGGACTCTGCACCGAGCAGGCGCCCGGCATCGTGTTCGGCGTCAAGCTCCAACCGGTCATGGCCGTCGCCGACGGCATCGTCACCAGCGTGGTCGACGAGCCGGGCACCGACACTCCGATCTCGGTCACGATCACCGACGTCGACGGCATCAGCTACGTCTACGCCGGCTTCAACGACGACAACCCCGGCACCGACGACGACAACGCCCCCGATCATCTCCGGCTCACGGCGCTGGCCGAGGTCGGCAAGCAGGTCCGGGCCGGCCAGATCATCGGGTTCATGGGCGACACCGACCCGCTTCCGGTCGGCGTGCGCGCCGATGTGCCCACCGACTCGACCGTCGTCATCGACCCCGACGCGGTCGCACCGCACATCCGCCTCACGATGATCGACCTCGCCGGCAACCCCATCGATGCGTTCGGCCCGATGATCGACGCGCTGTTCCGTCAGAGCTGCGCGGTCACCATCGGCCAGTGGTCGGTGCCGCCGAACGGCAGCGGCCACGAGCCGGTCACGATCGAGACGACCGACGACGACGACGAGATCGACTCCGAGTGGATCATCACCTCGACCGGTCAGGTCACCGCCAGCGGCTGGGCCGCGATGGTCAACCCGAACGAGGGTTGCGGTTTCACTCCGGCGTCAGCGCACGGCCCCGGTGCCGACGGCACCGATGTGGGTCACGCTCACTGGTTCACGCCGGTCGAGTTGCCGACCGAGGTGTGGGTGCAACTCGCGCTGCAGGACGACCTCACTGCACCCGGCGGGCTGCTTCGACAAGGTTGATCTCGTAGAGCACCTCGTCGAGCGCATCGGCGGCGGTGATCGCCGAGTAGCGCTGCGGCGACTCGGGCGTGCAGCACGTCGGAACCGGGGCGAGCACCGTCCACGGACGCGGGTGGCAGAACTGCACCACGCTGTAGCGCTCACCTTCGTAGCCCGGAGCGGCCACCACACGGTGCCACCCGCTCGGGATCGTGCCGTTGGTGAGACGTTCGAGCATGAGCCCGGTGTTGATGATGACGCCGTCGTCGGGCGGGATCGCGTCGACCCATTCGTCGTTGACCTGCACCTGCAAGCCGGGAGCCGTCGAGCGGGGGAGGGCGGTAATGAGGTTGATGTCGGCGTGCGCGGCCGCCCACACATGGCCCGGCTCGCCGTCGGCGCCGAGCGCCACGTCGAGCTCGCTCATCGCCGGGTAGCGGATGGCCCGCGTGAGGGTCGGTCCGTCTTTGACCATGTCGTCGAAGAACGTCTCGTGGCATCCGATGCCCTCGGCGATGACCCGCAGGAACCGCCGCTGGAGATCGGCGATGGTGTCGTGGAAGCGGTAGAGGACCTCGGTGATGCCGGGGACGACGGCTTCGGGAACGACCTGGTCGGGGTACGAGCCCGGATAGTTCCGCTTGAGGGGATGACCGGAGGCGATCGGTGTCGCCCAGTTGAGCATCTCCTTCCAGTCGGGCTTGTCGCTCGACGCCGCCGTCTCGACGAGGAGACCGGTGTACCCGGTCTGCCCGTTCGAACCGGGAGCTGCGGCGATCTGCTTCTCGTCGGGTGTCTTCTCGAAGAACTCCCTCAACAGGCCGTAGGCCGTGTCGAGCAGGTCGTCGGGGACGTCGTGGCTCGTGTAGACGAAGCCGGTTGCCAGGCTGCGGGTGACACCGTCGACCACGGCTCGGCGCTGTGCACCGCTCCCCTGCTCGAAGGCCAACAGGTCAACGTCGAGAATCTCGTCGCTCATGGCACCACGCTATTCGTTTCGTCGAGCCGCCGCACCCGGCCGGGCTCGCGGCTCAGGCGAACAGTGCCGGCCAACCACCGGTGTGGATGAACACGACGTCGTCGTCGGCGCTCCAGCGTCCCTCGGCTGCGAGTCCGAGCAGCCCCGACAGGCCCTTGCCGGAGTAGGTGCGGTCGACGAGGAGCCCGTTGGCCATTGCCGCCCACTCGACCGCGGCGTCGCCGGCGGCGGTCGGCACGGCATAGTCGTCGCCGATCCAGCGGCCGTCGACCTCGATGTCGTTCGGATCGACCCGTGCGGCCACGCCCATCAGATCGAGCACGCCGTCGGCGAGTTCGGCGATGTCGGGAAGCCCCATCACGACGCCCTTGGCGACACCGATCGCCACGACGTCGGGAGCGGTGTCGGCCGTGAGGCGACCCGAGGCGATGAGTGCGGCACGCCCGGCGAGGAGCCCGGCGTGCGTGCCACCGCTCGACGACGTGAACACGATCGCCGACGGCATCCGGTCTGCTGCTTCACACTGGTCGATCAGTTCGACGAACGCGGCCGCGTAGCCGAGGCCACCGACGGCGGTGCTCCCACCGATGGGGATCGAGTACGGCGCGAGTCCTTCCCCGGCGAGTTGATCGGTCAGCGCTTCGCGAGCGATCTCGAGTTGGCCCCAGTGACTCTCGGCCGCGCCCGTGTAGTGCATCTGGGCGCCGAACATCTTCGACAGCAGTTGATTGCCCGTCTCGGTACCCGGCGGTTCGGGTGCATCACCCGACAGGATCAGGTGCACCTCGAGTCCGAGACGCGCACCGGCCGCTGCGGTCATGCGACAGTGATTCGACTGTGCTGCGCCGACCGTGATGAGCGACCGCGCACCGGCTTCCAGCGCGTCGCCGCACAGGAATTCGAGTTTGCGGGCCTTGTTGCCACCGCCTCCGAGTCCGGTCAGATCGTCGCGTTTCACCCAGAGACGCGCCGCCGAATTCGGCATCGGTGCAGCGGTTTCGAGAGGCGTCGGCAGCGTGGCCAGCGGAGCGCGGGGCAGGTCGTCGAACACACTTCCACCCTAGGGCGATGACCCACCCGGCACCGCGCGGACAGGCGACAAGCGCGATGCCACCGTCATGCGATCGTGGTTCAATGGCCTCGTCATGACGACGACCGACTGGAACCCTCTGCTCCGCAGCGAGTTCGACAAGCCGTACTGGGCCGAACTCCAGGCGTTCGTCGCGACCGAGCGGCGTGAACACACCGTGTATCCGCCACACGACGACGTGTTCACCGCGCTGCGTCTCACGCCGCACGCCGAGACGAAGGTCGTCATCATCGGTCAAGACCCGTACCACGGCCCACAGCAGGCCCACGGGCTCGCGTTCTCGGTGCGTCACGGCGTCCGGATCCCCCCGTCGCTGCGCAACATCCACAAAGAACTGCACGCCGACCTCGGACTGCCCGTCCCCGCGCACGGCAACCTCGAGCGATGGGCCCGGCAAGGCGTGCTGTTGTTGAACACGTCGTTGACCGTTCGTGCGGGGCAGGCGGGCTCGCACTCGGGCAAGGGGTGGGAGACCTTCACCGACCAGGTCATCGACGTCGTCAACGACACCGCCGACCCGGTGGTCTTCGTGCTGTGGGGCAACCACGCTCGGCGCAAAGCTGCGCGGATCGACACGCGCCGACATCGCATCATCGAGTCGGCTCACCCGTCACCGCTGTCCGCGCGCAACGGGTTCTTCGAGAGCCGCCCGTTCAGTCGAGCCAACGCACTCCTCGCCGAACTCGGACGCGATCCGGTCGACTGGAATCTGGTCGACGAACCCGGCACCGACCTCGCCGGCGACCACACCGGCGTGCAGACAGATGGCACGTCGGTTGGCACGAGTGGCCTCGGATCGGGTACGAACTGATCATGGCGTGGACCACGAGCGATCGAGTGATGGCCCTTCGTGAACGTTGGCGGCCCTTCGACGTCTTCGCCGAGATGATGGACGGTTGGCGGCGACACCTCTCGGGGCGCAACGCCTCGCTGCTCGCGTTCTTCGCGTTCCTGTCGATCTTCCCGCTGCTCCTCGCCGTGACGACGATCCTCGGCTTCGTCCTCGAAGACAACGACGAACTGCGTGAGCGCCTCGTCAACGGCGCACTCAAAGACATCCCGGGCCTCGGCGCCGACCTGGCCGAAGGCACCATCAGCGGCAACGTCTGGGCGCTCGTCATCGGGCTGTTGAGCGCGCTGTGGTCATCGACCAAGGCGTTCGTCGGCCTCCAGGGAGCGCTCGACGACACGTGGGAGGTCGACGTCGACGACCGCGCCGGCCTGCCGGTGCTGCGCGGGCGGGCGCTGCTCGGCATCCTCTTCCTCGGCGGAGCGCAGATCGGCTCGATCGTGGTCGCCACGATCGTCAACGCGGCGGGTCTTCCCATCATCGGCAACGTCGCACTGATCGCCGGCACCGTGGTCATCAACATCGTCGTCATCGGGGCGATGTACCGGTTCCTCACCTCGGCGTCGCCGACGTGGCGCGACGTGTGGCCTGGTGCCCTCATCGCCGGCACAGTCTTCACGCTGCTCCAACACTTCGGCACCACCATCGTGAAGAACATCACCGAGAACGCCGGCGACACCTACGGGCAGTTCGCCCTCGTGCTCGGCATCGTCACGTGGCTCAGCCTCGTCGCCATCACCACGCTGATGTGCGCCGAACTCAACGCGGCGCGCGTGCGCCTCGCTCGCGGAACGCTCGACGACCTCGGCCCCGAGTTCGACCTGCCGATCCGCGCCTGACCGCACCGACCGGCTCCGGCCATCGCGTCGACCATCTTCCGCTGTTTCCGGACGCCTCCGCCCCGGCGAGCGAACCGACGACGCCGCGTCAGGTGGCGAGGTGGGTCGCGATAACGCTGCTGGCTTCGAGGGTGCGATGCACCGGACACTTGTCGGCGATGAGCAGCAGTCGCTTGCGGTCGTCGTCGCTCAGATCGGCGCCCTCCAGCACGATCGCTCGTTCGAACCGGTCGATCATGCCGGTGCGCCCGACGAGGTGTTCGTTCTCGGCACATTCGACACAGTCGTCGGCGTGCACCTTGTCGTGGCTCACCTCCACCGACACGCGATCGAGCGGCAGCTTCTTGCGGTCGGCGTACATGCGCAGCGTCATCGACGTGCAAGCCCCCAGTGCCGCTCCGAGGAAGTCGTACGGTGCCGGGCCGGCGTCGAACCCGCCGATCGACGTGGGCTCGTCGGCGAGCAGGCGGTGGCGACCGACGACGACATGGTTGAGGAACGGGCCCTGCGAGGTCTCGGCCACCACCACCGCGTTGGTCGCCGCCGGAGCGTCGAGGGCACCGCTCTGATCCTCGACGTAGCGAGTCGCGAACGCGGCGATCGACGCTGCCGCGAACTCGGCGTCGAGCGGGTCGGACAGCAGGTGGTCGGCGCCGTCGAGCGACACGAAGCTCTTCGGGTGCCGGGCGGCCTGGAAGATCTCGGCAGCGTTCTCGACGCCGACGACGTTGTCGATCGGTGAATGCAGGACGAGGAGGGGCTTGCGCATCGCCCCCACCTTCTGCGAGATGTCGTGCCTGGTGAGATCGTCGAGGAACTGCTGTCGGACGGTGAACTTTCGTCCCGCCACGTCGACCTCTGCTTCGCCTCGCTCCGCCAGGTCGTCCAACGACCCGTCGAGTAGACCGACGAGGTGTTCGGTGTCGGCCGGAGCGCCGATCGTGACCACGGCGCGCACCTCGTCGACCTCGCCGGCGACGTGCAGCACCGCCGCACCGCCGAGCGAGTGCCCGACGAGGACCTGGGGCGCTCGGTGGTGCTCGCGCAGCCAGCCGACCGCGGCGAGGAGATCATCGGTGTTCGACTTGAAGTTCGTGTTCGCGAACTCGCCGTCGCTGCTCCCCAGCCCGGTGAAGTCGAAGCGCAGCACACCGAAACCGGCATCGGTGAGCGCCACCGCGAGGCGCCCGACCGAGCGGAGGTCCTTTCCGCAGGTGAAACAGTGGGCGAACAACGCGAACGCCTTGGGCGGCCCCGCCGGGAGATCGAGGCGAGCGGCCAACTGGTCGCCCTGGCTGCCCGTGAAGGTGACGCGATCGATGCGTGAGCTCATGGGCCAGACCCTACGAAGTGCGAATGAACGATCTCGGAACGCCCCGACCTGTGAACTTTCGGCGGGAGACTGACACGCCACGCGACACCTACGCCAGCAAGGCTGTAAAGTCCTCCCGAATGGCGGAGGTACTCGTATGAATCCCCTGTCGCTCATCGCCGCTGGCGAGTCAGCCGTCGGCCCGACGCTCGCTGTCATCGTCGGAGCGGGCATGTTCGCTCAGTGGCTCGCTTGGCGCACGCAGTTGCCGTCGATCATCGCGCTGCTCATCGCCGGACTCGTGCTCGGCCCGGTCACCGGGGTGCTCGACCCCGACGACCTGCTCGGCGACACGCTGTTCCCGATCGTGTCGCTCGCCGTTGCCCTGATCCTCTTCGAAGGCGGTCTCGACCTCCCGCCGCGCGAGCTCCGCAACACGGGCACCGCGGTGCGGCGGCTCATCACGATCGGCGCGGTCATCACCTTCGTCGTCGGGTGGTACAGCGCCCGGACGATCTTCGAGATCTCCAACGAGGCGGCGATCGTGCTCGGTGCGGTGCTCGTGGTGACCGGCCCCACCGTCGTCGGGCCGCTTCTCCGCTTCGTCAGACCCGCCGGCACCACCGGTCCGATCCTGCGCGCCGAAGGCGTGCTCATCGACCCGATCGGCGCCACCGGCGCACTGGTGGCGTTCGAACTGGTGCTCGCCGACGAGGCCGGCGAGGCCGTCCTCAGCCTGCTCGGCACGGTCGGACTCACACTGCTCGCCGGCATCGGCTTCGGTCTCGCTGCCGCCTTCGTCCTCGACCAGGCGTTGCAGCGGTTCTTGATCCCCGACCAGTTGGCCGTGCCGGTCACGTTCGCGTTCGTGGTCGCCAGCTTCGTCGCCGCCAACGAGATCCAGGAAGAGTCCGGGCTGCTCGCCGTCACCGTGCTCGGCATCTACCTCGCCCGCCGAGACAGTTCGACGATCCGACAGGTCCTCGAGTTCAACGAGAGCCTCCGCACGCTGCTCATCTCGGCGTTGTTCATCCTGCTCGCCGCTCGCATCGAAGCCGACGCGCTGCGCGACGTGCTCGTTCCGTCGCTGCTGTTCCTCGCGGTGCTCGTGTTGATCGCCCGGCCGCTCACCGTGCTCGTGTCGACCGTTCGCACATCGCTCACGTGGCGAGAACGAGCCTTCCTCACGACCATGGCCCCTCGCGGCATCGTCGCCGCCGCCGTGTCGGCGATCTTCGCGCTCCGACTCGAGGAAGAGGGGGTCGCCGACTCCGAGAAGATCGTGCCGATCGTCTTCCTCGTCATCATCGGCACGATCGTGGTCTACGGCTTCCTGGCAGGTCCGGCTGCTCGCTTGCTCGGTCTCGCCGAGGCGCAGGCCGACGGCGTGCTGATCGCCGGCTCGCACTCGATCGGCCGTGGGCTCGCACTCGAACTCAAGGAGCGTGACGTCAAGACGCTGCTCATCGACACCGACCCGTACAACGTCACCCGCGCCATCGCCGGTGGCCTGACCGCGCGACGTATGAGTGTGCTCGCCGAGGAAGCCACGCACGATCTCGACCTGCGCGGCATCGGCCGAATGCTCGCGCTCACCTCCAACGACGAGGTCAACGCGCTCGCCACCGGTCGGTTCGCTCGGGCGTTCGGCCGACGTGAGGTGTTCCAGTTGGCGCCCGGCAAGCGGCGCAGCGGCCAGTCGGCCGTGCCCGACGAGTACCTCGGGCGGATCATCGGCATCGACGGACTCACCTACGCCACGCTCGACGAGCGGTCGCGGCAGGGCTGGAAGGTCGTCGGTGCTCCCGCCGGGCCGACCATGAACACCGCGCTCGACGAACAGCTCTTCATCCCCCTCGCCCGCGTGACCGAAGGTCGCATGGCCTTCATCTGCCGCAACGACCCGTTGCCGACAGAGGGTGATGTCATCGGGCTCGCCGCACCGTCACTGCAACGTCAGATCGCCGCCGACAAGACGGCTGACGAACCCGCCGACGCGGAGTAGCCGCCGGTGACGTCGATCCGACACGAGCAGGTCGAACCGTCCATGTCAGGCGAGGTCATCACCCGCCTGTTCGTGTACGGCACACTGCAGCCTGGCGACGTGAGGTGGCATCACCTCGAACCGTTCGTCGTCGACGACGGTGTCGCCGACACGGTGACCGGGCGAGTGTTCGACACCGGCCTCGACTACCCGGCCGCGATCTTCGGTGACCACGCCGCACCCGGCGGCACCATCGTCGGCCGCACGTACACCCTCGACGAGGCGTCGCTCGCCGATGCGCTCGCCCATCTCGACGAGGTCGAGGACACGGTGGGTGGCCGCTACCACCGGGTGTCGGTCATCACCGGCACCGGCACGACAGCCTGGGCGTACGAGTACGGCGGGGGCCTCGACCTCGTCGAGATCGTGTCGGGCAACTGGTTCGATCGCTGAGCGACCGACGGAAGCCGATCCGCGACTTCTCGGAGGTCGGCACGGGGCCGAGCGCCGAGCTGGTCTACGTTCACTTCCCATGAGCGTTCGCGACGACCTGACCACCACCGGACTCTGGTACTTCACCGACGGCATGGCAGCCGGCGAAGCCGCCGAGTTCGCCGGACGAGTCGAGTCCCTCGGCTACTCGACCCTCTGGCTTCCCGACACGGTCGGCCGCGACCCGTTCGCCCACATCGCGTGGCTCGGATCGCAGACCACGACGCTCAACTTCGCCACCGGCATCGCCAACATCTTCCACCGGCACCCCGGCCCGATGAAGCAGGTCGCGAACACGCTCGGCGAGCAGACCGGTGGCCGCTTCATGCTCGGCCTCGGCGTCAGCCACGGTCCGATGGTGGCGGGGCTCCGCGGGCTCGACTACTCGAAGCCGCTCACGAAGATGCGCGAGTACCTCGCCGCCATGGACGCGCAACCCTTCGCCGGCCAGGCACCGAGCGACCCGGTACCGGTCGTGCTCGCCGCGCTCGGTCCGAAGATGATCGAGCTCTCCGAGAGCGCCGCCGACGGGGCACACCCGTACTGGAGCACACCCGAGCACACCGCGATGGCCCGTGAGCTCCTCGGGCCCGATGCCCTGTTGTGCGTCGAGCAGAAGGTGTGTCTCACGACCGACGCCGGTCTCGCTCGAGAAGCGGCACTCGCACAGCTGTCGATCTACGCCAACCTGCCGAACTATCGCAACAACTGGAAGCGACTCGGCTTCACCGAAGACGAGATCGAACACCGCGACCAGCGCTTCATCGACGCCGTGTTCGTGTGGGGCGACGACGAACGCGTGAAGGCGGGGGTGCAGGCCCACTACGACGCCGGCGCCACGCACGTGTGCGTGCAACCGGTCGCTCCCGGCGGCGAACGCGTGCTCGACGATCGCGTGCTTGAGCTGCTCGCACCGAACAACAACTGACCGACTCGATGCGACCGAGCCGCCTCCGACTCGCCGACACCGACGACCAGTCGTCGATCGCATCGATCGAGGTGCCGATCGACGGCGAGCACGTGACCGTCGCGCTCACCGAGTTGCGGCCGCTCCGGCGTGCAGAGGTGAGCGACGCGGTCCTCGCCGGGCTCGAACCCCATCTCCAGGCCAGCGCCGACCACGACGCCGACGACGCCGCCGGTCTTCGCAGCAGTGCCGGGCTGCCCGTGTCGACCGGTGACGCGACCACCTCGACCGGACCGGTGCGCGTCGCCCTCGTGGCCGGCGAGCTGCAGCCCGGCCGGTTCGTCGTCGACCTGCTCGGCCACGTTCGCCTCGGCGACGAGGAGCGGTGGCACGGCGCCGGCTACGTGCTCGTCCGCCCGAGCTCCGATCCTGCGGTCACCGGGGCGCATCCACAGCTGCACGGCTTTCACGACCCGCCCCAGAAGTCGATCTACAGCGACCGTGGCTACGCCCGACGCTGGCGGGAGCCCCTCCCCGACTCGCTCCGGCTCGACCTGTTCGCGCTCGACGACGCTGCCGAGCCGACCGACGTGCTGTCAGCCGGCTACCTCCAGGCGAACGGGATCTTCGTCTCGACGGCCCTCGCCGACGACCTTCGCGGTTTCACGATCTCGAACGGTCACTGGTTCGACGCGGTCGCCACGCGACGAGGCGAGCAACACCGCCTGCAGTTCCTGCAACTGCTGCCGTCGGGTGCCATCGACTTCGAACGGTCGACGTTCCGGATCGACGGCGGCATCCACCACAGCATCCGCGAGGTCGTCCAGCTCGACGATCTCGACGCCGTCGAGGCGTTGCGAGCAGAGCTCGTCAGGTCGCAGCATCGTCCAGCGCTCGTCCCCGATTCGATCGTCATGGCCAGTCACCCCGACCTGTTCAGCGTGCCGGCCAGTACCGACATCGCCATGTCGATCGGGCTGCTCACCGGGTTGAACGAACGAGGCCGGACCGGCATCGACGTCGTCGTTCCCGACTACCCGCTCGGCTGACGAGACATCGACCGGTCCCCGCCGCGGCTGAGGGAGCAGTCGGCAGCGTCATGCGACCCGTCCTCGACGATTCCGCGACCGGAATGAAGCGCGGAGCGTCCTGGTTGTACTTATGTCACGCTGTGTTGCGTGCGGAAGGACTCCCCCATGACCGACGCCAACCGACACCAGAACACCACACCGAACATCACCACGCGAGCCAGCACCATCCGGCTTCGAGTCGGACTCGCCCTCGTCGCTGCGGTCGGTCTGACCAGCGCAGCGGTCGTCGGCTCCCAGCTCGGTGATGCCGCAGCGCTCGACGGCTCGCTCGACGCCATCCCGTACACCCGGGCGCAGGCGCTGGACGAGGCGGCGTCCAACCGGTCGTCGGGCGAGGTCATCCAACTCACCTCCAACGCCTCGGCCCTCGACGCCACCGAACAGCGAGATGACGGCGAGGGCATCATCCCGTCGAGCGATGAGGTCGCCGACACCGTCGGCGAGATCGCGTCGACGGTCGGCGACAGCCTCGCCGACGTCGGCCGGTGCATCCTCGAACTGCTTCCCGACGTGTTCTCCGGATCCAGCGACACCACATCCGACGTCGTCGACGACGCCACCTCTGCGTGCGCCGACCTCCTCCCGAGCGCCGACGACTTCGGTGCCATCGACCTCGGCGCGTTCGATCTCTCCGACATCGACTTCGGTGCCATCGACATGGGCGGCGTCGACCCCACCGACGTCGGCTTGCCAGGTGGCTTCGATGTCACCGACATCGATCTGAGCGAGCTCGCCGACGTCGAACTGCCCGACCTCGGCGAACTCGACACGCAGTTCGACGACCTGGACATCGGCAGCGAGGTGCTCGACGTGGTCGCCGATGTGGCCGACGAGGTCGTCGACTTCTTCAAGGAACTCCCGGGCAACGTCCGCGATCGCTTCGACGGACTCTTCGGAAGCGACTAGTGCCGTGTCCAGGAACGTTCGCCCCGCTGTGGGGTGCTGACGAACCGGCGTTAGGTGACAACTGCCTACGGGGCCGGAGTCGTCGTCGGGCGCAAGTGCTCAAGCATCGGATCGACGATCACCATGATTCGATCTTGTTCCTGTTTGACGATCCAGAGAAACGCCGCGGTCGCGGCAGGCGGGCACAGCAGTCCGATCAACAGGAGCACCCTGGCGGCCCATCGGCGCGTGACATGGACGACTCGAAGCGACTTCGACTCGAAGTCCGCAAGCTGGTACAGAAGCCACGCGGCACCCAGAGCGATCGGGGTCGATGCAGCCAAGATCCACGGTGCGTTCATACCTGGAGATTCTGACGAATGGGTGTCGCAGTGTTCCGGCTCCGCGACGACGGCGAAATCGCCCTGAGAGTCCTCCACGGCAACGACCAGCCGGCCCCAACAGTCGGAGGTCTGTCCGTGCGATTTAGCTTGTAACGACCGGGAAGAGATACCCGAGAGCGAACGGACGATCTATAGTTCAGGAATGATCGAACACAGTCTCCCTAACCGTAGGGAAGACATCAGCCATACGGTCGCCAACACCGATTGGCACTTCCAGCCTCAAGAACGACTGCCGGGTCCAGGCGGTGCCTTCAACGGGTACGTCGCAGCTCTTGACCACGTCGACGGTCGCGTGATCCTCGACAATCCGGACAACCCGTGCGACATCGAGTCAGCGCTTGGTCTTGTTGGTCCAACTGAGCGACGCGGTCTCATCCGTCAGTTCGGTTAACAAAGAGCGCAGAACGTGCTCGGCTATACCATCCGCGCCTACGCGCTCACCGAGGCTCGCGCCGAACCGGCGCTCCGGGACACTCTGCAATACTGCGGCACGGCGTAGTCTCGACTCACATGGATGACCGCTCAACCGTCGCAGCACACGAGCTTCGGGAAGCGCTCGACCTCATCACCCATCTCGGAGCACTCAACTCAGACGCTGCCATGCTGGCTGCGGTCGACAAGGCTCTCGCTGAGGGCCTCTCGGCCGAGCGGCTGATCCTCGCTATGGGCCTCGTCGGCGGCGCCTTCATGGTCAATCTGAGCGGCCAGCACATGCGCCGAATTGGCATTGACCCCCACGCCGCGGACCCCGTGCAAAAAGTCGGAGCCCTGCACGTGATCAAGATCTGGATGCGCGACTACATCACCCGATACGAAGAGCAACGAGTTGTCGGTGACTTCATCGGTGACGTCTCGTGGCCGTCTGATTCGGCCTGATCGCTTCAATTGCACCGTGACAGATTCAGCTGAGATCGACCTGTTCCTGGAGGTGCTCCGCGAAATAGAGGGCACGCGTCTCGTGAAGAGTGGTGCTCTCAGCGATGCGTTCTACGCCGCAGCAACGACCGGCATGCATGGAATCTTCTCGGTTTCCGTTCCGGACGACGACGATTTCCGCTCGTTCTTACTGGCTCTCCGCAAACTCCTTCTCCAGGGTGACCTAACAAACATCGACCGGGCTGCCAACGTCGTGCGGAAAAGACTGGGCCCCGGGGAGTTGTACGAATTCTTGAACACCGAGCGGAGAATCTGGCGAGATCTTGCCGAAGGATCGGGACCCATGAAACTGATCATCGACGGCACCGAGTACAAGCCGAGCGATGCCTTCGATTTGTTGATCTACAGCGGGCCCTTCCACCACGATCCGGAAAAGAGACGCAAACTCGAGAGCCTCGGACCCCACGGTGCGCAACTTATCCGGCAACAGGTCAACTTCTATGTAGTCGCGCTGGTCAACTACGCCCGCGCCCTACGCCACACCATCGTCGAAGGCCGCCGCCAGGGTCTCCTGCCAACCTGAGGCGGAAGCCCGGACCCGACGCTGGAAGGTCAACTCCGGGCTCTGCCCAAGAGACGAGCGGTCGACCGATCTCTTCCCTAGCCCGGCAGAAGCGAGCCGTAGGCACCAACTGCCTCGGTGGCGCTGGCATCGAATTCGTCGACCTGCTCTGAGCGGTTGGGATCAATGCAGCGTTGGCCCGACGCAGATTCCCTCATCCGCTCGATCGAACCATCGCATCGACACAGTCTCGCTTCAACGTCCAGGCGTTCTGGGACACCGGGCTCTTTGGTGCCGCGCGAGGCTGACGAAGCCCGTGTCCGAACTGGGGGTTCAAGGTCATGACAATGCGGGCTTCCAAACCAGCAGGACATCCTCGCCGTCCTGGTACGCACTACAATTGTCATCATGCTGCGAAGTGAGTTGATGCGAACGCTCCCCGCCGGAGCCCAAGAGGTCATCACTCGCATACTTCGCGACAAGGGCGTGAACGATGATTGGTCGGCAATCGGGTTCAAACGCGACGATCACGAGGTGGTCGTGTCGGTTGGCACTTCGCCAACGGAGCAATTTTTTACTTTCTCCGTGCCCGTCGACCAGTGGCCACAAGTCGAACCCTGGTGGACCCAAGGCAGCGTTTTTCCGACTGAAGAACGCGCGATGATGCCCTGCCCGGAATGCAAGGGAACAGGTGCTCGGACGCCAGGGCCAACCGGAGGGTGCATGACGTGCCTGGGGCACGGTGAAGTTCCGGAACCCCTCGAGTCTGGCTCCTGAACCTGCGAGCGCTCGCGGGTTTCGGAGCGACCGTTCGGCTTAGGCCTGCCAGGACAACCTGGCCCTCGACTCTGGGCCGTCGGACCATGGCCTGGTGCGTCCCGAAGTGCCGATCAGGGACACCGCGAACCTGGCCTGACACGGCAGGGCTCAGCCGCGGCGGGCGAGCACCAGCGCGAAGTCGTCGTTGTCGTCGCTGAACACGTGCGACTCGGCTCCGAAGCCGGCCTGAGCCAACTCGACTACCAGGTCGGCGGGCCGGAACTTCGACGAGATCTCGACGCGGATCTCCTCGCCCGGAGCGAGTTCGAGGTCGAGGTCGAGACCATCGATGCGAGCGCTCATCGGCTCGTCGGCTCGCAACCGCATGTCGATACGTCGCTGGCGGCCGTCCCAGAAGGGGACGTAGCCGAAGTTGCCGACGTCCAGGTTGCCGTCGTAGGTGGCGTTGATGTTGGTGAGCGCGTTGCGGATGAACGCTTCGGTGACGCCCTGTGAATCGTCGTAGGCGTCGATCAGCCGATCGATCGGCTTGACCTGATCGATGCCGAGCAGCACCCAGTCGCCGGGTTGCAACACGTCGGACAATGCTCCGAGGAAGGCGCGCCGTTCTTCGACGTAGAAGTTGCCGATCGTGCCACCGAGGAAGGCGACCAGCCGCGGTCCGTCGGCGCCGACCTGGCCGAGGCGGCTCAGGTGCCTGGTGAAGTCGCCGACCACCGGCTCGACCTCGATCTCGGGGTGCCGCTCGGCGAGCATGTCGGCCGCGTCGAGCAGCGTCTGTTCGCTCACGTCGAGCGGCACGAACCGCTCGATCAGGCCGTGTGCGGCGAACGCGTCGAGCATGTTGCGCGTCTTGTCGCTCGTCCCCGATCCGAGCTCGACGACGGTCGTCGCCTCGGTGATCTCGGCGATCGCCGTGGAGTTGGCCTCGAGGATCGACCGCTCGGCTTCGGTCTGGTAGTACTCGGGCAGCCGCGTGATCTCGGAGAACAACTCGCTGCCGCGATCGTCGTAGAGCCAGCGCGGTGGAATGGTCCGCGGGAGCCGCGTCAGCGCCTGACGGAGTTCGAGAGCGATGGGGTCGAGGTCGTTCACGTTCGGCGAGCCCGTCGATGTCGTCGCCGACGCGGTCGTCGACGTGGCGGATGAAGTGGGGGACGTGGATGAGAAGTCAGAGGTCATGATGCGTCCTTTGCGAGTCGGAGCCCGCCGAGATGCCAGCGGGTGTGCGGATGGAAGAAGTTGCGGTAGGTCACCCGGGTGTGGCCGGGCGGAGTGAGCGCTCCCCCGCCGCGCAGCACCTGTTGGCCCGACATGAACTTGCCGTTGTATTCACCGATCGCGCCGACCGCCGGAGCGAACCCCGGGTACGGCTCGTAGGCCGACGACGTCCATTCCCAGCAGTCACCGAACAGCTGACGCAGCCGGCCGTTGCGTGGCCCAGCGGCACGGGGGTGGAACGTCGAGTCGGCGCTCGTGTCGAGGCAACCGCGTTCGACGGCCGACGGGTCGAGTTCGAGTTGTCGGGCGGCGGCGACCTCCCACTCGAACTCGGTCGGCAGGCGGGCACCCGCCCATGAGGCGAACGCGTCGGCCTCGTAGTGCGACACGTGACAGACGGGTTCGTGCGGGTCGACGTCGCGCAGACCGGTGAGCGTGTGGATCCACCAGGCATCAGGATCGTCGGGGTCGGGTCGCCAGTAGAGCGGTGCGTTCCACCCGTCGCTCTGCGCTCGGGCCCACCCGTCGGACTTCCAGAACTCGGGGCGTTCGTAGCCACCGTCGGCGATGAACTCGAGCCACTCCCCCGCCGTGACCAGCCGGTCGGCCAGTCGGAAGTCGTAGACGCGCACTTCATGACGTGGGCCTTCGCTGTCGAACATGAAGCCGTCGGCGAGGCGGCCGACATCACCGAACGAGCGGCCGACTTCGGCGATGCCACCCGAGAACTCGACGAAGTCGGCAGCGCCCGGATCGTCGGCGGGCGGGACGACCACGTCGGAGTAGGCGGGGCCGACCGCCGGGTTCATCGAGAGGACGTGCTTGATGTCGACGAGGAGGAGCTCCTGGTGCTGTTCTTCGTGGTGCGTGCCGAGCACCATCGTGTCGAGCAGTTGCGGCGAGACGTCGCCCGTGCTCAACAGCTCGGCCATCTCCTTGTCGACGCTGGCGCGGTACTCGGCGACCGCAGCCGACGACGGCCGCGTGACGAGCCCGCGGTTCGGACGCGGATGCCGCGCACCGACCGCTTCGTAGTAGCTGTTGTACAGAAATCGGTACTCGGGGAGATCCCAGTGGCGTCCCGAGGTGCCGTCGGCCCCCAGCACGAACTCGGCGAAGAACCAGGTGGTGTGCGCCCGGTGCCACTTGGTCGGGCTCACGTCGGGCATCGACTGCACCATCTGGTCCTCGGCCGACAGCGGCGCAGCCAGGCGCTCGGTGCGTTCGCGCACGGTCGCATAGCGCTGCGCGAAGGCCGCGAGGTCGGCGTCGGGGTCAGAACTGGAGCGTTCCATGTGGATATCCAACACCAGAACTGTCGTCGATGTTCCGCGATCCGGCCAACTGTCGGTGAACACGAGCAGACCATCTGTTGCGCCGCCCGTCCAACACACCGCAGCGTCGCCCGCCCGCCCCGGCGTCGTTCTGTACTCTCAAACGAGATCCACCACGTGGACCTCCCCCCATCGACCGTGCCGCTCTCGTCGACGCCGGCGCGCAAAGGAGCACCATGAGCTTTCCGTCCGATCTCGACATCGCCGGTCGAGCGATGCTGCAACCGCTCACCGAGATCGCGGAAGGTGCCGGAATCCCCTTGCAACATCTGGAGCCGTACGGCTCGGGTGCCGCCAAGGTCCGACTCGAGGCCATCGACGAGATGGGTGACCGCCCACCGGCGAAGTACGTGGTGGTGTCGGCGATCACGCCGACACCGCTCGGGGAGGGCAAGACCACGACAGCCGTCGGACTCGGGATGGGCTTCAGCCACATCGGCAAGCGCGGCGTCATCGCCATCCGCCAACCGTCGATGGGCCCGACGTTCGGCATCAAGGGCGGCGCTGCCGGCGGCGGCTACAGCCAGGTCGTGCCCATGGAACTCCTCAACCTGCACCTCACGGGCGACATGCACGCCGTGACCGCCGCACACAACATGTGCTCGGCCGCACTCGACGCGCATCTGTATCACGGCAACGAGTCGGGCCTCGACCTCCACCGCATCACGTGGCGGCGGGTCCTCGACGTCAACGATCGCTCGCTGCGCAACGCCGTGATCGGCCTCGGCGGCCGGCTCGACGGCGTGCCCCGCGAAAGCGGTTTCGACATCACCGCCGCATCCGAAGTCATGGCGACCCTCGCGCTCTGCACCTCGCTCCAGGATCTGCGTGAACGGCTCGGCCGCATCGTCGTCGGCTACACCACGGCCGGCACGCCGGTCACCGCCGAAGAGTTGAAGGTCGCGGGCGCGATGGCGGTCATCCTGCGCGAGGCCATCAAACCCAACCTCATGCAGACCCTCGAGAACACACCGGCGCTCGTCCACACCGGCCCGTTCGGCAACATCGCCACCGGCAACAGCTCGATCGTCGCCGACCGTCTGGGCATCCGCATGGGCGACTACCTCATCACCGAAGCCGGTTTCGGTGCCGACATGGGAGCCGAACGGTTCTTCAACATCAAGTGTCGGGCCTCCGGACTCGCCCCCGATGCCGCGGTGCTGGTGGCGACCGTTCGCGGCCTCAAGGCACACTCCGGCAACCACCGGATCATCGCCGGCCGTCCGCTCCCCGACGCGATCTTGGACGAGAACCCCGACGAGGTCCACCAGGGCGGCGACAACCTCCGCAAGCAGCTGGAGAACATGCGCATCCACGGGTGCACGCCGGTCGTGGCGATCAACGCGTTCCCCGGCGACCACGACCGCGACATCGCCGCCATCAGAGAGATCGCCGAGGAGTACGACGCTCGATCAGCCGTGTCGACCCACTTCACCGACGGCGGCGCCGGTGCCACCGAGTTGGCGCATGCCGTTGCCGAAGCCAGCGAAGAGGAGAGCCGGTTCGAGGTGCTCTACCCCGACGACATGAGCTTGCGCGACAAGATCACGACCGTCGCGCAGAAGGTGTACGGCGCCGACGGTGCCGAGTTCTCCCCGGCCGCCGCGAAGCAACTCGACAGCTACGAGGCGAACGGCTTCGGCAACCTGCCGGTGTGCATCGCCAAGACACACCTGTCGCTCAGCCACGACGCGTCGCTCAAGGGAGCACCGACCGGGTGGACGCTCCCGGTCCGAGAAGTTCGAGCATCGGTCGGCGCCGGGTTCGTCTACCCGATCTGTGGCGACATGCGCACGATGCCCGGCCTCGGCAAGTCACCGGCACTCCAACACATCGACATCGATGCCGACGGCGAGATCGTCGGCCTCAGCTGACCGTCGACCGCGTCGGCTTCCCGACCGCACGTCTGGATTGCAGTCGCGACTCCTCGGCGGTCGGCGTGGCCTCCCCCGCCACGGCGACCATCACGGACCCGTGATCGGCGACTCGGGCGGCATGTCGTGCGGGTCGGCGTCGTTCGCCGAGTCGATGACCGCTCGGGTGAACGCCGTCGGGTGCCGCTCGTGGTCGACGCCGTCGAGGTGTGGGTGGCGACGCGACGTGACGTGACGGCCCGCAGCGAGCTTGGTCACCTGTCGCATCGGTGCCGTGATCAGGCCGAACGCCAACGCACCCGCGCGTGACGGGAACGGCACGAACGCTCCCTGTCGTTCCATCGGCAACGCCGACTTTGCGAGGAGGCGCCAGGCCAGGTACACGACCAGCACCATGAACACCGATCCCAGCGACCAGAAGAACCACTGCGGCCCGAACGCCGACATGAGCGACGCGCCGACCAGCGGGCCGATCAGCGCTCCGGTGCCGTTGATGCGTACGAGCGTCGCCGACGCCCCCATGGTCTTCGCCTCGGGTGTCCAGTCGAGGGTGTACGAGATGACCAGCGAGTAGAGCGGAAACATCGTGCCGCCGAGCGCGATCATCAACATCGGCACCAAGATGCTCTGCTCGGCCACGACGAGCAGCGCTCCGCACACGCCCGAGGCCACGAGCGCCACGCCGAAGATGACCGAGCGACGCGACACGAGGTCGGACAGGCGTCCGATCGGCCACTGAAAGATGATCGCACCGATCGTGGGCGCGACGAGGAAGAAGCCGGTGCGTTCGAGGCTCAAGCCGATCGCCGTCGCGTACACGGCTCCGAGTCCGAACACCATGCCCGCAGCGGCTCCCGACATCAGTGACCCGAGCACGCCGGTGGGCACGGTGCGGATCAGTTCGCGTACCGACACCCCTTCGGGCAGCAACACCTGCGGAGCTCGTGTGGTGGCGGCGAGGGTGATCGGAACGAGCGACATCGAGACCAGCACCGACGCGACCACGAAGAGCCGGAACCCGCTCGGGTCGGCGAGCGCCACGAGGTACTGGCCGGCGCCGAGGCCGCCCATCGACACGATCATGTAGATGGCGAGCGTGCGTCCCCGGTTCGACGCGTCGGACATCGCACCGAGCCACGACTCGATCACGATGTACAGGCCGGCCATGCAGAAGCCGAAGATGAAGCGCATGATCGCCCAACTGAGGGGCAACACCGACACGGCGTGCATGAGCACGGCGCTCGACGCCGTCGACGCGAGCCCGGCGAAAACTCTGATGTGCCCGACCGACGGGATGAGTTTGACGACGATGCTCGGCGCCAGCAGGAACCCGGCGAAGTAGGCCGCCATGACCACACCCGTCACGACCACGCTGAAGCCTTCGGTTCCCGACCTGATGCCGATGACCGCACCGTTGAGACCGTTGCCGACCATCATCAAGCCGAGACCGGCGAAGAGCGCCCACATCCCGCCGAACGACGGGCGCGGCGGTGCGGTGGCGAAATCGCTCGCGGTCGCCGCGGTGTGTGCAGTTCGGTGGACGTCTGAGGCAGGCAGAAGGCGAAATACTATCTCTGCGCTGCGGCGCGGTGGAGGTGGTGACGGTGCCAGGACGTCGGAAACGGCAGCTTCGCGTCCTTGATGATTTCGTGAGATCTTGACGAGTTCTTGACTCCGCGTCCGGACCTGTCTCGCCGATACGCGAGGGTGACCCTTGTCGAAGCTGCTCCGGCCGTGTTGACCCGGCCCGACGCCGTGCGGTTCCTGCAGCGCGCCACGTTCGGTGGCACGCCCGCCGAGGTCGATCACCTCCTGTCGGTCGGGATCGATGCGTGGCTCGACGACCAGTTCTCGCGCACCCCCGCCCAGACACACCACGCTCGACGCGTCGCCGGCGTGCGGTTCCACTCGTCGATCTGGCAGAGCTACCTCTCGGATGCGGATCAACTCCGCAAGCGGGTCGCCTACGCCCTCTCGCAGATCCTCGTGGCCTCCGACGCCGAACTCAACGACCGCGAGGTCGCTGTCTACGCCGACATCCTCGAACAGCACTGCTTCGGCACGTATCGGGAGCTTCTCGAGGCGGTGACCCGATCGTCGGCGATGGGCAACTACCTCACCTACAACCGCAATCGCCGCGCCGACGAGCGACGCGGGACGGTGCCCGACGAGAACTACGCCCGCGAAGTGATGCAGTTGTTCTCGATCGGTCTGTGGGAACTGCACCAAGACGGCACGCGCAAGACCGACGGGGCCGGCCAGCCGATCCCGACCTACGACACCGACGACATCCTCGGACTTGCTCGCGTCTTCACCGGCTTCGTCGCCGTGCAGATCGACGACGACATGAATCGATTCGCACTGCCGATGCTGTCGACCGGCGAGTACGCCGAGCGCTATCACGAGACCGGTGCCAAGCGGTTTCTCGGTACGACCATTCCGGCCAGCGAGACGCGAACCCTCGACGAGAGCCTTGCGATCGCGCTCGACACGCTCGCCGACCACCCCAACGTCGGGCCGTTCATCTGCCACCAACTGATCCAGCGTCTCGTCACGTCGAACCCTTCGCCCGCCTACATCGGCCGGTGCGCCGCGGTGTTCGCCGACAACGGATCGGGCCAACGCGGTGATCTCGCCGCCGTCGTGCGCGCGATCCTGACCGACGACGACGCCTGGCCGGCCACCCCTGACCCGTCGTTCGGCAAGCTCCGCGAACCCACGCTGCGCTTCACCGTGCTCGCCCGAGCGCTCGGTGTCGAGTCGACACATCTTCCGTGGATCCTCGACAACCTCGGCGACCAGTCGACCGAACTCTCGCAGCAGCCGTTCGACGCACCGTCGGTGTTCAACTTCTACCGACCCGGCTACGTGCCGCCGCAGTCGGCGATCGGCGACGCCGGACTCGCGTCACCCGAGATGCAGTTGGCGAACGAGACGACCGCCATCGGCTGGGTCAACTTCCTCGCTCGCTTCCTGCGCCGCCCGCCCGGACGCACCTACAACCGAGACAGCCCCGAGGAATACCGAGTCCAGATCTTCTTCGACGTCGACGACCTGCTCGCCATGGTCGACTCCAAGTCGGTGACCCAGAGTGAGGCGGGCGAGTTGGTCGACGAGCTCGCGGCCCGGCTGTGCCCCGCCGGCCTGTCGACAGCCGTGCGCGACATCGTGGTCCGCCGAGTGATCGAGATCTACGACGAGAACTACGACGCCGACCGCACGGAGGACTACCACGTCCGCCGTCGCTCCGACGTCCACCTCGACCGCGTGATGGGCGCCGCCATGATGATCGCCGCCTCCACCGACTTCCTGTGGGAGCGCTGAGATGAACGGATCGCACACTCGCCGAGAGTTCCTGCGACGCGGCGCCGCTGTCGCCGGCGCCGGTTTCGCCGCTCCCTGGGCGCTCGATCTCGCCGGTCTCGCGTCGGCTGCGCCCGGTGCGACCGACGACTATCGAGCACTCGTCTGCCTGTTCATGTACGGGGGCAACGACCACTACGACACGTTCGTCCCCAACGACCCGACGAGCCATGCGGCCTACACCGCCGCTCGATCCGGCATCGCGCGACCACAGTCCGACATCCTCCCGATCAGCCCCGCCGGAGGGTTCGACGGCGCCGGCACCTTCGGGTTCGCGTCCGAACTCGCCGACCTCCACGACATCTTCAACGACGGTGCGTTGGCCGTGCTGCCCAACATCGGCACGCTCGTGCGACCGCTCGACAAAGCGGGCTACCAGATTCACTCGAACCGTCCGCCGCAGCTGTTCTCCCACAACGACCAGCAGTCGTACTGGCAGTCGTCGTCACCCGAGGGAGCCACCACCGGGTGGGGTGGCCGCATCGCCGACCTCGTCCTCGACGGCAACGCCTCATCGTCCACGTTCACCTGCGTGTCGGTCGCCGGCAACGCGGTGATGATGACCGGGCGCGAGGCGCTGCAGTATCAGGTGTCGAGCCGCGGTGTCACCCAACTCCGCACCGACACGTTCCGATACGACCCCGCCGACGCCGGCATTCGCGAGATCATGGAACTCCAACAGCCCGGCATGTTCCCGTCGTCGTACTCGACGATCTCGAAGCGGGCACTCGACGCCGCAGACGAGCTCGCCGCGGCGGTCGCCACCGCCGAAGCCCGCTACGACTTCGACGCTCGATTCGATCTCGAATCCGACAACAACGATCTCGTCCGTGCGTCGAGCCAACTCAAGATGGTCGCCAAGCTCATCGCCGCAGGCCGAGACACGCTGGGTCTGAAGCGGCAGGTGTTCTTCGTGGCGATGGGTGGCTTCGACAACCACAGCGGTCTCGCCGCCCGGCATCCGTCGTTGCTCGCCGGCCTCAACGGGTCGCTCTCGGAGTTCTACCGGATGACGCAGGACATGGGCGCCGCCGAGAACGTCACGTCGTTCACCGCCTCCGACTTCGGGCGAACGCTCACCAGCAACGGCGACGGCAGCGACCACGGATGGGGTGGCCACCACCTCGTCATGGGCGGGTCGGTCCGCGGCAAGCGCGTGTTCGGCGAAGTCCCGGTCATCGCCGACGACGGACCCGACGACGTCGGCCGAGGACGCCTGCTGCCATCCACGTCGGTCGACCAGTACGCCGCGACCTTCGCGTCGTGGATGGGCGCCGGAAGCAGCGAACTCGAGGCGATCGTCCCCAACCTCGGCAACTACGACGTGGCCGATCTCGGATTCCTCCGCACGCCGGGAGCACGCCTCGACGATGGCATCGACGGTCTCGTCGACCGTGGCCTGCGCCGAGCGACACGCCTCGGCACCACCTGAGCCTGTGACGTAGCCGTTCACCGGCTCAGCCGGACGAATGGGACGCACCCGACGTGTCGTCGTGCGACACCGCCGACGTGAGTGTCAGCCGCGACCGCGGAGCTTGTCGGTCTGACGGCGATCGCGCTTGGTCGGTCGCCCCGCGCCTCGGTCGCGCACGCCGAACAGCACCGCATCACTCACCCGATCGGGCGGCGGCGGCGAGTGATCGACGAAGCAGTCGGCAGCGATGGCCGCGCCGACACGCTTGGCGATGACCGCGGTGACCTCGGCGACGCGCTCGCGCTGGCCGAGGCGGGCTTCCACGCGGTCGCCCACCTTGACGGGGGTGGCGGGCTTGGCCGACTTGCCGTTGACCTTCACGTGGCCGGCCCGGCACGCAGCCGCTGCATCGGCGCGCGTCTTGGTCAGCCTCACAGACCACAACCATTGATCGATTCGTGCCGTGTCGATGCCGACCATCTTGCCAGGTCGACCGCCGCACCCACGTTCCAGGATGCGTCGTCCCTCGGCCGGATCTCGTCTCGACCCGCCTCACCCCGTCTCGTCGGTTGCGTACTATTTCACGCAGGTTGGTTGCATTCTTCGACATGCGTAGTAAACTACGCATCATGATGAAGTTCACCGACACCCTCGCCAGCCAGATCCAGTCCGCAACCACGCAGATGGTCAGCACCGTCAACGACGCCAACGCTCGCATGATCGACTCGGTCGTCGACGCCAACCGCACCGCGATCGACTTCGCCGTCAAGTCGGCCGACCGCCTCCCCAGCGTCGAGCTCCCCGTTCCGGTGCCGACGCCCGCCGAAGCCGGCAAGCGCTACATCGACTTCGTCGAGCGCGCCGCCGACATGAACCGCGACCTCAACGCCCGGGTGATCGACATGCTCCCCGCCGACATCGCTCCGAAGGCCACCACGACCTCGGCCCGCAAGTCGGCCAAGAAGGCCAGCGCGAAGAAGTGACCCCCTGACCGACGAGCCCGCCATCGCCTCCCCCGGCGCTGGCGGGCTCGTGGTCGTTTTCCCGTACGATCGGAGCCATCATGAGCGACTCAGAATCTGCCGGCAGTGGCGCACTCGGCGACTTCATTCGCAGCCAACGCAAGCTCGCCGAGCTGAGCCAACGAGAACTCGCGAAACTGGCCGACCTCAGCGACGCCTACCTGAGCCAACTCGAACGCGGCCTCCACGAACCATCGGTGCGAGTGCTGCACGGATTGTCGGGGGCACTCAACGTCCCCGCCGATCGCCTGATGCGCTTCCTCGGCCGCAACACCGACGACGACGAGACCACCGACACCGTCACCACCGAGTCCGCGATCATGCTCGACGACGCCCTCTCCGACGTCCAGAAGCAGTCGCTGCTCGACGTCTACCGCAGTTTCATCGCCGCCAATCAGCTCTGAGCTGATCGATCGACACGCCCTCGCGGCATGGGCGCGGCGCCCGTCAGAGCGCGTAGCCGGTGACGTCGACGCTGAGATCGGTGGCGGTGCTGTTGAAGATGCAGATCGACGCGTCGTCACCCAGCCCGATGATGATGTCGTTGCCGCCGTTGACGCCCCCGACGAAGTTCAGGCTCGAGGCGTTGGGGCGTGGCACCCCGCACGGGGCGACCGTGACGTACCCGTTGCCGGCTGGCCGGATCGCCGTGATGTTCATCAACACCGACGATGCGTTCTCGGGCACCCCACCGCGTCCGCCGATGACCACGGCCGTCGTGGCCCCGGCAGGTCGCACGCCGATGCCCGCCGATTCCCCGTCGATGGTCGCGCCGCCGTTCGAACGGCTGTCGAGCAGACGACTCGGGGTGACAGCGTTGACGGTGGTGCCCGTCGGCAGGTAGCCGACGATGTCGACCGACAGGTTGGTCTTCGACGACGTGAACAGGCACATCTTGCCCGACGAGTCGAGTTCGGCGACGATCTCGTTGCCCCGCGTGTAGCCCGCCGTGTAGTTGAGGCTCGACGAGAGCGGCCGCGGCGACAGACAGGCGTGCGACGTGACGAAGCCATTGGTTGCCGGACGGATCGCCGTGACGTTGACGATCACCGAACCGGCATTACTCGGCACGCCCGAACGACCGCCGACCTGCAGCGAGACCTGCTCACCGGCATCGAGCCCACCGGAGCTGCGAGTGTCGAGGAGGCGATCAGGCGTGACCGCGCCGTACGCCGACGACGCGGGCAGATAGCCGACGACGTCGGCGGTGATGTGCGTCCTTGCGCTCGTGAAGATGCAGAGGTCGCCCGACGAGTCGAGTTCGGCGACGATCTCGTTGCCGAGGTTGACCCCCGCCGTGTAGTTGAGGCTCGAGGCGACCGGCACCGGCGACAGGCACGGATGCACCGTGAAGTAGCCGGTCCCCTCGGGGCCGATGGCGGTGACGTTGACCACGACGCCGCCTGCGGAGGCGGGCACGGTCGAACGGTCGGCGACCGGGATCTTCAGCGACGACCCGGCCGAGCGTTTGCCGATCTGCTCCTGCGTGCCGTCGATGGTCTCGCCGTTCGGACGCGTGTCGAGCAGGCGGACCGGCGTGACCGGCGTGACGACATCGCCGAGGTTCGGCGGCGCCGGCTCGTCGGACACGCGAGTCGAGGCCCGCTGCGTCACGGTGCCCGCCGACGACGTGAGCGTCGGCGAGGTCTCGACGCGAACTTCGCTGTTGACCAGGCGGACGGTCGGCACGACCCAGAAGCCGAAGTCGTCTTCGCTCTCGTCGCTGGCCAGCCGGAATCGGACCCGCACGTCGTCGCCGGCGAACGCAGACAGATCGATTCTCGTGGCGACGAGGGATGAAGTCTCACCACTGAACGCACTGCGACCGGCGATCGGGCTGCCGAAGCCAGAGGCGATGGTGCGGTTGTACCCGTTCTGGGTCATGTACGGCCCGAGATCGACCCAGGTCGATCCCCCGTTCGTCGACGCTTCGATCACCGCTCCGTCGTAGCCCGTCGAACCGAGTCCCGCTTCCAGCGAGAAGCCGTGCTCGATGTACATCGAGAGGTTCGCCTGCGCGGCGACGGGCTGTGCGAGTTCGAGGTACTGGTCGCTCGTGCCGTCGGTGGCGTCGGCAGTCGCCGAGCGACGGCCGCTGCTGAACGTGAAGAGCTCCCAGTTGTTGGTGTACGCCGACGGCCCCCGGCGCGTCCGCCAGTTGCTCAGGCCGCTCTCGAATCGTTCGTCGAGGTCGACGGAGCCGTACTGACCCGACGCTGCGGTCACGTCGAACGTACACGTCGCCGACGCACCGTCGGCGAGCGACCCGACGGGCATCGTGACGATGCCACCGGCGAGCGATCCCCCACACGTTGCCGAACCGCCGACGTAGCTGGCGCCACTCGGAACAGGTGCCGCGATGGTCGCTCCGCTCACCATGCCACCGGTCTCGTTGTTGGCGGTGAGCGTGTAGGTGATCGTGTCGCCCGGGCCGACCTCGGCGGGTGCGGCGACGCCGAACGAGAGCTCGCACGACGACGGCACGGTGAAGTCTTCGACGCCGTCCATCCGATCGTCGGACGATCCCTGGCTCGCGCCGACGCCGAGACCACGCTCGGCGAAGACGTCCCAGATGAGGCAGGTGTTCTCCCCGCCGTTGTTGATCGCGTCGGCCTGCAAGATGGCGTCCCGGCTGTCGACGAAGCCAGGCGAGCACGGCTGCAACTTGAGGCCGTCGATGATGAGTTGCGTGGCGATGTTGTTGCCGCCGGTGCCGTGCATCAGGTCGGGATCGAACCCGTGCTCGTCGACGAGCGCCCAGATCATCTCCCACAGGAACTCGGCCCAGATCGACCCGATGCGGTGCACCGAGAACGTGCCCGACTTGATCGAGTCGTAGGTCCAGGGGTTGTCGCCACCCGGCCCGCCGGTGGCGTAGCGATACCCGCGAATGCCGAGCCCGGTGGTCGGTTCTCCGGTCACGTACGTACCGATGCCGCGTTTGCGGTCGGCGGCCGTGTCGCCCTGCATCGTCATCAGCAGCGCGATGATGTCGCTCCACCCTTCGCCCTGCTGTTCGGCGTTGTCGAGACATTCGTCGTAGGCGGGGCCACCTGTGAGGCGCGTCGACAGGCCGTGCGCGTACTCGTGCGTGATCACCCCCGCATCCATGCTGCTCGACCGGCGCTCCTCGTCGATACAACTGTTGCCCAGCGTGGTGCAGAACGCATACATCTGCATCCGCGGCGCATGACCGTCGGGCGGTGTCGCGAAGTTCGCGTTGTTGAGCGACACCTCGTCGGTGAACTCGTCCAAGGCTTCTGCGATGACGGCGTCGCCGCCGAGTCCGCCACGGCCGTAGTTGTTGCGCTGGAAGTTGCCCGCTGCTTCATCGAACCCGTAGGCGTACAGGAAGTCGTGGGTGAGGTTGCTCCAGTAGAAGAGGTTGGTGACCACTGCGGGGATGTAGCCCTGCGGGCCGACGACGACGTCTTCGAACGGGTAGTCGAAGTCGAGGCCGGCATTGCTCGGCTGACTGTTGGAGTCGATGACGTTGTCGCCGTTGCGGTCGGTGCCGGCGTCGACGTTGTTGCCGGACGTGTTGGTGGTTTCCGCGCCGGCGACGCCGTTGGTGTCGTGCCACCCGTACGGCGATGCCACCGCGTCGGCTGGCTCGGTCACCAGCGTCCGGGTGTCGACCGGCGAGGTGTGGTGCGGCGACTCGGCGGGAGCAGCGAAGACGCGGTAGCTCGAGCCGTCGGCGACCGGGTTGCTCGAACCGCCTGCGGTGAACGACGGCGCGGCCGAACCGCTGAACGCATCGCGAGCATCGATCTCGCCGGCCCCGGCGCTCACGAGCTCGTCGATGTGAGCGACGCCGTGATCGTGGCCGTCGTGGCCCGACGGATCGGACTCGTGGACGACGAGGTTGAAGCGGCTCAACTCGACACCGGTCTCGGCGTCGATGCGGATGCGCCACCAGTCGTTCGATGCCGTGCTGTCGATGAGGAACTCCCACGCAAGACGGGTGGTCTTGTCGTCGACCGGTTCGTAGACCAGGCGGGCCGGAATGGTGGAGCGCGACACACCCGAGGCGGTGAGTTCGTGGTTTTGTTCGGCATCGCCGGCCGACTGGAGGATTTCGAAGTCGGCGGTCGGTTCGATGTCGAGCGCCGCGACGGCCGCCGCGGCAGCGTCGAGGACGCTCAACGACGGCGTGGGCGAGGGAGCGTCGGCGTCGTCGGCGGTCGAGCGGAACGAATCGTTGGCAGCGAGCACGTCGCCCCGCGAGCCGACGGTGACCACCGAGACCGCGCCGCGCACGTCGATGCCGTCGACGGTCTGCTGGAGGTACACGCTCGACGTGGCGTTGTGTTCGGCGGGGACGACCGCGCTCACCGAGACCTCCGGGGCCTCCAGGCTGTCGTCGACCTGGTCGGCGAACTCCGATCGTGACACCACGTCGTCGAGCGATTCGGCTGCCAGCGGTGTCGCCGGCATGTCGGCAGAACCGTCTACTCGGTGCGTGATCGAGTCGAGATCCGACCCGCTCGCCACGAAAGCTCGGGCAACGGCGATCGCCGCCTCGTCGTCGATCGGCACGGCGTCGTCCGGTACCGGCGTCGACGGTGGTGCGTCGTCGCTCGTCTCCTGCGCGGAAACGACACTCGACGAGATGGCGAGCGACACTGCGAGCACCACCCCGAGTCGATGGCGTCGAGCAGTCGGCAGTTTGCGCATGTGATGTCCTTCGAGTCGCCCAGCAGACCGTCCGCCTGCCTCCGGATCAAGCCGCAGTCTGACAGATGTGGTCGGAACCCGCTGCCGAATTCACCCGGGGACCACTCCCCGCTCGGACTCGATCAGCGCTCAGGCGGGCTGCATCTGTTCGGCGGCGGCCTTGGCGCGCTCGCGCTTCTCGCCGTAGCGCTTGGCGACGCGTTCGCTCTGCGCCATGCGCTTCATGAGCTTCTCCTGCGCTTCGGCGCCGTCGCCCGAGAGACCGCTGATGTTGGCCGCGTCCCACTGTCGGAGAACGACCGGCGCCAGGATCTGCTCGTGGTGGATCTGCAGGTCGTAGATGCCGGCCTGTGCGATGAGTGCGGCGTGCCGGTCGAAGTCGGGGATGCCGGTGCCGGGCATGGCGAACGAGCGGACCTGCTTCTCCATCGCGATCATCATCGTGTTGGGGTCGGCTTCGACCGCCGCTGCGGCGAGGTCTCGGTAGAAGAGTTGGTGCAGGTTCTCGTCGCCGCACACGCGCTTCATCACTTCGTAGCCGACGGGGTCGCCCATTTGCAGGCCGGTGTTGCGGTGCGAGATGCGGGTGGCGAGTTCTTGCAGGGCGAGGTAGACGAAGCCTTCGTGCAGCGAAGCCGGATTGGGGGTTTCGCCGCGCGACACCTGCGCCATCCGGCCGCGTTCGAGTTCGACCAGGTCGATCGCTCGCGTGGCCGCGAGGTAGCCGTAGATCACCATCGAGTGGCGGCCCTCTTCGGCGGTCCAGCGGCGAACCCACTCGCCCCAGGCGCCTTCGCGGCCGAACATCGACTCGACGGTGCGGAAGTAGTACGGAAGGTTGTCTTCGGTCAGCAGGTTGACGTAGAGCGCTGAGCGGACCTCGGGGGTGAGGGCGTGCCCGTCGAGGTCGACGTCGGCTTCCGACCACACGTGTCCCGGCTCGAAATCACGGCCGCGGCTGTGCGGCACGTGCTCGTGCGGAAACCACTCCTTGGTGGTCGCGAGGTGACGTTCGAGCAGCTTTTCGATCACGGGCGTGAGCTCGAAGATGATCTCTGAATCGTTCACGAAACGCAGCCTACCGACAAGTAGGTAGGCCGTAAAGTCGCGCGGCCACAAACGGTGAGATCAGGTCGTGTAACCGGTCACATCAACGGTCAGATCGGTGTCGGCGCTAGCGAACACGCAGAGCTCTCCATCAGGCGAAAGCCCTGCAAACAGGTCGTTTCCGCCGGTGGTGGCCGCTGTGAAGTTGAGGCTCGAGGCCAGCGGCGGCTCGCCACAGGGAAACACCGTCGAAAAGCCGGCGCTCGACGGCCTGACGGCGGTGACGTTGATCGACACCGCCGTCGCGTCGGCCGGAACGCCACCTCGGCCGGCGATGGCGATCGTGCGAATCTCGTCGCGTCGCAGGGCTCCTCCCCCGGCTCCGACACCGTCGATCGTCTCACCGTTCGTTCGAGTGTCGAACAGCCGTGCGGGCGCGACGGCGGTGAGGCCCGCGTCCGCCGGCAGGTGCCCGGTGACGTCGAGTGTCAGGTCGGTCGTGGTCGACGTGAAGAGGCAGACCTTCCCGTCGTCGTCGAGCTGAGCGACGATCTGGTTGCCCCGCGTGATGCCGGCGGTCACGTTGAGACTCGAGGTCAGCGGTCGCTGTCCGAGGCACGGGTGCACGCTGACGAAGCCGGTGGCCGATGGGTTGATCGCGGTCACCTCGACGACGACGCTCGCCGCACCGTCGGGCACGCGGGCTCGGCCGGTGACCTGCACCTCGATCTGTTCGCCGGCGCCCGTCGCCTCGGCGTCACGGGTGTCGAGCACACGGGACGGCTCGACCGGCACGTATGACGATCCGACCGGAGCGAAGCCGACCGCGTCGACCGTGAGGTCGACGGCGGCGCTCGTGAAGATGCACACGTCGCCGCTCGCGTCGAGTTCGGCGACGATCTCGTTGCCCAGGTTGACTCCGGAGCTGTAGTTCAGGCTCGACGCCAGCGGCCGCCGGTCGAGGCACGGGTACGCGGTGAGGAAGCCGACTCGTTCCGGTCGGATCGCGGTCACGTTGACGATCACGCTCTGTGCGTCGGGCGGCACGCCGGCGCGACCGGCGATCGGAACCGTGATCTCGGTGGCGGCCGTGACTCGACCGCGACCCTGGGCGATCCCGTCGGTCGTCGCACCCGTCGCCCGTGTGTCGAGAAGTCGTGCCGGCTGGATCGACGTGAACACATCCGGGTCGGCGTCCGGGTCCGGGTCCGGATCGGGGTCGGGATCGGGATCGGGGTCTGGGCGGTCGACCAGGAACGGCGCGCCGGTGATCTCGGTTCGCGCAGTCGCCTGCACCGTCGGGCCCGTGTCGGACGACATGGTCGACACCGCCGCGACGGCGTCCGGCATCCCGATCTCGACGTCGAGGAGCGCCCAGGAGACACCGCCGCTCGAACCGCTGCCGTTGTCGGTGCCGAGCCGGAAGCGCACGAGTGCGTCGTGACCGGCGAAGGCACCGAGATCGACCGTCGACGACATGAAGTAGAAGCCGCCGGAGAACGCGTCGCGACCGGCGAGCGGGTTTCCTTCGTCGAGGTCGATGGTCTCGGTGTATCCGCCGTTGACGAAGTGGGGGCCGAGATCAGTCCAGCTCGCACCGCCGTCGATCGACACTTCGACGACGCCGCCGTCGTATGCCGTCTCGATCGAGAACGCGTGGCTGAAGCGCAGTTCGGTCGCCGTCTCGACCGGAACCGGCGACGACAGCGCAATGATCTGGTCGGACGGCGAACTCGGCGACCGCACGCCGAACTCACCCGGCTCGTCGAAGATCGGGACCGCGATCGGCGCCCACGTGTTCGTACCAAGTACCTCCGGCCGCTCCCAGCCGTCGATCGAGGTGAGGTCGTCGACGACGTACGCCGACCCGGCAGCGTCGTCGATCCGAACGTCGAACCCGCACGCGACACTCGACGCGGGTGCGATCACCGCGATCATCATCTCGACCGATCCTCCCGACAGCGCTCCCCCACAGGTCGCGCTGCCGGGCACGTAGGTAGCGCCGACCGGCACCGGGGTGCTGACGACCACGCCGGTGGCGGGCGTGAGCGCCTCGTTGTGTGCCGTGAGCGTGTAGGTGACGACGTCGCCCGGGGATGCATCACCGGGCGCGTCGAGGCTCAGCGTCTGGCACGCCGGTGGGACGGTGAAGTCGCTGATGCCGTCGCGACGGTCGCCCGAGCTGCCCTGGTCGGCACCGTGGCCGAGGCCGCGCGACGCGAACGCCTCCCAGATCAGGCAAGTGTTGGCGCCACCGTTGTTGATCGCGTCGGCTTGCAGGATCGCGTCACGACCGTCGACGAAGCCGGGTGAGCACGGCTGCAGTTTGAGGCCGTCGACGATGAGTTGCATCGCCAGGTTGTTGCCGCCCGAACCGTGCACGAGGTCATTGTCGAAGCCGTGCTCGTCGACGAGCGCCCACGTCATCTCCCACAACATCTGCGCCCACACCGCCCCGAGCCGATGCGCCGAACTGCCGGTGCCGGCCACGGTGTCGAAGGTCCACGGATTGTGACCGGCCGGCCCGCCGGTGGCGTAGGCGATGCCGCGGATACCCGGCCCGTCGATCGGTTGACCGCTCGCGTAGGTGCCGATCCCGCGCTGTCGGTCGGCGGCCCCGTCACCCTGCATGGTGAGCAGCAGTGCCACGATGTCACTCCAGCCTTCGCCCATCTGCTCGTCGTTGTGGAGGCAGTTGGCTGCGGCGGGCCCGCCGGTGAGGCGGTTGGAGAGGCCGTGGGCGTACTCGTGCACGACCACGCCACCGTCGAGGCTGCTGTCGCGGCTCGGGACGGTCGACGTGAAGAGATACATCTGCATGCGCGGCGACATGCCATCGGGCGGCGTGGCGAAGTTTGCGTTGTTCCGGGTGGTCGTGGTGGCGGGTTTGCCGGCGCTGTCCTGCGACTCGGCGATCACCGGATCGCCGCCCTCGCCGCCCCGGCCGTGGTTGTCGACCTGGAAGTTGCCCGACGTCTCGTCGAAGCCGTATCGGTAGAGCGCGTCGTGGGCGTAGTTGTTCCAGAAGAACAGGCTCGTGACGGAGAAGTCTCGATAGGTCGATGGTTCGGCACCGAGGTCGACAGGGAAGTCGAACGCCAGTCCGGCTCCGCCGTCGGGGCTGCTTCCCGCGTCGATCACGTCGTCGTTCAACAGGTCGAGTCCGGCCGTGACGTTGTTGCCCACGGTCAGCGTCGACTCCGGACCGTCGACGCCGTCGGTGTCGTGCCAGCCGAACGGGGACGCGACGTCGTCGGCGGGTTCGACGACGACCGAGGTGGTGTCGACGGGCGCGCTGTGGCTCGGCGACTCTGCTGGCGGGGCGAACACGCGATACGACGAGCCGTCGTCGACGAGGCCGTCGAGCCCGCCACCGTGAAGACCGGGGGTGCCAGGCGTCGGGCCGTCGGCGCGCACCAGTGCCCCAGCGTGGTGATCGGCGTCCTTCCCCGACGACGCTCCGAAACGGTCGTGAACGAACCAGGCCGGAGCGAGACCCGCACGCGCGTCCTGCTGCGGGTTGCCCTCGTCGTGAGCGTCGTGATCGTCATGATCCAGGTGTTCGTGGACGACGAGGTCGTAGCGGTCGAGTTCGACTCCCGTCTGTGCGTCGATGCTCACGACCCACCAGTGGTCGCTGTCGACGCTGTCGATCGTCAGTTCCCAGGCCAGACGGAGTTCACCGCGAGCGCCGCCGTGCAGATCGTCGAGCAGGTCGTCGTCGGCGGGTTCGTAGACCAGACGAGCCGGAATCGGGGTGCGCGACACGCCCCCGTCACTGAGCTCGTGGCGCAACTCCGGGCCGATCCGGTCGGTGAGCTCGACGAAGGGAGCGGTCGGCGTGACCCCGATCGCTTGGGCGGCCGAACGCGCGGCCTCGCTCGACGAGATGCGGGTCGGAGCGAGCGCCGCATCTCGCGGCGCGTCGGCGAGCTGCGCGCCGTCGGCGGTCCGGACGGCCGCCGTGACCACCTCGCCGTCGGATCCGACCGCCACGTTCGCGATCGCACCGTTGACGTCGATGCCGTCGATCTGTTGCTGGAGGTACACGTGGGTCAGGCCGTTGCCGTCGTTCGGCACCACCGACGACACGGCGTAGTCGGCGTCGCTCGTGGCGGGCGACGTGTCCGACAGCGCGTCGGTGCGCGCGCTCGCATCGGCGAGTTGTTCGCCATCGGCCAGGAAGTCGAGCGCTCGCTCGACGGCGATCGATTCGTCGACCGGGATCGCTGTCGCGCCCGGCGATGGCGACACGACCGGGCTCGCATCCACCGTGCTCGTGAGGAACGACGCTGTCACCAGTGCGCACGCCGCCATCGGCCGCAGCCACGTGGCGTCGCGCCGATGTCTCGACGTGTTCATGTGCCCTCCCGGCGTTCGATCGTGTCTCGGCGACCGCTCAGCCCACCGCTCGACGCAGACCCTAGCGAGCCGACTCCCAGCCGATCATGTCGCTCGACCCGTGTTTCCCTCGGTCCAGGTCCGGGGGAGACACGGGTCGCGGGTGACGTGCCGGTTCAGCTCAGATAGCCGACGACGTCGACGGTGAGGTCGGTGGCCCGGTTGGAGAACACACAGAACTCGCCGTCGGCGTTGAGCTCGACGACCAACTCGTTGCCGACGATCTCGCCGGTGGTGTAGTTGAGCGATGCGGCGAGCGGCATGGTGCCGGTGCAGTCCCACACCGTCAGGAAGCCGCGGTTGGCCGTGCGGATCGCCGTGGTGTTGACGACCACTCCCTTTGCGTCGGCAGGCACTCCGGCGCGACCGGCCGCTTCGACCGTCACGACCTCACGGGCGTCGAGACGACCCTGGTCTTCCTGGCGGTCGTCGATGGTGCCGTTCGGTGCGGATCGGGTCTCGTAGAGGCGAGCCGGCGGGACGGTGTCGTAGGTGTTCTCGTCGGTGAGTTGGCCGACCACGTCGACGATCAGTTCGGCCGATCCCCACGTGTACAGGCAGAGCTTCCCGTCGTCGTCGAGTTCGGCGACGATCTCGTTGCCGCGGTTGACCCCCGCTTCGAAGTTGAGCGACGCCGCGTTGGGTTCGGTCGGCAGGCACGGGTGGACCGTGACGTAGCCTATGCCGGTGGGCTTCACCGCGGTCACGTTGATCACCACGGCGGTGGCGTCGGACGACACCCCACCACGCCCGGCGACGTCGAGTTCGAGTTCGGTGTCGGAGAGCCGGGTGCCACCCTTCTCGAACAGGCCGTCGATCGTGGCACCGGTGTCGCGGGTGTCGAGCAGTCGGGCAGGGCCGACCGGCGAGTAGCGCGAGTCGTTCGGCACGTAGCCCACGACGTCGACGACCAGGTCGGTCACGCCGCGGTTGAACAGGCAGAGCTTGCCGTCGGCGGTGAGCTCGGCGACGATCTCGTTGCCGCTGTCGACGTCACCGCGGAAGTTGAGCGACGAGGCGAGCGGTGGGTTGACCAGGCACGGATGCACGGTGACGAAACCCACTCCGTCGGGGTCGACGCCGGTCACGTTGATCACGACCGCTTCCGCGTCGGCGGGAACACCGGCACGGCCGGCGATCTGCAACATCGTCTCCTGCCCGTTGGTGCGGCGACCGATCCCTTCGTCCTCGCCATCGATCGTCTTGTAGGTCGGGCCGGTTCGTGTCTCGAGGACGCGGGCCGGTGGCAGACCGATCACGAACGGCGAGAGTTGCCGCTCGACCGAGCCGATGTCGGATCGACCGTTGACCTCTCGCTCCAGACCGCGCTGATCCGACGACGGCGGGTCGGGAGGGGTCGGGTTGGCCGCGTCGATGGCGGGCGACCCCTTGTCGGGGAGCATGGTGGGCGTGGGTCCGTCGTTGTTCTGCAACGGGCCGAGTTCGGGGTCGTCGGTGACGATGTTGTTCGCGCCGTCGACGTCGCTGCCGGACACGACCGGAATCAGCGAGTAGTCGACCTCCGGGTCCGGCGCAGCGAGCGGAGCATCGACCCACCCCAAAACCGTGTTACCAGCGAGAATGCTGCTGTCGACCTGGAAGACACCGGACCCGTCGTGCTCGAAGACCGTGCTTGCCGCATCGGTGAGCGAGTTGTCGGTCACGGTCGCGAAAGCCAGTTCGACAGCGCCTGAGGTGTCGGCCGCGACCAGCGCGTCGACGGCCGTGTTCTGCGTCAGGGTCGACTGCGTCACGTTCACCGCACCGGATCCTTCGGCTTCGACGAGTGTCCGGGCCGTGTTGTCGGTGACCGTCGACGTGTCGATGTCGACCGCGCCGCCGCTCGCACGGATCAGCGACGCCGAAGCGTCATTGGAGGTGATCTCCGAGAGTTGCACGGCCACGTCGCCGTCGCCGACCGACTCAACGACCGACGATCCTGCGTTGGCATCGATCGTTGATCCGTACATCTGAATCAGGCCGTTCTGCGATGCGAACAGTTCGGACGCGACGCCCGTGTGCCCGGTGATCGAACTGTTGCCGACGTTGATCTCGCCGCCACCGTCGACATCACCACGGATCGCGAGCGCGTCGCCGAACGGGGCGGAGTTGCCCTCGAGCGTCACGGTGTGCAGCAGGACGATCGAGTCGGAATCGTCGACGGAGACTCCGCCGCCGAGACCTCCTTCGTTGCCGCTGATCGTGGAGTTCACGATCCTCGAGACGTCGGGCGTCGCATCGCCTGCGAAGTGAACCCCTCCGAGCGGGCTTGCGTCGACGAGACCGTTTCGTTCGATCGTGACGCCGTCGGCCTCCATGGGGCCGGTGTCGGCGAGGTACACCCCGACGGTGCCGTTGTCGCTGATCTCGGTGTTCGTGATCGACAGTGTCTCGGTACCGGTGGACGTCGTCATGCCGGCGAACGTGTTGCCACTGATGACGCTGTCGGTCACCGACCCGCCCGGACCCTTGAGGCGGACGCCGTTGTCGTTGCCGGTCAGTTCGAGACCCGTTGCGGTGACCGTGCCGCTCCCAGCGACGACGACGGCCCCACCGGTTGCACCGCTGACGGTGACGTCGGCGAGATCGAAGCTGGCGACGCCATTGCCGAAGACGGCTCCGGCGTTCGCCGCGAGTCCACCGAGCGTGCGCACGGCGGTGACGTCGGCGAGGTCGGCGCTGTCGACGTTGACGAGACGTACGGCAGCCTCGTGACTCTCGGTGACGTCGGACTCGGTGATCGTGAGCGTCGTCACCGTCGAGGCGTCGACGCCCACGGCGCCGGGCGTGTCGATCGTGGTGGTGTCGACGTCGAGTTCGGCGATCTGATTCACGTCGATCGACGTGCCCGCCTGACCGCTGAAGACGGAGTCGCTGACCGCAACCACCCCGACGCCGGGAGCGGTGGAGTCGACGACGACGCCGTTGTTGCCACCCGTGATCGTCACCCCGCTGATCGCCGTGTCGGCGGTGTCGAGCGCGAACACCGCTGACGTGGTCGCACCATCGATGGTCGCGCCGTCCAGGTCCAGGTCGTCGACGTGCGACGCGTACAGGCCGGACAGGCCTCCCGTCACGTCGAGTCCGGTGATCGACGCGGTGGCGGTCGCCAGCAGGAACACGCCCGCGGTGCTGTTCGTGATGGTGAGTCCGTCGACCGAGAGCATCTGTGCATCTCCGATGTCGACAGCGAACGTCGAAGCGTCATCGACCGTGACGTTCTCGATGATCACTTCGAAGACCGCCGCACCGCTGTTCTCGACCCACACGCCACGGTCCACCTGGTCGATGTCGACATCGCGGATCGTGGTGATTCCTCCCTCGACCACATCGATGCCCATCGCGGGAACACCACCCAGGGCCGGCGCCGAGATCGTGAAGCCTGACAGGGTGACGTCGGCCTCGTTGTAGACGTAGATCGCCGAACCGTTGGAGTTGGTGAGCGTCAACTGGTCGGCGCCAGGGCCGGTGATCACCAGATCTTCCATGATCCAGGGAAGTGCACCCGCCACGTCGATGACGTGCGGACCGGGCCCCGGTATCGCGAACGTGATCGTGTCGAGGTCGGGGGTCTGGTTGGCCGCGTAGACCGCGTCGGCGAGCGAGAGTTCGTCGTCGGCACCGTCGGGGTCACCGCCCGTGCCGTCGAAGACGCCGCTGTCCGTCGTGACGACGAGATCCGCGGCGACGACGGGTTGACCGCCGATCATCACGGTGCCGCCGGCGACGGTGATCGCTGTTGCGGCGCCGATCCTCGGAAGCTTGTGTGAACGTTGCTGAGTGGCCATCAGTCCTCCAGAGAAAGATGAAACTCTGTCAGACGTTAGACCCGATTGCGGTGCACGTCGTTCGATTTCTTTCGACGTTCGATGCGAGCCTTTTCAGTCGCTCGATGCGGTTGCGAGCGCCTCGGTCGGCACCACGAACGACTTGTTGTGCAGCTCGTTCTCGAGCTCCATGAGATGCACGTGGCGGCCACTCGGCTTGCCCGATTCGTCGACCGCTCCGCCGGCACCGACGATCACCTGAAGGTCGAACACCTCCTGCACCAGACCGTCGAATCGCACGAACCCGACGATCTTCGCGGTGTCGAGATCGACGATCCACACACCGCTGTGACGCGGCTCGTTGGTCTGGGTGAGCGGGATGCCCGCGAACACCGATTCGCGGACCTGCGAGAGTCCGACGATCGCGTAGCGACCGATGAATGCGAGACCGCGCGTGAAACCGGGGAGCTTGGTGATCGTCTCGGTCTCACCGGAGTCGAGGTCGACGCGGCTGAGCGTTCCCTTGCCCGATTCGAGGATGAACAGTTGGTCTCGATACCAGCGCGGCGAGTGAGGCATGCAGAGACCCGACGTGAGGATCTCGTTCGACTCGATGTCCATGACGAGGCCACCGAAGGCCTTGGTGTCTCGCCAACCCTGCGGTTGATCGGACTCGCTGAACATCGACACGTACTTGGGCTTGCCGTCACGCATCGCCATCCCGTTGAGGTGGCAGCGATCTTCGGGGCCGAGGCCCGAGATCCACGGCGGCGTCCAGCGCGGGACGAAGCTGTGCTCGGCATCGATGGTGCTGAGGCACGAGAAGCGAGTGTTCACCACCCAGAGTTCGCCCTCACGGTCGTACGCCTGCTCGTGGATCGCGATGTCGCCGGTGACGTGACGGTTGCGCATCACGTAGCACGAGCCGTAGGTGCCCTTCGGCTCGATCTTCTGCGCAACGGCCGGCTGATCGCGATAGGTCCAGATCTCGTCGCGGGTACCGATCGCCAGTGCGCCGGTGCCTCGGTTCGCTCCGCCGCCCGGTCGCCAGGCGATGCCCATCGGACGCGGGAACGGCGTGAAGTGCGTGTTGAGCACACCGTCCATCTCGCGAAGCGTCACCATCTTGCCGCTCTGATACGTCGACATCAGCAGGCTGAGTCCGGTCTTGCCGAGCAGTTCGGGCACGCTCGACGTGTGCACCGATCCCATCGGATGCTGGCCGGCATCGATCGCCGCGTTCGTCTCGACCTCGTCACCGGCAGGCGCCTTCGGCGCGGCTGCTGCGGCGCGCTTGGGTGCGGCGGTTCTCGGCGCCGCCGTGGCACCCGGACCGGGTCCGCCCGACACCGCGTTCGCGCGGTCGGCGGTCTCCTTGACCGTGCCGAGCACCTCGTGCAGTTCGGTGGTGTTGCGGCGCCACTTGTCGGGTGCCGGCGGCGTGAGCGTGTGACGCGACAGCGGCAGCGGTCCGTCGAGCGGATCGTCCCACGGCAGTTCGGCGAAGCGGCAGAGGCGGGCGATCTCGGCGTTGGGGTCGCCCGTGAGTCGGTGGTAGTTGGCCACGGTCCAGCGGCCCGGGGCGACACGGTCGAGGTCGTCGAGGATCTTGTTGGTGGTGTACTCCCACTGCTTCGCGCAGATCTCCTGCACCGACTTGCCGATGAGGTCCTGCCAGCCCGGGATGAGCAGCAGCGACCAGGGGATGCCCTCCCAGTTCGGCAGGTCGGGATAGGTGGCGAATCCGCCCGAGCGCCAGGCGTCGATCATCGACGAGATCTCGGCGCGCGGCGGGCGTGACAGGTAGATGTAGCGAGCGTCGGGGAAGACGCGGTCGAGGAACTCGATGCGCAGCGCGTTCTTCGGGGTCTTTTCCAGGAAGCGGAGTCCGGTGCCTTCCATGGGCGGCGGCTGTTCGTTGCGGTCGCGAAGGTCGTTCCAGAATGCGTCTCGGAGCGCCTCGACGACCGGCGGTGTGGCGTGCTCGGCGGTGAGTTCGTTCGAGTGCCAGTCGTTGTCGCTGGGTCGCAGACCCGGAATCGACTCGATGAGCATGTGGCTCTCGCGGCCGATGGTGAACAGGTTCGGCGCCTTGGCGAGCGTCTCGAACAGCAACGTGCTGCCGGCGCGCGGCGGCGACACGATGATGACCGGGCGATCGAATCGAGGGTCGCCCTTCTCGTCGTTGCTCGCATCGGGCACCGGGGTCTCGTGCACCTTCACGACGGGCGGGCTCGCCGCAGTTTCCTTGTCGGGCCCGGCCGCGAGCGCACTCGCGGCGAGCAGCGTGCCGATCGTCGTCGCAGCCGACGAGTGGTTGTACTCGATCACGGCGTCGGGCAGGGCACGGAGTGCGGCGACGAATCGATCGACCTCCGCCCGGTAGCCGGCCGCGCTCGGGGTGGATCCGTGCAACGCCCACAGCGTCTGCCACGTCTCGATGAACTGGTCGACCTCGGCGCGGATGGCCACACCGGCGCCGTCGGTCGGCACGTGTTCGCTCAGCCGTGCCCAGATCGCCTGCATCTGCGCCGGCGGCATGACGGGGGCGATGTTGAAGCTCTCGGGGAGGATGAGCGGCGTGCGGCCTTCCTCGTACGGCAGCGTCTTCGCGTCGACGTTCGTCGCTCCAGCACCGTTGCGGATCATCTCCCACAGCGCCGGTGTGCCGACGGTGTCGATGACGAGGTGCACCCGGTGCGAGCCGCCTGGGTTCAAGACGTTGTGACGACGGAACGTGTCGAAGACCCAACTCTCGCCAGCCGCCATGTGCACCGACGCATCGCCGCACTGGAACTCGACGTCGGGGGTGGTGATGATCGGCACGTGGATGCGCACCCGGTCGAACCAGTAGAGGTGCACGTCGAAGTGCGGTGTCGCTTCGCCGCCCGGGTCGATGCGCATGAGACGGGTACGGCCGACCGGCACGCCGAACGATGCGATGGTCTGCGCGAGGTACGAGTCGGGCTGCAGCCATCCGGTGGTGGCCTGCTGTCCGCCGATCGAATCGTCGGTGTGGTCGCCGCCGACCGACACCAGGCTGACCGCCGTGTTGCCCTTGTGGCCGGTGGGGTGCCGGCGCCACGCGTCCTCGGGGAGCGCCTCGACTTCCTCCCGGAGCTTCTCGACGTCAAACGCGAACGGCAGTCTGATGAACGGTTCGGTGAGTTGCATCGCCGACCGACGCTAGCCGTCGAGCCTCTGTCGCCTCACATGCCCCACGAACAGGAACCCGTCATCCGGTGTCTGACACCGGATGATGGGCACGGGCCGATCGACGATGTGGAGGCCGGGGTCGCGGCAACCATCTAGTGTCCTGCGCAGTGACCGGCCGAGCGCGCAGAGTTCCCCAGTTCGCTGGGAGGGTCTTCCTCGGCGAAGCTGGCCTGGAGACTGACCTGCTCTTCAACCGCGGCATCGATCTGCCCGACTTCGCAGCCTTCCCGCTCCTCGCGACCGAATCCGGACGCACCACGCTCTCGGCCTACTGCCAGTCGCTCATCGATCTGGCGCGTCGCAATCGCACCGGCGTTGTCTTGGAAACAGCCACCTGGCGAGCAAACCCCGACTGGGGAATGCGCCTCGGTTACTCACCCGAGCAACTCGACACGGCAAACCGCCGTGCTGTCACATTGCTTCTCGAGCGACGCGCGGCCAATCCCGACGTCGACGTCGTTGTCAGTGGCACGGTCGGTCCGCGCGGAGACGGCTACGCCATCACCAACGCGATGTCGAGGCACACCGCAGCCGCCTATCACCGCCCGCAGATCGCCTCGCTCCATGCAGCCGGAGCGGATCTCGTTTCAGCATTCACGATGAACCATGTCGACGAAGCAACAGGCATCGTCGACGCCGCCCAACACGTCGGAATCCCTGTCGTCATCTCGTTCACGGTCGAAACCGACGGGCGTCTGCCATCCGGGCAAGCGCTCGCTGCGGCAATCGACGAGGTCGACGCTGCGACCGACAGCGCAGCCGCCTACTTCATGGTCAACTGTGCGCACCCGTCGCACTTCGCGGATGTCTTCGATTCACCAGGGCCATGGGACCGCGTGCGCGGGATTCGCGCCAACGCGTCGCGAATGAGCCACGCGGAACTCGACAACGCCCCCGACCTCGATCGAGGCGACGCAGCCGATCTCGCGGAGCGGTATGTCGAACTCGCCGAGCGACTTCCGCAATTGTCGATCGTCGGAGGTTGCTGCGGTACCGATCTCGATCACCTGAGTCGGATCAGCGCCGCGCTCGACCAAGCCTGACGCACTCCAATCGTGCTCCCCTGCGTCATCGGGTGTCTGACACCGGATGATGGGTCAGGTGCGGCGGGTGGCTTGGGTGAGGATGTCGGCGGCGGGGCGGTCGAGGGCCTCGGCCGCTGCGACGACGTCGTCCCACTCGACGCTGGTGTTGACCACCTCACCGTGCAGCGTCGCCGACTTCACCCGGATCTGGTGACCGTCGACGTCGACCGTGCTGAACGTGCGGGGCAGCGTGTGGCGATGCACCACGTGCTCGCGCAGACCGATCGTGGTCGTCGACCGGAAGATCGTGTCGCGCACCGCTGCGGCGTGCTGCTCGTCGGTGAGCGCCGAGAAGGTGTGCGCCGGGCGACCCTTTTTCATCACGATCGGCGTGACCCACGCGTCGACCGCACCAACCGCGAGTACCGCGTCGATCGCAGCCGGGAACAGGCGGGTGTCCATGTCGTCGATGTTGGCGTCGATCTGGATCAGGTCACCCGTGTCGGGCCCGTCGTCCGAGCTCGCCTGCTCAGCACTCGCAGGCCGTGACGATGATGACGTCGGGGCTGCGAGCGTCCCGCTGACGAGGCGCATCGCGTTGACCACCTCGTCGGGATCTTTCGATCCAGCACCGATCCCGACCTGTTCGATCGTCATGGCGGGCATCGGCCCCCACTCCACGACGAACTGGTCGAGCAGTGCGGCACCGGTCGGCGTGGTCGACTCGAACGGCGCCGGGCCGGCCTGCACCGGGCAGCGCCCGCTCAGCAACGCGACGACCGCGGGCACCGGCACCGGGATCGGTCCGTGCGCTCCCCGCGTCTGACCGCTGCCGAGGCTCACGGTCGAGCAGTGCAGCGCGGTCATGCCGAGCTCGTCGGCCAGGTGGTGGAGTCCGGCGCAGACGCCGACGATGTCGGCGATCGAGTCGAGCGCTCCGACCTCGTGGAAGTGGACGTCGTCGATCTCCGAGCGATGCGCCGCGGCTTCGGCCGCCGCGAGCCGTTCGAACACGCCGATCGCACTCCCCCGCACCGGTTCGTCGATCACCTGCAGCAGTTCGACGATGTCGGGCAGGTGCCGAAGCGTGCGAGTCTCGGGCACGTCGACGTGCATCTTGACCGCGCCGAGGCTGGCCCGGGTGACCGGCTCGGTCCGCAACGTGATGCCGAGGTCGAGTCGATCGAGCGGCGCCTGCAACACCTCGATCGGCACGCCGATGTCGGCGAGCGCACCGAGGAACATGTCGCCGCTCACGCCGGCGGTCGCGTCGATCCAGACGATCACTGCTGCGCCTGCTGCTGCGCGACGAGGTTGAGGATGCGGATCGCTGCGCACGCGGCGCCGAAGCCGTTGTCGATGTTGACCACGCTCACACCCTGGGCGCAGCTCGCGAGCGAACTGTTGAGCGCCGTCGAACCGCCGGTTGCCACGCCGTATCCGACCGACGTCGGAGCGGCGATGATCGGGGCGCCGATCATGCCACCGAGCACCGAGACGAGCGCCGCGTCCATGCCGGCCACGGCGATGACGATGTCGGCCGAGCGGATGTCGTCGAGCCGCGCTTCGAGTCGCCACAATCCCGCCACGCCGACGTCGACGATCAGCTCGGCGTCGATGCCGCTGAACTCGAGCGTTCGCGCTGCTTCGGCGGCGACCGACGCATCGGAGGTGCCCGCAGCGACGACCGTGACACGACCAGACCGCCGCGGCAGCGTCCCGCGCAGGAACGCGGTGCGCGACAGCGTGTCGATGTCGATCGAGTCGGCGTGACGAACCACGAGCTCGCGAGCTTGCTCGTCGGTCAGGCGCGTGAGCAGCCGAGGCTCGCTCGTCTCGGCGATGAGGTCGGCGACGATCGAGACGACCTGCTCGGTCGACTTCGTCCCGCACAGCACCGCCTCGGGCATACCGACGCGGGCCTGACGTTGATGGTCGTGCTGGTGCATCAGACCGCCGGCGCTCCGACGAAGGCCCGGCCTGGCTCGTAGGCCCGGCCGTCGAGTTCGATCGACACGATGGTCGGCTCGATCGCCGCCATCTCGCTTCTGACCGAGGTCAGCAGGTCGGCGTCGATCACCTCGCGATCGTCGTCGCCGACTTCGACGAGGACCGCATCGGCACGAAGGCGGCAACGCACGACGGTGATCCCCGTCGTCGAGCGGATGAGCTGTTCGCCCGCCTCGATCGCTCGCAGACGCGGGGCGGTCACACGAGTGCCGGTGTAGAGACGGCTCGCAAGGCACGGCGATGCGGGAAGCTCGGCGGCGTCGAGATCGAGATGGCGAGCCATCGCTCGGATGTCGGCTTTGGTCACCTCGGCCTCGATGTACGGGTGGCGCACGTCGCGCTCGGCAGCCGCCGTGAGCCCCGGGCGGTACTCGCCGAGATCGTCGACGTTGGCACCGCTCAACATCACACCACCGCCATCGCTCAACTCGGCGATCGCGTCGTACAGATTGCTCTTGCAGAAGTAGCAGCGGTCGGTCGGGTTGGAGAGGTAGCGCTCGTCGTCGAACTCTCGCGACCGCACCACCTCGAGCTGCCAGCCTTCACGCTCGGCGTAGTCAACGACCCGGGTGGTGCCGTCGTCGGGCACCGCGGGCGTGACCGTGTGCGCCACGAGCGTCGCAGTCGGAGCAGCGCGGTGCGCCACCGTGGCGAGCAGCAGCGAGTCGATACCGCCACTGCAGGCGACGACGCGCGACGGGATCGTCGACAGCACGGCGTGGAGCCGTGCGAGTGCGGCAGCGGGGTCGGGACGCGACCCGATCGTCAGACTCATCGTGCCCCAGTGTTGCCGCGTCGGCGCCCCGTTCCACACACCGTCAGCCTGCCCGGACGCCGACTGCGACGTGAGCGCGCTGCGAAACGATCGGCGGGCATCACGCCCGACGCCGCCAGAATGTCGAGGTGAGTCGTCTGTTCGTTGCGCTGTGGCCGCCCGACCACGTCGTCGCGCGCCTCGAAGAACTCCACCGCAAAGACCAGGTCGGCGCTCGTTTCGTGGTGCCCGAGAACTGGCACGTCACCCTTCGGTTCCTCGGCAATGCCGACCCGAACGAGGTCGCCGACGCGCTCGACCGTGCGCAGTTCGCCCCGACGACCGTGACGCTCGGTCCGGCGGTCGATGTCGGCAACCAACGCACCCTCTTCGTTCCGGCAACCGGCACCGACGCGCTCGCGGCAGAGGTCGTCGACGTCACCCGGCATCTCGGCGACGAGAAGATCCGCGAGCGTCACCTCGGACACGTCACCATCGCCCGGTTGAAGAAGGGGGCCAACATGCCGCGCGTGCTCGGCGAGCTGATCGACGCGCAGTGGGCGCCGGCCGAGGTCGCCCTCGTCGAGAGCCGGTTGCATCCCGACGGCGCTCGCTACGACACGCTCCAGACCTGGCCGATCTGATCCGGGTGTTTCCGCCACTCGGGTGTTTCGCTGGCCACAGGGGGTCTCGAAACACCCGGGCGACGGAAACACCCGAATGGGTGGGAGGGGTCACACCGCCGCGTAGACGCTGTCGAGTCGGGGCCGACCGGTGCCGTCGACATCACCGGAACCAGGACTCGCGACGGCGACGAGTCCGTCGTCGACCAGCTTCACGATGTGGCCGAGGACGCTGTATCCCGCCGGCCGGTGCAGTTCGACCCGGACGGCTGCGTACAGCTCGGTCACCATCTCCGGGATCGTGGCCAGCCCGCGGCGGATCGCGTCGAGCACCTGACGCTCCCGTTCGAGCCGATGGTCGACCAGCCCGCCGATGAACTCGCGTGGGTTGGTGATCGGCGAGCCGTGCGTGGGGATCGCCGTGCTGATGTCGAGACCCGCCACCATGCGCAACGATTCGATGTAGGCGCTCATGTCGCCGTCGGGGGGTGACACGACGGTCGTGCTCCATCCCATCACGTGATCGCCCGAGAACAGCGTGCGCTGCGACCCGTCGTCGAGGGTGAAACACATGTGGTTCGACGTGTGGCCCGGCGTGTGGATCCCCGTCATCCGGAGACCTCCCGACTCGAACACCGTCTCGCCGCTCGACACGGCCCGATCGGGCACGAAGTCGGTGTCGGTGCTCTCCTCCATCTTCGGCTCGGCATCGTCGTCGTCGTCGTCGGCGTCGGTCGGATCGGGCTCGGGGGCGCGGCCGAAGTCGTCGGGCAGCGCACCGACATCCCACTCGTCGATCGCCGCACCGTGCGGCCCGAACGCGATCGTCGGCGCTCCCGTCTCGGCCTTCAACCACTCGGCGAGGGGTGAGTGGTCGGCGTGACAGTGCGTGACGAGAATGGCCCGCACGGTCTCACCGTCGAGCGCAGCCCGAAGCGCGTCGCGGTGCGAGTCGAGCCGCGGGCCCGGATCGATCACGGCCACGTCGCCGCGCCCCACGATGTAGGTACCCGTACCGCGATACGTGAACTTCGACGGGTTCTTCGCAACGACTCGCCGCACGTGCGGAACGACCTCGGCCACGCCCCCGTAGGTGAAGTCGTCTTCCTCGAGCGTCACGAAGTCCATGCCTGATTTGACCACCTTTCGCGACCGCTGCGAGAAACGGGCGACCCGGGTCGCGACGCTCGGCGTGGCGTCAGGACCAGGAGCGCGGTACGACGCTGCCCACGGGCTCGCCATGACCGAGCACCCGAACCGCGACGCGATCGCGCACCGCGGCGTGCTCGCCGTCGACGTCGACCCCGAGGTGCCGGAGCGCTTGGACCGTCACGGCTCGGCGGACCTCGTCGGATCCGTCGGCGATCTTGAGCGCCGCGGCGCGGCCGTCGGGAAGCGCGAGCACCATCACACCTTGGGCACCGTCCTTGGCCACGAGCCCCGGCACCGCGGCGATCCACTCGCTCACGTCTCGGCCGGTCCCGCCCACCATCAACGGGTGTTCGTTCATCGCCACGCCGACCGGCGAGCCCGACACGGCGATCTCGCGAATCGCGCGGGCCGTGCCGATCAGGCTGAGCACGTGCGTCGGCGCTCCACAGCCGTCGATGCCGACGTGCTCGACCGTTGCACCGAGCGCTTCGATCGTCGACGAGATCGCCACCTGCAGCGGATGGTCGAGCGCGAGATAGTCGTCGATCGACCACCCGTTGACCACGCACGTCGCGAGCATCGCCGCGTGCTTGCCCGAGCAGTTCTGCTGCAACGACGACGGGGCGATGCCGGCCGCGCGAGCCGCTGCGCGCGCTTCGGCGCCGTACGGGCGCGCCGGCGTGTTGCGGAGCGCCTCGACCCCCAGACCGTGCCGTTGGAGGATCTCGACCGTGCCGTCGAGATGACGAGCTTCACCCGAATGGCTCGACGCCGCCAACGCCAACAGATGCCCCGGCAGGTCGAGACCGGCGTCGACCATCGCCGCCGCCTGGAACGGCTTGAGCGACGAGCGCGGGTAGATCGGCGCGTCGATGTCGCCGATCGACGCGACCACCGAACCATCGGCACCGAGCACCACGCCGAGCCCGTGGTGCAACGACTCGTCGACGTCGTTGCGCGTCACCGTGGCGATCACCTCGACGCTGTCGGAAGCGAGACCGATCGTCACCGAGCGCCCTCCGACTCGATCTCGCCACCGGAGTCCGTATCGCCGTCCGCGTCGGCGTTCGTGTCGCCGTCATCGGCGACCTCACCGGCAGCGGTCTGGCGCTCCAGTCGCCGTTTGCCGGACTTGGTCAGCGTGGTGAGGTGGTTGTCGACGATGTCGTATCGGCGACCCCAGTTGCTCGCGAGCGCCTGCGCCATCGCCGCACCGGGCAACGCCAGGATCGCGCCGACCGCGCCGAGCAGGGCGGCGCCGCCGAGCGCGGCACCGAACGCCACCGCCGGGTGGAGTTCCATCGTGCGCGCCGTGATGCGCGGCGCGAAGACGTAGTTCTCGATCTGCTGATACACGATGATGAACGTCAACACGATCGCCGCGTTGACCGGCGAGTCGAGCAGGGTGATGAGCAACGGCAGGATGCCGGCGAGATAGGTGCCGACGACGGGAAGGAACTGGCTGACCAGGCCCACCCACAACGCGAGGGCGATCGGCGCCTGCGTACCGAGCGCCTGGAACACGACCCAGTGCGACAGCGCCGACAGAAGCGCCAGCAGCGCTCGTGAGTACAGGTAGCCGCCCGTCTTGTTGATCGCGAGGTCCCACGCCTGCAGGACCTGTTCCTGCCGGCTCGGGCGCAACCGCGAGCAGATCGCCCGACGCAACCGCGGGCCATCGGCAACGAGGTAGTAGGTGAACAGCAGCACCGACAGCCCCTGGAAGATCACGGTCACGGCGGTGAGCGAGAGCCGCACCGCTTCGTCACCTTGCGACTGGATGAACTGCTGCACTCGACCATCGGGATCGTTGAACTCGTCGATCACGTCCTGCGGGTCGATCGTCGTGCCGAACGTGGAGTTGAGCCAGTCGACCGTGTCGGTGATGTACACGTCGGACTGCGACAACAGATCGGCGATCTGAGTACCGACGAGGGTGCCGATCGCGACCACGAACAGCATGAACACACCGAGGACGCCGAACAGGATCGCCGACGTCGCCGTCCCCCGACGCCAGCCTCGAGCCGCGAGCTTGTTGACCCCCGGCTCGATCGCGAGGGCGACGAACACCGACACCAGCAGCAGGACGAGCAGTCCCGACAGCCGATGGAAGACGTGCCGGGCGATGAAGGTCATCAAGAACCCGAACCAGAAGATCAGAATCGCCGGCACCGCCCAGCGCGGCAACGTTCGGTCGGTGGCGCGACGGTCGAACCGCTGCCCGGTCACGGGATCCTTCGCCCCGCCGCTGCGGCGGTCGTCAGGCGCTCGTCGCTCGTTCACCCCGTGGTCGTCAGCGCCCATGTTCGGCCGACATCTCGCAAGAAGCAGTCACAGGAGGCGACGGTAGTGGGTGCGCCATGGGAGCATGGCGACATGTCGTCGAACGATCGGGCCGACGAACGGCAGGCCGACATCCGGACCTGGCTGGGTGAGCAGATCCGGAGCCGCGTGATCGGCCCCGACGCCGACCGACGCCGCTTCGAACTCTTCGCCGCCGACGAGCCCGGATGGTTCGACGACGATGCGCCGATCCGGCGAGTCCACGGTGACGCCTCGATGTTCGTCGGCGGCCTCCGGGCGATCCTCCTCCAGTCGTTGCACCCGCGAGCGATGGCCGGCGTGGCACAGCACTCCGACTATCGACGGGACCCGTGGGGACGGTTGCAGCGCACGGCCGACTTCCTCGCGGCGACCACGTTCGGTCCGGCGTCGCAGGCGCAAGCCGCCGTCGACACCGTCCGCCGCGTCCACGAACACGTCGTCGGCATGACCGCCGACGGACTCCCCTATGCCGCGAACGATCCGCACCTCCTCCGCTGGGTCCACGTCGCCGAAGTCGACAGCTTCCTCGCCGCACACGACCGGTTCGGGGAGCAACGCCTCGTCGGCGCCGACCGCGACCGCTACGTCGCCGAGGCCGGCGTGATCGCTCGCGCCCTCGGCGTCGACGCTCCACCCGAGACCGAGCAGCAACTCCGCGAGCACCTGCACCTGTTCCGCGGCGAACTCGAAGGCACACGCGACGCTCGCGAGGCGGCCCGCTATCTCCTGATCAACCCGCCGCTCCCGCTCGCCGGACGAGCCGTCTACGGACTCATCGCCGGCGCCGCCGTGTCACTCATGCCAGCGTGGACGCGATGGCCACTGCGTCTCCCGTGGATGCCCGTGAGCGACGCCACCGTCGGGCGACTCCTCGGTGACACCGTGACGCGAACGCTTCGATGGGCGGTGTCAGCCGACGCGTGAACTCACGCCCTCGAGCCAACGAAGCACCCGCTTCTTGTTGACGCCCAGGTCGCTCTGACCGAAGCGCGAGCGCGAGAACACCGCCAGCGTCGAGCCACCGTGCTCGGCGTCGAGGAAGCGGACCGACACGTAATCGGGGAACGCGAACAGCGCGCTGCGCTGCACGTACGTGACGTGCCCGTCGGCCGCCGAACCCGCCAACACCTCGACCCGACCATCACCGAGCGCCACCGCATCGAAGGCGGCCGCGAGGTCACCCACCGGCACGGAGAACACCGGTGCCTCGACGTCGGCCCCCGCCGGAGCGCTGAGCGGAGCGACTCGATACGAGTTCGGCGTGCTCGGCTTGGCTGCGGTGAGCGGATCGGCATGCCACTCGGCGACGACGTCGTCGGCACGACGGACACCGATCATCGCACCGACGATCACCACCACGATGACCGCAAGGACGATGGCGACGACGAGCAACATGCGTTCACTGTAGGTGCGATCGCGACCCCGAGTCAGCAGGTCGCCGCGAGCGCCGGTGCGAGATCGCCGTTCCTCATCACCGCGACACCGTCTTCGAGCCCCAACCACGCCGCCATCTGATCGAGCTCGTCGCGGAGTTCACGGGCGACCTCCTCCTCGTCGATACCAGGCTCGCCGAACACGCCTTGGACGAGCAGTCGCCCGGCCGGCCGGTCGGCCTTGAGGTCGACGCGGGCGACCAACTCGTCGCCGAGCAGGAACGGCAACACGTAGTAGCCGTGGCGACGTTTCGGCTTGGGCACGTAGATCTCGATTCGATAGTGGAAGTCGAAGATCCGTTCGGCGCGATCGCGAAACCACACCACCGGATCGAACGGGCTGAGCAACGCTCGAGCGCGCACCCACCGCGGGAGATGAGCGTCGGGATGCAGATACGCCTGCTGCTTCCACCCCTCCACCTCCACGCTCAGCAGGCGGCCCTCCTCGACGAGTTCGGCGAACAACGGCCGCGTGTGCACGAGCCGGTGATAGTCGGCGAGATCGGCGGCGGTGCCCACACCGTGATACTTCGCCGCGAGCACCAGCAACTCCTTCTTCGCGTCGCGCTCGTCGAGCATCGGTTGGTCGAGCACGTCGGCCGGGATCACCCGCTCGCTGAGGTCGTACATCCGGGCGAAGTCGTTCGGTCGCCGATACGCCGACACCTCACCGGTTCGGAACAGATGCTCCAACGCGTACTTGCCGTCGTCCCAGTCCCACCACTGACCCTTCGGTCGGTCGCGCATCTCCAAGTCGCTTGCCACCAGCGGGCCGTCGACGCGCAGACGATCGAGCACCGATCCGATCAAGTCACCGCGCTCCGCGGCGAACTCGCGCATCGACTTCCACCGCGGATGGCTCGTCATCATCCACCCGTACAACGGACGCTGCTCGACCGGCACGTGACACGCTTCGTGCACCCAGTACTCGAACAGTTCGCCGGCTGCTGTCGCGTCGGGGATCAACGACCGCGGGTGCGGCCCGAGTCGCGCGAACAGCGGCAGTTCCTGGCTGCGGACCAACACGTTGACCGAGTCGATCTGGATCAATCCGATGTGGTCGAGCACCTTGCGCAGATGCCGCCGATCGACCCGCCCCGTCGGCCGCTTGTTGCCGAACCCCTGCGCGTACAAGGCGACCCGTCGGACCTGAGAGCGCGAAAGCGAATCGGTCCGGATCGTCACGCCGGCCACTGTAAACGCGCCCGCCCACCCCCGATGGCTGTCGCACGCTCGACCTTTGACAACCTACGTTCAGATCGGGCGACACAACCGTCGCCCGATGACGAGAGGGAAACCATCATGCAATTCTCATTCCGCAGCGCACTGCTCGGTGCCGGCCTCATGCTCACCGGCGTCGTCGCCGGACCGGTGCTCGCCAACGGCGACACCCCCGCCAGCCCACCGGCATCGGTCACCGGCAGCTCGGTCGCCACCTACTACGTGCCACTCGAGGAGACGTTCCGCGCCTTCGACAGTCGTGAGTCGTCCGGCAAACTCATCGGCGACAACGAGGGCTGCTGCGTCGAGTCGAACTCGACCCGGTTCTCCCCCATCGGATTCGACGCCGACTCCAACCGGATCGTTCCGGAAGAAGCGATCGGCGTGTCGTACAACGTGTCGGTCACCTCGACCGTCGAGAGCGGATTCCTCCAAGTCCGCCAAGCCAACATCGGCACCGCCACCACCGTGCTGGCCTGGGTCGGGGACAACCAACGTGAGAGCGCCGGCGGCTTCGTGCTCTACGGCCCCGACACCGACGGAGGCGCCGACGCGGTCGAAGTCATCGTCGGCGGCGCACCCGGCGTCGAAACCCACTTCACCTTCGAAGTGACCGGTTACCTCCTGCCGGTCAACTGACCCCGAACGCTAAGAAGCGACGCCTCACCCGAAGGCGAGGCGTCGCTTCACGCGAACGAACCGATCAGTCGTCGGCGACGGTGATCGCGACGCTGTCGATGACCACGTCGGTCTTCGGCTTGTCGCCGCCACCCGTGGCCACGTTCTGCATCGAGTCGACGATGTCGAGACCCTTCACGACCTGACCGAACAGGCTGTAGGCCGGCGGCAGGCCGACACCCGACGGGCCCGACACGATGAAGAACTGGCTGCCGTTGGTGTTCGGACCGGCATTGGCCATCGCGACCGAACCGATCTGGTACTGACCCGGCTTGGGCAGCTCGTCGTCGAACCGGTAGCCCGGGCCACCACGACCGGTGCCGGTCGGGTCGCCGCCCTGGCACATGAAGCCGTTGATGATGCGGTGGAAGATGACGCCGTCGTAGTAGTGGTTGAGCGCCAGGAACACGAAGTTGTTGACCGTCTTCGGAGCGTTGACCGCGTCGAGCGCGATCACGATCTCACCGAGCGAAGTGCTCATCGTCGCGGTGTACCGCTTCGACGGGTCGATGCCCATCTCCGGCGGCGCCGAGAACTCCTGAGTCTTGGATGCGGAGCCGTCAAAGGGCGGAAATGCTGTTGCCATGGCGACGCAGGCTAACGCGAGGACTGTCGGTCCCCGCCGGGACGTGCGTTTGACCGATCACTGCTGCGAGGACCGACGCCAGGCTTGCTCGCTGGCGCTCCCGGCGCCGGCCGGCACCACCATCGGTGGCGATCACAATGATTGTCTGCCCCCGCCAGGACGTGCGACCGCACCTCTCAGATGCGAGGACCGACGCCAGTCTTGCTCGCTGGCGCTCACTACACCGGCCGCCATGATTGTCGGTCCCCGCCGGGACGTGCGACCGCACCTCTCAGATGCGAGGACCGACGCCAGTCTTGCTCGCTGGCGCTCACTGCACCGGCCGCCATGATTGTCGGTCCCCGCCGGGACGTGCGACCGCACCTCTCAGATGCGAGGACCGACGCCAGTCTTGCTCGCTGGCGCTCACTGCACCGGCCGACGACCACCGTGGTTGACGGAATGCAGTACCTTCCGCCCCCGGCCCGAGCAGCGGTTCAGGAGCGAAGCAGCGGGAGCCCAGCACCGATCATCGGCACGGCCGACGCCGGGAGCGCCAGCGACCAAGTCTTGGCGTTCGTCCTCGCACCCGAGATCGGACAAACGCACGTCTCAGCGGGGGCGAACAGTCTTTTCAGACCCTGACTCGGCGGATCTGTTCGTAGTCGCGGGCGGCGAGCTCGAGGCCGCGCATGGCGTGCCAGGCGTAGACGCTCGCGACGACCCAGATGGCGGCGTCGACGATCAACGTGAGCGCCACGAACCCGGCGAACACGGTGTCGTCGCCGATCAGCACGAGCGGACGGGTCACGAAGCCGAGAACCCAGTGGAAGGCGACGACCGCCGACCACGTCATGATCGGCTGCGCCGAACGGCCGAGGATCTGTGCGGTCTGGCCCAGCGCCCCGAACGAGAACGCCCAACAGCCGAGGTTGACGAGCAGCGCGAACGACGTGATCGCCAGAGCTGCATCGGGGAACAGCGCGATACCGAACACCAGCACGGCCGGCCCCAGCAGGAAGAGCGTCGCCATGCCCAGCGGGTTCGGAGCATCGAGGGTGCAACGCTGCGCGTTCCACGCCTGCGCCACGCACCACAGGCCCTGCACGATCTGCATGATCAGCAGGGCGAACAGGAATGCGGTGGCCGCCTCGGCGATCTTGTCGAACGTCGCATCTGCGTCGACCGCCGCCGACAGTTCGTCGCGAACCGCCCAGATCGTTCCGGCCGACCACAACGCGGCGAGCGCCAGCGCGGCGTAGCTGGCCATGAGCACGAAGCGCAGCAGGTAGGTCGGCGCCAGGCGCCGACCCGAGAAGTCGTCGGCCATGCCGCCCAGCGGACGGACGACACTGAGCACGTTCAACACGTCTTGCTCGGTCATCCCGAAGCGATGGTCCCACCACTCCATCACCCAGCGCTCGACCCGCTTCATGTGGACGAGTTGGAGCAGCCCGGCGATCACGAGCGCAACCGGGGCCCATCCGGCGATGAGTGCCAGCGACTCACGACGAGGCTCCGATTCCTGGAATGCGTTGACGACGATGCCGAACACGAACAGGTCGGCGACGGTCAGCGACACACCCCAGGTCATCAGCCAGTGACGGGCCCGGAAGACCACACGTCCCATGTTGGTGCCGTGCGACTGGACCATCATCGCTCGCACGACGAGGAGCACGATGCCCGCGGCAACCGCTCCCGCAGCGTCGGTGTCGACGACCGTCATCACCGCGAACAGCGCACCAGCGGCAACCGGCGCGACGACCCATCCGGTCGCCCACCACCCGTTCCAGGTGTCGCGGCGGAACGACCGCCACTTGAAGTCGTCGATGATCCGACGATGACGGCTTGTCCACAGCGCGAACGTGACGTGGAGCAGCACGTACGACACCCCGATGATGAACGCGGCGAGCCGAAGCGACTCGTTGGTGCCCTGGACGCTGCCGCTGGCACCGTCGGAGATCTGGACCGACAAGATGACGGCGACCATCGCGAGGCCGGCGACGACGGCGCGGTAGGCGACGACACGTCGCGGGCGGTCACACGGAGGAAGCTCCTCCGGCTCGGTCGGGGTCACGAACCGTTCGAACGGCATCGCACCCTCGATCGGCCACTCGTCGCGCAGACCGACCAGCGACCGTTGGAGCGGCGGCGGCAGCGAGGGCTTCGGGTACGTCGTCGACATGTCGCCGATGATGTCCCGACCGGCGTGTCACCCGCCAGAGCGAATCGACGATCCTGACCAAACCTTGACGTCGAGCGGAAGCAAACTTGACCAGACGATTTGCCGCCTCACCCCCGTGTTCATTGGGTTTCCCGGCCAACGCCGTCGCCGCGCCGCAGCATGCGGTGACGTCTCGCGGTCACCCGACCACAAATACCACGCTGCGAGGCGCGCGGTCAGTTGAGTTCGTTGTAGTTGCGGATGAGCGAGTTGGAGGTGCTCTCCGCATCGTCGAGCAGCTGCTGGAGATCGGCCGACGGGTCGTCGTACACGGCGGCGATCATGTCGGCGATCACCTGGCGTACCTCACGCTGCGGTCCGAGCGCGGGTCGCGTCTGCGACGGGTCGGTCACCGGGGCGACGAGCTGATCGAACGACACCCGGAAACGCGGGTCGTCCTCGTACAACGACTTGATCGGGTCGAGGTCGAGCGCGTCGGTACGGATCGGCACGTAGCCCGTTTCGGCAGCCCACGTCGACTGCGACTGCGCGAGCGACAGGAACTCGACGAACTTCCACGCCGCGGCCGACGCCACGTCGCCCTTGTCGGCGGGGATCCAGAGCGCCGCTCCACCGACCTGCGCCGCCGGTTGATCGCTCGGGCCCGGCAGGAACCCGACACCGATGTCGTCACCGGTGAGGCCGTTGCCGAGTCCGTCGTCGAGCGCGTCGAGCACCTGTGAGATCGCCGCCGAGGTCGACACCGTCATCGCACCGGCTTCCTGCGGATCGGCGATCTTCAAGAAGGCGGGCACGCCGCCGGCGTTCTCGCCGACGTTGAACGACAGCCCCTCGACGTTCATGTCGCGGAGATGGGTGAGGATCGCCAGACCGGTCTCGTTGGCGAACAACGCTTCGGTGGCGCGCCCATCGCGTCCGTTGCCCTGGTCGACGAACGGCACCGACGAACGACCGAACCACTGCTCGAACCGTCCGGCCGCCGAGTCACGACCGACGTCGACCACGATGCCGTACGTCGCCGCACCCGAGTCGACGATCTGCCGCGACGTCGCCTCCAACTCGTCGAACGTCAGCGGCGGCGAGTCGGGGTCGAGGCCGGCCGCTTCGAACGCCAGCTTGTTGTAGAAGAGCACCGGCGACGACACGTTGAACGGAACACCCCACTGGATGCCGTCGTAGCTGTAGGCCTCGATCGCCCGCGGGAGGAACTCGTCGGTGGCGAAATCGGTCGCCTCCATGCACGCCTGCACCGGCACGAACGTGTCGGACTCGGCGAACGCCTGCACGACGAACTCGGGGGCGAGCAGCAGTTCGGGCCGCTCGCCGACGCCGAGGTTGAAGTAGTTGTCGATCGTGTTCTCGTAGTCGGTCTGGTTCTCGATCGACACGCGCACCTGGTCTTGGCTGGCGTTGAACTCGTCGGCGAGCGAGTCGAGCGCTTCCTCGAGCGGCGCGGCGAGGCCGATCCAGAGCGTGACGTCGACCGTCTCGTCGACACCGTCGAGCGCCGTGGGGGTACACGCCGGGTACTCGGCGAGCGGCGACACCGTCGTCTCGGTCACGGTCTCGGCAGGGTCGCTGGTTGCGGGGTCGCCGGACTCGGGCTCGTCGGAGTCGGGCTCGCCGGCGCCGTCGGTGGCCGGCGGCGTGTCGTCGGCGGCGGGCGCGTCGTCGGCCGGGTCGGAGGCAGCGGGTGCCGGCTCGGCGGCGGGCGCGTCGTCGCGTCCGGCGTCGATGGCGGAGTTGCCGTCGCTGCACGCCGTGGCGACGAGCGCACCGACGGTCAGGAACGCAGCAACTCTCAGCGAGAACGTTCGATTCATGCGTTGCATTGTCGCAGGGTCATCCTTTCACCGCACCGGCGGTCAGCCCGCGGACGAGTTGTCGTTGGAACAGCACCAGCGCGATCACGATCGGTACGGCGGCGATCACGGTGCCGGCCATGACGAGGTTGGGTTCGTTGAGTCCCGACTTGCCGAGCAGTCGCAGGCCGCTCTGCACGGTGTGCTGGTCGTCGCGAGTGACGACCTGGCTCGGCCACAGGTACTGGTTCCACGACGCGAGGAAACTGAACAGTGCCAGCGCGCCGAGCGTCGGGCGCACGAGCGGGATCGCGACGTGGCGGAGATAGCCGATGTGGCCGAGGCCGTCGACGCGGGCAGCGTCACGCAACTCGCTCGGGAGGGTGAGCAAGGCCTGGCGGATGAGGAACGTGCCGACCGCGCTCGCCATGAACGGCAGCGCCAGCCCGCGGATCGTGTTGATGCCGCCGAGCCATTCGATGGTGTCGAGGTTGACCACCACGGTCGCTTCGAACGGCACGAGCAGCGTCGACAGGAACAGTGCGAACCCGACTCGACGACCGGGGAACCTCAGGTGTGCGAACGCATAGCCCGACAGCATCGACGTGACCACCTGGGCGATCGTGACGAGCATCGCAACGAGGAACGAGTTCCAGAGGTAGCGGCCCAGGCGCCCCTCCGTCCACGCCTTGGCGATCACGCCGAACGTCGGCTCGCCGGGGATGAGACGGCGGTCGAGCACTCGGTCACTCGGCGAGAACGCGGCGAGCACCGTCGTGTACACCGGGAACAGCACGGCGGCCGCGATGACGACGAGCAGCGCGTAGCGCAACACCCGTCGGATGCCCCGGGGTTCGTCCCACGCCCGCGCCCGGCCCGCCGCGAGGATCGCCGACGTTCCGGTCGGCGGTGCCGTCGGGTCGGCGTTCTGCACCATCGACTCAACCGACATCCGACATCCTTCGTCCGATGCCGCGCACCTGCAGCGCCGACAGGGCGAGCAACACCACGAACAGCAGCACCGCGCTGCCGGCCTGCAGTCCGGCGTCGGCCTCGATCGGTGTGTCGCCGTAGATGAGGTAGGCCAGCGTGGTCGTCGCCTCCTGCGGGCTCGGTCCGCCGTTGGTGAGCAGGTCGACCTCGCCGTAGGTCTGGAACGCTCGGGTGAGCAGCACGATCACGATGAACAGCAGCGTCGGACCGAGCAGCGGCACGGTGATCTTCCAGAAGCGCAACGTGCCCGACGCACCGTCGACCGCGGCGGCTTCGTGGAGTTCACGCGGGATCGACTGCAACGACGCCGTGACCAGGATGAACGTGAACCCGAGCCCGGCCCACACGCTCGACAACGCCACAGCGAACAGCGCGGTGCCCGAGTCCTCGAGCCAGCCGGGGTTCTTGACCGACGGGAACAGATTCTGGAACCACGAAATGTTGGCCAACGAGCCGACCGATGGTTGGAGGAGGAACAGCCACATGAGGCTGGCGACGGCGACCGACGTGGCGATCGTCGAGGAGAACACGGTCCGGAAGAACGAGATGCCGCGCAGCATCTTGTCGGCCAGCACCGCGAGGCCGACGCCGAGCACCAATCCGAGGGGCACCGAGATCAGCGCGAACTTGGCGGTGACGACCAACGCGTTCTGAAACTCCGTCGATCGGAACAGGTCGAGGTATTGGTCGAACCCGTTCGACCGGCAGACGTCGCCGCGTGTGTTGCAGCGCTGCTGCCCGAGCCACACGGCACGGCCGAGCGGGTAGAGGATGAACGTGCCGAGGATGAGCGCCGACGGGAGCAGCATCGGGATCGCAATGGCGAGATCCCGCCACGTCCACGACCGCTTCCGCTCCATCACCTGCGCGACTGTAGGTCCGCCGAGGCAAACGCAGCGTGAACACCACACGAATCCCGCACGTCAGGATGATTTCTGCCCAGGCTCGAAATCGTCGCGTCAGGATGATTTCTGCCCAGGCTCGATGTCGCCGCGACAGGATGATTTCTGCCCAGGCTCAAAATCGTCGCCACAGGGTGATTTCTGCCCAGGCTCAACATCGTCGCGGGAGGGTGATTTCTGCCCAGGCTCGATGTCGTCGCGGGAGTCAGGCGTCGGGGGCCGGGGGCTCGAAGGCTCGGCGGGGGCGGTCGGCGCCGGGGAACATGTCGATGCCGGTCTCTCGGAGATGTTCGGCACGAGTGTGCGCGTGGCCCACGTGCTGCAGACCGAACGCCTGCTGCTGACTGATCTGGAAACCCTGCGCGTCGAGCGTCTGATTGACGGCGAGCTTGGCGAGCTTCAGCGAGAACGACGGCTTCGCCGCGATTCGCCCGGCCATCGCGAGCGCGAAGTCGTTCAACTCGTCACGCGGCACCACGTGGTTGACCATGCCGAGGCGGTGCGCCTCGGCAGCATCGATCACGTCGCCGGTGAAGAGCAGCTCCTTGGCCTTGCGGATCCCGAACTCCCACGGGTGGTTGAACCACTCGACGCCGTTCACCCCGAACTCGACCGTCATGTCGCGGAAGCTGGCGTCGTCGGACGCGATGATGATGTCGCACACCCACATCAGCATGAGTCCGCCGGCGATCACGTTGCCCTGCACGACGGCGATCGTCGGCTTCGGGATGTCGTGCCAGCGCCGACACATGTGGAGGTAGCTCTCCTCCTCGTAGGCCATCAGCCCCTCGGCGCCGCCTCGCGTGTCGGACCCACCGACCCAGATCGGCTCGGCGTCGTACTGACCGGGACCCTTGAGGTCGTGCCCGGCCGAGAAGTGCGGCCCGTTCGCGGCGAGCACGATGCACTTCACCGAGTCGGTTCGCGCCGCCCGCGTGAACGCATCGTTGAGCTGATACGTCATCTGTTTGTTCTGTGCGTTGCGCGCCTCGGGGCGATCGAGGGTGATGACCGCGATGGCTCCGTCATCGACCTCTTCGTAGGTCACCATCGGCTTGGCGGCGTCGTTCTCGGTCTTGTCGTTGCTCACCCTCGCACTCTCGCAGTACGGCGCAGACCGGAGCGAAGCCGACGAGGCTCGCCACGGTGTGACATGACGCTCACCGCGGGAATGAGCGATCAGGTCAGGTGGGGTGGTAACTCGCGACCGGCCAGACGGGCAGCGACCGCCGCCATCGCGAGGTACGGAGCGCGATGCTCGACCTCGAGTTCGGCCAGGTGCCCCTCGACCGTGGCCCAGTCGCCGCGAGCCACGGGGCCGGTCAGCTGAGAGCGAGCACCGTGTTCGGCCACGTTGTCGAGCGTGGTGCGCATCAGCCGCCAGAACGCCTCCGGGTCGATACCGAGACCGTCGGCGAGCTGCTCGACCTCGGAGCACAGCGCCACGAGGTGATTCGACGCGATCGAGGCCGTGGCGTGATAGCGGACCCGGTCGGCATCGACGACCGAGAACCCGACGCCGCCGAGGACGTCGACGACTCGCTCGACGATGGGGTCACCGGCGATGGCGAAGCGGCAGCGATCGAGCAGACGCCGTGACCCGGTCACGGCATCGGGCAACGACATGAGCGGATGGATGGAGCCGCGACGCGAGTGCGGTGCGAGCACATCGAGCGTGCGCGAACCAGAACAGTGAGCGATCACGGCGTCGCCGGGCCGGATTGCCGCGGCGACGGGAGCGATCTGGTCGTCGGGAGTGCACAGCAGCACGAGGTCGACGTCGGCCGCTGCGTCGGCGATGTCGGCCTCGCGAGCCAGCACCTCGACGCTCGCTCCCGATCGACCGAGTGCGGTGGCGAACGATCCGCCGGCGCGGCCAGCGCCGAGGATGCGCACCTGCAACGCCGATTCGTCGGCCACGCCTCGATCTGTCATCACGCCAGTCTGGCGTGCACGACCACGACTCGACCGACGGCCGCTTCGTCCCGGACTCCGCTGTTCCGGCAGCATCGCGAGATGAGCGAGTACACGCAGATCACCGTCGACGACCGGGATGAGATCCGGGTCATCACGCTGAACCGTCCCGACAAGTTGAACGCCTGGACGCCGACGATGAACGCCGAACTCATCGACGCGTTCCAAGACGGCAACGCCGATCCGGCGATCGGTGCGTTCGTCGTGACCGGCGCCGGTCGAGGCTTCTGCGCCGGGGCCGACGTGAGCGAGGTCTTCAAGGCCCAGATCGAAGGCGACGACGCTGCCGACGACACCGCGTCCGGGAGCGATTCGACGACGGACGACACGCCTCGGCGACGGGTCGACTGGGTGTCGTTGATGCGGTCGTCCAAACCGGTCGTCGCGGCGATCAACGGCGCGTCGATCGGCGTCGGTCTCACCCTCGTGTTGTCGATGGACTTCCTCGTCGCTCACCCTGCAGCGAAGCTCTCGGCTCGCTTCGTGAAGATGGGCGTCGTGCCGGAACTGGCGTCGTCGCACTTCCTGGTCCAGCGCTGTGGTTGGGGCAACGCCTCCGATCTCGCGCTGTCGGGCCGCACCGTCCTCGGCGACGAAGCACTCGCGCTCGGCCTGGTCGACGAGGTGGCCGACGACGTCGTCGAGGGGGCGATCCGCCGAGCGAAGAGCTACGCCGAAAACGCTCCGGCCTCCGTGCAGTTCGCCAAGCAGTTGCTCACCGAGAACGGCACCGAACCCGATCTCGCGCTCGTTCAACGCCGCGAACTCACCGCGCTCGACCAGGCGTACCAGACCCCCGAGCACCACGAAGCCGTCGCCGCCTTCATGGAACGACGCGCACCGAAGTTCCGCTGACGCGCTCGGTTTCGCTGCGCCGAGCGGTCAGGTCGACGACCCGAGCGATCCGAGCGACCCGACGGTGAGCATGCCGATCGCCGCGTATTCCCGTCGAGGGCACAAAAGCTGTCACGCGGCCCGACCCGTTGAACACGGGGCCCGCCGATAGGGTGAATCCACAGTTTCTTCCATCACCATTTTTCGGCACCAGCGTCGGAGAATCCGGGGAAAGGGCAGCCAATGTTCGAACGCTTTACCGACAGGGCCCGCAGGGTCGTGGTGCTCGCGCAGGAGGAAGCGCGCCTGCTGAACCACAGCTACATCGGGACCGAGCACATCCTCCTCGGGTTGATCCACGAAGGTGAAGGTGTCGCAGCGAAGGCGCTCGAGTCGCTCGGCATCTCACTCGAAGCCGTGCGCAGCCAGGTCGAGGAGATCATCGGTCAGGGCGGCTCGTCGCCGTCGGGCCACATTCCCTTCACGCCGCGTGCCAAGAAGGTCCTCGAGTTGTCGCTGCGTGAAGCACTGCAGCTCGGCCACAACTACATCGGCACCGAGCACATCCTCCTCGGCCTCATCCGTGAGGGTGAAGGCGTCGCCGCACAGGTCCTCGTCAAGCTCGGCGCCGACCTGTCGCGAGTGCGCCAGCAGGTCATCCAGTTGCTCTCGGGCTACCAGGGACCAGCCGGAAGCTCCGGTTCGGGTTCGAGTTCCGGGTCGGGCAGCCGCGAGGGCGCCGCTGCCGGGGTGGGCCCCGGTTCGAAGGAAGGCGACGAGAAGGGTGGCAACTCCCAGATCCTCGACCAGTTCGGCCGCAACCTCACCGAAGCCGCTCGCGAAGGTCAGCTCGATCCGGTCATCGGCCGCAGCAAAGAACTCGAGCGGGTCATGCAGATCCTCTCGCGTCGCACCAAGAACAACCCGGTGCTCATCGGTGAGCCCGGCGTCGGCAAGACCGCCATCGTCGAAGGCCTCGCCCAGAAGATCGTCAACAACGACGTTCCCGACACGCTCACCGGCAAGCAGCTGTACACGCTCGACCTCGGCGCACTCGTCGCCGGCTCGCGTTACCGCGGTGACTTCGAAGAGCGACTGAAGAAGGTCCTCAAAGAGATCAAGTCGCGCGGCGACATCCTCCTGTTCATCGACGAGATCCACACCCTCGTGGGTGCCGGTGCCGCCGAAGGCGCGATCGACGCCGCGTCGATCCTGAAGCCGATGCTCGCCCGCGGTGAGCTCCAGACGATCGGTGCGACCACCACCGAGGAGTACCGCAAGCACGTCGAGAAGGACGCCGCACTCGAGCGTCGTTTCCAGCCGGTCAAGGTCGACGAGCCCACGCTGGCCCACACGATCGAGATCCTCAAGGGCATCCGCGATCAGTACGAGAGCCACCACCGGGTCACCATCACCGACCAGGCGCTCGTCGCCGCGGCGAACCTCGCCGATCGGTACATCTCCGATCGTCACCTTCCCGACAAGGCGATCGATCTGATCGACGAAGCTGGCTCACGTCTGCGCATCAAGCGCATGGCCACGCCGCCCGACCTGCGCGAGATCGAGACCAAGCTCCTCGAGGTCCAAGAGGCCAAGAAGACCGCCGTCGAAGATCAGCAGTTCGAAGAGGCCGGCCGCCTCCGTGACGAGGAGAAGAAGCTCCTCGAGGAGAAGGCCGAGAAGGAAGCCGAAGTCAAGGCCGACGGCGTCGACCTGTTCGACGAGGTCGACGAAGAGGCCGTGGCCGAGGTGCTGTCGCTCTGGACCGGCATTCCGGTCTACAAGCTCACCGAAGAAGAGACCGAGCGTCTCCTCCACATGGAAGACGAGCTGCACAAGCGGATCATCGGCCAGGAGAACGCCATCAAGGCGGTCAGCCAGTCGATCCGTCGTACTCGTGCGGGCCTCAAGGACCCGAAGCGTCCGTCGGGTTCGTTCATCTTCCTCGGCCCGACCGGCGTCGGCAAGACCGAGCTGGCCAAGACGCTCACCGAGTTCTTGTTCGGTGACGACCAGTCGATGATCACGCTCGACATGTCGGAGTACATGGAACCGCACGCGGTGAGTCGCCTCGTCGGTTCGCCTCCCGGCTACGTCGGCTACGAAGACGGTGGCCAGCTCACCGAGGCCGTGCGACGCAAGCCGTTCTCCGTCGTGCTCTTCGACGAGATCGAGAAGGCGCACCCCGACGTGTTCAACACGCTCCTCCAGATTCTGGAAGAGGGTCGCCTGACCGACTCGCAGGGTCGTTCGGTCGACTTCCGCAACACGGTGCTGATCATGACCTCGAACCTGGGTACGCAGGATCTGCGCAAGGCCAACGTCGGCTTCAACACCGGCGACACCGCCATGAGCTACGAGCGCATGAAGGAGAAGGTCAACGAGTCGCTGAAGTCGCACTTCCGTCCGGAGTTCCTCAACCGCATCGACGAGACCATCGTGTTCCACGAGCTCGCTCACCACGAGGTGTTGCAGATGGTCGACATGCAGATGGAGCGTCTGGTCAAGCAGCTCGAAGGCCAGGGCCTCGGTATCGAACTGAAGCAGGAAGCCAAGGAACTGCTCGCCGATCGCGGGTACGACCCGACGCTCGGCGGACGTCCGCTGCGCCGTGCGATCCAGCGTCACATCGAAGATGCGCTGTCGGAGAAGATCCTGTACAAGGACTTCTCGGCCGGTGAGATCATCGTGGTCGACGTCGAGGACGATCCCGAACGCGAGGGCGAGAAGCGCTTCACGTTCGAGGCGGTCGAGGGCTTCGTGCCGCCGGCCTCGGTCGAACTCGAACTGACGGCGACGGAGAAGCCGGCCCCGCCGGTCGAGGGTGGCGAACTCCCGCCGCCTCCTCCCGAGTCCGAGTGACCGGGTCGGCGCCACGCCGACACCGAGATCGAGATCAAAAACACTCCGGGTGTTCGCTTCCGAGCGAACCCCGGAGTGTTCTGGTTTTCGCCCGCTTCCACGCAAGTTGGTTACATCGCTCCCGGAGCGCCGTAATCAACTCTCGGCTGACGTCCTTGCACATCAACGACTCGAGGTCCACCCTCCGCTGAGAGCACGGCGTCCAACGACCACTCACGGCGCGAAAGTTGGTTACGTCGCTCCCGGAGCCGCGTCACCAACTCGCCGACAAAGATGGTTACGTCGCTCCCGGAGCGCCGTAATCAACTCTGCAGGAGAACGGTGAGGTCTTCCGCCGGATCTGGCCAGAACTGGTGGAGACCTTTCATGTCGACGGTGCGGCATCTACCAACCGCTGACATGTCGGCATCTACGCTGCGGGGATGGCACCGAGCAGAAGCCGGCGGGCGAGGGCGTCGCGCAAGCGCAAGCGACGGATGGATGCCGCCGACAACGATCTGACCGACGAGCAGTGGATCGTGTTGCAAGAGGCTTGGCGCGGGTGTGCGTACTGCGGTGCGGTGGGTCCTGCGCTCCAGAAGGACTGTGTGCTCCCGTTGTCGCGGGGTGGCCGCTACACGATCACCAACGTCGTCCCGGCCTGCCGTTCGTGCAACGCCAGCAAGTGCAACGACGAGGTGACCGGCTGGATGCGCCGAAAGAAGCTCGACGAGCGGGCGTTCCTGCTGCGGCATCGAGACATCTCCGTCGCCGCGGCCGAGCACTTCGCCGCCGCAGCACCGGCCGACGATGCGAGCGACTCGACGGTCGAGACGATCATCTGACGCCGAGGTCGCGTCGACCCACGTGACGTCGGTCGGTTAGGGCCTTTGGTCGGTGGTCGCCACGTTCGAACGGCAGCAGACTGGGAGCGTGACATCGATCTTCTCGGCCCGTCGACGCCCATGGGCAGCACTGTGTGCCGCAGCGCTCCTCGCCGTGTCGTCGTGCGGCGGCGACTCGGGTGCCGACGGAGCTCGACTGCCCGAAGTCGACCTCACCGATGCCGACGGCAACGTCGTGCCATCGGCGTCGCTCGTCGGAGAGCCACTCGTCGTCAACTTCTGGTACAGCACGTGTCCGCCGTGCACGAAGGAGATGCGCGAGTTCGCCGCCGTTCACGCCGAACGCGGCGACGACGTTCGCTTCATCGGGATCAACCCGCTCGACGACGGTCCGAGCATGGTCGAGTTCGCTGCGGAACGGGGCGTCACCTACGAACTGCTCCGTGACGAGTTGGCCGAGATGCAGACCGAGCTGGAGATCACGTCGTTTCCGGTGACGCTGTTCGTCACGTCCGACGGCACGATCCTCGAACAGACCGGGGTGATCGACGAGGCAGGCCTCGAGTCGCGTATCGACGAACTCCTCGACGCCGACGGCGATGCGAGCGCGTGAACCGATGATCGAGCGGTCAGACCCGATGCACCGAGCGGCCCGGCAGGCGATGCCAACCGTGCCATCCCGGCGAGCCGGCGATCAACCACAGCAGGACGAGGCCGACCACCTCGGTCAGGTGCACCGACTCGGCGAGCGCGCTCCGGCCTCCGGCGGCCACATCGAGCACGGCGCTGACGAGCATGGTGGCGATGAGGGCGCCGGCGAACGGCAGCATCCCGATGGCCCGGGTCGGCTTCCACGCCACGAACGCGAAACCGACGCCCAGGGCGACGCCGAACGCGCCGAGGTGACGGGCGAGGTGTTCGTCGGCGCCGTCGACACGACCGAGCACGAGCGCCGCCACGTTCTGGATCACGGTCACCGCTGCGAGCCAGGCGAGCGCGGGGCGCAGCCAGCCACCTCGACCCAGCGTTGCCGGGCGCACGCGATCGGTCACGAGCGCCACGAGGTTCGGTACGGGTTCGGCCGGTCGCAGACGCACCTGTCGATGCAGACGACGCATCCGGCGCTCCAACATCACGCAGTCGGCGCATCCGTCGAGGTGCGCGTCGAGTCGCTGCTGTTCGATGTCGGTCGTCTCACCGTCGGTCGCTGCGGAGATCAGTTCGAGAGCATCGTCACAGGAGAGCGCGTGTCGCATACCGGACTGGTCGCCTGTCGTTCCCGTCTGGTTCCCGGAGTTCGATCATGAGCGCGATGCAGCGCACGACCCGACTCCTCCTCGAGGCGCAGGCCGGCGATCACGACGCGCTCGCCCGCTTCATCGCCGCCACGCAGGTGGAGGTGTGGAACCTGTGCCGCTACCTCGGCGATGCCCGCGACGCCGACGACCTCGCGCAGGAGACCTACGAGCGCGCGATCTCGTCGATCCACCGGTTCCGCGCCGACGGGTCGGCCCGATCGTGGATCCTGTCGATCGCTCGTCACGTCTGCGCCGATCACGTCCGTCGGGCTCAGCGTCGTCGAGCGCGAGATGGCCGCTACACCGCCACGGCCACAGCGGGCGGCGGGGTCGGTTCGGTGGTCGATGCCGACGACACCGCTCGCGTCGACCTCGACCTGCTGCTCGACGGGTTGAGCAGCGACCGACGTGAAGCGTTCGTACTCACCCAGGTGCTCGGCATGTCGTACGAAGACGCCGCCGAATCGTTGGGCTGCCCGATCGGCACCATCCGGTCGCGCGTCGCGCGGGCACGCCTCGACCTGATCGACATGACCGCGCCCCACCCGGAGCACGACGAACACGACGTACGCGACGGACCGAATTCTTCGGGATCGACGGGAACCGACTCCGCCCGAGAAGCGACCTGACCGCGCCCCACCCGGAGCACGACGAACACGACGTACGCGACGGACCGAATTCTTCGGGATCGACGGGAACCGACTCCGCCCGAGAAGCGACCTGACCCACGTGAGCATGCGCCTGTCTTCTTCGCGTCCGTCCCGCCGATCCCGACGTCGGCTCGGTGTGACCGCCCTCGCCGTCGCGCTCGTTGCGACGGCGTGCGGTGGTGACGACGGCGCCGACGAACTCTCCGGCATCACCCGCAGCCCCGCCCCGCTCGTCAACGCCGTCACGTTGCCGTCGATCAGCGAACCGGGCGACGAGGTCAACTTCGAAGCCGACCCAGGCGAGCTCAAGGCGGTCTACTACGGGTTCACCAACTGCCCGGACGTGTGCCCGACGACGATGGCCGACCTGACCGTGGCGCTGCGCAAGATGGGCGACGAGGCCGACAAGGTCGACGTCGTGATGGTGACGGTCGATCCCGACCGCGACCTCGACGTGCTCGACGCCTACGTGACCAGCTTCGTCGACGACGCGGTGGCCGCAGGCACGACCGACCTGGAGTTGCTGCGGGCGTCGGCCGAACCGTTCGGCGCGAACTGGGAGGTGCGCACACTCGACGACGGCACGATCGAGGTCGACCACTCCCCCTTCCTCTACCTGGTGAACGACGCCGGCGAGCTCGTCCTCAGCTGGCAGTTCGGAGCGTCGTCCGACGACATGAGCAACGACATGCTGACCCTCCTCGATCGCTACGACGCCTGACCGACACGATGCCGATGCCCGCGCTCCCACGAACCACGACACGCTCGCTGACACGCACGCAGTCCCGCACGGGGTCGCGGTCGTCGCGCTGGCTCGCATCGGGAGCGATCGTCGTCGGGCTGCTCGTTTCGGGTTGCGGCTCGAACGCCGACGACGCGGGTCCCGGCTTCTCCGCGACCGACACGGCGGAATCGGCGACGTACGAGTACACGATCCCGGTCGGCGCCGGCGTCGCACTCGACGAGGGAACACCGCTCTCGATCCTGCCCGCCGAGCTCGAGGTGACGGTCGGCGAGACGATCAAGATCGTCAACGAGGACGACCGCGGCCACAACGTCGGCCCCTGGTTCGTCGGCGCCGGCGAGACGCTGCGTCAGGCGTTCACGTCGGAAGGCGAGTTCGAGGGGAGCTGCACGGTGCATCCGTCGGGCACCTTCGTGCTCCACGTCGAAGCATGACCCTCGTGATCGGTCGCCCGCCCGCGACGCGCCAGCGACTCGCTGCCGTGTTCGCCGCACTGATCGTGGTGTTGGGGATCGGCGACACGGTCTTCGCCGACCCGGCAGGACCCACCGACTATCGGTCGGAGATCGTGTCGATCGAGCCCCCCACGCCGTCGATCGCGGTCGAGATACTCGGCGGTGATTCGTTCGTCGAACTCACGGCCGCGCCCGGCACCGAGGTCGTGCTCGACGGCTACGACGCCGAGCCGTACCTCTGGTTCCAGACCGACGGGACCGTGCTCGAGAACCGAGCCTCTCGAACTGCCTACCTCAACGAGTCGCGCTACGGCAGCGACGTGCCGCCCGACGTGTCGGCCGACGCCGAACCCGACTGGGTCGAAGTGGGCGACGCCGGCCGATACGCCTGGCACGACCATCGAGCTCACTGGATGCAGCCGATCCGCCCCGCCGGCAAGAGCCCTGGGGATCAGATCGTCGAGGCCGTGATCCCCATGGTGGTCGACGGCGGCGACGTGTTGGTGACGGTGTCGAGCACCTGGCTCGCCGAGCCGTCGCCGGTGCCGCTGGGCCTCGGCGTACTCGCCGGGCTGACCATTGCCGCCATCGGGATCGGCGTCGGTGTCGTCGGTCGTCGAGCGGGGTGGCGGTTCGCCGTCGTTCCGTTGGCCGTGCTGACGCTGGTCGTCGGCTGGTTGCAGTTCCGTTCGCTTCCCTCCGAGACCGGGCCGCGACTCGTGTGGTGGGCGCTTCCGGCCCTCGCCACAGCGGCGGCGTCGGTCGCCGTCTGGTTCACACGCCGTGATCGATTCGTCGCCTCGGCGGCGACCCTGATCGCCGGCAGTCAGCTCGCGATCTGGGGATGGATCAAACGCGACGGTCTCACCGCAGCGATCGTCCCGACCGATGCCCCCGGCTGGCTCGATCGAGCAACGACCGTCGCCGGCCTGGTCGGTGGCGCCGCCGTGGCCGCCATCGCACTCTGGGAGCTTTTTGCAGGATCTCGGGAACTTCCTGCGTCCGGCTGACGACCTGCACGGCGTGAACACGACAACGACTCCCCGATTCCGACGCTCCGCCGCGCTGCTGATCGCAGTGGGCCTCGGTCTCTCCGCCTGTGGCTCCGACGACGCGAGCTCCGACGACTCCATCGCCGATGCTCCCGCCGAAGTCGGCGAGGTCACGATCGCCGACGCCTGGTCGCGCCAGCCCGCCGACGGCCAGAGCGCGTCGGCGGTGTACGGCGTCGTCACCAACGGCACCGGCGAGACGATCACGGCGGTCGCGGCCACGACCAATGTGAGCGACTCGGTCGAACTGCACGAAGTGATCATGAACGACGACGACACGATGACGATGCAGGAGAAGGAAGGCGGCTACGAGATCGCTGCCGGGGAGTCCCTCACGTTCGAGCCGGGTGGCGCTCACATCATGGTGCTCGACATCGATCCGGCCGAGTACCCCGACACCGTCGACGTCGAGCTCGAGTTCGACAACGGTGAGAAGTTGGCCTTCACCGCCGAGGTCCGCTCGCTCGACATGGACGGCGACATGGACATGGATCACGACATGGACGGCGAGATGGACATGGACGGCGAGATGGAGATGGACAGCGAGATGGAGATGGACAGCGACAGCTGAGCCTTCTCGGCCGTGACGGAGGACGCGCCGCACCCGGCGCGTCCTCCCCGGCGGTCGCTCTCCCACACTTTTTCGCCGGGCTCCAACGGTCGGGGCGTCTCGGCCGTCATACTTGGCGTGTGGCATCGACGACGGCGGGAGCGATCAACACGTCTGCGCTCCGGCGGATACTGACTGCCGTCGTCGGCATGCTCCTGCTCACGGCCTGCCAGGTCGACGTGGTCGTCGACGTCACGGTCGAGCCCGACGGAACCGGCTCGATGACCGTCACGGTCACCGCCGACGCCGAACTCGTCGAGCGGGTCCCGACGATCGCCGACGATCTCGTGCTCGACGACATCGCCGAGGCGGGCTGGGTCATCGACGGCCCGACCGACACTCCCGACGGTGGCCTCGTGCTCACCTTCACCCATCCGTTCTCTGGCGCCGACGAGGCGACCAATCTCCTCAGGAGTCTCGGACCGCCGTTCAACGACCCGCGGCTCGGACGCGGCAGCGCCGGCGACGTCACGACCAACACGCTCACCGGCAACTTCGGCCTGCCCGACGGCTTCGCCACGTTCGCCGACAGCGACCTGATCAGCGCCGTCGGCGACGTACCGTTCGCAGCCGAGTTCACCGCATCGGGAGCCACCCCGGAGAACTCGATGACCGCGGTCATCCGCGCCACACTTCCCGGTGAGATCGTCGACGACGAGACCAACGCGGTCGAACTCGACGACGGGCGACTCGAATGGACGATCCCGCTCGGCGACGGCGCGATCACCGAAGTCCGTGGACGCACCGAGCAGGCACCGTCGGCAGGCGGCTCCTGGGCTCGTCCGCTCTCGATCGTCGCGCTCATCGCACTCATCGCCTGGGTCGTGTTCATGGTGGCCTTCATCGGCTTCGTGACGTTCGCCAGGTGGCGCCGCTCGCGCGGGTACCGACGCCGCCCACTCTGATCCGCTCCGACGGCAGCACGCCGCCGCATCGCACACGAGGCGCGTCACGGCTGCAAGTCACCGCCCGCGACCTGCGGGTTGTGGCATGGTGGTCGCCATGACGGGCCCCCGGATCGGACACCGCGGTTGACCGCGCCGACGCTGCTCGACGATCTCGTCGCCCGTGGAGAGCGACGTACGGTCTCCGACGGCGACACCCTCTGCTCCGAAGGTGAGATCAGCACCGACGCCTTCGTCGTGGTGGCGGGTGCGCTCGACGCCGAGGTCGGCGGTCACGGCGGGTCGATCTGCGTGGCCACTCACCGAGCAGGGTCGATCGTCGGCGAGATCACCACCATGATCGGCGGGCGACGCACGGCGACGCTCCGGGCCAACGGCGCGACCGAGGTGATCGTGGTGACCGCCGACGATCTGCGCGCCGCGTTCGACGCGCACCATGACGAAGCGGCGGCCGCCCTCACGGCAGCTCGCGAACGCACCGACCGCTCGCGCGTCGCCGCGCTCCTCTCCGACGAGCTCCGCGCCCCCGACAGCGCCGCCATCGCGGCGATCGCCAACCGGGTCACCTGGGCCTCGATCGACGCCGGCGAGACGCTCTTCCGTCGCGGCGACGTCGCCGACGCCGCCTACCTGGTGGTGAGCGGCCGGCTCGCCATCACCGAACGGGTCAGCTCGACCGAACAGCATCAGGCGACTCATCCACCGACCCGTCAGGCCGGGTCCGACCGACGCACCATCGGCGGGCACGCCGACCACATCGAGGTCGGGCGCGGCGGCATCGTCGGCGAGTTCGGTCTGCTCGAGGCGCGCGAACGATCCGCCACCGTCATCGCCCTGCGCGACACGTCGCTCGCCAGACTCAGCGCCGACGACTTCCGCGCCCTCACCATCAGCCACACCTCGCTGGCCATGGGACTGATCCGGCGCATCCTCGACCGAGCCGGTGACGAGAACAGCGAGTCGACCACCGCGCGCACCTTCGCCCTCGCCATCACTGCCGACGTCGACGACACCACGCACGACACCATCGTCGACACGATGGCGACCACGCTGGTGCAGTGCGGGCCGAGCACGGTGCTCTCACCGTCGATCATCGACGAACAGCTCGGCCAGCGGGGCATCGCCGACACCGCGCCCAATTCGTTCGGCGAGATCCGCCTCGCCGAACTGATCCACCAGACCGAGACCGGGGTCGACCACGTGATGTTCGACGCCGGACCTCAGCGAGACGGCGCCCGCTACGACCACTGGACGGCTCGCACCCTGCACCACGCCGACCAACTGGTGATCATCGTCAGCCCCGATCCCGACGACGACGAGTCCCGTCGGATCACCGCGTTGATCGACGACACCCCGACGCGCATTCCCGTCTGGCTCGCCGTCCTCCACGACGCCTCCACGACCCGCCCGGAGGGGGCGACGCTCCTTCGCGAGCGGTTCCGCGCCGACGAGGTCCATCATCTGCGCGGTACCGAACCGCAGCACCTCGCTCGCCTTGCGCGGCTCAGTGCCGGTCGAGGTGTCGGCCTCGTCCTGAGCGGCGGCGGTGCTCGCGGCCACGCGCACATCGGCGTGTACCGGGCACTCACCGAGCAGGGGATCCCCGTCGACCGCGTCGTCGGCGCCTCGATGGGATCGATCGTCGCGGCTGCCATCGCCCAGGGTCACGGCCCCGACCAGGTACTCACCGACATGCGTGAAGGCGCCAGCGACCTCCTCGACTACACGCTCCCGCTCGTGTCGCTGATCAAGGGCGAGCGCATCGTCGACGTGCTCGAAAGGCAGTTCGACGGATGGGACATCGCCGACCTGTGGATCCCGTTCGCGTGCCCGAGCACCAACCTGACCACCGCCGAGGTCATGGTCCACACGACCGGCCCGGTCACCGCAGCGATCCGCGCCTCGGTTGCGATTCCCGGCGTGCTCCCGCCCGTCGTCTACGACGGTCAACTCCTCGCCGACGGCGGCGTCCTGGAGAACCTACCGGTCGCGTTGCTCGGCGACGATCCGTCGGTCGGCACCGTCATCGCGAGCGACGTGGCCCCGACGCTCGGGCCGAGTGCGCCCGACGACTACGGTTTCCACGTGTCCGGGTGGTCGGTTGCCAAGAGCAGATTCCTGCCCACGTGGGTGCCCACCTGGCTCGGCGGGCACGGTGTCGAGCCCCAGCCGGCGTATCCCGGCGTCACCGGCACGCTCCTCCGATCGATGCTGATCGGCTCGTCGCGAAGCCGCGACGCGCACCTCGCCTCTGGCGTGATCGACCTGTACCTCGATCTCGATCTCACCGACCTCAACATCCTCGACTTCGATGCCGTCGACGAGGCCGCCGAGCGCGGCTACACCACATCGATCGACCGCATCGCCGACTGGGTCGACCAGCGAGGAGGTGCACCGTGTTTCGGATGACGCTGAGCGACCTGCGCTACCGGGCACGCCGAGTCGGGCTCGTCACGGTGCTCGTCGCGCTCGTCCTCACCCTGCTCTACCTGATGACCGGCCTCGCCCACCATCTCAAGACCGAACCGGGGCGCGCCGTCGACCGCATCGGCGCATCCACCTGGATCCTCGCCGACGGCGTCGACGGCCCCTTCACCGCTGCGTCGGTGCTGCCGATCAGCGCACGAGACGAACTCTCCGCGACGTTCGACGGTGTCGTCGAGCCGTTCGTCGTGTCGCGAGGCGCACTGCTCCCCAGCCCCGACGCCGAGAAGGTCGAGGTGCAGCTGGTCGGCCACGGCATCGGCAAGCTCGGTCAGCCACAGCTCACCGACGGGGTCGCCGTCAGCGGGCCGGGCGAGATCGTGCTCGACTCCTCGCTCGACGTCTCGATCGGCACCGAGGTCGAGATCGGCGTCGAACGCTTCACCGTGGTCGGGCTCACCTCCGACAGCACCGTGCTCGCCGGACAGGCGTTCGGATTCATCGACCTCACCGACGCGCAGCGCATCGCGTTCCAGAGCGACCAGGTCGTCACCGGATTCCTCACCGACCGCCCGGCATCGTTCGTCGCCGGCTATTCGTTCAGCTCCGCCGACGCCGTCGCCGACGAGACACTCGGGCCGATCGAGTCAGCCGTCGCGTCGATCGACCTCATCCGCATCCTGCTGTGGTTCGTCGCCGCGATCGTGATGGGCGCCGTCATCTACCTCACCGCCCTCGAACGCGAACGCGACTTCGCCGTCCTCAAGGCCGTCGGCGCCAGCGGCCGATCGCTCGGCGCCGGGCTCGCACTACAAGCCGTGATCGTCGCACTGCTGGCCTCGCTCATCGGCGCCATCGCGGCGAAGCTGATCGAACCCGTCTTCCCCCTTCCGGTCACGATCCCGACCTCGGCACTCTTCACCGTGCCGCTCGTCGCCGTCTGCGTCGGCCTCGTCTCGGCGATGCTCGGCGTCCGCAAAGTCAACCGCACCGACCCGGCGGAGGCATTCAGCTGATGACCGACAATCGCTCCGACATCGGCCTCGTCGTCACCGACCTCGTCAAGGAGTACGAAGGCGACGGCTACGTCGTCCGACCGCTCGACCACCTCAGTTTCACCGCCGCGCCAGGCGAACTCGTCGTGCTGCTCGGGCCATCGGGATCCGGCAAGTCGACGCTGCTGTCATGCCTCGGCGGCATGCTCTCCCCCACCTCCGGTTCGATCAAGCTCAACGAGATCGACGTGACCGGGTCGTACAAGAAGCACCTCGACACCTACCGCAAGAAGCACGTCGGCTTCGTGTTCCAAGGCTTCAACCTCATCCCGTCGCTCAACGCTCGCGAGAACGTCGCCGTCCCACTCATCGTGTCGAAGGCGTGCTCCCGAGCCGACGCACTCCGCCGCGCCGACGAACTGTTGGAGCGCGTCGGGCTCGGCGACCGCACCAAGCACAAGCCCTCGCAACTCTCCGGCGGACAACAGCAACGCGTCGCCGTCGCCCGCGGCCTCGTCACCGACCCCGACCTCCTCATCGCCGACGAACCCACCGCCAACCTCGACCACATCCAAGCCGAAGCCGTCATCGGACTCTTACGCGAACTCCGCTCGGCCGGTCGGGTCATCGTCGTGTCGACCCACGACGCACGCCTCATCCCCGTCGCCGACCGAGTCGTTCGGATGACACCCGAAGGCATCGAACCCGACCGAGGCGCCCACGAGGTCACCTTCACCGCCGGCACCGAGATCTTCCGCCAGGAAGACCCACCCGAGTACGTGTACACGATCACCTCCGGACAGATCGACATCGTCCGCGAACTGGCCGACGGCAACCGCGAACCGCTCGCATCGCTCGGCCCCGGCCAGTACTTCGGCGAACTCGGCGCCATGCTCGGCTTCCCCCGTTCCGCCACCGCCATCGCCGCCACCGACGTCGTCCTCACCGCCATGCCACCCCACGAGTTCCGCCAACAAGTCGAAGGCTGAAACGTCGACCGTCGCCGACCTGGTTATGTCCATCCGGGATGGACATAACCAGGTTGTTCGAACGGGTGTTCGACTCTGAGGTACCCCGGTGCCATGATGTTGCCCATGGCCGGGAAGAGCTCCAAGATCAAGACCACGTTCGCCTGCACCGAGTGCGGCGCCCAGAGCCCCAAATGGGCCGGGCGCTGCACCGAATGCGGTGACTGGAACACCCTCGTCGAAGAGATCACCGGCGGTGACGACCCGGCCGACCTGCCGCTGCCGTCGACCAAACGGTCGGGCCCGATGCGCATCGGCGACGTGCCCACCGATCTCGCCCGCCCCATCTCCACCGGGATCGACGAACTCGACACCGTGCTCGGCGGTGGCCTCGTCGCAGGCTCGGTCACCCTCCTCGGCGGCGAGCCCGGCATCGGCAAGAGCACGCTGCTGCTCCAACTCCTCGCCGCCCGGTCGGGCACCACGCTCTACGTCAGCGCCGAAGAGAGTGGCCAACAGGTCCGACTCCGCGCCGAGCGCCTCGACGCCATCCGGCCCGACCTGTGGCTGCACGCCGAAACGGCACTCCCCCACATCATCCAGGCGATCGACGACACGCAGCCCGAACTGGTCGTCATCGACTCGATCCAGACCGTCGCCGACCCCGCCCTGTCGTCGCCGCCCGGCAGCGTCGGCCAGGTTCGCGGCTGCGCGCACCGCCTGGTGACCGAAGCCAAAGACCGCAACATCGCCATCGTGCTCGTCGGCCACGTCACCAAAGACGGCAACCTGGCCGGCCCGCGAGTGCTCGAGCACGTCGTCGACACCGTGCTCCAGTTCGAAGGCGACCGCCACCATGCGCTGCGCCTGCTCCGCGCCGTCAAGCACCGTTTCGGACCCACCAACGAACTCGGGCTCTTCGAGATGGTCGGCGCCGGCCTCGTCGCCGTCCCCGACCCGTCGACGCTGTTCCTCGCCGATCGCCGGACCGGCGTCCCCGGGTCCGCCGTGGTCCCCACCATGGAAGGACGCCGGCCGATCGTGCTCGAACTGCAAGCGCTCACCAACGAAGCCATGCCCAACGTTCCGGCGCGTCGCAGCGCCCAAGGTCTCGACAGCGGCCGCATGTCGATGCTCATGGCGGTCCTCGGGCGACGCGGACGCCTCAAGGTCGGCGAGCAAGACATCTACGCGTCTGCCGTCGGTGGGGCCAAGGTCACCGAACCCGGCCTCGACCTCGGTCTGTGCCTGGCGGTGGCAAGCGCCATGCGAGACACGCCGCTGCCCGCTGATCTCGCCGTGTTCGGCGAAGTCGGCCTCGGCGGTGAAGTCCGGCAGGTGAGCCACGCGCAGCGCCGCGTCACCGAAGCGGCGCGCCTCGGATTCAAGCGAGTCATCGTGCCGGCGAAGTCACCCGAGCCCGACGACGAACTCGGGGCCCAGGTGCGACTCATCCGCGTCCAGACCGTGATCGAAGCGCTGCGCGCCGCCGGGCTCGACGGCAGCGCCGACTCGGGGTTGCGCGCCGTCTGAGCAGCAGGTCGACGTGAGTTCATCGAGCGTTTGCAGTTCTCCCGACGACCGATTTCGCGCCGCCCTCTACACTGGGGCCATGGAGACGCGTTTCGGGAGTGCCAACGAGGAGATGCGCCGGGCCCTCGCCCGCGTCGCTCCCGGCACTCCGCTACGAGACGGCATCGAGCGCGTCGTGCGGTCGAAGGCCGGCGCACTCCTCGTCCTCGACGACGGTCCCGACGTCTTGTCGATCTGCTCCGGTGGATTCCTGGTCGACGCGCCGTACAGCCCGCAGCGGCTCTCCGAGCTCGCGAAGATGGACGGCGCGATCATCATCTCCGGCGACGGCGGTCGCATCGCCCGCGCCAACGTCCACCTCGTTCCCGACCCCACGGTGCCCACGAGCGAGACCGGCACCCGTCACCGCACGGCCGAGCGCGTCGCGCGCTCACTCGACGTGCCCGTGGTGTCGGCGAGCGAAGAGATGGGCGTCATCAACGTCTACGCCCGAGGCGGCAAACGCCAGCTGCAAGAGATCGGTCGTCTGCTCGAACGCGCCAACCAGGCGCTGCAGACCCTCGAGCGGTACAAGACCCGCCTCGACGATTCCATCGCCAAACTCACCGCGGTCGAGGTCGAAGACGTCGCCACGCTGCGCGACGTCGCCGCCGTCGTCCAACGCGGCGAACTGGTCCACCGCATCGCCGACGAGATCGAGACCATGATCGTCGAGCTCGGTGTCGATGCACGGTTGCTGCGCCTCCAGCTCGACGAGTTGTACGGCGAGATCGACAACGAACTCGAACACGTCGTCGCCGACTACGTCCCCGACGGCCAGTCCGTCCAAGACACCCTCGCCGAGATGTCGCGTCTCACCGACGACGAAGTCCACGACCTACGGCTCGCCGCTCGCGCCCTCCATCGCATCGGCGACCCCGACGATCTGGGCCAGGAGGTCTCCCCCAAGGGATTGCGGTTGCTGCACCGCACCAACCGCCTCTCGGGAGATTCCGCCAACGCGATCGCCGATCACTTCGACGGGCTCTCCAAGCTCCAGCGGGCGACCGTCGACGACCTCACCGCCGTCAACGGCGTCGACGCCGCCACCGCTGCCGACGTCCGCGAGACGATTGCACGGGTCACCGAGTCGGCGATCCTCGACCAGTACAACTGACGAGGCGATGACTCCGACCAGCTTCGAGTCGATTCCGATCGTCAGTCTGTCCGACCTCGCCGGAGACGACCGACAACGTGGTGCGCTCGCCGAACGGCTGTGCACGATCTGCCACGAGATCGGCTTCGTCGTCGTCACCGACCACGGCATCGACGCGTCGCTCATCGACGACGTCTTCGAACTCATGCAACGGTTCTTCGCGCTCGACGACGACCACAAACGGCTCATCGACAAGCTCGCATCACCCCACTTCCGTGGATGGGAAGCCGTCGGCTCCGAGTTCACCAACAACCGGGTCGACGTACGCGAGCAGATCGACCTCTGGACCGAGTGGCCGGCGGTCGACGACGCGACCGACGGCCCCACCCATCTGCGTCTGCTCGGCCCCAACCAATGGATGCCCGACGACGTGCTCCCGGGGCAACGCGACCTCACGCTCCGGTGGATGCGCGACCTCGGCGACCTCGCCGACCGGATCCTCGAGTTGCTGGCCATCGGCCTGGGCCTCGAGCCGAACCACTTCGCCGACCTGTTCGGCGAGCAGCCGATGTCGCTCACCAAGATGATCCACTACCCGCCCACGCCGGCGGGCGGAGCCGGGGTCAACGCACACCACGACACCGGGTTCCTCACGCTGTTGCAACCGGGCCCCACGGCCGGCCTCCAGGTCCTCAACCCGCGCGACGAGTGGATCGACGTGCCGACCGTGCCCGGCGCCTTCGTCGTCAACCTCGGCGAAATGCTGCAGGCGATGACGGGCAACTACTTCGTGGCCACCGCACATCGGGTCATCACCACCACCGAGCGACTGTCGGCCGCGTACTTTCACGGCCCCTCGCTCGACACCGAGCTGACACCGATCGAGCTCCCCGGCCGGTTCACCGATGCCGTGGCCGCGAGCGAGCGGCATCGACGCGCCGGATTCATGGCGAGCTCCGAGCAGACCGATGCCGGCGTCGGCGACATGGCGAGCGAGCTCAGCGCGAGCACCTACGGCGAACAGCTGTGGAACTACTTCTGCCGGAGCTATCCGGCGAACGTCGCCGCTCACTATCCCGACTAGCAGCGATTCGACAGCCTCTACGCCGGGGAGCCGGTGTCGCCGCGGTGCACGGTGACACCGACGTCGACCGGAGGAGCGTCACGCCACATCACGGCGCGGCACTCAGCGTCGCCGACGGCGATCCGTTCCTCGAGCTGGATCGACGCGTCGTGGCCGGTGTTGCGCGCGGCGATGCCACCGAACACGCTGCTCGTCATTCGACACAGGCTCGGAGCCTTCTGCACCGAGTCACCGAACGGACACGCCCGATTGCCGAACACGATCTTGTCGTCGTCGGAACTGACGACGAAGAAGTCTCCCGACAACGCCTCCTTCAGACCGAGCGACAACTCGACGAGTTGCTCGGTGGTGAGCGGGCCGGTGATGCCGCGACGGTCGCGGTACGCAGCTTCCATCTGGCGACCGATCGAGGCACCGATGCGCGACACCGCGTCCTCGGCGGCGGCCGGCCCGTACTCGAGTTCGATGTGGTTCGCGAGGTCGACGACGAGCGCGCGCAGGAACGACTCTCGACCGAAGTACCCGTCGTCGTCGGCTTCGTCGAGGTGAGGGAGCCGGCCCACGGTCGGATCAATCCGCTGAGCTGTGGCAGGCGACGATGCTCGTTCGACGTCGAGGACGGCGCGGAGCACTTTGCCGCCAGCCGTCTTGCTCACCGAGGTGAAGTCGATCGACAACGCGTCGACCATCTTCAACCCACGGCCGTTCGGAACGTCGGCCGCCACCGCACCGGTCGGCACCACGAAGTCGGGGCCGAGGTCGTGGACCGACAGGACCGGGTGTGTGGAGCGCCAGTCGATACCGACCCAGATCATCGTGCCCGCATATTCGACCGCGTTGGTCAGCAGCTCCGAGATCACGATCTGGGCGCCGCCGATGTCGGCACCCGGAACCGCGTGCCGTTCGAGGTAGTTCGTCAGCTCGCGTCGGAGCACGGCTGCTGACTCGTGGGTCGGGGGCAGGCACCACTCCATGTGCTCGTCATCGGTCCTTTCGTCAACGACCTTGAATGTTTCTCGACAGTAGCTTGAAAACTCCTGTCAGACCGTTGCGAGATCTGCGAGCGTGCGACCCACCAAGCCGTCGGGCCAGATGGTGACACCGGCCTGAGGCTCCACGTCGACCACATGCGGCACTGCCAGCGTGCGACAGCCCGCGGCGAGTGCCGACGCGACGCCGGTGGGTGAATCCTCGATCGCCACGCACTCGGATGGGTCGAGGCCCAGCAGGGCTGCGCCAGCGAGGTACGGATCGGGAGCCGGCTTGCCGTTGACGACCTCGTCACCGGTGACCGAGCCGACGAAGACCCCGTCGGGCGCGGCATCGATGACGGCATCGGCGAAACGGCGCCACGACATGGTCACGAGCACACACGGCACTCCGGCGTCGCGGGCCTCGATCAACAGATCGCGAGCGCCTGGGCGCCACGGCAGGTGCTCGCCGCACCGCTCGATCACGCGGTCGAGCAGCCGAGCGACGATCGCTTCCGGTTCGAGGTCGACGCCACCGCGATCGCGCAACTCCACGGCCGCGTCGATCAGTGCGAATCCGACGACCGAGTGAGCGTCGTCGGCGGTCCACGTTCCGCCGAACTCGGCCACGAGTTCGCCTTCCGTCTCGATCCAGTAGGGCTCGGAATCGACGATCGTTCCGTCCATGTCGACCAGCAGGGCCTGTGGTGCAGTCACCGCAGCAGTGTGCCAGTGACCTGCTGGTTTCGTGCCGACGATGACGTCGACGCCGCGGAATTCAGCTGTTGCGGAAGACGGTGATCTTGTCTTCGCCGATGCGGTCGCGCTTCTCCGGGTCGTCGATGCCCAGCCCTTCTTCGGGCGAGAGGCACAGGACGCCGAGCTTGCCCTCGGCCTTGTTGTGGTGCACCTGGAGCGCCGCTTCGCCGACCTGATCGAGCGAGAAGACGTCGGTGAGCAACGGCTGGATGCGACCCTGGTCGATGAGGCGGTTGGCGGCGTACGACTCGGCGTAGTTCGCGAAGTGCGACGACAGGAGCTTCTTGAGCTTCATCCAGAAGTGTCGGTTGTCGAACTCGACCATGTAGCCGGAGGTCGCCGCGCAGGTGACCACGGTGCCGCCGCGCTTGGCAGCGAAGATCGACGCGCCCATCGTGGATCGGCCGGGGTGCTCGAACACGATGTCGACGTCTTCGCCACCGTTGACGGCCCGGATGTCTTTGCCGAAGCGCCGCCACTCGGACTCGTCCTGCGTGTGCTCGTCGGACCAGAACTGGTAGCCGGCGGCCTTGCGGTCGATGACGGCCTCACAGCCCATGCGATTGAGGATCTCGGCGCGTTCGGGCGACGACACGACGCCGATCGGGGTTCCACCGCCGTTGAGGACGTACTGCGTGGCGTAGCCGCCGATGCCGCCCGTGGCACCCCAGATCAGCACGCTGTCGCCCTGCTTCATGCGGGCCCCGTTGTCGCTGACGAGCATGCGGTAGGAGGTGGAGTTGCACAGCGCGTTGACCGCCGCCTCCTCCCACGTGAGGTGCGTCGGCTTGGGCATGAGCTGGTTCGCCTTGACGATCGACAGGTCGGCGAGGCCGCCGAAGTTCGTCTCGAAACCCCAGATCCGCTGGTTGGCGGCGAGCATGGAGTCGTCGTGCGCCGACGGGTCCTGGTCGTCGACGTGGTTGCAGTGCACCGTGACACGATCGCCGGGCTTCCAGTTGCGCACGGCCGAACCGACGCGCAACACGACGCCCGAGGCGTCGGAACCGACGATGTGCTCGTCACGCTGGTGACGTGCTGCGAACTCGCTCTCGCGAGCGAGGCGATCGAGGAAACCGAACGTCGGGAGCGGCTCGAAGATCGAGGTCCACACCGTGTTGAAGTTGATGCTCGACGCCATGACGGCGAGGTACACCTCGTCGGGAGCCAGCTCGGGAGTACGCACCTCGTCGACGTGCAGGCTCTTGCGCGGATCCTTGTCCCACGAGTCGACACCTTCGAACATGTCGGCCTCGTCGCGCTTGACGTACGCCGCGCGGTAGCTCTCGGGAATGGGGAGACTGGCGATCTCCTCGCCGCTCGCACCGGCTTGGATCGCTTCGAGAATCTTGTCCATGGCGGGAGGTTACCGATGGGTAACAGGCCGGACCAAAGCGAGTAGCCCATCGACGTCGCCCCGACCCGTCAACGGTCTGCGTCACCACGCCGACGCGCAGAGCGTCGGTGTCGTACGCCGTTCGCCGACTGCGAGTCGTCTTGCCGCGGCGAAGAGTCGCTGGACTAGTTTCGGGAAATGGCTACCAACGGTTCGTACATCATTGCCGGCGCTCGCACCCCGATCGGGAAGATGAGCGGCGCGCTCGCGTCGTTCTCGGCCGCCGACCTCGGTGGCTTCGCCATCGCCGCAGCACTCGAGCGTGCGGGCGTCGCCCCCGACGAGGTCGACCACGTCATCATGGGCCAGGTGCTCATGGCGGGCCAGGGGCAGGTGCCGAGCCGTCAGGCCGCCAGCAAGGCCGGCATCCCGATGTCGGTCCCCGCCGTCAACGTCAACAAGGTCTGCCTCTCCGGCCTCAACTCGATCTACCTCGCCCACCAGATGGTGGCGATGGGCGACGCCGACATCGTGGTGGCCGGTGGCATGGAGTCGATGACCAATGCTCCGTACCTCGCCGACGGTGCTCGCGGCGGGTTCCGCTACGGCAACACCGAACTCCGCGACGCGATCATCGCCGACGGCCTCTGGTGCTCGTTCGATCAATGCCTCATGGGCCTCGGCACCGAGCGCTACACCGGCGACAGCATCTCGCGGCAGCAGCAGGACGAGATGGCCGCGGCCTCCAACGAGCGAGCGGCGAACGCCATCAAGGAAGGACGCCTGTCCGATGAGATCGTGAGCGTCGAGGTGCCGCAGCGCAAGGGCGACCCGATCCTCGTCGAGCACGACGAAGGCGTGCGTCCGGGAACCACGGTCGACACGCTGGCCAAGATGCGTCCCGCCTTCGACCCCGACGGCACCATCACCGCAGCCAACGCGTCGCAACTGTCCGACGGCGGATCGGCCGTGATCGTCATGTCGAAGGCCGAGGCCGAGCGACGCGGCGTCGAACCGCTCGGCGAGTTCGTGTCGTACGGCATGGTCGCCGGCCCCGACAACGCGTCGCTGCTGTCGCAGCCGAGTCGAGCCATCATGAACGCCGCCGAGAAGGCCGGCATCGCCATCGCCGACCTCGACCTCTTCGAGATCAACGAGGCGTTCGCTGCCGTCGGGATCGCCTCGATCGGCGAACTCGGCATCTCCGACGAGATCGTCAACGTCAACGGCGGCGCCATCGCACTCGGTCACCCGATCGGCATGAGCGGCAACCGACTCGCGCTCACCCTGCTGCACGAACTCAAGCGTCGCGGCGGTGGTGTCGGCGCTGCCGGCCTGTGTGGCGGTGGCGGCCAGGGTGACGCGATCATCCTCAAGACGGTCTGACACGACGGTCCGACACGACGGTCTGACACGACGGTCTGACGACCCGAGAGCAGGGCAAACGCGAGAATCTTTCGTTCCGTGGCGTTGATTCCACGTTGAGTGAGTAAGCTCTCTCCGTGTTCGAAAGTTCGCTCAACGTCAGTTTTTCCGCTGATTCTGATGAGATTCTGACGATCGACCTGTCTTTTGTCCCAAGTTCTTGACAAGAGCTCAGAATTTTCGTAATGTAATCGCAACAACTTGATCGCTCGACCGCCACCGTGACACACGGAGGTGATCGACAGCCTCTGAGGCATCATCGAAATGAACCGGCCCGTCCGCCCGCTACCGGTTCGTGGAGATGGTGCCTCAGTTCATTTTCGGGTGCGGTCGGCTCAGAGCACCGAGCGAGCGTCGATGTCGACGCAGTGCTCCAGGATCCGAGTGCTGTAGGCGGCGGCCAGCTCAGCACCGCGGTCGTTGCCCGTGTCGAAGCTCCCGAGGAGCGACATCGCACCCGACAGGTAGTACATCGCCGCCTCCCGATAGTGGAGCAGGCAGTCGTCCCACGAGTAGTCGACGCCCGCTGCGGTGACCGCCGCATGCCAGCGACCGAGCAGCGACTCCCAGTTCGCCGCCGCGACGTCGCGATCGATGCTCGTTCCGATGAAGTAGGCGATGTCGGCCACGCCCCGACCGCGCAGCATCAACTGGAAGTCGATCACTGCGATCCGCGACGGGTCGTCCTTGGCGAACAGGATGTTGTCGAGCCGGGTGTCGCCGTGAGCAACGGTCGCGGGCCCGCCCGCCGTGCGCTCCAGGAGTTCTTCGAACACCGGGTCGATGTCGAGGGCGAGCGCGATCGCCTCCGGCGACACGCGATCACTCCAGGCGTCCTGCAGCACCGGCAGACCAGCGCGGTAGATGCCGGGGACCGCAGCGGCGTACGCCGGCGCATTCGGATACGGCACCCAGTCCATCGACGCCAGGTCGTCGTGCTCCCACCAGTGCGCATGGAACCCGGCGAGTTCGTCGATCACCGACTCCGCTTCTGCGATCGTGGCCCCGACCACCTGATCGCCGACGTCGTAGTCGCCCGACAGGTCCTCCATCAGCAGCACGAACCGACCGTCGTCACCCCGGATCGACACGTGCGGCGTGGGCACGCGCAACGAGGTCGTCGGAGCCATCGTCTCGAAGAAGTTGAGCTCGCGTTCGTAGATGCCCAGCACGATCGCGACTTCGAGATTGGCGGGCTCCGAGCACGGCATCTTCGCGACGAGCGACGCAGGCGCCGAGCCGTCGCCGCCCGACGTCGTCAGGTGCAGGCGCGCGATCGCCCCCAAGATGCCCGTTCCCTCGCCGATGTCCGACGCACGGACCTCGTCGACCGTCGCTCCACCCAGCACATCGTCGGGCAACACCGCGGTCAGCCATTCGGCGGTGATCGAGAACGGGTCGGCCGGCACATCGATGGTCATGCCCCATCGTCGCGAGCACGCGGCGACGATGACGAGCCAGACGTCACACGTGACGGAGCGAGACGGTGCGAGCGGGTTCGCGTCGTCAGTCGTCGAGCGCGCTGCGTCGGCCTTCGAGGGCACGACCCAACGTCAGTTCGTCGGCGTACTCGAGGTCGCCACCGACCGGAAGGCCGCTCGCGATGCGCGTGACCGCGAGTCCGATCGGCTTGAGCAGCCGAGCCAGGTACATCGCCGTGACCTCGCCCTCGGTGTTCGGGTTGGTGCACAGGATGACTTCGTCGATCCCTTCGGGCCCTATGCGTGACACCAGTTCGCGGATCTTGAGCTGTTCAGGTCCGATGCCCTCGAGTGGGCTCATCGCACCGAGCAACACGTGATACCTGCCCCGGAACTCGCCGGTCTTCTCGATGGCGACGATGTCCCGTGACTCCTCGACCACGCACACGATGCTGTTGTCACGCGACTCGTCCTTACAGATCGGGCAGTAGGTGTCTTCGGCCACGTTGAAGCACCGCTCGCAGAATCGGACCTTGGCCTTGGCGACGGTGATCGCCTCGGCGAGGCGTGCCACGTCGTCGGCCGGGATCTTCAGCAGGTGGAACGCGATCCGCTGCGCCGACTTCGGTCCGACGCCCGGCAGGCGTCCGAGCTCGTCGATGAGCACCTGAACCGGCTGGGTGTAGGTGGAGGCCATCAGTAGATGTCGTCGACGAGTTCAGACCCGGGAAATGCGTCGGCCAGGCGGTCGATCGGGGTCTTCACCGTTTCGGGCGGAGCGTCGACGAGGTCGTCGAGGTCGATCTCGTCGTCGTCGGGCAACGCGGCGAGCGTCGGAACGAGTGCTTCGTCGGGGTCGGGTTCGGGACCGCTCTGTCGAGCCTGCTCGGCGATCGCTCGGCCCGACGCTGCATCGGGAACGGCACGCAGATTCGCACCGGCCGCACCCGACTCGGCTGCGCCGGCTGGAGCAGCACGCTCGGGAGCCCGTTCGGCTGGGCCTGCCCCAGCCGGATCGGGCGGCGGCGAGTCGCTCCCACCGCCGTCGCCACCGGGGCCACCACCACCGCTGTTGTCGACGAGGGTGAGGGTGACCTTGCTGCGCATGTGCTGCGACAGCGCTGTTTCGATCGCGTCACGATGCTGCTCGCACTTGGCGCGGTGCGAGTCGTTGGGCAGCCCGATCGTGAGCGTGTTGAGTCCGGCCGACACGAACACCGACGGAGCGAACAGTGCGCGGGTGATGCCGCGAAGCCCGCCCTTGATCTGGTCCCAGTCGCTCTCCTTCACCTCGCCGTTCGACACGACGGGCGCTGCCGCGTCGGGTTCGGCAGAGGCAGCCGGCGGAGCCTCCGAGGCGGCGTCGACCACGGGAATGGGCGCCGTGACGTCGTCGGCAGGCGGTGCCGACGCGGCCTCGGCCGCGGGTGCCTCCGCGGCGGGTGCGGACTCGGCGGCGGCCGGAGCCGCGGCGCCGGCGGCGGGCGTTGCGTCGGGAGCAGGAGATGGCTCGGGGGCGGTCGCCGCGGCTCGCTTGGCCCGTCCGCCCAGCGGCGCTCGGCCGGTGGCGGGATCAGCGGGCGGCTTGGTCGCCTCCGCCTGTGCCGCCGCCGACACCGGGGCTGACGGACGTGCAGCGGCACCGCCGCCCGCGGGCACGCCGTCGGCGATCTGCCGCTCGAGCTTGGCGAGCCGGGCGACGATCCCCGACAGGTCGGACGACGCCGCCTCCGACGTGAGCTGCACGATGGCCACATCGAGAAGCACTCGCGGGTCGGGCGCATGGCGCATGTCGGTGAGTGCGGTACCGAGTTGTTCGATCCCGCGGACGAGTCCGGCCGGGCCGACGCGACGCGCCAGTTCGGTGAGCGCCTCGAGGCGTTGCGACGGGAGCTGCACCAACTCGGGGGCCATCAACGAGAGGAAGCCGTTGCGCAGGAAGCCGATGAGCTCTTCGGTGAGCGTGCGCGGGTCGCGGCCACGACTGATCGCGTGAGCCGCCATGGTGAGCGCTCGGCCCGGCTCGTGCTCGATCATCGCCTCGGCGAACTCGTCGAGCGAGATGACTTCGGACGCTCCGCCGCCGGCGTTGGCCACGAGTTCGAGCGCCGACAGCGTGTCGCGCGCCGACCCGCCACCTTGAGCGAGCACCTGCTCGATCGCTTCGTCGGTGACCTCGAGACCGGCATCGCTCGCCACCCACTTGACGTGCTCGTTGAGCGTGTCGGCGGGCAGGAGGTGGAACTGCAGGTGCTGCGTGCGGCTCCGGATGGTGTCGGACATCTTCTGCGGGTCGGTCGTCGCGAGGACGAACACGACGTGCGCCGGGGGTTCTTCGAGCGTCTTGAGCAGTGCTGCTTCGGCGCCCTTGGTGAGCATGTGCACCTCGTCGAGGATGTACACCTTGTGCCGACCGGGCGTGCCGAGCGAGGCCTTCTCGATGAGATCGCGCATCGCTTCGACGCCGTTGTTGCTGGCGGCGTCGAGTTCGTGGACGTCGTAGCTGGTGCCCCGTTCCACCGACATACACGATTCGCATTCGCAGCACGGCTCGCCGTCTTGCGGGTTCTCACAGTTGAGGACCTTGGCGAGAATGCGCGCGGAGGTGGTCTTGCCGGTTCCTCGCGGTCCGGAGAACAGGTATGCCTGGCCTTCACGGCCTTCGGCGACCGACGTACGCAACGCGCGTACGACGTGGTCTTGACCCTTCAACTCGGCAAAGCGACGAGGCCGATACCGGCGATACAGCGACTGGGTGGCCATCGCCGTTCACCCTACCGATGCCATGTCACACCCCAAGACGCCACCCCACGCGACCACATTTGGCCTGGGCAAAAATCACCCCCACGCGACCACATCGAGCCTGGGCAAAAATCACCCCCACGCGACCACATCGAGCCTGGGCAAAAATCACCCCCACGCGACCACATCGAGCCTGGGCAAAAATCACCCTCACGCGACCACATTTGGCCTGGGCAGAAATCATCCCCACGCGACGACAATTGGCCTGGGCAAAAATCACCCTCACGCGACAACATTTGGCCTGGGCAGAAATGGTCGTGTGGCGGGGCGGGGGCGGGCGGCCGTTCTACAGTTCGGGCATGCGAATCACCTGGTTGCTGACGGTCGTCGCCGCGGTCGGAACCGGTGCGTGCCAGTCGAGCGGGTCCGACACCGCTGCGCTGGTCGGCGACGGGTACGTCGAAGCCATCGAGACGATCTGCGCCGACACCAACGCTCGACTCGACGCGCTCCCCTCACCTCCCGACGGCATCAGCGCCACCGACTGGGCCGACGAAGTCGCGCTCGCCTTCGGTGCCGAGTCGGAACGAACTCGCGATCTCCTCGTCGACGGTTCGCTGCGCAGCACGCATCTCGATTTCGCCACCACCACGTCCGAGCTCGCCGGGCGATACCGAGCGCTCAGCACCACGATCGTCGACGACCCGGACGGCATCGGAGCGATCAGCACCGAGATCACCGAACTCACCCTCGGCCGCAACGACCTCGCCTCCGAGCTCGGGGTGAACGGCTGTGTTCGGGACGGGTCGTGAGCGGCCACCACGGCTCCGCGCCGCCCGGTCGCGCCGGGCCGCTGCGCTGGGGCTTCGGCGCCGGAGCGGAGCGAGAGCATGCACACGTCAGGGGTCCAGGCACTAGCCTCGGCGCATCGTGAATTCCCCCTTCGTCGAGCAACGGACGGGCCGCCCCGACGGCACCGCGGAACGCTGCCGTCAGCGCGCGCCTCGGCGAGCGCTGCTCGGTCTGGTGATCGGCCTGCTGACGGCGCTCGGCCTCTCGGCCGTCGCTCCGGGCATCGCCCACGCCGAGAACTCCGTCGTCAACTCGTCGCCGGCGACCGGCGCCAGCCGCGACGTCGCTCCCGAAGAGGTCGTCATCACCTTCACCGAAGAACTCGGTGACGTGAACACGATCGATCTGTCGTGCGAAGCCGAGCAGATCCCGCTGTCGGAACCCGAGGTCGGCGACGACGGACTGCTCCTCACGGCACAGATCCTCGAACCGGTAGGGCGCGGCACGTGCGCCATCCGCTGGCAGGTCACCAACACCGACGGCGAAGCGAACGGCGAAGGCACCATCACCTTCAGCGTCACCAACGACCCCGTCGCCGAGATCGTCGACGAGTCCGACGACGGCACCGAGACCGACACCCCCGACACGACCGTCGCGCCGATCGCGACCCCCGCCACCGACACCGACGGTGACGACGAGATCGTCGTCACCGACTTCTCCACGTCGGGCGGCGGACAGGGCCCGGTGTGGCTCGGACGCCTCCTGTCGACGCTGTCGATCGCCGCGCTGTTCGGCGGCCTCGTCCTGATCACCACCGCCTGGCCGGAAGGTGTCGAGTACCTGGTCACGGTGAAGTTCCTGCGCGGCGTCTGGGTCGTGGCCCTCATCTCGACGCTGCTCTTCACGGCCGCGGCCACCGCGGCCTCCACGGGTCGCGGCCTCGGCAGCGGCTTCAGCCCGACCGCATGGATCGACCTGCTCGACGCGGGCTGGGCCGGACGCGCGGTCATCCTCCGACTCGTGTTCGTGATCGGTTCGGCGTGGGTCGCGTTCCGCCCCGATCGGGCGATCGACCCGACCACACAGATCGCCGGTCTCGGCATCCCGGCGCTCGCCGTGGCGATGACCGGCGTGACCCGCACGCTCGGCGACCTCGCCGCGATCGGCGTCCTCGTCGGCATCGTCCATGCGCTCGCCATGGCGGTCTGGCTCGGCGGCGTGATCCTGCTGGCCCGCGTCGTGCTGTCGGGCCCCGGCGAAGAAGACCTCGTCCACGCGGTCCGTGGATTCGGCCGAGTCTCGATCGTGGCCATCATCGTCACGGTCGTCAGCGGCGTGATCCAACTCATCCGCCTCGACGGCGGCGCGTTGTTCGACAGCGGCCACGGGCGGGTGCTCCTCCTCAAGTCGATCGTGGTGGCGGTCATGATCTTCCTCGCGATCACCGCTCGCCAGTTCGTGGCGCAGCGCCTCGCGCGCGCTCACGAGATGAGCGTGCCGCTCGCCGACCGGCTGCGTCGTGCGTTCGGCGCAGAAGCCGGCATCGGTGTCGTCATCCTGGCGCTGAGCTCGTGGATGCTCGCGCTGTCACCGCCGAACATCGACACCACGCCGCGCATCCCGTACAAGGTCACGACGTCGCCGACGTTCGAGGGTTCCGACCTCGACGTGCGGTTGAGTTTCACCGACGACGTCGCCGGTCTCGTCGGCATCGAAGTCGACGTCCGCGGTCCGGCCGAGGGCATCTCGAACCTCAGCCTCGTGCTCACGGCGCCGCCGAACGATCGGAACATCGGCACCATCACCCAGGCGATCCCACTCACCGGCACCGGACGCGCCGTCCGCCTCGAGGCGCAGGGTCTCCCGCTCGACATCCCGGGTGCGTGGGAGGTGCGCGTCGACGCCATCGTCGGTGGCGCTCAGGTGAGCAGCATCCCGCAGACGTTGAACATCAACAATGCCGACGGCACGCAGGTGACCACGGTGGTGACGTTCCCCGAGGCGAACATCGTCACGGTTCCCGAGAGCACCGTCGCTCCCGCCGACGGCTGACGTCTCGACAGACCGCCGCCTCAGAACAGGTCGTCGAATTTGACCGGATCGGCGACGTCGAGTTGGTCGTACGTGCACGATTCGGGCAGGCGGTCGGGCCGCCAACGCAGGAACTTGACGCCGTGGCGGAAACGCCCGCCTTCGAGCTGACCGAACGCCACCTCGGCGACGAGCCCCATCCGGATCGGCACGAACGAGAGGTCTTTGCCGGCGTTCCAGCGGCTGCCTGCCGACGGCGTGGCCGGCTTGCCGACGGCTTCGCGTTCGGCATCGGCCACCCGCTTCGCTTCCTGCCATTCGGCCCAGTCGACCCACGGATGGTCGTCGAGCGCTCCGTCGAGGCGCGGCGCGAGTTCGTCGAGGAGTTCGGTTCGCCGCTTCGCGGTGAACGCTGCGGCCACGCCGACCGAACGCAGTGAACCGTCGTCGGCATAGAGGCCGAGCAGCAGCGAACCGACGCCATTGCCGTCTTTGTGAACGCGGTAGCCGGGCACGGCGCAGTCGGCGGTGCGCTGGTGTTTGACCTTGACCAGCGACCGCTTCCCCATCTCGTAGGTGCCGTCGACCGGCTTGGCGATCACCCCGTCGAGCCCGGCCCCTTCGAAACGCCCGAACCAGTCTTCGGCCATCGCCCGATCGGTGGATGCCGGGGTGAGGCGCACGATGTCGTTCACGGCCAGCAGGTCGGTCAACCTCGATCGACGTTCGGTCATCGTGTGGTCGACGAGTGTCTCGTCGCCGACCGCCAGCACGTCGAACGCCACGAACTCAGCCGGCGTTTCGGCGGCCAGTCGGTTTATGCGGGATTCGGCCGGATGGATCCGCTGCAGCAACGCGTCGAAATCGAGTCCGTGATCGCCAGCATCGGGCACGACGATCTCGCCGTCGACGATGCATCGCTCCGGCGTCGCAGCGAGCAGCGGGCCGATGAGTTCGGGGAAGTATCGAGCGAGCGGCCGCTTGTTGCGCGAGAACAACTCGATGCGGTCGCCGTCGCGAAACACGATGCATCGGAACCCGTCCCACTTCGGCTCGAACAGCCAGCCCGCGTCACCGTCGGACGCGGTGGGAATCTTGCGCGCCAGCTTCGCCAGCATCGGGTCGATGGGCGGCTGGATCGGCAGATTCCACGGGCGATCGGTCACGCGTGCAGTCTGTCAAACATCACGCCGGGGCGACGCGCGTCGGGGCGATCGGAGCCGGCGGCACGGTGTCCCGCCAGGTCGGAGAGCGGATCGGCCGCTCGCCGAACAGAATCGCGCTCGGGAATCGGAGGGCGGTGGCTCCCTCCGGTACTCTCTCGGACGTGACTGGAACGATGAACGAGAAGATCGCCGACCTCGCCGAACGGCGGGAGCAAGCGCTGCACGCAGGCTCGCAGCGCTCGGTCGATCGTCAACACGAGAAGGGCAAGATGCTCGCCCGCGAGCGCCTCGACTACTTCCTCGACGACGGCTCGTTCCACGAACTCGATCTGCTCGCCCGCCACCGTGCGCACGCAGCCGGTCTCGAAGACCGTCCGTACACCGACGGCGTCATCACCGGGTGGGGTCTCGTCGACGGCCGCAAGGTCTTCGTGTTCTCCCAGGACTTCACCGTGTTCGGCGGCGCGCTCGGCGAGGTCTTCGCCGAGAAGATCCACAAGCTGATGGACCTCGCCGCCAAGGTCGGTGCCCCGGTCATCGGACTCAACGACGGTGCCGGCGCTCGCATCCAGGAAGGCGTCGTGAGCCTCGCCTCGTACGGCGGCATCTTCCGCCGCAACGTGCAGGCCTCCGGCGTCGTCCCACAGATCTCGGTCATCCTCGGCCCCTGCGCCGGTGGTGCCGTGTACTCCCCCGCCATGACCGACTTCATCTTCATGGTGCGCGAAACCAGCCACATGTTCATCACCGGCCCCGACGTCGTGAAGACCGTGACCGGTGAAGACGTCACGCTCGAAGAACTCGGCGGCGCCATGAGCCACGCCTCGAAGTCGGGTGTGGCCACCTTCGTGTCCGACGACGAGAAGGCGTGCCTCGACGACGTGCGTTTCCTGCTCGGGTTCCTCCCGTCGAACAACCTGGAGGAAGCGCCGCTCGAAGACCTCGGCGACGACCCCGACCGCTCGTGCCCCGAGCTCGACACCATCCTCCCCGATTCGCCGAACCTGCCGTACGACATGGTCGAGGTCATCTCGCACTGCGTCGACAACGGCGAGTTCTTCGAGTACTTCCCGCACTGGGCCAAGTCGATCGTGTGTGGCTTCGCCCGCATCGACGGCAAGGCCGTCGGCGTCGTCGGCAACCAGCCGAAGGTCCTCGCCGGCGTGCTCGACATCGAGTCGGCCGAGAAGGCCGCCCGCTTCGTGCGCACGTGCGACTCGTTCAACATTCCGCTGATCACGTTCGTCGACGTGCCGGGCTTCCTGCCGGGCGTCGACCAGGAGTACGGCGGCATCATCCGCCACGGCGCCAAGCTGCTCTACGCCTACTGCGAGGCCACGGTGCCGCGCATCTCGGTCATCACCCGCAAGGCGTACGGCGGGGCGTACGTCGTCATGGACTCCAAGTCGATCGGTTCCGACCTCGCGTTCGCCTGGCCCTCGGCCGAACTCGCCGTGATGGGCCCCCAGGGCGCCGTCGAGATCGTCTACCGCCGCGAACTGCAGCAGGCCGCCGACCCGGCCGCACGCCGCGCCGAACTCGTCGAGGAGTACACCGAGAAGTACGCCAACCCGTACGCCGCTGCCGAACGCGGCTACATCGACGACGTGATCGATCCGGCCGACACCCGCAAGAAGCTCGTCGCCGGGTTGCGGATGCTCAGCACCAAGCGTGAAGAACTGCCGCGGCGCAAGCACGGCAACGTTCCGCTCTGAGTCGTCGACCGACGTTTGTTTCGACACGAAGCCCGGCGATTGCGCTGTCGGGCGCAGATCGACATGCGATGATGGCGACATGACGTCGGGTTTCGAGGCTCCCAACGGACCGGCCGCGTCGGTACCACCTCCACCGCCGCCACCACCTGGCACGGTCCCACCTGCGCCGCGCCCGACACCCGAGACGCCGCCTCCGCCGCCACCCGCTGCGGCACCCGTGCCGCCGGTTCCCGCGCCGCCGACGCCTGCGCCGACACCCGCGCCGTCGCCGGCGCCGCCGAATCCATCGCCCGCTCCCGCGCCCCCGGTCCCGACACCACCGGCTCCGACGCCACCGGCTCCCACACCGACGCGCCCGGCACCGCAGCCGACACCCACGCCGGTTCCACCCGATCCGGCCCCGGCACCGACGCGCCCGGCGCCACAACCGGCACCGCCCCCGACCGTCAGCCCGTCGTACCTCGAGCCGACCGCAGCATCACCTGCCCCTCCGGCCGCGGCGCCCGAGCGCACCGGTCAGCCCGAGCAGACCGTCGAGCCCGAGCAGACCGTTCAGCCCGAGCAGACCGTTCAGCCCGAGCAGACCGTTCAGCCCGAGCAGACCCGCCAGCCCGATCACGTCGCCGACCGGCACGACCTGAGCGACCTGCTCGAGCAGATCCACGACGACTACGAGCTCGACGCCGACCCCGCACCCGTGCCGACCGACGCCCCGCTCACCGACCCGCGCGACCTCGAACGACCCGTCACCGAAACCATCGTGATCGAATCGACCGGCGGACTCGCCTACCGGCCGGTGTTCGCGTCGTTCTCCAGCCGACTCAAGGGCGCGCTCATCGACGGCGTCGTCCTGAGTCTCGCAATGGTGCCGGGAGCCCTCGTCATCCTCCAGACGTCGGGCGGCATGAACACCCTGATCGGCATGATCCTGCTCGTCCTCGGGTTCATCGTCGCCACCGTGTCGTACGCCCGCTCGGTGTCACGAACGGGTCAGTGGTTCGGCAACCGGTTCGCCAACACCAAGGTCGTCAGTGCCACCAACGGCGACCACCTCGACGCCGGCTACGCCGGAGCCAGGTTCGCCGCCCGCCATCTCGTGTCGGTGATCTTCCTGTTCGGCTTCATCGCCGGCCTCGCCGACAGTCAGCGGCGCACGTTCCACGACCGACTCGCCGGTTCGATCGTCGTCGGGCGACCTCGCGCGACTTGGTCGGCAGACGACGACGACGCCTAATCTGTGAGCGTGTCTACGTCGCTCAACGATTTCGCCCCGCCGACCGGGGTCGCGATGTCGCCGACCCCCACCGACGAAGAAGCGGCCGCGATCATGGCCGCGACCGAAGCGCTGTGGCCCCGCCCGGTGATCCTGGCCGCCACCACGCCGACACGCCGCAACACCTCGTGGCGCTTCTCGGGACGTTGGTGGAACAAGCCCATCGCGGCGCGACGCGAGCGTCCCTGACCCTCCCGCCGGCATCGAGCACGCGAGGCGTTCCTCCGCCGGAAGATTCCGACACGGTCGCGGCAGCGTCTGGCAGACTCACGTCGTGAGCATGCCCCCACCCGGATCTCCGCCACCGAACCAGCCATCCGGCCACGGTCCGTTCGGGCCGCGAGACGGAGCCACACCGCAGATTCCCCCGCCGCACGCTCCCCCACCACCTCCCGGTCAGCAAGTTCCACCCGGCTACGCGCCACCACCTCCCGGTCGGCAGCCGCCACCCGGCTACGCGCCGTTCACGCCGCACAACCCTGGCACCCTCCACGACCAACTCGCCGGCTTCGGTACTCGCCTCGGGGCCTGGATCGTCGACGGCATCCTGTACGGCCTCGTGATGGTGCTCGTCGCGATTCCGGGCATCTACTTCATGATCGACGCCTTCAGCGACTGCTCGCGGAGCCTGTCCAACGACGAGATCATGTGTCTCGCCGGCGAGTTCAAGGTGGGGACCTTCCTCATCGGGCTCGGCCTGCTCGTGGTCGGCCTCCTGCTCGTCGCAACGCTCTACCTCCGCGCGCTGGCGACCACCGGGCAGACCTGGGGACGCAAACTGATCGGGGTGAAGGTCATCGACGAGCGAACCGGCGGTGCGCCCGGCTGGGGCAAGGCGATCGGCCGGTCCGCCTTCGCATGGTTCATCTCCGGACAGATCCTCTACATCGGCTACCTCTGGATGCTCTGGGACGACCGCAAGCAGACGCTGCACGACAAGGTGTCGGGCACGCACGTCGTGCAGGTCTGAGTTCACCGCCATGACCAGCGAATCACCCTCCCCGAGCAGGCCGATCGACGTCACCACCGTCACCGACACCGAAGCGGTCGTCCACGCCACCCGTCCCGACGGAACGGTCGAGGTCCACCGCTTCGACGATCTCGAACCGGCAGCGACCACCGCGCTCACGATCGACACCGCCGACGGCCCGAGATCCGTCGATGTCACGACCCTCCAACGCCCTCCCGGTGAACTGCTGTGCCGCTTCGCGACCGTCAACGACGTGCACTTCGGCGAACTCGCCGCCGGTCAGATCGACGACCTCCCCGACGGGCCGGTCCGGCGCCCGGAGCCCGGTGCCGAGCCCTACCCGGAGGTGATGAACCGATGCGCGGTCACCGAGATGCTCGCCGTCGACCCGGCGGCTGTGATCGTCAAGGGTGACCTCTCGCTCGACGGTGCCCCGGAGGAATGGGAGGCGTTCGAGCGGTGCTACCGGGACCCGATCGGCGATCGCCTGCACGTGGTGCGCGGCAACCACGACGCGTACCGCGGCCAGAACGAGTACGCCGGAGATCAACGCATCGACCTGCCGGGCATCACGGTGGCGCTCCTCGACACCACGATCCCACTGGCCACCACCGGAGCCATCAGCCCCGACCAGGGCGACTGGCTCGACGCCGTGGCGCACGACGCCGATCGACCGGTCATCGCCATGGGGCATCATCAGCAGTGGATCCCCGACCCTGACGACCCGGAGTCGGGCACGCGTCGCAACCCCGAGTACTTCGGATTGCATCCCGATGCGAGCGACCTGCTCGACAACGTGTGTGCGCGGCGAGCGAACCTCATCGCGTACTCCGCCGGACACACCCATCGCCATCGCGTCCGGCGCATGTGCGCCTCGCGGGTCCCCAGCATCGAAGTCGGCTGCACCAAGGACTTCCCCGGCACGTGGGCCGAGTACCGCGTGTTCGAAGGCGGTGTGATGCAGGTCGTGCACCGCATCTCGGGCGACGAGGCCCTGCGCTGGAGCGAGTCGTGTCGCGGTCTCTACGCCGATTTCGGCATCGACTACGAGCAGTACGCGATGGGTGCGCTGCACGATCGCTGCTTCGTCATCGACCACCGCTGAGGCGTCGCCGAAAAAATCTCGAGGTTTCGCGAACCGTTCCGAACCGGTCGGCGTACTGATCCAACAGAAGCGATCGACGCTTCGGAAGGATCGACATGACCAACACGACGAGCAACGACGAGCAGACGGCAGCCGCCACCGACGCTCCGGCCGCACACCCTGCTGCAACCACCGGCATCACCGGCGTGCAGTTCCTGCTCGTCGCCACCGCGATCGGCGCCGCGGTCTCGATCTCGCTCGGGGTGTACGGCAACACGCACGCTCCCACCGGTGATCGGATCGTGTCGTTCGGATTTCCCGCCGTGCTGCCGATGAAGGCCTGGCTCACGACCGGCGCGATGGCGCTGGTGGTCGCCCAGGTCGCCTCGGCGATGTGGATGTGGGGACGCCTTCCCGGCGTGTCACGCCCCGCTCCGGCATGGGCGGTCCACGGGCACCGCTGGTTCGGCACCGCAGCCTTCCTGCTCACCCTGCCGGTCGCCTACCACTGCCTCTGGTCGCTCGGTTTCCAAGACCGGACGACCCGGGTGCTCCTCCACTCGCTGCTCGGCTGCGCCTTCTACGGCGCCTTCACCACGAAGATGCTGCTGCTGCGATCGGATCGAGTTCCCGCTCGCAGTCTTCCGCTCGCCGGCGGTCTGCTCGCCACGGTGCTCGTGGCGATCTGGTGGACCAGCTCGTTCTGGTTCTTCACGACCATCGGCTTCCCCGGCATCTGACCCCGGCCCGCCGCCGGACCCTGCTCCATTCGGCCACCTCTGCTTCAGGTCGCCCCGACGCCCGACCATTCCCGCTCTCACGACACTCACCAACCCGATCACAGGACTTCTCCATGGCACTTCGCACCACTCCGACCATCGCCGTCTGCCTCGCAGCCGGGCTCGCCGCCGGCATCGCACTCGCTCGGCCCGCCGACGGCGACGAACCGCAGGCCGCGGCACCCGCAACCACATCGCTGAATGCGGATGCATCGGCCGACACGGTGACCGACCCGTACGGCGGCCTCGCCGATGCGGTCGACGGCACCGGCGCCGGCGCACCACCGGCGTCCGGCCCAGCGGCGTCGATCACCATCGAGGGTTTCGCGTTCAGCGGACCCCCAGTGGTCGCCGCCGGCTCCACGATCGAGGTGACCAACCTCGACGGGGCACCCCACACGCTCACCGCCGACGACGGATCGTTCGACACCGGCGATCTCGCTCAGAACGACGTCGGCGTGATCGCCGCCCCTGCAACTCCCGGCACGTACTCGTTCGTCTGCGCCATTCATCCCTCGATGACCGGCTCGATCACCGTCGAGTGACCGGCCTCAACGGTCAGCCATCGACCGTCCATCGACCACCCACCACCCACCACCTACCCAACCAGCAATCACAACCAGCGACGAACGTCGCGAAAGGAACACCATGAACACTCCCATCGACTCCATCACCACGACGCTCTCCGCGACGCCGTCCACCCCGCACTCCAGGCGCCGCCGCCTCGTCGGTGCACTCGCCGGCATCGCGCTCGTCGCCTCGGCGTGCGGAGGCTCCGACGGCGCCGAACCGGCACCGGAACCAGCGCCCGTCGAAACGGACGCTCCCGCCGAGGCCTCAGCGGAAGAACCCGCCGCAGAGCCGGCCGCGGCGACCGTTGGCGTGGCCGACAACGAACTCGGCTCGATCATCGTCGACGAGGTCGGCATGACCCTCTACGGCTTCACCCCCGACGACGCCGGTGAGCCGACCTGCGTCGACGGTTGCGCCGATGCGTGGCCGCCCTACGCCGTCGACGGCGACTCGGTGCCTGCCGGTCTCGACGAGTCGATCTTCTCGGTCGTCGCCCACCCGAGCGGTGTCAACCAGCTCAAGGCCGGCAAGTGGCCGCTGTACTACTTCTCCGGCGACATCGCCCCGGGCGACACCAACGGCCAGGGCTCGGGCGACGTCTGGTTCGTCGCTGCCGCCGACGGCAGCCTGATCCGCTGACCCGAGCGACCCGAGCGACCCGAGCGACGGCGACGCGCGTCGGACGGTGCCTGGCACCGTTCGGCGTGCGTCGGCGCGTCAGACCGCCAGCAAGGCGACGGCGACAGCAGCGAGCACGAGGCCACCACCCTGTCGGCGAGAGATGCGCTCGCGCCCGACGAACCTCGCGAGCAGCACGGTGACCACGGGGTACAGCGACGCCAGCACGGCACCGACCGACAGCAGACCGTCGCGTGTCGCCACCACGAAGCACACTGCGGCGGCGGCATCGAGCAACCCGGCCAACGCCACCGCAGGACGCGAGGCACGGTCGGGCAGAACCGAACGGGAGGCGATGATCGCCCCGGCAGCGAACAGGACGACGGCGACGAATCGGGCGCTCACGAGGGGCCAGTGTCCGGAGGTGTCGGCCGCTCGAGCGATCAAGACGAAGAACATGCCGAAACCGACACCGGCGAGGAGCGCCTCCATCACACCGGGCTGTCGGAGCACGGGACCGATCGACGGTCGCGAGGCCGCCCTGGGCTTCGTCACGGCGGCCGTCGTCGTCCCGGCTGCCGTCTTCGTCTTTGTCACCGGCTTCGCGGCGGCCACGGGCTTGGCCGCGGCGGGCGATGAGGCCGAGCGCCGATCCGTCGAGCGGCGATGCAGCGCTCGTCGGTCCTTGGCGCGACGGCGACGAGCGTCGGACTTGCCGAAGAAGTCGTCGGGGATCGGTCGGTCGACGGCTGGGCGCACCTGATTCAACCGGGTGACCTCGAACGCGTCACGACGGCTGTGAACCGCCGCCGCGAGTTCGTTGAACGAACGCGCCACCTCGATCGGGTCGGCCGGCGGCTCGGGCACCTCGACACGTTCCGTGTCGACGTCGTTCAGCGCCGAGTGATCGTCGGAGGTCGACATCACGAACTCCCGCTCGTAGGCCTCGATCAACGCATCGTCGGCGGCCTTCGATCGGCCCACGACCGCGGGCTCGGGCGGCGCGGCGTCGGACACGGTCGCGACGTCGACCGACGCCGGTCGGTCGGTGTCACCGCCACGAGCGGGATCGGACGGGTCAGCGGCGTCGGGGGTCTCGGGGTCGAGCTCGGCGACGGTCTCGTCCGATGTCTCGGAGGGATCGCTCGCTCGGGATGCTCGCGCGAGTTCGGGAGTGGCACCGAGCGTCACGAGCACCATCGCGCTCAGCGCGAAGGCGATGCCGAGACCGCCGAGCAGGCCGAGCGATTCGCCCTGTGCCACGCCGACGACCACGGGGATCGTCGCCGCGCCGAGTGCGGTGATCGGCGCGACGACCGACATCGCACCCTTGGCCAGGCCGCTGAACAGCAGCATCGCTCCGGCGCCTCCGCCGAGTCCGGCAGCGAGGCCCCAGAGCAGATCGGCGACATCGGGCGAACCGGTCTGGCCGGGCATCGTGGCGAACACCACGAGCGCGATCAGCGAGACGAGTTGCACCATGATGACGACGGAGATCGCCGACGACTTGCGGCTCGCCTGTCCGGCCGCGTAGTCGGACGACCCCCAGCCGATGGCTGCTCCGAGCGCGAGGAGGACCGCCATGTCAGGCCTCGCCCACTCCGACGGTCGAGCGCAACCCACGGGAAACGTTCGCGGCCGGTCGCGGCGCGCCCATGTCGCACATCGACTGCTGGCGGGTCGACCGCCGGCACGTGCGCGAGTTGGCTTCCATGCTCTCGTTGTCGGAGGTTCGGCGGGGTCGCTTGAGGGGTATTTGCAGATCGAGCGGCAATTCGACGAGTTCGCTCACGCAACGTGATCATTCCGAGCTCGCTGATCATCGAGCGTCTCGCTGCGCGGTCGTGTCTCGACATTGCCGTGACGATCGAGTCGAGGCCATCGAGGGCGCATCGCATACCTCGTCACGCTGGCTGACGGCGTTCGCTGCTCGGCAACCCGCCGATCTGCGTCACCCGCCAGTGGTGTCGCTGGTCCCCTGCGGCGTTCGGGACGCGATCCCATCGAGGAGCACGCCGAGCCCGTCGGCGAATGCGGCGCGCAACGATTCCCGATCAGCGTGCTCGCGGTCAGCGGCGGCAGCGCCGAGGGCCGAGCCGTGCACGGCGTCGACGATGAGGTAGGTCGTCGGCTCGACCAGGTCGGCGGGGAGGCCGCTGTCGGAGACCGCGGCGGACAGCGTCTCGGTCGATGCCATCCCCCCGGCGGCGATCGTCTGATCGGCCAGGCCCGCGAGCGTCAGGTCTCGGTGGCTGACGACCACGTCCCAATAGCCGAGCGCCCACTGCTCGATCCGTGCGCGCCACGGCGTCGACGGTTCGGGCGGCGGCGTCGCCTCCGACATCGCTCGTGCGGTCACGAGCGCGAGCAGCGCCTGTTTGTTGGCGACGTGGTGGTACACGGCCATCGCATCGACGTCGAGGGCAGCCCCGAGCTTGCGCATCGACAGGGCGCCGAGTCCGTCACGCTGCACGATCCGATACGCCGCGTCGACGATGCGTTCGACGGTGAGCGGCTGCGACCGAGATGTTGATGGCGATGTTGATGTTGATGGCGGTGCGGGCGACATTCTACGCTGTAGAGTATCCGGCTCTACAGCGTAGAGCTGCACGGGAGACGGCGTCAGAACACCACGACCGCGACCGCCACATCTCCACACTCAGCAAGAAGGAGCGAACATGCACGAACGACCCGACGACCTGGCCGCACTGCAACAGACGATCGACGAGAGCTTCCGGACCGCTGGCTCACATCTGCAGGAGATCGCCACGCCCGACCGGCGGCCCGACGCTGCGGAGGTCGCCGAGCGACTCACCGGCATGCGCCTGCTCGTCCTCGCGACCTCGACCCGCGATGGCCGTCCGATCAACGGACCGGTCGACGGCATCTTCTACCGAGGGCGATTCCACTTCGGGTCATCCGCGGACTCACTGCGCTACCGGCATCTCACCGAACGGCCGGCGGTCAGCGCCACCCATCTTCCCGACGAATCGTTCGCCGTCACCGTGCACGGCGACGCCGAGTTCATCGACATCGACGCCGACGAGCACGCCGAGTTCAGGCAGACCCTGCTCGGCATCTACCTGCCGCTCTACGGCGAACAGTGGGCCGAGATGCTCGACACGGGCGTCTGGTACGCCCGGATCAACCCCCGGAAGATGTTCACGTTCGCGATGACCGACCTCGGCTGACCGATCGGCACCGCGTCCCCGGCGTCGCCGCCGATGATCGCGAACCCACGTCAGGCCTCGCCGAAGCGATCGGATAGCTTCGATCTGCACCATGGGCCACTCGGCGATCGTTCTCACCGCCGCCGCCTGCGTGCTCTCGTTCGGCTGCTCGAGCGATGACTCCAGCACCCCGGCCACCGAAGGTTCCAGCGACGCTCGCGTGTCGGGCGAGGTCGTCGTGTTCGCCGCCGCATCGCTCACCGACGTGTTCACCGACATCGCCACCGCGTTCGAGCGAGCCGAGCCCGGTGTCGACGTGTCGTTGAGCTTCGGCGGGAGTTCGTCGCTCGCCGTGTCGGTCGAGGAAGGCGCACCGGCCGACGTGCTCGCATCGGCGAACAACGAGCTGATGCAACGTCTCGCCGACGCCGATCTCCTCGCCGGCGGCGCCCGCCCGTTCGCCACCAACGCAATGGCGTTGGCCGTCCCGATCGACGTCGACGAGGTCACCTCGCTGCGCGACTTCGAGCGCGGCGACCTCTTTCTCGGAGCGTGTGCGGCGCAGGTCCCCTGCGGGCAGTACGCCGACGAACTGTTCGCGGATGCCGACGTCGACGCGCAGCTCGACACGCGGGCTCCCGACGTCCGCGCCGTGGTCACCCTCCTGCTGGCCGGCGAACTCGACGCCGGCATCGTCTACACCACCGACGTGGCCGCCAACGCCGATCGACTGCGCGCCGTACCGCTCGATGTCGAGACCGTTGCGGCGTCGTACCCCATCGCCGTGCTCGCCGAGTCGCCCAACCCGTCGGCGGCCGACCGGTTCGTCGACTTCGTCCTCGGCGACGAGGCCCGAGCGATCCTCGACGAGGCAGGATTCGGCGCACCGTGACGCGATCCTCGACCAGACCCCCGGCGCTGCTCGCCGTGCTCGGCGCCGTCGGCGCGCTGCTCTTCGTCCTGCCACTCGTCGGGCTCCTCGAAGCGACCCCGTGGTCGAAGCTCGCCGATCTGCTCAGCGACGACGTCGTGATCGACGCGCTCCGGTTGTCGCTCATCACCTCGGTCGCCGCCACCGCGCTCGCCACACTCTTCGGCGTTCCCCTGGCATGGCTACTGAGTCGCACCCGGTTCCGCGGGCGGTCGATGCTGCAGGCGATCGTCACCCTTCCGATGGTGTTGCCACCGGTGGTCGGGGGTGCCGCGCTCCTGTTCGCGCTCGGACGTCGCGGACTCGTCGGTGAGGCACTCGACGACACGACCGGCTTCGTCCTGCCGTTCTCGATCTGGGGCGTGATCCTGGCCAACACCTTCGTCGCGATGCCGTTCCTGGTCATCACCGTCGAGGGTGCACTGAGCAACATCGACCAGCGATACGAAGGTGTCGCCGCCGGGCTGGGAGCGTCGCGACTCACCGTCTTCCGGCGCGTCACGTTGCCGATGATCGCCCCGTCGCTGCGGGCCGGCATGGTGCTCGCGTGGGCGCGGGCGTTCGGTGAGTTCGGGGCCACGGTCACGTTCGCCGGAAACCTGCAGGGCCGCACGCAGACGTTGCCGCTCGCCGTCTTCGTGTCGCTCGACGCCAACCGTGACGCGGCGATCGCGATGAGCTTGCTGATGGTGACCGTGTCGGTGGTGGTGCTCGTCGTACTGCGCGGGCGCTGGTGGAGTGGCAGGTCGACATGAGCGGCGCCACCCGACCGGGCCTCCGCGCGCACGTCGTCGTGCGCCGCGACGAGTTCGACCTCGACGTCGACCTCGAGGTGGCGGCCGGCGAGACGTTGGCCCTGCTCGGTCCGAACGGGGCGGGCAAGTCGACGATCGTCGACGTGATCGCCGGACTCGCCGACGGCGCGGTGAACCGCTCGACGGTGCGACTGAACGATCGCGTGCTCGACGACGCGTCGACGGGTGTGCACACGGCGGCCGAGTCACGACGCGTCGGGGTCGTGTTCCAGGATCACCTGCTCTTCGAACACCTCGATGTGGTCGACAACGTCGCGTTCGGCCCCGCCAACCGTGGGCTGTCACGCCGACGCGCTCGAGCGGTCGCCGATGGATGGCTCGCAGCGCTCGGGATCTCCGAGCTCGCGGGTCGACGTCCGTCGGAGCTCTCGGGTGGTCAAGCGCAGCGAGTGGCGATCGCTCGCACGCTCGCCGCCGAACCCGAGATCCTCCTGTTCGACGAGCCACTCGCCGCGCTCGACGTGGCGTCGCGCGTCGAGCTGCGTCGGGTACTGCGCCAGCATCTCGACGCGTTCGCCGGCCCTCGGCTGCTGATCACTCACGACCCGACCGATGCCTTCGTCTTGGCCGACCGTGTCGTCGTGCTCGAAGCCGGTCGGGTCATCCAGGTCGGGACACCCGACGAGATCCGTCGCCATCCCCGGACCGCCTACGTCGCCGCGCTCGCGGGAACCAACCTGTTCACCGGCGAAGCCGACGGCGGCACCGTCCGCCTCGACGACCACGATGCGACGCTCACCGTGGCCGTCACCACGGTGGTCGGGCCGGTGCTCACGACCGTGAGTCCGACGGCCATCTCGTTGCACGCCGAACGACCCGAGGGCAGCCAGCGCAACGTGTGGCAGTCGACGATCGACCTCATCGAGCCGCTCGGCGACACGGTCAGGGTCACGCTCGGCGCGCCGCTTCCGGTGTCGATCGACGTCACCCCCGGAGCGGTCAGCTCGCTCGGCCTGGCCGCCGGCAGCACGGTGTGGGCGGCGATCAAGGCGACCGAGATCCACGTGCGCCCGGTCTGACTCCGACCGAACCGCTTGTGCCGTGCGGCACATCGCAGCACCGAGATCGGCCGACCGACAACACTGCCGGGATGATCTCTCGCCTGCTTCGTTCCACCATGCTGCTCGGACTCGGCGCCATCGCGCTCGGCGCCTGTGGCGGTGGTGACGACGGTGGTGGCCCGATCGAACCGGTCGAGTTGCAGACGTACAACGGCACCGTGCAGCAGATCCTGAGCGACGACCTCACACTCGACTACACCGTCGACCTCCCCGCCGGCTTCGAGATCGGCGAGTTCGCGAGCGAGAGCCAGCAGGTGTGGGAGGACCCCGACGTCGAGTTCGGCGTGCAGGAGATCTCCGCCCGACTGGCATGGACGACGGTCGAGTACGACGCCGACACGCTGGTCGACGACATCTCGGTGATCAACGACGACCGCCAACTCCTCGACAGCGGCACCGAGGCCGAGTTCTCGTACGTCACCTACGCCACACCGTCGACGTCGTCGGACGCGATCTTCTCCGCGAGCGCACAGACCAGCCGCACGCTCGCTCCCGGTTCGGTGCTGATCTGCACCGCCACCTGGTCGACCGGCATCGACGACGAGTGGAGTGACGACGACGTCGCCACCGTCGCAGCGCAGGCGCTCGACATCTGCCGCAGCTACGACGCCGCCTGACCGGGTTCTCGGCGGTCGCCCGACCGGGATGACGGGCTTCTTCGACGCCATCCGCGAACTCTGTGACACCCTCACGTCATGATGGGAAGCATGTTGATTCTCGTCATGATCTTCGCCGTGGCACTCGCTCTGGCGGCAGCCGCCGGCGCGTACGTGTTCGCCACGCGACAGGCCGAGGCCAACGTCGCCGCCCGCACGGCCGAGCGTGAAGCCGAACTCGCGGCGAACAGCGAATCGGTGCAGCAGGCGATCGCCGCTGCCGTCACCTCGGCGGTGGCCGATGCACAGCGCCGCGCCACCGAAGAGCGCGACGCTGCGGTCAAGGCCGCCCTCGAACAGTCGGCGATCTTCCAGACACAGCACCTCGACGCCACGGTCAGGCAGCACAACGAGTCGCTGCAGGCAACGGCCTCGCAGGTCAAAGAGCAGACCACGGCCGAACTCGGCTCGAAGAAAGACGTCATCGACGCTCGGCTCGAACAGGTGCACGGAGAGATGCGCGCCGAACTCGCCAAGGTGGCCACGATGCTGTCTGCGCTCGGCGAGGCCAGCGCCGAGAAGTTCGGGCAGGTCGAGTCGTCGATCCAGGCGCACATGCAGGTCGCCAACTCGCTGTCCGAATCCACTCAGGCACTTCGTTCCGCGCTCGCCAATCCGCAAGCTCGCGGCCAGTGGGGCGAGCGCATGGCCGAAGACGTGCTGCGGATGTGTGGCTTCGTCGAACACATCAACTACAGCAAGCAGGCACAGATCGACGGGGGCACCGGCCGCCCCGACTACACGTTCCACATGCCCAAGGGCCAGACGCTGTTCATGGACGTCAAGTTCCCGATGGCGGCGTACCTGCGGTACCTCGAGGCCGGCACCGACGCCGAGCGCGAGACGCATCTCAAGCGGTTCCTGCTCGACGTGCGCGCACGGGTCAAAGAGCTCGCCAAGCGCGAGTACGCGATCGAAGGTGGCGGGTCGGCGCTCGACAACGTGCTGCTCTTCATCCCCAACGAGCAGCTCACCGGGTTCATCCACGAGCACGACCCGTCGCTCATCGAAGATGCCATGGGTCAGCAGATCGTCATGTGTTCACCCATGACGCTCTTCGCCTTCCTCGGCGTGATCCGCCAGGCGCACGACAACTTCACCATCGAGCGCACGAGTGACGAGATCCTTTCTCTCATCGGCAAGTTCGGTACGCAGTGGACCAAGTACGCCGACCAGATGGAGAAGATCAAGCGTCGCTTCGAAGGCGTCGAGAAGGACTTCGAAGCGCTCACCGGCACCCGGCGACGCGCGCTCGAGCGGCCGTTGCGTGATCTCGATGCGATCCGCCAAGAGCGTGGGCTTCCGGTCGACGGCGAACTGTTCGCACTCACCGGCGACGACGCCGACGAGACGCCTCCCGGTGGCGAAGTCCGCCACCTCGGCGCCTGACGTCGGCCACGCCACGTCGCGCGGGGTACCGGGTTTCGCTCGGCCTCTCGTAGTCTCGGTCTCGTCATGTCCCAGTCAGCCTTCGACTTCCACGACGAGTTCGACGACGGCGTTCAGATCGACGAGCCGATCGACCCGACGTTCTCGGTCACCGAACTGGCCGACGCGATCAACCAGCAGTTCCGGCGCAGCTTCGGCGACGGGCTCTGGGTGCGGGGCGAGATCAACGGGCTCACGCGGCGAGGCCCGCACGTCTACTTCTCGCTGATCGAACACGGCGACAGCGGCAAGGCCAAGATCGACATCAAGCTGTTCGCTCCGGCGATCAAGCGCCTCACGCCGCTGCTGAAGCAGAACCGACTCGATCTGCGCGACGGGATGAAGGTCCGCATCCACGGCTTCCTCGACTTCTGGGCGCAGGGCGGCAGTGTCGGCCTGAAGATGGACGGCATCGACCCGAAGTTCACGCTCGGCGACATCGCCCAGTCGCGTGACGAGGTGATGCGGCGACTCGTGGCCGGCGGCCTCATCGACCTCAACAAGCAGTGGCCGCTCTCGCCGATCCCGTTGCGCATCGGCGTGGCGACCAGCCTCGACTCCGCTGCGTGGGCCGACTTCCACCACGAGATCGAGAAGAGCGGGTTCGGTTTCCACCTCACCGTGGCCGACACCCGGGTGCAAGGCGACGGCGCCGAGCGCATGGTCGCCGGTGCGATCGGCACACTCGCTCGCGGCGCTCGCAAGGGTGTGCTCGACGCGATCGTCGTGATTCGTGGTGGTGGCGCTCGTAACGAACTCGCCGTGTTCGACACCGAGATCATCGCGCGCACGATCGCGGCCGTCCCGGTGCCCGTGTTCACCGGCATCGGGCACGAGATCGACCGCAGCATCGCCGACGAAGCAGCGCACACCGCGTTGAAGACACCGACGGCGTGTGCGGGGGCGCTCATCGACCGGGTGTCGAACTTCGTCGCCAACACCGAGATGGCATGGCAGGCGATCGAGCGACGGGCCACCGCCACGCTCGACGCCGCCGAGCGCCGCCTCGGCGACGTCGGCCACCGCATCGCGGCCCGCACCCAGTCGGCAATCGACCGATCGAACGAGCGCCTCGACATGCGTCTCGACGTGCTCGGCACCGTTGCGCCGGCCGTGCTCGAACGGGCACACGACCGACTCGACACCGCTGCCGAGCGCCTGATCGAACGCTCGTCGCTTCGCGTGGAGCGCGAGACCGGCCGCCTCGATCTCCTCGCGGCCCGCGTCGCCGCGGTCGACCCTGCGGTGCAGTTGGCTCGCGGCTGGAGCATCACCCGCACCGCCTCGGGCCAGATCGTGCGTTCGGCCGACGACGTCGCCACGGGCGACACGCTCACGACGGCACTCCTCGACGGCGAGATCACCAGCGTGGTCGAGGCCGTCAACCCAGACCCCCAATCCGAACCCCAATCGGAAAGTGACTCCGCAGATGACTGACTCCTCGTCCGATCAACCCGGTTACGCCGACGCCCTGCGCGAACTCGACGCGATCCTCCGCGAACTCGAAGGTTCCGATGTCGACGTCGACCGACTCGCCGACCGCGTCACCCGCGCGTCCGAGCTCATCACGATGTGCCGCGAGAAGATCTCGACCGCCCAGGTCAAGGTCGAGCAGGTCACGACGCAACTCAGCGCCGCCGACACGCCCTGATCAGCGTCCGCGTGTCGACCGGCGCCACGCTGGGTGAACGGCTGGGCACGTGGTGTCGCCGTCCGATGTCACAGCGGTTCGTCGCCCGACCAGCCGCATCGAAGCGCGGAATTCTCCCGTTCACCTGCGACGATGTCCACATGGTCGACTCACCTCGCACGCCGGATGCCCGGCTGATCGCGGTCCTCAACGAACTCGATGTGGCACTGACCGAGAACATCGAGCGGAGCCGCGAGATGCAGAAGCGCATCCGTAACCAGCAGCGCAAACTGCAGGCGGGTTCCGACCTCTGGCCGCTGGTCGAAGCGGAGACGCAGCCGCGCACCGTCGAGATGCTGAGCGAGAACATCGAGAACCTGCATGGTGTCGGCAGCCGGCTCCGAGCGACCCAGGCGTTGGCCCTCCGTGACGAGGGGTTCACGATCACCGACATCGCGGATCTGTTCGGCGTGACCCGCCAACGCGTGTCGGCACTGCTGAAGCAGAAATCCGCCACCGACGCCTGACCGCGTCCGACACCTGTCGACCGAGGCCGCCGACGGCCCCGTCACGACACGATCGACGGGTGGCGACGGAAGACTCCGAGCACGAGACGACGCCCTCCGAGGGCGGCAGTAACCTCGGCATCATGCCTGCGAGCGCCCCTCCTTCCCTGCTTCGGCTCGCGCAACGCGTCGATGCCCGCCTCGACGAATTCCTGGCGGCCGAACGCGATCGCTGGGCAGGTTTCGACGACTCGCTCGGGCATCCGATCGACGAGATCCGTCGACTCGTGCTGTCGGGTGGCAAGCGTCTGCGCCCGGCGTTCTGCCACTGGGGATATGTCGGAGCAGGCGGCGGCGACAGCGACCAGATCGACATCGACGCCGGCGCGGCGTTCGAACTCATGCACGCGTTCGCGTTGTTCCACGACGACGTGATGGACGATGCCGACTCCCGCCGCGGCCAGCCCACCACGCACACGCTGAGCGCCCAAGAGCACGCCCGCAACGGATGGGACGGAGAGTCGCGCCGATTCGGTGAAGGTGTTGCGATCCTCGTCGGCGACCTCGCGTTCGTCTACGCCGATCAACTGCTCGAAGAAGCCTCCCCGGCCGCGGCCCGGATCTGGAACGAGCTCCGCATCGAGCTCAACATCGGGCAGTACCTCGACATCCTCGGCGGGGTGAGCCGCACGCGCGACATCGCCGCGTCCGAGCGCATCTGCCGCTACAAGTCGGGCAAGTACACGATCGAACGGCCGCTGCACCTCGGCGCCGTACTCGCCGCTCCCGACCGCGCCGACGAGTTGCTGCCACACCTCAGCAACTACGGCCTCCCGCTCGGCGACGCATTCCAGATGCGCGACGACGTGATGGGTGCGTTCGGCGACGAGGCCGTCACCGGCAAACCCGTCGGCGGCGACCTCATCGAAGGCAAGCCCACGCCGTTGCTCGCTCGGGCGACCCGCCTGGCGACCGACGCGCAACGCGACGTGCTCGAACTGGTCGGCGACCCCGACATGTCGCCCGAGACGGTGGCTCGAGTGCAGCAGGTGATCGTCGACACCGGAGGGCTCGCCGAACTCGAAGCGCACATCTCCGAGTTGACCGAGTCGGCGGTCGCCTCGCTCGACCAGGCACCGATCACCGACGCCGCCAAGGCCGAGCTCACGCTGCTGGCCGAGTTCGTCAGTCAGCGCACCGTCTGATCATGCACGCACTCCACCATGCGCGTTCGTCCCGAGGGCTCACGCACCCTCACGCTCCGCACTGCGTGTGTGCGCCGACGTGCCTCACTCCCGTTTGCGCGGTGGCGCGATGAAGGTCGTCGTCATCGGTGCCGGGCTCGGCGGGCTCTCTGCCGCGGCACATCTGAGCAAGGGTGGCCACGAGGTCACCATCGTCGAGCGTGAAGCCATCCCTGGCGGTCGCGCCGGGATGATCCGGTCGCACGGGTTCAGCCTCGACAACGGCCCGACCGTGCTCACGATGCCCGATCTGCTCGAAGAAGCGTTCGTCGCCGCGGGCGCGAACATGGCCGACCACATCACGCTCGAACCGGTCGACCCGATGTATCGGGCCTGCTACGCCGACGGCTCGACGCTCTTCGTCCGACACGGTCGCGACGCCATGACCGAGGAGATCCGCCAGTTCGCCAACGCGAAGGAAGCCGAAGCGTTCGGCCGCTTCTCCGACTGGCTCGAAGAGCTCTACACCGCCGAGATGCGGTCGTTCATCGACGCCAACTTCGACTCGCCGCTCGATCTCGCCAAGCCCTGGCGAGACGGCGTGTCGCTGCTCAAGCTCGGAGGGTTCGGCAAGCTCGGCAAGAAGGTGGCCTCGTTCTTCGACGACGAGCGCCTGCAACGCATCTTCAGCTTCCAGTCGATGTACGCCGGCCTCGCGCCATACGAAGCGCTCGCGCTGTACGCCGTCATCACCTACATGGACTCGATCCAAGGTGTGTTCGTCCCCAAGGGCGGGATGCACCAGATGGCTGCCGGGTTGGCTGCTGCGGTCGAGCAGGCGGGTGTCGACATCCGCTATTCGACGCCGGTGACGAAGATCGCCCGTTTCGCCAACGGTTCGGTGCGCGGCGTGTACATCGGTGACGGCACCGATGCCGAGTTGCTCGACGCCGAGGCCGTGGTCTGCAATCCCGATCTGCCGGTCGCCTATCGCGAACTGCTCGACGACGTGAAGATCCCGCGCGTCGCCCGCAACGGCAAGTACTCGCCGTCGTGTCTGCTGTGGGTCGCCGGGGTGAAGGGGCTGCCGCCTGCCGATGCCGCACATCACAACATCCACTTCGGAGAGGACTGGGACGGCTCGTTCAAGGCGCTGATCGAGGACGGCGTGCGGATGCCCGACCCGTCGATCCTCGTCACGCTGCACAGCCTCGACGACCGATCGCTCGCACCCGACGGATGCACCAGCCTCTACGTGCTCGAACCCACGCCGAACCTGTCGGGCACGATCGACTGGTCGCGAGAACGCGAGCAGATCACCGACAGCCTCAAGGCGAAGGTCGCGTCGCTCGGCTACCCGACCGACGTCGTCGTCGAGCAGGTGTACGACCCGCAAGACTGGGAAGCGATGGGCATGGAACAGGGGACGCCGTTCGCACTGGCGCACACGTTCTTCCAGACCGGCCCGTTCCGCCCGAACAACGTCAACCGCAAGGTCCCCGGTCTGGTGTTCACCGGCTCGTCCACCTTGCCGGGAGTCGGAGTTCCGATGGTGCTGGTGTCAGGCAAGCTCGCCGCCCAACGAGTCGACGAGTACGGAAACCGCTGATGCCCGGCGTGCTCTCCGGTCTGCTCCGCAACCCGTTCGCGCGTCGCCCGCCGACGCCCACGACGCACCTGCTCCCCGAGGGTCCGGTCACGCTCGACGAGAGCTACGACCTGTGCCGAGAGTTCAACAAGCGGCACGGCACCACCTACTACTGGTCGACCAAGGTGCTCCCGCGCATCAAGCAGCACCACGTGCATGCGCTGTACGCGTTCGCACGATACGCCGACGACATCGTCGACGAAATCCCCTCGCAGGGTGGCCGTGACGTGCCGGTCGAGGAGCGAGCGGCGGCGCTGCACGACTTCGGCGACCGATTCTTCGCCGACCTCGACGCGGGTCGCTCCGACGACCCGGTGCTCAAGGCCGTGGTGCACACCGTGCGCGCGTTCGACATCGACACCGACACGTTCCGCCGCTTCCTCCGGTCGATGGAGATGGACCTCACGGTCGAGTCGTACGAGACGTGGGACGACCTGCTCGACTACATGGATGGCTCCGCTGCGGTGATCGGCGAGATGATGCTGCCGATCCTCGAACCCACCGACCACGAACAGTCGCTGCCGTCCGCCCGCGATCTCGGCAACGCGTTCCAGTTGACGAACTTCCTGCGCGACATCGACGAAGACCTCGACCGCGGTCGCCAGTACGTCCCGCTCGAAGACAGCCGCCGGTTCGGCGTCGACCTCACCGACCGTCGCGTGACCCCCGAGTTCGTCAGCCTCATGCAGTTCGAGATCGAGCGCTGCCGTGAGCTGTACCGGTCGGCCGAGGCCGGGTTCGCGATGCTGCCACCGCGTTCGGCGAAGTGCGTGCGCGCCGCTCACACCCTGTACTCGCGGATCCTCGACAAGATCGAGGAGCAGCAGTACGACGTGTTCACGTCGCGTGCATCGGTGTCGACCGCCGAGAAGGCCCGCCTCGTCGCCAGCCTCCTCCGATGAAGCGGACACTCGACGCACCTCGACGCTCCCCACGTGGCGACCTGGCCGACCGGGTGGCAGCGGTGTCGTCGGTGGTCACGATCGCGGGGATGATCGCCACGCCGTTGCTGCCGCAGCGCGGCATCGGTCGACGGGTCCTCTCGTCGGTGGTCGTCACCGGCATGTTCGCCACGACGGCAGCGAACGCCACCAAGCGGTGGGGCATCGGCCGTGCCGCCGCGGCGGCCACGGCGACCGCGCTGGCCACCGGCGTGGTCGAGCGAATCGGCACCCGCACCGGGTTGCCGTTCGGCCGGTACGCCTACACCTCGGCGTTGCAACCACAGATCGCGCACGTCCCCGTGATCGTGCCGCTCGCCTGGTTCGGCATGGGGCTGCCGTCTCGGGAGGCCGCTCACGCCGCGCTCGGAGATGCCAGCACTCCGGCCGCGCGCATCGCCCTCGGCTCCGCGGCCATGACCGCCTGGGATCTCTTCCTCGACCCGCAGATGGTCGGCGAGGGCTTCTGGGCCTGGGCTCGACGCGGGGCCTACCGAGGGATCCCGCTGAGCAACTTCGTCGGATGGTTCATCACCGGGCTCGGCATCATGGCGATGCTCGAAGCACTGCTGCCACCTGGCGAGCACGAGGTTGCGAGCGGCGTCGCAGGCCTCGAATCGACAGATCGGGCCGACCGACGCCTCGTGAGCGAATATGGGTACATGTCGGTGATGCAGACCCTCGGCTTCGCACGGTTCTTCCGCGACCCACTGGTCGCCGCCGTCGGAGGTGCCGCCATGCTTCCGATCTCGGCCGCTGCCGCGCGCAACCTGCTGCGAGGCCGAGCGTGAGCCGCCGAGTTGCGATCATCGGTGGCGGCGTCGGCGGTCTGGCGACCGCGATCCGTCTCGCCGTCGCCGGTCACCACGTCACGATCGTCGAGAAGAACGAGCGGGTCGGCGGAAAGCTGTCGACGTACGAGCGCGACGGCTTCACGTTCGACATCGGTCCGTCGCTGCTGACGATGCCGCACCTGTTCGACGAGTTGTTCCGGCTGGCGGGCAGTTCGATCGACGACGAACTCGATCTCGTGCGCCTCGACCCGCAGTTCAACTACTCGTGGCGCGACGGCTCGCGTCTGTACGTCCGCGACGACCACGACGCGACCGCCGCCGAGTTCGACGCGTTCTCACCAGGAGCGGGCGCGAAGTGGCGCGAGTTCGACGAGCACGGTCGGACGATCTGGGACACGGCGGAGCGAACGTTCTTCGCCGGGCCGATGGAGAACCCCATCGAGTTGGCCAAGCGCATGGAGTCGCCGTCCGATCTGCTCGCGATCGATCCGCTGCGCACGATGCAGACCGCCGCTCGGGATGCGTTCGACGAACCACACCTCCGTCAGTGGGTGGGCCGGTACGCCACCTACTCGGGTTCACTGCCGCATCGGGCACCGGCGACGTTGGCGTGCATTCCGCACATCGAGGCGCGCTACGGGGCCTGGTATCCGATGGGCGGTCTCGGCACGCTTCGCGACGCGCTCGAGCGCTGTGCCGAACGCGTCGGCGTCACGATCCGAACCGGCGTCGACGTCGTCGGCGTGACCAGTGCGCCCAACCGGGTCACGGGTGTGGCGGTGAGCGATGGCACGATCATCGATGCGTCGATCGTGGTGGCCAACGCCGATGCGCGCCATCTGTACGCCGACCTGCTCCCGGACGACGCGGCCTTGAAGCAGGTGAGCAAGGCGCAGCGTTCCACGAGCGGCTTCGCCATGTGCATCGGCGCCCGCGGCCGCACCGAGGGCATCGGCCATCACAACGTGTGGTTCGCCGACGACGCGATGCACGAGTTCCGTGAGATCGAAGCGCGCCAACTGCCGTCCGATCCGACGATCTACGGCTGTGTCTCGTCGGTCACCGACCCGAGCCAGGCGCCCGACGGCGACGAGAACTGGTTTCTCCTCGTCAACACTCCCCCGGGCATCGACGTCGACACCGAGGCGTATCGCAACCTCGTGCTCGATCGGCTGGCGTCGCACGGTGTCGACCTGAGGCGTCGGATGCGGTTCTGCGCGCGGATCGCCCCCGCCGACATCGAGCGGATGTATCGCTCACCGGGCGGGGCGATCTACGGGTCGTCGTCGAACGGGATGCGGGCCGCATTCGCTCGCCCGTCGAACCGTGGAGCGAAGCCTGGGCTCTACCTCGTCGGCGGATCGAGCCATCCCGGCGGTGGCCTGCCGCTCGTTGCGACGAGTGCTCGGATCGTGGCCGACATGATCCAGTCCGATCTCGCGTGAGCAGTCGCTCGATGCGGCTGCGGCGGACCGTTCGGGTCGCTTCCATCGCCGCCCGCGGTGCTGCCGGTGCGGTGGCGATCACCCGGCTCGCGAAGGCTGCTCGTGTCGCTGACCCAGTCTCGGTTGCGTCGGATCGCGATCGGCAGCCCGCCTCGATCAGCGTCGTCGTCCCGGCTCGCGACGAAGCCGATCGAATCGGCCCGCTGCTCGATGCGATCGTCGGGTCTGATGGCGTGGGCGAGGTGATCGTCGTCGACGACCAGTCGTCCGATGCCACGGCCTCCATCGCTCGAGGTGCCGGGGCGGTCGTCATCGCCGGCACCGAGCTGCCTGCCGGTTGGGCCGGGAAGGCGTGGGCGCTGCAGCAGGGCATCGAGGCCGCGACCGGCGAGTGGATCGTGACCCTCGACGCCGACACCCGACCGCAGCCCGGCCTCGTGCCGGCCCTGGTCGACCGGGCCATCGCCGACGGCTTCGACTTCCTCACGGTCGGCGGCAGATTCGAATGCCCGACACCTGGCACCCGGTGGCTGCACGCCTCCATGCTCACCACCCTCGTCTACCGCTTCGGCCCGCCCGGGGTGCCCAGCCGTCCGGATCGGGCGATGGCGAACGGCCAGTGCATGGCCATGCGGCGCGGCCGGTTCCTCGACATCGGTGGCATGGGCACCGTGAGCGGGCACGTCGTCGAAGACATCGCGCTCGCGCGCTCGCTCGTTGCGAGCGGGTGGTCGGTCGGCTTCCTCGATGCTGCCGACCTCCTCACGGTGCGGATGTTCGAGTCGTTGGGCGACACGTGGGCCGGGTGGGGGCGTTCGCTCGCGCTTCCTGGTGTCGAACCGCGATCGCGTCAGATCGCCGATCTCGCCGTCGTGCTGCTCGCTCAGGCGCTGCCGCTCCCTCGGCTCCTCCTTCGTCGCGGCGACCTGATCGACATCGTGCTGGCGGCGACGCGGCTCGGCACGTTGGCCGGAACGCGCACCGCCTATGACCGAGCCGACGCCGCGTACTGGCTCAGCCCGCTGACCGATCTGCCGTCGTCGGTTGCGATCGCCCGCGGCATCGCACGACGCGGGCGCCAGTCATGGCGCGGCCGCAGTTACTCCTGATCGTTTGCGATCGGCCATCGCCGCCATGGCGAACCGCAGACCGATGAAGGTCATGAGCGCGCCGGTGGCAGCAGTGCGAAACGGTCCGTCGACTGCGAGTTGCACGAACGGCAACACGAGCATCCCTGCCCTCGCTCCCCACGCGAACGAACGAGTCGCTCCGAACACGACCAGCAGCAACCCGATCGAGATGAGCGTCGCGACCGGTGCAGCGACCAGCACGGTGCCGACGAACGTGAGGATGCTCCGCCCACCGACGAACCGGGCGAACAGCGGGAAGGCGTGCCCGACCATCGCGGCGCCGCCGGCGATGTACGGCAGGCCCCACACCCCCTCATCGGCGAGGGCCAGACCCACGCCGGCGGCGAGCAAGCCCTTGGCGACATCGCCGACGAAGACGGGCACCGCGGCCATCCGGCCCATCGTCTCGCGAGCGTTCCAGAATCCCGGGTTCCGATCGCCGACCGTGCGGAGATCGACGGCCGAGTGCCGGCCCGCCACCAGGTTGGCGAGCGGGATCGAACCGATCAGATATCCGGCGACGATCACCACCAAGACATCACCGGTCGTTCCCACAGCTGCAAGCATGGCGGGTGCATGGCCCGCATCGCGTCCTTTCATCTGATCTCCGAGCCAGCTTGGAAAATCCCGATGGCCATGGCGCGCCTCGGACTCGATCGCCCGGCACTCGATCGAGTGGATGGCCTGCACTTCTGGCGACTGCTCGGAACCGGCCGCGGGAACGACACGGGTCCCGGAGCCGATCTCCGACGCACCGCAGTGTTCGCCGTGTGGGACGACGAAGCCGACCTCGATCGATTCCTCGACCAGCACCGCATCGCCCGACGATGGTCGAACGCCAGCGAATCCTGGAACGTTCGCCTGCGAGCCCTCGGCGGCCACGGCCGCTGGCGGGGCATCGACCCACTCGACCACATGACGCAGGGCGCCCGCAGCGGACCGATCGCGATCGTGACGCGCGCCGACGTCCGCCGCTCGGCAGGTCGTCGGTTCGCGCGAGCAGCGAAGGAAGTCGACACCGAGTTGCACACCGCGGCTGGGCTGATCGATGTGGTCGGCATCGGCGAAGCACCGGTGGGCCGGTTGGCGACGTTCAGCCTCTGGGAATCGCTCGACGCCGCCCGCGCCTTCGCCTACTCGATGCCTCGCCACCGCCAGGTGATCGACGAGACACGGGACGGCGACTGGTATTCCGAAGAGCTGTTCGCCCGTTTCGAACCGTACGGCTCGACGGGCACCTGGAACGGCCGAGACCCGCTCGAGAAGCGCTGACGCTGAAACGTTCGGCGGCTCGAGCACACGCATGGTTCAGGCCAGCGTGAGCTGCTCGGTGAGTTGGAGCCAAGCTGAATCGTCGGCGTCGACCTGCTGGCGGGCGTGATCGCTCGGAGGCTCCTGGCCGATCGAGTCGGTCGGTGCGGTGGTGACCGGGGGCGGTGGACCGGGTGGCCGACTGACCTGCATCGACCCATCGGGAGCGTGAACGCTGAGCTCACGCCCCGTGCCCGAGATGTTCCACCCGGACCCATGACTGAGCTGATGATGTCGATGGCAGAGCAAGACGAGGTTCTCGTCGTTGGTGGCCCCGTGCTGGGCCCGGTGGACGATGTGGTGCGCATCGCACCAGGTGGCTCGAATGTTGCAGCCGGGCCAGCGGCAGTGCTGATCGCGAGCCACCAGTGCGAGGAAGAGGTTGTCGGTCACGAGGCGGTTCTCGTGACCGAAGTCGAGGATCGACGAGCCGGGGCCCGTGATGAGGCGGTGGATGCCGGCATCGCACGCCATCTTGCGGACGGTGGCCGGGTCGAGCGTTGCGCCGACGTGCGTGACGCCTCGTGCGGTGCCGCGCTCGGTGATCGTTTCGAAGGGGACCGTGGCGATGATCTTGGTGTTGGACCGGCCGCCGACGAGCTTGCCCTTCGACGCTGCCGCAGCGAGCTGGGTGAGTGCATCGGCGCATCGCTGCGGTCGAGTGCGCTTGGTGTTGTCGAACGCCGACTGGTTCATGATCTCGTCGAGTGCGGTGCGGACGATCGCCCCGGACTCTGGATCGAGCAACCCGTCGATGCGTGTCATCCCATCGGGCTGATCGGTGACCCGGATGTAGCGGCGAGCGCGCTGCGCTTCGGCGATGTCGGCGTCGTGCTCGGGGTGGTTGCGGGCCCGCCAGTTCTCGACGGCGGGCTTGACCGCAGGCAGCGGCAGGTCTTCGATCGCTGAGATGATCTCGGCATCGAGCGTTTCTCCGTCGGCGGCACCGACTGCCGTGGCCGCCTGCTCGGTCGAGATCTTTCCGGTGGTGACCGCATCGGCCAAGTCGTCGGAGTTCGACATGGCATGGCCGAGCTCGGCAGCGCCACGGTTCTTGCGGGTCGACGTGCCGGTCTCTCTGCCCAACCATTCGGCGGTGTCTCTGGCGCCGGTGCCGATGAACGCACCCGCTCGATCGGCAGCGTGGGTGAGCCGAGCGAGTTGTGCATCGAGCCTCGACTGCACGAGCTTGATGCGGCGAAGTTCGTGACGGAGCACGGATGCGTCGCACTGTTCGACGCTCACACGAGCGACGGCGTCGACGGCCACCGACGTGGCGTTGACTGCATCCGTCAGCTTCATGTGCCACATGGTATCGAACATGTGTTCGATCGGCAACCCATCGGGCGAAGAAGTCGGAGCGCACGCCAGGTCGAGCGTCGAGGCGTTGGCGACGCAGGCATCGCCACCAGCGTCACTCCTGGGGTCCGACCCAGAACATGATCGCGTCTGCGGTCTGACTCCGGTGCCCTGCCGATAACATCTCGGTGCTGGATCGCAGCAATGCGGCTCGGCGGATGCCCAGATAGCTCAGTTGGTAGAGCAACGCACTCGTAATGCGTAGGTCCCGAGTTCGACTCTCGGTTTGGGCTCACCGCGAAACCCCTGCTCCGGCAGGGGTTTCGTCGTTTTTCGGCTGCCGACACTCGGCGAAGACCACCGAATGCACCTGCGAGCGTCGAAAGTTGACGACTCGATTTCATTACGATTGTGTTTCATTCCGAGTCGAGCTGGGAACAACTCTCCCCATGACCACACGTAACAAGCGCACCAGAACCGCCATCGTGACGGGCCTCGCCGCCCTGTCGCTGTCGTTCACCGCCGCAGCGTGCAGCGACGACGACGGAGACGATGACGACATCGACAACCCCGTCGACGGCGTCGACGACCAGGTCGACGACGGCCTCGAGGATCTCGAGGAAGACATCGAGTCGGAGACCGACGGCGAAGACGGCTGACCCCCAGGCCGTCCTGCCAGAATCACGACACCCAGAACCAGAACCCCCAGACCGAGGGCGACCACAACGACGTGGTCGCCCTCGATCGCGTCTGCGCCCACGTTTCGCGGGCATCGGCAAGAGCACTGGCTCGCCGCCGGCGGCACCGCTACCATCGGGCGAAACGGGTAGAAGCAGTCAGCGTCGGCCACGGCGGCGCAGGTCATTGCCCCTCGCGCCAACGAGGAGACGATCATGACCGCTGCCCCCGATTCGCCAACGCCCGATTCCCCCGACGACACGACCGCCGATCGACCACGGTCGGGATCGGTCGAAACCGAACTCGCCAAGGAGCGCACGTTCGGCGGAGCCGGCATCGACGTCGACCGTGAGATCCGAGTGATCGACCTCGCCGACACCTCGCGCACCCAGAGCGAACTCGACGACGAGATCTGGAACGCTGCGGCCGACATCGGCTTCTTCCAGATCACCGGCCACGGCATCGACGAACGTGCCATCGACGCTGCGTTCGACATGGCCGAACGGTTCTTCGCCCTCCCCGACGGTGTGAAGGCCAAGCGGCGCATGGCGCCCGGAACGAACAGCGGCTGGGAATTCCGCTCGCAGCGTCGCCCGTCGACCGGCACCCTCGATCAGAAGGAGTCGTACCAGGTCACGGTGTCGCGCATGGACCTGCTCGATCTCTGGCCGACCGGCGACGAACTCGCCGACTTCGAGCGCACGATGCGATCGTTCGAATCGACCAACCATGCGCTCGCGATGCGCGTCCTCTCGTCGTTCGCACGCAAACTCGGGTTCGACGACGAGTTCTTCACCGAGCGCCACGATCCCACGTCGCCCGAGTACCAGTCGACCCTGCGTCTGCTGCACTACCTCCCCGTCGAGGTCGACGACCTGCGCCGCGACGAGTGGCGAGCCGGGGCTCACACCGATTTCGACTGCCTCACCCTCCTCCATCAGCGGCCCGGCCAGCGCGGACTCCAGGTCTGCCCGGGCGCCGACGCCGCCGCCCGAGCAGGCGATGGCGAGTTGGGGTGGACGAGCATCGAACCGACGCCGGGCACCATCACCTGCAACATCGGCGACATGCTCATGCGCTGGAGCGACGACAAGCTTCCGTCGACCCTGCACCGCGTGCGCATGCCGCGACCCGACGAGCACCTCGGCCCTCGCTACTCCATCGCCTACTTCGCCCAAGCCGACCGTGACGCCGTGATCGAACCACCCTCCGGCCGCCACGCACCGATCACCGCGAGCGACTACCTCCAGCAACGCATCGCCGCCAACTTCGCCGCCGGCTGACTCGCACCCTCACCGTCGCCGCACCGAGCAGACAACGGCGTGCGACCGGCCTGTTCTACGATGCCGTACACATCGATCTGCTCTGCCGGATCGCGGGAGGAACCCAGATGAAATTCAGGTGGATGATCGCGGCAGCGTTCGCGGTGGCTGGCCTCGGCCTGGTCAGCGAAGCGACACCGGTCGTGGCGGCAGCCCCGTGTGCAGCCGGCACCTACGGACCAAGCGGCATGGATCCGTGCACTCCTGCGTCACCCGGCCACTTCGTACCTGACGCCGGGGCAGATGAACAGATCGAGTGCGACGCTGGCAGGTATCAGGACCTCCCCGGCCAGACGTCGTGCATCGACGCGTCGCAAGGGTTCCATGTGCCCGCGCCCGGAGCAACCGAAGAACTGCCGTGTCTGGCTCCGACCTACCAAGACCTCGTCGGTTCCTCGTCGTGCAAGGATGCCCCGGCAGGCAGCTACGTCGTCGACGACGAAGCCACCGAACCCACGCCGTGCTCCCCCGGCACCTGGCAGGCCGACACGGGACAGGTGTCGTGTGACGACGTCGAACCTGGGTTCTTCACGTCGATCTCCGGCGCCTCGACACAGTCGCCGTGCCCGGTTGGCTACTTCCAGGACCAACCCGGCCAGACGCTCTGCATCGCCGCCCCCGCAGGCCACTTCGTTCCCGACGTCGAAGCGACCGAGTCGACGCCGTGTGCCGCAGGCACCTGGCAGGCCGCAACCGGCGAGAGCGCGTGCGACCCCGCGGCAGCCGGCCACTACGTGCCCGACTCGGGCGCCGACGAACAGCTGCAGTGCGACGTCGGCACGCACCAGGACGAAGCCGGTCAGACCTCCTGCAAACTCGCTCCAGCGGGCACCTTCGTCGACAGCTTGGGCGCCGAGGACCCGACGCCCTGCCCAGCCGGCACTTACCAGACCGCCACCGGGTCGACCTCGTGCATCGATGCCGAGGCCGGCACCTACGTGCCGGACGCGGGTTCAGCCGTCCCCGGAACCGACTGCCCGGTCGGCCGATACCAGGATCAGACCGGGCAATCATCGTGCGAGCTCGCACCTGCAGGCACGTTCGTCGACACCCCGGGCGCCGACGAGCCGACGCCATGCGCTGCCGGCCGCTATCAAGAACTCGCCGAGTCCACCGAGTGTGTGGATGCCGACGCCGGCACGTTCGTATCGGGCGAGGGGTCAGCGGTTCCCGGAACCGACTGCCCTGCCGGCCGGTACCAGGACGAAACCGGACAAACATCGTGCAAGGTCGCCCCTGCCGGGAGCTTCGTCGCCACCCCCGCCGCGACCGAGCCGACTCCGTGTGCCGTGGGCTCCTACCAGACCTCCACAGAATCCACGTCATGTGTCGATGCCGACCCAGGCACCTTCGTAGCGGGAACGGGATCAGCTGTTCCCGGCACGGTCTGCCCCGTCGGCGAGTACCAAGACCTCGCCGGTCAGGCCGCCTGCAAACCGGCGCCGGCCGGGGGCTTCGTCGACGTCGAAGGTTCACGCGACTTCACTCCCTGCCCGGTCGGCTACCACCAACCCACCCAGGGCCAGAGCGGATGCATCCCAGCCCCAGCAGGTGGATTCGTCGACGTCGAAGGCGCACCCGACTTCACTCCTTGCCCGGTCGGCCGCTACCAGCCGGCGCTCGCGCAGAGCTCCTGCCTGCTCTCGCCGCCGGGACACTTCGTCGCCCTTCCCGGCGCGTCCGAAGCGAGGCCGTGCATCGGCGGCACGTACCAGCCAGACCCGGGGGCGATGACGTGCCGGGTCGTCGCCATCGACTTCTATTCCGCGGGCCCTGGCGCCACCGAACAGACCGCCTGTGACGCTGGATTCACGACCAACGGAACGACCGGCGCGACCGCATGCGTCGCCATCGTCGGTCCGACGATCACGGTTCCCGACGATCTCATAGTCCGCACCGACGACTCAGAGGGCCGCGTCGTCGAGTTCGCCGTGTCGGTCACCGACGACGTCGACGGAGCGGTGGTCGACTGTTCGGCGCAGAGTGGCGATCGCTTCCCGATCGGCGACACCGTCGTGAGCTGCCAAGCCACCGATCTCTCCTCCACCACGTCGTTCGCCTCGTTCACGATCACCGTCGAACTGGTGCCGCGCTTCGCCACCGGCGTTGCGCCCGCACGCCTGCTCGAAACCCGCTCGTCGTCACCGACCGTCGACGGAGAGGCACAAGGCCTCGATCGCCTGCCGCCCGGCAACCAGCTTCGCCTGCAAGTCGCCGGCCGGGCTGGTGTGGACCCCGATGCCCGGGCAGCGATCGTCAACGTGACCGCCATCGGCCCGTCGAGCGTCGGTTACATCACGGTGCATCCGTGCCTCGACACCGCTCCGACGGCGTCGTCGTTGAACTTCAGCGCCGGACGAACGGCCGGCAACGAGATCATCGCTGAACTCGACGACACCGGGGCGATCTGCGTGTTCAACTCCGCCGAGACGCACCTCGCGATCGACGTCGTCGGCCAGGTGCCGCAGACGTCGAACTACCTTCCGATCGGACCTGCTCGCTTGACCGACACCCGGTCGACGGGCTCCACCGTCGACGACATCGATGTCGGCGGCGGACCCAACCCGAGCGGCGACACGATCGTGGTGCCGGTCGTCGAACGAGCCGGCGTGTCGACCGATGCTCGCGCCGTCGTAATCAATGTGACGGCGGTTCGCCCCGACACGAGCGGCTACGCAACCGTCCATCCATGCCTCGACGACACTCCGCTGTCGGCATCGCTCAACTTCGAGGCCGGCACGACACGCGGCAACGAGATCATCGCCGAACTCGACGACGAGGGCCGCTTGTGCGTCTTCACGAAGGGAGCCACGCACATCACGGTCGACGTCGTCGGCGAGTTCGCTGGAGTCAGTGACTTCCAGGCGGTCAGCCCCGCCCGCCTGCTCGATTCGCGACCCGACGGGACAACGGTCGACGGCCACCAGCAGGCAACCGGCGCCATCCGAGCCGGACAGACGCTCCGGGTCGAGGCCCGGTTCTTCGGTGCTCCGGAAGCTCCGGATGGACTCGTCGCCAACGTCACGGCGATCCGACCGCTCGCCGTCGGCTTCCTCACGGTGTGGAACTGTGTCGGTGATCCGCCGCTCGCGTCGTCGCTCAACTTCGGTACGGGCGACATCGTGGGCAACGACTTGATCATCGACCTCGACGATGGCGAGTTCTGCGTGTACGCCAGCGCCACCACCCACATCACCATCGACGCCGTCGGCTACCAGACCATCGCCGGCTGACTCTCCCGCTCACCGTCGCTCTCAAACCTGGTTACATCGCTCCCGGAGCGATGTAACCAGGTTGGTGGTCAGGCGAGGATGGCGACGATGTCGTCGAGCAGTCGGATCTCGCCGTCGATGCCGGCGTAGCCGAGCCGGTCGAGCGTGGTCACGTCACCCGACTGCACGGCGGGAAGTTGGCTCCAGAGCGGGCTTCCGGTCACGTCGTCGATCGCCGCCTGTTCACCTTCGACGGTGTCCGTCTGCAGCATGATCAGCTCGGGGCCGTCGAGCAATCCGAGCTGCTCGAGCGACAGCCAGACCCGACCGTTTCCGTCGGGCGACAGACCGTCGGCCGAGGGCACGAGTTCACAGCCGAGTTCGTCGATCGCTCGCGGCACGTCCCAGACCGGGCCGGCGAACGCCGCCACGTTCGGGCCTGCATAGATCGCCACGACGCTGGCGGCACAGTCGTCGGCGACCCGCGAACGAGCATCGTCGTACGCAGCATCGAGTTCGGCGATCATCTCGGACGCACGATCGGTGCGATCGAACCACTCGCCGAGCAGTTCGAGTTGTTCACGCCCCGATGATCCGCTCGGGATGACGTGCAGCTCCGACCCGACGCCGGCGAGTTGTTCGGCGCCGACCTCGTCGACCAGGAACTCCCAGACGATGACGTGATCTGCTTCCATCGTGGCGAGCTCCTCGAGCCCGATCGAGAGGTAGTCGAAGATCTCGATACCGCTGGCGTCGAGGTCTCCCATGCCCTGGAAACCGGCGTCGGGCACCGTTGCGCTCGATGCCACCACCGGGATGCCGAGATCGAGCACATCCGCGAGGACTCCCTCTTCAGCCAGCACGACCACTCTCCCGACGTCGGCAACGGCCTCTGCGGGCGCGGACGTGTCGACCGGCGCATCGGTCGACGCCGGCACCTCGGTCGCAGCCGGCGCCTCGGTCACGGAGGGCGCCTCGGTCACGGAGGGCGCCTCGGTCACGGTCGGCGCGTCGGTCGCCACAGGCGCGGGGGTTGCAGCGGGAGCTTCGGTCACCACCGGAGCGCCGGTCGTGACCACCTCGGCAGGGTCGGTCGAATCCTCCGACCCCCCGCATGCGGCCAGCACGGAAGCGGCGACGATGGAAACAGCGACTCGACGAGAGAACATGCGACGACGTTACCAATGGTCGTTAGGGATGCCTAACTTCGAGCACTTCGACAACTGCTGCCGCATGGTCACCTCTCGCCGAAGGCCGCTCTCTCGAGACGGCGCACGACGACGCCTCGAATTCTCGGGCAGCCGACTCCGGGCCTACCGTGGGTCGATGGGGATCGAATCGAACGCGGCGAGCCGTGCCGACCAACTGGCGACAGCGATCGAGGCGGCGGGCGACTACCGCGTCCTGCTCATGTCACTCGTCCATCTCACCGGCGACACGACCTGGCTCGAGCCACCGTTCACCCCTGCTCGTGACGTCAACCTGATCGCCGATCCACACGCGGGCCTCGACGACGACGCTCGCGCTCGAATCCGCGAAGCGATCATCGGGCTCGTCACCGACGGGCCCACCGAACCGGCGATCATCGACCCCGGCGACGAACTGATGCTGCGGATGATGCGCGTCTGCCTCGGCGAGCAGGTGGCCGAGGAATACGCGCTGATGATGCGCGAAGACCTCGGCTTCACGGGCCGCGACGTCGAACCACCGACGCTCCCCGACGACTCCGGCGACCCGATCGTGGCGATCGTCGGCGCCGGCGTCTCCGGCCTCGCGCTCGGCGCCGTACTCACCCGACTCGGCGTGCCGTACGTGATCATCGAGAAGAGCACCGACGTGGGCGGCACCTGGTGGGACAACCGCTACCCCGGCTGCGGCGTCGACACCCCCAACCACGCCTACTCCTTCTCGCACGGCGACCGCTACGACTGGTCGCGCTACTTCTCGCCACGCGACGAGATCGCCGACTACCTACAACGCTGCGCCGACGACTTCGCCGTGCGACCCAACATCCGCTTCGGCACGAGCGTGGTCGGCGCCACGTGGGACGACGATGCCAAACGGTGGCACGTTGCGACCAGCGACGGCGACACGCTGACCGTACGCGTCTTCGTGAGCGCGATCGGCGTGCTCAACGTCCCGAAGCCGCCGGCGATCGACGGCCTCGACGACTTCGAAGGCCCGCTCTTCCACACGGCTCGCTGGCCCGACGACATCGACCTCACCGGCAAGGACGTCGCGGTGGTCGGCACGGGTGCGTCGGCCATGCAGTTGGTGCCGAGCATCGCCGAGCAGGTCGGCCGGCTCACCGTCTACCAGCGCAGCCCGCAGTGGGCCCGCCCGGTCGACGGCTACGGCAGCGAGATCCCCGAGCCCGGCCGCTGGCTGCTCAAGAGCATCCCGTTCTACGCCGAGTGGTTCCGCTTCGTCATGTCGTGGCGATACGGCGACGGCCTCCTCCCCCTCCTTCGACGCGACCCCGACTGGGAGCACCCCGACCGATCGGTCAACCGCAGCAACGACCGGCATCGCCAGCAGATGACCGACCATCTGCTCGCCGAACTCGACGGCCGTCCTGACCTCGTCGAGAAGTGCCTCCCCGACTACCCGCCGTTCGGCAAGCGAATCCTGCTCGACAACGGATGGTTCCGCACCGTGTGCCGTGACGACGTCGAGCTCGTCACCGATCCGATCAGCCACATCACCGCCGACGCGATCGAGACGCGTGACGGCCAGCACCGCCGACACGACGTCATCATCACGGCGACGGGATTCGAGACCACACAGCTCACCGCCCGGCTCGGCGTCAGAGGCGTCGATGGTGTCGATCTCGCCGACGTCTGGGCCGACCAGGATCCCCGAGCGCACATCGGCATCACGGTGCCGGGCTTCCCGAACATGTTCGTCATGCTCGGACCCAACACCGGGCTCGGCCACGGTGGCTCGACGGTGTTCATGTCGGAGTGCCAGGCCCGCTACATCTCGGCCTGCGTGGCCCAGATGCTCGATGACGGCATCGACGCGATCGAGGTGCGCCGCGAGGTGCACGACGCCTACAACGCACGCGTCGACGCCGAACACGCCGAACTGATCTGGACTCATCCGGGCATGACGAACTGGTATCGCAACCAGCACGGCCGCATCACCGCACTGTCGCCGTGGCGCCTCGTCGACTACTGGGCCATGACCCACGACCCCGACCTCGCCGAGTTCGACCTCACCCGCACCTGACTCCACGCGCGAAACCTCCCAGGGTTTTGCCCCGGCAAACCGTCATCCGTGACGGATCCGAGGGGCAAACCCCGGTCGGGTTGGTTTTGCCCCGGCAAACCGTCACCCGTGACGGATCCGAGGGGTAAAACCCGGTTGGGTTGGTTGGTGGTCGCGCGGGTCAGGGCCAGGGGGTGCCGAAGGTGTTGGCGTAGGCGAGCTTCGACGGCGGTTGACGCGTGATCGGACCGTGCCCCTTGCCGACTGGATAGCCGATCGGGATCATCGCCACCGTGGCCCAGCCGTCGGGGATGTCGAGCGCCGCCTTCACCTCGGGTTCGCGGAGGCAGTGCAGCGTGGTGAGCGTGCAACCGAGCCCTTCCTCGACGCACGCGAGCATCGCGTTCTGCACCGCCGGGTAGACCGAACCACCGCCGACCATGCTGATCCGATCGAGCGACGCGTCGGTGATCGCCATCCGCGCAGGGTTGGCACAGAACACGAGGATCGCGGGCGCTTCCGACAGGTGCTTCGCGAGGTGATCGCCAGCGGCGGCGATGCGCTCCCACTTGGCGAACTCGTCGGGCGGCAGCCCGACGAATCGATCGAGAAATCCTTCGGCGTACTTCTCCCACTCGGGCTCGTAGATGTCGTGCAGCGCCTGCTTGAGGGCCGGAGACGTGACCACCAGGACGCGCCACGGCTGCGCGTTGCCGCCCGTCGGCGCCCAGCACGCCGCTTGCAGCACCCGCTCCATCACGTCGTCGGGAATCGGATCGGGTCGCAACTTGCGAACTGCTCGCAGCGTGCCCATCGTCTCGTACAGCTCAGCCATGACGTCAGTCTCGCGGACCGGCGCGCCGCGGGTTACCGTCGTCACATGCCGAACCGATTCCGAGGCAACATCGGGCTGACGCTGGCTGACTCCACGCCGTGGTGGCCCGAGCAGCCAGACGCCGCCGACAAGCCTCACAACGTGATGATCGTGCTCCTCGACGACGTGGGCTTCGCCGACTTCGGTTGCTACGGGTCAGGAATCCGCACGCCCACGATCGATCGCCTCGCCGACGAAGGAGTCCGCTACACCGGGTTTCACACGACGGCCATGTGCTCCACCACCCGGGCCTCGTTGCTCACCGGAGCCAACCATCACTCGGTCGGCATGGGATGTCTCGCGAACTTCGACAGCGGCTTCCCCGGCTACCGCGGCAAGATCAGCGCCGACGCACCCACGATCGCCGAACTCCTCCGGCCACACGGCTACCGCAACTACATGGTCGGCAAGTGGCACGCGACGAGCGTCGCCGAGACCGGTCCGACCGGCCCGTTCGACGGATGGCCGCTCGGCCGCGGCTTCGACCGCTTCTACGGATTTCTCGACGCCGAGACCGATCAGTACTCCCCCGAACTCGTGCGCGACAACAGCCACATCACCGCCCCCGGCACGTACGAATCCGGCTACCACCTCACCGCCGACCTTGCGACCGAAGCGATCAGGTATCTCGCCGATCACCGCGCCGCCGCGCCGCAGCACCCGTGGATGCTCATGTTCTCCCCCGGCGCGTGCCACGCCCCGCACCAGGCGCCGCGAGCGCTCATCGACGAGTACACCGAGACCTTCACCCACGGCTGGGACATCGAGCGCGAGCGTCGACTCGCCCGCCAGATCGAACTCGGCATCGTCCCGGCCGGAACCGAACTCTGCGATCGCAACGACGGTGTCCGCGCCTGGGACGAGCACTCGGCCGACGAGCATCGACTCTTCAGCCGACTCGCCGGCGCCTACGCGGCAATGCTCGATCACTTCGACCAACACCTCGCACGCGTGATCGACTTTCTCGAGACGACCGGGCAACTCGACGACACCATCGTGATGGTGCTCTCCGACAACGGCGCGAGCCAGGAGGGCGGGCCGCTCGGCTTCGTCAACGCGATGGCCCCGTTCAACATGGTGCAGGAGCCGCTCGACCAGAAGCTCGCCCGCCTCGACGACATCGGCGGACCCGACACGCACTCCAACTTCCCGCACGGATGGGCGATGACCTCCAACACGCCGCTGCGTCGCTACAAGCAGAACACCCACGGCGGCGGCGTCCGAGACCCCCTCGTGATCCGCACGCCCAACGCAGCCGAGTCCGGGATCGCCGGCTCGACGCGCCACCAGTTCTGCCACGTGTCCGACCTCGCGCCCACCCTGTTCGACCTGCTCGAGCTCGATCCGCCCGGCGCCACGATGGAGGGGACGAGCTTCGCGGCGACCATCGCCGACCCGGAAGCCGAGACCGGGAAAGACATCCAGTACTTCGAGATGTTCGGGCACCGCGGTCTGTGGCACGACGGGTGGAAGGCAGTTGCCTATCACGCCCCGGGCACGCCGTTCGACGACGACCGCTGGGAGCTCTTCGACCTGACCACGGACTTCAACGAGACCAACGACCTCGCCGACGAACACCCCGACCGTCTCGCCGAGATGATCGAGATGTGGTGGGCCGAGGCCGAAGCCAACCAGGTGCTGCCGCTCGACGACCGCTTCGGCGAACGATTCGCCGAGAACGCCGAACGCTGGCACGGGTCCCGGCGGGCCTACGTGTTCGAAGCCGGTATGGGGCATCTCCCGTCGGACGTGGCACCCGACCTGCGCAGCCGCAGCTACACGATCACCGCCGAGGTCGACCCGCTCGCCGGCGGGGAGCAGGGCGTACTGATCGCTCACGGCGACGCGACCTGTGGCTACTCGCTGTTCGTCCAGGACGGTCACCTCGTCCACGACCTCAACATCGGCGGAACCCACCAACTCGTCCGTTCCGCGACACCGTTGCCGACGGGTGCCACGTCACTCGCGTTCTCGATGACGCGCTCCCCCGGCACCGGGCCGTTCCCGCACGGCGTCGGCACCTTGCTGGTCGACGGCGAACCGGTCGGCAGCATGGAGACCGATCAGATCTTCTGGCTGATGATCTCGTGGTCGGGCCTCGACATCGGCCTCGACCGCGGCACCACGGTCGCCGACTACGACGGCAGCGGACGCCACATCGGCCCGTTCGAGTTCACCGGAACGCTGCATCGAGTCCGAGTCGACCTCAGCGACGATCAAGAACTCGATCACGACGCCGCGGGCGCCACCGAACTCGCTCGCGAGTAGCGCCGCTCGGTGCGACATCACCGACGCCATCGGCCATGATGGTCTCGAATGCTCACGTCGATCGCATCCCTGCTCGTCTCCGGAACCGATGCCGGGTCGGGTGACGACGCCCTCGATGCGTTGACCGACAACATCGACGACACCGACTACGACTGGTGGACGGTCGGCACCGCCCTGATCATCTTCGCGAGCGCGATCATCCTCTCGCGTTTCGCCAAGATGGCGATCGAACGAGCACTGCGGCGCCGCATCGACCCGGCCCTCGCAACGCTGATCGCCCGGCTGGTCGGTTATCTCGTCATCATCGTCGGCGTGGTGTACGGCCTCGACGCGCTCGGGGTGGCGATCGTGCCGATCCTCGGTGCCCTCGGCATCGCCGGCATCGCGCTCGCGTTCGCCTTCCAAGACATCCTCGAGAACTTCGTCGCCGGCGTGATCCTGCAACTGCAGCGGCCGTTCACGTACGGCGACCAGGTCAAGATCAACGACCACGAGGGCACGGTGCACTCGATCGACTCGCGGCTCGTCACGATCATCACGCCGGCGGGTGAAACGATCAAGATCCCGGCGGCCACCGTCATCAAGTCCGACATCAACAACTACACGCAGGAAGGCCGCCGACGCACGTCGCTGCCCGTCGGCGTGGCGTACGGTGCCGACCTCGACGAAGTACAGCGTGTGCTCGAGTCAGCGGTCGCGGGCGCCGACGGGGTGCTCGACTCACCCGCTCCGGAGGTCTACTTCACCGGGTTCGGCGACTCGAGCATCGACTTCGACGTGCGGTTCTGGCACGAACCGTCGATCGCCTCGTTCTGGGCGACGCGCCATGCGGTCGCCCTTCGAGTCGAGAAGGCACTCGCCGAGGCCGACATCACGATTCCGTTCCCGCAGCGCACCGTCTGGTACGCCGGCGAATCCGACGACTGATCGACGCGGGAGCCAGTCGGCTCACGGCGTCGAGCGGTCAGCCGACCGTCGAGAGATGCTCGTCCGCGGTCGAGGCGGCCGAGCGGCGAGACACCGCGTACGCCGCGATCAGCGCGAGGATCGCCGCAACGAGACCGGCGCTCAGCTTCGGATGCCGCCGAGCCACCCTGACGGTGCCTGCCGTGCCGCGGCCGATGCCTCGGGCCGTGGCTAGCGCACCGACGTAGGTGGCGCGCGCTCCGATCGAGCCACCACGTGTGCCGAGCTTCAGTGTGCGGCGGGCCAGGCCCGCTCCTCGCCGCTTGGCCTCGACGGCCACGTCGGTCACCGCTGACGCGGCATCGGAAGCAGACAGGTCGCCAGGGAGGACGGCATCGGTCAGGGAGGAGGCGCTCGGGAGGTTCGTCATGATCAGACGACCATCATGGAGCAGCGGGAACACGACGTCAACGCGGCTCGATGACTTCGCCGTCGGCGCACGGCCGTCGGTGCGACGCGGAAGCGTCAAGCGTCGTGTTTGATGCAGCGGATGATCGTGCGTTCGTCGACGTGCAGAATCGACACGTCGTCCATCACCGCTTGCACGATGAAGAGACCGCGACCCGTGATCGAGTCGGTGGGCGGAGCCGAGACCTCGTCGAGCGGCGGGATCTCGTCGGCGTCGTACACGTCGACGAGCCAGCGGCCGTCGAGGCGCTCCATCGCAACGGTGACGGCGTCGGCCGCCGAGTGCTGCATGACGTTGGTCGCCAACTCGCTCACCGCGAGTTCGATGTCGTCGGCGACGTCGTCACTTCCGTCGTGCGTGCTGACGAAGGCGCGCACCTGTGCTCGGATCGAGCGCAACTCCGATTCTTGCGTCGGCACGCGAACGACGAAACCAGCGTTGTCCACGTGACCGACCTGTGATCTGTTGCGCACCGTTCAGCTCCTCGACGTCGGTCTCGCTACGCGTCGTCGTGCTCGACGTTGAGATGATCGGACAGACCGCTGACCTCGATGATGCGAGCCACCGCCTTGCCAGGATTGACCAGCACCAGACGTGACCCCGCCTCGGTGGCCTTCTGGTGCGAGTCGATCAGTACCCGCAGACCAGACGAATCCATGAACTCGACGTTCGCCAGGTTGACCCGGCGATCGCCGTCTCCCTCGAACTGGTCGAGCCGCTCAGCGAGGCTCGGAGCGCTGTGCGCGTCGATGTCGCCGGTCACCGTGACACCACCGTTGGCATCGTCGACGACATCGAGCCGAGTTTGAGGATCACTCATGGCGTCGAGACTATCTCTCCGAGACGCCACCATGCTCGGATGGGCAGCGAGCACCGCAAATCAGGCATCGACGTCGTCGGGGCCAGGTGCGGGAAACCCACGTCGTTCATCACCCGATACGGCTATGCGGACCGCTCGGTCATCCACGAGCGCATCCGCTCGAACGATTGACGGAGCAGCCGGCTGACCTGCATCTGCGACACACCCACTCGATCGGCGATCTCGGTCTGCGACATGTTCTCGTAGAAACGCAAACGAACGATCTCCTGCTCGCGTTCGGGCAGTCGCTCGAGCAGTTCAGCGACCACCATGTCGTTCTCGCGGTCGGCGAACGAGCGATCGTCGGTGGCGAGCGCCATCTGCCGATCGGTTGCCGGCGCGTCGTCACCGCCGGTGCCGACGACGTCGATCGTGTCGACACGGGCTGCGGCCGTGGCTTCGAGCCCGCGCACGACGTCGTCGCGATCGATCTCGAGGTACTCGGCGAGTCGGCCGACGCTGGGCGATCGACCGTCACGCTGTTCGAGTTCGGTCGTCGCGTTGCGCACCAGGAGGTGCAGTTCCTTGGCACTCCGCGGCACCTTGACCGTCCACGTCTTGTCGCGGAAGTGGCGCTTCAACTCGCCTTCGATGGTTCGGCCGGCGTACAGCGAGAACGCCGCTCCGTACTCGGGGTCGAACCGGTCGACCGCTTTGATGAGACCGACCATCGCCACCTGACGCAGGTCTTCGTCATGGCGCGCTGTTCGTGCATACCGTGCCGCGACGTGGGTGGCGAGACCCATGTGTCGCTGAACCAACTCGTTGCGAGTCGAGCGAGACCGCGTGGCCGCGTACTCACGAAACAGCCCGAGGTCTTCGAGATCTTCGGACATGGGAGGAGTGCTACGAACGCTGAGCCTCGAGTGCCCGCTTCCGCAAGATGACACTCCCGTCCGACACCATGAATTCGTCGACGACCGATCCGAGGATCGTCGAGGCGAGCCCGTCGAGCTCGATCGACTCGGCTCCCACGTCTCGCGACATCGAGATCTCGACGCCACCGTCGCGCACGACGAAACGCGTCGAGCAACGCGTGCCGTCGGCGACTCCGTCGCCCAAGAGGTTGAAGACTTCACTCACCCCGAGGCGAAGATCGTCGAGCTCGTCGACCGAGAACTCGAGATCGGCACCGACGGCTGCGACCACGAGGCGCACCGTCGAGGCATACGCCGCGCTGAGCGGCACGACGAGATCGATGGCCTCGTCGGCAGAAGTTGACTCACTCATGGCCCTCACCGTACTGATCTCGACTGTCCGATGCTGACCAATCCCGCGACAGCCGACCCGTTCACGCTCCGTACGCCCGACCGCGCGCACGAGTGGCGGAGTCGCCCGAACGCTGGCACGATGCATCCCAGCGCTGCGCGACCCGCGAGTACGGTGCACCGCAATCCGGTCGAACCCGGTCCGAGAAGGGCATCGTCGAGTGTCGTCATCATCCACATCGTTGAAGAACTGGCTCACCGATCGGGTGGGGCTCGTTCGAGCTCGCCAGTTCCTCGACGGACTCCGCCACAGCCTGTCGTTCGTTCCGGGCCTCTACGTGATCGGATCGATCGTCGTCGTGCAGAGCACGCTCTTCATCGACCGTCAGATCGGCGACGACACCCTCCCGGTCATCCTCACCACGACGGTCGACAGCTCACGAGCGGTCCTCGGCGCACTCGCCGGCGGGCTCATCACGTCGATCACGTTGCTGCTGTCGATGATGCTCATCACGATCCAGCTCGCGAGCGCCCAGTTCTCGCCCCGCACCCTGCGCGACTGGCTCGGCAACCGGCTCATGCAGCACACCGTCGGGCTCGCGTTGGGCACCACCGTCTTCAGCCTCCTCGCCCTGCGCGCTGCCCGAACCTTCGGTGAAGGAACCGATTCGACCGACATCACTCCGCACATCTCGGTGCTCGTGGCGCTCGCGCTCGGCGTGGTGGCGCTGTTCGGCGTGGTCCGTTCCGTCGATCACGTCACGCACAGCGTGCGCATCGGCTCGGTGTCACGCCGCATCGCCAACGAGACCATCGCGGTGGTCGAGGCTCGTGACGAACTCGACGCCGGCCAACGTCCCGGGTCGACACCGGCGCTCGGCGTGGAGTCCGACGCGATCGGCGACATCCCCGACACGGCCGGCGCCGTCGAGGCGTCCCATGCCGGATGGATCCAACAGATCGACGAAGACGCGATCCTCGACGCGCTACCCGCAGGGAGCACCGGCTACGTCCACGCCCCGCTCGGCGCGTTCGTGCCCAAGTCGGCGCCGCTGATCTGGGTCGACCCGCCACCCGACGACGAGCTGTGCGCCCAATTGCTCGAGGCGTTCGCCACGGGTGACTCGCGCACGATGCAGCAAGACATCTCGTTCGGACTCGTGCAGCTCACCGACATCGCGGTTCGGGCGCTGTCGCCCGGCGTCAACGATCCGAGCACCGCGTCCGACATCATCGTGCAGATCGGCAACGTCATGCTGTCGATCTGGTCGCAGGACGAAGCTCCGTCCGAACGCGTCGATCGCGATCGCACGCTCATCCGCCACCGCGTCGCCCATGCCGAGCACCTGCGCCGTGCGTTCGACCCCATCCGGCGATACGGCGCCGCCGACCCGCACGTGATGACCAGCCTCGTTCGAGAGCTCCGCATGCTCCGTTCCGAGTCGGAGCGCCGAGCGCTTCCCGGCCCGACCGATCCGATCGATCAGATGATCCGCGCCGTCGACGACACCGCCGACCGAAGCCTCTGGAGCCAGGCCGAACACGACGAGTTCGACGGGCTCATCGCACTCGGCTGACGTATCGCAGGCCAGGGGCCAACATGTGTTCAGAGCCAGCGTTCGACGACCGTCGACACCTTCTCGGCCACCTTCTGGGGGATGCTCCGATCGGCCCAGCGTGAGGGGTCGAGCTCGGTCGAGTTCTCGATGTCTTCGTCGAGGTGTTCGTTCAGGATCGACACGACCTCGGGGTCGACGATGACCACGTTGGCTTCCTCGTCGTGCTGCATCGAACGCTGGTTGAAGTTGGTCGAGCCGACCGTGGCGACGATGCCGTCGACCGTGATGACCTTCGCGTGCATCATCGAGACCTCGTAGGCACGAATGTCGATGCCCGCATCGAGCAGCCGTTGGTACGACTGCTCACCGGCGATCTGGATGAAGCGCTTGTCGGCGTGATCGCCCGGCACGAGCAGGGTCACGACGACGCCACGCCCGACCGCTGCCTCGAGCTCGCGCATCATGTGCTCGTCGGGGTTGAAGTACGCCGTGGCGATGCGGAGATCCTTCTCGGCGAGCGACACGAGCGTCATCAGCAGCCGCCACACATCGCTCGCGCCGGTCTCGGCCGATCCGCGCACGACGAAACAGGTCGTCTCGCCCGCTTCGCTGAAGTCGATCTCGATCTCGTTGCGCGGGTCGAAACCGTCGTCGTACTGGTCGGCCCAGTTGTCGAGAAACGCCGTGAGGAGTCCGGCCACTGCGGGACCCCGGACCTCGAGGTGGGTGTCGCGCCACTCGTGCTCGTTGCGGGCGTCACCCGTCCACTCCTCGGCGATTCCCACGCCACCGCAGAAGCCGACCGCGCCGTCACACACGAGGATCTTGCGATGGGTTCGCCGGTTCGCTTCCGACAGTTTGGGAACCGCGCCGTCGAACAGGGGGCGGAACCAGCGGACGTCGCAGCCGGCCTCGCGCATCTCGTCGACGATGCCATCGGAGATCTTCCGGGCGCCGAGCGCGTCGAGGAGCACGCGTACCTTGCAACCGCGCTCGGCCGCCTCCGACAGCGCATCGGCGAACTCGACGGCGATCTCACCCTGCCAGTACACGAAGGTGACGAAGTCGACGGTGTGCTCCGCCGAGCGGATCGCGTCGAGCATCGCCGGGAAGATCTCGTCGCCGTTCTTGAGCACCGTGACGCGGTTGCCGGTGGTGGGCGGAGTGCCGATCAATCCATGGAGGCGATCGGTCCAACGCGACGTGACCGCGTCGTCGGGAGTGTTCATCGTGCCAGTCTCTCCGCGTTTCGCCGTCAATGCACCGACGTGCTCCGCACGGTCGCAGATCCGTCGCCTTGGTCCGGTGCCCGTGGAGGGCGGCGGCGCGGGCCTCCGCCACCGAGCGATAACGTTGAGTCTGCAAACGAGTTCATGATGACCGAGGAGACCACTCACAGCGCGCCGGTCGACGTGACCGATCCCATCGACGCCGGCAACGGCGTACGCATCGGACGCGCCTGGACCGAACTCCGTCGCGGCGCCTGGACCTCGAGCCTCCGCGAGTACGTGTACGGCGATCACGACCCGCTCGAGCAAGGCCAGATGGATGCACTCGATCTGCTCGCTCGCCGCGAACGCACCATGCGCGGACTCGCCGACCGACTCCGTATCGACCCGTCGTCGGCCACTCGAGCGGTGCAACGCCTCGTGTCCGACGGGCTGGCCGAGCGGTTCACGTCCCCCGAAGACGGGCGCATCGTCATGGTGCGCATCACCCGTGACGGCCGCGCTCGCCACGCCGACGTGGCGTCGCGCCGCACGTACGCGATGAGCCTCATCCTCGACGAGTTCGATCCCGAGGAGCGCGCCGACCTGGCCGGGCTGCTCGAACGCTTCGTCACCGCCCTCGACAGCGTGTGCGAACGACTCGACCGCGCCTCGTCGAACACCGACTGAACGACCGCGATAGGTTCCGCACCGATGGCAGATCAAGCCGACTTCGCCGACCAGGCCATGCAGTACGCACCGCAGCTCTTCTCGGCGGCGATGCGCATGACCCGGAACAAGGCCGACGCCGAAGACCTCGTACAAGAGGCGTACCTCAAGGGATTCCGCAGTTTCCACACGTTCCAGGAGGGCACCAACCTCCGAGCGTGGCTGTTCCGCATCCTCACCAACACCTACATCAACAAGTACCGGGCCAAGCAGCGTCGGTTCGACGAGACCGATCTCGGCGACGTCGAAGACCTCTACCTGTACAAGCGGATGGGCACGTTCGAAGACCCGACGATCGGGCGCTCGGCCGAAGAATCCCTGATGGAGATGCTGCCCGACGACGAGGTCAAGCGAGCGCTCGAAGACCTGCCCGAGAACTTCCGCATGCCGGTGATCCTCGCCGACGTCGAAGGTTTTGCGTACAAGGAGATCGCCGAGATGCTCGACATCCCGATCGGAACGGTCATGTCGCGGCTCCACCGGGGAAGAAAAGCCATGCAGAAGGCGTTGTACGACTATGCCGTCGAGAACGGGATCGCCCGCTCGGCGATCGCCGCCTCGGCGGAAGGAAACGACACGACCGACAGCAACGCCGCGGTGGCGGCGACGGAGAAATGACCATGGATGCATGTGACGAGCCCGACTGCTCGGCGACGCTGAAAGAACTCGACGTGTTCTTGGACGACGAACTGTCGCCCGAAGCCCGCACGACGATCAGTCATCATCTCGATGCGTGTCCCGACTGCTTGAGTGCGTTCGACTTCCACGCCGAACTCAAACAGGTGATCCACCAGAAGTGCCTCAACGACGAGATGCCTGCCGACCTGTTGTCACGCATCGAGAAGTGTTTCAACACCGATTTCGACGGCGACGGCAAGATCGGCTGACCGAAGTTCGGAATGGGAGCCGGGCGTTCGGGCCAGTAACCTCTCGATCATGCTTGCAGCGGAGATCTGGCACTGGTGGATTGGCGTCGCCCTCACAGGCGTGGCCGTGCTCGCTTCGTTGAGCCTGATCGCCGGCTACATGAAGATGGTCACGTCGCAGCGCCACCCGGGTGGCAAGCGTCGTCGCCAGAACGATCTCTGACCCGTCGAGTCGATCGATGAGCAGCGCCCGCGTGCTGCTCGACCGCCTCGTCGAGAGGTGCACCTTTCCCGATCCGGGCACGCCCGTCGTCTGCGCGCTGTCAGGCGGGCCTGACTCCTCCGCCCTCGTCGCGCTCGCCGCTCACGTCGGCCTCGACGTCACCGCGGTCCACGTCCATCACGGGCTCCGCGACTCGGCCGACGCCGACGCCGCCACCGCCCGCCGCATCGCCGGTGCGCTCGACGTCGAGTTCCGCTCCGAACACGTCGACCTCGACGACGGCTCGAACCTCGAGGATCGAGCCCGCCGAGCACGACAGCGGGTGCTCGGCCCCGATGCCCTCACCGGCCACACCGCCGACGACCAAGCCGAGACGCTGTTGCTCGCACTGATCCGTGGGAGCGGGGCACGCGGACTCGCGGCGATGCGACCGGGCCCCACGCATCCGCTGCTCGCCTTGCGTCGCGCCGACACCGTTGCCGTGTGCGACGCGCTCGCACTCGAACCGGCGATCGACCCCACCAACAGCGATCCGCGTTTCCGACGCAACCGCGTGCGTCACGACGTGCTGCCGCTGCTCGACCGACTCGCCGAACGCGACCTGGCCCCGATCCTGAGCCGTACGGCGTCGCTGCTGCGTGACGACGACGATCTGCTCGACGAGCTGGCGGCGGCGCTCGATCCGGCCGACGCCCGGGCGTTGGCGGCGGCGCCGCTGCCCCTCGCCCGCCGCTCGTTGCGTGCCTGGCTGAGCCTCGACGGGTACCCGCCCACCGTCGCCGAGATCGATCGAGTGCTCGACGTCGCCCGCGGTGATGCCGAAGCCTGCGAGATCAGCGGCCGTCGCCGGATCAGCCGTTCCGGACAACGCCTGTCGCTTTTTCAGAATCCCGTTTGAGGCACTACTCTTGCAACCCGTCATGGAATCGCCCTCGATCGCCCTCACATCCAGAATCGGAGCCCGCTGATGGCACCACGTCTTCGCGGCAAGTGGGCGCTCGGCATCACCCCACGCAACTTCACGTGGATTCTCAAAGACAAGCTGGCGATCTGTGAACGGCCTGGCGGTGTCGGCGACAGTCACCGGCGAGTGCGGCGCCAGGAAGAGATCATCTGGCTCCGCGAGAACGGATTCGGCTGCGTCATCTCGATCATCGCGGCACCGCACAACCTGCACAACTACGACGAACTGCAGCTGCCGTACCGCCATCGCCCGTTCAACACCGAGCATCCCGATCCGTATCTCAAGGCGCTGTACACCGAGATTCGCGAACTGCTCAACCACGGCACCAAGCTGCTGGTCCACTCCGAAGAGCTCGGCGATCGCATCATCGGCGTGATGGGCGGTTACATCCGGTGGGCCGGCCTGGTCGACGACCCGACGCAGGCGATCCAGGTGACCGAGCGGATCGCAGGCCGACAGCTCGACCCGTTCGCGCGTGAGATCATCATGCGCGCCAAAGAGATCTGATCCGCGTCACGCCGTTCGACGGCTGAACAGTTCTCGATCGCGTGAGCAGCGCGCCACTAACGTGCGCGCATGGCTCATCCTGCGAACTGGTACCCCGATCCGAACAAGCGCCACGAGTTGCGCTACTGGGACGGCAACGCCTGGACCGACCACGTGTCCGACAACGGTGTGACCGGCACCGACCCGGTGATGGCCGCGCCCGCACCCGCCGACGGTCTCGATCGAGTCGACGGTGCGCTCACCGTCGGCAACGAAGGCAAGACCGAGACCATCCAGCAGCAACTGCACGGCACGGGCCGCAAGGGTGTGGGCATGACCGGTCGCGCCGAAGGTGGCGGGGGCACGATCTTCACCGAGCCGATCCTGGTGGTCAACCAGAAGGCCAAGATCATCGAGCTGAACAACCAGTACAGCGTCTTCGATCAAGACGGTCGCCAGATCGCGCAGGTCAATCAGGTGGGTCAGTCGAAGGTGAAGAAGGTCGCTCGCCTGGTGTCGAGCTTCGACCAGTTCATGACGCATCAACTCCAGGTGACCGACGCGAGCGGACAGGTGCTGCTCAACATCACCCGCCCCCGCAAGGTCATCAAGTCGACCGTGGTGGTGGCCGACGGTGCGGGCAACGAACTCGGACGCATCGTCCAGCAGAACATGATCGGCAAGATCAACTTCAGCCTCGAGGCGAACGGTCAGACGCTGGGAGCCATCAAGGGCGAGAACTGGCGAGCGTGGAACTTCCGCATCGAGGACGCTGCCGGCAACGAGATCGCCCGGATCACCAAGACCTGGGAGGGCCTCGCCAAGACGATGTTCACCACGGCCGACAACTACGTCGTGCAGATCGCTCAGCGCATGCCCGAGCCGCTCAACTCCTTGATCGTCGCGTCGGCCCTCAGCGTCGACACCGCCCTCAAACAAGACAGCCGCGGCCTCGGCTGACCCGCGACCATTTCTGGCCTGGGCAGAAATCACCCCCACGCGACCACATTTGGCCTGGGCAGAAATCACCCTCACGCGACCACATTTGGCCTGGGCAGAAATCACCCTCACGCGACCACATTTGGCCTGGGCAGAAATCACCCTCACGCGACGACAATTTGCCTGGGCAGAAATCACCCTCTGGTGGCCCGGTGATGGGCGTCAGCGGGTGGGGGTCACCAGAACTGGACGTGTTCGGCGCGCTGGAACAGGTCGTACGGATCGGCAGGGATGTTGCCGGGCCGGTACTCGAAGTGCAGGTGGAAGTTGCCGGGTGACGTCCCCGTGTCGCCGACGAAGCCGATGATGTCGCCCTGCTTGACGCGATCGCCGACCACGAAGCCGTTGGCGTCGGGCGTGTTGTGGAAGTACTTGTAGACGATGTCGGTGACCTCGTCGTACAGCGTCCAGCCGTAGAAGCCGCCCTCGTACCGCTTGGTCAACTCGCCATCGACGACCGCCCGGAGCGGGAGCCCCTCGTCGGCCATGATGTCGCACGCCTGGTGGTAGTACGGGTAGGGGCGCCCACGCGTGTCACCGAAGTTGTTCAGCACACCGCACGTGTCGCCTTCACCGACAACGATCGGGAACAGGATCTCGTCGACCGCCGGCGGTTCGAACGGGTACGTGTTCGGGAGCGTGGTGGGCGGCGTGAGTCGCTGGGCTGGAAGCAGCGCTGCGCCGGGCTCGTCGAGTCCAGCCGGCCCGAGCGCCGAGACGGAACCGAGACGAGACAGCGCCAACGCTCCGGCACCGACGGCTGCGGCGGAAAACAGCGACCGGCGCGACAGGCGCCCGGCGGGGCGCGCCGGCTCGTCGTCGGCCGCCATGCAGGCGCAGTTCGGGTCGTGGATCTGGTGACTCATGGTTCGGTTCGCGTCGTCGAGCGAGGCTCTCGAGGGATTCTATGACGCGAACGGCGGAGTTTCGTCACGGAACCGTAACACCACCGTTGTCATTCGCCTTCGAAGGAGACGTTGGGGTCACGCTCCAGGTAATCGAACGAGTCGGTCGCGTCGTTGTCGGGCCGATACTCGAAGTGCAGGTGGTGATTGGTCCCGCTCGACACACCCGACGTGCCGGTGTTGCCGACGTAGCCGATGATCTGCCCGGCCTCGACCTCGTCGTCGACCTCGAGGCCCTCTTCGTGGCGGTCCATGTGGAAGAACTTGTAGGTGATCGACCCGTCGTCGTTCACGAGGGTCCAACCGTTGCCGGCGCCCGACGATGCGCCGTAGTCGACGTAGCGCTTGGTGAGGCGACCCGAGACCGGAGCCCGGATGGGAAGGCCGAGGTCGGCCATGATGTCGACACCCTCGTGCAGTCGACTGCAGGCGACGCCTCGACAGTCACCGAAGCTGTCGGATACCCAACAGAAGTCGTCGGGGCCGACGACGATGGGAAACATGATCTGGCCGCTCGGCGTCGGCGGCAGCGTCGTGGTCGTCGTGGTCGTGGTGGGCGGAGGGATCCGGACGGCTGGTTCGAGCGCCTCGCCGGCGATGTCGAACTCCGCCATGCGGGGCTGAGCGCGAGCCGAATCGAGGAGGAGCGCGAAGGCTCCCACACCGAGCGCTGTGCCGGCGCCGCCGAGGAGTCTGCGGCGCGACATCTGCGTCTCCCGTTGATCCACGGGTGCCGTTCGAGGGGTGAAGTCGGGTGCCGGTTCGTTCATCATGGTGCTCGTGACGCCTCCTCCGACGGAGGCACGAAGTGGTCATCGGCACGATCTGCCGACGACTTGATGAACCCTAGAACGATTGATGACCCGTTTCGTCATCAGTTCGTAACATTTACCGGATCTTGTCGCACCGGCGACGACCGACCATTGCGCTCGTCAGAGCTCGCAGGCGGTCGGTTCCTTCATGACGACGTCGGGTGGGAACTCGATCAGCGGCACCGGATCGAGCGCCGTTCCGTCACGCGGGATCGGGCTCACGGCCCACACTTCGAAGTGCAGGTGCGTCCACTGTGTGTTGCCCGTCTTGCCCATGTAGCCGATGGTCTGGCCGCGCACGACCCGGTCGCCCGGCTCCACACCCTCCTCGTACGACGACAGGTGGTGATAGCGGTACCAGCGCCCGTCGTCGCCGTACAGAATGCGCATGTTGCCGCCCGACGAGACGTACACCTCGTCACGCTCGATCACGCCGTCGGTACAGGCGACGAGTGGACGGTCGACGGTGAACGGCCCGTTCTCGCCGATGTCGACGCCACGGTGATTGCAGGCTCCGTTGGCGGTGCTGCGTCCGTTGAAGTTGTTGAGGCAGATCAGACCGCCGTCGAGGTTCGCGGCCGGCATGGTGAGCTCACCCAACCCGATCGGCACGGTCGACGGCGGGACCAGATCGAGTCGCACCGCCGGCTGGGTCGCACCGGCCGCGTCGCCGACGAACGAGAGCGGATCGGCGGCCACGAGACGGCGATTGCCGAGCAGTGACGCCGCACCGGCGGCACCGACGAGCCCGGTCGCTCCGGCGAGGCCTCTCAGAAATTGACGACGGCTGGGAGTATCGTTGGCGTTCATGGCGGGTCGAAGGGTGTTTGTCAGCGGGGTCGGTGGCGAACTCGGTATCCAGGTCGCCGGCATGCTCGAAGACGAACCGTGGGTGGGTGCGCTCGCCGGTATCGACGCCGACCCGCCGAGGCGACGTCTGAAGCGTACGGCATATCACCGTATTCACCCCGACGAGCACGACCGCATCGTCAGCACGGTCCTCGATTTCGACCCGCACGTGCTCGTCCACGTGGGCGTGTGGGAGCCCGACGCCCGGGCCAACCCGCAGTCGGCGGCCGACCTCACCGACCGGGCGGCCACGTCGATCCTGGGTGCCGCAGCCGAGTGCCCGTCGCTCGAGAGCATCGTCATCCGGAGCGGCATCGAGATCTACGGCCGAGCCCGCAACTCGCTCACCCGGCCCGACGAGTTCACCCCGATCAACCCGACGTCCGAATGGGGACACACGGTGGCCGACATCGAGCGCACGGCGGCGAGCGTCGGCACGCGTGTCGGCGTCTCGGTCGGTGCCGTTCGGCTCGCGTCGGTCATCGGTCCGCACGTTCCGTCGCCACTGGGCCGAGTGCTGCGCCTGCCGACCGTGCCGTTCGCGTTCCCGGCCGACCCCGCGTTCGCCGTGGTCCGCCAGACCGACGCGGCTCGAGCCATCGTCGCCGCTGCTCGCGAGCAACTGAGCGAGCCCGTCAACGTCGTGGCGAACGGAGCGATCACCGCAGTCCAGGCCGCGCGTCGCAGTCGGCGGATCCCGCTGCCGCTCCTCCCCGGCCAGTGGGGCATCGCCCAGCGGGTGAGTCACCTGTCGGGCGCTCCGATTCCCGACCACGTCGCCGAAACACTCACACGCGGTCGCCTGGCCGACAACGGCCGGATGCACGAACTGCTCGGCTTCACGCCGCAGCAGACCACACCCGAGGTCATCGACGATCTCTACCGATGGCCGAGCATCGTCCGCACGCCGGCGAGAAGGCAGATCGCATGATGAACGACAGCCTGGCCAACGTCATCCCGCTCGGTGTGCCCGGCGGGGTCGACCGCTCGTTGCGCAGCGTCAGCGACTCGGTTCGCAACACCGCCGGACGCACACTCGGCCGCACGGTCACCCGTACCGGAGGCCTCCTGACCGAGCAGATCGGGGCGGCCGTCGGGTCGATCACCGATGCTGCGACCGCTGGTGTGCGCGCCGCCACACGCCGACTCACCGAAGAGGGCACCGACCTGACCGACGACTGGGGTCGCGACCCCGCCCTCGTCCGCCGCATCATGCTGCTCGCGCAACTCCGGTGGGACGTCTCGACCGGTGGCGACCAGCGACTCCCCAAACGCAAGGGTGCGCTGATCGTGGTCAACGCTCCGCGCTTCACCCTCACTCCGATCTTCACGGCGTTCGCGATCAGCGAAGCACTCGACCGCCCAGTCCGCTACGTCGGCCGACCCGACGACGACCTCCTCGGAGCGCTCGGCCGTCGACTCGGCGGCCTGCTCGATCATCCCGACGAGGTGGCCGGCGCGCTCCGCGCCGACGAACTCGTCGTGCTCGGCGCCGACCATTCGTCGGGAAGCCGACGCGTCGGGGCCATCGACCACACCATCGTCGGTGCCGCGCTCGCCACCGGCACGCGGGTGTTCCCGACCGCCACGTCCTCCAACCCGTTCGGACGCCACGCACGAGTCGAGATCGGCACGCCGACCCGCTCGCCGAAGGGTCGCCGCGGTCCGCTCGCCGAACTCGAACTCGCCGATCGCCTCCGACACGACATCGCCGGATTGCTCCTCGAGATGGGCGACATCAACACCGGCACTCCCCTCGACTGGCTGCCCGGCAGCGGAATCGGCGCACACTGATGACCTACGTTCGCAGCAGCGACGGCACACGAATCCACTATCAGGTCACGGGCCGACCCGGCGCTCCGCCGGTGCTGTTCATCCAAGGCCTCGGCGCCGGCAAGTCCGGGTGGATCCTGCAACGTCTCGCCACCGCTCCGTGGTACAACGCGATCGCGCTCGACAACCGGGGAGCCGGCCGAAGCGACAAACCGCACGGTGCGTACTCGCTCGAACAGATGGCCGACGACGCGATCGCCGTCCTCGACCATGCCGGCATCGAGTCGGCACACGTGGTGGGCGCGTCGATGGGCGGAGCGATCACGCAGATCATCGGCGTGAAGTACCCCGAGCGGACGCGATCGCTCACGCTCGCCTGCACCGCCGGGGCCAATCATCCGTGGCGCGAAGAGATGCTCACCGAGTGGCGTGACAACGCACTCGCTCATGGCATGGGCACCATGAGCCGCGAGGCCGCACGGTTCGTGATCGGTCCGCGGTCGTTCCGACGGCTGCTTCCGGCGATCGGCTGGCTCGGTCCGCTGTCGCTCGGGCGTCCGGCGCACGCCTTCGCCGGGCAGGTCGACGCGATCCTCAACGTCGACCAGTCGATGGCCGACGAGATCGAGAACATCGACGTGCCCGTGATGGTGCTCGCCGGCAACCAAGACATCTTGACCCCGCGTGGCGACAGCGAGGAGTTGGCCGAACGCATTCCGACCGCCGAGCTCGTCGTCATCAGCGGCGCGGCGCACGGTTTCATGTTCGAGCACGCCACCACGTTCAACCGCGTGTTGCTCGAGTTCCTCGGTCGTGCCGAGCGAGCCTGGACCAAGCGGCAAATCGCCGGCACGTGTTCACTCGCCGACGCAGGCTGAGCGAAACTGCACGCCATGGGCGCGCAACTGAAGGTGGTGGTCGTCGGTGCCGGGCTCTCGGGTCTTGTCGCGGCGACCGAACTTGCCGATGCCGGCGTCGACGTCACCGTCCTCGACAAGGGCCGATCGGTCGGCGGGCGCCTCGCCACACGTCGTCTCGCCGATGCTCGCCTCGACCACGGCGCCCAGTTCTTCACCGTGCGCAGCCCGGCGTTCCGGCGACGCGTCGACGACTGGGTCGACCGTGGGCTCGTCGCCGTCTGGAACCACGGATTCGATGCCGACGACGGGCACCCGCGCTACGTCGGCACCGCCGGCATGAACTCGCTGGCGAAGGATCTGGCCGCTTCGGCCGAACGCGCGGGAGCCACGATCATGACCTCGACACTCGCGTTCGGACTCCGACCGTCGCCGGGCGACTCCCCGCAGCATCGTTGGGAGGTGGTGATCGACGACGGGTCGACCCTGCCCACCGACGCCGTGATCTTCACCTGTCCGCTGGCGCAGACCTTCGCGCTGCTCGCCGACGTCGGGGTGTGGAAGAGCGGCGATGAGGCGACCGACGCCGCGCACGACGCCATCGTCGCCCGGCTCGGCATCGACCTCGACCAGACGCTGTTTCGAACCCAGTACGACCGAACGATCGCGCTGCTGGCAACGGTCGACGGGCCGACCGCGATCCCCGAGCCGGGTGGCGTCCAGGACGGCGACGACGTGTTCAGCTTCATCGGCGACAACCAGGCCAAGGGAATCAGCTCCTCGCCCGCGGTCACGTTCCACGCCAACGCCGAGTGGAGCGAGGCGCACTGGGACGACGACGCCGACACCACACTCGCGGCGCTCGAAGCAGCCGCCCGGCCGTGGCTCGGCGACGCTCAGATCATCGAGCGACAGCTCAAGACCTGGCGCTTCGCGACGCCTCGCACCGTGTGGCCCGACCCGTGTTGGACGACCGCCGACGGCACCGTGGTGGTGGCCGGTGACGCGTTCGCCGGACCGCGGGTCGAAGGCGCGCACAACAGCGGGCTCGCCGCCGCCCACTCCCTCCTCGCCTGACCCGTCGCATCATCCGGTGTCAGACACCGGATGACTCGCGACTCGATGCGTCATTCGGTGTCTGACACCGATTGGCTCGTCGCGTCGTCGGCGGGCGCTGTCGTCGTCGTGGCCACGACTTCTTCGCCACACGTGACCTCGGTGACCTGTCGGGTGTCGAGATCGACCGTCGACGTGCTGTTCGGACCGAACCGCCGCAGGAAGTCACTGAAGTTACGGATGTCGAGCGACTCGTCGCAGTTGCGTTCGATCACCGGTGGGTACGGAATCTCCCAGCCGTTCTCGAACACGGCGTAGCCGTCGTTGAGATCGATGATCGGCGGAAGGATCACGGTGTCACGCGGACCGCGCGGGAGCACGGCGAACCACACGACGGCGTCGCCGAGCATGTCGGCGAGCACGACACACCGACGAGTGTTTCTGAGGTTGGCGCACTCGATGACGCCGGGCGTTCCCGGAACGACTCGCAACGCTCGTTGCTCGTCGATCACCATGTCGAGGAAGCCGATCGTCTGGCCGTTGGCACCGATCTCGAAGTCGGGCGAGCGCTCGAACGACTCGACGAGCTCGATCAGGTCGATGCGACGTTCGGGTGGCGTGGTGACGTCGACGACCGCTTCGATCAGCTCGTCGTCGTCGGAGAACACGGAGTTGACCGCGAGCGCCAACAGAGCCAGCGCTGCCACGGCGGCGACGAAGCGGATGCTCAGCAGTGGTCGCACGTGCCACACGCTAACGAGCCGGGGTGCCGTCGACGCGTCATCGAATGGGGTCGGCCACCCGGGTGAGGGCGCGACCGACCCGCCGATGAGACGGGCAGCAGGTGGCGGCAGATGACGATCAGGCGGCGGCGGTCGTGGCGGCGCGGAAGGTCGCCTCCGCGATGCGATCGATCACCTCGTCGGTGTGGCCGAGGCCGACGAACATCGCCTCGTACGCGCCCGGTGCCAACGCGACGCCTTCGGCCAGCATCGCCTGGAAGAACCGGCTGTACGCCGCCTCGTCGGTGCGTTTGGCCTCGTCGAAGTTCGTGACCGCGTCGGAGGCAGCATCGCCGCAGACGATGCCGAACAGCGTGCCGACGACCGGGAAGCTCGCCTCGAACCCCGCCGAGGCGCAGGCGTCGCGCATCTTCGACGACAGGTGTCGAACACGCGCCAGCAGCTCGATGTAGACGTCGGGGGTGAGCGTGTCGAGCGCGGCCAGGCCGGCTGCGGTGGCCAGCGGGTTGCCCGACAGCGTGCCCGCGTGGAACACCGGGCCGAGGGGCGACAGATGCTCCATGATGTCTCGGCGTCCGCCGACCGCGCCGATGGGGAGACCGCCACCGATCACCTTGCCGAAGCAGGTGATGTCGGCGCGGATGTCGTACTTCGCCTGGGCACCACCCGGAGCGAGCCGGAAACCGGTGATGACCTCGTCGAAGATCAGGAGCGCCCCGACTCGATCGCATTCGGCGCGCAGCCCTTCGAGGAACCCCGCGACGGGAGCGACGACGCCCATGTTCGCGGCGACCGGTTCGACGATCACCGCGGCGACCTTGTCGTCGAGTTGCGGCACGACGTTGTACGGCACGACCATCGTCTCGGCGACCGAGGCGTTGGGGACACCCGCGGTGCCGGGCAGACCGAGCGTGGCCACCCCGCTGCCACCGGCGACGAGCAACGCGTCGGTGGCACCGTGGAAGTTGCCGGCGAACGTGACGATCCGGTCTCGTCCGGTGACGCCTCGCGCCAGACGAATCGCGGTGCTCGTCGCCTCGGTGCCCGAGTTCATCAGTCGGACCCGCTCGCAGCTCGGCATGCGCGACGAGATCTCCTCCGCCAGCTTCATCTCGCGCGGCGTCGGCGCGCCGTACGAGGTGCCGGCGCCTACGGCGTCGGTGATGGCGGCGGTGACGGCCGGATGCGCGTGTCCGAGGATGACGGCGCCGTAGCTCTGCACGAGATCGAGGTAGGTGGTTCCTTCGACATCGGTGATCGTGGCGCCCGACGCCCGAGCGACGACGTACGGCTCACCACCGACGGCCTTGAACGCGCGGATCGAGGAGTTGACGCCACCGGGGATCGCTTCCTTCGACCGGTCGAAGAGCGTCGTGTTCGACGGGACGCCGGCGCCGACGCAGGTGACGGGGTTGCAGCCCGCGTCGGGACAGGTGGTGGGATCGCAGAAGGGGATCATGAGGGCTCCGGTCTAGCGCTGTGCCTGCTCGGCGAACCAGCGGGTGAAGTACGTGAGGATGATGTTGGCACCGGCACGCTTGATCGACGTGAGGTGTTCGAAGGCGACGGCGTCGGCGTCGATCCAGCCACGTTCGCCCGCCGCGTGGATCATGGCGTACTCACCGCTCACGTGGTACGCCGCGACCGGAACATCGACGTGTTGGGCGACGTCACGAATGACGTCGAGGTACGCGAGCGCCGGCTTGACCATCACCATGTCGGCACCTTCGGCGACGTCGAGGTCGATCTCTCGGATCGCTTCGCGCACGTTGCGGTGGTCTTGCTGGTAGCCCTTGCGGTCACCGCCGTCGGCGATCGACACGTCGACAGCGTCGCGGAAGGGTCCGTAGAGGGCGCTCGCGTACTTGGCCGAGTAGGCGAGGATCGCCACATCGGGGAAACCGGCATCGTCGAGGGCCGCCCGGATCACGGCGACCTGCCCGTCCATCATCCCGCTCGGTGCGACGACATGGGCGCCGGCGGTGGCCTGCGCGACCGCCGCCTTCGCGTAGAGCTCGAGCGTCGCGTCGTTGTCGACGTCGCCACGTGCGTCGACGATGCCGCAATGGCCGTGACTCGTGTACTCGTCGACGCACAGGTCGGCCATGAGCACCAACCGGTCGCCGTGGTCGGCGAGCAGCGCCGCGAGCGCCTGCTGGACGATGCCGTCGGGGTGGTACGCCTGGCTGCCGACCTCGTCCTTCTCGGCAGGTATGCCGAAGAGGATGACCGACTTGACGCCGAGGTCGACGAGCTCCGACACCTCGGAGCGCAGCGACTCGAGCGTGTGCTGCACGACGCCGGGCAGCGACTCGATCGGTACGGGTTCGTCGATGCCCTCGCGCACGAAGAGCGGCGCGATGAGGTCGTCGACGCGGACGTGCACCTCCGACACCAGATCACGCATGGCAGCGGAGCGCCGCAGACGGCGGGGCCGAGCCGTTGGAGTGTCGATGCGTCCGATCTCTGGTCCCGTCACTCGATCCAGCCTATTGGGCGGCAGATGGTGTGACCGATTGCCCAGACCATCGGCACTTCCGGGGTTAACGTCGCATCCGTGGCGTTGCAGGCGTGGTTTTCCAATGATGAGGTAGCGATCGAACCCGGTTCGTCGATCGTGCTCAAACTGTCGGTGCACAACCTCGGCGAGTCGACCGAGAGCTACACGATCGTCCCGAGCGGCCTCACCGCCAACTGGGTCACCGTCGAGCGCGGCAACCTCACGCTGTTCGCCGGTTCGCAAGACGTCATCGACATCGAGATCGGCCCGCCGATGCTCCCGTCGACCACGGCGGGGCCCACCGTCGTCGGCGTCCGCGTCATCCCGACCAACGAACCCGACGACACCGTCGTCGCCGAGACCACGCTCGACGTGCAGCCGTTCGACGATCGACGCATCGTCGCGCTCCAACCGGTGCTCCGGGCGCGGCATCGAGCCAACTACGAGTTCATGGTCGAGAACCACGGCAACGGACTGGCGAGCTGCCGTCTGCGACTGATCGACGCGACCGATCGTGTCGACGGCACGTTCGATCCGCCGGCGGTCGGCGTCGCTCCGGGTGGCGCCAGCCTCGTGCGGCTCAAGTCGAAGGCCAAGCGTGGCGTGTTCCGGCGCTCGACGCGCACGCTCGATTTCGAGGTCGAAGCCGAGCAGCCGGGCCACACGCCCGCTTCCACCGCCCTGTCGCTGGTGCAGCCGCCGACGATTCCCGGCGCGTTGCTCGGCCGAGTCGCCGCGGTGGCGCTGCTCGTGGGTGCCGCAGCCCTCGCATGGTTCGGCGTCGTTCGCCCCGAGATCCGCGACGCCGCCGATCAGCGCGTCGACGAACAGCTCGCTCGCTTCGAGGGGCTGGTCGAAGAGGCACAGGATGCGGGCAGCACTGCGGTGGTCGTCCCGTCGACGGTGCCGACCCAGAACCCGTTCGACACCGACGAGGGCGAGCCCGACCTCTTCCGACTCACGGTCGAGCCGGGGCAAGACGTGACGGCCGACGATTCGTTCACCGTGCCCGACGGTCAGCTCTTCGACATCACCGACATTCGCATCGAGAACGCGAACAACGACGGGGGCAGCGCCACGCTGTCGGTCAACGGTGAAGAACTCTTCGTGTGGAACCTCGGCAACATCCGTGGGTCGTTCTTCGAGCCGACGATCACACCGAAGCGTCTCGAGCCGGGTGACAACGTCACGTTCAGCGTGCGCTGCGGAACCATCGGCGATCCGGCCGTCGGCAGCTGTGCCAACGCGGTCAACCTCGGCGGCCGTCTGATCGAGATCGACGAAGTCTGACCCCCTCCGGCTGACGACGCCCGGGCCAGAGTCACCCGCGCACACATCGAGCCTGGGCAAAAAACACCCCCACGCGAACACAACGAGCCTGGGCAAAAATCACCCCCACGCGACCACATCGAGCCTGGGCAAAAATCACCCTCCCGCGAACACAACGAGCCTGGGCAGAAATCACCCCCACGCGAACACATCGAGCCTGGGCAAAAATCACCCCCACGCGAACACATCGAGCCTGGGCAAAAATCACCCCCACGCGACCACATCGAGCCTGGGCAGAAGGAGCCCTGGGCGGGTGGTGCGGGGTCAGCCGAGGCCGAAGCCTGGCATGCCGACCCACTGCTGGTCGGCTTCGATCACTTCGACCGGAGCGCTCGCTGCAGCGCCCGACGTGGTCTGCACCACGATGGTGCGAGAGCCTCCACGCTCGGTCGTGGCGACCGGGACGGGGACCGAGAAGTGACCGGTCTCGTCGGTCACGGTGGTGATCGCGGAACTCGGACCGTCGCCGAACACCACGGTGACTTCGGTGTTGGCCGGGTACTGCGACCCGCTCGCCATGAACTCCCGGCCCGCTTCGATCTCGGTCACGTCGAGTTCGACGACGGGAGCAAACTCACCGTCACCGGCGATGATCGCCGTGGTCACCTGACCGGACGTGGTGGTGAGCTCGAGGAGGGCGGTGCGGCGGCCGGCGTCGGTCGGAATGAAGACCACGCCGACGCTGCAGTAGGCCCGAGGGTTGAGCGGACGATCGATGCAGTTGTTGCTGTAGACGACGAAGTCGCTGGCGTGCTCGCCCGAGATGTCGAACGAGACGACCTCGGTCGGAATGATCGAGATGTTCGACACGTCGACCTGCAGCTCGATACCGGCTTCGCCGACGGTGACCGGCGGGAAGTCGATGCCACCCGGCTCGATGCGCAACGCCGGCTCGCCACCCGATCCGGAGATGACCGCCGAGGTCTCGACGGCGTCGAAGCCGACCTCCGACACGGTGAGCACACCGCTGGTCGAACCGGTTCGCGACGGGGTGTACGCGAGCGCCACAGTGCAGCTTCCCCCGGCCGGAACCGACGCCCCGAGCGTGCACGTGCTCTTGTCGGGAATGAGCTCGAACTGGGCGTTGTCGATCGACACTTCGGCGGGCTGGAAGGTGGCGGGGCCGTCGTTGAGGACCGCCACGTACCACTCGTCGCTCTTCAAGCCGACGATCGTGGTGCCGAGGTTCGCGTCGGCGAGCGAGAGGGAGGGCGGCGACGACTTCGCGATGATCTGTCGACCACCGAGGGCGGCATCGCCGAGCAGATCGGTCGCTGCCGAACTGTCGTAGACCGTGGTGCGTCCGGTGTCGCTGAGGTCGGGGTGAGCGTGGACACCCGGCGTGGGCACGACGCCATCGACGCCGGTCGTGATGCGCGTGAGTGCGCCTCGGTCGAGTTCGGCGACGAGGATCTCACCGTCGTCGCCACCACCGATGCCCGGTGACTGGATGAGTTGCAGGTTCGTCGCCTTCGACACGAAGGCGACGAGCTGACCGTCGGCCGAGATCGACGGCTGCGACGACGGCGCGGTGCCGGCCACGAGCGGGTCACTGCCGGCGATCGAACTGATCAGGCTGAGCTCACCGACGTCGTCGGCATCGACGACGCCGTCGTCGTTGCTGTCGCGGTCGAGGAGGAAGACCTGTGTCGGGCACGCCTCGGTACACGTCGGGTACTGCGCTGGCACGAGGGTGGTGTCGGACGACGTGAAGGTCACCATCGTGCCGTCACGCGAGATGTCGGGGCTTGCGGCTCCGCCCACTGCAGGCGATCCGTCGGGCACGGCCGACACGAGTTGCACCGCCAGGAACGGGTCGGGCTCGAGGAGGTTCCACAGGAAGACCTGCGTGGTGGCCGGCCCGCCGTCGACGAGACCGGTACCCCAGCCCGGCACCGCATCGGATGACGTCGCGTCGGACCGGTAGGCCAGATGCGTACCGTCGTCGGAGATGACCGGCTGGTCGATGCCCTGGTGGGTGAAGACGGTGTTCGGCGTGTCGGCGGGCATGCCGGCCACGACGCGAGAGCGATCGGGGTCGGTGACCGACACCGCGAGATCGACCAGCGACACCGTGTTGACGCCGCCGGCCTCGTAGAGATGGTCGGCTGGGTGCGTGTACGCGATGAGCGTCGCCGAGCGGTTGACCGCTGCCGGCGCCACCACGACGTCGTCGCGAGCCAGGCCACCGCTGTCGTCACGGGTGGAGATGAGTTCCCAGTCGCCGATCGAGCCGCCGCAGTGCGGGAGCGCCGAGCGGTACACGTCCCAGCGTGAGCCGGTGTCGTCGTCGCGGAACACGTCGAGTTGGATCTCGGTCACGATCACCGCGACGCAACCGTCACCGGAGATGACGGGGAAGACCGAGTTGCCGGGGCGCAGGCCCTCGGGAACAGGACTGATCTCGGTGGTCTCGCCCGTCTCGCGATCGGTGAGATACACGGTGGAGAGACGGCCGTCGGCCTCACCGACCACCTCACCCGCCTCGTCGACTTCGGCCCGCGGGGAGCCCTGGAACACGACGTAGCGGCCGTCGCCCGACACGGTCGGATGTGCACCGGCGATGTCGCCGACCCCGAAGGAGTCGGAGGCGATCGTGACACCCGTGGTGTCGACGACGTCGGCCTCGTCGGCCTGCAGCAGTTGGATGGTGGGACGCGCGCCGACACCGCCAGCGCCCGCGCCGAGCAGCATCGCTGCTGCGAGCACGGCAGAGGAAGCGGCGAGCATGTGCTTGCTGCTGCCACGTCTACTCACGTCTCACCCTTTCGTCGTTCGGCGGAAAGTCTGCCAGATATCGGTGCCGTCCATCACGATGACCTGGCCTGACGCCAGCGCACCGCGAGTTCGCGCACCAATCCTTCGAGAGAGTGATCGGCAGCAACAGACGAGATCTTGAGGCCGAACTGACGAGCTGTTGCCGCAGTCGTCGGACCGATCGCCACCACCAGTTCGGGCAGCGCGTCGGCCGACATCGACGTCGCCCAACTCTCGGCGGCCGAACCGCTCGCGAACGCCACCGCGTCGGCGTCGGCGACTCGCTGCAGATCGTCGGCCGACGGCGCTCTGAGCAAGGTCCGGTAGGCGACCACGCTCGTCACGTCGTGCCCGGCATCGCGCAGGGTCCGCGCGAGGTCGGTGCCCGCTCGGTCGGCGAGCGCGAGCAGCACCCGTTGCGACGTGTTGCGCTGCGACTCGACGAACGCGGCGGCGAGCGACTCGGCCAACTGTCGCTTCGGGACGAGTTCGACCGGCCGCCCGGCGAGCTCAGCGAGCCGCGACGCGGTGGCGGTGCCGACCGAGGCCAGACGCAGATGCGGGTGATCGGCCGCGGCCTCGCCGACCCGCAGCGCACCCGCAGGCGACGTGACGATCAGCCAGTCGAAACGCGCGAGGTCGTCGAGCGTGGCACGTAGTTCGGCCCCACCGTCGACGGGTTCGACGATCTCGATGAGCGGAACGTGCACGATCTCGGCGCCGGCCGCGAGCAGGAGGCGACCGAGTTCTCCGGGTTCGTCGCGGGTGACCACGACACGACAACCGAGAAGCGGACGATCAGGCTCCATCGCCCGAAGCAACCTGCCCGGCCAGCGATGCCATCGCATCTCGCGCGCCCTGACGAGCGGCGGCGAGGTCGGCATCGACCGACTCGTGTCCGTCGGGGTGCGAACGCAACTCGACCCGATGACGGACCGACGTCGAACGTTCGGGATCGGCGACGAAGATGTCGAGCCCCGACCCGCGGACGTGACCGGCCACCGGGAGCGAACAGCCCGAACCGAGCTCGGACAGGAACGCGCGCTCGATCTCGACGGCACGCCGCGTCGGCGCGTGATCGATCGTCGCCAGCGCTCGCCGGGTGTCGTCGTCGTCGACGCGACACTCGATCGCCACACAGCCCTGGCCCACGGCCGGGACGAACTCCGACAACGAGAGCTCCTCGGCGATGTGCTCGGTCAGCTCGAGGATGAGCAGCGCCGCCTTGGCCATGACGATCGCACCGCCATCGGGCACCTTCGACAGGCGGGTACCGATGTTGCCGCGCAACTCGGCGAACTCGAGGTCGGGTCGCACCGCCGCCAACTGCGCCCTGCGACGCACCGAACCGGTCGCGACCAAGGCTCCGAGCGGAAGTTCGTCGAGCGTTGCGCCGACCAACACGTCGTGAGCGTCCCGCCGTTCGGTGAACGCCGCCAGACGCAGACCGGGCGTGGTGTCGGACGTGAGGTCCTTCGCGGAGTGCACCGCCAGATCGGCACGCCCGTCGAGCACGGCGTTCTGCACTTCCTTGACGAACACACCCTGCCCACCGATCGAGTGCAGCGGCACGTTGTCGGCCTGCGTCCGATCACCGACCGTGTCGACGAAGACGAGCTCGACCGGGCGACCGGTCGCTGCCGTCAGCGCCGAGGCGACCGCACCCGCCTGCGTCGAGGCCTGCTGCGAGCTTCGGGTGGCGATGCGAAGAGGAGCCGTGTCGGGCACGTTGCCGTCCGTCTCGCTCAACCGAGGTCGAAGAGATCGCGGATCGCGGCCGCGTTGCGGTCGCCCTGGGGCGTACCCGCCTGCGACTTGAGCCTGACCGACGGCTCGTGGAGCATCTTGTTGATGATGGCCTTGGTCAACGCCTCGACCGCCTTGCGTTCGCTGTCGTCGAGACCGGCGAGACGCAACGCATACCGTTCGAGCTCGCTCACACGAACCGCTTCGGCAGCGACGTGCATCGACGCGACCAGCGGTGCGGCCTGGCGAGCGGTCGACTCCACACCGAAGTTCTCGACCTCCTCGCGCACGATCGCCCGAACGTTCTCGGCTTCGAGCTCACGATTCGAACGGCCACGATCGGCCCAGTCACGCAGGTCGTCGAGATCGAACGCAGTGACGCCACCGAGATCGGCAACCGACGCTTCGACGTCACGCGGCAGACCGATGTCGAACACGTGCAACTCCGACGTCGACCCCGCCCGAGCAGCGGTGACGAGCGGCTCGGTGATGAGCGGCTCACCAGAACCCGTACCGGCGATGACGACATCGGCTTCGGCGAGCGACGACGGCAACGCGTCGAACCCGACGGCGGTGCCCTCGACCCGCTCGGCCAGTGCGGCACCGCGTTCGGGCGAACGGTTGACCACCGTGATCTGAGCGCCACCGGCCTTGCGCAGCGCGATGGCCACGCCTTCGCCCATCGAACCGGCACCGACCACGACGACACGCTTGTCGGCGATGTCGCCCACGACGTCGTGCAACATCTCGACAGCCGCATGGCTGACCGATGCCGTGCCCCGACCGATCGCCGTTTCGTTGCGGGCACGCTTGCCCGTCTCGATCGCCGAACGGAACAGAAGGTTGAGCGTGGTGCGGGCAGCCGACTCGGCCTGCGCGACCTCCCAAGCCGTGCGCACCTGACCGAGGATCTCCGACTCGCCGAGCACCGCCGAATCGAGACCCGCAGCAACTTCGAACAAGTGCGTGACCGCCGCAGCATCGTGCTCGCTGAACAGATGCTTCGTCAGCTCGTCACGATCGATGTCACCCAACTCGCACAGGAAGTCACGCACATCGGCGTACGCACCGTGGAAGAGTTCGGCGACGACATAGATCTCGGTGCGATTGCACGTCGACAACACCACCGCTTCACGGATGCTGTCGCGCATCGCGAGCCCGGCGACGGCTTTGCCCAGATCGTCGGGCGCGATCGTCAGTCGTTCGAGCAACGGCAGCGGACCGCTGCGATGGTTGACACCGACGACGAGAATGGACATTGCCCGACCAGCCTACGCCGACGCTCCCCGGCGACCATTGCCGGGCACCGACTGCAGGGTCGTGGCAGCACGAGCGTTGGCCCGGCGCTGCTCGTGGTAGCTCAAGATCTGCAACTCGACGGCGAGATCGACCTTGCGAACACTCACCCCGTGCGGCGCCGTGATCAGGTTCGGAGCGAAGTTCAAGATGCTGGTCACACCAGCAGCGACGAGCGCATCAGCAGCATCCTGCGCAGCCGGACCAGGAGTGGCGATCACACCGATCGAGATGTTGCGCGCCTGCACCACCTGGTTGAGATCCTTCACATGGCGCACACGCACACCGCCGATCAACGAACCGACCTTCGCGTCGTCGATGTCGACGATGCCGCCCACCGGGAATCCACGCTCGGTGAACCCGCCGTGACCGGCAAGCGCCTGACCCAGGTTGCCGGCACCGACGATGACGACCAGCCAGTCGTGCGTCAAACCCAGTTCACGCTTGATCTGGTAGATCAAGAACTCCACCTCGTACCCGACACCACGCGTGCCGTACGAGCCCAGATACGACAGATCCTTGCGAACCTTGGCCGCATTGACCCCCGCCAGTTCCGCCAACTCCTCGGACGAGATGTTCGACACCTCGAGCTCGAACTGATCGGTCAGGAGCTGGAGATACACGGGCAGACGCGCCACGGTCGCTTCGGGAATCCGACGACGTGAACGCTGACCAGCCATGAGATGGCCACGCTACGACGCATGTGCACGCTTTCACAAGCTGAGCGGTGTGCTTTTCGGCACCGTAATGCCTTGTCGGTGGCTCACCGCACACTCACTGCCCGCCCACCCTCATCGCCACCGACGCCAAGGCTTGCTCGCTGGCGCTCACGGCGCCGGCCGCGACTCCTTGTCGATGGCTCACCGTTACGTCTTGTCGGTGGCTCACCGCACACTCACTGCCCGCCCACTCTCATCGCCACCGACACCAGGCTTGCTCGCTGGCGCTCACGGCGCCGGCCGCGACTCCTTGTCGGTGGCTCACCGCACACTCACTGCCCGCAAACTCTCATCGCCACCGACACCAGGCTTGCTCGCTGGCGCTCACGGCGCCGGCCGCGACTCCTTGTCGGTGGCTCACCGCACACTCACTGCCCGCAAACTCTCATCGCCACCGACGCCAGGCTTGCTCGCTGGCGCTCACGGCGCCGGCCACAACCACAACTAGTTGGTCGATCACCCTTCGCCCTGTCGGTGGCTCACCGATACGCCTTGTCGATGGCTCACCGCACACTCACTGCCCGCAAACCCTCATCGTCACCGACGCCGAGTTACTTGTCGGGGCTGGGCGTTCTAGAGGCGGAGGAGGGAGAGGATGCCGGCGATCAGGATCGCTGCGAGCAGCAGGCCGAGCGTGAGGGTGGTTGCGGGGCGCATCGGACGCGACGCTATCGGCTCGGTGTCGGCCCGATCGTCACGGCTTGCGCCGCCGGAGCCTCGTCCTCGTCGGACGCCGGCGTGAGCGTCACCTGATCCCCCACATCGACGCCGAGATCCGCAGCCGCCGAGCGCTGATTCATCACCACCGACAACATCCCGTTCGCATCGACCACGAGACCGACCGCACCCGTCGACACCGCCGCGAACGACGACACCCGCTGCGCGCTGCGCGTCGTGCCACCAGACGGATCGGTCGGAGCACTGAACCGCACCGAGACCCGATCACCGAACGTCGCCGCCAGATCGTCGACCCCGACATTGAGTTGAGCGTTGCCGAAACGATCGACCCACAACACCTGCGCGATCACCTTCTCGTCGTCGGCCTGCGGCAGCGGCACCACGCCCGGCATCAGCAGATCGGCGTCGACCGGATCACCGAGTTCGGCGAGATCGACACCGTTGCAGAGATGAGCAGCAGCCGGAGCAAAGACGTCACGGCCGTCGAACGTCGCACCCGGAGCGACGAGTTGATACTCCTCGTTCGTCAACGAGATCGCCCGCCCCGCGCCGCCGGCCATCGCGACCGCCGGCGCCAGCACGCCGTTGTCAGGCCCCACCAGCACCCCTTCGCCACCGGCCACCTCGATCGCCACACCGCGACGCTCCGTGCCGACACCCGGATCGACCGCCGCCACCACCACACCCGACGCGACGTAACTGATGCAACGCGCGAGCGCGAGCGACCCGGCGCGCACATCGAACGGCGCAACGCCGTGCGTGAGATCGATCACGGTCGCGTGCGGAGCGAGATCGCGGATCACCGACTTGACCACCCCGACGAACTCGTCGTCGGTTCCGTAGTCGGACAGGAACGAGATGGTGTCGTAACGGCGCGCCATGCGTCCCCGACGCTACTCGGATCAGATCACTCGACCCCCGGACGCGACAAGGGCCGGTGCCAACCCCCCGATGGCACCAGCCCTTGGTCGGCGCTGATCACCGTCTCCGGCGAACGCGTCTCCACGCACAGCAATCTACGGGCAAAACCGACATGTGAAAAGGGGCACGTGCAAAATTTGCGGCGCTGACCGTCCGATCGACGCTGTCACCTGGGACATCGCGCGGTGAGTGGTCGGAAAATTCAGCCGAGTTCGCGGCTGCGTTCGGTCGCCGCGCGCACCGCATCGGCGAACGCGCCGCGCACGTCACGAGCATCGAGGCGGGCCAACCCGGCCGCCGTCGTCCCGTTCGGTGACGTCACGTTGATCCGCAGTTGCTCGGCGTCGCCGTCACGAGCCAGCAGCGTCGACGAACCGAGGAGCAACTGGTTGACGACGCGCACCGCCATCTCGTGCGGGATGCCCTCCGCCTCGGCGGCGGCGGTCAGCGCTTCGGCCACCAAGAAGACGTACGCCGGGCCCGAACCGGCGACGCCCGTGAACGCGTCGAGGAGCGGCTCGTCGAGTCGCTCGACGATGCCGACCGATCCCAGGATCTGTTCGGCCCACTCCAGGTCGGCGTCACCGGCCGTGGCACCACCAGCGATCGCCGCGGCGCCTCGTCCGACCAGTGCCGGCGTGTTCGGCATCGCTCGGATGACTGCGACGCCGGAGCCGGCAGCCGCTTCGAGCGTGGCGAGCGTGACCCCGGCCGCGATCGACAGGATCCGCGCCGCTCCCTGCGCGACCGCGGCGGCAACGGCGGCCGGGACGTCGGCCGGCTTCACGGCGATCACCGCGGCGGAGCACGAGGGCATCGTGTCGACGACCGCCACGCCGGGAACGATGCCGGGCAGCTGGGCGCGTCTCGCCTCGAGGAGCTCGACCACCGCGAGCCGCTCCGGATCGAAGCGACCCGACTCGATCATCCCCCCGAGCAACGCGGCTCCCATGTTGCCGCCGCCGACCATCACCACGTCATGTTCCACGAGTCGAAACTACTCCCCGTCCTCGCCGACCGCGATGAGCAGACCGAGCCGGCGTGGGTGACCGGGTGGGCGCTGAGGAACCGACTCCCCCGAACGCGCCCACCCGGGCAGTCGTCCAGTGGGTGACCAAGAACGCGAAAGGGAAATCAGTTGCCGGAGAACTTCGACGCGAACCCGATCGCCAACAGCGACCGGAAACACTGCTCGACGGTCGCGTAGACCGTTCCGAGGATGCGGTCGATGTCGTCTTTGTCGACCAGGTGGGTCGCCATCTCGCCGCGCAGGAACACGGCGTCCTCACCACCGATCGAGAAGTGCACGCCGGTGAGCTTCTCGTTGCGACGCAGCAGGTTCTCGTACAACGCCCGCTCGTTCTCTTCCGGCGCAGGCATGACGTAGGTCTCGTAGCGGAGCGTTCGCTGCCCCAACGTCATCCACACCGTGGTGAAGTCCTTCTCCTCGCCGATCATGCGCACGTACCAGCGGATCACATCGCCCTCGTCGCGGTCGACCGCCGCGATGTGGTCGTACTCGTTCAGCAACTCGGCGAGCCACCCGTCGATCGATCGTTCGAGCTCGGCGAGCTGCGCGGGGTCGAGGGCGTCGCTCATCGGCACTGCACCATCGGCCGCGACGCGATGTCGTCGTAGAGCGCCGCCAGTCGGGCCGCCGCTGCCGCCCACGTGTAGGTGCTGGCCTTCTCGACGGCGGCCTTGCCCATCGAGATGCGGACTTCGTCGTCGTTGAGGATCTCGCCGATCGCCGCCGCGAAGTCGAGCGGGTTGCGGCCGTCGATGAGACGACCGGTGACACCGTCGTCGACCAGGCTCTGCAGTCCGCCGACCGCGCTCGCGACGACCGGAATGCCACACGCCATCGCTTCGAGCGCGACGAGCCCGAAGCTCTCGCTACGGCTGGGGACGATGACCACATCAGCGGCCCGGTAGTAGGTCGACAGGATGTGATGCGGTTGCGGCGAGATGAACTCGACGTGCTCGTGCAAGCCGAGTTCGTCGACGAGCGAGTGCGCGCGTTCGGTCTCGAGATCGCCTTCGTGGCCGCTCGCGCCACCGACGATCAACAGACGGGCGGTGCTGCGACCGGCCTGGTGCAGTCGCCACAGCGCTCGGATCGCGACATCGGGCCCCTTGAGCGGCTGGATGCGACCGACGAACAGCAGCACCGGCACGTCCGGGTCCTCGCCGAGCGCGTGGCGAGCCCCGGCCTGAGCACCGGGAGCGAACAGCGCCTGTTCGACGCCTGGCGCGATGATCTCGATGTGCCCGTTCGGGTCGCCGTACAGACGGCGGAACTGCTCTTCCTCTTCGACGCAACTGACGCAGATGGCGTCGGAGCACTTGATGATCTCCGCCTCGGCTCGATCCCTCCACACCGGTTCGGGGTCACCGCCTTCGGCCTTGACACGAGCGAGCGTGTGGAAAGTCGACACGAACGGCACCCCGAGCTCGTGCTTGAGGTGGTGGCCGACGACGCCGCTCAGCCAGTAGTTGCCGTGGATCACGTCGGGTGCCCCGTTGGCGCGGAACCACTCCATCACGCCGTGACAGAACTGGTCGGAGATCTCGGGCAGCGCTTCCTTCGGCAGGTGGTGCGGGCCGGCTTCGATGTGGACGACCCGATGGTTGGGCTCGACGAACACCTCGGCGGGCAGGTCTTCACGATCGGCGCGCGTGAACGTGACGCACTCGACACCGGTCTGCGACAGCGACGACATCAGTTCGCGCACGTAGACGTTCATCCCGCCGCTGTCGCCCGAGCCGGGTTGCAGCAGTGGCGACGTGTGCAGCGAGATGACCGCGACGCGACGAATCGGTTCAGCCGTCATGCTTCGATGCTCTCATCATCTCGGTGCTCACGTCTCGTCGGGAACCATCGCTTGCCGACGTCTCGAACGACACGGGGGTCACGAACGGTGCGTTGTGGCGACCCGTCGGCTCGGTCTGCTCAGTTGTTGAGCAGCGAGTCGACGTCGGCCTCGCCGTCGCGGTAGCGGCGAACGAGTTCGGCCGACAGTGCATCGAGCAGGTCGAAACGCTGACGACGGTCCTGCGACACCCGGCGTTCGAATTCCTCGATGCCCTCGGCCAGTGTGGCGAGTTCGTCTTCGGTGAGGTCTTCGATCCGGCCGAAACCGAGCTTCGAACAGATCGAGTCGAGCTCGGCCGAGAGCGTGTTGTCGCTGAGGTCTTCGGCGGGGCGCGGCGGGCGGCCCGGGCCGCCGGTGAGATGCTGCGACAGGACTTCGGTGACCTCGTCGCTCACGGTGCCGGTGTCGTCTCGGCGAGCCATCTCTGACTTGACCAGGTCGACGCGCGCCTGCGCGACACGGCGAGCGTACGACACGACGTCGTCCTGCTGCTGGAGTTCGGTCCGCAGCGCGCGCAGCTCGTCGAGCGACAGCGCCTTGGGATCGGGAGCACCTGATTCGGTGGTGTTGGTGTTGTCGTCGCTCATGTTGCTCCTCCGGAAACGGGCGGGAGCACCGCCAGTTCGTCGTTCGGTCCGATCTCGGTCTCAGGTGTTACATCGTCGCCGTTCACCCAGATACGACAGGTAGAAAGCACCGCTGTGAAGTGCTCACCGTAGCGTTCCTCCGCCGAACGCAGGACGTCATGCACCGTGGCACCGTCGATGACGTCGGTTCCGGTTCCGGCCGCTTCGCGGGCCGACGCAAACAGACGAACTCTGGCCACACGCTCAATCTACAAGCACGAGGTCTCCGGCTGGGCAACGAGTCGGGTTGGCGAGGTGCCCCGTCGCAGCCCTCGCGCACCGATATCCTCAGCGCACTGTGGGAACCGCTAAACGAGAACGTCAGAAGGCAAACAAGGCTCAGCGCGAGCAAGAGCTGTTGCAGCAGGCCAAGCGCGCCCGCACGACCCGCATCGCGGTGATCGTCGGCGGCGCCATCATCGCCGTGTTCGGCCTCGTGTTCCTGGCCGGGCAGTTCCTCGGCGACGACGACGACAACGGCAACGACGACACCACCGAGGTGCTCGACGACGCCGCAGCGACCGACGACAGCGTCGCACCCGAGCCGACCACTCCGCCCGAGACCGCCGCACCGGTCACCGAGCCGGCCCAGCCGGTCGAGGTCCCCGCGCAGTCGATCGTCGACACCGAGGTCATCCCCGAAGGCTGCCCCGCCGCCGAAGGCACCGACGAGCAGACCCAGACGTTCGACGAGGCGCCGCCGATGTGCCTCGACCCCGACATCGCCTACACGGCCGTCGTCACGACGAACGTCGGCGTCGTCGAGATCGCCCTCGACCAGGTGAAGGCCCCCAACACGGTCAACAGCTTCGTGTTCCTGGCTCGCAACAACTACTTCAACGACACCACGTGTCACCGCATCATCCAGGAGTTCGTCGTGCAGTGCGGCGACCCGACGGCGACCGGTACGGGCGGCCCCGGCTACACGACCAACGACGAACTGCCCGAAGCCGGCGAGTACCAGATCGGATCGCTCGCCATGGCGAACAGCGGCCCCGACACCCAGGGCAGCCAGTTCTTCATCATCACCGGCGACAACGGCGTGGCACTGCCCCCGGCGTACAGCCTCTTCGGGCAGATCTCCGACGAAGGTCTCGACATCGTTGCGCAGATGAACGCTCGCGGTTCGGCCGACGGAAGCGGTACACCGACCGCGCCGGTCGATCTGATCGACGTCCACATCGACACCGCCGCCGCCTGACCCCGGGCGCTCACGCGATGCTCGACGCGGTCACCCAGCGGGTCATCGACGCGTTCTGCGATCGCTCGCTCCCGAAGTCGGAGTGGACACACGAGGCGCACCTTCGCGTGTGCTGGGCTGCGCTCGCGACGAGAACCACCAGCGAGACCGTCGAGTTCCTCCGCGGCGCGATCCGGTCGTACAACGAGTCGACCGGCGTCGAGAACACGACCACGTCGGGCTATCACGAAACACTCACTCGCTACTTCGTCGGAGCGGTCGCCAGCCTCCGCGCCGATGAGATCTCGGCGGTGCTCGACGCGCCGCGTTGTCAGACGAGCGCGCCGCTCGCCCACTGGTCACGCGAGTGCCTGTTCGGCTCCGATGCGCGCACCCGCTGGGTTGCACCCGACCTGGCGCCGACTCCGTTCGACGTCTGAGACGCGGAACCGCGATGGCGTGACGGTCAGAGGGTGAGGGCGTCGGCGAGCGCGTCGAGTTGCGCGGTACCCACGCCGATCGCACTCAGGAAGTCACGCACCGAACCGTGCTCGGTCCGGAGATCGAGCATGATCTGACGGATCGCCTCGGGCCGAGCGGCCAGCATGAACGACGGCGTCTCGCCCATCTGGTCTGCCATCTCCGGATGGTTCGCCAGCACCCAGGCCCGCATCCGGTCCATCGCTGCCGCGGTGAGGCCGTAGTCGGCCGCGACGATCTCCTCGTCGACGCCGAGGCCGGCGAGGATGAGCGCGGCCATGATGCCGGTGCGGTCCTTGCCGGCGGCGCAGTGGAACACGGCAGGCGCAGCCTGCGGGATCGCGAGCAGGCGGATGGCGTGGGCGAACCGATCGGCGCCCTTGGCGAGCATGTCGCGGTACGCCCAGACGAGGAAGTCGATACCGCCCTGCTCGTCGTCGGTGAACTCGGGCACTTCGTCCTGCATCCACGTGGCGTCGATGATCGGCAGGTGGTGGAACGCCACCGGGTGCTTCTCGACCGGGTACCGACCGTGCGAGTCGACCTCGCCCGACGAGCGGAGGTCGATGACCGTGCGAATGCCGAGGGCGTCCATGATGTCGAGGTCGTCGTCGGTGAGGCGGTACAGCCCGTCGGCGCGGAACAGCCGACCCCATCCGATGGTGCGACCGTCGCCGAGCTCGTAGCCACCGAGGTCACGGAAGTTGTGCACCGATTCGAACGACACGAGTCGGCGCGAGTCGTCGACGATCTCGGAGAGGGACAGAGCGGTCACGGATGACATGTCATCGAACGGTAACGAACGAGGTGTCTCCTGCAGGTGAACGGGCGGTGAAGCCGGTCCGGAGATCTGTCACACCGATCAGCTGTCGGGGTTGCGGAGTTCGTCGATCGGCGGATCCGACGCCGGGTCGGTGCGATGCACTGCACGGAACAACAGATGCACGGCGATCGGCAAGGTGAGCACCAGCGCGCACGACGCCAGCACCAGGCGAGCGGCCCCCGACCAGCCGAGTTCGATCGACGCCCCGATGGTGACGACGATGAACGCCACCGGGCTCGCCTTACCCGCGGCGTGCAGGCGGGCGTAAGGCGTCGAGAACTTGAGGAGCCCGATCCCCGCGAAGACGATCACGGCCACACCGAGCAGGATGAATGCCGACGACACGATGCTCACGTCGCCTCCCGATCGTCGTCGCCGTCGCGGGTGGTCTCCATGAACCGTGTCGAGGCGACCGTGGCGGTGAAGCCGATCACCGCGATCACGACCAGCAGGTTGAGCCAGGTGGTGTCGCCGCGATGAGCGCCGTCGATCGCGATGCCCGCCATCAGCGCGATCAACGCGAGATCGAGACCGAGGATCCGATCGGCGAGGCTCGGGCCGGTCAGGACGCGCCAGACGGCCGCCCCGCCGGCGAAGGCCAACCCGATCATCGAGACGATCAGGACGGGTTCGGCGAGACCGATCACGATGCGTCCCCCTGCGGGAGCGCTCGGCTGGCCACGTCGGCGAGCTGGCGGACGTGTGCTTCGACCGCGTCACGACGGTCGGCGTGGAGCACGTGGAGATAGAGCTTGCTCGCGTTCGACTCCGCAGCCACCACGGCCGTGCCGGGAGTGACCGTGATGACGACGAACAGCAACAGCAGGTGATGTTCACCGCCCGGCGGGAGATCGATGGCGATGATCGCCTCGTTGGTGTAGTCGGTCGGGGTCAACACCTCGCGGACCACGGTGACCGTCGAGCCGACCATGTCGACGAACACGAGCCAGATCAGATGCAGCATCGGGATGATACGGATGCCCCGGCCGACAGCCGAGCTCGAACCGAACAACAGCGCCACCGCGGCCACGGCGATGCCCGACAGCACGTTGGCCGCGCTCGCCGACCCCCACAGCGCACACCACGTCGCCACCAACGCGACCATCGTGACGGCCCGACGGATCGTGAAGACCGACCTCACGAGTCACCCGCTTCCAGAACCGTGTCTCCCAGAACGGTGTCGACGTACACGTCGCCGTCGAGCAACTCGGTCGCAGCGCGTTCGCTCATCGACCACAACGGTCCGGCGACCACGGCGATCGTGAGCGTGAGCGCCAGCGCCGCGCCGGTGGCTGCGAACATCAGCCGACCGGGCCCCGACCCGACGCGCTCCGGCAACGCGACCTCGGGATGGTCGTCACCCGAGCCCCAGAACACGCCCAACCAGATCTTGACCATCGACAACGACGTCAGCGCACTCGCCACGAGCGCGGCCACGACGATGATCGTCGACCCGTCGGCGACGCCCGCATCGAGCAGAGCCAGCTTGGCGACGAATCCGGAGAACGGTGGCAACCCGGCCAGACTCAGCGCCGGCAGCGCGAAGAGCGCTGCGATCCACGGGCGCTTGGCGATCAGGCCACCGGCGCGCTCGAGCGACGAGGTGCCACGCTCGGTCTCGACGAGCCCGCCGACGAGGAACAGCACGGTCTTCACCGGGATCTGGTGGACGATGAAGATGATCGCACCGGCGACACCCGCCACGGAGAAGAGCCCGAGTCCCATGAGCATGTAGCCGATCTGGCTGACGATGTGGAACGACAGGATGCGCTTCATGTCGTCTTGCGCGAGCGCACCGGCGACGCCGACGAGCATCGTGAAGCCGGCGATCACGAGGATGACCGGACCGAGTTGATCCATCTCGGTGAGCACGTGGAAGCGAATCATCACGTACACGCCGACCTTGGTCAGCAGCCCGGCGAACACCGCGGTGATCGTTGTCGGCGCGGTCGGGTAGCTGTCGGGCAGCCAGGAGAAGAGCGGGAACATGGCCGCCTTCGTCCCGAACACCACCAGGAACCACAGCCCGATCCCCCAGCGCACACCGTTCGAGAGTTCGGGGATCCGCTCGGCGAGTTCGGCCATGTTGACCGTGCCGGTCGCGGCGTAGACGAAGGCGACCCCGAAGAGGAACAGCGTCGACGCGAAGAGGTTGATGACGACGTACGTCATGCCCGATCGCACCTGGCCCGCCCGACCCTGATGCGTGAGCAGCACGTAGCTGGCCACGAGCATCAGCTCGAACGCGACGAACAACGTGAACAGGTCACCGGTCAGGATCGACAGCGTCACCCCGGCGGTGAGCACGAGCAGCATCGGGCCGACGATCGTCGGGTCGGCACCCGACGCGCTCCGTCGTTGCCCCATCGCGAACAGTTCGACGATCGTGATCGTCAGCACGGCAACGCCGAGCACCAACACCGCGAACATGTCGGCCACCAGCACGATGCCGAGCTGAGGCGCCCACTCCCCCACGCGCACCACGACCGTGTCGTTGGCCTCGACGTGCACCAGCAGCACGATCGCCATGACCGACGTGGCGGCGAGGCTGCCGAGCGTGATGACGTCACGCAGCCGTCCGACGGTCCGCAGACCGAGGGTGATCATGGCGCCGAGCAAGGGCACCACGACACAGAGCGACACCAGTGCACTCATCGGTCGTGCTCGTCCTGCGCGATGCGGCGGTCTTCGAGATCGTCTTCGACCAGGTCGTCGCCGCTGAGCTGATGCTGGCGGCGAGCGAGCGCCAGCAGGAACAACGTCAGACCGAACGAGATGACGATGGCGGTGAGCGACAGCGCCTGCGGCAGCGGGTTGGACGTGTCGGACGGCGACGAACGATCGGCGAGCGGCGGATCGCCCGCCGGGCCGGCCGCGGTGGTGAGCGCGAGCACGGCGGCGTGTCCGAGCAACGCGAAACCGAGCACGATCCGGCTCAGCACCCGCGAGGTCACCAGGTACGTGCCGACGCCGGTGAGCACGCCGACGACGAGGACCATCGTGAGGCTCACGAGGCCACCTCGCGTTCGTCGCGGCCCGACTCGGCGAGCTCGTCGGCGTCGAATGCATCGAGCAGCGCGACGACGAGGCCGATCACCACCAGCACCACGCCGATGTCGAACACCAGCGCCGAACCCACCTTGATCTTGCCGAGCAGCGCCAGCGTCGTCTCGAACGTGGCCTGGTCGAGCAGCGCATCACCGAACAGCATCGGAGCGATCGCGACCGACACACCGACGACACCGCCAGCGGCCAGGAACGGCGAGGAACGCTGCGGAATCGGCAGCCCCACCACCGCGCGCAACGCAATGACGGCTCCGAGCATCAGGCCGGCGGCGAAGCCACCTCCGGGCTGGTTGTGGCCGGCGAAGAACAGCATGATCGTCACGACCACGGCGAAGGGGCTCGCCATCTTCACGCCACTGCGGGCGATGAGCGATCGATCGGCGATCATGCGGCCTCCCGATCGTTCGAAGCGCTCCGTGCCAACGACACCATGCCGACCGCGACCGCGACGAGCACGACGATCTCGCCGAGCGTGTCGAGCGCGCGCATGTCGGTGAGGATCACGTTGACGACGTTGTTGCCCTTGCCGGTCGAGACCGCCTCGTCGGACAGTTCGGCGAGCGGCGGCTCACCCGACGGGCGCGACGCACTCGCGGCGAGCCCGACGCTCACCGCCGCGCCGATCAGCACCGAGACCGCGATCCGGGTCGACCGCCACGGGCCGCTCACCGCCGGGAACTCGGTACGGAGTCGGCCGAGTCCGACGACGAACCCGACGACGACCACCGTCTCGACGAGCAACTGCGTGAGCGCCAGGTCGGGCGCCCCTTCGACCACGAAGAGTCCGGCCACGCCGAAACCGATGGCACCGAGCCCGAAGGCAGCGGCGAGTCGGCCACGCACCATCACGGTGCCGAACGCGCCGACCACCACCAGCAGGCCGAGCACGCCCTGCATCGGGTGGTCCCACACGACGAGCACCTTCGGATCGATCTCGCCGGCGAACGGCAGGGCCGCCAGCCCCGCGACGAACACCCCGGTCACCATGTAGACCGGCAGCGAGCCGTGCTGGATACGCCCCGTGACCGAACGGGCGAGACGCAGAACTCCGTGAATCGTTGCGTCGACGGTGTCGGCGCCAAACGGCCGCGGCACGCGATCGACCACCCGCGCGAGCGGCAGCCCGACCAAAGTCCCGACAACGACGATCACGATCGACAACACGAACGCCGTGGTCAACCCGGGCCACCGGATCAGGGAGTAGACCTCGGCCTTCGGGTCGATGAGCACCGCGGCGTCGCGAACGATGTCGCCGACGTCGCCGAGGAACACGAAGCCCACGACGCTGGCCACGCCGAGCACGGCGGAGGTGACCGCCATCGGAGTCCGTCGATCGGCGACCGGCGTGGCCGGAAGCCTCGTCGAACCGAACGTGGCGAGGAGGAAACGCGCCGTGTACGCGACGGTCAGGATCGAGCCACCCACCACGCCGACGAGTACCACGACCCGTTCACCTCCGCTCAACCCGAGGCCGGCTTCGACCGCCGCCTCCTTGGCCGGGAAGCCGAGCAGCGGCGGCACGCCGGCCATCGACAGCGCCGAGACGAGCGCGACGCCGAAGGCGAGGGGCATCGACCGCCAGAGTCCCGACAGTTCGCGAACATCACGCGTGCCCGTCCGGACGTCGATCTCACCCACGACCATGAACAACGCCGCTTTGAACACGGCGTGCGCGACGAGGATCGACAACGCGGCGAAGGTCGCCTTCGCGGATCCGATCGAGAGCAGCGCGAACATCAGGCCCAGCTGCGACACCGTGCCCCACGCCAAGATGAGCTTGGCGTCGACGTGGCGCAGCGCGCCGATCGCTCCCCAGAGCATCGACGAGAAACCGAACGCGAGCCCGAGCGGCGTCCACGGCCCGGTGTCGGCGAGCGCGGGTTGCAGCAGCGCGAGCACGATGATGCCCGCCTTGACCATCGTGGCGGAGTGGAGGTAGGCGCTCACCGGCGTGGGTGCCGACATCGCCCCCGGCAACCACACGTGGAACGGGGTCTGCGCCGACTTGGTCGCAGCTGCGACGAGCACGAGCACGGCGGCGACGGTCGCTCCGGTTCCGGTCGACACCTCGAGGTCGCGCAGACGGGTCGACGCGCCGTCGGCGTACACGAGCAGACCGGCGAGCAGCGCGAGCCCGCCCGACGCGGTGATGAGGAGGGCACGCCGCGCGGCGACCCGAGCGGCGGGGTCGGCGTGCTTGTGGCCGACGAGCAGGAACGACGTGATCGAGGTGAGTTCCCAGAACACGAAGAGGGTCCAGACCGAGTCGGCCCAGACCAGTCCGAGCATCGCGGTCGAGAACGCGAGCAGCGTCGCTGCGAAGCGGCCGATCTCGCGGGTGGTCGACGAGAAGTAGCCGGCGGCGTAGACGAAGACCAACACGCCGATGCCCGACACGATGAACGACAACAGCGCCGACAGCGCGTCGACGCGGAACGCCAGGTCGAGGTCGAGCCCTTCGACCCACGTGAACGACGTGGTCGACGTGACCCCGCGTGTGAGGAGGCTGAGCGACCAGACCGCGGCGACCAGCGGCGCAGCGGCGGCGACGGCGAAGACACCTCGACCGAAGCGGTCGCGAGTGCCGATCAGGACGAGTGTGGCAACGAGATGAAGTGCGAGAACGCCAGGGATCACGTCGCTCCGCGGGCGGGCACCGTGGCCGCCCCGGGATCCACCGGGTGCAACAGACCATCGGTCACGTCGTACACGAATCCACTCACGTGATCTTTGTACTGGATGAACGGCGTCATGCGGACACGTTGCATCGATTGTCGGACGTCTTGGTACGGGTCGCTGAAGCTCTCAAGCGACCACCACGGCTTCACACCGAGCTCGATCTCGAGCTCGTCACGGAAGTCGGCCTCGTCGACCATCTGCAGACCGCAGTCGGTGTGGTGCACGAGGATGATCTCGCGGGTGCCGAGGAAACGCTGCGAGAGGCAGAGCGAGCGGATGACGTCGTCGGTGATCACACCACCGGCGTTGCGGATGATGTGCGATTCGCCGTTCTGCAGACCCATGACGGCGAACGCATCGATTCGTGCGTCCATGCACGTGACGATCGCCAGCTTGCGGCCGGGTCGGACCGGGATCCCGGCACCCGAGAAGTCGCTCGCGTACTCGGCGTTGGCCTGCATCACATCGTCGACGGAGGGAACGAACGTGGCGTCATCAGTCGTCATGGGCTGAGTATGCAAGTTCCAATAGATACTTTGCAACGAATATGTTGTGTGGCAGGGATCACGATGTCGAGCTCGAAACGAACACATTCGAATGACTACGATCTGCAGGCGATGTTGACCGACCCGCAACTCGAGAAGCCGGCGTGGACGTTTCTCACCAACCACGCTCACGTCCTGCTCGCGATCAGCCGCGATCCCGAGCTACGTCAGCGCGACATCGCGCACGTCGTCGGCATCACACCTGGCGCGGTCGTCCGGATCCTCCACGATCTCGAGGAGCACGGATACGTCACCGCCGAACGCGTCGGGCGACGGAATCGCTATCAGATCAACCGTGACGTCAAGCTCCGACACCCGCTCGAGTCCGAGCACGTGATCGGCGACCTCATCACGACGTTGGTCGATTGAGGGCGTCGCGTTCGTCGCGATCGAGTTCGTCGATGCCGTCCTGCGGCACGTTCATCCGGAGGTGAACCGCGCGAGCAGCGACGTGCGTGGCGACCGGTGAGGTGAGCAGCTGCAAGATCGCCACCAGCGCGAGCGTGCCGACGGCCGTGCCGGTGCGGATCCGCAGCGCGGCACCGACCGCCACCAGCACCAGCCCCAGCGTCGGGCTCTTCGCTGCGGCATGCATGCGTGAGTAGGCGTCGGGGAAACGGTGGATGCCGATCCCGGCGAGCAGCGCGAACAGCGAGCCGAGGATCATCAGGAGGTCGCCGATGGTGTCGAGCGCCTCCATCACCCACCTCGCCGTTCGATGAAGCGGGCGAGCACCGCGGTGCCGACGAATCCGCCGAGCGCCACGACCAGCACCGTGCTCTCGATCACGCCGGTGCCCGGCCGAGCCGAGGCCACCGTCACCCCGATCACGATCGTCGACACGAAGCCGTCGACCGAGATGACGCGGTCGGGCAACGCCGGACCGCGCAGCAGGCGGGCGATGAACAGCAGACCGGCGAGCGAGGTGATGACCAGCGCAGCGGTGTTCATGATCGTTCTCCGTTCTGACGTCGCGCGGCCCTCGCCGAGTCGAGCAGTGCCTCGTGGTCGTCGACCTGCTTCGCGGCGAGTGCGTAGTCGCTGGGGTTGCCGAAGGCGCGTAGCGCGAGTGCTTCGAGGCGCAACACGTCGTGGCGAACCGCTTCGATGTCACGCGTGTACATGCCGTGGATGTAGAGCACGACGCTGTCTTCTTCACCGTCGTCGATGCCGTCGCCGTCGACGTCCCACCGTTTGATGTCGATGGTCATCGTGCCCGGCGTGAGGGTGATGGAGTTGGCCACCAGGTTGATGACCGCCTCGGAACCGCCACGCATCGGCACCGCGATGATGCCGGTGTGTGTGGAGATGCCCGGCGTGAGGATCTCGTAGGCGAGTCGCACGTTGGAGTCGATGAGCTTCCAGGCCAGCACGAGCACGTACCACGCCGCCCACTGCGGACGGAAGTAGGTGGTCTTGAGCGAGGCGGCATCGAGACGAGCGAACAACACGACGGCGACGGCGACGGCGAGACCTCCGGCCACGTTGGCCCAGGTGATCGACCCCCAGAGCGCGATCCACAACACCGTGAGCCACAGCATCATCGCCGGGATGCGAAGTGCCGATTGCATCAGCGATCAACTCCCAACACGGCGTCGATGTAGACCGAGGGGTTCATCAGATCGGAGCCGGCGCGCTCGGCCAACTCGTACATCGGCCCGGCGAACACGACGAACGCGACCGACAGCGCGACGGTGATGCCCGTTGCGAACACCATCACGCCCGGACCCCCGGCATGCGGATCGGGCGCGACCGGAGCGGCCTCGGGCTCGCCCCAGAACATGCCCGCCCAGATCTTGGTCATCGAGAACAGGGTCAGCAGGCTGACCACGAGCGCCACGGTGACGATCCACCACTGCTGCGACCCGACGCCGGCGTCGACGAGCGCGAACTTGCCGGCGAAACCGGACGACGGCGGGAGCCCCGCCAACGACAGCGCCGGCACGGCGAAGAACACGGCGATGATCGGCGCGCTGCGCGCGATGCCACCGGCCTTCGAGATGCGGCTCTGCCCGGCGTGACGGTCGATCAGTCCGGCGACCAGGAAGAGGTTGGTCTTCACGAGGATCGTCTGGACGATGTAGAACACCACGGCCGTGATGCCGGCGATCGTGAACAGCCCGAGACCGAAGATCATGTAGCCGATCTGGCTGATGATGTGGAAGGTGAGCGCACGCTTGAGGTCGTCTTGCGCGAGGGCACCGAGCACGCCGATCAACATGGTGAGCCCGGCGATGATCAGCAGCATCGTGCCCTGCTGACTGTCGATGGGGAACAGCAGCGTCTGTGTACGGATGATGGCGTACACGCCGACCTTGGTGAGCAGCCCGGCGAAGATCGCGGTGACCGGACCCGGTGCGGTCGGGTAGCTGTCGGGCAGCCAGAAGAACAGCGGGAAGAGTCCGGCCTTGATGCCGAACACGAAGATGAGCAGGAGCGAGAATCCGGCCCGCACGCCACTGGAGAGTTCGGGGATGCGCAGCGCGAGGTCGGCCATGTTGACCGTGCCGGTTGCGGCGTAGAGCAGCGCCAGCGCCGCGATGAACATCGACGACGCGACGAGGCTGATGACCACGTAGGTCATGCCCGCGCGCACCTGGTCGGGGCGCCCGCCGAGCGTGAGCAGCACGTAGCTCGCGGCGAGCATCATCTCGAACGCGACGAACAGGTTGAACATGTCGCCGGTGATGAAGCTGGCCGACACACCGGCCGCCAAGACCAGGTAGATCGGATGGAACGCGGGATGGTCGCGCTCGACGCCTCGCTGACCGACGGCGTACAGCAACACGACGAGCAGCATCACCGACGACGTGAGCACCATGATCGCCGAGAGTCGGTCGACGACGAACGTGATGCCGAGCGGCGCCGGCCACGCACCGGCGTCCATCGTCACGACCGACTCGTCGTCGACGTGGATCAACAGGGCGACGGCCACGCCGACCACGGAGGTGAGCGAGAGGAGCGCGATGGCGCGCTGCACCACGCGGAAGCGAGCGAACATCACGGTCAGGGCCGCCGCGAACAGCGGGATCACGATCGGCAGCGGGACGAGCACGTCGCTCACGACTCACTCCCCTCGTCCAGGTCGCCGGCCGAGTCGGACTCTCGTTCGAGCTGGGCGGTCTCGAGGTCGACCACGTCGCTGTCGACGCGACGTGCCGCAGCGATCAGACGGTCTTCGAGGTCGTCGGCCACGACGTCGTCGTTGGTGAGCTGCCAACTGCGGTACGCCATGGCGAGGAGGAACGCGGTGACACCGAACGTGATGACGATGGCGGTCAGCGCGAGCGCCTGCGGCAGCGGGTCGGCGAACTCCTTCTTGTCGCCCTTGCCGATGAGTGGCGGCAGTCCGGCGCCGCCGCCCGACGTGAGGAGCAGGATGTTGGTGCCGTGGCCGATGAGGCCGAGACCGATCACGATGCGGGTGAGGCGACGCTGCAACAGCAGCCAGGTGCCGAGACCGAACAGTGCCGCCGACGTGAACGCGAGGAGGATGGTCATGACGGCATCCCCCCATCATCGGTAGCCCCGCCGGCCCCATCGGCCGCTGCCTCGGCGTCGCCGTCGCCGTCGTCGTCGTCGAGCCACATGCTCGCCGGAGCATGCTGCGACAGTGGCCGGTACTCCTCGCGGACCGTCGTGGCTGGAGGCCGCAGCGGTTCGATCATCTCGAGTTCGTCGTCGAGGTCGTCGCCGAACGCTTCGAAGATCATCAGCACGAGCCCGATCACGATGAAGTACACACCGACGTCGAACGGAAGCGCCGAGGTGGCCTTGACCTCACCGAGCAGCGGCGGATGCGCTTTGAAGGTGCCGTGTTCGAGGATCGACCCGCCGAGCAGCATCGGGAAGATGGCGGTGCCGACCGACATCGCCAGGCCGCCACCGAGCACGGTCCACGGCTCGAGCCGGAACGAGCGCCGCACGGCGGTGACCCCGCCCGACACGTAGCGCAGCGAGATCGCCGCCGCCGCGGTGAGACCGCCGACGAACCCACCACCGGGCTGGTTGTGACCGGAGAACAGGAAGTACAGCGACAGCACGATGATCGACGGATAGAGCAACCGCACCGACACGTCGAGCACGAGGAGGCGCCTCACGACGACACCGCCTCTTCCGCGGGCGCAACAACCGACTCGTCGTCGTCACGACCGCGACCCGAGCGAGCGAGCGCGAACGCACCGACAGCGGCGACGAGCAACACCGTGATCTCACCCATCGTGTCGACGCCGCGGAAGTCGACCAGGATGACGTTGACAACGTTCTTGCCTTCGCCGTCGGGCTTCGAGCGTTCGATCATCTCGACCGACACCGACTCCTGCGGCACATCGGACCGGGCCTGCGTCGACACGATCGCGAACACGAAGATCGCACATGCGACGAGCACCGACACCGCCAGACGCACCGGGCGGACGACCGCCGGAGCGAGGTCGACGAACCGACTCGGCAGGAACCGCAGCACGAGCACGAACAGCACGGTGCCGAGCGTCTCGATCGCGAACTGCGTGAGCGCGAGGTCGGGCGCCCCCTGCGCCTCGTACAGACCGGCCATGGCGAACCCGACGGCGCTCAGCATCACGACCGCGGCCATCCGACGACGGATGAGCGTGGCACCGATCGCGGCACCGAGGATGACCGCCACGAGCGGCACGTGGATCGGACGCTCGACGAACTCCGGCAACGAGTCGAGTTCGCCGAGCATCGGGATGACCGGCACGGTGACGACCGTCGCCAGGATGACGAGGAGGTACACCGGCAACGAACCCGACTGGATGTAGCGGGTGACACGGTTGGCGACGGTGTCGATCGAACGCACCGTGGCCTCGAATCCGTCGTCGGTCGACGGCATCTTGCGGAGCGGTGCGGCGAGCTTGGCCTGCACGTTCGCGACCGGGCCGCGCAGTGCGGTGAGCGCCGCACCGGTGGCGATGATGACGAGTGACAACACGAAGGCGGTGTTGAACCCGGCCCACAGCTTCACGGTCGACGGCGAGGCGTGCGGATCGAGCGCGAGTGTGGCGGTCTTGGTGAGGTCGCTGATGAGCATCGGCAACAGTCCGAGCACGACCGTGGCGGCGGTGAGCACCATCGCCGGACCCGAGAACACGAGCGGCGGCGCGTGGACGGTGCGGCTCGTGACCGGCTCGTCGGCGCTGCCGAAGTACCCGAACACACCGAGCACGTAGCGAGCCGAGTAGGCGAACGTGAGGATCGAGCCGACGACGATCACCACGAGCACCGCCGTCGCTCCCGTGAACTCGCCGTACTCGAGGTAGGTGTCGATGCCCTTCTCCTTGGCGACGAAGCCCAGGAGCGGTGGCAGACCAGCCATCGAGGCCGCGCCGATCACGGCCATCACCTTGACCGGCATCCAGCCGGCACCGAAGCCGTGCAGCTCGCGGATGTCGCGCGTGCCGGCCTCGTGGTCGATGATGCCGACGAGCATGAACAGCGTCGCCTTGAAGGCCCCGTGTGCGAGCAGCAGCACCACACCGGCTTGCGCGATCTTGTACTCGCCCGTGCCGAGCAGCAGCATCATGAAGCCGAGCTGGCTCACCGTGCCGTAGGCGAGCAACAGCTTGAGGTCGTGTTGGCGGAGCGCTCGCAGCCCGCCGACGATCATCGTGACGCTGCCGACGACGAGCACCAGCACTCGCCACTGGCCGAGCCCGGCGAGGATCGGCGACAGACGTGCGACGAGGTACACACCGGCCTTGACCATGGTGGCCGAGTGCAGGTAGGCGCTGACCGGCGTGGGCGCCACCATCGCGCCCGGCAACCAACTGCCGAACGGAGCCTGTGCCGACTTGGTGAACGCGCCGAGCAGCACGAGGATCAGACCGGCCGACACGGCACCGCCCGACGGCGGCGATTCGAGCATCTCGGAGATGCGGTAGGTCCCGGCGCTCTGCCCGAGGATGATCAGCCCGGCCAGCAGCGCGAGCCCGCCGGCGCCGGTGATGAAGATGGCTTGGAGCGCGGCGGCACGCGCCCGTGGGTTGGTGTCGTCGTTGCCGATCAGCAGGTAGCTGGTGATCGACGTGAGTTCCCAGGCGATGAACAACGCGATCAGGTGATCGGCCCAGACCACGCCGAGCATCGACGCGGCGAAGATCGTCATCAGCCCGGCGAGGCGAGCCTGGCCGGGCGCGATGTGCGAGAAGTAGCCGTAGGCGTAGACGCAGACGAGCAGGCCGATGCCCGACACGAGCAGCGTCATGACGAGCGCGAACGCGTCGAAGCGGAGGTCGAGGTTCAGCCCGAGCTGGCTGATCCAGCCGACCGACTGGGTGACGGGGACGCCCGACCCGGCCACGTCGCCCGCTGCGCCGTTGCCGACCACGTCGCTCCACTGCGTTGCCGCCCAGACCACCGTGACCGCAGGAGCGAGCGCGGCGACAGCGAACGCGCGACGGCCGAACCTGTCGCCCGAGACGAGGATCGACACGCCGATCAGCAGGTGGAAGAGGAGCAGCACGAACATGACGGCGAAGCAGCCAGGATACGGCGCGGGCTCGTGGAACGAGGTGCCGAGCGCGATCCCCCGACCGTCCGACTGCTCGACGTCGGGAGCGGTCCCCGTTTTTCACAAGTTACCTACCGGTAGGTAACATCTGTCCATGAGCGCGACAGTGAACATCCCGTCTGGCACGATCAACTCGGTCGGCATCCTCGGCTCCGGCATCATGGGCGCCGGCCTCGTCGAGGTCGCAGCCCGCTCCGGACGAACGGTCACACTGCGATCGCGCACGCAGGAAGGCGCCGATGCAGCGATCGCCAAGCTCACCAAGGGCCTCGAGCGGCAGGTCGAGAAAGGACGTCTCGAGGCGGACGAACGCGACGCCATCCTCGGCCGGATCACGGCGACCGACGACATGAACGACCTCGCCGACTGTGACCTCATCCTCGAGTCGGTGGTCGAAGACCTCGACATCAAGAAGGACCTGTTCCGCTCCCTCGATCAGATCGCCAAGCCGGGCGCGCTGTTGGCCACCAACACGTCGACGCTGCCGATCGTCGAACTGGCGATGGTGACCGACCGGCCGGAGGCCGTGTGTGGCATCCACTTCTTCAACCCGGCCCCGATGATGAAGCTGGTCGAGGTGATCCGTCCGATCACCGCTGCCGACGACACGGTGAAGGCAGCGCTCGTCTTCGCCGAGTCGTGCGGCAAGGACGCCGTCGAGGTCGTCGATCGCGCCGGCTTCATCGTCAACGCCCTCCTCTTCCCCTATCTCAACAACGCGGTGAAGATGTGGGAGCAGGGCACGGCCTCCATCGAAGCGATCGATCTGGCGATGCAGGGCGGCTGCAACTTCCCGATGGGCCCGTTCGCGCTGCTCGACCTCGTCGGCCTCGACACCTCGGTGTCGATCCTCGAAGCGCTGTACGACGAGTTCCGCGACCCCAACTTCGCTCCCGCCACCACGATGAAGCGCATGGTGGTGGCTGGGCACCTAGGCCGCAAGACGGGGCGCGGTTTCCGCACATACTGAGGTTGCGTCGTCACTCTGGGTGGAAAATCCTCAGATTTCTGTTCATATGTGTCCCGCAAGTTGACATCTCTCGCTTTTCGCTGATGTGCTGGGAGCGTGCACCACGCTTCGGCCACGACCCAGCCACCCTGGTCGCGTTACATGATGCCGAGCCCCGCCGAGGCCGAACCGGGTAACGACCTGGTCGCCATCGGCGCCGACCTCGAACCCGGCACGCTCTTGCGCGCGTACGCCACCGGCCTGTTCCCCATGCCGATCGACCCGGGCAAACGTCGGAGCAAGATCGCCTGGTACTCACCCGACCCGCGCGGCATCATCCCACTCGACCAACTCCGCGTGAGCAAGTCGCTGCGACGCAGCATGCGGCGCTACGAGGTACGCCTCGACACCGCGTTCGCCGAGGTCGTCGCCGCATGCGCCGATCCGACGCGTGACGGCCGCTGGATCACCCACGAGATCGAAGCCGCCTACTGCCGGCTGCACGAGCTCGGCTGGGCACACTCGGTCGAGGTGTACGACGACGAGCAACTCGTCGGCGGGCTCTACGGCGTGCGCTACAACGGGCTCTTCGCCGGCGAATCGATGTTCCACCAGGCGACCGATGCGTCGAAGGTCGCGCTCGTCTGGCTCGTCGACTGGATGCGCTCCACCGACGGCACGTTGCTCGACGTCCAGTGGCTCACGCCGCATCTCGAATCGCTCGGTGCGATCGCCGTGCCGCGCAGCGAGTACCTCCGCTTGCTCGACGACGCCATCTGAGCGAACCGGCCGGTTCGCAACGTTCGGGCGCCACCCGCCGGCGTCGAAAAGCACGAAGAGCGGCGGGCTGATGCCCACCGCTCTTCGCAGTCCGTCGCCGGTCGGATCCGCCATCCGACCGGCGTGGTTCCCGCCAAAGGGAAACCTTGCCCCGAGAGCGACCGGAGAGGGGGAGTATCCGGGCGCTTCGGGAGACTTTTTCGTTGTCCCGCCCCGTCGTGCGGGACACTTAGTGATTCGGCGCATGCGTCACGAACTTGAGGATTTGTTTCCCGGCTTGCGAGACTCACTACATGACGAGCCCCGATCGCCCGCGTGACCGCCCCTGGATGATGCGGACCTACTCCGGTCACTCCACCGCCGCGGCATCGAACGAGCTGTATCGAACGAACCTGTCGAAGGGCCAGACCGGCCTGTCGATCGCCTTCGACCTGCCGACGCAGACGGGCTACGACGCCGACGACCCGATGTCGCGCGGCGAGGTCGGCAAGGTCGGTGTGCCCGTCGCGCACATCGGCGACATGCGGACGCTGCTCGACCAGATTCCCCCCGGGAAGATGAACACGTCGATGACGATCAACGCGACGGCCGCGTGGTTGCTCGCCCTCTACGTGGCCAACGCCGAGGAGCAGGGCGTCGAGCCGGGCGAACTCCGCGGGACGACACAGAACGACATCGTCAAGGAGTACCTGTCGCGCGGTACCTACATCTTCCCGCCGGCCGAGTCGCGACGGTTGATCGTCGACATGGTGGCCTGGTGCGCCGACAACGCGCCCAAGTGGAACCCGATGAACGTCTGCTCGTACCACCTCCAGGAGGTCGGTGCGACGCCGGTTCAGGAGATCGCCTACTCGTTCGCCACGGCGATCGGCGTGCTCGACGCCGTGCGTGACTCCGGTCAGGTGTCCGACGAGAAGTTCTCGCAGGTGTTCGGCTCGATCTCGTTCTTCGTCAACGCCGGGATCCGGTTCGTCGAAGAGATCTGCAAGCTCCGGGCGATGACCGAGATGTGGGAGCAGATCGGACGCGAGCGCTACGGCGTGACCGACGAGAAGGCGCTGCGTTTCCGCTACGGCGTGCAGGTCAACTCGTTGGGCCTCACCGAAGCACAGCCCGAGAACAACGTGCAGCGCATCGTGCTCGAGATGCTCGCCGTCACGCTCTCGAAGAAGGCCCGTGCTCGATCGGTCCAGCTGCCCGCGTGGAACGAAGCGCTCGGCTTGCCCCGTCCCTGGGATCAGCAGTGGTCGCTGCGCATGCAGCAGGTGCTCGCGTTCGAGACCGACCTCCTCGAGTACGGCGACCTGTTCGACGGCTCGCACGTCGTCGAAGCCCGCACCGCCGAACTCGCCGCCGAAGCACAGGCCGAACTCGACGACGTGCTCGCCCAGGGCGGCGCGTTCGACGCCGTCGAGGTGCTCAAGTCGCGTCTCGTGTCGTCGATGGCGGCGCGTGCCCGCCGGATCGAGGGCGGCGAGCAGACCGTGGTCGGCGTCAACGACTTCATCGAGACCGCCGAGTCACCGCTCGGCGGCGAGAACAACATCCTCAAGGTCGATCACGGCGTCGAACAACAGGCGATCGACCAGCTCGCGGCGTGGCGCTCCCAACGAGACCAGCAGGCGGTCGACGACGCGCTCGCCGAACTGCGTCGCGCCACCGCTGAGGGCGACAACGTCATGCCCGCCTCGATCGCGCTCGCCAAAGCCGGCGGCACCACCGGCGAGTGGGGCACCGTCATGCGCGAGGTGCTCGGCGAGTACCGCGGGCCGACCGGCGTCGGCGGTGCCCCGGGCAGCGCGGCCGGGCTCGGCGACGTCGCCGACTTCGTCAAGTCGATCGCCGGTGGGCCGCCCAAGTTCCTGGTCGCCAAGCCCGGCCTCGACGGCCACTCGTCGGGCGCTGAGCAGATCGCGGTCGCCGCTCGTGACTCCGGCATGGAGGTCGTGTACTCCGGTATCCGCCTCTCCCCCGAGCAGATCGCCGCGTCGGCACGAGACGAGGATCCCGATGTGATCGGTCTGTCGATCCTGTCCGGGTCACACCTGCAGTTGGTTCCCGACGTGCTCCGTCATCTGGAGGAGATGGGCGTCGACACGCCGGTCGTCGTCGGCGGCATCATCCCCGAAGACGACCGACCGCGCCTCGCCGACATCGGCATCGCCCGGGTGTACACGCCGAAAGACTTCGAGATCGCCAAGATCATGCGCGACATCGCCGAGCTCGCCGTCGAACACCGCACCCGCCCCTGACCGCCCGCTTTGTCTCAGAGACAAACCGTCCGGGGCGTGGGCTGGCCGGGGCGAACACGGCAGACTGTTGGGCGTGCCCACCACCGTCGAACCCGTCCAGGTCCAAGAACCTGACCTCGACGACGAGGTGGCGACCGACCGACCGTGGATCGTGCTCGTCTGGAACGACCCGATCAACCTGATGAGCTACGTCACCTACGTGTTCCAGAAGCTCTTCGGTCATTCGCTCGAGAAAGCCACCGAGCTGATGCTCGACGTGCACCACAAGGGTCGCGCCGTCGTCGCGTCCGGCAACCGCGAGGAGTGCGAGATGCACGTGTTCCGCCTGCACGAACACAGCCTGTGGGCCACGATGGAACACGACCAGTGACGGCCCTCGATGCATGAGCGACGAGGCTGACATGGTCCGCCGCTTCAAGCCGCCGATCTACGCCGAGACCAAACACGGCGATCGTCGCTGGTGCCTCAACCTCGGCGACGAGGAGCAGGCACTCATCGCGCGCATGCTCTCCGAGCTCCGGGCGTTGCTCACCTCTGCCGACGACGACCCCGACGCTCCGGTCGCACCGATGCTGCAGCGCCTGTTCCCGCCCGCCTTTCTCGACGACGAGGAGAAGGAAGCCGAGTATCAGCGACTGATGCGCGAGGAGCTCGTGACGAGCCGCGTCGTCCAGATCGATGCGGTCACCGAGATGCTCGGCCCCGATGCGCCGAAGCACCTCGACGAAGGAAACGTCATCGCGCTGATGCAGTCGATCAACGCGGTGCGCGTCGTCCTCGGCACGCTGCTCGACATCGGCGAAGACGACGAGATCGACCCCGGCGACGAAGCCACGCCCGAGCACCAGCTCTACGGATTCCTGTCGTGGCTCCTCGACTGGACGGTCAAGTCGCTCGGTTGAACAGGTGCGTGGCGATGTCGTCGAGCGCGGCGATGTCGTGGATGTCGCGTTGCAGCAACGGAAGCAGCGCCACGGGTGACGGTTCGGTCGCTTCGACGAGCGGCGCCAGCGCGGCGAGTTCGGCCTCGCGGATGGCGTCGAGTTCGCGCAGGTTGGCGACGAGTGCAGTGGTGACCGGATCGTCGGTCGACAGCGCGTCGATGTCGACGTCGCCGGCGAAGTCGGGGTGGACGCGGTTGACGATCACGGCGGCGACGCCGACCTCCTGACGGCGCAGCTGATCGGCGAACCACGTCGCCTCGGCGATCGTGTCGTGCCGCGGTGATGCCACCACGACGAACGACGTGCGCTCGGCGCGCAGCAGTTCGATCACCTCGTCGGCCCGCTCGCGGAAGCCCGACTCCATGCCGGCGAACGCCTGGAAGAACGCGAGCGCATCGGTGAGCACGTCGGAACCGACGACCTTGCCGATCGCCTTGAAGATCGGTTGGGCGGCGACGCCGAGGAACTTGAGTCCACCACGCGTCGGGAGCATCGCCAGCTTGAACACCCGATGATCGAGGAACCGTGACAACACCCCGGGAGCGTCGAGGAAATCGAGCGCGTTGCGACTCGGAGGCGTGTCGACGATGACCAGATCGAAGCGCTCGTCGTTGTGCAACGCGTGCAGCGTCTCGGCGGCCATGTACTCCTGCGTACCGCTCATCGCGCCCGCCATGTTGCGGTAGAACGGATTGGCGAGGATGCGCTCGACCTGCTCGGCGTCGTCGGCATGCGTGCGCACCAGTCCGTCGAACGTCGCTGCCGTGTCGAGCATCATCGCCCACAGCTCGCCCGTGGCGGCCTCGACCCGCTGGGGTTCGGACGAGAGGCCCGATTCGAGGCCCAGGGCGTCGGCGAGCCGCCGAGCCGGATCGATCGTGACGACCACGACCCGCCGTCCCTCGCGGGCAGCTTCCAGGCCGAGCACCGCAGCCGTCGTCGTCTTGCCGACGCCGCCCGAGCCACAGCAGACCACGACGTCGGACCCTGCGATGACGTCGGTGATGCTCGCCATTCAGATCACCTCGCCGTCGTGCAGCGCCGTGGCGAGCGCATCGATGTGGTCGGCGGTCAGGCCGGCGACCGGGACTGCGGCGATGTGGATCTGGCCGAGCGGGAGCCGCTCCGCGAGGTCGGCGAGCGCCTCGGCTTCCATCTCGCGGCGGGACCTGCGGAACTCAGCAGCGGCGCGCAGCGCGTCGTCGACATCGGCAGGGATCTCGTCGGGAAGCGGCGTACCCGCATCGACCGAATTGACCACGACCGGGGCGATCCCGATGCCCACCACCTCTTCCAGCGAGAACGCCGTTTCGACCGTTTCGTTGACCGGCGTCGTCTCGGGCAGCGTCACCAACACGGCCCCGCAACGGTCGGGGTCGCCGAGCAGTTCGAGCACGTCGTCGGCCTGGCTCTTGACCGGGCCGCCGCGGGCGGCGTCGGAGAGTGCCGAGGCCGATGTGAGAAACGTCACCGCGTGCCCGGCGGCGGGTCCGTCGACCACGATCAGGTCGTACTCACCCGATCGTTCGAACTGCTTGATCTTGCCGAGCACCACGATGTCGTCGATGCCGGGAGCAGCGGTGCCGACCATGTCGATCACACCCGTCTTGTTCAGGCGTTTCGCGATCCGCTTGAAGCCGTGGTCGTACAGATACTCCTCGAGCGCCTCGGGGGCCGAGAGATGCACGATCTCGATCTGCTGGTCGGGACGGCTCGGAAGCAACTCGTCGAGCGTGGGTTTGCCATCGAGTTCGACGACGAGCACGCGAGCCCCCGACATGGCTGTCGCACGGGCGAGAACGGCCGTTACCGTGGTCTTTCCAACTCCGCCCTTCCCCGCGACCACGACCACGTTGGTAGCGGTCAACGACTGCAGCGGACTTTCGCTTCCAGGAGGCACCTTATGCGCAGACTAGCGATCACCGTGCTCGCATCCTTGGCCGCCCTGTCATTGTTCGGCTCGCCTGCGGGTGCTCAGTCCGACGACACCGAACCCGATCTGTCGGTCGACGTGTTGCAGGTGAGTGGTCTGTTCGACGACATCCTCGTCGACTCGGTCAACGACGCGATCGAGCGGGCCGACGACGACGGCGCGCAGGCGCTCATCCTCCAGATCAACTCGCGCGGCACCGTGGTGAGCGACGACGTGATCGAACAGTTGCTCGTCGACGTCGCCGAGGCTCCGGTCCCGGTCGCCATCTGGGTCGGCCCGAACGGCGCTCGCCTGTACGGCACCGCCGCGCAACTGCTCACCGTGGTCGACGCCAGCGGCATGGCACCGGGCGCTCGCGTCGGCTACGCCGGGGTGCCGCTCACCCCGACCGGCGCATCCGGCCCGATCGACGCCGGATTCGACGGCGCGGCGCAAGACGCACTGCGCAACGGGTCGCTCGGACTGTCGGAAGCTCGCGCGCTCGACATCTTCACCGAGATCAACGACGAAGGCGTCCCGACCATCACCAGCATGGTCCAGGTGCTCGACGGCCGTGAGCTCGACGGCAACGTGGTCGAGACGACCGAGTTCGTCGTGCTCGAGAACGGTCAAGGCCGCAACGACACCACCGCCACCGTGCGCTTCGCCAAGCTCGACCTGGTGCAGCAGCTGTTCCACACCGTGGCCAGCCCGCCGGTTGCGTACCTGTTCCTGCTCACCGGTCTCGCGTTGTTGATCTTCGAGTTCTACACCGCCGGCGTCGGCCTGGCCGGCGTGATCGGTGCGGTGTGCGTGGTGCTGGCCTGCACCGGGCTCGCCGTGCTCCCCACGCGCACGTGGGCACTGGTCGTGCTCATCGGCGCCATGGTCGCGTTCGCGATCGACGTCCAGGTGGGCATACCGAGGTTCTGGACCGGTGTCGGCATCGTCGGCACCATCATCTCGAGCCTGTTCCTGTTCGAGAGTCTGCCCGGCAACTCGCTACGCCCATCGTGGATCGCGCTCCTCACGGGCATCGGCGGCATCACGCTGACGTTCATCGTCGGCATGCCCAACATGGTTCGCACGCGCTTCGCCACTCCCACGATCGGTCGTGAATGGATGATCGGTGAAGAGGGCAAGGTCATCACCGACGTCGATCCCGACGGTGTCGTCGAGGTCGGCGAGGGGCGCTGGCGTGCGCGCACCAACCGTGCCACGCCGGTCGTCGCCGGAGACGTCGTGCGCGTCGCGGCGATCGACGGCGTCACCCTCGAAGTCGAGCCACTCGAAGGCGCCGCCAAGGACTACCGCGAAATGCGCAAGAAGGACGACGCCGAATCGGCGCCCGCCGAGTCCTGACAACGCCTCAGCCATTTCCTCTTGACGGGTGAGGATCGCGCCACCTAGCGTGACGGTCTCACCGACAGGCGGAGGAACCGACATGACCAGTTTGGCGAGACCTGATCGAAGCGGATGGCAGTCGAGTGCTGCCTGCCAAGGTCAGATGGGCGTTGCCTTCTACCCACCCGTGAGCTCCGAGCGCCGCAAGAGCCGCTCGTCACGAGAAGCCCAGGCCAAGCGCGTTTGTGCCAGCTGCCCCGTCAGCTCCGACTGCCTCGACCATGCGATCGCTGTCGGCGAGCGGTACGGCATCTGGGGCGGCCTCACCTCCGCCGAACGCAAGCACCTGCACAACTGAGTCGGCGGCCCCCTGCGGGCGTCAGCGGCTCGGGAGTCGGGGTCCGGCGATCCTGACGTCGTCACGCCGCCGGGTCACGCCGCGCTTGTCGAGCTCCGCCACGAGCGGCAGCGCGAATTTTCGACTCGCTCCCGTGGCGTCGCGGAACTGTGCCACGGTGAATCCGTCGGCGTGCTCGGCGAGCAGGTCGGCAGCCACCTCGGCCGCCTCGTCGATCGTCGCCGCGTGGAACACGATGCCGTCGTTCTGCACCACGTGCCCTCGGCGAGTCATCTCGCGGAGGTCGTTGCGGTCGATGTCGGCCGCCGACGGCGGAGCGAAGCGACCGGCACGCAACTCGGCCAGGAACGGGTGATCCTCGTACGGGTCGACCGCATCGGCGGGCAGCACCAGGCCGGCGTCGACCACGATGTCGTCGACCGTGTCGATCGCCGCGCGTTCACGCTCGTCGAACGCAGCGATGTCGATGCCGGCCGGCCCCGCGTCGGCGACGCGTGCCATCACCGACTCGACGGTGGCGGCGAGCGCCTCGGGAGTGGTGACCCAGTCGCCGAGCGTCGGTTCGACACGCTCTCCCGTGAGCAGTTCGAGTTGATCGACCGTGACCCACTCGCGCTCTCTGACCACTCGCTCGATCGTGCGATCGGGAGCGGCTCGTGACGCGCGCAGGACGGGGTCGACGTCGAGGATCTCGCCACCGCCGACCGTTTCGTCGCGTCCCGACTCGCGCAGGATGAAGCGGTCGCCGGGAAGCAGCGGCAGCGCCTCGGGCAGGAAGAGGCGAATCGCACCGGAGGTGCCGGGCAGGAGCGCTTCGGATCCGAGCACGCGCATCTTCACCGCGTGCTCGCCCGCACCGAGATACGCCACGTACGCGCCACGGCGAGACACCTCGTGGTCGAGCGACGCGAGCACGTCGAGCGACGCGTCGAAACGGTCGGTGAGATGCCAACGATCGGGTTCGACCACGGCGTGGCCCCGCGCCAGTTCGGCGTGATCGACACCGCTGAGGTTGACCGCGACGCGATTGCCCGGTCCGATCTGGTCGACGGTGCGGCCGGCGGTCTGGATGCTGCGGATTCTCGCCGTGCGCTGACCCGGCTCGATCCGGACGTTCTCGTCGGCGTGCAGCGCGCCACCCACCAGCGTGCCGGTCGCCACGGTTCCCGATCCCTTCGCCGCGAACACGCGGTCGATCCAGAGTCGCGGACGACCGCGGTCGAGCGCTCCCCCACTCCGTTCGACCAGGTCGTCGATCGCGGCGCGCATCTCGTCGAGCCCGACACCGGCCGTGGCCGCGACCGGGATCACCGGCGCACCGTCGAGGAACGTGCCGTCGACACGGTCGGAGACGTCCATCTGGGCGATCTCCAGGATGTCGTCGTCGACGAGGTCGGTCTTGGTCAACGCGATGATGCCGTGGCGGATGCCGAGCAACTCGAGGATGCGGAGGTGTTCCTCCGACTGCGGCTTCCAGCCCTCGGTGGCGGCGACGACGAAGACGCACGCGTGCACCCCGCCGACCCCGGCGAGCATGTTGCGCAAGAACTTCACGTGTCCGGGCACGTCGATGAAACTGAGTTCGGTTCCCGACGGCAGCGTCGTGTGCGCGAAGCCCAGGTCGATCGTGAGGCCGCGCCGCTTCTCCTCGTCGAAACGGTCGGGGTCGGTGCCGGTGAGGGCGAGCACCAACGACGACTTGCCGTGGTCGACGTGACCGGCGGTGGCGATGACCGTCATGTCGGCCCGCTCACGATGCGGCGGCCAACGCCTCGGCGAGCGCAGCGACGACGATGCCGTGGTCGCCCGGCTCGACAGCACGGAGGTCGAGGAAGGTCTGTTGGTCGCGGGAGCGGGCGATGACGGGCGTGCTGTACCGGCGCAGCGAGCGCAGATGGTCGCCGTCGACGACGAGCCCGACCGACGGCATCGTGACGCCGGGCGCCGAGCCGGCTCCGGGCAGTGCCGCCATCGGCTCGATGCGAACGTTCGACACGTCGATGCCTCGCTCGGCCAGCATCGCGACGATCGATTCGGCGTCGGCTTGCAGCGACGCGGGCGACCGGTCGACCATGCGCCAGAACGCGATGTCGGTCGCGGCCCGCTTGTCGAGATAGGTCAGCGCGGTGTCTTGCAGCGCACGCAGCACGAGACCGCCAGGGCGGAGCGCTCGGGCCAGCGGATGGCGTTTGCACCGTCCGACCAGTTCGGCTGATCCGGCGATGATCCCGGCCTGTGGGCCGCCGAGGAGTTTGTCGCCCGAGAACGTGATGATGTCGGCGCCGTCGGCGATCGCCTGCACCGCTGCGGGTTCCCCGGCGAGCCATGCCGGCGGCGCACCGTTGAGCCAGGGAACGTTCGCATCGAGCAACCCACTGCCGATGTCGGCCATGACCGGAACGTCGAGCGTCGCCAGCTCGGCGATCGTGGTCTCCTCGACGAAGCCGTCGACGCGGTAGTTGCTCGGATGGACCTTCATCACCATGGCCACGTCGGTGTCGGCCCGGGCGATCGCCTGCTCGTAGTCGGAGCGCCGCGTGCGGTTGGTGGTGCCGACGTCGACGAGCCGGCAGCCCGACTGAGCCATCACCTCGGGCACGCGGAACGATCCGCCGATCTCGACGCTCTCGCCCCGACTCACCGGCACGTCGCGGCCGGCCGCGAGCGCCGCGAGCACGAGGAGTACGGCGGCGGCGTTGTTGTTGACCACCATCGCATCTTCCGCACCACAGAGCTTGGCGAAGAGCTGTCCGACGGCGGTCTGGCGCGAACCTCGCTCGCCGGTCGACAGGTCGAACTCGACCGTTTGCGCGTGCGCCGACTGCCGGTGAGCGAGCGGCGCCCTGCCGAGGTTGGTGTGCAGCAGCACGCCGGTGGCGTTGACCACGTCGGTGAGCAGCGAACGGCTGAATGCGTCGGCTCTCGCCGGAGCGCTGTCGACGTCGCCGGCATCGATGGCGGCTCGGGCGATCTCGACCAGGATCGGGTGGGGCAGCCCCGTCGTCTTCAACGACCGAGCGAGCGTGTCCACCGACGGTGGACGTTGCGGGGCGGTCATGGCTGTTCCCGCTTCGTCATCACGTCAGCCTACGATCGCCGGCGTGAGCTTGCCGATTCCCATTGTCCGACTCGATGCCGATCTGCCGCTGCCCGCGTACGCCCACGAGGGTGATGCCGGGCTCGACCTGTACGCACGCGACGACATGCTGCTGGCTGCAGGCGGAGGTCGCGGTCTGGTGGCGACGGGCATCTCGATCGCGATCCCGGTCGGCTACGGCGGCTTCGTGCTCCCTCGGAGCGGCATGGCGCTGAAGCGCGGCATCAGTGTGGTCAACGCGCCGGGTCTGATCGATGCGGCCTACCGCGGTGAGATCAAGGTGATCCTCCTCAACACCGACCCGACCAGCGACTACCAGGTCAGCCGCGGCGACCGCATCGCGCAGCTCGTGATCCAACAGGTGGCCCAGGTCGAGTGGCAGGTGACCGACGATCTCGACGGAGCAGACCGCGGCGGCGGCTTCGGCCACTCCGGCCGCTGACCCCCACGCGACCACATCGAGCCTGGCCAAAAATCACCCCCACACGACCACATCGAGCCTGGGCAGAAATCACCCCCACGCGACCACATCGAGCCTGGGCAAAAATCACCCCCACGCGACCACATCGAGCCTGGCCAACAATCACCCCCACGCGACCACATCGAGCCTGGCCAACAATCACCCCCACGCGACCACATTTGGCCTGGGCAAAAATCACCCCCACGCGACCACATCGAGCCTGGGCAGAAATCACCCTGAGCGGCGGACGGCGTCGTCGGCGCTCTCAACCCCAGGCGAAGACGGGTTGCTCGAAGTCGGCGACTCGGCTGTCGATGCTCGGGCGGCCGTCGATGCAGAGCCAGCGGAACTGCACCAGCACTGCCCCGGTCGGCGCGTGGATCAGATCACCGCCGAGCGGGACCTGGACGACCGGCCGATCGCTCTCCGGGATGTCGACGAAGCGAGGCGAGTCGGGCCGGGCGAGCTGATGGAGACCGACGCGGTACGCGGCGAGCACCTCGTCAGGGCTCGGAGCCAACGTCACGTCGGCGCCGCCCCACACCACGACCGGCGTCATGACGTAACCCGACCGGGTCGCATAGTCGTCGAGCAGACCGAGCACGTGCGACTCGTCGAACAACACGCCGACCTCCTCGTGTGTCTCGCGGAGCGCAGCACCGACCGGAGACTCGCCCGCATCGAGGCGACCGCCGGGCAACGCCCACTGACCCGCGTGCTTGTTCAGGCGGGAGCTTCGGCGGCACAGCACGAACGATGCGCCGCCCGACACGTCGACCATGCGTCCGTGCAACGAGTCGTCGACGCCCGGTTCGTAGCCGGGGATCACCCGCATGTCGGCGTCGTCGAACGGATGCGGATCGGTGCGGTCGCTGCCCGCCGTGGAATCGACCACCACGATCGCCACCGCGGCGTGACGCCGCCCGTCGAGCGGCAGTTCGATGCGGTCGTGCGCCGAGAGTCGATCGGCCACCGACGTGCGCAGCCCGTCGGTCAGTTCGATCGGAGTGAGCGCAGCGGGATCGATCGACATGTGAACAGTCTCGTCCCCGCGGCGCCGGCCACGCGAACCGTTGTACCGTCGGCTTCGTGGCTCGAATACGACTGCACAACGACGACCTCGGGTACGAGACGAACTGTTTCGTGTGCGAACCCACGAACGATTCCGGCCTGCGCATCCCGTTCTTCCACGACACCGAGGCATCGCTCGTGACCGCCGAGTTCACCCTCGGCACGGCGTTCTCCGGAGCGCCGACGATGCTGCACGGCGGCGTCACCCTCGCTGTGCTCGACGAGGCGATGGCCTGGGCGTGCATCGCGATCGCACGACAGTGGGCGGTCACGTCCGAGACGTCGACTCGGTTTCATCGCGCCGTCCACGTCGACAAACCGCACATCGTCGAAGCCGAGGTCGCCGAGCAGACCGACAGCGAGATCGTCGCCGTGGGGCGCGTGCTCGACGTTCGAGGTGTCGTCCGTGCCGAGGCCCGAGCGACCTACACCGCACTCGGTGAAGCGCAGATCAAGCGCGCCGTGGGACTCGCCGACGACGCCGAACTCGACTCGTCGATGCGTCTCGACTGATCAGTTGCCGGCGACGGCGTCGTCGAAGATGGTGAGGAAGTCGTCGGTGAAGTCGGGGAAGTCGCCGGCCGGAACGACGACGTCGATGCTCGGATCGAGGTCGTAGTCCATCAGCATCGTCATCTCGAAGGTCGAGTCGGCGAGCATGTCGGAACCGGCGAGATCGGCGTCGGACATGCCCGATTCGGCGAGGATCGCAGGGAGTTCGGCGAACAGCACCGACATGTCGATGTCGAACCGCAGGGTGTCGATGGCACCCTCGGCGAGCGTGATCGCCACGTCGACGTCCATCGACTCGAACACGTCGAGCATCGCTTGCGCCACGTCGGTGCCGCCGAGTTGCTCGAACGTGGCATCCATGCCGCCGAGCATCGCCGACGGGTCCTGCCCGAACGCACGCGAGTAGTCGAGGAACCCGATCGTGCCGGAGAACGCGTCGTCGGTGCCTTCGATCGCGCCCGAAGCGACGAGCGTCTCGTTCAGGACCTGAGCCATCTCGACCGGGTCGGGGGCCGCCTGCCCGGCCAGCGTCGAAGTGATCTCGGGGCCGCCGAGACCATCACCGAGCCGGCTCACGTCGACGGTGAACACGTCGGCCGGTAGGCCGGCTGCACCGGGCGTCTGAGCCAGGATCGCACCGAAGCCGCCCATGTCCATCGTCATGATCGAGCCGTCGAGCCATGTCTCCATCGACAGGTCACCGCCGAGCAGGGTGGTCGCGTCGACGCCTCCGCCGGCGCCCGACGATTCGAGGATCGCACTCATCATCGGCGCCATGTCGACGAGCGTGTGCTGCTGTCCTTCGGCGTCGGACTCGATGAAGATCATCGCGTTGGCCGGGTCGGCCGGGAAGCTGATCGTCTGTCCGAGCGCACCCATGTCCATGGTCATCCCCATGGCGAGTTCGGCGCGGTACGCGTTCGCTCCGGCCGTCTGCTCGAACGCGAGCGACAGCGCCGACACGCCGAGCGCTTCGGCCGACTCGGTGAGTTCGTCGGCATCGAGCAGCGTGTCGTCGACGACGGGTTCGGGAACGTCGACGCCCTCGGCGTCGTCGGATCCCGATCCGCAGGCCGAGACGAGCAGGGCCGAGGTACCGATGACAGCAAGCGCGCGCTTCATCCCACCCACGCTACGTGGCCCGGACCGGTGAACGCTGTCAAGCGTTCGTCAACCTCGGTAACCGCTGGTGATGGGCATGCGGCGGTCTTTGCCGAACGCCTTGCGACTCACGCGTACGCCAGGGGGACACTGACGGCGCTTGTATTCGGCGACGTCGACGAGCCGCGTGACCCGTCGCACTATGGCCTCGTCGTGACCGAGTTCGATGATCTCGCCTGCCGTGCGGTCGTCTTCGACGTACAGCTCGAGGATCGGATCGAGCACCTCGTAGGGCGGGAGGCTGTCGTCGTCGCGCTGGTCTGGGCGGAGCTCGGCCGACGGTGGCTTGGTGATGACGTTCTCGGGGATGATCTCGCGACCTTCACGCTGGTTGACGTAGCGACACAGGTCGTACACGCGGGTCTTGAGCACGTCTTTGATGGCGGCGTAGCCCCCCACCGAGTCGCCGTAAATGGTGAAGTAGCCGACGGCGACCTCGCTCTTGTTGCCGGTGGTGAGCACCATCCAGCCGAACTCGTTCGACAGCGCCATCAGCAGTTGGCCTCGGCAGCGCGACTGGATGTTCTCGTAGGTGAGGCCCGGCTCGCGGCCCTCGAACGACGGTTCGAGCATGTCGATGTAGGCGCTGAACGCCGGTTCGATCGAGATGGTGCGGAAGTCGATGTCGAGCGCTTCGGCGAGCAACTGTGCGTCGGACTTCGAGTGATCGGACGAGTATCGCGACGGCATCGAGACACCGTGGACGTGTTCGGCGCCGAGGGCGTCGACGGCGATGGCGGCGATGATCGACGAGTCGATGCCGCCCGAGAGGCCGATCACCACGTCGGAGAAGCCGTTCTTGCGGCAGTAGTCACGGGTGCCGAGCACGAGCGCGTCGTACAGCTCACGGTCGGCGTCGAGCGGTTCGGCGACCGGCGAGGCGAGCGCAAAGTCGTTCGTGACCGGTGCGGCCGACACCTCGACGGTCGGCAGCATTTCGCCGGTGGCGCGACCACGCGGGTCGAGCAGGCGCTTGCGGTAGACGGGTGGCACCGGCACGTCGACGATCATCAGTTCTTCCTCGAACTGACACGCACGCCCGAGCAGGGTGCCCTCGTGGTCGAACGCGAGCGATCCTCCGTCGAAGACGAGTTCGTCCTGACCGCCGACCTGGTTGACGTAGACGACGGCGCAGTGCGAGTCGGCGGCGCGCGTGGCGAGCATCCGTTCGCGTCGCTCACCCTTGTTGATCGAGTACGGAGAACCGTTGATGTTGATGTTGACCTCGGCACCCGCTGCGGCCTGCGTGGCGACCGGCCCGGAGGCGCTCCAGATGTCTTCGCAGATCGAGATGCCGACCTTGACGCCACCGATCACGTACAGCTCGAGCGGGTCGGTCTCGTCGCCGGGCGTGAAGTAGCGCTGCTCGTCGAACACGGTGTTGTTCGGAAGCAGGCGTTTGCGATAGGTGCCGAGCACCTCGCCGCCGGCACAGACCGCTGCCGCGTTGTAGATGTCGCGATCCTGGTCGACGAACCCGATGACCGCGGCACAGCGTCGGGTGCGGGCGGCGAACTTGCCGAGCATCTCGAGGTTGTCGTCGACGAAGCCCGGCTTGAGCACGAGGTCTTCGGGCGGGTAGCCCGTGGTCGACAGCTCGGGGAACGCCACGATGTCGCAGCCCGCTGCTTCGGCTTCGTCGTAGGCGTCGCTGAGCTTGCGGAGGTTGCCGTCGAGGTCGCCCACCGTCGGGTTCAGCTGGGCCAGGGCGATACGCAACACGGTCACCCCAGTAGGTTACGTCGGCCCGTCCGTCCCGGCGACGAGTGCGCCGACGCAGAACCGGACGCTTTGTCTCTGAGACAAACCGTCCGGGTGTCAGGCGTCGAGTCGGCCGTCGGTGATGTAGACGCTGCGATCGCAGAAGTGTGTGATCCGTTCGTCGTGCGTCACGACGATGGCTGCGGTGCCTCGCGACTTCATCTCGTTGCGGATGAGTTCCATCACCTGCTCGCCCAGCTTGGTGTCGAGCGCCGAGGTCGGCTCGTCGAACAACACCAGCGACGGATCGTTCATGAGCGCGCGGCCGATCGCGACGCGCTGACGCTGACCGCCGGAGAGTTGCGACGGCAGGTTCTTGGCCCGATCACCCAAGCCGAGTTCTTCGAGCAACTGATCGGCCCGCTCCTTGGCCGCCGCACCGGTGCGCTTGCCGAGCTCGTCGACGACGAGCAGGTTCTCACGAGCGTTGAGGAACGGAACCAGGTTGACCGACTGGAACACGAAGCCGACCTTGTCTTGTCGGAACGCGGTGAGTTCCTTCGCGCTGTGGTCGGAGATGTCCTCGCCGCCGACGACGATGGTGCCCGACGTGGCCGAGAGGATGCCGCCGGCGATCGAGCAGAGCGTGGTCTTGCCCGAGCCCGACGGGCCGACGAGCGCCACGATCTCGTCGCTGCCGAGCGTGAGGCTGGCGTGGTCGAGCGCGACGACCTCGGAGCCGTCGCCCATCTTGTAGACCTTGCGGACATCGGTCATCTCGAGCGCGGTGGTGACGGACGTGGTCGTCATGCAGGTACTCCGTTCGGGCAGGAGAGTCGGGGAAGAGAGGGCGATCGAGTCACGACGTGGTGCCGATCGCCGAGGCGGGGTCGATGCGAAGCACTCGCCGGAGCGAGAACGAACAGCCGAGGATCGCCGCCACCACGAGCAGCACGGTGCTGGTGACGATGCGCGTCGGTGTGACGAGCAGCGGGATCGACCCGGGCGGCAGCAGTAGGTCGAGCACGATGACGAGCGCGCCGGCGATCGATGCCGCGATCGCGGTGAGCACGACCGCTTGCACGACGAGCCCCGCGAAGATCGTCGACGACCTCGCCCCGAGCGCTTTGAGCACGCCGTACAGGCTGGTGCGCTCGACGGTGAGCAACGCGAAGAACAGCCCGATGACGACGAGCGCGATCGCCACGGTGACGCCGATGATCTGGTTGAACGTCGAGGTCTGCTCCGACACGCCCGGGATCGCGTCGATCGCCGCCGACACCGTGAACGACTCGGTGCCACCGTCGGTCGCAGCGTCGATCGCCGCCGGCAGATCGGAACCCGACCCGCGCACCACGAGCGCTTGGAACACGTCGTCGCCGAGACGAGCGTCGGGACGGTTCTCGCTCAACACCTCACGCCACGTCGTCGGCGACGCCCACAGGCTCCCCTGGCCGTTGAAGCTGATGTCGCTGACGAAACCGACGATCTCGATCTTCGACCGTGCAGGTCCGAGTTCGATGATCATCCCGACCTCGACGCCGTCGGCTTCGAGCACGTCGTCGGCCCACGCCTGCCCATCGGGCGGCGGCTCGGGAACCCCGTCGGGAGCGAGCTCGTAGCCGAACAACGCGACACCGGCGAGATCGCGCGGCCCCTTGCCCGGAACGCGTGCCCCGAGCTGAACGTTGCCGATGCCGCCGACCTCGGTGACCCCCTCGACCGCTTCGACCTGCGCGCGTACATCCGGGTCGATACGGCTCCGGACGAACGAGGCCTGGGCGGTGTCGGAGTACACGATCGAGTCGGCGTCCTGCGCTCGGATGGCCCCCGTCGACGAGGCGATCAGCCCGTCGAGCAGCCCGCCGAGGAACATCAGCAGGATGGCGATCAGGGTGAGGATCAGCGTCGCCGCGGCGAACCGACCCGGTTGGCGACGGAGTTCGAGAAGCGCGAGTTTCACGAGCCGACCCCCTGCCCGGTGGTCGCCTCGATCGGATCGATCGCCAGCACACGCTTCGCGGCGATGAGCGAACTCGCCACCCCGAGCACGAGCAGGAGCACCGACCAGAACACGACGGCGCCCGTCTCGAAGTCGAGTGCGAGTCCGCCGAGATCGCCTTGCGAGACCGGGTAGTAGAGCAGCGTGCCGACGACGAGGCCCGCGCCGATGATCACCACCACCTGGATCAACAGCGCGGCGACGAGGCGACCGGCGGGCGCGCCGATGGCTCGCAGCAACGTCAGCGAGTTCGCCTTCTGGAACGTGACGATCAGGAAGAACAACCCGGTGACGCAGGGGACGACGATGCCGTACAGCAGGAAGATGATGTTGAACGACTGCTGGACCTGTGAGACACCGGGCGTCTCGGCGGCCGCGTCGTCGCGGGTGAGTGCGTCGAGATCGAGCGACTGCGCGTTGATCGACGTCACCACCTCCGCGGCGGTGACACCGTCGGCGGGCACCACGCCGAGCACGTTGGGCAGCGGCGTACCTGCGTCGGGATTGACGCTCTGCACCGACTCGACGTAGGTGTCGTACGACACGAACAGGGTGGGCGACACGTTCAGCTGCGCATTGTCGGCCACACCGACGATCTCGATCTGCTGTTCGCCGGGCAGGAGCGTGACGATGTCGCCGACGCCGTAGCCCAGTTGCACGTCGGCATCGCTCACCACGGCCTCGCCGTCGGCAGCCGGCAGTCGGCCGTCCGACACCGAGCTCGGCGCGCCGATCCCGTCGCCGTCGGGCCCGAGCTCGTAACCGATGATCGTCGTGTCGAACGCCTCGCCATCGGCGTTGCCGCTCGGCACCGCCGTGAAGGTGCCCTGCCCGATGCGTCCGACGTCGCCGACGCCATCGGCCGAGCGGACCAGTTCGTCGAGATCGGGCGTGATGACACTGCCCTGCAGCACCCGCTGACCGTCGACGCTGTAGACGAGCACCGGTGCGTTCTGCTCGCGAATCGCTCCGATGAACCCGTTGATCAACCCGTTCTGCAGCGATTGCTGGAACAGGATCAGGAACACCAGCAGGGCGATGGCCGCCACCAGGAGGAGGAACCGGACCTTCGATCGGGCCATCTCCTTGAACGCGAGGAACACGCTCGTGAGGCTATGCGGGAGTGCCGTCGACGTCGTCGCTCAGCTCACACATCGACGGCACGTCGCGGGCCCGGTCGAGCACACGTCGAGAAACATCTGGTCCGAACCCCTTTTCGGTGAAGGATTCGGCGTCCGATCTGGCACTATTGACCAAAGTGTTCGGTAGACGGCGTTCGAGAGCGATGTTGCTCGGCGGAGCGATGCTCGTCGCGGCGTGCACCCCGAGTGAAGGCCCGAAGTCGATTCCGCTGCCGACCTCGCCCGACACCACGACCACCACCACGACCACCACCACGACGACCACGACGAGCACGACCACCACGACGCTCGAACCGGCCACCTACGAGGCGACGATCCGGCGAACGACCGACGGGGTGCCGCACATCAGCGGACGCAACCTCGCCGATGTCTCGTTCGGTCAGGGATACGTCAGCGGCGGCGACTACGGCTGCACGCTCGTCGATCAGATCCTCAAGGTCAAAGGCGAACGGTCGGCCAACCTCGGCCCCGGCGCCAACGGCGAGAACGTCGAGAGCGACTTCGCGTGGCGAGCGATCGGCATTGCATCGATCGCCGCCGGCGACTTCGCAGCGGCCTCCCCCGGCGTCGTCGACCAGTTCGACGCGTTCGCCAGCGGATGGAACCAGCATCTCGCCGACCGCGGCGACGACGGCCTGACCGGATGGTGTGCCGGCGCCGACTGGGTCCGACCGATCGAAGCCGTCGAGGTCTACGCCTACGCACGGTCGGTGGCCCTCCTGGCGAGCAGCGCCAACCTCACCGACTTCATCGCCTCGGCGCAGCCTCCCGTCGTCGACGCAGCGGTCGCCGAGACCTCGCAGGCGCCGCTCGAAGGAACACCGAGCGAGACCGAAGCCCGCGTTCCCGACTTCTCTCGCATCGCCCCCGTCGACTTCGGCAGCAACGCGTGGGCGATCGGCGCCGATCGAGTCGAAGGCGGCACGGGCGCGATGCTCGTCGCCAACCCGCACTTCCCGTGGGAAGGCGAGCTCCGATTCGCCGAGGCGCACCTCACCGTCGACGGCGAGATCGACATCTACGGAGCGCAGCTCAGCGGCCTGCCCGGCATCGGCATCGGTTTCACCGACGAGGTCGCGTGGTCGCACACGGTGTCGGCCGGCAACCGCTTCACCGCCTACCTCCTCACGTTGAGCCCCGATTCACCCACGACCTACCTCGTCGACGGCGAGCCGCGTGAGATGGTCGCCACCGACCACACCATCGAGATCCTGCGCGCCGACGGCACGATCGACACCGAGACCCGCACGCTCTACTCGAGCCACTATGGCCCGATCCTCGACTTCCCCGGCCTCGGCTGGAACGACTCGCAGGTGCTCACCTATCGCGACGCCAACATCGACAACGACGAGTTCATCGAGTTCTACCGCGACCTCGTCGACGTCACCGATCTCGACGACCTGATCGCCACGCACGAACTCCACCAGGCGGTTCCGCTGTTCAACACCGTCGCCGCCGGTGCCGACGGACGCGCCTGGTACGCCGACACGGCCGCCACGCCGAACCTGTCGACCGAAGCCGAGCTGGTGTACCTGTCGAAACTGCTCGAAGGCGATCTGCTCACCACGGTGGCCCGCGACAACGGCGTCGTGCTGCTCGACGGCTCCGACAGCCGCTTCGACTGGGAGGTCGTCGACGGAGCGCGTGACCCCGGCCTCGTTCCGTTCGGCGAGATGCCGATGGTCGAGCGGACCGACTACGTGTTCAACGCGAACGACAGCTACTGGGTGCCATCGGCCGAGTTCACCCTCGACGGCACGTTCTCGATCCTGCACGGCGAGCAGAACATCCCGCAGTCGCTGCGCACTCGGCAGAACGCGGCCGTCCTGTCGGCTGCCAACACGCTCGGACTCGCGGGTGACGACGGGCTCTGGTCAGCCGACGAACTGCGCGACGCCACGCTCGACAACAAGGCGCAGAGCGCCGTGCTGCTTCGTCAGCCGGTCGTCGCTGCGTGCCAGGCGAACCCGCTCGTCGAGGTCGATGAAGTGCTCGACCAAGACGGCGCGGTCGCACTTCCGGCCGAGGTCGTCGACCTCTCCGCCGCGTGCGAGGTGCTCGGTGCGTGGGACGGGCGCTACGACCTCGACAGCGCCGGCCCCGTTCTCTGGCGTGAGACGTTGAGCCGTTTCTCGCGTGCCGATCGCACCGACACGGGTCTGTTGTTCGGCGACGAGTTCGTACCCGAGTCACCGGTCACCACGCCCGCATCGCTGTCCGACGACATCACGCCGGTGCTCACCGCACTCGCTCGGGCGGTACAGACCATGACGAAGGCGGGTTTCGGGCTCGAGTCGACGCTCGGCGCGGCACAGTTCACCGAGCGCTCCGGCAATCGCATCCCGCTGCACGGCGGCACCGACATCGACGGCACCACCAACATCGTCACGTGGTCGACCAACAACTCCTCCACCGAGCCCGGCCCGGTGCGTGGCGACCGCGTCGCCCCCGACGGTTCGCTGCGCGGCGACGGCTACCCGGTCAACTTCGGTACGAGCTTCGTCATGGTGGTCGACTTCTCGTCGGGCGAGCCGCAAGCCTCGGCGCTGCTCACCTACGGCCAGACGGGCAATCGCGACGCACCCGAGTTCGAGAGCCAGACGGTTCGCTTCAGCGAGAAGAACTGGCGTCCGGTGCTGCTCACCGACGACGAGATCGCCGCCGACCCAGAGCTCACCGAACTCGTCGTCCGCCAACCCTGACCGCCAAACCCCTTCTTCACGCAACCTGGTTATTTCCATCCCGGATGGAAACAACCAGGTCGGCTACTCGAACCAGCCGAAGCGGTCGATGACCAACGCGTTGTCGGCCGAGGCGTAGATGCGTTCGCTCCCGTCGTCGGCGAGCGTGACGAAGCCGAGCGCGCCACGGATCTGCCCCGGCCCGCTGGCGTTGAGGCTCGACACCGTCGGCCGAGGATCGGTCGGATACGCCGTGACGAACCCGCGGCCTCCCGACGGGGCGAGCGTGAGGTTCTGCGCGATCGCCGATGCGTCGTCGGGCACGGTCGGATTGATCGTTCCGGTGCCGGAGAGTCCGAGCCCGGCCGGCCCCTCCCCCGTCCGCGAGTCGTACTCCCGGGTCGGTGCCGACAGGTGGAAGCGTCCGGCGCCGTCGACTTCCGAATCGTCGCCGGTGAAGTACCCCGCCACGTCGACCGTGAGGTTGTCGACGCCCTGCATCAGCACGTCGATCGACCCGTCGGCACCACCGACCGGCAGGATCGCGAGGTTGGCTCGCACGTCGTTGTCACCGTTGACGTTCACACTCGACGCCAGCGGCACGTCGCCACCGCTCGGGTAGGCCGTGGCGAATCCGCCGCTCGACCCTTCGTTGTTGATGCCGGCGATCACGACCGCCACGGCGCTGATCTGACCGAGATCGCTCGGTACGCCGAGCTTGCCGGCCACCGGAACGCGCACGTCGTCGGATCCGTCGATGCCGCCGTACTCGTTGGTGTCGGAGACCGGGTCGCGCGTGTCGACGAGACGAGCGGGCGGCAGGGCGACGAAGCGACCCGCAGCGAGCGCGTCGGGTGCGTCGAAGAAGAACCCGGCGACGTCGACGACCACGCCGGTCGTGACCGACGTGTAGAGCATGAGTCGACCGTCGGCATCGAGCGGCACGATCGACGAGTTGCCGACGTTGGAACCTCCCGGCGCGTTGACGTTGGAGGTGGTCGGTCGGAACGTTCGCGGCTCCCACGCCGTCGCGTACGAGCCCGACACCGCAGGGCGGACCAACGTGATGTTGACCATCGCCGCCACCGCGTCAGCCGGCGCGTCGACGTCGATCAGGCGGGTCTGCCCGGCGCGCAACGGAGCAGCCGGCGTCTGCTCGCGCGAGTCGAATCGTCGATCCATCGCGTCGAGCGGTTCGTACCGCAACGCTCCGGAATCGGGCGCGGCGACCGGAGACGGCGCCGCCACACGATGCACTTCGCCGTCTTGTTGCACATACCACAGCGCCGTGCCGGTCGGCTCGTGGACGAAGGTCATGTCGGTGGGCTGGATCGCCTCGACGACCGGATCGTCGTAGTCGACGTCGCCATCGGCATCGCGCAGCCAGATGTCGCCGAACGCTCCGTCGGCGAAGAGGTAGCCGCCGTCGAACTCCGCGGGCCACACGCCGTCGGGCACGAAGGCCCCGGCCGTGATGTAGAGGCCGCGGTCGCGGCCGTAGTCCTCGATGGGATCGGTCAACCCGAAGCGCGGTTCGTCGCACGGCGGGTTGTCGCCCTGCGGACACTGGCCTTCACGCTCGGGCCACCCGTAGTTGGCGTTGAGCTTGCCCTCGTTGATCTCCTCGCGGGTGCTCTGGCCGACGTCGTTGATGAAGAAGCGGGTGGCGCTCGTGTTCGGGTCGAAGGCGAACCGGTACGGATTGCGCAACCCCGACGCGAAGATCTCCTGGCACGGCGTGTTCGGGGTCGTGGTGTCGTTGCCTCGGAGCCGGCATTCGACGCCGCCCGAGCCGGTTGCGGTGAACGGATTGCCGTCGACCGCCCGACCGGTGGCACGGTCGACGCGCAGGATCTTGCCGTTGAGCAGCGACAGGTCCTGTGCGGCATCGTTGTTCCCGGCGCTGCCCGAATCGTTGCGCGGGTCGCGGCCGGCGTCGCCGACTGCGATGTAGAGGTGACCGTCGTTGCCGATCTCGACGTCGCCGCCGTTGTGGTTGCCGGCGTTCGAGGAGATGTTGTCGACGAGCACGAACTCAGAACCGACGTCGAGGCCCGTCGCGGTCATCACGAAGCGGCTCACCCGGTTGTGGCATCCGCCGGGCTGCGTCGACGGGATCGTGTAGTAGACGTACACGTAGCCGCTGAGAAAGAAGTCGGGGTCGGGGGTGAATCCGAGCAGCCCGCGTTCGCTGTTGCTGCACACGGTGAGCGACCCCATCGAGGTGACCGTCGCCTCGCCATCGGCCGCCCTCGTGATCCGTTGGATCGTGCCGCCCTGTTCGAGCACGATGACCGATCCGTCGGGGAGCGCTTCGACCGCGGTCGGCCGATTCACGTCGGCGACCAGCTCGTCGGAGAACCCGCTGGGGAGTGCTGCTGCCGTCGGAACGGCCGTGTTGGTGAGCGCCACGGTCGCCCCGAGCAGTGCGACGGACAGCATGATCGAGAGTCGGCGCATGAGCCGAAACTAGTGCGATTCCCGGGCCGCTCGGACGCAGCCGTGCGTTCACGCGGCGTTCACAATCGAGCAATGACCACGCAACGGCCCGCTGACACGATCCCTGCTGCAATCAGGTGGCCGATACGGTGCTGCCCTGGAAACACCAGCAAGAAAAACAGGATTGAGGACAATCGTGGCAATCAAGGCCGAATACATCTGGATCGACGGAACGGAGCCCACACCGCAGCTCCGCTCGAAGACCAAGATTCTCGACGACGACAACGGCACCGAGCTCGCCGACATGCCCGTGTGGGGATTCGACGGTTCGTCGACCAACCAGGCCACCGGCGACAAGAGCGACTGCGTGCTCAAGCCGGCACGGGTCTTCCCCGATCCGATCCGCGGTGGCGACAGCATCCTCGTCATGTGTGAAGTCATGCTCGTCAGCGGCAAGGCTCACCCCACCAACACTCGCGCTGCTGCGGCCCGCACCGCCAAGAAGTACAAGAAGCACGAGCCGATGTTCGGTATCGAGCAGGAGTACACCATGCTCAAGCCGAACGGCAACCCGCTCGGGTTCCCCGACGACGGCTTCCCCGCACCCCAGGGCCCGTACTACTGCGGCGTGGGCGAGTACGCCATCACCGGCCGCCAGATCGCCGAAGAGCACATGGACGCCTGCCTCGAAGCCGGCATCGGCCTCTCCGGCATCAACGCCGAAGTCATGCCCGGCCAGTGGGAGTTCCAGGTCGGCCCGCGCGGCCTCCTCGAAGTCGCCGACGAGCTCTGGGTGGCCCGCTGGCTGCTCCACCGCATCGCCGAAGACTTCGGTGTCGTCATCAGCATCGACGCCAAGCCCGTCAAGGGCGACTGGAACGGTGCCGGCGCACACACCAACTTCTCCACCAAGGAGATGCGCGAAGACGGCGGCATGAAGTACATCGAAGCCGGCTGCAAGGCGCTCGGCGAGAAGGCCGCCCTCCACATCGCCAACTACGGCGAAGGTGTCGAAGACCGCCTCACCGGCGCTCACGAGACGCAGCGCTACGACCAGTTCAGCTACGGCGTGTCCGACCGCGGCGCCTCGATCCGTATCCCGTGGCAGTGCTCGGTCGACGGCAAGGGCTACCTCGAAGACCGTCGCCCCAACGGCAACATCGACCCGTACACGGTCGCTCGCCTCATGACCGACACGGTCTGCAGCGCGATGAAGTGACGGCTCGGTCCGGGTCACGCGATCCGGACCGATCACCGAGATGACCGATTGCTGCGACGGGGCGAGGCACATGCTTCGCCCCGTTGCAGTACCCGGAGCATGATTTTTCGTCGAGTAGCTGAGAGACTGAGGGTGTGGACATGATCGATCAACAGCGGGAGTACGTACTTCGTTCCGTCGAGGAACGGGGGGTGCGACTCATTCGACTCTGGTTCACCGACGTGCTCGGCAACCTCAAGAGCCTCGCCATCTCGCCGGCCGAGCTCGACAACGCACTCAGCGACGGCATGACCTTCGACGGCTCGTCGATCGACGGTTTCAGCCGGGTGCAGGAAGCCGACGTGCTGGCCATTCCCGACCCCGACACGTTCGAGCTGCTGCCGTGGGGCGACCCGCAGGCGCCCGAGGCTCGCGTGTTCTGCAACATCCACAACCTCGACGGCACGCCGTTCCAGGGCGACCCTCGCCAGGTGCTACGACGCCACGTCAAGGCCGCTCACGACGCCGGCCTCACGTTCTACGTGGCCCCCGACGTCGAGTTCTTCTACTTCGAGAAGCTCGAGCCCGGCAAGCCACCCGTGCCGATCGACGACGGCGGGTTCTTCGACCTCAGCACCAGCGCGGTCACCTCCGAGCTGCGCAAGCGCACCATCCGCACGCTCGAAGCGTTGGGTATCCCGGTCGAGTACAGCTTCCACGAAGACGCCCCCGGTCAGCAGGAGATCGACCTCCGCCACACCGACGCGCTCACCATGGCCGACAGCGTCATGACCTTCCGCCTCGCGGTGCGCGAGATCGCTGCCCGCAACGGCGTCCACGCCACGTTCATGCCCAAGCCGCTCGAAGGCCTGCAGGGCTCGGGCATGCACCTCCACATGTCGCTGTTCCGCGGCGACGACAACGCGTTCTACAGCGAGTCCGACGACTACGACCTGTCCGACACGGCGAAGTCGTTCATGGCCGGTCTGCTGCGACACGCCGGTGAGATCACCGCCGTCACCAACCAGACGGTCAACAGCTACAAGCGGCTCGTGCCGAACTTCGAAGCGCCGGTGCACGTCAGCTGGGCTCGCAACAACCGCAGTGGCCTCATCCGAGTTCCGATCACCAAGAACTCCAACCCCAACGCCACGCGCATCGAGTACCGCTCCCCCGACCCGGCGTGCAACCCCTACCTGGCGTTCAGCCTGTTGCTCGCCGCCGGTATGAAGGGCGTCGAGGAAGGGTACGAGTTGCCCGACGAGGCCGACGCGAACCTGTTCGAAGCCGACGACGCCGTGCTCGACGAACTCGGCATCACGCAGCTTCCGCAGTCGCTCAACGACGCACTCGTCGTCATGGAGAAGAGCGAACTCGTGCGTGAAGCGCTCGGCGAACACATCTTCGAGTGGTTCGTCCGCAACAAACGTTCCGAATGGCGGGCCTACAAGACCCAGGTCACCGCATTCGAGACCGACCGATACCTCAAGGCGCTCTGAACGGACCGAAACCATGGCTGATCCGACTCGAATGCTCGCCGTCGTTCCAGACCCACCGTCTCCCGAGTTGGCGCGAACGCTCGATCTCGCCGGCTACTCGTGGAAGGCCGTCGGCTCGATCGGCGCAGCCGGCGAAGCCGAACCCGACGGCGGGTGGGCCGGCGTCGTCATCGACGCCACCGAGAGCGTCGAGAACGCGTGGAGCTTCCTCCGCACGATCCGCAAGCACCACTCCGACCCGATCCCGGCACTCGTCCTCGTCGCGGGCACGCAACTCGACGAGCTCGAGCATCGTGACGACATGTTCGACGACTTCTGTCTGACACCGTTCCACCCGGCCGAGCTCGAAGCGCGCCTGCGCCACCTCCTCACCTCCGAGACCGATGTGGTCCAGGCCGATCTCGTCGAGTACGGCGATCTCACGCTCAATCTCGAGACCTACCAGGCATCGATCGGCGGTCGTCCGCTCGACATGACCTACATGGAGTACGAGCTGCTGAAGTTCCTCACGCAGAACCCCGGCAAGGTGTTCACCCGAGAGATCCTCCTCAGCCGTGTGTGGGGCTACGAGTACTACGGCGGCGCTCGCACGGTCGACGTGCACATCCGTCGACTCCGCGCCAAGCTCGGCGAGGAGCACGCGGGTCTGATCCAGACGGTGCGTTCGGTGGGCTATCGCTTCGGTCAGTCCCGCTGGGACGGCTGACCGCCCCGTTCACTGCAAGAAGTTCGCCACCGTGGTGGTGACGAGGTTGGCGAACACCTTCGCGCCCTCGTCGCCCGGGTGGATGCCGTCGCTGCGCAGCACGCCCTCGGTCGGGGCGAGTTCGCTCCATCGCCCGATCGTCGCGTTGCCGCGTGCGGTGAGGCGGGACTCGATCGCCTCGTTGACCTCGGCGGTGGCTTCGGGCCGGTCGCCGAAGTAGGTGTTGACCCAGATCAGCGGTGCGCCGTCGGGGATGGGGTCGAGGATCTCGTCGATCTCGGCGGCCACCTCGTCGGTGTCGTTGTACTGGCCGATGTCGTTGGTGCCGAGCGCCACCACCCAGAGCGTCTCCTCGGGGTCGGATTCGAGGCCGGCGGCGATGAACTCGGCGATGTCGGCTCCGCTCGCGTTGTCGCCGAAGGTGACGCCGATGCGCTTTCCGGTCTGCGCGTTGATCGACACGTCGGCGAAGCCGAGTTGCTCGAACTGCTCTTCGAGATAGGGGGAGGCACCGACCGTGATCGAGTCGCCGATCATCACGATCGAATCGACGCTGCCGGTGTCGATGGCGCGTACCTCGGCGCTACCCGAGATGCTGCCGAGGTCGGAGCCGAGTCCGATGGTCGGCAGCGGTGACTCCTCGAAGGGCTCACCGGAGGTGGTGTCGGCGTCGCTTCCGCCGCACGCGGCCAGGCCGAGCGCGGCAACGAGGAGGAGACCGGTGATACGAGGGGACGTCACTCCGACATTCTGGCAACCGGGGAGGGCCGCTCCGCGTCACCCTCGCCGTCACGCTTGTCACTCACGCCCGAGCGGCCAGGTGGCAGATGTGGAGATCAGAGCTGTTGAATCCGAGCGGCGAACGACGCGTGAGCGGTGAGCATCTCGTCGAGACGGTCGCTCACGAGCATGCCGTTGCGCACGACGGGCGTTCCGGCGACCACGGTGTCTCGTGCTCCGGTCGGCCCGCAACGAAGCCACGCTTCGATCGGGTCGGCGATGGCACCAGCGAACGACGGGCCGGTGAGCGACCAGACCGCTATGTCGCCGACGGCACCGACCGTGATGGTGCCCAGTTCGCCCTCGCGCCCGAGGCACCCGGCACCGCCGATGGTGGCGACTTCGAGCGCCATGCGCGCGGTACCGGCGTCGGCGCCGTCACGCAGTTTGGCGAGGAGCATGGCCTGGCGTGCTTCGAGCCACAGCGATGCGGCGTCGGCAGATGACGATCCGTCGACGCCGAGGCCGACCTTGACACCGGCCGCGCGGAGATCGACCACCGGGGCGATCCCCGAGGCGAGGATCATGTTGCTCGACGGACAGTGCGCTGCGCCCACGCCCGCTGCGCCGAGCCGTTGGATCTCGTCGTGGTTCGGCATGACGCAGTGCGCGACCCAGGTGCGATCGGTGCACCAGCCCGTCCGCTCGAGGTACTCCATCGGCCGACAACCGAACGTGGCGAGGCTGAACTCGTCGTCTTCGGCGTTCTCGGCGAAGTGCGTGTGGAGGCGCACGTCGAGCCGTTCGGCGAGTTCGGCCGTGCGGACCATCAGGTCTTCGGTGACCGAGAACGGCGAACACGGCGCCAGCGCGATGCGCGTCATCGCTCCGTGCGACGGGTCGTGATGGCGGCTCACGGCCGCTTCGCACGCGGCGAGAATCTCGTCGTCGTCGGCGACCACGTCGTCGGGTGGGAGGCCGCCGTCCTTCTCCGACAGCGACATCGAGCCGCGAGTCGGGTGGAAACGGATGCCCAGGTCGGTCGCCGCGTCGATCTCGGCCGTGAGCAGGTCACCGGCGCCGTGCGGGTGCAGGTAGAGGTGGTCGGACGACGTGGTGCAGCCCGACAGCGCCAACTCGGCCAACCCGACCCACGCCGACACGTGGACCGACTCGGTGTCGATCGCCCGCCACAGTGGGTACAGCGACTGCAGCCACCCGAACAGCGGCTTGTCGGTCATCGGCGGGAACGCCCGCGTCAGGTTCTGGTACAGGTGGTGATGTGTGTTGACGAGCCCCGGCGTGACCAGGCAGTCGGACGCGTCGATCGTCTGTCGACCCGCGGGTGCGGGGCCGTCCCCGACGCCGCTGACGAGACCATCGGTGATGGCGACCCAGCCGCCGGCGATCTCACGCCGCTGTGCGTCGACCGTCGCGACGCATCGGGCGTTGACGATGACGAGATCGGCGACTTGCTCCGACGCGGTGATGTCGGACATGTCGGCGGTCAGTCGTCGAGTTCGAGGAGTTCGCTGCCGGGGTGGCGAGCGACGCCATCACGACGGAGGAACTCGCCGAGGATCGCCGACGCGGCCGCGCCGCTCATGAGCAGCCCGACGGGAATCAGGATCATCACGACGATGAGGGCGATCGCTCCAGCCATGACGTGATGTTACCCGGCGGGGCAGTGAGCGATGGCTTCGACTTCGACCAAGAAGTTGGCCGGGAGCGAGGCGACGGCCACGCACGATCGGGCCGGGCGGTGATTGCCGAACGCTGCCGAGTAGACCTCGTTGAACGCGGCGTAGTTCTCCATGTCGGTCAGGAAGCACGTGGTCTTGACGACGTCGCTCATCGACGCGCCGACCGATTCGAGTTGCATCTGGAGGTTCTTCATCGTCTGCTCGGTCTCGGGCACGACGCCGCCGTCGACGACCGAACCGTCGAGCAGGCCGCCCTGGCCTGAGACGAAGACGTAGTCGCCAGCGCGAACGACCGGTGTGTAGGGACCCAGGGGCTTTGGCATGTGATCAGGCTAGGCGCGCCGAGGTCGGCAACTGCAAAGGATGATCGACCTGTCGCCAGGCCGCTGCGAGGGCTGCGGCGAACACCGCATCGCTGGCGTTGACGGGGTCACCGGCGCTGCTCGGAGCGATCGCGATGTCGATCTCGGGTGTGTCGGTGGCCCGCAGCACGCCGAACGATCGGATCGTCAGGTCGAGGGGCACGCCGTCTTCGTCGAGCGCGATCGATTCGCCGAGGACGAGCCCCAGCGCCATGTGGACCGCGCCGATGCAGTACGAGCGAAGGACGACGTCGTCGAGGGGGTCGCCGCAGTCGACCGTGACGTTCGGTCGCCCATCGGCGTCGACCACGGCGGTGGCGGTGGCCCCGTCGGGCGAGGTGACCGTGTCGGGCGATTCGCCGAGCGACGCGACGACGGCGGCGACCTCCGCCCACACCGCACCGCGCAGCGCTGCCGACACGGGCGGTCCGGCGAGATCGACGAACTCGACGTCGACGGCGGGGGCGACCGAGCGGAGGGCGTGGCGAATCGTCTCCTCGTCGGCGACGTTCGCCGGGCGGGCGACTCGCGCCGTGCCCGAGCCGTCGGCGGCGACACCGACCGCCAGCGGAGGTCGTTTGGCTCCGAGCCGGACGACGTCTTCGCGAGCGAACAGCACGCGCACGGTGCGGCCGTGCTGGTCGGCGAGCCGACGGGCGACCGAGCCGACGCTCGAGTCGGACTTGCCACCGAACGCTCCCCCGTTGCCGAGCGGAGAACTCGGCTGACCGCCGGGCGAACACCATGCCGCGTCGGGTTCGAGGTAGGCCGGTTCGACCCACGTGGTCTGCAGCGATCGGGCCCACTCCCCCGGCGGCAGTTCGATCGGCCACTGCGCCGCCGCGGTCGTGCGCCGACCCTGCACCTTGCCGGCGAGGCGACGAGCTGCACCGATCGTCTCGGCGGCCACCCACTCGCCGTCTTGGCCGAGCAGCGCGACGAGTGCGTCGTCAGGGGCCTCGTCGTCGCTGAACCCGCCGTACCCGAGCGCCACCTGCGCTCCGACGGTCTGCGCCGCGCCGCCTTCGATCAGCGCGCGTCGCTCGGCTGCTGCGAGGTCACGGTCGAGCGGTTCGCGAGCGTCACCGCGAGCCACGCGCACCGCTGCCTCGCGCACGGTCTGCCAGCCGGTACAGCGGCACAGGTGTGCGAGCAGCGCCTTGTCGACCGCCTCGCGATCGGCGAGTTGCTCGGGTGTCAGCACCGACAAGCGGGCGATGATGCCGGGGGTGCAGAAGCCGCACTGGCTCGCGCCGGCATCGCAGAACGCTCGGGCCCACGCGTCTCGGTCGGCGAGCCCGTCGACCGTCGTGACGGATCGCCCACGGACACGACTCACCGGGGTCACGCACGCCACGCGCGGTCTGCCGTCGACCAGGACCGTGCAGCAGCCACATTGGCCTTGCGGACTGCATCCGTCTTTGGGCGAGCGCACACCGAGCTCGTCGCGCAACGCGTCGAGCAACGACACGGCGTCGTCGGTCACGACGACCGAGTCACCGTCGAGCTCGAAGTCGATGGTCATGTGGCCGTGGGGATCATGCGCGGCTCACGACATCGCCCAGCGGCACATTCACTGGCACGCCCTGCCGGCATGGTCGGCCCGCGTCGAGGCCGGTGCCGAGCGGTCAGCGGCCACCGTCGAGTTCGTCGGTCAGCGCCACGAAGGCCTCCCACTGTCCGGTGGCGAGGAGTTCGGCCTGACGTGGCCACGATTCGGGCTTGTGGATCTGATAGCGCGGGCCGGCTGCGTCGAGCATGGAACGCAGGTCGGCGGTGTCGGTGTCGGCGAGTCCGCGCCAGGTGTCGATGCCGATGCCACGGCACAGCTCCGAGATCTTCGGACCGATGCCTTCGACCACGGTCAGGTCGTCGAGCGCGATCTTCTTGCCGATCGCCGCGGCTGCTGCTGCGAGGTCGAGCGCCGGGGCGTCGGCCGCTCGCGCTGCATCGGCATCGGCAGCGGGGGTTTCGGCCTCGGTGGCGTCGGCCTCGACGCCGTCCTCGGTGATGCCGTCCTCGGTGGCCTCGGCCTCGTTGGCGTCGTCGGCATCGGCCTCGTTGGCGTCGTCGGCATCGGCATCGATCGGGTCGGGCACGGCGACGAGACCTGCCACCGTGGCGGGCCGTTCGTTTTCGTCGGCGGCGTCACCGTCGGCGTCCGACGGATCCGGCATGATCCCGGAGCTCGTCGCATCGGCGTCGGTGTCAGCAGGCTCGTCGGCGTCGCCCGAGTCCGACCCCGCCGTCTCGGTGTCAGCTGGCGCTTCGGCGGGCTCGTCGGCCTCCGGCTCGATCACATCATCGACCGGTGCACCGACCACGCCCGGCGAATCTGCGGCGCGCAGATCGGCGACCTGCATACGCAGACGATCACGCTCGGCCACCACCTGTTCGAGGTTGGCGAGACGATGGCGCATGCGATCGACGTCGTCGACGTCGACGTTGGCCGACCGGGCGTCGGCGATCTCTGCTCGGCACTTGAGGCTGCGGAGCAACCAACCGATCACGCCGCCGATCAGTGCGGCGAGGCCGAACCAGAGCAGGAACTTCAACAGGGTGTATGGCACGAGATGTCCTCACGACGTGGGGTGGTGGATGTGAGCGTGCGCTCACGGCGATGGATGGGCGTCATGCTTGCGCTCTGACGAGGAACTCGACGCGACGGCTTGCATTCTTGTCCTCGACGCCGTTCTCGTCGAGGATCGGTTCGGTGATGCCTCGCCCTTCGGCGGTGAGCGTGGCCGGGTCGAGCCCGAGCTCGACCAGTTCGGCGAGCACCGTGGCAGCCCGCTCTTCGCTCAGCGTCAGGTTGCGGGCCGGGTCGCCATCGGAATCGGTGTGTCCGATCAGCGTGATGTCGACACCGACGAACCGTTGCGCTCTCGCCGCGACCTGTTCGACGACGGCGTCGGCCTCGGCGGTGAGCTCGGCAGAGTTCGATTCGAAGAGAATCGGGTTGAGGCGCACGAACTCGTTGAGTTCGTCCTGGAGTTGTTGCGCCGACGCGTCGTCGGCGTCGGCACGCTCCTCGATGCTCAGCTCGGCGCCGAGCTCGCCGGCGGCGGCTTCGAGCGCGGCGCTGGCGTCGGCACCGGTGTGCACACCTTCGATTCGGAGTGCGTCGCCGACGAGCGTCGCCGAACCCGACACGAGGTTGGGTGGCATCGTGCCGATCGCGATGGCGAGGCGGTCGATGTCGGCGCGGGCCACGGCCGCATCGGGGTCGACCACCAATTCATCGATCACGTTGCCGAACGCCACCTGCGCCTGCGCGGCAGCGACGAGCGCAGCGCGCTGTTCCTCGGAGGCCACGGTGCCGGTGAGCGTCAGCTGGCCGTTCTCGAGGGTCGCCACGGTCGTGGCCATGTCGACCGCGGGAGCGAGGTCGAGCTCGACGGGCAGCAACACTTGGTCGACCGCGTGGACGAGTCCGTTGGCCGCTTCGATGTCGAGCTGTGCAGGATCGGACGCGAGGGTCACGATCTCACCGCTCGTGAACGTGACGCCGACGTCGCCGGGTTCGACCTCCACATCGGTGCCGTCGAGCATCGTGAGCGGGCCGGCAGCGAAGTCGGTCGAGCGAATCGTCCCCTCGGCGACGTGGTGGAGCAGCACGCTGCGCAGCATCTCCTGGTCGGAGGTGAGCGCTTCGAACGCATCGGCGCCGAGCGCGTCGAACGCCGCGTCGAAGGCGTCGTCGGTCGGTGCGAGCAGGGTGAACGGGCCGTCTTCGGCCAGCGTGTCGGCCAGATCGGCCGTGTCGATGAGGCTCGCGAGTTGGCTGAACTGCGGGTCGGCTCGGGTCACGTCGACGAGCGATTCGAGCTCGGGCTCGACCTGGGTGGTCGTGGTCGCTTCGGCCGTGTTGGTCGGCTCGGTCGCGGGCGGCTCCGGATCGGTCGTTGCCGGCTGCTTCGGTTCGGTCGTCTCGACATCGACGTCGGTGCTCGGGGTGCGCCCGCCGAGGCAGCTCGGATCGAGGTCGATCGAGTGGACCCCGTACACGTCGACCGCGAGGTCGATCACGGCGTCGGGATCATCGAGCGCCGACGCGCAGCGCAGCGTGCCGTCCTGGCCCGAGAACGAGACGGTCACTCCGTCGACACCGTTGTCGGCCAACTCGTTGCCGACCCGGTTCTCGAGGTCGCTGTGCACCCACTTGACGACGAAGATCGCAGGTATGACAAAGCAGAGAACGAGGAGGAACAGACCCCAGCCGAGGATTCTCCGGCGGTAACGTCGTTGAGAATTCGGGTTCGAGTCGCTCATGGCCTCAACACGATCGCAGGTCGAGGGTGGCCGATTCAACGACGCCGAGCATTCGTCCGCCCAATGACATGAAATAGACACTCAAACGCAGGAGTAACAGGTCCGCAGATGCAGCAACCTCCCGAATCACCGTCCGACGGCCGCACGCGGATCGGCCGCCGAACCTTCCTGACGGGTGCCGCCGCGGCCGGACTGCTGGCCGCATGCTCGGGCGACGACGACGCCGAGTCCCCGGCCGACGGAGCGGGCAGCGAGCTCGCTCCCGACACGTTCATCCTCGTGCAGCGCTTCCCGAACACGGTGCTGGTACCCGGGGAGGTCCGCCTCCCCCACAGCCTCACGCGCGACGCGGCGTTCGTCAACGACGGACCCGACGAACTCGGCGCGTACGTCGCCGACATCGACGGCAACCAGATCAGCGACCGGATGGTCGCGCCTCGTTTCGACGTGTCGCCGTCGTCGTACTACGTCTGGCGTCCGACGATCGACGAGCCGGGCATCTACTCGCTGGTCGTCGACGGCGGCCCGGCCACCGGGGCGAGTTTCCAGGTGTTCGACCCTTCCGAGGTCGCCGTGCCGCTCCCCGGCCAACTGCTTGCAGGGTTCGACACGCCTACGGTCGGCGAACCCGCCGGCGTCGACCCGATCTGCACTCGTGATCCGATGTGCCCGTTCCACTCCGTCACGCTGACCGAGGCACTCAACGTCGATCGCGCCGTGGCCTACCTCGTCGGCACGCCGGCGTTCTGCCAGACCGGCACCTGCGCTCCGGCCCTCGAAGCGCTCATCGAGGTCGAGCCGGAGTTCGGCGACGACTTCGTGTTCGTCCACGCCGAGGTGTTCACCGACCTCACCGCGCAGGACTACACGGAGGCCGTGCTGGCGAGTGGGCTCAGCTTCGAACCGGCGCTGTTCATCACGGACCGGGCCGGCGAGATCGTCGATCGACTCGACGCCATCTGGAGCGCCGACGAACTCCGCGAGCGCCTGGCCCTCGCCAACGCCTGACCCCAGAACGCGAAAGAGCGTCATTCGGTGTCAGACACCGAATGACGCTCTTCGATTCGTTCGTCGGTCAGTTCGCTGCGACCGGATCGATCACAGCGTTCCCGGTCAGGAGAACGACTGGCCGCAGCCGCACGTGCGGCTGGCGTTGGGGTTCGTGATGGCGAAGCCCGACTGGTCGAGGCCGTCTTTGTAGTCGAGCGTCGCGCCTTCGAGCAGCTGCGCCGAAGCCGGGTCGACCACGACGCGAACCTTGCCGTCGTCGCCGTATTCGGCCGTGGTGTCGTCACCGGCGATGTCGCCGTCGAAGAACATCTCGTAGGAGAATCCAGAACAGCCGCCGGGACGAACGGCGACGCGGAGCGCGAGTTCTTCAGCGCCTTCTGCGGCGAGAAGTTCGCCGACCTTGGCAGCTGCGGGATCGGTGAGCGTGATCATGTTCGTTACCTCCATGGGTCGATTCCGGGTACCGGAATCCATTGGGTGAGATTTTACCGTGCCGAGACGGTCACTCGGCAAGGTGTGCGGCTGGTGAGGGTGGCGAAGTCACGGGTGGTGGCGTCGCCCATCTCGTCGACGAATCCTTCGATGAGCCCTCTGTGTAAACCACAGACGAGCTCGGGATGTTCCCGGGCCAGCTCCGCGAACGGACAGTTCGCGAACGCGATGACCGCGGATCCGTCGTCGTCGGGGCCATCTGCGTGTGTGGCGGACTGTGTGGCGGGGTGCGCATCGGCGACCACCGGGTCGAAGCCGAGCTTGTCGAGATCGGACACGAGTGCTTCGAGCGTGGACGGCGCCTCGGCGTACGGACGCGCTCGACGGCGGCCTTCCTCGTCGCCGACCGCTGCCGCGTCGTCGCTGCTGGCCTGGAGCCGCTTGGCCATCGACAGCACCATCTTGGCGAGGACCGGCGTGGTCGGCGGTTCGAGGCCGAGCAGCGGGGCCGACTCGGCGATGGCGTAACGGTGCTGCGGACGACCCACATCACCTCGCCCTCCGACATGCACCTCGAGCAACCCCACATCGCGCATGCGCTCGAGGTGCGGGCGCACCGTGTTGGCATGCAGGCCGAGGGTGGCGGCGATGTCGCTCGTGGCGAGTGGCCGACTCGAACGGGCGAGCTCGAGGTAGATCGCGTAGCGGGTGTTGTCGCCGAGTGCTTTGAGCACGTCGAGAGGCACCAGCGTTTCCACACGACGAGATTACACGGCATTCGCCGGTAAAATTACCGCATGGTCAGCGACGCCACCTCCACCGGACAGGCGAGGCGCCCAGCGCCGCCCACGCCCGAGGAGGTGCGCGGCGTGCTCGAATCGGTCATCGACCCCGAACTCGGTGCCGACATCGTGTCGCTCGGCATGGTGCCCTCGGTCGAGGTCGCCGACGACGGCGTCGTCACGGTCGAGATCAAGCTCACCATCTCCGGCTGCCCGATGCGCGCCGACATCCAGAAGGAAGTCAAAGATCGCGTCGAGTTGCACCCCGGCGTCAGCAAGGTCGCGATCACCTGGGGCGAGATGAACGCCGAGGAGCGCAGCGAGGTCATGACCAAAGCCCGCTGGAACGCCCGCGAGAACGCTCCGGACACGATGGTGCCGTCCACCTGCAACGTGCTCGCCATCGCTTCGGGCAAGGGCGGCGTCGGCAAGAGTTCGGTCACCGTCAACCTCGCCGCCGCACTCGCCGGTCTCGGCCACACGGTCGGCGTGCTCGACGCCGACATCTGGGGTTTCTCGGTCCCGCGGCTCCTCGGCATCGACGAGCGCATGGAGGCCGAACGCGTCGACGGCCACGACAAGCCGCTGATCATCCCGAACGAACGGCGCGTCGGCGACGGGCTGCTGAAGGTCGTGTCGACGGGATTCCTCGTCGGCGAAGACACGGCGCTCATGTGGCGCGGGCTCATGCTCACCAAGGCGGTCGAGCAGTTCCTGCGTGACGTGCAGTGGGGCGAGCTCGACTACCTCCTCATCGACATGCCGCCCGGAACCGGCGACGTGCAGATGGGCCTCGCCCGCATGTTGCCCAAGACCGACCTGCTGGTCGTCACCACGCCGGCCCTCGCCGCGCAGAAGGTCGCCCAGCGCGCTGCCGACATGGCCAAGCGCAGCTTCCTGAAGGTCGTCGGGGTCATCGAGAACATGAGCGCGTTCACCGACTCCGCCGGAGTCGAACACGCATTGTTCGGATCCGGTGGAGGCGAGGCGCTCGCCGCGTCGATCGGCGCTCCATTGCTGGGCCAGATCCCGATCGAGCCATCGGTCTCGGCGGGTGGCGACGCGGGCGACCCGGTGTCGATCGCCGGAGTCGGGCCGGCCGCCGACGTGTTCCGCTCGATCGCCGAGCACATCTCGACCGAGCTCGCGCCGGTCGTCGACCCCGATCAGGTCGACATGGCCGGGTGCACCGCGCGGCTGTTCGAAACGGTCGACGCGGCGTTCGCCGAACTCGACGCGAAGGCCTGATCGGGCGCCGCGTCCGGTTCTGACCGTCAGTCGGTTCAGGCCTGGAGTTCGGGGTACTTCGCCAACTCGGGGTCGTCGACGTCGAGGGTGAGGTAGTCGTCGTCGCCTGGTCGGGAGATGCCGATGAACTTGCCGTTCTCGTCGCGCTTCAACTTCGGCAGCACCGGCGAGATGTCGGTCAGCGCTTCACCCGCGGCAACGGCGTCGGCGGCCGACGCGTGCTGAGCAAGCCAGGTGAGGTTGGCAACGGTCGGCGGCATCATCTGCAGCTCACCGGCTTCCATCATCGACAACGCATCGGCGGGGCTGACCCACAGGCTGTCGACGGTCTCCTTGTCGTCGTGTACGCCCTCCTGGCCGGCCGGTGCCTCGGTCACGAAGAAGCGTGTGTCGAACCGCCTGTTCTCCCCCATCGGCGTGATCCAGTGGTCGACGTACTGCGTGGTCGAGAGTTCGAGCACCAGGTCGTCGCGTCGGCAGAGTTCGGCCATCGAGAGCGTGCCGTCGTGCACGGCGTGGCGGTCGTCGGCGTTCAGCACGAGTTCCGAACCGTCGCGCTTGGTGGCGAGGAGGATGCCCGCTTCCTCGAAACACTCGCGGATCGACGCGACCCAGTAGGCGAGGCCACCCGCTTCGAGTCGCATCTGTGCCGACGCGTTGGCATCGTCCAGGCCGCGGCAGAACGGTTCGATCGCGGCAGCGCCGTCGACGTCATCGACGCGCCCACCGGGAAACACGTACATGCCTGCGCCGAAGGTCGCCCGACCGGTGCGGCGCAGCATGAACACCTCGATGCCGTCGTGACCATCGCGGTCACGAACCATCATCACCGTTGCGGCTGGTCGAACGGGAACGGTGCGCGGGTCGAAATCGTCAGCCATCTCGCCGACCGTACCGAAACCGGCGCCGACCGCCCCAGCCCGACTGGGCGGTCACCGCACGTGCCGCCGCTCAGTTCGCGTTCGAGGTGTCGGGCGTGAAGTGCTCGTATCCCTCGGGTGGAGCCTCGGGCGGTGGGTCGATGTCATCGGGTTCGGCGCCGACGTCGCGCTGATCCTGCATCAAGCCGAGCGCACCGGCGACCGCGACGGCGAGGCCGATGATGCCGGTGGCCACCCAGTCGTGCGACAACAGCCCGCCGGCCACGACCCCGACGGCGACCGCAGACGCGAGCACGGTTGCGCTCTTCGTGTAGACGTAGGCGATCGTGGCGCCGAGCAGCGCGAACAGCACGACGGTGACGCCCCACTTGTGATCGCTGAGGTAGGTGTTGACGTCGCTCTGGCGGTACTGGACCCAGTCGGTGATGGCGTCACCTTCCTCTTTGAGGTCGACCCAGTAGAAGTACCAGAGGAGGTACACACCCGACAGCAGCACGAAGGCTGCGGCGATGCGATCCATGTACTGCAGGCCCTTGCGGATGAACGACACCAGGCCGGTGTTGGCGAACGCCAGCGCCACGGTCAGACCGCCGACCAGCACCGCCATGCCGACGCCGTAGGCGACGCCGTTTCGGAGGCCGGTGAGCACACCACCCGAACGGCTGGTGGCGAAGACCGCCGAGATGAAGAATCCGATCGTGCAACCGAGCGACGCCACGGCGTAGGCGACGCCGTAGATGAACATCGACTTGACCGTCTGGTCCTTCTCACCCTGCAGCCGCTGCGGGTTCATGAACGGGAGCTTGTAGCCGAAGAGCATCGCGGCACCGAGCACCAGCAGCGCGACGCCGAAGAAGCCGGTGGCGTACTTGGCGTTCTCGGTGAGCCAGCTCGTGAAGTAGTTGGCGAGGCCGGCGGCGACGATGAAGACCGCCATGAAACCGAGGCTGAGCGCGCCCGACACCTTGAGCGCCCGACGCAGTGTTTCGCGCTGCGTGAGCTTCTCGTCGGAGCCTTGCAGCCCGAGGAAGTACATCAGGTACGTCGGCAGGAGGATGAACCCGCAGGGGTTGACGGCCGCGAGCATGCCCGCGACGAACCAGAGACTCATGTGTCGTACTCCAAGAGGTCGTCGACCTTCGAGCGAAGGCCGTCGGCGTCGAGGACGCCGGTCTGTTCCACGATGGTTCCGTCGGCGGCGACGAACAGCGTGTAGGGGAAGAAGGCGATGTCGAACTCGGCCAGCACGTCTTCGAACGACGTGCCGAGAAGTTCGTACTCGACGCCGCGTTCACCGGCGAACCGCTCCATCACCGGGGGTGCATCGGATGGGTTGAGGCCGACGAATCGGACCTCGTCGCCGACCTCGGCGTGCACGTCGGCGAAGTCGGCGAGTTCTTTCGCACACGGCACGCAGGTGCTGTACCAGAAGTTGACGACCATCGGCTGTCCGAGCAGCGAGGCGGTCGAGATGGCCTGTCCGTCGGCGTCGTACACGTCGACGACCGGCAGGCGATCGCCGGAGAGGTCGGGGATCGTGGCGAGTGACGGCACGGGTTCGGGCACTTCGCCGGGCTCGTCGAGCACGGCGTCGGTACCGGCGTCGGTGTCGTTCGACCTCGACACGAGGTACCCACCGACGAGGCTCACCACGACGGCGATCGCCAGCGATGCCGCGAGGAGACGTGGTCGGATCTTCACCCTGTCGAGGGTAATCAGCCGTGGTCGAGACGCGCCCCGAGTCCCCGTGAACGTTCACGGAACGCCACCCACGACGATTTCTGCCCAGTCCAGAAATCACCCCCCCCCACGCGACGACATCTGCCCAGTCCAAAATTCACCCCCACGCGACCATTTTCAGCCAGGCCAGAAATCACCCTCACGCGACGATTCTGAGCCAGGCCAGAAATCACCCTCACGCGACGATTCTGAGCCAGGCCAGAAATCATCCTCACGCGACGATTTCCAGCCAGGCCAAAAATCACCCTCACGCGACGATTCTGAGCCAGGCCAGAAATCATCCTCACGCGACGATTTTCAGCCAGGCCGGGAATCGCCTCGGCGGGTGAGAGGTGAGCGCCGGGGGGGGGAAGCGCTCACCTCTCACCCGGTGGCCGGGTCGAGTCAGGCGGTGAGGTCGAGGCCGACCGGGCCCATCTCGTCGTAGACCACCTCGGGGCGAGGGGTCTTCGGCGGGCGGCCGCACGGGCGCTTGTTGGCGACGATGCGCCCACCGGAGATGAGCTCTCCGCCCCACACGCCCCACGGCTCCTCGCGCTCGAGTGCCCCGTTGAGGCAGTCGATGGCGAGTGGGCACAGGGCGCACATGGCCTTGGCGCGGGCGATGTCGACGACGTGGTCGGAGAAGAAGAGTCCGGCCATCGTGCCGTTGCCGTCGGCACAGCGAGCGACCGGAGCGCGCGCGGCGAGCGAGTCGTCGAGGTCCTGTTCGAAACCAGGCGGTTCGGCGACCTCGGTGGGACTGTCGGGCGCGAGCGGGTCGATCGACGGGTCGATCCTGTCGCTCGGCACGGTGAAGGTGATGGTCATGTCGGTGTCCTCGATGTCGGAGTTCGGGTTCGGAAGATGGGTGGATGAGTCGTTCGGTGCCCAGTCACGAGCGGTGGGCTTGGAGCGGAGTGCAGTGGTCATTGGAGGTGCTTTCTGTTCTGGGTGTGATGGGTGATCGGGTGTTCTTGGGTGTTCTGGATGTTCTGGATGTTCTGGCTGGATGTGATGGATGGAAGATCGAAAACCAAAAAGGCCGCCGGGTTCATGTGAACCCGGCGGCCTCGAAGAGGTTGCGTGACGTTGGTGTTACGTCATGCCTCCGAGGCGGCCGGGAAGAATTCGCTTGGTGCCATACGCGTGGGCGTCTCCGCAACCCAGACCGTCGAAGCCACCAAGCCAACGATTCGTCGGTGCAGTGGTGGTGGTCGAGGCGGCTGCGGCCGATGCGGGGAACGCAACGTGCGAGGCGGCAGGCGACACGACGGACGGCTTCGACGACATCGAGAACGACATCTTCGGGGCGCGCGGGACGAACCGTTTGCGGGTCGGCGTGTGCATCAGCGTCGTGACCATTGGTTCGTCCTTTCTCGTCGTGTTCTTCGTCGCGCGCCAGTCGGCGCACGGAGACCAGGCAAACACGTTCAGTGCGCGCAGGTCAAGAGAGTTTCGCGTTCTCGGCGAAAAAGTTGTATCGGCCCAGCATGCGGGGCATGTCCGGGGGGATGGTTCACGCGACTCGGTGCGGCGGTGCGGGGACTTCGTCGACCACCAGCACGGGCAACGGGTTCTTGCGCGGGCGGCCGCGCTTGCGCTTGAACTCCACCGGCACGCCGTCGAGGACGAGCTTGCCGCCCCACACGCCGTAGGGCTCGGAGCGTTCGATCGCGTCGTTCAAGCAGTCGTCCTTGAGCCCGCACGCCGAGCAGATCGACTTGGCGCGAGCGAGTTCGTAGTCGTCGTCGGAGAAGAAGAGGTGCGACAGGGTCCCATTGCCGTCGGAGCAGCGGGGGTAGCTCGTGTCGAGATCCGACATCTCGAACGGTGTCTCGTCGAGCGTGTCGGGAGCGTCGAGCACGGCAGCGGAACGGCCGGTCGCACTGGTCGTCATGCGGGTGTCGGTGAGGGCGATGGTGAGGTCCATGGTCTGGTCTTTCTGTGTGGGTTCCGGGTGGTCGGGTGAGCGGGGCAGGCGGACGATGCGGCGGCGGCCGTTCAGTGGGCGCGAAGGCGTCCCCTCGGGCGGTGCGTGGTCATCAGCGCCACGATCGATCCGAAGCCGAAGGCGATGAACCCTCCGGCGAGCAGCAGTTGCGTGTCGGCCGCCATCGGGTCGATCGCCGTGGTGGCGGCGACGCCGGCCGCGGGAACGGCGAGGAGTCCGAGTGCTGCGAACAGCCGCACGGGTCGCAGACCCGTCGTCGACGGCGGGGCGTGACGGATGGTGTCCGCCGGTGCAATGGTCGTCGGGATGATCGGCTGTGGTGCGGTGTGCATGGGATGCTCCTGGTCGTGGTTCGCGTTGTCGCTCACCGTGCAAGAGCGGGCACCAGGTCGGGTCTTGCACTTTCTTGAAGAAAATTCCCCGGGCGACCAGAGTGAGATGATGCAGACTGCGACATGGCGACTCGAGCGGTGATCGGGTTCGACATCGCCGGGGTCGGCCACGACCCGGCCGAGCTGGTGATCTTCGCCATCGGGTGGGCGCTCGGCTGGCTGCTGCTCTGGCACGCTCGTCCGCTGCCGCACCGCCCGCCGACCACCAGCCGGACCCCGGTGGCGGTCGTCATCCCCGCCCGCAATGAAGCGCACGCCCTCCCCCACCTGCTCCGGCCGTTGGTCGCGCAGCGACGTGCGGGCGACGAGATCATCGTGGTCGACGACGACTCCGACGACGGGACGGCCCGCGTGGCCCGAGCGTTCGACGTCGACGTGATCAGCGCTCCGCCGCTTCCCGACGGCTGGTTGGGCAAGCCGAACGCCTGCTCGGCCGGGGCTCGTCACGCAACGGCCGACACGCTCGTGTTCCTCGACGCCGACGTACAACCGTCCGCGACGTTGCTCGACGACCTCGCCGCCGCCGTCGACGAGGAGCCCGACTCGCTCGTGTCGATGCAGCCGTGGCATCGGATGCACACCGTCGGCGAGCAGCCGAGTCTGCTGTGCAACGTCACGGCATTGATGGGGAGCGGAGCGTTCACCCCGTTGGGTTCTCGAGCGGCGGCGACCGTGGCGTTCGGGCCGGTGATCGCCGTGAGCAGAGCGGCGTACGAATCCGCCGGCGGACACGCCGACCCGACGGTGCGCGCCATGCACACCGAAGACATCGGGCTCGCACGAGCGGTCGGGCGTTCACGCCTCTTCGTGGGCCGACCGGAGGGCACGACGTTTCGCATGTATCCGGCCGGGTTCCGCGAGCTCGTCAGCGGCTGGAGCCGCAGCATCGCCACGGGCGCGCGGTTCACACCGTGGTGGATCGGCCTCGCAACCGCCGCCTGGGTCTGGTCGTTGGCCGGCGGCTGGATCGCCGCGCCGCTCGTGTACCCGCTGAGCGCCGCCCAGGTCTGGGTGCTCGGACGTCGCGCCGGAACCACACATCCGGTCGCGGCGCTGTTCTATCCGCTCCTCGTGGTGGTGTTCGTGGCGATCTTCGTACGGAGTGCCGTGATGGTCGTGTTTCGTCGCGATGTCGGCTGGAAGGGTCGACGGGTCAGCGCACGAACCGACTGATTGAATGGGGGTATGGCCTCCCGCTCCGCGCGAACCGACCGCCCGACGGTGTTTCGACGATGGCGGATGCTCGTGATCGCCGCCGTCACCGCCGCTGCGTCGTCGCTCGCGCTCGCTGCGCCCGCTGCCGCGCACGACGACATCGCGAGCTCGGTGCCGGCCGACCGATCGGTGATCGACGCACCGATCTCGAGCGCCGAGATCGACTTCGGTGAGGTCATCGGCGACAGCGTCGAGCTGTTCCTCACCTACGACCCCGGTGACGGTTCGACGGTCGACGTCGGCGGCGAAACGACCAAGACGGGCGACACGACCGCCCGAGTCGACTTCCCCGAACTCACCGTCGAGGGCACGTATTTTCTCCGTTACCTCGCGCCCGTGCCGTCCGACGGCCACGTGATGGTCGGTGCCATCTCGTTCACGTGGGGTGCCCCGACGGCGATCGACGAAGGCAACGACGACGTCCGCTTCTCGTCGCCGCGTTCTCGTGAACGCATCGACGAGCCGATCACGTTCGCCGAACTCGAGTTCGACTTCGACATCGACGACGACATCCAACTCGACCTGGTGTACGACCGCGGTGACGGCGAGAACTTCGACGAGTTGGGTGGCACGACCACCAAGACCGGGCCGAGCGGGGCACGCCTCGACTTCGACCTGCTCGAAGACGAGGGGACGTACTTCATCCGCTACACCGGCACGGCCACGGCCAGCGGTGGCGAAGTGCGCGGCGCCACGTCGTTCACCTACGGCGATCCGTCGTCGAGCGATTCGGGGTTCCCGGTGCTTCCCTTCGCCCTCGCCGCTGCGCTGATCCTGGGCGCCGGGGCCTGGTTCTCACTGCGCCGTGCGAACACCGCCGACGACGAAATCGACGACGACGACACGCACGCCGACGACGACGAACTCACCCCTGCCTGACCCCACGTCTCGGTGGAGCGCCGGCGACGCTCCTCGCGGCGCAGCGAGCGACCCGCCCGACGCTCAGACCACGGTCAGGCGACGCTCACCAGGATCTTGCCGACGTTGCGGTTGGCCTCCATGTGGCGATGCGCGTCGGCGATGTCGTCGAGGGCGTAGCGCGAGTCGATCACCGGAACGAGCGCCCCGGATTCGACGAGCGGGATGATCTCACTGATGAAGCGCTGGCACAGCGACAGCTTGCGCTCGAGCGGCCGGGCGCGCAGGGTGGTTCCGGTCCAGGTGATGCGCTTCATCAGCAGCAACCCCATGTTGACCGGCGCTGAGCCGCCGCCCATGAGCCCCACCTGGATGATGCTGCCGTCCATCGCCACGGCGCGGAAGTTGCGGTCGGCTTCGTCACCACCCACCACGTCGAGGATCACGTCGACCCCCTGCGGAACCTCGGCCTTGAGTGCGCCGAGCCAGTCGGCCGGGCTGCGTTCGAGGACGAGGTCGGCGCCGAGTTCGCGACACGCGTCGGCCTTGCCCGCCGAGCAGGTGACGGCGATCCGCGCGCCGATCGCCTTGGCGATCTGGATGCCCGCCGTGCCGACGCCCGAGGCACCGGCGTGGACCAGTGCCCACCGACCGCTCGTGAGTCCGCCCTGGACGACGAGTGCGTCCCAGGCGGTGAGGAACACTTCCGGGATGGCCGCGGCATCGGCCGTGTCGATGTTGGACGGGATCGGCAATGCCTGACGGGCGTGCGTCACGACCTTCTCGGCGTAACAGCCGCCGGACTCGATGCCCATCACCCGGTCGCCGATCTTCCACTCGGTGACGTCGGCGCCGATCGCGGCGACGGTGCCCGCGTACTCGAGTCCGGGGATCTCGACCGCCGGGTTGCGCGGATCGGCGTAGCCGCCCATGCGCTGCAGCGTGTCGGCGCGGTTCAGCGCCGTGTAGGCGACGTCGACCAGGATCTGGTCGGGACCGGGAGTCGGTTCGTCGACGTTCTCGATCGTGAGGACCTCGGGTCCTCCGTGTTCGTGCAGTACCACAGCTCGCATGGCTCGAACCTACTGCGGCGAAGGCGTGTGGTGGGCGCTGGGGTTCGGGTCCGGAACCTCATACGCACCCGAACCCCAACACCCCGCAACGTATCCATCGCGCGTCGGCGCGAACCGGGAATTACCTGCGCAGCCGTGTCGTCAGTCGGTGACGAGCGCGGTCACCTGATCGAACAGCGCCTGATCGGGGGCTCCGGCGTCGACCAGAGTTCGCGGAATGTGCGGCGTCTCGGTGTCGGCGGTCCAGAGGGCGACGAGCACTTCGGCGAAGTCTTCGCTCGGCTGGTCGCCCCACGTGTCGAGGCGGTGCGTGCCGGGGGAACGCCACGGCGTGGCGGGATCGACGCCGCGAGCCTCGAGATAGGCGACACGTTCGTCGGCGGTCATGCGCTCGGCGTCGACCACGTGTCCCCACTCGTGGAGAATCGTCACGACGTACTCGTCGACCGTCCGGCCACGGTTGGCGTAGACGGTGATGGTCTTCGAGTCGACGTCGGTGCTGCCGCCGGTGCCGCTGAACGGGCCTGCGACCTCGATCGACCACTCGGGAAACAGCGCCTCGCCGTCGAAGATCGCTGCGGCGAGCGGCCGAGCCTCGGCGATCTTGGCCTCGACCTCGGCCGACGTCTCGGCGTCGGGGGCGAGCGTGTACACCCGCGAGCAGACGTCTCGTACGCACACGGTGTGCGCTCCTTCGTCGGCGATCGTCACGCGCACCGTGAACACGCCATCGGCGTCGACCGTGAACGATTCGGGCGTCACCAGGACGTCGTCGACGGTGACGGCGTCGGTCGACGCGGCGCCGGTGCCGATGATCTCGGCGGTGGCGTTCTCCGGGCTCCACGCTCTGGCGATCTCGACCGGTTCGACGACCGGCGGCGCCGCGGTGGTGGCCGGGACGACGAGGATCGTGGTGGTGGTCGTGGCCGGCTCGACGACATCGTCGACGAAGATCGGCTGCTCGCTCCCGCCGCAACCCGCAGCGATTGCAGTGGCGCCGATTGCGAGCGCGAAGCGAGCGGCTCTGCGGGCGACCGAGTGTCGCTGCAACACGCTCGCCATCACACGGTCAGGCAGGTTCGTCGGACGATGCGGTTTCGGCGGACGAGGCGGCTTGATCGGCGTCGGCGGGGACGAAGACGTGCTCGCGGTAGTAGACCAGCTCGCGCACGGATTCGCGGATGTCGTCGAGCGCACGATGTGAACCGTGGCCGTGCGGACGCGAATCGGCGACGGTCGGGTACCAACGCTTCACGAGTTCTTTCACGCTCGACACGTCGATCGACCGGTAGTGCAGGTACTCCTCGATCTCGGGGAGATACGCAGCGAGGAACCGGCGGTCGGTTCCGATCGAGTTGCCGCACAGCGGCACGCTGCGCGGTTCGGGAACGTGCTCCTTGATGAACGCGAGCGTCGCCGCTCCCGCTTCTTCGAGCGTGATCTCCGACTCCTTGATCTGCGTGAGCAGACCGGAGCGGGTGTGCATGTCGACCACGAACGGGTCCATCGCAGCCATCGCGGCTTCGGGAGCCTGCACGACCAGGTCGGGCCCTTCGGCCACGATGTTGAGATCGTCGTCGGTGATCAACGTGGCGATCTCGACGATCACATCCGACGTGTGATCGAGTCCGGTCATTTCGAGGTCCATCCACACGAGCATGCGCCGTGCATCGTAGGCCGGTCTCTGCGCGGACGGGCAGCACCGTTGTTCGGTTCGCGTCGAGACGCGGCAAGATGTGCCGATGTCGGAGTTCGCCGAGATCCTCGCCGCCCCCGGGGTGCGCGAGGTCTGCGAGCTGCGCGGGTCGATCGGCTTCATGGCGTACCACGGGGGCAACCTCGAGTGGCTGACCGACGTGATCGCCGAGCGAGCAGCCGAGCGTTCCGACGCGTCGTTGTATGCCGTCGTGCAACCGGACGGGATGCGCCAGCACCTCGCCTCCACCCGAGTTCGTCCCGCCGAATCCCCCGCGCTCGCCACGTTTCTCGACCACGTCGACATCGTCATCACGATCCACGGGTTCGGTCGGCGGGGCCTGTTCAGCTCGTTGCTGCTCGGCGGACAGAACCGCCCGTTCGCCGAACACGTCGGTGATCGGCTTCGATCGCACCTGCCGAGTTACGACGTTCGCACCGACCTCGACTCGATCCCGAAGAAGCTGCGGGGGCTCCACGACGCCAACCCTGTCAACCTGCCGACGCAGCAGGGTGTGCAGATCGAGCTGCCGCCTCGCGTGCGTGGGTCGAGCCCGATGTGGTGGGACTGGGAGAGCCCCGATCTCACACCGCACACCGAGTGGCTCATCAACGCGCTCGCCGAGGCGGCGACCACCTGGCGCCCCTGAACCTGGTGACTTCCATCCGGGATGGAGATAACCAGGTCGGCGAGTCAGCTGGTGCGACGGCTCGGGATGCGGATCTCGACGATGCCGCCGGGTCCGTCGCCGAGCGAGATCGTGCCGTGGTGCGCCGTGACGATGCCCTTGGCGATCGACAGGCCGAGGCCGGCGGTTCCGGTGCGGATGTCGCGGGCTTCGTCGGCTCGTGCGAACGGCTCGAAGGCGTGGGCTCGGAACGCTTCGGGGAAGCCGCTGCCCTCGTCGATCACCCGCATCAGCGCGTGGCCGGCCGATTCGGTGACCTGGACGACCACGGTCGATTCGTCGGGAGCGTGGCGGATGGCGTTTTCGAGCAGGTTGCGGATGACGCGGCCGAACTGGGATCCGTCGGCGTCGGCCATCACTCGTGACTCCGCTTCGAGGAGCAGGGTCACGCCTCGTTGCACCGCCAGCGGGCGCAACGTCTCCATCGCTTCGTCGACGAGTTCGTTCAAGTCGAGCCGCGTCGTGTCGAGATCCAGCGTGCCGCTGACGAGGCGGCTGTGGAGTTGCAGGTCGTCGACCAACGACGTGAGCGCGCGCACCTGACGCTCCATCCCCGACAGGTACATGTCGGGGTCGGGTGCGACCCCGTCACGAATCGCTTCGACCGCTGCTCGCAACGCCGCGAGGGGCGTGCGAAGGTCGTGCGAGATCGACGAGAGCATCAGCGACCGCTCGTACTCGATCGAGTCGAGTCGATCGACCATGACGTCGAACATCTCGGCGGCTTCACCGAGTTCGTCGTTTCGCTGTACGCCGGTCCGAGCCGACAGGTCGCCGTCGGCGACGCGCATGGCGGCGTCGCAGATCCGTTTGGCGTCACGGGCGACGGGTCGGGCGAGGAGCATCGCCACCACCGCGGCGCCCATCACGGCGGGAATCAGTACCCACATCAACAGCCGCAGGTCGTGCTTGTTGATGAACATCGTCTGCGCGGCGATGGCGATCATCATGATCGCCACCCCGAGCACGGCCAGGGTCGCACCGAGGAACCGGCGACCGAGACGGTTCATGCCGTGGGCTTTGTGCCGGATGTCGGAGAGGTCGAGGGTGGGCGTCGCGACGGGATGTGCGTCGACGCCGGTCACGGTTCGAACCGGTAGCCGACTCCCCACACCGTGGTGATCCAGCGTGGCTTCTCGGGGTCGGCTTCGATCTTGTTGCGGATGCGCCGGACGTGCACGGTGACGGTGGCGGGGTCCTGCCACTCGGGCGATGACTGCCAGACCTGCTCGAGCAGTTGGGCGCGCGAGAAGACCTGCCGCGGCGAGCTGGCGAGGAACGCGAGGACGTCGAACTCCTTGGGGGTCATGTCGACGATCTCGCCGTGGAGTTTGACCTCCCGGCTGAGCGGATCGACGAACAGCCCGTCGAACTCCAACGACTGTGGTGCGTTGGTGTCGCGCGCCGAGGAGCGACGCAGCACGCCGTTGACCCGAGCAGCGAGTTCGCGTGGTGAGAACGGTTTGACGACGTAGTCGTCGGCACCCAGTTCGAGTCCGGCGACTCGATCGGACTCCTCGGCGCGAGCGGTGAGCATGATGACGGGGATGTCGCTCGTCGATCGGACGCGGCGGAGGATGTCGAGTCCGTTGACTCCGGGAAGCATCATGTCGAGCACCACGAGGTCGGGGGGTTCTGCCTCGAGCAGTTCGAGGGCGGTGTGGCCGTCGGCGGCCTCGGCGACGTCGTGCCCGTCGCGGCGCAGGTACCCGACGACGACCTCGCGCACCGTGGGTTCGTCGTCAACGACCAAGACCTTTGTTCCCGTCATGTGAGACAGCCTTGCGGGTCGCGGGTGGCCGTTCAACCATTCCGTCACCCTGTTTCGACATTGGTTTGATCGCGCCCCCGATGCTCGGCCGGCGATTCACTGCGTCGCAGTCAGGGTGCGAGTCGTTCGATGGTCCAGTGGCCGTCGTGGCGTCGGTACCGGATCCGGTCGTGGAGTCGGCTGGGTTGCCCTTGCCAGAACTCGAACTCCGTCGGGACGAGTCGCCATCCTCCCCAGAACGGCGGACGTTCGACGTCGAGGTCGGCCCACCGTTCGTCGGCGACGATCACCCGTTCTTCGAGTGCCGAACGGTTGGCGATGACCTCGCTCTGAGGCGATGCCCAGGCGCCGAGTTGGCTGCCTCTCGGCCTCGACGCGAAGTACTCGTCGCTCTCGTGCTCGCCGACTCGCTCGACGGTGCCGCGCACCCGTACCTGACGATGCAGATCGAGCCAGCCGAACACGGCTGACGCCGACGGGTGTGCGTCGAGTTGCCGGCTCTTGGCGCTCTCGTAGTTGGTGTAGAACGCGAAGCCCCGCTCGTCGGCACCTCGAACCAGGACGATTCGGCCGTCGGGAACACCGTCGAGGCCGAGGGTCCCGAGCGTCATCGCGTTGGGTTCGGCCACACCGGCGTCGAACGCCTCGGCGTGCCAACGGATCCACTGCTGCATCGGGTCGCCGCCGACGTCGGTGACGTCGAGCCCCTCGGCTTCGTACTGCACTCTGCGGTCGCGGATCGAGTCACTCACACGGCGAGTCTGGCACTGTCGACCGTCTCCCGTCACCCCGGTTCAACCGACGCAGCCGGCGGCGACGCGAACCGCCCGCAGCCCCCTGAGGCGCCGCAAGTTCTTCCGAACCAGCAAAGCTGCGCCGGGATCACGGTTTCTTCTCGCAAGGAAACCGGCGGCAAAGTCTCAGCTCGCTGAGGCGCCGCAAGATCATCCGAACCAGCAAAGCTGAGCCGGGATCACGGTTTTCCTTCTCGCAAGGAAACCGGCGGCGACGTTCTCAGCTCGCTGAGGCGCCGCAAGATCTTCCGAGGTCAAGGAAGCATGAGGCCGAGTTGGCTTCGGCCAACGAGCGCTGAGGGCTGACGCAGAGATCGGGAGATCTGGCAAGCCTCAGCTGATGAGGGTGATGTTGCGCATGTAGGGGTGCAACACCTCGGGCACGGTGACGCTGCCGTCGTCGTTCCGGTAGTTCTCGATGATCGCGGCCCACACGCGCGGCACGGCGAGGGCCGACCCGTTGAGGGTGTGCGCGTACTCGGTGCCCTTGATCGGCTTGCCGTCGGCATCGTGGCGCTTCACGCGGATGCCGGCGCGGCGAGCCTGGTAGTCGCCGAGCCAGCTGACCGACGACACCTCGAGCCAGGCGTCGGCGCCCGGCGCGTAGACCTCGACGTCGTAGGTGCGGTGATGGCTCTGGCCCATGTCGCCGGTGCAGATCTCGATCACCCGGTAGGGCAGTTCGAGTTCGGCCATGGCGCGTTCGGCGCGGGCGACCATGTCGTCGAGCAGGTCGGGGGCCTGGTCGGCGGTGGCGTACGCCATCATCTCGACCTTGTCGAACTCGTGGCTGCGGAGCATGCCGCGGGTGTCGCGTCCGGCCGAACCCGCCTCGCGACGGTACGACGCGCTGTGCGCCATGAGTCGAATGGGAAGCTCGGTGTCGTCGAGCGTCTCGTGGGCGTAGATCGAGGTGAGCGGAGCTTCGGCGGTGGGGCTCGCCCACAGGTCGTCGCGCTCGATCGCGTAGGCGTCGTCGGCGAATTTGGGGAGCTGGCCGGTGGCGGTGAGAGTCGCGGTGCTCACCAACGATGGTGCCCGCACCTCTTCGTGGACGTCGGCGTTGAGGTCGAGTCCGTATTGGCACAGCGCCCGAGCGAGGGTCGCTCCGGCACCGCGCTGCATCGTGAACATGGCGCCGGAGATCTTGGTGGCCCGCTCGTTGTCGAGGATGCCGAGCGCGTCGGCGGTCTCCCAGTGCGGCACGCGCTGGTGCGCCGGGTAGTCGTCGCGGAGGTTGATCGGACCGATGACTACCGGGTTGTCGGCGTCGCTCGCACCGTCGGGTGCGTCGGGGTGGGGCAGGTTGGGGATGCCGAGCAGCAGTTCGTCGAGCGCGGCCGACACCTCGTCGTGCTCGGAGGCGAGCGTCTTCTCGGAGGCGCCGAGCTCGCGGCTCTGCGCTTGGAGTGCTTCGGCCTCGTCGATCTTGCCGTCACGTCGGAGCATGCCGACGTCTTTCGACACGGCGTTCACACGGGCTCGGATGTCGTCACGCTCGCGTTGGATGTCGAGGAGGCGCTCGTCGAGGCGAGCGGCGTGCTCGACGTCGTCGATCAACTTGGGCGACGAGCGACGCGCGAGCGCGGTGCGCACTCCATCGAGGTCGGTTCGAAGCAGGCGTTGATCGATCACGGCGCCTCACGCTATCTGCGACGCGGGCAGCCGTTCTGCCGCGTTTCGATGCGACGTCAGTGCTCGGCGGGCGGGCGACTGCCGGCGAATGCCTGCTCGACGTCGGCCGTGGTGAGCGGCTCGTCGTCGATGCCGGTCGTGACGATCTCGTCGTCGGGAATCGCGCCGGTGCCGCGGCGGTAGTTGTGCTCGCCGGCGTATCCGGCGGCGAACCGCTTGAAGAAGATGTAGATGACGATGGTCCAGAGGAACACGCCACCGGCGGTCTTCATGATGGCGCCGGCGAGTTGCTGGTCGATCTCGACGCTCCAGCCGAACACGCGGATCGGGATGTCGTAGCTCTTGTACACGGCGCCTTCGGCGAAGGTGAGCCACGCTGCGGGCACGGTGGGCACGACCGACTGGAGGAAGAGGTAGATGCACTTGCCGAGTGGGCCGATGCGCAGTTCGGGCAGCGGGCCGCACACCGGCGCCCACATCAGCAGCGACAGCATCACGACGGCGAAGTGGAGCGAGTAGTGCAGCGGGCCCGACTCGACCGAGGCCGTGACCATGCCCGGGATGTGCGTGACCATGACGATCAGGTTGAACAGCACACCGGCGATGACGGGCATCGCGAGGAATCGGACGGCGCGGTAGAGCCTGCCGTCACCGATGAGCACGCGGGCCAGCCACGTGGGTGTGGCCAACAGCACGAGCGGCGGCATGAAGTAGCTCAGGATCATGTGCTGCAACATGTGGGCGGAGTAGAGGTACTCCTCCGAGATGTCGTGCATCGGCCAGTCGGAGGCGATCCAGAGCATGAACATGGCGCCACCGAACGCCATCTTGTTCTTCTTGGTGACGGCGGGCTGGCCGGCGGCGACCGCCTTCGGGCCGATGACCTTGACCATGTAGATGTATGCGCCCGTGAGAAACGCCACGAGCACCCAGACCTCGAGGTGGAACTGGTACCTCCACGGGGCCGAGTTCACGATCTCTTGAGCGAGCACGGGATCAGCTTACGAGAGCGGACCGTTCGTGTCGCCCCGAGGCGGCGTGACACCCGCCCGGCGCAGCGCCCAGAAACGACACGACCTGGTTGTTTCCATCCGGGATGGAAACAACCAGGTCGTGCGTCAGATCGATGGATCGCGGCGGCGCCGCCTCGGGCTCAGCTCTCGAAGAAGCGGAAGGTCATGAGCGCCGCCAGGTAGACGAACAGCGCCAGCAACAGGCCGGCGTAGAACATCCAGCTGAAGACACGGTTGTCGAACTTCAGGTGCATGAACATCCGCACGACGATCAGGAACTTGACCGCCATCATGCCGAGCAGCGCCGGCAGGAAGATCGGCCCGAGGTCGATGTAGCTCGCGGCCACTTCCAGCGCCGTGATGGCAGCGAGAATGAGGGCGATGATGGCGTAGCGCGCGTCGGTCGGATGATCGTGCGCGTGCTCGTCGTCGTGGGCGACGTGGTCGTCGGTTGCTTCAACAGTGGTCATGTGCCGTGCTCCTCAGATCAAGCCGGGATCAGGTAGACGAGCGTGAAGATGATGATCCACACGACGTCGACGAAGTGCCAATACAGACCGACCATCTCGATGGTCTCGGCCTTGTCGCCCGAGATCTTGCCCGTCGCCAGCATGCCCATCGTGGCGAGCAGCATCACGATGCCGATCGACACGTGCACGCCGTGGAAGCCGGTGAGCGTGTAGAAGCTCGAACCGAACAGGCTCTCGGTGTAGCCGAGACCCTCTCGGTAGAACGTGGTGAACTCGTAGATCTGACCGGCGACGAAGAGCCCGCCGAGGGTCGCGGTGACCGTGAGCCACAGCTTGGTGTTGCGGTCGTCTTTGCGGTTGGCGGCCGACACGGCCAGCACCATCGTGAGCGACGACATGAGCAGCACGAACGACGAGGCCGACGTGAAGGGGATGTCCCAGAGCTGATCGGGGCCGGGGCCGGTGCCCTGACGGTTGCGATACAGCATGTACGTCGAGATGAGGCCACCGAACAGGAGACACTCGGAGCCGAGGAACAGCCACATCGCCAACTTGGTGTTGGACAGGCCCATCGACGTGTGATGCGCTCCGTGCTCGCCGTCGTGGCCACCGTTGTGGTCGCCGGCATGCACGTCGTGCTCGTGGACGTCCTTGTCGTGATCCTTGACGATCTCGATGGCGTCTTTGACGGTCTCTTTCACGACATCAGACATTGGCCAGTTCCTTACTCGTTTCGTCACCGTCGACGGGCGGATCGAAGTCGCTGGGCTCGGCGTCGGCCGGCTCGAGCGCCCAACCGAACATCGCAGCGACGGCGATGGCCGCGCCGGCAAGGATCAGCCAGGTGGTGTAGATGACGCCGTAGGCCATGATCGGCAGCGCGAACGCGAGCACGAGCGGCCAGTACGACGGAGCGGGCAGGTGGATGTGCTTCTCGCCGAGACGTTCTTCTTCGGCGAGGAGGTCCTCGAGGGTGGCCCGCTGGACGTAGTCGTGTTCGCCGTTCTCGCCGACGTCTTCGTACTTGCGGTGGAAGACCTCGTCGATCGAGTGCACGGTCGGGATGCGGTCGAAGTTGTGATCCTTCGGCGGGCTGGCCGTGAGCCATTCGAGCGTGCGCGCATCCCACGGGTCGAGCGGAGCGGGCGGGTTCTTGCGGCTCACCCAGACGTTGATCAGGAACAGCAGCACGCCGACGGCGAGGATGAAGGTACCGATCGTGGAGACCAGGTTCCAGAAGCCCAGGTTGAAGAAGCCTTCACCGGCACGGTTCTCGGTCCAGACGTACATACGACGCGGCTGGCCCTGGAGGCCGATGATGTGCATCGGTCCGAACGCCAGGTTCATGCCGACGATCATCATCCAGAAGTTCCACTTGCCCCAGTTCTCGTTGAGGGCACGACCGAAGATCTTCGGCCACCAGTAGTAGAAGCCGGCGAAGAGGCCGAGCACACCGCCACCGAAGATCACGTAGTGGAAGTGAGCAACGATGTAGTAGGTGTCGGTCTGCTGCGTGTCGGACGGTGCGACGGCGTGGGTGACGCCCGAGAGACCGCCGATGGTGAACTCGACGATGAGGCCCATGGCGAAGAGCATCGCCGTGGTGAAGCGGAGCTTGCCGCCCCACATCGTGAGCGTCCAGTTGACGATCTTGACGCCGGTGGGCACCGCGATGGCCATCGTGGCCACCGAGAAGACGGCGACCGACACGGGGCCGAGGCCGGAGGCGAACATGTGGTGAGCCCACACGCCCCAGCCGACGAAGCCGATGGCGGCACCCGAGAAGACGACGAACGGGTAGCCGAAGAGCGGCTTCTTCGAGAACACGGGGAGCACTTCCGACACGATGCCGAAGGCCGGGAGCACGATGATGTACACCTCGGGGTGTCCGAAGATCCAGAAGAGGTGCTGCCACAGGAGCGGGTCGGCGCCTTCGGCGACCGAGAAGAACGTGGCGTCGTAGCTGCGCTGGAACATCAGCAGGAACAGTGCGACGGTGATGACCGGCATGGCGAAGAGCAGGAGGAACTGCGTGACCATCGCCATCCAGGTGAAGACCGGCATGCGCATGAGCGACATGCCCGGGGCCCGCATGTTGAGCACCGTCGTGATCAGGTTGATCGCACCGACGAGCGAGGCGATACCCGTGATCTGCAGACCCAGTGCCCAGAAGTCGACGCCGTTGCTCGGCGAGAACGGCACGTCGGAGTTCGGGGCGTACATGAACCAGCCACCGTCGGCGCCACCGCCGAGGATCCACGAGGTGTTCAGGAACAGACCACCCGCGACGAACAGCCAGAGGCTGAGTGCGTTGAGACGGGGGAAGGCGACGTCACGGGCGCCGATCTGCAGCGGAATGAAGTAGTTGGCGAACGCTGCCGCCATCGGCATCACGAACAAGAACACCATGGTGGTGGCGTGCATCGTGAACATCTGGTTGTACTTGTCGGCCGAGAGGATCGTGCCGTCGGGCTGCGCCAACTGCAGACGGATCAGGCTCGCCTCGATGCCACCCACGATGAAGAACACCATGGCGACCGCGCCGTACATGATGCCGATCTTCTTGTGGTCGACCGTGAAGGCCCACGAGCGCCAACCGGTCGTCTCGACCGGGCGGCGGAAGTAACCGTAGGAAGACGTCGCCGTGACCGGCGCGTCTTGGAAGGCGAGTGCGTCGCCCACGGGTCGTTCGATGATTGCCATGATTCAGCGGCTGCCTTTCACCATCGTGGTCGAGGAGTGAGTCATTGTCGTCATTTCCGCTCGAGCAGGTAGGCGAGCAGGTCGTCGATCTGATCCTCGCTGAGGGCGAGGTACGGCATGCCGCGGACGAGACCGTCGGTCTCTTCGAGCGACTCGGCGTCGGTGTACATCGGCTTCTTCACCGGGGCGTTGCGCAACCACTCGCGCATGTCGACCTCGTTGAAGAACTCGTCGGTGACGCCGGCGAGGTAGAGATCGCCGAACTCGTCGGGATCTGCTTCCCACACCACTTCACGCTGGCTCGGCGTGAGGAGGTCCCACGTGGCGCCGGCGAACGTGTTGCGGGTCATGAGGTTGGTGAGGTTCGGGGCCGCACCCGAGTAGACCTGCAGGTCGGGACGGGCGATGACCGGATCACCGTTGGAGTCGGTGAGGCCGTCGATCTGGTGGCAGCGTGCGCAGTTCGTGATGAACGCCTGCTCGCCTGCCAGCGCCTGCTCGCTGGTGGGCGACTCGTAGTCTTCGAGCTGGTTGGCCTTCCACGCTTCGAAGTCGTCGGCGTCGAGCGCCACGACTTCCATCCGCATGTTGGCGTGCGACAGACCGCAGAACTCGGCGCACTGACCGGCGTAGATGCCGGGCTCGTCGGCTTCCATGCGCAACGTGTGCACACGGCCCGGGACCATGTCACGCTTGCCGTTGAGCTTCGGGATCCAGAAGGAGTGGATGACGTCACGGCTGGTGCCACGGATGAGCACCTTCGTGCCGGTCGGGATGACCATCTGTCCGGAGGTGATGATCGGCGACTCGATGCCACCGCAACCGTCTTGGACCGGGTAGTCCATCTCCCACCACCACTGCTGGCCGGTGACGTTGACGATGCACTCGGTGTCGGCGGTCTCGTTGAGGTCCATCAGCGTCGCGACCGACGGGATGGCGACGCCGGCGAGGATGAGCGCCGGGAGGATGGTGAGCGCGATCTCGAGCTTCGGGTTGCCGTGCGTCTGCTCGGGAACCGGCTGACCACGATCGCGGAAGCGCCAGGTGACGAACGCGACGACCGACAGCACGATGACGAGGACGATGCCGGCGATGTAGAACACCGGACGCTGGAGATCGTCGATCTTCTGGGCGTTGGGCCCTTCGGGTGCGAACGTGTCTTGCGGTGCGTTCTTCGCACAACCGGCGACCAGGAGCCCGAGGGCTGCCACCGCACCGATCCGCGCCGAGCGGAACCTACGAGTCGATTGAGCCACGTTGTTCACGCTAGTTCCAGTCTCCGTTTCGCGCATTCTCGTTCCCAAGTGATTCTCCCGCCGGTCGTCACAGCTCATGACACGATCAGTTCGAGCTTGGCGGTGTCGACGCCCGGCACGAAGAACCAGAAGCCGTCTTCGTCAGCAGGCCCGTTCGCGTTGGGCTCGGTGGCCGAGATGCTCGGAGCGCCGACCGTGACGGTGATGAGCTGTGCGGCGCCCTCTTCGATGAGCGTGGTGCAGATCAGGTGCGGCTGCAGTTCGCCGTCTTCGTTCTCCTCGGTGCCGAGGTCGAGCGACAGGCGACGGTGCTCGCTGCTCTCGTTGCGGAAGATGATGTTGGTCGGGTTCGACCGCGGGATCGCCATGCCGGTCGCGCCGACTTCGATCGGGCCGGGCACGTCGAATGCCAGCGTGCCGTCGGCCTGCAGGATGACCTGGTAGGCACCCGACTTCGACGCCACCGTCTGGCTGGCGTCTTCGTCTGCTTCGGGGAACTCCTCGGGGCTCTCGCAGATGAGTTCGGCCGGGTGTTCGCCTTCTTCGGCGCCGTGGGCGTACTCGTCGGGGTGAGCGAGTGCCTCTTCCATCCAGATGGCGGTGGTCTCGAATTCGGGGATCTGACGCTCGCCGTCGAGTCCGGCGGCCGAACCGGCGACGACGACAGCGACCGCGCCGATCGCCATGGTGCCGCCGATGGCACCCGACTTGATCGTGGGACGGAAGGCAAACGCACATCCGACGGCGAGGACGATGGCGGCGAGCACGGCGAACGCCACGATCGTGTTGGTCTTCGACAGCCAGAGCATGACGCGGCTGAAGGCGTAGACGACGACGCCGATGGCGACCGCACCGCCGACGGGGTACTCGAGCGGGTTCGAGAAGCGACTGCGAACCGCCGAGTTGTGCGCCGGGTCGGACGATGCCCGATCGGACCACGCTTGGATCGCCCATTCGGCGCCCATGACGAGCAGCAGGGCGAGGCCGATGACGACGATCGACTGGTAGCTGACGAGCCCGACGACGATCACGACGGCGGCGAACGCGAAGCCGAGCGGCCAAGCGCTCGCACTCGGTGCGCCCTGCGCCGCGGCGGAGGTCTCGGCCGGTGCTTCGTCGTCGATGAAGACGTTGGAGTCACGGACGAGCACGTTGAGCGTGGCGAGGGCGATCAGGACGACCGCGGCCGACACGAGCCCGATGGTGCCCATGACACCGTCTTGCATCACGCCGTACACGACGGCGGCGATGGTCGCGAACGCTGCGGACCCGATGAGGAATTTTGAACCGGTGGTGATCATTGGTTGGTCAAGCTCACTTAACGACGTAGACGACGAACCAGATCGCCGAGAACACGGCGGCCAGGGCGTACCAGAAGATGGCGTGGGCGGTCAGGATTTCGCGGTCGCCGATGCGACCGCCGATGAGGCGGAATGCAGCGACCAGGGAGAAGGCGATGCCGGCGATCATCATCGCCATGAAGGTGCCGGTGACGGCGAAGAACATCGAGCCGTAGGCACCGTCGGTGACGCTGAGTTCGATCTGGCTGTAGATGTAGGCCTGAGCGTTGACGATCAGCACGGCGACGAACGCCGTGGCGCCGAGAGCGAACACCGTGTTGGCCCGGTCGTTGCGCTTCGCTGCCCACACCGCCCACTGGGCGAAGCTGCACACCGCGATGAAGGCGATGAGCATCACGTTGGCGGGCACCTCGGGGATGGTGACGCTGCTGGGCAGCCACGCACCGTCGGTGTCGATGGCCTGACGACGCTGGAGCGCCCAGACGCCGAGCATGCCGCCGGTGAGCATCAAGGTCGCCATCGACGCCAGCGTGGCGCCGACGATCATCTGATTGCGAGGGGCCGGTGCGGGACCGGCGGTCAGCGCTTCCATCACACGCTCTCCTTTGCGTTGGCCTGCTTCTTGTCGAGCAGCGGCTCGGCCGAGGTGATCATCGGAACGTCGGCGAAGTTGTTGGTCGGGGCCGGCGACGTGGTCGCCCACTCGATCGTGTGTCCGTCGAACGGATCGTCGCCCGGACCCTCGTCGGTGTCGTCAGCGCCGAGCACCGTCTTGGCGAGGAGGCCGGCGAAGGCCAACACCGAGAGAGCGACGAGCGCGTGGCCGACGAGCACGAGGATGTTCCAGATCTGCAGATCGCTGTCGGAGTAGCCGAGGCCGCTCGGCTGGTCGAGGAAACCGGCGATGTAGTGCGGGAGGCTCGCGAGCACCGTGCCGGCGACGCCGAGCAGTGCGAGCGGGGCGACCAGCTTCATGTCGAGCGTGCGGCCCCAGAGCTTCGGTGCCCAGTGGACGAGGCCACCCATGACGCCGAGGGCGGTGCCGTAGACGACGTAGACGAGCGACGCTTCGTTGAACACCGTGCCGGCCAGATCGAGGTCGGTGAGCGGCTCGAGCGCCGAGCCGTGCATGCCGACGAGGATCATCCCGTAGCCGAAGAAGGCGAAGACGAAGCCGGCGCCGATGTTCGGGCGGATGGTGTCGCCGTTCTCGTCCTTCGACGGCTTGGCGAGGAACAGCGCCATGAGGACGAGGATGCCGGCGCCGAGGATCGGCAGACCGTGGAACATCGCCCACGGAAGGACGTCGTACAGCTTCTCCTTGACGTCTTCGCGACCGCCGAGGTACAGCTGCGAGCCGCGCCACGGAACGTCGAAGGCGAGCTGCTGGGTGACACCGGCGAGCGCCGACACACCGACGAGCGAGAGCCCGGCGAACACGATGCCACGCAGCGGCGTGCGCTTCTTGAACGTGGCGGGCAGCAGCTCGGCGAACACACCGAGCGCCGGGATGGCGACGAGGAACGTGGTCGGCTGCGTGAACATCCAGCCGGCCCAGGTGGTGATGCCGAAGTTGCCGTCGAAGGCTTCACGAGCACCGCTGCGGTGATCGACGAAGAGGTAGATGATGGTGCCGAACAGCACCGGCATGACGAGGACGAGCGAGAGGCCGAAGACCATCGTCGACCACGAGAAGAACGGGACGCGACGCATGGTCATGCCCGGCGCACGCGTGGTGAGGACGCTGGTGACGAGCGAGCCACCGACGGCTGCGAAGCCGATCGCCATGAGGCCGTGTGCTGCGAGGAACAGGTCGACCATGTCGGCGTCGCCGCCGCTGAAGCCGCCGTTGCCGGCGAGCGCCACGATCGAGAGCACCAGGCCGCCGAACCACATGTAGAAGCCGGACGCGACGAGCCGCGGGAACGCGATGGCTCGCGCTCCGAGCTGCAGCGGCATGACCGCGATGGCGAGACCGGCGGCGAGCGGCAGGGCCGCACCGAAGACGAGGCCGACGCGTTGGCTGCTGAGCAGCTGCGACCAGGCATCGACGTCGAGCGCCGCGTTGTCGCCGTCGACACGCTCGATCGCGATGAGGAGGTTGACCGCGATCGTCGCCAGCAGGCCCAAGAGGCCACCGCCGATGAACAAGCGACCGATCTTCTTGTGGTCTGTGGAGGTCAACCAATCGACGTCGGCAGCGAGGAGCCGCCCGATCGTGGACGACGACGCTGCGGTGTCGGGGCTGGAATCAATGGTGGTCATGTGGCGTTGGAACTCACTTGGCTGAGTGATTGCAATGGATAACGCTGGTCTGAAAATGCTCACGGCAGGGCCGCGGCGCAACGGCCCGAGACTACTTGCACAACCAGGGTTCAGCCGAAATGATCGTGGATTTCGTGCCACGCGCCACTGAACTATCGCGCAAGCCATCGTCTCGGGAACGGGACCGTCTCGGCATCGACACCGCATCGCCCCGGCAGCGACACGACGACAGTGCATGGCGCATCGTCACCGCGCGTGCCGCAACCAGCGGTCCGGGCGCTCGCGGAAGATCGATCGGCGGCGAGTCGTCGACTCGGTTCCCGACGTGACGCGAACGAGGCGTCAGGCCGAAGGCGACCCGGTTTCGGACGCCACGCGAATGCGGGGTCAGGAGATGCCGTGCTCGACGAAGACGTCGATCGTCATGGCACCGAACAGCAAGGTCACGTACGTGATGCTGTACCCGAACAGGCGCATGCTGGCTGCCGCCGTCGGGTTCTTGCCGAGCGCGACGGAGCCCCAGATGAACACGGCGCCGAGCACGAGCGCCGCGATCCCGTAGATGAGCCCGAGGCTCGCGACCGGCCAGAGCACGAGCGTGCTCACGACGAGCAGCACCGTGTACACCACCATCTGCTTCACCACGTCGGCCATCGGCGCCACGGCCGGCAACATCGGCACGTCGGCGGCGTTGTAGTCGTCGGCGTACTTGACGGCGAGCGCCCAGAAGTGCGGCGGCGTCCAGAGGAACATGGCGACGAACAACACCACGGGCTCCCACCCGAGCGAATCCTGCACGGCGGCCCATCCGACCAGCACCGGCACGGCACCGGCCGCGCCACCGATGACGATGTTCTGCTTGCTGGTGCGCTTGAGCCAGAGCGTGTAGATCCCGACGTAGAAGGCTGCGGCCGAGAACGCCAGCACTGCCGAGAGCAGGTTCGCTCCGGCCCACAGCACGGCGAAGGCGGCGATCTGGAGCGCGACGGCGAAGATCAGCGCGTTGCGCGGCTCGATGATGCCGGTGACGAGCGGGCGCCCCTGAGTGCGCTCCATCAGCGCGTCGATGTCTCGGTCGACGTACATGTTGACCGCGTTCGCTCCGCCGGCAGCGAGCGTGCCGCCGATCAGCGTGATGATCACGAGCCGAGCGGGCGGCCAACCCTGCTGCGCCAACACCATCGTCGGAATCGTGGTGATGAGCAGGAGCTCGATGATCCGCGGCTTCGTCAGCGCGATGTAGGCACCGAACACCGTGGTCGGAGTCCGCCGCGGCGCGTGGGCCGCAACGCCGCCCGGTGCGAGACGCGACGGGACGAGAGGGCGAGAGCCGACAGACATGACCGCCCCATCGTACGGGAGGTTGACGGCCAGTCGTACGCCCAGCACCGACTTCCTACAAACGTCACCCCCACGCCCCCGTTCTGCCCCTCCGATCCGTCACGAATGACGTCGTCCCGCAACAGAACCGAACACGCGCACACCACCACACGTTTTGCCCCGCACATCCGTCACGGATGACGGATCGGAGGGGCAAAACTGAAATCGCGACGGGTTCGATCGGTCGGGCGGTCAGGCGGTGGCGGGGGTGCGCATCTCGCGCTGGATCCAGTCGTCGAGGACCGGACCGGACTCGAAACTCGTGATCAACGCGTAGCGCGGCGCATCGCCGTTGTGGACCACCACGTGCCAGAGACGCTGCGTGTCGACCACGAACCGCGCGCCCTTGTGCAACGGCACCCGGACCTCGGTCGCCGGATCGGGCAGACCGTTCTCGTCGTTGTCCATCAGGATCATGTAGCTGTCGGGATTGTCGGTGAGTTCCACCCACGACCGCACGACCCACCCCTCGTCGTCGGGGTTGAACCGGTTGTTGTCGTCACGGTGCAGGCTGCGGATCGCCGCCTCGCGGTCCTGCGGTTCGAGCTTGATCGTGCGCACACGACCGAAGTTCGCGCCCACCCCCTCGACGTAGTTCTTGATCGACGGGGCGACCTCGGCGTTCGACGTCCACTCCGCGTCCTTGTCGGTCTTGCCCTTGTCCCAGAACCCACGACAATCGAGCTCACCGTCGGCCGTCGCGATCGGCGCGAAGTTCGTGTCGCCACCCGACTTCCAATCCATGTACTCGAGCGCAAGAAATTCCGACTCCGGACACTCGAAATCCGCATCGTTCAACACCACCACACCGGTCTCGGCAAGCACGTCGAGACGAGGATGCGGCGTGTCGAGCGGGATCTTCACGCTCCAGTGGTCGGCGTTCGGCCAGAAGGCTCCGTCGGTCATGTTTCGATTCTATGAAGGAACACGACACCGCACAGGGCCATTGGTCACGATCCAACTGATGGCCGCTCGCGGCCAGGCCTGTTGGCGGCTCACCGCACACTCACTGCCGCAACGCTTCATCGCCGTCTGCACGTCAACTGGTGTCTGACACCGGATGATGCGGCGGCTATTCGGGGAGGGTGGTGGTGACTTCGGGGAGTTCGGTGATGAGGACGACGTCGGTCGGGATCTGGATGATCAGGCCGGCCGGGACGTTGTCGGGATTCTCGATGTTGTTCAGATCGATGATCGACTGCAACGGCACCTCGAACGCCAACGCGATCTGACCAAGTCCCTCTCCCGGCTTGATCTCGTAGAACTCGACCTTGCCCTCGTTCGGGTCGGTGACGACCGGGACGGTGGACGAGGTGGTGGTGACCAGTGGCGGCAACGTCTCGCGCGACGCTTCGTCGGTCGTGCCGCAACCGACAGCGGCGACACCCAGCACACCGGCGAGCAGCAGAGGGCCGATGGCGACGCGTGCGAAGCTCGGGGACGGTGATGTCATCACGCCCCGATGATAGGTGGCACAGGTGATACGTCACATTCATCGGATCGGCCTGAAGACGCGAACGTGCCGGAGGGTACGGTCGACGCGGTGACGACCGAAACACCAGCCGACTCGATCGAGCTCGACGAGCACGGCGAATCACCGTTCCCCGAGGCTCGTCGGCCCGACCGGCAATGGCAACTCGACGCCAACGGTCTGAGCATCGCCGTGCACGAATGGGGCGACCCCGAGGCCCCGCCGCTGATGATGATGCACGGCGGCTTCGACTTCGCCCGCACCTTCGACGTGTTCGCACCCAAACTCGCCGCCGGCGGCTGGCGCGTCGTGTGCTGGGACCAGCGCGGGCACGGCAGCAGCGAACACGCCGAGATGTACTCGTGGGACGGCGACATGCGCGACACGCTGGCGCTCTTCGACCACGTTGCACCCGGCCGGGCCATCCCCGTCATCGGGCACTCCAAGGGCGGTGCGCTCATGACGCAGCTCGCCGATGCGCAGCCGCACCGCTTCCGCTGTCTCGTCAACATGGACGGCATCCCGTACAAGCGCAACATCCCCGACGTCGCTGAACACGAGCGCACCACCATGCTCGCCAACGACCTTGCCGGATGGCTCGACCACCGCCGCAAGACCGCCACGAATTCACGACGGCCCGGCACCCTCGACGAACTCGCGAAACGACGCGGCAAGATGAACCCGCGACTCCCCCACGAGTGGCTCCGGCGGCTCGTCACCACCGGCGGGTACCTGTCCGACGACGGCTGGCGATGGCGAATCGACCCGTCGATGCGCTTCGGCGGATTCGGACCCTGGCGACCCGAATGGACGCTGATGCGCCTGCCCGGGCTCCCGATGCCCTTCCTCGGCATCCTCGGCGCACAGATGGAGGAGATGGGCTGGGGCACGCCACCACCCAAGGTGATGCCGTACATGCCGATGGACGGTCGCTGCGAGATCCTCGACGACGTCGGACACTTCGTCCACATCGAGCAACCCGACCGGGTCAGCGAGATGGTCCTCGACTTCATCGGAGCACCGTCGTGAACGAGATCGCCTGGCTGCGCCACAACAAGATCGACCTCGCCCTCCACCTGCTGCGCGTCGTCGACGATCCCGACACGCACCCGCTGCTGCTCCTCCACGGCCTCGGCGACTCGTCGCCGACCGAGGTGCCGCACTGGGCCGAGGCGTGGCCCGGCACGGTCGCCGCGCTCGACTTCACCGGACACGGCCAGTCGACCGTCCCGCGTAGCGGCGGCTACTCCCCCGAAGTGCTGATGGCCGACGCCGACCATGCGCTCGCCCACCTCACCGACGGAGATCCGGAGCGCAAGATCACCGTGCTCGGACGAGGACTCGGCGCCTACATCGCGCTGCAACTCGCCGGAGCGCGTGCCACGCAGGTGCGCGGCGCGATCCTCACCGACGGACCTGGCCTCGCCGGCGGACCGACCGGCCCGAGCTCGCAGAGCTTCTTCGCGCTGCCGACCAACGGCATCGCTCCCGACCCGTACGCGCTGGTCGAACTCGGTCGCGACCTGCGCCCCGGCGACTACGCCATGTCGTTCGTGCGGCTCGCCAACCAGGGCTCCGGACTGTCGGCACCGATCACGGTGTCGAGCATCTTCCGTCCCAAGTGGTTGGCGGCGGTCAGCGACCAGCCAGGTGTCGTCGAGTCGACGATCGCCGAAGCGCTCGCGCTGTACGCCTGATCGTTCGCCGTGTCGCCGCGGGACGTCGCCGACCCGCAGCTCACCAGCCGCGGCTCACCGGGCGCGCGAGGCCAAGTAGTCGCGGGCAGCGGCGCGTGCCTCGGGGTCGCGGAGCGCCGCGCCGAGCAGGTCGGCGTCGGCCCACGCACCCACGGTCGACGCCACGTTCTCGAGCGCTTCGTTGACCTGTCGCTTGGTGGCGGCCACGACCGACGGCGCCTTGCCCGCGATCTGAGCGGCCAACTCCTCCACCGTCCCCGTCAACTCGTCGAGGGGAACCACCCGGTTGACGAATCCGATCGATCGGGCTTCCTCCGCGTCGAACGGCCGACAGGTGAGCACGAGTTCGCGGGCGATCGCCGGAGGGATTTCGCGTACGAGGCGCGGGATACCGCCCCAGGCCAGCGGGATGCCGAGGTCGACCTCGGGGATCGAGAACACCGTGTCGTCGGCGGCGATCCGCAGGTCGCACACACCGGCGAGCACGACGCCACCACCCACGCAGGGGCCCTTGATCGCGGCGATCGACAGTGCGGTCATCCGCTCCATCGCTTCGGCCATGCGCCGCCCGAGGTCGGCCTGGTCACGTCCCGACATCGCGTCACCGCCTGCGTCGCTGCTCGACGCGAACTCGCGGAGGTCGAAGCCCGACGAGAAGCCGCGCCCCTCCCCGCTCACGATCACCACCGAGGCGTCGGTCGTGTCGAACCAGGCGGCGGCTGCGGCGATCTCGGCGAGCGGGACCGTGCCGAGCGGGTTGAGCTTGTCGGGTTGAGCGAGGGTCAGACGCCCGATCCGTCCGTCGACCTCGGCTCGCAATGTGGTGAATTCGGGCATGACGCGATCGTGTCACGCTCGTCGAGGGCCGCCAGAATCCGACGGAGCGTCAGGCACCGCCTCCCCCACCTCGGATAGCGTCGACGGCATGACCTGGTCGGCACTCGCGCTCGCCGTCGTGGCGTTCGTCGCGATGGAGCCGCTGACCGCCGCGACCCATCGTTGGGTGATGCACGGCGTCGGCGAGTTCCTGCACCGGAGCCACCACCGGCCCCGGGTGTCGCGGTTCGAACGCAACGACTGGTACCCGGTCGTGTTCGCGGCGATCGTCAACATCGGGTTCTTCGTCGGTTTCAACGTCGACGGCTTCGCTGCGCTCGTGCCCGTCGGCATCGGCATCACGGCATACGGCGCGGCGTACGCGCTGGTGCACGACGGATACATCCATCGTCGTGTCGGCTGGTTCGACGGCCGCCAGATCGCCGTGTTCGATCGACTCGCCGACGCGCATCGGATCCACCACCTCTACAACGCAGCGCCCTACGGGATGCTCGTGCCGATCGTGCCGAGCGAACTCCGCACGCGGGCCGGACGCACCGACCGCAACCCACTCGCCGTCTGAGCCGGCTCGCTATCGCGCGACACATGGTCGTCTGGCGCCCACGCGCAGGTGGCATGCCGCGTGGTCAGAAGACGAAGAGGCCGGCGGTTCCGGGGCCGGTGTGAGCGCCGATGCTCGGGCCGATTCGGTACTGGAGTACCTCGGCCACTCGGTCGTCGCCGGTGACGGCGTCGGTGATGGCGAGCGCCAACGGCCGGCTCGTCGCGTCCGAGGTGCCGACCGCGATGCGAAGACCGGCATCGTCGCTCGGCGGCCACGCCAGCGCGTCGTCGACCATCGCCTGCACCGCCTCGTCGAGATCGTTCGCGGTGACCAACACCGACAGCTCCGGTCCGGTCATCGCCAGGACGGGCACTCCGCCCTCCGACGCCTGCTCGACACCCACGCCGGAGGCGCGCCCCGACCGGTCGACGAGGCTCGGCACCCCGACGACGAACGACGTTCGCAGCGACCCGGCCCGGGAGCGGGCGATCCCAGCAGCAGCGGCCAGGTCGGCACCGTCCTCGATCGCCTGGGCAGCTGCCCACGCGCAACACGAGACACCGAAGCTGGCGGTACCGGTGTCGATGAGCGTGACCGGCACGTCGATGCTCTGTGCTGCAAGGCGGGCGGAGTTGAGCGTCCCGCTCATCGCCTCCGACACGTGGATCGACAGGATCTCGGTGGCACCACGGTCGACGAGGCGTCGATACGCGTCGACGAACGCCCCGGGCGCTGGCTGGCTCGTGGAGACGTCGGGCGCGGCACCATCGCTCCACGCGGCGTAGAACGCGTCGGCATCGAGGTCGACGCCTTCGTGATGCTCGACGCCGTCGATCGTGACGACGAGCGGCACGATCTCGATGCGGTGCCGCTCTGCGAGTTCGCGCGGCATCTGGCTGTTGGAATCGACGACGATCCCGATCATGCCGTCGAGGCTTCAGCGAATGCCGTGTCGCTCACGTCGCCGGCGGCGATGAACCGCTCGGCGATGATCGCGCTCGACAGCAGTGCGCTGATCGGCAACATGATCGTCGGCTTCGGCCCCCAACCGTTGCGCCAGCCCTTGGCCCACCACACGAACCCGCCGGCGACCCAGACCACGCTCGAGGTGAGCGTCGCTGCGAACGCTCGCTGGCGAAACGTCGGGACTGCGGACGTGGCCGCGGCGACGGCGACGTCGATCGGAAAGTAGACCGGGAACGTGGCCAGGCACTGCCCGACGCTGGCGGCGACACCCTTGCCACCGCGGAAGCCGTTCCACACCGGGTAGCAGTGCCCTGCGACCGATGCCGTGCCGGCGAGGTGGGCCCCCGTCGGGCCGGCGAGGACGCCACCTGCCCCGCACGCCACGACCGCTTTCGAGATGTCGCCGGCCATCACCGCGATGCCGGCTTTGGTACCGAGCACCTTTCGAGCATTGGCTGCTCCTGGATTCCCGGTCCCGGCGGTGCGGAGGTCGGATCCGGTGAGGCGACGAGCGACGATGTCGGCTGTCGACACCGTGCCGAGCAGATAGCCGAGCCCGACCGCCATGGCGAGCCGGTTCGCCTTCCCCCGCCGTCCTCTGAGTCGCATGAGGCGACGATAGACGCAACGGTCGCGCCGACGATGCGTGCACGCGCGGGCGCTCGTGACTGTTCACATTCACCCACGTTCCGTCGCTCGGTCGCATGTCGGTTCGTGAGCCGAGAGCGGCTCACGGCGGATCTCTCGCGTTTCGCGACATCGCGCGTGGAACGCCCGACCGCCGCTGTTAGATTCCTGTTGCTCTCAACGAGAAGAGGTCCACGCCTCGAATAGGCCCCCATCGTCTAGTGGCCTAGGACACCACCCTTTCAAGGTGGCGGCACGGGTTCGAATCCCGTTGGGGGTGCGGTGCGGTAACGCACTACACATACACAAGGCAGGTTGACATCTGCTGGGAATACCAACTGGTCCCGTGGTGAAGTCAGGAGTTCACGCCGGCCTGTCAAGCCGGAGGTCGCGGGTTCAAATCCCGTCGGGACCGCCAACAGGGGCCACTCACCAAGATCCGTCAGCGGATTGCGGAGGGTGGCTTTTGTTACATACGGAGGGAAACCTCTGGTTTGGTCTCGTAGCTCAGTTGGCAGAGCGCTCGCCTGAAAAGTGAGAGGTCACCGGATCGACGCCGGTCGAGACCACAACGAAAGCCCTGGCAGATCGCTCGCCGATCCGCCAGGGCTTCTTTTGTTCCTAGGCTCGCCCGCAAGTACCCCGCACGAGGACACTGGTCCGTACTGCGGGACCGTCTCGGCGGCGTTCTCATTCCGCATCTCCGCAGTGCGAGCAGTCTGTGCGATTCGGGCATGCCACCAGTCTGATCGCCTTCATCGATGGCTTAAGGGAAGATGCATCGGTGGCCGGACGCCCGCCTGCGTGGCGAGCGGCGCCGGTTCAAGGCTCTCGCCGACAAATAGCCGCGCTGTCAACACTGCTTTAGTGTCTACTGGGGATGGGGAAGCTGCACGACGCAACGACATGGATTCTCAAGTATCTCCGGGTCATCTCTGCTCTCTCCCTCGTGTCGGCCTTCACTTTGGGTGTCGTATTCGTCGCTCTGCTCGATGGCGATGCCTTCCGAGAGATCGGTGGCGCGCTCATCTCAGGCGCCGTCCTAGGCGGCGCCGTCCTCACGTTCGAAGAAGCCGCCGAACACCGCCGTCAGACCGTCGCCGACAAGCGCGAGGAGCGCTTCGAACGCAACGCTGACGAACGTGTGGCACGCGAGGACCGCCTGGCCATATGGCGCGACATCGACGCCGTCGTGACCCGCGCATTCGTGCCAGTCCTGTCACACCTCGCTGACGGCCCAAAAAATTTGCACTTCCTGGATATGTCCAGATCGACGTTCAGCACCAACGTCGTCGCTCCCTTCCACCAAGCCATCAGCAACGAGATCAACCCGCTGCTCGATCGACTCCCCGACCCCTTCGTTCGCCAGCCTTTCGACCAACTGCTACAAATCGTCAGCAGCCCTGTCGACAATCTGGCGGCGACTGGCGAGGATCTCGTGAGGACGTACGCCGCTATCAACGACCTTGTTGTACAGATCATCGACGACATCGGTCGGGAGCGAGTTGAGGAACGCGGCGACGTGCATCGACTCGGTTCGCCCGTCAGATAGCGCGAGTCGCCCCGAGCTACACGAGGGTGTCATCGCTCATGCCGGTGACAAGCGTGCTGCGTAGCATGTGAGGGTGAATGGCGAGTTCTGGGACTTCACGATCAACTTCGGTGACGTTCTCCTAGCGTTCGTTGGCGTCGGCGGCGGCGCGTACACCGGGTCGCGGGCGATTCAGACCGCCCGACATCGGGCCGATGTACGGATGCGTCTGTACGACAATGTGATCGTCCGCATCAGCACACCGCCATCGATCGTTGACTACGAAGTCGAATCTGAGTTCGATCGCGCTGAGCGGAACTATCAGTCCGCCATCTCCACGGCGGTGCGTCTCGTCAGCGTTCTACCGGTGCCGGAGCGGGTCTTGTGGTCACGCTTCGCACGCGAACTAGGCGAATCAGCAGTTTCATCTTTCGAGAACCGATACGGCCCCGACAGACTGGACCGACGGAGCAAAGACATCCCGACGCTCAGGGAGACGTTGTTGAACCCTGAGATTTGGCCGCGAGCCGACATCGCGACCTCACAGCTCGGAAACACCCTGTCCAGAGGAGCCGCCGAAGACCGAGTTCTCTTGCCCGAGAGGGCTGAACCGTTGCTTGAGTACCTTTCGCTGCACATACGGCCCGGATTGCTTCGTCGCCCTCGGCGTCTCTGGACAGCGTGCCTACTCCGACTCGCGGCGGCGAGGCGGTATGTGGCAAGGGCTCGTAGTCGGGCGCGCCCCGCTCGCGTCTGAAGGTGCGGCCCTCGCGGCAAGGTTGGCTAGGCCCCTGCGTTCATCCTGCGTCTCGTTCCATCGATGGCTATCTCACCGAGGGCGACCCGACTCGCCTGAAAAGTGAGAGGTCACCGGATCGACGCCGGTCGAGACCACGACATCGAAGGCCCCTCCCGATCGGGTGGGGCCTTCGTCGTTTTCGTCTTCCGCTCCGCCGAACGAACGCGTCCGGTCGAATCGGCCCGGTGCTGCGTTCCCGGCCGACGGTGACACCGCCGGCCGGGGACGAGTCAGCTCGTGTAGGTCTGGAGCTGTCCGCCGTCGGTGGCGAGCTGCTCGAGGAGCGGCGAGAGCGTCCAGTGCTTGCCACCGAGCGACTCGCTGTAGCCCTTGATCTTCTCGACGATCTCGGCGAGGCCGACGCTGTCGGCCCAGTGCATCGGACCGCCGCGGTAGACGGGCCAGCCGTAGCCGTTCACCCAGACCACGTCGATGTCGCTGCCGCGGATGGCGATCTTCTCCTCGAGGATCTTCGCGCCTTCGTTGACCATCGGGTAGAGCAGCCGCTCGAGGATCTCCTGATCGGAGACCTCACGCTGCTCGTGACCCTTGCTGATCGCGAAGTCCTTGATGAGCTGTTCGACCTCGGGGTCGGGCGTGGCGGCGCGCGTGTCGGGATCGTAGGTGTAGTACCCGCGTCCGTTCTTCTGGCCGCGACGGCCGTTCTCGCAGAGGATCTCGCGAATCGTCGACGACGACGAGGTCTCTTCCTTCCAGCCGATGTCGAGGCCGGCGAGGTCGCTCATCGAGAACGGGCCCATCGGGAAACCGAACTCGTACAGGACGTTGTCGACCTGGGCCGGGGTGGCACCTTCCATCAGCATCCGCTCGGCTTCGGCACCGCGCATGAACAACATGCGGTTGCCCACGAAGCCCGGACACACGCCGACCATCACGCTGACCTTCTTGATCTTCTTGCCGATCGCCATCGTGGTGGCCACGACCGAGTCGGACGACTTGTCGCCGCGCACGTTCTCGAGCAGCTTCATGACGTTGGCCGGGCTGAAGAAGTGCATGCCGATGACGCTCTCGGGGCGGCTGGTGACCGCTGCGATCTCGTTGACGTCGAGTGCCGACGTGTTCGACGCCAGCAGCGCACCCGGCTTGCAGATCTCGTCGAGCTCCTTGAAGATCGACTTCTTCAGGTCCATGTCTTCGAACACGGCTTCGATGACCATGTCGCAGTCGGCGAAGTCGGCCTTGTCGGTCGAACCGGTGATGAGCGCCATGCGCTCCTCGACCTGCTCGGGCGTGGTCGAGCGCGAACGCTCGTAGTTCTTGCGAACGACGCCGAGTCCACGGTCGAGTGATTCCTGGTCGCGCTCGACGATGGTGACGGGGATGCCGACGTTGGCGAAGTTCATCGCGATGCCGCCACCCATCGTGCCCGCACCGAGGACGCCCACCTTCTGGACGTCGATGAGCGGCGTGTCTTTCGGGATGTCGGGGATCTTGTTCGCGGCGCGTTCGGCGAAGAAGTAGTAGCGCTGGGCCGCCGACTGCGGGCCGGTCATGAGCTCCATGAAGAGCTTGCCCTCGACCTTCAGGCCCTCGTCGAAAGGCAGGTTGGCCGCTGCTTCGATGCACCGGATGTTGTATTCGGGAGCGAGGAACCCGCGCGTCTTGCGGGCGATGCCCTTGCGGAAGTCGGCGAAGGTCTGCTCGTCGCCCTTGTGCTGTTCGACCAACTCGTTGCGGTCGCGCACCCGGGTGCGGGGCATGTTTTCGTCGACGGCCTTGTTGGCGAACGCAACGGCTGCGGCTCGGAGGTCGTCGAGGCTGTCGCTGTCGACCACGTCGTCGACCAGGCCGCCCTCCTTGGCTTCGGCGCTGCTGATGTGACGACCCGTCGTCATCATCTCGAGCGCCTTGGGCACGCCGACGAGGCGCGGTAGGCGCTGGGTTCCACCGGCGCCGGGGAGCAGACCGAGGTTGACTTCGGGCAGACCGAACTTCGCCGACGCGACCGACACGCGGTAGTGCGCGCACAGGGCGACTTCGAGGCCGCCGCCGAGGGCGGTGCCGTGGATGGCGGCGATGACCGGAACGGGCGCGTCCTCCATGGCCGACTGCACTTCTTGCAGCCCGACGGCTTGCGGGGCGCCGCCGCCGAACTCGCTGATGTCGGCGCCGGCGATGAACGTGCGGCCGTCGCAGATGACGACGATGGCGGACGCTCCCGATTCGGTGGCTTGCGTGATGCCGTCGAACAGGCCCTGCCGGACGTGCCAACTCAACGCGTTGACCGGCGGGTTGTTCACGATGACGAGGGCAACGTCGCCGTCTCGCTCCACGCGAACGGACTCGGACACTTGGGTGGATGCAGACGGATCGCTCATAGCCCACAGTCAAGCACCCGGCGGCCGATCGGTTCGATTCTTCTCCGACCTACCAGCTCTTCTCCGACCTACCAGCTCGCCAGCTCGCTCGCGATCGCGTGATAGGCGTCGGACACCGAGTCCGCCTCGCGCACCTCGGCCAGTTCTGGCGCAGTGGCGAGTCGTTGGGCGACCGCCGCGAGTTCTGGGGTGTCGCGCCTGGCGGCGATCGCCGCGTTGCTCTCCGGGCTCTCGGCGAGGGTGAAGGTCATCGGCAGCAGTCGGGCGAATCGAGCGATCGCTTCATCGAGCGGACCCGTTCGTCCCGGCTTGCGAGTGCGTGTGTATTCGTGGTGTTGCCAGAGCCCGTCGAGGTCGTCGAAGAACTCGTCGTGGGCGGCGAAATGGACGTGCTCGACGTTGAGCTGGATCGCGGTGGCCGAGCACATCAGACACGGCTCGAGTGTGGTGTAGAGGTGCAACCCGCGGGCGAAGAACGGCTCCATCGCGGCGAACGCGTTCATCTCGGCGTGTGCGAGAAAGTTCCCGCCGATCGTGCGCGACGCCGGTTGCTGCTCGGTGACTCGGTTGCGACCGGTCGACACGACGTCGCCGGTGCCCGGGTCGACGAGCGCTGCACCGATGCCGTAGTTGCCGGAGCGGAACGACGCCCACGCTTCGTCGAACACCACCCGCCACGGATGCCCCAGCTCCTCGATTCCCAACGCCCCCATCACCCGATCCTCCCACAACGACCACATCGAGCCTGGCCAAAAATCACCCCCACACGACCACATCGAGCCTGGCCAAAAATCACCCCCACGCGACGACATTTGGCCTGGCCAGAAATCACCCCGACGCGACGACATTTGGCCTGGCCAGAAATCACCCTCACGCGACCACTTTGAGCCTGGGCAAAAATCACCCTCACGCGACCACATTTGGCCTGGGCAAAAATCACCCCCACGCGACCACTTTGAGCCTGGGCAGAAATCACCCTCACGCGACGACATTTGGCCTGGGCAGAAATCACCCTCACGCGACCACTTTGAGCCTGGGCAGAAATCACCCTCACGCGACGACATTTGGCCTGGGCGGAAATCGCCGTTTGGGGGGCGCGGTGGTTGCTGGCCTGGGTAGGGGTCGCCCTGTGGTGGGCGAGGGTCAGCTCGCGGCGAACTCGGCGACGGCGCCGTCGACCACGGCGGGCTCGATGCCGCACTTGGCCGACGAGGTCTTCACCGACTCGACGGCGGCAGGATCCTGTGCGGCGAGCAAGGTGAAGATCGTCGGATCGTTGTCGGCGAGCGTCGTCTCGATGGCACAGTTCGCCACCTGTGGGTCGATGCCTTGGCCGGTGTAGCCGTTCCCGCCGACGAGCAGGTCGAACACGATCTGCTGGATCGGGTCGGTCGGCGGGTCGACGCTGAAGCCCGACGGATCGATCTCCGGCCCGGCGGGCTCCTCCGGCTCGGCCGCGACCGTGGTCTCGGGTGCGTCCTCGACCGGAGGCGGCTCCTCGTTGCGCTGGATCGCGATGGCGCGCTCGATCTGGTTCTCGGTGATGCCGCAGTCACGCGCAGCCTGCGCGATGAGTTCGGCAGCAGCCGGTTCGGCGGTCGCCGCGCCGAGCGCGAGCAGTTCGTCGTCGCTCGTTCGCGATGCCAGCGTCTCGATTGCACAGTTCGCGACGTTCGGCGCAACTCCGACCTGGTCACCGGTGAGCAGATCGAAGAGCGTGCCGCCGACGAGGCCTTCGGGGCGCTCGTCGCCGAAGCCCGACGGGTCGACGAGCGGTCCGGCGGGCTCCTCACCCTCGGGAGGCGCCGTGGTGGGCGGCGGAGCGATCGTCGTGGTGGTCGTCGTCGTGGTCGTGGGCAACGGCACCGCGGTGAACGATGCGGTGCTCGCTTCGCCCGACTCGGTGTCGGCCGTCGAGTACACACCGACGACGCCAGCGGCGAGCGCGACCACGCCCACGCCGGCGCCGACCATCTGGCCGCCCGGGACGTTGGCCGCGAGGCGGACCGAGCCGTCGATCGCGCCCTGCTCCTGGGTTCCGAGCCAGCCGCGCTCGTCGACCCAGACCGACAGCGGCGGCATGACGACGAGCGCTGCGAGGAGCGCGATCGCCACGTTCATCGTGACGATGATGCCGAAGTCACGGAGCAGCGGGAGCGCCGATCCGATGAGCACGGCGAAGCCACCGATGGTCGTCATGGCCGAGGTGAAGAAGGCGCGGCCTGTGCGACCCGCTGCCTTGTCGGATGCCTCGCGCGGCGTCAGGCCGGTCTGGCGTTCCTCGAGATATCGGCCGAGGATCAGCACGGCGAACTCGGCACACGTCGCGATGACGAGCGGACCGCCCACGGTGGTGAGCGGGCTCAACTCGAAGCCGATCAACGCCACGATCAGCGACGAAGCACCGACGGCGAGCAACACCGGAACCAGGGCGAGCAACGCCCGCGTGACCGACCGGAAACGGAGCACGAGGAACAGTCCGGCGAGACAGAGCGCGAGGTACGTGAGGTTGGCGCGGTTGGCCGACAGGTTCTCGAGCAGGCCGATGCCGACGGTCGCCAGGCCGGCCGGGGTCGCTCGGACCGCGGTCTGCCCATCGGGAAGATCGGCGAGGAGCAAGCTGTCGGCGTCGAGCGTGGCTTGCAGTGCGTCGATGCGAGCGTCGAGATCGTCGGCGAGCGATTCGACGAGCACGGCGCGTTCGTCGAGGCTGGCCGGCGCCAGGCGGAGGTTGATCTGCGTCGCCGTGCGGTCGGGGTTGACCAGCACGCGCTCGATGTTGGCGAGCGTCGTGCGAACGTCGGCGTCGTCGTCGCTCTGCAACGTCGTGTCGGCGTTGACGATGTCTTGGGTCGACGGGGCGATCACCGTGGCGCCGTCGATGTCGATGATCTTGGCCATCGTGTTGACGAGGCTCGACGACGACACGACGTCAGGTCGAGCTTCGGCGTCGATGATGAACTCGTGGATCAGGTCGACGACGTCTTGGTCGTAGACGTTGTTGGCCGTGACGAGGATGCCGAGCGTCGAGCCGAAACCGGTGGCGACCTCGAGCTCTTCGATGTCGGCCACGGTCTGGCTGCTCTGGTCGATCCACTTCACGGGATCGGACTGGATCTTGGTCTCGCCTTCAACGAGCACGCCGCCGACGAACAGGGCGAGTGCGGCGACGACGAGCGGCAGACCGAACTTGGTCGGCAGGCCACCCAGGCGAACGACGAGCTTCTCGACCAGCGATTCGCCCCGGTCTTCGGTGGGCTTGACCCACTCACGAATGCCGAGCGCGGCGACCGGGACGACGATGCCGAGAATGACGAGGACGACGACACCGACCGCGAGCAACACGCCGAAGTCACGGATCATCGGCACCTTCGAGATGCGCAGCGCGAGGAACGCGAGCACGCCTGCGACGGTGGCGGCGATGAGCGGCGGCGCGACGTTGGCGACCGTCTCGGAGATCGGGTGCTCGTCGTTGTCGAGCACCACTTCTTCTTCGACACGGTTGTGGATCTGGATCGCGAAGTCGATGCCGAGACCGATCAGGATCGGCAGACCCGAGATGGTCACGAGCGACAGGTCGATGCCGAAGAGGCCCATGAGGGCGAAGGTCCAGAGCACGCCGATGAGCACGGCGAGCAGCGGGAGCAGGCGCCACCGGACGCGGAAGATGAGGCCGAGGACGACCGCCATCACCGCGAGGGCGGCCAGGCCGAGGGTGAGCATGCCGCCCTGGAGGTAGTCGTTGATCTCGGCGAGGTACACCGGCGAGCCGGTGACCGTGAGGTCGAACCCCTCGAACTGCGCGCGCTCGAGGATGTCGAGCACGGTTTCGGTCGTCGACGACTGGGTGTCGAGGTCGATGTTGCCGTCGAGGATGATGCCACCGACCGCGGTGCCGTTGAGCGGTCCGTTGAGGTTGCCGTCGTCGTCGAGGGCGTTGGGGAACGTGCCCTGCAGCGACTTGCGGATGACGAGCTGATCGGCGTCGGGGGCGATGACCTCACCGTCGACGACCTCGAAGTTGTCGTTGCCGTAGATGAGCAGCTGGTTCCACAGCGGGTTGCCGATGACCTGTTCGCCGGCGGCGCCGCGTCGCGCGAGCGCGATGCCGATGTCGGCGGTGCGCGCCTCGGAGCCGGCTTCGTCACGACTCAGCGCGCCGGTGAGCGCGGCCGATCCGGCCGGACCGCCGACGAGCTCGGAGCTGAACGTGAGCGACGTGAGCGGTGTGACGACCGAGTAGACGGCCGGCACCTCGGCGAGCTCGTCGTTGAGGCGTTCGAGCGTCTCGAGGTTCGAACCTTCGAAGAGCTTCGACACGTCGACGTCGGCATCGTCTTCGGCGGTGAACAACAGGATGATCGTCTCGCCGCCGAAGTTGTCCTGGAACTCGACGTTGTCGATCGCGATCTGCGAGTCCGGGTTGAGGTAGCTGTCCTGTCCGGTGGCGAACTCGACGCGGGTGAATCCGATCGACAGCGCTGCGGTGACCACCGCGAGAACGACAGCAACGATCTTCCAGTGCTTTCCGAGCTGAACGCCCGTGTTCCTCCAGAAGTTCTCCATGGTCCTGCTCCTACCTGATCGACCGAATCGACGTCCGGCGTGATTCACCGGGCCGGAGAGTATGCGCCGACAACATGCGAACACCTCCGATGATTCTGCACCGATGCCCAGTCGTCAAGCCGATGCGCGCGTCACGGGCGTCGGCTGGGGTCGGTTGCGAGCTGCGCCCGGGTCGCGACCGCGTCGAGGAGCGAACTCACCGCCGCGGTTCGTCGAAGGATCAGGTGCCGAAACCGAAACCCAGATCTGGTGCGGTCAGCAGCGGGCGATACGCGATGCCGCGCTCGTCGGCCATCGCCGCGCACGTGCCACCGCGGTCGACGATCACGCTCATGAACACCGGTTCGGCACCGAACGCGGCGATCTCGTCGACCGCTTCGATCAGCGACGTTCCGCGCGTGGTCGTGTCTTCTGTCACCAGCACGCGATCACCGGGCTGGAGCGCCCCGGCGATGCGTCCGGTGATCCCGCCCTGCTTCGCTTCCTTGCGCACGCTGAAGCTGCGCAACGAATGGCCGCGTGTGGCGAGAACGGCGGCGACGCCGTACGCCATCGGGTCGGCGCCCATCGTGAGGCCGCCGATCGCGTCGATCGACGCGAGGTCGTCGCCGAGCACCTCGACCAGTGCGTCGGTGACCGCGAGGATGCCGTCGGCTCGACACGCGGTCTGCTTGGTGTCGAGAAACCAGTTGCTCGTCGCGCCCGACTTGAGGACGAACTCACCGGTCTTCACCGAGTGTTCGATGACGTGGCGTCGAAGCGTGTCGAGGGTCGGGCTCAATCCCGGAAGTTCACTCACGAAGAAGAAGGTACTGCCAGGGCTCGAACGCGCCGCCAACGACGGGAGCGCCCAAGCCTGCGAAGACGGGCAACGCAGCTGACCGCTCGGGCGCAACCCGAGAACCCGACGACAGCGACGAAGCCACTGAAGACGACGAGCCTGCGGAGACGGGCGACGCAGTCGACCGCTCGGGCGCAGCCCGAGGACTTGATGGCAGCGACGAAGTCGCTGAAGGCGGCGAAGCCGCCGGGGCCGAAGGCCCCACCATCAACATTCGACGACGCTGACCGGGATGCGCGTCGCCAGGCCTCCTTCGGCCGTTTCCTTGTAGTCGGCGTGCATGTCCTGCGCGGTCTGCCACATCGTGTCGATCACGTCATCGAGCGACACGCGGGCGAGTTCGGGCGTGCTCGCTCGGGCGAGGCGCGACGCGCTGATCGCCTTCATCGCACCCATCGCGTTGCGCTCGATGCACGGCACCTGGACGAGGCCGCCGATCGGGTCGCAGGTGAGTCCGAGGTGGTGTTCCATCGCGATCTCGGCGGCCATCAACGATTGCCGGACCGTTCCACCGCGGCACTCGGTGAGCGCTGCGGCCGCCATCGCCGACGACACGCCGATCTCGGCCTGACAACCGCCCATCGCCGCGGAGATCGTGGAGCCCTTCTTGAAGATCGCTCCGATCTCGGCGGCAACGAGCAGGAACCTGATCGCCTCGGCGTCGGGGTCGCCACCCGACAGACCGTCGGGGTCGAGGTGCTTCAGGTGATGGAACATCACGGCCGGGATCACGCCGGCGGCGCCGTTCGTCGGCGCGGTCACCACTCGACCGAATGCCGCGTTCTCCTCGTTGATGGCGAGCGCGAAACAACTGATCCACGCGACGGTGTCGTCGAACTCGGCGGGGGCCGAGCGAACGGCGTCGAACCAGTCGGTGGCCGACTCGAACGCCGATGCCGGGCCGATCAGGTCGTCGTGGAGTCGCGCCGCTCGACGTGTGACGTCGAGGCCGCCTGGCAGGGTGCCGTGCGTGCGGCAGCCGCGGAACGCGCACTCGAGCATCACGTCGCGGATCGCGAGGAGGTCGCGGTCGATCCGGTCGTCGGGTCGCCACGAACGTTCGTTGGCGCGCACGACCTCGGCGATGGTGCCGCCGCTGTCGTCGGCCCAGCGCTGCAGATCGCTCGCCGAGTCGATGGGGTACGGCAGTTCGGCGATGGCCTCGACCCCACCGAACGACGTGCCGGTGTCGACGCCGTCGTCGTGCTGGTGCTCGTGCTCGACGAAGCCGCCGCCGATCGAGTATGAGGTCTGCGTCACGACGCGCCCGTCGGCGAGTGTGGCGGTGAACCGCATGCCGTTGGGATGTGCGGGCAACGACTCCGTCTGCAGGAAGTGCAGGTCGCGTTCGCGGACGAACGGCACCGGGTGCTCACCGCCGAGGAGCAGGCGCCCCGACGCCAGGCACTCGGGTCCGAGCTGTTGGACGATGTCGACGTCGCAGGTGACCGGGTCGTGTCCGCTCAGCCCCATCATGATCGCGATGCCGGTGCCGTGGCCTCGACCGGTCTTGGCGAGCGAGCCGAGCAGATCGACCTCGACGGACGTGACGGCGTGGAGGCCACCGCGGTCGCGCAGTCGATCGACGAACGCCTGAGCGGCGCACCACGGACCGAGGGTGTGCGAGCTCGACGGGCCCACGCCGATCTTGAGCATGTCGAAGACGCTGATCGGCGGTGACGAACTCATGCCACGAGTGTCGCAGCTCGCGGTCACCCTCGATTGCGGCTGTCGCGAACGAGCACTTCCTGGGCAACGGTGGCGACGTGCGCGCCGTCGGGTGAGAACACGTGGCCGAGCGAGAGACCCCGGCCGCTCACCAGATGGAGACAGCTGAAGTCGTAGAGGTGCCATTCGTCGGCGACGACCGGCCGGTGGAACCAGACGGTGTGGTCGAGACTCGCTGCGAAGCGGAACTCCTCGGCGCCCTCTTCGGACGAAATCGGGTGCATGTTCAACACCGACTCGGTCGGCAGGTCATCGGACAGGTAGGTCAACCAGCAGCGGTGAATGAGTTGTGATGCTCGGTCGGCGGGATCGCCGATCGGATTCGTCACTTTCATCCAGGTGACGACGCGCCCTCCGCCGTCGCGTTGCGACGCGCTCACGGCGTCGATGGGCACGTCGACTCGGTCGAATGCATCGGTCCACGATTCGGCGGTCAGCGACGCCGGTTCGGGTACTTTCGGCATCGAGACGGTCTGCACCGTCGGCGATGTTTCGGGGCGTTGAAACGAGCTCTCGGCGTTGAGAATTGCACCGACTGCTTGACGCGCCACAACACGCCTGGTGGCAAAACTGCGCCCATTTCTGATGCGGTCGACCTCATATCGAATCGGCTCGGATGCGTCGCCCCGCCGAATGAAATAGGCGCGAATACTGTGCGGTTCGAGTTCTTCGTCGACCGAGATCGTCGCCGCTCGCAATGCCTGCGCCACGATCTGACCGCCGTAGAGGCCGCCCCACGGATATTGCGGTCCGGAACCGACGTGAACATCGTGACCGTGTTGAGACAATTCGAACATTGTTTTCAACGCTATTGCCTTTGAGTCGGCATTTCATACACTGGGCCGTATGGCACCAAAGACTCCGATGTCTGATTCACATAAAGCTGCACTCGCCAAGGGACGCGCCGAAGGAAAGATCGTTCGCGAATACCTCGAAGGTCTGCGCGCGACGAAGCCGAAGCGAGGCCGCAAACGCACGCCTGAAACCATCAAGGCACAACTCGACGAGATCGACGCCACCATCGCCGATGCGAACCCGATGGACGAGCTCTTGATGATCCAGAAGCGGCGAGATCTCACCGACGAACTCGACGCAATGTCGAAGACCGTCGACATGAAAGCGCTCGAAGACGCGTTCGTCGGCGCTGCCAAGAGCTACAGCGAGAGCAAGAAGATCAGCTACGCGAGCTGGCGCGACGTCGGGGTCGAAGCCTCGGTCCTCAAGCGCGCCGGCATCAGCCGCAGCGACTGACCGACAACCTGGTTATTTCCATCCGGGATGGAAATAACCAGGTCGGCGTCATTCCAATCCGTCGAGCTGCGCGAACACGATGTTCAGGTTGCTCAGGCTGCGACGCAGATCGAACGCGTCGTCGAGCACCGAGTTGTCGACCTCGTCGTCGGCTTCGAGCAGCGTCCGGAAGTCGAGACCTTCGTCCCACGCCCGCATGGCGTTGCGCTGCACGATGCGATACGCCTCGTCGCGCGTCTTGCCGCTCTGCACGAGCGACAGCAGCACCGGCTGGCTGAACACGAGGCCGTAGCTCGCGTCGAGGTTGGCCTGCATCCGCTCGGGCATCACGACGAGCCCGTCGAGCAGCCGCTTGAGGCGACGCATCACGTAGTACGCGAGCTGCGACGAGTCGGGCAGGATGACCCGCTCGACCGAGCTGTGCGAGATGTCGCGTTCGTGCCAGAGCGCCACGTCCTGCAGACCGGCGAGCAGGTTCGATCGAAGCACCCGAGACAGGCCCGAGATCGTCTCGGCCGAGATCGGGTTGCGCTTGTGCGGCATCGCCGACGAGCCCTTCTGACCTGGCTTGAACCCTTCTTGTACTTCGCGCACCTCGGTGCGCTGCAGGTGACGCAACTCGACCGCCATCAGCTCGCAGGTCGCGCCGATCGAGGCGCACGCGTACAGGAACTCGGAGTGTCGGTCACGGGCGACGACCTGCGTGGCCGGCACCGGCGTGAGACCGAGCTTGTCGCCGACGAACGCCTCGACCTCGGGCGGGATGTTGGAGTACGTGCCGACCGCTCCGCTCAGCTTCATGACGGCGACGGCGTCGCGAGCAGCGCGCAGACGGGCACGATCGCGATCGACCTGGAGCGCCCAGAGTGCGACCTTGGCACCGAACGTCGTCGGCTCGGCGTGGATGCCGTGGGTGCGGCCGATCATCACCGTGTCCGCGTGCTCGCGCGCCATCCGCACGAGCGTGGCCAACAGGTCGGTGGCGGCCTCGATCATCAGATCGGCGGCATCGCGCATCGCCCAACACAGGGCGGTGTCACCGACGTCGGACGAGGTGAGCCCGTAGTGGATCCATGACCCTGCCGGATCGTTGATCGCGTCCTGCACCACATCGACGAATGCCGCGACGTCGTGGTCGGTGATCTGTTCGCGTTCGTGGATCTTCTGGACGAACGCTTCGTCGCTGACCGGCGCGTTGGCACGGCAGATGGCGGCGGCTTGGGCGGGCACGACGCCGGCTTCGGCGTGGCCTTCGGTCGCCAGCAGTTCGACCTCGAGCCAGCGTCCGAAGCGCACCGGATCGGACCACACCGCATCCATTTCGGGAGTCGAATAGCGAGGGATCATGCTTGTTTCCTTTGGACCTGGACCGAGGCAAACGACATCAGCTTTCCCACATGAGGTAGTCGTCGCGTTCTGCTCCGACGCCCACGACGCGCACCGGAATGCCGACCTCGCGTTCGACGACCTCGATGAACGCCTTCGCTTCAGCGGGAAGCTCTCCCGCGGCACGTGCCGCGCTGAGCGAGGTCTTCCAACCCGGGAGCTCTTCGTAGATCGGTTCGATCTCTTCGAGCACGTCGTATCGGTCGGGATAGTCGGTGACCGTTTCGCCTCGATACGAGTAGCCGGTGCAGATCTTGACGGTGTCGAATCCGTCGAGGATGTCGAGTTTGGTGAGCGACAGTTCGGTCAGCGAGTTGAGCCGAACCGCGTGGCGGATCATCACCAGGTCGAGCCAGCCGCAGCGACGGGCGCGACCGGTGACGGTGCCGAACTCCTTGCCGACGCGGCCGAGCGTCTCACCGTCGTCGTCGAAGAGTTCGGTGACAAACGGGCCGGCGCCCACACGGGTCGTGTACGCCTTGGTGATGCCGACGATTCGGTCGAGGTCACGAGGGCCGAGGCCTGAACCGACGCAGGCGCCGCCGGCCGTCGGGTTCGACGACGTGACGTACGGGTACGTGCCGTGGTCGAGGTCGAGGAACGTGGCCTGGGCACCTTCGAGCAACACGTGCGCTCCACCGGCGAGCGCGTTGTGCAGAAGGCTGATCGTCTCGGCGACGTACGGCTTGAGCCGTGCGCCCATCTCGCTGTATCGAGCGACCATGTCGTCGACGTCGAGTTCGTCACCACCGGCTTCGGCGATGAGCTTGTTCTCGGCGGTGGCCCGCTCGCGGATCAGCGTGGCGAATCGCTCGGGGTCGACGACGTCGCCGGCGCGGATGCCGACGCGGCGCGCCTTGTCGGCATAGGCCGGGCCGATGCCCTTGAGCGTGGTGCCGATCTTGTCGTCGCCGCGCATGGCTTCGGCGATCGCGTCGTGCGCCTGGTGCCACGGGAAGATGAGGTGAGCTCGGCTCGACACCTTGAGGTCGGCGCACGAGTTGCCGCGTGCTTCGAGCATGTCGATCTCGCTGAACAGGGTGGGCAGGTCGACCACGACGCCATTCGCGATGACCGGGATGACGTGCTCGTACAGGATCCCCGACGGGATCAGCTGGAGGGCGTACTTCTCGCCGTCGACGACGACGGTGTGGCCGGCGTTGTGGCCGCCCTGGTAGCGCACCACGTAGGTGTGCTCCTTCGAGAGGAGGTCGATGACTTTGGCTTTGCCTTCATCGCCCCATTGGGCTCCGACGACGACGGTGACGGGCATGACGCTCCCCGCGGGTGGGCTGGATGTGTGACTACTGATTGGTCACAACGGAACGTGACGAGATCGTACTCGCCGCAGCGCCGGATGGCCCATCCCGTTCTTTCGAGCCCGATCGCCGGGCGCAGTGGGCGCGTGTTCGACCTCGATCGCTCACCGCGAAGTCCGGCGTGCCTCGCAGACGCGGCGGTCGCGGCTAGAAACACAGACATGGCGCCGAAGCAACCCAACCTGCTGTTCATCATGAGCGACGATCACGCCGCCCACGCGATCTCGGCCTACGGGAGCCGGATCAACGAGACCCCGCACCTCGATCGCATCGCCGAGGGCGGCATGCGGTTCGACGCGGCGTTCTGCACCAACTCGATCTGCGCGCCGAGCCGAGCCGCGATCCTGACCGGCACCTACAACCACGTCAACGAAGTGACCACGCTCGCCACCCACCTCGACAACTCGCTGTGGACGTTTCCCAAGGCGCTTCAGGCCGCCGGCTACCAGACGTCGATGTTCGGCAAGTGGCACCTCGGCCACGGTGACGCCCACGACCCGACCGGCTTCGACCACTGGCGAGTCCTCCCCGGGCAGGGCCACTATCACAACCCGGTGTTCATCGATTCGGAGAAGGGCATCGTCGAGCGCGGCGGCTACGTCACCGACCTGATCACCAACGACTGCCTTCGTCGCCTCGATCGTCGTGACCCCGATCGGCCGTTCGCGCTGTTCTGCCATCACAAGGCGCCGCACCGCACGTGGGAGCCCGACGCCAGACACTTCACGATGTACGACGACGTCGAGATCCCGTATCCCGACACGTTCCGCGACACGCTCGAAGGTCGAGCCGAGGTGGTGCAGGCGGTGAAGATGCGCATGCTCGACCTCGACCCGATCGTCGACCTCAAGGCGACGGTGCCGCCGGGGCTCACGCTCGACGAGGAGATCGACTGGCGCTACCAGCGCTACATCAAGGACTATCTGCGGGTGGTGGCGTCGATCGACGACAACGTCGGCCGGATGCTCGACTACCTCGACGACAACGACCTCGCCGACGACACGATCGTCGTCTACACGTCCGATCAGGGCTTCTTCCTCGGTGACCACGGCTGGTTCGACAAGCGCCTCATGTACGAGGAGTCGCTCGCGATGCCACTCCTGGTCCGCTACCCGGCCGCCGTCGCACCCGCGCAGGTGTGCGACGACATCGTCGTCAACGTCGACTTCGGCCCGACGCTGCTCGACCTGTGCGGTGTCGAACCTGCCGATCACGTGCAGGGCCGTTCGTTCGCGCCACTCCTCCGTGGCGAGTCACCCGACGACTGGCCCGAGTCGATGTACTACCGATACTGGATGCACAACGACGGTGCCCACGCGGTGCCCGCTCACTACGGCGTGCGGACGAGGACGCACAAGCTCATCTGCTACTACAACGACCCGCTCGACCAACCCGGTGCGCGCGGTCCGGCGAATCCGGTCGAGTGGGAGCTGTTCGATCTCGTCGCCGATCCGCTCGAGGTCGACAACATCCACGGCGCGCCGGGCACCGAGGCGATCACCGCCGAGCTGATGGCCGAACTCGAGCGACTCCAAGCAGAGGTCGGCGACCAGCCGTTCACGCCCGCCGATTGACCCACGACTGGCCGACTCGATCGGCTGGGCGTGGGTAACGTCGCGCCGATGCATGCGGCGACCGACACGACCGGACCGCCGTTCGCGGATTCCGCCGACGATCGACAGAAGCGACGCGACCTCCGGCAGATGAAGCGGGTCGCGACCTCGATGCTCGTCGTCGCGGCGATCATCTTCGTGATCGCGAAGGTGGCGGAAGACGACGGCGGGGCGTGGGTCGGCTACGTCCGGGCCGTCGCCGAGGCAGCGATGGTGGGTGCGCTCGCCGATTGGTTCGCGGTGACCGCGTTGTTCCGTCATCCGCTTCGCCTCCCGATTCCCCACACGGCGATCATCCCGAAGCGCAAGGATCAGATCGGCCGCAGCCTCGGTGACTTCGTCGAGTCGAACTTCCTCACCACCGAGGTCATCGAAGAGCGGTTGCGCGGCGCCGACATCGGTCGCCGCGCCGGTGAGTGGCTGGCCGACGCCGACAACGCCGAGCGGGCGGGCGAGGCCGTGGCCGATGTGCTGCGCGGTGGACTCGAAGTACTCGACGACGCCGAGATCCAGAAGGGTCTCGAACACCTCATCGAATCGAGAGTGCGTGCGACGCCGGTGACGCCGCTGCTCGGCAAGGCGATCGACCTCACCGTCGAGGGCGGCCACCAGCAGCGGCTGCTCGATGCGGTGCTCGTCGGCATCTCCGGGTTCCTCGACGACAACCAGGAGACGTTCCGCAATCGGTTGTACGAGGAGTCGCCGTGGTGGGTTCCCGAACCGATCGACGATCGCGTCTTCGCCAAGATCTACGACGCCGTCGGCCGCTTCCTCACCGACGTGCGCAGCGACCCCTCGCACGAGATCCGCGCCACGGTCGACAAGCGTGTGGTCGCCTTCGCCACTCGACTGCGCGACGAACCCGAACTCCTCGCCAAGGGCGAAGCGCTGAAGGAAGAACTCCTCGACCATCCCGATGTTCGCGAGTGGATCGACTCGCTCTGGTCGGAGGCCAAGCGCGGCATGATCTCCGCCGCCGACGACCCCGACAGCGAGCTTCGTCTGCGGCTCGTGAACAGCCTGCATCGTCTCGGTCAGCGCCTCGCCGCGGAGCCGGAGCTCCAGAGGAAGGTCGACCAGTGGGTGGCACGGGCGCTCGGCTACCTCGTCGAGAACTATCGGGCCGAGGTCAGCGACATCATCGCCTCCACCGTCGCCAAGTGGGACGGCGAGTCGACCGCCGAGAAGATGGAACTCCAGGTCGGCCGCGACCTGCAGTTCATCCGCATCAACGGCACGATCGTCGGCGGCCTCGCCGGCCTGGTGATCCACGCCATCGGCGAACTCCTCTAGCTGCGACCGGCCCGTCATTCGGTGTCAGACACCCGATGACGCACCCGGACGGTTTGTCTCTGAGACAAACCGTCCGGTCACACGAGGAGGGCGTCGATAGCGTGCGAGGGGTGAGCGTGATGCGTCGTCAGGTCTGGTCGTCGATGGATGCCGAGGCGCGTGCCTCGATCATGCATCGCGGACTCGACGACATCTTCGAACCGTCGCTGCGCGCTTCGATCGGCGAACTCATCGACGACGTCCGCGAGCGCGGTGACGCCGCGGTGTGCGACGCGCTCGGCACGTTCGACGGCATCGACGTCACACCTGAGGGTCTGCGTGTGACCGACGACGAACTCGATTCGGCTGCGGTCAGCGACGCGGTCGACGCCGCGATCGACGACGCCATGACCCACCTGCGCGACTTCAACGAGCAGCAGATGGCTCGCGCCGCCGACTGGAGCTTCGAGTCGGAGCCGGGGTTGACGGTCGGCGAGAAGATCACACCGATCACGTCCGCCGGGTTGTTCACCCCGTCGGGCAAGGCGAGCTACCCCAGCGTCGCCTACCAACTCGCCGTGCCGGCCGTGGTGGCCGGCGTGCCCGAACTGGCCCTCGTCGTGCCGCCCGTCCCCGGTGGTTCGGGAGAGGTCGACGCCGCCGTGCTCGTCGTGTGTCGCAAGCTCGGCATCCGCAACGTGTTCCGCGTCAACGGCCCGGCCGGCATCGCCGCGCTCGGCTTCGGCACCGAGTCGATTCCGCAAGTCCGCAAGATCGTCGGACCCGGCTCGCCCGCCGTGACGATCGCGCAGGTCGAGATGCAGCGCCACGGCGTCGCCACCATGATGCTGCTCGGCCCGACCGAGAGCATGGTCGTCGCCGACGACACCGCCGACCCGGTGCGGCTCGCCGCCGACCTGTTGATCGAAGCCGAGCACGGCACCGACTCGTCGGTCGTCTTGGTCACGACGTCGGCAACCCTCGCCGACGCCACCGACGCCGAACTCGACCGGCAGATCGCCGAACTCCCCGACGTGCGCGCCACCGCGGCGCGGGCGTCGCTCGGTCCCAACGGCGGTTGCATCGTGGTCGACGATCTCGACGTCGCCGTCACCATCGCCAACGAGTTCGCCGCCGAACACCTCCAGGTCGCCGTCGCCGACGACCAGATCGATCGCGTCGTCGACGGTCTCGTCAACGCCGGCGAGATCCTCATCGGCCAGCACACACCGTTCAGCGCCGGCAACTTCGTCATCGGCTGCCCGGCGTCGCTGCCGACGAGCGGCTTCGCTCACGTGTCGTCGGGCATCACCGCCGACACGTTCCTGAAGCGCACCGCCATCGCCCGCGCCGACGAACGAGCGGCCGCCCGCATGGCACCGTCGGTCATCGCGCTCGCCGACCACGAGGGATTCCCGGCGCACGCCGCGGCCCTCCATCTCCGCAACCGCTGAGCACGATCGACGGCTGTCGGCCGCGCGACCCCTCCAGCACGCGCGGATCGCCGACTTGCAACGAGGGAACGCGTACCATCGTGAGCCATGACGGCGGTGCTCCTCGTTGAAGACGACGAACGGATCAGTGAGCCCCTCATCCGTGTGTTGCGCGCCGAGAGCCTCGACGTCACCCACGTCTCGGCCGGCCAGCCCGCCCTCGATGCGGTGGCCCTGGCCGCTCCCGATCTCGTCCTGCTCGACCTGACCCTTCCCGACCTCGACGGGCTCGACGTCTGCCGGCGTCTTCGCGTCGATCATCCCGGACTGCCGATCATCATGCTCACGGCGCGCGCCGAGGAGATGGACGTCATCGTCGGGCTCGGCGCCGGCGCCGACGACTACATCGCCAAACCGTTCCGCCTCGCCGAACTGGTCGCGCGCATCAAGGCCCGCCTCCGCGTCGCCGAGAACACCGGAGCGATGGCTCGACCCGGTGGCCCGCTCGTCGGCGCTGGGATCGAGCTCGACACGTCGAGCCGTCGCTGCCACGTCACCGACTCCGCCACAGGAGAACGCACCGAGATCGAACTCACCACCAAGGAGTTCGACCTGATGGAACTCCTCATGAGCCAACCCAGCGTGACCTTCAAGCGCGACGACATCATGGCTGCCGTGTGGGACGAGAACTGGTGGGGGTCGACTCGCACGCTCGACACGCACATCTCGACGCTGCGCAAGAAGATCCTCGACCGCACCGATCCGCCGTCGAAGATCGTCACCGTGCGCGGCGTCGGCTTCCGCTTCGAGCCGAGCGAGAGCACCGACTCCGACCAGGCCGGCTGACATGCGGCGCCGAATGGTCTTGTCGACCCTCGCGGTCGTCGTGGTCGTGATGGCCGTGCTGCTCGCACCGGTGTTCCTGGTGGTCAACACCGCCGCCGAACCCGAGGAACAGAACGGCCTCTTCGGACGCATCGCCGTGATCGCCGTGTTCGCCCTGTGCGCCGCCGCTGCGCTCGCTGCGGTGCAGGCGCGCCAGCTCGCCCGTCCGCTCGAACGCCTCGCCCGCAGCGCCGGACGAGTCGGCGACGGCGACTTCACGACGCCGGCGGCCGCGTCGGGCATCGACGAGATCGACGACATCGCCAGATCGCTCCGCCTCAGCGCCAGCCGCGTCGACCGGATGCTCGAGGCCGAACGCAGCTTCACCGCCGACGCCACGCATCAGCTCCGCACGGGCCTCACCGGCATCGCGATCCGGCTCGAACTGCTCGAACGCCATGCCGACCCCGACGTCGCCAACGAAGCGAAGGCCATCCTCGACCAGACGCACGACCTCAACTCGACGCTCGACGAACTGCTCACGGTGGCGCGCAAAGGCAGCACCGGTGAACGGGCCGTGGTCGATCTGGTCGACATCGTCGATCATCACGTCGACGACTGGCGCAGCCGGTTCGAGAGCCAGCGACGTCAGATCGTCGTCACGACCGGCGTGACCGGTGCCGTACAAGCGACACCCGGGCTCGTCGGCCAGATCGTCAACGTGCTCCTCGAGAACGCGCTTCGCCACGGAGCCGGCACGGTGGCGATCCTCGTGCAGCGCGGATCGATCATCGTCGAAGACGAAGGCCTCGGCGTCGTCGACGACGATGTCGCCGGACTGTTCGAACGGCCCACCGACCACCAGGCGGCGCACGGACGCGGGCTCGCCCTCGCCCGCCGGCTCGCCGAGTCAGACGGCGGCCGCCTCGAGCTCACCCGACGCCGGCCCGCCGAGTTCACGCTCACCTACGTCGCAGCCGGCTGACTCCGCCTCGAACCGCGTCGCGCATCGAGAATCGATCGACGGAGCATCCAGTAGCGTTTCGGCCATGCCGCAGGAGCCCGCATGACCACCGAGCTCCCAGCCGATCTCGACGCGCTCGAACAGGCGCTCCTCGAACGTGTCGGCGCACTCCGACCCAGCGCAACCAGCCCGGTCGGCGTCGACCCGCTGACCGCTGCAACACTGCTCGAAGCCGAGGTCACGAGCCGTCTCGTCGACCACACGGCGCGCTGGTTGCGCGCCGAGCACGGCGCCGGCTACTACACGATCGGCTCCGCAGGCCATGAGGCCAACGCGGCGATCGCGCTCGCGCTTCGGCCGACCGATCCGGCGCTGCTCCACTACCGCTCGGGCGGCTTCTTCATGGCCCGATCGATGCAGGCTCGTCAGCACGGCATCGCCGTCGGCGACCCGGTGGTCGACGTGCTGCGCGGCATGCTCGCCCGCACGACCGATCCGATCTCGGGTGGCCGCCACAAGGTCTTCGGCAGTCATCCGCTGTCGATCATCCCGCAGACCTCGACGATCGCGTCGCATCTCCCGCGCGCCGTCGGTCTCGCGCTGAGTTTCGGCATCGGCGAACGCGAGGAACAGGTGTGGCCCGCCGACTCGGTCGTCGTGTGCAGCTTCGGCGACGCGTCGCTCAACCACTCGACCGCGCAGGGAGCGATCAACTGGGCCGGTCAGTCGGCCCACGCCGGCAAACGTGTGCCGCTGCTGTTCGTGTGCGAAGACAACGGCATCGGCCTCAGCGTGCCGAGCCCCAACGGGTGGGTCGCCGAGTCGACGGCTCGACGCGCCGGCATCCGGTCGATCCGCGTCGACGGTTCCGACCCGGCCGCCGCACTCCCCCGACTCGACGACTTCGTCGACACGGTGCGCGCCGATGGCGCTCCCGGCCTGATCCATCTCGACACGGTCCGGTTCCTCGGTCATGCCGGCACCGACGTCGAGACCGCCTACCGCACCCCCGCCGAGCTCACCGCCGATCGGCTCCGCGATCCACTCGTCGGCGCGGCCCGACTCGCGATCGACGCCGGCACGTGCACCGGGGGCGAGTTCGTCGAGTGGTACCTCGACCTCCGTGACACGATCCGGGCGACGGCGCTCGAGTTGCGCGCCGAGCCGGAGTTCGCGACCGCCGACGAGGTGATGCGTCCGCTCCGCTCGGGGCCGGCCGCACTGCCACCGCCGACGCCCGCCGACCTCGTGCTCCAGGTGACCCGCCCCGTCGAGCCGGTCACTTCGCGCTCGGAGCCTCATGGCGATCTCGGTGGCGAGGGACTCACGCTCGCGCGGACGATCAACCGGATGCTGAGCGAGGTGCTCGCCGACGACGACTCGACGCTCGTGTTCGGCGAAGACGTCGGGCGCAAGGGTGGCGTGTACGGCGTGACCCGCGGGCTCCAGCAACGGTTCGGTGAAGCGCGCGTGTTCGACACGCTGCTCGACGAGCAGTCGATCCTCGGCCTCGCGCTCGGGGCCTCGCTCAACGGCTTCCTTCCCATCCCCGAGATCCAGTACCTGGCCTACCTGCACAACGCCGAAGACCAGATCCGCGGCGAGGCGGCGACCCTCGGGTTCTTCTCCGACCGTCAGTACGCGAACCCGATGGTGATCCGCATCGCGTCGTACGGCTACCAGAAGGGCTTCGGCGGCCACTTCCACAACGACAACTCGATCGCCGTGCTCCGCGACATCCCGGGCATCGTCATCGCGTCACCAGCGCACCCGAGCGACGCCGCCGGAATGCTCGCCGCGTGCGTCGCCGAGGCGGGGTCGAACGGCACCGTGTGCGTGTTCCTCGAACCGATCGCGCGCTACCACGACACCGACCTCCACGACGCCGGCGACAGTGGCTGGCTCGCTCCCTTCGATCCGACGCCGACACCGCTCGGCCGCGCTCGCACGTGGGGAGACGGCGACGACCTCACGATCATCACGTGGGGCAACGGCCTGCTGCTGTCACTGCAGGCGCAACGCCGCCTCGCCGACGACCACGGCGTGGCCGCGCGTGTCGTCGATCTTCGCTGGATCGCCCCGATGCCCCTCGACGATCTCGTTCGAGAGGCGTCGGCCACCGGTCGCGTGCTCGTGGTCGACGAGACCCGCCGCACCGGCGGCGTCGGCGAGCGCATCGTGGCCGAGTTGGTCGACGCGGGTTTCGTCGGTTCGATCCGGCGAGTCGCCTCGCACGACTCCTTCATCCCGCTCGGCGCTGCGGCCAACCTCGTGCTGGTCGGCGACGACGACATCGTCGCTGCGGCGCTCGCTTGACACATCGGTCCTGCGTGCCTCCCCGAAAACTGCAAAGGCCCCGGGGATGAACCCGGGGCCTCAGCGGAAGGAATATGAAGGCATCTTGACACACTCTGAACCCGTCGTGGGTCAAGAGATCGTCAAGAAGCGGTGAATTCGCTCAAGGCCTCACTCGTTCGCGCCGACATCGGCCGCCTTGGCGGTGATGACGAGGCCCTCGTCGCCCGGTGACACGGTGATCGTGCCGCCTTCGGGCAGCGACCCGTCGAGGATCAGCAGCGATGCCGGGTCGGCGATCTCACGCTGGATGATCCGCTTGAGCGGTCGAGCACCGAACGCCGGGTCGTACCCTTCTCGAGCCAACTGCGCGAGCGCTTCGTCGCTGATGTCGAGTTCGATCTTGCGATCACCCAGACGCTGCACCAGACGTTCGAGTTGGATCTTGACGATGCGCTCGAGGTCGGCTTCGGTCAGCGACCGGAACCGGATGATGTCGTCGACACGGTTGATGAACTCGGGCTTGAAGAACTCACCGGGATCACCCGGCAGGTTCGAGGTCATGATCAACACGACGTTGGTGAAGTCGACCGTGCGGCCCTGACCGTCGGTGAGGCGGCCGTCGTCGAGCAACTGCAGCAGCGTGTTGAACACGTCGGGGTGTGCCTTCTCGATCTCGTCGAGCAACACGACCGCGTACGGCCGGCGACGCACCACCTCGGTGAGCTGACCACCTTCCTCGTAGCCGACGTAGCCGGGAGGCGCACCGATCAGACGAGACACCGAGAACTTCTCCATGTACTCGCTCATGTCGATGCGGACCATCGCACGTTCGTCGTCGAACAGGTACTCGGCGAGCGCCCGAGCGAGCTCGGTCTTGCCCACACCGGTCGGGCCGAGGAACATGAACGAGCCGATCGGCCGGTTGGGGTCGGACAGCCCGGCTCGCGAACGACGGATCGCGTTGGCGACGACCTTGACCGCATCGTCTTGGCCGACGACACGCTCGTGGAGCAGTTCTTCGAGGTGGACGAGCTTCTGCGTCTCGCTCTCCATCAGGCGGGTGACGGGCACGCCCGTCGCCTTCGCCACGACTTCGGCGATGTCTTCGGCATCGACCTCTTCTTTGAGCATGGCGCCGTTGGCCTGCAGTTCGGCGAGGTGCGCGGTGGCTTCCTCAACACGACTCTCGAGTTCGGGAATCCGGCCGTAACGAATCTCGGCCGCGAGGTTGAGGTCGGTCTCACGTTCGAGCTGCGTACGCAGCGCTTCGAGCTCTTCCTTCGTCTCACGGATGGCGTCGATCGCCTGCTTCTCCTGTTCCCAGACCTTCTTCTTCTCGGCGACCTCGACGTTGAGCACAGCCAGTTCCTCGTGGAGCGCGTCGAGGCGCTCCTTCGATGCCTGGTCGGTCTCCTTCTCGAGGGCGACCTGCTCGATCTCGAGCTGCAGGATGCGTCGCTGCACGACGTCGATCTCGGTCGGCAGCGAGTCGATCTCGATGCGGAGCCGCGAGGCTGCTTCGTCCATGAGGTCGATGGCCTTGTCGGGCAGGAACCGCGACGTGATGTAGCGATCGGACAGCACGGCGGCCGAGACGAGCGCCGAGTCCTGGATGCGCACGCCGTGGTGCACCTCGTAGCGCTCCTTGAGGCCGCGCAGGATGCCGATGGTGTCTTCGACCGACGGTTCACCGACGTAGACCTGCTGGAAACGACGCTCGAGCGCCGGATCCTTCTCGACGTGTTGGCGGTACTCGTCGAGGGTCGTGGCACCGATCATGCGCAGCTCGCCGCGGGCGAGCATGGGCTTGATCATGTTGCCGGCGTCCATGGCACCTTCGGCGCCACCGGCACCGACGATGGTGTGGATCTCGTCGACGAACGTGATGATCTCGCCGTCGGCGTCGGCGATCTCCTTGAGCACGGCCTTGAGCCGCTCTTCGAACTCGCCGCGGTACTTCGCACCGGCGAGCATGGAGGCGATGTCGAGCGCGATCAGTCGCTTGTTCTTGAGCCCTTCGGGCACGTCACCGTCGGCGATGCGTGCGGCGAGGCCCTCGACGATGGCGGTCTTGCCGACGCCGGGCTCACCGATGAGCACCGGGTTGTTCTTCGACCGGCGCGAGAGCACCTGGATGGTGCGGCGGATCTCGTCGTCGCGCCCGATGACCGGGTCGATCTTGCCGTCGTGGGCCCGAGCGGTGAGGTCTTGGCCGTACTTCTCGAGCGCGGCGAACTTCTCCTCGGGGTTCTGGTCGGTGACGCGATGCGAGCCGCGCACGTCGCGCAGCGCCTGCATGAGCTCTTCGGAGCCGATGTCGAGCCGGTCGTTGCACGCGAGCAGGAAGTGCTCGACGGAGGTGAAGTCGTCGCGGAAGTCCTTCTGGTACTTCTGCGCGTTGGCGACCTTGTTGTCGAGTTCCTTCGACATGCGGGGCTCCTGGCCGCCGTATGCGTTGGGGAGCTTGGCGACGGCGTCGTCGACCCGGTTGCGGATCATCAGTGGCGCCTGGCCGAGCTTGGCGAGCACCGCCGGGAGGATCGTGCCCTCCTGGCGCATCATCGCCGACAGGACGTGATCGGGGGTCAGTTCGGGGTTGGATCGTGCTTTCGCATCGTCGATCGCCGCAGCGAACGCCTCCTGCAACTTGACGGTCCACTTCTTCGGGTCGATGGCCATGTGGTGCTCCCTCCTGCCCAGCTGCCTGGGCTCTTTCTATCGTTCATCGGAGCGTGTGACGGTCGATAGTTGGATGACTACTCATGAATCTTGAGTGTCATCATATCAGGATTTCCACGAATGGCGCAGGGCGACTGGATCAGGTCATCCGGCACCTGCCACGTCGACGGTGAGATCCACCGCAGCACTGGTGAACAGGCACAGCTGCCCGTCGGCGTCGAGTTGGGCCACGATCTCACTCCCTCCGTTCACGCCGGCCACATGGTTGAGCGATGCGGCCGTGGGTGCGGTGGGGAGACACGGGTACACCGTCACGTACCCCACACCCGGTGGGCGAATGGCGGTGACGTTGACCACGACGTAGCTCGCGTCGTCGGGGACGCCACCGCGCCCGGCGACCTCGAGTTCGATGGTGCCGCCCGCGATCGACGGGCCGCCTCCCTCGGCGATGCCGTCGACCGTTTCGGCGCTCGCCGCGGTGCGGGTGTCGAGCAGCCGAGCGGGTTCGAGCGCCGTGAAGGTCGTCGTGGCCGGCAGGTAGCCGACGACGTCGATGGTCAGGTCGATCGGGCCCGAGGTGAACACACAGACACGACCGTCGTCGTCGAGCGGCGCGACAACCTCGTTGCCGCGGTTGGTGCCGGCGACGTAGTTGAGCGACGCCGACGTCGGCCGAGTCGGCACGCACGGATGGATGGTGATGTAGCCGACACCGACCGGGTTGACCGCGGTGACGTACAGCGCTGCCGCCGCTGCCGTCGCCGGGACACCGGCCCGGTCGGAGATGTCGATGACGTACTCAGACCCGCCGCTGCGGCGACCGTCGGCCTCGAACTTGCCGTCGATCGTCTCGCCGACCGAGCGCGTGTCGACGAGGCGAGCCGGCTCGACGGCGCGATACGGGGAGTCGGCCGCCAGGAAGGCGACGACGTCGATCGTGAGGTCGATGTCGGTCGAGGTGAACACGCAGAGTCCGCCGTCGGCGTCGAGTTGTGCGATCACCTCGTTGCCGAGGTTGACCCCGGCGGTGTAGTTCAGACTTGCCGCGAGCGGGCGGTCGGCCAGACACGAGTGGATCGTGACGAACCCCGTCGATCCGGGCCGGATCGCGGTGGCGTTCATCACCACCGCGACCGCGTCGGCGGGCACCTCACCACGACCTGCCACGTCGAAGCGGTGCTCGGTTGCGGCGCCGAGGCGACCGTAGGCGGCGTGGACCTGATCGATGGTCGACGTCTCGCTGCGGGTGTCGACGAATCGTGCCGGAGCGACCGGCGAGAACACGGCCGGCGTCTCGGCCGGTGGCAGCGTGGTGGACGTCGTCGTACCCGGCTCGGTGGTGGATGTCGTGGTACCCGGCTCGGTCGTGGGTGTGGTCGTCGACGACGGGACGGTGGTCGTGGTCGTCGTCGTGGTCGTCGTCGTGGTGGTCGTCGTGGTGGTCGTCGTGGTGGTGGTGGTCGTCGTCGATGTCGTCGTCGGCTGGTCGGCGTCGGCCGTCAGGCTCACGGCCGGCGCGACTCGATCTTCCCAACTGGCCGGTCCGATGGCGCCGTACACGTTCTCGCCCCAACACGAGATGCTGCCGTCAGACGACCGCACACAGGCGGCGCTGTCGGCCAGGTCGATCGCCGTTGCGGTCGACACCGAACTCACGAGCTGCGGGGAACTGAAGTTCGAGGTCGTGGTCCCGTTGCCGATCTCACCGAGTCCGTTGCGACCCCAGCAGAGCACGCTGCCCGAGCTCAGAAGGCCGCACGTGAACGCCTCGCCGGCTTCCACGTCGACCACGATGTTCGCACCGAGTCCGGTGACCTGCACCGGTGTGGTCGACGAGCTCGTGGCGCCGTTGCCGAGCTGCCCCGAGGTGCCGACGCCCCAGCACCACACCGTGTCGTCGCTCTTGACGGCGCAGGAGTGGGTCTCACCGACGCCGACGTCGACCACGCCGGTCAGCCCGCTCACCTGCACCGGCGAGTTCGACGTGGTGGTGGTGCCGTCGCCCAGCCGACCGTTGCCGTTGAACCCCCAGCACCAGACGGTGCCATCGCTCTTGGCTGCGCACGCGTGGGCGCGGGCGACGTCGACGTCGATCACGTTGGTCAGCGAGCTCACGGCGACGGGCGACGCCGAGTTCGACGACGCGCCGTTGCCGAGCTGGCCGACGTTGCCGCGCCCCCAGCACGACACGGTGCCGCCGGTCCGTACGCAGTTCGTCTCGCCACCGGTCGAGAGTTCGTCGACGCCGGTGAGTCCCGTCACCGCCGTCGGCACGGTCACGTTGCCACCGAACGAACCCGTGCCGATCTGGCCGCCACCGTTGAAACCCCAACACGACACCGTGTCGTCGGTGAGCAGCGCGCACGTGTGCGCGGTTCCGGCTTCGATGCGATCGGCATTGGTCAGCGTGCCGGCCTCGGTCGGGTCGATGATCGGCGACACGGTCGAACCGATGCCGAGTTGGCCGTTCTCGTTGCGGCCGTAGCAGTCGACGCTGCCGTCGAACACCGCGATGCACGTGTGGAACCCGGAGGTCGCGACGTCGTCGGCCGACGCGGTCGTGGCGACCGTCGGTGTTCGGATCTCGTAGGTCGGTGGCGTCCCCGTGACACCGCCGATGTTCTGGCCGGCGCAGCGCACGTTGCCGTCCGCGAGCAGCACGCACGTGTTCTGTCCGCCGGCCGCGATCGCTGTGCCGGTGCTCACGAGGTCGAGACCGGCGGGCGTGCTCCGTGGGACGGTGCTGTCGTCGCCGAGTTGGCCGTAGAGGTTCTCGCCCCAACAACGACCGTGTCCGGAGTCGAGAACGACGCAGGTGTGAGCTTGACCCGTCGCGATCCTGATGACACCGGTGAGCCCGGCGACCGTCGTGGGTGCGCCGTCCGTTCCTCCGAAGCCGTTGCCGAGTGCCCCGTTGGCTCCACTGCCCCAGCACTGCACCGTGCCGTCGGAGACGAGCACGCACGCGTGGTTCTCGCCGAGGGCGAGCTGCGTCACGTCGGCCAGCCCGACGCGGGCGATCGGGCTCGCCTGGTCGCTGGCGACTTCTCCGAGCAGATCGAAGGCATCGTTGCCCCAGCAGTCGACGGTGCCTCCGGCGATCAGTCCGCACGTCCAGAACGTCGACGCGTCGATCGCGACGTACGCGCTCGTCGTGTCGGTCGCCGTTGGCGTGGCCACCGCTCCACCGAGCGTTCCGATGCCGAGTTGACCGGCTGAGTTCGACCCCCAGCACCACGAGTCACCGGTGCTGTCGATCGCGCAACTGTGCGAACCTCCCGCCGCGACACGGACGATGTCGGTGAGTCCGACGACCTGTGCTGGCGTCGTCTGCGAGGTGGAGAGCCCACCGTCTCCGATCTGGCCGGCGGTGTCCTTGCCCCAGCACCAGGCGGTGCCGTCGGTCTTGACGGCGCAACTGTGGCTGTTGCCGAGCCCGAGATCGACCACGTCGGTCAGTCCGGCGACCGCGACCGGCGTCGCCGACGACGTCGTCGTGCCGTCGCCGAGCTGACCATCGTCGTTCTCGCCCCAGCACTCGACGGTGCCGTCGACCAGAAGCGCACAGGCGTGACCGCTTCCCACCGCCAGTACGCCGGGGCCGGCCGCTTGCGCGGGCGTCGCCGGAGCAGAGAGCACTCCGACGGTCACGACGGAGCTGATCGCCATCGCCATGACGAGCAGCAGTCGTGCTCGCCGATCGTTGCGATCGTGCCGATGGTGCCGGAGGCGACGAGAGAGGAAGCGCATGCCCTCAAGCAACCATCGACGCGTGAACGGTGCGTGACCCTGAAATTCGGGTCACGCACCCCCACACGCTCAGAGGGCCTCGGCGGCTCCTGCAGCGATGGCCGTGGCGACGTCGACGGTGAAGGGGAACGAGTCCCTCGACGGCCCGTTGATGGCCAGCACGCGGTCGTCGTCGAGCACGATCAGTCGACGGTTGCTTCCGTTCTCGACCAGCGTTGCGGCGTCGCCCAGGCCGGGCACGTCGCTCGCGTCTCCGCGACTCGACCAGTCGGCGACCACCGCGTCGTACCCGGCCTGCCCGCCTTCGTTCTCGATCATCACCTGCGCGTCGAGCACCGATCCCCCGAGGTTGGCGAACTGGTAGCTACACCCCACGTTGATGCCGGACGGTGTGTCGATCACGCCCGTCGCATCGTCGACGATCGACACGAACTGGGCGCCGGGGACGGCGGTGCAGATCTCGGCCGACGTCATCGTGGCTGCGGGTTGCGCCGAGGCATCACCACCACCGTCGGCGTCGCCGCCTCCGTCTTCGTCGGAACCGCCGCATGCGGCGAGTGTCAGCATGGCCACCATCGAGATCGAGGTCAGGTGCTTCTTCATCGTGTTTCTCCTTGGGTCGGGTGCGGCCGCAGTCCGCGCCCGTCGGAGATGACACTCGTCGTGTCGCGTCAATGAGCCGTTAACCGCTGGCGACGCCCTCAACCGTCGGCGACGTCCTCAACCGTTGACGACGTCCTCAACCGCTGACGACGTCCTTGTAGGCGCGCACGCCGGGCGCCATCGCGGCAACCGCTGCTCGGACGCGAGATCGGTCGTCGGCCGACAGCGTCGTGATCGGTGCGAGATACGTGCGGATCGTGAACAGCACGCAGTTCGTCACCGGGAATCGCCGGAGCGTTTCGCGCTCGACGCGCACGTAGACATCGTCGTCGTCGGGATGCACCGACGGTCGGGGCGACGAGCGCGGCGGCTCGAACCCGTCGGGGCTGTCGATGAGTCCCCAGCCCAGCCGCCAGAACGACCGTTCGGGCCGAAGCCGGTCGAAGAACGCGTCGATCGCCGGCTCGAGCTGCCGGTTGAGGTCGGCGACGGGCGCGTGGACCTCGGCCATCGTGCGACCGATCTTCGACGGGAGGTCCCACCGGTTGGGGAAACACACCGAACCGCCTCCGAACACGAATCGATCGTCGCGCTCGACCATCAGCACCAGGTCGTCGGGGACGAGACGCGCCGCCGCCTCGAGCGGGTGCATCGACGTGTCGAGGTCGGCACCGACGTGGTGAGCGATCGCTGTCGCCACCTCGTCGGCCTCGGGCTCGATGCCGTCGAGCACCGAGAACACCGTGTCGCGGTGGGCGGCGAGCAGGGCCGGTTTCTCGTCGATCCAGCCCGGTGCGTCGGGCCCCCACTCGATCCAGTTCGCCAGGTCGAGCGGATGCGTGCCGAGACGCCAGCGGAACTCGCCCTCGACGACCTGGCCACGCTGCGCCCACGGCCGGTACGGAAGCTCGCCCACCAACGGCACGTCGAGATTGTAGAACCTCGCCGATCGGTCGATGCTCGCGTGTCGATGCCGCCGCGGGAACGTCGTGACACCCTCTCGGTAGCGTGGTCAGGTGATGCATCGTTCCCGACACCGGCCGCCCTACGTGGCGCAGGCCACGTGGCGCTCGGGAGCGCTGCACATCTGGGGATGGAACGGCTTCGACACGGCCTCGATGGCCTGGATGTACTCCGGGTTCCGCAAGGTGGGCGCCGACGGCATGCGGACGGGCTGGCACGATTCGCCGATCTCGTACGGTGCCCTCGGCCGCATCTCGATCGATCTGCCGGGTCAGCCGGCGATCACCTCCGCGTCGGTGCAGCTCGATCCGCTCGGCATCGCCGTCTGGCTCTCCGAACTGCCTGACGAACCCGAGTTCGTGTCCGACTCGGTCGCCTGGTTCGCACGAATGGCCGAACTGGCTCGCCGCACGGTGTCGACGGGGCGCGTCACACCGATCATCACCGACGAGGGGCCGTTCACCGTGGCCCGGTGGGTTCCGGCGCTCAGCGATGGTCCTGGCGAGCCGTCCGCGATCGTCGGCACGCTCGATGCCCTTCACGCCGCCAAGCCCTACGTGTGCACCGCGGGGTCTGGGCACGACACCCACAAGATCTTCGATCTGCTCGTCGACGGCATCGCCCGCTCGACGCTCGCCAACAACGGGTGGAAAGCCGACCTCGGGCGCCAACGCAAGCCGCCGATCCAAGCGCTCCGCGCCACCTTTGGCGCACTGTCGAAGCCCGATCACGTCGTGCGTGGCGGCACCGACGAGTTCGACGTGGCGATCGGCCACCTGCGCGACGAGCTCGATCGACATCGCCAACGTCTCAACGGCGAACCCGTCCTCATCCCCCGTCTCCGACTCCTCATGTCCGACGACCCACACGACGACTGGGAGGTGCGCATCGAACTGGTCGACGACTCCGACTCGCTGCGCTGGTGCACCGCGAACGACGTGTGGGAGCGCAGCCCGACGGCGATCGACGTCGCCGGCGGCGAACAACACCTCGACGTGCTCACCGACCTGATCGCCGACCTCGTCACCCGTGTCGCGCCCGTGATTCCCGGCATGGCCGATCTCGCGTTCGAACACGAACCCACCGGGGTCGACCTCGACCTCGACGCGGCCGAAGACTTCATCGACATTGCTCCGTTCGAGTTGGAGAAACTGGGCATCGACCTGATCGGCCCGGAGAAGCTCATCCGCCAGTCGACGCGCGTGACGGGCGAGGCGACGCCGTCACCGGCCGACGATCGCAAGAAGCAGTTCGGCCGCGAGGCGCTCGTCGAGTGGAAACTCGTGGTCGGTGACGAGGAGATCTCCGAAGCCGAACTCACCCGAGCCGAGGAGGCGGGCGCCACGCTGCTCCACACCGGCGAACGGTGGGTGCGCATCAACGCCGACGAACTCCGCCGCAAACGCGACAAGGTCCGTGACCTCCAGGCCACCAAGAGCAAGGTGACGCCGCTCGAGCTGCTGCAGTTGGCGAACGACGACGACGCGACCGAGCACGAGACCACGATCACGATCCGCGAAACCGGCGACACCGTCGACGGCACCGAGATCGGCAGCGACTTCAGCGACCTCGGCCCCAACGCGATCGACTGGATGCGCAATCTGCTCGACGGCCTGCCCGACGAGCGACTCGAGGAGGTCGTCGAAGCATCCGATTTCGTCGGCGAACTGCGTCACTACCAACGGCGCGGGCTCGGCTGGATGCAGTTCCTCGCCAAGCTCGGTCTCGGCGGTGTGCTCGCCGACGACATGGGCCTCGGCAAGACCGCCACCACGTTGGCCCACCTGCTCGAACGCCCCGGCCCGCACCTCGTCGTGTGCCCGCTGTCGGTCGTGCGCAACTGGCGCACCGAAGCCAACCGGTTCACGCCGAAGCTCGACGTCACCGTTCACCACGGCAACGCTCGCAACCAGCAGATCGAGGCGATCGCCGCCGCGATGAACGTCGGCGACGACGGACCCGACCAGATGTTCGCGGTCGACCCCGAGCGCCAACTGGTCATCACCACCTACGGGCTGCTCCCCCGCGACCTCGAACACCTCGGGGCGATCGACTGGACCACCGTCGTGCTCGACGAAGCACAGATGGTGAAGAACCCGAACACCAAGGCGGCGCGAGCGGTTCGCCAGCTCCGCGCCGATCAGAAACTCGCGCTCACCGGCACCCCGGTCGAGAACCGGCTCAGCGAGCTGTGGTCGATCCTCGACGCCACCAACACCGGCATGCTCGGCTCGCTCGAACGGTTCCGCAAAACCTATGCGTCGCCGATCGAACGCAACCACGATCCCGACGCCGCCGCTCGCCTTCGTCGGGTGACCGGGCCGTTCATCCTGCGCCGGACCAAAGCCGACCGGCGCCTGCTCCCCGACCTGCCCGACAAGATCGAGCAGATCGCCTACGCCAAGCTCACACGCGAGCAGGCGACGCTGTACCAGCAGGTCGTCGATCAGTTGCTCCACGACGCCGAGCAGACCTCGGGCATGCGTCGCCGCGGTCTGGTGCTCGCCGCGTTGATGCGGCTCAAGCAGATCTGCAACCACCCCGCGCACGCGCTCAAAGACAACTCTCGTCTCGCCGGGCGTTCGGGCAAGCTGACGCGCTTCGACGAGTTGGTCACCGATCTGCTCGACAACGGTGAGCGGGCGCTCGTCTTCACGCAGTTCCGCGAGATGGGCGATCTGCTGCAGCGCCACGTGGCCGAGCAGTTCACGTTCCAGGCGCCGTTCCTCCACGGCGGCGTGTCTCGATCGAAGCGCGACCAGATGGTCGACGAGTTCCAAGACGGCTCGGGCGCCCCGCTGTTGCTCGTGTCGCTCAAAGCGGGCGGCACCGGCCTCAACCTCACCGCCGCGAGCCAGGTCATCCACTACGACCGTTGGTGGAACCCCGCCGTCGAGGATCAGGCCACCGACCGAGCGTGGCGACTCGGCCAGACCCAGACGGTCAACGTCCACAAGCTCGTGTGCGAAGGCACGATCGAGGAGAAGGTCAGTCAGGTCATCGACGACAAGCGCAAGCTCGCCGAGCAGGTCATCGGTACCGGCGAGGGCGATTCGTGGATGACCGAACTCTCGACCGACGATCTCCGCGACCTCGTCGTACTGGAGGCCGACGGATCATGAGCAGACCGCGCAAACCGTTCGGCGCCCAGCAGCCCGGCCGGCTCCAGTCGACGATGATGAAGGTCCTCGCTGCCGAGATGAGCGACCCGGCGCGTCTGCGTCGCGGCAAGCAGTACGCCCGTGACGGTTCGGTGCTCGACATCGTCATCGAACCCGGTGTGGTCACCTGCGAGGTCCAGGGTTCACGGTCGACCCCGTACATCGCACAACTCGAGGTGAGCCAGGGCGACGGCATGCCGCTCAAGCGTGACGTGCGGGCCGTGTGCACGTGCCCCGACGACGACAACTGGGACGACTACGCGTGCAAGCACGTCATCGCCGCCATGTTCACGTTCGCCGACGAACTCCTCATGGAGCCGGTGTTGCTCGACGACTGGCGTGGCAACGACGTCGACGAGGCGACCGACGTGGGCGGCGACGACGAACCGTGGCCGAACGACATCGGTGACGGGGCCGACCATGACGGTGACGGGTCCGACGACGATGAGACCGACGTCGATCGCGATCGTGCGCCTCGCCGCAAGCGTCATCTCGAACTCGTCCGCGACGGCGTCGACCGGGCGCGATCGGCCCGCGACCGCGTGCCCGAACCCGAACCGGTGATCGACCCGATCGCCGAGTACCTGTCGCTCCCCGACGGCGCGTCGCTCCCCGACATCCCGCAGCTCGATCGCGTCGAGCCGCGGCCACCGCGCCGCTCCGAACTCGCCGCCGTGCTGCGCGACGCCTACGCCAACGTGCGCATCGACTGGGACTGACCATGGCTCTGATCGCCATCGACATGGACGGCACGCTGCTCGACGCTTCCGGTCGCCTCACCGCACGTACCGCCGACGCGGTTCACGCCGCGAGCACCGCTGGCCATCGAGTCGTCATCGCCACCGGGCGCCCGCCACACCTCGTCACGGAGTTCGTCGATCAGCTCGGCGGCGCCGTGTCGCACGTCGTCGCCACCAACGGTTCGCTGATCTCGACGTACCCGGCCGACGAGCACGGCGACCCCGAACTCCTCCACCTCCTGAGCTTCGACGCCGACCGAGCGCGCCGGATGGTCGTCGACATCCGAGCGTCGCAGCCCGGCTACGGCTTCGCCTATGCGACCGACGCCGGATTCGCGCACGAACCCGGCTTCGCCGAACGCATGCCCGCCGCGGTGCACGACGCGCCGATTCCCGACGTCCTGGCACTCGGCGGCACGGCCGCATTCAAGCTGTTCGCCTTCCACGCCGAGATCGACGCGCACACACTGCTCGAACGGCTCCCACCGATCGTCAACGCCCGCTCGACCGACGAACCGTTCGCGGTCGGGCACATGGGCGCCGACGCAGTCGAGATCGGCCCGGCGAGCACCGACAAGCGAGCCGGGCTGCGGTGGCTGTGCGCCCATCTCGACGTCGCGCGCACCGACGTGATCGCGATCGGCGACGAGCTCAACGATCTCACCATGATCGAGTGGGCGGGCACGGGGGTCGCCGTGTCGAACGCCGACCCGAGCGTGCGCGACGCCGCCGACGAGGTGATCGGCGCCCACGACGATCACGGTGTCGCCGCGTATCTCGAACGATTGTCAAGAGCACAGCAAGACTGAATCGAGGCTCCGTCGGTGCCCGACGCCCACCATCTACACTCGGGCTGTGGCAGGGAACACCTCAGTTGTCGTCAATGCGCTCATCGACAACATCGATCAGGTGATCCGCGGCAAGCGCGCCGAGATCCGGCTCGCGCTGTGCTGCCTGCTCACCGAAGGGCACCTCCTGCTCGACGACGTGCCCGGCACCGGCAAGACCCTCCTCGCGAAGTCGATCGCCAACTCGATCGCCGGCACCTGGAAACGTGTGCAGTTCACGCCCGACCTGCTCCCCACCGACATCACGGGCGTCATGGTGTTCGATCAGCGCAGCGGTCACTTCAACTTCCGTGAGGGTCCGGTCTTCACCAACGTGATGATCGGTGACGAGATCAACCGCGGCAGCCCGAAGACGCAATCGGCGCTGCTCGAGGTGATGGAAGAGCGGCAGGTCACCGCCGACGGCGTGTCACGCCCGGTCCCCCGACCGTTCTTCGTGATCGCCACGCAGAACCCTCGCGACTTCCAGGGCACGTTCCCGCTCCCCGACGTGCAGCTCGACCGATTCTCGATGCGTCTGAGCCTCGGCTACGCCGACAAGGACACCGAGGTGTCGATCCTCGAATCGTTCAGCCGGACACAGCGCGACGACGAACTCGAACCGGTCACCGACACCGCCGAACTCGATGCGATCATCGCCGAGATCGACGGGTTGTCGGTGGCGCACATGGTCCACGAGTACATCGTGGCGATCGCCGCCGCGACTCGATCGCATCCCGATCTGCGCCTCGGGGTGTCGACGCGCGGCACCCTCGCGCTCCTGCGCGTCGCTCGGGCATTCGCCGCGACCGACGAGCGGGACTTCGTCACCCCCGACGACGTGAAGACGTTGGTCGGGCCGGTGTTCGGGCACCGCGTGCAGTTGACCGCCGAGGCCGAGCTGCGCGGGCAGACCGCTCAGTCGTTGCTCGCCGACATCACCGACTCCGTTCCGGTTCCGCGCACCAGCGGCGGGTGAGGTCGACGCCGCTGTGCTGACCCGATCGGGCCTCGGCGCGCTGATCGTCGCTCTCGTCCTCGCCGCGCTCGGCTGGTGGTGGGGGTACGAAGAACTCGTCATCGGAGCCGTCGCGATCGCTGCGGTGCTCACGATGGCGATCTGGATCGCGCAGCGGCCACTGCGTGCCAAGGTGCGGCGCCGGGTCGACACGATCCGGGTGCCGCGCGGCGACCCGATCCGGCTCACGTACCGGGTTCGCAACGACACGAAGTACCGGTCGTCGCGGGCGACGTTGATCGATCGGTGCGACGAGCAGACGACCGAGATGACCATCGACCCGGTGGGACCCGATCGCGTCGACGACGTCCACGCCACGATCCCGACGCGCCGTCGCGGCGTCTTTCCGGTCGGTCCACTCGACGTGGTCCGTATCGACCCGTTCTACCTGGCCATCGGACGGTGGCGTGACGAGCGTGATGCGGCCACACCCACCTCGGTCACGGTGCATCCGAAGGTGTACGACCTCGTCGGCCCGCAGGGCACGGCCCGCGTCGTCGAGAACGAGTCGGTGATCAGACGGGCGGCGACCGACCCGATGTCGGGGTTCGTGTCGATGCGCGAGTACGTCGCCGGTGACGACCCCCGCATGATCCACTGGCCGACGACCGCTCGCACCGGCACCCTGATGGTGAGGGAGAACGTCGAGGTGCGGCGCCCCGAGTTCACGATCGTGCTCGACACCGGCGCCGACACCTGCAGCGACGACGACTTCGAGGAAGCGGTCGACGTGGCCGCGACCATGGCGGTCCATGCGTTGCGCTCCGACCTCGACGTCGTCGTGCGCACCACGCACCGCCAGTATCCGGGCGTCGCCAGGCCGCTCGTCGAGGAAGCCCAGGTGCTCGATCTGCTCACGCCGGTGCAGCGGTCGAACGGCGACGACCTGTTGCAGCTTCCCTCGTTGTTCGCGCACGGGTTCGACCACACGTCGATCGTGATGGTCACCGGCCCGACCGGGCCGTCGAGCCGCGTGCCGTCGATCGAACAGATGGCGACGGTACGCATCGGCGAGGGTGCCGAAGCGCAGAGCGGCATCGCACTCGCGGCGATCGACGCCGCCGACTTCGTCAACCGATGGCGGGCCTGGAGCTGATCGGCATGGGTGTGTTGCGGCTCCGTGTGGTGGTGCTCGGTCTGATGGGCGTGGTGCTGGCGATCGCCGCCGGCGACATCTTCGACCAGGTTCGCTGGGAACTGTTGATCGCTCCGGCGGCCGTGGCGCTCGTCGCGCTCGCGCTGCTCGAGCGCAACGCGGTGGCGCGCGTCGTCGGCGGTCTGGTCGCCCTGGTCGGCGGTGTCGCGGGTGCTGCGTTGCTCGACGGCGGCGACGGCTCCGACGTGCGCGTCGCGTTCTCGTCGGGGCCGCAGCGGCTGCTCTCGACCGACTGGCCGAGTCCGATTCGTCCCGACCTGCTCGCCACGACGGCGATGGGTGTCGGTGCGCTCGTGTGGGTCGCGGCCGAACTCGCCCGGCTCCGTCGGCTGCACCTCGTACCGCTGATGCCGATGGGGGTGGCGCACGTGCTCGTCATCGCGCTCAGCGCGCCCAACGGCGTCGGGCTGCACTGGCTCGTGCCCATCGGGCTGCTGGCCGCGGTGTTCGCCCTGTTCCGTCCCGAGCTCGGTCTGGGTGAACGATGGACGCTGCTCGCCGGCGAGCGTCGGCTCGTTCCGCTGACGGCGATCGCCGTCGGACTCGCGGCAGCGATCGCACTCCCCCTCGCCTTCGCCGACCGCGCCGACCCGCGACGCAACGACCAACCCGAGAGTGCGCTCACCCTGCTCGATCCGATCGAGGCGACGCTCGCACTCCAGAACATCGACCCACCGGTCGACCTTCACGAGATCCGCATCGATGGGACGGATGCCGCCCCGGCGCGCTGGCGAACCGCTGCGCTCGTCGCGTACGACGGGCGACGGTGGGCGCCGGCGCTCACACTTCGACCGATCGGTCGCCGCCTCGCTCCCGACGCCGACGACGCGATCTCCGGAACCCTCAGCTTCCTCGACGACGATCTCCAACTGATTCCGCTGCCCGGTGGAGCGATCACCGTCGACACTGCGATCGAGACCGATCCCGACCGCACCATCGTGCGCTTGGCCGATCGCCCGACGGCTGGGCAGGAGGTGCGCTTCAGCGCGCGGGTCGAGCCACGCCCGTCCGCGGTGGCGCCGGGATCGATCGGCACACGCGAGCTCGACGAGACCGTGTCGGGTCTCACCGAGTTCGCCGAGGCCATCATCGCCGACGAGGCCGACGGGGCGCCACCGGCCGACGTGCTCGGCCGGCTCCAGTTGATCGAGTCGGCGATGCGCAACGACTTCCTGCTCGACCCCGTCGCTTCCGGTGGCGGTCTGCAGCGAACGCTCATCGTCCGCTTCATCCGTGACACGCGACGCGGCAACAGCGAGCAGTTCGCGACCTCGTTCGTGTTGCTCGCTCGATCGCTGGGCGTCGATGCCCGAGTCGCCACCGGCTTCGAGGTCTCACCCGACCGTGTGGAGCGTGATGACAACGGCGCGTCGATCGTGTTGTCGTCGAGCGATGCGGCCGTGTGGCCCGAGGTGAGCGTCGATGGCGAGTGGCTGGCGTTCGACCCGGTTCCCGACGAGGAGGTGTCGGAGGCCACCGAGGAGCCGCCAGAGGAACAGGTCCAGACTCCGGCCGCGCCGCAACCTCCGATCGCTCCCCCGCCGGAGTCGACCGACGACCCGGTGGTGACCGAGGCCGACGACATCGCCACCGACGACGACGCGCTGCCGACGGTCGTTCGGGTCGGTCTCCAGGCCGCGGCGGTGGTCGGTGCGCTGCTCGTGCCGCTGCTCCTCCTCGTCGCGCTGATTCTGGGCGTCAAGTGGCGCCGTCGACGCCGACGCCTGAGTGGTCCGCCCGACACCCGGATCCGCGGCGCGTGGACGGTGGCCACCAACCAACTCGTCGACGCCGGCATGTCGATCGGTCCGGCGGCGACCAACAACGAGATCGCCGATGGCGGCGTCGAGTTCGCTCCGACCGCCGATCGCGAACTGCATCGGCTCGCCGTGCTGGCGAGCGCTGCGACGTTCGGTCGACCCGCGCGACCAGATCTGCTCGCCGAGGACGCCAACGCCTGCCTGGGCCAGGTCGAGCACTCGCTCGCAGCCGAACGAACGCGTTGGCAGCGGATTCGTTGGCGACTCAGCCTTCGGAGCCTGCGCAGCTCGACCCGTTCGCCCGTCTGACCGGCCGCTTCCCGAGCGGGGTGTATCGGTACCCCGATGAACCCTTCCGAGCCGTTGTAGCACGTCGTGCTACGATGTCGTGATGAGCCAGGTGGTCACCCAACGAGAACTGCGCAACGGCAGCGGAGAGATCATGCGCCGCCTCGACCAGGGCGAGTCCTTCGTCGTCACCCGCAACGGCGTCCCGGTCGGTGAACTCACTCCACTTCGTCGCCTTCGGTTCGTGACGGCAGCATCCATTGCCCAGCTCTTCCAGGCAGCTCCGGGCGTCGACAGCGAACAGTTCCGACGAGACCTCGACGCAGTCGCCGACCAGAGCATCGAACCGCGTGCCTGACCAGCGCGTGGCTCGCGGCGTGGTCGACACGTCGGTCGTCATCGACCTCGACACCATCGACGTCAGCGTGCTCCCGGCCGAGGTTGCCGTGACCGCGCTCACCATGGCCGAACTCGCCGCCGGCCCCCACGCCACCACGGACCCGGCGGAACGAGCGAGACGCCAAGACCGACTGCAGCGAACCGAGGCAGCGTTTGCGCCGTTGCCGTTCGACGCTGACGCAGCCCGCGCGTATGGGCGGGTCTATGCGGCAGTCACGACTGCCGGTGGCAACGCCCGAGGAGCACGGGCAGTCGACCTGATGATCGCAGCGATCGCGTGTTCGGTCGAGGTCCCGCTCTACACGCGGAACCCCAGCGACTTCGCGGCGCTGGACGGGCTGGTCGACGTCGTCGCCATCTGACTTCGCGCCCGTGATCACCCTTGCGGTGAAGCGGGTCGACCTGGGCTGGATCGGCACGTCGGCGCTCGGCCACACGCTCCAGATCGCTCGCATCAGGTCCCCGGGCTCCGTCGGGTCGAGCTTCGGCGGGGGCCGGGGCGGACCACTGGCCGACTCGGCTCACGACGAAACTGCTGGCGTGTTTCGACGCGACATTGCCAGACTGGAGACAGCCACGGCGCCAAGCGCAACGATGAGCGCCACCATGATCCACCTGACCGTCGGCCACGCCGTCGTGATCGTTGTGGAGTCGTTGTCGGGGGCGATGTTCAGGCTTCCGAGTTCTTGGGGACCGAACCAGCCCATGCGGATGTTCCATTCGTACTCGCCCGCCGTGGTCGGGAACGTGACTGACGCGGTGTAATGACCGACGGTGTCGTCTTGCTCGGCAGCGAAGTAGCTGACCATGCCGTCCGTACCGATGATCTCGATGCCGACATCGTCGGCGAGGTCAGCGGGGGTGACGCCGTGCTGAAGGATCGTGAAACCGATCTCGACGGTTTCACCCGCCGACGGTGCCGGGACGGCGTCGAGCGATCCAACGGCCCAGCCTCCAGCTGACGCGGGCGCGCTGACGCAGATCAGGAGAGTGATCACTGTCGCGAGCGTGGCGGTGAGTCGGGCGATTCGGTCGTGCGATTTCGGTGCCATGTCTGTTCCGACACCGCGGACCAGGGTCAGGTTCCCATGTTGACGAAGCCGAGCGCGTCGGCGAGCTCGACGAAGCCTTCGACTTCGGTCCTCCACTGATCCGCCGAAATCGAAAACGTGTCGGAGCCGACCGAGCGCGTTGCGAGGTGCGCGCCTTCACTGTTCCCTGCGCAACCTCGAACACCTCGGCGGTCTCCAACTCGCTGAGACCGGCAACGAACCGGCGCTAGCCGCCGGGATCCGGTGGGGCCGTCGTGGTCGGCGCCACCGTCGTGGTGGTGGTCGTCGTCGTGGTGGTCGGCGCGACCGTGGTGGTCGTGGTGCTCGACGTGGTCGTGGTGGTGGTGTCGACCGGCACCGTCGTGGTCGTGGTGTCGACGGGGACCGTGGTCGTCGTGGTCGTCGTGGTGGTGGTCGTGACCAACGGGAACGACGCGTTGATCGTGACGGTGGCGGTTCCCGACACCGCTCCGTGCGAATCGACCACGTTGAAGGTCACGTTGAACGTCCCGACCTCGAGGGCGAGGACGTCGATGATCAGACCGATCGGACCGAGGACGACCATGCCGGACGGATCGTTGAGATTCTCGACCGTGAAACTGTCGCCGTCGGGATCGTTGGCCTCGAGCAGGATCGGCGTCGGGATGCCGACGAGCACCGAGACGGTCTTGTCGATCGCGACCGGCGGCCGGTTGACCGCCTGACCGTTGACCGTGACGGTCGCCGCTGCCGACAGCGCGCCCGACCCGTCGACGATCGTGTACTGGAAGGTTGCCTGACCTCGCCCGGACCCTGGGGTCACTCTGATGCTGCGACCGTCGGGCTGCAACGCCACCGTCCCCGTGCTGCCGTTGGTGAACGTGATGCTCGACGGCACCGACTGCACTCGCAGCGCACTGTTGGGGCCGTCGGGGTCGGAGTCGTTCGCCACGATGTCGACCGTGGCGGCGCCACCGGAGACGTCGATCGTGTCGGGCTCGGCTCGCGGGCCTTCGTTGGTGACGACCGCGGTGAGACCGACCGTGGCCGTGAGACCACCTGGGTCGGTGACCGTGACCGACCACGAGTACGCACCGTCGGCGACGGCCTGCGTCGGAGCGATCACGACGCGGTCGGGCCCCGTGGTGACCCAGCCGGGCGCACCACTCGAACCCGAGATGATGAGCCCTTCGTCGTCGCTGGCGATTGCCCCGACCGGGATCTCACGGACCTCGCCGCGTCCGAGGGTGACCGACTGGTTCTGCCCGACCGGATCCTGGTTGACGTCGACGGTGATGGTGCCGGTGGCCCGCTGACGGCAGTCGTTGACGACGGCGTAGGTGATCGTGATGTTGCCGTTGGTACCGGCGGGCGGCGTGTACGTGCCGTTCTGGTACGTGGGCGGACCGTTGACCTCGGTGACGGTTCCGTTGCTCGCGTAGTTGGCGAGGTTGATGGCGATGGGTTGTTGGTAGCCCGTTTCGAGGAATGCGTCGCCGGCGGTCGGCGCCGATTGAGCGCACGAGGCGATCGAGATGCGCAACGACGCGGTGTCGGTGAGCTCGCCGTCGCTGACCTGGTAGTTGACGATCGCCACGCCCGACTGGCCGGGGGTCGCGCTGAACGAGATGCTCTGATCGCCGGTGACGCTGGCTGACCCCAGCGCCGGGTCGGGGCCGCCGATGATCGACAGACTCAACGAGTCACCGTCGGGATCGCTGTCGTTGAACAGCACGGGGGTGGTGACCGAGCCGCCGTTGACCACCGAGGCAGCGTCGTCGGCTGCCAGCGGTGCGCGGTTGATCGGTTCGAGCACATTGAGCGTGAACGACGACGACGACGTGAGTCCGTCGCCGTCGCTGATCGAGTAGACGCCGGTGATCGCTCCGACGAAGTCGGGGGCGGGGCTGATCTGGACCACTCCACCACCGACCAGCGACAGGGTGCCGCCGCCCGAGGTGAGCGACGCCGTTTCGAGGGTGAGGCCACCGGGGGTGTCGTCGGGATCGCTGTCGTTGTCGAGCAGGTCGATCGTGGTCGGCACGCCCGGACCGGGAATGGTCCGCGTGTCGATCCGCGCCACCGGGGCGAGGTTCTGCACCTCGGTGATCCGAACCTGCATGAAGCCGGTGGCGATCGCTCCGCCTTCGTCTTCGATCTGGTACTCGATCGTGGCGGTTCCGACGTTGGGACCGGCGGTGTAGGTGATGACGTTGCCGTTGCGCACGGCGGAGCCGACGATCGGGCGAGTCGACGAGGTCACCTTGAGCGCGAGGTCGCTGCCGTCGGGATCGGTGTCGTTCGCCGACACGTCGACGGGGATCGAGTCGTTGACCTCGACGAACACGAGATCGTCGAGGGCTCGCGGCGGCTCGTTGGTGACCTCGGGTTCGCGAACCGAGATGATGATGGCCGCCGAGTCGCGCAGCCCCTGGGTGTTGGTGACTTCGTAGGTGCACCGGTAGGCCCCGGTGCCGTTCGCCGGCGGGTCGTACCGCACCTGGCTGTCGGCGGTGACGGTGGCGACGCCGCCTCCCGGACAGCCGGGTCGGCCGATCAGCGTCGGACGTTCACCCGAGGGGTCGCCGTCGTTGCGCAGCACGTCGATCGTGACCGGTTCGTTCATGAAGGTGAACGTGGAGTCGTCTTGGGCGTACGGAGGCTCGGGCAGCGCCTGCGCCAACACGGTCACCGTGACGTCGCCGACCACCTCGTGACCGTTGCCGTCCGACACCGTGTAGGTGAAGCGGGCGTTGGATTCTTCCTCGTCGTCGAACGCGGCCGCAATGAACTCGACCTGGTTGCGACCAGCCAACGCGACGGTCCCCCGGCCCTCGGGTTGGCTGGTGGCGACGACGGCGAGCGGATCACCGTCGGGATCGGAGTCGTTGGCGGTGACGTCGATGAGGATCGTCTGACCCACGACCGCGGTCTCGATGTCGGGGGAGACGACGGGTGGCCGGTTCGGTTCGATGTCGTCGATCACGACCACGAGTACGGCACCGCGCACGACGTTGCCGTTGCCGTCGTCGACCTCGTACTGGAACGGAACCTGGTCGGCAGCACCAGCTCGCGCAGTGATGCCCAGCTGTTCTCCCTGCACGACGACGTCGAGGCCGTCGGGCAGCGGGCGAACCACCGAGAGCGACAGCGGGTCGCCGTCGGGATCCTTGTCGTTGACGAGCACCGGGAGCGGCGTCTCGGTGTTGCGACGCGTGCGAACGGCGTCGGGACGCACGACGGGGGGACGGTTGTCGTCGCCGAGGCGGGCAACTTCGACACGCACCTCGACGTCTTCGCCGACGGCCTCGAACGTGTCGATCGGCCGGTACGAGAATGTCGCGGTGCCTTCGAACCCGTTGGTCGGGGTGAACTGCAGCGCCGGTGCGCCCGACGGACCTTCGACGATGGCGACATCGCCGCCGCTCGCTGGTGGCAGGAACGTGTCGATACGCAACGAGTCGCGCTCCGGGTCGACGTCGTTGAGCAGCACCTCGACCACGACCGGGCGACCGGGACCGGTCTGCGCCGTGTCGGGCGCACCGATCGGCGACTGGTTGGTCGCGCCGGGCGGCAGGAGCTCGACGCTGACCGTCGCCGACGCGCGCGTGCCGTCGCCGTCGGCGATCGTGTACTCGAACTGATCGAGGCCGACGTAGCCGGCGTCGGGCGTGAACACGATGGTCGACGCCGTGCCGATCTCGACGAGGCCATGACCAGGGGTGGCCACATCGACGATCGCGATCGCTTCGCCGTCGGGGTCGTAGTCGTTGGCCGTGACGGCGATCGGCACCGAGTTGCCGGAACGTGCGGTGACCTGGTCGTCGACCGCTCGCGGCGGGTCGTCGGTGCCGTTGTTGTCGGCTTCGAGGAGGTCGGGCGTGGTGCTGACCCCGTCGTCGGCGCCGGCCGAGTCGCCCTTGGCCGAATCGCCGTCTTGCACGACGTCGCCGTCGGCCCCGAGCACGAGCAGCGATGCATCGTTCTTGTTGACCCGCTGGATGCCCCACGGGTGCACCGTCCACACGAAATCACCGTTGGTGTCGTCGACCCACACGATGTCGGTCGTGACGGTGACATTGAGAACGGCGTCGCTCAGCACCGTGGCCGGTTGCGAGTCGAGGATCTCCTGGCTGCGCCAGTCGAACTGGACGACCTGGGTCGGACCACGCCGGACGAGCGCCGCGGCATCGCCGGCGATGCCCAGCAGGCTGCTGCCGTCGACGTCGAGGCCGGGCACGGTCGACGACACCTCGATGCCGTCTTCGCTCACACACCAGAGGTCGTCGTCGGCGCCGACCCAGCCGCACGAGTGCTGCGGTCCGGGCTGCTGCAGCACGATCTCGCTGCCGTCGATCTGCGTGGGCAACTCCTGCCAGGAGCCGCCGCCGAGACGCACACGGCGTCCTTCCCGGTCGAGGACGAGCGGCAGGTTGCCGACGAGCGACAGCGATCCGCCGTCGGGACCGCCGGCGATGCCGAGGTCCTCCGAGGTGGTCGATGCCGACGTGGCGCGATCGAGGGTGCCGTCGACGAGGGTCCAGACCGATCCGTCGGGTCCGAGGGCGATGGTGCCGAAGGTCTCGACGCCGGCGATCTGGTCGGCGTCGAACGCGATCTCGACGGAGTCGGCGCCGGCCGGCGACAGCGTGGCCTCACCGGCGAGCGGGTTCGCGACGAGCAGTCCCGATGCTCCCGAGCGGGCGATGGCGAGCCCTGAGCCGAGCGAGGCCAGTCCCTGCGGCGGGCCGAGGCGGAGTTCGGCGGTGTCGATCGAGCGGACTTCGCCGGTGGTGTCGTTGAGCAGGTAGGCCTGTCCACCACCTTCCGCGACGAAGAGATCGTCGCCGGGCACACCGGCCTCTCGACTGGCGAGTGCACGGCCGCCGAAACCGTCGACCAGCACGGCACGACCACTCGGTTCGTGAACGAACCAGCGTGTGGCTCGCGACGATGCGGCGTCGACCGCCGGCAGACCGTCGGAGCGGAACACCACCACGAGCGCGCTCAAGCACATCACGGTGGCCACCATCGCGGCCACGACCTGTTTCCAGGTGACAGTGCTCGGCGTCGACGTCATGGGCATGGCGCCCTCAACGCTACGCCGGGCGGTGTGGCTTGAACTGGCAGCGGGGTAGGCGGATGGATCCCCACGTCCCTCCCATCGGCATCTCGTCGCGCCGACTTGAGCGATTTCTCGAGAAATTCTGCTCGTCCGTGCTCGAACATCGCATGAGCCTCCATGGCACCCCGGATCCTCGTAGTCTCTCAGTCGATGGACGTCGTGGTGCGAACTCCCCATGGTGATGCCGACATCGACATCGTCTCGGCACCCGGCACCACCACGCTCGGCGACCTCATCACCGCGGTCACCGGTCAGGCACCGCCGGCGGTGGCCCGCGTCGACGACCGCACGGTCAACGCGTCGCAGACGCTCACCTCGCTCGGCCTGATGGTCGGATCGGTCATCGACGCCAACGCCCCCGATCCGCACGACACCAAGCCCGATGACGTCCGCGTCAACCTGCAGCAGTTGACGGGCCGCGGTGCCGGGTCGATCCGCTCGTTGTCGTCGGGTCGATTCCGGATCGGACCCGGACGGCGCCTCAACGCCTCCGAGATGATCGAGGCACCGGTCGAGACCGAGGCCTTCGAGATCGACGTCCAACGCAACGGTTCGGTCGAGGTCACCCCGGGACCGCGCGTGGGTGGTGCGCTCGGCGTGATGACGCCGACGCTCGACCAGAAGTTGTTCGACCGCGAACTGCCGTGGACATCCGGTCGACTGAGCGTCGGCGGTCGACTCTTCGAGTTGGAGAACCCGGCACTCGCTCCGCCGCGCCGCACCCTCCCCGACCCCGACCACCGAGGCGCCGTCCCGTTCCAGCGACAACCCCGCATCGCAGGCATCCCCGAACTGCTGGCCGTGTCGGCGAAACGCCGCGCGGCGTCGGCCGGGCAAGGGCTCTGGGCGCGCCGCCGAACCGATCCGGGCGCGTACACGCTGCCGTTCGGCATCCTGCCCGACGACCACACCGTCGCCGTCGTCGACTTCCTCCGGCATCGAGGTGCGGCGCTCGTCGGTTCCGACCGATTCGGTGCCGGCCTCGCCCGGACGCTGCTGGTCGAAGCCGCCACGCAGTACGGGCCATCCGACCTCGAGATCGTCATCGCCTCCACGCCCGAACGGCTCGGTCAGTGGGACTGGGCGAAGTGGCTGCCACACCTCCGACACGGCGACCCGAGCGCTCCCCCGGCGCTGTTCGCCGAACGGCTCGACCTCGAGACCTGGGCAGCATCGATCACCGGACGCCCCCAGGTCGACGCGTTCAGCGCACGCCGCGAAGCGGCCGCTGCGTCCGACGACGGCACCCCGAACCGCTGGACGGCGCCGAGCAGCGTCACCGCGGCCGCCGTGACCACGCTGCTCGTCCTCGACGACATCAGCCTCTGGAGCCGTCGCGACTCGCCGCTGCGCAACGTGCTCGTCGACCCACCGGCCCACCTTCGAATCATCGCCTTGTGCGGCGGCATGCACGAGGCGCCGGGCATGTGCTCGGCGCTCGTCGAAGAACGGCTGCCGGTCGACGTGGTCGCCGACGCCGGCGACGACCTGGGCAGCACGTCGCTCTACGGGTCGCTCGCCACGTTGCACCTGCGGATCGGTCAGTCCCCCGAAGAGGTCTCCGACATCCGCCCGGCGTTCGTCGAACCGGTGCTCGCCACCGAGATCGCACGATCGCTGGCACCGCTCGACGACCTCGACGTCACCCGCCCGCCGCAGATTCCGACGCGGTTCGCGCCGCCATCGCTCGCCGAACTCATCGACATCCAGGCCGCCACCGACGCGCAGGCGAACGGCCTCACCGTGGCGCTCGGCCTCGTCGAGCAGTCCGGTCCCGCCGGCATCGGTTCGGTGGTCGCCGAACGCCGTCCCGTGCGAGTCGACCTCGCCGAGTCGAGGGTCACGCTGGTGAGCGCGCCAGACCGCGAAACGCACGACACGCTCGTCGCCGCCGCCATCCTCGGCGCCACCGCCGTGCGCCGCACCGAGCAACTGTCGGTCCTCACGGTCGGCTCCCGGCGTCCATCGTGGCACGGCGAGATCCCTCACATCGCCGGACACGTCGACCGTTCCACCCCCGACGACCCGGCCCGCCTCGTCCACCGGGTCGCGCACGTGCTCACCCAGCAGCCGGGACTCGAGGTCCTCGTGGTGATCGAAGACGCTTTCACCACGCCGCAGCCGTCGGGCAGCGACGACCGTGTGGTGCCCAACAGCCTCCTCACCGGCATGCTCGAACTCGCCGAGTCGCTCTCTCGCGTGCACCTCCTCATCACGACCGAACACCCGGTCGCGTCGCTCCCCGATTCGATCCGCAACCGCTGCGGCATCACGATCGACGTCGGTGGCTCGGCCGACGAACCGCGAGGCACGGTCACCAGCGAGCATGCCGAGGTCCGCTTCGTCGCCCCGACCCGCCTGGGTGGACCGAGCGAACTCGACGTGACACCGATCCTCGACGCCAACGCACTGCTCATCCGACCGTGCGTCCACGGCCGAGCGATGACCCCGCTCGAACGTCGGGTCGGACGTAGCGCGCCGCGTGCCGCTTCGTCAGATCAGTACGACCCGGCGACGCAACAGATCGCGCAGCGGATCGCCGCCGAGACCACCACGCTCGACGACGGCAGCGGGCTCCCCGAAGGAGGTCTGCTCCCGCCGCCACTGCCCACGTCGGTCGACCTCGGCAGCCTGCTCGCCACACACGACGGCGACGGCATTCCTCTCGGGCTCCTCGACCGGCCCGAGCAGGCCGACAACGAGGCGTACTGGTGGGCGCCGGGTCCGCACGGTTCGCTGCTCGCCATCGGTTCGCCCCGTTCGGGCATGACCCAACTGGCCGACCTGCTCGCCGTCGGAATCGCGGCGCGGCTCTCGACCGACGACCTGCGCGTCTTCGTGATCGAGCCGCTCCCGCAGCGACGCCGCGCGTACGACGCGCTGCCGCACACCGTCGCCGCGGTGTCGACCGACGAACACCACGCCGCGCAGCGGGTCGTCTCGACCGTCGCCGAACTGCTCGAGATGCGACGAAGCGGCGAACTGGCCGAGGAGGCCGCGGTGCTGCTCGTGATCGGCGACCTCGCACGGCTCATCCGCTGGCTCCCCGACGACCAGCGCGACGACGTGCTCGAAACGCTCGCCACGATCGGCAGCGACGGCCCGGCCCTCGGCGTCAACCTCGTGTGCATCACCACCCGGGTCGACGACCTCGGACCGCTGGTGCGTCTCTCGGGCGATCGCCTGGTCGGCACCGTGTCGGAGGCGAGCGACCGCACTCGGCTCGGTGTGCCCGCACCCGGACCCGCCGACCGTCACCCCGGTCGATGCTGGTCGGCCGACGCCGACCGACGACTGCAACTCGCCACGCCTCCCGACTCCGTCGAGCACGAAGTGGCACGGCTGGCACCCGAGATGGGCGCCGAACCGCGAGCGGCCGCGGCCCACGAACGGCGGCCTGGATGAACATCGCGCGCGGCGACGGGGTCGGCATCGAGGTGTCGGACGCGTTCGTACGCGCCGTGCGTCTCCGGCACGACGTCGCCGGTCGAGTCGCCGCTGCCGTCGAACTGCCCTTCGTGTCGTACGACGACGGAGCGGCACTCGACTCATTGGTACTGCTGCGCGCCGAACTCGGCGAACCGAACGAGCCGACCAAGATCGCGGTGTTCCCGCCGACGGCCACGCTGCAGCGCATCGACGTCACCGGCCGCTCGGGCCCCGAACTCAACGAGACCCGTGCCACCCTCGACCGCCGCCGCGGCATCGATTCGACGCTGGTGGTCGACGACGGTCCGCGCCGGTGGCTGCTCCTCATCCGCTGGGACGCCTCCGACATTCGGCGACTCGAAGACCTCGCCGAACGCGCAGGGTTCGTCGACGTCACGGTCGAGCCGAGCCCGCTGGCGCTCGGACGGGTGCTCCCTCGCTCGACCAGCTACGCCCGCCGCCTCGTCGGCCACGCCGACGCGCATCACGCCGTGTTCTCCAACGGGGTACCCGTGGCCGCTGCCGGCGCCTCCATCGTCGGACGCACCCATCCCGATCTCGACGTCAGCGATGTCGAGATCCCTGTCGTGTGGTTCGAGGATCTCCTCGACGAGGCGCAGCTCAACGACCTGCTGATCCGGTCGAGCCGCAGCGCCGATGCGCGCGCCTCGCTGCTCGAGCACGAAGAACGCCACGGCAGCCAGCAGGTGTCACTCGGCATCGTCGGCGAGGCCTACCCGGCGTTTCCGGTCCACGACATCCGAGCGCCCGAACGACAGGCCGTCGCACTGGGAGCGGCCATCGGCGCGGCAGGGCTCGCCGGTTCGTTGCGCCCCGTCGACATGACCTTCCCGGTCGGCATCGATGCGCAGCAGTTCGATCGCCCCTGGGCCATCGAACGCCTCGTCGACCTGCCCGAGCCGCCGGCGCCGCCGACGATCGGCCCGGTCAAGCGGATGACCACGCGGTTCCGGCCGCGACGCTCACGCCGCTGAACCCTGCGAGTCTGAACCCTGTGAGTGCCGTGTCGCGGCGGCCTGCTCAGCGCTCGTCGAAGATCGACGGGCGCTGCCCGAAGACTGCCACCGCCTGCTTCAGCGGCACCAGGTCGGATCCACCCGACCGCGGCGCCGGGCGCTGTTCGGCCTCACGGATTGCGTGCAGCGCGATCTCGCGCGCCTTCTCGAGTTCGCTGCGGAGTCGGGCGTTCTCGTCTTCGAGCCGCATGACGCGGCGGATGCCCTCGAGGTTCATGCCTTCGTTGGTGAGCTCCGAGATGCGTTGCAGCAGCGCGATGTCGGCATCGCTGTATCGGCGGTTGCCGCCTTCGGTCCGAGCGGGCGTGACGAGGCCACGTCGCTCGTAGATGCGCAGCGTCTGCGGGTGCATGCCCGCCAGCTCGGCGGCGACGGAGATCACGTAGACGGCTCGTGTGGTGGCTCGTTTGGTCATGTCGGCGTCAGCTCCCTTGCGTCTCCACCGTAGTGGCCTCGGCGAGCGCTTCGATCGCCGAGCGCTGCGCGTCGTTCAGCTCCGTCGGCACCCGCACCTCGACCGTGACGATGAGGTCGCCGTCGACCGTGCCCTGTCGGGTGGTCCGGTGGATGCCCTTGCTCTTCACCCGATGGCGACTGCCCGACTGCGTTCCGGGCTTGATCCGGAGCTTGACGGTCGAGCCGTCGAGCGTCGGCACGTCGACGTCGGCGCCGAGCGCAGCCTGCGTGAACTCGATCGGCACGGTGACCGTGAGGTTGTCGCCACGACGACCGAACCGAGGGTGCGGCATGACCTTGAGTTCGACGAGCAGATCGCCGTTGGGACCGCCATTGCGTCCAGGTGCGCCGCGCCCCTTGAGCTTGATGGTCTGGCCGTCTTTGACGCCGGCCGGGATGCGCGTCTTGACTTCACGAGGGCGCTTCTCGATGCCGGAGCCGTGGCAGGTGTCGCACGGGTGCTCGATGATGACCCCGTTGCCCTGGCAGATGCGACAGGGCGACGACATGGCGAAAAAGCCCTGGTTGTCGTCGACCACGCCGCGCCCGCCGCAGTTGCCGCAGACCTTCGGGCTGGTGCCCGGCTTGGCGCCCGAGCCGCCGCACGTCGAACACTGCGCGTCGGTCGTGAGGAACAGCGATGTCTCGATACCGGTGACCGCGTCGGCGAAGTCGACGGTGAGCTGCGCGGTGATGTCGGCACCGCGACGCGGGCCGACGCCGGCGGAGGAGGCGCCACGACCGCGGGTGGGGCCGCGGGTGCCGCGCCCGAACATGGAGCCGAGGACGTCGCCGAGGCCACCGTCGCCGGCCATGTCGCCGACGTTGAACGAGAACCCTCCGGGTCCGCCGCCCATCGGGCCCATCGCACGGACCTCGTCGTACTCCTTGCGCTTGGCCTCGTCGCCGAGCACGTCGTACGCGGCCGACACGTCTTTGAACTTCTCTTCGGCCGCGGCGTTTCCGGGGTTCTTGTCGGGATGGAGGTCACCGGCGAGTTTGCGGTACGCCTTCTTGATCTCTTTGTCGGTCGCCGTCGAAGCGACACCGAGCGTCTCGTAGTAGTCCTTCTCGAGCCATTCACGTTGTGCAGACATCTCGACTCCTCTCCTCCTTCCTGATTTGTCTCCTCCTCCGACCAGCCGACTGCGTCGGCTGAATCTGGTCGGAGGAGCACCAGCCTCGATCGCTGGCTCCCGGCGTCGGCCAGGGTCGGTGACACCGCTCGGGAGCGATGCCACCGACGCTGATCGGTTCAGTCCTTCGTCTTGACCATGGCGGCGCGGAGGGTCTTGCCCTTCCACTGGTAGCCGCTGCGCAGCACTTCGGCGACGATCGGTTCTCCGCCGTCACCGGGTTCGTGGGCCACCGCTTCGGCGACTTCCGGGTCGAACGGTTGACCATCGAGGTCGAGCGTCTCCAACCCGTGCTTCTTCAACTCGGCCAGCATCTGATTGAGCAGCGGCTCGATCTCGGCGGGATGGTTGAGGAAAGCGGCCTCGGCGGCGTCGAGCACCGGGAGCAGCGCTTCGGCCAGCCGGCCGGTCGCCCGGTCGGCTTCCTGCTGCGCCCGGATGGCCGACTGCTTGCGGAAGTTGTCGAAGTCGGCCTGCACGCGCTGGGCCAGGTTCTTGTACTCGTCGCGTTCGCTGAGCACGGCGGCAACGTCGACATCGGAGAAGTCGACGTCGATGCCGTCGATCTCGGCAGCGAGTGCTGCGTCGACATCGTCACGGTCGAGTCCGGCGGTGACGTCGTCGACCTCGCTGGCGCGAGTGCCGTCTTCGTCGACGCCTTGGCCCCCGCTTCCGTCGGCCGGGCGCGAGGCGCCCGAGCCGGTGGAAGCGAACTCGCCATCGTCGACGCCGTGCACCTCTGGGTCGAAGTTGTCACCAGGACCCGTGTTGCCGGGAAGCCCGGCTGCGTCGTCTGCCATGGCCGGCCTCAGTTCTCGTCGTCGACGATTTCGGCGTCGACGATGTCGTCGTCGTCGACCGAGCCGGCACCGGCGTCGGCGGTGTCCTGCCCCGAAGCGGAGCTACCTGCAGCACCGGAGTCCTTGGCAGCAGCTTCGTAGAGCTTCTGGCTGAACTCCTGGCTGGCCGACATGAGGGTTTCGGTCGCGGTCTTGATGGCGTCGTTGTCGTTGCCTTCGAGCGCCGTCTTGAGGTCGGCGAGCGGCTGCTCGACGGCTTCCTTCTCCTCGGCGGTGACCTTGTCGCCCTGTTCGCGGAGCACCTTCTCGGTCTGGTAGAGCAGCGAGTCGGCGTTGTTGCGAACCTCGGCTTCTTCGCGACGCTTCTTGTCTTCCTCGGCGTGTGCCTCGGCGTCTTTCACCATCTGCTCGATGTCGTCCTTGTCGAGGGTCGACTGGCCCGTGATGGTCATCGACTGGGTCTTGTCGGTGGCCCGGTCCTTGGCCGACACGTGCACGATGCCGTTGGCATCGATGTCGAACACCACTTCGATCTGCGGCACGCCACGAGGTGCGGGCGGCAGGTCGACGAGCTGGAACTTGCCGAGCGTCTTGTTGTACTGCGACATGTCACGCTCGCCCTGGAGCACGTGGATCTCGACCGACGGCTGGTTGTCTTCGGCCGTCGTGAAGACCTCGCTGCGCTTCGTGGGGATGGTGGTGTTGCGCTCGATGAGCTTCGTCATGACGCCGCCCTTGGTCTCGATGCCCAGCGACAGCGGGGTGACGTCGAGCAGGAGCACGTCCTTGACGTCGCCGCGCAGCACGCCGGCCTGGATGGCGGCACCGATGGCGACCACTTCGTCGGGGTTGACCGTCTTGTTCGGCTCCTTGCCGGTGAGGTCGTGCACCAGATCGGTCACGGCCGGCATACGGGTCGAGCCACCCACGAGGATCACGTGGTGCAGGTCGCCCTTGGCGACGCCCGCGTCTTTGAGGGCCTGCTCGAACGGCACACGGCAGCGCTCGATGAGGTCGGCGGTCATCTCCTGGAACTTGGCTCGCGAGAGCGACTCGTCGAGGTGGAGCGGGCCGTCGGCCGTGGCGGTGATGAACGGCAGGTTGATCTGCGTGCTCTGCGTCTGGCTGAGCTCGATCTTGGCCTTCTCGGCGGCTTCCTGCAGGCGCTGTGCGGCCATGCGGTCGGCGCTCAGGTCGACACCGTGTGCCGCCTTGAACTGATCGACGAGCCACGAGATGATGCGCTGGTCCCAGTCGTCGCCACCGAGTTCGGTGTCGCCGTGGGTCGACTTCACTTCGAACACGCCGTCGCCGATCTCGAGGACCGACACGTCGAACGTGCCGCCACCGAGGTCGAACACCAGGATGGTCTCGTCTTCGGAACCCTTCTCGAGTCCGTAGGCGAGCGCCGCGGCGGTCGGCTCGTTGATGATGCGGAGCACTTCGAGGCCGGCGATCGTGCCGGCTTCCTTCGTGGCGGTGCGCTGCGCGTCGTCGAAGTAAGCGGGAACGGTGATGACGGCCTGGGTGACCGTGTCGCCGAGGTAGCTCTCGGCGTCGCGCTTGAGCTTCATCAGCGTGCGGGCGCTGATCTCCTGCGCGGTGTACTGCTTGCCGTCGACGTCTTCCGACTTCCAGTTCTCACCGATGTGACGCTTCACGCTGCGGAACGTGCGGTCGGGGTTGGTGATCGCCTGACGCTTCGCGACTTCTCCCACCAGCACTTCGCCGGTCTTCGAGAAGGCGACGACCGACGGGGTCGTGCGGGCGCCTTCGGAGTTCGGGATGACGACCGGGTCGCCACCTTCGAGGACCGAGACGACCGAGTTGGTGGTTCCGAGGTCGATTCCGACTGCTTTGGCCATGATGTGCTCCTTGATACTGGGGGGATGCTGAAGGGGATGCTGCGGGACTGTTTGGGGACTGCTGACCCCGGCCGAACTCACGAACGGTCAGGGGAAGCGGGTCAAATCTTGAATCAGTGACACTCAAGATAGAGGTCGCCCCCGAGAACGGCAACCCGACAGTGAGGAAACTTGAGTGTGTTCGACTCAAGTTTCAGGAGACGGCGGAAACCACTACTCCAGCAGGCGTTCCGGGCCGAAGGAGGCGGGGAGCAACTCGTCCATCGACAGCGTGAGCACCGCGCCGTCGACCGTGCACGCGTGAATGACGGTGTCGGTCGTGGCGAACTCGCGGATGCGCTGCCTGCAGCCGCCGCAGGGTGTCCCCGGCGTCTCGCCGCTGGTCATGGTGACGATCTCGGCGATCTTCGGCGGGTGCTCCGAGGCGCTGACCATCGCGGCGATCGCTCCGGCCTCGGCACACGTGCCCTCGGGATACGACGCGTTCTCGACGTTGCACCCGACGAACACCACGCCGTCGGTGGTCCGAATCGCCGCCCCGACCGGGTAGCGCGAGTACGGACTGTGTGAGCGTTCGCGGACCGCGGCGGCAGCGGCGAACAGGTCGCGGAAGTCGTCGCTCATGATCGCGTCGCCGGTCCGAGTGCGCAGAGCACGACGATCGCGACCGACATCGCGAGATACACGACGCTGCTGCCGTCGGGTTCGCTGGCGAGGCCCAACACGGCGAGGACGCCGTTGATCGATCCGTACACGATCGAGCAGATGCGCCCCCACGAGCGGCGCATGATCGCACCGATGCCGGCGGCGAGGCCGAATCCGCCCAGCGCCGCGACCACCATCCCGATCAACACGACCGCATTGCCGAAGTCGCTGGCGATGTCGTTGATGGCGTCGCCGAGCAACGCGATCACCAACCCGACCAGGATGGTGAAGGCGGCCAGCACGACGGCGACGATGCCACCGGCGAGCAGCTTGCCCGACTTGGCCGGCTGCGCCATGGTGTGCGCGCCACCCACGGGGTACGGCTGGTAGCCGACCGGAGCCGTCGGAGGCTGCGGCATCGAGGGCGGTGACGCCGGCGCGGCGAACGGGTCGGGCGGTGGTTGCATCGGGTTCTCGCCTCCGCCGGGTGGTGGAATGTTGCTCATGGAACTCCTTCGACGGCTCGGACGATGACTCGCCGAGGACGTCTCCACCGTACGGCATGACGCTCGATCGGCGCCGAGTATCACCGCCGGTTGGCACGGGATCGTCAAGACTGTGCTCGATGAGCAAGTCCACCGCTCCCGTCCCCACCACCGTCGTCAGCGGTGCCAGCGTTCGCCCGATCGACGTCGACGCCGAACGGGTCGACGGCGGCGGCTACGTCTTGATCCTCGACGACGGCGGCACCCTGGCGCTCGTCGCCGATCTCCTGCTCGGTCGCGAGCCGGCCACCCACCCCGACGTCACCTCGGGCGCTCGACGCGGCCTGTTGATCGTCGACGAGACGAGCGCGGTGTCGCGGCACCATCTCGCCATCAGCACCCACCGCGACGGCGTCGACGTCACCGACCTCGGCAGCGCCAACGGCACGATGGTCGTCAACGGATCGACCGGCACGGCGTCGCCCCTGGTTCCGAAGCGGGCGACCCGCCTGTCGATCGGCGACCGGGTACACCTCGGCTCGCGCTCGTTCCAGCTCGGCTACCGCCGCGACGCGTGACCCAACCGGCCTGCGTCATCGGGTGTCTGACACCGGATGACGCATCATCGGGTGTCAGACACCGGATGACGCAGCGCGGGTGCACTCCGTAACCTGAGCGTCGTGAGTTCCGACCTGTCGCTCCAACCGCACCCGTCGTTCTCGGGCCGACCGGGCCCGCTCCTCGTCGTCGTCGCCGACGGCGTCGGCGTCGCCCCGCCCGGTACCTCGAACGCCATCACCGAAGCGAGTACGCCGACCCTCGACTCGTTGTACGCGACCGAGTTGTACACCGAACTCGCCGCGCACGGCCCGGCCGTCGGACTCCCCACCGACGACGACATGGGCAACTCCGAGGTCGGCCACAACGCGCTGGGTGCCGGTCGGATCTTCGCGCAGGGCGCCAAGCTCGTGAACAAGGCCATCACGACCGGAGCGATCTTCGAATCCGACGTGTGGGCCGAGGCCATCGAGCACGGCCGGAACGGCACGCTCCACCTCATCGGTCTCCACTCCGACGGTGGTGTGCACTCGAGTCTCGAGCACCTGTACGCCCTGCTGCGTCGCGCTGCCGACGAAGGCGTCATGAGCTGTGCCGTGCACATCCTTCACGACGGGCGCGACGTCGCGGCCCGTTCGGCACTGACCTACATCGAGCGGACCGAAGCGGTGCTCGCCGAGATCAACGCCGCCGGCCCGAACCGCAACTATCGCATCGCGTCGGGCGGCGGTCGCATGACCATCACCATGGATCGGTACGAAGCGAACTGGAAGATGGTCGAAAACGGCTACATGTGCCACGCCCACGGAGAAGGCCCAGCGTTCGCGTCGGCTGCCGACGCGGTCGAGACCATGTACGCCGAGTCCGATGCGGGTGATCAGTACCTCGGTCGCTTCGTCGTCGATCGCGGTGCCGGTCCGGTCGGCATGATCCACGACGGCGACGCCGTGGTCTTCTTCAACTTCCGCGGCGACCGCGCCATCGAGATCTCACGAGCGTTCGAAGAACCCGACTTCGACGTGTTCGATCGCACCAGCGCGAGCGGAGATCCGGCTCCCGACGTGTTCTTCGCCGGGATGCTCCAGTACGACGGCGACGCGTTCATCCCCAAGAAGTTCCTCGTCGCCCCGCCCGAGATCGACCGCACGATGGGTCAGTTCCTGTGCGCCGAGGGCGTCAAGAGCTTCGCGATCTCCGAGACTCAGAAGTTCGGCCACGTCACCTACTTCTGGAACGGCAACAAGTCGGGCTACATCGACGAGCATCTCGAGACCTACATCGAGATCCCGTCCGACAACGTCGAGTTCGACACGACGCCGGCGATGAAAGTGCGCGAGATCACCGACGAGACCATCGACCTGCTGCGCTCCGGCGAGTACCGCTTCGGCCGGCTCAACTTCCCGAGCGGCGACATGGTCGGCCACACCGGTCATCTGCACGCCACGGTCGAGGCGATGGAGATCATCGACGAGTGCATGGCCCGACTCGTCGAGGTGATCGACGAACTCGACGGCGTGCTCGTGTTCACCGCCGACCACGGCAACGCCGACATCATGTTCACGGTCGACAAAGACGGCGTGCGGCACCCGAAGACGAGTCACACGCTCTCACCGGTGCCGTTCGCGATCCACGACCCGAACTACGACGGCGAATACCACATGATCGAGGCGGCGGCCGGTTCCGACCACGGCCTCGCCAACGTCGCGTCGACGGTGTTCAACCTGCTCGGCTACGAAGCGCCCAGCGACTACAACCCGTCGCTCGTCCAGTTCTGACCCGGACGGTTTGTCTCTGAGACAAACCGTCCGACGCTGACGTCGCGGTCAGTTCGCCCACTCCGGACCGTTGTAGAACGTCTCGATGCGCTCCGAGCGGTAGGTGACGAAACCGAGCTCCGACTGGAGTTCCCACACGATGTCGCCGCCCGACTCGCCTTCCGGGACGACCTCGCGGATGAGGATGTGCAACGGGTCCTCCGGTCCGGGCGGGAAGGTGCCGATGCCGCCGTGGGTGATGAGCACGTTGCCGTTCGACAGTTGGTCGGCGTCGCTGATGAATCCGGAGTAGGCCAGGTTGCCGTTGTCCTCGGTGTCGATGTGTTCCCAGCGCTGCGTCGCCGTCCAGTCGGCCGGGTCGTCGGAGGAGTCGTCGACGTCGTAGATGACGGCCCGGCTGTACGCGTTGGCACAGCTCACGACCGAGGTGCACGACGACGGTGTTCCGGGTGTGGCCAACTGGTTCGTCGGGCGGTCGTTGCCGTTGTCGTAGACGATGAGCGAGCCGTCGACGTTGACCTCGACGGCGTGCTGGTAGGTGGTGGGCTCGCCGTCGAGGGGCATCGTGGAACCGGCACCGAGGATCCAGCGAAGCTGTGTCTGGGGACCTTCGTCGTCGAGATGATCGAAGGCGACGATCTGGTTCGTGTGACGTGACGAGATGATCACCGCGTCACGTTCAGGGTCGTAGATGGCGCTGTTGGCGTGCGTCCAGTCGCGGGCGTTCTCCTCGGCGAAGATGCCGGCCGGCACGCACATCTCGCCGCCGGGGAACTGATCGATGTCGATGACGTCCCAGAGATCCCACGTGCGCACGACCGTGCCGTCGGGGGTGAACTCGACGGCCACGTCGCTGATCGCGTTGAACGGCGCCGGGTCGCCGGGGCAGAACGCCTCGCGCTGCTCGGGGGTCAACTCGTGCGTCGTGGTCGACAGGGTGAGCGTGTTGCCGTTGGGCATCGGCCACGCCTCGTGATGGATGGTGGCGAGGTCGACCCACTCGGCGCTGACCGGAACGGGTTCGGCGTCGCCGGGGTTGCCGACCAGTGCGCCGAGTCCACCTTGGAAGTCGACCTGTTCGGGGTCGATGCCTTCGAACAGTTCCTCGTTGGTGATCACGCTCGGGTCGGCCCCGCTCGCGAGCGGCCGCCAGTTGCCCACGACGTTGCCGAGAAAGTCGACCTCACGCGTGCCGAACGGCCAGTAGAAGATGTTGAACGTGCCGGCGGGCGTGACTTCGAAACCGCCGAGCGCGCCGGTGTTCTCGTAGTACCAGACGACCTCGCCGTCGTTGTCGTACGCAACGAGGTGCTGGCTCGACGTGGCGCCCTCTCGGGGGCTGAGCGTGTCGAACTCGATGACCGTGAAGCCGGGCGCAGCGCGTTCGGCATCGATCGTGAGCTGATGGTCGCCGAAGTACCCCGGGAGCGTGTCGGTGGTGAACTCCAGTCCGTCGACGACGCCGATCGACGCGCCGTCGGCATCGAGCACGTCGACGGAGAGTGCGTAGGTCTGGTCGGCGCGCATGCCGATCACCGGGATCTGGTGTTCGGTCGAGGTGGCCGCCGGGAGGGGCACGTCGACGACGTGGTCACCCGAGGTCGCCGTCACGTCGACCAGGGTCTCGTCGTCGGTGCGCACCGTGACGAGCGCCGCGAGCGGTGCATGGACGCTGCCCTCGACGTCGACCACCGCGATGCCGTCGGTCGACGCAGCATCGACCGTGGTCGTCGACTCCTCCTCGGCAGGCTCGTCGGCTGCAGGCTCGTCGGTCGTGTCGACGTCCTCCGCGACAGAATCGGTCGGCGCCGAGTCGGTGGACGGAGCCTCGGTCGCGTCGTCCGATCCAGAACAAGCGGCGACGACGAGCGCGGCAGACACCGCGAGAGCAACAGAGCGTGAACGCATGTCTGACAGTCTGGCCGCCACGAGCGCCCCCACCGCGCCATCTCCACGCCATTGCGCGTTTTACCCCCGCAATCCGTCATCGGTGACGGATCTGCGGGGCAAAACCGGGGAGGCAGCGTTTTGCCCCGGCGATGCGTCAGATCTGACGGATCTGCGGGGCAAAACCGGATGGGGTCGGGCCGGTTCGACGGTGCGATGCGGGGTTGGCGGGCGGGAATGGCGCGGTTGGTGGGCGGGAATGGCGCGGTTGGCGGGGGGGGGAATGGCGCGGTTGGCGGGGGCAGGTGGCGCCTCGGCGTACTGTTCGGGGGATGAACTTCGCGCCGCTTCCCGATGACTGGCCGACGCAGCGCGACACGTTGCGTCGCATCGCGACGCACGTCGTCGCGCAGGCACAGCAGTTGGTGACCGGTCACTTCGCGCTGATGCCGTTGCCCGGCGGCTTCGGCACGCCGCAGTTCGGGCCGGATCGTTCGCGCGTACGCGTCGTCGGCGGCTCGCTGTTCGTCGAGTCGGTGGCCGATGGCACCGCCACCACGAAGGTGGAGATGATCGCCGGATCGTCGATCCGGGCGCTGTGCCGGGCAGCCGGGTTCGAGCCAGACCCCGAACTGAACGTCGGGCACGACACGCCGACCCTGGGCGACCCCGACGAGATGCTGATCGTCGACTCGGTCGCGGTGGCCGTGCTCGCCGACTGGTATCAGCTCGGCCAGCAGGCGATGGACGGTGCGATCGCATCGCTCCCCGACGCGCAGGCGTCGATCGTGCGGCTCTGGCCCGAGCACTTCGACGTGGGCGTCGACGTGGCGATCGACGCGGTTCGCAAGCCAGGCATGCGCACCAACCTCGGCGCTTCGGCCGGCGACAAGTTCCACCAGGAGCCGTACCTCTACGTCGGCCCGTGGGATGCCGACCGGCCAGGCGACCCCGACTTCTGGAACGCTCCCTTCGGCGCAGTGCTGGGCTTCGGCGAACTCGACGCCGCCGAGAACCCGCTGCACGCAGCGAACGAGTTCTTCCTCCACGGCCTCGCCCACCTCCGCTCCTGACCCACACACGAAATCGCATGACGTGACGATGATCCGCCGACGGCGGTTGTGCTCCTCGGACCTACTGCCGAGTAGCCTCGCGCTCGCATGAGTACTGCTGTCGACACCTCATCCGACGCCGCCGAGAAGGCACCTCAACGCGTCAAGCCGCACCAACTCGCCCTCGTCTTGGGCGTCGCGGTCGGGTTGTTCACCCTGATCTCGGGCATCCTGCCGCAGATCACCGGCTGGGAGAACGACAACGCCGTGCACCGCACGGTGTTCGGCAACATCCCCGGACCGCTGCAGATCGCCTTCTACACGGTCATGCCCGTCATGATCATCTGGGGTGCGGTCATGTTCTCGCACCGCATGAAGAACTGGGAGCGCGGCGCCCCGTCGAAGCGCCGCACCACGGCGAAGAATGCGAAGACCCGCCTCAAGGACTTCCGCGCCGGCGTCTACATGCAGACCCTGCTGCGAGATGCCGGTGCCGGCCTCATGCACTCGATGATCTACTTCGGGTTCCTCGGTCTCCTCGGCGTGACCACCGTGCTCGAGATCGACCACCAACTGCCCGAAGAACTCAAGTTCCTCCACGGCGACGTGTACCGCGGCTACGTCGCGTTCGGCGACCTCATGGGTCTGATCTTCATGGGCGGCATCGTCTGGGCGATCGTGCGCCGCTACGTGCAGCGTCCGTACCGCATCCGCATCAAGTCGAAGCCCGAGCACGCCGTCATCCTCGGCACGTTCTTCGCCATCGGCCTCACCGGATTCGGTGCCGAGATGTTCCGCATCGCACAGGAGGGCCTCCCCTCGTACGAACGCTGGAGCTTCATCGGCTACCCGCTCGCCGACCTGGTCGACGGCTGGTCGCAGTCGAGCCTCGACACGTGGCACCAGTGGTGGTGGATCGCTCACGTCGTGAGCTTCATCGTGTTCCTGGCGATCCTGCCGATCACGATGCTGCGCCACATCTTCACCTCGCCGCTCAACATGTACCTCAAGGACAAAGACCGTCCGAAGGGTGCGATGCGGCCGATGCCGAACCTGATGGAGACCGAGCTCGAGAGCTTCGGCGCTTCGGTGGTCGAAGACTTCACCTGGAAGCAACTGCTCGACCTCGACGCCTGCACCATGTGCGGACGCTGCACCTCGGTGTGCCCGGCACACGCCACCGGCAAGCCGCTCGACCCGCGCGAGATCGTCCTCAAGTCGGGCGAGGTCATGGCCGCCACCGGCACGCCGGCCGTGTCGCCGCCGCTCGGCACCGTCAAGGAGATCACGGTCAACGCCAACTCGCTGTTCGAGCGCATCACGCCCGAAGAACTCTGGGCGTGCACCACCTGCAAGGCGTGTGACGAGATCTGCCCGGTCAACATCGAGATCACCGACAAGATCTTCGACATGCGTCGCTACCTGTCGCTGATGGAGTCCAACTTCCCCGCCGAACTCGGCAACGCCTACCGGGCGATGGAGAACCAGGGCAACCCGTGGGGCCTCAACCAGGGCGAACGCGCCGACTGGGCCGAAGGCATCGAAGGCGTGCAGATCGTCGACCCGGGCGACTCGCTCGAGTCGGAGTACCTCTACTGGGTCGGTTGCGCCGGCTCGTTCGACGACAAGAACAAGAAGGTCACCCAGGCGATGGCCAACTTGTTGCGCCGCGCCGGCATCGACGTCGCCATCCTCGGCCCGTCGGAGATGTGCACCGGCGACTCCGCCCGCCGCTCGGGCAACGAGTACCTGTTCCAGATGCTCGCGCAGCCCAACGTCGAGATGCTCAACGGCATGGGCGTGAAGAAGATCATCACGCAGTGCCCGCACTGCTTCAACACGCTGCTCAACGAGTACCCGCAGGTCGGTGGCCACTACGAGGTCATCCACCACACGCAACTGCTCGAGCAGCTCATCGAGTCGGGTCAGCTCGACGTGAGTCAGGCAACGCTCGACGAGCGGATCACCTACCACGACTCGTGTTACCTCGGTCGCCACAACGACGTGTACGTCGCACCTCGCAAGGTCGTCGGCTCCATCAAGGGCGTCGAGGTCGTCGAGATGCAGCGCAACGGCACGCAAGGCATGTGCTGTGGCGCCGGTGGCGCTCGCATGTGGATGGAAGAGACCACGGGCGTCAAGGTCAACGACGAACGCGCCAACGAGGCGCTGTCGACCGGTGCCTCTCGCGTGGCCACGGCCTGCCCGTTCTGCTACATCATGATGGACGACGGCGTGAAGGGTGCCGGCGTGGAAGACGATCAGGTCAAGGTCGCCGACATCGCCATCCACCTCGTCGACGCACTCGAGCAGGGCGAAGCCGCCTTCCACGCCGGCGAAGCGCCGCTGCTGCACGGCGAGTCCGGCATCCCGTCCGGAAGCTGATCAACGCGACGGCGTCGCGCGAACCCGGCCCCGGTCAGGCGTTGCCGGCGACGGCGGCGCTCACCGCGTGCAGCACGGCGGCACCCGTGTCGTCGCCTGCGGTCGCGGGCACGATGCACACCTGGTCGGCACCGCTCGCGCCGAAGGCACCGATGCGCGTGACGATCGAGTCGGCGTCGCCGATGCCGGCGATGGTCTCGACCAGTTCGACGGGCATCTCCGCGAGCACTCGTTTCGGACCGACGCCCGACCGGGCCAGCGCGACGAGATCACCGAACCCGACCTCGTCGAACATGTCTCGGTAGCCGCGTTGGCCGACGTAAGTGACCAGGCCGCGCATCACCTGCTGGGTCTGTTCGTCGGTGGTCGCCGCCGCCATCCACACGCTGAGGATCGGCCGATCGCGTCCGAACGTCGCCGCCTGATCGTCGAGCTGCTGTCGCACGCGAGCGACCTGTTCGGGCGTGACGTGCGCGAGCACCACGCGGTCGGCGTGCTCCGCCGCGAACGACAGCATGCGCGGCCCGAAGGCCGCCATACCCAGTTGCACCGGCGACGACTCGGCCAACCGCAGGCGAAAGCCCGAGGAGCGAGCGGTCGGAAGATCGAAGTCGGTTCGCGCTCCACTGAGGATGCTGCGCAGCGCGTGGAACGTGTCGCCGAAGGCCGTGAGCGTGGCGGGCGTGTCGACACCGTGCCAGTCGGCCAGCACCGTGGGAGATGACGCACCGACGAAGAGGTCGCAGGGCCGACCTCCGAGCTCGGCGATCGAACTGATGCCCATCGCGAGCGCGACGGGATCTCGCAGGGTGACCGGGAGCGGGCCGACGACGAGCTTGGCGCTCGCGGTCTCGCGGGCCAACGCCCCGGCGAGCGCGAACGCGTCGAACGTCGCCATCTCGCCGATCCAGATCTCGCCGAATCCGTGAGCGTCGGCGGCACGCGCCACGCTCAGCGCTTCGCCGGGAGCGCGATCGAGCCAGTACGGGAGCGCGACGCCGAGTGCGACGCCGCCGGTGGTGAGCGCAGACGAGGACCTCTCGTCACGCGTGTCGTCGCTGCGGATCGTACGGGAAGCTGACATCGTGTTACCGTTACACGCTCAGCGGCTTCACGCAAGGAGCGTCCATGCAATCGGTACCAGACATGCTCACGAACGCGGCGAAACGGTTCGCGACCCGCCGGTCGGTGACCGACGGAACGCACGCTCACACGTTCGAGCAGACCCACGAGCGGGCCACTCGCCTCGCGACCGCGCTGCTCGACGAGGGCCTCCGACCCGGCGATCGGTTGGCGCTCCTCGCGTACAACGAGATCGAGTACACCGAGATCCAGGTGGCCTGTCAGCGCGCCGGCTTCGTCCTCGTGCCGATGAACTATCGACTGGCCGAGGCCGAGTTGGCCTACCTCGTCGACGACAGCCGGCCGGCAGCGTTGATCACCGGCAGCGAGTTCGCGCAGGTCGGGGCGAACCTCGACGTGCCGCGCAAGTACCACCTCACCGACGAGGGAACCGGCACGCCGTACGAGGAACTGCTCGCTGCGGGCCGCCCACCCGGCAGCACGCCCGCCGCGGCGATCGACGCATCGGCGCCGTGCACCATCCTCTACACGAGCGGCACCACGGGCCGGCCGAAGGGTGCGGTGTTGACCAACCTCGCGCTCTGGGCGCGGCAGTGCTCGTTCGTCGCCGAGGTCGCCGCACCTCCCGGCTCGGTGTTCCTGCAGTGCCTGCCGCTGTTCCACATCGCCTCGAACCTCGGATACAGCTTCACGTCGACCGGCTCGACCAACCTGTTCATGCGCCAGTTCGACGCGAACCAGTTCTTCGAATTGCTCGAGAACGAACGACCGACGCACATCCTGCTCGTGCCAACGATGATCAACATGTTGCTCAATCATCCGGGCATCGAGCGCGCCGACTTCTCGTCGGTCGAGATGGTGCTCTACGGCGCGTCGTCGATCTCACCCGACGTGCTCGCGCAGGCCATCGACGTGATGGAGTGCGACTTCCTGCAGTTCTTCGGCATGACCGAGAGCTCCGGCTGCAGCATCCTGCGGCCCGCCGACCACGACCCGGTGGGACACCCCGAGCGGCTCGCGTCGTGCGGTACCGACGCCGTGGGCTTCGAGACGATGGTGGTCGACGACACCGACACCGAAGTCGCTCGCGGCGAGGTCGGCGAGGTCATCACCCGCGGCCCGGCGCTCATGTCGGGCTACTGGAACAACGAGGAGGCGTCGGCCGACGCCCTCCGCAACGGCTGGATGCACACCGGCGACCTCGGCCACCGCGACGCCGACGGCTACATCTTCATCACCGACCGCAAGAAGGACATGGTGGTCAGCGGTGGGGAGAACGTCTATCCGCGCGAGGTCGAAGACGTGCTGTACGCGCACGACGCGGTCTTCGAAGCGGCGGTCATCGGCCTTCCCGACGAACGCTGGGGTGAGCGGGTCCACGCGGTGGTCGTCCTGCACGACGGAGCCGAGGCCGACGGCGACGCCTTGTCGGCGTTCGCCCGCGAGCGACTCGCGTCGTACAAGGTCCCGAGGACCTTCTCGTTCGTCGACGAGCTGCCGAAGAACGCCACCGGCAAGATCTTGAAGACCGAGCTGCGTGCACAGCACTGAGCCGCGAGACGCGGCACGAACGACGAGGCTGGCACACTCGATGGAGATGCAATCCGACACCCGATCCCCGTCAGGCGGCGAGCATGGCTGAGGCCGACGACCAGCCCGATGTCGGCCGCGGCCACACGGCAGCCACGGCACACGGCGAGCGATCGCGACGCGCGCTCCTGAGCGCCGCCGAGGAGCGCTACCGATCGCACGGATACGAGGCGACACGTCTCGCCGACATCACGTCCGACGCCGAGCTCACGACGGGTTCGCTCTACCGACACTTCACCGGCAAAGACGACATCCTCGCCGTCCTGTTCGACGAGCACCGCGCCCGACTCGACCACGCACTCGACACCGCGGCGTCGATCGCGTCGGCCTGCTCCGCGTGGATCGAGCTCGGCCGGGCTCATCGCGGACTCCTGCGCTCGGCGCAGGAGACACTGCGGCCGCGCCAACCGCAGACCCAGCGGTGGTCGCTCGCCCGTGACGGGTGGGAACAACGAATGGCCAAGCTGCTTCCGGCACGCCTCGTCGGGCCGAGCCGAACGGTGGCGGCGGCGATCATCGTCGACGGGCTCGAGTACTACACCCTCGCCGAGACGTCGGGCTGGTTCGAAGTGCGCGACGCCGACCACGTCGGCGGTCAGATCGAGCAGTTGGTACGCGACGGCATGTACGACGACCCGATCGGCGACGCGTCGCCGAGTCGGGCGGTGCTCGCGGGTGTGCAACTCGATCGCACGTACTTCTCGTGGTCGGTCTCCGACAACCAGGTCCTGCCGGCATCCGGCCGCGGCCAGAAGACCTGGGACCGGATTCGCGAGGCGGCCACCGAGGTCTTCGCCACACTCGGCTTCCGCGCCGCGACCGTGGCCGACATCGCCGAAGCCGCAGGGGTCTCGTCGGCCACCATCTATCGCTACTTCGAAGACAAGGAAGACCTGCTCCTCAATCTGCTCACGGCGACCGAGCACGAACTCGTCGAACGACGCATGTACCAACTCGATGCCGCGGGGCGCCACCCGGTGCAAGAGGTGTACGAGGGATTCATGCAGCTGCATCGAGACCGCGCCGGAGTCTTCCTCGCCTGGAGCGAACTGAACACTCCCGGCAGCACCTACGAGCGCGCCTGGATCGACCTGCACGACATCTTGATGACGCAGATGGTCAAGGTCTGGCGCCGCGGCCAACGCAACGGCCTGATCACCAAGAACCTCGACGTGCAGCTGATGACCGAGTTCTACGGCTCGATCCACGAGCGCTCCGCGTACGCACGCGTCGCGCTCGGTCGCGAACTCGGGGTGACCGACCGCGATGTCGGCGGCATGCTCGCTCAGCTCTACAACGGCGGACTGAGCTGACCCACCCCGCTCCGCTCCGCCTCGGCGCCCCGCGATCGCGAATGGTAACGTGGTGTCACATTTACAAGAAGAGGCCGTGACGCCGCCGTCGTTCGACGGTGGGGACGAGCAACTGCGCACCGCACCGGTGCACACGACGACCTGGGGGGTCGAACCATGATCACTGTCCGAAATCTTCGTCACGCCGCACGCGCCACTGCGTGTGTCGTGACGCTCGCACTCGTTGCTGCCTGCGGTAGCGACGACGACTCCGGCGCCTCGACGACACCGGACGAACCCGCGACCACCGAGGCCGAAGCAACCGAGACGACCGACGAGCCAGCACCCGACACGGCACCCGTCGACAGCGCCGCCGAGAGCGAGCCCGAGACCGAGACCGAGGAACCGGCGGCCGAGGCGCCGTCCGGCGAGGCCGACGGCGATCCGATCCGTATCGGCATCCAGAACCTCGAAGGCGATCCGGCCGGATCGTTCCCCGAGTTCAACACCGCCATCGAAGCGGCGGCCGAGTACATCAACGCCGAACTCGGTGGCCTCGGCGGTCGCCCGATCGAACTCGTCGTGTGCAACTCGGTCGTGTCGCCCGACGACTCGCAGCGATGCGCCAACGAGCTCGCCGCCGACGAGATCGAAGTCGCCGTGTCGACGATCAACTTCTTCGGCAACCACCTCTCGATCTACGAGGGTTCCGACATCCCGGTCGTCGTGCTGCGCCCCGTCACCGTCGCCGACTTCACCGCCGAGGGAGTCTTCTCCATCGGCGCCGGCGGTGGTTGCCTCGGTTCCCACACCGGTCTCGTGCAGTTCATCACCGATGAGATCGAAGACCTCGAAGAGATCGAGGTCAACAAGGTCGCCGTGCCGTGGGCCGACACACCTCCTGGCGTGTTCTGCTTCAACGACCTCGAGGCCAAGCCCCTCGACGTCATCGCCGGTGTGACCGAAGGAAGCTCCGAGCGGTTCGGCGAGAAGCCCGACCTCGAGTTCATCGACGTCCCGATCGTTCCGGCGACACCCGACCTGACGCCTCGCGCGACGGAGATCTTCTCCTACGAGCCCGACGTGATCATGTTCTCCGCACAGGGTGCCGACTGCTGGAACCTCGTCGACGCACTCGGCCGTGTCGGCTGGACTCCCGAGAAGATCCCGATGGCACTCTCCGGCTCGTGCACCGACTTCGACGCGATGGAAGCTGCCGGCGATCTCGCCGAGGGCATCTACTTCACCGGCACCACCAACAGCCTCCTCGTCTCACCCGACGGTCTGGAGGAGGGTCGTCACCGCGACGAAGTGACGACGTACCAGACCAAGGGGCTCGAGTACGGCATGCCCGACAGCGATCTCTTCAAGGGATTCGCTGCACAGGGCTTCGCCGGCATGATGAACATCTGGGAGATCGCCAACACGATCGACGGTGAAGTGACCGGTCAGGCGATCAGCGATGCGTTCGCCGCGACCAACGGAAGCGCGTCGGCCTTCGGCGGCTCGCCGCTCAACTGCGCCGGCGCACCCGCCCCGTACCTGTCGGTGTGCAGCTCCATCATCAGCATCTCGCGCTGGGACGGCGAGAACCTCGTGCCGGTCGTGCCCGAGATCGACGGCATCGGCCTCGTCGCCGGCACCGAACTCCGACCCAACTGATCGAGCGTCGAGCCTCGGTGTCGGCACGTCGTCGACGCCGAGGCTCGGACCTCCATCGACATCAGTTCATCCACATCCATTCATCCAGTCTCCGTGCCGACCCGGGTTCCACCTGCCGGGTCGGCACGGCCCCCATCGGCCCGACCGGCCACAATGCAGCTCGAGGACCAACATGCTGATCGGTGACATCGTTCGACGAAATGCCCAGTACTTCGGTGACGCCGACGCGCTCGTCGTTCCCGGCACCACCACCCGCTCGTGGCGCGAGGTCGACGACCGGTCGACCCGGTTCGCGAACGCACTCCTCGGCCTCGGGCTCGAGAAGACCGATCGCTTGGCGGTCTTCTCGTCGAACCGAGCCGAGTACATCGAGATCTTCTTCGCCACGGCGAAGTCCGGGATCATCGGCGCGGCGACCAACATCCGGCTCGCCCCGAGCGAACTCGCGTCGTACCTGCAGTACGTCGAACCGACCGCCATCGTCGTCAGCGCCGACCAGGTCGAGACGGCGCGCCGCTTCATCGACGAACTCCCGTCGCTGCGTTTCGTGATCGGCGTCGGCGACGGTCACGGCTTCGCCCTCGACTACGACGAACTCGTCGAGACGTCGAGCAGCGCCGCACCGGACGTCACCCTCGACGACACCGACATCTACCAACTCGGAGCGACCAGCGGCACGACCGGCGTTCCGAAGGGCACGATCCTCACGCACCGCAACGCGATCGCCGCGATGCTGAACTGGATGGCCGAGATGCCCATCCGCGACGGCGACACGAACCTGCAGTGCATCCCGATGTTCTTCAATCCGGGTGGCCCGGCGCAGCTCCACCCTGTGATGATGAAGGGCGGGCGCTCGATCATCCATGCCGGCTTCGACCCCAGCGAGTTCATCGCCGCCGTCGCCGAGTACGGAGTCACGCACACCACGGCCGTACCGACGATGATCGGCATGGTGCTCGATCATCCCGAGGTCGCCGACCACGACTTCAGCACGCTGCGGGCCGTCGTCACCGGCGGCTCACCGGTGCCACCCGAGCTCATCGATCGAGCCGAGCGGCTGTTCGGCAGTGCCGTCTTCCGCCCATTCTTCGGCATGGCCGAGACGTACTCGTGCGGTCTGGTGCTGCGCCCCGAACACCTCGAGACCGATGCCGACACCGCGGCGCGACGCGTCGCGTCGGCCGGCAAACCGCACCCGCTGATCCAAGCGCGCGTGATCGGCGACGACGACGCCGAGGTTCCGACCGACGGCACCACGTCGGGCGAACTCCAACTGCGAGGCGACACCGTGTCACCCGGCTACTTTCGCATGGACGACGAGACCGCGGCGTCGCGCGTCGACGGCTGGTTCAAGACGGGCGACATCGCCGTCACCCACGCCGACGGCTTCATCACCATCGTCGACCGCAAGAAGGACGTGATCATCACGGGAGGGATCAACGTGTTCTCGAGCGAGATCGAGAACGTGGTGTACACGCACCCCGATGTCGCGCAGTGCGCGGTCATCGGGGTGCCGCACCCTCAGTGGGGAGAGGCCATCCACGCGGTGGTGGTCCTTCGACCGGGGTCTGACGCGACCGAGGCCGCGGTGATCGACCACTGCGCCGAGCGTCTGGCGTCGTACAAGAAGCCACGTTCGCTCGAGTTCGTCGACGAACTCCCGATCGGTGGCACCGGCAAGGTGCTGAAGCGTGAGTTGCGCGAGCGCTACGCCGCCCGCACGTCGAGCTGACTCGCGCCACACGGCAGCTCCGCCGGCACCATCTCCATCGTCATCGTCGCGGTCCGATGCGTAGGCTCGGTTCGTGACCACTTCGCAGCACGATGCCCGCACGGCGCTGATCGTCGTCGACATGCAGAACGACTTCGGGCACCCCGACGGATCGCTCTTCGTCGAAGGTGGCGACACCATCGTCGGTGCCATCAACGACAAGATCGAGGAGGTCGCCGGCGACGGCGGACTCGTCGTGCTCACGCAGGACTGGCACCCGGCCTCGACCCCGCACTTCATCGACGACGGTGGCGTGTGGCCGACGCATTGCGTCGCCGGTACCTGGGGAGCCGAGCTCGTCGACGGGCTCGACCCGAACCATCGCGCGAGCGCCGTCATCCGCAAGGGCACCAACGGCGAAGACGGCTACTCGGCGTTCTCGATGCGCGAACCGGGCGGCGACGTCGACATCCCGACCGGCCTCGCCGGCTTGCTGCGAGAGCGCGGTGTGGAACGCGTCGTCGTGGTCGGCCTCGCCACCGATGTCTGCGTGTCGGCCACCGCGCAGAGCGCTGCCACCGAAGACTTCGAGACGTTCGTCGTGTGGGATGCGACCCGACCGGTCTACACCGACGCCGACACTCACACCCGTACCATCGACGAGCTCAACGATGCCGGTGTGATCGTGATCGGCTCCACGTCGTGACCTCCCTCGCGTCGGCCATCACCGGTCGCTGGGTCCAAACGCGCGGTCCGCTGTTCACCGACATGTACGAGCTGGCGATGGCGCAGGTGTACGTCACCCAGGGCATCTCCGAACGCGCCGCGCAGTTCGACCACTTCTTCCGATCGACGCCCGACTACGGCACGCACCAGGCCGGTTACTGCGTGAGCGCCGGGCTCGAGCCGTTCATGGGATGGCTCGGCGGGCTCCGCATCGACGACTCGCACATCGAGGCGCTCGCCGCGATGACCTCCCCCACCGGCACCCCGGTGTTCGGTACCGAGTTCCTCGACTGGTTGGCGGCACCCGACCGTTTCGAGGGCATCGAGGTCCGCGCGATCGCCGAAGGGCGCGTCGTGCACCCGCACATCCCGATCGTCACGGTGACCGGGCCGCTCGCGGTGTGTCAGCTGCTCGAAACGTCGCTGCTCAACCACTTCAACTACCCGACGCTCATCGCCACGAAGGCGGCGCGGGTCGTGCGCAGCGCACGCGGCGGCCGAGTGTTGGAGTTCGGGATGCGGCGCGGCCCGGCGACCGGAGTGAACGAAGGCATCCGTGGAGCGCTGATCGGTGGCTGCGTCTCGACGTCGAACGTCGAGGCGGCGATCGCACTCGGTCGCCAGCCCATCGGCACCCACGCGCACTCGCTCGTCCAGGCCTACATGGCGATCGGTGATGGCGAACTCGGCGCGTTCCGGGCCATGGCCCAGGCCGCCCCCGACGAGTGCATCCTGCTCGTCGACACCGTCGACACGCTCGCATCGGGCGTGCCCAATGCGATCACCGTGTTCGACGAACTGCGTGCCGACGGCCACGAGCCGGTCGGCGTGCGACTCGATTCGGGCGACCTCGCCTACCTGGCGGTGCAGACGGCGAAGCTGCTCGACGCAGCGGGCTATCCCGGCGTGTCGATCGTGCTGTCGAGCGATCTCGACGAGCTCAACATCTGGCAGATCCTCACTCAGATCGCCGACGAGGCCGAGCGGGAGGGGATGGATCCCAACCCGATCCGTCAGCGCCTCGTCTACGGCGTCGGGACTCGGCTCATCACGTCACACGGGTCGGGAGCGCTCAACGGGGTGTACAAGTTGGTCGGCATCGAAGACGAGCACGGCGAGTGGACGCCCGCGATCAAGATCTCCGAGGACCCGGGCAAGATCCCGCTGCCCGGCCGCAAGGCGGTGTGGCGCCTGTACGACCACCGCGACGTCGCCATCGTCGACCTCATCGGCTTGAGCGACGAGGAGCCGCTGCCGCTCGACGAGAACGTGGTGCACCACCCGAATCACTCGGGCGTCAACCAGATCATCAGGCGCGCCGACATCGCTCGTGTCGAGCCGCTGCTCGTCACGCCCGAGAGCGGAGCGTCGATCGACGAGTTGGCGGCGCGCTGCGCGACCGATCTCGATCATCTCGACCCCGGCGTGCGACGGCTCGTCAACCCGCACCGCTATCACGTGTCGATCACCGACGAACTCCACAAGCTGCGCGCCGACCTCGTCACACGCGCGAAATAGTCAGGCGGAGCGAGCGGGCTGCAACCGGCCGTCAGGCTCGTGGCGGTCAGCCGAAGTTCTCGAAGTAGCGCGAGGGGGTGGGGCCGCGCTGACCCTGGTACTTCGACCCCTTGGCACCGGCGCCGTACGGGTGGTCGGCAGCGCTGGTCATCTGCATGAAGCTGACCTGGCCGATCTTCATGCCCGGGTACAGCGTGATCGGCAGGCTCGCGACGTTGGCGAGTTCGAGCGTGATGTGGCCGTCGAACCCGGCGTCGATGAAGCCGGCGGTCGAGTGGATGAGCAGCCCGAGGCGTCCGAGCGACGACTTGCCTTCGACGCGGCCGACGAGGTCGTCGGGCACCGCGATGCGTTCGTAGGTCGAGCCGAGCACGAACTCACCGGGGTGGAGGATGAACGGGTCGTCGCCCACGCCGTCGTCGCCGGCCGGGATCTCGATCGGCTCGGTGAGGTCGAGCATGTCTTCCTTCACGTCGATGATGCCGCGCGTGTGGTTGCGGAAGACGCGGAACAGGTTGGAGATGCGCACGTCGATCGACGACGGCTGGATCAGCGACTCGTCGAGCGGGTCGATGACGATGCGCCCGGCGTCGAGCTGTTCACGGATGGACCGGTCGGACAGAATCACGCTGGCACGATACCCAACCCAGTCCCGCCGCCAGACCGCGGTGCGTCAATCGGTGTCAGACACCCGATGACGCATCAAATGGTGTCAGACACCGGATGACGTGGTCAGGGGGTCGGGGCGGTGTATTCCATGAGGTGGTGGCTTTCGACGCCGCCGACGATCTCGAATCCGAGGCGGTGGTAGAGCCGCAGCGCCGCGAGGTTCTCCTTCACGACGCTGTGGCGCAGCGGTCGACCCGCCGACGTCGCTTCCGCTTGCAGCTGGTGGATCAGGCGACTGCCGATGCCACGGTTGCGGAAGCTGCTGTGGATCGCGAGGTCGAGGAGACGGATCTCGTCGGGTGCCCGGTTGACCCAGATGCGGCCGATCGGTGCGAGTCCGTCGAGCACGATGTCGTGGCTCGACGCCGGAAACCGGCGCGTGTAGTCGGTGTGCTGCGCCTCGAACTGCATGGCCAGCAGCGTGGCGATCTGGTCGGCGGGCCATCCGATGCCGACGAACTCTTCGGCTCGAGTGTCGGCGTACAGCTCACGCAGGAAGTCGACGTCGCCAGGGGTCGCCGGCCGGAGCAGCATCCCTAACGCGTCGGGTAGAGGCCGATGAGGGCGATGATGAAGTGGACCGCGAGGAACGGCTGCATGTTGTTGTGCGCCTGCGATCCGCCTTCGGTACTCAACGACTCGGGGGCGAGGTCGACCAGGTCGCTGAGCGGCTCGGCCTGGTAGGCGGTGCCACCCCGAACCCGGCCGAGGGTCGTCTGCGACGTCGGCGACTGGACCTGCCCCAGCGGAGTGTTCGCGCCCCAGGGCACGTGCGTGTGTTGTGGCATCTGCGATTCGGTGAGCTCGATCTCCTCGGTGCCCCCTCGCTGACCGATCCTGCGGCTCGTCAAACCAGGCCCGCGGCCCGGGTGCATCGGCGCTCGGCCCTGCAGATCGGGCAAGGCGGTGGTGGTCTCACCGTCGCCGCCATAGATGGTGCCGATCAAGGAGAACAGTGCGGTGTTCTGCGCGATCGGCAGCAGTTGGCCGTTGCAGACGGCCCACCCGCGTGGAGCGAAGCTGCCCGCGAAGATCCGGATCTCGGCGACGAACGGTTCAGACATGATGCTTCTCAGTTTCTCGACGGGTAGATGCCGAAGAGGGCGATGATGAAGTTGACGCACAGGAACGGCATGAGGTTGTCGTGCGGTTGGCTCCCACCGGCGTCGAGCACGGTCGGGGCCATGTTGTGGGTCGGTGCGGTCTCGACGAACTTCGACGTGGCCGACGAGCTGGACACGACCTTGCCCTCGGGCTGGTTGTCGGTCGCGGAGTTCGTCGATGCCCGGGCGTCGTGGGAGTGGGCCGGAAGCTCGGGTTGGGTGATCGTCACCCGCTCCTGGCCGCCCTTCTGGCCGAGCTGGCGTATGGAGAGCGCCGGACCGTTGCCTGCGTGGATCGGAATCCGACCGCGCATGTCGGGCAGTCCGAACGTCGTCCGACCGTCGCCGCCGTGGATCGTGTCCAACAGCGAGAACAGGGCGTCGTTCTGACTCACCGCCAGGAGTTGGCCGTCGCACAATGCCCAACCTCGGGGTGCGAAATCTCCGGCGAACATACGGATCTCACCGACGAATGGTTCAGACATGATCTCCTCAGCTCCTCGACGGGAACAGCCCGCTCAGCGCGATGCAGAAATAGAGCGCGGTCCACGGCTGCATGTTGTCGTGGCCCTGGTTGGCACCGGCGGACGCAATCGTGCCCGGGCGCAGGTCGACCAGCGCGTCGGGTGACGCGTAGCCGTTGAGCGATGCCGCCAGAGCACCATCGGCCGCGAGTGGCGAGTCGGCGTTGGCCGACGATGCCTGGTGGCCGTGCGAGTGTGCAGGCATCTCGGCGGTGGTCAACGAGTGCGTCTCCTCACCGCCCTTCTGGCCGTGATGGTGCTCGTTGCTGACGTGGATGGGTGTCCGGCCGCGCAGGTCGGGCAACCCGAGTGTGGTTCGCCCGTCGCCGCCGAAGTCGGTGCCCAGCAGTGAGTAGAGCGACTGGTTCTGGTTGATCGGCAAGATCTGACCGTCGCAGAACGCCCACCCGCGGGGAGCGAAGTCGAAGCCGATCATTCGGATCTCGGCGAGAAACGGTTCAGACATGGTGTCCTTTCGCTGCAGGGCTCGGCGGTCGGTGTGTTCGGTCAGACGGCACAGGCACCTCCGCCGCTGATGTCGCCGCCCGAGGCGGAGACATCCACCGACGGGTTGCCGACGTTGTCGCTCGCGATGTCGCTCTGGATCGCCGCTGCGTCGTTTGGTGCGCCGACGTAGCCGCTGATCGCGATGGTGCTCGACCCGAGCGTGCCGATGTAGGCATCTCCGAACGAGAAGGTCGGGTCGGGCATCTGATCGAAGGTGTTGTTGCCACCCGACATGCCGACGTCGAGGCAGACCGCAGTGGTGTCGGTGGCGAGGGCGCCGCTGGCCACGAACAGGCCGGCGAAGTAGAAGATGTCATCGGCCCCTTCGAGGATCGTGTTGTTCTCCAAGGTCGCATTCAGGCGGTTGCTGCCGTTGCGAGCCTCGAGGCTGATACCGCTCTCGGTCCACGACCGCACCGAGTTGCCGGTGAGGTCGACGGTCGAGGTGCCGGCGCCGTTGCTGATGACGCCCACGCCGTATCCGCCCGAGCCGGGGGTGCCGGGCGTGCCGACGACGTTGTTCGTGATGTCACCGTCGAACGAGCCGTCCGAGGTGGAGGACTCGAGGTTGACGTTGATCGCGCGGCCCACCGCACCCTGGATGCTGTTGTTCTCGATCGAGTAGGTGAGCGAGCCCGAGTAGGAGTTGCCGGCGCTCAGGGTGATTCCCGATCCGACCACCGTTTCGCCACCGTTGACCTGCATCGTGTTGCCGTCGGTGCCGAGTGGTCCGCCGATGGTCACGTCAGCGCTGGCACTGCCGTTCAACGACACCTGCACGTGGTCGCCGTCGCTGTCTTCGAAGGTGTTGCCCGCCACGACGATCGTGGCGTCGCTGCTGTTGTCGCCCAGGTAGAGCAGCGAGTCGTTTCCCTGACCGCTGTCGTTGTTGTCGGTGAAGCGACTGTCGGTGACCGACAGCGACGCGAGGTTTCCGTTCGCGTTCGTGATGCGAACGTGGTCGTCGTGCGATCGATCGAACGACGTGTTGGCGATCGTGTACGCACCGGTGGGTGCTGTCACCATCACCGCCGCTTCGTCGGGGGATGTCTGGTCGGCGACGTTGAGGAAGTCGGACCGCGTGATGGTGAGCCCGGCGACGGCGTTCGCTCGCACGCCGTTGCCGTCGATGTTGCCGAGTGCTCCGGCTGCGCCGATGTCGAGGTAGTTGAGCGAGATGCCGGTCGCTGTGTCGAGGTAGATGGCATCTCCCGTCTTCGTGTGGATGGTGCCGCCCGAGCCGTTGTTGGCCGTGATTCCCGGACCGGACGCTCCGTCTCCGTTCACCGTGAACGTGCCCGTGGTGTTGCGGATGTCGATGCCGACGGCGCTTCCGCCGGTCGAGGTGACGCTGTCGAGCACGACGCCGAGGTTCGTGTTGTCGAGATCGACGGCAGTGGCCTGGCCGGTGTTGATCGTGCCGGACGTGGTGGAGAACGTGCCCGAGTTCGACACGAGCAGCCCGGTCTGGTTGCTCGTGGTGTTCGTGACGTCGAGGTCGGCGAACGAGATCGTCGCGCCGCTGTTGCTCGTGGCCGTGACTGCCGTGCCGGTCGAGTTGGTGAGGTGCACGTATTCAGTGAACGTGATCTGAGACGAGCCGGAGTTGTTGGTGAGCGCGACGCCCGCACCGCCGGTGTCGTCGATCGAGCCCGTGAACGTGATCACGCCACCCGTCCGACCATTGATGTCGACCGCTCGACCCTGGCTGTTGGAGATCGCCGTGGTGAAGGTGGCGTTGCCCGAACCTCCGTCGATGTCGACCGCTTCCTGCGTGGTCGACCCCGACCCGCCGATCGCTCCGGCCATGTAGAACGTGGCGGAGTTGTTGGTGAGTTCGACGCCCTTCTGACCGCCGTTGATGGTGGCGTAGGCGAACGCGACCGGCGCCGTTGCGCCGGTGATCTCGATCGCCGAGCCCGACGCTCCGCTGATCGAGACGATGCCACCGCTGTAGCCGGTGGTGCCGGTGAGGCCGTTGAGGTCGATCGCCGATGCTCCGCTGATCGTGCTGGTCGACACCTGGGTGTCGAGCGAGACGGCGTCGAGGTTGCCGCTGGTGGCGACTTCGATGATGCCACCGGTGCCCGACACGTCGATCTCGGACGCGGTGAGCGTCCCGACGACGGTGCCGGCGAGCGCGTGACCGGCCGGGGTGTTGGCCACGTCGAGGCCGCGGACCGTGTTGTCTTCGGCAAGTGCGATGCCGTCGGCGGTGGTCGACGAGATGGTCGGCGACGTGCCGTCCAGGCTGGGCAGGGTCTCGCTGTGGGTGGGAGTGGTGATGCCGAGGGCTCCGGCGAGCGTGGTGCCCGTGGTGCCCTCGCCGATGACTCGTTGACCGTCCGCCAGGACGATGCCGTCGGTGTAGGTGCCGTCGGCGAGGAAGACGCCGTGGTTGGCGGCGGGGCCGCCGGCGGCGTTGAACTGGCCGATCGTCTTGAACGGCGCGACGCGGGTGCCGTCACCGCCGGCAGCGGCGGCGTCGTCGATGAACCAGATCGGTGCGCTGACCGCAATGGTCACCGTGGCGGCGGTGGAACAGGCCGACGGCGCGGGCGTTCCGCCGTCGCACACCTGGTAGGTGAAGGTGTCGTTGCCCGTGAAGCCGGCGGGCGGTTCGTAGACGAAGCCACCGGAGTTGGGGTTGACGGCCACTCCGCCGCCCTGTGCGGAGGTGGTCGGCACGGTGCCGCCGATGGTGAAGGCTCCGGAGTAGTCGACGTCGGTGATGGTGGCCCCCTGGATGAGGCCGGCCGAGGCGGGCACGTCGATACCCACGTTGCCGATCGAGGCGTAGGTGCCAGGGGCGGTCAGCGTGGGTGCGTCGTTGGCGGCGGTGACGCTGACCGTCTTGTCGGCGTCGGCCGAGTCGATGGCGCCATCGTTCACGACGAATCGGACGACGCGGGCGGTGGTGTCGGGCGTGTTGTTCGCGTTGGTGTAGGTGACCGATCGCAACACCGCCTGGAAGTCGGCGAGCGACTGACCGGTGGCGGGGTCGATGGTGAGGACGCCAGCGGCGTAGCTGATGTCGCCGGCGACGATGCCGCCCGTCGCGGTCGCGGCGAGCACTTCACTCGCTCCGTCCTGCAGGTTGGTGATGGTGACGGTTGCCGTGTCGAGCACCGTGCTGTCGGGGTCGGTGACCGTGACCCCGGCGTCGACGACGACCGCGCCGCCGTCTTCGGTGAAGGCGGTGGTGCCGGCGGTGGTCGTGACGACGGGCGCTTCGTTGATGTTGGTGACGGTGACCGCGAGGTTCTGCACGTCGGTCAGCGAACCCGAGTCGGTGACGGTGATCTGCACCTCGTACACGTTGTCGGCGTTGGTGTCGCCGGGCGTGTCGAAATCGGGGGCGCTGTCGAAGGTGAGCACGCCCGTCGCCGCCACGATCGAGAAGTCGCCCTGATCGGCACCGCCGGTGATGCTGTAGGTGAGACCCGAGCCCTCGGTGTCGCCCTCCGGATCGGTGGACTGCACGTCGGTCACGGCGGTCTGGTTCTCGGCGGCCGACACGGCACTGCCCGAGGTGATGGTCGGTGCTTCGTTGACGTCGGTGACGGTGACCGCGAGGTCTTGCACGTCGGTCATCGAGTCGGAGTCGGTGACGGTGATCTGCACCTCGTACACGTTGTCGGCGTTGGTGTCGCCGGGCGTGTCGAAGTCGGGGGCGCTGTCGAAGGTGAGCACGCCCGTCGCCGCCACGATCGAGAAGTCGCCCTGATCGGCACCGCCGGTGATGCTGTAGGTGAGACCCGAGCCCTCGGTGTCGCCCTCCGGATCGGTGGACTGCACGTCGGTGACGACAGTCTGGTTCTCGGCAGCGAGGGCGGTCGCCACGGTGGTGATCGACGGGGCTTCGCTCACGTCGGTGACGGTGATCGCCAGGTCGAGGACGTCGGTGAGCGGCGTGCCCGGGCCGGCGTCGGTGACGGTGACCTGCACGTCGTACGTGCCGTCGGCTCCGGTGTCGGCCGGCGACTCGAAGTCGGGCGCCGCGTCGAACGTCAGCGCTCCGGTGGCGGCGTCGATGGAGAAGGCGGCCGCGTCGGCGCCTCCGGTGATCGAGTAGGTGAGGCCGGCCCCTTCGGAGCTGAAGTCGTCGGTCGTGTCGACGTCGACCGCCGCGGTCTGGTTCTCCGCCGCGTTGGCGGTTGCTGCGGTCGTGATCGTGGGTGCGAGGTTGCGGTTGTTCGAGAAGGTGCAGGTGACGTTCTCGCCCGGGTCGACCTCGATGGTCGCGGTGCGGGTGCCGACGTCGACGGTGCTCGGCGTGGTGCTCGTTCCGTCGTCGCACACGATCGCGGTGAGCGTCTGCGGGCTGGGGTCGACCTCGGTCACGACGTACGTGCCGATCGCGACGTCGGTGAAGGTCTTGGTCTCGGTGTCGTCGAGCGAGAACGAGTTGGGGGCGGCGATGTCGTCGGTGAACGCGTAGCCGGTGCCGCCCGACGGGTCGCTCAGCTTGACGATGTTGATCGTGCCGAGGCCGTCGACCGTGGTGGTCTCGCTGACGACGTTGTCGCTCGTGTCGGGGTCGGTGAGGTCGGACGAGACGGCAGCCTGGTTGGTGATGACGCCCGACGTCGACGCGTCGACGGTGACGTCGACGGTGAAGCTGGCCGAGTCACCGGTCGCGATGGTGCCCAAGGTGCACGACACGACGCCGTTCGGGTCTTCGCCGCATCCGGTCGTGGAGTCGAAGGTGACGCCGGCGGGCAGCGTCTCCATCACGGTCACTCCGGTGGCGTCGTCGGGGCCGGCGTTGTCGACGGTGATCGTGTACGAGAGCGAGTCGCCGGCGGCGACCGGGTCGGCGCTGTCGGTCACGGCGATCGAGAGGTCGGCCTCGCCTGGGCCGGCGGGAAGTTCGGCGAGGAAGCCCGACGCGTCGACGACGAGGTCGGCTGCTGCGCTGGTGAACACGCACACGTCGCCGTTCTCGTCGAGTTCGGCGAGGAGTTCGTTGGCGCCGGTGACACCGGCGGTGAAGTTGGCCGATGCCGCGACGGGTCGCGGATCCTGACACGGGTGCATGGTGACGTAGCCGTTGCCCGAGGGGTTGACGACGGCGAGGTTGAGGACGCCCGACCGGGCATCGGCAGGGACGCCACCGCGCCCGGCGATGCGAATCGTGTACTCGTCGCCTGCTCCCAGGCGGCCGTCGGCTTCGTACTCGCCGTCGACTGTTTCGCCGGACAGGCGGGTGTCGGCGAGTCGAACGGGCGAGGTGGTCTTCAGGTTGGTGCCGGCGGGGATGTAGGCGACCACGTCGAGGACGAGGTCGACCTCGGTCGAGGTCTCGATGCAGACGTCGCCGTTGCCGTCGAGGTCGAGCAGCAGTTCGTTGCCGCGGTTGACGTCGGCGACGTAGTTGAGCGAGGCCGTGGAGGGTGCAGGGTCGAGGCACGGGTGTGCGCTCACGAAGCCGGTGGCGGTCGGCCGCACGGCGATCACGTTGGCGATGACCGCGTCGGCGGCCTCGGGAATCCCGGCGCGTCCGGCGACGCGGACCACGGTCGACACGCCAGGGGTGGTGCGACCGTCGCCTTGCGACACGCCGTCGACCGTCGTGCCGGTGGGCCGGGTGTCGAGCAGGCGCCATGGTGCGATCGGCTCGATCGAACTGGTGGCGGGCACGTAGCCGGCGACGTCGACGGTGAGGTGGGTCGCCGTGCTCGCGTAGAGACAGAGGCTCCCGGTGCCGGACAGCGCCGTGACCACTTCGTTGCCGACGTTGACACCGGTGGCGAAGTTGAGCGATGCGGTGAGCGGCCGATCGAGGTCGCAGTCGTAGGCGGTGATGTAGCCGTTGCCGGTCGGGGTGACCGCGGTGAGGTTCATCACGGCGCTGGTCGCATCGGCGGGGACGGAGCCGCGTCCACCGATGACGACCTCGATCGTCTCGCCGGCGTCGATCAGTCCGGTCGCCTGCGACTCACCGTCGATGGTGGTTCCGTCGAGGCGCGTGTCGGCGAAGCGACTCGGAGCGAGCGAGACGAGGGTTTCTTCGGTGGTCGAGTTGGCGAACACGACGAGCGCGTCGTCGGCAACGGGCTCGGCCGAGGCCTGACCGGCCGACGTGGCGACGGCGCTCACCGTGAGCGTCGCGGCGAGTGCGGTCCGGATCGCGTTGCGGATGGACGGGTTCATGACGTGACCTCTGGGCGGTTGAAGAGCGCCTCGTAGGCGGCGACGTTCCCGGCTGTGTCGTGCACCGGGGAGAGAAACAGTTGAATGTCGCCGAATCGGGGGCTCGACATGGCGTACGTGTCTTGGGCGAGCGAGGTTCCGCTCGGTGCGGCGAAGCGTGCGGCGAACTGGCCCTCGGGGTTCGACACTTCGCGGGTGGGGAGTTCGTCGATCTGCTGCAGGACGAGTTCGATCGTTCCGCCGTCGGGGGCGGCGAGCGCGAATCGTTCGGCGAGGTGTTGCTGCATGCTCGATCGTTCGAGTCGGGCCGGGTCGTTCCACCAGCCGAGGAGGCCGATGAGGCCACGGCCGGGGCCGACGGCGGCACCCGCAGCCAGTGCGGTGCCACCGACGATGACGCCGCGGCGAGAGATCCTGGGCGTTCGTTCGGACGGGGCGCTCATGCCGATTCCTCGATCATCGTGTTGAAGACGGCCTCGAGACGGTGTTCGGAGATGGGCACGAGGAAGACGGGAACGGGTGCGCCGTCGCCGAGGTCGACGTCGTAGGTGCCTTGTTCGACCCGGCGAGGGTCGGCGAGTTCGAGAACCACGGAGAAGGTCGACTGGCCGTCGCGGACCCGCATCTCGGAGACGTCGACCACGCGCAGCGCGTCACTTCCGATGTGACACTCACGGTCGAGCGCGTTCAGCCATCGCGAATGTGGCGCGGTCTCCATGGTGTGTCGTCGTCCCTCCCGTCGCTGACCGTCAGCGGCGAGTGCGAACTGTAGACGCGGCACGGGCCGTGCGAGTGGCTTTGTCGCGACATTGACGTTCAACAGAAAGTCCGCGCCACACCTCGGGTCTGCCCCCGTGCGCGGACACGTTCCAACGCGAAAAACGGCGCGTAGGCAACACCGAACAGCGCTGACGGGAAGCCCACACCCATCGTGAGAAGGATGCCGACGTGCCCCAGCCAGGCCGCAGCGACCCAGGCGTTGCGAAGACGTGTACCGACGAAGATCACCGGCGCCGACAGCTCGATCACCACGGCACCGACGGCGGCGATGCCCAGGATCCACTCGGCACGGACCGCGGTGCGGGCGAACACCGGCGGGTTTCCGCCGAGCACGTCGAGCCGTGCCGCCGAGTACGCGATGTGGTTCCGAAGGGTGTCGCCCGAAATCCAGTCGAGCCCGCCGTAGCGAAGCTTGGCGACGCCGGCGATCACGTAGGTGATCGTCGTGACCAGCGAGGCGACCGCGAGCGGCCAGCCGTAGCGAACCGATGACCCCGGGAGGGCTGTGGGTGCCGTCGGCGCACGGCGCTTCGCGTCGAGCGACCACACGTCGGCGGCGGGCGACGCGGCGAGCACCACGAGTTGGAGCACCATCAGGTTCTCGAAGTGCAACAGTTGGCCCCACGATCCTCGCAAGGTCGTGAGGAGCAGCATCGACGCAGCAAACGTCACGGCCGCCGGTCGGTACCGCCAGCCGAGCGTCGAGGCGATTCCGGACGCGCCGGCCGCGACGATGCATGCAACCAGTACGGCTCTCGACGGCGGCGACGACAGCGGGGCGAGGACGCCGACTGCCTCGAAGTCCGCGGCGGGACGGTCGCCGAGCGCGAGGAAGACGGGAAGGCGAAGCACGAGATAGCCGACGACGAACACGCCGGCCACGATGCGAAACGCGGCGAGCCGCTCCCCGGGCGCCTCCGCGTCGAGAACCCGCTTCACGCCCGCTCCACCTCGCAGATCGCGTGGACATCGCGGTGGGACAGGCTCGCCTCGCCGCGCGTGCGCGCCACTGTGTCGTGACGTTCGCTGACGACCTCGATCGACACGACCTCCGCCAGGCTCGGGCGCCTCGACACTCGTTGCGCGATCTCGGAGCAGCGGACGCCGACTCGGTCGGATGCGAGGGCCGCACGCAAACGTCCGGCGACGACGAGCGGATCGTCGCTGGCCCCGATCAACGTGGGCGTGAGCCCCCGCCGCTCTCCGTCCTTGTCGATGCCGTACGCCGTCACGAGCGTGGAATGCGTCCCGCGTGCCCCTGAGTACATCGGGCAGGTCGACAACGGGAAGCTGTCGCGATCGAGCAGCACCGGAGCGACGAGCGCGAGGACGACGAGCGCGGTCACGGCCAACCGGTACTCGCGCCTCAGCGCCTGATTCGAGCGCATGCCCCAGTGTCGCCGGGCAGCCGCACCGCTTCAACCCGACTCACCTTCGCCGACGAGTGGATTCTCCGACGGTCCCGTCGCCGTGCCGCGCCGCTCGGTACCCTCGCGTTGTGCGAAACCGCGCGCAGGCACTCATCATGATGATCTGCGCAACGGGATTCTTCGTCGGGGCCGTGCTCTTCACCGTGCTGCAGTTGCGGCAGTCGGCCGAGCGGGCAGAACTGCGAAACGACGGCGTCGAAGCCGCTGTCGAGTGGCGTTCGTTCATCGAACGCGACGAACGGCGACTCAACCCGAACACGGGTCGATACGACACCTACTCCGACGACCGAGTCGAGTTCGGCTTCCGACTCGGCGACGGTGCGCAGTCGTCGGCGACTCAGCCGATCGCGGCCGATCGATACGCCGAACTCGGTGCGCTCGACGAGCTGTCCGTGCTGTACATGCCGGATGATCCGGATGGAGCCGATCTCCTCGACAACGGCGAGTTCGTCGCAAACACGGTTCCGTTCTGGGCGTTCGCCGCGTTGTGCGCCGCGTTGGCGGCGTGCGCGGGTGGCATCGCGTACTCGTCGTCTCGCAGGCCCGCCGAGGTGGCCGCATGAGCACGCTGTTCCGAGAAGCGAGCGACCGCAACGAACTCCTTGCGTTCGCACTCGGCCGAGGCCGGTACTTCGTACACGATCGAAGCGGGATCGGTCACGGGGAGCACTGGGTGCTGGGGAGTTGGAGAAGCTCGATCATGGCGCTCCACCGCGACGATCCGGCGGCATGCGCGACTGGCGTGCGGGACATGTTCGCGGCGCTGGTGGCCGACGCGCCGAGTGCGCCCGATCAGCACGCGTGGGTGCTGCTCGATCATCTCCATCAGTTCTGGCGCGCCCAGAGCGGCGGCGCACAGCTCGATCTCGGAGCGGCTGCCACTCCGATTGCACAGATCATCGCGACGGAACGAGCACGGTTCACGGCCGGTGGCGGCGACGGCGAAGGTGTAGGCGGGGCCGAAGCGATGGAGATAGCCATCGACGCAGTGCGCCGCCTCGGCGGACTCGCCGAACTGGCACGCCGACGAAAGACGTGATGACACCAACGGCCCTCGACGTTCTCGACGACTGCGCCACCGTGTAGCGCGGTCACCAGCACGGCGTCACGGCGGGTGGAACACCCGTGTCACACTTGTGGGGTGATGAGCTCTTCGTCGCGCCCTCACCGGTTTGCCTCACTTCTGCGTCTCGTCGTCGCCGTCGTGTCGTTGACGGCGCTGATGCCGTTCGCATCGCCACTCGCGGCGTCGGCAGCTCCGCCGACGACAGCGCCCGACGAAGGGGCGGCGGCACCGATCGTCTGCCCGAACGTGGGTTCATTGGCGCCGACCAACCGACGCGTCAACGTTCATGAGACCGGCGGGTCGCTGACGTGCGTCTACACCCAGGGGTTCGACATCACGATCCGATGGATCGACCTCGGCCAACCCGGCGGCAGCGGTTGCACGACATCGATCCCGACCGACGATCGTGAACCCAGCGACTTTGCGAACGACCTGTTCACGGTCGGCCTCGGCAACGCCTCCGTCGATGCCTCGATCAGCCTGCTGAAAGAGGGGCGACCTGCGGCCTTCGACGATTTCGTCGATGCGGCCACCCAGTTGATCGTCGCGTTCGAACCTGTCTCGGAGCCGTGCGCGCCGATCCACACGTGTGCAACGGAGATCGGCCCCGTGCCCTTCGACGACTTCTTCGGCAACGAGGACGGAACCGCCGAAGCGAGAGCTGACAACGGCGTGTGGACCCTCCGGTGTGAGTACCGGATCGACTACGACGCCATCGACGTCGATACTCCGATCGTCGACAGCGAGGTGCGCGTGTCGGTCACCTATGCGTCGGCGACCGCCGCCGACAGGGCCAAGATCACGCCATGCTCGGCCGTCGATCGGTTCGACGGTGGCATCACCACCGTCGACGGGCCCGGTGCGTCAGCGGTCTACGGCACGATCGATCCGCTGAGCCCGGCGCTCGCATACGACGTCGAGGCAGCGCGGGCGGAGCTCGATGCGATGCTCTCGCTCGTTGCGCCGCTCGCCGCGGACTGTGCGGCGGTCCCCGAGAGCAACCTCTACTCGCCGCTCCCTCAGTGGCTCGCCGAGGTCTGGGATGTCGGCTACAGCTCGGGCCAGCCGACGCTGCTGCTCACGCCCGGCGGCGGCGAATCGCTGGTGCCCCCGCCGGATCCGGTCGCTGCCGACGCCCCCGCTTCTGCTCCTGTGGAACCTGCGCAACCGGAGACGACCGTCGCCGCGCCGGTGACCGACGCGGCACCCACCGAGTCGACCCCGACGAGCGCTGCAACCGACGGGCTTCCCGAAGCCACATCGACCCCACCCGCGTCGAGTGCAGCGACCGAGCCGTCGACGAGTCGATTCCCGGGATGGGTCCAGTTGGCGATGCGCATCTTCGGGTGGATTGCCCTGCCGCTCTCGATCTTGGGCGTCGCCCTGGCGCTGTTCATGTTGAAACGCGAGTCGCGTGTGCGGCCGAAACTCGACGTGCTGCGCATCGTGATCATGGTCGTGGTTGCCGGGGTGACGACGTTCGTGCTCGGGCGGTCGACCCCGCTGTGGGTGTTTCCCGTCGCGATCTTGCTCGGCGGCGCACTCGGTCTGGTCCAGGGACGCAATCTCGAGGTGCGTGTCGCCGACGATCGGCTGATGGCGCGGCGCAGTCGGTGGGCGATGATCGCGTTCGTCATCGGATTGTCGGCCTCTCAGCTGTCGGGCTTGCTCGGCCGGATCGGGATCCTCAGCGTCGGTATCGGCTTGACGATGTTGTCGGCCGCGCTCGCTGCCGGCGTCACCGTCGGGCGACGCCCCAGAGTGCGCGACGCGCGTGCCTCGATGGCCACCGCCGTGGTCCTGCTCTTCGTATCGGCCCCCGCCATCGCGCTGGTTGCCGGAGGGGCCGGACCGACGGTCGGGACCGCCCGTGCCCACGACGCGATCCTCGCGACTCCCTCCCCCGAGAACGACGACGGGGACGAGGGCGAGGACGAACCGCCGGCCGAACCCGCATCGGAGCTCGACACCGAAGCCTTCCTCACCAGCCTCGTCGACTGGACCACGCTGCAGCTCGATGCGGGCTACAGCGGCGTCGGCAACGTGAAGCCGCTCGTCGAGGTGACGCTCCCCATCGGACTGGAAACGATTCCCGACCCGATCTCGGTCGAGGCCGCCTGGTCACTGCCATGGGCGGGCACGGAGTACGCCTACGCCCTCGCAGAGACGTATACCTTCTCGGCGCTTCCGGACGGCCTGTGCTGCTCGATGTCTTACGCGGCAACCGGCACCTCGCAACAGGGTGACGACGCGGCCGAGGCGATCGTCGCCGAAGCCGAACTGGGCGCGTTGACCTCGCTAGCGGACGGGTTCAACGGTCAACGACCATTCGGCCCGCCGGAAATCCTCGACAATGGAGCGTGCGGCCGCCAGGTGCTCCAGAGTCGACGCATCGGCGACGACGATCCGATCTATTCGACGCTCGCGGTCGGCGACACCGATTCGAGCGGCCGCGACGCACCCGAGGTCGCGGTGTACACCGACTGTGAACTGCCTGGCTTCACGGTGTCTGCGGCGCTCGATCGGGCCCCCGAAGTTCCCGCGCTCGACGACCCCGCGCGGATCGATTCGCACGGAACGGTGTGCCCTGTCCACCAAGAGGTGATGGCCACGTTCGGGCAGGACCCGCGCTACAACGATCAGGCCGCAACCAACGATCTACTCGACGTCTTTCGGGACCCGAACGAACCAGCGTGCAACGGCAGTGCCTACGTCGGTGACGAACGGAAGGGTGGCGTCCGCAACGAGTTCATCTATTCGCTCGCCTCCGTCGATCCGGAGGCCGAGGGCCAACGTCAGCGCGCCATCGTCGAGACCTTCGGTGACCGGACGCTGCCGCACGAGATCGACGCGGACATCCAGTGCGACGTGGGCGCCGATGGGATCCCGCAGGAGCGCGCCGACCAGGACTTCTGCCTGAATCGCACCTTCCACGAGTTCGGTGACGGCGAGGTCACGATCTGGACCAACACCGATCTGGCCGACGGCCCCGACACGATCATTCGCGGCAACTTCCCGTGGGGTAGCTACTTCTACAACTGCCACCACTGCGAAGTCGGCGACCCCTATATCGCCGACGTGCTGAACACCTGGCATCGCTTCGCTCAGGAGTGGAACGCGAACGGCGTCGCTCCCTCGGCCGAGTCGGACGCCGCATTCGCCGAACCCGGCGAGGCCGACACCGACGGGCCAGCAGATCCCGACGGCGAGGCCGACACCGAGCCAGCCACGAGCGATCCGGCGAACCTCGAACCCGACGACGGCGACGCGCCAGACGACGAGGAACCAGACCGTGACGCGGCGGCATCCGAGGACGACGACGTCGACGCAGAGGACATCGCAGCGATCGCACTCGTGTCCCTGCTCGGCGCGGCTGGGCTCGCCGGCTCCACGATCGCCGAGAGCGGCCACTCCATGAGCGAGCTCGTCGACGCCTACCGCAACGGCGGGCGCGAACGCGTGGAGGAGCTGCTCGACACCGACCTCGAACCGGCGGAACGCCCCGACGACCCGGTGCGCGGCTGGGACCCGAATCGCGAGGAGTTCCGCGACATGACGCGCGCGGAGCGCGATCGACTCGAAGGGGTCGACCGCGATCAGCGACGCACCGAACGACTCGAACGTGACGCCGAGCTGCTGGCCGACATCCGCGCCGACCGCGCCCGCGTCGATCGGCTCACCGAGCAGCTGCGACGTCGCGACGAGCTCGAAACGCAGCTGTTGGCTGCCGAGGCCGATCAGGAGCGCTGGTCTGATCCGGCTCGCGTTCGCGAGGCGATGCTCGACGACGCGTTCGACGGCATGCTGCGCGATGTCGAAGGGTTGCCCGGCGAACTGCGCGAGGTCGCCCAGTCGGTGAACGAGACCTTGAACGACCCCGAGACGTGGGAGATTCTCAGCGACGCCATGGGCGGCACTGCCTACGACCTGGCCGGCATGCTCTCGCCCGTGGAGTTCGGCGAAGGCCGACGACACATCTCCGAGTCGTCGCGGGCCCTGGGCCGATTCGGGGAGGCGATGGCCGAGGCGTTCGCCGCCGACCCCGTCGGCTTCGCGATGCAGATGAGCCCGCTCCAAGACGTGAAGGATTCGCTCGACGGAGACCGCACGCTCGGTCAGCGACTCGCCTCGCTCGGAGCGGTTCTCGGCGAGCTCTTCCCGGCGATGGGCGGCGCGTCGATGGCTCGCGACGCCTCGAACCTCGTCGACGCGTCACGCGATCTGGAGCGAGCAGCCGATGCAGCGCGTTCGTCTGAGCGGCTGCACCACCTCGGTCGGGCGGGCGACCTCTCCGACGCCGGCGTCGACGGTCGGCGTTCGCTCGACAGGTTCACCGATGCTCGACGGGAGTCCGCGCTGGCGTCGTCGCTCGACGACATCAACAGCAACGCGACCCGCGCGCCGGGAGGAGTGGTCGACGACATCGAGGCGCAGATCGCCCGCAACAGGGCGCGGCTCAGCGATGCGTTGGGATCCCCCGACGACAAGGCGCGTCGAGCAGCTTGGGAGAACAACCAACGCGTCGGCGCGGCGGCCGTCGACGACTTCGCTCATCACGCCACACGTCCGATCGACCTCGACGTCGAGACCGTGGGCGAGCTGAGTGCGGCACAACGCGAGGCGGCACTGCGGGTCCAGACGAACAAGAACGCACTGCAACAGATCAAGAACCAGCCCGAGGCGGTTCAGCGAGTGTTCGTCAATCAGATGCGCGAGGTGTACGACGAGACCGACGCAGCGGTGCTCGACTGGGCGACCGACTACATCAACCGTCAGGACTCCGGCCGCCTCGGCGGCGTCCGGATCCAAGGCGACCTTCAGCTGGACCGCATCGAGAACGGCCGTCACGTTTTCGTCGACACCGTCGGCAACGAGATCCAGTTGTTCGAGCCGACCAACGCGAGGCCTGGTCAGATCAGTGTCGGTGCCGACCGTGACTTCACCACGTACGTGAAGCCGGCGGGAAGCACGGCGCCGGCGTTCTCGTTGCCGAGGGATGAGGTGCGCCCCGTCTACAACGACGCGTTCTACGACGCGATCGGCGGCGACGACATGCGCGAGCGACTCGGGATCCCCGCGGCCACCCCCGCGGAGGTGCTCGCCGATGCCGAGCGCCGCGGCGTGCCACCGCCGACCGACCTGGACGGAGCCGCACGCCGGCAAACCATCGACCGCGTTGCCGAGCGACTCGACCAGGCGGTCACCGACGACCTCGACCCCGAGGCCTACCGCAACGTGCGCGCCGTGATCAACCGGCCGTTCGGTGAGATCGGCGACGCCCAGCAGGTCGGGTTGACGGTGACGCACAAAGGTGAGGAGTGGGCGTGGCGAGCCGACCATTCCGGCGACCGGGCGATCCGACCGACGTCGTCGAGGAGCGGTGGGGGTGGCGCCGGCGGTGGCATCGACTGGTCGGAGCTGTCGGAGGACCAGCGGGCCGAGGGCGTCCGCCAGATCGTGAAGCAGAACGGCAAACAGGTGCAGCCGCGACTCGACGCGTTGCGACGCCAGACCGAGTACCTCGTCGATCAGGGGCTGTTGCCGGCGACGACGCCGGTTCCCAAACCCGATACCCGGCTCGATCGAGCGATGGAGATCATGGAGACGATCAAGAACGACGGGGTGTCACCCGTCGACATGGAACGCCGGCTGCTCGCCGAGACCGGGATGACGCCGTCGCATGTCGCGAACGCGACCGGTGAGCGCATCAGGTTGATGGAGCAGCTTCGGCCTCCTGAGGTGCGCGAGCTGCAGCAGCGGATGGACCGCATCGCCGATCAACTCGAGCGCGAGCTCAAGACCGCCGCCGATCCAGCAGATCGGATACCGACTGCGGACCAGGTGTGGGAGCGGTTGATCCTCGAGGATCGCGGTTCGACCGGGGGTGCGTCGTGAGTTGGGTGTTGGTGCGCCCCGATCGCGAGGTCGCTGCGTCAGTCGGCTTGCCCGATACCGAGATACCGGTTCGTGCCGAGCACGTCGACCGCATCTTCGGGCGACGCGTCGACCTCGCTGCGCTCGTCGACGAAGTGGAGGCGTTCGCCGCCGCCGAGCCGGACGCGATCGCGAAGATCGAGGCCACCGCGATCGCCATGTTCGGCGCCGTCGTCGACGAACTGCTTCGCGACCGGAACTTCGAGCTCGCCGAGTCGTATGCGCTCCGCGGGTTGCGTTGGGCCCCCGGCTTGATCAGCCTGCGCGTGCAGCTCGGACGGGCGCAACACGGGATGGGCCGCGCCGCCGAGGCGACGGTGCACTGGCTCGCCGCGGTGACGGCAGCACGGTCCGAGCAGCGGTGGTCGCCGATGCTCTGGCTGCTGACGGCCCGAGCTCTGATGGAGCAGGATCAGCTCGATGCTGCCGCCACGCTGCTCGACGACCTCGCCGACATGCTCCCCGAGCAGTACGAGTTCTGGGAGCTCCGAGGCCTCGTGCGCGATCTGGCGGGCAACGGTGACTGAGCGGCAACTCGACTGGAGAGGAACGATCGGATGAAGGCAACGTGCGGGAACTGTTCGGCGTTGAACGCTGCCGATGCTCGGTACTGCCGGGCGTGTGGTCGCGAGTTCGGCGGGCCGGTCGCTGCTTCTGTTTCGACGTCACCCCCACCGTTCGATCAGTCGGCGGAGCGCACCGGCCCCTCGGTCGGGCTGATGGTCGCGACGGTCGTCGCCGTGATCGCGGTGCTCGGTGCCGGACTCGTGCTGGTGACGCGTTCGGGCGACGACGACGCGAGCCCCGGCGCGGCGACGGCCCCGACCGTCGATTCTCCGCCCGACGCATCGTTGGCGACCGCTCCTTCGAGCACGCTCGCGCCGACGACCGTGGCGCCGACGACCGGCGTGCCGACCACGGTGGCTCCCGTGACCACCGTCGCGCCGACCACGGTTCCTCCGACCACCGCTCCCCCGACGACGATCCCTCCGACCACGGTTCCTCCGACCACGGCGCCGCCGACCACCGCTGCACCGACCACGGTCGCGCCGCCGACGACCGTGGCCCCGACGATCTGGGACACGCCGGTGCTGCCGACGCCACCCCTGCCGACCAGTGGCCCGGGGTCACCACAGATCGAGTCGGCCGAGCTGCGATCGGGCGTGTTCGCCGCTGATGCGTTGCCGTTCCTCCTCAACGCGCAGGCGCTCGTCGACGCGTTCGCCGCGCAGGATTGGTCGACGGCCCGTGCGCTTGATCCGTCGATCGTTGCCACCGATACCGAGCTCGCCGCGACGTTCGCTGCGCTCGACCGAGCGTCGCTGATTCTGCTCGATGCAGGCGTGGCCGCAGGGAGCTACGAGATGGTCATCGCGGAGGTGCTCTACAACGGCGACGATGCAAAGACCGCCGTTCGTTGCGTGCAGTACGTCTCGAACGGGACCACCGGCACCGTGTCGCGACGTGGCGGATTCTCGATCACCACGATCGACGGCAACGTGTCACCGCAAGCGGTCCGACTCGACACTCCCACGTTCACCGAAGTGCAAGCCCGCTGCACGTTCGCCACGCTCGCCGACGCGCTCGGCCTCACGTGATGCACGCCTGCGCTCGGCGCCGTCCGACCGAACCCTCGACGAGCGATGTCTCCGACGAGCATCGGTGCTCGGCCCGCGTTGATGACCGCCGTCGCCGACCGCGGGAGCTGCGCATCGAAGGACTACGGGAGCAGGGTTGCGACGAGTAGGTCGAAGTAGTCGGCGTCGGCGGTGAGGTCGGGGCGTGCGGCGGCGACGTGGAAGTGGCCGAGGTAGGTGGAGTAGGCGATGGCTGCCCGTCGTTCGGCGTCGGGATCGGGCACGCCGAGCTGGCGGTAGGCGTCGGCCATGAACGCAATGCGGCGCTCGGCCACCGCGCTCGCCACGGCGAGCACTGTCGGGTCGGCCGACACGGCGAGCATGACGTCGATGGTGCCCCATTCGTCGTCTCCGAACGCAACGGCGAGCACGGCGCGGAGGCGTTCGGCGGGGTCGTCGACCTGTTCGAGCTCTTCGATGACCACGTCGGTCGCGAGGCGTTGCCAGTGTTCGAGGGATCGCTGCAGGAGATCGGACCGGTCGGCGAAGTGGTGGTAGAAGCTTCCCTTGGTGACGCCGAGCGTGGCGGCGAGGCGTTCGACCGAGACTCCGGCCTCGCCGGTGCTCGCCACCGTGCGGAGACACTCTTCGATCCACCGCTCAGGTGGAGTTCGCGTTGCCCTCGGCATGTTGCATACGGTACCGTACGCAACATGAACATACGTAACCGTATGGAAAGTGTGGCTGTTGGGTTCACGGTGGCCGGCCTCGGCGCGGCTGGCGCGTTGCACGCGCTCTGGGCGAGTGGTTCGACGTGGCCGCGCGACTCGAGCGACGAGCTCGCGGACCTGGTGGTGGGAACTCGACCATTCCCGTCGCCTCCGGCGACGTGGGCGGTGACCGGTCTGGTCGCCGGGGGCGCATGGCTGGTGCTCGCCGCCGACGGCAGGGTCCCCGCACCGATATCGGTCCGCCTCACTCGGCTCGGAGCCGCTGGCGTCGCGGGCGCACTCGCTCTTCGCGGGGCGGGCGGTCTCGTGGCAGGGGCGACGCGACTCATCGACGTGACCGACGAGTTCCGCCGTTGGGACCTGCGCGTCTACTCCCCGCTCTGCCTCGCGCTGGCAGCAGGCGCCGCCGTCGCCGCTCGACCCACGAAGGTGCCGCCTTCCTCGGCCTGAGGCCGTATTCCATGCGGGGCGTTGCGACGCTGCTGTCGATCCCGGCCGGCGTGCCATCACGCCCCTTCGCAACCGAATCAACCCCAACCATCGAACCCGACTCACCAGCCGGAACGACCGACAACAACGACCAGACCATCCGTGCACGCGTGTCGGACCGCTGCGACCGCCAGCTCGGGCTCTCGCCTTGTCCACAGCACGTATGGACACTGTTGCATAGTTATGCGACAACGTCGCATAACTGGTGATGCGCATCACATACGCGTGGTATAGCTGTGACGTGATGTCAAAGGATCTCACGATCCGCCGCTCAGACGTTGTGGGGCTGTCCCAGCCGTAACGGACCAGGCGGCACCATCGTTCAGCCGCATGGTCGACTCCGGGAAACTCACGATGCGCGGCGAGAAGCGTGGTGCTCACTACGTCCTGCCAGAACCAGGATGAGTAGCCTGCGCGCCCCAGTCGAGCCAGGGAGTACCTCGGGATGTAGGTCATCAGCGGCCAGTTGGAGCCCGCATCGTTTGACGCTGGAGAGCAGCACGTCTCCCTGCACCTGGTCACGTGGATTGCCGGCGGCTCGTTCAGCTACACTCGGCGCTCTTCGCGGATGTAGTTCAATGGTAGAACATCAGCTTCCCAAGCTGAGAACGCGGGTTCGATTCCCGTCATCCGCTCCAATCAGATGTCGCGAGACACCCCGGACACCCGAGCCCCGTTTGGAGGTTCGAGTGTGGTCGTTTTCGGGCCCCTTGCCAACCTCCTCGTTCGCAACCAGCGAACGCCCACCATCAACGTGCGTCTCGTCGAGCAAGGCGTCGAATTCACGACGCCAACCGACGCCGGCCCCTCGATCATCGCCGTCTTCGACGACACCTGCGGCAACCTGATCCAGATCGTCCAGATGAAGTGGACCGATCAGACCACGCCGCTCATCGGCCCAGCCTGGCCGCTCGGCCGCGGCTCAGTCGTCGTCGAGGTCGTCCCATGCCGGGAGTGGATCGGCGAAGTCGGCCCAGCCCGCGAACCCGGCTTCGATCTCGTCGACGGTCAGCACGCACGCGTCGAGTGATGCGGAAATCGCGGCGTGGTCCATCTCGATGCCGATGAACACCAACTCGGTCATCCGGTCGCCGAGCAACGGGTCCCACCGTCCGTCGAGGTCGGCCTGCTCGTCCGGCTCGAGCTCCCACTCGTCGCGAGGGATGGTCGCGAGCCACGGCCCCGCTGGCTCGAGGGTGACGGCCGCTCCGGCGTGATGCCAGATCGCCTGCACGTCCGGCCGCGTCGCGACCCAGAAGAAGCCCTTCGACCGCAGCACGCCGTCCCACGCCGACTCGGTCAACAGGTCGAACAGGCGGCCCGGGTGGAAGGGCCACCGCGATCGGTACACGAAGTTCGTGATGCCGAACTCCTCGCTCTCCGGCACGTGCTCACCGTTGAGCGCCTGCGCCCAGCCCGGGAACGCACCGGTCGAGTCGGGATCGAACCGGCCACTGTCGAGCAACTCGCCGACCGGCACTCGCCCGAACGGAGCGATCTCGATTCGGCTGTCGGGATTGAGCACGCGGATCAGCGCGCAGACCCGCTCCGTGTCCGCGGTGTCGAGCAGATCGGTCTTGGTGAGCACGATCAGGTCGGCGAACTCGATCTGGTCGACGATCAGTTCGGCGATCGTGCGCTGGTCGTCACTGTCGCGACCGATGCCCAGCTCGGCGAGTTCGTCGACGTCGTCGAAGTGGTCGAGCAGGCGATGCGCGTCGACCACGGTGGTCATCGAGTCGATGTGCGCACGGTCGACGAGCGAGAGGTCGTCACCGGTGTCGAAGAGGAACGTGGCGGCGACCGGCAGCGGCTCGCTGATCCCGGTCGACTCGATGACGAGGTGATCGAAGCGCCCCTCGTCGGCGAGGCGACCGACTTCGGCGAGCAGGTCGTCGCGCAGCGTGCAGCAGATGCATCCGTTGGTCATCTCGATCAGCCGCTCTTCGGTCCGGTCGAGCTGCACCTCCCCGGAGACGAGGTGCGCGTCGACGTTGATCTCGCTCATGTCGTTGACGATCACCGCGACTCGACGGCCGTCGCGGTTGTGGAGGATGTGGTTGAGCAGCGTGGTCTTCCCGGCTCCGAGGAAGCCGGACAGCACCGTGGTGGGGAGTGACCCCGTCGATTCGGGACGGGTCGAGCGAGTTGTGATCATCCGATCATCGTAATGATAATGATTCTCATTACGACTAGCATGATCGACATGACCAACATGAACGACACGGCCACGCACCACAGTCCGCAACGGGAACACGACGGCGGACGGAACTGAACGATGGCCGCAGCGAACAAAGATCGCCGACCGATCGTCACGCTCGAGAGCACCGCCGGCACGGGCTACCGATACGTCACGAAGAAGAACAAGGTCAACACGCGCGAGCGGATCGTGCTGAAGAAGTACGACCCGATCATCCGACGCCACGTCGAGTTCAAGGAGACACGCTGATGAAGCCGGGCATCCACCCCGACTACCGGCCGGTGGTCTTCGAGGACTCGACCGGCGGCCAACGATGGATCTGCCGCTCGACGATCCAGACCGACCGAACCACCACGTGGGAGAACGGTGAGGAGTATCCACACGTCCTGCTCGACGTGTCGAATCACACGCATCCCTTCTACACCGGCAACATGACCATCATCGACACCGCCGGCCGTGTCGAGCGGTTCAACAAGCGGTACGGGCGTCGGAATCGCGGCTGAGTTCGGCGGGCTGGGCACCGAGCAGGTCATCGACTGCTTCGGGCAGACGACCCACGAACTCACGCTCGACGACGACGGAACCGTCACGATCCGATTCGCGTCGAGCGGCGTCACCGCGTTCGTCGATCCGGCCCAGCGGGCCGTCCTCACCCCAGGCGTCGTGGTGCCCGACCCGATCATGCACCTCGCGGTCGAACTCCGACCGGGCTGACGACCAGCGGACGACCAGCAGAACGAGCGGGCGACGTCGTCGCTCGACCCACGTGCAGCTCAGGGAAAGCGACCGGCCCGACTCAGATTGCCCGGCACCGTCGACCCGAGGATCTCGCCGACGAACTGCGCGGTTCGAATCAGTTCGTCGAGGTCGAGTCCGGTGTCGATCCCCGACCGTTCGAGCATGTAGACGAGATCTTCGGTGGCGATGTTGCCGGTCGCATCGGGGGCGAACGGGCAACCGCCGATGCCGCCGACCGACGAGTCGAGCGTGACGACGCCCGCCTCGATCGCCGCGAACGCGTTCGCGTATCCGGTGTTGCGCGTGTTGTGGAAGTGCGCCCGCAATGCGACGTCGGGTGCGGCTCGTCGACACCGGTCGACGAGGTCGGTCACCTGTGCCGGAACGCCGACACCGATCGTGTCGGCCAGCGCGATCTGCGCCGGCGCGAGCGCCCCGATGCGGCCGGCGATCGCCTCCACCCGGCCCGGGTCGACCTCGCCCGAGAACGGACAGCCGAACGCCGCGCTCAGCGTGACCGACATCGGAGTCCCGACCAACGCAGCGCGAGCGGCGATCACGTCGACGACGTCGAGCATCTCGTCGGTCGTCATGCGCTGGTTGCGCGTGCTGAACTCGTCGCTGACCACCACGACGACGTTGATCTCGTCGCACAGCCCGAGGTGCGCGCGATCGAAGCCGCGCTCGTTCAACACGAGGCCCTGGTGCACCACGCCGTCGACTCGCGACACGCCGCGCATCACGTCGTCGGCGTCGGCCAACTGCGGCACGGCGGCGGGATGGACGAAGCTCGTCGTCTCCAACCGTCGCACGCCGGCGCCGATCAGTCGGTCGATCAGTTCGAGCTTGAGTGCGGTCGACACCGTGACCGCCTCGTTCTGCAGCCCGTCGCGGGCGCCGACTTCGAGGACCTCGATCGACGACGGCATCATCGACCCTGGACCTCCGACCGGCCTGCAGCGAACAACGCCGTCAGATCGGCGATGTCACCGCCGACGCCGAGGGCATCGATCGCACCGTGCCACCGCTCGCGCTCCGCCGCGTCGAGTCGATAAGCGAGCAACGCGTCGTGCTTCTCGCGCAGAGCATCTCCCTGCAGCGGCCGCAGGTGGCTGCCGAGCGCGACGCCGACCTCCAGCTCGTGGGTCGACCCGCCGACGGTCGTGATGCAGGTGCGGTTGGGCGCCTGCCCGGGATAGCGCGTGGAGAGTTCGGGATCGGGGGTGATCGTGATGCGCTCCATCAGACGGCGCACGTCGGGGTCGAGCCACGCTCCCCCGTCGAACTCCTCGAGCCCGACCTTGCCGTGTCGGATCGCTGCGGCGACGACGTACTGCACCGACAGCCTGGCCGCCATCGCGGTCTCGGGTTCGTAGTTGACGCCATGGCGTTCGGAGTACGGCGGCTGGAACAACTCGACCGACTCGATGCCGTCGACGTTCAGGCCGTGCTCGCTCATCAGGGTCACGACCCCTTCGACCGCGGTGTGCGAACTCAGGATGCACGGGTGTGCCTTGAGGTCGTTCTCCTCCACTTCCCACCGCTCGCCGAGATCGTCGAGGTGTTCGGGAAGACGGTGCGGGTCGCGCTCGTCGGAGTAGGCCCAGAAGAATCCGAAGTCGTGCTCGAGATGCCCGACCGGGCCGATCGCTCCGGCGTGCACGAGCAGCGCCGCGCGCATGCCCTTCTGCGACGCCGCGGCCGCATGCAGGCTCTTGGTCACGTCACCCTGGCGGATGCACACGCGTGTGCCGCCGGTGTCGTCGGCCGCGATGCCGAGTGCCATTTCGGTCGCCGCCGCGTCGAGACCGAGCGCGACCGATGCCGCCGCCGCGCTCGCGATCCCGCCGAGCGACGCGGTCGCGTGCCACCGCTGATAGTGCTGTGGCATGACGGCGCGGCCCACGCGACCGCCGACGTCGAATCCGGCGACGACCGCCGCGAGGAAGGTCTCGGCCGATGCACCGACGTGCTCACACGCGGCGAGCGCCGAGGTGACCACCGACGAACCGAGGTGGGCGACGACCGCCATCAGCGTGTCGTCGAAGTCGATCGTGTGCACGATGGCACCGTTGAGGAACGCCGCGTCGACGGCGGGCAGCGATCCGCCGGTCAGGATCGACGTCGATCGACCGCCCGATGTGTCGGCGACGAGCGCCGAGACAGGACCGACGATGTCGTCGGCGACGACGGATCCGGCGATGGCGCAGGCCAGCGCGTCGGAGATCGTCGAGCGGGTGGCGGCGAGTGCCGATGCCGGGATCTGGTCGACCGTGAGGCCGGCGGCGTGTTCGGCGAGACGGCGGGTGAGGCCGGTCCACTGGTTCATCGAGTCGTTGCTTTCTGGAGAGGTTCGGTCTGAAGCGATGCGGCCGCATCCGTCCAGTGGGTGAGGGTCGCGCCGTCGATGTCGACGACGGCGTCGACGAAGTGGTCGAACACGCCGACTCGGAAGGGCTGACCGGTCAGCCACGGGCGAACGCAGAACGACAGCACGCGGGCGCCGCGACCGTCGTCGATCGCCAACTCGGTGGCCGCGTCGACGAGGTGCTGCCCGTAGGCGGCGGGTTCGGCCATCCGGTTGGCGAGCGTCGTCTGGTCGTCGAGGTCGGCCGACAGCGGGAAGCCGGTGAGCCGTCCGGTGTCGACGTGGAAGTCGACGAACTGCTCGTCGCCCGTCCAGTCGAAGACGTACTCCATCCCGGCCGCGGCCAGCACGCCCGGAGTCCGTTCGGACTCGCCGTACTCGGGCCCAAGCCAACCGTTGGTCTCGATGCCACATGCGGCGAGCCGTTCGATCGTCTCGGTGACGTAGGCGCGTTCTTCCTCCGCGGTGAGGTGCGAACCGATGGGCCGCGTCACCGAGATGCCGTGCGCGATCCAGTCGGCACCGGCGTCGACGAGGCGCTGCACCAGCCACGGGTAGCCCTCGGCCGTCATCGCGTCGATCGCGATGGTCGGTCGCACGCCGTGTCGCTCGAGCGCGTCGAGCAGTCGGAAGATCCCGACGCGATGGCCGTACTCGCGCATCGACACCCGCGAGATGTTGGGGAACGCGCGGTCGAGGCCACCGGCCGTCGAGGACGGTTGCGGCCAACCTTCGGGAAGCGGATCTTCGTACAGTTCGAGCAGGATGATCGGCACGACCGCCACCCCGCTGCCCGGGCGCCGGCGGTCGGCCAAGGCGCTGTAGTCGAACCATTCGTGGTCGTAACCGGGACGCCGCTCAGCGGGCATCGGAACTCCTTGCTGCGCCGACCGCGGCGAGATCGCGGGCGTAGGCCAACTGTTCGTCGTAGGCGTGTTCGAGGTAGTGGTCGGCGATCTCGTCGGCGGTGGCGTGCCACACGCGGTCGTCGCCGACGATGTGGTCGAGGATGCGGCGCAGACGCCCGATGTGTTGCGGCTGACCGATCTGATACGGGTGCAGCGCGATGCACATCGTGAGGCCGGTGTCCCATCGCTCGGCATCGGCGAGCAGTCGGTCGAACTGCGCGATGCACGAATCGACGAGGTAGTCCCCCGAGTACGGGCGTCCGTCCCAGAGCGGGGCGTCGTTGAGGTCGTACGAGTACGGCATCGAGATCATGCGGCCGACCCCGACGTCGAGCGGGACCGGTTGGTCGTCGTGGACCCAGTCGGCGTGATACGTGAACCCCATCTCGGCCATGAGCGTCGGCGTGTTCGGGGTGTTGCTCACCGCCGGGGTGAGCATGCCGCGCAGTCGGTGACCGGTGTGTCGCTGGAGCGACTCGATGTTGTCGGTGTAGAACGCCCGCTCCTCCTCGGGTTCCATCCCGAACAGGAAGCGCGTGTTGAAGATGCCGTGCGACATGACGCAGAGGTCGCGCTCGATGATCTCGTCGCGGATGCGCGGGAACATGTCGAGGACGGCGAGGTTGAGCGAGAGCGTGGGCGCGATGCCGACGGCGTCGTACGCCTCGAGCGTCCGCCAGAGGCCGACCCGGTTGCCGTGGTCGCGCAGCGAGTACTCGCGGACGTCGGGCTCGTGGGTCACTCGATCCCAGGTGACGCGGCCGACGGCGGGCGGCGTCATCATCTCGTAGTGTTCGACGTTGAGGGCCGTCCACACCGCGAGGCGCTTGCCGCCGGGCCATTCGAGCTTCGGGCGATCGACGATCGGCGAGTACGGGGTCACATCACGGAGCGACTGCATCGTCACCCCTCGCCGCGATGAACTTGTTGCGCGTCGCCACGACGTGTGTGCGGGTGATCGCCTCGGCCCACGACTCGTCGCCGGCCGCGATGGCGTCGACGATCTCGGCGTGGTGCTGGTTCGACCGATCGAGCAGCGCGGTGCTCTGTCGAGCGATCTGGTTGTGCAGGAGCGAGGGTGCCATCAGACCGAGCGCCGCTGTTTCGAGGCGTCGGTTGTCGGAGCCGCGGAGGAGGTCGCGGTGGAACTGGTTGTTGATGACGGCGTACTCGTTCCAGTCCTCGGCGCGCAGATCGTGTCCGCCGAAGCGTTCCATCCGATCGCACAGCTCGCGCAGCGACGTCACTTCCTCCGGCGTGGCTCGGGCCGCGGCGAGGCGGGCTGCGAATCCTTCGAGTTGGGCGCGCACTTCGAACATCTCGTCGAGATCGCGGTCCGACCACTGCGGCACCGCGGCGCCGCGGTTGGGCGTGAGTTCGAGCAGCCCCTCGCCGACGAGGCGGCGAATGGCTTCGCGCACCGGGGTGCGCGACATGTCGAGCGACTCGGCGATCTCGACTTCTTTGAGCCGACGACCCGGCGGATACTTGCCGTTGGCGATCGCCGAGCGGAGCGATGCCATCGCCACGGCGACGTGGTCGTGCGATTCGGTGGGTTTGGCGGTCATGTACACACCTCGATGAAGACGCCGAGGAGCGCACGCGCGTCGAGCGTGGCGACGGCCTCGGCAAGTTGGGGACCCGATGGGTCGGTCGGTTCGATGCCGATCGACGACATCGAGCCGAGGAGACGGTCGGTGTCGTCGGCGCGGACGATCACGGTGTCGACCGGAGCGGTGACCTCGGCGAGGTCGGCGGGGGCGACCGACAGGTCGAGCGCGGTGACGAGCCGTGACGCGGTGCGGTAGCCGATGATGGCCGACATCGAATTCGGTTGCTCGGACGACGCGGTGACGCGGTCTTTGTCGTGGTGCTGCACGATCACGTGCAACGGGCCGGGTCGTGCGCCCGACGCCGGCGACGGCACGAGCGACGCGAACGAGAACCGAGCTTCGCCGTCGGGCGTGTCGCGTGCCCACGTGACGGGATCGGTGGTCTGGTGTCCGGCTCGGCGCGCTGCGTCGACCGCGGCGCTGACGTCGTCGGTCGACCAGGCGACGACGGCGGTCACCGGTCGGAACTCCCAGAGGTGTTCGAGCGGATGATCAAGTCCGAGCTCGGCGAGTTCTTGGACCTCGACGTAGCCCGACGCCGTCACGAACGTCTGCTGCACGCCGCCGGTCGGCTCACCGCCGCCCCGTGCGAGTTGCACGGGGGGCGTGAGCTGGAAACCGGCGGCGACGAGCTGCGCCGCGACGTCGTCGAGCGAGTCGACGAGGTGACCGATGTGGTCGAGGCTTACTTCCACCAGCTGGGCTTCACGAAGCTGGCGAAGTTCGGGTCGTTCTCGACGAAGGCACGGAACTCGTCGGACTCGAAGGCGGCGACGACCGCTTGGGCTCCGGCGCTCTCAGCGTTCTCGGCGAGCACGGTCACCGTGATCTGCGAGGCCTCTGGCACGTCTTCGAGTGCGATCGCGTCACCGAGGGTCACGCCGTCGGCTGCGTAGATGTGGTTGCCGAGTGCGACGCCGTAGTCGACGTCGGGCAGGGTGCGCGGCACCTGCGGGGCGTCGACCAGTTCGAACTTCAGGTTCTTCGGGTTCGACGTGAGGTCCTTCTCGGTGGCGAACTCGCCTTCGGGAACCTCACCGACTTCGACGAGACCGAGGGTCTCGAGGAAGTTGAGGCTGCGGGCCAGGTTGCTCGCCTCCGACGTGAGCGCGAGCGTCGCGCCGTCTTCGATGTCGGCGGGCGACGTGGCGCTGCCCTTGCCGGCGTACATGCCGAGCGGCGCCGACGGGATCTTGAGGATCGACACGATGTCGGAGCCGTTGGCCGCGTTGTAGCCGTCCATGAACGCGTCGTTCTGGAAGATCGTCATGTCGAGGTCGCCGTCGACCGTGGCCTGGTTCGGGATCGTGAAGTCGCTGATCTCGTCGATGTTCGCCTCGATGCCCTGCGCTTCGAGAATCGGAGCGATTCCGCCCTTGAACATGTCGGCGTACGGGCCGGGGATGAAGCCGATGTCGAGCTCGATCGTCTCGGCTTCGGCCACCGTGTCGTCGGTGGCTGCTGCCGGGGCGTCGGTGGTCTCGGCGGCGTCGTCGTCGCTTCCGCAGGCGGCGAGCGCGAACGCTGCGGCGGTGAAGAGGGCGATCGCGCCTCGGGTCGGTGCTGGGAACTTCATGCTGGCTGTCTCCTTGATGTGGGGGTGGTGGGGTGGTTGGTGGTGGGGTGGTTGGTGGTGGGGTGGTTGGTGGTGGTGCGGGGTGTGGATGGACGGTTCGGGGATGGTGGGAGGACGCGTGATGCCGGAAGCGGGGTGCCGGGCGAGGTCGCCTGCCGACGCGGTCAGCGTTTGTCGACGACCTTGACTGCGATGGTTCCGGCGAGTTGGACGATCTGCACCGCCACGATCAACACGATCACGGCGGCGTACATGACCGGCTCGATGAAGCGGTTGTAGCCGTAGCGGATGGCGAGGTCGCCGAGCCCGCCGCCGCCGACGAGACCGGCCGTCGCACTGAAGGCGATGAAGCTGATCACCGTGGTGGTGAAGCTGGCGATCAGGCTCGGCATCGCTTCGGGGATGAGCACCTTGCGGACGACCTGCGAGGTGCTCGCTCCGGCTGCGATCGCCGCCTCGGCGAGGCCGCGAGGCACGTCGCGGATGCTCTGTTCGACGAGCCGGGCGTAGAACGGAATCGCCGCGATCGACAGCGGAACCGCCGCCGCCTTCGGGCCGATGCCCGTCCCCGCGATCTGCCGGGTGAGCGGGATGATCGCGATGACCAGCACGACGAACGGGAACGAACGGATCACGTTCACGATCCAGCCGAGCGTCTCGGCGAGCCATGGCTTGTTGATCAGTCCACCCCGGCGTGCGAGGTGCAGGAGGATGCCGACCGGCGTGCCGAACACGAGGGCGGCGGTCACCGAGATCGACACCATCAGTGCCGTCTCGCCGATCGCCTCGCGGAACTCGGGCATCACGTCGATGACTTCGTCGGGGATGATCCCGGCGATGGTTGCGGCGAACATCATGTGGTTGCTCCTGCGACTTGCTCGGCCAACCGGACGGTGTCTTCGTCCCAGCCGGTGGCCGACTCGAACAGGAACCGACCGAGTGGCGTACTCGGTTCTGGTGGGCCGTCTCGGAGGTCGATGCCTTCGACGATCGCTCCTCGCTCCATCACCGAGACGGTGTCGCAGAGGTAACTGACGACGTTGATCTCGTGCGTCACGATCACCAGGGTCAGGCCGAGGTCGGCGTTGAGGTCGCGGAGGAAGTGCAGGATGCTCAGCGTGGTGTGCGGGTCGAGGGCACTCGTCGCCTCGTCGGAGAGCAACACCTTCGGTTCGGTCACGAGCGACCGGGCGATGGCGACGCGCTGCTTCTGCCCGCCGCTCAGTTGAGCGGGGTACGCCTTGGCGCGTTCGGCCATACCGACGCGTTCGAGCGCCACCATCGAGCGTTTCCGTCGTTCGGCTCGGCTGCAGCCGTCGAGTTCGAGCGCCAGGCCGACGTTGTCGAGCGCGGTGCGATTCGACAGCAGGTTGAACCCTTGGAAGATCACGCCGATGCGGCGCCGGGCTTCACGAAGTCGACGTCCGGAGAGCTTGGTGATGTCGGTGCCGTCGACGACCACGCGACCGGTGGTCGGTTCTTCCAGACGGTTGACGAGTCGGAGGAGGGTCGACTTTCCGGCGCCCGAGAATCCGACGATGCCGGCGATCTCGCCCTCCCCGATCGACAGGTCGAGCGGTTGCACCGCTTGGACGGCGTCGGACCCGGAGCCAAACTCCTTGGACACCCCGGTCAGTTCGATCATGCGTCGGCTCCGATCTGTGTGAACTTGGCGCACACCTCGGCGGAGGTGGTGAGGTCGCCGTACTTGGTGTCGATGTCGAACAGCGCCGCATCGGACGACGGTTTCGATCGGTCGGCCACACAGTCGACCGCAACGATCATGCGGAAGCCGTGCGACACCCCATCGACGACGGTCGAGCGGACGCAGCCACTCGTGGAGGTGCCGGCGACGACGATCGTGTCGACGCCGGCGGATCGGAACGCGTCGCGCACGGTCGGGTCGAAGAGCGCCGAGGGCACCGTCTTCACGTGGACGATCTCGCAGTCGATCGGCGCGATGAGCGGGTCGACCGACGATGCTTCCGAACCGCGTCGGGCTTCGAGGAGCCCGGGGCACTTCATCGTCCAGGCGTGATCGTCGGGGACGGCCTCGGCCTCGTAGCCGACGACGGCGAATGCGACGGGGACGCCGTTGGCTCGAGCTGCAGCCAGCAGGGGCACGGTGTTCTCGACCGCCTCGAGGCCGGTCGATGCACGACCTCGGGTGTAGAGGTGCTGGAAGTCGACGATGAGCAGTGCTGCCTTCGCACCCCACCCCACCGAACCGCCGCCGATCCGCTGCTCACGGTAGAGCTCGCCGACTTCGGTGTACTGATCGTCACTCTGGAGCGAAAGCCCTTGCGTCGAGGTCATGCGGTATTGTATACATTCTACCGATGAGCTTGTCCAGCGAAAATGTCGAAACGGCACCAAACGCCGGTTATTCAAGCGTTCCTGCCACCTCGGACGCTGGACCGTTCCAGGCGTCGACCGAGGACTGTATACAACGTACGGGTATGAAGTGGTCGGAAACGGTACCGGGCACGATCCCGGCGTGGGTCGCCGAAACCGACTTCCGGCTGCCGCCGAGCGTCGAGTCCGTTCTGGTCCGGGCGGTGACGAGCGGCGACGTCGGCTACCGACCGAGCGACGAGACCTCACCATTGCGCGCGAGCTGGTCGCGTCACCTGGCCACCGAGTGGGGCGTCGACGTCGACCCCGATTCGGTGTTCGGCGTCCCCGGCGTGGTCACCGGCCTCTACGCGTCGATCCGTGCGTTCACCAAACCGGGCGGCGAGGTCGTGGTGACCACACCGGTCTACGCACCGTTTCTCGACGCACCGGGCGAACTCGGCCGCCACCGCGTCGACGTCCCGCTCGTCGACGACGGCTCGCGCTGGCGTCTCGACCTCGACGGCATCGACCGCGCGTTCGCGGGCGGCGCTCGCCTGCTGCTCCTCTGTCATCCGCACAACCCGACCGGCACGGTGTTCGAGCGGAGCGAACTGGTCGAGCTCGCACGCATCGCCGCCCAGCGCGGTGCCGTGGTGGTCAGCGACGAGGTCCACGCACCGGTCACGTACGCCGGCACCGACTTCTGCTCGTACGCAGAGGTCGCCGGACCCGAGCACTGCGTGGTCCTCGTTTCGATGTCGAAAGCGATGAGCTTCGCGGGACTGCTGTGCGGTGCCGCGATCGTCGGCGCCGCATGGCGCGACGAATGGCTGGCGATTCCGCGACGCCTGCGCTCGGGCCCCTCACTCCTCGGCGTGCTCGCGACCGAGGCCGCGCTCGAACCGCCCGCCCAGGAGTGGCTGCGCCAGATGGTCACGCTCCTCGGCAGTCATCGCGACCGCCTCGCGGCGACGCTCGACGAAGCATTCCCCGGGGTCGTACATCGAGCCCCCGAGGCTGGCTACCTGTACTGGGCCGATTTCTCCGACACGTCGATCGCCGGTGACCCCGTGGCCGCGTTCGCCGACGTCGGGCTGCGCGTCGAGACCGGCAACTACTTCGTCGACAGCTCCAGCGACGACTACGCCGGCCACGTCCGCATCAACTTCGGCACCTCCGACGAGATCTTCACCGAGATGCTCGACCGCATCACCGCCGCCGGACACGCCCACGACGCCGCAACCCGCTCCTCCGCAATCCCTACTTCCGCAACCCCGACCTCCGCAACCCCCACCCCTCGAACCACCACCCCTCGAACCACCAAGGACACACAGTGACGATTCTCGACATCGACGGCCACCAACTCTGGTACGAACGACACGGCGAGGGCGCACCCGCGCTGGCGATGGGCGGTTGGGGCACGTTCTGCCACGGTGGCCTCGGCGCCGTGCCGCGTGCAGTCCGATCGAGCCGCGAAGTGATCGTGTTCGACTACCCCGGTGTCGGCCAGTCGAGCGACGGCGCCGACCGCGACTCCACCACCCTGCAACTCGCCCACGACGCCATCGCGCTGCTCGACCACCTCGGCCTGACCAACATCGACATCGTCGGGCTCGTCGGGCTCGGGGCCTGCGTCGGTCAGCAGATCGCCATCCACCGACCCGACCTCGTGCGGTCGCTCGTGATGACCGGAACGTGGGCGCAGCCCGACCCGACCTTCAACGATCAGATCGACGGCTTGCGTCGAGCACACCTCGAAGCCGGCTTCGAGACCTTCCAACTGCTCGTCGCCTCCTTCTCGTTCACGTCGGAGTTCTACAACGAGAACCGCGACCGGCTGCTCGGTCCGACCGGCGCGTGGGGCGACCTCGACGGCCGCGCCGCCGCGCACTCGCGCCTGGTCGATGCCTGCCTGTCACACGACGTCCTCGACCAGTTGCCGTCGGTGACGTGTCCGACCTTCATCGTCCACGCCGGACGCGACATGATCACTCGACCCGACATGACCCAGATCATCGAGAACGCCATGCCCAACGCCCGCGGCGTGCTGTGGCCCGAGATCGCCCACGTGATCGCCGGCAAAGACCAGAAGATCCAGTTCGACGCCATGCTGAACGAGTTCTACGACGCCGTGGCCAACGGCACCCACACCCCGACCACCACCCCCCTGAACACGAAGGACGCATCATGAACGGCCCAATGAGCGACATCAAGGTCATCGAGCTCGGACAACTCCTCGCCGGGCCGTACTGCGGCCAACTGTTCGCCGACTACGGCGCCACGGTCATCAAGCTCGAACAACCCGAGGTCGGCGACCCGCTGCGCAAGTGGGGTCGCGAGCGCGTCGACGGCGAGACCCTCTGGTGGCCCATCGCGGCACGCAACAAGCGGTCGGTCACGTGCAACCTGCGCGACGAGCGCGGGCAAGACATCGTCCGCCGCCTCGTCGCCGACGCCGACGTCCTCCTCGAGAACTTCCGCCCCGGAACCATGGAGCGGTGGGGTCTCGGCTGGGAAGAACTCTCGGCGATCAACCCGAAGCTCGTGATGGTGCGCGTGTCGGGCTTCGGCCAGACGGGTCCGTACGCGAAGCGACCCGGCTACGCCTCGATCGGCGAAGCGATGGGCGGCCTGCGCTACGTGATGGGCGACCCGTCGAGCGCGCCGAGCCGTGCCGGCATCTCGATCGGTGACTCACTCGCCGCGATCTACGCCACGCTCGGTGCGATGGCCGCCCTGCATCACGTCAACATCACCGGCCGCGGCCAGGTCGTCGATGCGTCGATCTACGAATCCGTGCTCGCCGTGATGGAATCGCTCGTGCCCGAGTACACCGTCGGCGGCTTCACGCGCGAGCGCACCGGACCGATGCTGCCCAACGTCGCACCGTCGAACCTCTACCCGACGATCGACGGCGAATGGGTGCTGATCGCCGCCAACCAAGACACGCTGTTCCGTCGCCTCTGCAACGCGATGGGCAAGCCCGAGTGGATCACCGACGACCGCTTCGTCGATCACCTCGCCCGCGGCGCCCACCAGGCCGAACTCGACGGTCTGATCGCCGAATGGACCGCGACCATGACCGCCGACGAAGTGCTCGAACTCATGGTCGAACACGAGGTGGCGGCGGGTGGCGTGTACCGCGCCCCCGACATGCTCGCCGACCCGCACTTCCAAGACCGTGAATCGATCGTCGAGGTCGACCACCCGCGGCTCGGCACGTTCGCCATGCAGAACGTGTTCCCGAAGTTCTCCGAGACGCCCGCCGCCGTCGAGTGGGTCGGCCCCGAGCTCGGCGAGCACAACGACGAAGTGCTCAAGGGAACACTCGGCTTCGACGACGAGACGCTCGCCCAGTTCCGCGCCGACGGCGTCATCTGAGGTCGGGAGGCTCTCGCCGTGGCCCCGTGACCCCGGGACACCCGGGACTCCGGGACTCCGGGACAGCTTCGTCTGGGTTTCGTCTGGCGCGGATCGGGGACCCTCTCTGCAGCGACCCGATGAGCGGGTGTGCATCGCCGAGACCGAACGAGGAGCCAAATCATGTGCCGGGTGCTGGCCTACATCGGGCCCGAGATACCACTCGAGAGCCTGCTGCTCACACCCGAGAACAGCCTGATCAACCAGACGCTCGACCCCGAACTCCACCCGCTGCTCCAGCTCGCGGGTTGGGGCTTCGGCGCGTGGAGCGACCACCTGCTCGAGCCCGAGAAGCCGTTGCTGTACCGCCGGCCGATGGCCGCGTTCTACGACGACAACGCGCGCAGCGTGATCCCGAGCTTGCAGGCGAGCACGTTGCTCGCGCATGTTCGAGCCGCGGCGTACGACTCCACGACGGTCCTCACCGACGAGAACTGCCACCCGTTCTCGTACGAGGGAACACCGTGGATCATGGCCCAGAACGGCGCCCTGCCGAACTGGAAGGTGCTCCAACGCGACCTGCTCGAGCACTGCGACGACCGTTACCTCGAACAGATGCGAGGGACCACCGACACCGAGTTCCTCTACGTGCTCCTGCTGTCGCTGCTCGACGGCGACGAGGACGACGACGTGCAACGCGGCTTCGAAACCATGTTGCGTCTGATCCTGCGGGCGATGAAGCGCCTCGACCGAGTCGAACTGACGAAGTTGAAGCTCGCGCTGGTGGCACCGAACCGGATCATCGGCGCGAACTACGGATCAGATCACGACGGTGCCACGGTGGCGACCGCCGACTGGCGTGAGCTCCGCGAGGCCGAGCCCGGCACCGACGACCACGCGCGGTCGATGCTGCTCGAGCCGATGTATCTGCTCACCGGCCGCAACTTCGAAGATCACGAGAACTCGTACGGCGTCGACGTCACACCGGTCGACGAGGCGATGTCGGCGATCTTCGCGTCCGAACCGTTGACCGACGACGCCTCCGAATGGTCGACCATCGAGTTCGGTGAGATGGTCGCGCTGCACAAGACCGCGAGCGGCATCACGAAGACGGTGTCGACGCTCGACATCTGACGCGGTGTACCCAGGCGGCGCACTGCCAACGGCGCCGACGACCGTGATCAGCACGTCACGATGCGTCGGCGATGCGCAGCCAGAACAGAACAGACCAGCCAGACCAGACCAGACCAGATCACAACCCCCACGAGAGGAGCAACATGAACGAGAACTCGACTCCACGACCGAACCAGCCGACCCCGGGTGCCGGCGACCGAGCGGCGACCGGCGCCGACACGCTGCTCGACGTGCTCGACGAAGCAGCCGCCCACGGCTACGACGTCCAACAGATCGCTCGCGACGAAGGCGCCATCGAGTGCACGGCGTGCGACCAGCGACGACCGGCCACCGAGTTCGAGGTCACCCGCGAGCGGCGCCTCGAAGGCGCGAGCGACGCAGCCGACCTGATGCTCGTGCTCTGGACCGTGTGCCCGTCGTGCTCACGGCGAGGCGTCGTGACGCTGGGATACGGCCCCAACGCCAACGAGATCGACACCGCCGTCCTCGAACAGGTCGACCTCACCGGTGCCGACAGCTCGTCACCGGAGCAGACCGGCTCGAAGACCGACTGACGACTCCCCGCACGCGACGCTGACTCCGGGCCGAGGGACTGAGCGCGCCGGCGATCCGATGTCTCGCCACCGCGTGTCGACGTCTGGATGCGACGTCCGGTGTCGGGCCGGGAGCGACGGCGCGACGAAGCCGACGCAGCGGTGACGCTCTCGCCCGGGCCGGGCTCCCTGCTCGAGGTCGACGTCCCGCGACCCGAGCCCGACTGCGCAGTGCCCTGGAACAACCCGACCCGCCGTCACGACTCGACCGCACGACTCGACGCCGGAACCTGCAACTGCACGCGACGTCGACGGTCAGCGACCGAATCCGGCGTGTCGGCATCGCTCTCGGGGTCAGCACCAGGATGCGGCGCTGAGTGCCGCTCTCGGGTGGTCGGCGCCGGGTCGCGACGTCGAGTATCCGCGTCGGGCCTCGCGGTCAGGTCTCGACGGCTCCCGAGTCACCCAGGTCGGTCGAGCCGTCGCCGAACTTCGCCCGCACGACTTCGATCAACTGGATCGCACGGTTCGGCGCGGTCCAGTACTCCCATCGATCGGACAGCACGCGAAGGACGATCGGTCCGTCGTTCTTGCCGTCGGGGAAGAAGGCATCGGTCATCGGATCCCAGAGTTCGTCGAGTGCCGCTCGGTCGTCGTCGAGGGTCATTCGTCCGGCGACCGAGATCCACGTCCGTGAGCCGTCGACGAAGGCGACGTTGATCGGCTCGACGGCCTGGGTCACCCACTCGGCATTCCGGTCGACGATGAACGCGAGGTCGCCGTCGTCGGCGATCCGCTGGACGGTGAGCGGTCGCGATGACAGCGTGCCGCGCTCGTCGACGGTCGTGACCATGACGGTCCGGATGTCGCCGGCGCGCGCGATGAGCTGCTCCAGCGACAGTTCGTCGGCGGGGTCGTCGTTCGATCCGTCGCCGCGTTCCGAAGCAAGGCGACCGACACGGTCAGCGGCTCGGGAGAGTCCGGTCGATACGGCCGCCGCGAACCGCGACGACACCGACCCGAGGCGTCCGCGCACCGTTCCGTCGGTGTGGTTCGACACGCCAGCGGTACGCGCCGACACGTCATCGGTCTGTTCGGGCATGAGTTCCTGTGTCATGAGGGAGTGGTACCCAGATGGGCACGATTCGATCCGTCTCGGTCGTCACACGTCGATCCTCATCGGCACTCGTCGGCACTCATCGACACTCGTCGGCACTCGTCGACCTCGCCGACCCGACCGCAGGCACCGCCTCGAACCGCCGCTGCCGAGGCGCCTCGAACCGGACCCACGACGACGGAGCTTGCGGCCGGCAGCGGACGACGAACTCCTCGACCGGGGATGTCGTCGGCCCTTCTGCCGATGCCACTACTCGGCATCCCGGCGTACCACGTCCCCAAGGCCGGTCAGATCGACCTGTTCCACCGGGAGCTCGAAGCGACGCTCGTCACCCCGTCGCACCACCGTGCACACCACGGAGCGAACCCGCAGTTCCCGGCAAGAGACCCGACTGAGGCCGACGCTGGCCGGCGCCCAGTCGGCGCAGCATCCGGTGTCGTCGTGTCAGGAGTCGAAGGTGCAGGCCGACGACCTGGGCACGTCGCTGCACCAGCAGCGTGGATTCGGCAGGTCGCGCACCCGGTGTCGACGCTCGAGCATCGACGACCCAGCATCGACGGCCGGCATCGACGGACAACGCCTCGTCGGATCCACGCCTCGACGGTCCATGCCTCGATGAACGCGGTCCCGGCGAGTCAGGCGTGTTCGTCGGGGAGACCGAGGCGGGGTCGGAGCTCGGCCGGAGCGGGGTCCGAGCCGTCGCGCGCCGACAGGGTGCGCGTCGCGGCGGCGAGACGGAACGCGTCGTCGGCTGGCGTGGTCGGCTCCCACCACTTCGGGCCACGCTCCCCCAGCGCGACCTTGGCGTCGTGCACTGCGTCGCGGGCACGGCGCAGCGCCTCGTCGTCGTCGGCTGCGAGCGCAGCTTTCACCGCTCGCCGGGCGCTCATCAATCCGGCGACGAGCTCGGTACGCAGGTCGTCGTCGAGCGCCGGATCGCTGACCCGCCAACGTCGACCGGCGATGACGCGATCGGTCTCGGCGCGCTCTCGCACCTCGCTCCACCGCGTCATCGCCGGACGTCTTTCGTGCTGACCGACGGCGGTTCAGTCCGTCGAACGGTCCCAGGCACGCACGCTGCGGCACGACTCGATGAACGCATCGGCGTTCTTGCGACTCCCGTCGAGCGAGGTGTACCCGGCCGCGCCGGTGTCGACGCCGGCGCTGTCGAAGATCGCCGCAGCAGCGCCGACGTGAGCAACGAACTTCCCGTGAGCGTGAGCGTCGGAGACGAAGTCCCGAGCCGGCGGCATCGCCGCGAGCTTGCTCGCACCCTCCTCGGTGGTCACCACGGCGACGGCATCGAAGAGCACCGACGGACCACCGTCGATCTTCTCGGCGATCTGCAAGCTGTTGCCGTCGCTGTCGCTGACACCCTCGCGAGTGGCGGCCACGAGTTCGACCATCATGCCTTCGGCTTCGGCGGCCTTGCGCAGCATCCGGAGCGTCTTCGCGTCGGCACCGTTCGAGACGAGCACACCGAGGCGGCGACCGGCGAACGACTCGAGGTCGTCGGCCAGCATGCTGAGCGCCGGCGAGGTCGCCACGTCGATCGGCGTCGCTTCGGGTTCGAGCGGGTCGGGCATCTCGTCGATACCCAGGCCATCGGCCACTTGCTGCGCCAGGTCGTTGTCGACGTTGAGGAGGCTCGCCACGATCCGAGTGCGGATCGCGTGTGTCTCCACCTTCGACAACTCGAACACGATCGCGTCGGCGATGTGCTGCTGCTCGATCTCGGTCTGGCTCCGGTAGAACATCCGCGCCTGGCTGTAGTGATCGGCGAACGACTCGGGGCGGAGCTTGCGCTTCTCACCGCCCTCCTCGGCCGGGAACGAGCGGTACCCCGTGTCGGGATTCTCCCGGGGTCCGCCGTCGTCGCCCCACGAGTTCGGCTCGTAGTTGGCCCGGCCCGACAGCGACTGCATCGCCATGTGGCCGTCCTGCTGGAAGTGCGCGACCGGGCAGCGCGGCGCGTTGACCGGGAGATGCGTGAAGTTCGGCGACCCGAGGCGCTTCAGCTGCGTGTCGAGGTACGAGAAGTTGCGACCGGCGAGCAACGGGTCGTTCGTGAAGTCGATACCGGGGATGACGTTCTGCGTGCAGAACGCGACCTGTTCGGTCTCGGCGAAGAAGTTGTCGACCCGCTGATCGAGCACCATGCGACCCAGCGGGGTCACCGGAACGAGTTCCTCGGGGATCAGCTTCGTGGCGTCGAGGATGTCGAAGTCGAACTCGTCGGCGAACGCGTCGTCGAACACCTGCACGCCGAGCTCCCATTCCGGGTAGTCGCCCGCTTCGATCGCGTTCCACAGATCGCGGCGGTGGAAGTCGGGATCGGCGCCGTTGATCTTGACGGCTTCGTTCCACACGACCGACTGGACGCCGAGCTTCGGCTTCCAGTGGAACTTCACGTACGACGACTCGCCCGACGCCGTGACGAAGCGGAAGGTGTGCACGCCGAACCCTTCCATCATCCGGAACGATCGCGGGATGCCGCGATCCGACATCACCCACATGAGGTGGTGCATCGACTCGGGCATCAGCGACACGAAGTCCCAGAAGTTGTCGTGCGCCGACTGGGCCTGCGGGAACCCGCGATCGGGTTCGGGCTTGACGGAGTGGACGAGGTCGGGGAACTTCATGGCGTCCTGGATGAAGAACACGGGGATGTTGTTGCCGACGAGATCCCAGTTGCCGGCATCGGTGTAGAACTTCACGGCGAACCCACGGGTGTCGCGTGCGAGGTCGGGCGAACCGGCGCTGCCGGCCACCGTCGAGAACCGGACGAACACCTCGGTGCGCTTTCCGGCTTCGCTGAACGGTGCGGCGGCCGTGAGTTGCGACTGGTCGTCGTAACTCTCGAAGTAGCCCTTGGCGCCATACCCGCGGGCGTGGACGACCCGCTCGGGGATGCGCTCGTGGTCGAAGTGGAAGAGCTTCTCACGGAGCTGGAAGTCCTCCAGCGAGACCGGTCCGCGCGTACCGACGGTGAGGCTGTTCTGATCGTCGGCGATCGCGACGCCCTGCTGCGTCGTCATGGTGGCGACGCCGTCCCCGGCGGTCTGATGCGTGGCGGAGTCGCTCGGTCGATCGCTCGGGCCTGTGGTGTTCTTTGCCGTTTGCTCGGCCGTCTGCTTCTTCGACGTCTGGTTGGGGGCGTTCTTCTTCGCCGCGCTCTGCTTCTTCGGTGCCTTCTTGGCCGCGCTCTTCTTGGCCGCGTTCTTCTTGGCCGCGTTCTTCTTGGCTGCGTTCTTGGTCGTGTTGCTGGGCATGGGTGCTCCTCTCGCTCGTGGGACGAGAGAGGAGTACCCCGTTCTGCGAAGTTCTAGTCAAGTTCTTAGTCGTCAATGTCGTGGTCCGTGTCGCCATCCCCAGGCGAGACCGCCACCGAATCCAACGACCGCGAGACCACCCAGCAAGCCACACCCGCGACGATTCCTGCCCAGGCCAAAAATCACCCCCAAACCGGGCTCGCGACCATTTCTGCCCAGGCCAAAAATCACCCCCAAACCGGGCTCGCGACGATTTCTGCCCAGGCCAAAGATCCCCCCCCCTCACGGGTGGGGTGGGTGGCATCGCTCGGGCGGCGCGGGCGGGCGCAGCGGTTTACTCGTCGGCTGGCAGGAGTCGCGAGGGGTCGAAGCGGATCGAGTCACGAATCGTTTGGGCGTCCGTTCCCGTCGACCATCGAGCCTGCACGAACACGATCTCCCCGTCGATCGCCAGCACGTCGCCAGTGCCCGAACCCGCTGCCTCGAAGGTGAGCCGGATGGTCTCGCGGCCGTCGATCTCTGCCGCCGAGCGCTCGACGTCGGCCGCTTCGCTGAGGAACGCCTCGATGACGTCGGCCACTTCCTCCACCGTGGTCGACTGCGACGACACCACCTGGAACACGGCCACATCGCTGTCGCCGACCCCGACGCCGGCGATCCCCCGGAGATCACCGACACTGACTGGTTCCGGATCGGCGATGGCCGACGAGCGTTGTGCAGGCACGTCCTCGAGGGTCTCAGCGACCGACGCGACATCGAGGATCACGAACCCACCGCTCAGCTCGCGGGCCTCGACGACCACCTCGGTCGGGGCGATGTCGATCTCCACGCGATCGTCGACCGGGATGACGACGTCGTCGATCTTGACCTCGCCGGCGAACTCGGCGCGCAACGTCCCCGGCTGATCGAGATCGAACGAGCGCAGCACATGAACCAGTCGGCCGTTCGAGTCGACGTCGTCGGCGTCGTGCCGTTCACGGTCGTTGAGGCTGATGACGGACTCGCCGTCGTCGATCTCCCCTTCCACCAAGACCTGCACGTCGTCGGCGCCGAGCGCACCCTCGACCACGATCGACACCCACACGCGATCGAACTGCGCCGGCTCGATCGGGTTGCCGTCTGGGTCGGTGAAGAGCAGTGCCGCCGACATGCCGTCCGGAATGTCGGCGATCTCGCCATCGGACGCATCATCATCTGCGGCGTCACCGTCGGCCGCGCCATCGTCGGCCGCGCCATCGTCGGCGGTGACACCGCCATCGGCAGTCGCGCCGTCATCGGTCTCATCGCCTGATTCGTCCGTCTCATCGTCGTCGGGCGCCGCGTCGTCGGGCGCCGCGACGTCGGGCGCCGCGTCGTCAAACGGCGTGCCGAACGACGATGACGACATGGTGAACGTGCCGCCTCGAGAAGATCCCGACACGATGCAGTCGGCTGCGGCCTGACCGGTGGCCGACGGGTTCGACAGCGACGACGCCGCATACTCGATACCGCAGGCGACGGTGCCGGTCTCGCCGAGGTTGGTGATCCCGAGATCGAGCTCGAAGACGCCGCTGACGTCGACCGTCTGTTCCCACGGCGTCGTCACGGTCTCGGTGACTCGCGCATCGTTGTCGAGCTGGTACGACACCTCGGCCTCTCCCGACGACGACTGTGCGGTCAGTGTCAACGTCGACGAATCATCGCCGCCCCCGCACGCACTCGCGGCGAGGAGGAGGGCGGCCGCGAGCGTGGCGGCAAGGGGTCGGGGAGCGCAGGCCATGAGGTCATCTTCCCTTCCCGCCGTGAACCAGCCATCATCCAGTCCACGCCAGCCCATCCCGAAGGCGATTTTCAGCCAGTCCAGAAATCACCCCCTCGCGACGATCTCGAGCCTGGGCAAAAATCACCCTCACGCGACCACTCCGAGCCAGGCCAGAAATCACCCTCACGCGACCACTCCGAGCCAGGCCAGAAATCACCCTCACGCGACCACTCCGAGCCAGGCCAGAAATCACCCTCACGCGACGATTCTGAGCCTGGGCGAAAATCACCCTCACGCGGACACTTTGAGCCTGGGCAGAAATCATCCTCGTGGGTGGTGACTGGACGGATTGGGTGAGGCCGGGTGGGTGACGGAATAGGTGGGTGGGGGTGCCTGTTGGACCGACCATGACGCAGGGACACACCATCACCACGCACGCCGAAGACGTTCACGTCGAGGTTCGCCTCGACGGTGAGGTGGTCGCCAGTGCTCAGCGGCCCGTCCTGCTCGAAGAGACCGGCCTCCCGACGACGTACTACATCCCGAAGTCCGATCTCGTCGTCGAGGCCCGCCCCATCGAACTGAGCACGCACTGCCCGTTCAAGGGCGACGCCTCGTACTGGACCATCGACGCCGGCGGTCGCACCCACGACGCCATCGCCTGGAGCTACGAACAGCCCAAAGAAGGTGCCGAAGAGATCGCCGGACACGTCGCCTTCTTCGCCAACCGAGCCGAGATCCTGGTCGACGGCTCCCCCGCCTGAATCGCTCGCAGCTCGAATCGGTCGAGCCCTCGAACGCTGCTTCGATCTCGGCACGCTGGTCGGCCGACCGCGTGACAAGCGCCTCTGACGTGCGCTCACCCCGCCCGCACCGAGGTCGCAGCGACCCGACGTCGCGACGATCCGGCGGCACGACGACCCGACGTCGCGACGATCCGGCGTCACGACGACCCGGCTGTGCTGCGACCTTGCGACGCGAGGACGCGAAGGATCACCGAGGACGAACGATCGCCGAGGACGCGAGATCGCCGAGCCGTCGTCGCGGCGACCCTGAGGTCGGCGCGACGGGAGCTGGATCTCTCACGGCGTCGGACGCGGGTGCAGAATCGAACCATGAGCTACGAAATCCACATCGGTGACTCCGTGGAATGGGACTGGGGCAACGGCACGGCGAGCGGGAAGGTGACCGAGCGCTTCACTTCGAAAGTGAGCCGAACGCTCGACGGAACCGAGGTCACCCGCAACGCGACCGACGACGAGCCGGCGTACCTGGTCGAACAGGAGGACGGCAGCGAGGTCCTCAAGTCGGCATCCGAGTTGCGCTCGGCGTGAGCCGCTCGAGGCCACGCGGTGAGCGTCTCCCTGTCGGCGATGTCGGGGGAGCACTGATTCCGTGAGCACGGCGACGGTCGAACCGGAACGCGTTCGGACCCTGAACGATGCCGACGTCGACGCCGACGGGCGATACGTCGTGTACTGGATGCAGGCCGCGCAGCGGGCGGAGCAGAACCCGGCGCTCGAACATGCGATCCAACGCGCCAACGCGCACGATGTTCCCATCGTGGTCTGTGCGATCGTCATCCCCGACTACCCGGATGCCTCGCACCGACAGTTCGCATTCATGCCGACTGCGCCTCGAGTCGGTCGGTCGTGGCCAGTTGCGCTTCGACGGAGGCGATGGCCAGTGCATCGACGACAGGGCGGCGAGGCCTGGCGGGGCGTGACGGGGCGCGACGACGGACCAGCGTTCACTCGCTGGCGTTCAGGCAGACGGCTGCTCCCTTTCGCACGGACACCACTGCATGCGTCGTCGTCGGCGAGACACGACGGTCGAGGCCACTGCCTCACGGGCAGCAGCCGGTGAATGGTTCACGTCGGTGGACGTCGATGTTCGGGCGACGTGCGCCAGGAGGTCCCGGCAGCACTACGTCGTCGGCGATCGGGTCGTCGGTCTCGACGGGAGATCTGTTGCCGAACCTGTCGGCGCGGATGGCTGGGCGATGCCCGGTGGCTCGACGTCAGACCGTGACGAGTTCCGGAGCCGGGCGTGGGCGATCGGCGGCCGGGCCGATGTGGTGGACCGTGCCATCGGGGCGGGTCCACGTGGCGGATCGTTCAGGCGTCATCGCCAGTCCCCAGCCTCCCTCGTGAACGAGGTGATGGTGCCGCTCGCACAGCGGCACGAGATTGGAGAGATCGGTCGGCCCGTGTTGCGTCGCCCAGTGGACGACGTGATGGATCCGGCAGGCATCGAACCCGACCGTGCAATCGGGATGCGCACAGCTGCGGTGCAGCACGCGCAGCGCCCGCCGCTGCTCACGCGTCGCCGTGCGCTTCGACCGGCCCTCGTCGAGCACTCGCCCGCCACCGTCGAGCACCACCGGCAACACCTCGGCGTCACAGCACAGCCGGCGAACGGTCGACACCGGAAGCGGCACACCGTTCTCGGTTTCGCAGATCGCACCGATCGAGGCCGCCCCACGCACGAGCGTGTCGTGGTCGACGACGACGGTGATCTCGGGAACACGATCGACCGCGACACGCTCGACCGGGCCACGATCGGCCGAGTCGCTACGAGCACCAACGACATCCCCGGTGACGGCGGCGACGAACGCATCGACCTGCATCTGCTGCCACGGGACCTCGGCCGACTGCACGGCTGTTCGGATCCGGGCGAGCGCCCGGTTCATCGCGGCGTTCAACTTCGCATCGCGGATCGGGTCGAGTTCGACGCGGGTGTTGTGCATGCCGGTCGCCTTGTCGACCCAGCGCGTGACCTTGGAAGCGGCACGCTGCGCCTTGAGCTCCTCGGCATCGCTGAGCCCGCGACGTGACTGGGCGAGCAGATGCTTGGCCAGCTCACGGCACTCCCGCCCGAACTGCTCCAACGACACCTGCTGGGCGCGTTCCAGGAGATCGTCGGAATGAGCGAGATACTCCGCCCGCACCTCGTCAGGCAGACCCCGTCCGGCAGCGCTGATCGCGTCGAGATGCTTCGCCGTCAGGTCACCGGTCGCCAGCGCGTCTTCGAGGTGAGGTTGGTCGTCGCACAACTCGTCACGGGTGGTCACGTCACGGGCGTCGCGACCGCTGTGACCGGCCGAGTTGACGAGCGCCGACTCGGGCGCCTCGGAACGCCCCTGTTCAGTGAGCCGGCGGAGCTGGCGCGCTGCTCGCAACTCGATCGAGTCGAGCCACGCCCGAACCCGTTTGGTTGCGTCGAGCAACTCGAGCGTCTCGTCGCGAGACATCGAGTCGGGGTCGGCGGCACCGAGAGCGGACCACGCCGCTCGAGTGCTCTCGGGAATCATGGGTTGTCTCCGATCTGTGGGTGAACGAGATCGGGGGAGTCGGTACTGCCCATCAAAGCAGAGGGGTGTATCACAGTTGTCGGGAACGGCCGGTCGACGCTCGACTCCCTGGACACGAGGGCGACAGGTCACCGAGACGCGACATCTCGCGAAGCGATCCGGGCCGTCCGCCCACCGAACACACCGACCAAGCCGAACACACCGACCAAGCCGACCAGACCGTCCAGACCGTCCAGACTGACCAGGCCGACCAGCCGACCAGATCCACCGGCCCGACCAAGCCGACCAGACCCACCAGACCGACCGGCCGACCGGCCGACCAAGCCGACCTGCCCGTTCAGACTGTCCAGACCGTCCAGAGCGCCCAGACCGTCCAGGCTGACCAGGCCGTCGAGCCGGGCACGCCGCAGACGGCGCGATCACCAGCGCAGCCCGTCGCCGACACCTCACGCCGCGACAGACACGCCAGCACCCCACCCCGGAGAGCGGCAACGAGCCCGACCCGGGCCGGTCAGGCGTCGAAGTGGAGCGTCGACGTCAGGTCTCGCGGTCAATCGTCGACGTCAGGTCTCGCGTCCGAGCACCGCGAACAGGCGTCGAAGTGGAGCGTCGACGTCAGGTCTCGCGGTCAATCGTCGACGTCACCCCCGCGTCCGAGCACCGCGATCAGGCGTCTGGGTAGGCGCCCACGTGGTCGCGCACGCGCTCTTGCAGGTGTCGCGCCCGCACCTCTTGATAGTTGCCCAGCGTCTGCCCGCGCTTGTTGCTCGACCGGAAACCCCGAGTCTGCGCGGCCATGTTCGCAGTGTCCTGGTCGTACACGCGTCCCAGGCCGCCGAGCCCTTCGGCGATCGTGTAGCTGTCGTCGATGTCGAGTTCGATCACCTCGGGTGGCATCGGTGCCGGACCGTCGACCGGTCGCGGCCGCATCATCAGCAGGTCGAAGTAGCTGTGATCGATCGAGTCAGGGTCGGGCCGGAATCGGTAGACCATCGGCAACTGCAGGCCGGGGAACAGGAACGTGTTGGGGAAGACGAAGTACTCGATCGAGTCGAGCGTCATCGCCTGGCTCAACCCGGAGTAGTCAAGTCCGTGCGCCTTGCTCATCTGCTCCTGCACCATCCGCGCGTGCCGGTCGCGCGCCCGCTCGCCCTCGTCGAGGGTGACCGGATCGGCGCCGCGCCGCACGACGAGTCGGTCCATCAACTCCTGTTCGGTGCGCGGCGGGTTGCGCAGCGGGCTGTTGAGCCCGGTGGTGTGGATGAAGCGAGACACGTTGGGTTCGAACACGTCGTACGCCGTGGTGACCTCGTCGCCGAGTTGGCCGGACGCGTGCGTCTCGCGCACGTGGTACGCCTCGAGAAACGCCTCGGCCGCGGCCTTCCAGTTGCACGGCAGGCGCTTGCGCACGTGCGTGTCGATGTAGCGATCTTCGAGCCCCCAGTCGGCCCAGTGCTCGGGCAGCACGCCGAGGTAGTCGTGCAGCGGCTCGGCCTGCGGGTCGAAGTTGACCCAGACGAATCCACCCCACGCGTCGACCGACAACTCGGGCAGGCGATGCGTCTCCTCGCCGACGTGCGGGAAGTCCCACTTCGCCGGGATCTCCTTGATGTCGCCGTCGAGCTCCCACGTCCACCCGTGGAACGGGCACCGGAGCGTGTTGCTGAACCCGCACGACCCCGGCGGCTTGAGCTGCGTGCCGCGGTGCATGCACGCGTTGTAGAAGGCACGGATCTGGAGGTCGTCGCCCCGCACGATCAGTGCGGAGTGCGGCCCGACGTCGTACACGTAGTAGTCGCCCGCTTCGGGGATGTGGTCGACGTGACACGCCCATTGCCAGGTGCGCGCCCACATCTTCTCGTACTCGGCCTCGGCGTACGACTCCGATGTGTAGACGGTCCAGGGGATGTCGTCGTCACCGCGGAACTCGTACGACTCCTCGAGGAGCGGTGCGGGCGGCGGGGCCGGATCGGCGCGCAGTTGGTCGTAGAGCGACGGCCCGATCTCTCGCGCCGCGCCGGGTGCGCTGCTGTCGTTGTGCTCGGTGACGGTCATGACGGCTCCAGTCGCTGCGAGGTGACCACCGCGAGGTCGGCGGCTGCGCCGACGACTCGGAAGTGATTCACCGATGACATGTCGAAAAGTAATCGACCGATTACAACCTGTCAATTATGATGAGTCGATGGCAGCGGGCGACACGGGAGAGCAACCCTCCCGCTCCGAGCACTCCACTCGCACCGACCACACCACTCGCACCGAACGCCCACCGCACGGCCACGAGCCGCCCGCACGATCGTCGACGGCCACGCGCTCCGACCTCGGTCGGCCCCGAACGTCGCAGCGCACTCCCGACGAGACCCGCGGCCGCCTGATCAGCGCCGCGATCGACGTGTTCCTCGACGTCGGCTACCAGCGCGCCTCCATCAAGGAGATCGCCACCCGCGCCGGCGTCACGAGCGGCACGATCTACCGACACTTCGACAACAAGGCCCACCTGTTGAGCGTCGCGATCGACACCGCGCTCTCGACGATGCGCACCCGACGCAACGATCCCGGCACCTCGCCGTGGTCACCGATCCGCGACGTGGTCGCCGACTACACCAACCCACAACTCGGGCCGCTGCGCGGGATCGCCGTGTTGATGCACGACGCGGCCGTCCACGACGACGAGACCCGCGAGCAACTGGTCGACCTGCAGTCGACCGCACACGCGCAGCTCACCGAACAGATCGGCGCCGCGATCGAGCGTGACGACCTGCCCGACGATCTCGACCCGGCACACGCGGCGAGCCTGCTCGTCGTGGTCGCCATGGGGCTGTCGCACCTCGAAGTGCTGCAGCCCGGCCTCATCGGCGACACCGCGTTCGCCGAATACGTCGAAGCCGCGATCGTGGCCGGCATCTCGTCGCCCCGACTCCGCGACCGCTCCCCCGAGTCCGAGACCACGAACAAGACCGAGGCCGAGACCGAGTCCGGGACCGAGGTCGGGTCCGAGACCGAGGCCGACACCGGGACCTGAACCGAACCCGAGCGGCCCCGAGCCGAGACCGACGGGCCCGACCACGACGACCACGACGACACGCCCGAACGCGACCACTGACGAGCGACGTCGCCCGGCCATCAGCCGCCGACACCGCGGTGTTACCGTCGTCACATGCCGACCGAATCGCTCGCACCGACCGACGCGCTGCCCTGGCACCTTCGGAACAACTGGGCGCCCGTGCTCGACGAGCGCACCGATCTCGACCTCCGTGTCGAGGGCGTGATCCCACCCGAGCTGCAGGGCACCTACGTCCGCACCGGCCCGAACCCAGCGTCGGGCGAATCCGACCACTGGTTCTTCGGCGACGGCATGTTGCACGGCGTCCGCCTCGCGAACGGCAAGGCCGAGTGGTATCGCAACCGTTTCATCCAGACGCCCAACATCACCGACCCGCTCGACGATCCGATGGGCGGCTTCGGCGACCTCACGCGCGGCACGGGCAACACACACGTCATGGCGCACAACAAGCAGCTGCTGTGCCTGGAGGAAGGGCACTGGCCGTGGATGGTCGACGGCGAACTCAACACGCTCGGCTACCAGAACTACGGCGGCGCGCTCACCTGCTCGATGACCGCGCACCCCAAGATCTGCCCCGTCACCGGTGAACTGCTCGCGTTCAGCTACACCAGCCCCGAGCCGCCATACCTCAACTACATCCGGATCAGCGCCGACGGCCAACTGCTGCAACTCGAGGGCATCGACATTCCGAACATGGTGATGATGCACGACTTCAACGTCACGCAACACCACGTGGTCTTCATGGACCTGCCGGTGTGCCTCAACCTCGGTGCGCTCGAGTCCGGCGTGCCGTTCCAGTTCGACCGCGACGCGGGCGCCCGCCTCGGGGTGATGCCCCGCAACGGCACCAACGCCGACGTGCGCTGGTTCGAGATCGACCCGTGCTACGTGTTCCACCCCGTCAACGCACACGAAGACGGCAACAAGATCGTGCTCCACGTCTCGCGCCAGCGCGAGGCATTCGGCGCGAGCAACGACGACTACACCGAGGTCGGCCGCCTGTGGAAGTGGACGATCGATCTCGACGCCGGCGTGGTGACCGAAGAACAGGTCGACGACCGCCCCGGCGACTTCGGTCGAGTCAACGACCGGATGGTCGGGCTCGACGCGCAGTACGGCTACGTCATGGCAATGGCCGGTGAAGGCAACGCCGAGGAGCCGGTCTACGGGTCGGCGCTGTGGAAGTACGACCTGCGCAGCGGCGCGTGCGTCGAGCATCACCTCGGCACCGGCGTACGCGGCGCGGAGCCGGTGTTCGCTCCCGCCGACGGGAATGGCGGCGAAGCTGGTGACGAAGACGCCGGCTGGGTCATCAGCCTCGTCCACGACACGAACTCCGACGAGTCCCGACTCGTGATCATCGACGCGCAGGACTTCTCCGCCGCACCGGTCGCCACCGTCCATCTCCCCCGGCGCATTCCGTACGGCGCACACGGCAGCTGGGTGCCCGACACCGCCCTGAGCTGACCGCTTGTTTCCCTTGGACCCGGTCCGAAGGAAACAAGCGGTCGCTCGTAGAGTCGACGGGATGACAGCCAGATGGCGCCGTTCCGCTCCCGGCCGGTACATCGACCTGGAGTGGCGCAACGGCGACATCTACCTCGAAGACGGGCCCGACGACTGGCCGCGGCGCGGCCACGAAGGCGTCGGCGGAACCTTCTCGCTGCACGAGATCCGCCGTCGCGGCGAAGAATGGTTCGAGGGGTACGACGGCCTCTACGACGACCTGCTCGACGACCTCGCTCCGCAACTCCAAGCGATCGAGACGCGCCACGGCGTCGTCGTCACGCTGAGCAACGATCTGGTGCCGCTCCCGACTCCCTGCCGCTTCGCGTTCGCTGGCTCCAAGGTCTACGTGTACCCGAGCACCGCCGAACCGATCGAGCACCTGACAGCCGCACCCGACGCGAGCCTGCTGATCACCGCACCCGACGCCGGGCCTGCTGGCGCCCACAGGTTCGCGTGGGCGCGCATCCAGGGCGCGGCGTCGGTGGTCGACGACCCCGAATGGGAACTCGACCGAGTGGCCGAACTGCTGGCCGAGAAGTACGGCGACGACGCATCGACAGTTGTCCCGACCATCCGCATCGACATCGCCGAATGGACGACCCACGTCCCGGATGTTTCCCCCTGACCAGGTCTGAGAGAAACAAGCGCTTGTTTCCCTTGGACCGGGTCTGAGGGAAACAAGCCAACTGCGAGCGACGCCCGCGCTCACATTCGGTACTGTTCGTCGGAGACAGAGGGGAGCCCGATGAACGTCATCACCATCGAAACCGCATCGCTGGGCGACCGGTCGTACATCGTCCACGACGGCAGCGTCGCACTCGTCGTCGACCCGCAACGCGACATCGATCGCGTGCTCGCGCACGCCGCAGACGCAGGCGTCGAGATCACCCACGTCGCAGAGACGCACGTGCACAACGACTACGTCAGCGGTGGGCTGACCCTCGCTCGCGTCACCGGTGCGACCTACCTCCACGCTGCCGCCGAGCCGCTCCGGTTCGACTATCACGAGGTGGCCGACGGTGACGTCGTCGACGTCGGGTCGATGCGCGTCGAGGTTCGCCACACGCCAGGCCACACCCCGCACCATCTCTCGTACATCGTCACCACCGACGGCACGCCGCCCGCCGCGTTCACCGGCGGGTCGATGCTCTACGGCACCGTCGGCCGCACCGACCTGATCGGACCGGAGTCGACCGACGAACTCGCACACGCGCAGTACCGGTCGGTGCACGCCCTCGCCGACACGCTCCCGGACGACACCATGATCTACCCGACGCACGGGTTCGGCAGCTTCTGCGCCTCGGTGTCGAGCGACGAGGAATCCGACGGCACCCTCGGCACCGAACGACACGCCAACATCGCGCTCACCGCATCCGACGAGGACGCCTTCGTGCGCGATCTCGTCGCCGGACTCGACGCGTTCCCGAAGTACTACGCGCAGATGGGTCCGCTCAACACCGCCGGCGCCACGGCGATCGACCTGTCGCCACCGGCCGAGGTCGACCCGGTCGAACTGGCCCGCCGCATCCACCGCGGCGAGTGGGTCGTCGACCTCCGGAAGCGACGTGACTTCGCCGAGTCGCACCTCGCCGGCACGATCGGCATCGAACTCGCCGACGGCTTCTCGACCTACCTCGGCTGGCTGCTCCCCTGGGGCATGCCCGTCACGCTCCTGGCCGACACCCGCGACGAGATCACCGAAGCGCAGCAGCAGCTCGCCCGCATCGGCATCGACCGACCGACCGGCGCAGCCGACGGTGGCATCGGCTCGTGGTCACCCGACGCCGACCGGAGCTCGTTCGGCGTCGTCACGTTCGCCGACCTCCGCGACCTCGACGAGCCGACCGTGCTCGACACACGTCGCAACGGCGAGTACGCCGACAGCCACCTGCGAGGTGCAACACACATCCCGCTGCACGAACTTCTCAGTCGACTCGACGAGGTCCCCGACGGCGTGGTGTACGTCCACTGCAAGAGCGGCTACCGCGCCAGCATCGCCACCTCGCTCCTCGACCGCGCCGGACACGACGTCGTGCTGATCGACGACAGCTTCGACAACGCGACCGACTCCGGCATCGCCGTCGACTGATCGCGAGCGGCGACGAGCTCGCTGGCGGCCCGCTCCCGCTGCGGCGACCGGGATCAGCGCAGCGTCGGGTCGGCCGCTTCGCGCTCGGCGAACTGCTTGCTGGTGTCGTAGCCCGAGTCGATGTTCTCCTGCGCACGACGCAGCCAACCGCGACCGGTGTAGGTCTCGTAGCGCGGCTCCTCGCCGGCGTCGAGCAACTCGGGGATCGGTCCGATCACGGCATCGAGGTCGGGCTTGAAGAAGAACGGCGCCGACATGCGCGGCCGCTCCTCCGCCGGATTCTTCGGGGCGAGCACGCGGTGCGGCGTGGCGCGCAACTTGTCGTTGGTCCAGCGCGCCATGAGCTCGCCGATGTTGACGACGAACGTTCCCGGCACCGGCACGACGTTCCGCCAGCCCTCGCCGCGCTGATGCAACTGCAGCGAGCCCGGCCCTTCGTCCTGATAGAGGATGGTGAAGATGTCTTCGTCGGTGTGAGCGGGGAAACGGAACGGCGACGGCTCGTGGCCCGAGTCGATGTCGTTGGAGTAGTAGTTGGCCGCGAGCGTCGACGGCGAGAACTTCACGTGCGGAGCGAACCAACCGTCGGCGAGACCCAACCCGCGTTCGAAGGCGCGGAGCAGCCGGCTGGCGATGTGCTCGATGGCGGCGTAGTACTCGCGCCAGATCGCGGGGAACTCGGCAGGGCGCTCCGGCCAGATCGCGTCGTAGAACACGGCGCCGACGTCGGCGGGGTAGCCGTTGGCGATCGCGTCGGCGACGGTGTCGAACTTGAACACGTTGAACGACTGGCGCTCGCTGGTGTGGAATCCGGGGCCCGTGCCGGGGCAGGCGTAGCCCTGGAAGAGCAGGTCGTTCGGCGAGCGGAACTTCAGCTTCTCCTCGAGCGGCAGCCGGAAGAACTCTTCGGAAATCGCGAAGAAGCGCTGGATCAGGTCGGCATCGACGCCGTGGCCGGCGACCGAGACGAAGCCGACGGTCGCGCATGCGTCACACAGCGCCTTCGACAGTCCGTCGGGGTCGGTGTCGAACGTCGAGAGGTCGACGATCGGGACCTCGGCATCGGGCACGGCGTAGGGATCCGGGCGGTCGATCGCCGCATTGTTCGTCACAGCGTTGTTCGTCATCTTGTTCACCATTCAGTTTCGTCGTGTGCAGTGCTGGTGGTCGGTTGGTGGTGGTCGGTGCGTGGGTTCACGTCGTGGCGTTCGCAGGTTCGGAGTCGGGCGTGGCGAGCCCCGGCCAAGTGCCGTCGACGATCTCGCGGTAGATCTTGCGGAGCGCGATCGTCCCGCGGTCGACCTTGAGGTGCACCAGGTCGACGAGGTCGAGCTCGTAGTCGTTCGTGGTCCCTTCGAGCAGGTCCTTGTCTTCGAACGTGACGGCCCGGTCGAACGCGACGACGTCCGCGGCCGCGACGTCGTCTTCGGTGTCGTTGCGAATCGCCCACTGCACCAACCGCATCGTGCCGTCGTCGACCGGGCAGATACCGGTGACGAGGATGTGGTGCAGCCCGTTGGGATACGTGATCCCCATCACGCGCAGGAACGGCGCGACGAACCGGCTGACGGTGGTGCGCACCGTCGTCGGATCGCTGATGCGGTTCGCGCGCTGCGACACGTCGAGTTGGTTCTGCACGACGAGTTCAGTGCGCGCTTCGAGACCTTCGTCGGTCATCGTGATCTCGGGCGGGTCGATGTTGGCGTCGGCCTCGGCGCCGAACGTACGGCGGTGGACGAACGCGACGTGCGCCGGATCGAACGAGTTGTCGACCAGCCGCGGCGCCGCGACGTCCCACGTCTCGTCGAACTCGCGGATGTGTCGGTAGCCGGGGTCGGACCACTCGGGAATGTCGGGGAGACCGCCCACCGGTTCTTCGAGCGCGACCCACGCGACGCCGTACCGGACGGTGGCGTGCACCGACCGCAGCACCGCTTTGGGCGGGATGGGAACGCCGGGGTCGAGCTGCGGGATGAGTTGGGCCTTGCCGCTCTGCCCGAACTGCCACCCGTGGTACGGGCAGACGATGCAGCCGTTCTCGACCCAGCCCTTCGACAGCGCCGACGACCGGTGCGGGCACACGTCGTGCGCCGCGCCGATCTCGTCGTCCGACACCTTCCACACGACGAGGTGCTCGCCGAGCACGGTGCGTCGCAACGGTCCGTCGGCGAGGTCGTCGACGAACGCGACGGGATACCAGAACGATCGGAATGCGGGGACCTCGGTGACGAGCATGGCGGGGCTTCCTTACAGATCGTGAGTGAGGTCGGGTGACGGAGCGGACGCGCTGTCGGGGAAGTCGAACCGGGCGACTTCGCGCAACCCGTCGGCGAGCGTTCGCAGACACGCTTCGAACAGGTGCTCACCGTGCTCGGCGGTGGCGAGTGTGGCATCGCCGATCACGCCGGCCGGGCCGAAGTCGTCGGAGGTCCAGCCGAATCCGACCGTGCCGCCGAAGCGGACGTGTTCGTACTCCCCCATCCACTCGGGCACGTTGCGCACGGCTGCGTCGAGGTCGACGAGGTCGGGATGGAGGTGCAGCATCAGCGACGTCTCGTCGATGCCGCCGTGGATGCCGAAGCCGTGTTCGTCGTCGGCACCGTGGCCACCGTGATCGGGTGGAAGCACCGGATGGACGAGGAACGTCTGCAGCCCGGTCGCGCGGCGGATTTCGCGGCAGGCCACGTCGAGCAGACCGGAGTTACCGCCGTGGGAGTTGAGCAGGACGAGTTTGCGAGCGCCGAGCATGGCGACCGAGTTGCCGATCTCACGCATGGTCGACAGCATCGTGTCGGCACTGAGCCAGAGCGTGCCGGCCGACCAGGCGTGCTCGTCGGACTTGGTGACCGCGAGCGTCGGCAGCACCCAGAGGTCGAGTTCGTCGCCGAATCGTTCGGCTGCGGCGTCGGCGAACGACTGTGCGAGGAACGTGTCGGTGCCGAGTGGAAGGTGGTCGCCGTGCTGCTCGGTCGCCCCGATCGGCACGATCAGGATCGACCGCTCGGTGATGGCGGCGTCGACGACGGTGGCCGGGGTGTCGGCGAGTCGACGCGTCGCCCGACGAGATGGAGTGTGGGCGGTGGTCATGCGGAGATCAGCTCGTCCGGAACCGGGGGGAACCCGCACACAGGTGCGGATTCCCCCGTCGCCGAGAGCTCGATGTGATCGAGGCTCACCATGTTCAGTTGGGCCAGATGACCTTGCCGTCGTCGCCGTAGAGGCCTGCGACGATCGAGGCGTCGTACGGGCTCGTGTCGTCGGGGGCACCGTCGGGCCACACGCCGGCGGCGACGTACGACTCGTACTCGGCGGCGAACAGCTCGGGGTCGATCTCACCGACGTGCTGTCCCTCGGGCGTGGAGGCCAGGATCTCGGCGAGTTCGCTCTCCCAGCGGAACAGCTCTCCTTCCATCGTGAGGAAGGCGCTGTTGCCGGCGGCGTCGATGCGGACGATCGACTTCTCGACAGCGGCCACCGGGTCGGCGATCGCGTCTTCCATGCCCTTCAGCGCAGCACGCATGAAGTCCTCGACCGCGGTCGGGTGCTCGGCGGCGAAGCCCGGCGACGTGTAGAGCAGACCGAACGTGCCCGAGACGCCTTCGGCCGTCGGGTCGAAGAGGGTGTAGCCGACACCGGCTCGGTCGAGCTGACCGGGCTCGTTCGACTTGTAGACCGGCAGGGCATCGATGCCGGTGGCCAGGTGCGCCTGCGGGTCGAAGCCGTCGAGGAGCACCTCGTCGTAGTCTTCGCCGCGGGTCAGGCCGGCGTCGGCGAGCATCGCGACGAGCGACGGTGGGATGTCGCCCTTCACGCCGATCGTGGCGCCTTCGAGGTCGGCGAGGCTGGCGGCGCCACCTTCGGGCACGACCAGTCCGTTGATCGACGACTTGCCGAAGTCGGCGGTGATGAGGAATTCGGCGCCCTCACCGGAGAAGTTGAGCACCTCGGTGTAGCCACCGGCGGAACCGAACTGTGCCTGGTTGCTGCCGATGAGCGTGTAGTTGGCGGTCGAGAAGCTCGGACGGAGTTCGACGTCGAGACACATGTCGTCGAAGTAGCCCGACTCGTCGGCGACGACGACTTCGATGATCGAGGCGGCTGCCGCGAAGTCGAAGCTCGACAGGTAGGTCACCGTGCCGGCCGCTCGGTTGGCCTCACAGCGCTCGGGATCGAGCTCGGCGAGCGTCGCACCCTCGGCGGCAGGCTCCTCGGTCTCCGTCTCGGTGCCGGTCTCGGTCTCGGTCTCGGTCTCCGTTTCGGTGTCGGTCGACTCGGCGGCGTCGGTGTCGACCGGCGCCGCGGTGTCGTCGGCCGGTTCGGCGTCGTCGTCGCTGCCGCAAGCCGTGGCGACGAGGCCGAGCGCGAGGGCTGCGGCACCGAGTCGGCGGATGCGAGGACGGGCAATGGGGTTCACGGTGCTCATTGGGGATCCTTCTGGGTTGGTGGTGCTGGTGGCTGGTGGGTGGGTGGGTGGTTGGTTGGGTTGCCGGGTGCGTTGTGGAGACGGTTCGGCGGGGTGGGACTGGTGGATGGGTCTGGTGTCGACGAGGACCCGCGGCGGGTCAGGGTCGGTTCGACTGGTGCCAACGGAGGGCGACGCGTTCGACCGCAGCGATCAGTGACGTGGCGACGGCACCGATGAAGCCGAGCACGAAGATGCTCCCCCACAGCTGTTCGAGCAGCTGGATGGGTCGAGCCTGCGCGGTCTTGACGGCGTAGCCGAGCCCTTCGGTGGTGCCGGCGAAGAACTCGCCGAGCACCGCGCCGATGAGCGCGAGTCCGACGGCGATGCGAGCCGCCGAGAACAGGTGCGGCAACGACGAGGGGAAGCGCAGCTTCCAGAAGATGACCCGCTTGCGGGCGTCGACCGATCGGGCCAACTCCAGCAGGTTCGGATCGACCGAGCGGAGCCCGGCGATCGCGTTGATGAGGAACGGCACGAAGCACACCATCGAGGTGATGACCAGGATCGGCTTGAGGCCAAACCCCAACCAGACCACGACGGCGGGCGCGTAGGCGATGATCGGGGTGACCTGGATGATGACGGCCAGGGGCAGCGCCGCTCGCTCGATGAATCGCGAGTGCGCCATGATCGTCGCCGCGATCATCGCCAGCACCGCGGCGATCGAGAAGCCGAGGAACGCCTCCCAGATCGTGACCCGCGCGTTGCTGATGTAGAACGACGGGTCGCTGGCGATGTGTCGAACGATCGCCCATGGCGCGGGCAGCACGAATCGTCGCACGTCGAAGATCGCGACGAGCGCTTCCCACAGACCGAGGAAACCGACCACGCCGACGACCGGCGCGACGATGTGCAGGATGCGCTCGCGTCGGGTGCGACGGCCGTCGGCCGCGAGCAGGGCGCCCACGTCGACGGTCTCGAGCGCGGGCAGCGGTGAATCGACCGCGCCGGTGTCCGCGTCGACCACCGCCGGTTCGGCGTCGGGTCCGAGACTGGTCGTCACGAGTGATGCTCCTTCAGGTGTGTCCGCAGCACGCGTGCGTGCTCGTGGAACTCGTGGGCATCTTCCATCTCGGGCGTGCGCGGACGGGGCAGCCCGATCTCTTCGACGGCGGCGATGCGTCCCGGGCGGGCCGCCATGACGACCACCCGGTCGGACAGGATGACCGATTCGCTGATCGAGTGCGTCACGAACACGACGCTTGTACCGGTGCGTTCCCACAGTTCGAGCAGGAGGTAGCGCATGTCGGAGCGGGTGATCTCGTCGAGCGCGGCGAATGGTTCGTCCATCAGCAGCACGGGGGCGCCGAGGGCGAAGCCACGCACGAGCGAGACGCGCTGCTGCATGCCGCCCGACAGCTCGTGCGGGTACGAGTTGCGGAACTTGCTGAGCCCGACGGTGTCGATCAGGTCGTCGATCTCGTCGTCGGAGAGCGCGGAGTGCCCGACGTCGCGACGCGATTCGAGCGACGAGAGGAAGCGCACGTTCTTGTCGACGGTCGCCCACGGCACGAGTGACGACGCCTGCGGGACGAGGCCGAAGCGCTTCATCCGCCGCGCCGTGTTGGGGGTGAGTCCGCCGACGGTGACGATGCCGGCGTCGGGTTCGACCAGTCCGCCGATCACACGGAGCAAGGTCGACTTGCCGCAACCCGATGGGCCGAGCAGGCTGACGAACTCGCCGCCGCGGATGTGGAGGTCGACCGAACGCAACGCCTCCACCGCAGTTCCACGGCTCCGGAACACCTTGTGGACTCCGGAGATGGCGACCGACCGTTGGTCGGAGAGCTCATCGGGGGCGTCGGAACGACGACCGGTCGGCAGCAGTGGCATATCGGAAAGGTAATACGTCTTTGTTTCCGTCGCGTTACGCACGAGGGTCGCGTCGGTGACGACCGGTCCGAGGCAGGCACGCCGTCGGTCGGTCTCCGACCCGCTCGCTACTGCAACGTGTGGATCAGGCCGTACTCGACGATGCCGGGGCAGTGGTACTCGAGCGCATGGAACACGCGGCGATCTCGACGGTCGACGCCGAGGTTCTCGATCCGCAGGACCGCGTCACCGTCGGAGCGTTGCAACAACTCGGCCGTCTCGGCGTCGAGCACCGCGGCGGCCGGCCAGGTGAACATCCAGTCGGCGGTGCCGCGACCGATCGACTCCGCCAGCACCGTCATCGCGTCGGCGGCACGGGCCGTGGCCTCGTCGTCGGACACGTTCGGAGCGAGCGGCACCTGGTCGACCGCGACCACGGCCACCGCGTCGTCGGCCCACCAGCGCTTGGTCGTGCGGAGCAGTCGGATCGGCTCGGTGGTGGCGAAGCGCGGCACGTCGTCTGGGTCGACGACGAGCACGTCGGCGCGCATCACTTCGACACGCGACTCGTAGCCGGCGGCGGCGAGTCGGTCGGCGAAGTCGGCCGCCTTGTCGAGCCGCGTCGGCACCTCGAGCGCCGCCGGGTTCGGGTACGTGCCCGATCCGTGACGCCGCACGATCAGTCCGTCCTCCTCCATGCGGATGAGGACTTCACGCACCGCCGGACGGCTGGCCCCTGCCTGCTCGGCGAGTTCGGCCTCCGACGGCATGCCGAGTCCCGACGCCAACGCGCCGCGCCAGAGCCGCAGGACGGCGGACGTGATGTCGCGATTGTCTTTCATGCGTCGTACACCTCGAGGTCGAAACGTTCCTGCAGAAGTCCGAGCATGGCAGCTGCGTCGACGTCCGCCGCGACCACCGCACGCAGAGCCGCTGGCGTTCGCCCTCGCGCCGACGACTCGTCGAACAGATCGCGACAGTGCATCACATCGGCGCAGAGCACGGTGGTGCCGTGCCGGTCCATTGCTTCCCACGCCGATTCGCGGTCCCACGTCTTGAGCATTCCGGCCGTCGCCCCCACCGAGAACGCGGCGAGCACGCTCGCTTCGAGATGGAAGCGAGTCGCCAGCGGAACCGCGCACAGCGTCACGTCGTCGACGGTCAACCCGACGCGCTCGACGAAGCGCTCGGCCCCATCGACGAGATCTCGATGACGAACCGCGACGGGCGCATCGTCGGGGCCGAACGTGACGATGGCCGTCGCCTCGCCGTCGACCGAGATCGATCCGTCGGCCGAGCGCGGCGTGGCGGTCGCCAGCGCCTCGAGCCAACCGACGTTGCCGGCCTGCGGACCGTCCATCCCGGCGTAGGCGCGGACGGTCGGGAGCTGGTCGATCGCCGGCCGGACGTCGTCGAAGTGATCGTTGGTGTAGATGATCGCGTCGGGAGCGACACTCGACATCTGCGCTCCGAACGACTGCTTCGCAGCGAGGTCGACGAGCGCGGCCGCGGCGCCGAGCGACCACGAGCCGAGCATCGCCACCACGTAGTCGAGACCAGGGTGAGCGAAGACGCCGACGTGTCCGCCGGGGGCGACGCCGAACGCGTCGAGTGTCGAAGCGGCCCGCGCCATCGCGTCGCTCGCCGCTGCGTAGGTGAGCGTGCGATCGCGATCGACCCAGTGCAGTGCCGTTCGATCGGCGTGCGCGAGGGTCGACGACGAGAGGAGCTCGTGTGCGGTGGAGGTCATCGGTTCACTCGCTCACGCTGGCGGCCATGCGCAGGCGGTCGGCCTTGCCGCTGAACGTTCGGGGCATCTCGTCGAGCTGCGTCATCGAGGCCGGAAGCAGTGCCGGGGCGACGAGCTCGGCGGCGTGCGCCAGCAGGGCATCGGGGTCGAGCGGCTCGCCGTCGAGCGTCTGGAAGAACCCGGCCAGCCGACCGTCGTCGGTCTCGACGACGGCAGCGTGGAGCACCGCGGGATGTTCGTACAGCGCATCTTCGAGCTCGCGGAGGAACCCGCCGCGCTCGACGGCCGCCTCGGTCTCACGCGTGCGACCGAGGACCTTGAGGAAGCCGTCGGCGTCGCTCACCGCGACGTCGCCGGTGTGGAGCACGCCACCGGCGGTCGCCTCGTCGAACTTGCCCGGCTTGTTCCGGTACGAGTCGAAGTAGCCGTGCGTCACCATGACCTCGCCGATCTCACCGGCCGGGAGTTCGGCATGGTCACGACCACCGACGTACGCCACGCGGTCGGGCAACGGGCGGCCGACGTATCCGGCGAGCGCTCGGTCGCCGTCACTCGGGCTGCCCATCGCCATGAACCCGCCCATCTCGCTCTGCCCGTAGGTCTCCATGAGCGCGATGCCCATCCGGTCGCGGTAGTCACGCTTGATCCGAGGCGCGAGCGGTGAGCCTCCCGACATCGCGATGCGGAACGAACTGTCCTCGGCACCGGGAGCGTTGACGATGTCGGCCAGCGTCAGTGGGTAGCCGACCATGACCGTGGCATTGGAGGTACGCGCGACCTCCCACATCTCGTCGACCGGACGGCCGGCGACCAAGGCCACCGCAGCACCGGCGTGGATCGCCGGCATCAGCGCCGCGACCAGTTGGAAGCTGCTCGCGATCGGCGTGGTGGCGAGCAGCACGTCGTCGCTCGTCAGCCCGAGTCGTTCGCCGATGCACGCCGTTGCCAGGGTGACAGGACCCGACCGGAGCACGGCGCCCTTCGGCGCACCGGTCGTACCCGACGTGTACGACAGGTACAGCGGCGCGTCGTCGTCGTGACAGTCGATCGGCGCCTCGTCGGCCCGACCGAGCTCGCCGAGGGCGATGACCGATGCGGCTCCAGCGGCGCGGAGGTCGTCGTGGCGGGCGGGAACGGCGACGACGACCTTCGCGTCGATGTCGTCGATGAAATACGGCAGCGCATCGGGACCCAGTTGCGGGTCGAGCAGCGCGGGCAGTGCTCCCGCTTTCCACGTGCCGATGATGGCCAACCAGAGTCCGACCTGATCGGGCGCACAGAGACCGACACGATCCCCTCGCTCGATGCCGCGCGCCTGTAGATCGGCCGCGATCGCGTCGGTCATGCGGTCGGCCTGGGCGTAGTTCAGGCAGGTCTCACTGTCGATCAGGAACGTGCGCGCGCCGTGGCGTCGGGCGGTTCTCCGGAAGGTCCACACGATGTTCATGGGCGGGCAAGCTAGCCCACGGTCCGTAACAATGCAGTCTGACGACTTGCTGGTAATCCAGCGTTCATCGTGGCAAGATCTCGGAGGTGGACGCCGTTGCAGCCTCGGAACCTCAGTGTTTGCAGGCACAACGTCGCCTTCGGACCGCATCCGGCACACGGCCGACGTCGACTGTGAACGCCATGTGAACACGTGCGCGAATATGACGAAAGCGACCATCGAGCGATGTATCGATGTCACCGGACCGAACGCCAGGTCGCAACATCCGGCACCGACGTCACGCCCACGACAACTCACGACATTCCTCCCCCGAGAACCACAGACAACCGAAGAGAAAGCCGAGATCAGCCATGTTCACCGGAATCGTTCAAGACCAGTGCGAGGTCATCGAGAAGGAGATCGTCGACGGCGTCTGCCGCATGACGGTCGACCTCGGCGACCATGCCGAGGGCTTGCAGTTGGGCGCTTCCGTCGCCAACAACGGCGCGTGCCTCACCGCCGCGAAGATCGACGGCGGCATCGTGCGCTTCGACGTGATCGGCGAGACGCTCAGTCTCACCAACCTCGCCGACGTCGAGGTCGGCGACCGCGTCAACATCGAACGGTCACTCAAGTTCGGTGACGAGCTCGGCGGACACATCCTGTCGGGCCACGTGTCGGGCACGGCCATCGTGTCGGAGATCGAGGTCGACGGCGACAACCGAACCATGTGGTTCGACGTCGAACCCGAACACATGCGCAACCTGCTGTGGAAGGGGTGGATCTCGCTCGACGGCGCGAGCCTCACGATCTCGCGCGTCGACCGCGACGCCAACCGGATCGCCGTCAGCCTGATCCCCGAGACGCTCGAGCGCACCACCCTCGGTCGCGCCGAGCCCGGCACACGGATCAACATCGAGGTCGACGCACAGACCCAGACGATCATGCACGCCGTGCAGGAGCTGTTCCGCGACGAGTCGCTGCGCGCGCAGGTGCTCGGCCAGGCGTGACGGCGTGACCACCACGCTCGCAGGCCGCCGCGCCCTCGTCACCGGCGCGGCGAAGGGAATCGGACGGTCGGTCGCCGAGCACCTCGCCACGATCGACATGCGCCTCGTGTTGCTCGACGTCGACCCCGGCGTCACCGAGGTGGCCGACCGACTCGGAGCCACCTCGATCGTCGCCGACCTCACCGCGTCCGACGACGTGCGCGGGCAGTTGGCCGCGCTGGCCGACGACGAGGCGTTCTGGCTCCTGGTCAACAACGCCGGCGTCTTCTTCCGCTCGTCGATTCTCGACATGGAGATCGACGACTGGGATCGCGTGCAACAGATCAACGTCCGTTCGATGGTCACCACGATGCAGGCGGTCGTGCCGGCGATGATCGCCGCGGGCGGTGGTCGCGTCGTCAACATGGCCTCGATGGCGGCCAAGCTCGGCACGCCCGGTGAGGCCGCGTACGCCGCGTCGAAGTCTGCGGTCGTCGCGCTCAGCCGGATCGCTTCGATGGAGTTCGGCGAGCACGACATCACCGTCAACTCGATCTGCCCGGGCTACGTGCTCACCGAGATGGGTGCCGACACGCGGAGTCCGCAGGACGTCGCAGCATGGACGGCGAAGAGTCCACTCGGCCGGCTCGCGAGCGAGGGCGACGTGGCGTCGCTGATCGCCCACCTCGCGTCGGACGGGGCCGGGTACCTCACCGGTCAGGCGCTCAACGTCACCGGCGGGATGTGCACCTGGTGAACGCCGGCTGACATCGGCACTACGGCGTCGTGGTCGCGGCATCCTCGCCGCGAACGTCGAACGACACCGAGACGGTGCCGAGCCCGGTCATCTCGGCGACGAAGTGTTCACCGCCGGCTACAACCACCATCGGCCCGAGCGCACCCGACAACACGACCTCGCCGGAGCGGAGCGGCCGACCGAGTTCGCGGGCGGTCTGCGCCAACCAGACCAGCGCGTTGAGCGGATCGCCGAGACACGCGTCGCCACGCCCCGACGACACCACCTCGCCGTCGCGCCGGACCTCCATCTCCACCTCGGCGGGTTCGACCTCGTCGAGCGTCCGCCCCGTCTCGCTCAACACGAACAACCCACTCGATCCGTTGTCGGCGATGGTGTCGCCGATCGTGATGTCCCACGTGGCGATCCGACTGTCGACGATCTCGAACGCAGCCCGACATTCGCGCACGGCGGCGCGCACGCGAGCGACGTCGAGTTCACCGTCGACGAGGTCGTCGCCGAGCACGAAGGCCACCTCGGCTTCGACCATGGGTTGGATCAGTTCGTCGAGTGACACGGTGGCGCCGTCGGGCCGCGACATGTCGTCGAACAGGACGCCGATGTCGGGTTCGTCGACGCCGAACTGATCGCGCGCCGCCTGCGACGTGAGCCCGATCTTGCGACCGACGATGGTCGCACCGTCTCGGATCCGGAGCTGCGTCGCGCGCTCTTGAACCTCGTACGCGTTCGACGCGTCGGAGCCGATCAGATCGCGGACCGGAGCGCACGGCACGCCGGAGGCCGCGGCAGCGGCCAGACGCCCGACGGCTCGATCGACCACGTCGCCGCCGCCATCCTCGTCGGCGCCGCCAGCGCCGTCGAGGGGTCGGCAGTTGCCGTCGAGGGGTCGGGAGTTGCCGTCGGAACCGGGGGTGCTCATCGCCCGATCATGCCAGCCCAGCTCGCCCCCGAACGCACCGCGGCTCGGGCGCGAACGGTTGCGCTCACGGGCCGAGCCAGAAAATCAGTTGACTTCGTACATTGTACGACTACAGTGTCTCGTACAAAGTACGAATCGAAACTCGGAGACACCCATGCAGACCATCAACCGCACACAGAGCAGCCCCACGACACTCTCGGGCACGCGCATGCGTGCCGTCGTCCAACACCGCTACGGCGGTACCGACGTGCTCGAACTCGCCGAGATCGATCGGCCCACGATCGGCGCCGACGAGGTGCTCGTCGAGGTCGTCGCCGCCGCCGTCGACCGCGGCACCGAACACCTGATGACCGGCCGTCCGTGGCTGATCCGCCTCGTCGGCTACGGGTTCCGTCGCCCGAAGCAGCCGGTCGTCGGTCTCGACGTCGCCGGCATCGTCCGCGCCGTCGGCGACGACGTGACCCGCTTCGAGGTCGGCGACGAGGTGTTCGGCATCGCGAAGGGTTCGCTCGCCGAGTTCACCGCTGCCGCCGAGAGCAAGTTGGCGAAGAAGCCCGCCGGGCTCAGCTTCGAGCACGCAGCAGCGTCGAGCGTGTCGGGCATCGCGGCGCTCCAGGCGCTGACCGACGTCGGCCGCCTGGAGCCCGGCCAACGCGTCCTCGTCATCGGCGCGTCCGGTGGCGTCGGCAGCTTCGCGGTGCAGTTGGCGCGCGCCCTCGGCGGCATCGTCGACGGGGTCGCCGGCACCGACAACCTCGAACTCGTCGCCTCGCTCGGCGCCGAGCGGGTGTACGACCATCGGACCACCGACATCGCCGACATCGCCGAACAGGCCGATCCCTACGACCTGGTCGTCGACATCGGCGGCCGCAACCCGGTGCGCAAGCTGCGCCGCCTCCTCACCCGCTCGGGCACGCTCGTCATCGTGGGTGGCGAAGACGGCAACCGCATCACCGGCGGTGTCGGTCGGCAGATCCGCGCCACGGCGCTGTCGCCCTTCGTCCACCAACGACTCACCATGTTCATGAGCACCGAAGCGCACTCGTTCATCGAACGTCTGGCCGAGCACCTCGAGTCGGGGGCGGTCGTCCCGGCGGTCTCCAACCGCTTCCCGCTCGATCAGGCACGCGACGCGATGCGTCAGTTCGAGACCGGCACGGCGCGCGGCAAGACCGTCATCCGCGTCGCCGACGACGGCGAGTGATGAGCACGATCGATCATCCCGCTCGGCCGTCGGGGCGACGCTCGACGCTGCGGCGCGTGCTGCCGTGGGCGTGGCTCGCGCTGTCGGCCGTGTGGGCCGCGGTCATCGTCGTCACCGACTCGTCGGCGTGGCCGCTCGCGTTGTGGATCGCCACCACGATCGGTCCGCTCATCGCACTCGAGCGACGTGCACGCGAGGAACCCGACGCGCTCCGATGAGCACGACGCACCGACCGCTTCATAGTGTCGGTGGCGTACTCCACGTGCGAAAGGAACGCAGCCATGACGCGACTGTCGTCGATCGATCCGCAGGATTGGGATCCCGAACTCAAGGACGCGATCCATCCAGAGAACCGAACGCCGTTGGAGAACGGGCTGATGCGCTACTTCGCGCATCGCCCCGATCTCGCCAAAGGGCTGATGTCGTTCTCGGGGAGCCTCAAACGCAACCGCACGCTGAGTCCGCGCCTCGTCGAGCTCGTCAGGTTGCGCGTCGCATTCCACAATCAGTGCCGAAGCTGCATGGCGATTCGCTACGACGACGCGCTCCAGGACGGGCTGACCGAAGACGCCGTCTGCTCGCTCGAGAAGCCCTACGAGGCACCCGATCTGAGCGAGGCCGAGAAGGCCGCCATCCGATTCGGTGAGCTGTTCGCCACCAACCATCTCGACATCGACGACGAGCTCTTCGAGCGCCTGCACGAGCACTTCAGCGAAGGCGAGATCCTCGAACTCGCGTTCAACGCCGCGCTGTTCGTCGGCATCGGACGGCTGGGTGCGGTGCTCCACATGGTCGAGGAACTGCCCGACGCGTTCCGCTCCGACGACGTCGCTCCCGCTGCGGTGTCACCCTGGGGCAACGAGTCGATCGTCGTCCGCTAGGCCCACGACGTCAGCGAGACGTCGTCATACCGACGCGAGTCAGTCCTCGCGTTCTTCGAACGCGAGCGCGAACTCGTCGAGCAACTCCATCGAGTCACCCGAGGCGACCAGCTCCCGGGTCAGTTCGAGGATCTTCTCGTCGAGTTCGTCCGACGCCGTGTTCGCGCGCCAGTAGCCCGATGCTCTGATGTGCTGCGGCGGAGGACTCGTCTGCTCCAGCAGTCGGCGCACGCCGCGGGCCATTCGCGCCTCACCGGCCACCCACACGACCGCTCCCGCCGGAAGCGCGAGCGCCGCCACACCGGCGACGAGCGCCGCGCCGGGCGTCTGACCGTCGCGTCGATACCACGCGACCGGCACACCGAGTTCGATCTCGTCGGCGCTCGTGTCCACTTCGACGCCCACGTGGAACAGCGGTATCCGATCCCTCGACGATGTCTCGATGATGGCCGCGATGGCAGGCAGAGCCGACTCGTCGCCGAGCAAGACGAGCGGACCATCGGGCAAGGGAGGGAACCGACGCGGCCCGGCGAACCCGACCTCGCCACCAACCGCAGCCGAGGAGGCCCAGTCGACCAGGACACCGTCGTGCGTCATCGCGACATCGATCTCGATCGTCGCGGCGACCGGATCGTGGCGCCGAACGGTGATGGTTCGGGGAGTCGACGGTTCGACTCCGTCTGGATACGTGAGGCCGGCTTCGAGCGAGGCGGTCGGCATCACCACCGGGTGACCGGACGACGGGATGAGCACTCGGAAGCCCGGCGCCGGCCCGTCACCGCAGTCGAGAGTCTCGAACTCCGGTGCCTGCACGACGACTCGTCGCAGGCGCGGTCCGACGTCGCTGGCAGCGACGACCCGACCGACGCCGGTGACGAACCCCGGCGGCAGCGTTCGCTCGCCCGAGCCGACCCGACCGCCGGTCGCATACCCGCCGCCACCGGCGCGCTCGGCCATGTCAGGCGTCGCCGGCGACGAGTTCGAGTTGCGGACGCATCAGGTCGAGCAGGTACGGGACCGACAGCGGCGTCGGCGTGTTCAGGCCGACGATGTCGGGCAGCGTGAAGTCGATGAGCGCACCGCTCTCGGCCGACGGCAGTTCGGACAGGCCGACGATCGAGTCAGGCTCGGCGCCGTTCAGCAACACGCCGACGAGGTCGGCCTGGAGCAGGCCGATTTGCTCGTAGCTGATCTGCACACGGCCGACGGCTCCTTCGTCGATGGCGACGATCTCCGGGTCGAGCTCCATACCGAGTGCGTTGAAGACGCGGCTCGCGCCGTCGTCGGGGTCGGCGATCACGTAGATCGTGTCACCGGGAACGAGGTTGGCGAAGGTGTAGGTCTTGCCGGCGAGGCCGGGCAGCTCGGCCGCGAGTTCGGCCACTTGGGCGTCGACCCCGGCGATCACCTCGGCCGCCCGTTCGGGTTCGCCAAGTGCCTCACCGAGCGCGGCCACCTGGTCGGCCCACGGCTCGACCTCGAGATCGCTGAGGAAGGCGAGGGTCGGGGCGATGTCGGAGAGCAGGTCGAAGTCGGCCTCCTCGGCGACGGCGAACGTGACGAGAATGAGGTCGGGGTCGAGTGCCGACACCATCTCGAACGGAATCTGACCGGCGGAATCGATTCGTTCGACACCGTCGAGCAGACCGGTCTGCCACGGGTACGGGTCGGTCTCGCCGACGGTGCTGGTCAGCATGTAGGCGGCGGGCGTCTCGCCCATGGCGAGCACGGCGTCGGTCCATTGCACGTTGAGCGTCACGATGCGCTCGGGTCGTTCGGGGATGACCGTCGAACCGAAACGGTGCTCGATCGTGACCGGGTACGCCGCGTCGTTCACCTGGTCGACGGCCGACTCGTCGGCGGCTTCAGACTCGGCCGACTCGGGAGCCTCGGTCGTGTCGGGACCGTCGGTGGCTTCGGTCGCCGACACGTCGGCGGTGACGCTGGGCGAATCAGCCGAGGTGTCGGCCTGGTCGGCGCCGTCGCTTCCGCACGAAGCGGCGACGAGCGACAGCAGGACCGGAACGGCCAGACGACGGAGACGGCGTGATGAGTTGAGCACGCCGAGAAGCTAGCCCGCTGTTCGCGCTACTTACAACATCTGATTAACCATGCCTTACACACGGTGACCGCTTGTTTCCCTCAGACCGGGACCAAGGGAAACAACCGCTTGTTTCCCTCAGACCAGGTCCGAAGGAAACAAGCGGCTCGCGTCACATGGTGCGGGTCACGGCCGCGGCGCTGTGGATGGCGGCTTGGATCGTGTCGGTGCCGTTGGCGTTGCCGACGAGGTGGACGCCGAACGACGTCGCGTCGCCGGCGTGGTGTGTGGCGTGGTGTGTGGAGAGGTGCGTGGCGAGTTCGTCGTTGAGGTCGTGATAGGTGACGATGCACACCGTGTCGGCCTCGATGGTCTGCTCGTGGCCCAAGCCGAGTCCGACGGCGACCACCGAGGTCTCGGTGATGCGCGACAGTGCCATGGTCGGAACGAACGTGACGCCCGCAGCGAAGAGCCGTTCGCGGCTCGCGGCGACGGTCGCGGGCGGGAACGGGATCTTCGCGCCGAGCTGTTCGTGGCGACCGATGATCGTGACGTCGGCACCGGCGGCGAGCAGTTTGTCGGCGACCGAGATCGCTTCGAAGGTGCCGGTGTCGTCGTACACGACCGCCTTCGTGCCGACCGTGGCGCGCCCGCCGAAACCGAGGACCTCCCAGCTCGTCGCGACGTGTGGGAGATCGGCGCCCGGCACCGCGATCGACGGCGACGACAGCTGGAAGCCGGGCGACTTCGGCGTCGACCCGGTGGCGACGATGACCTCGTCGGCACCCGCCGCCACGATCAGGTCGGGGTCGACGGGTGTGCGCAGGTGGACGCGCACGCCGAGCCGATCGATCTCGTCGGCCTGCCACCGGGTGATCGCTTCGAGGTCGGAGCGCGGCGGCACCGAGGCGGCCATCCGCACCTGCCCGCCGAGCGCACCGGTCATCTCGTACAGGTCGACCTCGTGCCCGCGAAGCGCCGCGGTGCGCGCTGCTTCCATTCCGGCGGGGCCACCGCCGACCACGATCACCTTCTTGATCACGTCGGCCGGTCCCGGTGTCTCGAACGGCACCTTCGTCTCGGCGCCGGCGGCGACGTTGACGACGCACTGGATCTTGCCGGTGGTCATCAACTGCGCGACGCACCCCATCGACGTGCCGATGCACGGCCGGATCTCGCTCTCGCGACCCTCGCTCGCCTTCACCACCAGATCGGGGTCGGCGATCATCGCCCGCACGATCGACACCATGTCGGCCATGCCCGAACCGACGATGTGGTCGGCGTGGTCGAGGGTCATGATCCGACCGGTCACGATCGTCGGCACGTCGACGACCTTCGTGACGTGCTGGTTGTTGTCGAGTTCGTAGCCGAGCGGGTCGTCGAGCGTCGACAAGAACTTGTGGAACCGCCAGTAGGTCCCCATCGACACGTCGAGGAAGTCGATGTCTCCTTCGAGTTCGCGAGCGATCGCCTCGGCTTCGACGTGATCGATGCCACCGTCGATGAACTCGTCGCCCGAGATGCGGATGCCCACCGGGAACCCGTCGCTCACCTCCGACCGGATCGCGGCGAGCACCTCGCGCACGAAGCGGACCCGATTGGCGAGCGATCCGCCATACTCGTCGTCGCGCTGGTTGGTGGCCGGCGAGATGAACGAACCGAGCAGGTAGCCGTGCGCCGCGTGCAGCTCGATGCCGTCGAGGCCGCCGCGCTCGACGCGCCGGGCTGCTGCCGCGAAGTCGGCGACGACGTCGGCGATCTCGCCGGTGGTCATCGCTCGGGGTGTCACGCCGACCATCGCGTTGGGGATCGCGCTCGGTCCGACCGGCCGCTTGCCGGGCACGCGCTGCACCGTGATGCCGCCGTGCCACAGCTGCTGTAAGACCTTGGTGCCGTGCGTGTGCATCCGCTCGGCCAACTGCTCGTACCAGGCCAGCACGTCGTCGGAATACACGGGGATGCCGGTCGGTGAGTCGGTGTTGACCCCGGCGATCTCGATGATCGCGAGACCGACACCACCCTTCGCTCGGGCCTCGTGATAGGCGATCAGCCCGTCGCCCGTCGCCCCGGTCGAGTGCGCGGTACGCACGATCCGGTTCGGGATCGTGCACCCGCCGATCGTCAGCGGCTGGAAGACGTTGGGGTAACTCACGCCATGTCCCAGGCGACCGGCAGCGTCTCGACGCCGTGGAGTACGGGTGCCGAGATGAAGGTCGGTTCACCGGTGAGGCGGAGGTTGGGCAGCCGATCGAGGATCGCGTCGAGTGCCACCGACGCCTCGACTCTGCTGAGCGGTGCACCCATGCAGAAGTGGATGCCTTTGCCGAACGCGAAGTGCTTCTTCAGCGTGTCGAGATCGCGCGTGATGTCGAACCGCTCGGGTTCATCCCACATCTCGGGGTCCATGTTCGCCGAGAAGAACGAACACATCACCTTCGAGTTCTCCGGGATCGCCACACCGCGCAGTTCGGTCGGTTCGGTGTTGGTGCGGAACAGACCGTGCACCGGGGCGTCGAAGCGAAGACTCTCCTCGACACAGTTCGGGATGAGTGACCGGTCGTTGCGCACCAACTCCAACTGATCGGGATGTTGGAGCAGGCGCCAGACCATGTTGCCGATGAGCTGCGTGGTGGTCTGGCTGCCCGCGATGAACAGGAACCCCATGAAGCCGAGCACGTCGATGTCGGTGAGCACCCGACCATCGACCTCGGCGGTCATCAGGGCGGTGAGCGTGTCGTCGGGGAGTTCGGCGCCGTCGGCCATCATCTGGCGACGCTCGGCGATCATCCGCAGGAAGTAGGTGGTCTCCTCCTCGCGATCACGGTTGCGCGAGTCGGGCTTGGCCGACTGGATGTCGGCGTTGCGGGCGACGACCGCGTCGGCGCGTGGACGGATCTCGCGGCAGTAGTCGACGTCGAGACCGAGCAGCCAGGCGATGACGATCAGCGGCACGGGCGTGGCCAGCAGTGCCATGAGATCCCCCTCACCGCCGGCCTGCCAGGTGTCCATCTCGGCACCGACGAGCGTGCGGATGTCGGGCTCCATCGCTTCGAGGGTCTCGGCGTTGAACGCCTGCTGCACGAGCCGCCGGTCGGACGTGTGCTGCGGCGGGTCGACGCTGACGAGCGCACTCCCTCCGGCGTACGCCAGGCCCGGGCCCTCGGCGCTGCTCCACAACTTGTACTTGCGCAGCATCTGGCTGACGTCGTCGGCGCGTGTGGCCGCCCACCAGTCGTACGGCTCGCTGGCGTGCGCGACCGGGCACTCGCCACGCATGCGGGCGTAGGCGCTGTGCGGATCGGCGCGAAACGCGTCCGAAAAGAAGTCGAAGTCGTCCATCTCGTCCCCCGAGGAGTTCGTCGTCCGAGCCACCCGTCCCCCGGGAAGCCGACCGTTTGCCGAATAAGTGAATGCAGATTAACCTTTCGCTCGATGGCGGCGCAACGTGGACCCACCCAGCGCCGGTCGAGCGCCCGGATCGGTCGACCGGCCAAGGACGACAACGTGGTCGCCACCGGCGAACGACTCATCGCTGCTGCGGTCGACGAGTTCGTCGAGCGCGGGTTCAGCCGGGCCAGCCTCACCCGGATCGCCGAGCGGGCGGGCATCTCCGGGCCCGCCGTCTACAAGCACTTCGCCGGCAAGGCCGACCTGCTCATCCACGCCGCGCGCCACAGCCTCGAACAGACCCTCAGCACGATCGCGACCCCATCACGATCGCCGCACGACATCGCCCGCCGCTGGCTCGCCGACGACTTCGCACCGACACGCCGGCTGCTCCTCGAACTCCACGTCGCCGCCGGGCGCGAAACCGACCTCGCCTCGCTCCTCACCGACTGGCACCTCGAACGCACCGCCGTGTGGCAGACCACACGCGCCGACTCCGTCGAGCAGATCAAGGTCTTCTACCTCTTGCTCCTCGGCCTGGCACAGATCGACTCACTCACCCCACTCGACACGTCGCCCGACGCGATCGCCCAACTCGTCGACCGGATGGTCGACGCGCTGTTCGCCGACACCGTCTGACACGGCCGATCGCACACACACGTACTGGAATACGACCATGGATGTCTTCGAAGCAATGAGCACCTGCCGGGCGATGCGCTACCTCGAGCCCGACCCGGTCGACGACGAACTGATCGAGCAGATCATCACGGCGGCGACGTGGGCGCCGAGCCCCGGCAACTCGCAGGGTCGCGACTTCGTCGTGGTGAAGGACGCCGACAAGAAGCGTCGGATCGGCGATGCCATCGAAGCCGTCATGGCCCGTCCGGTCGCCGCGATGGAACGCCCCGATCGCACGCACCGTCTCATGCTCGACGGCACCGCGCACCTGATCGAGACCCTGAAGTCGTGTCCGGTGTTGATCCTCGTGTGCGGCAAGGCGGTGTATCCCTATGCGGCGCCTCGCGAGTCGTTCGTGTGGTCGTCGATCTACCCCGCCGCGCAGAACCTCATCGTCGCTGCGCGAGCGCTCGGCCTCGGCACGGTGTTCACCACGTTCCAGGGCACGGCCGAACCGACGATCCGCGAGACGCTGTCGATTCCCGACGACGTCCACATCGGCTGCGTCATCCCCGTCGGCTGGCCCGGCAAGAAGTTCGGGCCGCTCAAACGAGTGGGCTACGACTCGGTCGTCCACGTCGACGAGTGGCGAGGCGACCTGCGCACCTACCCGCCGACCTACGACGAGTAGGTCACCTCGACCGGCCGTCCGGCATCGACGTTGCCCGCGACCTCGGCGGCGCGAGTGCGCGGTTCGGTTCAGAATCGACGCCGCCGAGCCGATACATGCGTGTGGCTTTCGATCGTCATCCCCTTCGACGTCGGGTCGCCGGGCGCGTCGCCGCCGGAGCGGCCGGATGACTCCGGTTGGTCAACGCTCGCGCCGCGCGTTCGCCGCGACGATCGTGACGGCCGTGATCGTCGGTGGCTCGATCAGCGCGCAGGGCGCCGACGGACCGTCGACGATCGTCGGACTCGCAGGAGGTCAGGCGTTCGAACCAGCCGAGCGGACGACGCCGCCGGAATCCGACCCCGACGACGTGGCCTCGTTCTCCGACGACTTCGACGGCACCGGACCGCTGATCGGGTACACCACCACGAATGCCGAGGTCTTGCCGACCGTCGGCCGCGTCGACGGCCGCTATCGCGCCGAACTCACCGACAACGCCGACGACAAGACGCTGCACTACCACGATGCGCAGGGGCGTCTCGACGCCGTGCCGGCGACCTTTCCGTTCGTGTACATCGCTCGCAACGTCGGCATCGGCACGCTGGCCGACTCGCAGGTCGCGCCCGACCCACCCGGAGCGGCCTACATCTTCGCCGGCGTGCAGGTGCACTCGGCCGACCTCGACGCCGCCGACAGCGCCCACGTCGTGGTCGGACACCGAGGCGGCACCCAGTTCACGATCGAAGGCAAGAACACGGTCGCCGGTCACTCCCGCGTCGATGACATCGGTGCCGGTACGGCTCCCGCCGGCCGCGCCGACATCCGCATCGTCGGCAATGCCGACCGGACCCTGACCGTGTATTGGCAGACACCGAACCTCGACGGCGGCGCCGACGACTGGCAGCTCTACCGGGGCACCGGCAACCTGCCCGGGCCCACCGCCGCCTTCGGCCCGACGGTGTACGTCGGCCTGATCACCTACGCCTTCGGCTCCGCCGGGCTCCCGTTCGTCGGCACGGCCGACAGCGTTCACCTCGACCGCAGCTAGCGCACCGCCACCGGCTGGTCCACCTCGGCTCCGGCGGAGAGACCGGACACGGCGGGCGCCGGTCCAGGACGGTCGGAACGGTCGGAACCGTCGGAACCATCGCCGCCGAGCATCTCGCGCCAGCGACGGATCCAGAGTTCGGAGCCGGTGTCGGCGGGCATCAATGCCATCCGTTCGAGCGGGCTCGGTGCCGATCCGAGGCCTTCGAAGATGCTCCGGTCCTGTCGCTGGAAGAGCTTGAAGTCGACGAACATCGCCAGCCATGCCTCGACCACGCGCAGTCCGGGGATGCGCTTGGTGTACGACGGGTGATAGTTGGCCGCCACCCAGGTGCGGTCGTCGTCGACGGGGGTCCCGACCGCGACGAACTCGGTCGACCCGATGCGCACGCGCAGTGCACACGGCATCACGACCTCGCCGGCGACGGCGATCGATCGACCCGACGACGCGTTGGTGAGCTTCGCGGTCATCGACAGACGTGTGCCGTCGTCGATCAGCTCGACATCGGTCAGTTCACGTCCGATGCCCGGCGTGTACGCACCGTGGACGAAGGGCACGTGGTGGAAGTCGAGCGCCGATTCCATGAACCGCGAGTAGTGGACGTCCCACACCTGGTCGTCGCCGACCGTGGCCGTGGGTTCCTCGACGTCGAACCACTCCGGGCCGTCGAGCGGCGAGAGGTCGCCGTGCCACACCCAGATGTAGCCGTGCGCGTCGACGGTCGGCAGGGTGCGCAGGTTGGCGTCGGCGGGGACGTCGTCGTTCGCTCCCATGGCGGGTCGCGTGGCGACACTGCCATCGGCGGTGTAGCCGATGCCGTGATACGGGCACGTCAGGCAGCCGTCGACCACCTTGCCGGCACCGAGGTCGGCGCCGCGATGCGGACACTGGGCCGGGGCGGCGTGGACGCCGTCGCGAGTGCGCCAGACGACGAGTCGTCGGCCGAGTCGCTCGACGGTGACGGGCCGACGACCGAGCGCACTGCTGCGGTGGATGGCGTACCAGGTGTTGTCGACGAGATGTTGCACGGGAGAGCTCCGATCGGGTTGCGTGTCGGGTTGACGACGCTCATGATTCCGATCGTTCGGGTGAGCACGCCTCGCCCGAACGCACCGCTCACCCGGGTGAGCGCTCGCGCTACAGCAGACCGAGATCGCGCGCTGCCTGCACGGCCGGCTTGCGACCGTCGACGGCGAGCTTGCGGTAGATCGACCGGCAGTGCGTCTTGACCGTGTTGAGCGACACGTACAACTCGCCGGCGATCTCGCGTTGGCTCAGCCGGCTCGGCAGGTAGCGAAGGACCGACAACTCCCGATCGCTGAGCTCCTCGACGAGCTCGCCGACCGCGGCCGGGCGTTCGGCTTTGCCGTGGCGTGACTCGACGCGGGCGAGGTAGCGACCGGCGATGCCGGGGTCGGGACAGCGGTCGATGATCGAGCGCGCTTCGAGCAGCATGCTCTCGGCGTCGGGGTCGTCGTGGTCGAACGCGACGTCGGCGGCCGAGGCGAGCGCATACGAGAGCATCACGGCTTCGGGCGAGCGACGGGCGAGCTGTACGCCGCGTCGCGCTGCGGCGAGCGCCTGGTCGGGATCGTCGGTGGTGCGGGCGACGACGCTGTGCGCGAGTGCGAGCTGCGCAGCCTCGGTGAAGCGATGCTCGTCGGCGTAGGCGATCGCGCGCTCGGCGGTCTCGCGAGCGATGGCGGTCTGTCCGGTCTCGATGTCGGCGATGGCCGAGAAGACCGGCGTGACCGCCGCCGAGAAGTGGTCGGGGGCGCTGGTCGCCATCTCGTCGGCGCGGGCGAGGTACGGCCGAGCCTCGTCGAACAGGCCGGCCATCACCCGAACACCGCCCAGCACCATCGCGTGGGTCGGCAGCTTCACCTCCGGCGAATCCTCAACGATCGCCAACCCCGACGACACGTCGCCCTGAGCGAGCTGGATCATGGCCGACAGGCCGCAGATCAGCCCGGCGTCGATCCCGTCGACGTCGAGCCGCTCGGCCAGTGCCAGCGCCCGTTCGGCTTCACCGAACCGGCCGGTGACGAACGTGGTCCAGCCGTGCACGACGGCGAGCGCCGAGTGTTCGTCGAGCACGTCGCCGAGGCGTTCGATGTATCGCAGCACGGTGTACGTCCTGCCCTTGTTCAGCAGCGTGGTCGCATTGTCGGCGACGAGATCGGCGGCCTCGACGCGGCGTCCACCCTCGATGAAGTGCTCGATCGCGTCCTCGAGGTCGCCGTCGTCGCGGTGCCATTCTCCCGCGGCGGCGTGCAGCTCCTGACGTCGCTCGGGTGCGCTCCGCTCGAGTTCGAGGCGCAGCAGATCTCGAAGGAGGTGATGGAACCGGAACCACGTGCCGGTTCGGTCGAGTGCGATCACCAGCTGGTTGGTGCCGGCGATGGTGCGCAGCCAGTCGGCACCGTCGTCGGTGCCGCACACCGCGTCGATGAGCGGCCCCGACATGCGTTCGAGGACCGACGCGTCGAGCAGACGGGCCCGCTCGTCGTCATCGAGCGAGTCGAGCAGCTCCTCCGCGAGGTAGTCGGCGATCAGCTGGTCGTCGCCGTGGAACGACGCGACGAACTCGTCGACGTTCCCCTCGGTCGGGAGCGAGAGCCCGGCGAGGACGAGTCCGGCCGCCCAGCCTTCGGTGCGGTCGCACAGCCGGTCGACTGCCGTCCGATCGAGTCCGAGCGCCTCGGCGTCGAGCAGCCAGCTCGCCTCGTCCTCGTCGAAGCGCAGGTCGGCGGCGCGGATCTCGGCGACCTGGTTGCGGACTCGGAGTCGGCCGAGGCGGAACGGAGGATCGACCCGCGTCGACACCACCAGGACGAGGTTCGACGGTCGGAAACCGATGAGCTGCTCGACCGTCTGATGGACCGCGGCGTTGTCGATGAGGTGATAGTCGTCGAGCACGAGCACCACCTCGTCGGCATGCTCGGTCACCGTGTTGACCACGGCGGTCACGACCTCGTCGTATCCGGCGCTCATCGCCGTGGCGACCGCGCCGGTGATCGCCGGCACGGTCTCGGCGAGCGACGACGCCACGTAACTCCAGAACCGGGCGGGGTCGGCGTCGGCCTCGTCGATCTGCACCCAGGCGACGCTGCCCGAACGATTCGACAGCCATCCGCTCACCAGCGTCGACTTGCCGGCGCCGGCGGGTGCGCTGACGAGCACGAGCCCGCACCTGTGTCCGAGCGAGGCGTCGAGCCGCTCGACCAGGCGGGGTCGATCGAGGTACCGGATCGGCGGGCTCGGGCGGGTGACCTTCGTGGCCGTGAGTGCGCGGCCGTTCGGGACCATGCCGACCATGGTAGAGAGTCTTGTTTGCCTCGGACCAGGTCGATTGTGAACAGGGCGTGACGGTCAGGCGGTCGTTCGCACTCCGCGTGGTCGGCCGACCGCGGCGAACGTCACGGCGGCGGCGTGACCGACGTTGAGCGAGTCGACGACGGGCGAGATCGGGATGCGTACGCGATGCGTGGTGGCACGCATCGTGGCAGCTTCGAGACCGTGCCCTTCGGCGCCCAACACGATCGCCACCTTGTCGGGAACCTCGAGGTCCCACAGGTCGACCGCGTCGTCGGCCGGCGTCATCGCCCAGGTCTCGAAGCCGCTCTCGTGCAACGTCTCGATGGCGGCGGGCCAGTCCTCGGGGGCGGCTCGCGCGACCGGCATGTGCAGGATCTCGCCCATGCTCACGCGCACCGTGCGGCGTTGGTACGGGTCGTTGCACGTCGGGCTGATGACGATGCCGTCGATCTCGAAAGCGCGCGCGGCGCGGGCGATCGCACCGACGTTCTGGTCGTCGTTGAGGGCTTCGAGCACGACGATCCGCCGGCACGACTCAGCGAGTTCGCGGACGGTCGGCATCGGCGCTCGGTAAGCCGACGCGAGGCAGCAGCGGTACATGTTGAAGCCGACGATCTCGGCGATGACCTCCTGCTCGGCCACGTAGACCGGCACGCCGGCCATCTCGGGGCGTTCCATCGTCGGGAGGAATCGTTTGAGACGTTTCGGGTGCAGCAGCACCGACCGCATGCGGTGCCCGGAGTCGAGCATCCGGTCGATCGGCACGTACCCCTCCCCCATGAAGAACTCGTCGCCCTCCATCTCGGCGCGCACCGCGATGCTGTTGAGCTCGCGGTAGTCGTCGACACGCGGGTCGGCTGGGTCGACGATCTCCGTCACGCCATCGACGGGAGCAGTGGTCATACGGCAGTATCCAACATCACGAGTGTCGACGCCGGATCCGCTCCGGTCAGCCGTCGGGCGTCGATGCCGGCCGCGAAGAGGTCAGCCGATGATTGATCTCGCTCAGCGTTCGGTAGGCGGGAACGTGGACCTCGCTCAGCCGGTGCCGGTACACCTCGAACCATTCGGGGTTCGGCTGCACGATCGCCGTGTCGCCGACGCCGCGGATCGCCGCAGCTGCAAAGTTGGTGAAGAGCCCGGCCGCCAACCCGCCGAGGAGGGCGGCACCGAACGACGTCGCTTCCGGCATCACCGAGTACTCCACGGGCGTCTCGTAGACCGAGGCCTTGATCTCGAGCAGAAGTCGGTTGCGCGTGTTGCCCCCGATCGCACGGATCGACGCCACGTCGGGAAGCGGCGCCACCGAGCCCAACGAGTCGAGCAACTGCTTCGCTTCGAGCGCCACGCCTTCGAGCACCGCTCGGTACATGCTCGACCGGTCGGTCTCGGCGGTGAGCCCGAGCCAGGCACCGCGAGCAGCGGGGTCTTGCGTCGGAATGAGCTTGCCGCGGAGGTCGGGGACGAAGGCGACACCGTTCGCGCCCGGGGGCACGTTCACCGCTGACGCGATCAGTTCGGCGTGTGCGGTGTCGGGGCCGAAGAGTTGGCGTGCCCATTCGGTGGAGGCGCCCGACGCGAGGAAACTGCCGAGCACGTATTGGAAGCCGTCGGTGCCGACGGTGCCGATGCCCTGGTTGAACCCGAGCCGCCCGACCGCCGGGTCGGAGATCGTGCGGTCGAGGCCGACGGTGATCGCTTCGGCGGTGCCCAGCGAGTCGATGGTGCTCCCGGCGGCGAGTCCGTTGACGGCGAGGGCGCCGATGACGTGGTCGTGTCCGCCGACCGCCACCGAGCAGTCGGGAGGCAGCCCGAGGTCGTGGGCCACGTCACGGCGCACCGAGCCCAGCAGCGTGCCGAGCGGCTGCAGCGGCGGCAGGATCTCGGGGACGAGACCGAGGTCGGCGACGAGGTCGGTCGCCCACGACCGACGGTGGATGTCGAGCGCGAGGGTTCGCGACGCCAGGGTGAGGTCGGCGGCGATCTCGCCGCTCAGCCGCCACGTGAGGTAGTGCGCGACGGGCAGCACCACACGGGTCCGTGCCAGCGCAGCCGCGGCGTGGTCGCGCATCCACAGCAGCTTCATGACCGAGAAGGTCGGGTCGGTGGTCAACCCGGTCACCGCGAACAGTTCGTCGGCGCCGAGCCGGCGGGCGACCTCGTCGGCCATCGGCACGGTCCGGTCGTCGAACCATGCGATCACCGAATGCGTCGGCTCGCCGTGCTCGTCAAGCGGAACGAACGCCTCACCGCAACTCGCCACCGACAGCCCGCGTACGCGCGCCGCGATGTCGGGGTCGGCGATGGCAGACGTGATCGCAGTGCAGCACGCCGTCCACAGCCCGTCGGCGGTCTGTTCGGACCGGCCCGGCCGGCTGGAGTGAGTGGGTGCCACCGCTTCGCCGCGACCGACCACCTCGCCGTCGAGCGTGAACACCAGCGCGCGCACGCGCGAGGTCCCTGCATCGACGCCGAGGAGGAGCGGTTCACGCACAGCCATCAGCGTGCCTCAGGCGAGCAACGCTGATGCCGACTCGACGGTGCCGCCGTCGTGGATGAGGTTGCGCAGCGCGCCGATCACGGCCGCCGGGTTCGGTGCCTGCCAGACGTTGCGGCCGAACACCACGCCTCGACCACCGGCGTCGAGCGTCTCTTTCACCACCTGCAGCATCGCGGTCTCGGTGTCCATCTTCGGGCCTCCGGCCACGACGACCGGCACCGGGCAGCCGCCGGTGACGCGAGCGAAGCTCTCGGCGTCGCCCGTCGCGTAGGTCTTGACGACGTCGGCACCGTGTTCGAAGGCGAGTCGGCAGGCGTCGGCCATCGCCTGGGCGTCGTTCGGGTCGGGGATGCGTGCGCCGGGGCACGGCAGCGCTTCGACCATCAGCGGCAGCGATGCGTCGAGTGCGTGGCGGGCGATCTCGGCGGTGATGGCGAGCGTGTCCATCTCGACCTCCGAACCGAGGAAGACCATCGAGCACAACCCGTCGACGCCGAGTGCCTGCGCGTCGTCGATGGTGTGCAGCAGCCGCCACTGGGTGTTGGCGAGCCAGTCCTCGCGGTAGACGCTGGGGCCACCGTCGACGCGGAGCAGCGTCGGCACTCGGCCGATCAGTTGGTCGCGGTAGCGCTTGATCACGCCGTAGCTCGTCATGATCGCGTCGACACCGGCTTCGATCGCCATCTCGATGGTCTCGCCCGGATCTTCCAGACCGGGCACGACGCCCATCAGGCGAGCGTGGTCCATGGCGAGGACGAGTTGTGGAGCGTCGGGTGTGTAGGTGGTCATGAGTGCTTCCTTGCTGTGTCGGGGGTGTGGTGGAGAAGTTGCGGTGAGGTGTTCGAGGAGCGTGGCGTCGGAGGCCGGGGTTGGAGAGTCGCGTTGCTGGATGGGGTTGGTGAGCGAGCTGGGTCAGGGGCGTTTGACTCGGAGGGGTGGTTCGCCGAGTTCGATCCGTGCCAGGTCGTCGAGCAGCATCGACATCGCCCGGTCCTGGGTCTGACGTGTTGCGCCACCGATGTGCGGAGTGACGAGCACGTTCGGATGCGCCGCCAGTTCCGGCCAGCGCCCGGTCGGCTCACACACGTCGAGGGCCGCGCCTGCGAGGTGTCCGTCGTTCAACGCGTCGAGCACGGCCGCTTCGTCGAGCAGCGATTCGCGCGCCGTGTTGATGAGGTGGGCGCCGCGACGCATGGCGGCCAGCAGGTCGCGGTTCACGAGGTGGCGGGTCTCGTCGACGGCCGGCGCATGGATCGAGACGACATCGCTCGTCGCCACGAGTTCGTCGAGTTCGACGAGGCGATCGTCGCCCGACTGGAACGGATCGAAGGCGAGGACGCGCATGCCGTACCGCTCGGCTTGCTCGGCGACGGCTCGTCCGACCGCACCGAATCCGATGATCCCGATCGTGAGCCCTCGCGGTTCGGTCGCCATCCAGGCGCCTCCGGCGAACGTCGAGTCGAGGTGCCGCTCGCCGCTGGCGGCTCGGTCGGTCAACCAGCGAGCGGCGGGCACGGCTCGACGGAGCAGCAGCAGGGTCGACGCCATCGTGAGGTCGGCCACCGCCACGGCGTTCTTGGCCGGGGTGTGCAAGACCGTCACACCGTGCTCGTGTGCGGCGGCGAGGTCGACGTTGACCGGGTTGCCCCGAGCGCATGCGACGACCTCGAGCGTCGGGTGCTGTTCGAAGATCATCGCCGGCACCGCAGCCGCGTGTACGAGCAGGATCGGGGTTGCGCCGAGCCAGTCCGAGATCTGTGCCGGATCACCCTGGTGTTCTCTGATCCGCTCGATCGGTGGGCCGTCGACCACGGTGACCGACCGGTACTCGACGTCGCCGTCCCACCCGTCGAGGTGTTCGGCCATCTGCGCGACCGGCAGATAGCTGTCGCCGATGGCGAGCATGGTGCGTCGCGTCATGTCTGACCTCCTCGTTCGTGGCGCACGAGGCCCGGGAGTTCACCTCGACGCAACACGCCTGCAGTAACATCGAACCCGTGACGACGCCTGTTCCGAGGATCTGAATCTCGACCGTGAACAGCACCAACACCCAGCCCGGAGACCGCGAGACACTCGTTCGAGTGGCTTGGTACTACTACCGAGACAACCTCACCCAGGCGCAGATCGCCAAGCGACTCCACGTGTCGAGAGCCACCGCCGGGCGCCTGCTCGATCGAGCCCGCCAGACGGGCGTGGTGACCATCGAGATCGACACGTCGGGTGTCGGCGGCCTCGAACTCGCGGAGAGCATCTGCGCTCGCTACGGACTCGACGACGTCGTGATCATTCCGCAGGACGAGCCGTCGATGTCGGGACAGGCCACCAACTCGCGGCTCGCGCTCGAAGCAGCGCACTACCTGTCGCGTTACCTCAAGCCGGGCGCCACCATCGGCGTCGGCTGGGGCGACACGGTGATGCGCGCGATGCAGGTGCTCAAGCGGGAAGCGTTCCGCGACGCATCGCTCGTCACGCTCACCGGCGGCATCGATGCGTACACGCCGAAGGTCACCGGCATCGGCAATGCGGCGCTCTCCGACTTCATCCGCTTCATCCCGTCGCCGTTCCTCGCGTCGAGCCCCGAGGCGGCGAGCATGTTGCGTCGCGAACGCGCCGTGACCGACGTGATCGAGTTGGCCAAGACGGCCGACGCGTCGCTGATCGGCATCGGCGCGGTCGACCGCAACGCCACCATCCTGCAGAACGGCATCGTCTCCGACGAGCAGTTGACCACGCTGCGCGATCACGGCGCCGTCGGCGACATCTTGGGCGAGTGGTACGACCCCGCGGGTCGGGTCATCGACGGCGAGTTCCAACAGCTCCGCATCGGTGTGGCGGTGAGCGATCTGCAGTCGATGAGCAACGTCATCGCGGTCGCCGGTGGCATGGACAAGCTCGAAGCGATCCGCGCTGCGCTCAACGGTGGCTGCGTCAACGCGCTGATCACGTCGGAAGACGTGGCCCGCGGGTTGCTGCTGCCTGCCCGTCACGGCTGAGTGCGGTCGTCGACGGTCTCACCCATCGATTGCGGCGACTGGCCGTACACGTTCTGATAACGGTCGAAGAGCGAGTCGATCGCCTCGTTCGGAATCGACAACGGGTCGCCCTGCTCGCGGGCGAGATGCACGGTGCGCGCGACGTCTTCGACCATGACGGCCGCCTTGACCGCATCGCGTGCGTTCTTGCCGATGGTGAAGGGTCCGTGGTTCTGCATGAGCACCGCTCGCGAGCGGTGTCCGGTGAGGGTCTCGACGATGCCCTGACCGATCGAAGCGTCGCCGATGACGTGGAACGGAGCGACCGGAACCGGGCCGCCGAACTCGTCGGCCATCGCCGTGAGCACACACGGGATCTCTTCGCCGCGTGCGGCCCACGCCGTGGCGTACGTCGAGTGGGTGTGCACCACTCCCCCGACGTGCGGCATCTCGCGATACACGTACGCGTGCGTGCCGGTGTCGCTCGACGGTTTGCGGTGGCTGCCGAGGCTCCCCTCGACGGGCACCCCGTCGAGGGTGCAGAGCACCATGTCGTCACCGCTCAGGTCGTCGTAGTCGAGGCCACTCGGCTTGATGATGAACAGGTCGTGTCCGGGGACGCGCGCCGAGATGTTGCCCGCGGTCCAGGCAACGAGTCCGTTCCGCAGGAGCTCGAGGTGGAGCGCGGCGACTTCGTCGCGCAGCTCACCGAGCTCCGGGCCGTACAGTTCGACTTCCTCGCTGGGGGTCATTGCTCTCCTCTGTGCGTGCTGGGTGTCGGCACCGTTCCGGGAACCGCCCGGTCGATGCGACGGATGTTCAGGTCCGACGCCGGGTCGAGTGCACCGGCGGCGATCGATGCCACCGTCCTCGAGACGACGTCGAGATGTCGGATGGCGTCGCTGACGCCGACTTCGACGAGTTCGACCGACGCCACGGCGTGCCCGGCGAACGGTGCGGAGGGCGAGCCCGTGGCATCGCCCTGTTGCTCGTCGTCGATCACCACGATGCGACCACCTGCGTCGGTCAGCGCGACGTCGGCCAATGCGGCGGCGAACGGTGCTGCTTCGGCGACGGCCGCGCTCGTCGCCACGACCGTGTCGACGCCACCGAAGCGTTCGGCACAGCGCTCGATGGTCGCCACGATGTCGTGCTCCGCGGTCTCGACGTGAGCACCGGCGGCGGCGAGTCGAGCGACGAGTCCGTCGGCGAACGCGGGCTCGGTGGCGGCGACCACGACGACGCGCCCGCTGAGCATCGGCACCGTCTTGCGGCGCAGCTTCGCTTCTTCGAGACTCCAGTACTCGATGCGGAACTTCTCGGAATCGGGAATCGGCCGGTACGTCGACACCGACTCGGCGCCGCGCATCGAGTTGATCGCGTTGACGTAGTAGGCACCGCACACGCGTGCGGTCCGGGCGTCGGCGGCGAAGCTGAACATCCCGACTCCGGGGACGAGCACGATCCGAGGATCGGCGCCGCGCATGGGCGGCGAGTCGTCGGTCGCGTGCCGCCGGTAGTACGCCGCGTACTCGTCGCGGTAGCGGCGATGGGCTTCGTCGAGCGTCGCCGCGATCGCCGACCGATCGACAGTCGGATCGACGGCCGGATCGACGTCCAGATCGACGTCGAGGAACATCGGCGCGACCTTGAGGCGGAGGTAGTGGTCGGGGCAACTCGTGCCGAGCGCGGCGAGTTCCTCGGCCCGCTCGCGTGACACGAAGTCGAGCACGACGTCGCTGTCGTCCCAGTGCCCCACCATCGGTTCGTCGTGCGATGCGCACGCGCGGATCATCGGGTGGATCACACGGGCGACGGCCGCCCGCCGGTCGGGGTCGAGTGGGCGGCGCGAGTCGACGACGGCGCCCAACGGGTCAGCGCAGCCCTCGCGTTCGAGGAACTCCTCGGCGGTGCGGATCATCCAGAGCGAGTTGGCTTCGCACTCGGCGCTGGTGGCACCCCACGCGGTGGTGCCGTGGCCGCCGAGCACCACGCCCACCGCCTCGGGGTGCTCGCGGTGGAGACGCGCGATCTGGAGGCCGAGTTCGAACCCGGGCCGCCGCCAGTCGACCCACAGCACTCGACCGCCGTAGATGCGCTCGGTGAGTTCGGGGCCGTCGACGCTCGCTGCGATCGCGATCACACCGTCGGGATGGAGGTGGTCGACGTGCGGCGCGTCGACGAGCGCGTGCATGGCGGTGTCGATCGACGGCGCCGGGCCCGGTTCGCCGAAGCAGCATCGGGTGAACAGCGGCACCATCTCGTCTTCGTGGTCGGGTCCTCGGTAGACGCGCTGCATGGCGACGATGCGTTGGCGTTCGAGCACGGCAATGTCCCCGGCGGTGAGCGTGGCCAGGTCGCTTCCCGACCCCTTCACCCAGAGGAGTTCGACGTCGTCGCCGCTGACCGGGTCGACGGCGACGCCCTTCGCCGACGTGTTGCCGCCGCCTTCGTTGGTGTTGCGCGTGTCGGCGCCCAGCCGATTGCTCCGCTCGATCAGCGCGCTGAGTGGGCCGGGTGTGGCCTGGCGTTCTTCGGTCGCGTTCACGGCCTCACCGATCGTCGCAGCGATGACCGGGTCATCGACTGGCGCCATCGCGGATGTCGAGCAACCGCTTCATGATCGGGCCGAGCGCGCCACTCGCTGCGAACGTGTCGTGCAGCGTGGTGAAGTCGGCGTACAGCTCGTCGTAGACGGCAGCGCTCGCCGTGTCGGGACGCACGACGTCGGTGCCGGCCGGGGCGAGCGCGCCCTGCGCCGCTTCGATCGACTCGAAGTGTCCGCCCGCGACCGCGGCGACGATCGCCGCGCCGTGTGCGCTGCCCTGGCTGGTGCTGGCGATCGTGATGTCACGGCCGAACACGTCGGCGTACACCTGCATCATCCACTGCGCGTTCGTCGGGAGGCCACCGGCCGCGACGACGGTGTCGATCGGCGTGCCGTTGGCTTCGACGGTCTCGAGGATTCGGCGCGCACCGAACGCTGTCGCTTCGACGAGCGCCCGCAGGATGTGGTGCGGTTCCGATCGCAGCGTGAGGCCGACGATGAGTCCGCTGAGGCGTTGATCGACGAGGACCGAGCGGTTGCCGTTGAACCAGTCGAGGGCGAGCAGGCCGTGCTCGCCGGCGCGCATCGACGCCGCCCGCTCGCCGAGTTCGGTGAGAGCGCGAGCCGGTTCGTCGGCGCCGAGAACGGTCTGCGCGAACCAGTTGAAGATGTCGCCGACCGCGGACTGTCCGGCCTCCACGCCGATGAATCCGGGGACGACGCTGTCGCGGACGACGCCGCACATGCCGGGGATGTCTGGCAGTTCGCCCGGTGCCGGTTCTTCGATGACCGTGACGTCGCAGGTGGAGGTGCCCATGACCTTCACGAAGGTGCCGACCTTCGCGCCGGCGGCGATGCCGGCGGCGTGGGCGTCGAAGTGCCCGACGGCGACCGGCGTGCCGGCGACGAGTCCGGTGCGCTCGGCCCATTCAGCGGTGACGTGTCCGGCGACTCGGGCGGCGGGCCAGGCCGTGTCGTAGAGCCGCTCGCGCAGGTCGGCGAGCGCCGGGTCGAGCATGGCGAGGAACTCGACGTCGGGCAGACCGCCCCAACTGTCGGCGTACATCGCCTTGTGCCCAGCAGCTGTGACGGTGCGGCGCAGTTCGCTCGGTGCCGACGTGCCGGTGAGCACGCCGACGATGTAGTCGCACAGCTCGACCCACGAGTAGGCCGCTTCGAAGACCTCCGGGTCTTCCTCGCGGCAGTGCAGGATCTTCGCCCAGAACCACTCGGCCGAGTAGGTGCCGCCACAGGCCCGGATGAGCTCGGGCCGGTGTTCCCAGGCGAGCTCGGTGATGCGCGCCGCTTCCTCGTGCGCCGTGTGGTCTTTCCACAGCCACGCCTTCGCGGCCGGGCGGTCGGCGAATCGTGGATGGTCGGCGAGCGCGACGCCGGCGATGTCGACGGGAATCGGCGTCGATCCGGTGGTGGCGAACGCGACGCCGACCACGTCGCCGGGGTCGAAGTCCGCGCGTGTCTCCTTCGCTCGAGCCAGGCTCTCGCGGAGGGTGTGCTCCATGCCCGATCGGTAGTCGGCCGGTTCTTGGCGTGCGAGGTCGGGCAGTTCGGTCGAGATGACGACGCCGTCGACGCCGCTCGGATATGGAGCGACAGCCTCCGCCACCTCGGAACCATCCGAGAGGTCGACGATCACGGCGCGACATGAGCTCGTTCCGTAGTCGAGACCGATGGAGAAGTGAGACATGAAAGATCCCTGAGGTGGCGGAGGCGGTCGGTGGGGGGTACTCGGGAAGCGAGGGAGCGCACGTGGGGGAGGCCCGGCGCGCCCCCTCACTTCCATTCAGACATCGAGCTCTGAGATCAGAAGTCGAAGTCCGCGATGTTGTCGGCGGTGAACATGAGCGGCTTGTCGTACAGCACTTCGCCGTCGGCGCCGACGGTGTAGGTGCCGGCCTCACCGGCGTCGATGACCTGGCCCTCTTCGGCCGTGATCTCACCGCTCACGAGCTGCGCTGCTGCCACCGTGGCGACGTAGCCGAGCTCGGCCGGGTCCCACAGGGCGAACGCTGCGCTCGAGCCGTCGTTGATGAAGTCGCGAACCGAGCTCGGCAGTGCGAAGCCGGTTGCCCAGACCTCGCCCGACATGCCGGCGTTGACGATCGCCTGCTGCGCTGCGGGAGCCGAGACGGCCGACGACGAGATGATGACCTTGAGGTCGGGGTTCGCCTGGATGAGGTTGAGCGCGATCTCCTGGCTCTTGGCCGCATCGTCACCGGCGAACTGCACTTCGTCGACGTACGACAGCGACGAGTACGCCGGGTCACCGTCGATGAACTCCTTCATGAAGTTCACGTGTGCCGTGTGGTTCGGTGCCGTCGGCGAAGCCGAGATGAATGCCACCAGGCCGCCGTCGGGCGAGTTGAGCAGCGCTGCATCGAGCATCGTGCGTGCCGCCAGCTCGTAGCTGAGCTGGTTGATGAAGAGGTCACGGGCGTCGACGTTGGCGTCGGCGTCGTACGTGACGACCTTGATGCCGGCATCGCGAGCGTCGTTCAACGCCGGAGCGATGGCGTCGCCGTCGATGGCGCTCACGACGAGTGCGTCGGGGCTCTGCGGGATGGCGTTGGTCAGCGTGGCGATCTGCTCGGTCGCTTCGGGCTTGTCGGAACCGATGTACTGGAAGTCGAGACCGAGATCTTCGCCTGCCTGCTCGCCGCCCTCGCGGGCCACTTCGAAGTAGGCGAGGCCGGTGAACTTCGGTGCCATGAAGATCTTGGCGCCTTCCGACGAACCGGCTTCTTCCGGAGCGTCGCTCGAAGCGGGTGCTTCCGCCTCGGCGACGGAGTCGTCGGATGCTTCCTCTGCGTCGTCGTCCGATCCACACGCGGCGAGTGCCATGGCACCCACCAGGACCGGAGCGATCAGTTTCCTGAACGTTCGCTGTTGCAACATTTTCTTCCCCTTGATATGTCGTGGCTGCGGTTGCAGCCGGTTGTTTCCTTACGAAGCGTTTGACGCTGCAGGTTCAGCAGCGTCGGAACGTCCCGACTGTGTGATGACCGGAGTCCGTTGGAGGCCGCGCACGATCTGTACGAGCTTCGGGACGCCGATGCTGGCGATGAGCAACAGACCGACCACGAGCGTCTGGCTCGTCCCGGGCACGTTGGCGAGCTTCATGCCCGTCTGGATGGTGCCGAGCAGGATCAGTGCGAGCAGCACGCCGACCGCACGTCCGCTCCCGCCCTTGATCGAGACGCCGCCGAGCACGACGGCGGTGATGACGAAGAGGATGCTCCCGTCGGCGTTGTCGCCGCGAGCGCTCTGGTACTGGCCGACCCAGATGATGCCGGCGAGGCCCGACAGCACGCCGGCGAGGACGTAGCCGATGACCTTCGTGCCGATGACCGAGATGCCCGCCATGCGCGAGGCCTCGGGGTTGCTGCCGACGGCGTAGCTGTAACGGCCGAACGAGGTGTAGGCCAGCAGCGCTGCGGCTCCTGCGCCGACCACGAGCAGGACGATGATCGAGACCGGAACGGGCCCGATCTCGCCGTCGCCGAGAACGAGGTAGCGGTCCTCGCTGATGACGCTGCCCTGGTCGCCGGCGATGAGGAACGCGATGCCGCGGAATGCTCCGAGGGTGCCGAGCGTGACGGCGAGCGATGGCAGGCCGGCGACGGCGACGAGCGCACCGTTGACGAGACCGAGCAGCGCGCCGACGGCGAGCACGGCGAGCATCGCCACGATCACGGGGACGCCGTCGTCGGCGAGCTTGGCGTAGAGCACGCTGCCCACCGCGAGGGTCGATGCCAGCGAGATGTCGATCTCGCCGTGCAGGATCACGGGCAGGAGACCGAACGCCATCAGCCCGAAGATCACGTAGAACTCCGCCGACGAGACGAGGTTGTCTCGGTTGAGGAAGTAGGGCGAGAGACGGCTCGACCAGACGAAGGCGAGTCCGATCAGGACGACGAGCAGCAGTTCCCACGAGTAGCGGCGAGCGAGCCTCACGCGTCGACCTCCATGATCCGGCGGCGCGTCGTGGCGCTCAGCACCTTCTTGCGCACGATGGCGTCGACCCCGACGGCGGCGACGATGGCCGCACCCTGGATGAGCAGTCGGTAGTACTCCTGTACTTGGAGCAGCACGAGTCCGTTGTTGATCGTGGCGAGCACGATCGCTCCGACGGCGGCACCGAAGACGCTGCCGCTGCCGCCCCAGATGCTGACGCCGCCGATGACGACGGCGGCGAGCACCTGCAGTTCGATGCCCGAACCGAGCAGCGAGTTGATGTTGCCGACGCGAGCGCCGAGCAGCAGACCGGCGATGGCGGCGACCACACCGGCGCCGGTGTACGCGCCGAGGATGATCCGGTTGCTGCTGAGGCCGAAGTACTCGGCCGCCTTCGGGTTCGAGCCGAGGGCGTACAGCGACCGGCCGCCCGGCGTCTTGCGCAGGACGAGGCCGACCAGCGCGACCACGCCGGCCGCCAGCCAGACGTAGGCCGACAGCCCGAACCAGTTCGCCATCGCCAGGTCGCGCATGTACTGCGGGAGTTGACCGCTCGTGACCTCCTTGGCGTCGGCGTAGAACGAGACCGAGCCGCGGTAGATCGACAGCGTGCCGAGGGTGGCGACGATCGACGGAATCTCGAGGAACGACACGAGCACCCCGTTGATGAAGCCGAGCACCGCGCCGATGAGCACCGCGATCAGGATCACGAAGGGTTGGAGTGCGGTGGTCTCGCCGCTCAGGTCGAACACGACGTAGGCGGTGAGCCCCATGATCGATCCGACCGAGAGATCGAGGTTGCCGGTGAGCACGACGAGCGTCTGCCCGGCAGCGGCGATCATCAGGATGGCCGAACTGAACAGGATGCTGCGCCCGTTGTCGAGCGTGAGGAACCGCGGTGCCGTGATCGTGAAGGTCACGACGAGCAGCAGGAGGAAGACGAGCACGCCGAGGAATCGGACCTTGAGGGCGAGGGCGCCACTCGTAGTGCCGAACCGGTCGAGGAACGAACCGGTCGGGGGTGCGGTCGAGAGATCGGTGGTGGTCATGCCACGGTCGCTTTCGTTGCCCGTTGTGTGGCCGCCGCCAGGATCGACTCCTGGGTCGCCGTCGCCGTCTCGAGATCGACGACGATGCGGCCACGCGACAGCACGAGCACGCGGTCGCTCACCGCGAGCACCTCGAGCATGTCGGACGAGATCATGAGGATGCCCATGCGCTGCTTGCGGGCGAGCTCGCGCATGATGTCGTGCACCTGCGCTTTGGTGCCGACGTCGATGCCGTGTGTCGGTTCGTCGAGCAGGAGCACCGTCGGTTGTTTCGCGAGCCACCGGGCGATGGCGACCTTCTGGCGGTTGCCGCCCGACAGCGAACTGACGAGGTCACCGATCTCGCCTTTGATGCTCAGTGCGCTGCGCTGGTCTTCGGCGAGGCGCCGTTCGCCGGCGCTGTCGACGATGCCGCCTCGGCCGAGCGACTTGAGGCTCGGCAGCGCGATGTTGTCGACGATCGGCATCGTCGAGATGATTCCCTCGGCGTCGCGGTTCTCGGGGAGGTACACGAGCCCGAGGTCGGCCATCTGGCGAGGCGATCGGGGTGCGACGGTCTCACCGTGGATCTCGACCTCGCCCTCGACGCCCTTGCTCAAGCCGAACAGCGCCTGGGCGATCTCGGATCGGCCGGCGCCGACGAGTCCGGCCATCGCGACGATCTCGCCTTCGCGGATCTCGAAGTCGATCTCGTCGAACACGCCGGGGAGGGAGAGACCGCTCACCTTCAGGCAGACGTCGCCGAGCGGTTCGGTGCGTGCGACGTTCTCGAGCACCACCGAGCGTCCGACCATCTGGCGGATCATCTCGTCGTCCGACAGGTCGGCCGACGGCGAGGTGATGACGTGCTGGCCGTCGCGCAGCACCGTGATCGTGTCGGCGAGCGCCCGGATCTCTTCCATCCGGTGCGAGATCCAGATGATGGCGGTGCCGGTGTCGCGCAGGCGCCGGACGACTTCGTAGAGCTTTTCGGCTTCGCTCGGCGTGAGTGCGCTGGTGGGCTCGTCGAGGATCAGCACGCGGAGATCGGAGGAGAGGGCGCGGGCGATCTCGACGAACTGCGCTTCGGCGACGGTGAGCCCGGCCACCATCTGGTCGACGTCGATCTCGAAGCCGACGTCGGCGAGCAGTTCGCGAGCCCGCGTCTTCATGGCGGCGTGGTCGATGAAGGGGCCGCGGCGAGGAAACTGCCCCGTCATGATGTTCTCGGCCACCGACAGGTGCGGGAACAGGTTGGGGTCTTGGTACATCGCCGCGATGCCGGCGGCGCGGGCGTCGAGCGGCGTCTTGAACTTGGTGGCGACACCGTCGACCGAGACGACACCGGCGTCGCCGGGTCGGATGCCGGTGATGATCCCGACGAGCGTCGACTTGCCGGCGCCGTTCTCTCCGACGAGGGCGTGGATCTCGCCGGCCTGGACGTCGAACGACACGCCGCGCAGCGCGTGCACCGCTCCGAACGACTTGGAGACGCCGTCGACGCGGAGCCGCGGGGCGGCGTCCTGCTCCGTTCGTTCCATGGGTCTCCCCTCGACCGCTGGCCGGCGCGCCCCGATGGCTCGCCGTTGCGGGGACGAACATACGGAAACGACCTTCGTCAGGGCAAGCCAATGCTCACAGGTTGAGCATATGCTCACCGGCTCGAACGGAGACCGGTCGCTCGAACGGCGAGCGACGTGGTGTCGGCTGGAGCCGGCTCAGGCTGGCTGAGCAGCGAGTTCGCGCAGTATCGCCGTGTAGTTCTCGACGCCCTGCGCTCCGGTGACGAGATGCCGGCGGTCGAAGACCATCGACGGCACGCCACGGATGCCTTGCTCGATCCAGAAGTTCTGCTGCGCGCGGACGTCGGCGGCGAAACGCTGGTCGGTGAGCACGGCTCGCGCTTCCGACGCATCGAGGCCGACTTCCCCGGCGATGTCGGCGAGCACGGCGACGTCCGACAGGTCACGCCCGTCGGTGAAGTGGGCGGTGAACAGCGCCATCTTCAGGTCGTGCTTGCGGCCCTGTTCGTCGGCCCAGTGCAGCAACTGGTGCGTGTTGAACGTGTTGTGCATGCGCGTGTGGTCGGTGAAGCGGAACTCGAAGCCGAGGTCGGCACCGAGGTCGGTCATCTGCCGGCGACTCTGCGCCGACTGCTCTGGTGTCGAGCCGTACTTCTCGGCGATGTGCTCGGTCATGTCCTGGCCTTCGGCCGGCATCTCGGGATTGAGTTCGAAGGGATGCCAGTGGATGACGTGGTCGGTGCCGGTGTCGTCGAGGGCCTGCTGGAGTTGGCGGTAGCCGATGATGCACCAGGGGCACATCACGTCGGAGACGATGTCGATTCGCAGTGGCGTGGTCATGTGAGTTCCTTCGTGGTCGGCAACGACTGGCGAGGCGGCGATGGTGGTGGTGGTGGCGGCGGTGCGGTGTTGATGAATGGTCGTGCGGTGTTGATGCATGGTGACGCGGTCGCGGCTCGGAGCCCGGGGGGGGCGGTGGCCCCGAGCCGCGAGCGGTCACGCGTCGACGGCGGCTCGCTCCCAGGCGAACTTCTGGAACGCCGGGTCGATCGGGGTCTTCGCGAAGTGGTTGGTGTAGTTCGACATCAGCTTCTGTGCGGTGCCGAGGATCACTTCCAAGATGTTGGTCTGCGTGAAGCCGGCGTCCAGGAAGGCCTGTGTATCCGCATCGCTGACGAATCCACGGTGACGGATGACGTTCAGGGTGAAGGTGCGGAGCGCTTCGAGCTTGGCGGTCGGGAGGGGCGTCTCGTTGCGAAGTGCGTCGGTGATCGCGTCGTCGACCTTCATCATCTTGGCGATGGCGGTGTGCGCCGGGACGCAGTAGTGGCAGTTCTGCTCGACGTTGGCGGTCTGCCACACGACGGTCTTCTCCTCGTCGGTGAGCGTGGTCGCCATGAACTGCTGGTGGGCGAAGTTGTACGTGGCGAGCAAGCCGGGGGCGTCGGCCATCACGGCGTGCAGTCCGGGGATGCGGCCGTTGTTCTTGAGCGACGTTTCGAGGAGCTCCTTGGAGCCTTCGGGGGCGGTGTCGATCGTGTGGTGCGTGAACTCGGTCATGGGGGGGTGTCCTTCTGCTTCCGGGTGAGTCGTGGTCGAGTCGAACGACGGTGACGTGGTCGTTGTCGATGACGTCGGCCTTGTCGACGTCGTTCGATCTATTTTGGAATGCGTGATACTGTAACAAGCGTTTCCAAATAACCAACCCGCGACGAACGACGTCGCTCACGTCACCTCGGCGCACCGATCAGCCCTCGCCACCTAAACTGGAACACGAGATGCAGAACAACGCCGACACCGTGACCGCCGACGAGCGCAGCGCGACACGTCGGCGCGCACCCGGAGGCGGACGCAAGAAGACCTTCGATCCCGACGTCGTGCTCGGTCAGGCGCTCGACGTCTTCTGGGAGCACGGGTACGCCGACACGACCACCCGGCTGCTCGAAGACGAACTCGGCCTCAAGGCGTCGAGCATCTACAACGCGTTCGGGTCGAAGGGCGAGCTGCTCGACGCTGCGGTCGCCCAGTACCTCCAGCGCCTCGATCGCGAGATTCTCACGCCACTGCGCACCGCCGACGACCCGCTCGACGGCCTCGATCAACTCATCCACGCCGTGTCGATCGGCATCGACGGCGAACATCGATCGGGCTGTCTGATCGTGTCGCTGCTCACCGAGAACGCGGCGCGCGACCCGGCGCTCACCGCGCACACCGACGCCTACATGGCGGCACTTCGCAGCGAGCTCACCGACACGCTCGAACGGGCGGTCGACGCGGGTCTCATTCCTGCCGACACCGTCGCCGAGCGGATCGAGTTGCTCACGACCGCCATTCTCGGCATCAACGCCGCGGCCCGCGGTCGACTCGGCCCCGACACGGTCGAGGCGATGGCCGACTCGGTGCGCGCCCAGATCGCCCGCTGGCGTCTCACGCCTGCCGACTGATCAACCGGCGAACACGCCGGATCGGGCTCGACCGACGGCACGCGACAGAATGCGTCGATGGACGCGTTGACCTCTCCGACCTGGTTCATCGACTCCGAGAGCCCCGAGGTCGCGACGTTCGTCGAACGAACCCTCAATCGCAAGGACGCCGCCCTCGGCCCGGTTGCCGACGACCCGACGGAGCGGGCCGTCGCCCTGTTCCTCGCCGTGCGTGACGGCATCCGCTACGACCCGTACGACGTGTCGAGGGAGCCCGGCGACTACCGAGCGAGCGCCATCGCCGGCGGATCACCGAACTGGTGCGTGCCCAAGGCCGTGCTGCTCACGGCGGCGGCACGTCACGTCGGCATCCCGGCCCGACTCGGATTCGCCGACGTCCGCAACCACCTCACCAGCGAGAAGCTGAGTGACACGATGGGCACCGACCTGTTCGCCTGGCACGGCTACAGCGAGCTCCTGCTCGGCGAGCGGTGGTTCAAGGTCAGCTCAGCGTTCAACATCGAACTGTGCCGCAAGGTCGGCACAAAGGTGCTCGACTTCGACGGCACCGACGACGCGCTGATGCACCCGTACGACGAGGCGGGCCATCGGCACATGGAGTACGTCGAGCAGCGCGGCAGCTACGACGATCTTCCGCTCGACGCGATCTTCGCCGACTTCGACGAGCTCTACGGCGACTTCGGATCGGGCAGCCCCGCCGGCGACGACGTCTTCGGCTGACGCCGTTCGGCCGCGCTCGCCGACTCGCGCCGACTCAACGCGGCGACCGGCTCGTCCGGTCAGGCGGTGGTGAGCTGGCCGCGGAGGATCGAGCGGCCGGAGTGCGTCGGGTCGCCGTCACGAGGCTCGATGCTGATGTCGACCACCGAGTAGACGCTCGGGTCGTAGCCGTCCGGCACGACGAGGGGGGCGTCGGTGCCGGGTTCGTATTCGCCGAGCGACACGAGGTCGACGACCGCGCCGGTTTCGTCGGCTTCGATCAGCCAGAACTCGAGGTCGGCATCGGTGCCGATGTCGGCGGGCAGGCTCGCCTCGTCGACGACGATGGCGGGTCCGGCGTCGTCGTCGACGAGCGAGACCTGGGCCGAGGTGCCGTTGCCCAGCGGGTCGAAGCTCACGGGGTCGAACTCGAGGACGGCGGTGGCGACCACATCGTCGTCGCCGTCGTCTTGCATCGAGACCAGCGCGACACCGCCGAGGCCGACCACGGCGACGGCGGCCGCGGCGACCGAGAGGATCGATCGGCGCCGGTTGCGTCGTTCGTCGAGCGACACGACCGGGGCGGTCGTGTCGGCCGCGACGGCGGTCGAGATCGAGGCCCACACATCGGCGGGGGGCTCCATCAGTTCCAGGTCGGCGGGATCGAGCTCACGGAGCAGCGCTTCGATGTCGGCAAGTTCTTCGCTGTCACCGGCGATCGAGTTGTCAGACATTGCTGGGCTCCAGGCGTTCACGGATCTTCGACAGACCCCGTCGGATGTCGCTCTTGATCGTGCCGAGCGGGAGCCCGGTGCGTTCGGCGATCTCGTTGTGCGTCAGGTCGTGGATGTAGGCGAGTTCGATGACTTCCCGGGCTCGCTCGGGAAGTGCGCCGAGTGCGTCGGCGACGAGCAAGCGATCGGCGAGGCGATCGACCGGGGGTTCGGCACCGTCGCTCGACCACTCGGGCAGTTCGTCCGCTCGGCGGTCGGCGTGACGGCGCTCACCTCGCAGGTGGTCGATGACCCGCCGCTTCGTGATCCCGACCAACCAGGCCGGCAGCGAGCCGCGGGTCGGGTCGAACTGGTCACGAGCCCGCCAGGCGCTCACGAAGACATCTTGCGTGACTTCCTTGGCGGCTTCGGCGCCGAGCGACCGGCGACAGATCGAGTAGACGAGCGATCCGTGAGCGTCGTAGGCGTCTCGGAGCGCGGTCTCCCCGGCAGCGAAGGCGCTGGCGGGTGTCTCGGCCTGGGCTCGTTGGCGAACTCGGGGCACGGGCTGATCGTATCGGCACGGGTCGAGACGAATCTCGGAACGTGGGGAGTCGATCAGCGCTGCAGCGTTCATGGTGTCCATCGAGGGGAGGGTTGACAAGGGATACGGAGCGACGAGTGCGTTCGGATGCACTCACACTCTGGAGGTCATCGCGCCGGTGACGGGCGCCGGAGGGGAGAAGCCGGCGCCCGTCACGTGCGTGGGGGGATTCAGCTGCTCGGGATGAGCACGGTGTCGATGACGTGGATGACGCCGTTGCTGGCGTCGACGTCGACCGCGGTGACCGTGGCGTCGTTGACCATCACGACGTCACCGTCGACGCTGATCTCGACCGAGGCACCGTTGACGGTCTCGACCGACTCACCATCGAGGGTCACGACGGTCTCGGCGAGCACCTCACCCGGAACGACGTGGTACGTGAGCACCGACGTCAGCAGCTCGGTGTCGGCGAGCAGTTCCTCGGCGGTCAGACCAAGATCCGACAGCAGCGCCGCAAAGGCGTCGTCGGTCGGAGCGAACACCGTGAACGGGCCTTCGCTGCTCAGCGTCTCGACCAGACCGGCGGCCTGAACGGCAGCGACCAGCGTGGTGAAGCTGCCGGCCTCGACAGCAACGTCGACGATCGTGCCCGGCTCATCGGCCATGGCATCTTCTTCCATCGCGTCCTCTTCCATGGCGTCGTCCGCCGGCGGGAGCAGGACACTGTCGATGACGTGGATGACACCGTTGCTGGCGTCGACGTCGACCGCGGTGACCGTGGCGTCGTTGACCATCACGACGTCACCGTCGACGCTGATCTCGACCGAGGCACCGTTGACGGTCTCGACCGACTCACCATCGAGGGTCACGACGGTCTCGGCGAGCACCTCACCGGGAACGACGTGGTACGTGAGCACCGACGTCAGCAGCTCGGTGTCGGCGAGCAGTTCCTGGGCGGTCAGACCAAGATCCGACAGCAGCGCCGCAAAGGCGTCGTCGGTCGGAGCGAACACCGTGAACGGGCCTTCGCTGCTCAGCGTCTCGACCAGACCGGCGGCCTGAACGGCAGCGACCAGCGTGGTGAAGCTGCCGGCCTCGACAGCAACGTCGACGATCGTGCCCGGCTCATCGGCCATGGCATCTTCTTCCATCGCGTCCTCTTCCATGGCGTCTTCCTCCATGGCATCGTCTTCCATGGCGTCTTCCTCCATGGCATCGTCGGCGGGCGGCAGCAGCACGGCGTCGAGCACGTGGATCACACCGTTGCTGGCCTCGATGTCGGTGGCGGTGACGTTGGCGTCGTTGACTTTGACGATGTCGCCGTCGACGCTGATCTCGACCGATGCGCCGTTGACGGTCTCGACCGACTCACCGTCGAGGGTGACGACGGTTTCGGCGAGCACTGCGCCGGGGACGACGTGGTAGGTGAGCACCGACGTCAGGAGGTCGGTGTCGGCGAGCAGCTCTTCGGCGGTGATGCCGAGGTCCGAGAGGAGTGCGGCGAACGCTTCGTCGGTGGGGGCGAACACGGTGAACGGACCCTCGCCGCTGAGCGTCTCGACCAGTCCGGCGGCTTCGACCGCGGCGACCAGGGTCGTGAAGCTGCCGGCCTCGACAGCGACGTCGACGATCGTGCCCGGGCCCTCTGCGACTTCTTCGGCTTCCGTGGCGGGAGGCGCATCGGTGGCGACGCTGTCGTTGGAGTCGGAGCCGCACGCGGCGGCGACCATGCTGGCGGCGACGAGCGCCGGGAGAATCTTCTTCGTGCGGGATTTCATCGGGGACCTCCGAGGTCTCTCTGTAGGGGTGATGTCATTTAGTACGAAATGACCACCCCATTCGGATGCACAATCCCAAAGATTTCTTTTCAACCGTCAACACCGACGCCGCAAATCGTGTCCGACACCAATTGCGGAGACACACAAGAGGCGAACGCCACCACCGACGCCGGAACTGGTGTCTGACACGAGTTGCGGTGCGCGCGGCTTCGGTACGCGCCGGCTACAGCAAACGCGGTTACAGCGCGGCGTACTCGGTCGCGATCCGGGCGCCGAGCCGGGCGTTGTTGTTCACGAGGGCGATGTTGGCGACGAGGCTGGCACCGTCGGTGATCTCCACGATGCGACCGAGCAGGAAGGGCGTTGCCTCCTTGCCGTGGATCCCGAGTGCGTCCATGTCGGCCAGTGCCTGCTCGATGATCACACCGATCTCGTCGGCCGGGATCTCGTCGGCGACCGGGATCGGGTTGACCACGGCGACACCGCCGTCGAGGCCGAGGCGCCACTTGGCGTCCATCAGCGCGGCGATCTCCGCCGGCGTGTCGAGTCGCGCCGGGGCTGCGTGTCCGCTGTTGCGCGAGAAGAACGACGGGAAGTCGTCGGTGCCGACGGCGACGACCGGCACGCCGAGCGTCTCGAGGGTTTCGAGCGTGAGCCCGATGTCGAGGATCGACTTCACCCCGGCCGACACGACCGCGACGTTGGTCTGGGAGAGTTCGGTCAGGTCGGCACTGATGTCGAACGTCGTCTCTGCGCCGCGGTGCACGCCGCCGAGGCCGCCGGTCACGAACACCGAGATGCCGGCGAGTTGCGCCAGCCGCATCGTCGACGCGACGGTGGTCGCTCCGTGGGTGCGTTGCGACATCACGTACGGCAGGTCACGGATGCTGACCTTTGCGACGTCGGGGCTGGTGGCGAGGAGGTGGAGGTCGTCCTGCGACAACCCGACCCGGGGCCGGCCGTCGAGCACGGCGATCGTGGCGGGGACGGCGCCGCCGTCGCGGACGATCCGCTCGACCTCGGTCGCCATCTCGACGTTCTGCGGGAACGGCATCCCGTGGCTGATGATGGTGCTCTCGAGCGCCACGACCGGCGTGCCGTCGTGCAGCGCCTGAGCGACTTCGTCGGTGAGTACGAGATCGGGGTGCGGGGTGGTCTGCGAGTCGGTCATGTCGACGTCTCCTTGGAGAGGGCGGCTCGGACGAGCCGGGGGGTCAGATCGGGGCGCACGGTGTGCGCGCTGGCAATGGTGAGGGCGGCCGCTGCGTGCCCGAATCGTGCGGCTTCTTCGGATGTGCCGCTGGCGAGCAGCACGTGACAGAACGCGCCGAGCATCGCATCGCCGGCACCGGTGACGTCTTCGACCTCGGTCGGCACGGCCGCGATCTCGACCTGGTCGTCGGCGGTGCTGAGCAGCGAGCCCCGCTCCCCCAGCCGGACCCACACGGTCTCGACGCCTCGGTCGTGCAACACGCGAGCCGCCGAGCGCACCTGACGGTCGGTGCGGGTGGGTGCGTCGGTGAGCGCCGCGAGTTCGTCGCGGTTCGGGGTGATGACGTCGACGCGATGATCGATCGCGTTCTTGAGGCCCATCGCCTTCGGCACGCTGACGGGCTCGAACACGGTGCGCACACCGTGCGACAGGTCGAGCGCATAGTCGAGCGTGTCGAGTCCGAGGTTGCCGTCGACCACCAGCACGCCCGCGTTGGTGATGACGTCGCGTGCGTCGTCGAGTTGTTCGGGGCCGAGCTCGGTGGTCGCCTCCATGTCGGCGATGGCGACGATCAGCTCGCCGTCGGCGTCGAGCACGGCGGTGTACGTGCCGGTCGAGCGGTCGGTGCGCACGACGTGTTCGACGCGCACGCCGGATGCGGCGGTGTGGTCGAGCAGGTTCTCGCCCATCGGGTCACGTCCGACGACGCTGATCAGGTGCACTCGGTCGCCGAGTCGTGCGATGTTCTCGGCGATGTTGCGGCCGACGCCGCCCGGCGTCATCGACCCGTGCCCCGGGTTGCTCGTCTTCGGCGTGGCCGGTGAGGTGCTGCGCGCTTTGAAGTCGACGTTGGCGCCGCCGATCACGACAGCGCTCGGCTGTTCGGCGAGCACGTAGCCCCGCCCGAGGATGACGCCCTTCTTGCCGAGGTTCGACAGGTGCACGTTGACCGACGCGCGGCTGGTGCCGAGTGCGGCGGCGAGTGCGTCGGTGCCGATCAACGGGTCGCGTCGCAGGAGCTCGACGATCTGTTCTTCCCGTTCGGTGAGCACCTTATGATTCTAAGTCTGCTTTATTGCAATAAGCAACGCAAGCGAGGGTTCGCGCACCGTGCGTGTCGAACCTGCATTCGACCGCGACGTACCCTGGCGGTTCGACACCTCGAGAAGGAGCAGGGATCGAGATGCAGACACAGGCCTACGCCGACAACGTGCTGCGGCAACGGAGTGACCTCCCGGGCATCTACGGCGGCGTCGACTTCAGCGTCGTGCCCGAACGCCTCGACGCCACGGCCTCGATCGACGACGAGCGGTTCGCGGCGAGCCGCGACGCCGTCGCTCGCGTCTTCGAGCAGCCCGACCTGATCGAGCGACTGCGCAACGCGACGATGACCGGCGATCGGATCGCCGACGCGTACGCCGCGCTGATCCCCGAGCGCGGGTTCCGCACCCTGGTCGAGATGCTCGAACAGGCCTGCGAGCACGGCGTCGAGCACGTCGACGACGCGCCGCCCGAACTCGTCGCCTTCATCGAAGCGATGGAGCACACGCCCGACTGGGTCGACATGTCGCTCGTCGAGCAGGGCGCCCGCGCCGAGCGCATCCCCATGGCGACCGCCACGCCGCTGGCCATCCGCGGCGCGTTCCTCGCGACGTTTCTCAACAAGTACGCCGCGCTCCCGATGACGATGACCGGCACGCTGTCGGACGAGGCCGCAGCGAAGCGCGTGTTCGAGACCGCGAGCTTCTTCACCGCCACCACGCTGCCGGGCGCACTCGACCGGTCGGGCAAGGGCTTCGAAGCAGCGGCGAAGGTCCGGCTGATGCACTCGATGGTGCGCTACCACCTCCTCGAATCGGGCAGGTGGGATGTCGGCACCTACGGCATCCCGATTCCGCAGGCCGATCAGATGCCCGCCGGGTTGATCGGCGTGTTCTTGATGTCGGCGCAACTCCTCCGCAAGGGTCAGACCGAGTTCACGCCCGAACAGCGGGCCAGCGTCGAACTCTCGCGGTATCGGTGCTTCCTGCTCGGGCTTCCCGAGAACCTGCTCGGTGACACGCCACAGGAGATCGTCGACCTGTTGATCGCCCGCCACATCTCGCTGCGCGAGGGCTACGACGACGAGACGTGCGGCGCGCTCGTTCGCGGCACGATGGTCGCCGAACTCTTCGACACGTCGTCGCTACGCGGGCGAGCGCACGCCTGGCTCGAGAACGGCTTCTCGAAGTTCGTGCTGATCAAGAGTTTCCTCGACGGCGACACCGATCGTGCTGCCTCGATCGGCATCACGATGGGGCGCGGCGAGAAGGTGGCCGCTGGTCTCGCCGCGGCGACGATCGCGGCGAAGACGGCGTTCTACCGGTTTGGGCTCCGACTGCCGGTCGTGTCGCAGCGCGTCGACGCTCGTCTCAACCGTCGCCTCGCCGCACTGCTCGACACCTACGGCCACGCCGACTTCGTCACCGACCCCGAGAAGTACGCGCTCGGCTGACGGCGCGCGGTCCGCTCGGTACGGGCCGCACGCAGGGCGATTCATAGTGTGAGCCCATGCGCGTACACAGTGATCTCTACATCGGCGGCCAGTGGGTCGCCGCCACCGGAACCGACGTCATCGAGGTCGTCAACCCGTCGACCGAGGAGGTCTTCGCGTCGGTTCCCGCCGCCTCCAAAGACGATGCCGATGCCGCCGTGGCCGCGGCCCGCGGAGCGTTCGAGTCGTGGTCGCAACTGTCGATCGACGAGCGCACCGACTACGTCGAGAAGATCGCCGCGGCGATGGCCGAGCGCTCCGAAGAGATCGCTGCGCTGGTCTCGGCCGAGCAGGGCATGCCGATCGCCAACGCGCGACGCGTGCAGGCCGGACTGCCCACGATGGTCATGCAGAGCTACGTCGGCATCGGCCGGGAGTACGCCGCCGCCGAACCCGAGCGCGTCGGCAACTCGATGGTCGTCGAGGAGCCGATCGGTGTGTGCACGTTCATCACGCCGTGGAACTACCCGCTGCACCAGATCGTCGGCAAGGTCGCGCCGGCGCTGGTCGCCGGTTGCACGATGATCGTCAAGCCGAGTTCGGAGACACCGCTCAACGCGTTCGTGCTCGCCGAGATCATGCACGAGGTCGGGGTGCCGGCCGGCGTGTTCAACCTCGTCACCGGTGCCGGGCGCACGGTCGGCGAAGCCCTGTGCGTGCATCCCGACGTCGACATGATCTCGATCACGGGGTCGACCGAGGCGGGCGCGCGGATCGCCGAGCTCGGTGCGCCGACCGTGAAGCGCATCTGCCAGGAACTCGGCGGCAAGTCGGCCAACGTCATCCTCGAGAGCGCCGACATCTCCAAGGCGGTGCCCGCCGGCATCACCGGCATGATGCTCAACTGCGGCCAGACCTGCACCGCGCTCACCCGCATGATCGTGCCGCGCAGCAGGCAGGACGAGGTGGTCGATCTCGCCGTCGAGGCGTTGAACTCGTTGTCGATGGGCGACCCGACGAGCGACGAGCACTTCCTGGGCCCGATGGTGTCGGCGTCACAGAAGACCACGGTGCAGGACTACATCCGCACGGGCATCGACGAAGGTGCTCGCCTCGTGGCGGGTGGACCCGACGATCCCGAGGGCTACGACGTCGGCTTCTACGTGCAGCCGACGATCTTCGCCGACGTCGACAACTCGATGGTGATCGCCCAAGAGGAGATCTTCGGCCCGGTGCTGTGCATCATCCCGGCCGACAGCGACGACGATGCGATCGCCATCGCGAACGACTCGCCGTTCGGGCTGTCGGGTGCGGTGTGGGCCGACACCGACGACAACGCCATCGCCGCCGCTCGTCGGCTCCGGACCGGACAGGTGATGGTCAACGGCGGCCGCTTCAACCCGCTCGCCCCGTTCGGCGGCTACAAGGCATCGGGCAACGGCCGCGAACTCGGTCGGGCCGGCCTCGACGAGTTCCTCGAGACCAAGGCCATCCAGCTCCCCGCCTGACCCCGACCGCCCCGCTTGTTTCTTTTCGACCTTTCTTTTCGACCCGGTCCAAGGGAAACAACCGCCTGTTTCTTTTCGACCTGGTCCGAGGGAAACAAGCCAACGCGCAGCGGGCCGAGGTCGCGCGCACGGAAATGACCGTACAATTGGGCGCATGATGTCGACTCGCTCATTCGTCGCTGCCACGCTCGTCTCCGTCGTCACGCTCGCCGGTTGCGGCGGGAGCGATTCCGACAGCGCCGACACCTCGGTTGCTGCCGCACAAGAGCAGCCCGCCGCTGCCGCCGCCGACAGCGCGACGGGGATCACGGTGGTGTCGCCGCAGGATGCGGCCGCCACGATCGCCGATGCTCCCGACGATCTCGTGATCCTCGACGTGCGAACGCAAGAGGAATTCGACGAGGCCCACATCGAGGGCGCCGTGCTGCTCGACTTCTACCGCGACGACTTCGCCGAGGAGTTGGCGACGTTCGATCCCGATGTCCCCTACGTCCTGTACTGCCGCTCGGGCAACCGGAGCAGCCAGGCTCGGGCGATCATGGCCGACCTCGGGTTCACCTCGGTCGACGATGTCGACGGTGGCATCGTGAGCTGGATCGACGCCGGTCTCCCGGTCGTCGCCGGCTGACCCCTCAGCTCGCCGTTGCCTGGGCCTCGACCCAGGCGCCGTACCCACCGAGGATGTCGGACACGTCGTCGAACCCCGCTTGGCGCAACACGCTCGCGGCGACCGACGACCGGTATCCACCGGCGCAGTACACGACGGTCGGCGCGGCGGCATCGAGCTCGCCGAGCCGCGACGGAAGCTGACCGACCGGGATGGTGACGGCGTCGCCGATCGTGCCGTGTTCGACCTCGCCCGGATTGCGGATGTCGACGACCTGGAGCCGTTCGATCTCGGCTGAGCGCTGGTCGAACTCGCGGGCGGTGAGGCGCGATGCCTGACGAACCCGAGCGGGATGGTCGGCCATGACGGCGAGCGGTGCCCGCAAGAACCCGACCACCCGGTCGAATCCGATGCGTGCGAGGCGGTTCTTGGCCTCGCGCTCGAATCCGGGGTCGACGACGAGGACGATGTCGACGTCGCTGTGGATGACCGATCCGGCGAACTCCGCGTAGCGGCCGTTGAGGCCGACGTTGATCGATCCGGCGAGATGGCCGTGGGCGAACTCTTCGGGGTCACGACCATCGATGATCATCGCGCCACCCTCCACGAGCCGATCGAAGCCGTCGAGGTCGAGCGCATCGGGGTCGGCCGTCTCGTCGAGCAGTTCGCGGTCCTGGCGGTTGAGGATCGCGTCGAACACGAAGTAGCCGGGTGCCGGAGGCTGCCCTTCGGTGACCAGGTCGAAGAAGGTCTGCTCGTCTTCGGCGAGCAGCGCATAGTTGCTGCGACGCTGCTCCCCGATCGTCGACGACGTCTCGGTCGAGAGGTTCTTGCCGCACGCGCTCCCGGCACCGTGCGCCGGGAAGACACGGGTGGTGTCGGGCAGGGTGAGCAGCTTCGTGTGCAGGCTCGCATAGAGCTGCTTGGCGAGTTCTTCGCGGGTGAAGCCGATCGACGACAGCAGGTCGGGGCGACCGACGTCGCCGATGAAGAGCGTGTCGCCCGTGAGCACGCCGTACGGCTCGGCGTCGCCGGCGTGTTCCCACACCACGATGCTGATCGATTCGGGCGTGTGTCCGGGCGTGTGGCGGATCTCGAGCACGACGTCGCCGAGTTCGATGCGTTCGCCGTCGGCCAGCTTGCGCGACTCGAACTCGGTCGCGGCGATGCTCGAGTAGGCGATCGTTGCACCGGTGGCGGCGGCGAGTTCGAGGTGACCGGAGAGGAAGTCGGCGTGGAAGTGGGTCTCGATGATCAGTTCGATCGTGAGACCGGCGGCTTCGGCATCGCGGACGTACTCGTCGATGTCGCGTCGCGGGTCGACGACGACGGCGCGCCCGGAGGTCTCGTCGCCGATGAGGTACGACGCCTGTGACAGGCAGTCGAGGTAGTACTGAGTGAACTTCATGACGTCACCTTTCCGTTGTAGGCGAGCATGCCGCCTGAGAGATTGATCACTGTGGAGAAGCCGCTGTCGGTCAGGAACCGTGCGGCTCGTTCGCTGCGTTGACCGCTCCGGCACAGCAGCACCGTGCGACGAGCGGGGTCGAGTTCGTCGAGTCGATCGGCGAGTTCGGAGAGCGGGATGTTGACCGCCCCGTCGATGCTGCCGCCGGCGTATTCGTCCGGTTCGCGGACATCGACGAACTGTGTGTCGGCGTCGACGACGGTGGCGTGGTCGACGACCGGATGGTTGCGATGCGTCATGACGCCTCCCCGTTCCTCATCTCGTCGAGGACGGCGCCGACGTCGCAGCCACGCCCCTTGTTGTAGGGCAGGCGAGCGAGCGCGTTGCCCATGGCGCAGGTGTTGCTGACGGCCGAGAACGTGAGTCCGGCGGCGACGCCACCGGCGAGCCACTTTGCTTTGGGCACGAAGATCGAGGTGAGGATCCCGACGAGGGAGATCGTGCCGGCGACGAGGCGGACCTGACGGTCCATCGCCCAGGTCTCGCTCGTGCCGCGGACCACGTCGCCGCCGGATGCGATCCAGGCGTCGAGGCCACCTTCGAGGAGGTGGAGGCGTTGCTTGCCGGCTCCGGTGAGCTTGGTGTGGGCCTGGTCGGCTCGCGCTCCGGACTTGCACACGAGCACGACGGGGTGCTCGAGGTCGGCGAGGTCGCGAGCGTGTTCCGACAGCGTGTCGAGCGGGACGTTGTACGAACCGGGCACGTGCACGGAGTCGAACTCGCCGCCGGTACGCACGTCGAGGATGCGCACGAGCGGGTCGGCGGCGACCAGGTCGCGCAGGGTCTGCGCATCGATCACATCGGTGCCGGGCAACCCGGCTGACGTGGTGGAGGTCGATTGCGTGGTGGTTGGTGTTGCGGTGTTGGTCATGTGTTTCTCGCTGTGTGAGGGGGTTGGTAAGTCGAAGGGATGGTCGGGTCGGTGAGTGTCAGGCGGTGAGGAGGGTGGAGGCGGCGGTGTAGATGGCCACGGCGCCGAGCATCAGGGCGAAGCTGCGGGTGAGGCGGCCGGCGTCGATGTCTTTGGCGATGCGAGTGCCGACGACGACGCCGACGGTGACGGTGGCGAGGAAGGGGGCGACGACCGCCCAGTCGAAGCCGATGTCGCCCGAGCGCATGGTGAGCGCGATGGCGGCGTTGATGGCGATGACGACGAGCGAGGTGCCGATGGCTTCCTTGGCGGGGAAGGCGAGGAGGAGCGTGAGCGCCGGGACGACGGCGAAGCCGCCGCCGACACCGAACAGCCCGGTGAGGACGCCGACGAGCGTGGCGGCGCCGGCGAGCTTGGCGAGTGCGGCCGGCGACAGGTCGAGCTTCGGTGTGGTGGCGACGCGTTCCTTGATCGCCACTCCGCTGGCGGGGTCGGGTCGGTCGTCGGCGTCGGGGTGCGGAGTGCTGTTCGCCGGCGCGGGATCGGGGTCGGAGGCCGAGGGCTGCGCGCTGCGGTACATGCGGATCGCGACGAACACGATCAACGCCGAGAAGGCGAGCAGCAGCACGTTCTCGTCGAGCGAGCGGTTGACGAGCAGACCGAGTCGCGACCCGGCGATTCCGGCGACGCCGAACGCGACTCCGGCTCCGAGCCGGACGTTGCCGTTGCGGAAGTGACTGATCACGCCGATGCCGGAGTCGACGCCGACCACCAGGAGTGAGGCGGTCGTCGCGTCCTGGGCCTGCAAGCCCGCCACGAACACGAGGATCGGCACGGCGAGCGTCGAGCCGCCGCCGCCGAGCGCGCCGAGCGACAAGCCGACGACGAGTCCGAGCGCGATGGCGATGATCTCTCCGGTCACGTCTCGCCGCCCGTCTCGAGCGCTGCGTCGAAGGTGAACTCGTCTTGGATGTCGAGTTCGAGGGTGATGGTGGCGGTGTCGGTGCCGTTGGGCGCCTCGTCGAGCACGAGGTGCGTGCCGGCCAGCTCGAGTTCGAGCGTGTCGCCCGGTTCGATCACGACCGAGTTCATCGAGCCGGTCTCCGACTCGAATGACGCTCCGCCGACCGTGCTGGTCGCACCGACGACTTCGATGGTGCGGTCGGTGACGTTCGACAGGGTGCCGATCACGGCGAGCGATCCGTCGGCGGCGCCGACGAGCGCAGGTCCCGACATGGTCAGCGGAGCGCCCGCGACGACGATCTCGGTGGTCGGCGAGGCATCATCGTCCGAGGCACAGGAGGCGCCGAACGTTGCGGCGACGAGTGTGGCGACGAGAATCTGGTTCGAGAAACGCATACTGATCACAAATGACCGTACAATATGTACGTACAAATAGCAACCTCGGCCGTCGCGGCGGTCGGCCCCTCTCTCTTCGAATGGACGCAACCCATGGACCCACGTGACGTCAGCAACCTGTTCGCCATCGCACTGGTGGTCGGACTCGCCGGCGTGATCGGCGCCATGACCTTCGCTCGCGGCCGCCACGAACTCGGCCGGATCGCCCCGGTCCTGGTGGCCGTGGCGGCCAGCGGGGCGACCCTCGGAAGCCTCTACTTCTCGGAGGTGGCCGACTACCTCCCGTGCAAGTACTGCTGGTACCAGCGCATCGCGATGTATCCGATCGCTGCCATCACGGTGGCGGCGCTGATCTTCCGCGACCGAGCGGCGCTGCGGTACTCACTCGTGCTGAGCTCGATCGGCGCGGCGATCTCGATCTATCACATCCAGCTCCAGCTGTTCCCCGACCAGGGCTCGAACTCGTGCGCCATCACCAACCCGTGCACCGCGAAGTGGGTCGAAGCGTTCGGGTTCGTCACGATCCCGCAGATGGCCGGCGCGACGTTCGCCGTCATCATCATCTCCAGCATCGTCGGACTGCGCTGGACGCCCGATGCGGCATCGGCGGAATGACGTCATAGAGTCTGTTTGTCCGTACCAAAGCCGTTCGCCCGGTCGCACCCAGTCGGCTCGCCCGATCCGGTGGCCGGCGCTCGGCCGACAAGGAGCCCCGTGACCCTCGATCGCGACAGCCCGATGCCCCTCTGGGCACAACTCGAAGCCGATCTCAAGAAGCGCCTCGACACCGGCGAATTCGACGATCGCTTCCCGACCGACGCCGAGTTGGTCGCCGAGTACGAGGTGAGCCGCCACACGGTGCGCGAGGCGATCCGCCACCTCAACATCTCGGGCATCCTGCGTCGCGAGCGCGGCCGCGGCACCGTCGTGAACCGGAGCGAGTTCGAGCAGCCGCTGGGTGCGCTCTACAGCCTGTTCCAGTCGGTGGAGGCGTCGGGTGCGACGCAGCGCAGTCACGTGCTGGAGTTGCGAGAAGACATCAACCCGGCGGTCGCCGAGCACCTCGGGCTCGACCCCGACACTCCCCTGTTCTTCCTCGAGCGGATCCGTTGCGCCGACGACGAGCCGTTGGCGCTCGATCGGTCGTGGCTGCCGATGAGCCTGGCCGAGCCGTTGTTGACGAGCGACTTCGGACGCACGGCGCTGTACGACGAACTCGCGGCGCGGGTCGGCGTGTCACCCGATGCCGGGTGGGAACGCATCGCGCCGATCCTGCCCACACCCGAACAGCGCAAGCTGCTCTCGATGCAGCGTGGCGAGGCGGCGTTCTCGCTCGAACGTCTCGGCACGGCCGACGGCACACCGATCGAGTGGCGCACCACGCTCATCCGCGGCGGCCGGTACCGGTTCGTCTCGAACTTCACGCGCGGCACCGCACCGTCGATGGTCGCCGCCGCGCACGACTGAGCGCTCCGTCGGCGCCCGGTCGTCGGGCGCCACGTCGCGTCAGGTGATCTGGCGGTTGACCCAGTTCGACACCGCTTCGATCGCACCGACGATGACGAAGATGCAGAGGATGATGCCGCCGGTGACCTCGAAGTTGAGCGTTCGCATCGAGTTGCTCAGCATGAAGCCGATGCCGCCGGCGCCGACGATGCCGAGCACCGTGGAGGCGCGCAGGCTCATGTCGAAGATGTAGAGACCTTGGCTCACCAGCGCCGGCCACACCTGTGGCGTCACGGCGGCCGCGGTGTCTTGGAGCCGGGTCGCGCCGGCCGAGACGACGCCTTCGCGCGGGCCCGATCGGGCTTCTTCGATGGCGTCGGCGAAGAGCCGGGTGGAGAAGCCGAAGATGCCGACCGCCAGAGCGAGCGTGCCGGTTCGCGGCCCGAGCCCGAGCGCTGCGACGAACAGCACGGCCAGCACGAGTTCGGGGGTGGCGCGAACGACGATCATCACGAAGCGCGTCGCTCGGAACACCAACCGGTTCGGTGCGACGTTCGAGGCAGCGAGAAACGACAGCGGCAGCGCGAACAGCATCGCCATGAAGGTGGCTCCGAGCCCCATCGCGATCGTGTCGATCAGGTCGCTGCGGATCCGTTCGGTCCAGAAGTCGAGGTTGCTGGGCACCAGCTTCCAGAGGGTCGACGGCAGATCGACGAGCGAGGTGAAGAACCGCCCGACGTCGATGTCGGGTAGCACGAACGACAGCAGCGTGCACAGCGCGACGCCGGCCGCGAGCAACGACAGCTTGATTCGCTCTGGGGTCCACGGCGGGGTGAGCGGCACGTCGCTCGCCGCGATCGCCGTGACCTGATCGAGGCCGGTCGGCACGCTCGTGCTCGGTGGTGTCGTCGTCGTCACGGTGTTCGGCGAGTCGTTGCGGCCGTCGAGGCGGCGGCGGATGGGACGCAGCGCCTTGGCCAACATGGTGGTGATGGCGAAGCGACCGCCGGCGCCGGCTGCGCGCTTCCCGAACGGGTCGCTGTCGCCGAGAATCGTGCGGCGCGCAGCTTGCGAGAGGAGTTCCATGGCGATGACCGCCACGACCACGACGAGGGTGACGCCGAGCAGTTCCTGATAGCGGAGGCTGCCCTGGTAGCCGCGTATGGCGAGCCCGATGCCGCCACCGCCGACGAGGCCGATGAGCGATCCTTCACGGAAGTTGATCTCGACGCGGTAGAGCGATGTGGCGATGACCGACGGGGTCATCTGTGACCACACGCCGGAGAGGAGTTCTTGCATCCTCGATGCGCCGGTACTGGCCACGCCGTCACGCGGGCCGAGTTCGATGTTGTCGGCGGCCGCCGAGAACAGTTTTCCGCAGAACCCGATCGAGTGGAGGCCGAGTGCGAGCACACCGGCGATCGGCCCGATACCGAAGACGCGGACGAACACGAGGGCGAGCACGAGCGACGGGACCGCTCGCGCCAACGCGATGATCGCGCGGGCGACGCCGCTCACGATCGGGTTGCGCGCGACGTTGCGCGACGCGAGGAGCCCGAGCGGCACCGACAGCACGACGCCGATCACGGTCCCGAGGAACGCCATGAAGAAGGTGTCGAGCAGGAGTGTCAGGACCTGGCGACGATCTTCGGCCGGGATGAACGGCGGCCACATCCGCTGGAGCAGGCTCCACGTCTCGGGCCAGCCGTCGATCAGTGCGAACAGCGACATCTCGACGCGTCGGAGGCCCCAGATGGCGCCGATCACGAACGTCGCGGCGATGAGGTTGAGCAGGATCCGGCGTCGTGTCCACGGGGCGCGGAGGGGGACCTCCCGAAGCGCTCGGGTCGGGTCGGCGTGGACGACGTCGGCGGTGAGCGACATCAGGCCGGAATCCGCGCCGGGAGCTGTTCGATGGCGTACTCGTCGAGCTTCGCGCCGGTCGGGTCGAGGCGCCGGTACACCTCCATGATGCGGGCGTGATCGACCGAGCCGTCGACCGGGCTGTCGAGGACGACCTTCCCGTCGCGGAGCCCGAGCAGTCGGTGGGCCCAGTCGATCGCGAGGTCGACCTGGTGCAGGCTGCACAGCACGGTGATGTTGTCTTCGACGCAGCACCGGAACAGCACGTCCATCACCTGTCCCGAGATCTCGGGGTCGAGCGATGCCACGGGTTCGTCGGCGAGGACGATGCGGGGTTGCTGCATGAGCGTGCGGGCGATGGCGATGCGCTGCTGCTGACCTCCCGAGAGCGTGTCGGTGCGCTGCCAGGCGCGATCGGCGAGGCCGACACGGTCGAGTTGTTCGATCGCTCGGCGGCGGAGCGCCTTGGGATACATGCGGGCCCCGAAGCGCGGGCCCCGGAGCGTGCCGAGCGCTCCGGTGAGGACGTTCTCGATGCAGCTGAGTCGTCCGACGATGTTGAACTGCTGGAACACGAAGCCGACGTCGCGTCGGAGGTGTTGGAGGTCTCGGCCCGACGCGGCGACCACGTCGGTGCCGAGCACCTCGACCGATCCGGCGGTCGGTTGGTGCAGCCCGTTGAGATGTCGGAGCAGGGTCGACTTGCCCGATCCGGAGAGGCCGATGATGACGAGGAGTTGTCCTTCGGGGACGGTGAAGCTCACGTCGTCGAGGGCGACGACGCCGCCGCCGTCGAACTCCTTGCGGAGGCCGCTCACCGTGACGACATCGGGACGTTCGGTCTGGTTCATGGGGTGCTCCTGCAGTGGTGTGTTCTGGATCGGGCTGGCGGGCGGGAAGAGAGTCGGGCCGGCGGGCGGGAAGAGAGTCGGGCTGGCGGGCGGGAAGAACGCCGTGCCGGAGGGTGGCTGCCGTGACGGCTTGCGGCGCCCGCGATGGCCGGGGGAGAGGACCATCGCGGGCGCCGGAACTGGAGCCGAGGGGTGTCACCGAGTGGTGACGACGAACCTCAGCTCTCGCACTTGGAGGCGCCGGTGATCTCGCACACCTGGCGGATGCCGTCGTAGAAGGAGTCGTCCTTGGCGACGAAGCCCCAGGTGTCGGCTTCGTCGGCGAAGGCGCAGTCGTTCTCTTCGAGCGTGCCCGAGCAGTAGCCGTTGGCGATCGCCCAGTCGGCGTTGACCTTGGTGGTGACGACCTCTTGGTAGGCGGCGATGAAGTCGGCGGGCAGCGCGTTGCTGATCGCCATCGGGGCGCCGGAGATCGTCTGGCTCTTCCACACGATCTTGAGTTCGGCCTCGGCTTCGTTGACGGTCTCGTCTTCGAGGGTGTCGATGACGCCGGAGATGTCACCGTTGTCGATGAGCTGGGTGGTCACCATCGAGTCGTAGGCGAACCCGCCGTCGCAGTCGCCGTTGGCGACCGAGATCGCTGCTGCATCGTGTCCACCGGCGAAGGTGGGGTTGATGTCGGTCGAGGTCTCCGACGGGTCGATGCCGGCGGCGAGGAGGCCTTCGGACGGGAACAGGAAGCCCGAGGTGGAGCCCGGGTCGACGAAGCAGATGTTCTTGCCGGCGAAGTCTTCGATCGAGTTGATCTCGTCGTTGTCGGCCTGGGTGAGGGCGTAGCTGCGGTAGCCGGGCTCGATGTCGGGTCCTTCGGTCATGACGCCGGCGACGCTGATGTCGGCGCCGTTGCTGGTGGCGATGACGTACGAGAAGCCACCGAACTGGGCGACGTCGATGCGGTTGGCGATGATGCCTTCGATCACGCCGGCGTAGTCGGTCGCCTGGAAGAACTCGATCTCGTCGAGCTGGAGTTCGTCTTCGAGGATGGCCTTGGTGGTGGCGAAGTCGGCTTCGAGGCTCGACGCGTTCTCGGCCGGCACGGCGCCGAACGAGAGCGAGGTCGGCCAGTCGGCGGGACGCTCGGCTTCTTCGGCCGGCGCTGCTGCCGGCTCTTCGGCGGGCGCCTCCTCGGCGGGTGCTGCTGCCGGCTCTTCGGCGGGCGCTTCTTCGGCGGGCGCTTCTGCCGGCTCGTCGGCGGCGGCCGCGACGGGAGCGACCTCGGCATCGGCCGGGGCGGCGGCCTCGTCGTCGCTGCCGCACGCGGCGGCGATCAGGGCCAGAGAGGCGATGGCACCGGTGGCCTGAACCAGGCGGCGGCGGGGAGTGTGGTTGGCAGAGTTGTTCACGACTCAGTGTCTAAGCACCCGACTTGAACGCAAGGTTGCGTGCAGGCGGACAGCAGAGGGCGATGCTGCGAACAGTCGTCGACACCCCCGTTCCCGCCGCTTGTTTCCTTCGGACCGGGTCGAAAAGAAACAAGCGGTTGTTTCCTTCGGACCGGGTCGAAAAGAAACAAGCGGCGCGGCGCGTGCGTGGTGGCTACGCGAGTGAGTCGAGGGTGCCGGCGGCCGACTCGCCGCTGGCGGTGACCGTGAGGATCTCGGCACCGGAGTCGGTGACGAGCACGGTGTGTTCGAACTGCGCCGACGGGCGGTTGTCGTCGGCGTGCTCGGTCCAGCCGTCGGCAGCCTGATGGAAGGTGGGGCGACCGGACGTGAGCATCGGTTCGATGGTGAAGGTCATGCCGGGCACGACGATGACGTCGTCAAAGCGGTCGATGTGGTGCGACACGTGCGGGTCGGCGTGGAAGGTCGCTCCGATGCCGTGGCCGCCGTACTCACGGATGACGGAGTAGCCGCGAGACGCAGCAAACGGTTCGATCGCTTCGGCGATCAGCTGCAGACGGTCGAAGGGGCGAATGGCGGCGATGCCGCGCAAGGTCGCCTCGCGGGTCGTGTCGACCAAGCCGGCGATGGCCGGGACGGGGGTGCCCGCATGGAACGTGGCGGAGGTGTCGCCGTGCATGCCATCGATGTAGGCGGTGACGTCGATGTTGACGATGTCGCCGTCGGCGAGCGGACGGTCGTCGGGGATGCCGTGGCAGATGACGCCGTTGACCGACGTACAGATCGACTTCGTGTAGCCCTTGTAGTGCAGGTCGCTCGGATAGGCGCCGAGTTCGACGTAGATGTCGTGCGCGATCGCGTCGAGTTCGTCGGTGGTCACGCCGACGGCGACGTGCTCCCCGGTGCGGATGAGCACTTCGGCAGCGACGGCGCAGGCGTGTCGATGTCGCGCCAGCGAGTCGGCGTCGTGGATCTGCGGGGCGCGCGACGTGCCGACCACGCCGTTGGTGACGTAGTCGGGCCGCGCGATCGTGTCGGGGACGGGCCGCGGCGGCGAGACGGTGCCGAGTTCGACGGGCGCGAGGTCGAGCGCCCGCTGGTCGCCGTGGCAGCGCTTGTACTTGCCACCGCTGCCGCACCAGCACCGGTCGTTCGCCTTGAGCTTCATCCGCGTCATCGTTGCCATCGCGGCAGTCTATGGGCGTAGACGCTCGATGTCTACGGGTGGAGACGCGTGGGTATGCTGACGTCGTGGCGCCGATGGTGAACACCGACGAACTGATCGACTCCCGAGAGCTCGCGTCGATGCTCGGCCTCGCGCATCCCAACAGCGTGAGCCTGTACCAGCGTCGCTACGCCGACATGCCGCGCCCGGTGGTCGATCTCGGTACGGGCCGCCCTCGGTTGTGGCTGCGTCCGGCGATCGTCGACTGGATCGAACGCCGCTGACTCGCCCGCCGCGTCAGCCGCGGCTGGTCACGCTGCCGACGGCTTGACGACGCACTCGATGAGCGTGCGGAAGGTGTCGAGCGACACCGTCGGCGCGTTGTCGACCTTTGCCAGGTCGTCCCATCGACGCAGATCGACGGCGGTCTCGAACCCGTCGAGCGCTTCGAACTCGGCGACCTCGTCGTCGGTCATCGGCCCGCCCTGCACCTCGAGGCTGCGCTTCGAGGCCTCCGAGAGCCCGTCTCGATAGGTGGGATCGACGGCGCAGAGGTACCGCTTGGCCGGCACGTGGAGCCGGATCGGTTCGGTCACGGCGGGGCCGAACCAGTTGGCGAGAAAGCGAGCGCCGACGTCTTCGTGGTGGAGGTCGCGAGCGAGGAAGTCGCCGTTGCCGTCGTGTTCGTCGACGAGCAGGTGACCGATGTCGTGGAGGAAGGCAGCGACGATCGCGTCGGCCGAGGCGCGGTGGTCCATCGCCTGGCCGCCCGACTGGAGCGCGTGGGCGAGTTGGCTCACGACTTCGTCGTAATGGCTGTCGCCGCGACGCTCGTAGAGGTCGACGATGGCCGCCGCCACGTCGGAGGCGGTGCGCAGGTGCATCCACGGAACGGGAGCGCCACCCGCACCGCGCTCTTGGTTCACGGTGCGCTGTTCGTCCATGTCGTGCTGTTCGGTCATGGCGTCGTGTCCTCTGTCAGGCTGCTCGTCGTTCCGGTGCTCGTCGTCACGGTGCTCGTCGTTGCGGTGCTCGTCGTTCCGGGGCTGGTCGTCGCTCACCGCTCGCCCGAGGAAGTGGCCGATGGTGCTCACGCGCGCTCGGTCGTCGCCCACATGATGGCGCAGCCGGTCGATCTTGTCGGCGTAGTACGCGCTGCGCAGGTCACCGTCGGCCGCCGCGTTGTAGGTGAGGAAGAGCGCCCGCCGCGACGACGTCGAGGTGTTCGGGCCGCTGCGATGGGGTGTGCGGCTGTGGAACCAGAGCACGTCGCCGGCGCGCATCTCGACCGGTTGCCATGTGAGCGCTCGCTCGGCCGACGGGGGCAGGCAGCCGTCGCCGTCGTCGACGATCAGTTCGTGATGACACCCGGCGACGACGTCGAGGCAGCCGTTGTCGATCGTGGCGTCGTCGATCGCCACCATGCAGGTGAGGTGCGTTCCGACGAAGCGGTAGGCGGCGGCGTCCTGGTGCGGGGCGAACCCGGCGCCGCCCGGCAGCTTGTGGTTGATCTTCTCCTTGTAGAGCACGACGGGTTCGCCGAGCAATTGCTCGCCAGCTCGGCTGATCGGTCCGTCGAGGATCAGTGCGCCGAGTTCGGGGTGCACGGTGGCGAAGTGTTCGGTTCGTGCGAGTGCCGGCCCGTGGTCGGTCATCTCGTGGTGCTGGAGGAGTCGCTCGTCGTCGGAGTGGGCGACGTCGTCGGCCCAGGTCGCGAGGCGTTCGCGGACCTCGGGGGTGAGCAGATCGGGCAGGTGGACGTAGCCGTGTCGCCGCCATCGTTCGAGCGTCGCGGCATCGAGGACCCGTTCGACGGTCGAGGTCATGGCATCGATGTTGGTGGGCTGGACCGTCGGTGAACTCACGTGCTCAGCGTCGCGAGACGAGGTGTGGGGAACACGACGGGACGGCGACGCGCGGGTGAAGCCTGCCTGAACACTCGGTGCCACGAGTCCACCGCGCAGAGTGCGCGCTTAGCGTCGGCGTCATGTTGACCTCGACCGAAGCAACCGAGCAGTGGAACCGAAACGGCTGGCTCCTCGTCGACGACGCCGTCGACGAACGCGGCCTCGCCGAACTCCGCGAGGCGATCGACGAACTCACGGCGTGGGCGTCGAACGACGGCCCGGGCCTCCACCACTTCGAGCAGACCGACAGCGGGCCGGCGCTCGCTCGATCGGAGCGATTCGCCGACGTGCACGAGCGCCTCGGCGCGTTCGTGCGCTCCGGCATCGTCACCGACGTGGTCGGCGCGATGTTGGGCGAGCCGGCGGTGCTGTTCAAGGAGAAGGTCAACTACAAGCATCCGGGTGGCGGCGGCTTCGCCCCGCACCAGGACGCTCCGGCCTACCGCTTCGTCGACCACCACGTGTCGGTCATGGTGCCGATCGATCCGGCCACGGTGGCGAGCGGTTGCCTGTGGTTCGCCCCCGGGCACACGCACGGCCAACTCGACACCGACGAGCGTGGGCGTCTCACCGATGCCGCGGTGGCGAGCCTCGACTGGCAGCCGATCGAGGTGCGGCCGGGGCAGTTGCTCGCGTTCGATTCGTACGCGCCGCATCGCAGCGACACGAACACGACCAACCACCCGCGCCGAGCGCTGTACCTCACGTACAACGCGGCGAGTCGCGGCGACTTCCGTGAGGCGTACTACGCCGACAAGGACACCGAGTTCGCTCGCGGCGGCGCTCGTTCGGCGAGCGGCACGGTGCGCGTGAGCATCAGCGACGACTTCCTCGGCCGTCCCGTCGCCTGACCGGATCTGGTTGACTCGTCGTATCAGCGCAGCACGACGACCCGACCCCGGCCACCGCGATTCCGGTCTCGATCCTGATCTCCTTGTCGACGACCATGTCGACGACGACGGTGCAGAGGTCGATCCCGATCGTCTGTCGGTGTGCGCGTACTGGCGCTGCGGCGAACTGTTCGAGCGACGCACGGCGAACCAGCGGTACTGCCGCAAGGCGTGTCGCAGCCGTCAGAACAAGTGGCAGCGCGCGGTCGAGCGGCGTCGGCTTCGATCGGGCGGCTGACCCGACGACGCCGGCGCTACGCCATCAGTAGCCGAGGAACGCGCTGACGTGCTCGATGACCGGAGCGTCGTTCTTCGGTGCGTGGTTGCCGTCGACCCACTCGACCGTGGTCGGGCCGGCAACCGCTGGCACGTGTTCGCCGAACTCGTCGGGCGTGCCGAACGGGTCCTTGCGGCCCGAGACGAAGAGTGTCGGGACGGCGATGTCGGGGAAGTGTTCGACGCGCAGGTTGTCGGGCTTGCCCGGCGGATGCAACGGATACGACAGCAGCACCAGGGCCGCGGCGGGCAGGCCTTCGGCCACGGCGACCGAACACGACCGCCCACCGAAACTGCGACCGCCGTACGCGAGTCGGTCGAGTGACACGCCGAGCTCGGCGGCGAACGCTTCGCTCGCGGCGACGATCTTCTTCACGGCGCTCGGCACGCGGTTGGTGCCGAGCGTGAGCCGGAGCACGGGAAGGTCGGTCAGCGCCTCGTCGATGGCGACGAGGGTGTGGTGATCGCGGTCGGCGCTCGCTCCCGGAGTGAGCACCAGTCCTGCCGGCCGGTTGCGTTTCGTGAATGGCGATGAGGTCACGATCGAAGCATCGCGCACCGAGACCGACTCGTCAGCGCCAGGTGTCGACGAGGTCGCGCACGGCGTCGATGTGTCGACGGATCTCGGCGAGGTCGCCCGATCGACTGATCACCTGAAGGCCTTGCAGACACGTGAGGAGCAAGGTGCTGCGACTCGCGACGAGCTCATCGCTCGATTCGCCATCGGGCTGCACCCGTTCGACGAGAATGGAGAGTGCGGCGCGCAACGCACCACGGGACTGGGACCCGAAGTTCTCGAACCCTGGCGCTGTTCCATGCAGTTCGTTGCTCGCCATGACGAGCAGGCAGCCGTCTCGCCCCGCGCCCTCGACGACATTGTCTTCGAAGAGGTCCAAGAAGTACTGGACGGCCTCGACACCGGTACCCGCCGACTCGATGAACCGCGCGAACGCATCGAGGCGAACGTCGAGGTAGCGACGCAGCACGGTGGCGAACAGTTCTTCCTTGGTACCGAAGGTGCGGTACAGGCTGGGCTTGTGGACGCCCGTTGCCTCGACGATGTCGCTCATCGATGTCGCCGCGTAGCCCTGGCGCCAGAAGAGGGCAGTCACCTGGTCGAGCACGAGCGCTTCGTCGAACGAGCGCGGCCTACCAAGTGTGCTGGTGTCTGCCATATTGACACTGTAAGGGCAACGTCTGTTTTGAACCAATCGGTTGCAATGTCCAGACGAACTCCATACCGTTCGGTATCGAATTGGTGGAAGCGCAATGGGGCGATCCAGGAACGAAGGAGCGCTCACTCATGTCCAACCGAACTCGAACCGTCGTGATCACCGGCGCAGACTCCGGAATCGGCTTCGAGGCCGCGGTCCAGTTCGCGAACACCGGCTTCGGGCGGGTTGTCGTCACCGCCCGCACCGACGCCAAGGCCGAGCAGGCTGTCACCGCGCTCGTCGCGAGGAGCGGTACGACGGTGTTCACCCCGCTCACACTCGATCTCGACGACCGTGCGTCGATCGACGCTGCCGCCGACACGCTCGTCGAGAGCGGCACCACCGACGTGCTCGTCCTCAACGCCGGGGGGCTGCCGCGCCGCAAGCTCGTGCGCTCCAGCGCCGGCATCGAACGGCACGCTGCGGCGCTCACCGGGCATCACCGCTTCACCATGCGTCTCCTCGAAACGGGTGGGCTCTCGCCGTCGGCGCGGATCATGATCGCCGGTTCCGAATCGCTGCGGGGCGATCTCCCGATCGTGAAGCCACTCGACGTCGATCGGCTGGCGAAGAAGTACTACGACGGCAACCTCGAGCGGCTGATCGAAGCGATCATGCGCGTCGAATCCCCCATCCGGTACAACGCCATCGCACAGTTCGCGACCACGAAGCTGTTCGCTGCCTGGTGGGCCGCTGCGCTCTCCCGCCGTCTCCCCGCCGGCATGACGGTCAACGCCATCGCTCCAGGCAGCACGCCCGAAACCAACGGGTTCGACGACACCCCCATGCTGTCTCGCCGAATCGCGACTTCGGTGATGTGGTTGATTCCCCGGTCGACCCAGCCGGTGGCCGCTGCGGCGGGCCGCTACCTCGTGGCAGCGAACTTCGGTTCCGAGATCAACGGCGCGTTCTTCGCGTCCCGCCCGCGTCGGTCGGCAGGGCCGATGGTGCACAACGAGCTGGTCGACGCTACGAATCCGCGAGTGCTGCGTTGCCTGTGGAACGCGACCGAGCGGCTGGCGGGACGACACGACGTCGCCCTGCCGAACCCGGCCCCGGCTCACGCTCCCGAGGGCACGCACATCCCCCGGCCGGTCCGGCCCACCGGACCGATCATCACCGCCGCCTGCTCGCAGTAGTCGAACCCGCTCGGGTTCGGCCCGCCGCTCGGCTCGCAACTCCGCTCGGCGGCGTCAGTCGGCCGACGACACCGGATCTTCTTCAGCCCACGCGTAGTGCATGCGGCCGTGGTCGGCGTTGGCGGCCATGATCCCACCGACGGTGCCGTCGGCCCACGGCGCTCCGGGGATCTTCGACTCGAGTTGCTCGTCCGACAGTTCGGCGAGCAGCGCGATCGTGTCGGCACGCACCTCCTGACCGATGCGCACGAGTTCGATGAACGGTTTGCCGCTGTGCTCGGCCTTCCATTCCTCCGTCCACTCGTGGATCGACGCCATGATCTCGTCCATCGACTGCGGCGAGCCGTCGCCGCGCAGACGGGGTTCCAGGCCGTCTTCGCCCGACACGTGCCGGCGGAACATCGCATTCCAGTTCCGCTCGATGAGCGTGGTGTGCACGAAGTGGTCGGCGAACGACCAGCGGCTGTCGGGGTCGTGCTCGCTGAAGGTGCGCGGTGCCGACAGTTCCGCCTCCGACATGGCACCGAGTCGCTCGATCAACCAGGCGCGGTCGCGGTTGAGTTTGATCTCGATCTCCATCCGATTCATGCGCCGACGGTAGCCATCGCCACCGAGCGGGTCGTCACTCGGTGACGGAATCGCCAGGCAGATGCGGGCCGGAGGTGACAACATGAGCACATGGCCACCGATGCCGATCAGGGCGGTGAGGCTCCGTGCTGGGCGCACCTCGTCGACGATCTCGATCCGCCTGCGTCGGCGCCGCCGATTCGATCGTCGAACACGATCCTGTACTGCGACGCGTGGCTCGACGTGGTGGCCTTCTACCGCGACCGGCTCGGCTTGCGCACGACGATGGAGCGCGACTGGTTCGTCGAGTTCGAACTGCATCCGGGAGCGCGCGTGAGCGTCGCCGACGCGAGCCGGGCGACGGTGGCTGCGGGTACCGGCCAGGGCGTCACGTTGAGTGTGGGTGTCGACGACATCGCGGCCGCTCGCGCGTGGCTCCACTCGACGGGCATCGACGTGCCGGCACCGACGATGCGGTGGGGCGCCCATCAGTTCTTCATCCACGACCCCGCCGGCAACCGCATCGAGTTCTGGTCGCCGCTCCCCGACCCGAGCTGAGCCGACCGGTCGGCGGGTCGGCCACGTCGTGACGCTGGTCAGGTGGTGAGGGGGAGGATCTCGGTGGCGAGCATCTCGAGTTCGGCCGTCCAATCGGCCGGCGGAGCGAGCGGGCGGAGCAGGAACTTCGAGAAGCCGGCGTCGAGCCAGTCGTCGATGCGCGTGCGCAGCGCGTCCATCCCGATCGGGACGAGATCGTCGACCGAGCCGGAGCGGCGGCGCGCAGCGAGTCGCTCGGCGACCGCGTCGGGAAGTGGGCCGGTCGAGTAGTAGAGGTTGACGCCGTAGTGCTCCGGGTCGACCGTGCGGCCGGCAGCGTCGGCCGCTCGCTCGATCTCCACGCGGAGTTCGGCGGCTTCGGCGGGCAGCAGCAGACCGGGCATCCAGCCGTCGCCGAGTTGGCCGCACCGACGGAGCGCTCCGGGCACCTGTCCGGCGAGCCAGATCTCCAACGGCTGCTGCACCGGCGTGGGTGTGACCCGCACGCCCGAGAGCGGGTAGCGATCTCCCGCGTGGTCGATCGTCTCCCCCGACCAGAGCCGGCGGAGCAGCGGAACGACTTCGGCGAGCGCGGCGGAGCGTTCGGAGCGGGCGAGCACCTGGGCGCCGGTATCGGCTTCGTCGGGGAGGCCGAGCACGCCGACGATGAGCAGTCGACCGCCCGACAAACGATCGAGTTGGGCGAGTTGGCGTGCGAGGAGCACCGGGTTCTTGCCGGGGATGACGAGGTGCGAACCGAGCTTGAGGCGGGTGGTGCGCGCCGCGGCGAACGTGAGCGCCACGATCGGGTCGAGGGTGGATTGGAGCCAGACCTCCGGGATCCACACCGAGTCGAACCGCAACCGTTCGAGGTCGTCGATGATCGCTGGGAAGTCGTCGGTGCCCACCTCGGGGCCGATCGTCACGCCGAATCGCACCTTCATGCAGCCACCCTGGCATGCGCGCGACGGCGTTTCGTATGCGGGCGCTTCGGTCCCGCCACTGGGGCGGCGATGGTCGCGGCGGTACTGTCGGCGGGTGGCGCCGGCGAGACGACGAAAGCTGTTGGCGGCACTCGCGGTGATCACCGTCGTCGCAGCGTTCTTCGTCGGCGGCGGGTACTCGTGGGTGCGCGGCGACGGCAACGTCGAGGAGTTGCTCACCGAGACCGGCATCGTCGGCCCGCTCGTGTTCGTGGGGGTCATGTGGCTCACGCAGCCGCTCGGCGTGCCGGGCTTCGTCTACATGGCGCCGGCGGGCATCGTGTGGCCCGCGCCGACGGCCGTCGCCCTGGCGTGGGTCGGCAACATGGGCGCGAGCTACCTCGCGTTCACGTTCGCCAGATGGTTCGCTCGTGACTGGGTGAGCGAGCGCATCCCGGCGCGCATGGGCGTGTTCTACGACCGGCTCGAAACGGGTGGGTTGTGGCCGGTGGTGCTGCTTCGTCTCGTGTTCGGGCAACTCCCGCCTGCCGACTGGATGCTCGGCGTCACCCGGGTGTCGACGCGGACGTTCGTGATCGGCACCGGCATCGGGATCGTTCCGGGCGTGGTGCTGTTCGTCGTCGCCGGTGGTGGGCTGCTCGACGCGCTCGCCGACATGTCGACCGCCACGCGGCGGGCGATCATCGTCGTGCTCGTGGCGTGTGCGATCGGTCGGCGAGTGTGGATTCGACGGCGGCGACGTGCCGCCGCGAGCGGCCCTGCCGCGTAACCGAGGCCGGTTCGGTTCGGGTTCGGAGTGCGGCCGTTGTGCGTCGCCCGACCGGCCGTGGGCGCGAGGGCGATGGCTACTGTCGACACATGATCGAGACGAAGAAGACCTTCTGTCGGGTGTGCCACGCGGCGTGCCCGATGGAGATCGACGTCGAGGACGGTCAGCAGATCGTGGCCGTTCGTGGCGACCGGACCGACCCGTTGTTCGAGGGCTACACGTGCATCAAAGGACGCCAACTCGGCGACCAGTATCACGACCCGGCGCGCCTCCGCGGCCCGCTCCGGCGGCGCCCCGACGGCACGTTCGAGTCGGTTTCGTCGTCGGAGGCGCTCGACGAGATCGCGGCGAAAATCGCGGCGATCGTCAGCGAGCACGGCCCGCGCGCGGTGGCGAGCTACACCGGCACCGGCGCGTATCAGAACAGTGTCGGCGTGCCGATGGCGATGGCCTGGCACAAGGGGTTCGACTCGCCGTCGATCTACACGTCGCTCACGATCGACCAGCCGGCGCACCGTTCGTCGCTGCTGCGGCTCGGCGCATGGGAGGCCGGGTGGCACAACTTCACCGACTCCGACGTGTCGCTGGCCGTCGGGTACAACCCGATGGTGTCGAGCTACGCAGCGGGCGGCGGTTTGCAGGGCACCAACCCGTTCGTCAAGCTGCGCGAGGCCAAGGCTCGCGGGTTGAAGCTCATCGTCATCGATCCGCGTCGCAGCGAGTTGGCGACCCAGGCCGACGTGTGGCTCCAGGTGAAGCCGGGCGAGGATCCGACGCTGCTCGCGGCGATCATCAACGTCGTGCTCGCCCGCGGGCTGCACGATGCCGAGTTCTGCGAGGCCCACGTCGAGCCGGGCCATCTCGACGCGCTGGCCGCGTCGGTGGCTCCGTTCACGCTCGACCACGCGGCAGCGCGTTGCGACGTGTCGGCGGCCGACATCGAGGCCGCCGCGGTGATGTTCGCCGAGGCCGAGCGTGGCAGCGCCGGGTCGGGAACCGGGCCCAACATGGCGCCGCACGGCACGCTCATGGAGTCGCTCGCGCTGACGCTCAACGTGCTGTGCGGTCGGGTCAACCGTGAGGGCGATGTGCTGGAGAGCCCGTACATGCTGTTCCCCGGCGACACGCGCCGGGCCCAGGTGATCGCGCCGAGCGATCCGACGCCGGGCACGCCGCAGCGGGTGCGTGGCTTGCGTGGTCTGCCCGACGAGATGCTCACCAACGCGCTCAACGACGAGATCCTGCTCGAGGGTGAGGGGCAGGTGAAGGCGTTGATCGTGAGCGGCGGCAACCCGGTGCAGGCGTTCCCCGATCAGGCCAAGACGCTCGAAGCGATGGCCGCGCTCGACCTGCTCGTGGTGATCGACCACCGCATGACCGCCACCGCCGAGGTCGCCGACTACGTGATCGCCCCGCGCGGTCAACTCGAACGGGCCGACGTTCCGAACGTGATGGATCGCCGCTTCCCGGCGCCGTACACCAACTACACCGATGCGGTCATCGACTCGGGTGACGACGTGCTCAACGAGTGGGAGGTGTTCGCCGGGATCGCCGCGCGCAACGGCACGCCGATCGACCTGCCGGGTGGGCGACTGCCGCTCGACGGCAGGGTCGGCGACCTGACCGACCACGACATCATCGACCACGTCTTCGCCAAGGCGCGGCTGCCGATGGACGAGTGGCGGGCGCAGCGCGGCGTCATCCATCACGACCGGGCGATCCGCGTGGTTGCCGCCGACCCGGACGCGTCGGCGAAGTTCTCGATCGCGCCCGCCGACGTGGTGGCCGAGCTGGCCGAGGTACGTGCCGAGCACGCCGGCGTCGAGATCCTCCCCGGCTACGACGCCGAGGAGTTCCCGTTCCGGCTGATCGGCCGACGCCTCAAGCATGCGTTGAACTCACTCGGCGGTGAGCTGCCCGGCCTCGCTCGGGTGGCCACCACCAACTACGCCTACGTGCACCCCGACGACATGGCCACGCTCGGCGTTGAAGCCGGCGATCTGCTCGAGATCACGTCGGTGCGGTCGGCGGTGGTCGGCGTCGTCGAGCCCGATCCCGACCTGAAGCGCGGTGTGGTCGCGATGTCGCACTCGTGGGGCGGCGCGTCGTTGACCGACGAGAAGGTGCGCGAGATCGGCACGCCGACCAATCGCCTCGTCGCCAGCGATGCCGGCACCGACCGGGTGACCGGTCTGCCGGTGATGAGTGCCATCCCCGTTCGCCTCCGCAAGACCACCGACGAGGCACTCGTCGGCGCCTGACGCGAGCGTGGTCGGCCGCCACGATTTCGGCGACGGCGACCTGATACACCTGATCGAAGGCAGCGTCGAAGGGGTCGCTGGCCGAGGAGGTTCTCGACATGTCGTATCCGAAGCACGTCAACCACGAGCTCAGTCCGATGGGGTGTCCGGTCGATCTCAGTGACGTCGACCTGTTCGGCGACGGGGCACAGGAGCACTGGTACGAGGCCTACGAGATCCTGCACCGGGAGTCGCCGGTGTTGCGGATCGAGGGTGGCGGGATCACGCCCGGCACCGACGCGTTCGTGCTCACGAAGCATGCCGACGTGTCGATGGTGATCCGCGATCCCGAGCGGTTCCTGAGCCTGACCACGCAGCGCGTCGGTCAGTTCGTCGCGGAGGGCCTGTCGCCCGAGGAGACGTACGCGAAGATCAACAACTTGATGACCGCGTCGATGGTGTCGTTGCGGCCGACGCAGGAGCTGTACATCCGGCATCGCAAGGAGCTCACCGATCCGTGGGTCGGCCCGGGAGCGCTGCGCCACCGCGACATGATCGCGAAGCACGCCAACGACCTGCTCGACGAGTGGATCGACAACGACCCGCCGTCGGTCGAGTTCATCACCCGATTCGCCCGGCCACTCCCCCAGCGGGTGATGGCGAGCATCCTCGGCTTCCCGCACACCGACATTCCGCAGCTCGCCGAGTGGGGCGATGCGATCGTGACACCGTTCGTGCACGGCACCGGCCTCAAGCACGAGCTCACGCCGGAGCAGGCGACCGAGATGATCGCCCGGCTCGACGGGTTCCAGGAGTACGTGTACGACCACGTCACGGCGAAGCGTGCCGACCCGCAAGACGACATGGTCAGCTTCCTGTGCGACGTGCACTACGAAGCGCTCGACCGCAAGCTGACCGACCTCGAGATCGCCGGGATCGTCTACGCGATGATCATCGGCGGGTTGGAGACGACGCAGTACGCGCTCGAAGAGCAGGCGCAACTGCTGTGCGAGCATCCGGGCACGTTCGAGAGCCTGCGCACCGACCGCGGGAAGTTGCGCGGGTTCGTCGAGGAGGCGATGCGGATGCGCTCGCCGACGCACGGCCTGTCGACGCGCATCACCTCGCGTGACGAGGTGTTCCAGGGTGTCGAGGTCCCGGCCGGGTCGTTGCTGCACCTGCGGTTCGGGGCGGCCAACGTCGATGCCGACGAGTTCGAGTGCCCGTTCGATCTCGACGTCGAGCGGTCGGGGGTGACCCGTCACGTCACGTTCTCGGCGGGGCCGCGTGTGTGCCCGGGGGCCAACCTGTCGCGCATCGAGCAGCAGATCGCGTGGGGTGTGCTGCTCGATCGGCTCGACACGATCGAGTACGGAGACGACAACGACTGGTTGCATCAGCCGGGCATCATGCTCGGCACCCTCAAGCTCGATCTTCGGTTCCAGAAATCGGCTGATCCGCTGTCGCTCGGCACCGGACGCTGACCGGTCGCGCAACCTGCTGAACGACGACGGGAAACAGCTTCCGAGTGCCTTCGGGCACGTGCCGAATTCGGGTCGAGCACGTTGAAACGGAACGCGGCGGGGTGGGGTAGCTTCACGCCATGACCGCGGTCGATCGGCACAACGTGCAGGTGTTCGGGCGTCCCGACGGACAACCCATCATGTTCTCTCACGGTTTCGGCTGTGACCAGCAGATGTGGCGTCACGTCGCGCCGGCCTTCGCCGACGATCACCGCGTCATCCTGTTCGACCACGTCGGCTGTGGCGGGTCCGACACGTCGGCGTACAACCCGCTGCTCTACAGCACGCTCAACAGGTACGCGAGCGACGTGGTCGAGATCGTCGAAGAACTCGATCTGTCCGACGTGATCTTCGTCGGCCATTCGGTGAGTTCGATGATCGGTGTGCTCGCGCACCTCGCGGCGCCCGACCGCTTCGCCGCGCTCGCGCTCGTCAGCCCGTCGCCGCGCTACATCGACGACGGCGGCTACGTGGGCGGGTTCAGCGAGAGCGACATCACCGAGTTGTTCTTCTCGCTCGACAGCAACTACCTCGGCTGGTCGCAGTCGATCACCCCGGTGATCATGGGCGAGCAAGACGACCCTGCGCTGACCAACGAGCTGACCGCGAGCTTCTGCCGTCTCGACCCGACGATCGCTCTGCAGTTCGCCCGCGTGACGTTCCTGTCCGACAATCGTGACGACCTGCCGAAGGTGACGGTGCCGACCCTCGTCGTGCAGTGCGCTTTCGACGCGATCGCGCCGCCCGTCGTCGGTACGTACGTGAGCGAGCAGATCGCCGGCAGTGAACTGTGCGTCCTCGACGTGGCCGGCCACTGCCCAAACATGTCGGCGCCCCACGAGACGACCGAGGCGCTCAAGGCATTCCTCTCTGGGCTCCCGAGACCGTGAGCGGCACCGATTCTCCCAGTGACGGCGAGGCGGCCGCCGATCACCTCGCGACGTCGACGCACGACGATCTGACCCGCGTGCTCGACAGCGGTCCGGTCGGATTCGTCATCACCGACAAGTCAGGAGTGATCGAGTGGGTCAACACCACCCTGCTCGACTGGCTGGGGCGGTCGCGAGACGAACTCGTCGGCAAGCGCACGTTCCAAGAGCTGCTCTCGGCGGGCGGTCGCATCTACTACGACACGCACGTTCGGCCGATGGTGCACATGCGGCATCTCGCAAAGGAGATCGCGCTCGAGTTGGTGTGCGCCGACGATCGCCGGCTGTCGGTGTTGATCAACGCGTCGCTGCGGATCGACGACGAGACGGGTGTCGAGACGATCGAGACGTTCGTCGTCGATGCGACCCAGCGGCGTGAGTACGAGCGCGAGTTGTTGCGCGGGCGCGAGCTGGCGGAGCGTTCCGAAGCTCGCCTCCAGGTGATGTACGACGTGGCGTCGGGTCTGGCCGAGGCCATGACGGTCGACGAGGTCATCTCGGTGGTGACGGCGCGGGCCACGCGATCGATCAACGAGGCTCGGTGCGCGATCTGGCTGATCGACGCGGCGCGCGGCACCGCGGCGCGCGGTGGGACGATCCCCGACGACGAGGGTGGGCCGCCCGACGAACTCGACTTTCCCGATGGTGGTCCGGCGCTCGATCAGCTCGCAGCTGGCGGCGTCGTGGTGATCGGCGATCTCGAGTCGGGTGCGGTCGACTATCCGCTGATCTCGCAGTGGATGAGCGAGGCGGGCATGAAGTCGGCGGCGATCGCTCCGTTGCTCGCCAACGGCCGGTTGACCGGCGCGATGACGTTCGGGTACGGCCATGCGCACGACTTCGACGAGGCCGAGATCAGGGCGGCGATGGCGCTCGCCAATCAGGCCGAGCAGGGGTTGGAGCGGGCGCGTGTGCTCGAAGCGGAGCGGCGCAGCAAGCGGCATCTCGAGAGCCTGCTGGAGTTCACGAAGCTGCTGTCGGCGGCGCTGACCCTCGACGAGGTGATCGCGACGATCGTCGATCGCGGGCAGGAACTCCTCGGGGCGACGGGGTCGCGACTCGCGCTGCTCGACGCGACGGGGCACACCGTGCGGTTCGTGCGGAGTGGTGCCGCTGGCTCCAACGGCCACCCCGATCTCGAACTGTCGCTCGATCGCCGGTCGATCGGCTGCGAGGCGATCAGGATCAACTTCCCGGTGTCGGTCGAGTCGCGTGACGAGCTCGCGCATCTGTATCCCGACAGCCCGATCCTCGATCATCCGAACGTTGGGCGTGTGGTGGCGATGCCGTTGCGGCGTGGCGACGAGGTGCTCGGCGCGTGGGTGCTCGCCGACAGCGATTCGGGTCCGGGTGGTGCTGTCGATCTGACAGTGTTCGGGTTGTTCGCCGAGCAGGCCGGTCAGGCGACGCAGCGCGCGGCGCTGCACGAGACCGAGGCGCTCGCTCGTGCGCAGGCCGATGTTCGCAACGAGGTGTCGGCGGCGCTCAACGGGGCGACGACGATCGCCGACGTGGGTCGTTCGATCACGTTGCAGGGTCGCGCCGCGTTCAACGCGACGGCGATCGCCTTCTTCGTGCTCGATCCCGACGACCCGTCGGTGTTGCATCTCGAAACGCACAGCGGCCTCGAGGAGTCGACGGTCGCCGCGGCGCAGACGATCGCGATCGACGGGCAGTTGGTGCAGTTGCTCGATCGCAAGCCGTCGCCGCGGTTCGTCGACGGCCCGTCGAAGTTCGACGACCTGCTCGACGCGACGCTCGGCACACGGCGGCGAGGCGCGGCGGCGGTGCTGCCGTTGCGCGTGGCCGAGCATCCCCTCGGGTTGATCCTGATGAGTTTCGCTCGGCCCGACGCGCTGTCGGCGAGCATCCGTTCGGCCCTGTCGGGTCTGGCAGCCGAAACCAACGTCGCGCTCGTTCGGGCCCGCGAGCACGACTCCGATCACGACGTGGCGACCACGCTGCAGCGCAGTCTGCTCCCGAGCATCGGCGACGTCGACGAGCAGTGGTTGGTCACGACGTCGCACGAGCCGTGGAGCGAACTGCTCGAGGTGGGTGGCGACCTGTTCGACGTGACGTCGTTCGACGACGGACGGCTGATGCTGGTGGTGGGCGACGTGGTCGGCCACGGCCTCGCGGCTGCTGCGGCGATGGGGTTGTTGCGGAGTGCCGCGAAGATGCAGGCGCTGGTCGCGTCGAGTCCGGCCGAGGTGATCCACGGGTTGCACGAGTTCGCTCGGGTGACGCCGGGGGTGCGGTTCTCGACGGTGTGTTGCGTGGAGGTGCTGGCCGATGGCGCTGCCCGCTATTCGTGTGCCGGGCACCCGTATCCGGTGTTGCGCCGGCCCGATGGCTCGACCGAACTGCTCGACGGCGGCCGGTCGCCGTTGCTCGGTGTGGTCGAGACCGAGACGACCGACGCCACGTTCCACATGGAGCCGGGGACGTCGATCGTGGTCTACACCGACGGTCTGATCGAGCGGCGCGGCCTGGTGGTCGACGAAGGGCTCGAACGGCTGCGTGAGTTGGTGAGTGAGGCCGATGGTGCGACGGGCGGGCTCGACGCTCCGAGCCTCGTCGACGCGATGTTCGACGGCAACGACCGCGAGGACGACGTGGTGGTCGTGTGCCTGACCCGCCGGGCCTCCGAGCCGGCCGGATAGTCGACTTTTCTAGGTCGGGTTGTCAGGCTGGCCTGGTCGGCCGGGCGTGCGTTCGTCCGGCGGGCCGGTTGTCGTCTGGCGTGTCGGTGGGCCTGTTCTAGGGTTCGCGCATGGCAGCGGCGCGCAGGTTTCGAATGGGGAGGCTCGATCACGTGCACATTCGTGTGCCCGATCGGGCCGAGGCGGCGGCGTGGTACGAGGAGCATCTGGGGTTCGAGGCGGTGGAGCAGTTCGACTTCTGGGCGACCGGGTTCGAGGGTGGGCCGTTGCAGATCTCGGCCGATGGTGGTGAGACGATGCTGGCGCTGTTCGAGGCGACCGAGTCGCATCCGATGGTGCCGCAGCAGACGGGGGTGGCGTTCAGCGTCGACGTGGAGACGTTCTGCGAGTTCGCCCGGTCGTTGCCGGGTGAGATCCGCAGCCCGCTCGGCCGGCCGCTGGTGCCGAGCGACGTGATCGACTTCGACATGTGCTGGGCGTTCGATCTCACCGACCCGTGGGGCAACCAGTACGAGCTGAACTGCTACGACTACGACCGCGTGAAGGCCGAACTGATCGAACCCGACGCCATCACCCCGACCCGCTACTGGCCCCGGGAGTTGTACGACGACCGGGCGAGGTAGGCGCGGGCCTCACCCGCCTCGGTGCCGACGTGTGTGGCCGGCGTGGCTGCTCGAACGCCCGGCCAAGACGAGCGTTCGATGCGCCCGGGGCGGTTCCGGTGCGGTGCCCGCTAGGAGCCTTCGGCCAGGCCCAGCCGTTGAGCGACTGCTTCGGGAGCGATGACGCTGAGTCCGGAGATCGCCCGGCTGACGCCGATGTAGAGCAGAGCGTCGGCCACGTCGTCGTTGGTGATGACGAGGATCACGTGATCGAACTCGAGGCCCTTCATCCGCTGGACCGTTTCGCACACGACGTCCATCGGATCGGCGTCGTCGTACGCGGCGAACCCGAACTGATCGCGAAGGTGATCTCTCACCGATCGCTTCACGGTGGCGACCAGCAGCCGGTCGGGGGTCCGATCGTCGTCGTCGAGAATCCGGTCGTGTTCATCACCCACAGCAGCAGCTGCTGCATCGACGTCGTTGGCCTCGATCCACCTGACGCCAAGGGCCTCGGGCCCGCCCACCGGCGGTGGTGCGCCGTCGAGATGCCGATGCAAGATGGTTGCGATCTGGTGGGTGTTCCGACAGTTGCTGACCAACTGGCAGCGGACCCAGCCATCATCTGCTCGCGGTGTCGTGAAGCCTCTCGAGTAGATCGTCTGCGCCTGGTCGGCCACCATGAACATGCGCATCGGTCCGTCCGGATCGAGCAGTCGCTGCAGTTGGTCGATCCACGCCGGGTCGAAGTCTTGAGCTTCGTCGACGATGATCGTGTCGAACCGCTCGGTGACCTCGTCCCAGTGTTCGGCAAGATGTCCGACCGCGGTGACGCTCCACCAGTCGGCATCGGCATCGTCCGGCTGTTCGAGCGGCGGCATGCCTTCGAGCCCGAACGCTGCGGTGAAGTACGAGTCGATGGTGACGAGGTCGTCGGTGCCGTAACGATCCCAGACGAATGCTGCGAGCGGGTCGTTGTAGCAGGTGAGTAGCACGCGCTCGCCGCGCTGTGCTGCGCGTCGCGCCCACGCCAGGGTGAGGCGGGTCTTGCCACTGCCGGCCCCGCCCGTCACCATCACTCGGCGGTTCGCATCGAGCGTTTCGAGAGCCTGCACATGGTTAGCGCAGATCGACTCGAGTCGTATGCGAGCGAGGCGTGCGCGTGCTTCGGGGTCGAACACCAGCGAGGCGTCGGGGCAGATCGTCTCGATGATCGCCCGAAATCCGTCAGAGCCGATGTTCCCGCCCCAGCTCAGACCGAGGAGTCGATCGATCGCATCAGTTGGGTTCTCGAGTTCACCGGCGAGGAGGAATTGCGCTCGATCGGAACCCGTTGGGAGTTGCCCGGTGAGTTCGTTCATGTTCGGAAACGCGACGGCGTAGTCCACCGTCAACCGCTCGAGTGACGGGTGCGCGCGCCGGAGCCTGTCGCGGAGTTCGTACGCGTTCTTCGACGCTTGCGCCAGCGGTTGAGGCTGGAGCGGTCGGCCGTCGCTCATCCACACCCCCTGCTCGAGGGTCGCCCGGGTGTGGCCCTTCACCTCGATCACGGCGACGCCCTCGCGCTCGTGCGCCACGACGATGTCCATCTGATACTCCTGGCCAGCACCGCGGATTCCGACGTCGGGGATGATGTGCCACCCATCGGTCAGTCGATCGACGAGCGTGGCGACCACCTCGCGCTCGGCATCGTTGACGAGCGACTCCATCGGAAAGTTCTCGGGTAGCAAGATGCCCATCCGATGATCTTGCCGCACCCGGTGAAGCATTTCGTCAATGGAAGGACAACCTCGAGGTCCGGCTCGAGTATCCCGATCCGATGGGCGCCGGAGCTCCTCAGATCGCGACGCACCTGATCGTCCGAAACTCGCCTACGTCAGAAGCTCGTGCGACAATCGAACGATGGCACTGATCAAGACGTTTGAGGAACGCCCCCTTACGCCCACGAAGCTGCACTCGCCTGTCGTGTGTGGCTACAAGGCCGTGGAACTTGGTGCTGACCGTGTTCTGCAAATCGAGACCTACGGCTCCGCCGATCGGGCGGTGCCCGGCAAGGTGAGCCAGGTGATTCAGCTTGATCGCAGTGCAGCGCTCGCGCTCAAGGCAATCATCGAGCGCGCCTTCCCGGAGCACTGAACACGAGCATCTCATCTCCGTCCACGAAGCGACTTGGACGGCTCCGACGAGGTGTCCAGCGTTCGCATCCGCTTCGCCCCGGACGGTTCGGTCGTCGGATCAGGCCGGCGCAATGAGCGACGAGTCGGGACCGTCGGAGAAGAGCCAGCCGATGGTCCGAGCTGCGTGGGCGGCGCGACTCTTTGGACTCGCAGCGAGACGACGTCGCAACCGAGCTTCCAACTGGTCGGTCGCCGGAGGCGGAGCGCCCCAGACCAGTGACTCGTAGCCGTCCGGGACGTCCGGCGCTTCGACGCCAGCGGGCACGAATCCGAACAGATCGAACGCCCGGTAGCGAAGCATCGCCTTCACACCGTCGTGTGTGTCAGTGGCCTTCGCCAGGAACGCCGGCGTGCAGCACAGGTTCCACAGCGCGGTGTACGCGTCGGGGTCGTTCGACGTGTTCCAGACGTGGTTGAACTGCGTGTCGCTGCCGTTGATCCGATCGGCCGCCCACAGGAACGCCCGCGTCGGGGTTGCGTTGTCGCAGCACACGACTCGCCGACCATCTGGAAGTGTTGCGTCTTGGCCGCGGCGTGCCTGGTCCCGGACAACGGGGAACAGCGCTCCGCCGTGGGTCTGCGCAACGGTGATCGGGTCGAGGAAAACGGTTTGCTCGGCAACGGCAGCTTCGATCGACGGGTAGCCGGCTCGCTCGCAGAACGTTGCGAGCGCTGCGGTTCCGTCGAGAATCGGCGCCTTCCCACTTCCTCCCGACCGCCGACGCGAAGCTGGCGTTCCTCGACGGAACACCACCCGCGCCGTGTTGAGATCGACCGAGTCGACCATCCATCCGGATGAGAGCCAAGCACTTGCTTGAGGATTTCCCGCCGTGTTGCCCCACCAGGACGGATAGGTGGTCGCCGACGTCGGCAACGACCCGACGATCGCGCTGAACTCCGCGAACGTCAACTCGATCCGCGTATCGGTCTGAGCGCTCAGCCAGGCTGCGAGCGGTCCGTACTTCGGGCTCACTCGCACAGGTGTCCTCGACCGGCGGCCTGCACTGATCGTCCCGTCACGCCCTGGACCCTAGCCAGCCGCCGAAGTTGCCTCGTCAAGCCGCCACTATCGTCGGGGTATGCCGACCAATTTGTTCAGTTCCGGATCGTGAGCCGCGAGATTGGCCTCTGGCGAGTTGACGGAACGCCGGAACGCGTGACCCCGAAACGCATCGACTTGGAGTCGACACTCGAAGCCATCATCGAGAACGACCCACTGATGCTCGATGACCCGGTGATGATCATCGGGCGGCAGGTGCCAACGGCTCACGGCAAGTTCATCGACCTGCTCGGCATCGACGCGGATGGCACGATCCACGTGCTGGAACTGAAGCGCGATCGAACCCCGCGCGACGTCGTGGCCCAACTTCTCGACTACGGATCGTGGGTCAAAGACCTCTCGCACGACGACGTGCTGACCATCTTCAACAACCACGCTCGCGCCGGCGTCTCGTTTGAGACCGCGTTCGCGGAACGCTTCGGGGCCAATCCGCCTGAGGAGCTGAACGAAGGGCACACGCTCACGATCGTTGCCTCCGAGGTGGATCCTGCGACCGAGCGGATCGTCGACTATCTCGTCGACTACGGCTTGCCGATCAATGTCATGTTCTTTCGCTACTTCGAGGACGGCCCGAGCAAGTATCTCGCGCGCACCTGGCTGGTCGACGACACACGCGTCTCGAGCATCTCCAAGTCGAAGCAACGAACGAAGGAAACGTGGAACGGCGTCGACTGGTACGTGTCGTTCGGCCTCGACTCGAACTCGCGATCGTGGGACGATGCCCGCAAGTACGGGTTCGTCTCAGCGGGCGGCGGGAAGTGGTTCACGCGCACGATCCGCGGTCTCGAGATCGGGGCGAGGGTGTGGGTGTGCGTTCCGAAGTCGGGATATGTCGGGGTTGGCGAGGTCATTGGGGAAGCGATGCCATTCCCCAACGCCACGGTGGACCTCGACGGCGAAGCAGTTCAACTCAGCTCGCTCGATCTCCACGCCGTCTACGACCACGGGTCCACTGCTCCCGACGACCTCGAGTACGTCGTACGGGTCAAGTGGATCAAGACGGTCGGCGTCGAAGATGCCGTCTGGGAGCAAGGAATGTTCGCCAACCAAAACTCGGCCTGCAAGCTCCGCAACCGGTTTACCCTCGATCGTCTCGTCCCCGCGTTCGGCGTGGCCGCTACCGAGGACTGACGACTCTCGATCTGCCTGAGTCCGCGTCGCGGCTGAACGATTGGGCTACGGCGAGAGATCGATCGACGGAAGTGTGTCGTGCCCGTCGAGGATCGCGAGAAGGTCTCCGTGGCGTGGTTGACCGAATGCCGACCGGTAGATCGCGGCGGAGCGCTGGAGTCGCTCGAGATCCCCGTGCTCACGCGACATCGGCAGCATCGGAACGACGCGCTCGACGCAAGCGTCGCCTTCGAACACCCAGTAGGGAGTGATTCCGTCGGTTGGCGCAACGGACTCCTCGGCGCTGGCGAACATCTTGTCCCAGCTGTCTTCACCCAGGCCGACATCGAGATCGCCGAACTTCGACGCGATGTTCTTGCGCACGGCGTGACCCTTGTATCTATGCACACGCCCCTCTCGTTGCTCCAGCGCGACGGGGTCGGGTGGCAGGTTCCAGTGGACGAGCGCATGGCTGTACAGGTGGAAGTCGAGGCCCTCCTGGCCGATGGAGGTCGTCGCCATGACGAACGGCCAGAACGGAGAGTTGAACGCCGCTGAGGTCACGTCCTTGCGGTCGCCGTCGTCGTCACCGGATTTGTCGCCGAACCGCACGGCGAATCTCGATCGGAGTGATCGGGTGACTTTGCCAGCACCATCTGCTCCTGGAATTCGCACGTCGAGGTTCGCCGTCCGGAACGAAAGTGCCTCGGCAGCAGCGTCAGCGATCGCAATGCACTTGTCGCTCTCGATGTGTCCTCCAAAGCGCCACTCGCGCAGCATGTGGAGGTACTCATCCATCACCGCCTGAAGGTTGCCTTCCGCGCTGTAGTCCAACACGGAGCGCCAGTAGTCGCCGACTCGGTGCTCGACGATCGCAATCGAGTCAGGAGAGTCGAACAACGAACGGAAGCCCCAGCCGACTCGCGACGATGCCGTCAGCACCTCGGGCGCCGAGTGCGAGGTCTCGTCGACCACGCGCGCCAACGACCGCTGGGCACAGATTGCGGGGCTCGCCAATGCGAGTCCCGTCAGCATCTCGATCAGGTCTGCCGGTGGGTCACCGTCGGGGCGGCTCGGCGACCGGAACGCGTCGATGTGGGCGCGGAGCCCACGCCGTTCTCGGTCGTCATCCCCTGCGAAGTCGGCGGCTCGCACCGAGCCCCACCAGTCGTTGTCAGATGGACTCAGGAGGCGGGCGCAGTAGCCGTACCATTCGACGCCGCCTGAAGCCCTCGTGCCAGGCGTGATGCCCAACTCCGACAGCCCAGTTGTGATCAACTCCGCCGCCTCGGCTCGCACCTCGCCGATGGTCCGCATCCCGCCTGAACCGCTGCCGAGTGCGACGACATCGACCAGGTCGGCCAATCCGCTGAACGGGGCAATGAGCAGAAACGTCGTCAAGCTGTCGGCGACGTCATCACGCAAGCTGAGGTCGAGCAAGCTTCGATCTTGTGATCGGTACAGCGAGTCATCCCAGTTGGAAGAAGTTGACTCGGAGCGGCGTCGAGACGAGATCTCGGCCGAGCCGAGGATGCTCTGTTCCGCCGCATACGTCACCCCGAGCGCAATGGCCTTCGGGGCAACACGCCACGACGAGAAGATCATCTGTTTCGTGATGCCTGCCCGCGCTACGCGGTCGAACTCATTGTCGGTCGCGTACAACGGCCGGGCCGAGGGCAACCACAACAGGCGATGCCAGTCGTTGCCGACCGTGCGGTCGATGAGCCAACGCAATCGCGGACTCGGCACGTCGAGTTGCCGAAGTTCCCCGACGGCATCGATGTCGAGCAGCGTGTCGGCCTGCCACCGATAGGACCCGTCCCCGCAGCGCGCCTCGAGCGCGTTGGTCATCGCGTAGCCGTCGCCGATGTTTGCGATCCACGGTGCGGTCTTCCAGAGTTCGACGATCGATGGAGCCTGGAGGTCTTCGGCGAGATGTTGTGCGTCGACGTAGCCGGCAACGTCGCCCGCGGCGATGGGAGTCGGACACTCTTCGGACCGGAGCATTCCGCTGCGATCGCTCGTCGAGCTGAGCCGCTCGGTGCGGACCATGACGGGTTGCAGTTCGTTTGTCGCGTCGTCGACCGCCGCTTGGCACTCTGCGATATCGATGGTGGATGCTCGCATCGCCGCTCGAAGCCGAGCGAGCGCCGCGGTGGTCCGCTCGACCGGCTCCGGCTCGTCGTCGTGCAAGAAGCGGAGCGTCGAGATGAAGTCGTCGTGGTGCGACGCCTCGTTGTCGAACCAGCGATACGGCGTGGCCGACAGCAACAGCACTTTGGTCTTGGCGAAGTTCTCACCATGTTCGGCTGAGATGAACGTTCGCAGCAGCTCCGCCGCCCGGGCGGTGCTCGTCGGGTCGAGTAGATCTCCGAATCGTTGGAACTCGTCCATGATGACGAGATCGGGCCGGAGCAACTTCACGCCCGCTTCGGCGAGAATCTGCCGGAGCTCGCCGATCACGCGCTGACGCAGATTCCAGTCGTTGCTCGAGAGCGAAGCGGTCGACTTGAACGGCTTTTCGAGAGCCCGAATCGATTGCCAGAGCGTGCGCTCGCCCGCGCCGACAAGCTCGGTGTTTCGCTGCGAGATGAGCTGTCGAGCTATCGCTACGCCTTCGTCGGCCAGCCGCTCGTCGTACTCGTCTGCCAAGTTCACGAGGCGCCGGCGGGCGTGCTCCCGGTCGTCGTCATTGATGCCGTAATAGAAGATGCGCTTGCCACCGGCAAGGCGGAGAACGTCGGCACCCTGCGGCCAAACACGCCTGACCACCGCATACAGGAGGGCTCGCTCGCTGAACCTGCCGCTCCGATGACCGAACTTGAACGAGGTGCCCGGCGTCAGCGAGATGACATTGACACCCTTCTTCCGAAGGCCAGATGCGGCGATCAACTTGGTCAGTCGGTCGGCGGACTCCTCGGCGCCATCGGCGAAGTCACGGAACTTGCGGAGGTTCTGACGTGCGATCGATTGGCTCGAGCAGATGTAGACGATGTCGATCCGTCGATCGCCAAGGTCGTGCAGGTGCTCGATGGTCTTGGCAACCACGCCTTTCGCCACGAGGGTCTTGCCGAGTCCGACTTCGTCGGCAACCAGGAACCGAGAGCTGGACGACTCGCGGAACAACCCGTCGAACACGGCCTCGACTGTGTTGGCTTGGAACGGCTTGAGTGTCGGGCGAACATCGTCCCATGTCGGTGTCATGACGCGACCTCCTGGTCGATGTACGGCTGGAGCGCTGCCCAGAGTTCGCCGAAACCGGCAGGCAGCACGTCGGGGTCATCGGCAACGAGGTCGGCGAGCACGGCATCGAGGTGCCGGAGCTCGGCGGGGTCTTGGGCCAGCAGCCGAAGGAGCTGTTCGAGGATCGGCCCGTCGTGCAGCCGGGATGAGCGCGACCGGCGCTTGCTGGGCACTGCGGTGTTCACCTCGTTGCCATCTGGGACCACGAACGGTTCTCGCGAGTTCTCCAGGAGGAAGCGGAGGAACCGTCGAAACTTCTCCTCGTCGGTGAGCAGCGACCGAAGCGCTCGCCGCTGGCGCCCCTGGGGCATGTCGATGTCGCCGACCAGAACGACGTCGATCGCGTCGAGGCGGCCAGTCGGGTCACTGACGCGTGCCACGACGAACCTCGTGACGTCACCAAGGTGGAGTTGGGTGGTGACCGGCTCACCGTCGAGCAGTTCGTTCGAGAGCGGTTCGTGTCGGGTCAGCCATCGCAAGCTGATGTCGTACCCGCACCTGTCGATCGGGCGAGCGAACTCGAGTTGCACGGCGAAGAGTTCGCCATCGTCGTCGGCCACCGCTGCGCTCCCGGAGAGGCGAGCGCTCGACAGGTTGTGCACCGTGTCGTCGAACAACCTGCTGTCGGCGTCGGCATCATCGTCGTCGGCCGCTCCCCCGATCCAGGGTTCGAGCATGTCGCGCAGAACGAGTTCGTCGGAGTCGTCGTCGGTGGCCTCGGTGGCGACCGATTGTCCGAGCAGAGCGTGAACCCCGAGCGTGTCGAGTGAGCCGCCGAGCCTGACGAGCACTTCGTCATTGTGAGCGAGCCCTGCACCTGTCGCGTTCGCTGAGCCGAGCCAGAGCGATGCCACATCGCCAACATCGAAGGCGAACACTTTGGCGTGCAGGTCGGCTCCCAATCGAGCGTCTTCTCCCGATTCGATACCCGACAGGTCGGTGTTCATGGTGAAGGCGTCGAAGCCTTTGGCACGCTCGTCGTCGAGCGATGCCGACCGCGACACCAGGAAGGAGTCGCCGGAGGCTGGCGGTAGTTTGCGTAGCGCATCGGCCCCGAGGAACGGCGAGATCACCAGGCGGCGATCGCACTTCGGCGGGAAGCGGTCGACGAGCGAGTCTTGGCCCGAGAGCCACACGATCTCCGCGGTGTCGCATCCCGGCGGAGCGGCAAAGGATGCGGCGTCGAGGTCTGTGGCGATCGAATCGATGAGCTGTTGGCGTTGCTCGGCGACAGCGATCATCGACCTCGACGGCAGCGAGCGGAGCATCCCGGCCAACGGCTGACCAGAAGCCGTGCCCTCGGAGGCATCGGTCGAGTCGAGGCGAACGAGCACGTCCCATGACGAGCCCAGGGAGAGGTTTCGACTGCCCACGAGAACGCGGATCCCGGTCCCGCCGCTGGGCTCTCGGAACCGGAGGATCCACACCTTCGGATGGAAGGTCGAGTTCCGTGGCACTCGCACTGGAATGACCATTTCATCGAGGAACGAGGTGAGTTCTTCGGTGCCGACGGTGAATGGCGTGGCTGCCCCCGCCTGATGGAACACGATCGTTCGTTCGGCGAATCGGCGAAGCGAATCGGCGAGCAGAATCGGGTCGGCTGCTGCCAAGGAGTCGCTCTCGTGTTGGGTCACCCACGCAGCGGGCGGAATCAGCAGCGCGTCGAGCGAGAGGGTGTAGGTCATTCCGATCGCGGCGTCGATCTGGAAGCCTGCTGGCGGGCGGAGTGCGTCGAGCAGCAGCAACCGTTCGTTGGGAGCGAACATCAGGACGCCTCCGCGATGTCGTCGGCGAAGCCGCGGACGCGTCCCCAGCGGTAGTCGAGTCGGTTCGACGCGAGCATGGTCGGCTGTTTCATCCAACGCCTGAACGGCTCACCTCCGCCGAGTCGTGCCTTGTTCTTCTTGAGTGCCCCTTCGATGCCACGGACGAGACGGTGCAGTTCTGGGTCGTCGAGACACCCGTCGGGGTCGGCGACGACGCGATCGATCGCCGATCTGACGAATCTCCGTCGCCTTGGTTCGAGCCGAATTTCGGGATCGGCGAGCAAGCGATCGAGTGGCTCGCCTGCCCACTCCCGAAGTTGGTCGAGACGCGAATCGGTTTCGTCGCGCCATGCGGCGAAGGAATCGTTCAGCTGCGTTTCCATGTCGCCCAACTCGAGGCCTTCGGCGCTGCGGGCGTCGTCGATCAGCAACTTGGTGTAGGCGAGCCGTGCGGGATGGATGAGTTCGCTGAAGCAGCGGGCGTCGGTCATGGCTTGACCACCGATGGTTTCGTCGACCGACCATGGGCGGCGGCCGTGGCGAAGCCGCTCGTCGGTCAGGGCTGCATGAAGAGCAGTTCCACCGCACGTCGCTGCAACACGGTCGACGAGGTAGTCCGCCTGTTCGCGTGTCAGGCCCAATTCTTGGTCGGCGCCCGGGAAACCGGCGGAGCTTGGCGGAAAGTCCGACGGGAGAATCCCCACCGCCTTCGACTCCGCCATGAGTCGCGCGTCGTCACTCAATTGCGCGGCATGGCCCGAGGAAACTCCTGGCGCAAGCGCGCTCAGGTCGTCGAGTCGGAACCCGTTGGGGATGAGGCCCCAGCGGTCGAGCGTCGACCAGTAGACCGAGATCGGTGTGGTTCGGATGTTCTCGCGACTGCGCCGACCGAACAGCCCTCGGTGGTCGTCGCTGTCGAGGAGCGAGCGCATCAGTTCGAGTTCATCGTGCCGGAGGCGCGCCGACAGCGAGGCCGACCCACCTGTGGCAGCGATCCGCTGGAGATGCCAACCGCAGAAGAGGACGTATTTCGCTCGCGTGTGCTGGGTGGTCACACCTGGAAACAGTCGATCGGACAGTGCAATCAGGATGGGCAAGATGCCGTGAGGGTCGACCGCTTCGGGAGCGGTGAGCATGCCGAGCATCTCTCGAACTCGGCGCGCTTCGTCTCGATCGACGTCGATCCATCCGACGGAGCTATCCGGCTCCCAGACCACAGATTCTGTCCGCAACATGACGCTATCCTGGCATACCCCTCGAACCCGGTCGTGCGAGAACGGGCGCCACCGCAGATCGCGCTGCGAGCTGAGGCCCGACGCGCCTCGTCATCGATCGAAATCGGGACGTACTGTCGATGGGATCAACGCCCGAACGACGCCCCGGAGGCCGTCCTGCCGAAGCACGCCAACCCGCCGTGGTCTGAGTCCGAACGCATCCTTGCCCTGGAGCTGTATCTCCGGCGCGGGATGGTGTCGAAACGCGATCCTGAACTGATCGCGTTGTCGGAACGCCTTCGCGATGCACACCTCGCTGCGACCGGTGCCGTTAGCGAGACCTTTCGCAACCCGACTGGCGTGTCGCTCAAGCTCGCCAACTTCGCCGCGCTCGATCCCGAGCATGTCGGCGTCGGAATGCAGCGGGGCAGTCGCGGTGACGTGGAGACGTGGAACCAGTACAGCGGAGACACTGATGCGCTGGCCAGCGCCGCTGATCGAGCTCTGGTCAAACTCCCCGCGACGAACAGTCCTGGGTCCCAGCCGCTGTTCCCGCTCGAAGAGTCGTCCGGTCACGACTTCCAGGTGTCCGTTGACTCGGCCGTGCGCACGGCTACCCGGCGTGAAGCTGCGCTGGTCCAGCGATTCGGTTCCTGGCTTCGCGCACAGGGGCATGAGGTCGGCAGCCACCGTTACGAGCTGGAGTCGAGCGAGCTCCGATCGGACCTGGTCGACACCACGACGACCACGCTTTGGGAAGCAAAGAGCGAGGTCGGGCGGAACGCGGTCCGGCTCGCCATCGGCCAACTGTTCGACTATCGACGCCACGCTGTTGGAGAGTGGTCGATCGGTGTGCTGCTTCCGCGCCAACCCCACGACGACTTGATCGCTCTCTGTGCATACGTCGGAGCGAGCGTGGCGTGGCAGAAGTCTGGCGAAACGACAGACTTCACCGTCACGACGGCCGTGTAGACCCCGCCGAGCATCAGCTGCACAGCGCTCGCCGTGTCGCTAGGTCGTCAGGCCTGCCTGCATGTCGTCGGAGAGCAGAGCATCTCGTTCGCCCTCGGTGAGCAGTGTGAGTGAGGATCCAAGAACGTCGTCACGACTGACGTGGATCACGGTGTCGACGTACTCGGCCACGGAACGCAGGTGGGAGATCAGCGCGACCATCTTGCCTCCGCCAGCCACCTTGCCGAGCGCATCGAGCGCGTCGTCGAGCGCGTTCGCATCGAGTGACCCGAATCCTTCGTCCACGAACACGGCATCGAGGCGGCCGCCGCCACGAGATGCAATTTCGACGAGCGCAAGCGCGAGTGCAAGGGACGCCTGGAACCGTTCCCCACCAGAGAGCGCGTCGGGACTTCGCACCTGCCCTGAGGCCGTGCTCACGACACCGAATTCCGGCGCGAACGCGAATCGATCACCCGAGATGTCGCGTAGGCGGCGAGATGCTTCGGCGAGCAGTTCGGCCTCGCGCAGGTTGAGTAGGTGGTCGACGAACTGACGGTTGGCGAGCGACGCGACGAGCACATCGAGGTTCTCGCGCAGCGGCACGACCACGGCCAGCTTGGCGTCGATCGCTTCGGCCTCGGTGGCCTGAGCATCGATGGCGTCGAACTCGTCGCGTCGGCGTTCGAGGTGGTTCTCGGCAAGCGAGAGCGCCGTGTGCAGCTCACCGGCAGACGCGCAGTCGGTTGCATCGAGGGCTGCGGTCACGGCCGCTGCCGCATCGTCATGGGCTACACGGGCTCGCTGTGCGAGGTCCCGGGCGGAGTCGAGCGCCGACGTTGCGCGCTCCAGGACGGCGGCCACCGCTGGTGGGAGTGTCGGGATCGCCGACGGCGTGACATCGGCCGGGAGTCCGGCGGTGCCGGGAACGTCGATCGCATCGACTTCGAGAGCGGCGGCAGCAGAGTTCGCGGTCCGGCAGGCGGCGGCGACAGCAGCGACATGGTCGACCGTGGAGCGCACCGAGCGTTCTGCCGGTCGGACGACGTGCTCGGTCATCTCGGCGGCGATCCGCGATGCGTCGCTCTCGGCAGCGACCACTGCTGCCTGCGCCTCGTCTCGTTCCCCGCTCAGGCGATCGATCTCCACCAGCGTGTCGTCGAGCCGTCCGGCGATCGCTGCGAGCATCTCAGCATCGAGACGGTCCGAGTCGCTCGGCGCCCATCGGAGTGGCAGTCCTTCACATCGTTGTGTGTGACGTGCCACGCGTTCTTCGGCCGCGGCCACCGCGCTCCGAGCGCGAGCGAGTTCCTGTTGGTAGCTCTCGACGCGGTGCTTCCGTTCCCCCTCAGCGCCGTCGAGAGCACTGCGAGCAACCCGCTCTGCTTCTGCAGCGGCGTCGACAAGCGCTTGCGACGCCGACACCTCGGTGAGCAGACGATGCAGGGCCTCGTCCTCGGTCTCGGCGCTCGTGTCCACACCGAGTGACTCGGCCCGCTCGAGCGTTGCGGTCACGGCCTGAGACGCGTCGGCCTGTCGCCGTGAGGCGTTCGACGCACGTTCCACGGCGGCCACGTGATCGGCGACGGCAGCACGCGCCGCCGCGTCTGCGTTGCGGTGCGCCCCGACCAGGTCGGCGAGTTCCAGCTTGATTGCGTCGAGGTCCGCCGCGCCGGCGACGTGGAAGCCCTCGGGCAGTTCCTGCGAACACACCGGACAGTCGTCACCCGGTCGGTGATCGCCAGCGATCGCTGCCACGCGGTTCGCCTGCTCGGCGTGCGAAACAGCCGTGCGAGCGCGTTCGACGAGCCCTGCGCACCGCTCGACCTCCCGCTGCGACGTTGCCGCTGTCTCGGCCTTGGCTGCCTCGTCGGCATCGAGTTCGGTCGCCGCTGCGGCCGCGGTCGCCTCATCGCTGCGGGCCTGCACCAGGTTCTCCCACGACGCTCGGGCCGCTGCCACGTCATGGTGAGCGGTCTGCAGGGCGGCTTCAGCGGTTGTGCGCTTGGCTGTGGCTTCAGAGAGCTCGACAGCGAGCTCCGGGTCGACCGTCGGCGACGGTGGGTCAGCCTCGAGTTCAGCCACGACTCGCTCCGCATCGGCAAGGTGCGAGAGATCGCCGGGGAGATCTCGGGCTGCCTCATCGAGTCGGAGCTTGGTCGTGAGAACGACGTCACGATCGCTGAACCCGGCAAGCGCTTCGGTGATCTCGCTGTCGCATGAGCTCACGCGTGTGCGCTCGGTCTCTGCCCTTCGACGGGCATCGGTGAGCTGGACCTCGAGTTCACCACAACGCGTTGCCAGTCCCGTGACTTCGGCAGCCGGGTCGACGGAGAACGCCGGGACTGCGGCAAGAGCAGCGGCCAATGTCGGCAGCGCTGCTGCGAGCGCGCTGGCGCGTCCCGCTGGTTCAGCGAGCCGACCGGACCGTTCAGCGAGAAAAGCTCGACGGGCCTCAGCGTCATCGACCGCCATCCGAGCCGCGTCGCGAGCGGCCGTCGGGTCGGCCGGCAGTTGACTTCGAGCACCCTGGAGAACATCTGCTCGGGGCGCGACGACGTCGCGGATGTTTCGCGCCTCGCGCTGCACCGCTTCGAGGTCGCCATGGCCGAGGATCGACGCGAGGATCTTGTTGCGTTCGGTTTCCGTCGCCTGGAGTAGTTCGTCGAAACGGCCTTGCGGCATGACGACAGCGCGGGTGAACTGCTGCAGGTTCAACCCGATCAGCTCTTCGATCTTGTCGGTGACCGGCCGGGATTGGTCGACGTTCGGCGCCGATCGATCGAGCGATTCGAGCTTGTCGACTGGCGAGGATCCGTTGCGTTGCCGAGCGCGGGTGACCTTCCACGGGTGGTCGTCAGCGACGAACTCGAGCTCGATGCGCATCACGTCTTGACCGTCCGCGATCAAGTCGGTGGTGCTGATGCCTCCGGACCACGACTTCTTCCCGTAGAGAGCGAGGCAGAGTGCCTCGATGATCGTCGACTTGCCGGCGCCGGTGTCGCCGATGATGGCGAACAGGTCGAGGTCGGCGAAGTCGATCTCGGCATCCGAACGGTACGAACGGAGGCCGGAGAAGCGAAGTTTGACCGGGCGCATCTCAGTTCCCCAGTTCCGCGTCGAGGGCGCGCATCTGCTCGAGTTCGGCGATGGCGATGTCGGTGTCGGTGCCGACAGCGTGGTGGATCTCGTCAAAAAGTTCCGCCACCCGTTCGCCGGAGGCGGCGCCGGTCGTGGCATGCCGCTCGAACAGTGGTCCGCCGCTGTCGTGCAGCCACCCTCGGAACATCTCGGACACGGTCTCGGTGTTCTCGGGGATCTCGATCTGGTCGGCCGTGTCAGACCGTGGACGTCGTGCATCGATCACACCGACGATGGTCGCGTCGGGCAATGCCGCGGCGACAGCACTGGACAATGAGTCGTGTTCTCCGAGCTCAGCATTGGGGTTGAACACCACAGCGGTGCTGTCGGGTTCGGCGGTGACGGTGACCTCGACGATCGCATCGCCCAGATCGTCGGACAGTTTGGCGAGCGAGCCGATGGGGCTGGACACGCGACGAAGTCGGCGGCCTGCGCTCAGCTCGACGTCGTGGATACGCGTCGGTCGCCCCGGCGTGAGATCGGCCACGACGACCTGCTTCGTCTCACCGGCCTCCCCGAAATCGACCTGGATGATCGACCCGGCGTAGCGACCTCGGCCATCAGCGATGGCCTGTGGAATGTGGATGTGCCCGAACGCCAGGTAGCCGTAGCGAGCTTCGAGGTGCGCTGGGTCGGTCGCATAGGCGTCGGACACGTGCACTTCTCGTTCGCTCGATGTTCGTGCCCCGTCGACGTGGATGTGCGAGGCGAAGACCGCTACGTCGTTGGCCGTGTCGAACGATTCGAAGGCGCTGTTCGCAAGCAGGTCGCAGATCTTCCGGATGCCGTCGGTGTACGTCGCGTGTTGGGCGAGGATGTCAGCCCAATCTCCGACGATCCGGTTCTGGTGGACGAAGGGCAGGCCCGTGAAGCGCAGCTTTCCGCCGGCAGCGGTCGGATACGTGGCGACGCCACCGTTGGATGCGTTCGCTGCTCGGGCAACCACGCGGATCCGGGCCGGGCTGGGTGCGTTCGGGTCGTAGCGACCCTCGGCTGCGAGCTCGGGAACGGGGTCGCTCACCGCGGTGCCGAGCGTCTCGAGTGCGATCGCCGAGTCGTGGTTGCCGGCGAGGACGACGACCGGTGCGATGTCGCCGAGCGCTCGGAGCGCTCTGATCGCCCGACCGAAGTCCGCCATGCCCGGACGCCCGCCGTGGAAGAGGTCGCCGGTGTGCACGATCAGGTCGGGCTGTGCTCGCGCCGCGATGGCGACGATCTCATCGACGACGGCGTCGTGGTCGGTGTGGCGAGACTCGTTCCGGACGGTGACGCCCAGATGCCAGTCGGATGTGTGGAGAATGCGTGTCGCGGCGTCGGGCCGCGGCGTGATGTCGCTGCTCGTGTTCATCACATGCCGTCCAGCAACGATTCGGCCCGTTCGGCATCGTCAGCGCCGCCGAGAACTTCTGCGTAACGCGTCGCGTATGGCGGGTAGGGGAACCGGATCGGAACGGGAGCGGGGAGCAGCGGCTGGTTCGTGATCATCGTTCCCGGCGCGATGATCTGGGCGCGAGCGCGCATCGTCGGCGGCAGGAACCCCAGCTCGGATGCTTCCGACGCCTTGATCTGCCCGACGACTTCGAGCGCGGCATTGTTGGTGATGTCGCGGTCGACGCCCGACGGGTTCTGTTGCGCGCCGATGAGGATCACGCCGAGGCTGCGGCCGCGCGCCGCGACGTCGACGAGCAGCGACTTGATCGGCGACGAACTGTTGCGTGGCGCGTACTTGTTCAACTCGTCGAGCACGACGAACGTCCGCCCCGGTGCCGTGGAGTTCTCGTGTTGCGACCAGACCCGTGCGAGAACTGCGGCCACGACGAACCGTTGCGCGTCGGTGTGCAGGACGTGGACGTCGATGACCGACACCTGTTGTTCGAGTTCGACTTCGGTGAGGCCAGCGCGGATCAGGCGACGCAACCGAGGAGTCGACTTCCACAGCCGACGCACGAATGCCTGGCACGTTCCCTGGCTCACTCCACCAACCCAGGCAGGGTCGAATGCTGCGGAAGAATCGAGGACACGATCGGCGACGAATTCGACGATGTCGTCGAGGGACGTGACCACGAGGCCATCACCGGCCGGGAGGCCGTCACGCTTGACGGTGCGCCAGTGGCGAGAAGCCGACTCCCAGGTGGAGGGGACGGGATCGCCGGGCTGCAGGTCGGGGTTCGCCAAGACGATCCGACCCTGTGTGTCTCCGGCGAGCGGCCACGCCCACCGCAGTAGTTGGAGGCGCACGACCTGTTCGATGAACGACAACTGGCCCGACTCGAGGTCGTCGAAGACGAACTCGAGCAGCCCCTGGGTGACGAACGAAGCGGGGGACCACCCGTACGCGTGGGTGTCGCGTCGGTCGCGAACCGAGATCTCGGCGACGGCTTCCGCACCAGGCGCCGCGTCCTGGGCGGGAGCGAACACGCCGACATCGGAGAACGGCGCCGGGTTGCGGGTGCCGATGAGGGCCTCCCACTGGTCCATCGCTTCTGCGCCCATCTCGTCGTCGGCGTGAAAGCGGTTGTTCGCCTTGTCGATGACGCACAGGTCGGAGCCCTTCACCGAGAAGAGGAGGGCTCGGTCGTGCGGGTTGCCGGCTCGGGCGGTCACGCCGTTGTTCGTCTCGAACAGCATGTAGAGCAGGAACAGCGCGTAACTGGTCTTCGTGGCGACGCCCGACTTGCCCGAGATCGACGCATGCGCGCCGCGATCTCCATTGAGGAAGCTGTACGGGAGGAACACCGGCTGGTTGTTCATGTCGAGGCCGATCGGAATGGCTTCGTTGGCGTCCATCTTGTCGACGAAAAGGGCGCGGCGCCGATGCAGGTCCTCGGCGATCCAGATCGGCGAACCCGAAGCCGGCGGCAGGTACTTCTCAGGGTGCGTGCGAATCCAGGTGACCTCGGCGCGCCGGAAGCGCTGCCCGGGCAGCGTGGCGGCGGCGAAGCGGGCCGTGTCGGTGGTCATCTCGGCGCCTTCGATGCGCCCGGACACCTCGCTGATGATCCCGTAGTGGAACAGGACGCTGCCGTCGACGAGGCGCTGTGCCGAGACGACAAAAGTGTCGAGTGCGAGATCGCAGCTCTCGTCGATGAGCACGTTGGCTGTCTGCGTCGACGCGTCGGTGGACGCGTCGATGAGCCCAACCCGGTTCGTTGCGGGGATGCCCTCCAGTCCATCGAGCAGGTTGCGCCGGTCGCTACCCGTCAGATCATCAACTGTCGACAGCGGCACCACTTCACGTTCGCCGTTGTCGGTCGCAGGCACGTCGTGGCCTGCTGAGGGGAAGTCGTTGTCGGTCACGATGCTGCCTGTCCGTTCGGTGTGTTGGTCGGCCGCGTTCGGCCAGCGACTGCTTCTCGCGCTGCACGCTCGGCAAGCGAGGATCGTCCGAGTTCACGGGCGAGCCGCATCTCGAGGTTGCGCACCGGCGTCAGGTTGACGGGCGCTCTTGGGTCTCGGTGCGGGACGCCGGCATAGGTGGGGATGAGCGACGCGAATTGCGATGCGCGCGCAACGACGGCGTCGAGGCCCTCGTTGGTGGGGAACTCGAGGCGGGCAATTCCTGTCCACGGCGAGGTCGTCGGGGCTGGATTGCCGACCCGCATGTAGCACGTGTAGCGGTCGGTTCCGGCTGCGAACACGCGAGTGCGCTCTCCCACGCCGAGGCCTGGTACCCGTGCGTGTTCATCGGGCGGGAGAAGACGCCGGTGATGCGATTTCACGTAGCCGGTGACGTTGCCGTGCGGCGATCGGATGCGATTCAGCGGGCCGTCCAAGATGACGTTCCAACCATTTGCTGCCGCATGGAGAGCGAGGTCGCCTTCGGCCAACCGCATTCTGTTCTGAAGGTGCGCAGCGCACGACTCGAGGTCGAGTGCAGCGATCGGAGTGGAGGCCCACCGGTACTTGCTGCGCGGTGCGTCGATGTCGCCGGTGTGTCCGCCACCCCAGATTGCTATGCGACCGACCCTGATCCCCGCGATGCCTGCGGTTCCGTTCGGTCGGACGATTGCCGCGCCAACCGCGTAGGCGCCGGCGACACCAGGGACACGATCACCGGTCGTCGCATGCTCTGCCCACATGGTCAACTCCACACGGCGAGTCCCATCGACGAACGCGAGCGGAACCGAGGTGGCGGCACCACGAGCGACGATGAGGTCGCCGGGCTCAGCACGTGTGACGGAGTCCGAACCGTCGAGCTCGAAGTCGCCTGAGCTGCCGTGCGCCGGGTCCCACGCCTCGGTGACGACGCGCCACGCGGGGTCGGTCGATGGCGGAAGCGCCTCGGTGCCGTCGTCGGGGGCGGTGTCGTCGGTGATGGTGTCGTCGTGGTTCATGGTTCGTGGGGTTCCGAACCAGGCGATGGGTCGGACTCGACACGGTACCCATCGGGTGTCACAGGGTTGACACCCGTTGTAGCCGAGGCAACACAGATCATCCAGGCTCTACGGCGGCGAATTGCCGCGTGGTCTTCAGCGAAAGCTCGCTGGGAGCAAACCTTTCGGACGCCCGATCGGCGTTCGACGACGTAACCCGTCCGACACCGCCGACGCGCTAGCCAACCGGCTCAGGCCAGGCTCTCATCTCGCGCCAGTGCCGGGCCACCGCATGGTCACTCGTGACCGGAGCACGTGACGATCCTTCTGGCAGTATTCATTGGCATTCGCACGGCCAATGGACACGAAGAGGAGTTGCAAATGTCAGCGAGTCAAGGTGCTCCCCAGGTCGACTCCGCAACGGCAGCGGACGTTGCCGAGTACATGCGTGAGATGGACTCCAAGTGGGAGGGTGCTTCGCGACGGGCGTCGGCAGCCATTGCCGCGTCTTGCGGGGTAGCGAGCGACAGCATCGGCTTTCAGAGAACAAGCGACGGCTGGGTTGCAATCGTGCAGCTCGGCCCGAACCCGGCCAACGTCACCGACAATGGAACGGTTGCGATCATCGATGATTCGGCCGGGGTCAAGACCGGACCATGGGTTGAGGTCTTCGAAGATCCCAGTCTCCATCTATCCCGGGAGACGAAGCTGATTGGTCCTATCTGGGAGGAATGCTTCGATGACGCTGCGCCGCCACTGCACATCAACGCGGAGAGTTGGGTCGGTGCGATCCAACCGTACGACGAGAACGGCGACTGGCAGGTTTGGGTCGACGGCGAGATGTGGTGCTTCAGCGTCGATGATCATGACTTGTGGGGCACAGGACCAGCCCTCATACCTGCCAGGGACTGGCTCACAATCGCGTCCGATTACACCGGCATCGTGATTCGGAGCGACGACTTTGGGTGCCTGTGGGGCGATTTCGCAGAACGAGCCACCGTCTTCTTCGGTCGTCCCCCGTCCGTCGGAGAGAATGCGGTTGATTACTTGTGGGAGCTGCTTTCCACGGACTACACCGACTGCGACTACACGGCCTGGTCCGTCGAGTGCGACAGCCTCGCTCCGGGCGCAATGATGGATCTTGTCGCCGCCGTAGGGAGTCGAGACCCGAACTTCGACGAAGCCAACACCAGCGTCTGGTGTCAGGGATTCTCGGGTACAGCTGAAGAACTCCGCCTCCAGGTTCTTGATGACGGCGATTCCGCCGCTTCGGACCGATAGGGGCAGCAACCGCGAGGTCAGCGCGCCCGAGCTCAGCAAAGGTCGTTTCGCGTGGTGTCAGTGGACGGTGTCGCAGTACGGGCAAGGTGCGTCGGGAGCGATCTCGATCGTGCTGGCCGCGAAGAACCAGCCGGCGTCGACGAACAGTGCCCAAGAACCCGCCACGGGCCGACTATAGAAGTGGTTCCGACGCTCCACGCAAGCCGAGGAAGAATAACAAGCGCTACTTGTCGGGGAACTCCTGCAGGTCGAGGGCCATGAATTCGTCGAAGAAGTCCCAGCCCTCGGAAGCGGTGACACACTGTTGCGTCGCCTCGTCGTCCCAGGGGTGCAGTTCGAGCTGGTCCGCCGCCATTCTCAGCGTGGCGTCAATCAGGCTCGCCGCATCATCGACCTCGTTGAAGTCGAAGTCGAGGTCTTCAAAGTCCTTGAATACCAGGGGTTCGCCGTAGCTCTCGAAGTTGTAGAAATTGTCGTCGACGGTGATGACCGACTGCATCGAACCGTCACCAACGATCACACCGCCCACAGGCCAAAACGGGAACGAGCTGTCGCTGGGACCAACCGCTCCGATCACGTAGACCGCTGATCCGAGGGCTCTATGCGTCGGCATGTAGTGCGCGACGAGCACACACGGCACCATCGAGCCACTGGTGCCCAGCGAGCTTGCCAAACGTCCGGACACCTGTGTCTCGGGCATGGCGACGAATCCGGGAATCTTCTGGTCACTCATTCGAATCTCCTCATGGTTCTGGCGTGTGGGCAGTGCGAGCAGTGCTACGCAGAGTCGGTGACGAAGTCACCCGAGGAGTCCCGGGTGATGATCTCCGTCTCGAACTCGTCGAATCCAGACGCCTCGGTCGGCTCCGGGTTCGACCGTGATGGTGATCACGGATGGTTCGAGGCTGGTTCATCGTTCGTGTGCTCCATAGCGATGGCGCAATCTAGCCAGGGCCTGAACTACCACACACGAATGTCGTGAAGGGAAGGCGAACACCCGATGAACTTCACGTGGAAGCTGCATCACCCGCTGCCTCAGCGCTATCCGGGCCTCGTCGATCTTGCTGAAATTCCTACGGCAAACGCCGCAGGGCACCGATTGAACGACAGATGTCCGGGCCACGTCCGGTACTGTCGGTCCCTGGTCAGCACAGTTTCGAGAGGCGAAGTAACAGAGTGACAACAAGCGCGCCCCGATGGGTGACTGTTTCCGATTCTCCGCATGACCATGAGCGCGAGGCCTTGGCCTGGCTGCGCAGCCGGCTGCCCGACCGCGAGCCGTATCACGTGTGGACCAACTTCGAGTTCACGACGCACAACGGCCAGATGTACGAGGTCGATGCGTTGGCCATCACCGACAATGGCGTACATCTCATCGAGTTCAAGGCGTACCCGGGTCGCATCGACGGTGACGGCGGTACCTGGCAGTGGCGTCGGCCCGATGGCAAGTTCCGCCAGATCGACAACCCGCGCCAGCTCGCGAACCGCAAGGCCAAGGCGCTCAAGTCGCTCATCGAGAACACGAAGACGTTCAAGGGTCGCCGCAACGAGGTGCCGTATCTCTCGGAGTGTGTGTTCCTGTCTGATCCGAAGCTGATCAGCGGACTCAACCCGCAGGGCCGACATCAGGTGTTCGGCCGTGATGCCGACGGCAAGGGTGAGCTGCCGCCTGAACGCAAGTCGCTGGGTGGCATCGTCGACCACCTCGTTTCGCTCAACCCGGACGATTCGGGCCGGGCCCGCAAGCGACTGCCGCGTCCGGTCGCTGCAAAGCTGGTCAAGGCGATCGGCGAGATCGGCATTCGTGAGCGGTCGAGTCGTCGCACGATCGGCGATTACGAGGTCGGAGCGTTGCTGAGCGACGTCGAGTCCGACCCGACGACTGCCGTTACGTATCAAGATTTCCTCGGCACTCATCGCAGCGCCGACGACGTGCAGCGCCGGTTGCGGGTGTATCCGCTGGAGCACAACGCCACCGCCGAGCAGCGGGAAACGGCGGAGCGGGCGGCGCGGCGCGAGTTCGAACTGCTGAGCAAGCTCGAGCATCCGGGCATCATCAAGCCGCTCGACTTCACGATCAGCGATCGCGGCCCGACGCTGTTCTTCGGCTACGACCCCGACGAGGTCACGTTGCCCGAGTTCTTGGCCGATCCGGCCAACGCGTCGCTGTCGGTCGACCACCGACTCTCGATGGTTCGTGACATCGCCGAGGCGGTCGCCTACGCGCATCGGCAGGGCGTGTTCCATCGTTCGATCAGTCCGTCGGGAGTGATGGTTCGTCCGTCGACGGTCGAGGGCGGCTCGCCGCGGGTTCGGGTGACCAACTGGCACACGGGCGCTCGGGTCGTGGAGGGTGGAACGACCACGCAGTTCACCGGCACGATTCATCATCACGTCGAGGCGTTGGCCGCCGGCGATGCCGATCTGTATCGGGCGCCGGAGTTCAATCAGCCGAACGCTCGCCCGCCGTTGCTCGATGTGTTCAGCCTTGGTGCGCTCGCCATGTTCGTGTTGACCGGCAAGCCGCCGGCTGCGGGTATTCGGCAGTTCCGGGCCGTGCTCAGCCACGTTGGTTTCCTCGATCCGAGCACGGTGGCCGACGGCGTCGACCCGACGTTGGCCGATGTGGTCATCTCGTCGACACAGGCCGACCCGGCGCAACGCCCGACGTCGGTCGAAGATCTGATCGCCCACCTCGATCTCGCCGAGGAGCAGTGGAGTCTTCCGTCGAGCGCCGAGATCAGCCCGCTCGAGGCTCGGCGAGGCGATCGGCTCGTCGACGATCGTTTCGAGGTCGTGCAGCGCCTCGGTCGCGGGTCGACGGCGATTGCGCTGCTGGTCAAAGACAGCGCGAATCACAACCAGTTGTGTGTGTTGAAGGTTGCGGAAGATCCGGCAAACAACGATCGCATCACCGACGAGGCGTTGGCGCTCGACGGCATCAAGCATCAGACGATCGTGTCGCTGCTCGATGCGCAGATCGATGTGAGCGGGCACGCCGCGATTCTGATCAGCTATGCCGGCCCGAAGGTCAACACCGACAAGCCGGTCGAGGGGCAGGGCCGCACGCTGGCGAGCCGTCTCACGGGCGGGCCTGTCGGTGCCGAGTTGGCCGAGCGTTGGGGTCTCGACCTCCTCGATGCGCTCCGCTATTTGGAAGATGCGGGTCGGGCGCATCGTGACATCAAGCCCGAGAACTTGGGTGTGGCACCGCTCGGCGAGAACAACGTGTTGCACTTGGTGCTGTTCGATTTCTCGCTGTCGTTGGTGCCGATCGACCGGATCGAGGCGGGCACGCCTGGCTACGTCGACCCGTTCTTGGAACGCCGCGGCCGCTGGGACACGGCAGCCGATCGCTATGCGGCGACGGTCACGCTCTACATGCTCACGACGGGCACGAAGCCTCGCTACGGCGATGGCAGCGTCGACCCGACGATGGTCGATGCGCCGCCGAACGTCGACCCCGATCTGTTTGACAGTGCTGCCCGACCGGGGTTGGTGAGCTTCTTCACGAAGGCGTTGCAGGCTGACGTTGCCGATCGTTTCGACACGGCCGACGAGATGTACTTCGCGTGGCATGAAGCGTTCAGTGCGTCTGCCGCTCCGTCGACGCCGTCGACTCATCCGGAGGCTGACGACGATTTCACGATTCCCGACGGTTCGACCTTGTCGTCGCCGCTGCTCTCGCTTCCGCTGTCGAAGCGTGCGGTCAGTGCGCTCGAAACAGCCGACGTGGTCACCATCGAGCAGCTGTTGGCGTTCCCGTTGATGCAGTTGTCGTCGCTCACCAATGTCGGCTCGAAGACTCGGGGCGAGATTCGTGAAGCGTTCGATGTGCTCAGCAACCACTTCGGTCCGCTGAAGTCGAGCCCCGACGAGACACCTGCAGCAGGTGTGGTGAGCACCGAGCCCGATCCGGCCGACCATTCGTTGGCGGCGTTGGCTGCGCTGATCGCGCCGCCCGCGCGCACGAAAGATCTGCAGACGCGAGCAGGTCTCGCTCGGATCTTGGCGGGGCTCGAAGTCGACCGTGATCCGTGGGCATCGCAGAGCGAGTTGGCGGAGTGGCTCGATGTGACTCCGGCTCGTGTGTCGCAGTTGGTGAGCAAATTGCGCCAGGCGTGGTCGAAGGTGTCGCGCATCACCGAGTTGCGTGATGTGGTTCGTGACGATCTGCGGCAGTTGCAGGTGGCGAGTGCACCGCAGCTCGCTGCTCGGTTGCTGCGCACCGCTCCTGACGAGTTGAACGAGTCATCGGTTCGACTGGCGTCGGGTTTGTTGCGTGTGGCAACGCTGACCGAGGAGCAGTTGAGTGAGCCGGGCTGGATGGTGCGGCGACGCCAGGGTTCGGTGGTGTTGTCGACGATGCAGGGCACGGGCGGCGCCGATCTGGCGCAGGAGCTTGCCGATTACGCGTCGGCACTCGACACCGCGACCGAGGCGTTGATGGCACGCCACGAGGTGATCGCCCGTCGCGAGCTGGTCGATGCGCTTCGCACGGTCGATCCGCCGGCCGAGGCACAACCGTTCACCGACAGTCATCTGGCCGATCTTGTTGCCGATCTGTGTGATGGCGCTGCGGTCAACGCTCGCTTGGAGCTCTACAGGGTGGGGCTTGCGCCGGTGCCGGCGTTGCGTGCTGCGCGGCGTTCGTTCGTGTCGAATGAGCCGATGACGGTCGAGGCGATTGCCAAGAAGATCGCGGCTCGTTTCCCCGAGGCGAACAGTTTGCCTGGCCGCCCGCAGCTCGACACGTCGTTGAGCGATGCCGGTGTCGACCTGAAATGGGATGACGCGGCGAAGGCGTATGTGAGCCCGCAGTACACGCCGCACGGCACGAGTGCGTACAGCGCGTCGATCACCCGGTACGACACTGCTGCGCCTGGCCCGGTCCCTGCGGTGGAGGTCGACAATGCGGCCGAGTTCGAAGATCGGTTGCGCAAGGCGCGCACGAGTGGCGGGTTGATGGTGTTGGTGCAGTCGGCGAGTGGGCTTGCGCACGCCGAACGCCAGCTCGAACGGTTGGCAACGTCGACGGTGAATCTCGATGTGTGGCTGGTCGAAGAACTCGAGGCGTTGACCGCCGATGGCAAACCGCCGTGGACGACACTCGCTGCTGCCGATGCTGCCGGCGACGGCGGTTCGGCGTGGGCGAACGTGAAGAAGATGGTCGACGTTGCGCTCACCAAGGTCACCGCTCGACTCGCTGCGCTCGAAGGCACGGTGTTGGTCACCAACTTGGGTCTGCTTGCTCGGTACGAGCGATTGAACGTGGTTGCCGAGTGGCGTGACCTGTTGCATTCGAAGTCGACGTCGTTGTCGGCGGTCTGGTTGTTGATGCCGTCGGCGTCGGCGACCGAAGTGCCGTTGCTCGATGGGCGCGCCGTGCCCGTGATTTCTCGGAACGAATGGAGCCAGATTCCCGCTGATTGGCTCCGCAATGCTCACCGCACAGGAGTTGTGTCTGCATGATTGATCGTTTGGAGTTGACGTCTGCGTTGCAGCGCGAGGTCGTGTCGCTGATCGACGATCTGCGTGTCCGCGCCGATGAGGTCGAGGAAGTCCGCGACCTGATCCACACCCAGTGGCAGACGGCGTTCAACGCTGAGCGCACCGCGCATGATGTTGATGTGTGGCGCGAAGGCCTCCTCGCACAAGTCGCCGTCTCGTGGGTGTTGGGCTGTGTGTTCATCCGGTTCTGCGAAGACAACGCCCTCGTTACCGACCCCATGATCTCCGGACCAGGCGACTGGCGCCGCTGGGCCACCGACAACCAACGCGACTACTTCCGCGAACACACCGACGCCGGCGAACGCCGCTACCTCACCCACGTCTTCCAAGAGGCAGCGCAGGTCCCTGGCCTCGACGAAGTCTTCGGCACCCACAACCCACTGTGGCAATTCGGACCTTCCGACGACGCCGCCCGCCACCTCATCAACATCTGGCGAGCCACCGACCCCGACACCAACCAGCTCATCTGGGACTTCACCGACCCCGACTGGAACACCCGCTTCCTCGGCGACCTCTACCAAGACCTCTCCGAACACGCCAAGAAAACGTTCGCGCTCCTGCAGACCCCAGACTTTGTCGAGGAGTTCATCCTCGACCGCACCCTCGACCCCGCCATCGAAGAATTCGGACTCAACGGACCAGACAACGCCGGGTTCCGCATGATCGACCCCGCCTGCGGATCCGGCCACTTCCTCCTCGGCGCCTTCCACCGCCTCGCCAACCGCTGGCTCACCAAAGAACCCGAAGCAGGCCGACGCTCAGCCGCCGCCAAAGCACTCGACTCCGTCTACGGCGTCGACATCAACCCCTTCGCCGCATCCATCGCCCGCTTCCGACTCCTCACCGCCGCACTCCGCTTCGCCGACGTCAACACCCTCGCCGACGCACCAGCACTCAACGTCCACGTCGCCGTGGGCGACAGCCTCCTCCACGGACCACGGCCCGGGCAGTTCACCAGCCTGCTCGACGAAATCGACAGCCAAAGCGAAGCATCCAAACACCTCTACGAAACCGAAGACCCCGAACGCATCAACCGCTACCTCTCCCAGCATTACCACGCCGTAGTCGCCAACCCGCCGTACATCACCCCCAAAGACCCCGCCGCCAACGCCGCATACCGAGACAGGTACGCAACTTGCCATCGCAAGTACTCGCTGTCAGTTCCGTTCATGGAACGACTCTTCGACCTCGCCGAACGAGGCACGAATGGCCATCCGGCAGGCTTTGTCGGGCAGATCACTGCGAACTCATTCATGAAGCGCGAGTTCGGCAAGAAACTCATCGAGAACTACCTCGCCAACGACATCGACCTCACTCACGTCGTCGACACCAGCGGCGCCTACATCCCCGGCCACGGCACACCCACCGTCATCCTCTTCGGCCGCAACAGGTCCCCGATCCAACTGCAAATCCGGTCAGTACTCGGTATCGGCGGTGAGCCGAACAAGCCAGACGATCCAAGGCTCGGCCGTGTATGGTCCTCGATCCAAAGGCAGATCGACAACCCAGGTTCAGAAAACGAATATACCAGTTGCTCTGATCTTAAACGAGTTCATTTTTCTAGTCACCCGTGGTCACTTCAAGGCGGCGCATCTCCGGACGTTCGTGCACGGATTGCATCGATGTCTACCTCCTCACTTGGTGAAGAAGTGAGCGGAGTAGGGTATCCATTTATCACTGGCGAGGACGACGCCTTCACAGTCCATTCCGCTGCCCACGCCCGCCGGATGGGAATTCCCGCCACGATGATCCGTCCCGCCGTTTCCGGTGAAGGAATTCGGTCCTGGTGCTCCACAGCTGAGTCACTTCTTCTATTCCCATACACCGACGATGGACTACCGAGCGACGATCCTGCGGTTGATCGATACCTCTGGCCTCTGCGAACCACGCTACGTTCGGGCCTCTTCTTCGCGAAGACAAAGACTCAGCGGGGCTTGAGGTGGCTCGATTACGCAGTCGTGATCCAAGACCGCCTCCGGGAGGTAGGGCGGGCCATCGCTTTCGCAAACGTCTGCACCGCCAACGAGTTCGCACCGCTATCTCCGGGGGTTTTGCCGCAGATGACAGCGCCGGTTGTCACGCTTCATTCGCGGGACGCTCGATTCACAAGAGACGATTTACTTGGACTGCTCAACAGTTCCATCTGCGCCTTTTGGATGAAGCAGACATTTCACAACAAGGGTTCCTCGACCGACTCGGCAGGAGCGCGAATTAGTGGCGCCGAGTCGTGGGACAATCACATACAAATTGACAGCACCAAGATGAAGGAATTTCCTCTATCGGCTGCACCAGACAAGCAATGGGTGAAGGACCTGACCGTTGGCGCTCAGGAAATCGCTTCCATCTGCACTGACTTGGGATCTTTGCGTGCCCTGAGCCGCGAGCAGGTGCAGTCGCTGGAACGTCGCCTTGCCCGTATCCGAAATGAGATGCGGTGGAGTCAGGAAGAACTGGACTGGCACTGCCTGTATTCGTACGGCATCACCGATGCCGACCTGTCGTTCTCGCCAGACCAAGTCTTCGAACTCGCCAAGGGTGAACGCGCTTTCGAGATCGCCCTTGCCCGTCGCGTCGCCGCGGGAACCGCGACGTCCACCTGGTTTGAGCGGCATGGTTCGACACCGATCACTGAGCCGCCTGCGCATTGGCCGGATTGGTATCGCGAGCGTGTTGAGCAGCGTCTCGAGTTGATCGAGAACGACAAGTTCATCAACCTCCTCGAACGACCCGAATACAAACGACGCTGGAACTGGGAATCATGGGACGACCTCGCCCACGACGCCCTCCAAAAATGGTTACTCACCCGCCTCGAAGACAACCGCTACTGGGCCAACAACACACCCCAATCCATCGCCCAACTCGCCGACATCGCACGAGAAGACACCGACTTCGTCCAAGTCGCCGCCCTCTACCGCGACACAACCGACGTCGACCTCGTCGAACTCATCGCCGAACTCACCAAAGCCGACGCTGTCCCCTACCTCGCCGCATGGCGCTACAAAGACTCCGGCCTCCGCAAACGCTCCGTCTGGGAACGCACCTGGGACCTCCAACGCCGCGAAGACGCAGGCGAGAACGTCGGCAAAATCGCCGTCCCACCCAAATACGCCTCCAGCGACTTCCGCAACACCGTGTACTGGAAACTCCGCGGCAAACTCGACGTCCCCAAAGAACGCTTCATCAGCTACCCCGGACTCGAACGCGACACCGACAACACCCCCATCATCGGATGGGCCGGCTGGGACCACCTCCAACAAGCCCAAGCCCTCACCACCCTCTACAACACACGCCGCAACGAAGAAGCCTGGCAACCCGAACAACTCACACCAATCCTCGCCGGACTCAACGAACTCATCCCCTGGCTCCGCCAATGGCACAACGACATCGACCCACTCCGCGGCCAAGGCCTCGGCGACTACTTCGCCAACTACCTCGCCGGTGAACTCCAACGCAACAACACCACCACCGAACAACTCACCACATGGCGCCCACCAACCACCACCCGCGGCCGCAACAAGAAGGCAACCACATGACCCTCATCCGCGACCTCATCGACATCCCCACCCAAGTCCAAGACGGCGACTTCGTTCTCAAGCTCACCCAGGGCATCGGCGACAACTCCGCCAACGAAACCATCGACAACTACGTCGTCACCGACCAACTCGCCGGAGCCTTCGACCAGGCACTCGGCCTCGTTGCATCGGCAGTGAGCGACTCGTCGTCGAAAGCCACCTTCCTCCAAGGCAGCTTCGGTTCCGGTAAATCGCACTTCATGGCGATGCTGCACCTGCTGCTCAGCCACAACACGCACGCCCGCTCCAAAGCCGAACTGCACGGCGCCGTCGCCAAACACAGCCACGTGCTCGACGGCAAGAACTTCCTCCTCGTGCCCGTCCACTTCCTCGACGCCACCTCGATGGAACAGAAGATCCTCGGCGGCTACGTCGACATCATCCAGACCGCACACCCAGACTCGTCGCTGCCCGGTGTGTACCTCGGCGACGAGATCGTCTCGACCGAACTCCCCAAGACACGCGAGCAACACGGCGACGACAAGTTCCTCGAACTCCTCAACGGCACCGCTGGCAGCGACGACGAATGGGGCGACTTCGGCAGCACCTGGACCACCGCCACACTCGATGCAGCCCTCGCCGCACCCGCCACCGCCGAAGCACGCCAAGACCTCGTCGCCGCGTACATCGCCGCGTTCCGCCAAGGAACCGTGCTCGAGTCGGCATCGACCGGACGCGGCTTCATCGACCTCGACCGTGGGCTCGCCGCCATCAGCACCCACGCCCAATCACTCGGCTACGCCGGTGTGGTCCTCTTCCTCGACGAACTGATCTTGTGGCTCGCCTCCAACATCGGCAACCTCGACTTCGTCCAACGTGAATCCCAGAAGCTCACGAAACTGGTCGAAGCGACCGACGCCGGCCGGCCCGTGCCGATCATCAGTTTCATCGCCCGCCAGCGCGACCTGCGCGACCTCGTCGGCGCCAACATCGGCGGCGAGCAGCAGAAGAGCTTCTCCGACAACCTCGAACTCCAGCAAGGCCGCTTCGGCAAGATCGAACTCGCCTCCGGCAACCTTCCCGTCGTCGCCCGCCAACGCTTGCTCCGACCCGTTGACGACGAAGCCTCGAACGCGTTGCGCGCTGCGGTCGACCAATCGCTCGCCGGACGCGAAGACGTCAAACGGATGCTGCTCGGCTCCGACGCCGACATCGAGATGTTCCGGACCGTCTACCCGTTCTCGCCGGCACTCGTCCAGGCCCTCGTCGACGTCTCCGAAGCGCTGCAACGCGAACGCACCGCGCTCAAAGTGATGCTGCAACTGCTCGTCGATCAGCGCGATGACCTCGAAGTTGGACAGATCATTCCGGTCGGCGACCTCTGGGACGTCGTTGCCGGACGCGACGAGCCCTTCTCCAGCGAACTCAAGACGCTGTTCGAAACCGCCAAGAAGTTGTGGCGTGAGAAGCTCGAACCGGCACTGCGGGCCATCAACAACATCGACGACTCCACTCCAGCCGACGCGCTCGAACGGCGGGCACTCGCCACCGACGCTCGACTGATGAAGACCGTCCTGCTCGCGTCGCTCGTTCCGGAAGTCGAAGCATTCCGCGGCCTCGACGCCGAACGGCTTGCCGCACTCAACTGGGGCAGCATCAACACCCCCATCCCCGGCACCGAAGGGCAAGACGTCGCCGCCAAGCTTCGACGCATCAACGGTCGCGTCGGTGAACTGATCCTCAGCAACGACATCAGCAACCCGACCGTCGGCCTCCGCCTCGCCAACGTCGACACCGATGACATCATCAAGCGCGCCACCGACAGCTTCGACAACCAGGGCACCCGCAAACTCAAACTCCGTGAGCTGATCGCCCGGTCGCTCCAAGACCGCATCGGTGCCGACCTCCGCGGAACCTTCAACCACATCTGGCGAGGCAGCGAACGTCAGGTCGACGTCGTGTTCGGCAACGTGCGCGACACCGCCGAGATCGCCGATCACGCCCTCGCCGCCGAAGCCGACCGCCCGAAACTCGTCATCGACTTCCCCTTCGACCAGAGCGGCAAATCGCCCGACGACGACCTCGAACGCCTCGACGCCTGGACCGACGCCCACGACCCGTCACACACCGTGTGCTGGCTGCCGTCGTTCTTCAACAACGAGGGGCTCACGGCGCTCCGCAATTACGTCGCCGTCGACGAGGTACTCAAGCTCGACCGATTCGAACAGCACACGAGCCACCTGTCGGCCAGCCAACGCGCCGAAGCCAAACCGATCATCGAGAACCTCCGCAACCAGTTGGCCGCCCAGCTCAGCGAAGCGATCCTCTCCGCATACGGCGTGGTCAACACACCGAGCTCGTTCGTCGACACCGCTCACTCGCTCACGCAGCACTACCGCAGTCTCGCCCCCGCCGTGTCGGTCAGGCCGACGACCGAACCGTCGATGAGTGGCGCGCTCGGCCAACTCTGCGACCAGATCTTCACCGCCCTGTATCCCGGCCACCCGCACTTCGACTCCAAGGTCACCACCGCCCAACTCCGCACGACGTGGGCCGAAGCCAAGCGCGCCCTCGCCGACGATGACGGCCGCGTCGTCGTCGAAAGCGGCAACCGTCCCGCGCTCCGCAACGTTGCCAACGCACTGCAACTCGGCACGATGCACGAGTCGCACTTCCAGCTCGACGACTTCTGGCGAAACAAGCTCGACCGCCACCTCGCCGACGCCACCTCCAACGATGGCACGGCAACCGTCGGCGACATGCGGGCCTGGATCGATGCTGTTCCGGGCGGACCACGGGGACTCGACGCCAAGGTCGCCGACCTCGTGATCGCCACCGTCGCCGCACAGTCCGACCACCGGCTCACCGATCACGGAGCCGCCGTCGAACCAGACTTCTCGCGTCCGCTCCCCTCCGACACGCGCATCGTTCGCGAAGAACTGCCCACCAAAGAACGGTGGGCAGCGGCAGCCGAACAAGCAGCCATCATCTTTGGCATCACCGTGAGCCAACGAGTCAACGGCCCCGAAGTCGCCTCGCTCGCACGGCAGGCAAAAGCCAAGGCCAACGACCTCGCTACGCCCGCCGAAGAACTCGTCGCTCGATGCAGCGAGGCGTACTCCACGTGGGGCCTCCCCTCCGGAGATCGGCTCGACACCGCCATGGCCGCCCGCGACCTCGTTCTCGGCCTCAAGTCGGCCGACGACGCACACGTGGTCGAACTGCTCGCCTCGTTCTCGGCCCCGACAAGCCGCGAGGCGATCGCCAAGAGCCTGAGCAACGCTCGCACCGTCGCTGCAGCGCTCAGCAGGGCGAACCTGTCGCTGTGGAACACCGCCCGCCCAGCGGTCGAAACGGCCGCGACCGATGCGCTCACGTCGGACGAAATCGTCACGGCATTCGAGCCCGCCGAACAGACGATCGAAGCCCAAGCCACGCGCTACGTGTCGACCATCACGACACAGCCACCAGCCGAGGCTCCGGTCCCGACGACGACGCCGACACCGAGCGCGACATCACGAACGATTGCGTCGGAGGCCGATCTGAACGACGTCTTCGATGAAGTCCGCCAACAGGTGCAGGCCAACAAGACGATCACCGTGACCTGGACGGTCGAGGACGCCACGTGACACTTCCTGTCGTTACGCGGGCACAACTCGAGCCCCTGCTCGATCGGTTGATCGACGTCGCCGACGACCCCGCGCCGCTCGTACTCGTACGCGCCGACCCGGAATCAGCCCCCGCCGAAGCATCAGCAGGCGGACAGACCGTCCGCATCGTTGCCAGCTCATCGCCGCTCGAGATCCGGGCCCACGCTTCGCGACAGCGGGACCAGCCGCTCGTGGTGCTGACCGGGTGCGACACCACAACACTCGGCGATGACCTGCTCGCCCGCGCCGTCCGACGCAAGCTGCACACCGTCAACCGTTGGGAAACCGTCTCGCAACTGTTCGGCGCCGAGCACGTTTCGCAGTCGCTCGCCCAGCACAAGTACCTCGCCGATGCGCTGATCGAAGCCCGTCCACTCGTCGGCTATCCGGCCATCACCAACAAGATGCTCGACCTCGAAACTGCGCTCGAAGCGCTGATCGAGCCGCACCTCGGGCTCGTCGCCACATCGCTTGCCGACGTACTGCTCTGGGGCACCCACTCCACCGCCGCACGAGCCGTCCGCGAATCATCTAACGACGTCATCGAGCAACTCGAACAACACCTCGCCACGCAGTACGGACCCGGCATCAGCGTCGTGTTCGCCGCGCTCCGGGCCGGCAAGAGCGCCGAACTGATGGCACTCTGCTTGGCAGCCGACGTCATCTTCAGCACCGACACCCCGGCACCCGACGCTCGACTCCGGTTGGAACTCGAACTCGGCGAACCCGGTCTGACCGACGAGATGTACCGCAACGCCGCGCAGGCCGTGGTCAGCTACATCTCCGGGCAACGCACCGACGAAGCGCGGACCGCCTCGTGGCTCACAGCAGGCGACCGACTGGTCCAACAGTGGGGCCTCGCTGAGAGTTCCACCCGGTCATCGGTTCTGCCAAGCGGCTTCACCGCCCGCATCGGTCTCGCTGCCACCGCACTCGCCTCGTGGAAGGCAAAGTCTGCCAACCCCTCGCTCCAAGCCGAGGCCGACCGCTCAATCGTGGCCGTCGAAGACCACGTCGCCGCACGCGCCGAACCGCGTCGAGTGGAGCGACTCCGCATGGCCCAACGAGTCATCCGCCGCGGCTTCGAGATGCAGACCGCAACGACGACGGCCGACGCGTTCATCGACTACACCCTCGACGGCGCATGGCTCGACCGAGCACGAATCGCCCTGTCGCAGAGCGACACCGAGCCGGCCGCGGCCGCTCTGTACGCAGCACTGAGCGCCGAAACCGATGCCGCGGTGCTCGCCAACGCCGGCGCGCAGGCGCCCATGCTGGCCGGAGCAGCACAAGCTCTCGGCGACCGCCTCATCGGAATCGAAGACGTGCTCGACACTGTCGTCGCCCCGCTCGCGGCAACCGCTCCAACACTCGTCGTCGTCCTCGACGGAATGAGCTGGCCCAACTTCACCGACGTGCTCGACGCCCTCAGCCGGCAGGGTTGGGCCCCCTACATCGACGAGGACGCGGTCGTCGCCAAACCCGTCGTCGCTGCCCTCCCCACTGTCACCGAACTCAGCCGCACCAGCCTGCTCTGCGGCACCCTCCGAAGCGGCGACAAGAGCAGCGAGACGCGAGCCTTCACGAAGTACCCGAGCCTCGTCGCCGCCAGCGACGCCGAACATCCCCCAACGCTCTTCCACAAGACCGACCTTCGTTCGGGCGGGCTCGACACGATCCCGCACGAACAGCTCGCAACGATCAGCGACCCGCGAGTGCGCGTTGTGGGCATCGTCCTCAACAACATCGATGAGCGGTTGAAAGACGTCGCACACCCACCATCTGGTTGGGGGCTCGATGAGCTGTCACCGCTCCGTGAGATTCTCGAAGCGGCACGAAGCGCCGGGCGGGCCATCGTGCTCACGAGCGATCACGGACACATTCTCGAACGCAAGTCCGAGTCGCGAGTGGGTGGCGGCGGCGAGCGGTGGAGAGGCACCGACACCGGCCCCGCAGCCGACGGCGAGATCCTCGTCAGCGGACCCCGCGTCGTCAACGACGAACACGCCGTCGTGCTCCCCTGGATCGAACAACTCCGCTACGGGCCGAGCAAGAACGGCTACCACGGCGGCCTCACACTCGCCGAGGCAACCGTTCCCCTCGCTGTGCTCAGCACCGAAGACATCGAAGGTTGGGAACCCACGTCGATCACCCCACCCGATTGGTGGCACGCCGCTCCTCCCGTAGCGCCCGCTTCAGACGATGTGGCGCCGAAGGCCGCCCCACGCAAGAAGGCACCCGAAGTCGTCGTGCCGTCGCTGTTCGACCCCGAGCCCGAGCCGGCGGCCACCACCACGGGCATCGAGGCCGTCATGGCAAGCGACCACGTGCAGTCGAACCTCGCCGCACTCCGCCTCGACGCAGCGGTCGTCACCACCATTCTCAGCGTTCTCGACGGCACCGGCGGAACCTCACTCGCCGAAGACCGCGTCGCCGAACGAGCATCGGTGCCGAAGGTCCGAATCGGCCGAATCATCACGCAGATGCAACGGCTCCTCAACATCGACGGGTATCCAGTGATCGAAACCAGCAACGGCCACATCAAGTTCGACCGGGCCCTCCTCGAACGACAACTGGGGTTGTGATGGCTGCAGCCTCTCTACGTCCACCCCTCGGGTGCATGCAACGGACGTTGCTTCCGACCTCCCCGAAAGGACTCCATCACCGGGTTCGGAAGTTGGGCCTTCCGCATCGCTACGTCGTCCATGTGCAAGAGACCATCGCAAGCACTCGCCAACTCGTCGCCCTTCCGCCGCGGAGGGGCAACATTGACCACCTCAATCCCCAAGTCCTGGACGTACCGCACCGCGGGCACGAGGTCAGAGTCTCCGGAGATCAACATCGCGCGGTCGAGCGACCCCTCCCGGGCGTCATGCGTCATCGCTATAGCGATGTTCACATCAGTGAACTGCTCCTTTGGGCGCTTCCACGAGTGCCCGCAGTCAGGACACTTCATGCTCCGCGCCATAAAGCTCCCCTCGATGATGTCCAAGCCTCCGTTCGCCCGCAGAGCACGAAGGTAATGGCTCTGCCGTTCACGGGCGTCGAGCGGAGAGTTCACCACCGCGGTGAAGTAGCGGACCGTCAACACGTCGTCGCCCACAAGACCCGATACGTAGGCCACCCAATCCAGCCAACGACAGTTGCGAAGCCCTGCGGCTTTCATCCCGTTGTACGCGTTGAAACCATCGATGTAGACCGTGGTGCGGCGCTTCGTTGTTTCCATTCGTTCAACGATGTGATTAAATGTATGTCAATCACCGCCGGACATACCGTGTTCACTCCCGGTCTGCCGGTCCAGACGGCCCTCCGCTTCGGCAGAGGGCCTGTCTCCTTTTTCGGACCAGTGCAGTCTCGTCCGTCCGGGGGTCCGGGTTGATGATCGAAATCTCGCCACAGCGCCGCACCGAAATCCTCGACGCCCTCCGCCGCGGCACCGTGCCGGCCCAAGGCCTCGATGCGCTCGCCGTCGGGCTCGATCGGTTCGTCGACACCTTCGACGAAGAACTCGATCGCGTGGCATCTGGCGCCGGAGTGTTCAAGGCAATCCGCGGTGAGTACGGCGCCGGCAAGACATTCATCACCCGATGGCTCGCCGAGCGGGCCAAAGCTCGCGGGCTCGCCACGTCGGAGGTACAGATCTCCGAGACCGACACCCCGATGCATCGCTACCAAACGATCTATCGGCGACTCGTCGAACAACTCTCCACGTCGACCGTGCGGACCGGCGGGCTCAGAACCGTCATCGACTCCTGGTTCTTCGCGCTCGAAGACGAGGTGCTCGCGGGTGGCGACGTCGACCCCAACAACGCCGAACTGTTGACCGCCCGCACCACCGAGCTCATGGAGCAACGACTCGGCTCGGTGACGCGGACAGCACCGGCATTCTCCGCGGTGCTGCGCGCCTACCTCGCTGCAACAAACGCCGACGACCGGCCGACCGCCGATGGGCTCATCGCCTGGCTCGGCGGCCAACCGCATGTCGCTGCGGCCGTCAAGAAGTCGGCCGGCGTCAAAGGCGACCTCGATCACGACGCAGCGCTGTCGTTCCTCGCAGGCCTGCTGACCATCCTGCGCGACGCCGGCTTCGGCGGGCTCGTCCTCGTCCTCGACGAAGTCGAGACGATGCAACGCATGCGTTCCGACACTCGCGACAAGGGCCTCGAAGCGCTCCGCAAGTTCATCGACGATCTGTACGAAGGCCGATTCCCCGGCTTGTACCTGGTCATCACCGGAACACCCGCGTTCTACGACGGGGCCCAAGGCGTGCAACGTCTCACCCCGCTCGCGCAACGCATGCACACCGACTTCGGAGGCGACCCGAAGTTCGACAACCCGCGGGCGGTTCAGGTTCGACTGCAAGGGTTCGACCTCGATGCACTCGTGAGTGTTGGCGCCCGAGTCCGAGACCTGTTCGCTGCCGGCGCAGCCCACCCCGAACGAGTCAACGAACTGTGCGACGACGCCTACCTCCTGGCGCTTGCCCAGGCCGTGACCGGAGAACTCGGGGCCAAGGTCGGAATCGCACCACGCCTCTACGTCAAGAAGCTCGTCGGCGAAGTGCTCGACCGGGTCGACCTGTTCGACGACTTCGACCCACGGCGCGACTACAAGCTGACCGTGGCCGACACCGAACTCACCGTCGTCGAACGAAACGCCCGGGCCGCAACATCGCCCGACGACATCGAGCTGGAGCTGTAGCCGGTGAGCGACTTCGATCGCCTCCATCCGTCCATCCGCCACCACATCGTCAACACACTCGGCTGGCCGGCGCTTCGCCCGCTGCAAGAGGAGGCCATCGCCCCCGTGCTCGACGGCGAGCACGGCATCTTCCTCGCTCCAACAGCCGGCGGCAAGACCGAGGCCGCAACATTCCCCGTGTTAACCACGGTGGCTAACAATGGCTGGAAGCCCGTCAGCGTGCTGTACCTGGCGCCGCTGCGGGCACTGCTCAACAACCTGCGTCCCCGCCTCGAGCTGTACTGCAGTTTCGTCGGGCTGCGCGTCGGGCTGTGGCACGGTGACACCACGCCCGGGGAGCGAACACGGATGATCGCCGACCCGCCCGACATCTTGCTCACCACGCCCGAATCTCTCGAGGCGATGCTCATCTCACGGCGCGTCGACCAAGACTGGCTGTTCCCGAACCTGCACACCGTCATCGTCGACGAGGTTCACGCGTTCGCCGGCGCCGACCGAGGTTGGCACCTCCGGGCGGTGCTCGAACGACTCACCCATGTCGCCGGTCGAGATCTGCAACGCATCGGGCTCTCCGCAACCGTCGGAAACCCCGACGAACTCCTCGAATGGCTGTGCGGATCGAGCACCGCGCCGCGCCGCATCGTCAATCCGCTAGCCGAAGTGCTCGCCGAACCGGAGGTGACCCTCGACTACGTCGGCACGCTCGACAATGCAGCCACGGTCATCAGCCGACTTCACCAAGGAGAGAAGCGGCTCGTCTTCGTCGACTCCCGCAAACGCGCCGAAGAGCTTGCTCTGGCGCTGCGAGCGCTCGATGTCACCACGTACCTCTCGCACGGGTCACTCGGACGGGACGAACGCCGCCGGTCGGAGGAAGCATTCGCCGAAGCCACCAACTGCGTGATCGTGGCCACCAGCACACTCGAACTCGGCATCGACGTCGGCGACCTCGACCGAGTCATTCAGATCGACAGCCCGCCGACGGTCGCCGGATTTCTCCAACGCATCGGCCGTACCGGGCGGCGACCCGGTTCGAGCCGCAATGCGCTGTTCCTCGCCACCTCACACGAGTCGCTACTCACCGCGGCCGGCCTCCTTCGGCTCTGGGCGACCGGATACGTCGAGCCCGCAACTCCACCCGAGTTCCCAGCGCACCTCCTCGTTCAGCAGTTGCTCGCGCTTACCCTGCAGGAAGCCGCTCTCGGCATCGGGGAAGCGACCTGGACCGAATGGCTCGGCGACCCGCCGGCTCTCGGTGCTGATGCAATGGCCGAGGCCCCGGCGCTGCTGAGCCACCTGAAGGAAACCGGGTGGATCCACAGCGATGATGGCGTGTTGAGCCCCGGGCAAGAAGCCGAGCGAACGGTCGGCAAGAAGAACTTCCTGGAACTGACCTCGGTGTTCGTCGCCGACCCGTTGCTCTCTGTTCGACACGGGCGAAACGAGTTGGGACAGGTGCCCGACATAGCGATCACGGCCGCGTTCTCACAGAAGAGTGGCCCGCCAGCGCTGCTGCTCGGCGGCCGGTCGTGGAAGATCAACGACGTCGACTGGAAACGAAGAATCGTCCGAGTTGAACCCACCGACCAACGATCGAGCGTCCGCTTCTCAGGAGGCGCCCAATCGCTCGGCTACGAGCTGTGCCAATCGATCGCAGCAGTGCTCGACGGCGCGTCACTCGAGCCGGCGACGCTCACTGGGCGTGCCATCGAAGCGCTCGACGACGCCCGCGGCGAGATCCCTGGCGCCCGACTCGGCCGCAGCGTGATCATCCGGAGCGGCAAGGGCCAGCGGTGGTACACGTTCGGTGGGCTCAAGGCCAACCTCGAACTCGCCGCACGTCTCACCAACCTTCGCACCCACGTCAGCCAGAAGGACAACCTCTACATCACATTGGACGACGACGTGTCGAAGGAACAGGTTCGAGCGGCGATCAGTCAGCCGACTCCACCGGAGGAACTCGCCGAGCTCGCCGGAACCGTGAGCGGGGCATTGAAACTCGAACGGGTCCTGCCACCCCAACTGGTCGAAGACATCGCAGTGCGCCGCCTTCGAGACCGGAAGTCGTGCGAGCTCATCGCCGACGCGCCCATCGACACCGCCGAAGCCTGAGGAGGGCACCGTCGACGCCGAGTTGACACCGCTGCTTGTGCCGAAATCGTCAAGATCTTCCCAAGACCTGCCGATGTTGGCTCCATGGCAGTGGTGATCGGTGATGAGGCGAACGAGACAACGCCTGCTGACGTCGCCGTGCCATTCGATGCACGGCGCTCCTGCTCGATCGAGGCGGTATCACTCGGATGAACCCACCCGCCGGATACACCTTGATTCCACGGTCGAAGTACGACGACTCCTGCAGGCGTTGTGGTTCGTTCATCCCGGCCGGATCGGCGATCTTCTGGTCCAGATCGACGCGAGAAGTGCTCGACACGCACTGTTCGCACCCGGCGACGACCAACCATGCGGAAGCAGTCGCTCCTGAAGGCGATCCAAACGCCGAGTGGCGACGACTGGTCTCCTATCTCAAACGCTGCGTCGCTCTGGAGGCGGCAGATGGGCTGGTCGACCGTTCCGACGCTCGATGGATATCGATGAAAATCGGCACCGAGACCCTCATCAGCGGTGCCGACTCCGCACTCCAAGTGTCGAAGGAACTCCGGGAGATCTCAGAGAGCCTCCGACCCGGCGAGGTCCTTCAATACGGCTGGCCAACCGTCGTGGTCATCGACAAGAGCGGCGTCCAGCGTCTCGCCCCACTACTGGTCACCGAACTCGAGGCATCGGAAGCCGATGCTTCTGCGCTGCACGCTGCCGACGATCCGTATCTCAATCCCTCACTTCTTTCGAGTAGTCGCTTCGATCCTGCTGATGTCGACGCTGTCGTCGCCGAGTTCGACGACGGGATACCCACCGATCAGCCAGACCTCCTCGCAGCGCTCCTTGACCGCACGGCCGAAGCCCTCGGGCTGCAGTCGTATGGGGTCAACCGCACTCGACTCGAAATGACCGTTCCGAACGAGGAGGGGGTCCACAACGTCGCGGTGGTCATTCGAACGCAGAACTCGGCAATCACAAGGTCGCTGCTCCAAGAACTCACGGAACTCGAAGGCCGAACCGATTGGCGTGCAACAGGCGCCGCCCACCTGTTCGAGGCATGGAGCGAGCCGGCACCGCGCGAGTACACGTCTGATCCTCCGTTACTCGCACCACTCGCGTTGAACGACTCGCAGGAAGCTCTCACTGCACGAACCGCCAGCGCTCCGATGACGGTGGCGACCGGTCCGCCAGGAACTGGCAAGAGCCAAATGGTGGTGGCAGCCGTCTCCAACTCTTGGGTTCGTAGCGAATCGACCCTGCTCGTCTCGACCAACAACGCCGCAGTGGACGTCGCCGTCGAACGCGCCGCCACGATCGCACCGCCAATGATCATGCGAACAGGGAACAAGACGTTTCGAACGGGGCTCCCGACGCTCGTGTCGAACGCGATCGAGTACTCCCGGCGCCAACACGGCGACGAAGCCACGATTCGCCGAGACCTGGCCAGCGTCATCGCCCGTCGCACCGACGCTCTGGAAAGCTTCGCTCGGCTTCGAGAGCTCGACGTCTCCTTGATCGATCGCATCGTGCAGATCGAGGGTGCATCGAGTTCGATCTGGGGTTCGACCGACGCTCCTCCTTCGGCCAGTCCAGACGTCATCGCACCGAGAGCCGAGAAGATGTTTCGCATCCGGTTCTTCCGCCGCTATCGACACCGACGGTTTCTTCAATCCCTCAACACCCAGCCGGGTGCCACCGTCGACATCGTGGCACTGTGGGCACGTCAGTCGATCGAGTTCGAGGCAGAGAGGGACGAACACGCCGAGATCTCAAGCCGTGTGGTCTCGGTGGATTTGGCCGCTCTCGACGCTGAATGGAACGAGTTGAGCACCGCACTGGTTCGTTCGCGCATCGCAGCGAGTATCGACGCGAACGATTCGAAGATCTCGCGGTTGTGCACCGCTCCAGATGGCGGGCCTGGACTGGCGAACGCCATCGGCCAATCGCTCGATGGATTGAAATCATGGGCCTGCACCGCATTGGCGCTGAAACCGAACTTTCCGCTCAAGGCCGGCTTGTTCGACCACGTGATCGTTGACGAAGCAAGCCAGTGTTCACTCGCAACGATCTTGCCAGCCGCCTATCGGGCACGACGCCTGACGATGGTTGGAGACCCCAACCAACTCAACCCCATCGTGAAGCTGAACGAGTCGTTGGGCCGAGACGTCGCCGAATCGAGTGGATTCGAACACAACGACCTCGTTCGGCGCGGCCTCGACCACCTCCACGGGTCGGCCTTCGCCGCATATGCCGAGGCTGTCGGTCCTGACGACGTTCAACTCCTCGACGAGCACTTTCGGTGCCACCCATTGATTGCACGATGGTTCAACTCCACGTTCTACGGAGGTCGCTTGACAGTGCTGACCGACCCGAGCCATTGGCCGACGGGCCAACGTGGGCTTCAGTGGATCGACACGTGCGGCACGGTCGAACGACCAAACCAAGGAAGCCTCATCAATCGATCTGAAGCTGAGCAGGTCGTGGAGCAACTCGACGAACTCCTCGATGGCTCATCCACGGTCGGCGTGGTGACCCCCTTCGCCGCCCAGGCGAGGCTGATCGAGAGTCTCGCCCACAAGCGGCTCGACCGCGAACGTCTCGCGGAAGCCGACTTCACCGTGGGAACCGCACATCGGTTCCAGGGCAGCGAACGCGACGTCGTCGTATTCTCCACAGTCATCGCACCGGGAGCTCCTCCGCGCAGCGCCCGCTGGGTCGAGCGGGAGCGCAATCTGCTGAATGTGGCTGCGAGTCGTGCACGCAGAGCCCTTGTCGTCTTCGGCCATCCAACTGCCGCAGACGAACACAACCCGACGCTCTCATCGTTGCGACGTGCAGCGATCGACGGGCCCCCAACGCAGGACGCGTCCTGGGCACTGCATAGCGAATCGGAGGCTCGCCTCTACGACGCGCTACATCAGGCCGGCCTCGCTCCTGCGGTCAAACCGTACGAAGAAGGTTTCGAACTCGATTTCGCCATTATCACTCCGTCGATCAAACTCAACATCGAGGTTGACGGATCGCAGCATCGCGATAAACGCGGACGCCAACGACGCAGAGACATCGCACGCGACCGGATTCTCTCAGAGCTCGGCTGGACGGTTCTCCGATACTCCTCGTGGGAGTGCATGAAGACACCCGACGTTGTGGCGAATGACATCGCCCTCCACATCAGAACCGAGTCGTTGGGAAGATGGTAACGATGCGACCGAGTCCGGCGCTACGTCGGCACCCGTTCCTGAGCAGCCGGCGGAGAATGGCGCGTCCCTGCTGGGACATCAGCGAGTAGAAGCGAAGCTGCCGACCTGCCCCTAGTGAGAGATGCGGGGGCTCGCCGCGTCGGCGAACTGGCTCAACACGTCGATGGCAGCTTGCCGGACGAGGAGGTCGTGTTGGTGCTGATTCTGATAGCTCCGCAAGCATCCGTAGCAGGAGGTTTCAGCACCGCAGGTGCAACTCGAAGCCCGTTCGAGAGCGATTCTGACGAACTCCTCAAGGTTCTCACGAAGAAAGCGGGTGTGCCCGGCACCACCTGGCACGTCGTCAAAGATCACGCCAACAAGGTCACCGTGCGGGCCCACGGAGAGGCTGCCACCGATGTCACCGTTGGCGATACCGAGTGCTGGCGCTGCGCCAATGAGCGCGTGCAACGCACTGAGCGCCGCCTGCTCAGGCGTCCAGGGGAGCCCCGCGAACGGAAGGTGTAGCTCGATGACGTTCGTGATGAATCGATGCCCGAGATCGACCGGGCGCAGACTCCCTTCGCACTGCACATCGCCACTCCACGGCTTCGCGTGCTTCGGTGGTGGGCCACTTCTGCGCGTGCGACGCTGTTCGTTGGGATTCGTGGCGTAACCACACCAGCTGCAGTACGAGAAACCTCGTCCGGACTTCCCGCGATTGAACACTGTGATCCAACCACGACGACTCGACCGCAATGCGAGGTCTCGTCCACCCACCGTTTCGATCTCGATCTCCGGAGGGGGACCGTCGAACTCAGCGAAGTGGGTCTCCAGATGCCCCTCGCGCGGCGGCCGGCTGTCGCCTGGCTTCTCGTCACAGAGATCGCCGACGAACCCGAACAGCGGAATGATGAATCGACCACGTTTCCCCCGTGCGAAATCTTCGCTCTTGCAGTGCTCGCAGGGTTCCTTGAACACCTCAGCGGGGTCTGTGCCAGCGATCGTGATCTGCGTTCTCAGCACGCCGCATCCATCGCAGATGCCCCATTCATAGAGCGGAAGATCTCGCCCTTGCACCTGCTTGATGCCTTTCGACTCCCAGAGGCGGTTCGATGCGACGACCTTCGCGCCAGGCGCATAGTCGAGAATCCCCAAACGAAGATCTCGGCTCAGGTCGATCGCGCTCGAACTCGCAGACCGAGAAACGTCGAGTTCGACCACGTCGACCGGAAATCCGTACTTCGGAAGAACTCCGCGCTGCGCCAGCTTGTTGAGAAGGAGCTGACGGTCGAGCGTGGTCCGTGTCCGCTTGAACGCCTGCGCGCGGCGATAGTTCTTCGCTTCCGACGCCTCAGCTTCGAGTTCGGTGAGTTCCTCGTGATCTCGACGAGCACCGCGAACGAGCAGAGCGAGCCAGCCTCCGAAGCCCTCGCTGTTCGGCTCATGGAGGCGCTCGACCCAGTCCCACGTACGAAGGCCGATCGACTCGGCCGCAAGAACTGGGACAAGGCGTTCGAGAGCGTCGCGAAGCGATTGCGGATGGCTGCGCAGCCATTCGCTGAATCCATCGGCCACCGAATCTGGATCGCCTTCGAGGAAATCGAACATGCTCTTCACGATCGATCCACCACGGTCGACCCGGGCTCGGTCGTACTCCGCCCAGGCAACAGCGTGAACATGTCGGCGCACGATCGCCTCGTTGTCGGAGACGACGATGGGCGGGCTGATCACGCCATCGACCATCTTCTCGGGGTTGTCGTAGTAGCTGCGATCGTGGTTCCGCCGCTGCGCGAATGTGACAACGAGCGCCGCGCTTCCGAGCCGTCGCCCGGCCCGACCAGCACGCTGCACATAGTTCGCTGGGGACGGCGGAACGTTCTTCATCAGGACCGCCTGGACCTCTCCGACGTCGACGCCCAGCTCGAAGGTCGTCGAGCAGCTCAGAGCGTTCAGCTCCCCGCGCGTGAACTGCTCTTGCAGAATGGCCGCCTGGTCCGATGCGAGTTGCCCGGTGTGTTCCTCGATTGCCAACGGGAGAGGGCTCAGTCGTTGATATAGCGACGAGTAGTGGTTCACATCATGCGCAGTGTTTGGACTGAGCCTGCCGTTGCATCGGAACGTGGGGCAGACGTCGCTGACCGACGTCCATGTGATCTGTTGACAGACCGAACAGGTGAATGCCACTGCACCGTCTTCGGCTGTCCTGAAGACGAACCGTTCGTGGTTGAGCACGAAGACGGTGCCCCATTGTTTGTGGGTGGTCGGGAGTACGAGGTCGGCGAGCGGGCCGGCCGGTTCGGTGATGTCGTCCCAGATCGCTTCGAGCGCTGACAGCGGATCGACATCAACGGATCGAGCCTTGAAGAGCTTTTCGAGATAGTCGAGTCGGCGATTTCTTCCGCGTCCTGGAGTCCAAGCGAGCACACCCGGTTCCGATTTCGAACCTCTCATCGCGGTCGTGGTGTTCCGAGGCCCGAACCGCGGGTCTTCCTTGACATCGACGTTGTCGGGGACCGAGACGGCTGCGCCGTGACGCAGACTGTCGAGCAGCACTCGCGTCACTGCGAGCGCCTCCTCCTCGTTGAAGCCGGCCGCGGTGAGAACGCTCGGCGGGTCGAACGCTCGCGGGAGTTTTGGCGCAATTTCCGCTAGGCCGAGACCATCGAGACTCTGTCGTCGATCAGTGGACAGGATCTCGGCGAGAATCCAGCTCGACACGGTGGCGGCGTTCCCTCGCCCCGCTTCGTCATCGAGCAGGCCCGCTCGTTCCGCATCCCGTCGCAGTGGTTGGACGAGATCGTTGAACAAGAACGGCTCAGGATCCGCGCTCAGCCGCTGCCAGATCATGTGTCGCTCGACCGCCCGGTTGTAGGTGCGTCGGAGGTACGGAGCGAAGAAGGCGGCGTCCTGGCGACTGTCCGAGAACATCAGCAACTTGCGACCGGCCGCCGAAATCCGGCGGCCCTGCTCTGTGACGGGGGGAAGGCACTGGTACAGGCTGGTCGCGACGACCGCGACGGGTGCTTCAGAACCCGACAGGAACCGCTGGACGACGCCGGTCGGGGATTGGCGTTCGCAGGCGACGCAACGCTTGAGGACCTCACCCGCGCTGTCTTTGCCCGCCTGGGTGACGACGACGAAGCGTGGCTCGTCGCAATCGCACCCTTTTCCATCGCCGAGGCGGCCGCAAGAAACACACAACGAACCGCTACGAGCACCGATGTCGCCACTGCTGGACAAGGCCTCCTCGTCCTCGTCGAAGTCCATCTCGCTCAACGTGAGTTCGTCGATCAGAAGGTGTACGAGTTCACGTTGAAACGACGGAGCGGAGACGAACTGGTTCCCCTCGAGCGCTCCGACCAAGTAGTGCTGTCGACAATGCCGGCACACGCCGATCTCGAACATCTGCGAAGTTCGACCCACGCCGTCGCACGACGGACATCGTTCGTGGCGGTCGAGGAGCAACCGGCTGGTGGTGGCGTCGTGGTCAGGGTGGAAACACGCAAACGATCCTTCCGAGGCTCGAAGCCACAAGTGATAGCGCGCAGGGATCAGCGGCGCCGACGACTCGTCCTCCTTGGCGGCGATACACAAGTCAATGAGTTCGGTGGTGGCACGCTGGGGCGAGGCGAATCCGGTCAGCACACCCGCGAGTTCGTCGAGGTCGGCACTGCCGTTCTCGAGCGCTCGTTGCAACTCGACCACATGTGCTTCGCGATGAAGTAGTTCAAACAGTGCGCGGCTCACCGTGGCTGCGTGAGTCGTCCGTTCACACGACTCCGCGAGTCGGCTTGGAGCTTCGCCCTCGAGCCACGCTTGGTGCAAACGGCTCAACTGACTCTCGGTCATCTCCCACGTGGCGTCACTGCGGCGTAGTGACTGCCGCTGGGGATGGACCACGTTCGCCGCGTCGAACTTCTCGTCGAACAACGCGTTTGCGAAGTTCGCAACATTGTCAGAATCGGCCACCCCGCGTCCCAGGGTTGCTGATGTTCCAAAGCACATAAGCGAACCTCGACGGCTTTCGTTGACTCGATCTCTGACCCTCCGGAGCAGCATGGAGATCTCTGCTCCCTTCGCGCCGTCGTAGACGTGCACCTCGTCGAGCACCAAGAACTTCCAGTGGCGCCCGGTCGGCCCGTCGAAGAGCGTGCTGTCCTGAGGCCGCAGGAGTAGGTACTCGAGCATCGCGAAGTTGGTGAGCAGCACATGCGGAGGTCGCGTCTGCATGGTCTCCCGGTCGATGAGTTCGCCCGGTATCGGGTCGGCGCCCACCTGCTGGCGGTGTCGCTCCAGCGCGTCACTGCGGCGGTGCTTGGTTTCTCCGGTGTACCGACCGAACGTGATGTCGGGGAATGGCGCGAACATCGACCGGATTCGCTTCATCTGGTCGTTCGCCAAGGCGTTCATGGGGTACAGCAGCAGCGCTCGAACGCCCGGTTTCGAGATCGTGCCGGCGGCCCGCTCTTCGAGCAAGTGATTCAGAATCGGAAGCAAATAGCACTCGGTCTTACCGCTGCCCGTGCCGGTCGCGATGACGAGATTGTTGCCGGCACTCGACTGGCGGATGGCATTCTCCTGATGGGCATACAGCGCTCGCCTCGGCGGAAATGACTCCGGATCGAGCTGCAAGATCGCTGGGTTGAGTACCTGCTCGGCGACGAGGTCGGCAAGCGATGCGCCAGGGGTGTAAGGAGGCGTCGCTTGGACGATCGGACCTTTCCTCGTCCGACCAGGAAGCGAGAGCTGCGCCTCGAACTCCTGACGGAGTGACGTGTCGGCAGGAGCGAACGCTGTGGACAGGTAGGAGCGGTAGTCGGCGTCGATTCGCTCCGACGCCGCGAGCGGGTCAAGAATCTTCTTCACGTTGTGGTCCTCATCCTCTGGTGATCAGGTGTAGCGCGATCCCGACGATCGCTGCATTTCTCGCAGCCGCAGGATTCGCCCGAAGCGCAGCGAGCACCATGCGCCGGGCCTCCACGGCGAGAATGTCGTCTGCGAGCATTCGCTCCGTTGCGAGAGCGACGTTGATGAACGCCGTGTCGACGCCGTGCGACAGCAACCTCTCTCTCGCCACGCCGACGAGAGGATGGCTGTGAGGCGGGCCTGCGGCATACGTCCACGTCTGAGATGTGATCTCCAGGCCATCCGACTGCTGTAGGGCCCATGACACGAAGGTCCCCAGCGTGGAGGCCGTGGGCTCGAACGGGGCCGCCGCGGGCCACCCGACCGGCGCCCACTCATGGGGAGTCCGTGGGGCGAGACAAACGTAGAGCAGGCGCCGGTCTCTCAACTCGTGGAGCCGGGCCTGAGAGACTCCGAGCCACGAGAAGAGGAACAGAGACGGCGCTGTCGCGGCGGCAACGAGATTCATGATCGCAGGGTCTTCGATCCGATCGGCGAGGCGAACAAGCGCTGCCGCTGCTGCCTGCTCATCCTCGAAGAGCGCTTCGATCAGATCGTCGAACGCAGCACCCGCCGTGATCGAGTCGACGATTCGGTCGACAAGCTGGTCAGTCATCGCCGTCGCCAGTTCACTCAGCGTCTCGACGCGTTGTGGCTTGCCTGCAGACCCCGGTCCAGAGCTGACGTCCAAGGCCAGATCCGAGCGCGGTCGCCGCGGCGCAGACAGGTCCCCGGTGACGAGCTCCGGAGTCAGACAGCCAGCGAGATCCGTGGGCAACTCGGCCACGTACATATCGTCATCCTGCGTCAGCTTGAGCACGGCAACTGCTCGATTCCGTCGGAGAAGACGAACGCTCGGGGGCCGCACCGGACGGTCCGGGAGTAGTTGGATCATTCGTCCATCGATGTCAAGAACGCACTCATCCAAGCTTGCGAGCTCGTCGAGTTCCTCCTCGTCATCACCCGCGTCGGCGCTCTCCACCGCTGCGAGCGCCTCGGTGCTGGAATCGATCGCTTCGAGCGAGTTTCGGCGACGTACAACCTCCGTCAGGAACGCACCCGCACCGATGACGACGACCTGGTCGATCTCGGCCGCCTGGGTAACAGCGGCAGCTGAAGTCTCGTCCCCCGCCGCGAGTCGCACACAGTGGTAGAGCACCGTCGCCGGAAACAACAACTCAGGTGCGTCCGAGGCCGTCGGGAGACACGCTTCGACCCAGCCCCTGTGTGCCCAGGATTGGGTCGCTGCAGAGGAGATCGTGTTGCCGACCAGCCACTCTCTGAGCACCCGAGCTTCGCGATCAGACATCCGCAGGATTCGACGGTGGTGACTCACGGCCCAGATGGCAAGGGACCGTCCAAGGTCACTCCTCTCCACGAAGTCACGCAGGCGAATACCGTTCATGTTCCAGGCCTGCCGAGCAGCTTCGTTCAGCTCTGTCCATTCAGCCGAGCCAGCATCGGTCGACACTTGATCGGGTTGCGACCGTGAGACTTCGCCGAGAGCTCGAAGAAACATCGAGAATCCGGCCGCACCCTCGACCAGGAACTCGACCGCCATGCTGTGGTCGCCGAGGCCAGCCTCGATCGCTGCTCGACGTCGCGCCTCCTGGCGTTCTCGGACCGGAGGCGCAGGTGCGAGCGGAAACTGTCTGGCTGCAACTGCAGCGGACGCTGGTCGATCACCACACTCGATGGCCGTCATGCGCTGACCGTCGAGATCGAGATCGAGTGTCACATACGAGGTGTGCTGATGCCGCAAGGTGTCTCGGAATACAGCGAGATCGACCGAGACGTTGTGGTGGACGTCATGAATGGCGCTCGTCTTTCGCGCTGGGGTCCGTTGCACTTCGTCGCCGTCGACGCTCAAGATCAGCGAAACCGTTGCAGGCGTATTCAGCCGCACAAGCAGCTCGATACGACCGGCCGTAAGACTGTCGACATTCGTACGGATGAGTCCCGGTGCAAGTTCGAGTCGCCGATGAGCATCCGACCGAATACCCCACTGGACCCGGGGCACACGAGCCGACACGACACCGAACTTCAAACCGTTGACTGACAACGGAACCATGCTCACCTCGCGCTGCACGGGGATGGTTCCGCTCTGGTCCAACACCCCCTCGTCGGCGGCGATCTCGATGACCGACTCCTGATCCGGCCGCAAGAACTGCCGGTCGACGTCGACGATCAGGCCGGGAACGACAGTGACGTGTTCAACCAGGGTCTCCCCCGCCCCACGAACTTCTAGGCGACCGGAATGGGCACCCGCCGGAAACACGCTCGACATCGAGACGACGCCGTCGGCGCCCACCACCAGCGTGGCTCTGTTGATCGTTCCATCGTCGGCCGAATAGCGGACCTGGATCGCTTCGTTCGCTGAGTGAGGTGCCCTGATCGAGGGGTTGGACGCGAACACGTGGCGACCGTCAGCGCCGATGGCGTCGAGGACGACCTCGCCAGCCAGTTCCGGCGCCACCCGAACATTGACCTGTCGCCGCACGACCGGCTCGCCACCAGCTCGAGGGGCGACGAGGAGTTCTGTCACGCCGACGAGATCGATGCGCACGGCATGATGCTTGCTCCAGCTCCCGCTGAGCGGGACGCCCTCTTCAATCACACGGATTGGCTGGCCCGTGGGGTCACAGACGCCGAATCCGAGGGGCAGCAAGACAACGCAGTCGGTGGGGACAAGTTCGCCAACTTTCAGGGGGCGACCGTCCGCATGGAAGAACCAGGCGGGCGCCGGTTTCCAGAGCTCGAATCGCCGATCACGCGCCTCTGTCTCTGCCCGATCGGTCGGTGTCAGCTCGACGGGTTCAGTCCCCGATGTGCGTACCTCCTTGCCACCGATTCGAATGCGCCAATACGTATCGGGATCGTTGATCGTGATCTCGGGACCGAAGCCGGTCCAGTACTCGAACCACACTTCGGGCGGCCGAATCCGTTTGAGCTTGGTGCGCTCAGCTGGTCGTTCGTTCAATGCTTGTCGAATGTGGTGGGGCAGTGCACCGAGCGCCGCACCCGACGGGTCTTCGATGTACTCGAAGACCGTCTCGATGAGGGACTCCGCATATTCCGGAGCCCACTGGATGAGGCGGCTCGCTGGTCGTCCGAGGTCCTTGACGAGATAGGGGTCACGCTCGAGCCGACCTCGAGCTTCAGACGCATCAACGACGCCGCGCCGTAGCGACATCTCGAGCCGCTCGACAAGCGTTCGCGCCTTCGACGACGGGATCGCTCCATGAATCAAGAGCGGAGCGACGTAGCGACGAGCATTGGCCATCGTGGTTTCGTCTTGGAACGTGCGTAGACCAAGATTGACGAGTGCTCGGAGGAATGCAGCACCCGCCAGCGAAGTGTTCCCGACGACACCGAGCTCTGACCAGATCGAGTTCCTTTGGTAGCGCTCTGGACCGCGCAAAGCAAAGTAGGCGACAAGCGTCGCCGGTCGGCGACGCCCGAACTCGGTGATGGTGTCACTGTTGCTGGCTTCGCGCACCTGCTGCTCCGCCGCATCGAGCATCTCCGACGGGATCGCCGCATCACAAACGAGATCGACATCGCGCAGTAACCGTCTGAGTTGACCTTCAAGGTCGATGGCGCCCACCATTGACCTCACAATGCCACTTCTCTGAACGGGCTCGCAAAGTCGAGAGCGCTCACATGGTGCACGCCGACACCCGGGCATGCACTGGATCAGCGCCGACCTTCACCGCAGTTCCGTTTCCGCGCATGCAGCGGTCCGAGCGCCGCTCGCTACGTGGCGGTATATCGACCTACCGCAGCACGCAGTAGATCCGTTTCGTCGGCGTTCGGTGGGCCGGCACTTCCCATGTGCTTCTCCGCGATGACTGTCACCCCGGTCTGTTCGTCGCGCAGCACCAGCACGGCTCGTGACTCGACGGCCGATCCGTAGTCTTCTCCACCCGGGCCCAGGCGTGCCACCACCCGAAGACCAAGACCGTGCTCGAGCACGTCGAACCAGGCGGCTCCGAACGCAAAGACCGGCGCGTCGAGTTCTGCAATGGGTTCCCACACCCACTCACGCACGTACGCAGCCGGCGGCCGCATGGCGCCCTTCACCGCCTTGCTGTGCCACGGATACAACTCGAAGCCGACCATCGCGCTCGCAGGAAGGGTGGGTTCACCAACCCAACGCCTCAGAAACTTCAGCCGGCTCCGATGATGCCGATTGGGCCCGACCACTTCGACCCACGGGTCGCGCAGGTACGCCCAACTCGACGCCCAGTCGCTGTACGAGCCGAATCCACGGATCTCGTCGGCGAACACACCGTCGCGGCCTTGGAACTCGAGGACGGCTTCGCCGGGATTGAGCGCGAGAAACACGCCACGGACATCGCCTCGAAGATCACCGAGGTACGGCTCGGGCAGCGCGTCCCACTCGACCGCGCCCGTTCCCGTCCCCTGGTAACTCTCCGCCCAACGCTCCAGATCAGGCGGCACGGCCCCGCCACCGGAGAGGAATCGTTCGATGTACTGGTTCCACCCAGCCTGAATGCGCTCGACCGCTGAACCGAACGGTTGCCGGTTGTCCGCAGTGGCGGGCGATGTCGCCCGGTCGTCGTGCCAGCTCATCACCCCATCAATACCATGATCGAACGGCGCCCGATTTATCTGTCACCAGCATCGTGCCGGTCGGACTGCGATGCACCGTCAGTCGCACGACTCACGCCCCCGCCGATCGCTACGCTGCCGCGACAGTGCTCTGGCCACTCGAACCCGCCCATCATCGTCACGAGCGAAGCTTGGTTCGACCGCCACATCCCTAACGAGAGGAGCTGGAGCATGGGTAAACAGGCACGAAAGAAGCGACAGCAGGACCCGATCGGGCGTCTGCGATCTGACGCTGAGCGGGCAGCACGCTCCTACCTATCCGGACTCGCCATCAATCACCGGATGACCGCACCCCAGTTCTGGGCCCAGCTCGAGCAATCGCTCGGCAAGCGGTTTGCTGACGACTTCGAGGCTGCCATCGAGCGCCGGGAGCAGGACGAGTCTGACGCTGCCGTCTACGACCTCATGTATCGCGACGTCGAGACCGTCAAGAGGACCGCGCCCATCCTCAATCCGATGGCATTCGACTGGCTCACCCACTTCGCCGCTGCCAAAGTCCCCGAGGGGGATATTGTCGATCTGGGCAGCGGCGCAGGTCTCCTGACCTGCTTCTACGCGATGCGGCGGCCTGCATCGCAGGTCGTCGGAATCGAGTTGAACGCAGCCGGAGTCGATCGCGGACGAGAACTGGCCCGCGAAATGGGGCTCACCAACGTTGCGTTCGAGCAGGGCGATCTCCGAGATGTCGATCTCGGAAGGCGATTCGATTGCGCCGTGTCGACGCTCGCGCTGACAGAGGTCGACTTCAGTCGCAGTACCGATCAGGAGAGCTTCGACTTCAGCACGCTCGCGCGGGGGAGACGTCGATTCGAATCCGAGACAAGCGATCTCGCTGGTGTGGCGAGTCGCCACCTCACAGACGAAGGTGCGTACCTCTCCTTCGAACGCCTGCCCCGGTTCGATGACTTCGCCGGTTGGGTCGGAGCACAGCAGAGGCATGGCCTTGGGATCGAGCTCGGCAGCGCCGGCCGTATTGTCTGGCAGGATCCGATGGTGGGGCGCCAGTCGAGTCAGGCGCTCGTGGCGAGGCCGAGTGCTCGAGCATGTGCGCTCACGCAACTCGAGGATTGGTACCTCAGCGAAATCCCCACGGAGGAGTTCGAATGTGAGGTCCGGCTCAATCGGTCGCAAGAGATCGCCTTTCACGCTGGCACTCACCTCGAGGTGAGTGATCAGTTCGGCAGTGGCGCAACAAGGATCTACCGGTTGCAGGACCGCTCCGATGAGGTGATCTACCTCACGACAAGCCGGGGGTTCCGACAGGAGATTGCACGCGTTTCCGCAAGCTCCGGCGGGTTGCGCGACGACTTCGAAGCAATGATCGACAACTTCACCCAGGACCCCGAGGTGACGAGCAGCCGACCTCTCGAGGAGAACGACCTCCTACAGGACCTCGACCGTACCTGAAGGCGGCCATCGCTGATCACCGCTCGGATGATCCGCCCGGCGATTGCCGATGTTGCAGACTCTGAGTCCGTAGGGGGCGTAGGAACACTTCCTCTAGGCCGTCTCCGCACGCTCCACGAACGAACACAAGGCTGCGCTCCGGCGCATGTCCTCCACGTCCCCGGCGCGGGCGTCAAGCAGCCGATCGGTGCACGCCGATCCGCTAGGTGTGATGACCGGGGACGTTGTCCCTTGAGCGTTGACATCGGTGTTGACCATCCAAGTGCGCCGTGTGCTCGGTGGTGATTGTAGAAGTGGACGAAGTGCTCGTAGTGATCTGAGCGTTCACGGCGAGCGTCCAGGAACCGCTCGTGAGTAGTGACTGCTCCTCACCGGTTCAGGAGATCGTGGTCTCGCGAGACCCACTCGGCAAGGAATCGATCGACACAGATTGTCCGGCACGTGGCCAGGATCTGCGGCTACCGGCCGATGGTTCGCCACTACGTGGGACAAATCAAGGACGCCGTTCCGCATTTGAGTGCCCTCAACGCCAAGCGAGATCAGTTCTCGGAGAATCGATCACCAACGGGCGCTGGCTCACCGTCCGTTCCTACGAACAAGTCGACTCAGGTCGACCAGAATCGCGCGCGTTCCTCAGCGTCGATCTGAGCGATCAGATCGAGGAGTTCCTGTTCGCCGCGCGCTTCGAGCCGGCCGACCACCTGCTGCCGAGACGGCATCGAGGCCCCACCCAAGCCCAGCGCCGCGCCGAGCCATTGCTCGAGGCTCGAATTCGTCTCACTCTGGCCTGCCAGCTGCCTCAGCTGCGCCTCTGGCCCCCGGCCAACGAGGGCGGCGGACCTGACGACACGAACGTCGAGGGTCGACGGCGTTGCTCGGCGAACGAGGAGTCGGTCTCCTTCGACAAGTCTGTGCTCGTCGGCCACCCACTTCAAGGATCCGATATAGGGCCTCATCGACCAGCCAAATCGAGTCGGCCGATCCCCCGTCATCATCGAACCTTCTCGTCCGGGCGAAACACCGAGGTGCACTGCGAACGCTTCCGGGATAGCCCGCCCGCTGCCGCGGAGCAGATCGCTGTCCACGACGGTCGACCACGCCCACACGCCGTCGATGACGTAGCAACCACCGGTCAGCTCGAGACTGACGTCAGGAACGTAGGGATCGTCTTCCGGGCGGACCCGAACGACTCCGCCATCGGCGATGAAGGCAGGGTGCATCGTTGCGTACATGTTGATCGAGTTCATCGACACGCCGTAGGCCTCGTGCAACGAATGCGCGAGTCGACCGATCTCCTGCGACCCTCCGCTCAGCTCGTCGAGCATGTGCTCCACGATGCTCCGATACTCCTCGCCATCGGAGTTGGCAAGGCCCCAACGATCCTTGCCCAGTCGCTTCGTATAGCTCGATTCGTGGAGATGATTCCTGACCGATCGCTCACTGTCCGCCCCGATGGCGTCGACCAACTCGGTGACCGAGTGCGGGCGACCTGTCGCGGCCAACACTCCACCGATCTTGTCTTCGAGGAATCGCCACCTCACCACGTGCGAGCCGAGCACTCGGAACTTCGGAGCCTCCATCGTCAACGACTCAGCACTCGTCCGACTCAAGCCCATCGATTCCAGCTCGTCGAGCAGCGCGTCGAGTGGAGCGGCGTATCCGTCGGCAGTTTGTTCGAAGGCAGCCAAGACGATCCCGTCGAGATCGCCAGGGAGAGACTCGTCAATGAACCATTGGTCGACCAATACGAACGGCCCCGAGAGATAGGCGAACAACTCGTCGACGAGATCACCCTCGGCGACCGGTTGAAACTCGGGAGGCGCGACCCGAGCAGGAAACGCCGTTCCCAGCTCTTCTCGCAGGGTCCGCGCATGCGCCGTGACGCTCTCGAAGGCGGGCGTACGCAGCGCCGAATCGAGTCGCTCCTTGATCCGGCTCTCCATTCTTCTGATCGCTTCGCCGGTCACTGCATGGCGCTCCCCGAGCTCGGCCAACGTGGGGACGCGCCTGACGCCCTTCGCCAGCAGCCTCTCGAGAATGTCCTCCTCCCGGCCGGTGAACTGCCCCACCAACAACCGGGCCGCCTCGATCGGATCGAATCGCGACCGCAGCTCGGAGCTCGTCAGCACCGCCAGATCGACGTAGTCGAGGAAGTCGACCGCCGAGGCAACCTCGAGCGGAGCATCTGGACGACGAGCGAGCTCAGACGCCGCACCCATACCCGTTCGCACCCCATTGGCGAGCGCCCATGCCGCAACGACCGAGGCGGCACGGGCGAACTCACTGCTGTCTTCATCGGTCGACACATCCGAACTCGCGCTCGACATGTCGCTGACGAAATCGAGCAACACCGAGACTTTCTGGGTCCCGACCCCTTGCCAGTTCGAAATGCTCGCCGGTGTCGAATCGCATAGCTCTTCCCATGTCGGTGCGTACTTCTGCACCGCCCGTCGACAGAGACTGGGGAGTAGCGGTGGATCGATCAGGCCACTCAGCTCTTGCAGGCTCGGATAGGTGTCTCCGAGCCGCACATCGTCGGCCGCAGCCAGCTCTTCGTCGCCGTGGGGTGCTGCGGCGAACATCAGGATCTGCGTGGCCCGTCGCGAACCGACACCACGCCAGTCGAACACCTCTCGCGGCGTCACCGCTCGCAGCTGTTCCCAGGAAGGAGCATTCGTGCTGACCGCAAGCCGACAGGACGTCGGAATCGCCGACTCTCTGATCCTCCCGGAGAGATGCTGGAGCCCAGAAATCTGCTTGCCGAGCGGTACGTGCTCGTCGAGCGTCTGAATATCCACCTGGGCTGCGCCGAGTCCATCGATTTCCGTCGCGCCATTCATCGGCGACATGGTTACTACACCCACCACGTCAGATGACGACCTCGATGGTCGAGTTCACGGCGGTCCTTCACCTACTCGACACCAAGCGAAGGACACGATCACCTCTCGGCCGCGACGACCTTGAAATGCAGATTGACCCGCGTGCGATTCGCCGACACGCCCACTATTCATGGGCCTTTGCGTGCGAACGCGAGATGAAAGAGGAGGAATGGGAGCGGATCCTGTGGGCCGCTGACGAACTGGGCGTCGGGATCGTCACATTCTCGCGATCTCACGTGTGGGGCGACTACACGACTCACCTTCGAGCGAAAGCAGCGCCCGCGAGATCGATCATCCGCCGGGCCTTTCTGGACGATGCCGGCCTCCCAACCGACCTCTGCCGCCAACGGTAGGGCTTACGCCCGGCGAGACTCACGTGTCAGTCCTGCCGTCTCATCCAGTCGAGAGCCGCTGCCGCATCCGACTCCGAGATCTTGGTCCGAACATCTGGGGCTGTGTTGACGATGTACCGAGCGAACTCGAACCGCTCCCCGTCGGACTCCAGCGCGTCCCGACCCGACTCGTCCTCGCCCAACATCGAACCCATCTCAACCATGTCTCAGACTGAGTTCTCCGAGTGGTTTCCAGCGGCGGGTTTCTCACAATCCTCTGCACCGAGGTCCGATACTCGATGGCCGGGCGGCGACGGTCACCGAAGTGGTGCCGTCGACTTCAGGGTCCGGTCTTCGGTATGGTCCCGCTCGCAGCGCGATGATGGGCGGACTAGCAAAGCTGCGGAATGGTCGTCGCAACCACGTGATCTCCGATGTTCCCCGAAAGGTGGCCCGTCATGAACGTCCCTGAGTACGTGGCCGACATGATCCGCACGCCGGCACCCGAAGGGGTGGGCGTCCTGGCCGGATCGACGCCCGTGGTCAGTTTCGGCGACGCCTCCACAGCTCGCGTCGCAACGCTCGGTATCAATCCGTCGTGGGCCGAGTTCGCGAACCAGAAGGGCGTGCTGCTGACCGGTGCCGAACGTCGCCTCGCCACGCTCGAGTCCGTGGGTGCCGCGAGCTCGACGGAGATGAACGACGAGCAGGTCGAGGAGGTCGTCCGCGACTGCTACGGCTACTTCCAACGGCGCCCGTTCGGTTGGTTCAGCAAGCTCGAGGATCTCATCCATCCGGGCCTCGGAGCGAGCTACTACGACGGCACGGCCTGCCACCTCGACCTGTCGCCCCGAGCGACCGACCCGATCTGGGGTGGGCTGACCTCTGCCCAGAAGACCGCCCTGCTCGACGAAGGCGCCGAGTTCCTCAGCCGGCAACTCCGCTCGGAATCGATCCGAACCGTCTACGTGAACGGAGCAAGCATGTGGGAGCAACTCCGCGCGCTCGGACTCACCGACTTCGAGGACGTGGGAGTCGGCCACTTCTCCGACGCCGACAGGACGTACAAGCTCCGAATCGGCGAGGGAGACGGAGTCCGCTACGTGGGCACCTCGATGAACCGTCAGGCCGCCCGCGGATTCCGCTCCGAAGACCGCCAGCCACTCATCGATTGGCTCAGTCAGGTCGCTCGACAGCGCTGACGTCGGTGCCCGTCAGACGACCTGCGCTGATCGCACCTCATCGATGAGATAGCAGTACCACCCAGGCGTCGCAGTTCCGTCGGTGGTGAACACCACCTTGTTGAACCGGCCTCGGGCGTTCGAGACCACCTGCCAGTCGTGGTCTGCGCCTCGCTCCGCAACGGCACGCAGATACTCGACCACCGCTTCACGTTTGGTGTCGGCGTTCAGCACCGCCGTGTGCCCACCGCCGAGATCGATGCGCAGCAGCGGTCGCCGGCCGAACCCCTCGATGTCGCCGATGGTGGGAGCCGCCGGGCCGGCCATCCAGTCTGAGAGCAGGGCAGCCAGCTCATTCTTCGACCCGAGCGTCTGGGCTTCCAAGAACTGCTCGCCGCCACCAGATTCGCCACCTGAAATACCGTCCATACTGCGACTCTATGCGGATCCTGCGTCAGACGCCCCGAGCCGATCGCTCCTGTTCAACCGGGGATCGGGTCGCCCGACACGACCTGTTCGAGCAGTTCGGGTAGGTCGATCACGACGGCCGGCACCGGCTCGAACCCGTCGACCGGAACGAGTTGCAACGGCACCTTGGGTCGGACGACCAGCACGTGGGTCGCCTGCTTCGCAGCGTTGTCGACGACCGTCTCGAACACCCGCTTGACGAACGTGACGTTGCGTGCCTTGGCCTGTGCCGCCGCAGCCACCGCCACCGCCTGGTGAAGCGGAATGGCCTCAGGTGTCTCCGGATCGTTCAGGAAGTCGAGGCGGACGTACTTCCGAATCAGCTTCGCGTCGACGGGCAACCGGCCGAACAAGTCACCGGTGTCGATCCAACCCTCGGGCATCACAGCCCACCGCTCTCGTCGTCGTCACCGATTTCAGGTGGTGCGTCGTCCATCGAGCGCGCACCGGGCAGCGCACTCACCACCAGTGCGTCTCGGCGCGCGGCGACCATCAGTTCCGCCGACTTCTTCGACCGCCGCAGCATCAGACCGACACTAGGAGTTCGCTCAGGCCGCTCCGGCCACCGGTCGAGATCGATCGGCCGAGAGACGACCGAACGAGCCGACGCAACAGAGATATTCTTCGAGATCTTTCTGATTGTTGCTCGCATCGTCCCAACTCTGAGGCACCCCTGTCGTACACTTGTTCGTATGACAGGTTCGTTGATCGCCGAGTGTGTGGAGGAGCTCGACCGGCTCGCCGACCCCACACCCGCGGTCACCGCCGCCACCCGCGCAATACGCGCGCAGCGGGCCGAGCAACTCGACGAAGTCGACGCCATCGTTCGGCGCGGCGAGTTCTACACACTCGGCTACCGCTCGGCCACCGACTGGCTCTACCAAACCACCGGCGAAGGCATCGGCCACTGCAAAGTCACCCTGCAACTGGCCGAACGCATCCAACACATGCCACTCATCAAGACGGCATTCGCCGCCGGACACATCCCCGAAACCAACCTGCGCTCACTCGCCGACGCCTGGACGTTGGATGTGGCCGACGTGTTCGAACGCGACGAGACGATGCTGCGGTCATGGGCGGTCGACCTGCCGCACAAGGACTTCCGCTTCGTGCTCGACACCTGGCGCATGCGCGCGGATCCCGACCGTGAAGAACGCACCAGCCAAGAGCAGTTCGACTCACGCGCTCTGCACTTGTCGAGCCTGCTCGACGGGATGGGACGCCTCGACGGCACCCTCGACCCCGAAGCACTCGCCTTGGTTCGCGAAGCGATCCGCGCGTTGTCCCAGCCGTCGGACGGTGAGACCCGCACGGCGAGCCAACGCCGCGCCGACGCCCTCACCGAAATGGCGCGCATCGCACTCGCGAACCTCGAGATCGTTCCCGGCAAGAAGCGCCGCAAGCCCAAAGTCATCGCCACCATCGCCTACAACGACCTCAACGATGGCACCGGTGGCGGGGTGATCGACACCGACCTGGATACGACCGTCGTGCCGGCCGAAACGATCCGGCGGATGGCGTGTGACTGCAACGTGCACCGCTACATCACCAACCCGCTCGGCACCGTCATCGACTACGGACGTTCCCAACGAGTCGTCAGCGACCCGCTGTTCGACACGCTGCTCGTTCGTGACCACGGCTGCCGGTGGCCCGGCTGCTCGATTCCCGCCGGCTCCTGCGACGCCCACCACGCCCAACACTGGCTCGACGGCGGTGACACAGAGCCCGACAACCTGGTGCTGCTCTGCTGGTTCCACCATCATCTCCTCCACGAGCAGCACTGGAGTATCGAGCCCCTCGGGGGCGGTCACTTCACCTTGAACTCACCACACGGCACGTCGCAGATACTGCGACCACCCCTGGTCGGCCTCGCCCCACCGACCCAACCGACGCTGCCACTCCCGCCAGCCTGACCGCAGCTGCTCGGCGCCACCACGTGAGCGCTGGCCGTCTCGATCGTCCGACCGCACCTCACTGCGCGCTGCACTCGACTCCGCCACCTCGCGGCCTGACTGCACAGGCAGGCATACTCCGACCGTGACGGGATACGACATCATCGGAGACGTGCACGGGTGTGCCGACAAGCTCGAGACCTTGCTGAAGCAGCTCGGTTACGAGAACCGCAACGGCGCGTACCGGCACGCCGAACGGCAGGCGGTGTTCGTCGGCGACCTCATCGATCGCGGTCTGTTTCAACTCGAATCGGTGGCGATTCCTCGGGCGATGGTCGACCACGGCACCGCGCACATGGTCATCGGCAATCACGAGTTCAACGCGGTCGCCTTCGCCACGCGCAACGCCGACGACACCGACTGGTGCCGCCCGCACACCCCGAAGAACCGAAACCAGCACCAGGCCTTCGTCGATGCCATCGAGTTCGGGTCGACGACACATCGCAGCCTCCTCGACTGGTTCATGTCGCTCCCGCTCTGGCTCGACCTCGAACAGAACGGCAACCGGGTCCGCGTCGTCCACGCCTGCTGGCACGACGAATCGATCCAGCACCTCCGCTCGCTCGTCGGACCCGACGACAACCTGACCGACGAGATCGTCCGCGCCGGCACCGACAAGCAGAGTGAGACCTACCACGCGATCGAGACCGTGCTCAAGGGTCCCGAGATCGCCATGGAGGGCTACACCTACATCGACAAAGACGGCCACGAGCGCGATCAGGGTCGCGCCGAATGGTGGAAGACCGAGGCGACGACACTGCGCGACCTCGTCCGCATCGACTCGAAATGGAAGCTCTCCGACGGGGACGGCAACGCCGCCGACCGACTGCCGGCCACGCCGCTGTCTGACATCGCTCACTCGACGCCGACCTACCCGGCCGACGCCCCACCCGTCCTGTTCGGCCACTACTGGTTCAACGGCAGGCCAAAACGGTGCAGTCCGACCACCGCCTGCGTCGACTACAGCGCCGTGAACGGCGGACCGCTGGTCGCCTACCGGTGGAGCGGCGAGGCCGAACTCGACGACGACAAGTTCGAAGCCGTCTGAGCGCTACTCCTCCACCGGGAGGCGCGTGAAGCGGATCCGCTCACGGCACTCGTCATCGGCGAGGCCGCGTGATGCCAACTCCGCGACCAACCCCTCCACCTCGACTGCCGTGAGCGTCGGACCGTCGACCTCGAGCGTCGGGGTCACCACCACTCGACCGGCCGGCGATGACCCGACCACTCTCGCTCGCACCGGCCGTTCTTCGAGTCGCGCTGCCATCGAACGATGGTGCCCGGCGAGGATGATCTGGCGGCCCCGCGCATCGACGTACACGAGCGGATACCGGTTCGCCCGACGATGCATGTCGGCCGACGTGCGGCCCGTCGCCTCCCACTCCCCCGACAGGTAGTACGACACGTGCCCGCGCAGCACCCAGTTCTGCGTGCAGTACAGATCCGCCGGATCGACGTCGACGAGACGAGGCGGCTGAGCGACGAACTCCTCGACTGCCGCCGCATCGAACAGCGGCCGATGCTTGGTGCGCGGCGCTCGCGGCCAGGGCGTGAGGATCTGCGAATGCTCACCGAACGCCGCGTCGAGCAGCCCCGCCGAACACGACGCGCTCACGGCAGCAGCGTCAGCTCGTCGGCGACACACTCCTCGGTCTGCCGCTCGATGAACCCGGCGCGAGCCTCCGCAGCCTCGACCCGGCGGCCCAATCCGTCGAGCGCAGCGGCCTCCACCATCGCCGGATCGAGCGACGAGCCCGGCACGCCGGTCGCGAGCCGCGCGGCATCGAGCGCTGCGGCGTGGTTGCCACGCCACACCTCGGTGATCGCCAGGTTGTAGCGAGCGACCGCCTGATCGACATCGTGATCACGGCCTTCGTACATCGAGATCGCCTGCGTGTGCATCGACGCCGCGAAGTCGAGCAACCCCTCGTTGCGAGCGATCACGCCGAGCGCGTCGAGACAGTCGGCTTCCTCGGTCGGCAAGCCGAGCTTGCGGTACAGATCGAGCGCTTCGATGAGCGCCACCCGAGCCGCCTCCACGTCTCCGTGTCGACGCTCGCAGTGAGCGAGGTTCGTGAGCGCATCAGCCAGTCGGCGCGGCTCCTCGACCTCGCGCAGATCGTCGACCGCCAAACGACCGACTCGCATCGCATCGTCGTGACGCCCGGCCGAACGCAGCGCGGGCACCAGGTTGATGCGACACGCGTCGATCTCGTGGCCGATCCCACGCTCTTCGAACACGACACTCGCCCGTTCGAGCAACTCGACCGCTTCGTCGTGACGCCCGAGCTGACCGAGCGCGATCGCCATGTTCATGTCGACGTGCGCGAGACCCGCCACGTCGTTCTCCACGACGAACCGATCGCGAACGAGCCGATAGCAGTCGAGCGCCGCCTCGCTCTCGTACAGATCGCTGAGCGCGTAGCCGAGATGCAGCATCGCATCGCTCGGCATCACCTCGCTGTTGGCCTCGGCGAGTGCGAGCGCTTCTCGCGCCAGCTCCACCGCTTCACGCGGCTGATGACCGAGCATCCGGTCTTGCGACGCATCGATCAGCCGATCGATCTCGTCTCGCAGAGCTGACTTCTGGGCGCGCACCCACGCCTCGTCACTGGCTTCGAACATGATCTCCTCCTCATCGTTCCCGGCGTTGGCACCGTGGTCGCCGAATGGCAAACCGGTTGCCTGACTCTCGACGAGCCGGGTCTCTCAAGTCATCTGGATGATTACGAAACTCATGGTACGCGAGCCCTGTCACAGAGTTCGCGGGTCGACACGTGCCCAGTTGGTTACATCGCTCCGGGAGGTCCGTGAAACAACTCGTGTCGACCGTGTCAAAGCGCGGTCGAAAGGCAGTAGACCTGCGCAATGAAAAAGACCACGACCACCTTCGCCGCAGTTGCCGTTCTCGTCCTTGCGGCGTGCGGTGGCAGCGATTCCGGGTCCGGCGAAGCTGCAACCGATGACGAGCCCGGCCTCACGACCGAGGAGATCGGCGACGACACCATGGCCGTCCTCGGTTCGTACGACATCGACGGCGACACCCTCGAAGACGGCATCGACGGCCCGCCCGACCCGGCGGCCGTCGCCACCTTCGAGCTCTACACCGACCTGATCCCCGCCGAGTACCGCGACGGCGTCATCGCGTTCGTCGCCATCGACCAGGAGGAGAGCGGCGGCACCGACGGCGCACTCCAAGACGTCATCGGCCCCGACGGTGAACCGACCGGCGACCGCTACATCGCACTCGACATCTCCGGCTCGAGCACCGAGTTGGAGCGCACCATCGTCCACGAGACCGGGCACCTCATCTTCGGCAAGCCGGGTGGCGAGCCATCCGACTACTTCATCGCCTTCAACGAGATGTTCCCTCCCGGCGCCGAGTACACCCCTGACGACTTCGTCACCGAATACGCCGCCAGCGTCGACGACGGCGGCGAAGACATCGCCGAGTCGTGGGCGATGTTCGTCTACGCCGACACCGAATACGCCGGTGACGCCGACGACGACGGCGAACTCGATGTGGTCCCCGACGGCACGCTCGCAGCCGAGAAGGTCGCCTTCTTCGAGGACTACCCCGAACTGGTGCAGCTCAAGGCCGACATCCTCGGCTGAGCCGTGCCCGCCCCGCCGGGCTCAGGTGCCGGCGAGGGCGGCGACGACGGGGGCGAACGACTCGAGGGCGTCGGACTGCACGGTGACGTACGAGCCCTGCCAGCGCTCGCGCTGCTCGATGAGTTCGTCGGCCAGTTGCTCGGCCGAACCGACGAGTGTGTGCGGGCTGGCGATGAGCGACGCGGCGTCCATGCCCATGCCGGCGCCGACCTTCTCGGCGACGGCTTCGCGCTGATCGGTCACCATCGTGACGAACTTCAACAGGCTGATCTCGATGTCGTCGAAGCGATCACCGGCAGCGTCACGCACCCAACCGAGCTTCTCCTCGGTGGCGTCGGCCGACATCGACGCAACGGCTTCCGGGCCGAACTTGCCTTCGCCGACGTTCGGGTTGACACCGACGATGTCGGCGAGACGCGCCGCGGTCGACAGCACGCGCTTGCCGCCGCCACCGATCACGATCGGGGGGCCGCCCGCCTGCACCGGCTTGGGCAGGCCGTCCATCTCGGTGATGTTGTAGTGCTCGCCGTCGAACGAGAACGCACCCTCACCCCACAGACCGCGGAGCACCTCGATCGCCTCGATCATCCGGTCGATGCGCACACCGGCCCGGTCATGCGCGATGCCGGTCGTCGCGTAGTCATCGGTCATCCAGCCGGCACCGACGCCCACTTCGAGGCGACCTTCGCTCAACAGGTCGAGCGTCGCCGTCTCCTTCGCCAGCACCGACGGATGACGGAAGTCGTTGGCGAACACCAGCGTGCCCACGCGCAGTGACGTGGTCACGGCCGCCGCGGTCGAGAGCGCCGAGATCGGCGCCAACTGCTTGCCGAAGTGGTCGGGCATGAGCAGCGCCGAGTAGCCGAGGTCTTCGGCCTTCTTCACGGTGTCGGTCCATTCGGCTCCGGACGCAGCGTTGGCTGCCATCACGCCGAATCGGAAAGGTCGAGGGTGAGTCATGGCGCGAGCCTGGCACATCACCACCAACCGACTCCGAACCGAAGGCCCCGACCCGACCATGTCCGACGACCTCCGCCCCGATCGACATACTTCGGAGATGACCCTCCGACGACGAGACACGCGACGCGCCGCCGGACCCGTCGCGCTGGTCGCCGCCGTCGCAAGCATCGCCTCGCTGTCGATCCCACGGCCCGATCACGGCGACACCTCACACGCCGCGGCGCCACTCCCCCACGCGCGCCTCGCCATCAGCGACCTCACCTACCGCGGTGCGTTCCGACTCCCGAGCGGCACGTTCGGCGAGTCGAGCACCAACTACGCCGTGGGCACGCTCGCCCACCACCCCGCCAACGACTCGATCTTCATCGCCGGCCACGCACAGCAAAACGCGGTCGGTGAGTTCGCCATCCCCACCCCGATCGGCACCGGCAACGACGTCGACGACCTTCCCGTCGCCGAGTCGCTCCAACCGTTCGCCGCCTTCCTCGGCGACGCACCCACCGGCAATCCCGACGGCATCGACCGCATCAACGGCCTCCACGTCGACGACGGATCGCTGATCGTCAACGCCGAGCGCTGGTACGACGCGGCAGGCACCGCCGTCGACACCACCCTCGTCCTCGACGCCGACGATCTCGACGGAGACGTGAGCGGCTACTTCGAACTCGACGGCCGCACGCACGCCGGCGGCTACATGTCGGACGTGCCCGACGAATGGCGCGACGCGCTCGGCAACCGCCTGCTCACCGGGTGGGCGTCGAACACGTCGATCATCAGCCGCCACTCGATCGGCCCGACGCTCTTCACCTTCGACCCCGACGACCTCACCGACCGCGACGCCACGATCGACCCGACGATCAGCACCGACGTCCACATGGACTTCCCGTACGCCGGGCAACGCTGGATCACCCCCGATGCGCTCGACACCCAGCCCGGCAGCGCGTCGCCACTCTGGAACCACCTGTCGCGAGCGCGCTACGGATTCATCGCGCCCGGCACCTCGACGTTCGTCGTGCTCGGCAGCACCGGCGGCGTCGACAGCGGCATCGGCTACAAGATCACCCAAGACAACGACAACCTGTGCGGCGGCTACTGCGCCTACGCGGCCGACGACTACAGCAACGCCTACTGGCTGTTCGACGTCAACGACATCCTCGCCGCCGACGACGTCCACCTGCCGCAGCCCTACGCGTACGGCGAGTGGTCGGTGCCGTTCGACGACGGCGGCCGCCACGGCATCATCGGTGGATCGTTCGACCCGGCGACCTCCACCCTCTACCTCGCGCTCGACGGTGCCGGCCAGGTCGGCACGTACGACCGCCCGCCCCTCGTCGTCGTGTTCGACGTGCCGACGACACCGAACGGCTTCTCGATCACCGAGTTGGCGAGCGCGCTACGCCGCGCCGAGCGAGTCGACTGACCGCGTTCGTTTACAGTCGCGCCCACCGAAGAAATGGGGACTGGATGATCATCACCGAAATCACCGAACACGTCGGCGCCGAACTCTCCGACGTCGACCTGTCGTCGCTGTCCGACGCCGAGGTCGCCGAGATCCGCGAGGCGTGGGCTCAGTACGGCGTGCTGTTCTTCCACGACCAGCACCTCACCGAAGACCAACACATCGAGTTCGCCGAACGCTTCGCCGACATCGACATCAACCAGTTCTTCACGCCCGTCGACGGCTACCCGAAGATCGCCCAGGTGCTGAAGGAAGCCGACCAGACCACCAACATCGGCGGCGGCTGGCACACCGACCACAGCTACGACGAGATCCCCGCCAAGGGGTCGATCCTCCTCGCTCACGAAGTACCCCCGACCGGTGGCGACACCTGCTTCCTCAGCGTCGCCGCCGCGTTCGACGCCCTGTCGGACGGGCTGAAGGAGACGCTGCGCGGCCTGCGCGCCCACCACAGCAACGAGCACATCTTCGGCAAGGGCGGCCTCGCAGCACGCGACGCCGAAGGCCGAATCGGCAACCCCGAAGGCGTCGGCGGCACCACCCATCCCGTCGTCGTTCGTCACCCCGACACCGGCCGGGAGCTGTTGTACGTCAACGGCGCGTTCACGACGCACTTCGTCGGCTGGACCGTCGAGGAGTCGAAGCCGCTGCTCGACTTCCTGCTCGGCCACACGGCCTCGGGCCCGTTCAGCCACCAGTTCAGTTGGAAGCCCGGCTCGATCGCCATGTGGGACAACCGCTCCACCTGGCACTGGGCGCTCAACGACTACGACGGCCACCGCCGCCTCATGCACCGCATCACCATCCAGGGCGAACCACTCAGCGGCGCGGTGGCCACGGGGTGAGCGACGGGGCGAGCGGACGCCAGGTGCGGAGCTCGAACATGCCCTTCCAGATGCCGGTGCCGAAGGCGACGTCGACCGGCAACGTGCGCGGCGACACCAGCATCGCCAGCGCGGCGGCGCGCCGCACGCGGCGCGACACGAGGCATCCCGCCAGCACCAGCGGCCACCACGCTCGGCGAAACGCGAGCGCCAGCTCACGCCCACCCGCCAGGTGACCGCGCAGCGCCAACTCGACCGACAGCTTCGGCGGCACGCCGGGCAACTTCGGGATCAGCGCCGCCGAACTTCCGGCAGCCAACGCCAGCGCCGCTGGTAGCCGACCGGCGATCGCGAGCAACCACACGCCGGCCGTCCACCCGTTCGACCGCAGCGGCGCGACACCACCGGCGTGACGCAGTGACAGCGGTGCCGACGACGAGCCGTAGTCGACCTGCCGCGCCAGCCGCGCACCCCACGTCGGCAGCGGCGGATGGCTGACCGTCACCGACGGTTCGTAGCGACATCGCCACCCCGCCTCGTCGAGCCTCCACACGACGTCGACGTCCTCACCGAAGCGCAGCGCCTCGTCGAAGCCCCCCACCTCGTCGAACGCCGACGCGCGCACGAGCATCATCGCGGCGGGCACGTACGCCACCCGCGTGCCCGCCCGCACCCGCGCCGGTTCCGCGCCGAGGTCGAGCGACGAGCCGTCGTCGCCCAGCACCCGCGGCGCGACGAGACCCACACGGTCGTCGTCGAAGTGCGCGAGCAGCGGCGCCCACCACGCGTCATCGGTGGGCAGGTCGACGTCGGCGTCGACGAACGCGATCAGCTCGGTGTCGACGTGGCGACGACCGGCGTTGCGCGCCGCGGCCGGACCGGCGTTCACGTCGAGCCGCTCGGTCGCACCGGCCAGCGCGGGAACGCTCCCGTCGTCGATCGTGACGCGGCCGTCGCGACGCACCTCACCGCCGAGCTGCGGCGTGACGACGGTGACGTCGGCGAGCGTGCAGCGCGCCGGCGCCGACACGACCGGATGGATCATCCCACCGTCGAGGAGCTCGTCGATCAGTGCCGAGTCGGCGACATCGTGACCCTCCTCGACCTGCGCCACGATCTCGACCTCGCCAGGCGACAAGTGGACGACGCGATACGGCGAGCCCGCCAGCAGCACGTCGCCGGTCGGGCCGACCCGGGTCCAGCTGCCGTCGACGCGATACCGCATCGCAGCATTCAACACGCCGCCGACTACTTGAGCGAACCGGACAGGTCGATGCCGCCGAGGAAGATCTTCTGCAACGACAAGAACACGAGGATCGGCACCGCCATCGACAGGATCGCACCCGCCTGCACCAGCGGGATCGCCGTGTCGTACAGACCGAGGAACTCGTACAGCCCCACCGAGATCGGTTGCAGGTCACGACGACCCGACAGGTAGATCAGCGGTTCGAGGAAGTCATTCCAGGCGAAGAAGAAGTGGAACAGCGCGATCGCCAGGATCGCCCCCTTCGCCTGCGGCAGGATCACCGTGATCAGCGTCTTCAGCGGTCCGGCCCCGTCGATCTCCGCCGCCTCGTCGAGGTCGCGCGGGATCGTCAGGAAGAACTGGCGGAGCAGGAACACGTTGTACGCGTTGGCGAAGAAGTGCGGCACGATCAGCGGCCACCACGTCCCCACCCAACCGATCTTCGAGAACAGCGCGTACGTCGGGATCAGCGTGACGAAGCGCGGCAGGATGATCGTCGCCACCAGCGAACCGATGATCAGCCCTTTGAACCGCATCCGGAAACGCGACAGCCCGTAGGCGACCAACGTCGACGAGATGACCGTGCCCGCCATGCCGAGCCCGGCGATGATGCCGGTGTTGCGCAGCAGGCGGAGGAACTCGAGGCGATCCCAGGCTCGACCGAAGTTCTCGAACGTCGGGTCGATCGCGTAGCTCGGCTCGAGCGTGCGCCAACGACCTTCCCACTCGATGAGTACGTCGGGGTCGGCCGGGTCGACGAAGCCACTCGACTCGCGACCCGGCTGCACCAACGCCAGCGACGACGACGTGCCATCGGGCAGGGGAACCGTCAGCAGGTCGTGGTCGCCGGCGAACTCGCCCGAGGTGATGGTGACCGTCGCCTGGGTCTTGGGCAGGATCTGCTGGTTGGCGAGTTGGTCTTCGGTCTTGAGCGACGTGACCCCCATGAACACCAGCGGCAACAGGAACCCGACCATGAGGATCACCGCGAACAGGGTCACGCCGGCCTTGCCGATGAAGCGGCGGGTCTGACCGTCGAGGTCGCGGAATCGTTGCTTCGGCTCCTTGGCGAGCGCGATCGAACCGATACTCATCAGCGTTCCTCGTATTCGTAGTGGACCCAGTACTTCGCCGACCAGAACAGCAACGACGTGATGGCGAAGACGACGACGAACATGCCCCACGCCAGAGCCGCGCCGTAGCCGCCCTTGAAGAACTTGAAGGTCTCACGGAAGAAGACCATCGTGTAGAACTTGCTCGCCCCGTCGGGCGGACCTTCCGGGCCGAGCAGCACGAACGGCACCAGGAAGTACTGACCGAGCCCGACGAGGCTGATGATCACGTTGTAGAAGGTGATCGGACTGATCATCGGCCAGGTGACGTCGCGGAACAGCCGCCACTTGCTCGCGCCGTCGATCTTCGCCGCTTCGTAGAGCTGCGTCGGCACACCGTTGAGCGCGGCGATGAAGATGATGATCGAGTTGCCCACGCCCCACATCGCCATGAACACCAACGCCGGCAACACCCAGTTGCGGTCGTTCAGGAAGTTGGGCGTGCCGTCCCATCCGGCGGCGCGCAGCAGACGGGGCAGCCAGCCGGACTGGCTGTTGAGGTAGAACCGCCAGACGATCACCGCGGCCACGAACGGCACCATCGACGGGAGGTAGAACATCACCCGGAAGAAGCTGCGTCCCCACAGCCGTTCGGAGGTGAGGAGATAGGCGAAGCCGAGCGGCACGAAGATCGACATCGGCACGAACAGCAGCCCGAACTTCGCGGTCACGAGCAGCCCGTTGCGGACGTTGTCGTCGCCGAGCATCGTGCGCCAGTTGTCGAGGCCGACGAACGTGGTGGTCTCGCCCTCGCCGGTGACGAGTCGATAGTCGGTGAAGCTCATCGCGAGCGACGCGACGAGGGGAAAGAGGAAGAACAGGCTGAGCCCGAGCAGCCACGGGGAGACGAAGAGCAGTCCGCGTCGACGTTCGCGTCGAGCGAGGGTGCCGTCGCCCGCGTCGACGCTGTCGTCGATGTCGTCGGGGGCGCCGGCGAAGAGTGTGCTGGCCATGTGAGAGTTCCGATCCGGGGACGGGTGCGACGGGTGCGACGGGTGCGGGGCCAGAGGGGGAGTGGCCCCGCACCCGGTCGAGTCAGCTGCCGAAGATGGTGTTCAGGTCGGCTTCCAACTCGGCGACCGCGGCGTCGATGTCGAAGCCCGGGTCGCTCATGAGCGGGGTGACGAGTTCCTTGATCCGTGCATCGGCTTCGAGGAAGTTCGGCATGTTCGCCTCGTGGTTCGGCACGTCGGGGAAGGCCAGGCCGGCCATGATCACGTCCCAGTTGACGCCTTGCGTGAAGCGCTCGTCGAGCGCCGCGAAGTAATCGTCACGGATGTCTTCACGGGCCGGGGCGGCGCCGTACACGGTGAGCAGATCGAGTGCGCCTTCCTCCAGCAGGTACTGGAGCACGGCGAACGCCTCGTCGGGATGCTCGGTGTCCTTGTGGATCCGGAACGAGTCGCCGTGCAGCTTCGACGTGACCGTGCCCTCGTAGTTCGGGAGCGCAGCGAGGTCGAAGTTGGTGCGAGCGTTGCCGTCTTCGTCGGCGAGGCAGCACGTGTACCAGAGGTGCGTGTTGGCCATGGCGACGCGACCACTGTTGAACGCGTTGCCGGCGAGGGCGTCGGAGTCCTGGTAGTCGGCGCTCGGCGTCGCGCCGAGTTCGTGCACCATGTTTTGGTACCACTTCCACTCGGCGACCCACTGGTCGGGGATCTTCGCCGAGCCGTCGTCGGCCACGACCGAGCCGGCACCGAAGAACGTGCCTTGCGCGGCGGGGTCCTCGGTCCACTGGTTGACGTAGCCGAACTGTTCGATCGCCGACGTGTCGTAGTCGGGGCTCGTGGCGTCGTTGCCGTTCGCGTCGACCGAGAGGATCAGTGCGATCTCTTGCAGCTTGTCGAAGTTCCACTCGCCTTCGTACTCGGTGCCTTCGCCGTACATCGTGATGCCGCCCTCGCCGTACTCGGCCGGCGGGTAGGGCAACCCGGCCTCGTCGAAGAGTTCGGTGTTGTAGAACAGCGCCGACGGGAACACGGCGAACGGGATGCCGAGCAGCCCTTCCTCGCTGCGGTACACGTCCTTGGCTTCACCGAACTGGTCGATGTCGTAGCCCGACGACGCCACCAGCGGGTCGAGGTCGAGGTACTGGCCGGCGAAGGCGTTGGAGCCTGCGAGACCGACGGGGCCGATGAGGTCGGGAGCGTCGCCGCCTGCGATCTGGGTGGCGAGCACGTCGGCGGCCGTGGTGTTGTCGACGTACTCCGGGATCAGCCGGATCGCGTCCTGGCTGTCGTTGAAGGCGGCCACGATGGCGTCCTGGCCGTCGATCTGCTCGTCTTGCGAGCCGGTGCCGAGGCCGATGAACCAGCGGATGTCGACGCGGCCGTCGCTGTCGGATGCTTCCGCGGGCTCCGCTGCCGGTTCGGCGGCGGGTTCTTCCGCCGGGGCCGCGGTGTCGTCGGCTGCGGGTTCTTCGGCCGGTTCGTCGGCGGCGTCGTCGCTGCCTCCGCACGCTCCGGCGACGAGCGCCAGTGCCGTCGCGGTACTCGCTACGACACGCAGGCGCCGCGAACGGTGTTGCTTGATTATCATTCTGGGATCTCCTTCGGTGATTGGGTAAGAGCAAGAGCCGGGAGAGCCGGTGAGCGGGGGGTGCAACCCCCGCCCACCGGATTGGTCTACGACACGTTCATGACGAACGACGTCGCACACCGTCTCGGTGGTGTTGATGAGTTGTTCATGGCGGCGAACCGCCGATTCGCAGTGACGAGGCAGCGACCTGCAGCGTGGGATGAACCACCTGCAGCGTCGGCACGTCGTCGCCGGCGAGGATGGAGACGAGCGAGGCCACGGCCAGTTCGCACATCTCGTCGAAGGGTTGTCGGAGGGTGGTGAGCGTCGGGTCGAGCACGTCGAGCGCCGCCGTGCCGTCGAAGCCGGTCACCGCCACGTCGTCGGGCATCGAGAGCCCCGCCCGCTCGACGGCGGTCATGATGCCGATGGCGGTCTCGTCGTTGGCGGCCACGATCGCGTCGGGTCGATGCTCGAGCAGTTCGGCACCGACTCGGCGAGCCGTCGTCCGGGTGTAGTCACCGGCGACGATCAGCGACTCGTCGATCGCGCGCCCCAGCTTGTCGTGCGCGGCGCGGAAGCCGGCGAGGCGTTCTTGTGCGTCGACGCGATGCAGCGGGCCGTGGACGTGGGCGATGCGTTCGTACCCTTGCTCGACGAGGTGCTCGACCACGCTGACGATCGCGTCGTGGTTCTCGACCTCGACACGATGCACGTCGGGGCGGTCGGGGTGCGCACCGATGAGCATGGTGGGGATCTGCGCGTCAATGAGTTCTTCGACCCAGCGAGTACCGATGGCGATGGCGCTCACGACGACACCGTCGATCAAACCGTCGCGGATCGTGTCGGCCACGGCTCGGCTCGGCTCCTTCTGCGCGAGCAGGAGCATCAGGCCTTCGTCGTGGCGGTTGGCGGCGTTGGCCACCGCCTGCACGAGCGATGCGCCGTACGGGTCGACGCGGAGTTCGTCGGACGGCATGACCAGCCCGATGACCGAGGTGCGCCCGCTGGCGAGGGTCTTGGCGGCGCGGTTGGGTCGGTAGCCGAGCGACTCGGCGACGTGCTGCACCCGCTGACGAACGTCGTCACGAACGCCGTCGCGTCCGTTGAGCGCACGGGAGGCAGCGGCTCGCGACACCCCGCTGACGCGTGCCACGTCGTCGAGCGTCACGGGCGGCACGGCAGTGGCCGGCATGCTGTCGGTGGTCGTTCGACCCACTCGGTTCACCCCCTTCGTCGTCCCCGAATTCCGACACAACTTCTTGCGTTCGGAAGCGCTTCCATGTAAGCATGTGACCGATGTCAACGTCAAGATAATCGTTGCCGAATCGCCGATTATCACTCTGACCAGGCGTTATTCAAAGTCTCTTACCCAATCACCGCATCAGGACTCTCTGTGACCACGACACCTTCACGTACGCACGAAACCGCTTCCAACGACGCGCATCGACACCGACGAACCGACTCGACCCCCGGCGCCGAGCTCACCTTCCCCGCCGGATTCACGTGGGGATCGGCGACCTCGTCGTTCCAGATCGAGGGCGCCCACGACGCCGACGGCAAGTCCGAGAGCATCTGGGATCGCTTCTGCTCGGTCCCCGGCAACATCGTCGACGGCAGCGACGGCACCGTCGCCTGTGACCACTACGACCGCTTCCGCGACGACGTCGCGCTCATGGCCCGAATGGGTCTCCAGGCCTACCGGTTCTCGATCGCGTGGACCCGCGTGATCCCCGACGGCACCGGCCAGGTGAACGAAGCCGGGCTCGACTTCTACGACCGACTGGTCGACGAGTTGCTCGCCGCCGGCATCACGCCCATGCCGACGCTCTACCACTGGGATCTTCCGCAGGTGCTCGAAGACCGCGGCGGCTGGCTGTCACGCGACACCGCGTCGGCCTTCGCCGACTACGCCGGCGCCGTCGTGCGTCGCCTCGGCGACCGCGTCACCACCTGGACCACGCTCAACGAACCGTTCGTGTCGGCGAACCACGGCTACGTCACCGGCGAGCACGCCCCGGGACACACGTCGGTGCGCGACGGCTTCGCTGCCTCGCACCATCTCCTGCTCGGCCACGGCCTGGCCGCGCAGCAGATCCGCTCGCTCGCCCCCGACGCCGACCTGGCGATCGTGCTCAACTTCACGCCGACCGAACCCGCCAGCGACGACCCGGCCGACCTTGCCGAGTGCGCGATCCGCGAAGAGGTCGAGAACCGCTGGTACGCCGACCCGATCGGCGGCTACGGCTACCCGGTGCACACGACCGAAGCGCTCGGCTGGGACCAGTCGGAGGTCCTCGACGGCGACCTCGAACTCATCTCGCAGCCGATCGACCTGCTCGGCATCAACTACTACACCCGCCAGGTCGTCGCCGCGCCGACCGACGGCGACGACGACCGGCCCAAGGAGTTCGCGACCACGGCGATGGGGTGGGAGATCCATCCCCCCTCGCTCGGCCGACTCCTGCGCTGGCTCGACTCGCGCTACTCGTTCCCGAAGATGATGATCACCGAGAACGGCTGCGCGATGCCCGACGACGCTCGCATCGACAGCGCGCACGGCAGCCAGGTCGACGACCTCGACCGACTCGACTACGTGCAGCGACATCTCGCGCAAGTGCACAGCGCGATCGACGACGGCGTGCCGATGGTCGGCTACCTCGTGTGGTCGCTGTTCGACAACTTCGAATGGGCGTGGGGCTACACCAGCCGCTTCGGCATCGTCGAGGTCGACTTCGAGACGCAGCGGCGCACCCCCAAGCGCAGCGCCGACTGGTTCTCGGGTGTGGTGGCCTCGAACTCGATCATCGACCCGGGCCCCGAACCCGAATCCAGGGCGGCACAGACGGGAGCGGCGCGATGAGCTCGGTCACGTTCAGCGGCGTCACCAAGCGGTTCGGTACCGACGTCTACGCCGTCCGAGACCTCGACCTCGACGTCGCCGACGGCGAACTCCTCGTGGTGGTCGGCCCGTCGGGCTGCGGCAAGACCACGACGCTGCGCATGCTGGCCGGGCTCGAAGACATCACGGCGGGCGAAGTCAAGATCGGCGACCAGGTCGTCAACGACCTGAGTGCGAAGGAACGCGACATCGCCATGGTGTTCCAGAGCTACGCGCTCTACCCGCACCTCACGGTCGGCGAGAACCTCGGCTACCCGCTCCGCCTCGCCAAGATGCCCAAGCAGGAACTGCGGGAGCGGGTGCGCACGGTCGCCGGCCAACTGCAACTCGACGAACTCCTCGACCGCAAGCCGCGCCAACTCTCGGGCGGCCAACGCCAGCGCGTCGCCATGGGCCGGGCGATGGTGCGCGAGCCGAAGGTGTTCCTCATGGACGAGCCGCTGTCGAACCTCGACGCCAAGCTGCGCGTCACGATGCGCTCCGAAGTGGCCGAACTCCAGCACGATCTCGGTACCACGATGTTCTACGTCACCCACGACCAGGTCGAGGCGATGACGATGGGACACCGCGTCGCGCTGATGCGTGACGGCGTGCTGCAACAGGTGGCGCCGCCCGAGGAGCTGTACCGGTCACCGGCCAACACGTTCGTCGCCGGGTTCATCGGCTCGCCGCCGATGAACCTCGTCAACGCGCGAGTCGCCACCTCCGACAGTGGCGACCGTCAGCTGATCACCGGCACCGCCGCATTCACCATCGCCGGCGACACCGCTCGACCGGAGTCGGCGCTCGCCACGATCGACGAGCGCCCGGTGGTGGCCGGCTTCCGGCCCGAACACGTGCGACTCGACCCGGCCGGCACGGCCGGTGGCGCAGCCGCCACCGTTCGCCTCGTCGAGATGCTCGGCTCCGAGCATCTCGTCCACCTCAACATCGACGGCATGGACCTCCACGGCGCCCCGCACGACGAGAACGCGGCCACGAGCACCCGCGTGCTCGCCAAGCTCCACGACGACGACACCACGGTCCGGCTCGGCGACCACGTCGCGGTCTCGATCGAGGCCCGCCACGTCCACCTCTTCGACGCCGCCACCGGCGAACGGATCACCGATTCGACCGACTGAGCCGGTCGGCGCCGTGGGTGTCGGCAACTCGAAAGGGGTAGCTTCTTGGCGTGCACATTCTTCTCGCCACGGACGCTGACTGGATCGTCGACGAGGTCACGAACGCGCTCGGCGGCACCGGTGACACGTTCACCGTGTGCCGCGATGGACGCGCGGTGACCGATCAAATCAAGGAGCGCACGCCCGATCTCGCCATCTTCGACCTGCAGGTCGGCTCGATGGGCGGCATGGCGATCACGATGTCGCTGCGCCTCGACGAATCGGCCGGAGCCCTCCCGCACGTGCCCGTGCTGATGCTCGTCGATCGCGTCGCCGACCTCCACCTCGCCCGTCGCTGCGGCGCCGAAGGCTGGCTCATCAAGCCGCTCGACTCGCTGCGCCTCAAGCGGGCCACGAAGGCGATCCTCGCCGGAGAGGGCTACACCGAAGGCCTTCCCGCCGACGCGGCACCGGTCGAACCGATGATCGACACCGGCGATTCCACAGAGTCCGAATCGTCGGAGTCAGAAACGGTCGACGCCGGATAGAATGCCGTCTCACCATTCGGGGTGTAGCGCAGCTTGGTAGCGCGCCACGTTCGGGACGTGGAGGTCGCAAGTTCAAATCTTGTCACCCCGACCACAGAGGCCTCAGGCATCACGCTTCGGCGTGAGCACCTGGGGCTTTCTGCTTTTTCCGGTCGCCATCGCTTAGCCTCGGCGTCGTGCCGAGGAGCTGCCGATGAGCGTCACCGCGGCGCAGGTCGTCCGAGTGCTCGCCGACCTCGCCGACACCTCCGGCCAGCGCCGCTCGATCACGTCGGTCGACCCCGACCTGATGCGTTGGCTCCCGCTGAGTTACACCAACCTCCTCCGTGGCGAGTCCGGGCGGCGATCCGACGGGAGCGGGTTCGACGCCGACGACCTCGCCCGCCGGATCTTCAAGACCGCCAAGCTCCGCGGCAACGACGACGAGGGGGTGCTGCGCGTCGGTTGGCTGTGGCTCGCCGGGCAACACCCCGAGCACGGCCGGATACTGACGCCGCTCGTGTCGCTGCCGGTCGGTGCTGACGTCGTCGCACTCGCCGAACCCGAACTGAGCGAACTCATCACCGAACCGGGCGACCGGCTCCGACTCGGTGCCTACGTCGATCTCGACCCGACGTGGCGCGACGACGCGGCGATCACGGCGTCCCCGGCATCGTTCTCGGACGAGCGCGTCACCGGGATTCCGGCGTGGACGCGCGACGCGTCGGCTGCCGCCGGTTGCGCAACCGCCACCGTGGTCGCCGCCGACCGACCGGCCGGCGAGTTCCAGCAGTCGACCGACCTCGTCGTGGTCGCCGGCGTGGCCCTCTACGTCACGCCGCGAGGTCGACGACGCCCGGTCACGCAGGCCGCAACGTTGCGTTCGTGGGCGAATCAGCCCATCGACGACACGGCGCTCGGTGCGCTCTACGTCGACGGCACCGCTACGCCATCGACGGCGCACGATCCGACGCCTGCCACAGCGAGTCCATTCGAACTCAACGCCGCGCAGCGGGCCGCGGTCGACGCCGTCGCCCGCCAACGCGTGACCGTGCTGTCGGGGCCGCCCGGCACCGGCAAGTCACAGACCGTCGCCGCCGTGGCCTTCGATCAGGTGCGGCACGGCCGATCGGTGCTCGTCGTCGCGCCGACCAACGCGTCGGTCTCGGCACTGACCGCGCTCATGGAACAAACGCCCGGGCCCGACCCGGTCGTGTTCGGTTCGACCGCGCACCGCGTGCAGGTCGCCAACCAACTCACCGAACACTCGAGCAACGTCCACGGCGACGACGAAGTCGAACGCCGCACAGCCGTGCGCGAGCAGGCGTTCGACGACGCGACCCGTCGGCGGTCCGCCATCGCCGAACTCCTCGCCGCCGAGTCGGCCGCCGACATCGACCCGGCTGAGCTGATGCTCGCCCGCGTCGAAGCCCCCGGTCTCTTCGAACAGCACACCGACCTCGACCGAGCTCGCGACCTCGCGCTGTCGGCCGCCGACGCCGAGCGCCGCGACCGCTCGTGGTGGTGCCGTCGCCGTGCACGCAAGGACCTCGAACGGCTGCACCGACTCTGCCGTTCGAGCGACGATCGAGCGCTCGACACGCTCACACGACACGTCGAGTTGGCGACCGCGCGCCGTCGCAGCGCCGAACTGCAGTCGTCGGGCGGGCTCGACCTCGCCGCACTCTGGGGTTCGCTCAGCGACGCGACCGACCGCCTGCGACACGCGAACGGTGCGCTCCTCCACGCCGTCACCCACCGGCGGGACCGCAGCGACCGCAGATCGCAGCGGGCCGTGGCCGCCGTCGCCGCGGCGTTGCGCGCCGGGCGCGAACGTCGCCGCGAACTGCTCGCCGAGGTCGACACCAGCGAACTCCTCGAGCCGCTCCCCCTCTGGGTGTCGACGCTGCGCGACGTCGACGACCTCCTGCCGATGCGCGCCGACATGTTCGACCTCGTCATCATCGACGAGGCCTCGCACATCGATCAGATCAGCGCCGCACCGGCGCTCCTGCGCGCCTCGTCGGCGCTCGTGGTCGGCGACCCGCGCCAGCTCCGACACGTCTCGTTCGTGGCGGCAACCCGCGTCGACGAGGCACTCGCGGCGCACGCGCTCGCCGGTCGTCCCGTCGCCGCGCAACTCGACGTCCAGCGCAACTCGCTGTTCGACGCGGCGGCCAGCGTGCAACCGCCGATGCTGCTCGACGAGCACTACCGCAGCGCGCCGCACCTGATCGACTTCTCGGCGCAGCGCTTCTACGACGGCAAGGTCGGCGTAGCCACTCGCCATCCGCGCAACGAACGCGACGACTGCATCGACGTGGTCGACGTCGACGGACGACGCGACGAGTCGGGAATCAACGTCGCCGAGATCGACACGATCATCGACCTCCTGCGCACGCGCGAATTGGTCGGCGAACAGCGCTCGGTCGGGGTGATCACCCCGTTCCGGGCGCAGGCCGATGCACTCGAGACTGCGTTGCGCGACGAGTTCGATCTGTCGCAGATCCAACAGCTCGACCTGCGCGTCGGCACGGTCCACGGCTTCCAGGGCTGCCAGCGCGACACCACCTACCTGTCGATGTGCCTCGACGACGACGCTCCCACCGGGAGCCGATCGTTCGTCGACGACCCGGCACTGTTCAACGTGATGGTGACGCGCGCTCGCCACAACGTCACCGTGGTGTCGAGCCTGCGCAGCGAGTTTCCCGATCTGTTCGCCGCGTACCTCCGCCATGCCGACGCGCCCACTGCGAGCGGCACCACGGTCGCACCCGATGCTCGGTCGTGGTCGGCGCGCGTCGTGACCGAGCTCCGCGACGCCGGGATCGACGTCCGCACCCGCTACCCCGTCGGCCGCCACGAGATCGACGCCGTCGTCGGCAACGGCGACCGGACTCTCGGGCTGATCTGCGGCGTGCACCCCGACGGCCCGGACGCGCACGTCGACCGGCACCTCGAGCTGAGCCGCCTCGGCTGGTCGATCCGCGAGGTGTTCGCGTCGCAGTGGGCCGACGAGCTGCCGACCTTCGCCGTCGAACTCCGCGCCTCGCTCCTCTGAGCGCTGCGTACGCTCGGGCGGATGGACTTCGCTGAGTTGCAGGACGTGATCGAGCGGACGTATGGCGATCGCGATCGGGAGCGAGGCGTGTCGGCGACCGTGGCGTGGCTCGCCGAAGAGATCGGCGAACTCGCCCAGGCCGTGCGCAAAGGCACGCCGGAGCAGCAACTGCACGAGTTCGGGGACGTCGTCGCGTGGGTGGCGACGCTCGCCAATCAGCAGGGCGTCGATCTGAACGAGGCGATCCAGCGCTTCGCCGATGGCTGCCCGAAGTGCGACGCCATCCCCTGCGCCTGCTGAATCAGCGGGCCTGCTGGATGACTTCGGCGATCTGGAGGGCGTTGAGTGCGGCGCCCTTGCGCAGGTTGTCGTTGCTGACGAACATCGCCAGGCCACGACCGCCGGGAGCGCCTTCGTCGGCACGGATACGACCGACGTAGCTCGGGTCGGCACCTGCGGCTTCGAGCGCGTTGGGGATCTCCGACACGACCACACCCGGGGCTCCGTCGAGCAGTTCGTAGGCCCGCTCGACCGAGATCGGGTTGGCGAACTCGGCGTTGATCGACAGCGAGTGCCCGGTGAACACCGGGACGCGCACGCAGGTGCCCGACACGAGCAGGTCGGGGATGTCGAGGATCTTGCGGCTCTCGTTGCGGAGCTTCTTCTCCTCGTCGGTCTCGCCGAGGCCGTCGTCGACGACCGAACCGCACATGGGCAGCGTGTTGAACGCGATCGTGCGAGCGAACTTCGACGGCTCGGGGAACTCGAGCGCCGAACCGTCGTGGGTGAGTTCGTCGGCACGGTCGGCGACCTTGCGAACCTGCTCGTGCAGTTCTTCGACACCGGCCAGACCCGAGCCCGACGTGGCCTGGTAGGTCGAGGCGATGAGGCGGGTGAGGCCGGCCTCGTCGTGCAGCGGCTTGAGCACCGGCATGCACGCCATGGTGGTGCAGTTCGGGTTGGCGATGATCCCCTTCGGCGGGTTGTGCGCCAGATGGCCGTTGACCTCGGGCACCACGAGCGGCACGTCGGGGTCCATGCGGAACGCGGAGGAGTTGTCGATCACGACGGCGCCCGCGGCGGCGAACTTGTCGGCGTAGGCACGCGACGACGTGGCGCCCGCCGAGAAGAGCGCGATGTCGAGGCCCGACGGGTCGGCGACCTCGGCGTCTTCGACGACAATCTCGTGGTCACCCCAGGTCAGGGTGCTGCCGGCCGAGCGGGCAGAGGCGAAGAACCGGAGTTCGGCGACGGGGAAGTTGCGTTCGGCGAGGAGCCGTCGCATCACGCTGCCGACCTGACCGGTGGCGCCCACGATGCCGACGTTCAACCCCGTTGAGGAGATCTGTGCCATGCCGGAAGGCTAACGGTCGAGGCGGGCGCGATCGCCGGAGGTTTGGTGCCGTTGACCAAATCGTTCGCGTACCTGGCAGAATCGGTGGCGTGAGTCGTCGCGGTCAACTCGTCCCCTGGAAGTCAGCTGGTCGTATCACCGAGCGTGAGACCAGCGCAGACGAGGTCGTGCAGACCACCGGGTGGGTGTTCAACAACGAAACCGGCTCGTCGCTCACGCTCGAACAGTTCGTGGCCACCGGCGACCAGGAGGTGCCGTCGTACCTCACGATCTTCGGGTTGCGCAGCCCCGACACCGAGACGCAATCGATGATCGAGATCGGTTGCGGCATCGGCCGGATGACCTGCGCGTTCACTCGTGAGTTCGGATCGGTCATCGGCTCCGACCTCGACGCCGGCTTCCTCGAACGCTGCCACGAGACGGTGAGCCGCTTCGGCAAGGTCGACCGCCTCGAAACGCTCCACGTCGCCGACGGCCGCTCGCTCGACATGCCGCCGAACTCCGTCGACCTGGCGTTCAGCTACATCACGTTCCAGCACTGCGATCCCGACGATGCGTTGGAGCTCACCTCCGAGGCCGTCCGCGTCACCAAGCCCGGCGGGAAGGTCGCGCTCAACTACCGCGGTCGCAGCCGCATCGACACCGTGGTGCTTCCGATCGGTCAGTTCGTGCGCACCCTGTTCCGCATCCCCGGGTTCGGGTCGTGGCTGGCACGTCGGCGCTTCTTCGCTCGGCTCGGCTGGCAGGCCAACCGCCTCACGCCCGACGAGATCATCGGCCCACTGTCGCCGCTGCTCAAAGACGTCGAGGTGTGGCGCAACCCGAAGTCGAAGATCACCGGCTACAAGGCCAGCATCAAAGAGTTCGACGGCATCAACAAGCACCACTACTGGATCGTCGCCACCCCGCGCTGAAGATACGCCTGCAGCTTTTCGAGTGCGGGCAGGGCGAATCCCATCGCCGTCTCTCGTGCCGCGACCGTTGCGGCCGATGGCTCGCCGGGCTGTGAGAATCCGTCGAGTCGGGCGTTGGCCAGCCACTCGATCAGCTCCGGCTCAGCCGACCAGGTCGCCATGTTCATGATGTTGCCGTGCATGGTGCGCAGCCAGTCGAGCGCGGTGTCGGGATGCGGCACCACGGTGCACAGCGCGTTCTTCTTCTCGATGTCGTCGTAGGCGGCTTCGACGTGCGCGATGAACGCCGCGCTGAACACCTGCTGGCAGTGCCTGACCGTCTGCAGCGTGATCCGGCTCGATGCGGCGTCGAACACCGCGACGGGCGGCCGCCGTTCGAGACCGTCGGCGGAGCAGTCGACGTGGAACGTGTTCGGCGTGGTCGGAATCGTGCCCTCGTCGAGCACGATCTCGTCGACGCCGATCGAGCGCACCCGACCGAGGCGGACGACGTGCTCGATGCGCCGGAGCTGTTCGAGTTCGGCCTGCGTGACGGTCGAGCAGCGGTACATCGTCGGCTCGACCTCGGGGTCGAGGCGCAGCAGTGCGCCGTCGGCTTCGAGGCGATCGAAGAGGTCGTCGATCGACGTGGACTCGGCGGCGTGCTGGAAGCTGCGGCCGAAGGCGGCGGTCGATTCGTCGAACCCGTCACCGGGCTGGATGACGGCTCGGTCGAGATACCAGGAGTCGCGCGGCATGATCCAGCGGATCGTGTCGGGGTCGACGCCGTTGGCGAGCAGCCAGAGGCACGCGTCGGCGCCGGTCTTGCCGGCACCGATCACGACGAAGCCGTCGTGGGGTGACCGCGTCGACGGCAGCGCGTTGAGCGGCGCGCAGAACGCGCCGTCGGCCACGTCATAGGCGGGCGGACGCTGCGACGGCACCGACACGTTCATGTAGGTCGCGTCGACGAGCGTGCGAGCTCGCACCTGGTGCACCTCGCCGGTCACCAGCGACCGGAACTCGTGGACGTCTCCACCGTCGGCGTCGGGCTCGTAGCTCGACATCGGGAAGTACTCGACTCGCCCCGACGGCAGGAACTGCTGGTGCATCACCTGGTCGTAGTACGCGAGCACTTCGGCACCCGACGCCAACTCGTAGAGCCCGGCGTTCCAGCCGTGCGTGTCGATCCGATCCGCGCCGAGCGGTCGCGAGTTGACCCCGTAGAACGCCGACGGCTGGTGGAGTCGCACGAACGGGTAGGCGTCGTTCCAGTGTCCGCCGGGCTTGGCGTGGCGGTCGACCAGCACGACCCGGGCATCGGTCTCGGTCAGCAGCACGTCGGCGAAGGCCATGCCCATCGCCCCGGCACCGATCACCAGGTAGTCGGTCTCGAGCATTTCGTGACCGTACACCTGGTCCGACCGGGTCGATGTCGACCGAAGTGAAGTGTCAAGATCTCGTGAGGACGTGCCGATACCTCTGACATGACTGGAGTCGGTGTGATGACGAGGATGCGGCCTGCACTGAGCGATCTCGGCCAACTCGTCGAACCCCTGAACGAAGCCGAGAGCCAGGTCGCCCGCGCGCTCAGCCGACTCGGCGAGGGTTGGACCGTCTACATCAAGCCGCGCATCGGTCTCGACCGGCCCGACTTCGTGGCGATCCACGACCACTACGGCGTGTGCGCCATCGAAGTGCGCGCCTGGTTGCCGCACGCCGTCCGCCAGAGCGAAGCCGACGGATTCGAGTTCTCGACCGAGACCGGCGGGTGGACACCGTCGCCCGATCAGCCGCGCTTCGAAGCGAGCCGCTACCGACTGACTATCTACGACCAGTTCTTCGCGCTGCCCGAAGACGGCGGCACCACGCCGCCCGAGATCCGAGCGATGGTCGTGCTGCCGTACTTCACCACCGAGCAGGCGATGCACCTCTTCGATCGTCCCGGCATCACCGACGAGGAACAACTCGTCGGCGTGTGGGGCAGCGACGTGCTCGACCGCATCGCCGAACCCGTACAGGGATTCGGCAGCCAGCCGCCCAACCCGTCGTCGATGCGACGGCTGCGCGAACACGTCGTCGTGTCGGAGAGGATCACCGCTGACGCTGCCACCGCAGTACCGATGAGCGCCGGTGTGACCGAGATCGCCACCAACCCGAGCGGACTCAGCGCCCGTCGCTTCCGCGGCGCGGCCGGTTCGGGCAAGACGTTCGGCGTCACGGCGCGCGCTGCCCGTCTGGCCGCCGAGGGCAAGAACGTGCTGCTGCTGTCGTTCAACGTCACGCTCGCCAACCGTCTTCGCGCGCTCGCGACCGAACGCTGCAACGAGGTCGGCGCCAACCCGACGCTGATCACCTGCGCCAACTTCCACACCTTCTGCACGCGCGTCGTGCAAGACGCCGAAGTCGCCGGCCTCCACCTCAAGGGACCGTCCGGCGCCGCGTGGACCGTCGCCATCGTCGCCAAGGTCGAGGAAGCGTTCGCCCAGGGATTCTCCCGCACCTACGACGCGATCCTCATCGACGAAGGCCAGGACTTCTCCGCCGACTGGTGGCAACTCCTGCGCAGCCGAGTGCTCGCTCCCGGCGGCGAGATGCTGCTGGTCGCCGACCCGACACAGGACGTGTACGGACGCTACGAGTGGGACGTCGACGACTCGATCGGCGGCACGGGCCTGTCGGGGCCGTGGGGCGAACTCACCGGCTCGTACCGCCTCCCCGACGACCTCGTCGACTTCGCCAACGGCTTCGCGGCAACCGATCTCGAGGGCGAGGTGCTGCCGATCTCGAAGGCCGACGATCACGCATCGGTCGTCGGCGACCTGACGGCCAGCGGTTCGGTCCGCCGATGGACCAACGTCGACCGCGTCAACGACCTCGGTCGAGCCGTCGGCCTCGAAGTCGTCCGCATGCTCAACGACAACCCGTCGCTCACTCCGGCCGACATCACCTTCCTGTGCGACTACCACCACGACGGCGTGGCGGCAGTGCGCGTGATCGAAGGGGCGGGCATCCCGGTCCACCACATCTTCAGCCGCGACCCCGACGCACCCCGTCGCCGACGCAAGCACCGCTTCTGGCCGGGAGTCGACGCCGTCACCGGGTGCACGATGCACAGCTACAAGGGGTGGGAGACCCCCGCCCTGGTGGTGGGTGTGGGCGCCGACGCGCGCGCTCGCCGCGTCGGCTACATCTCGATGACTCGGCTCGCGGCGATGGCCGACGGTCGCCCCTCGGTGATCTCGGTGCTCAACGCCGACAAGCGCATGGCCGATCTGCGCGAGTCGTTCGAGGCCGGGTCGAAGGCACCCGCACCGCGCGCTCAGCGCCCCGCACCGACGCCGCTTCCCGTGGCTCCCCCGGCGACCCCGGTGCCGTTCGCCGCTCCGGCGATCCATGTTCCCGCGCCGCCCGTTCCTGCGCCGCCCGTCGCTGCGCCACCCGCTCCGCCCGCGCCGCCTGCACCACCCGCGCCACCCGCGGCTCCGGCACCCGCTCCGGCCCCGCCGATCGAGCCGCTGTCGGCACCGACGCCGCACACTCCGACGCCCGCTCCGATGTCGACACCGATGCCGCCGCCTCCCCCGATGAGCGCGCCGCCGATGCCGGCACCCTCGCCGCCGGCTCCCCCGGCGCCTCCGGCCGACAGTTGGTCGGCGCCCGTCGGCTGACCGCGCCGACGTCGACTCAGAGTGTGACGTCGAGTCGTTCGAGACCGCGCAGGTTGATCCGCCCGTTCCACACCGGTTCGCCGGCGACCGCGGCGTTCGGGAACCGACGAACGAAGCGACCGATCGCGGCCTGCGCTTCGAGCTTCGCGAGCGAGGCGCCGAGGCAGTAGTGCGAGCCACTGCCGAACGACAGATGCTGACCCGCGCCCTCGCGCCGTAGGTCGAGTTCCTCCGCCGTCGGCCCCCACTTGGCCGGGTCGTGGTTCGACGACGCGAGGCTCGCCATGACGAACATGCCCTTCTTGATCGTCTTGGGCTGATCGGTGTCGTCGCGGAAGGTGATGTCGTCGAGGGTGATCCGACGCGAGAACTGCACGGGCGACACGAAACGCAAGAGTTCGTCGATGGCGTTCGCGTCGAGCGTCGGATCGTTGCGTAGCAGTTCGGCCTGCTCCGGGTGGCGGAGCAGCTCGTAGATGCCGGTGCCGATCAGGTTGACCGTGGTCTCGTGGCCGGCCACGAACAGCAACTGCACCTGCGCGCGCAGCTCGCGAGACGTGAGTCGGTCGCCGTCTTCCTCGGCCTGGATCAGCGCGGTGAGCAGATCGTCGGCGGGGTTGGCGCGCTTCCAGGCGATCACCTCGTCGAGCAGCACGCCCATCTTCCGCTCGGCGTCGGCGGCGGCGTTGACCTCCTCTTCGCTGATGATCGGGTCGAGCGTCTTGACGAGCGCCGACGACCACTGAGCGATCTGGTCGGCGTCGGCCTCGGGCATGCCGAGCATCTCGGAGATCACGTCGAACGGCAGCGGAAACGCGAGTTCGCCGATCACCTCGGCGCTCCCGCGCGCTTCCATCGCGTCGAGGGCGGCGTCGACGCGCTCCTCGATCATCGGACGCAGCGCGGCGATCGCCGACGGGGTGAACGCCTTGCTCACCAGACGTCGAAGCCGGGTGTGGTCGGGGGCGTCGAGCCCCAACATCGACCGCGTCGCCTCCTCCGGATCGAACGCGGCTTCGAACATCGCCACGCGCGCTTCGTCGTGGAACTCGATGTTGACGTCGTCGACGCTCAGCGCCGGGTCACGCAGCAGGCGAGCACAGTCGTCGTAGGTGAAGAGGAACCAGCGCTCGATCGGCGACAAGTGTGCCGGGTCGTGCTCGCGCAGTTCGGCGAAGTGCGGCCACGGATTCTCGGTGTAGCCCGGCTCCAGCGGGTTGAAGAAGACCGTGGGCTCGGCTGTGTCCGTCATGGCCGAAGCTTAGAACATTGTTCCAAAGAGGTACAGGGGTTCAGGTGAGCACGCCGTCGAGGAGCTGCTTGACCACGACCGACGACTCACGTTCGAGCGCCGTACACCGCTCGAGGGTCGAGCGCGTCGCGTCGTCGGTGACCGCTTCGGCCATGCCGACCCACGCCATCGCACCTTGCAATTCGGCTTCGGACTGCAGGTACAGCTGATGCAGCGGCGGGTGCGGGGCGAACACCTCGTAGTAGAGCGCGACCGCCGCCGGCATGGCCTCGTCGACCTGCTGCTGGAGTTCGGCACTGACCGGAAACAGGTCGGCCACCAGCTCTGCGATCTCGTCTTCGCGGCGAGCGCAACCGAGCAGTTCGTCGGCGTACTCCGGAAGCTGCTCGGCCCACTGGCGGTAGCGCTCGGCCGCCGACCGTTCGAGACCCGACAGGAACACGGGACGAGCTTCGTCGGGCACGCTCGAGATGTGACCGCGCAACAACGCACCGAACTGCGGAACCTCGGGAAGATCGCTCATCGCGCCAGTCTGTCGCGAACCGTCGCCGAGATCAGAAGCCGACCTGCTTCGTGTAGCCGCCGTCGACCACGACGTTGGCGCCGTTGACCCAACTCGCTCGCGACGACGCGAGGAAGGCGACGACGTCGGCGACCTCGTCGTCGGTGCCCATGCGTTCGAGCGGATGCATCAGGCGGTCGCGCTCGTACAACTCGGGGAGGCGTTCGCGGATGTCGTCCCACCGACCGTTCTCGATCAGGATCGGGCCGGGCGACACCGTGTTGGCGCGAATGCCTTCGGCGCCCCATCGCTGTGCGAGTTGGGCGATCAGGTTGATGCCCGCCGCCTTGCTGGCCCCGTAGCTCGGGCTGATCGGCACGTCGTGATGCTCGATGGCCGTGATGGTCGCGATCTGCACGATCGCCGCGGCGTCGGACTCGGCGAGAAACGGATGCGCCGCCTCGTAGAACATCGCGGTGCCCAGGATGTCGACGGCGAAGCTGTTCTTCCACGGTTCGGGCCCGTCGCCGCGCTGGCCGCTCGCACTCGCGTTGCCGACACAGATGTCGATGCCCCCGAGCGCCTCGGCCGCGTCACGGACCCATGCCTGCACGGCGTCGACATCGGAGAAGTCACAGATGTGGCCGACCACCGTGCCGAGTTCACCGAGCGTGGCGACCGCTTCGTCGAGTTCGTCTCGACGGCGGCAGCAGATCGCGACCGACGCTCCCTCCTCGAGCAGTCGTCGAGTGATGGCGCGACCGAGACCCTTGTGGCCGCCGGAGACGAGTGCGCGTGTGCCGTCGAGATGCAGATCCATGCGTCGACAGTACGAAGTCGGTCCGCCTCCCGGATCGTCGGAGCACACATCTACTCTCAGCAAGGTGCGCTACACCGTGAACCTCGTCGATGCCGACGTCGACCCACGAGCGTGGGCCGCAGAGCGCGAAGCCGAGGGGTGGCACGGCCTCTCGGTCGCCGATCACTTCTTCACCGACACCCGCGCCTACCCCCATGTGTGGGTGAGCGCAGCGGCGATGGCGGCGGCCACCACTCGCGCCACGATCTCGACGGCGTTCGCCAACAACCTGTTCCGCAGCCCCGTCGAGGTCGCGCAGGCCGCCTTGCAGTTGCAGGTGGTGAGCGACGGCCGGTTCGAACTCGGTCTCGGCGCGGGCTGGTCGAAGAGCGAAGCGATCGGGGCGAGCATCGAGTACCCGGCGCCGGGCGTGCGCGCCGGTCGGTATGCCGAGGCCGCGCACATCGTCCGCACGCTGCTGCACACCAACGCGTGCACGTTCGCCGGCGAGCACTACACGGTCGACGTGCCGGTGCTCGGCCCCGCCGTCACCCCGCCGCCGCTGATCGGTTCGGTCGGCGGGCCGCGCACGATGCGCGAGGTCACGCCGCATCTCGACCGAGTCGAACTCAAGGTGCAGAGCGCCGCCACCCGCGGCGGCGCGCTCGACCTCGGCGTGATGGCGTCGATCCCGGCGAGCCGCATCACCGACATGATCGAGCAGGTCCGCGCCGTCAACCCCGACATCGAGATCTCGATGTTCGTGCTGTGCAGCGTCGGCGACGACCCCCGCACCAAGGGTGTGGCGAAGGCGCTCGCGAGCGGCGGGCTCAGCAGCGACGAGCGGCTGTTCGAGCGGTTCTTCGGGTCGCCCGAGCACGTCGCCGAGGGCCTCGACTGGCTCGAGACGATGGGCGTGTCGGCCGCCTCGATCACCGGGATGACCGACGAGTCGCTGCCCCTGCTCGCCCCGCACCTTCACCTCGACTGACGGAGAAGAATTTCATGCACGACCCACGGATCGACGTCGCCCAGACGGTCTACGCGTTCGCGTACGGCATCGACCAGCGCGACTGGGCGAACTACCGCGAGGTGTTCGTCCCCTCCCCCACCGAGATCGTGTTCGACTACGAGTCGTACCACGGCCGCCCGGCATCGGCGATGTCGGTCGACACCTGGCTCGGCGCGGTCACACCGTTGTTCACCGGGCTCGATGCGACGCAGCACTCGATGAGCAACCCGATCGTCGAGATCGACCCGTCGGGTTCGGCGGCGCAGTGTCGCGTCTACATGCAGGCCGCGCACTTCCTGTGGCGTGACGATCTCGAGCAGCGGACCGGTAGCGCCGACCCCGAGTTCACGATCGGCGGGTTCTACGACGACCACCTGGTGCTCGACGATGCCGGGCGCTGGCGCGTCGATGCCGTCACGCTCACCGTGTGGTGGCGACGCGGCAACGAGGCGATCATGTCACTCGCCCGGGAGTGACACGATCGCCGCTCGCTCAGAGACCGCCGGCGACGATCAGCGTCTGACCCGACATCCAACTGCCGCCCTGCGATGCGAGGTACACCGCGGTCGAGCCCATGTCGTCGGGCGTGCCGAGACGCTGCAGCGGCACGCGCTTCTGCGCCATCTTCTCGAGCGCCGCTTCGTCGGTGTCGAGCGCGGTCATCATCACCTCGGTCGGCACGTAGCCCGGCGAGATGCCGTTGACGCGGATCTTCGGAGCGAGTTCGAGCGACAGCGTCTTGGTGAGCGAGTTGACGCCCGCCTTCGCTGCCGCGTAGTGGCCGCTTCCGGGCACGCCGCGATCGCCGGCCGGCGACGAGATGTTGATGATGCTGCCGCGGTCGGTCATCCGTTCGGCGGCGATGATCGACGCTTGCCACAGCGCCTTGAGGTTGAGCGTGAAACACGCGTCCCAGTCGTCGTCGGAGAGTTCGCTGAGCGGTTGACGCACCGGAGATCCGCCCGCGTTGTTGACCCACGTGTGCAACCCGCCGAAGGTCTCGACGGCCGCGTCGGCCAGGTTCACCAGCGCCGACTTGTCGGTGACGTCGGTGACGACGGCGAGCGCCTTCGCTCCCGTGTCGTTGATCTCGGCGGCGACGCGATCGATCCGTTCCTGGTGGCGCGCGGCCACGACGACCGCAGCGCCTGCCGCCGCGAGGTTCTTGGCGATTCCCTCGCCGATGCCCTGGCCGCCGCCGGTGACGACGGCGACGGTTCCGGTGAGATCAAACGCTTGCATCGGCTGCTCCGATCGCGGTCTCGCCGAACGCGGCGAGGCGTTCCATGCCACCGTCGCCGGCGAAGAAGAAGGCAGGGACCATGATGCGCCCCACGCCGAGTTCGGCCATCTGCTCGACGCCGGCGACCGGGTCGGCCATCTGCACACCGAACATCGCGTTGACCTCGATGCTGTCGGGGTCGCGGCCCGCGTCCTCGGCACCCTGACGGAGCCGGGTGATCAGCGCACCGAGTCGTTCGGCATCACCTTCGCCGGGGAAGTAGCCGTCGGCGAGGCGCACGGCACGAGAGAGTGCGGCTTCGCTGTCGCCGCCGACCAGGATCGGAATGTCGGCACCCTGGATCGGACGCGGGCTGCACGTGGCCGGGTCGAAGTCGACGAAGTCGCCGTGGAACTCGGCGTGCGGGCCGGCCCACAGGGCGCGCATCGCCTCGATGTACTCGTCGTTGCGCTTGCCGCGGCGCTCCCACGGCACGCCGAGGGCATCGAACTCCTCCTTCATCCACCCGACGCCGAGGCCGAGTTCGACGCGGCCGCCCGACAGGCGGTCGAGGGTGGCGAGTTCTTTGGCGAGAATCAGCGGGTTGCGCTGCGGGACGATGAGAATGCACGTGCCGAGGCGCATGGTGGGGGCAGCGGCGGCCGCGAAGGCGAGCCAGATCAGCGGGTCGGGAATCGGCGTCTCGGGCTCGGCCGGGATCTTGCCGTCGGGCGTGTAGGGGTACGCCGAGTCGATCGTGCTGGGCATGATGACGTGTTCACCGCCCCACAGTGATTCGAAGCCGGCCGCCTCGGCGGTGCGACAGATGTCGAGCGCGTCCTGGTGTTCGATACCGATGCTGCTGGCGAATGCAAGTCCGAATTTCATGGTTCCTCCATCTGGCCACCCGCTGATGGGTCGCTGTCCAGACGGTAGAACTCCGGCCGTGCGATCTTCCTGTCGGAGGGTGGGCGGCACGCCATGCTGTGTGAGTGCCCGAGCCGACCGACCTCGCCGACGAACGGTTCGCGCTGTGCGCGCGGTTCCCCGACAACGGACTCGTCGGCGCCGAGTGCCGGAGCCTCACCGGTGGCTCTCCCGACCTCTCGGGTGTCGCCGTGTGCGACCGAACCGATCGGGTCGAGCGAGGCGCCTACGTCCAGCAGGGCCTCCGCACCATCGCCGCCGCGTCGTCGTTCGACGAGTTGATCGAACGGGTCGCCGCCACCGACTTCGACGCGCACCGCTTCCGCATCGACATCCACGATCCGTATCGGCTCGCATCGTGGCCGACCGCCGACATGTCGATGATGCTCGCCGACGGCATCCCGTTCAGCCCCGACCTGAAGCACCCGGTCCGCCGGTTCGTCGTCACCGTCGCCGACGGCGCGTTCCGCTTCGGCGAGGTGGTCGCCGAGTCGGAGAACTCCCATCGCGTGCACGACGACAAGCCGTGGACCACGTCGTCGTCGCTCACCAGCCAGTTCGCGCGTGCGCTCGTCAACCTCGTGCCCGACGCGCGGTCGATCGTCGATCCGTGCTGCGGTGCCGGCTCGATCGTGCTCGAAGCGGCGTCGCTCGGCCTCACCGCGTTCGGAGCCGACTGGAAACCGGCGATGGTCGGCATGACCACGAAGAACCTCGAACACTTCGGCCACGAGCCGTCGGTGGTGAAGGCCGACTCTCGCCAGGAGATGGCGCAGGCGGACGCGGTGGTCACCGACCTGCCGTACGGCCAGGCGATCACACGCGACGAGGCGGTCGTGCGGGGCATCCTCCAACGCGCCGCGACGGCGGCACCGCTCGGCGTGTTCGTGGCGCACCGCGACATCACCGACTGGCTGACCGATGCGGGGTATCACGACGTGGAGGTGGTGCCGGTGCTCAAGCGGAAGCGATTCACCCGCTGGGTCCACCGCGCGAGCTGCTCGTTATGACGCGCTTGCGTCATCTGTAAGGCGCGCCTAACATCCTCGGAGTGGCACAGCGAACGCTCCTCTCGTACCTCTCCGCGCTGAGCTGTCTGGCGCTCGCCTCGACGGCGTGTGGCGTCGACGACACGCAGGCGGGCGCCATCGGCACGACGGCCCCGACCACCGCCGCGCTCGCCCCACCCGAGCGCATCATCCCCGTCGACGGCGACCTCGCCGAGATCGTCTTCGCACTCGGACTCGGCGAGCAGGTCGTGGCCACCGACATCTCGGCCACGCACCCGGCCGCCGCCGACGCGCTCCCCGAGATCGGCTACCAACGAGCACTGGCCGCCGAGCCGATCGTGGCCTTCGACCCCACCATCGTCCTGGCCACCGACATCGCCGGACCCGTCGAGACACTCGACGACCTCGAGCGACTCGGCGTCGAGGTCGTGATGATCCCCAACGAGAGTTCGTCGGACGGCCCGGGCAACAAGATCCGAGCGGTCGCCGCGGCGCTCGGCGTCGACGCCACCGGGCAGGCACTCGCCGACACCGTCGACGCCGAGATCGCCGCCGCTTCGGCCCGAGTCGACGACGTCACCCCGTCGCTGAAGGTCGGCGTCCTCTACGTGCGCGGCAAGAACGTGCAACTCCTGCTCGGCGAAGGTGGCGGCGTCGACTGGATGATCGAGGCCGCCGGGGCGATCGACATCGCCGACGAACTCGGCATCGTCGACAACGCGCCGATCAACGCCGAGAGCCTCGTCGCCGCAGCACCCGACGTGCTGATCATCCCCGAGCGCGGCCTCGAGTCGGTCGGCGGCATCGACGGCCTGCTCGAACTCCCCGGCATCGCCGAGACCCCGGCGGGCCAGACCGGACGGGTCGTCGCCTACGACGACCAGTACCTGCTCGGCAACGGGCCGCGCACCGGACAGTTCCTCGACCAACTGATCACCGACCTACACGGAGACATCTGATGACCACCAGCACACCCACCAGCGACAAGCCCGACACCGGCCCACACGAGACCGCCGGTCCGCCGCTTCGAGGCGACACCCGCAGCATCCCGTCGCACGCCGAACTCGCCCGCACGCTCGTCGGCAACGGGGGCATCGCCACGTTGTCGACGCTCACCGACTCGGGCCATCCGTACTCGTCGATCGCTCCCTACTCGGTGCTCGCCGACGGAGCGGCACTCGTGTGCGTCTCGTCGCTCGCCGAACACACCCAGAACCTGCGCCGCGATCCGCGAGCGAGCATGCTCGTCGGCGAGGCGACGCCCGACGAGATCGACCCGCTGTCGCTCGCCCGCGTCACGCTCATCGGCGCGTTCGTGCCGTACGCACCCACCTCGACCGAGATCGAAGCACACCTCGTCGTCCATCCGTTCGCTCGGCACTACGTCGGCTTCGACGACTTCTCGTGGTGGCGGTTCGACACCCTCAATCTCCGCTACGTCGGTGGCTTCGGCTTCATGGGTTGGGCGAGCGCCGACGAGTACGCCTCGGCCACCGTCGACCCGATCATCGATCACGCGCGCCCGATGATCGAACACCTCAACGCCGACCACGCCGACGCCTGCACACAGATCGTCCAGCATCTCGCCGGCATCGAGGCAGCCAGTTCCGCCACCGTCACCGCGGTCGACCGGTACGGCATGACCTTCGACGTGTTCGGCGGCCCCGACGGCACCCAGATCGCCATCGGCCGCGTCGCGTTCCCCGAACCGCTCACGTCACCCGACCAGGTGCGCGCCGCCTCGGTCGAACTCGTCCGGCGAGCACGCGAGCAGGCCGGCTGAACCGGCCGCACACCTCACCATTCACCCACCCCACCCCACATCTCACCAAGGAACCCTGTGACCTCACTCGAACGACTCCGATTGGCCGTTGCGCTCGGCCACGCCGTACCCGGCGCCGAACTGCGACTGCGCACCGTCGACGACGAACAGATCGTCGTCGCCTCCGAACCGCACGGCGCCATCAGCCCGTGCGTCATGCGCCGCGTCGCCATCGCGTCGTCGTGGCCCAACGTGCCCGACCACTCGGCGAAGATCGTCGACATCGAAGTCGGGGGTTCGCTCGAAGACCTCGGTGGCGGCGTGTACCGCGTCGAGCGCGATGGCATCGAGCAGCGGTGGATCGCCTCGACGCTGCACCCGGATGCGATCAGCGACCTGCTCGACCTCGTCGGTCTCGACACCGTGCCGGCCGACGCCATGCACGGCTGTCTCAAGCCCGACTGCGAACTCGGCGTGACGCTCCTGGTGGTCACGTCGACCGACCTGCGCTACAGCCACGCCCTCGACGACATCGCCGCGCAGGCCGCGACGTCGATGATCGTCGAAGAACTGCTGCAACGCCCCGCCGATTCGGTGCGCAGCAGCCAGCGGAGCGGAGGTGCAGCATGACGCGCCGATTCCTCGCGACACTCGTGGTGGCCGGACTCGTCGCCGCGAGCTGCGGATCAGACGACGACGCCGCCCCGGCAATCGACGCCCCGGCCGACAGCGCCGCTCCCGCTACCGACGCGCCGAGCGACACCGCCGCTCCCGAGACCGACGACGTCTCGACCGACGACGCCGAGTTTCCGGTGACGATCGAGCACAAGTTCGGCGCCACCACGATCGACGCCGAGCCCGAACGGGTCGTGTCGATCGGCTACAACGAACACGACTTCCTGCTGGCGCTCGGTGTGGTGCCGGTCGCGCTGCGCGACTGGTACGGCGAACAGCCCAACTCGGTGTGGCCGTGGGCGCAGGACGAACTGGGCGACGCCACGCCCGACGTGTTGCCGGTGACCGAGCTCAACTTCGAGCAGATCGCCGCGTTGCAACCCGACCTGATCACCGGCGTGTGGTCGGGCATCTCCGACAGCGACTACGAGTTGCTCTCGGCGATCGCTCCCACCGTCGCGCAGCCCGACACCTACGAGGACTACGGCACGCCGTGGCAGGAGCAGACCCTGATTCTGGGTCGAGCGACCGGCCGTGAAGCCGAGGCCCGAGCGATCGTCGACGAACTCGATGCGAAGTTCGCCGCCGCTCGCGATGCGCACCCCGAGTGGATCGGACAGACGGCCTCGGTCGCGTTCGTCACCGAGGAGGGGCCGGGTGCGTACACGTCGCAAGACACCCGCAGCCGAATCATGCAAGACCTCGGCTTCGTCATCCCCGAGATCAACGACTCGGGCGGCGACGGCTCGTTCTACCTCGAGATGAGCCCCGAAGACATCACGCCACTCGACGTCGACGTGCTCGTGTGGGTGGCCGGTGCCTTCGAAGCCATCGACGGCATCCTCAACCAGCTGCCGACCCGACCGGCGCTCACCGCGGTGCAGGAAGGCCGAGAGATCTTCGCCGGCATCGAGCTGTCGGGCGCGTTCTCCCACGGCAGTCCGCTGAGCCTCGACTACGCGCTCGAGGCACTCGTCCCCGAGATCGAAGCCGCGGCCGACGGCGACCCGTCGACGCCGGTTCCATCGGCCGTCGAGGTCGGCGCGGTCGACGCACCTGCCGACGACGCTGCCACTGCGGCTGGCGCGGCCTGGGCCACGGTGTTCGACTCGACGGTCGCGTTCGCCGACAAGGCACCTCATCTGGCCGACGCCGAGGCGCTGGAAGAGACCATCGAGGCGTACGCCGCGGCCGGCGACGGATTCGACGGGATCAGCCTCGTGCCGACCGACGTCGTGATCGATGGCGAGGCCGCCGAGGTCACCTACGACGTCAACTTCGGAGCGAACCCGGCCTACACCGATCAGATCGGGTCGATCGAGCTCGTCGACGGCGTGTGGACCGTGAGCCGCGACGAGTTCTGCTCGTTCATGGCATCGGCTCGGGTCGGCTGCCCGTGAACCGCCGCACCAGCGGCGACCTTGCTGTTCAGCGTTAAGAACCCCTAACCTTCCGTTGTTCTCATGACCGCGCTGGTGGAATCGTCCCTGGATCCCGCGCCGTCGACTCCGGTCGACGGCGTCGGGGCCCGGAAGGTGTGGTCGTTGACGCGCCGCATGACCGGTGTGGCGATCTTGACCGCGTGCGCCCTGTTCGGGGTGCTGCTCTCGCTCGCCGTCGGCGCCAAGTCGATCCCGTGGGGCACGGTCGTCGACGCCGTCTTCTCGTACGACGTCTCGATCACCGATCACCTGATCGTGCGCGAACTGCGCTTGCCGCGCACCGTGCTCGGCATCCTGGTCGGCGGAGCCCTCGGCATGGCCGGCGCCCTGATGCAGGGCGTCACCCGCAACCCGCTGGCCGACCCCGGCCTGCTCGGCGTCAACGCAGGCGCCGCGTTCGCCGTCGTGCTCGCGATCTGGTTGTTCGGCATCACGACCGTGTCGGGGCTGGTGTGGTTCGCCTTCGTCGGCGCCGGCGTGACGTCGGTGGTGGTGTACGTGCTCGGCACGGCTGGTCGCGGCGGAGCCACCCCCGTGCGCCTCGCGCTCGCCGGCGCGGCCTTGGCGGCGCTGCTCTTCGCGCTGACCCGAGCGGTCACCCTGCTCGACCGAGCAACCCTCGACCAGTTCCGCTTCTGGGCGGTCGGGTCGCTGGCCGGACGCGGGACCGACGTGGCCGGGCAGGTCGCACCGTTCATGATCGTCGGCGCCGTGCTGGCCATCGGCGCAGCCCGACAACTCAACGCACTGGCACTCGGCGAGGAAGCGGCCCGCGCGCTCGGCACCAAGGTGCAGACCACCCGTCTCGTCAGCGTGCTCGGCATCACCCTGCTGTGCGGCAGTGCGGTCGCCGCCGCCGGGCCGATCGGATTCGTCGGCCTCGTCGTCCCGCACGCGGTCAGAGCGTGGTTCGGCCCCGACCAGCGGTGGCTCATCCCGATGTCGGCACTCGCCGGTGCGGCCCTGCTCCTGTTCTGCGACACGATCGGCCGCGTCGTCGCCCGCCCGGGCGAGGTGCAGGTCGGCATCATGACCGCCGCCATCGGCGGCCCCGCCTTCGTCCTGCTCGTCCGTCGAACCCGAATGGCTCAACTGTGACCGACATCCTGCACCGCCCGCCGGTCGACACCGCCGAGCGAGTGATCGTCGACGCGCCTCCGCCTGCACCGGTTCCGATCAGCGGACGTGTCATCCGCACCCGCTCGTTCTCGGTGCGCCTCGACCCGCGAGCGATCACCGTGTGCAGCGCGCTCGCCGTCCTCCTCGTGGCGGTCGGACTCTGGTCGATCAGCGTGGGCGACTTCCCGATCCCGATCTCCGACGTGATCGCCACGCTCATGGGCAACCCGACCGACGACTCGGAGTTCATCGTCGGCACGCTGCGTCTCCCCCGCGTCCTCGTCGGCGCCGGCGTCGGCGCAGCGTTCGGCATGTCTGGCGCCATCTTCCAGTCACTCGTCCGCAACCCGCTCGGGTCTCCCGACATCATCGGGTTCACCGGCGGCTCCGCGCTCGGCGCGGTCGTGATGATCGTCTACGTCGACGCGAGCGCGTTCCAGGTCTCGCTCGGCGCGGTCGTCGGTGGACTCATCGCCGCCGTCGCCGTCTACTTCCTGGCGTGGAAACGCGGCGTGCAGGCCTACCGGTTGGTGCTCGTCGGCATCGGTGCAGGCTTCGCCATCAACGCCGCCATCGACTACATGGTCACGCGCGCCGACATCAACGACGTGCAGCGCGCTGCGGTCTGGCTCACCGGTTCACTCAACGGCCGCAGCTGGGCCGAGGTGCGCATCGTGGTGGTCGCCCTCGCGATTCTCGGGCCGCTCGCCGTGCTGATGCAGCGCAACCTCGACCGCCTCGACCTCGGCGACGACACCGCAGCCGGCCTCGGTGTCGACGTCGGCCGAGCGAAACTGATGCTCGTCCTGGTCGGCGTCGGCCTCGCCGCGCTGGGCGTGGCCGCCGCCGGTCCCGTCGCCTTCGTGGCGTTCGTGTCGGCGCCGATCGCTCGACGCCTCGTCGACTCTCCGCGTGCATGCATCGTTCCGGCCGCGTTCGTCGGCGCCCTCGTCACCGTCGTCGCCGACCTGGCCGCACGACGACTCCTCGCCCCGATCGAGTTGCCGGTCGGCATCATGACCGCGCTGATCGGTGCCCCGTACCTGCTGTGGCTGCTCACCCGCCAAGCCCGAACCGGAGCACTCTGATGACCGACCCGACCCCGGCACGACTCAGCGCCAACGGCGTCTCGCTGTCGTACGACGACCACCTCGTCGTCGATCGCCTCGACCTCGACATCCCCGACGGCAAGGTCACCACGATCATCGGCCCCAACGCCTGCGGCAAGTCGACGCTGCTGCGAGCGCTCGCCCGCCTGCTCAAGCCATCGACCGGCCAGGTCGTGCTCGACGGCGAACTGATCCACAAGCTCCCGACCAAGGAGGTGGCCCGCCGCCTCGGACTGCTGCCGCAGACCCCGATCGCTCCGGAGGGCATCACGGTCGTCGACCTCGTCGCGCGTGGCCGGACCCCGCACCAGCGGTTGTTCCACCAGTGGTCGCAGGCCGACGAAGCAGCGGTTCGTACTGCGCTCGACGCCACCTCGACCGCCGACCTCGCCGACCGGTCGATCGACGAACTGTCGGGCGGCCAGCGTCAGCGCGTGTGGATCGCCATGGCGCTCGCGCAGGAGACCGAGTTGCTCCTCCTCGACGAGCCGACGACGTTCCTCGACATCGCACACCAGATCGACGTGCTCGACCTCGTCGAGAAGCTGAACACCGAACGCGGACGAACCGTCGTCGTCGTGCTCCACGACCTCAACCTCGCGTGCCGCTACGCCGACCACATCGTCGCCATGCGCGACGGCGCCATCGTCGCGGCAGGTCGCCCGGCCGACGTGATCAACGCCGACACCGTGCGCGCCGTGTTCGGGCTCGAGTCGGTCGTGATCGACGACCCGATCAGTGGCACACCACTCGTCGTGCCGATCAGCTCCAACTCCACGAAGGCCAACCGATCACCAGCGTTGTCAGATGGTTCATCGCTCTGAGTTGGGCACGGCGGGTCGGCCCGGCCACACTCACCGACATGACATACACACCCAGCACGAGGCGCGCACAATGAGCGCCTTCACTCGGCCCGCCAGTTGGCGGGCACTCATCCCACTGACCGTTCTGGCGGTCACCGCCGCAGCGTGTGGCAGTGACAGCAACTCGACGAGCAGTCCGGCCGACACGGCTGGTGCCGATGCACCCGCCGAAGCTCCCGCCGAGACTCCCACTGAGACGCCCACTGAAGCGGCCACCCTCCGGATCGGGGCCATCCCCGACCAGGAGCCCGAGCGGCTCCAGCGCACCTACGGCCTGATCGCCGACTTCCTCGAAGCCGAACTCGCCGATGTCTCCCCTGGTATCGACGTCGAGTACGTGCCGGTCACCGAGTACGAAGGAGCGGTCACCGGCTTCGCGATCGGCGACCTCGACCTCGTCTGGTTCGGTGGACTCACCGGCGTCCAGGCCCGTCTCGAAGTCGAAGGCGCCCAGGCGATCGCTCAGCGCGACATCGACGAAGCCTTCACCTCGGTGTTCGTCGCCTCACCCGATTCGGGGATCGAACCGATCGCCGACGTCGCCGGACTCTCCGTCCTCGCCGACCGGTCGTTCACGTTCGGTTCCGAGACGTCGACCTCCGGCCGTCTGATGCCGCAGTCGTTCCTCAGCGAAGCCGGCGTCACCCTCGACGACTTCCGCGGCCAGCCGGGCTTCTCCGGATCGCACGACGCGACGATCGAAGTCGTCGCTGCCGGAACCTTCGAGGCCGGAGCGCTCAACTCCCAGGTGTGGGACGATCGCGTCGCCGAAGGCGTCGTCGACGCCGACAAGGTCGTCGAGGTCTTCCGCACCCCGCCGTACTTCGATTACCACTGGGTCGGGCAACCCGATCTCGACGAGCGCTTCGGCGACGGCTTCTCGGCCGATCTCCTCGCGGCGTTCGAGTCGCTCGACGCGTCCGATCCGGCAGACGCCGAGATCCTCGACCTGTTCGGAGCGGGCGCGTTCATCGCGACCGAGAACTCGAACTACGACGCCATCGAAGCGGTCGGGCGCGATGCCGGCCTCATCCGCTGACCAAGCGGCACTTCGGCTCACCGCTGTCACCGTCGACTACGTGGTCGGCTCGAACACCGCTGGTGTTCGAGCCCTCCACGAGGTCGACCTGACGATCGCGCCAGGAGAACGCGTGGCGCTGCTCGGCGAGAGCGGCGCCGGCAAGTCGACCCTGCTCGACGTCGTCGCCGGACTCACGGTGCCGACGTCGGGTTCGGTCGAGGTCCTCGGCGCGGCGATCGACGAACTCCGTGGACGAGCACTGCGCAGGCACCGAGCCGACATCGGCGTGGTGCGTCAGCAGCACGGCCTGCCCGAGTCGCTGCGCGTGGTGCACAACGTCAACGCCGGGCGGCTCGGCACCTGGTCGACGTGGCGGGCCTTGACGTCGCTGGTTCGACCGCGTGGCCGTGCGGAGGTCGATTCGGCCCTCGCCGCGGTCGGGCTCGCCGGGCTCGCCGACCGCCTCACCGGCGACCTGTCGGGAGGTCAACAGCAGCGCGTCGCCGTCGCACGCGCGCTCATCGAGCAGCGTCGGCTCCTGCTGGCCGACGAGCCGGTGTCGGCCGTCGACCCGAAGCTCAGCGACGACGTCCTGCGCCTGCTCCGCGCTGCCGACGGCGACCCGGCGGTGCTCGTGAGTTTGCACGACCCGGGCCTCGCACGGCGCCACGTCGATCGCATCGTCGGCCTGCGCGACGGGATCGTCCACTTCGACCTGCCCGTCGACGAGGTGTCGGATCGTCGGATCGACGACCTGTACCGAATCACACCATCCGGCTGATGAACAGCCTGCTGAGGCCTCGGCGCGTTCGCGTGCTCGTCGTCGCGCTGGTCGTCATCGTCTGGTCGGCGTCTCGCGCCGGCTGGTCGACGGTGGTCAACGCCGGCGGGTGGTCGAGTTTCTCTCGATTCTGGACGACGGCGGTCGACCCCGAACTGGCCGGCGAGTTCCTGCGGCTCACGTGGGACGCGGCGCTCCAGACGCTTGCGTTCGCCGTGCTGGGCTCGACGGTCGCCTTGTTGTTCGGCGCATTCGGGTCGCTCCTGATGAGCCGACGGGTCATCGGTTCACGCGTCGCTCATCGTGTGGCCGCGTCGTGCGCGGCGCTGCCGAGAGCGGTCCACGAGATCCTGGTCGCACTGCTCCTCGTGCAGATCCTCGGCTTCGATCCGCTCGTGGCGGTGCTGGCCATCGGCATTCCCTTCGGAGCCGTCACCGCCAAGGTCTATGCCGACGCCATCGACGATGCCGACAGCGCCGGGTTCGACGCCCTCCGCGCGACCGGCGCGAACCGCGTCGGCGCCGTGCTGTACGGCATCGGGCCGCTCGTACGCGCCGAGTTCGTCGCCTACGGCTTCTACCGGTTCGAGTGCGCGATCCGCTCGGCCGCCGTGCTCGGCATCGTGGGCGTGGGCGGCCTCGGTTTCCAGCTCGACCTCAGCTTCGAGAGCCTGCGCTACCGCGAGATCTGGACGCTCATCTTCGCGCTCATGCTGCTCAGCGGCGGGGCCGACGCCGTGTCGTCGTCGGTGCGACGTGTGCGCAGTCGCGTGTCGTTGCGCTGGATCCTCGGCGCCGCCGGAGTCGCCGTGGCCTGGTCGTTCTGGCAGGTGGGCATCGCCCCGTCGTCGCTCTGGTCGGAGCGCACCCGCCGCCGCGTGCCCGAGTTCGTCGACGATCTCCTGCCACCCCGGCTCGGACCCGGCGGGTGGAGTGGCTTGTGGTCGGCGACCCTCGACACGGTGGCGCTCTCGGCGCTGTCGCTCCTGGTCGCCGTGGTGGTCGGGCTGCTCGGCGCCGCCGCGATCCGTCGTCCGTCACCGTGGATGTCGAGGATGCGGCAGCGCACCTGGCCCGACCGGCTCGCCCGGTCGGCCAGCCGCATCGTCGTGTTGCTGTTCCGCGCGGTTCCGGCCCCGATCTGGGCGTTCCTGTTCGTGTTGATCCTGTACCCCGGGCTCTGGCCCGGAGCGGTCGCCCTCGGCATCTACAACGCCGGTGTGCTCGGCCGACTCTTCGCCGAGGCGATCGAGACGCAACCCGAGCAGGCCGAGCGCGGCGTCGTGCTCGCCGGAGCGACCGGGCCGACCCGATGGGCCTACGGCGTGCTGCCGCAGGCCCATCTGCGACTGGTGTCGTTGTCGCTGTATCGCGCCGAGGTGATCGTGCGCGAGACCATCGTCATCGGCGTGGTCGGCGCAGGCGGGCTCGGCCAGCTGCTCCGCGACGATCTGGCGGCCCGCGACTTCCAGGCGGTGACCGGTGTGATCGTCGTGCTGATCGTGCTGGCGATCGCCACCGACCAGCTCGGGGCGGCGCTCCGTCGCAGCGTCAGCCGACCCCGAACGTGACCGCGAGGTCGTCGAGGATCGCGTGGGCGCCGAACACACCGACGCCGCTCATCCAGAGGTCGTCGACCACCGGGTGCGCGTTGCCGTTCTGCACTGCGCCGAGCGTCTGCCACAGCGGCCGCGCTTCGAGTTCGGCGAACGCTTCCTCGGCGTCTTCGCGGTCGTACACGGTGAAGAAGAGGTGATCGGCGTCGGCGAGCTGGAGTTCCTCTTCGCTGATCTGGAGGATGAAGTCCTCGCGGTCCTGCTGGCTCTCGGGCCGGGCGAGGCCGGCGTCTTCGAGGACGGTGCCGCTGAAGCTCACCGGCTGGTACAGCCGGATCTCGCCGAGGAACCGGACGACGGAGATCGTCGGAGAATCGGCGACCTCGTTGATGGCTGCACCGATCTCGGCGGCGCGCGCTTCGTAGTCGCCGAGCACCTGTTCGGCGACGTCTTCGCGGCCGGTCGCTTCGGCGACGAGACGCATGTTGTCCTTCCAGCCGCCGCCGCCCGACTCCGACATGACGGTGGGCGCGATCTGGCTGAGTTCGGCGTAGATCGCCTCGTGGCGCACCATCGACGAGACGATCAGGTCGGGTTGCAGCGCGAGGATGGCTTCGAGGTTCGGCGAGAGCAGGTCGCCAACCCATTCAGCCTCGGCGGCGTGGTCGGCGAGCGCGTCGCCGAAGTAGGCGGGCAGGTCACCGTCGGGGTCCTGATAGGTGGTGTAGCCGACGAGGTCGAGCCCGAGGGCGAGCACCGGGTCGGTGAGCGACCGGTCGAGCGACACGACGCGCATCGGCTCCGCCGCGATCTCGGTACTGCCGAGAGCGTGCTCGACGGTGCGCGGGAACACCGCCGGCACCGTCTCGACCGGCGCGTCGGTTGCGACCGGCGCGTCGGTTGCGACCGGCGCGTCGGTCGTGACCGGCGCCTCGGTTGCGACGGGTGCCTCGGTCACAACGGGCGCCTCGGTTGCGACCGGCTCGGCTTCCGTGGTGCTGGTGGCCTCGGTGTCGGCCGGGTCGTCGCTTCCGCAACTGGCGATGACCAGGCAGGAGGCAACGGCGAGGGTGGCGATTCGTTTCGTTCTGTTCACCTGATGAGGTTCGCGTAACGGCGATCGGTAGGCAAGCCTCACAACAAAGGTCACAAGTCGGGCTTCGAGTGGCCCGAACAGTGGGAAACCTGTTAGGGCGACCTAACATCTCCCCATGCTCGATGATCTGAACGCCACGCGCGACGTCGCCGAACCCAAACGCGAGCTCCCCCGCACCCAGCTCCGGACGTTCCTGTCCGAGGTCGCCGCGGTCACCGACATCACGCCGACCCTCCGGCAGATCACCTTTCGCGGCGGGCTCGACGACTTCGAGCCGCTCGACGGCGACCAGTTCCTCTACGTCCTGCTGCCGCCCAAGGGCCGAACGGAATTGACGTTCGGCACCGACTTCGCGTGGGAGGCGTACGAGCAGATGCCCGAAGCCGAGCGGCCGACCGGGGCGTACTACACGGTTCGCCACTGGCACGCCGACGTCGGCGAACTCGACATGTGGTTCGTGCTGCACGGCGATGCCGGCGACGCGTCGGCGTGGGCGAGCCGCGCTGAGCCGGGCCAGCCCGTCGGGCTGTGGGGACCTCGGCGCGTCTTCTACCCACCGACCACCACCGGCTCGTATCTCCTCGTCGTCGACGAGACCGGGTTCGGCGCCGTGGCCGCCGTACTCGACCAACTCCTCGCCGCCGACCCCGATGTCGACGTGCGCGTGCTCGCCGAGAGCGACGGGCACGCCGGCCGGGTCGAGTTCCCCGCCGGGCCGAACGTCACGACCACCTGGGTCGATCGGGCCGGCGCCGCGCCCGGCACCACGATCGGCCTGCTCGACGCCGTCCAGCGCCTCGAGATCTCGACCGACACCTATGCGTTCGGGGCCGCCGAGTCACGGCGCATCACCGCCATCCGCAATCACCTGCGAGACCACGTCGGCCTCGCGGCCGAACAGGTCTCGATGACCGGCTATTGGAGAGCAACATGAACCCCGTTTACGGAACCGTCGAACAGGTCGAGTGGCTGAGCCCCTCGATGGTGCGCATCGTCCTCGGTGGCGCAGGACTCGATCACTTCGAGGCGAGCGACGCCACCGACCAGTACGTCAACGCTCGCTTCGTTCCCGATGGAGCGCCGTACAGCGTGCCGTTCGACGACGAGACGATCGAGGCCGTCGACGCCGCGTTCCGGCCGAGGAACCGCCGCTACACCGTGCGGTACTGGGATGCCGAGCAGCGCCGCCTCACGATCGACTTCGTCGCGCACGGCGACGTCGGATACGCCGGACGATGGGCGCAGCGCGCCGCGGTCGGCGATCGCCTCCAGATCTCCAACGCCAGCGGCAACTACCGCCCCGACCCGAGCGCCGACTGGCACCTCCTGGTCGGCGACGAGAGCGCGCTGCCGGCCATCGCCGCCTCGCTCGACGCACTCGCGCCGACCGCGTCCGGCGTGGCGATCGTCGTGGTCGACCGACCCGACGACGAGTTCGAACTGACGGCACCCGCCGGTGTCGACGTGCGGTGGCTGCATCGCTGCACTGCCGCGGTACCCGAGACACTCGCCCTCGATGCCGTGACCGCACTCGACTGGCGACCCGGAACGGTCGACGTGTTCGTCCACGGCGAGGCCGCCGAGGTGCGCTCGGTTCGCCAGCATCTCATCGCCGATCGCGGCATCGACCGAGACGGCGCCTCGATCTCGCCATACTGGCGTCGTGGCCACACCGACGAGGCGTGGCGCGAGATCAAGCGCCAGTGGATGGCCGAGCAGGCCGCCGACGCCTGATCAGCAAGGAGACGAGTTTCTCCTCACAGCAACAGTTAGGTATGCTTTACCACCGACAGGGCGAGCGCGTCAGCGCCTGGTCCGACGACACGAACCGAGGAACTGCGCTCATGGACGACACCTTCATCGACACCAGCGACATCAACCCCGTGCTCAACGAGGTCATGCTGGCCGAACTCGCCGGCGTGGTGCGCTACACCCACTACTCCCTTGTCATCACCGGACCCAACCGGCTGCCGCTCGTCGCCTTCATGCAAGAGCAGGCCGACGAATCGTTGGTCCACGCTCGTCAGGCCGGCGAGATCCTGACCGGGCTCGGCGGCCACCCGACGCAGGGCATCGGCGCGATCGAGGAGTCGCACGACCACACGATCGAGAACATCCTGCGCGAATCGATCGCCCACGAACGGCGAGCCCTGGCGCTCTACCGCGAGTTGCTGTCGCTCTCCGAGAACCGCTCGGTGTACCTCGAGGAGTACGCCCGCACGCAGATCGGTCAGGAAGAACTGCACGTCATCGAGATGAACAAGCTCCTGAGGGACTACACCATTGGCTGACCACGACCGCCCACGCGTCGCCCTCTGCGCCGGCAAGGACTGCAAGAAGCGCTGCGAGTTCGCCAAGATGCACGACGCGCTGTCCGAACGGTGCGACGTGGTCGAGCTGAAGTGCGTCGGCATCTGCTCGGGCTCGGTCGTCGTCGCCAACGTCGACTCCGACGATCCGCGAGTGTTCGCCAAGCTCAAGTCGAAGCGCGACCGCCAAGAGCTGCTGCGCATCGTGGTCGACGGCAAGAAGCCGAGCTCGCAGTTCGTCAAGCGCGAGGTCACCAACGGCAAGAAGAAGTCGACGCTCCGCAAGGTCCGTCGAGCCGTCGCCTGACATCCCGCTTTGCCCCACGCGATAGTTGTGCTCCACAATGAAGCGTGACCGTGGTTCCTCCGCCTGCTGACGCGCCGACGCGCCTCCTCACGCCGGAGTTCTGGATCCTCGCCGCGTCGACCAGCGTCTACTTCCTCGGCATCGGCTCGCTCAACGTCCTCGTTCCCACGTACGTCGTCGACGAGTTGGGCGGCTCCGAGGCGACATCGGGATTCGTCATGGGCTCGATGGCGGTCACCGCGCTCTTGGCTCGGCCGTGGTTCGGGCGGATGGCCGACCGGCGCGGTGCTCGCGACATCATCGCAATCGGCGCCGCGCTCGCCTGCCTCTCGGTGCTGATCCTCGCAATCGATTCGTCGCTCGCCGGCGCGTTCGCCTCGCGTCTCGTCATGGGCGCAGCGGGCGCCGGCACGTTCACCGGGTCGATGATGCTGTCGATGGACATCGCCCCCGAGAGTCGGCGGGCGCAGGCCGGTGCGTACATCCTCATCTCGTTCCACGTCGGGCTCGGTGTCGGTCCGATCGGCGCCGAGCCGATCCTCGACGCCACGTCGTATCGCACGGTGTGGTTGATCGTGTCGGCGCTCGCGGCGGTGAGCTTCGTGATCGCGTTGGCGCTCCCGAACCGCCGACGCCCGATCGACGACACGCCGCCCGGCCCGCTGGTGCACCGCTCGGCGATCCTGCCGGGCCTCGTCACGCTGTTCGGCGTGTGCGCGTTCAACGGTCTGCTGCAGTTCGCTCCGCTCTACGCGCGCGAGATCGGCCTCGACGACGTCGGCATCGTGTTCACGATCGCGTCGCTGACGATCGTGTTCGTTCGCCTGGTGTTCGGTCGCGTTCCCGACATGGTCGGCCCGATCCGCGCCGGGTCGTGGGCGCTCGTCCTGACCGCCTTCGCTGCCGCGGTGGTGGCGTTCTGGGCCGAACCCGCCGGCCTGTACGTCGGCGCCGCGCTGCTCGCCTGTGGTCTGTCGTTGCAGTCGCCATCGTTCATGACGCTGGCGATCGAAGGGGTCAGCGATCGCGAGCGAGGGTCGGCGTTGGCCACCTACACCGGCTTCTTCGACCTCGCCAACGCGATCATCGGGCCGGCCGTCGGGCTCATCGTCGTCGGCTTCGACTACCGGGTCGCGTTCCTCACCGCCGGGTCGATGTCACTCGTCGCCCTCGCGATCCTCCGACTCCTCGTCGCGCCGCGACGGATGGGGGCGCAGGCCGCGTCACTGGCGATCACTCGGTGAGCGCTGGGTCCCAGAGGCGGACCCAGCCCGATTCGACCTCGAGATCGGCGTGCTCGTAACCCGCTTCGCCTGGGAGGACGACGCGGTACTCGCCGTCGGGGTCGATGACTCGCACGCGTCGATACGCGCTGCGCAGGCGGGCCGCGTCCATCACCTCGTCGGCCGAGCCGTAGCGGCTGAGGCAGTCGACCATCCGCACGGTCGGCGACATCATCTCGAACTCGCCGGCGCGCCAGCGTGCGAGCGCGTCGGCGGGTCGCACCCACTCCCAGTCGACGATCTCGGAGTCGTCGTGCTGCGGCGTCTGCCCGGCCGGAGCGCGAGCGACGAAGAATCGGGCGTCGAAACGTCGCGGTGGGCCGAGCGGCGTGATGAAGCGGGCGACCTCTTCGATCGCGGTCGCGTCGATCAGGAAGCCGTGGCGGACGAGTTCGTCGACGAAGACGCCTTCGTCGCGCTGCACTCGTTGGCGCATCGCCAGCACGCTGCGTTGGGTCTCGTCGGCATCGAGTGGCTCGTTGGCGGCGAGCAGCATGCCGCATTCCTCGAGCGTCTCGCGGCAGGCGGCGAGCCACCACGCCAGGCCGCCGCTGTCGACGCCGAGGCGTTCGGAGGCCTCGGCGTCGGTGAGCCCGGAGGTGACCCGATCGAAGTCGCCGAGGTGATCGTCGGGGTCGACACGCCCGCCGGGAAACACCCAGTTGGCCGACGCGAACACGACCTTGGCCGTGCGCTTGAGCATCAAGACGTGCAGATCGGGCAGGTCGTCGACGAGCATCACCGTCGCCGCGTGGCGGATCGCGACGTCGTCGGGGTCGTAGTCGAGGTGGGCGTACGCCGTCATTCGGTGGTGGCGTAGCTCGCGAAGCCGTCCGACTCCGAGCGCGTGAGTTCACCCAACTCGCGGAGGTGTTCGAGGTGCGCGTAGGTCTCGCTCTCGGCCATGTCGCCCCACGACCGTTCACGGAACAGCACGCGCATGAAGTCGCTGACCGTGCCGTTGGGCAGGTCGTGGGTGGCGTTGCGGATCGTGTCGAGTCGTTCTTCGTGGTGGTCGATGATGTGTCGGGCGCGGCCGCCGAGATCGGCGAACGGATGGCCGTGCGCCGGCAGCGCCACGGTGACGTCGCCGAGATCTTCCATGCGCACGAGGGAGGCGAAGAATTCGGCGAGCGGGTCCGACTGCGGGGTGAGGCCGCTGATGTGCGGCGTGATCGACGGGAGCACGTGGTCGCCGGTGAGCACCACCCCGTGTTCTGGGTCGAACAGACAGAGATGGTCGTAGGTGTGGCCGGGGGTGTGCATGGCGACCCACTCTCGACGGGCAAGTTTGATCGTCTGGCCGTCGGCGAGCGGCACGGTCGGGGCCGGGATCGAGAACGACCCACCGGCGGATTCGCCGGCCTTGCGGAGCCGCTCGAGAAACTCCGGTGACGGGCCGGCGCGCTTGCCACCCCACGGGCTCGGCCGAGAGAAGTAGCGCTCCAAGGCTGCCGCCTGGTCGTCGGCGGAGTTGATCTCCAGGTTGGAGGAGTCTTCGTCGTCGTCCATCTCGGCGGCGTCCCAGATCGTGCGGAACGTCTCGTGGGTGACGATGTCGGCGTTGGTCTCGTAGCGCAGCCGCATCGCGCCGCCGTAGTGGTCGGGGTGCGAGTGGGTGACGACGATCGTGTGGACGTCGGCGACCTCGTAGTCGGCGCGCTTCAACCGATCGACGAGGTGGACCCACGAGTCCTCGCCGGGGAGGCCGGGATCGACGACGGCGACACCGCGCTCGTCTTCCATGAGGTAGCAGTTGACGTGTCCGAGGCCGGGCATGGCGATCGGCAGTTGGCTGCGGAGAATGCCGGGAGCGACTTCGGTGATGTCGGTCGACGCGTCTTCCTGCTCCTGCTTCGGCGGTCGCTGATGGCCGTGATCGTGCGTGTGCGGATGCTGGTGTTGCGTGTCGTTCGTCATCGGGCTCCAGGTCGTGGGCCGCCGCGTCGAGGCGGGGCCACGACCATCTTGCTCCACCGCGCCGCCGAATCCGGTGCCGGGCGAGCGCCTGGTCGACCGCGATCTAGTGTCGGCGCATGACTCCCGACCTCGAAGTGTCCCGCGAGATCGCTGCCTCGCCCTCCGCCGTGTTCGCCGCGATCACCGACATCACCCGCATGGGCGAGTGGTCGCCCGAGACCATCCGTGCCGAGTGGAACGACGGCTTCGACGGCCCCGCGGTGGGCGCCAGGTTCAGCGGGCACAACCGCAACGGCGACAAGGAGTGGACGACCGAAGCCGAGATCGTCGAGCTGGTCGCCGACGAGCGCTTCTTCTTCGACTGCAACTTCCGCGGGTTCGTGTTCGCGAAGTGGGGGTATGCGATCGAGCCGACCGAGTCGGGTTGCCGGGTGACCGAGTACAGCCAGGACCTGCGCCCGGAGGAGGCCAGAGGGATGTCGACGTCGATGTCGGGGGTCGCCGATCGCCATGCACACAACCGGGCCGGCATGGAAGCGACCCTCGAGCGTCTCGCCGCCGCTCTGGAGGCCTGACGCTCAGTGCGCCGCAGCGTGAGCGTCGTCGTCGTGGGACGAGCCGTGGAAGCGTGAGACGACGGCGACGACGAGGGCGCCGACGGCGAGGCCGATGATGGCCGAGATGCCGGTGTTGATCAGCCAGGCGAGGAGGCCGCCGATGCCGCCGACGTCGTCGACGCCCTTCTCGATGTCGTGGACGAAGTCGTACGGGGCGTGCCAGCCGAGTTCTTCCGAACCGACGAGGAGGATGTGGCCGCCCACCCAGAGCATGGCGGCGGTGCCGACGACGGTGAGGCCGGCGAGCAACTTCGGCATGGCGTTGACGAGCCAGCGGCCGATCTTCTGTGACGTGGGGGCTTCTCGTTCGGCCATGGCGAGGCCGATGTCGTCCATCTTCACGATGAGGGCGACGGCGCCGTAGACGACGACGGTGATGAGGATGGCGACGATGATCATGATGATCGCTCGCTGCACGATCGGCTCGTCGATGACTTCCTTGAGCGAGATGACCATGATCTCGGCCGACAGGATGAGGTCGGTGCGGATGGCGCCCTGGACGGTGGCTTCTTCGGCCTCGGGGCCTTTGAGCGTGGCGGGGACCTTGCTCTTGTGGTCGTTGCGTGTGATGCGGTGGTAGATCTTCTCGGCACCTTCGAAGCAGAGGTAGGTGCCGCCGAGCATGAGGATGATCTCGACGAGGGTGGGGGCGATGGAGCTGAGGATCAGCGCGATCGGCAGGATCAGCAGCAGCTTGTTGCGCAGCGACCCGGTGGCGATCCGTTTGATGATGGGGAGCTCGCGGTCGGCGGCGAGCCCGCGGACGTAGGCGGGGGTGACGGCGGCGTCGTCGACGACCACACCCGCGGCCTTGGCGCTCGCCTTGCCCGCGGCGACGCCGACATCGTCGATCGACGAAGCGGCCAGTTTCGCCAATGCGGCGATGTCATCGAGCAATCCGGCCAGACCGCCAGCCATGTTGTCTCCGTTTCCGTGTCGTCGAACGAGCGAGGTGGAGACTAGCCGTCGTGGTCGTGCCCAACGACCTGCGCGCACGAGCGTGCTTTTCGGCGCGATCCGAGGCACCGTGGTGGAGTGGAACACGTTGACATCGCGGTGATCGGTGGTGGCCCCGCCGGTGCGGCGACCGCCATTCGTGCAGCTCGTCAGGGCGCGAAGGTGATCGTCTTCGAAAAGGGCGCGCACGGGCGAGACAAGGTGTGTGGCGATGGGCTCACGCCGCGTGCGGTCGGCGCCCTCGACGAACTCGACATCGACATGAGCGACGCGCACCGCATCCGCGGGCTCCGCATGATCGCCGGCAAGAAGGTCCGCGAGCTCGACTGGCCCACCACCGACCGGTTTCCGAACCATGGAGCGGTCTGGCCGCGGCGTCGTCTCGATGCCGCGCTGATCGACGCCGCCGCAGCCGCCGGTGCCGACATCCGATTCGAGCGCGAGGCGTTGCCGATGATGGACGGCGACCGCGTGATCGGTGTCGAGGCGTCGCCCGCCGGCGACAACGGCGGCGCCACCCCCGTCGAGAAGGTCACGGCCGATCTCACCGTCGCGGCATCCGGCCCGCCCGGCGCCGTCGCCCGCATGCTCGGCGCGAACCGGGTCGAGGGCGAGACGTTCGGGCTCGCCATCCGCACCTACGCCGAGACGCCTCGCCACGCCGACGAGCACCTCGAAGCGATGCTGTCGCTCAAAGACGATCGCGGCACGGCGGTGCCCGGCTACGGCTGGATGTTCCCGGCCGGCGACGGCACGGTCAACATCGGTGTCGGTGCGCTGTCGACGATGAAGGGGTTCAAGAAGCTGAACCTCAACAAGCTGATCGACATGTACCGAGCGGTCGTGGGCGACGAGTGGGAACTCGGCCCGAACCTCGAACGGCCCCGCGCCTGGCGTCTCCCGATGTCGGCACAGAAGCGCCACGGACCCGGCTGGGTCGCGATCGGCGATGCCGCCGGCCTCGTCAACCCGATGAACGGCGAAGGCATCGACTACGGCCTCGAGTCGGGCATGTTGGCCGCCGACCTGTTCGTCGCGGACCCGGCCACGGCTCCCGATCGCTACGACGAACTGGTGGGCGAGCGCTTCGACGCGTTCTTGCGCACCGGACGCCGCTTCTCGTTCCTCATCGGCCACCCGTGGATCCTGAAGACCGGGCTGCGGATGTCGGTGAGCACCGACGCGATCGCCAACATCACCCTCGCGGTCATGGGCAACCTGGTCGACAACACGACCCCCGGCGCGGCCGGCAAGGTGATGTGGATGGCCGACAAGGGCCTCGGCCTCGCCGACCCGATCCTCCGCAAGACCCGCGCCAAGGCCTGAACATCGGCGTGTTTCTCTTCGACCCGGTCGAAAAGAAACAAGCGGGTCAATCGATGTCTTGGCGAGCGAGGCGCCACGAGGCGATCGCCACCGCCAGCACTGTCGCCACCAGCGGTACGACGACGCCCGTCGCCGTGGAGAAGTCACCGAGCTGAAGATCGGCACCCGTCTGGTCGGCCAGGATCGAGCGGGTGTACTTGCGGATCGCGAACTGCGCGACCCCCGCGCCGCCCAGCGAGACGAACCCCTCCCAGATGAGGATGTAGGCGAGGCCCCACACGATGAATCGCCGCAGCACGACGCCCAACAAGGTGAAGATCGCACAGTACGCGACAAGCGCCACCGCCGACGCCAGCAACGTGGCACCCACCAGGCCGTTGCCGGCACCGGTCAGCGCCGCGCCGGCCAACACCGGCGGCAACGTGATCGGCGCCGCCAGCGTCAGTGCGGCGAGGGTGGCGCCGACGACGATCGGGAGTCGCTGCATCGGGCGGAGCCAGAGGTAGACGAGGGTCTTGTCGTCGCGCAGGTCACCGAGCGCACCGCCACCGAACACGAGGGCCACGACCGGGAGCACGACGGCGAGGCCGAGCCCGGAGATGACCTGCGCGGCATCGTCGATGTCGGCCGTGTCGGATGCCCCCACGGCGAACCCGGCGATGCAGACGGTGAGCGACAGCAAGACCAGCGCGGTGATGCGTCCGGGGCTCATCAATTGACGCACGACGACCCGGTAGGCCAGGGCGAGTGCGACGCGAGGCGCCACCGATGGCGAGCGACTCACGTCGGGGTACGGGGTCAGGGTGGGAGGTTGCGTGTCCGAGCTCATCGTCCCTCCACGAGGTAGCGAAACACCGATTCGAGATCGTCGTCGAGCGGGTTGATCTCGGTGAGACGCACGCCGAGTTCGAGTGCGATCGTCGCAATCTGGCGACCGAGCGTGTCGATGTCGAGCGTGTCGACGATCACCTCACCGTCATCGAGTGACAGCGCTGTCACGAGACCGCGATCGACGAGGACCGTGGCGAGTCGTCGAGGCTCGTTCGACCCGATCCGGATCCGGTGCGGACGATCGTCCATCAGTTCGCGGAGGTCGCGATAGTCACCGCGGGCGATGAGGCGCCCCTGTGCCACGACGAGCACGTTCGATCCGAGGCGGGCCACCTCGTCGAGCACGTGACTCGACACGAGCACGCAGCGGCCCTGATCGCCGAGCGAGTGGAAGAGGGCGATCATCCGTCGGCGCTGCACCGGGTCGAGGCCGGTGAGCGGCTCGTCGAGGATGAGCACCTTCGGATCGTGCACGAGCGCGGCGGCGACCTTCACGCGCTGCCGCATCCCCTTCGAGAACTGTCCGACCGTCTTCGATCCAACGGCGGCCAAGTCGACTTGTTCGAGCGCCCAGTCGCCGGCGGCGGCGACGTCATCGCCCGACAACCCCTGCGTCTCGGCCGCGAGCGACACGAACTGGCGCGCGCTCAGGTGATCGAACAACGCGTCTTGCTGGGGCACGAGGCCGATCGAACCGCGCACATCGAGATCGGCTCGCGGGTCGGCGCCGAGCACACGCAACTCGCCGCGCGACGCAGGCGTCAGACCGCACATCATGCGGAACAGCGTCGACTTGCCGGCGCCGTTCGGTCCGAGCAGCGCGGTGACACCGGCGTCGATCGCGAAGCTCACATCGCTCACCGCCACGACCGACCCGAAGAACTTCGAGACGTTGTCGACGGTGATCATCCCGTCGAGCGTCGTCGCGACGGCGACAGCATCGTGGGGCGTCGTGGGCACTGCCGGGGGTGGGAGCTGCGTCATCGCGCCACCACCATGCGGGAGTACTTGACGGCGACGACGAGGAGCCCACCGATCGTCCACGCCGCGTTGGCCAGCAGGATGTTGGCCGTGGAGACCTCGGGGAAGTTGCCCGGCTCGCCGTAGATGCGGAACACCAACTCGAAGGGCATCGAGAACACGTCGATCAAGCGCCAGCTCGGGGAGAGCTCGGCGCCGTCGACGAGCGCCGAGGCGACCGCCGGCGAGGCCAATGCCAGGAGAACCACACCGATCGATGCGAATGCTCGCCGATCGGTGATGCTCGAGGCCGCCATCGACACCGCCGTGAGCGCCGCCGACACGCCGACCGCCGACAGGAAGATACGGCCGAGCACTACCATCCAGTTGCCGAACCCGTCGGGCCCGGCGTTGTCGAGCGTGTAGCCGATGAGCACCAGGAGGGGCGGGCCGAGCGTGACCAGCGCGAGCGTGAGCCCGACGGCCAGGGCTTTGGCCGCCAGATAAGTGCCGCGGTGCAGCGGCGTCGACAGGTACATCGCCAGCATTCCGTTGCGTCGGTCGCCGACGAGAACCTCCGGGGCGACGAGGCCGGCGAACAGCAGGATCGCGGCGGTGATGAAGCCGTAGTAGCTCGCGTAGTCCGCGACCTCGTTCGGGTCGAGCACGTCGCCGATGAGAATCGACACCCCGACGAAAACCACGGCGGGCAGGTAGGCGATGACCACGGCCGCCACCGGGAAGATCTTGTGACGGGCCGGTCGCCCGAGACCGAGCGTCGCGCGGATGCTCTGCCACGTCACGCTCCAGATCGAACGCAGCAGCCCGACACGTGGGCCGTCGTAGCGCTGGAACCCGCGGTCCACGATCTGCGCGCCGTTGGTCGGTCGGCTCATGCCGGTCATGCGTCGCCTCCGACTCTGCCTGCGTACTCGGCGGTGACCACGTCGTCGGTGAACACGTCGTCGAGCGTTCGCCGACGCACCCCGAGTCGCTTGACCCGCGCTTCCGCCGCAGCGATCGCCACGGTCACCTGATCGAAGAGTTCGTCATCGGGGCGACCTCCGACGGTCAGCGTGGTGAGCGCGCGCTGCACCGTGAGCCCTGCCTCGGTCAGCCGCTCGACGACGTCGTCGACGGAGCCCGGTCGATCGTCGAGTTCGACCAGCTCGACCTCGACACCACCGGATGCTCCGGCGAGGTCGCCCATCGTGCCTTGAGCGACGAGCTTGCCCGCATCGAGCGCGATCACGTGATCACAGATGCGCTCGACCTCTTCGAGGACGTGCGACGACAACATCACGTCGATCCCGAACTTGCGATTGACCTCGACGATGATGTTCAACATCTCGTCGCGCTGCATCGGGTCGAGGCCGTCGGTCGGCTCGTCGAGGACGACGAACGACGGGTCGGCGGCGATCGCCTGGGCGAGCTTGACGCGTTGTCGTTGACCGGTCGACATGGTTCCCAGCGCTCGAAAGCGTTCTTCTCCGAGCCCGACGAGGTAGAGCGAGTCGCTCGACCTCGACCGTGCCTCGTCGCGAGGCAAGCCCTTGACCTCGGCGAAGTGTCGGACGAAGTCGTAGGCCCGCATGTCATCGGGCAGCACGTTGCGCTCCGGGCCGTAGCCGATCATCGCTCGGAGTCGCGGCCCGTCGGTGGCCGGATCGAGACCCAGCACTTCGATCGCTCCCGAGGTGGGCTTGAGCAGGCCGAGCACGAGGGAGATGAGCGTCGTCTTGCCCGCACCGTTCGCACCGACGAGGCCGGTCACCCCCGGAGGCACGACGAGGTCGAGTCCGTCGAGCGCCCTGGTGGACGGGAACTGCATGACGAGCCCCCGGGTTTCGATGATCGCGCTCACATCGTCAGTGTCGCAGCGATCTCGTCGTCGTGGGTCCACCCGTGGGATGGTCTGGGTCATCCCGACGGCGTACTCGCAGTCCGCCACGACCACTACGGTCGCGCCATGACCGTGACGCACCTGTCGGCAGCCGCTTCCCCGGAGGAAGTTCACGAGATCCTGCTCCGGGACGGCGCCGTGATCATCGACCGCCTCTCCGCACCGGAGGTGATCGACGCCGTGCGCACCGACATGGCGCCGCACATCGCGGCGACGCCGAACGGAGCCGACGACTTCACCGGCCGCTCGACGAAACGAACCGGGGCTCTCGTCGCCCGCTCGCCGAGCAGCCGCCAACTCGTCCAGCATCCACTCGTGCTCGACGTGGCCGGCCGGTTGCTCGGCCGGGCCCAGAACTTTCAACTCCACCTCACGCAGATCATCGCCATCGGACCCGACTCGCCGAGCCAGTCGATTCATCGTGACGAATGGGCATTCGACTTCTTCGAGTTCCCGGCCGACTATCACGTGCAGTGCAACACGATCTGGGCGATGACCGACTTCAACGAGGAGAACGGCGCGACCCGACTCATCCCCGGTAGCCAGGACTGGGAGAACGACCTCGGCCACACGGTCGACGAGTCGGTGCCGGCCGAGATGACCAAGGGGTCGTGCCTCCTCTACACCGGCAAGGTGTACCACGGCGGCGGCGCGAACCGCTCCGACACGACCCGAATGGGCCTCAACATCACCTACAACGTGGCGTGGCTCCGCCAGGAGGAGAACCAGTATCTCTCGTGCCCACCCGAGGTGGCCGAGACGCTCGACGACGACCTACTCAAGCTGATGGGCTACCGCATCGGCGCCTACGCACTCGGCTACATCGACGACACGCGTGACCCGCTCGAAGCGATTCGCGGATCAGCCGCCACGGTCGGCTCGTTCGACGCGACCTGACAGTTCGGGGCGGAACCTGCTCGCCGCGTCCAACCTGGTTCGGCCCGAGATTTCCGATCACGTTCCTTCCGTACGGGTTGACACCTCACATCGAACACATGTACGATGGAAGCATGGTTGTAGAGCCACTTTCCACGACTGCAGCGGCGGTGGTGCTGAATGGGCTCGATGATGTTGCCGCCGAGATCAACCTGGTGGCCGGGCATCGCAACGCGCTCGACGGGCGCCTGGTCGATGTCGCGATCTGGCTGCTCGCGAACGATGGATGGAAGGGCACGGGGTTGCGAAAGCCCGAGCAGTTCCTCGCGTTCCGATGCGGACTGAGCCCGGCCTCGGCGCGCCGGTACGTGCAGGTTGCCGCGCGCGCCGAGGAGCTTCCCGAGTCGATCGGCGCGTTGCGACGCGGTGAGTTGTGCCTCGACCAACTGATGCCGATCGTGCGGCGAGTTCCGGCGTGGGCCGACTCTCAGGTCCTGCGGCTCTCGAAGAAGCTCACGGTCGGACAGATCAACGCGGTCATCAACAAGTACGACTTCGAACGCTCCGGGCCGCCCGCCGAGCGCCACGCCCCGGTCATCGACGACCAAGCCGCTGACGAGGCGGAGTTGATCGCCACCATCGACGCTGCGCGAGCAGATGCCAGCACCGAGAACACCTCGACATCGGCATCGGCATCGGCATCGACGGTTCCGGCCGACACCGAGCACGCTCGGTCGACGATGCCGAAGGATCGCTGCTGGGTGGGCGTCGGCGACGACGGTCGCTGGCGGCTCCACCTCGAGACCAGCCCCGATGTCGGCATGGTGATCGACGCGGCATTGCGCGAGGCACGAGACCGTGCCTTCCGATCGACGGGGAGCATGGTGTCTGATGCCGAGGCGCTCGCTGACGTGGCCAATCGCTCGCTCGACGCGATCGACGATGCGAGCCGGCGAGATCGGTTTCGCATCAATCTCCACGTCCGCACCGATGGCGTCACCGCCGACGAACTCGGCGCAACGCTTCCCGATGTCATGGCGAGGCACATCTCGTGCGATGGGCTGGTGTCGCCCGTGTTCACCGAGCACGGTGTGCCAGTCTCCGTCGGCAGGAGCCACCGAATCGTCCCCGACCGCACCCGCCGCATCGTGCTGCTCCGCGACGGCGGATGCCGCGTTCCCGGCTGCGGTGCAACACAACACCTCGAGGTCCACCACGTCGTGCACTGGGCCGACGGCGGACGAACCGACACCTGGAACTTGGTCGCGCTGTGCGGCCACCACCACCGCATGCACCATCACGGGAAGCTCGACGTGACGGGCAACGCCGACATCGCTGGCGGGCTGACGATCACCAACGAACACGGCATCGACGTGTGCCTCGATGGCCCGAGACCCGAGCCCGTGACGGGCCCGCCACCTGCGCCAGTCGGCAAATATCGACCGCCGCTCTGCGAGCGCCTCGACATGGGCTACGTCAGCTTCATCCATCCCGAGCGACTCGAGCTCATCGCCGCCTCAGCGCTCGCTCATTCCCGAGGTCAGCCAGGCGTTGCATCACGGAGTTGAGCCGGTGCAGCTCCGGCGTCAGACCAGGTCGGCGGCGGTGAAGGCGACCGAGAAGCGGTCGCACCACACGACGACGGTGTCGAACGCAGCGAGGTCGACGTCGACCGGAATCTCGTAGTTCTGCGGGCCGACGTTGCCCTTGAGACGGCCCAGGTTCACGAACTCGCCGTCGACGCCGAAGTCGTCGGCTGGGGCGTCGGCGGACGCCGTGGTGAGGTACACGAACAGGTCGGGGCCGTTGTCGGTCTCGAAGTCTTCGAAGCGCAGGAAGCGCTGCGTGGTGCCGTCGGTGATGACCGTGGCCGTTCCCGATCCCGGGTGGCTCCGAGCAACGAACTGGCCCTCCACGACCGTGGTGATCGTCGGAGTGGCTTCGGGCTCGTCGTCCATGTCGGGCATCGGTTCGTCGGCGACCACCTCGACCGGGGTCTGCTCGGCTTCCATCACCTCGTTCATCTCGTCGGTGGTGGCCTGGTCGACCTCGTCGGACACGATGGCCGACGCGGCGCCCGAATCGAAGACCGGGACGTCTTCCGACACCTCGTCGTCGATGAACTTCGTGTGGATGCCGAACACACCGAACGCGAGGTACGCAACCACGGCGAGCCCGACGACGGCGCCGGGAACGGCGACCTTGAGGTTGTTGCGAATCCAGTTCATGCTGCGGACGCTACGACCCCGGGTGAACCAGGGTGTTGCGAACCACGAAACGGATGCGGAACGTCAACCCACCGTCGAGCGGGAGAACTTGCGGATCGAGATCGCCGCGAACACGAGGGTGATGCCGACCGACCACGCAATCGCGATCCATCCGTCACTGCCGATGGGGAGCCCGTTGTACAGACCGCGACATGCGTTGGTCGCGATGGTGAACGGGTTGTTGCGAGCAACTGGCTGCAACCAGCCGGGCAGCTGCGACGTGTCGACGAACGCCGACGACACGAACGTCAACGGGAACATCCAGATGAAGCCGCCGGAGTTCGCCGCCTCGACCGAGCTCACGCTCAGGCCGATCAGTGCCTGCACCCACGACAGCGAGAAGCTGAACACGAGCAGGAGGCCGGTGGCCAACGCCGCTTCGAACAGCGACCCCTCGAACCGGAAGCCGAGCAAGAACGCCACGAGCAGCATGATCGCGAACGTGATGCAGTTGCGAACGAAGTCCGACACGGTTCGACCGATCAGCACGGCGGCACGCGACATCGGGAGCGATCGCAGCCGATCGATGTAGCCCTTCTGCATGTCTTCGGCGATGCCCAACGACGTGAACGCCGAGTTGAACACCACCGACTGGGCGAAGATGCCCGGCATCAGGAACTGGTCGTAGTCGGCGAAGCCTGGGATCTCGATCGCCCCACCGAACACGAAGCTGAACAAGAGCACGAACATGATCGGCTGGATCGTGGCGAAGATCAGCAACTCGGGGTTGCGCGGCACGACACGGAGGTGCCGGGTTGCCTCGACCCAGGTGTCGCGCAGCGCCCACACCACGCCGCCGCCTGGATGCGCTGCGGTGGGGTCTTCGATGCCGTTTCCGGCGGTGGTCGTGGTGTTGGTGGGGCTCATGACGGCTCCTCCGTCTGTTCGTCGGCGTCGGCACGCTTGCCGGTGAGTTGCAGGAACACGTCGTCGAGCGTCGGGCGACGCACCTCCACGTCGAGGACGTCGACGTCGGCGTCATCGAGCGCTCGGATGGCTCGCGGCACCACTCGGTCCCCGCTGCGAATCGACGCCAGCAGGTGCCGCCCGTCGCTGTCGGCATCGACCACGACGGTGCCCGTGCACAGCGGCTGCAACGCCTCGATCGCCCGACCCGAGTTCTCGGCGCGGGCGATGGTGACCGACAAGCGATCGCCGCCGATGTCGTTCTTCAACTCGTCGGCGGTGCCGTTGGCGATGACCTTGCCGGTGTCGATCACGACGATGCGCTCGGCCAGTCGGTCGGCTTCGTCGAGGTACTGCGTGGTGAGCAGCACGGTGGTGCCGTCGTCGCCGAGTTCTTCGATCAGCTCCCACATGGCGAGGCGGCTGCGGGGGTCGAGACCCGTCGTCGGCTCGTCGAGGAACAGCACGGACGGGCGGGCGATGAGGCTCATCGCGATGTCGAGGCGACGGCGCATGCCACCGGAGAAGCCCTTGACGACGCGGTCGGCGGCCTGGTCGAGGTCGAACCGGTCGAGCAGTTCCTTCGATCGGGCGCGGACCTCCTTGCGGGGCAGGTGGTAGAGCCGGCCGATCAGATCGAGGTTCTCGTTGGCCGTCAGCCGCTCTTCGACCGCCGCGTACTGGCCGGTGAGACCGATGCGTGACCGGACGAGCCCGGGCTGCGCGACGACGTCGATGCCGTCGACCAACGCCGTGCCGCCGTCGGGGCGCAAGAGGGTGGTGAGCAGGCGCACGGTCGTGGTCTTGCCGGCACCGTTCGGGCCGAGCAACCCGTAGACGACGCCGCGCGGCACCTCCAGGTCGACGCCGTCGACCGCCCGCGTCGTGCCGAAGGCTTTGACGAGCCCATGTGCTTGTACTGCCAGATCGGAACTCACGGGCGACAGTCTTCCAACCGCGACCCACAGAACCTCACTGAGTTTCGAGCGAGCACGACGCGAAAAGTGCAAGATTGCAGTGCGGCTGTGCTCCTGCATGGTGAAGCGAGAACCGCTCGCTTCAGCGCCGAAGGAGAACCTCATGACCCCGAACCACCGCTCGACCCGCCAGCACCCGGCCCGACTCCGGCTGGCAGCCGCCCTCGCCGTCGGGTCACTCGCCGTCACCGCATGCGGTGGAGGCGACGACACCACCGCGCCCGCCGGAGAGACCGCCGACGACGTGATCGAGCAGATCGACGAGCAGATCGACGGCATCGACACCGACGGGCTCGACGAGGGTCAGATCGAGCTCATCGACGACGTGGTCGACGGACTCGGCGACGAGTTCAGCGACGACGCCGACGACGATGCACCCGCACCGTGGGAAGGCGTCCGCGTGCTCTCCACCTCGGGCAACGCGCGGCTGGAAGTGATCGATCCCGATGCGTTCGGTGGCGTGGCCGAGGCGTTCTCGACACCCGTTCCCGAGCCGCTCAACAACTCCGAGTCGGCCAACCGCACGGTCGACACCGGCGTCGTGATCGGCGACTCGGTCTGGGTCAGCGCCCAGACCGCGCTCCACCGCGTGGCACTCGCCGACGGGACGATCACGGCCAGCATCCCGGTCGACGACGTCGTGCCCGGCGGCTCGTTCGGTGACATCACGGGCGACGCCCAGGGCATCTTCGTACTGGCGTCGATGCGCGGCGGCGACAGCGTCGTCGCCGAGGTCGATCCCGATGCGGCGACGGTTCGCAACACCATCGACTTCACCGCTCCTGCGGTCGCCCTGTACACGATCGCCAGCAACGACACGCACGTCGCCGCGGCGTACGACAACGCACCCGGCATCCCCGTGCAGTTGATCGATCGAGTCACCGGCGACGTCACCGAGATCGGCAACTACCTGCAGCTCCACAGCGTGCACATCGTCCGCGACGAACTGTGGGTGGTGGTCGCCTCGAGCAACACCAGCGAGGCCGACACCTACGAGAAGTACGCGCTCGACGGCACCCCCATCGGCGAGGGCACCCTGCCCCGCACCGGTGTGCTGAAGACGTTCGGTGATCGGGCCGTCATGGTCGAGCCGTCGAACGCATCCGATCCGAGCGACCCGGTCGCGCCGCTCGAGGTCGAGCCGGTCGGCACGCCGATCGAAGCGATGCTCCCCGCCGGCACGGTGACGCTCACCGCCTACGCCGAGATCGACGGATACGCCTACTCGTCGGCGTCGTGCTGCACGAAGGACGAGTTCGACTTCCCCACTCGCACCGGGGTGGTCGACATGGCGACCGGCGAGACGGTCTTCGCCGCCGACTCCCTCACGGCCACGGCGATTCTTCCCGCTGCCGACGCCTGAACACGGGTCCGGGCCGGGTCGACGTCAGGCGCGGGTGACGACGACGCTGCCGACGCTGTAGCCGGCACCGAACGAACAGATCACGCCAAGGTCGCCGGCGTCGAGGTCGTCACGGTGCTTGTGGAACGCGATGACCGACCCGGCCGACGAGGTGTTGGCGTACTCGTCGAGGATGACGGGCGCCTCGTCCTCGTCGGGAACCCGGCCGAGCACGCCCTTCGCGATGAGCTGGTTCATCTTGAGGTTCGCCTGGTGGAGCCAGAAGCGGCGCACACCGTGCGCGTCGAGTCCGATCTCGTCGAGGTGTCCGGTGATGTGCTTGACGACGAGCGGGCACACCTCCTTGAACACCTTCTGCCCGTTCTGACGGAAGACGAGTTCGTGCGGGTCGCGCTCGTCGTCTTCCGACTCGTTGAGGAACCCGAAGTCGTTGCGGATGTTGTTGGAGAACTGGGTGGCGAGCTTCGTGCCGAGCACGTCCCAGCGCGGTGCCCGAGCCGGGTCGGACGGGTCGTCGGCGACGACGTCGTCGGTGCGTTCGAGCACCGCGGCCGTGCACGCGTCGCCGAAGATGAAGTGGTGGTCGCGCAACTCGAAGTTGTTGTGACCGGAGGTGATCTCGGGGTTGACCACCACCACGCACGAGGCGGTGCCGTTGCGGAGCGCATCGACACCGTTCTGCATCGAGAACGTGGCCGACGAGCAGGCGACGTTCATGTCGAACGCCCAACCGCCCGCGCCGAGCGCGTTCTGGATCTCGATGGCCACAGCCGGATAGGCGCGTTGCAGGTTCGAGCAGCCGACGATCACCGCGTCGACCTCGTCGGGCCGGCGTCCGGCCTGGGCCAGCGCTTCGAGCACGGCCGGCATCGACATCTCGGCCTGCAGGCCGAGCTCGTCTTCGCTGCGCGTCGGCAGGTGCGGACGCATGCGGTCGGGGTCGAGCACGCCCGACTTCTCCATCACGTAGCGCGCCTTGATCCCCGACGCCTTCTCGATGAACTCGGCATCGGGAAGCTCGCGAGCGACCATGGTGCCCGCGGCGATGGCCTCGGCGTGTTCGCCGTTCCACTTCTCGACCGATGCGCAGAGCGACGACGCCAGCTCGGCGTTGGTGATCGATTCGGTCGGAGTGAACAGACCGGTGCCGGTGATCGAGACGCCGACGGCGTGCTGAGGACTCATCGCGTCGACGCTAGGCGACTACCCGCGGGTAACCAGCACAGCGTGGGGAGGTGATTCGACGCGTTCAGTCGAGGAGGTGCGTCCGCACGAGGCTGCGGAGACGGTCGATGCCGTCTCCCTTCGTGGAGCTGACCCACACGACGTCGCCGGGGTCGAGTTGGCAGCCGGCAGCGAGTTCCTTCTTGCGGCCCGGGCGCTTCGACGACTTCACCTTGTCGAGCTTGGTGGCGACCACCGTGTGCGGCAGGGCGTTGAAGCGCAGCCAGTCGAGCATCTGGACGTCGAGCTTGGTCGGGCCGATCGCGCCGTCGACGAGCACGAAGATCATCACCAGCTCCTCGCGTTCGAGGAGGTAGCCCTCGATCATCGCCGGCCAATCACCCTTGATGCTCTTCGACGTCTTGGCGAACCCGTACCCCGGCAGGTCGACCACGGTGCCGAGGAGTTCGGCGTCGTCACCGGCCGACGGGTTGCTCGGCCGCTGGCGCGAACCCGGCCCTTCGTCGAGACGGAACATGTTGATGAGCTGAGTACGACCCGGCGTGTTGGAGACGCGGGCGAGTTGCTTGCGGTTCGCACACGCGTTGATGAGCGACGACTTGCCGACGTTCGACCGGCCGACGAACGCGACCTCCACCGGCGACTCCGGCAGTGTCTTGGCGCGGCTCGCCGACTCGACGAACGTCAACTTGAGCGGACTCGACATGCGTCGAGTATCCCAGCGATTCGCGCTCGCCGTGCGCGATGCCCGTCGGGAACCGAGCGCGAAAAGTGCAAGATCGCCTCGTCGTGTGGCTCTTGCAAGGTGACGGCGCCGCACCGGCGCCCCACAGCATCGGAGCACCTCACCATGACGAACCACACCACCGACATCACCACTGGCACCGGCATCGCCGGCCGCATGCGAACCGTCACGATCGCCGCGGCGGTCGCTGCCGCGCTCGGCTTCAGCGCCTGCGGGGCCGTGGCGGAGAAGGCCACCGAGCAGGGGGTGGAGCGCTTGATCGAATCGAGCGTCGACGACGAACTCGACGGCTTCGACATCGACCTCGACCTGTCGGACGGCGACTTCAGCATCGACACCGACGCCGGAAGCTTCTCGATCGGCGGCGACGGGAGCATCGTGTTCGACACCGACGAGGGATCGTTCGTCGGCCAGGTCGACGAGCACGGCATCGAACTCACCGGCGACGACGGTTCGTTCCAGGCATCGTCGCAGCTCGCGTCGTTCGACGACTGGCCCGCCGACATTCCCCGCCCGACCATCGAGAACGACGAGTGGTTCGCCGGATCGGTGACGGGCGACCATCTCTGGTTGACCGCCGGCGGGTCGGTCAGCGCATCCCCTCGTGACGCGGTCATGGCCTACGCCTCGATGTTCGGTTCCGCCGAGGTCGTCGAGGAGACCTGGGGTGAGTCGGAGGTGGTGACGATCACGACCGACCACTACTCGATCAACGTGCTCGCCGACGTCAACACACTGCGGGGCGGCAGCACCATCTCGTACACGATCTCGAGCCGATGAAGAACCTGGTCAAGTGCCCTGTCCGATCTGCCGACATCAGACCATCGCAGCGATCTACGCTCCGCTACAACGCAAGGCATTCCGCCGCTCGACCTGGAGACATCCGATGACACCTCGCAACCGAACCCTCGCCGCGACGACGGCGATCATCGCCCTCACCGCCACGGCGTGCGGCGACAGCAGCTCCAGCCAGGAGGCGGCGCTCGAACGACTCATCGAGAACGAGTCGGGCCAGGAGATCGACCTCGATCTCGACGGTGACGGCGGCTTCTCCCTGCAGTCGGAAGACGGCGGCTTCTCGATCAACGTCGACGACGACGGCAACGTCGTGTTCGACAGCGACGAGGGCAGCGGCACGTTCGACATCGACGGTGACACCGGTGGCACGCTCGAGTTCGAAGGAGACGACGGCAGCGGCTCGGTGCAGGTCGGCGAAGACGGCAGCTTCGTCGTCACCGACGAGGACGGCGAGGTCGTCACCGGCCAGGCCGACGGCGACGGCGGATTCACCGTCACCGGCGAAGACGGCGAGACCATGGTGACCGACATCGACGAGGACAGCGGCAGCGTCGTGATCTCGAGCGACGACGGATCGACGTTCGAGTCGGGTCCGGGCATCCCCGATCAGTGGCCCTCCGACATTCCGCAGCCCGTCGGGCTCAGCGACGCCACCGGCACCTTCATGGGTGACGCGACGTCGATGAACGTCGTCGTGGCCGGCACCCCGGAGGGCGATCCGATCGCCTACCTCGACGACTACGTGGCACAGCTGGTCGCCGCCGGGTTCTCCGAGACGGCGACGTACACGTCCGACCAGGCCGTCACCTACACCCACGAGCGCGACGGCATCATGGTCGCCAGCTCGTACAGCGATCTGGGCGTGACCGGCCAGATCGTCGTGACCATCGGCCAGAGCTGACGGCGGATCGGGGTCAGCCCGAGATCAGCGTGGCGATCGCCCAGATCGCCGCCACCAGACCGATCGCCGCGAAGCCGAGGCTACGCGCCACCGGGGCGGCCTCGAGGTTCGCATCGTCGAGTTGACGCTCGGGTGGCTTGACGACGGCGAGCAGGTTGCCGACGAACAGGGCTCCGCCGAACGCGAGCACGAGATACGCCAAGAGGTCGTCACCGAGAAACATCGCCACTCAGGCTACGACCGGGTGACGAATCGGGTGCACAACCCGCTGTCCCGCGCGACTATTCCGAACTGTGACGTTCGACCGAAATAGTTGCACCTTGAACTATTTCGGTACGATCCTTGCCATGACAACAATTCTTCGCATCGATTCCTCAGCTCGCCGCGGCGACTCGGTCAGCCGCCAGTTGGCAAGCCGACTCATCGACCGGATCCCCGGCGACGTCACCGTCAAGAGCCGCGACCTCGCCGCCGGCGTGCCGCTGCTCAGCGAGGCGACCCTCGCCGCCATGTGGACGCCTGCCGATCAGCGCACCGACGAGCACACCGCCGAGCTCGCCGTGGCCGACGAGTACATCGCCGAGTTGATGGACGCCGACGCCGTGGTGATCGGACTCCCGATCTACAACTTCGGCCCGCCCGCCGCCATGAAGGCCTGGGCCGACCTCGTCGCCCGCGCGGGCACCACCTTCCGCTACACCGAAACCGGTCCGCAGGGCCTGATCGACGACAAGCCGGTGTACATCGTCGTCGCCTCCGGCGGGGTTCCGGTCGGTTCGCCGGCGGACCTCTCGTCGACGTGGCTCACGACGTTCCTCGGCTTCCTCGGTCTCACCAACGTGACCGTCATCGCCGCCGGCCAACTCAACGTCGACCCCGAAGCTGCGCTCGCCGCCGCACAGGCCATCGTCGACGCCACCGACGTCGGCGAGCTCACGCCCGCCTGATCCAGCGTCCGTCCCGACGGTGAGCGTTCGTGACATGCTCACGCTCATGGATCTCGATGCCGCCGTCACCTCCGCTCGGGCCTCGTTCGTTGCCGCCCATCCGGAGGCGGCGACGTGGTCGGATCGCGCCCGACGCGTGCAGCCCGGCGGCAACACCCGATCGGTGCTGCACGTCGATCCGTTCCCGATTCGGGTCGATCGCGCCGAAGGCAAACACCTCTGGGATCTCGACGGGCACCGCTACGTCGACCTGCTCGGCAACTACACGGCCGGCCTGCTGGGTCACTCCCCCGAACCGGTGCTGGCGGCTGCTCGGGCAGCGCTCGAGTCGGGCTGGTCGCTCGGCGCGGTGCACGAGAACGAGGTGCGCCTCGCCGAGCTGATCGTCGAGCGCTTCCCGTCGCTCGATCAGGTGCGCTTCACCAACTCGGGCACCGAGGCCAACATGATGGCGTTGGCCGTTGCAACCCACCACACCGGCCGACGCAAGGTCGTCGTGTTCCGCAACGGCTACCACGGCGGCGTCCTCACCTTCGGGGCTGAGCCGAGCCCGGTCACGGTCCCGCACGACTGGGTGCTGTGCGACTTCAACGATCTCGACTCGGTGAGTGCTGCGTTCGCCGAGCACGGTGTGGAGATCGCGGCGGTGCTCGTCGAGCCGATGCAGGGATCGGGCGGCTGCATCCCGGGTACACCGGCGTTCCTCGCCGGGCTCCGGTCGCTGTGCGACGATCACGGCGCGCTGCTCGTGTTCGACGAGGTGATGACGTCACGCTTCTCGACGGGCGGCGCGCAGCAGTTGCTCGGCGTGCAACCCGACATGACGACGCTCGGCAAGTACCTCGCCGGCGGGCTCACGTTCGGTGCGTTCGGAGGTCGAGCCGACGTGATGGCCAACTTCGACCCGGCAGCAGGCGGCACGCTCGCGCATGCGGGCACCTTCAACAACAACGTCGCCTCGATGGCCGCCGGTGTCGCCGCGCTCACCGAGGTGTTGTCGCCCGAACTGCTCGACGAGGTGCACGCTCGCGGCGAGCGCTTGCGGGTGCGGCTGAACGAAGCGTTCGCGGCCGCTGGGCTGCCGATGTGCGCCACCGGTGTCGGGTCGTTGATGAACGTGCACGGCACGGCCGGCCCGGTCGGCACCGCCGCCGATCTCGCCGACCAGGACGACCGGCTCCGCGAGCTCTTCTACTTCCACTGCCTCGCGAACGGCTACTACATCGCCCGCCGCGGCTTGATCGCGCTGAGCATCGAGATCACCGACGACGACATCGACCAGTTCCTCGACGTGGTCGGTTCGTTCGGCACCGACGACTGAGCTCGACTCGCCTTTCACGCTGGCACTGGTTCGGCCCAGTCGGGTTCGGTTTCGCCAACGGGTGCGATCACCGATCCGTCAGGTCTGATGAGGTAGATCCGACCGTTCGCCGCTCGGCGGCTGCGGATCGAGTTGGCGTGTTTCCATCTGTCGTGCACTCCGCAGAGGGTCATCGCGTTGCGCTGGTCGGTGGCTCCGGACGCTGCGGCCCATTCGATGCGGTGATCGATGTCGCAGAACTTCGCGGGAACGTCGCATCCTCGATGCGTGCAGGTGACCGCGAGGAGTTGGGCGGCCTCGCGAGCCTTGCCGGTGAACAGTCGTTGCGTGCGGCCGAGATCGATCGTGACGCCGTCGGCGTCGATGATCGCCCTGCGAATCCGTCCGCCGATCATCGCTGCGAGGGCGATGTCGGGATGCACGGGAGTGCCCTCGACCGCACAGTGCCGGCCCAGCAGGTCGGCCTCCGCCTCGGCGAATGCCTCCGGTCCGATGCCCGAGATGTCGGCGGACTCGACGAGCCCGTGCGCTTCGAGCACTCGGCCGGCGGTGACCTGGTCGATCACGATGTTGACGAGCGGCTCGGGGACCCTGCCGCCGACCGGTGCCGTCACCGAGGCCATGAAGATGTTGTACAGCGCGTCGAACCTGCGTTGCTGCGCCGTCCGCGGGAGTGGAGCACCGAGGGCACCCTCGCCGTGTTCGGCGCGACGCGCTGCGCAGTCCTTGTGGAACTCGGCTTCGACCGCCTGGTCGAAGATCGCTTTCATCTCGGCTGCGGCCAGCGGTGATCCACCCGACGCGTGCACCTCGATCGAGCCGTCGACATCGGCGACGGTGGCGGTCCGTTCGTTCTCGTGGAACCGCTGATCGTCGAACGAACCGTCGGGGTCGGCCTGCGTGATGAAGTGCGCCACCACGGTGTCGAAGTCGCGGAATTCGAGGTGCTCGGCATGGTCGAGCAACTGCGGGGCGAACTCGGCGAAGCGCTGCCCGGCCACCGGGTGGAGCGCCGCCTTCGCGAGCACGTCGACTTGGTCGGAGCCGATGCGACCGGCGAGCAGACCGTTGCCGACAGCGACGTCGAGGTTCACCAGGTCGGCACGTCTGCGGATCTTGTTCGCCGCTGCGCCCGAGCAGTTGAGCCTGCCCTTCAAGTACGTCCGCATCGACCGATAGCCGTGATCTCGGTAGCCGCCCCGTGCCGCGATCACCGCCGTCACTGCGGCGATCCGAGCTTCCGCATCACGGCGTGCGAGCTCGGCGGCCTCCAACGCCGCATCGAGCCGGCGAGGCGAGCATTCGGCCAGTTCGTCGATCACCTCATCGAACATGTGTACGATTCTACTACGATCTCACAGGGGCACAAGGGCTCTGCAGCGGCGACGAGAACGCCAACTCGACACCGCGCTCCCACGGCTCCGAGCAGCGGTCGACGAGCCGCCGATGACGAGATCGCGACGCCGCGGGCCGGCCGATGCCGACGGACGCGAACGCCGATCAGGCAGTCGCACATCGGCCACTCCGACCACCACAGCGGCACAAGTTTTTCGAAGAATCCTCAGGCCATCGGCACGCTTGTCCGAGTGACCGGTAGGCAGTCAGTGGCGATCGTCAGAACAACGGATCGCCAGGGGCCTGCGCTGCCTGGCGAATCCAGTCACGGACTTGGTCGTCGTCGATCTCGTCGAGCGTGGCGATGTTCGAGTACCGGACCCGCTCGTCTTTCGACGTGACCGGTGGTGGCGGGTCGAGTTGCGCCCCGTTGAGCCAGGTGACCTTCACGTACTTCGTGAAGCAGTGCAGGCTGAGAAACCAACCGTTGCCCTCGACACCATAGAACGGCGAGTTCCACCGCACCGCCTTGCGCGCTTCCGGGGCGACCTCGTTGACGAGATCGTCGAGATGACGGCCGATCTCGCCTTTCCAGTCCGGCATCGCGGCGAGGTACGCCTGCACCGGGCCGTCACCGTCACCTTTGGGGATCTGGGGGTTCCCACCCGCGAGCAGTTTCACGTCGCCGGTGCTGCCGTGGTCGGTTGCCATGTCGGTGGACCTCTCAGGTTCGTTGCTGGATGCGGATCAGGTTGCCGGCCGGGTCCCTGACCGCACAGTCGCGCAGACCGTAGTCCTGGTCCATTGGTTCCCGAACGATCTCGGCGCCCGCTGATCGTCGATCTGTCCGAGCTCCTTGAGATCAGGAGCCAGTCGAGCACCCGGGGCCGCTGGCAGGGAGAAGGCCCGCCTCTCGGTGATCGAGGGCGACATGGGAAGATGCTGTCATGGCTGAGTACGACCTGATCGTCCGCAATGGGAGCCTCATCGACGGCACCGGGAGTGAGGCGCGGCCCGCCGATGTCGGGGTGCGCGACGGCATCATCGTCGACGTCGGAACCGTCGACGGTCGCGGCGCGCAGGAGATTAACGCCGACGGCGCGCTGGTCATCCCCGGCATCGTCGACATCCACGCGCACTACGACGGTCAGGCCACGTGGGAAGAACGCATGCAACCGTCGTCGTGGCACGGCGTCACCACGGTGGTCATGGGCAACTGCGGTGTCGGGTTCGCGCCGGTGCACGACGACGACCACGACGCCTTGATCGAACTGATGGAAGGCGTCGAAGACATCCCCGGCGCCGCGCTGCACGAAGGTCTGGCGTGGAACTGGAACTCGTTCGGCGAGTTCCTCGACGCCGTCAACGCCCGCCCGCACGACATCGACGTCGCCGCGCAGGTGCCACACGGCGCCCTGCGCCTCAACGTCATGGGCGAGCGCGGCGCCAACCACGAAGACGCCACGCCGGCCGACATCGGCGCGATGGCCGAGCTGGCGCGCGAGGCGATCGAAGCCGGTGCACTCGGCTTCACCACCAGCCGCACCCGCAACCACAAGACCTCGACCGGCGCATACACGCCAACGCTCACCGCCGCTCCCGACGAGTTGATCGGCATCGCCGAAGGGGTCGGCGCGGCCGGCACCGGCGTGCTGCAGGTCGTGTCCGACTTCCTCGACGTCGACGACGAGTTCCGCACGCTGCGCACGATGATCGAACGGTCGGGCCGCCCGATGTCGATCTCGGTCGCCCGCAACCCGATGCTGCCTGACGCCTTCCGCGGCATCCTCGACCACATCACCGCGGCCAACGCCGACGGACTCACGATGACCGGGCAGGTCGCCGCTCGCGCCGTCGGGCTGATCCTCGGGCTCGAGTGCACGCTCAACCCGTTCCTCAACAACCCGGTGTTCGCCGAGATCGCCGACCTCCCGCTCGCCGAGAAGGTCGCTGCGCTGCGCGATCCAGCGTTCCGCGCACGCCTCGTCGACAGCCACCGCATGGCCACGCGCGAGCGCGACAAGCTCGGCGGCGGACTCATCACCAAGTTCGAGTTGCTGTTCGAGATGAGCGACGACCCCGACTACGAGCCGGCACTCTCCTCGTCACTCGCCGCGCGGGCCGCGGCCTCGGGCACCACGCCCGAAGAACTCACGATCGACGTCATGCTCGGCGCCGACGGCGATGGCCGCGGCCTCATCTACATCCCGTTCCTCAACTACGTCGACGGTCGACTCGATGCCGTGCACGAGATGCTCGTGCACCCGCACACCGTGCCGGGGCTCGGCGACGGCGGCGCTCACGTCGGCACCATCTGCGACGGCAGCTTCCCCACCACGCTCCTCCAGTACTGGGGCCGCGATCGCGAGACCGACCGCATCGACCTGCCGTTCCTGGTCCAGCGCCACTGCCAGCAGACCGCTCGCACCGTCGGCCTCCTCGACCGCGGTGTGATCGCCCCCGGCTACCGCGCCGACCTCAACGTGCTCGATCACGCCAACCTCCGACTGCACAAACCGACGATCGCCCACGACCTCCCCGCCGGAGGCCGACGCCTCCTGCAGCGAGCCGACGGTTGGCTGCACACGATCGTGGCCGGTCACGAGACGTACCGCAGCGGCGAGGCCACCGACGCACTGCCCGGTCGCCTCGTCCGCGGCGCCAAGCCCGCACCGGCGAGCGTGGCCTGATGACGCAGCCTGGTGACATCCAGCCCGAACCGATGTCACCAGCGTCGGTCGCGCCGCTCGAACCACGAGCCGAATGGCGCGCCCGCGACGTGGCCGACCCGGCCGACTGGACGCTGCAGCTCAGCGACGACGAGCTGCGCGAACTCGATCAGGCGCTCGCCCACGCTCGCACGGTGAGCGACGATGTGCTCGACATCACGGTCGACGACTTCCCGCTCCCCACGCTGCACGCCCGCCTCGAAGCGTTCGCCGCAGAGTTGGTCGACGGCCGCGGCTTCGGCCGCATCGGCACGATCGACGTCGACCGCCTCGGACCCGACGACGCGTCGTGGATCTACTGGGGCATCGGCATGCATCTCGGCGATCCGTGGCCGCAGAACGCCAGAGGCCATCTGCTCGGCGACGTGCGCGACCAAGGCAAGGCCCCCGACGACCCCACCGCTCGCGGCAACGAGATCGGCGGTCATCCGCTCACGTTCCACAGCGACGGCTCCGACCTCGTCGGGCTGCTCTGCCTGAACTCGGGGGTGAGCGGCGGCGAGAGCCTCGTCGCCAACGCGTTGTACGCCCACAACGAGCTCGTTCGCACGCAGCCCGACCTGGCGGCTGCGCTCTACGAACCGCTGCCCTACGACTTCCGCGGCGAACAAGCCGAGGGCGCTCGGCCCTACTACTCGGTGCCGACCTTCACCCGCCACGGCGACCGTCTGTTCATTCGCTACATCCGGCCGTTCATCGAAGCCTCACAGCGACACGCCGAGGCACCTCGCCTCACCGATCTGCAGCGCGCTGCGATGGACGCGTACGACGCGTTGATCTTCGATGCCGACAATCAGGTCGAGATGCTGCTCCATCCCGGTGAGATGCAGTTCATCAACAACTACCACGTGCTCCACGGACGTCGCCGGTACGTCGACGACCCCGACACCGGAGCGATCAGGTGGCTCAAGCGGTTGTGGTTGGCGACCGACGTGCTCGGCCCCGACGATCGTCCCGAGCGCTATCAGCGCACGGGTGCGATGGACCACTGGGGCAAGCAGCGCACCAAGGCCTGAGCCGGCCGTGACGGCTCAGCACCAGGCGGGGTTGTAGGTGCCCGCCGGCGCATCCACACCGCGCGGGCGAGCGAACTTCTGCGTCCACCAGGTGCGGTAGCTGTTGGAGGTCTCGAGGTAGCCGACACCCAACTCGGTGTACGACGGGTTCAAGATGTTGCGGCAGTGTCCGGGGCTCGCCATCCAGGCATCCATGACCTGCTCGGACGAACGCTGTCCGGCGGCGACGTTCTCGCCCCACGAACTGAACGCGTAGCCGGCAGCCGTGATCCGGTCACCGGGGCCGGTGCCGTCGGCGGCGAAGTGGTAGATGTCGCCGATCGCAGCCTGCTCGGCCGTGTGCTTCTGCGCCGCGTTGTTCAACTTCACTTCGAGTTGCAATCGTTGCAGCCCGCGCGAGGTGCGCTCGTGGTTGACGAGCGCCAGTATCTCCAGCGCTTGCTCGCTCGACGGAGGAGCCGGCGGGAGCGTCGTGGTGGTCGTCGTCTCGACGGTGCGGGTGACCACACCGGTACGCGACGCCGGCCGCTGTGCTGCGGCCATCTCGGCCACGCCGACCTCGGGCGTCGCTGCGGACGAGATCGTGAGTGGCGCGACCACCGCGACGGCAGCGATGGCGGCAGCGACGACATGCCGTTTCGTGCGGGGTGCGTACCTCATCACAGAGGTTGTCGGCCTCCGCTGGTGGCGACATGACGAACTTTACGGAGTCGTGAGACTTCCTGGACGTGATCCAGACAAACGACCACCGACCGTCACGAGACGAGACGGACAATGGCCGTTGCCGCCGAGGCCAGCACGATCACCACGACGAACGGCAGACGCCGCCACAACGCCAGACCGGCGACCGCCAGGCCCACCACCCGGGCGTCGACGACCAACCGCTGGCCGTCGCCGAGCGTCGACACCAGAGCGAGCGAGGCCAGCAGCGCCGCAGGGAGCAGGTCGACGAGTTGCTGCACCGATGCGGGCAGGCGCCGCGTGCCGAGCACCAGCGGGCCGGCCGACTTGAGCACATACGTCCCCGCCGTCATCACCAGCAACACGATCGCGGCGTCACTCATCGGCCGACGCCCCTTCCGGCACGAACCGCGCGGCGAACACGGCGACCATCGAGGCCAGGATCGGAACGCCCGCCGGTGCGATCGGCACCACGACCAGGGCGATGAGCGCCCCGGTGACGGCGACCGCGAGTTGCGGACGCTGTGACAGGCGCGGCCACAGCAGCGCCAAGAACGCGGCCGGGCCGGCGACGTCGAGACCGAGATCGTCGATGAGGTCCCCGGCTTCGCTGAACACGACGAACCCGACGATGGTCGTGAGGTTCCACACCACGAACACGCCGATCCCCGCTGCGAGGTATCCGTAGCGGCGCCAACGCCGCTCGTCCTGTGCCGTGCCGACGGCTGTTGACTCGTCGATCATCAGCTGCGACATCCACGCCCGCTGCCACCACGCTCCCGCCAGTGCAGGGGCCATGATCACCCCGAACGCGAGCGAGCGCACGTTGAGCAGCAGCCCGGCGATCGCCGCCGACGCGACCGATCCACCGTCGCCGAGAATCTCGACCGCCGCGAACTGCGAACTGCCACCGAACACCAACACCGAGAAACCGATGGCTTCGAGCAGCGTCAGCCCAGCCGTTGCTGCCGCGGCACCGAACACGATGCCGAACGGGGCGACGGCCGCGGTCACCGACGCCGCCTGACGATTGATCCGCCGCCGCAATCTCGCCTCGGCACCCGCACGAGACTCGGTCGCCGATCGATCGACAGCCGCTGTCGGATCGTCGGAGCCGCTCACGCCTGGCACGATACGGCCAGCCACCTCCTCGTGACGATTAAGGTGACGGCACTCGAGTCGGTGACGAGCAACGCGAGGAGGCGGAGAGTTGGAGTTCGAGACGGTCGCGCTCAACCTCGCCTACCTGACGTACGTCGTCGCCAGCCTCATGCCCGGCGGGCTGAAACTGCGCGTCGCATTGATCATCCAGAGCCTGATGTTCATCACGTGGGCGATCATCAGCGGCACCCCGACCACCATCGTCTGGAACATCCTGTTCTCGTGCGCCAACATCTGGCGGGCGGTCCGCATCGTGCGACGCAACTCGGTTGCGCTCTCCACCGAGGAGGAGCACATCCGTCGCGAGTTGTTCCCGTCGCTCAGCCGGCGCGACTTCCTCCTGCTGTGGTCGATCGGACGGACCGACTCCGCGCCGGTGGGCGAACAGTTCTGCGCCGAAGGCGTCGAGATGAAACACCTCGCGCTGCTCATCGACGGCAACGTGCACGTCGAGGCAACCGACGGCGTGAGCATCGAGCGGCATGCACCGACGTTCATCGGCGAGATGAGCTTCTTCTCCCACGACCCGGCGAGCGCCGACGTCGTCGCGTCGACCCCCGTCCGCTTCCACCGCTGGGATCAAGACGACCTCCGCAACATGAGCAAGCTCAACCAGGAGTGCTCGACCGCGTTGCAGATCGCCCTCGGCCGCGACGTCACGATGAAACTGCGCGTCTGACCGGTTCACCACCCGCAGCCCGACCTGCGGAATATCGCCGGGCGTGGAAGGTTGTACTGCTGTTCGGCGCTCTGTGCGTCGCTTCACACGGAGGACTCCCATGACCCGCATCGCCGCAACCGACATCACCGACCAGCAGCCGACCCGGCGCCGCCCGGCGCCCCTGCTCGCCGCCGTGAGCGTCGTCGCGCTCGTCGTCGCAGCGTGCGGTGGCGATTCGTCGTCGAGCGGAGCGAGCGACGAGGCGACCGGGCCGACCATTCCGACCGACCCCGCGTCGATCATCGCCGCCTCCTCCACGGCGATGGGCGACGTGCAGAGCGTCGCCTTCGAACTCGCTCGTGACGGGGCGCCCGTCTACATCGACAGCTTCGAATCGATCTCGCTCAACACGGCGACCGGCCAGTTCACCGTGCCGCGCTCGGCGCGAGCCCTCCTCGAAGTGGAGGTGAACGGCTCCCTCACGACCGAACTCGGTGCGATCGCGCTCGACGACGAGATCTGGCTCTCCAACCCGGTCACCGGCGACTTCGAGACCCTCCCGCCCGGCTACGACATCGACCCGTCGCTCTTCTTCGACCCGGAGAACGGGTGGAAGCCGCTCATGGCCAACCTCACCGACGTGTCGTTCGTCGGCACCGAGCAGATCGACGGCAACGACCGCTACCACATCACCGGCACGGCACCCGCCGAGCAGGTGGCGATCATCACCGCCCGACTGGTACGCAACCAGGACGTCGACATCGACTTCTGGATCCAACCGGTGAGCGGGCTCGTCACCCGCGCCGAGTTCTCGACCGCCACACCCGGCGCCGACGACACCGACGCGATCGACTGGACCCTGCGACTCTTCGACTACGGCGCCGACTTCGACATCTCCCCGCCGGCCAACCTCACGGACGGTTCGTCATGACGATCGACGCGATCAGCACCGACCGACCAGCATCGTCACCTTCGCCCCGGGCGATCCTGTGGGCGGTCGGCTTCAGCGTGTTCGTCGCGGCCGACGACCTCACCGTGGTGTCGACGATGCTGCGGCCGATCATCGGCGACCTCGGGCTCGTCCTCCCCGACGGCCTCGACGACGCTGCCTGGATCGTCAACGCCTACCTCATCGCGTTCATCGCGATCATGCCGATCGCCGGTCGGCTCAGCGACGTCATCGGTCGCCGCCGCACCTTCATGCTGGCGTACGCGATCTTCACCGTCGGCACGATCTGGATTCCGCTCGCCGACTCCCTCGGACCGCTCCTGATCGGACGCGTGCTCACGGCGATCGGCGGCGGTGCCATGGTGCCCGTCGCGCTCGCCGTCGTCGGTGACGTCTACCCCGCCGAGAAGCGGGCCAGGGCGCTCGGCACGCTCGGCGCGATCGAAACGCTCGGCTGGGTCTGGGGTCCGCTGTACGGCGCCATGCTCGTCCGCTTCCTGTCGTGGAGATGGCAGTTCTGGTTGAACGTGCCGCTCGCCATCGGCGGAGCGATCGCCGTGTGGTGGGCGCTCGCCGACCACGACCGTTCGACCGCTCGCGTGCAGCGTGTCGACTGGCTCGGCGCCGGACTGCTCACCACCGCGCTCGTCTCGCTCAACCTCGCCCTGCTCGGCAGCGCCGAAGTGCAGAGCGTCCAGGGCCTCGACGAGCTCACCGGCAACAACTCCACCGACTTCCGCCTCCTGTATCCGCTCGCCCTCGCGGCGACCGTCGCGTTCGTGTGGCAGCAACGTCGCCTCCGCGCGGCGGGCCGCGATCAACTCATCGACACTCGACTGTTCCGCGGTCGCAACGTGCGCGTTGCGCTGATCGTCAACTTCCTCGTCGGTGCCGGACTCGTCATCGCCATGGTCGACGTGCCGTTGTTCATCAACGCGGTCGAGATCGACCTCGAACGCTCGGCGGTCGTCGCCGGGTGGATCCTCTCCGCGCTCACCGCGGCGATGGCGATCGCCTCGTACGTCGGCGGCCGCGTCACCGAACGCACCTGGTACGGCCCGCCGATCGTGCTCGGCCTCGTGGCCTCCACCCTCGCGTACGGGCTGATGGGCTTCACGTGGGGCGGCGACACGCCGTACCCGCTGCTCGCCGCGCAACTCGCGCTGCTCGGCGCCGGCATCGGCCTCACCGTGGCACCCACCACCTCGGCCGTCGTCGACCACGCCGATCCCGACGCCCGAGGCGCGGCCGCTGCCGTGGTGATGGTGGTACGGATGATCGGCCTCAGCGTCGGCCTCTCGGCCCTCACCGCATGGGGACTCGCCCGATTCAACGCGCTGCGCGGCGACCTCGACCTGCCACCGCTCACCGACCCGGAGTTTCCCGCAGCGCTCGCCGAGGCCACCGAGAACCTCACCGCCCAGTCGATCGCCGACACGTTCCTCGCCAGCGCCGCCGCCCTCGGCGTCGGCCTCGTCCTCTGCCTCACCCTGCTCCGACGCCGCGCCGCCACGGCGGCGGATCCCACCGACGCCGAACCCACCAACCGTCTCACCAACCGTGCCCCCGACCCCGAACAACCCGAAGAGGAGGTCGCCATGACCACCGACGACAACGCCACCAACCCCACCCTCGACAACACGCCCGAAGAGAGCGACGTGAACGGAGTCGACGACGACCCGATCACCGCCGAGAACCCTCGCATCGACGCGACGCCGCCGATCGGCGACACCGACGAGATGCCCGTCATCGCCATGGCCGCGTCAGACGGCGCCGTCCCGATCGACGAGCCGATCGACGACGAGCCTCGGCTCAGCAGCGCCGGCTGGATCCACCGCAACCTCGTCGCCGTCATGAGCGTGTTCGCACTCGCGCTACTCGGCTCGCTCGTCTTGCTGGCGGTGATGTTCACCAAAGCCAACGCCACACAGAACGAACTCGACGACACGCGCGCCGAACTCGCCACCACCCGCGACGACATGGAACGCGTCGAGGCCGGCGCAGCGATCTTCGCGTCGCAGGTCAACGGCTTCGTCGAGCAGGTCAACGAACTCGGCCCGTCGATCGACGACGGGCTCGACCAGGCCGTCACCGGGCTGGAGGACTTCGGGTCGTCGACCATCGACTTCACCGTCAACATCGACGAGAACATCTCGATCCAGCAGGACTTCGCGATCGACAGGACGATCGCCGTGCCGATCAGCACCTCCATCCCGATCGACGAGGAGTTCGACACGCGCATCACGATCAACGGACCGTTCGGCGTCGACATCCCCCTCGACATCACCGTGCCGATCGACCTCGACGTGCCGATCGACCTCACCGTCGACATCCCGATCAACGAGACGATCCCGATCGACGTCGACGTCCCCGTCCAACTCGACGTGCCGATCTCGGTCGACGTGAAGGGCACCGAACTCGAAGCGCTCACCGCGTCGCTCATCGAAGGGCTCCGCGCCTTCCAGGCCGGTCTCGGCGGTTTGACCGGCAACTGACCCGACCTCGGTAGGTTCCACGAACGTGAGCGACGAGCAACCAAAGCGAGTGCGGGGCATCGGCACCCTCACCGACTCCGAGTCGGGCGCCCGCGTGGTGGCCCGACCGGCGAGCACGTTCAAGGTCCGCCGTCGCGGGCTCTCGCCGAAACGACAAGCGGAGTTCGACGAGTGGATCGAGAAGTGGAGCGTGCCGATCGACGGCCCGCTGCTCGACTGGAACGACACGTTCGCCAACGCCGACGGCCGTGATCCCGAGCGTGGTGTCGTGCTCGACATCGGGTTCGGTCACGGCGAGTCGACGATCCAGATGGCACGCGCCCAGCCCGACTACGACGTGCTCGGCGTCGAAGTGCACGATCCCGGCGTGGTCACCGTCCTCGACGCGATCGAGAACGACCCGCTCCCGCACGTGCGCGTCGTGTACGGCGACGTCATCCAGTTCCTCCATCGCGTCGGCCCCGAGTCGCTGCGCATCGTCCGCGTGTTCTTCCCCGATCCGTGGAAGAAGCCGCGCCAGCACCACCGCCGGCTCGTCCGCCACGACATGGTCACGGCGCTCACCGACCGCCTCGAGATCGGTGGAGAACTCCAACTCGCGACCGACATCGTCGACTACGCCGAGTTGATGCACGAGGTGTGCGAGGCCGAACCGCGGCTCACCGGCGGCATCGTCGAGCGACCCGACGAGCGGCCGCTCACCCGCTTCGAACAGCGGGGCCTCGACGCCGGTCGCCCCATCACCGACCTCCGCTACCGCCGCACCAGCTGACGACCCGCTTGTTTCCCTTGGACCGGGACCAAGGGAAACAAGCGGATTTGTCCGGCAGACTGTTCGGATGACCATCCTGCACGACCTGATCGACGAGCGTGGCGTGTTGCTGATCGACGGCGCCATGGGAACCGAGCTGTTCTCGCGCGGTCTCGAGTCGGGCGGGGCTCCCGAACTGTGGAACGTCGAGCATCCCGACCGGGTCACCGCGGTCCACACCGACTACATCAACGCCGGCTCCGACATCGTGCTCACCAACTCGTTCGGTGGCACCGGCTTCCGCCTCAAGCTGCACCAGGCCGACGACCGCGTCCTCGAACTCAACGAGGCCGCCGCCCGCGTGGCTCGCGCTGCGGCCGATGCCGCCGACCGCCGCGTGCTCGTCGCCGGCTCGATGGGTCCGACCGGCGAACTGCTCGAACCGATGGGTTCGATGACACCCGAAACGTGTGCGGCGGCGTTCGCCGAACAGGCCAAAGGGCTCGACGCCGGCGGTGCCGACGTGCTGTGGATCGAGACGATGAGTCACCTCGACGAGATCGCCGCCGCCGTCGAAGGCGCCCGATCGGTCAGCAACCTGCCGATCTGCGCAACGCTCAGCTACGACACCGCGGGTCGCACGATGATGGGCGTCACCGGCGCCGATGCGGTCACCCGGCTCGCCGAGATCGGCGTCGACGCGGTCGGTGCCAACTGCGGCAACAACCTCGCCGACACCGAAGCGGCGCTCGAGGAGATGCGCGCCACCAACGCCGACATCCTCCTCGTGAGCAAGGCCAACGCCGGCATGCCCCAGTGGGTCGGTGCCGAACTGCACTACAGCGGCTCCCCCGAGGTGATGGCCGCCCACGCCGTCCGCCAGCGGGAGGCCGGCATCCAGATCATCGGCGCATGCTGCGGCAGTTCACCGGAGCACCTCGCGATGATGCGCAAGGTGCTCGACGGCGAGATCGAGGTCCCCGACGTCGAGGTCGAGGTGGCGGCGGTCCGCCAGGTCGCCAAGCCTCGCGAACGCCGCGGCGGCCGCCGCAAGCCCGGCCCCGCCGGCGCTTCCTACTGACAGCCGCACACGCCGACCCGGCGGCGCGCAACCATCAGGCGTCGGCAGCGCGCGTCTCGAAGCGGCCATCGGTGAGCGGCAGGCCGGTCTCCTCGTCGACGAAGACGGGGGTGACCCGTCGGCCGGTCGTGCGATCGACGGTGACGACGAGCGGCTCGCCCATGTCTCCCCACTCGTCGCCCCACGCCATCAGCGTGAGCAGCACGGGGCCGAGCGCACGCCCCTTCCGGGTGAGGCGATAGTCGTAGCGCGGAGGATGCGGCTGATACTCGACTCGCTCGACGATGCCGTTGCCGACGAGTTGGGTGAGGCGAGCGGTGAGCGTGTTGCGGGCGATGCCGAGACTCTCCTGCAGGTCGTCGAATCGCGCGATCCCACGAAACAGGTCGCGGACCACCAGCAACGTCCACGGGTCGCCGACCACGTCGAGGGTGCGGGCGACCGAGCAGTTCATGTCGGCGAAGCTCTTGCGGCGCATGAGACGAGGCTAGGTCGACGCACCGGCGGGTGCGGCCGTGTGCGGCTCGACGACCGGTCGGGTTCGCAGCGGTAGCGAGACGAGGGTGGTGGCGAGCCCGCCGATGATGATCACCAGCCAGATCCGATCGAATCCGGCGAGGGCGGCGGCGAGCGACGCGGGGGTGCCGAGCATCGCGACGGTGAGCGCCACGCCGAGGGTGCCACCGAACTGCCGGATTGCCTGCAGCACCGCTCCGCCGACACCGATACGAGTGGGCGGAAGGGCCTGCGCCACGACGCTGGAGAGTTGTGGGAGGCACAAGGCGACGCCGATTCCGGTGAGCAGCATCGACGGCAGATAGTCGACGACGTAGTCGACATCGTCGCTCAGGAACACATACCGGTAGAGGCCGCCCGATGCGTAGAACAATCCGCCGGCGACGAGGAGCGGTCGCTGCCCGATCCGACCGGCGAGCGAACCGGCGCGCGGTGCGATGATCGCCACGAGCGCCGGTCCGGGGGCCACGCCGAAGCCGGCAGCGAGAATCGACCAGCCCCACACCTCGGTGAGGAAGAGGATCGATCCGAGGAACATCGCGGAGAAGGCGGTGCCGAACGCGAGCCCCGCGAGGTTTCCCCATCGAAAGTTGCCGATGCCGAACAGTTCGAGATCGAGGGCAGGCGCCACCGTGTGCCGCTGATGCACGATGAAGACGGCGAGCGTGGCCAGACCGATCGCGAGGACGATCATCGTGCGCTGGTCGAGCCAGCCGAAACGGTCGGTCTCGACCACGCCGTAGGAGAGGATTGCGGCCGCTCCGGCGACGAGTGCGACACCGACGAACGACGGGATGCGAGTGGTCGGGTCGCTCGATTCGGCGAGCACCCGCCGCCCGGCGACGATCGTGAACACACCGATCGGGAGGTTGATGAAGAACGCCCACCGCCAGCCGAGCGCTTCGACGACGCCGGCGCCGAGCGTCGGTCCCAGCGCTCCCGCCACCGCGCCCGCAGCGCCCCAGATCGCGACCGCCCTCGGAAGCTGCTCCCGCGGGAACGCCGCCATCACGAGGGCGAGCGACGACGGAATGAGCATCGCCGCACCGACCGCCTGGGCGAGTCGAAACGTGTTGAGCAACTCGACGTTTGGCGCGAGGCCACACAGCATCGACGTCGCCGTGAACACGCCAGATCCGATCAAGAAGACCTTGCGGTGCCCGAGCCGATCGGCGACCTTGCCTGCCGGAACCAACAGTGCGGCGAACACGATCGTGTAGCCGTTGAGCACCCACGACAACTCGGTGGTGCCGGCGCCTGTGAACGTGCTCGCGATGTCGGGGAAGGCCACGTAGAGGATGGTCGTGTCGAGGAAGGTCGCAAGGGTGGCGAGCGCCGACACGAGCAGCGTCCGACGGGCACGGCGGATGCTTGCAGCAGTCGGTTCATCGACGGTCTGAGAGGTCATGTGGACACATTGACACAGTCAGTCTTATGATGCAACTCATGATGTTCGACACGCCCCGATCCGCCGCCACTCGCCCGTCTCGTCTGTCGACGCCGCAGGACGCCGTCGCCGACATCGCCGGGCCTGCGGAGGTGTCACCGGCGCTGCACGGCTTCGGCGGGCTCCACGGCGGGATCGGACTCGCGCTCGCGCTGCGAGCGGTACTCGATTCCGGTCTCGACGAGACGCAGGTCCGCAGCATTCAGGCTCGGTTCTCCCGAGCGGTGCGTGACGAGGTGGCGGTGACGGTCGATGCTCCCGACCACGACCGGACGATCGCGACCGCCCACGCCACGCTGACCAGCCGAGGCACGCAGTGCGTGTCCATGTCGGCGCTGTTCGGGCGGTCGAAGGTCGCCCTCCGCGACGTCACGCCACCGATGCCCGCGTACGCGGCGCCGACCGAGTGCGACGAGTTCGCCATGCCGATCGAGTTCGTCCCGTTCGGCGCGTTCATCGAGATCCGTCCGACGACCGCTGAGCGCCCCTACGCCGGCGGCGACGACGCTCACCTGGCGGCGTGGATCCGACTCCGTGACGATCCAGCACCCGTCGACCTGGCGCGACTCGTCATCCTGCTCGACGCGCTCGCACCGTCAGCGGCGGCCACGATGACCGACCTGGTCGCGTTTCCGACCGTCGAGTTGTCGATTCGTCCCGCGCCCGGCGTCCACACGACGACGTCGCCGTGGATGCTGCTCGACACGCGCTCGACCGTCTCCGCCGACGGATGGGTCGACGAATCCCTCAGCGCATGGGCCCCCGACGGCACCTTCCTCGCCAGCGCGTCACAGATCCGCCTCGCCAACTCGCTCTGACGATCGCTGCGACCCGCCCGTCATTCTGTGTCTGACACCATTTGACCCGGAGGTCCGGGAGCGAGGGCGTTCGGGTCGGTGCAGGGGCGCAGCTCGAAGTCGACGGCGCCGTCGAGTTCGATTCGGATGAGCAGACCGTCGACCGTCGCCTCCCCGATCCAGCGAGATGACCCGGCGGTCCGGACCCCGGTGAACGTGGTCGGTCGCCCCGACACCGAGATGTCGCGATCGTCGCTCTCGACGGTGATCGAGTACGGCAGTTCGATCTTGCTCTGGTCGAGCACGCGCCGGCCGAGCAGATCATGGACGAGCATCGAGCGGCGTACGTTCGGATCGCCGTGTGAGGGCGTGGCGATGGTGTCGACCGACAGATCCGCCCCGTCGCGCCGTGCGTCCATGGCGAGGTGTCCGGTCGCCTCCGGTGGCCCACCGAATCCGCTCGGCCAGATGCCGTCGATCGTGTCGCCGACCGGCTCGTACGGCACAAACGCGGCAGCACGGGCCGCGGCACGCCACCGGTTCCCATAGTCGTCGCTCATGCGGCCATCCTCCCACGCGACGACATCTGCCCAGTCCAAAAATCACCCTCACGCGACGATTTTCGCCCAGGCCAAAAATCACCCTCGGGAGGCGTCGCCTATGGCGTCAGTTGGCAGCGAGGGCGGCGGCGACGTCGATCTCGAGGCCGGTCTCGGCTTCACCGACCCGCCACAGCGCATCGATCGCAGACTCGGTGCCGGGGCGGACCAACGGTTTGCGCACGGGCGGGCCGTTGGTCGCGAACAGCGGTCCGTAGAAACCGGCGCCGGGCGCATCAGGGTCGGTCGCGGCCCGGAGTTGGCTGAGCGCGCCACGGTCGGTCGACATGCCGATCGTCTCGACGAGCTTCACCGACATCGACCCCAGCAATCCGGCACCACCGTGCGAGTGGGTCGTCGTCTGCAGGTCGGAGTTCGTCAGGCCGGGTTGCGCCGAGAGCGCCTTCGCATCGACGCCGGCCGCATCGAACTGCTGTTGGAGACCGACCGCGAGATGGCGCATCGCGAGTTTCGTCTGGCCGTACATCCGCCACTCGTCGAACTTCTCGCGCATGTGCGGATCGTCCGGGTCGATGGCCGTGCCCGTGTGCTGCGCCGTGCTCGACAGCGTCACGACCCGAGCTCCCGGCGTCGTGACCAGCATCGGGAGGAGGTGGGAGATGAGCGCCCAGTGGCCGAGCACGTTGATCCCCATCTGCGTGTCGAAGCCGTCCTCCGTCGTGCCCTGGGGCATGGCCATGACGCCGGCGTTGCACATCAACACGTCGATGCGGTCGTGCGCTGCGGCGATCTGTTCGGCGGCCGACGCGACGGAGGCCAGCGAGCCCAGATCCAGCTCGACGATCTCGAGCGACGCGTCCGGGTGGGCGGCGAGGATCTCGTCTCGCGCATCGACGGCCTTCGCCTGGTTGCGGGCAGCCATCACGATGCGGGCGCCCTTGCCGGCCATGGCCTTGGCCGAAGCGAGCCCGAGCCCACCGTTGGCCCCCGTGATCACCACCGTCTTGCCGTGCAGGTCAGGGATGTCGCGTGCGGACCAGAACATGGCGTCAATCTATGGCACGCCCACACACCCCCGCTCGCGACGAAACTCGCCCAGTCCAGAGTTCACCGCTCGTCAATCGGTGTCTGACACCGGATGACGGTCAGTGGGCGGCGGCGGTGCGGAGGGCCAGCGCCTTGCGAGCGGCAAGGTCGGGGGTCGGCGCGCTGACCGTGATGTGGCCCATCTTGCGGGCGCGCCGCGGCTCGGTCTTGCCGTAGAGGTGGAGCGTTGCCGCAGGCTCGTCGAGCACGACGGCCCAGTCGGGTTCGACCGCGATGTCGGACGGCTCGTCGAACCACATGTCGCCGAGCACGTTGACCATGGCCGCAGCGGGCGCGGTCATCGACGAGTCGCCCAGGCCCAACCCGCACACCGCTCGGATCTGCTGCTCGAACTGGCTCGTGACGCTGACGTCGAGCGTCCAGTGACCCGAGTTGTGCGGACGCGGCGCGATCTCGTTGACCAGGATCGTGTCGGCACCCGACTCGTCGCCCACCACGAACATCTCGACCGCGAGCACGCCGACGTAGTCGAGCGCGTCGGCGAGCGCCATCGCCAGACCGACCGCTCGATCAGCCAGGACCGGGTCGATCCGGGCCGGCACGATCGACACGTCGAGAATGCCGTCGACGTGGACGTTCTCGGCCACCGGCCACGTGTCGACACGACCGTCGGAGGTGCGCGCCACCAACACGCTCACCTCACATCGCAGGTCGAGCAACTCCTCGACGACACACACGACCCCACCGAGCTCGGCCCATGCGGCGAGCGCCTCGGCGCGACCGGTGACGCGCCGCTGTCCTTTGCCGTCGTACCCGAGGCGTGCGGTCTTGACGATCGCACCACCATCGGCCACCTCGTCCAACACGTCGTCGGCGATCGGGATCGCGTCGTCGAGTACGACGTGGCGCCCGACCGGAAATCCGTTGTCGAGCAGGAACTCCTTCTCGGCGACGCGGTCCTGTGCGATGCCCACACTCGACGGACGCGGCGCCACCTGCGTCGAACCTGCCAGCGTCGCGAGCGCGGCGGCGGGCGGGTTCTCGAACTCGGTGGTGATCACATCGCAGTCGATCGTGAGGCGACGCAACGATGCCGGGTCGTCGTACGCGGCGACGAGATGGTCGTTGGCGACCACGCCCGATGGCGCCGACGGGTCGGGATCGAGGACGAGCGTGCGATACCCCATCGCGTTGGCCGCCATCAGCGCGTACTTGCCCAACTGACCGCCACCGAGCATCCCGATCGTGGCGGGCGGAGCGATCGGACCGCGCAACGGCACCGTCGCGGCGTCGTTCGTCATCGGTGGTCTCCCGGCGTCACGGCGTGCTCCAGCATCGTGCGGTGCATCTCGATCGTCAGTCGGCGGGAGGCAGCGTGGACGACGCGGCGATGTCGCGGATCTCGGTGCGGTAGTCGATCAGCGCCTGGTGCAGACGATCGTCGTCGGCGGCGAGCAACGCGACGGCGAAGAGCGCCGCGTTGGTGGCACCGGCTTCGCCGATCGCGAACGTCGCCGTCGGGATGCCGCCGGGCATCTGCACGATCGAGTACAGCGAGTCCTGCCCCGACAGGTGCTTCGACGCGACCGGCACGCCCAGCACGGGCACCACGGTCTTCGCGGCGAGCATGCCGGGCAGGTGAGCTGCGCCCCCGGCTCCGGCGATGATCGCCCGCAGGCCTCGGCCGCGTGCCGCCTCGGCGTAGGCGAACATCTCGTCGGGCATCCGATGGGCGCTCACCACTTCGGCTTCGTGCGGCACGCCGAACCGTTCGAGGATGCCGACAGCTCTCGACATGGTCGGCCAGTCGCTCGACGAACCCATCACGACACCGACGATCGGTTGCAGATCACTCACCCTGCGATCATACGGCGGCGGCCGCGGACGGCCCGATCGTCAGGTGACGGTGGCCGCGGCGACGGCCACATCGCGCGACACGTCGGCCGGCGAGGTGGTGCCGCCGAGCGTCGAGCGGATGTCGCCGAAGAAGTAGAAGATCGCCGCGAGGACCAACAGGAACACGACGACGGCGAGCACCCACTCCATCGTCGGCGACAGGAACGACCGCCCGCTCCGAGCCTCGTTGCGCGACGCGGTGGCGCGTCCTTTCGGCGCGGTGCGTGCGGATCCGGACTTCGATCGCGAGGCCATCCGACCATTTAAGCCGTGGGCGCCTCGGTGCGCCACGTTCTTTCGCGATCGTTCGGACCCGTGTCTCGTTCGGTTGTTTCTTTTCGACCCGGTCCAAAGGAAACAAGCGGTTGTTTCTTTTCGACCGGGACCGGGGGAAACAAGCGGGGGCTAAGTTCGGTCGATGGCTCCGCTCGAACTGTCTGGCCGCGTGGCGTTGGTGACCGGAGTGTCGCGGCGGGTCGGCATCGCCGCTGCCGTCGCCCGTCGGCTCCACGATGCCGGGGCCACCGTGGTCGCCACCGGCTGGTCGCCACACGACGACGAGATGCCCTGGGGCGGGTCGGAGCCACCAGACGTCGGCGTGCCGGTGCTCAGCCACGATCTGGAGGACCCCGACACGCCGCGGCGGCTCGTCGACGAGGTGATCGACGCACACGGGCGACTCGACATCGTCGCCGCGGTGCACGCCCGCAGTTCGTCGGCGTCGCTCGCCGACGTCACCGCCACCGAACTCGATCGCGCGTGGGCGGTCAACGTCCGATCGATCGTCCTCCTCGCTCAGCGGTTCGCCGAGGTCCACCAACCCGCGCCGACCGACGCTCCACCGCTCGGACGGCTCGTCTGGTTCACCAGCGGGCAGCACCTCGGCCCGATGGACGGCGAGATCGCCTACGCGGTCACCAAAGGGGCGCTGCACCAGATGACCGCGTCGCTCGACCACGCGCTGGCGCCGAGTCGCATCATCGCCAACTGCATCAACCCGGGCCCGGTCGACACCGGTTACGCCGACGCAGAACTCCACGAGAGCGTGGCGTCACGGTTCCCCGACGGCCGTTGGGGCTCGCCCGACGACATCGCCGACGTGGTCGAGTTCGTCGTCGGCGACCGCGGCGCGTGGATCCGCGGACAAGTGATCGACGCCGAAGGCGGCTTCGACCGGCACGCCTGAGTCCGGCACGCCGGAACCGTCACGGCGTGTCGGAGCGCTTGACCTTCTTGCGGAGCTCGGCGACGGCGACTCGTTCACCAGGGGTGATGCCCGAATCGGCGAGGCGATGATCACAGGCCGTCTCGACGAACGCGTCGAAGTTCGGGACTCGACGGAAGCGCTTGAACGCTTCGGCGAACACCCGTTGACCGATCTGATCGCGCGGTCCGCTCGTTTCGAACGTGGCGATCTCGACGTAGGTGATCGCCGCGTCGAAGGCCGCCGGTCCACCGCCGGCGTTGGTCCAGTCGATCACGATCGGTCCGTGCCGTTTGGAGAGCATGACGTTCATCGGATGCAGGTCGAGGTGCAACACGCTGAGACGGCGAGCCGGGTCGACCGACGGCCCCAGCATCCAGTCGGGTGCCGGGATCTTCGCGAGGTCGCGTTGCAGCTTGGCGAGCAGACGCGCATGCCACACAACCTTCCACGGCGCGGCCTCGAGCGAGGCGAGCATGGTCGTGCCGTCGACGTGGTCCATGACGATGTCGGCTCCGCTCGCCTCGTGGACGGTCGGTACCGGATAGCCGCGTTCGGCGACGTAGGCCATGATCCGCGCCTCGTGCTCGACGTCGCCGTGGGTGCCTCGGTAGCGACGCAGCACCTTGCCATCACCCACGTCGAAGACGTCGGCAGCACGCCCCGCTGCGATCAGCGGGCCCGGTTCGTCAGCCATGCGTCGACCGTACAACGTGGCAACATCGGAGCATGCCAGCCGGATACTCGGGCACGCCGCTCGCCAAGAAGCTCGGAATCGGACCCGGAACACATGTTGCGATCATCGACGAGCCCGACGGGTTCCGCGACCTGCTCGCACCGGTCCCGGACGACGTGACGTTCACGACCAACCTTCGCGGTAAGGCCGATGTCGTCGTGTTCTTCACCACGTCGCGCGCCGCATTCCAGCGACGCATCGACTCCCTCGGCCGCACGATCTTCCCCGAAGGCGGGTTGTGGATCGCGTGGCCGAAGCGAGCATCGAAGGTGCCGACCGACATGACCGAAGACGTCGTCCGCGAGGTGGCCTTGCCGCTCGGCCTCGTCGACAACAAGGTCTGCGCGATCAGCGAGGTCTGGTCAGGGCTGCGCATCGTGTGGCGCAAAGAGCGCCGCTGACACGCGCCGGTCAGCTCGTCGAAGCCGGCTCGACGTCGCGGCTGGCGCCGTCAGCGTCCCGGCTCGCGCCGGCGGCATCATGGCTTCCGCCTTCGACGTTGAGGGTCGGCAGCACCTTGTCGAGCCACTTCGGGAGCCACCAGTTCTTCTCGCCGAGCAGCTCCATCGTGGCCGGCACGAGCAGCATGCGGACGAGCGTCGCGTCGAGGAACACCGCCGACGCCAAGCCGAGGCCGAACATCTTGATGACGCGCTGGTCTTCGAGCACGAAGCTGCCGAACACCACGACCATGATCGCCGCCGCCGCGGTGATGACGCGGGCCGTGGCGGCCAGGCCGTCGGCCACGGAGTTCGCAGCGTCGCCGGTCTTGTCGTACTCCTCCTTCACCCGCGAGAGCAGGAAGACCTCGTAGTCCATCGAGAGTCCGAACACGATCGCGAAGAGCATCATCGGGAGGAACGGTTCGATCGGCCCGTTGCCGGTGCCGAGCAACTCGACGCCCCAGCCCCACTGGAAGACCGCCACGACGAGGCCGTAGGCGCCGCCGATCGACAGCAGGTTCATGATGACGGCCTTGAGCGGCACGAGCACCGAGCGGAACACCATCATCAAGAGCAGGAACGAGAGCGACAGCACGGCGACGAAGAAGATCGGCAGCCGCTTGGCGAGGTACGAGCTGAAGTCGACGCTCGACGCGACCGAACCGGTCACCAAGACCTCCACGTCGGTACCCGCGGTCGCTGCCGGGAGCACGTCGTCGCGGAGGATCTCGACGAGATCGGAGGTCGCTTCCTCCTGCGGACCGGTCGTCGGCACGACGCGGATGAGGACCGCCTCCTGGCTCTCGGACGGAATCGGGCCGAGCGCCTGCGAGATGCCCGGCGTCTCGTTGAGACGGGCAACGACGCCGACGATCGTCTCGATCTGCGACGGGTCGGTGACCTCGGCGACGAGCAGGAGCGGACCGTTGCTGCCGGGACCGAAACCTTCGGCGAGCAGTTCGTACGCCTGACGGGTGGTGGTGTCTTCGGCGAAGGTGCTCTCGTCGCCGAAGCCGAGGCGGAGGCCGAGCACCGGCACGCTGATGAGCAGCAGGAAGGCGGTGACGCCCAGCGCCATCGGCCACGGCCGCTTCTGGACGAACCGGCTCCAGCGATACGACCACGTGTCGCGCAGGTCCTTCTCAGCTCGCGGCGGCAGTGCCTCGCGCAACCCCGGGACGACGAACGAGAGCAGCAGCGTGGCCACGAGCACGACCGCACCGAGCGCACCCATGAGCGGTACGCCGATGCCGATGCCGAGCAGCGCGAACGATGCCCCGCCGGCCATGATCAGGCCGCGCCAACGCGTCGTTTCGACCCGTGGTCCGGCGAAGCCGATGAGCGCCGGCAGCAACGTGACCGACGCGGCCATGGTGATGGTGACGGTGACGGCTGCGCCGGTGGCGAGCCCCGTGATGAACGCCAAGCCCATGATGTACATGCCGAGCAACGAGATCACGACGGTCGCTCCGGCGAACGCCACGGCGCGACCCGCGGTGTCGATCGCGGTGACCACAGCCGTGCGGTAATCGAGTCCGGCGCGCGTGCCCTCTCGATATCGAGTGACGATGAACAGGGCGTAGTCGATGCCGACGCCGAGGCCGATCATCGCGCCCAGAGAGGTCGCGAAGTCGGGGATCGACAAGACGTTGGTGAGCAACTGGATGGTGCCGATGCCGATACCCACGCCGACGAACGCCACGCCGATCGGCAGGCCCATGGCGAGCACCGAGCCGAAGGCCAGGATCAAGATGACGATCGCGAAGGCGACGCCGATCAGTTCGGATTCGGGCGGCTCGAACTCCGAGAGCGCAGCACCACCGATCTCGACGTTGAGCCCCTCGACCTCGATCTCCTCGACCGACCGCTCGATCTCACGACCGATCTCACTCGCTCGTATCTCGTCGGTGTCGTCGGTGAACGCCAGCGTCGCGTAGGCGATGGTGCCGTCTTCCGAGACGAGGCCCTGCTGCACACCGAGCGGCGAGTACGGGCTGGTGACGGTGACCTCGTCGAACGCATCGATCTCGGCGAACAGCTCGCTCATGGCGGTAGCGATCTCGTCGTCGGCGATACCGGCGTCGCTCTCGAACACGATCGAACCCGACAGGAAACTGCCGGCGCTGCCGAAGTTGTCCTGCAGGATCTCGAAGCCGCGCGCCGACTCGGAGTCGGGGCTCTCGAACGACGATTCCGACGAGGCGCCGATCGCCCCGACGGCGCCGAACGTGATGAAGAAGATGGCCAGCCAGGCGATGAGGACGCGACCGCGTCGGTCGTACGCCACGCCACCGAGACGTGCCCACGCCGACGGACTCGAGCTGTCACCACCGTCGCCGGGTCGGCCGGCCGAGGCTCGCGCTGCGTCGTCGGGACGGTCCAACGTGGACATGCTGTTCATAGGTCGACAGTCTGGCCGACGCGAACCGACTTACTCCTCGCCGATTTCGAACCGTGTCGAACCGTGTCGAACCGTGTCAGCCGGTCGACGACCGGCTCGGGGAGGTCCGCGCCCGACGAGACCCGAGTCGGAAGCCTCAGACGTTGCCCGCCGCGGCGTCCCAGAACGGTTTGCGCAGATCGCGTTTGAGCACCTTGCCGCTCCCCGTCTTCGGCAGTTCGTCCATCCAGCCGAACGACCGCGGGATCTTGTAGCTCGCCAGATGCTCGCGAGCGAACGCCGTGACCGCCGCGTCGTCGAGACTCGAACCATCGTGCTTCACGATGATCGCGTGCACCGTCTCGCCCCAGTCCTCGCTCGGGATCCCGAACACCGCGGCTTCGTAGATCTCGGGGTGCGCTTCGAGCGCCGCTTCGATCTCGGCGGGATAGATGTTCATCCCACCGGAGATGATCATGTCCTTCTTGCGATCGCAGATGTAGAGGAAGCCTTCGTCGTCGCGATACGCGATGTCGCCGACGGTCTGGAAACCGTCGCGATGGTCTTCTTCGAACTTGTCGTGCTGCTTGTAGTAGTCGGAGAACACCGACGCCGATCGCACGAACACCTCCCCGGTGGCCTCCGGCCCGGTGTCGGTGACGATGTTGCCGGCGTCGTCGTAGAGACGGATCTCGACCATCGGCGCTTCCTTGCCACACGACCCCGGCTTGCGCAGCTGGTCTTCCGGGCGCAGCACCGTGTTAACGCCCAGCTCGGTGGAGCCGTACACCTCGAAGAGCGATTCGGGCGGCAGCTTGGTGACGTAGAGCTGCTTGAGCGCATAGCTCCACGGAGCTGCGTTTGCGATCATCACCCGCATCGACGAGGTGTCGTACTGCGCGAACACGTCGTCGGGAAGGTTGCAGATCATGCGAATCGGCGTGGGCGCGGAGAACGTGGTGGTCGCCTTGTAGGTGGTGAGCAGCCGGAGCCAGTCGACCGGGTCGAACTTGCGCTGCAGCACGATCGTCTGCCCCATCGCCAGTCCGATCGCCATGAAGCCACCCGGTCCCGAGTGATACAGCGGGCCGGTGGTGAGGTAGACGTCGTCGGGCGAGTAGCCGATGTGTTGGAGGAGCGCCGCGCCCTGCTGAGGGTCACGGGTCGTGCGACGCAACGCACCCTTCGGCTTGCCCGTGGTGCCAGACGTGTAGATCATCGTCGTGCTGTTGTCGGTGCCGTCACCCTCGACGGCGTAGGTCTCGGTGCTCGCCGCGGCAACGAGCCGGTCGACGGCGATCATCCCGTCCGGAGCCTCACCGTCGAACACGAGGATGTGCTCGACCTTGGGCAGATCGCTCCGGATCCGTTCGAACAGCGGGGCGTAGTCGGCGTCGACGTACACCACGGTGGCGTCGCAGTGGTCGACGACGTATGCGGCCTCCTCGTCGGAGAGTCGATAGTTGAGCGGCACGGCCGTGGCCCCGACCTTGCGCGCGGCGTTGATCATCTCGACGAGCCCCATCGAGTTCTGGCCGCACCACACCACCTTGCTGCCCGTCTCGACGCCGTGCGCGGTGATGACGTGCGCCAGTTGGTTGGCACGATCCTCGAGCTCGGCGTAGGTGCAGATGCGGACGTCGCCGTTGGCTCGGTCGTCGATCACCGCCGTCTTGTCGGGTTGGTTCGCAGCGTGCCCCGTGAGCAGATCCATACTCATTGCGTAGCAGTCACCGACGACCCCGTCGTGCACGAAGCGCGCGCTCGGCTGCACGCTCGCTCGGTGCTGGCGCGCTCGCGTTGGCCGTCAGGCCGCCGCGACGATGGCCGCGACCGCGCGGTCGACGTCATCGGCGGTGGTGCTGGTGTCGGAAACGCTGATCCGCATCGCTCGCCGACCGTGCCAGGTGGTGCCGCCCATCCACGCGTCGCCGCTGGCTTGCACCTTCGCGATGACCGCGTCGGTGTGGTCGTCGTCGCCGAAGGCGACCAGCACCTGGTTGAGGACCGGCGGAACCAACACGTCGATGCCGGCGTCGCCGAGCAGGTCGGCGAAGCGCTCGGCGTGGCGGCAGCATCGCTCGACCGCCTGGGCGACACCGTCGCGACCGAGCGTGGCGAGGATGGCCCACACCGGAATCGCACGCGCGCCCTGCGACATCTGCAGGCTGAGGTTCATCGGTGCTCGCCCACCCGTTCCCGCCGCGTAGGCCGCGTCCATCCGCATCGATTGCGACAGGGCGTCGGGATCGGCGACGATCGCCACGCCGCAGTCGTAGGGCGTGTTGAGCCACTTGTGGCCGTCGGTCGCCCACGAATCAGCGCGTGCGATTCCTTCGAGCTGGTCGCGCCGCTCGGGTGCCGCGTTGGCCCACAGCCCGAACGCGCCGTCGACGTGCACCCACGTCCGCGTCGCGTCGAGCTGGTCGATGATGTCGGCGAACGGGTCGCTGTACCCGGTGTTGACGTTGCCCGCTTGGAGCAGCACGAGTGTGGGGCCGGTCGTGGTCGGCACGGCATCGGCGCGGGCTCGTCCGTACCGGTCGGTCGGGATCGGAACGACCGACCCGGAGCCGAGGCCGGCGAGTCGGAGCGCCTTGATCGCCGACGAGTGGATCTCCTCGGAGGCAACCACCGTGAGCGGCGGAGCGCCGATGAGCCCGTCGGCTGCGGTGTCCCATCCCGCCTCGCGGAGCAGGGTGTCGCGGGCGGTGATGATCGAGGTGAGGTTGGCGATCGACGCGCCGGCACAGAACGTCGCGATCGAACGCGACGGCAGTCCGAGGAGGTCGACCATCCACTCGGCAGCGAGCGCGTCGAGGTGTGCTGCGATCGGCGACATGACGGGGAGTGCGGTGTTCTGGTCCCACGCTCCGGCGAGCACCGAGGCGGCGAGGCCGACGGGTTCGACCCCGCCGGTGACGAAACCGAAGTAGCGCCCACCCGTGTTGCTCACCGTCGCCGCACTGCCGATCTCGTCGAGCATCGCGATCACGTTCTGCGCGTCGAGCGGTCGGTCGAGCGTGGCGTTGAACGTGATCGAACCGAGCCGATCGAGCGCTTCGGCGGTGGGCACGACGGGTCGGTCTCGCTCGACCGACACGAAGTCCGCGGCGCGTCGCGCCGCCTCCATCAACAGGTCGGCTTTCGATTCAGCTCCGGTGACCCATGCCATGACGCCAGTCTGACGCATCGGCCTCGATACGCACAGCGTCTCGAAACACTCAGCGTCTCGACGTGGGCGGCGTGGCATCGTTGTCGCATGGCTGCGTTCGCCGAGACTCCCGATCCGCCGTACTACGCGGTGATCTTCACGCGGCTCGCGTCGACCGACGCTGCTGGGTACGCGGAGGCTGCCGATCGCATGGTCGAGCTCGCCGCGCGGCAACCGGGTTTCCTCGGCGTGGAGTCGACATCCGACGACGTCGGCGTCGGCATCACCGTGTCGTACTGGGAAACGGAAGACGCCATCGCCGCGTGGAAGTCCGACGTCGAGCACACCGCTACCCGCGACACCGGTCGCGCCCGCTGGTACGACGGCTACGAACTCCGCGTCGCCAGAGTCGAACGCGCCTACAACTGGCGCCGCTGACGCCGCCGCCGCGATCTCCCCGCGCCACCACCCGGTTTTGCCCCGGCAATCCGTCACCCATGACCGATTCAAGGGGCAAAGCCCTGCCTCCTCGGTTTTGCCCCTGACAAGCGTCACGGATGACGGATCTGAGGGGCAGAACCTGCTTGGGGCGGGCTGGTGGTCGGTGCTCTTGGTCAGGTGGGGCTGACGGGGCTGATGGTGACCGGGTCGCCGGTGGTGATGGAGCCCGGGCGGAGGACCGAGGCGTACCAGCGGCTCTGGCCGGGATGGAGCGAATGGTCGATCAGGCTGATGTCGCCGCCGGTGAACCACTGGGCGTTCTTCGAGCACGGCACCGCCGGCGCGGAGAGCTGACAACGCACCTCGCCGATGTCGACGATCGTGCCGCCGCGCAGTGTCGACCAGTCGACACCGGAGATGGTGATGTTCTCGCCGGCGGCGCCGGGCGTGATCGGGTGGCCCGCGGCGGCGAGCGCATCGATCACCTCGGAACTCCACAGGCACAACGCCTGCCACGGGCGACCGTGGTGGACACGGGTGTGCTGCACGTCGCCGTCGACGCCGCGACGTCCGATCGCCGCCGCGTCGACGGCCAGCTTGGGGACGCCACCACCGGAGCGGCTGATCTGAGCGATCGTTCCGCGCTGTAGCGACACCGCATCACCCGCAGCACGGCGCACGTCGGCGATCGAGCACAGGCCGTGCATCAGGTGATGAACCTTGTCGAACAGGTCGTCGGCGGCGGCGATCGCCTTGAGGTCGTCGAGTCGACGCGCCTGCAGCTTTCGGTCGAGATGACCGGTCGCATCGACCGACCAGAGGTTCAACATGTCGTCGGCATGGAGCAGGGTCCGCTGCGCGTCCTGTTCGTTCCACTCGGCTCGCTCGAACCCGCAACGATCACACACCTCGACACCGATCATTCTGCGGACACTAGACCTCCCCGCCGACCCCCGTGTCCGAGCAAAGTTGATTACATCGCTCCGGGAGCGATGTAATCAACTTCGGATCGGTGGGTGGCTGGCATGCTGAGTCGATGAAGCCGCTGGTGCCGTTCGTTCGCAACGTCGAGTGGGAACCGCACGACGAACTCGTCGAGCAGTTGCGCGCGGCGATGCCCGAGATCGACGTCGTCGTGCACGCCGACATTCCGTCCGAGCGGCTCGGCGAGGCGACCGTCGCGGTGGTCGACGGACCCAGCGCCGAACAACTGTCGTCGCTGTCGAACCTGCGCTTCGTCCAGAGCACGTGGGCCGGTGTCGAAGCGATTCTTCCCGCCGTTCCGGAGGGTGTCGCCGTGGCGCGCATGGTCGACCCGCAGCTCGCGCTCACCATGGCCGAGGCCGTGCTCGCGTGGACGCTGTACCTGCATCGCGACATGCCGCGCTATGCGCGACAGCAGACGGCGCGGGAGTGGATCGAACAGCCGCCGGTGCGAGCGAGCAGCCGCCGAGTCAGCGTGCTCGGACTCGGAGCGCTCGGCACCGTTGCCGCGACGACGCTCCGCGATCAACGGTTCGACGTGGCCGGATGGTCACGCTCGCCGAAGCTCGTCGACGGCGTCGAGTGCCACCACGGCACCGACGGTTTCACCGCCGTGCTCGAGCGCTCCGACATCGTGATCAACCTTCTGCCGCACACGGCGGCAACCGTCGGCCTCCTGGGCACGGACGCGTTCGCGTCGATGCGACCGGGTTCGTCGATCGTGAACTTCGGACGCGGGCCGACGATCGACGACGACGCGCTGCTCGCCGCGCTCGACTCCGGGCACCTCGATCACGCGGTGCTCGACGTGTTCGACGTGGAGCCGCTTCCGGAGTCGCATCGCTTCTGGTCGCATCCGTCGGTCACCGTGCTTCCGCACATCTCGGGGCCGACGAGCACCGACACCGCCGCGATCATCGCGGCCGACAACATCCGTCGCTTCCTCGCCGACGGCACGATGCCGAGCGACGCAATGGTCGACCGCGAGCGCGGCTACTGATCGAGTTGCCGCTGCGTCAAACGGTGTCTGCGTCAAACGGTGTCAGACACCGGATGACGCAGACGCTTGGTGAGTCAGGCGTCGGCGGCGGCGACCGAACGGCCGTCGAGACCCTCGTCGAGCGCGACGTTGAGCGTGTGCTGAACATCGCCGGCCACGCACGACTTCGACATGGCGTCCTCGGTGATGCCGACCACGAGGGAGACGACGACCTCGTCGCCCGACGCGGTGGCGGTCGCCGTGGCCGCGAGGCAGTTGGCGTCACCGGAGGTGAACTGCACCATCAACTGCTCGGGGTACGACTCGGCGATCGCGATGTCGTCGATCGGGTGGGGCTTCGGATCGACGATCGTTCCACCGATGTTGGCCGTGCCGATCACGTCACCCTCGACGGCGGGCTCGTCGGTGGGCTCGTCAGCCGGTGAGTCGTCTGCGGGTTCATCGGCCGGTTCATCGGCGGGTTGTTCGGCCGGGGCAGGGGTGGGCAGTTCGTCGCCGGCATCGTCGGAGCCGCAGGCCGCGAGGCCCAGCGACCCGACCGCGAGGAGGGCGACGAGTGAACGTGTGTGGAGTCGCGTGGTGATCATGGAGGTTGGACGTCGCCGACCCCATGACCGGTTCCCGAAAATGTGTCGCGGCGCGAATTCGTCGGATCGGCGGCGACTCAGGCGTTGACCGGCGTCGCGGCGGCGACCGGCGTGCTGAACTCCATGACCCCGTCGTCGACGTCGACATCGGGCCCGAGCAAGACCTTGCGGTCATACTTGTAGCTCTGCGACGCGGTCCACGGGTCACGGTCGCTCTGCTTCGGATACGAGTTGATGTTCCGCTGCATGTACCCGGCCGGGAAGTCGTCGACGTACGGCCGGCGCGGCATGTCGGGGTCGGTCACGACCGGCACCGCGCGAGTGGAGCCGTTCTCGGTCATCTTGTTGAGCAGACGACAGATGTAGTGGGCGATCAGGTCGGCCCGGAGCGTCCACGACGCGTTGATGTAGCCGAAGGTCGTGCCGAGGTTCGGCACGCCGGAGTACATGAACCCCTTGTAGGTGAACGTGTCGGCCAGGTCGATCTGCTCGCCGTCGACGTTCGGGGTGACGCCGCCGAGCGCGAGGAGTTCGAGGCCGGTCGCCGTGACGATGATGTCGGCGTCGAGGTGATCACCGCTCACCAACCGGATCCCGGTCTCGGTGAACGTGTCGATGTGATCGGTCACCACCGTGGCGTTGCCCGCCTTGATCGCTTCGAAGATGTCGGCGTCGGGTGAGAGACAGAGGCGCTGATCCCACGGGTTGTACGACGGGGCGAAGTGCGGGTCCATCGGGAACTCGTCGCCGAGGGCCTTCTTGATCTCCTTGTTGATCGCCGCTTTGACCTTCTCGGGGTTCTTGCGTGACTGGTTGTAGATCATCTCGGTGCGCGCCGAGTTGAGCTTGCGGATCGCCTTGTACGCGACCGTCTCGGGGAGCACTTTGCGGAGTCCGGAGACGATCGGGTTCTTGTTGGGCGCGGGGAAGATCCAGGTCGGCGAACGCTGCAGCATCGTGACGTGTGCGCCCTGCTCGGCCAGCGACGGGAGCAGCGTGACCGCCGTTGCGCCCGAGCCGATGATGACGATCTTCTTGCCCTCGAGGTCGGCGCGCGACTGCAGGTCGTCGGGCCACTGCTGAGGATGTTCGATGCGGCCCCGGAAGTCGTCCTCGCCGGGGAAGTCGGGGCGGTGCGGGTTGGTGTACGAGTAGTAGCCACTGCACATCTGCAGCCAGTTGCAGGTGATCGTCGAGGTCTCGCCGGTCGAGGTTCCGTCGCCGTCGAGATGGTCGAGGGTCGCCGTCCAGGTCGACGTGTCGGAGTCCCACGATGCGCCGATCACCTTGCGAGCGAACGAGATGTGGCGCATCACGTCGTACTCCTCGGCGGTCTCGGTGACGTACGCCTTGATCGACGGACCGTCGGCGATCGAGAGGTCGCTCTTCCACGGCTTGAAGTCGTAGCCGAGCGTGTACATGTCGGAGTCGGAACGGATGCCCGGGTACTTGAAGAGGTCCCAGGTGCCGCCGAGGTCGTGGCGCGCCTCGACGATGGCGTAGGTCTTGCCCGGGCACTCTCGCGTCAGATGACACGCCATTCCGATGCCGGAGAGCCCCGCTCCGACGATCAGAACGTCGACATGCTGTAACACTGTTCCATTCCCCATGTGTCGACGGTACCCCGTTCGAGGGTGCCGAGGCGAAGAGGCGTCGAGCGTCGACGTGCCGGTCGATGTTCCGAGCCGCCTCACCAGGAGGGTCGCGATGTGTCACGATCGGGACATGAGGACGCGAATCGTGGCAGTGGTGCTCGTCGCCTCGGCGGGCATCGCAACGGGGTGCAGCAGCTACGGATCGGAGTCGTTCGATCCGGTCGACCCTGCCGACTATGCCGCCGACCCCGCCGACAACTGGCAGGTGTGCCCGCTCCCCGACCTCCTCGCGCAGTCGTCGCACCTCCTCGACGTGACGATCACGGCCACCACCACGATCGAGATGGAGACGGGGCCCGTCTACGGGTTCGCTCGCCGTGATCGCGCACCAGCGCCCGTGATCGCCGACCTGACCGACGTGCAGATCGACGACGTGCTGTTCGGTCGAGACGATGATCCTCGCGTCGGTGTCTTCCCCTCGTTCGACGCGTCGTCGACCCTCCGACTCATCAGCCGACGCAACGGTGGTGCCGTGGTCGAGCTGGCCGACGAGAGCGACGGCGACGTCGTGGGCCAACGAGTGATCGTCGGCACCGGCCAATACCGCGTGGGGACGGTCGAGGAATGGCCGATCCATCTGATGTTCCACCTCGACGACGCGGGCGCGATCAGCTTCGTCGGGCCGTGCGCGAGCGAGTTCGACCGGCAACTGGAGTCGATCGTCACCAACATGTATCCCGACCTCGCAGACGGCTCCGAACTCGATCAGGTGATCGCGATCATGGATGCTGCGCTCGACACCGATGTGGGTGGCAACCACCTCCACTTCGCTCGCCCGGCGACCGCTCGCCAGATCGGTGACGGGCTGATGCCGTCGATGATCGCCCCGACGTTGCAGCGCATCCATGTCGTGGTGGTGCCGTCACGCGCGATCGACGGCGGATTCGGCATCCAATCGCCCGCCGGCAACGGCAGTGAGTTCTTCGCCACGCTCGACAGCCCCGAGCCCTACACCTCGGGGGCGTTGGTGTCGACGAGCGGTCCGGTCGCACTGGCGATCAGCCGCCACGACATGTCACGCATCGCCGACCCGCTCGACGGTGCGTTCACCGGCAGCCTCGACGGCGTCGAAGCGCTCCGCATCGACCTCGATGCCGACACGATGACGACGGTGATCACACCGATCGCGCTCGACGAGATCCCGCCGCTCGTGCCGTTCACCGAGCCCGCCGACAGCCTCCGTCACTGGCTCGGCATTCCGATCGTGTCCACGCCCGGCACCGCCACGATCGACTGGGTCCCCGCCTGACCGGACGGTTTGTCTCTGAGACAAACCGGGCGGTCAGCGGTTGGCGAGAAAGGTGACCCGTTCGGCTTCGCAGGCGTCGTGGACGAAGCAGTCGGGTTCATGGTCGTTGGTGAGACCTTCCGACTGCATGAACGCGTACGCCGTGGTGGGGCCGAAGAACTTCCAGCCGCGCCGCTTCAGTTCCTTGGCGAGCGCTGCCGACTGCGGCGTGGTGGCCGGGATGCCGCCCTCGTCGGTGCGATCGGGTTCGGTCACCGCCCAACTCCAGATCCAGTCGACCAGTGACCCCTCCGCCTCGATCAACTCGATCGCACGTTGTGCGTTGTTGATGGTCGCTTCGATCTTGCCGCGATGACGGATGATGCCCGCGTCGCCGAGCAATCGCTCGACATCCGGCTCGCCGAACCGGGCCACCCGCTCGATGTCGAAATCGGCGAACGCCGCGCGGAAGTTCTCACGCTTGCGCAGAATTGTGATCCACGACAGTCCCGACTGGAACCCTTCGAGACAGATCTTCTCGAACAGGAGGTCGGCGTCGGTGGTGGGTCGGCCCCATTCGGCGTCGTGGTACTCGAGGTAGAGCGCATCGCCGGTCGGCCAGCCGCAACGGCGCGGTTCGGCGCCGCTCACGCTTCGGGCGCCTTCTCGTCACGCCGACGACGCAGCAGCACCTCCTGGGTGAACGAGGCCGCGTGCACACCGGCCTCGGTGATCGCGTCGCCACTCACGAGGCCGCGTCCTCCCGACAGACCGTGCGACTTGAGGTCGAACCAGTGCCACTCGTCGGCGCGACTCGGTCGGTGGAACCAGAGGGAGTGATCGAGGCTGGCTCCGATGAACTTGAAGCGATCGGACGGGTCGTTGGTGAAGTCGGGATGCAGCGACCGCCCGGCTCGCGACGGGGCCGCGTCGGACATGAACGCGAGGCCGCACAGGTGCAGATCGGGGTCGTCGCCCAGTTCGGTGTCGAGGCGGATCCAGTACCCGAGGCGGGTGTCGGACGCGTCGGCCGACTTGCGTTCGAGCAGTGAACCCCACGAGTAGTCGAGCAACGACGGGTCGGTCGGACCCGGCAGCGTGTCGGGAATCGAGTTGGCCTGCACGTCGGCTTCGTCTTCAGCGACCTGGAACGACACCGACAGGTTCAAGATGGCACCGGCCGACTGCCGAGCCACCACCTGGCGCGTGCAGAACGAACGGCCGTCACGCAGCCGTTCGACCTCGAAGCGGATCGGCTCGTCGGGAGATCCGGGCCGGATGAAGTAGGAGTGCAGCGAGTGGGCTCGGCGCTCGGTGTCGACCGTGTGGATCGCCGCGCGCAGCGCCTGGGCAACCACCTGACCGCCGAACAACCGCTGACCCCACGGGTAGCAAGCGACGATGCCGACGTAGGTGTCGGGGCCGTGCGGCTCGAGGTGCATGAGGTCGCGAAAGTCGACGTCGCGGATCTTCGGTGCGGTCATGCACTGTGTCTACCCGATGGACATCGGCGGTCGGAACGAGCACTACCTTCGCGACATGGACGACCTGCTCGAACTCTCGGCCGCGATCATCGAAAGTGGTGACGTCGACAAACCGTTCAATCGCATCACCAACGAACTCACCGAGGTGGCCGACGGCCTCGCGGTGGTCGAGTCGTTCAGCCACAGCGTCGTGGTCGACTCGGGTGACGGGTTGGTGGCCTTCGACGCATCGCACGTCAACACGGGCGCCGCGGTCGTGGAGGCGATCGGTGGGTGGCGCAGCGACCCGGTCCGCCAGTTGATCTACACCCACGGTCACGCCGACCACGTCGGCGGGTCGGTCCACTTCGATGCGGCGTACGGCGACATGAACGTGGTCGGCCACGAGAACGTCGAGCAGCGTTTCGATCGCTATCGCGACACCAACGCCTGGAACGTGCTCATCAACGCTCGCCAGTTCGGCGGTGTCCGCGGCGACTTCGAGATGGGCGACGCCGACGAACCCGACTTCATCCCGAAGCACACCCTCGCGCCCACCCACGTCGTCGGCGATCACGACACGATCGAGATCGGCGACCGGACGATCGAACTGCACCACGCGCGTGGCGAGACCGACGATCACCTGTGGGGATGGATGCCGAACGAGAAGTGGTTGTTCGCCGGTGACTTCGTGATCTGGAACTTCCCCAACGCCGGCAATCCGCAGAAGGTGCAGCGCTATCCGATCGAGTGGGCCGCCGCGCTGCGCGACATGGCCTCGCGTCGACCGGAGATCCTGCTTCCCGCGCACGGCTTGCCGGTCGGAGGCGCCGACCGCATCGAGGAGATGCTCACCACGATCGCGTCGACGCTCGAGAAACTGGCGAGCGATGTCATCACGATGATGAACGCCGGGGAGGTGCTCGACACGATCATCCACTCGGTGCGCGTCGACCCGGCGATGCTCGCCAAGCCGTACCTGCGGCCGCTGTACGACGAGCCCGAGTTCGTCATCCGCAACATCTGGCGCCAGTTCGGTGGCTGGTGGGATGGCGCCCCGAGCCGGTTGAAGCCGTCGCCCGATGCCGCCCTCGCCGCCGAGATCGCACACCTGGCGGGCGGCGCGCACCGTCTCGCTCAGCGAGCGTCGGAACTCGCCGATGAGAGTGACTTCCGGATGGCGTCACACCTGGCCGATCTGGCGGCGTGGGCCGCGCCCGACGACCGAAGTGTGCATGGCACGCGAGCCGAGGTCTACCGAGCGCGTCGACAGGCCGAGACCTCGCTCATGGCCAAAGGCATCTTCGCCGGAGCGATGCGCGAGTCGGCGGCGGTGGCCGACGAGGCGGACGGAGAGTCGCCCACGCAACGACAGTGAGTGTCACTGCAGTGTTTGGCTCGAAGCGTTTTACCTGGTAGCGCGCCTGCGACCATCCGCGAGTCGGCTCCCGAACGAAAACTACAGTTTGGCAGGTCGTCTGCCGACGACAGTACGACACTTCACACGGGAGCAATCAGTGGGCACACTTCACAATCATTCAGACGACCCTGCGCGCACGGGGATCCAACGTCTTCGCGACGGCCTGACCACTTCGGCCGCACTCGGAGCGACGATCACCGTCGTCGCCGGCGCGGTGCTGGTCAACGGACAACCGGTCGGCGCCGACCCGGTCGGTGGACCGACCGAGGTCACGTCGCTCGACGACGAGATCAACGGTGATGCGACCACGTCGCTTCGCGAAGCGCTGGCGAACGCGGAAGGCAACGCAGGGCCCGACACCATCACGTTCGCCCCGGCGCTCTTCGCTGGGGGTCCGGCGGTCATCGAGATCGGATCGACACTGCGCACCTTTGCGCACGACGTCACGATCACCGGTCCGGGCGCCGACCAACTCACGGTCCGAGCCGTCGACGAGAGCGAGGAAGGCGAGGACGTCACCGCGTTCTACTTCTACGGCGACGTCGCCGTGTCGATCTCGAACATCTCGATCGAGGCCACGGGGAGCGGCATCGAGGCGTACGGCTACTACGACGGCTCGATGATCGAGTCGGTCACGCTGAGCGGCGTCGACATCGAGGCCCGCCGAGAAGCGGTGTCGATCTCGACGGTGTCGGGCGATGTCACGATCACCGACTCGACGCTGACCAACAGCGAAGGCGGCAATGGCCCCATCGCGGCCATCTACAACGCCTACGGCAACGTGGCGCTGACCGACGTCGACATCACCGAGGCCGAGGCCCCCATCGTCGGCGACGGGTTCGCACCGTTCGCCGAGCCTCGACTCGGCCTCATCGTCGAACGGGCTGCGTCGATCGACCTCACCCGAGTCACGACCGACACGTCCTACGACGGCGTGTTGCTCCGCTGGGTGGACGGCGACGTCGAGGTCTCCGACAGTGAGGTCACCTCCGACACCGGCGGCCTCGCGATCAGCTACGCCGGCGACGTCGACCTGACCGACAGCACGGTCACGAAGCTGTCCGACGGCATGTATGTGGGACGGTCGTTCGGTCCGCGCCGCAGCGCCGCAGTCAGCATCGCCGGTGCCGGCGACATCGACATCGACACCGTCAGCATCGACGGTGGTGGCGTCCAGGCGCACTACTCCTCGTCGCTCGACATCACCAGCAGCACGATCTCCGATTCGTCGACCGGTGCGATCCACTCGGTCGGGGTCCCCCTCCACCTGAGCGACTCGACGATCAGCAACAACGTCGCTCTGTACGGCACTGCGCTCATCGAAGCCGGCGGCGACGGGCGCCGCTTCCCATGCCTCGACCTCTGCCTCGATGGTGCCGCCGCCGACGCCCCAGGCCTCGACGGGCCAGGCGACTACGACTCCGTCACCATCATCAACACCACGATCAGCGACAACGACATCCACGAGGACAGCACCATCATCCGCAGCTTCGAGCGCTACTCCGGCGACTTCCTCGATTCCGCCGACGAGCCCTACACCCTGAGTGGAGTCCAGCTCCTGCACTCGACGATCGCCGGCAACGCCGTGGCCGACGAGTTCCCGTACGGCCCGCCGCCGCTCGAGGAACCCGCCCCGGCAGTGGTGGAAGCCTCGTCGGTCGTCATCGACCACTCGATCGTCACCGACAACGACGGGATGACCCTGATCGACCCCGACGCCGGCTTGCGGCTCGCCGACGCATCAGGTCTCGGTGACGCAGCCAGCCTCGACGGCGGTCTGTCGCCGATCACCGCCAGCCACTCGATCCTGCCGGCGGCGTACGGACCCGTCGAGGGCACGAACGTCTTCGCCGACGATCCCGGCCTCGGCCGACTGACCGACAACGGCGGTCCGACCGAGACCATGCTGCCCGACCTCGATTCGCCGGCCGTCGACGCCGGCGCTGCCGGGGTCGTGATCTCGATCGATCAGCGCGGCGAGGACCGTCCGTCGGGCGAGGCCAGTGACATCGGATCGGTCGAGCGTCAGGCATCGTCGATCTCGATCAGCGCCGATCCGGCAACGGTCGCCGAATCCGACGGAACCGTCACGCTCACGGTGACGCGCACCGGTGACGGCGAAGGCGATGCGTCGGTCCGTGTCTCGACCGCCGACGGAACGGCGACCGCCGGCGACGACTACACGGCGCTCGACCAGGTCGTCGTGCTGCCGGCCGGACAGGCCACCACCACGGTCGACCTGCTGATCGCCAGCGACGACGACGTCGAACCCGACGAGACGCTCACGGTCACCATGTCGGAGGCCGACAACGTCACCATCGACGTGGCCAGCGTCGAGGTGACGATCACCGACTCGACGACACCGACCACCACCACACCCACGACCGTGCCGACCTCGTCCACGCCCACCACGACGCCGAGCACGACGGTGCCCGACGCCACCACGACCACGACGACCACGCCGCTGCAGATCAACGGCGACAACCCGCCGCCGGTCGCCGGTGGCTCGGAGAGCTCGTTCACGGTGATCATCGAACAGGGCGACGACGAAGAGGTCGGCGTCAGCGCCAAGTCGAGCAACCCTGGGCTCCTCGAGGTCGTCTCGGTCCAGCGGAGCGGCCAGGGCAACGCCTTCACACGCGGATCGGCTGAGCTCACCGAAGTGCAGTACGAGGTGCGAGTCCGGGCGGCCGCCGGCGGCTCGGGAACGGCGACGGTCACGGTGACCGCCGTCGGTGAGTCGGGCACGGTCACGCAGGACTTCGAGGTCGTGGTCAGCTCGCAGACGCTGCCGGCCACCGGTTCCGACACCACGCAACGCACCGGTCTGATCGGCGCACTGCTGCTCGGCTTCGGCTTCGTCACCAGCCTGTTCAGCCGACGCCGTCGAGCCTGACGTCGACACGAACCGACGAGCAACGGCGGAGCCGGCGCGGGTGATCCTGCGTCGGCTCCGCCGTTGTGCGTTGTGAGCGTTGTGAGCGTCGTCGAGCGTCAGCGCCGGGCGAGCATCGCCCCGGCGATCTCCTTGACCAGCTTGGCGCCGACCATCGCGGTCATGGCGACCAGGTCGCGCGACGGGTTCAGTTCGACGACGTCGGCGCCGACGAGCGGGCCGGGCAGCGCGTCGATCACGTCGAGCACCTCGCGGAACGTGAGTCCACCCGGCTCGTGGTGTGACACTCCCGGAGCGACCGACGGATCGAGACCGTCGAGGTCGACCGACAGGTAGATCGGCCCGGCGAGCGACGCCGCGTCGAAGCGATCGAGCTCGCGAGGGGTGAGCATCGTGACGTTCCAGCGCTCGCCCTGCTCGCGTTGGTGCGGCGTTGCCGTTCGGATCCCGAGTTGAATCAGCGACGTCATGCACCCGGCTTCGAGCGATCGGGCGAACGGTGATGCGTGGCTCAGCGGGTTGCCGTCGAGGTCGTCGTAGATGTCGGGGTGCGCGTCGATGTGGACCACCGTCAACGCGCCGCCCTCGACGTTGTACACGTCGCGGAACGCGCGCAGGATCGGGAACGTGATCGAGTGATCGCCGCCGATCGTGATCACCTGGCGGCCGGCTGCGAGTTGCTCGGCGACGGCCGCCGTGATCCGGTCGGCATCGTCGGTCGAACCGCGCTCGTTCGCCACCGGCAGGTCCCCGAGATCGTCGAGCTGCGGCACGACCTCGACCGAAGCCTCGGTGGCGTGATTGCCCGACCCCGAGTGCATCGCGGCGCGGATCGCTGCGGGCCCGGCTGCCGCTCCCAGGAGGTGCGACGAGTTGGCGTCGAGCGGGACGCCGAGCAGCGAGATCGGGACATCATCGGAAGCACGCACCCCACGAGTCTGCCCCGCCGTCGCTCGACCCGCTTGTTTCCCTTGGACCGGGACCGAAGGAAACAAGCGGATGTTTCCTTTGGACCGGGACCAAGGGAAACAAGCGGGTCGGTACCGTGGCGAGCATGGGCCGCCTCGACGACATCGGTGAACAAGACGGTTGGCGCTGCTGGCTCTGCGACGAACCGGTCGACGCCGACCGGTCGGTCAACGACGACCGCGGGCCGAGCGTCGACAGTCGCATGACCGACCGCAAAGCCAAGTCGAAGGGCAAGAAGAAGGGTGCGGCCGAGTTGACCGAACGGCTCGCGCACCGCTCGTGCAACACCGGCAAGGGCAACGTCGACGCGGTCGTCCCGTGGGCCGAGCACCTCTTCGTCGTCGATCCGTCGCCGATCATTCCCAGCGTCGAGCGCTTGGCGAACAAGGGAGGTCGCGAGGTGATGGCGCGCTGTCCGACGCGCAGCGACGCGCAGGAGGCTGCCGACTGGTTGATCGATCGGATCTCGCGGCTCGAACCCAGCCTCGACGTGCGCTCCGACATCGACGAGGGCGGCGGTCAGTTCCTCGTCGCGCTCCGCGCCTGACTGCGGCGCCCTGACGCGTCAGGCCTTCTTGACGAATGCGGCTCTGATCAGCAGTTGGCGACCGTCGACGCGGGCCTCGATCTCGTGGTCGCCGGGGACGAGTCGGATCGACTTGATCTTCGTGCCGACCTTGATGCCGCCGGCCTTGCCGTCGGTCTTGAGGTCCTTGATGATCGACACGGCATCGCCGTCGGCGAGCAGGTTGCCGTTGGCGTCGCGAATGTCGTCGAGCCCGTCGTCGGGAGCGGCGAGCCACTCGTGTCCGCAGGTGGCGCACTCGTAGCCGTCGGCGGCGAGCAGCGGGTCGGGCATCGTGCAGATCGGACAATTCGGCAGGTCGGCCATGTCGACGTTCTATCGTCCGCGCTGCGCATCGCCCCTGATGAGGACACCTGGGAAGTCACGGGTAGTTTCGGCTCATGCGGATCATCCGAGGCACGGTCGTCACGATGAACCCCGGTCGGGAGATCATCGACAACGGTGCGGTGCTGATCGACGGCACCGAGATCGCTGCGGTCGGCCGCTTCGACGAGGTGCGCGCCGCATCGCCCGATGCCAAGGTGAGCGGCAGCACGTCCGATCTCGTCGCGCCCGGCTACATCAACGGCCATCAGCATCTCACTGGCGACCGGCTCATCCAGTCGTCGATTCCCGACGACCTGCCACCTGGCGAGTCGATCTTCACCTGGGTCGTGCCCATCCACGCCGAGCACACCGGTGACGACGACGAGTTGTCGGCCACGCTCACGCTGGCCGAGTCGCTCACCAACGGCATCACCACGACGTTCGAGGCCGGCACGGTCGCGCATCCCGATCGCATCGCCCGAGCCGCGGAGAAAGTCGGCGCGCGCCTCACGATCGGCACGTGGGGATGGGACATCGAAGAGGGTCCGTTCGTCGGATCGGTCGACGAGGTCGTCGACCGCCAGCGACGGATGCTCGACCTGCCGACCGGGCCGCTCGTGTCGGGCTGGGTGAGCCTGGTCGGCCACGATCTGATGTCGGACGAATTGGTCGTCGCCGCCACCGAGTTGGCCCGCTCACGGCAGGTGGGGATGACGTTCCACCTCTCCCCCAGCACCAGCGACACCGAGAGCTACCTGGCTCGCACCGGTCGGGCACCGGTCGTGCATCTCGATTCGCTCGGGGTGCTCGGTTCACACCTCGCGATCGCTCACGGCGTCCACCTCGACGACGACGAGGTCGCCCTGCTCGTCGGCAGCCGCACCGGCGTCATCTCGTGCCCGTGGGCGTACCTCCGACTCGGGCAGGGTCTGGCTCGCGAGTTCCGCCATCTCGATCTGTGGCGCGACGGCGGACGTCTCGCGCTCGGCTGCGACTCCGAGAACGCCGGCGACATGGTCGACGGGCTCCGCGCCGCCGCGTTGTTCGCCGGCATGGCCAAAGAACGCGACCTCGACCCGACGGTGTTCGGCGCCCACGACGCGCTCGAACTCCTCACGATCCGCGGCGCCGAAGCGCTGGGTGTCGACGACCGCGTCGGGTCGATCGAGGTCGGCAAGCAGGCCGACCTCGTCGTGCACGACCGGTCACGCCTCGAGTGGATTCCGCAGAGCCCCGACCCGGTGTTGCAGCTGGTGTGGGGCTCCGACGGTCGGTCGGTGCGCGACGTGTACGTGGCCGGCGAACAGGTCGTGGCCGACAAGCAGATCACCGCCATCGACGTGCACGCGCTCACCGACGACGCGGTCGCCGCGGGCGCCGCCCTGCGCACCCGCGCGGGCATCGACGACGTCAGCCGCTGGCCCAAGATCTGACCAAGTTGATTACATCGCTCCGGGAGCCGCGTAACCAGGCTGGCTCAGAGGACGGGCCATTTGGCTTTGTCGGGGAGGCCTGAGCGGGCGGTGATCGCTTCGCCGGCGCGCTGGCAGCGGTCGTAGAAGGTGCCTTCGTCGATCGTGGTCATCTGACCGGCCTCGACGACCTTGACGCCGTCGACGAACACGGTGTGCACGCCGCGTCCGTCGGCCGACCAGACGAGTTGGTTGGCCACGTTGAGGAGCGGACGCCACTCGGGACGGTCGGTGTCGTGCAGCACGATGTCGGCGCGCTTGCCGACTTCGAGCGAGCCGATCGTGTCCTGCATCCGCATCGTCTTGGCACCGCCGAGGGTGGCCATCTCGTAGGCCATCTCGGCGGGGAACATCTGCGGGTCCTGACGAGCATCTTTGAACAGCCCGGCGACGAGATAGGTCGCCCGCATCAGGTCGGAGTAGTTCGACGCGTTGTTGCCGTCGGTGCCGATGCTGACGTTGACGCCGGCTTTGACCATCTCGGGCATCTTGCCGATCTGGGTGACGCCGTAGCTGACCTTGAGCGCGGTGGTCGGACAGTGCGCGACCGACACGCCGGCCTCGGCCATGATCGCGAGTTCCTGGTCGTCGACCTGGACGCAGTGGGTGATGGCGACGTCGTCGCGAAGGATGCCCAGTTCGGCGAGGTGAATCATCGGGCGGTGACCGAACTCGGCGACGAAAGCTTCGGGGTCGAGCTTGGCGGGCGACATGTGGAAGCTCATGCCGGTGCCGTGCTCGTCGGCGAGTTCGCGCGCCGCCTTCCACAGCGGGTCGGAGGCGGTGGTGTGGCCGACGAGGATCGACCAGGTGCCGAGGCGTCCGTCGGCGACCGACGCGTGGTCGACCAGTTGTTGCTGCAGCATGTCGATCGCCGCATCGGTGTTCTGCTTGTAGACGTCGGGTTCGGGCGGGAGGTCCCAGACCCAGTTGCCGACACGTCCGCGAATGCCGACCTCGACGAGGCCGTCGATCACGTCGTCGAGGAACCGGATCGTGCCGGCTTCGAGGAACGTGGTGGTGCCCGACTTGAGCATCTCGACCGCGGCGAGCTGCGCTGACAGGCGCTCCTCTTCGGCGGTGAACACCGAGTAGAGCGGGCAGAGCCACATGAACACGTTCTCTTCGAACGGGGTGTCGTCGGGGACGTAGCCGCGGGTGAGCGGTTCGCCTGTGATGTGGATGTGCGTGTTGACCATGCCCGGCGTGACGACGAATCGGTCGCTGCCGACGGTCTGCTTCGGGGCGTAGATGGCTTCGAGGTCGCTCTGCTTGCCGACGTCGACGATCTCGTTGCCGCGCACGGCGACCGCGCCGTGGCGGATGACGTCACGCGTCGGGTTCATCGTGACGACGTGGCTTCCGACGATGAGGGTGTCGATCTCGATCATGAAACGGTGCTCCTGGGTGCTGGGCGTGAAGGTCGGCAGGCGGGTCGTCGGGACGAGCGCGCAGCGGGGCTGGTCATCGTGGTCTGCTCGCAACGAAGCTCTGCTGGAATCCGATGGGCTCGACGAGCCGCAGGTCGATGAATCCGGCGTCGCGGAGCCACTCGGAGAACTCCTGATGCGTGAAGCAGAAGCCCTTCTCGGTGCTCGCCATCATCGTGGTGCCCATGATCACGGCGTGTGGGTTGAACTTGCGTTCGATGTCGGTGAAGTAGTCGGCGAGGACGAGGCGGCCTTCGGGTTTGAGCGCTTCGAAGGCGCGCTCGATCAGGTGGCGGGCACCGTCGGCGCCTTCGGTGCGACACACGTGGCCGAGCACGACGATGTCGTAGTGGCCGGCCTCGATGTCGATCGTGTGGAAGTCGCCCGGCCGGAACTCGCAGCGATCGGCCACGCCGTGTTCGGCGGTCTTGGCCTGGGCGACGTCGATCACGCCGGGGAGGTCGTTGACGACCGCTGATCCGTCGGGGCATCCGTTGAGCATCGCGATCGACCAGGGGGCGCCACCGGCGCCGAGATCGAGGATCTTCGGTGCGCGCATCGCCGAGTACCTGATCTTCAGATCCGCGCGGGTCGCGCAGCGGAACATCGTGGTGAACGTTCCTTCGACGAGCGGCACGTAGAAGCCGACAGGATCGTCTTCGATCGGCGTGGCCGGGCGACCGCTGCGGACCGTGTCGGCGAGTTGCGTCCAGTTCTCGTGCGGTCCGGGCGCCATCGGGATGAGCCCCGCCATCGACGCCGGGCCGTCGGACACCAGGTAGCGCTTGGCGGCGTCGTTGAGTTCGTAGACGTCGGTGAACTGGTCGAGCAAGTCGAGTGCGACCACGCCGTCGAGGAGCGATCGGACGTGGTCGACCGGTGCGTCGAGCGCGTCGGCGATCACGTCGACGGTCGACGGACCGAGACGCTGCATCGTGTCGAACACGTCGAGTTCGAGCGCGGCGAGGAGGATGTAATAGCGGCCGAGCCCTTCGATCGCCGCCCACACCGGCGCGGCCGGCGGCGGTTTGTAGTCGGTCCAGGGGCGGCCGACGTGGGCCATCGTGTGGGTCTTCTTCAGCTCCGGGTACGGAGCGTCGCGAGGCTCGAACACGATCAGACGCTCGGCCCGGTTGTTTCCCTCGGACCGGGACGGCGAGAAACATCCGCTTGTTTCCCTTGGACCGGGACGGCGAGAAACATCCGCTTGTTTCCCTTGGACCGGGACGAAAAGAAACATCTCATGACGGTCACGGGGTGAGGATGATCTTGCCGAAGAAGTCGCTCTGCAGCATCTTGTCTTGCGCCGCACCGGCATCGGCCAGCGCAAAGGTCGAGTCGATGACGACCTCGAAGTCGCCATTGCAGAAGGTGTCCCACACGGGGCCGAACTCCTCCGGGCGATACGGGTCGGAGCCCATGATCTTGATGCCCGAGTGGAACAGGTGGCCGAGCGACGGGATCGTGGCCTCGTCGCCCGACGAGTTGCCGCAGTTGACGAGTCGGCCGTGGATGGCGAGCGCGAAGAGCGACGGGCCGAACAGGGCGGTGCCGACGTGGTCGAAGACCATGTCGACGCCGACGCCCTCGGTGACCTCGCGGGCGAATGCGGTGATGTCGGTGGTGCGGTTGTTGGCGACGTGATCGGCGCCGAGGGCGAGCGCCCGTTCACACTTCTCGTCGGTGCCGGCGGTGGCGAGCACCGTGGCGCCGGCGTTCTTGGCGAGCTGGATGCCGGCGGTCGACACGCCCGATCCGGCGGCGTGGATCATCACGGTTTCACCGGCGACGAGGTTGCCGACGTCGAAGAGCGCGTGGGCGGCGGTGAGGTAGACGGTCGGGAAGGTCGAGGCGTGGGCGAACGACATCGAGTCGGGAATCGCGTAGACGTGCGAGGCCGGCACGAGGCACTTCTCGGCGTAGCCACCGTCGACCGTGCTGCCGATCACGCCCAGGTCGCCGTAGAGGTCGCCGCGTCCGGCGAGCTTGGAGTTGTCGGCGACGCCGGCGAGTGACGGGTCGGCCACGACACGGTCGCCCACCTTCACGCCGGTCACCGCGTCACCGACGGCCGAGACGGTGCCTGCGACGTCCATCCCCGCGATGTGCGGGTACGTGAAGCCGGGCATCTGGAACCAGCCGTTGCGCTGGACGACGTCGAGTCGGTTGAGCGAGGTGGCGGCGACGTCGATCACCACATCGCCCGGGCCGGGCTCGGGATCGGCGACATCGACGTACTCGAAGACCTCGGGGCCTCCGGGCTCGTTGTACAACATGGCTTTCATCGGCGTTCCCCTTGCTCTGGCATCGACTCGTTGTCACACTCTATGGTAAGACCATCAGTCCAAACCGATTCTTGCTCACGCTAGTTTGACGGTCTCAACTCGCTCAAGGGGGCACCATGTCGTATCCAAACACGCTCGTCTTCGTCGATTTCGCATCTGACGACGTCAACGCTGCACGCAAGTTCTACTCCGAGGTCTTCAACTGGGAGGTCGAGGACCGCATCGCCGACACGTTCGCTCGGATCGTGCCCGGCCAGAACCAGAAGATCGACGACGGCACGCAGGGCCCCAACGGCAACCTGCACATGGGCATCTCCAACGCCGCCGACTACCGCCCTCGTCCGCCGAGCGCTCCGAAGGAGCCGACCAACCTCAACCCGGGTGGCCGCGGCACGCGCGCCTGGATCCTGGTGAGCGACGACGACTCGTTCGAGCGCATCCTCGACACGGCCGTCAGCCTCGGCGCGACCGAGCTGTGGCGTGACCACTTCTGGACGGAGTTCGGTGGCGCCAACGCCTCGTTCGTCGACCCGTGGGGCAACCAGATCATGCTCTGGGCCCACCTCGACGGCGTGGAAGTCGACGAAGAGACGCACGAAGTCATCGGTGACGCAGCCCTGCCCGACGGCTGGACCATCGAATAGATCTCGCGGGAGGGACTTCCCCGAGACATCGCTGCCCTCGCCCGGCCACGACCATGCGGCCAGGGCGAGGGCACCGATTGCCCGACTGCTGGTCGAGCCTCCGCCCGAGCGGTTCAGTCGGCGCGCTGCTGAGCGAGGTAGCCCTGAGCCAGCGGTTCGGGGGCACAGGCCAACCAGGCGTCGATGATCGCTTCGGCGAGCACGCCTGAGTCGACCACGTCGAGTTGGATCAGGATCGCCGGGTAGTCGGCGAAGTGCGAGATGGTGAACACGCCGTCGTTCCCGGCGTCGAGCGCTGCTGCCTTGTCGTCGAGGCCGTCGACGGCGAGCGCCAGAATCGGGCCCTGCGGCACCGGGTCGTCGCCGAATCGCTTGATGTCGGCCTTCGAGAACGGCCGCTCCCAGGCGAACCCCGTGCCGTCGACGAACCAGGTCGGCCGGCCGTACCGAGTGCCCTCGACGACCTCCGGCAGCACCGTGATCAGATCGATCGCGTCGTCGAGCGTGGCCACACACCCACGCTAGTTCGCACGAACGAGCCCGCCCGTCGCGTCGGCTTTCCGAGAATCCGACCATCTCGTCGACGCCGTCGTCACTACGTTGATCCGCATGGCGACGCGGGTTCTGAACACCGCGGTGGGTCGGCCTGCGACCCACCGGGACGAGCGCGACCGCACGAGCGAGCCATCGCCATGACGACCGCTCCGACCTCGGGCTATCTGCTGTGCGCGTCTCCACGAAGTGGATCGACACTGCTCTGCGACCTGCTGACGCGCAGCGGGGTCGCTGGGGCCCCGGCCTCGTACTTCCGGCCTGAGTCGATCCCCGTCTACGCCGACGACTGGGGCAGCGACGGCGGGCGCGCCGGATGGGGCAACTCCTATCTCGAGGCGGTGCGCGTCCACGGCACGGGCGACACCGCCCGCTTCGGGATGCGAATCATGTGGACCGACATGCCGCCGTTCCTGCAGCGACTCGCCGACGTCGAACCCGGCGGAGGCAACGACCGCGAGCGACTGCATTCGGCCCTCGGGGTGGAACGGTTCGTGCATCTCTCGCGGCACGACAAGGTGGCCCAGGCCGTCTCGCTCGTGATCGCGGCACAGACCGGCCTCTGGCATCGACATGCCGACGGAACCGTTCGCGAGGGTCACGAACCGGCTCGGCGACCTCGCTACGACTTCGACCTGATCGCCGACGCGCTGGCGATGCTCGTGGGGGAAGAGCGAGGCTGGCTGCGATGGTTCTCGACGCAGTCGATCGTGCCGTTCAGCCTCACCTATGAGGCGTTGTCGTCCGACCCGTCGGGAAGCACCCGAGCCGTGCTCGACCATGTCGGGGCGAGCCCCGTCGACCTGCCCGACGTGACCGCCGCCGGGACGGCGAAGGTGGGCACGCTCGTGAACACCGAGTGGGCGAAACGATTCGAATCCGAACGCCACGCACGTGACAGGTAGCGCCCCCGTCATCCGGTGTCAGACACCGAATGACGCAGGATCAGCGCGTCGATCGTGGTGTTGTCGTGACGAACATTTGTTCGATTCAACGTTGTTTGAGCTGGGGTGACCGCGTATGATGTGTTCATGGTCGCTGCAGATCTCTCTCCACGTGGGGTGGTCGAGGGGCTGGCGGCTGCGGTCGATTCTGTGGCGCGACTCGAACTCGATGAGGTCGCCGCGGGAGAGGCCCCCGGCACATTGATCGAGTTGGCGCGGCTCGCTGATCGGTTGAACGGCGAGATCGCACGCGTCGCCGATCACGTCGCGTCGGGCGCCGAGTGGCGGGAGTCCGGGGCCACGTCGGCCGCCGCGTTCTTGTCGAAGGCGACCGGCATGGCGTGGGGCCGAGCTCGCGACACGATCGGCTTGGGATCGGCGATGGCCGAGTGCCCGGCGCTCGACGATGCGGTACGAGCCGGCCGACTCAGCCCGGCTGCGGCGCTGAAGGTCGTGCCGGCCCTCGACGATGACGGGTTCGGCGACGTCGCGGAGGAGTTGATCGCCGAACTGGTCGGCATGACGCCCACTCGCGCCGAGCAACACGTCGAGGTCTGGCGTGCTGTCGTCGACCCGATAGACGACACCGAACGGCGGCGCCGAGCCGAGGACGGCCGCTGCTTGTCGTTCCGCCCGGCGGGCGACGGCATGACCCACATCAGCGGTGTCGTCCCCAACCGGATCGCACAGTCGCTGCGTCGATCGCTGAAACACCTCGCCGATCAGCAACGCACCGATCAGAGCGACCGGACGACACAGCAACGACGCGTCGACGCGCTCGGCGACCTGATGTCGGCGTTCGAACGCGGCGAGGTCACCGGCGGACGCAACCTGCCTCGAATCATCGCCACCATGACGGTCGATGACCTCGAGTCACGCTCGGGCGTCGCCACCGGCAGCTTCGGCGAGACGCTCACATCGTCGGAGATCGACCGGTTGTGCTGCGACGCGGTGATCCACCGCTACGTCGCCGACCAAGACGGCGCCGTCCTGAACTTCGGGCGTGGCCGTCGCACCGCGTCACCGCAACAGTTCTTGGCGCTCACCGCCCGCGACGGCGGGTGCCGGCATCCCGGTTGTGACCGGCCACCTGAGTGGTGCGAAGCCCATCACCTTCGAGAATTCGCGGCCCGTGGCGGGCTCACCGATGTCGACGAGATGGTGCTGCTGTGCCATCACCATCACCACGCCCTCCACGACCATGCCTGGACCCTCTCGGGCACATCGACCCACCTCGTGTTCACCTCACCTGGCGGCAACCGACTCCACTCCGTCCTTCAAGGCGGGCGGAAGCAACGGAGCGCCGCCTGACCACAGCGCTCTCCCCCGACGCGTCACGACGAACGACAACGTTCCACTCACGACGCGCCGAACCGACGGCTCCTTGACAACCGACGACCCGGCCGGCCGGCCCAGGCTCGACTCAGCGACGGCGCTGTTCGGCGGCGAGACCGGGTGACACCCAGCCGACGTCGGCCGGGTTGATGGTGGTGCCGGGGGCGACGACGGTGTCGATCGCGTCGAGCACATCGTCGTCGAGCACGACGTCGGCGGCGCCGAGTAGATCGGCCAACTGTTCTTCGGTGCGAGGCCCGATGAGCGCGCAGGTCACGCCGGGATGCTGCACGACGAAGGCCAATGCCATGTGCGTGAGCGGAAGCCCGGCGTCGTCGGCGATCTGCTGGAGCGCTTCGACGGCGGTGAACTTCGCCTCGTTGCTCCCGTCGAAGTGGTCGGGGTTCGTGTCGGCACGACTGCCCGCCGGCGCCGCCTGATCGCGCCGATACTTGCCGGTCAGCCAACCGCCCGAGAGCGGACTCCACACCAGCGTGCCCATGCCGTGGCGTCGTACGGCGGGCAGCACCTCACGCTCGATGCCGCGACACAAGATCGAGTACGGCGGCTGCTCGGTGTGCGGGCCGACCGCCCCACGGCGACTCGCCGCCCACTGTGCTTCGACGATCTCGTCGGCCGGAAAGGTCGACGTCCCCCACGCACGGATCTTGCCGGCGCGCACCAGGTCGGTCAGCGCGTCGACGGTCTCGTCGATAGCGGTGTCGGGATCGGGGCGATGCACTTGGTACAGGTCGATGTGGTCCACACCGAGACGACGGAGGCTGTCGTCGATGGCGGTCATGATCCAACGACGGCTGTTGCCCCGTCGGTTCGGATCGTCGTGATCGCCGACCGGATGGTGGAACTTCGTGCACAGCACCACGTCGTCACGACGGCCTGCGATCGCAGCGCCGACGATCGTCTCGTTCTCGCCGGCGCCGTACACGTCGGCCGTGTCGACGAGGTTCACCCCACCGTCGATCGCCTGGTTGATGATGCGGTGGCACGCCGCCATGTCGGTGTTGCCCCAGGCGCCGAGCACCATGGTGCCGAGGCCGAAGCGACTGACGTGCATTCCTGTTCGTCCGAGTGGGCGATGTTCCATGAGGTCTCCTGTCGTGTCAGCGGGCGTCGTGGTGTGGCCAGCGATGCGGTGCGGTGATGCCCGCACGGGCGAGCAGCGAGTCGTGTTGCTGCTGCGCCTGTTCGTACAGCGCCGGTTCGTCGACGGTGACGCAACGGCTGTTCTCCACCACCATCCGGCCGTCGACCATCACGTCGCGGACGCTCCGGCCGTCGGTGCCCCACACGAGTTCGAGGCCGGGGTCGCGGCGCGGCATCCAGGCGGTGGTCGAGGTGTCGTGCACCACGATGTCGGCCTGCTTGCCGACTTCGAGCGATCCGATGCGATCGTCCATGCCGATGGCCTTGGCGCCACCGATCGTCGCCATCTCGAACGCGTCGTGCGCGCCGAACGACATCGTGTCGAGTTGCGCGTCGCGGGCGATGCCGGCAGCCACGGCCGCGGTACGCAGGATGTCGGTGCTGTCGCCGGCGTTGGCGGCGTCGCAGCCGAGCGCAACGCGGCCGCCGCGTCGAGCGATCTCGCCGTGTCGACCGTGACCGCACACGCCTTGTCCGAGGCGCAGGTACGCCCACGGGCAGTAGGCGAGCGCGGTGTCGGTGCTGAGCAGCACGTCGATCTCGTCGTCGTCGAGCCACACGCCGTGTGCGATGAGCAGGTGCGGGCCGAGCACGCCGAGGTCGTTCAGGTGCACGAGTGGGCGGCGGCCGGTGCGCGCCAGGTACTGCTCGGGGTCGGACGACGTGGGCGACATGTGCATCGTCATCCCGGTGCCGACGCTGCGCGCCAGATCGGAGGCGCCGGCGAGGAGTTCGTCCGACGCCAGGTTGTGTCCGACGAGGGTGACCCAGCCTTCGATCAACCCGCCCGACGGATACTGCGACACGACGTGGCGCTGTCGGTCGAGCACCTCGGCGGCAGGCGCGGCGAAGGGGCCTTCTTCGATGTCCCAACCCCACACGCCGACCGTGGCACGGATGCCCACTGCGTCGAGCCCGACCGCCACGCGGTCGACGTCGGCGATGGTGCCGGCTTCGACCACGGTGGTGATGCCGTTGCGGACGCAGTCGACCGCGGCGACCGTGGCCGACACCTCGTCGTCGTCGGGGCTGTGGGCGCCGTGCAGCGGCACACTCCACTCGAAGATCGATGCACCCGCCGGAAGCAGATCGGGGATGCAGCCGCGCACCAATGGTCCACCGGTGAGGTGGTGGTGTGCGTTGACCAGGCCGGGCGTGACGATGCAGCCCGTGGCGTCGATCGTCGAGGTGATCGTGTCGGCGTGCGCCGCTTCGAGTTCGGAGGTCGATCCGACCGCGATGATGCGATCGGCTTCGACCACGACCGACCCGCCGACGAGCACGTCGCGCTGCGGGTTCATCGTGACGACATCGCCACCTCGGATGAGGGTGCGGCCGATGCTGGCGGAGCTCACCCGCGGCGCGGCGGAGCGGAGAAGATCTCGCGCACCATCGGCTCGAAGTGCTCGAGCGGGAACGTGTCGTAGTCGGGATCGAACGCCTCTTGATCCCAGACGTCGACGAACTCTTCGGCCGCCTCGTAGAACTCGTGACCGACGTGCTTGCGGCGCATCTCGGGGTCGAGCCCGATGCGGCCGTAGTAGTGGCGGCCTTGGAAGTCCTGGTGGTACTTGACGATCCAGTACGCCTTCTCGCTGACCCACGGGCGGATCATCTCGGCACCGACGGCCGGGTGGTTGGCGTTGCTGAGGATCTTGCCGATGTCGTGGCACAGCGCGGTGACGATCATCTCGGTGTCGGCGCCGGCGCGTTCGGCACGGGTGGCCGTCTGCAACGAGTGCTCGAGCTGGTTGACCGCGAAGCCCTGGACGTAGCCCTCGAGCGTGCGCAACATCGAGAGGATGCGGTCGGGGACCTTCGTCAGGTCTTCGTCGAGGTGACCTTCGATGTAGGTCATGTAGTCGGCGCTGAAGTCGGCCATCGCCGTGCCGATCTCGCCGTCGTATTCGGCGGGATTGTCGGTGGTGTTCTCCGTGGTGGTCATCTGCTTGCTCCCTAGTGGTAGAAGGTGTGCTGTTTGGGTGTCACGTTCTGGATGTCGCGTTCAGCGGTCGCCGACGAAGCGGTCGGGCAGGCCACCCGTGGTGCCCGCGGCGCGGGCGCCAGGCGCTTCGTACGGATGAGCGGCGACGGCGGCTTCGTCGAGATCGACGCCGAGGCCGGGGCCATCGGGAATGGCGAGATGGCCGTCGGTGATGGCGGAGAGCCCGAGGTCGGCACCGGTGCCGAAGGTCTTCCACACCGGCAGCAGCGTCGGCGGAAATTCGATGGCGCGGATCGCCGACACCGTGGCGGCGAGGTGCAGGTTCGCCGCGAGCGAGATCGGGCCGGCACACACGTGCGGCACGACACGCACGCCGAACGACGCGGCGCTGGCTGCCATGTCTCGCGCTGCGCTCAGGCCGCCGGCGGTCGACGCATCGGGCTGCAGGATGTTGAGTCGACCCCGGCGCATTGACTCGATGGCCTCGTCGTTGCCGAACAGGTGCTCGCCGTAGGCGATGGCCACCGGTGACCGGCGCACGAGTTCTTCGATGCCTGCGTGGGCGCCCTGCGGCAGCGGCTCTTCGAGCCAGCGCACGTCGAGGTCGGCGAGCGCGTGCGCGAGTTCGAGCGCGGTCGACAGCGTGTAGGTCTCACTGCCGTCGACCATCATCTCGATGCCGTCGCCGAGCAGCGCCTTGAGTTCGGTCATGGTGGCGATGTCGTCGCGCCACTCGGGACCGGTGCGAACCTTCACCATCCGCACACCCGCCTCGAGGAACGGCCGCAGCTTCTCGGCGTGGAACGCCGCCGGCCCTTCTTCGAGGAAGCCCGACGAGGCATAGACCTCGATCGAGTCGCGGACTCGGCCGATCTGCGAACTCACGGAGCGACCATTCGACTTGGCGAGGAGGTCCCACATGGCGATCTCGAGTGCACTGCGAGCCTGCGGGCCGACCCACTGGTCGCCGAGTCGACGACGGGTGAACAGCCGCATCCGATCGGCGAGTGGACCGACCGCCTCGAGTTCTTCACCGATCAGCAGCGGGGCGAGCACGTCGTCGATCACGGTGGCCAACACCGATGCGTACGAGCAGCCGTAGCTGTCGCAGGCTTCGCCGTAGCCGACGAGTCCGTTGTCGCCTTCGACGCGCACGAAGAGGAACGACATCCGTTCGCGGTCGGTGCCGAACGTGACCGGAAGTGCGGTGATGGCGTGAATACGAATGACGGTTCCCCCCTGAGTTGCTGGTGAGCCTGAACTCACCCCTGGACTGATGGTCAGACCAATCTCTATAGTAGGCGACATGAACCGACCACCGCAATCACTTCTCACCCACATCGCGCTGCCGGTGCGTGACCTCGCCGCCACGCTCGCGTTCTACGAGAAGTACACGACGCTGGTCAACATCCACGAGCGTCACGACCCCGAGACCGACCTCCGCACGGCGTGGCTCGCGAACGAGTCCGACGTGGCCGACTCCGAGGTGGCCCGGTTCGTCATCGTGCTCATCGAAGGCAAACTGCCCACCGCCATCACCGGCGACATCAAGGAGGAGTACGGCTTCCTCACCTCGATCAGCCACCTCGGCATCTCGTGCAACACCCGCGAAGAGGTCGACGAGATCGCGGCCATGGCCAAGGAGGAGGGCAACCTGCTGCTCGGGCCGATGTACCGCAACGAAGTGGTCGGCTACATCTGCATCGTCACCGACCCCGACGGCAACAACATCGAGTTCTCCGTCGAACAAGTCCTCGGCTGACGCGAGCGTCACGTTCGGTCAGGTCGCGATCGAGCGCGACACGAAGCCGACGTCGCGGAACACACCGGGCAACCCGATGTCGTCGCGGTACACCAGCCACATCCGCAGCAGTTCGCGTCTGCGGCTCGGCTCGGGCCAGTCGACGTACTCGGTGCGGGCGTGCATGATCTTCGTGTTGTCGAGGAACTGGATGTCGCCCGGCTGGAAGTTCATGTCGAGCGCCATGCCGGGTGACCTGGTCACCTCGTCGAACAGGTCGAGCACGGCCACCTGATCGGTGGTGAGCGGCGCGACGTCGGGCGATTCGATCGGTGCGAGTTCGGTGTACTTGCGGCCGTACCGGGTGAACAGTGAGCCACCCGTGGCGAGTGCACAGATCGGCGTGTGGGTGACGCTGCCGTCGACCGGGTTGACGATCGGCCACGGCTCGTGCAGCAGCGCGGCGAGGTCGGGGCGGCGACGGACGATCTCGTCGTGCACCGCCGTCGACGACACGATCGTGCTGGTGCCACCTTCCATCGCCGGCCGCAAGCAGTAGAGCGCCACCACGTCCGACGAGTCGGTGTGGTAGTCGAGATCCGCGTTGGTCTCGTAGGCCCGCACGCCGAACTCGTCGAAGCTCTTGCCCTGGTCGCGGACGTGGATCAACACGTCGCGCGCGGCGTTCTGATGCAGCGGAGCGCCGACGTGCACACCGATCATCCAGGCGAGCACCTGGTGTTCGACGTCGTCGAGGTCGGCGACCGGCAAGCCGCGGACGAGCGCGAATCCTCGGCCGTCGACCAGCGCGGCGCGGATGCCTGCGGCGAGTTCGGCGACCGGGGCGAGGTCGACATCGGCTCGACCGATGTCGGGCAGACCTCGCTCGCCGTCACGGATCGACGCGGCGAGGCCACGTGCGTGCTCGATCACGAGATCGACGTCGTCGAGACGATGGATCCAGTCGTGGTCGGCAGCGATCTGCTCGCCGACCCAGGCCGCGGCACCGCCCACCACCTCGGGAGGACGAGGTGAGGGCGGCCGGGGTGAGGTCACGGCTCCTGCTACTTGAGGCCGCGTACGAAGGGTTGTGCCAGCGCAGCGGGTGCACGCACTCGGCTGGCGAAGAGCGTCATCGCCAACACCGTGACCAGGAACGGCAGGGAGGCCAGCAGGTCGCCGCTCAACTCGTGGCCGAGTGCCGGCAGCGACAGGCGGAACGAGAGCACGATGCCGAACAGCAGGCACCCGGCGAGCGTGCCGCGCAGCGTCCAGCCACCGAAGATCACCGTGGCCAGCGCGATGAAGCCGCGCCCGCCGACGAGTGAGTCTTCGAACTGTCCGACCGCGGCGAGCATGAGGTAGGCACCGCCGATGCCCGACGTGCAACCGACCACGTAGATGCCCTGACGGCGACGCTTGTTGACGTCGATGCCCGACACGTCGGCGGCCTGCGGGTCTTCGCCGCTCGCCCGGAGCTCGAGGCCCCAGCGGGTGCGGTACACACTCCACCAGCACAGCAGACCGACCGGCAGGATCAGGTAGAAGATCCACGACCGGTCGAACAACGCTTCGCCGACGAGTGGGATGTCGGCCAGCAGCGGGATCCGCTGCGAGCCGGCGCGATGACCGCCCGGGTCGATCTCGGAGTCGAGGAAGCTCGCCAGTCCCAACACCAGGATGTTCAGCGTCAAGCCGACCACGAACTGGTTCGCGGTGAGCCGGTGACTCATGTTCGCCTGGATCAGCGACACGCCGACGCCGGCGAGTGCCGCCATCGCCACCGCCGCGATCTCGTTGGAGGTGATCTCGTAGCCGACCGCGGCGGCGAAGGCGCCGCTCAGCAGCATGCCTTCGACCGAGATGTTCAAGGTGCCCGACCGCTCGGCCACCCATTCGCCCGTTGCCCCGAACGCGAGGAACACCGCGAACGTCAACGCGTTGATGTACGCGGTCTCCGACGAGATGACGTCGACGACTGCACTGAAGAAATCGCCCATGTCAGACACGACCTCTCGCGACGGCCAACGCGCGTCGTCGGTTGCGAAGGAAGATCAGCGCCGGTGGGATCAGCAGGGCGAGCACGAGGAGCCCCTCGACCACGTTGGTGATACGCCGTTCGACGCCGGTGGCGGCCACGAAACCCGACCCCGACCGGAGTCCGGCGAAGACGATCGCAGCACCGATGGCGGCCACCGCCTTCTGTCGAGCGACGAGCGCGACGAGCAGCCCGGTCCAGCCGATGTTGGCCGGGAAGCCGGGGACGAGGGTGTAGTTGCCGAAGTCTCCGCCGGCCAGCATCGCCGCGCCCGCGAGCCCGGCGAACCCGCCTGACACGAGCAGTGCGGTGCCGCCGTAGCGAGCCTCGCCGGCACCGGCACGGCGAGCCGTGCGTGGGTTGGCGCCGAGCATCCGCAGGCGGAAACCGAACACGGTGCGAGCCAGGAACACGGCCATGCCGATGGCGAGCAGCACGGCGAGGAACGCCGAGATCGGGAACTCGTTGCCGAACCACGTGACGCGCGGGATGCGGCGATCGTCGGCGAGTTGCTCACTGACCTGCTGACGGTTGGCGCGACCTTCGGCCGGAGCGAGCAACAGCGACTGGTTCTTGAGGCCGTAGCCGACGAGTTGCGCGCCGATGGTGACGAGCAGCAAGGTGGTCAGCACTTCGGGAACCTTGCGCCAGTAGCGCAGGAGCGCGGCGATCCCGGCCCAGGCCGCACCACCGATCGCACCGGCGACGAGCGCCGCCACGATCACGATCGGGCCCGGCCCGGCGAGTTCGACGCCCACGTAGGTGGCGGCCGCCGCACCGATGAACACCTGGCCCTCCTGGCCGATGTTGACCAGGCCGGCGGTCGAGCTCACGATCGTGCCGAGTGCGACGATGAGCAGTGGGATGGCAACGCCGATCGTCGTGCCGATGCGGCCGGGTTTGCGGATGCTGCCGTCGAGGAGTGCGTTGAACACCTCGCTCCACGAGCCTCCGGTCGACTCGACGAGTACCGCCGAGATGAGCAACGCACAGAACACCGAGATGACGTACAGCGTCACGATCTCGATGCCGGCGCGACTCCGGTCGGCGAACCTGGCACTCGCCAGGTCGGTGGCACCGGGGCCTTGTGCGTCGCCGCTGGCTTCGGCGACGGCGTCGTCGACGCTCGCGGCGTCGGGCGCGATGTCGGTCATACCTGTTGCCCTCCAATGAGTCGACCCAGACGCTCGATGTCGACGTCGTCGCGTCGCATCTCGCCGATGATCCGGCCTTCGTGCATCACGACGATGCGGTGCGCGAGGTCGAGGATCTCTTCGAGCTCACTCGAGATGAGCAGCACGGCGAGACCCGACTCGGCCGCTCGGCGGATGCGATCGGTCATGTACTCGATGGCGCCGACGTCGAGGCCGTGCGTCGGTTGTGCGGCGACGAGCACCTTCGGATCCTGCGCGAGCTCGCGTGCGAGCACCACCCGCTGCTGGTTGCCACCGCTCAGCGACCACATGGGTGCGTCGGGCCCGGTACACGAGATGCCGAACTCCTCGATGAGCTGCTCGGCGCGCTTCCTCGCCTCGTGCGGACGGATGAGACCGGCGGTCGACACGCGCGACGGGTCGACCAGGTACATGTTCTCGGCGACCGTCATGCCGAGCACGACGCCGGAGTCGTGACGATCTTCGGGGATCACGCCGATCCCGGCACGAGCCATCGCGCCGGGCGTGCCGACCGGGACCATCTCGTCGCCGACCTGGACGGTGCCACGGTCGGGGTTGATGAGGCTCGACAGCACGTCGCCGAGGTGGCGTTGCCCGTTGCCTTCGACGCCGGCGACGCCGAGCACTTCGCCGGCTCGCACTTGGAGGCTCAGGCCGTCGAGCAGCTTTCGTCCGTCGCGGCTCGTCATGGTGAGGTCGTCGACGCGCAGCACGCACTCGGCGTGCTCGACGTCGACATCGGCGATCTCGGTGCCGGCGAGATCGGTGTCGACCACGCCCAGCGCGACTCGTTCGGAGCGCAGCGCGACCTCGCGTCCGACCATGGCGTTGGCCAACGACGACGCGTCGGCGTCGGCGATGCTCATGCGTTCGACCACACGCCCCTGACGCATGATGGTGACGTCATCGGTGGCCTGCAGGATCTCGTCGAGCTTGTGGCTGACGAGCGCAACCGCGCGACCCTCACGGGCGATCACGTCACGCAGCGACGAGAACAGCTGCTCGGATTCTTCCGGCGTGAGCACCGACGTGGGTTCGTCGAAGATCAGGATCGCCGGGTCGCGTCGGAGACACTTGATGATCTCGACACGTTGACGGAGACCTGCGGGCAGGTCGCCGACGATGGCGTCGGGGTCGATCGCGAGCCCGTAGTGCTCGCTCAGTTCCCCGACGCGGCGACGAACGGCGGGTGGGTCGAGTCGACCCACGTCGCCGAGCGCCACGTTCTCCCAGACGGTGAGTGGCTCGACCAGGCTGAAGTGCTGGTGCACCATGGCGACCCCGCGACGCGCTGCGTCGATGGGGTCGGTGATCTGGCACCGCTCGCCGTCGATCGTGATGAGACCGGCATCGGGAATCGTCAACCCGATCATGATCTTCATCAACGTCGACTTGCCGGCGCCGTTCTCACCGAGCACACCATGGATTCGCCCGCGCGACAAGGTCAGGTCGACCTCGTCACACGCGACCACGGAGCCGTATCGCTTCGTGATCCCTTCGAGTTTCACTGCGGGAGCCGAGTCGACCGACTCGGCTCCCGCCACGCCACCACCGTTCATGAAGTCGCTCAGCTTCCGCCGAACGCCTCGCCTGCGATACGACCGAATTCGCCGTCGAGTTCGCCACTGGCGATGGTCTCGTAGATGGCATCCATCTCGGCCTGCTGTTCGGCCGTTGCGTCACAGATGACCGCACCGTTGATCGACGGGTCGCCGCCCGGCGAGTAGACGATGATGTCGCCTTCCGAGGCGGAGCCGTCGATGATCTGCGGGAAGATCTCACGGACGTAGTCGCCACCGTCGAAGCGCACGGCGATGTCCCACGAGAGGTCACCTTCACGGGTGCAGACGTCGGAGGCGCCGGCCGACAGCACGATCTGTCCACCTTCGTTGGCGAGCTGCACCAGCGGCTCGTGTGCGCCGCCGAGGTACGGGTAGATCGCGGTCGAGCCTTCGGCGACAGCGTTCTCGTACGCCGCGGTGGCGTTCTGGACGTTGTCGAAGTCGAACGGGAAGTCACCCGACTGGATGTACGTGAACTGGAGGTTCTCGTCGATCGAGTGGAGTCCGAGTTCGAACGAGAGGTAGTGCTGGATCTCGAAGCCGAGGTCACAACAACCGATCATCGTCACCGCGGTGCCGCCGCTGTCGCGCAGGGCGATACCGGTGGCGGCGCCTGCGGTGTAGGCGATGGCTGCGCCGTTGTCCTGGCTCTGGAGGTAGAACTCGCTCTCCGGGAACCCGGCGCCGCAGTTGCAGTACCAGAAGATGTCGGAGTACTGCTCGGCGAGGTCGGCCATCGGTTCGGCGATCTCGCTGGCGCCGACGATCAGGATGTCGACGGGCTGCTGCGCGAGGTTGTCGAGTTCGGTCGCGGCGTCGGCCGACTGGATGTTGTCGACGACGATGACCTCACCGAAACCGTTCTCGGCGGAGAACGACTCTGCAGCATCGACGACGGCCTGGTAGTAGGCGCCGTCGTCACGCGGGCCCGCAGCGGCGATGCCGATGCGAACTTCGCCGTCACCGTTGGCGTCGAAGTCGGCGATGACGTCGCCACTCTCGGCCGGTTCTTCGGTCTCTTCCTCGGCCGGTGCCTCGGTTTCTTCCTCGGCCGGAGCTTCGGTTTCTTCCTCGGCCGGTGCCTCGGTCTCCTCTTCGGCCGGTGCTTCGGCTTCGGTGGTCGCCGGCTCTGCTTCCGGCTCGTCGTCGCTACCGCATGCGGAGGCGATCAACGTCAGCGCAGCGAGTGCTCCGACCGCCCGGGTGACCGTTGACGGTCGCTTGGATGATGTGTTGAGCATGTGCTCGGTTCCTTCCCCTAGGTGGACTGATGGTCAGTCCATTTATTGAATAGTAGACATCGCTTCGTTTCGACGGTGTTACGCGCGAGCGTCAGGTGTGCTGCCACCGCGGTAACGCTGGACGAGCCATCGATTGAACTGGATGTGGCTTTCTTCCTGCCACGAGTACCGCCCACGGGGAGCGAACCGCGACCGCAGGCCCTGTTGCACCTTGGTGGTGGCGTCTTGGTCTTGCTGGACAAAGACCTGCACACCGGCGTCCGACAGCAGCATCTTCTGCTCGAAGAGCGGATCGTCGAGCGCCGACGGATGGAAGATGTAGCCGATCTCGATGTCGATCGTCTCGGGTCCGGTCGGACGCACGAGGAAGAAGAAGCACTGATCGGGTGCGGTGCCGAAACAGAGCGTCGGCGGCATGAGCGCGAACGTCGAGCGGGTGCGCTCCTCGTCGGTGAGGTCGGGGAACACGTCCATGATCACGCGATGCGTGGCGTTGAAGCCGCCGTCGATGTGCGTGTAGCCACCGGTCCGGAAGATCACGTTGGAGTCGTCGCTCCACGGCACCGGGAACTCCGACATGTTCGACGGGCAGAAGTCCTGGACGAACTGATGGAGACGGTTGGCGTGATAGCCGTCGTTGAAGTTCTCGAACATCACCTTCCAGTTCCACGGCATGTTCTCCAAGGTGAACGTGCCGGGACAGATGGCGTTCTCGAGGTCGTAGTTGGCGAGGAACGGGGTGTAGCGCTCGAGGGTGGGTGCGAGCGGTGCTGCGTCGGCGTCGAAGTTGACGAAGACGAAGCCCTGCCACTCCTCCACGCGGAGTTGCGGCAGGCCGAAGTCGGCCTTGTCGAACGCTTCGGTGCGCTCCATCGCCGGCGCGCCGAGGAGGCGACCGTCGAGTCCGTAGTTCCAGTGGTGGTACGGGCACTTGAAGGTGGTGTTGTTGCCTTCGCCTTCGCACACCTGCATCGCGCGGTGCTGACAGACGGCCGACATCGCGCAGACCTTGCCCTCCTTGTTGCGGGCGATGATCAGCGGTTCGTCGACGATCGTGACGGTGAACCAGTCGCCGACGTTCGGGATGCGCTCGGCGCGACCGACGCAGAGCCACTCCTTCATGAACAGCGCCTCGGTCTCGAACGCGAGCACGTCGGGCGACGTGTACAGCTCGGGCGGAAGCGTCGACGCCGTCGACACGTCATCGATCGACGCGTCGAGACTCGCCAACAGTTCGTCGCTCAAGTTGGTCCCGTTCGTACTGGTCGTCATGCTCACGACACCTCTTCTTTCAGTAGGAATTTGCGGATCTTGCCGACGCTCGTGCGCGGCAACTCGTCGAGCAGCGTGATGTCACGCGGCTGCTTGGCCTTGCCCAGACGTGCGCTGCACCAGTCGAGCAGTTCGTCGACCGTCGGCGGCGACGCCGGGTCGTTGGCGACCACGAAGGCGACGGGCACTTCGTCACGCACCGGGTCGGGGGCTCCGACCACCGAGGCTTCGAGCACGCCGGGGTGTGCGGTGAGCACCGCTTCGACCTCGACCGTCGACACGTTCTCGCCGGCGACCTTGAGCACGTCGGAACGGCGACCGTCGAAGAAGAACCGGCCGTCGGCATCGACCGAGGCGCGATCGCCGGTGCGGAACCAGGCGCCGCGAAAGCTGGCGGCCGTGGTGTCGGGATCGTCGAGGTACTCGGTGAACAACGTGGTGCCGGGTGTGCCGCGCACGACGATCTCGCCCACCTCGCCCACGGGCACCGAGTGACCGTTCGCGTCGTGGATCTCGACCTCGCAACCCGCCGTGACGAACCCCATCGAATCGGGGCGAGGATCATCGGCTCGGTCGGTCAGCACAGCGGGAATCGTCTCGGTCATGCCGTACAACTGTCGTGGTCGACAACCGAACCAGTCGGTCACCGTGGCGTACTGCTCGTCGGAGATGTTCTGAGCAAACCAGCAGTGACGCAATTCGACACCCTCGACCCGTTCACCGCGAGCGAGGATCATCCGCAACGGTGCGGCGAAGAGGCTCGCGCACGTGGCGCCGTGTCGTGCGGCCTGCGGGAGGAATCCGCTCGCCGAGAACGTGTGCATCAGGGCGACCGACGCCCCGGCCCAGATCGCCGAAGCGAACGAGTAGTACTGCGCGTTCGCGTGGAACATCGGCAACACGACGATGTGGCGATCGGCGGTGGTGAGCTCGGCGGCTTCGGCCATGGTCTTGCCGGCGAACGCGTAGTTGGCCTGCGAGATGACGACGCCCTTCGGCCGTCCGGTCGTACCGCTGGTGAACATGATCGCGGCGGTGTCGATGAGCGCCGGCGTCGGCCAGTCGGTGAACGCCTCGTCGGGCAACCAGGCGAACTCGGCGTCGGCTTCGTCGGTCTCGATGACCGCGATGTCGCCGGCGGCGGGTCGATACGCATCGAGCCGGTCGCGGGAAGCGAAACCGACGACCGGCTCGGTGCGTTCGATGTGATCCTCGAACTCCGCGGTGCGACCCATCGGGTCGGACGGCACGATCCGACCGCCGAGGCGCACGGTGGCGATCCACGCCGCGATGAACGTCGGCGAGTTGGTGAGCGCCAGGTGCACGGTGGCGCCAGGGCCGACCCCGTGGTTCGCCAATGCGGTCGCCATGCGTGCGACGACACGGTCGAACGCGCCGTAGGTCCAGTCGGTGACCGCACCGTCGGGTGCTTCGAAGGTGAGGAACGGGCTGTCGGAGCGCGCGACGACGGCGTCGGCCCAGCGTTGGGCGAACGTCGTTGCGTCGGGCCACTCCGACATGACTTACTCCGCCGCTCCGTAGCCGCCGCCGCCCGGCAGCTCGAGGCGGATGACGTCGTCGCCGGTGAGGCTGATTCGAGCTTGTGTCTCGACCTGCTCACCGTTGACGAGGAAGCTGCCGGTTGCGCCGGGTTCGCCGCCGAACACGCCGAGCGGTGCTTCGGCCAACCGGCTGGTGACGGCGTTGAGCTGCCACGGGCGTTCGGTGTCGACCGAGAACTCGATCGCCTGGCCGAGGCCGCCGGTCTGGGCACCAGCGCCGCCCGACCCGGGTCGGAGCGACTTCTCGCGGAACCGGATCGGTGCCGATGCCTCGACCACTTCGATCGGCACCGCCGACACGCCGGTCGGGTACGAGCAGGCGTTGAGTCCGGGCTTGGTCGCACGGGCACCGACGCCGCCGGCGTAGGTGAACATGGCGGTGATGAACGGACTGCCGTCGGGGTGGTTGCCGTTGACCTGCATGGTCCACACCGCGCCCGAACCTTCGGCCATGGCCGCTTCGGGACGAACCTGCGCGAGTGCCTTGAGCAGTGCGTTGGGGAGGAACATGCCGACGACGTGACGGGCGGTGCCGGGCTGCGGCGACACGGCGTTGACGATCGAACCCTCGGGAGCCTTGACCTTGATCGGGCCGAGGCTGCCGTGGTTGTTCGGGATGTCGGGGTTGAGCACCGAGCGGACCGTGAACGTGGTGTACGCGTGGGTGTAGTTCATCACCACGTTGATGCCCCACGGCGAGGCCTCGGAGGTGCCCTCGTAGTCGACGGTGATCTCACCGGCGTCGCTGTCGACGGTGAGCGCACACACGATGTCGATCTTCGCGCCGTCGGCGAGGTCGAGCACCGCGCTCGCCTCGTACGTGCCGCTCGGCAGCGCACGGATGCTGTCACGCGTGGCCTGCTCCGACCGGTCGATGATCTCGTCGGCGAGCCCTTCGATGTCGTCGAGTCCGTGCGCTTCGCACAGCGTGTTGAGTCGCTGTGCGCCGATCTCGCCCGACGCCATCTGTGCGTGGAGGTCGCCCGCCATGTGGTCGGGTTGGCGCACGTTGGAGAGGATGAACTTCCAGACGTCGTCGTTGCGTTCGCCCTGCTTCATCAGCTTGCAGATCGGGATCCACAGGCCCTCTTCGAACACGTCACGGCCGCCGGCACCGATGCCGTAGCCGCCGACGTCGGTGTGGTGGATGGTGGAGCCGAACAGCGCGATGATCTTGCCGTTGCGCCACGCCGGGACGAGCACGGTGACGTCGAGCAACTGGCCGGCGGTCTTGTACGGATCGTTGGTGATCAGCACGTCGCCCTGTTCGAGCGTGTCGATCGGGTACTCCTCGAGCATCTTCGCGGCGCCGATGGCGAGCGAGTTGATGTGCCCGGGCGTGCCGGTGACCGCTTGCGCGACCATGCGGCCGCGGCGGTCGAAGACCGCGTTGGCGAGGTCGCCCGCTTCACGCACGATCGGCGAGAACGCCGAACGCTGCAGGGCACGGGCCTGCTCGTTGACCGTGGAGATCAACGACTGCCAGAGGATCTCGAGTTCGATCGGGTCGAACCCGTCGGCGGTGGGCCGTTCTTCGGTGATGGTCATGCTTCGCTCCTCACGCTCTCTTGCTTCAGGCCGTTTGCCGGGTGGCGATCAGGCTGCCGTCGGCAGCGACTTCGACGTTCCATCCGGGGCGGATGACCGACGTGGTCTCTCGTTCTTCGACCACGGCCGGACCGGTGAACGTCGCACCGGCGCCGAGTGTGGTCCGGTCGTAGACGGGTGCGTCGACCGCGGCGACGCCGCGGGCGAACACCATCGGCCGCGTGCTCTTGGGCGTCACGTCGCCGACGTGTGCGGCGATCGAGTCGTCGGGTTCGACCATCGTGGTGGTGGCCGACACCGACAGGCGCCAGGTGATCGCCTCGACGGCGACGTCGGGGATGGTCATGCCGTAGATGCGGCGGTACTCGGCTTCGAAGGCCGCGGTGACTTCCTCCGCCGACGACGGCCAGGTCTCACCTTCGCCGACCCAGATGGTGATCTCGTTGCCTTGGCCCGCGTAGCGAGCGTCGACGCCGTAGCGGAACACGATCTCGTCGTCGGGCACACCCGCGGCGCGAAGCACACGGCGACCCTCGTTGCGGAGATCGTCGAGCAGGGCGTCGCGCTCGGCGTCTTCGACCTTGCCGATGAGGCGGGGCATCGACCGGGCGAGGTCGATGCGGACCGGCGACACGAGCGTGCCGAACGCCGACAACACCGATGCGTTGACCGGGAAGATGACCTGGTTCGCTTCGAGCAGTTCGGCCACGCCACAGGCGTGGACCGGGCCGGCACCGCCGAATGCGATGAGCGGGATACCGCGCAGGTCGACGCCCATCTCGACGCCGTGCATGCTCGCCGCGGCGGCCATGTTCTGGTTGACGACTTCGTGGATGCCGGCGGCGGTGTCGAGCATCTCGAGCCCGAGCCCGTCGGCGACGGTCTGCGCTGCGCCTTCGGCGAGCGAACGATCGAGCGGCATGTCGCCACCGAGGAACGCCGCCGGGTCGAGCAGACCGAGGATCACGTCGGAGTCGGTGACGGCCGGAACCGTGCCGCCCTGTCCGTAGCTGGCGGGGCCGGGGGCGGCGCCTGCCGACTCGGGTCCGACCTTGAGCAGACCGAACTGGTCGACGCGGGCGAGGCTGCCACCGCCGGCGCCGATCTCGACGAGGTCGACCGACGGCACCGAGACCGGAAAGCCTGACCCCTTCTTGAAGCGGTAGGCGCGAGCGACTTCGAACGTGTTGGTGAGTTCGGGTTCGCCGTGCTCGATCAGGCAGGCCTTGGCGGTGGTGCCGCCCATGTCGAAGCACAGCAGGCGGTCGATGCCGAGGCGGTTGGCGAACCAACTCCCGGCGAGCGCACCGGCGGCCGGGCCCGACTCGACGAGGCGGATCGGGCCGCTCGCCGCGTCGTCGGCCGACACGACGCCACCGTTCGAGAGCATCATCAGCACCGAGCCGCCGAAGCCTTCGGAGGCGAGCCACTTCTGCAGTTCGTCGAGGTAGGGGCCGATCACGGGCATGGTCGCCGCGTTGCAGGCGGTGGTGATCATGCGCGGGTACTCGCGGATCTGCGGCGAGATCTCGGCCGAGATGCACACCGGCACGCCGAGCGCCGTGCGCAGGTGCGTGGCGATCTTCTGTTCGTTCGCCGAGTTGACGTACGAGTTGAGGAGACAGATGGCGACCGACTCGACGTTCGCGGCGCGGAGCTGTTCGGCGAGGGCGTCGAGGTCGGCGTCGGTCGGGTCGGTGATGACCTGGCCGCTGGCGCCGACGCGTTCGTCGATCTCGAACGTGAGCTCGCGGGAGATCGGCGGTTCGGGGAACTCGATCTGCAGGTCGTACATGTCGTAGCGGTGCTCGTCGCGGATGAGCAGCGTGTCGCCGAACCCGCGCGTGGTGACGAGGCCGGCGCGGCCGGTCTTGCCTTCGATCAGCGCGTTGGTGATGAGGGTGGTGGCGTGCACGATCGGGGCGATGATCTCGCCCGGCTTCACGCCGGCTTTGGCGAGGAGCTGGGTCACGCCGGTCCGCACGCCTTGCAGCGGTGCGCTCGGCGTGGTGAGCGTCTTGTCGACGACCACGCGTCCGGATTCGGCGTCGAGCAGGACGACGTCGGTGAACGTTCCTCCGATGTCGACTGCCAATCTCCAATCAGCCATCAGTGCACTTCCTTGTTGTCTCGTAGATCGTCACGGGGTGGGGCGAACACGTCGAGGATCCAGCATTCGTCGAACTCGTCGTCGCCGACGAAGATGCTGTCGCCGTGCCACACACCTTTGGGGGCGAGGTACGCCTGGTGTTCGGCGATGACCTGGCGCTCTTGGCTGGACTCGTCTTCGTCGATGCGGAAGTCGAGTGCGCCACGCACCACGATGCCGAGCTGCTCGTGGTCGTCGTGCTTGTGCAGGAACGAACCGGTCGAGCCGCCGGCGATGCGCCAGAAGCAGAGCTGCAGGCTGTCGCCGGTGAGGACGCGGCGCCGGAATCCGGGCCGGTCGGTCTCGACGAACTCGTCTTCTTCGAAGAAGTGGCAGTACTGGTTCGCGAGATTCACGAGGCGTCCATCAGGTCGGCGAATCGTTCGACTTCGGCGTCGAGGTCGAGCGGGCGCACGATGGCCTTGTCGGCTTCGTCGCCCCAGTGGTCTGCCGGGACGAGCCACATCACTTCGAACTCCAAGCCGTCGGGGTCCATGCAGTAGAGGCTCTTGTTCGCGCCGTGGTCGGAGGCGCCCTTGAGCACGCCGGCGGCGCTCATGCGGCCGTGCATCTCGACGAGGTCGGCGAGCGTCTCGACTTCCCACGCGAGGTGGTACATGCCGACGGTCTCGCGACCGGCGGCCGAGGCGCCCGCCTGGCTGCCGATGCTGAAGAACGCGATGTCGTGGTGATTGTCGGACTTGGGTGCCCGCATGAACGCGAACTGGCCGGGCTCGTCGATGACGGTGATGAAGCCGAGGACGTCTTCGTAGAACTGACGGTGGCGTGCCGAGTCACGCACGTACAGAACGGCGTGATTCATACCGGTGATACTCATCGTTTCTCCAGGTCTGACGACGGGTGGACCGTCGTGAGTCGTTTCATCCGTAGTGGACTGATGGTCTGACCATAACAGACGCGATCTGAGTCTGCCAAGGGAATCGTGCGGTGCATGCTCGTCAGCCCAGGCCGGTGAGCTCCGCGAACCGACGACGCCATTCGACCGACGGCTTGTCGGACTGCACGTTGACCACACCGGTGCGGCTCAAGGGCAACGTGCCCGGCACGCGTTCGAGCATCGCCTTGTCTTCGGCACCGATCGCCCGGTCGAACTGCAAAATCTCCTCCGGGTCGATGCTGTGGTCGTCGTTGCGCCACACGACGAACGTGAACAGCGTGTTGAGGTCGTCGATCGGCGTGCTGCACAGCAGCAGGATGTGTTCGAGGCCGTCGTCGTAGCGGATGGTGCTGCGCACGATCAGCGGCAGGAAGAAGCCGGTGCTCATCGAGCGGTGGACGATGGCGTCGGTGCTCCCGCTCGACGCCGCACCTTCGTCGGGGTTCGCGGCGTCGACGTCGTACGCGTAGCCGTAGAAGTCGTCGTCGAGCTGCTTCAGGTCGAGCTTCGGCACGTCGGGGTCCTGCGCGGACCCGAAGGTTCCGGTGTGGACCCACGGGAAGTGGCTGATGTCCAGGAAGTTGTCGACCATGCGCGGTGCGGAGGTCGCCCAGGGTTCGACCTCGGTGTTGAGCCGGCGGAATGCCGGGTCGTCGTCTTGCGCGATGGTCGGGATGTCGGCGGCAGGCTCGCCCGGGCACACCCACACGAGGCCGTACTTCTGCTGCACCTGCATGCACGGGAGGTGCGCGGTCGGCGGGATCGCGGCGTCGGGTCCCGACGACGGGACCGACACGCATTTGCCGTCGGCGCCGAACCCCCAACCGTGGTAGGCGCAGGCCAGTTCACCGTTGGACACCTTGCCGATCGAGAGGGGTGCCTCCCGGTGCGGGCAGCGGTCGGGTGCCACGATCAGATCGCCGGTCGGGCCGCGCCAGATCACGAGATCGTCGCCGAGCAGACGAACGGCGAACGGTTGCTCGCCGATGTCGTCGATGCGTGCGACCGGATACCACGCGGTGCGGAGTGCTTCGCTGTGTACGAAGTTCGTCATGCCGATTTCCCTTCAGGACGGCCCGCCGAGAACGTCTCGACGAGCACTTGGTGGTCAGACCAACTGACCATTGGCGTCATCCTAGGTGGTGGGTGGGCGCCGCGAAACTCACCCGGCGCCGCGGCGCCGCGTCAGTCGAGGTCGCTCACCATCGAGTGCTCGACCGAGTCGAGATGGGAGTGGACGCTCTTGCGCACCGCGTCGGTGTCGCGCTCGATGAACGACTGGGCGATGTGTCGGTGCGCCTCGGCCGACTCGGCGATGATGCGCTCGACCTCGGTCTGGTTGCTCTCGGCCGACAGCAACGTGAAGAACTCGACCGAGCGGAACAGCTGATCGAGCACCTTGCCGTAGAGCTCGATGAGCAGCGGGTTGCCGCAGGTGGACGCAATCGTGGTGTGGAACTCGCGGTCGAGACGACGGAACTCGGTGATGTCGAGCGCGTCGTCGAACTTGGCGGCGATGGCGGCGATGCGCTGACGGTCGGCGTCGCTGGCACGCTCGGCGGCCATCTCGAACAGCGGCAACTCCAACACTCGTCGCGTTTCGAACAGTTCGGCGACGAACGACTTGCCGTCGCCGTTCGGCTCGACCACCACGTCGGGAAGGTGCTCGGCGACGTACGAGCGATTGCCGCGACGCTCGACCACACCCATCGACACGAGCCCCTGCATCGCCTCACGCACCGAGGTGCGGGCGACGTCGAAGCGCTCGGACAGCTCGCGCTCCGACGGCATGCGCGCGCCGGGGGCCAGTTCGCCGGTGGTGATCCGTTCGAGCAGTTGTGCGCGGATCTGCGAGCTGACCGTCTCTCGTGAGATCGGTGCGAATGGTTGTGCCTGTGTCATCGACGCCGTCGACTTTCTGGAAGGCGCGGGGAGATCGCGCGTTCGGTTCCTTGGTCCGACCAACGTACCATCTCACCGTCACCGACTCCAGGAATCCTGGTCTGACCAACTGACCAAGTGGTATCGTACGAGGAGCTGAGAGGATCGAACCGATCCCCCGAACGAGGAGTCTCCGTGAGCGAACCGAACTACGAACTGCACCCGTCCGAACCGCGCTGGACGCACATCGCGTTGCGCGTTCGCGACATGGACGCCTCGATCGCCTGGTACGAGAAGTTCACGCCGCTCGAACTGATCGACCGTCGCGAAGACGAAGCCGGCTACGGCTGCTGGCTCGGCATGCCGGGCGAGACCAACAACCCGTTCATCCTCGTCATGGCGCAGTTCTTCCCCGACAAGGACCCGTTCGCCGATTCGCCGATCGCCACGCTGTCCCCGTTCGCTCACCTGGGCATGGAACTGCCGAACCGCGAAGCGATCGACGCCACGGCCGAGCTGGCCAAAGAACACGACTGCCTCGGCATGCCGCCGACGATGATGCCGCCGCCGATCGGCTACATCACGATGCTGCGCGACCCCGACGGCAACATGGTCGAGTTCTCGTGGGACCAGGGCGTGTACGCCACACTCCAAGAACGCTGGGGCGTCAAGACCAACTCCTGACCTGGTTGCCGCAGTCGCTGTGGTGACACACTGACGACATGGCGACCACGCAGGCAGTAGACGGCACCAGCATCCACTTCGACGAGCACGGCCACGGCGATGGCCCGGCCGTCGTGCTGGTGCACGGCATCACCGAGTCGTCCGACAGTTGGGCCCCCGTCACCGAACGACTGGCCACCCAGCACCGAGTGGTCACGCTCGATCTGCGCGGCCACGGTCGTTCGGGCCAGGCCGAGCGGTACGACCTCGAAGCGATGGCGGGCGACGTCGCCGCCGTGGTCGGCGCGCTCGGACTCGAGCGGCCTCATCTGGTCGGCCACTCGCTCGGCGGCATCGTCGTCTCGGCGGCCGGCGCCGTGCTCCCGGTGTCGTCGGTGGTCGACGTCGACCAGTCGCTGCAGTTGGCCTCGTTCAAAGAACAGCTGATGCCGTTCGCCGATCAACTCCGTGACCCGGCCGCGTTCCCACTCGTGATCGACGGCCTCTTCGCGATGATGGCGGGCGAGATGCTGCCCGCATCCGAAGTCGAACGGGTCAACGCGCTGCGCCGCCCCGACCAGGACGTCGTGCTCGGCGTGTGGGACCTGATCCTCACGCTGCCGATCGACGAGATCGCCGCCATCGTCGACGCTGCGCTCGCCGGCTACGACGGTGTCGATCTCCCGTATCTGGCGTTGTTCGGCATCGATCCCGGCCCCGGCTACGGCGACTGGCTGAGCGGACACATCGCCGGCGCCACCACCGAGGTGTGGGCCGACCACGGCCATTACCCGCACCTGGTCGACCCCGACCGCTTCGTCGCCCGCCTCCACGACTTCTGGTCCTGACCCGCTTGTTTCTTTTCGACCTGGTCCAAGGGAAACAAGCGAGACGACGACGTGGCAGCATCTGACTGGTGGTCGGCGACCGAGACCGGGATCACGATGTCGATTCGGGCCACGCCGGGAGCCAAGCAGTCGGCGGTGATGGAGGTCGGACCCGACCACGTCCGCATCCGACTCGCGGCACGCGCCGTCGAGGGCCAGGCCAACGCCGCACTGGTCGCGTTCGTCGCGAAGCTGTGCGGGGTGCGCAAGTCGGCGGTCACCATCCGCCGCGGCGAGACGTCGCGTATCAAGCTCGTCGCCGTCGACGGCATCGACGCTCCCCCGCCCACCCTCACCTGACCACCCGAGCCATCCGGTGTCTGACACCGGATGATGGGATTACGGTCTGGGGATGCGGGTGGTCGAGCAGTCGTCGTGGGTGTGGACGCTGTTGGAAGACGACGAGGACGATGGCGCCGATGACGACGCGCTGTTGCTCGACGTGCAGATCCTGGCGCAGGGCCCCATGTCGGGGCAGTTCTACTCGATGACGATCGTGCTCGATGTCGACGAGACGCAGGCCTACCGCAAACGTGGTTCGGCCGCGCTCGACGACATCGCCGAGCGGATGAACCGGTCGACGAGCGACTACCAGGAGCGCGACCGACGAGACCTCAGCCAGGACGTGACCGCAGCGTGCGTCAGGTGGCGAGCGCGATGACGCGACGCACACTCATCGCTGCGGCGGTGGTCGCCGGCGCGCTGATCGGGTGCACCGATTCGGGTGACGAAGCAACGACGTCGGTCGCCCCGGTCGAGACGATCGCGGTGACTGTCGAGCCCGACGCCGACAGTCCCGGCGAACCGTTGCAGCGGGTGCGGACCACCAACCCCGACGCGTGCATCGACGTCGATCAGCAGGTCGACGACGAGCCACAGTGGCCCGAGTTCGGCCCGGTGATCGACTGGTACCGCGACGGTTGCCGAGTTCGCGTCGACGTCGTGACCGAACGACTCCCCGCCGCGCTCGATTGCGGCGTGACCACGCGCCACTACATACAGACCGCGCCGGTCATCGGCGAACGACAGACCCACAGCGGCGGGTCGGTCACGTACCTCCGACGCGGGGCGGAGACGATCACGCTCGATCCGCCGGCCGACCCGACGACGGTGCTGCCCGACGGCGTGGTCTTCACCGGCTACGAGTCCGACGCCCGGCGACTCTGGGCAGATCCCGACGACGAGTTCTGGATCTATCTGGTCAGCGATGAGCTGATCGAGCGCTGGCACACCGGCGTCGACGACGTCTGCGGTTAGTCGACGTCTGCGGCTGACGCCTCACTCGCCGAGGATGCCGAAACCGCCGTGATCGAGCGCCGCGGTGAAGTGGCGTGCGGCCATGCCGCCGACGAGGTCGCGACCGCGTTCGTTCGACAGGTCGAGCGTGCCACCGGTGAACACGCTGACGGCGAGACCCCCGAGCAGGTGGGCGTAGACGTAGTCGTTCCAGGCGTGCTCGGCGCTGAAGTCGGTGACCCCACGCTCGACGAGTCGGGCGTGGTAGATCGCGACGAGATCGCGTTCGTGCTCGCGGCGCAGTTCGACCGGCATCGACCCACCGAGGATGTAGGCCACGTCGTACGCGCCCGGTCCGCGACCGAGGCCTTGCCAGTCGATGATGACGACGTCGTCGCCGGCTGCCGGATCACCGAAGAGCATGTTCTCGACGCGGTAGTCCTGGTGCAGCAAGGTCCACGGCGAGCGGGCCGCGAGGCCCGACATCAGCTCGAAGTACCGCGTGCTCCACGCTTCGCCGAGTTCGACGCCGCCATCGGGGAGTCGGTCGGCGAACCCTCCGGTGAACACCGGGTAGATCTGTGGCAGCAGTTGGTCGACCATCTGGATGCGTTCGCCGTCGAGCGACGGGATCCACTCCAGATCGGGCGTCTGCACCTTGCCCCACCATGCGGCATGCACGTCGGCGAGCACGCGCATCGAGGCCTGCGCTTGTTCGAGGCGCATGCCCTCCGACTGGCTCACCATCTCGAGGTGGCTGAGGTCTTCCATGACGATCACGAAGTCGGCGGTGCCCGGCTCGATGATGCTCAGGTGGATGGCAGGCAGACCGGTGCCGGTCGCCTCACCGAGCTCGGAGTAGAAGCGGCACTCGGCTTCGAACATGCCGAGGTTGATGCCCTGCTGGCGGTTCTCCTCGTGGGTCGACGGAAGCTTGACCACGACGCTGGCCGGCCCGTCGCCGCCGTCGTAGGTGAGGGTCGCGACGTAGAGCTCGCCCATCAGGCCGACCCCTTCGCCGATCTGGTGCGTGGAGAGTGAGGTGACGGTGGTGGCCGCGTCGATCGCTCCCGAACCTCGGAGTACGTCGGTCAGCCATGTTGCGTCGGCATCGGCGATCGTCGCCGGAATCGATGGTGTCGTCATGGCGTCGCACAGTACGACGCAGCCTCGCGTCCGCTCCAACCGGTCGGCCTCAGTGTGTGGTTGCCCGGCCTCGGTCGAGTGAGTCGAGGAGGCGAGCCTTGTTGCGGATGAAGGCGGCGCTGGTCGTGACGCTCGCGGGGCGCGGGCGCTGCTCGTCGACGGTGACGGTGTCGACGATCCGTCCGGGCCGCGCCGACATGACGTGCACCACGTCGGACAGCACGAGCGCTTCGTCGACGTCGTGCGTGATGAACAGTGCGCTGCGCGGTACCGATTCGCCGAGGTGATCGATCCAGAGTGCTTGCAGCCAGTCGTGGAGATCGCGGCGGGTGATCGCGTCGAGCGCCCCGAACGGTTCGTCGAGCAGCAGCACGCGCGAGCCGGTGAGGAACGTCCGCAGGAGGGCGAGGCGCTGACGCATGCCGCCGCTGAGCTCCGACGGCCAGCTCTGTTCGAAGCCGGCGAGACCGAAGCGTTCGAACAGCTCGAGCGCCCGCTGCCGAGCCTCGGCCTTCGTGGCGCGTCGGTCGCCGAGCTCGGCGCCGAGGGTGGCGTTGTCGATGGCGCGCTTCCACGGCAGCAGCAGGTCGCGCTGCGGCATGTAGCCGGCGAGACCCGGACGATCGATCGTGCTCGCACCTTGGATCGCGGCGGTGCCGGAGGTCGGGGCCAACAGCCCGGCGAGCACTTTGAGCAGGGTGCTCTTGCCGCATCCGCTCGGCCCGACGATGCTCACGAAGTCACCCGCCGACACGTCGAGCGACACGTCGGCGACCGCAGGGGTCGTCCCGTACGTGTGGGTGACGTGGCGGAGCTCGACGGCCGGGGCGCTCATTCGGGAAGGAACTCGTTGGTGTAGAGCGATGCGACGTCGTCGGGCTGCTGGTCGAGCAGTCCCGAGTCGACGAGGAAGTCGACGAATGTCGTCCACGTGTCGGCGTCTTGGTGGCCCCACCGAGGTGCGTCGAGGGCGTACTGACCGGCCAGGAACTCGGCGCTGGCTCGGACGAGGTCGGCGTCGAGCTCGGGTGCGGCGTCGAGCAGAGCGTCGGCGGCCGCGGTGGGGTCGTCGATGGCGAGTTGGTAGCCGCGTGCGGTGGCGGCCATGAAGTCGGCGACGAGCGCCTGGTCGTCGTCGATCCGGTCGGTGCTGGTGACGATCATGGGCGTGTACCAATCCGGAATGCAGTCGACGTGGTCGATGAACGACACGGTCGAGACGTCGACGCCGGCCTGCTCGAGACGGATCTTGTCCCACCCGTCGAAGATCCAGACGAAGTCGAAGGCGCCGGTCTCGAGTCCGACTCGGTAGTCGGTGTTGCCGACCTCGACGTAGTCGACGTCGTCGGGATCGGCGCCGGCGCACTCGACGAGCTTGCTGATGAGGGCCGTTTCGAGCTGCCCACCGAATCCGCCGTAGCGATGACCGGCCAGGTCGCCCGGGCCGTCGATGCCGGACTCGGCCAGCGCGAGGAGGCTCGACGTGTTGTGCTGCACGATGGCGGCGACCGACACGACGGGCACGCCCTGTGTCTGTGCGGGCACCAACGATTCCTGGACCGAGATGCCGAACTCGGCGTTGCCGGTGGCGACGGCTTGCAGTGCTCCGGTCTGGCCGGGCTGGATGATCTCGAGGTCGATGCCGACCTCGTCGTAGAAGCCGGCTGCGTCGGCGGCGTAGATCCCGCCGTGGTTCGTGTTCGGCGTCCAGTCGAGCACGAGCGTGACGTCGCGTGTGTCGGAGGCCGCCTCGCTCGATCCGCCGTCGTCGCCGCACGCGGTGACGAGCAGTGCGGAGGTCGGGAGCAGGGCTGCGAGCAGGGCTGCGGTGGAGGTTCTCATGCTGGTGTCCTTCGGATTGGTGAAGTCGGGTCGGGTGACGTGGTGGAGGGGAAGCGCCACGGTGAGGCGAGTCGGGCGAGCGCGCCGATCACGACGAAGAGCGCCGTCGACAGCAGCGCGACGATGACGACCGCGACGAAGACCTGGTCGACGCGGAACGACGCTTGCGACCGCGAGATGTAGACACCGAGGCCCTTCGACGCGCCGGTCCACTCGGCGATCACCGCTGCGGCGACGGTGTACGCGGCGGCGATCCGGAGGCCGTCGAACAGTGCGGGAAGCGCGTGTGGCACGCGGACGTGGAGTAAGATGTCGCGGCGCGTTGCCCCCATCGAGCGGACCACGTCGACCATCTCCGGGTCGACGCCGGTGAGTCCGCCGACGGTCGCGATGGCGACGGGGAAGAAGGTGACGAGCGCGACGACCAACACCTTCGGCGTGAGCCCGAAGCCGAACCACAAGACGAACAGTGGGGCGAGGATGATCATCGGGATCGTCTGGCTCGCCACGACGAGCGGGTACAGCACACGTCGAGCGAACTGCGATCCGGCGATGACGACGGCGAGGCCGATGCCGAGCAGCGCGCCGACGGCCAGCCCGAGCCCCGCTTCGGTCAGCGTCGCCACGACGTGCTCACCGAGCAGGTCGCGGTTCGCCACGAACGCCGACCAGATCTGAGACGGCGGCGGCAGGATGTAGTCGGCGGTGTCGCGTACGCGCACCCAGATCTCCCACGCGACGATCAGCATCACGAGCGCGGCCAGCGCGGGTGCGACGTCGACGAGTCGAGTGGTGAGATGTGTGAGCCGACGCCGTGTTGACGTCGGCACGGTCACGTTCGGAACTTGGCGGTCAGGCCGTCCATCGACGTGTCGTCAGCCGAACGCTGACCCAGTCGGATGTTGGTGATCAGGCCGTCGGCGCCCGAGCTGAGCACCGCTTCGTGAGCGGCACGCAACGTCGCCCACACGGCCGTCGGGTCGCCTTCGAACGTGGTGCCGAGCGCACCGACTTCGTAGTGCAGGCCACTGGCCTCGACGACGCCGATCGCGGCCTCGACGTGTGCGTAGCGATCATCGGCCGTGCCGGCCGGAGACGGCGACACGTGAATCTCAGCAATCATTGCAACTCCCTTCGCTGGCATGACCCAGAGCAGGTTGGCGGGTCGGTGGCACGGCAACGTTTGCTGCAAGCCACCCTCTCAGCCGGATCACTCTCCGACTCCCCGGTGAACGGTATGAACGCACGATAGCCAGCGTCGCCCGCCCGTCGTCAAGCGGACGAGATCGCGTTCACCGAGCGTCGCTGCTGGGAGCCGCCGCAGCCCAACGGCATGGCTCGCCCGCGGCGGGGCGACGGGTTCGCGGTCGGGTCGTCGAGTGCCACACGTCTCGCGCGAGGGTGCGCGTGAAGCGCCAGCCCGAACGCAGCGAGCGGACCGGGTGGCGGAACAGTCGCAGCGGGTTGCCCGTGCCGCGCAGCGGGTGGCGGAGTTGCGCGACCAACCCGTCGGGCATGTGCTCGCTGATGCCATAGACGAGCGGCCGCTTGTTGCGCGGCATGTAGTAGGTGCCGAACACGATGTCCCACAGCGGAAGGAACACCGAGTAGTTCGAGTTGTGCGCGTCGGTCTCGTTGGCGTGATGCCAGTGATGGAACTCGGGGGTGATGACCACCCGGTGCAGCGGCCGGAGGCGCCAGCGCACGTTCGCGTGGAGGAAGAGTCCGAGCAGCAACTGGATCGCGGCGAGCGCTCCGGTGAACTGCGCGCTGAACCCGGCAGCGATCAGGAAGAAGAACGGCGGCGCGACGATCGCACCGTCGAGGGGATGATTGCGGAGGCCGCTGATCCAGTCGAGGGTCTCGGTCGAGTGGTGCACCGCATGGAACCGCCACAGGACGGGCACCTCGTGCGACCAACGATGGACCCAGTAGATGGCCATGTCGAACAGCGCGATCCCGACGAACGGCAATGCCACCGACGGGATCATCGACACGAGTGGGCGAATCAGCAGGCCGGGCAGCCAGGCGAGGCTCACGACGCCGACGACGATCGCCACGGCGAGCCCGACGACGTTCAACGCCGGCGCCGCCAAGGCGTGCGACATGTCGGTGCCGAGTTGCGGGCGGCGGACGCGCTGTCGATGGCGAGGGAACAGTTTCTCGAACGGCACGATCAGCACGAACAGCAGCGGGATGATCACGAGGGTGCCGAGGTCGAGTGCGATCGACACACCGATCAATGCCAACGCCAGACCGGGTGCGAGCCATCGCCGAACTCGCGACGGCCGTGGCCCGCTGGTCGGCGACGACGACCGCTCCGGTGACGAGGGCGAGGTCGAGGTCGACGTCGAGGTCGAGAACGTGATGGTCATGACCGCTCTGTCGTGTCGACGAGCGCGATCGGTTCACGAGATCGAATGAACCGTTCGACCCGTTCGATCCGACAAGGATGGTGATGATGCAACCGGCGAGCGATGGGGGACGCGGCGAAGACCTCGCGCTGATCGCCCGAGTCGCCGACGGCGACCGCATCGCGCTCGAGATGCTGTACCGCCGACACGCCGGATGGTTGACCACCCGCCTCCAGGCTCGATGCGGTGACCCCGAGTCGACCGACATCGCGGTGCAAGACACGTTCCTGTCGGTCTGGAAGTCGGCGAAGAAGTTCCGAGGCGACGGCGATGTCGGCGCCTGGATCTGGGGCATCGGCATCCGCCGACTGATCGACGTGCTCCGAAAGCGCAAGGCGACCCCGATCGACCCGGCGTTCATCGCCAGCGCCCACCGCTCGGCTGGTGGCGCCGATCAACCCGCAGCCGACGACGTGGTCCTCTCCGGGGGTGCGTACGGTGATCTCGCCACGGCGATGCATCGACTCCCCGCCGACCTGCAGGCCGTGCTCGTCGCCACCGCCATCGACGGGCTCTCCACGAAGGAGGCCGCCGCGCTGCTCGGCGTTGCGCAGGGCACCGTCAAGACCCGACTGATGCGCGCTCGCCGACAACTCCAGGAGGCCCTGACATGACCGACTTCCCGATCGAGTCCGGCCCGGTCGACGCGGCTCGCCTCGATGCGAACTGGACGGCGATCACCGCCGAACTCGACGCTCCGCAGCCCTCGCGGATCGAACGTTTGCTGCGCTTCGCACGCGTGCCGACGCGAGTCACCCGCCTGGTCGTCGCCACGCCCGCGCTGCGCCGAGCGTGGTATCTCGCCGTGGCCGTGGTGGTGTTCATCGGTCTGGCCGCGATCGATCCCGACGAGCCCCGTCAGAGCCTCTTCGTGCTGCTCGTCCTCGCGCCACTCGTCCCCGTGCTCGGCGTGTCGATGGCCTACGGTCCGGCGGCCGACCCCGCCTACGAAGTCCAACTCGCCACACCGATGCGCGGACTCCGCCTCATCGCGATGCGCGCCGCGACGGTGCTCGGCGTGTCGATCGCGGTGATCGTGCCGATCGCGTTGCTCGGCGAGGTGAGTCGCCCGATGGCCGCGGCGTGGCTGCTGCCGGCGTTCGCGGTCACCACCGGCAGCCTCGCGCTGATGACGTTCGTGCCGCCGCGACTCGCCACCGCCATCGCCGGTGGTGCGTGGGTGCTCGCCGCGCTGATCGCCCGCGGTGTGAGCGACGACCGCCTCGGTGCGTTCACGCCGATCGGCCAGTTGGTGGCGCTCGCTGCAACCATCGGGTTCGCCACGCTGTCGACCGTGCGCCGCGCCAGCTTCGACCGACTGGAGTACGCGTGACCGCCGCACACCTCCATCTCCATCAGGTCGAGAAGCGCTTCGACAGCCGCACCGTGCTCGACGGCGTCGACCTGCTCGCGCAAGGCGGGATCGTCACGGTGCTCGGTGCGAACGGGGCCGGCAAGACGACGCTGTTGCGTTGCATCGCGACGATCCTCGAACCCGACGGTGGCACGATCACGATCGACGGACTCGACGCTCGACGAGAGGCCGAACGGATCGAGATCCGCCGACGTCTCGGCTACCTGCCGCAAGACCTCGGCTTCAACGACGGGTCCACCGTCTTCGATGCGCTCGACTACCTGGCCGTGCTCAAGGAGATCGCCGACGATCGCACGCGTCGCCGCCAGGTGTTCGACGTGCTCGATCGAGTGGGGTTGCGCGACCGCGCTGGCGATCCGGTCGCGCGGCTCTCCGGTGGCATGCGGCGACGGCTCGGAATGGCGCAGGCGATTCTGGGGTCACCGACGCTGCTCGTCCTCGATGAACCCGCAGCCGGTCTCGACCCCGACGAACGGATGCGGCTGCGCGAGATCGTCGCGGAGCGGCGGTCGGTTGCGACGGTCGTCGTGTCGACACACCTCACCGACGACGCGGCGATCGGCGACGTCGTGGTGGTGCTCGCCGATCACCGCATCCGCTTCACCGGATCACCGACCCGACTCGCCGAGTCGGCCGCCGGCCGGACGTGGGTGCAGGACGCGCTGCCGCCACCCGACGTGCGAGCGTCGTGGCGACGCGCCGACGGTCGACATCGGTGTCTCGGCAACCCTCCCCCGGGCGCCGAACTGGTCGCCCCGACGCTCGAAGACGGCTATCTCCTCGTCGCTTCAGCGCCGGTCGACGGCATGCGGCCGGTCTCGTAGGCCCACATGGCGAGTTCGACGCGGTTCCGGGCGCGGAGCTTCGTCATCAGGCCGTTGAGGTGGAACTTCACCGTGCTCGCGCTGATGTGATGCTCGGTAGCGATCTCCGCGTTGGTGAGGCCGCGGGCGACGCTGATCAGGAGTTCTTCCTCACGCCCGGTCAACGGGTCGACCGGTTGCCGAGGTGCGGCGGCGCGTTCGGTTGCGGCGAAGCGATCGAGGAGCCGGGCAGTCACCGCCGGGTCGATCAGCGCATCGCCGCGCGTCGCGGCGCGCAACGCGGCGGCGAGTTGATCGGGCGGCGCGTCTTTCAGCAGGAAGCCGCGGGCGCCGGCTTGGAGCGCGCCGTACACGTTCTCGTCGGTGTCGAACGTGGTGACGATGACGACGGCGATCGGGTCGACCACGTCAGGCCCGGCGATCTGGCGTGTGGCGGTGATGCCGTCGACGTCGGGCATGGTGATGTCGAACAGGCAGACGTCGGGGCGGAGCCGCAGCGCGAGGTCGATGGCCTCGCGCCCATCGGCGGCCTGGCCCACCACCTCGATGTCGGGTTGAGCGTCGAGGATCGTGGCGAGTCCGGCACGGATGATGCTCTGATCGTCGGCGATCACCACGCGGATCGTCATGGTCGGCACGCTATCTCGGCAGCTGTGCCCGGACCGTCCAACCGCCCGGGGCACTCGGCCCGGCGTGGAGAACCCCGCCGAGGAGTGCGACCCGCTCGCTCATCCCGATCAGTCCGTACCCCGATCGGGCGCTCACACTCGACGTGTCGCCGTCGTCGACGACGGTGAGCGTCACGTCACGCGACGTCGCCTCTAGGGCAACGGTCACCAGCGACGCGTTGCGAGCGTGGCGCAGCGCGTTCGTCACCGATTCCTGTGCGATGCGGTACAGCGCCGACGCAACGATGGGGGCGACGTCGGACGCGTCACCTTCGACACGCACGACGACCGCGGTACCGGCGGTCGAGCGCTCGGCGAGCAGTTCGAGCTCGGCGAGGCGCGGCTGCCCGTCCGAGTTCGCTGACGTCGTGTCGTCACGCAACACCGACACCATCGACCGCATCTCGGTGAGCGTTCGCGTCGCTTCGTCGGCGATCACCTGCAACGCCTCGGCGGCGCCGGTCAACGAGCCCGAGTCGACCTCGACCAGGCCGGCTCTCGCCTGTACCGAGATGGCCGAGACGTGGTGCGCGACCGTGTCGTGGAGCTCGCGGGCGATCTGCTGACGCTCGTGCGACTTCGCGCGCTCGACGTGCTGGTCGCGTGTGGCTCGTCGGTATCGGATCGACGAGCCGAGCACCGCGACGAACAGGAGCAGCGCCGCCCCGCCGACGATGTCGCCCGCTCCGGTGTAGTCGACGACCGACGACGAGGCAATCGACGCGGCCATCGCGATCAGGCCGAGTGCGGCGTGGGTGGCAGACGCCCAACGGAACAGCGCGAACGCCAGCACGAGCAGCACCGATGCGCTGTACAGCACGAACGGGTCGCGTCCGCCGATCAGGGTTGCGACATCGATCACGACCATGCCGCCGAAGCCGAACACGACCACTTCGAGTGGGTGCTGCCGGCGAACCATCACGGCGTACGCCAACGCCAGACCGAACACGGGACCGAGCACCGGCCACACGAGATCGGTTCGGAACACGGCTTCGGCCAGCGAACCGAGCGCAACGAGCGCGGCGAGCGCAACGTCTCGCCAACTCCTGGCGGGACGTTCGGTGATGGCGGGCTCGGCCCAGAGAGAGGTCATGGAATTCGGCACCGACCCAACGGTAGGGATCGGGCATGCACGACCGACCCGACATTCGGCTCGTTCTGTCCTGCCCGATCGGACAGGTGAGGTCTGGCCGAAGGCTCGGCGCCGCTGCCGACCGAGCCGACGACGATGAGCCACCGATCGCAGGTCGATCGCGCGAACCGAGCCACGAGGAGCACCCATGCCCACCCACACGACACCATCAGACCCCGACACGAACGCCGGCCGAGCCGAGCTTCGCGACACGCGGGTCGACGTCAAGATCGTGCTGTCGGGGCTGTGGGTGGCGATGCTCTTCCTGTTCGCGTACGTCGACATCTTCGGCTTCTTCCGCGCCGACGTGATCGAGGGGGCGTTGGCCGGTGAGGTCCCCGGACCGGGCATCACGATCAACCAGGCCTTCCTCGCCGGAGCGACCGGCTACATCGTGATCCCGAGCCTGATGGTGGTGGCATCGTTGATGCTGCGGGCCACGGTCAACCGACGGCTGAACATCGGCGTCAGCCTCGTCTACGCCGCGTCGATCGCGGTGACCTGCATCGGCGAGAGCTGGATCTACTACCTCATGGGCAGCACGGTCGAGGTCGCGCTGTTGCTGTTGGCCGCGCGCACCGCATGGCGCTGGCCGACCGACGACCGTGTGCCGGTGCGGTGATCACTCCGACAGCGGCGTGGAGCCTCCGGTGGTGACCACCGCGTCCAACAGGAAGTCGAGCATCTGGCCGCTGAGCTGCGCCGAGGGAGTGACCTCGTAGATGTCGGCGTTGACCGCCAGGCCGAGTGAGCCGTGCATCGCCGCCCACAGCAACTCCGCGACACGGTCGGGCTCGCCACTCACGAGGCGGCCGGCATCGTGCAGATCGACGAGCGTCGTTCGAAGGGTTCGGTAGAGCGGGAGTTCGTCGAGCGGTTGCGGGTCGGGCTCCAGGTCGCCCGGCCGTCGGACGTGGAGCAACACACCGCGATGCACATCGGGGTTCTCGATGACGAAGTCGCGGTAGAAGGTGAGGATGGCGCGGAGTCGCTGGGCCGGATCGTCGACGCTGGCGGCGATCTTCTCGATCACGTCGCCCGCCACCTGGATCGGCCCCAACCAGAGCGAGCGGACGAGATCGATGTGGTTTCGGAAGTACTTGTAGATGGTGCCCTGAGCCAGCCCGGCCTGCTCCGCGACGCGCCGGACGGTGACCGCGTCGATGCCGCCCTCGTCGTAGACGTGGCGCGCCGCGTCACGGATGCGTTGCCGCTGTGCTGCTCGTTGCGCTGCCGTTGCTACCGGTCGTGCCATGGGACGTCGGACTCGTTCGTGGGTCGGGTTTCGTGATCGTGAGTCAGTTAACCACGCTCGCCGAGTCGCCATCAAACACGGTGCTCTCAACGTCGCTGCGCTGGGCTCGACGCCTCCTTCGCGGGCCGTCAAGCGACCAGGTGAGCGCTGTTGTGTGAACGTCGTTCATTTAATGATCTAGAGTGACCGCAGCATCCCTCCCCACACGACCAGCACCGCCAACACCACCACCAACACCGACATGGAGTACTCATGACCTTGCTCGACGATCCCCGACCGATCTCGGCCGATTCTCATGCGGTCGAGACCGCCGAGACGTACGAAGGACTGGCCGAGAAGTTCGGCGACGATGCGCCGCGAGTGGTGCACAAGGGTGAGCAGGGCGACTACATCGAGATCCCGAATCAGCCGAGGCGATCTCGCAACGTCGCGGTGATGTGCCTCGCCGGCACTCGCCTCGACTACGCCACGCCGCTGCCGCGCGAGCACGCCACGAAGCCCGGCACCGGATCGATCAGCGATCCCGAAGTCCAGGCGTACTTCACCGGCGGGTACGCGGCGATGCGCCCCGGCCTGCGCGACGGGGCGCGACGCCCCGACGATCAAGACATCGACGGCATCTCCGCCGAGGTCCTCTACCCCGGCTGGTTCCCCATGTTCAGCCTCCCCGACCTCGAGCTGCTCATCGCCACGCAACGCAACTACAACGACTGGATGGCCGATCAGCAGGTCAAGTCCGGTGGCCGCCTCGTCGGACTCGCCGCGCTGCCCGTCCAAGACCCGGAAGCTGCACTGGCCGAACTGCATCGCGCGATCGATCTCGGATTCAAGGGCATCGTCATCCCGAGCAACGCGCCGCGAGATCGCAAGTACAGCGACGCTGACTACGACCCGATGTGGTCGCTCGCCGAGGAGGCCGGCATGCCGATCGGGTTCCACGTCGCCTGCATGTCGCACGTGCCCGACTGGCTCAAGGCCATGGGGTCACGTGACCCGGTCGTCCAGTACGCCGGCTCTCCGACACTCATCCACGACACGATGGTCGAGCTGATGGTCCGCGGCGTGTGCGCGAAGTTCCCGCGGCTCCGGTTCGTGTTGGCGGAGTTCAACGCCGGTTGGGTCGCCCACTGGCTCGACAAGGCCCAGCAAGGGTGGGCACGTGAGTTCGCCAAAGACGACTCGATCGGCCGGCCCGTCGACCTGCTCGAAGTGTGGAAGCGACAGTTCTTCGCGACGATCGAAGACGACACCGCTGCGCTCGGCACACGCGAGATGATCGGGGAAGAGACGTTGCTGTGGGGGTCCGACTACCCGCACACCGACTCGACATGGCCGTGCTCGACCCAGGTGCTCGACGAGATGTTCGAGACGTACTCGCCTGCATCCCGAGACAAGATCACCCGCACGAACGTCGCCGACCTCTACTCCCTGTAGCCCGCGCCGACGGTCGTTGGCGCCGAACTCGGCGCGGCGCGAGTCGGCCGGCCTGGCAATCTGGTTCGCGTGACGATCGACGTCGAGTACGGCTCACCACTGCCGCCCATCGAGATCGTCGGCGATCGATACCGACTGCGATCGTTTCGATCCGACGACCTGCACCTCGTCGAGGAGGCATCGCGCGATGACCTCATCCCCCTGATCACGACGGTGCCCAGGACGTGGACGCCACAGGAAGGTATGGCGTTCATCGATCGCCAGCACTCCCGGCAGTCCGGAGGAGCAGGGTGGTCACTCGCCATCGCCCACCGCGACTCCGATCGAGCCATCGGCCAGATCGGACTCTGGATCTCCCATCTCCACAAGGGCCGAGCCGAGATCGGATACTGGATCGCCGCTTCTGGGCGTGGGCGCGGCGCGGCATCCCGAGCTGTCGAGGCGTTGAGCATCTGGGCCTTCGACCACCTCGACGTCGACCGACTCGGACTCTTCATCGAGCCGTCGAACACCGCATCCATCGCGACCGCCGAGCGTGCCGGCTACCGACGCGACGGCCTGCTGCGCAGTTGGGAACGCGTCGGTGGAACCCCGCGAGACATGTGGTCGTACGCCCGAACCCGATCCGATCAGACGGGCGAGCTGTGATCACAGCCGGCGACCGCGCCACGAGCATCCCGTGCCTGGCCGGAAGTGCCGTCCGGTTCAGCGCGGCCGCACCGGTCGCAGATGTGCAAGGGTTTGGCACACACGACGACCGAGGAGAAATCGCATGAGCGGACGAGCGACGGCGCGAACGATCATCACCACGGGCGCCAACTCGGGCATCGGTCTCGCAACGGTGATCGAAGCGGCTCACCGCGGACATCGCTCGATCGGCACGGTGCGGTCGGACGAGAAGGCGGAGGCCGTACACGCGGCTGCGGACGAAGCAGGCGTCACGGTCGAGACGGCGCTGCTCGATGTGACCGACGAGGCGGCGGGGGTTGCGGTCGTCGACGAGTACCGCCCCGACGCTCTGGTCAACAACGCTGGCTTCGCGATCACCGGCGCCATCGAAGACGTCTCCGACGACGAGGCCCGCTTCGCATTCGAGACGATGGTGTTGGCGCCGATGCGCTTGGCTCGCCTCGCGGTGCCGCACATGCGTGATCGCGAGTGGGGCCGAATCGTGAACGTGTCGTCGATCTACGGTCGAACGACGACCCCGTTGACCGGTTGGTATCGAGGATGCAAGCACGCCCTCGAAGGGCTCTCGGACGCGCTGCGGATGGAAGTCGCCCGGGATGGGATCAAGGTCGTGCTCGTCGAGCCCGGTGGCGTGAAGACCGCGATCTGGGAAGAGACCGAACGGGAGGTCGAACGGCGTTCGGGGTCACGATTCGACGAGAACTATCGGCGCTCTCTGGCGAGCACGCGTCTCTGGCAACCGATCATGATCGAGTCGAAGCAGTGCGCCGACGTGATCGTCGACACGATCGAGGGAAACCCGCGCGCTCGATACCGGGTGGGGCTCGATGCCCAGGCGCTCGGCCTCACCGAGAACCTCGTTCCGACGTTCGTCCGGGATCGAATCGCACGCATCACGTTCGGGCTCTGACGCCCGACGCCCGGGAACGCGACCGGTCGAGTAGACCGGAATGAGCCCAAGGGCGGGGCTGTCGAAAGGGCGTCGAGTGCGTCGGCACAGCACGCGATCTCGGGACATCTCCGCTCAGGAGTAGCCGTTCACCTCGTAGAACGACCTGAGCTGGTTCTCGAAACGGGCCGGAACGTCGAGCCAAGGAAGGTGACCACACTCTGGCCAGAATTCGACCGTCGCGTCGGGGTAGCGCTCGACGACGAGCTGCGTGTGTTCTCCGTAGATGTCGTTCTCACCGAACATGACGAAGAACGGGAACGTGGCCTGGGGAAGAACCGCGTCGAGGAAGTCGGTTGGCAGTGACGCCGCGGACGCCCGAGTCGCGAACGTCGTCTGCTGTCCGATTCCCGCGAGCAACGACCTGTCTGCAGGCAGCGCGCTGTCGGGGTTCTGGTAGTTCAACCAGACCTGCGCGTACATCTTCTGCAGGCTTCGCTGACCGACGCGCAGGATGCGGCCAAGCAGCGAACGCAGACCCATCATCGCAAATGCCCCCGAGCTGCACCGCTTCTTGCTGTACGCCATGACGTCTCGTTCCATCGCCACCCAATCGTCACCCACGCCGGGCGTCGGACTGCACAAGAAGAGACTCGCAACCGAGCCGAGGTGCGCGGTGGCATACAGCTGGGCGAGCATGCCACCCCACGAATGCCCGAACAGGTGGAGTTGCTCGACACCCAGATGCTCACGCAACTGCTCGAGGTCCGCGACGTGGGCACCGGTGCTGTAGTCGCCGTCGGTCACGGTCGAGCCGCCCGTGCCCCGCTGGTCGTACGTCACGACACGCCGTCCTGGCACGAGTTCGGCGATCTCTCCGAGGTAGTCCGGCATCCCCGGGCCCCCTGACAAGAACACGATCGGCGTTCCGTCCCCTCCGGAGTCCCGTACCGACAGTCGAGCACCCGTGGTCGATACGACGACCGGCACGATGTCGCGGAGGCTGGCTCCACTGATTGGTGATGTCGAGCGTTGAGATGCCATTGCTGATTCGTCCTTGGTTCGATGGTGCTGTCGGGTTGTTGGTCGAGAGTCGGCGATGAAGGACGTTGACGATGAACGTCGTCGGCGATGAACGTCGTCGACGGATCCCGCCATCATCTCGCCGCGATCGCGTCGATGATTCGGCGAAGCTCGAGGAGTTGGACATGAACGTTCGGCCCGTCCTTGCCGAGCGCTTCGTCGACCGCAGCCAGCGTTGGTTGAAACAACTCGCCAGCAGCGCGGTGCGCTGTGCGGCCTTCCGGCGTGAGGACGAGACGATAGGAACGGCGATCCTCGGTACTTGGAACCCGATCGATGTGGCCCCGCTTCTCGAACCGCTTGACATAGCTCGACACCGTGGTCGCCGGCGCCGACATCCAATGAGAGAGCTCGGACGGGGTCATGCCGTCGCCCATCGAGAGGACGGAGTAGATCGCGAACTCATCGGCGTCGAGACCCGTTGGTTTGATCGCGTCGTCGATGAGTGAATGAACCGCTCGCGACACCAGCCAGGTGTCGAACAGGACGTTGCCGAGGCCCGAGCCGCTCGCGCCAGCGGTGTCGGGAGTGGTGGGCGGGTTGCTCATCGACGTGCACCTGCGCCGACGTGGGCAGATTCCCGATGACCGACCACGTCGCCGTGGTGCAGGTCTTGGTGGAGGTCACGGTGCAGGTCACGGTGGCGGTCGGCCTTGCGGGCACCGATCAGGCGACGGAGGCGTCTTGCTACGAGGACGACCAGGGCTCCGATGAGCACGAGGCCACTGATCCAGTAGGTCGCGGTTTTCGCGGTCCCGGCGAGACCGAGGAGCGAGTTCGTCGATGCGTCGCCGGGGTAGCTCGTGAGCGCGATCCACGCAAAGGTGTTCTCGAGGTAGTCGAACCCGGCACCCACGAAGGGAAGTGCGACCGCTCGTGAGACCCAGCGGCTGCTCGATGAGATCTTGGCGAGGCTGAGCGCCAGCGATGAAGCGACGAAGAGGCCATACACGGCGGGATAGAACAGATCAGCGATCTGCATGTTTCGATAGGCCGCTCTCCCCTCCGCACCGCAGGCATCGAGGAATCCCGAGACGTCGTCACCGGTGGTGAAGTTCTGGACGTCGGGTGGCGCCTGTCCACAGACGGATTCCACTTCGGAGATCGAGAATGGTGCCGACGACTGGAAGAAGATCGCCGCGAACACGACGAACACCGCCGCACTCGGGATCCAGAATCGCCGAGATCCGAGTGAACGCACCATCGAGTCAGTGCGAGCGTGTTGGGTCCTGCCACCAGGCTGATCCGGCGGGTGTGATGAAGAAGTCATGGTCGCGTTCCCTTCGATATAATGCGATGTCGTAGTATCTAATACGACATCGCAGTACATGTCAAGGGGAAGTCACACAGCTCGAGCCCATCTCCGAGCGCTCGGAACGTGCCGTCGCCGGATGATGCGTCAACTCGTTCGGGTGGACTCACGACCTGTTCTCGGGTTCGCGAGAAAGACGACGAGTCCGTGGACGGCGAGACCCAGGCTCCATCCGATCAGGGCCCAGGCGGACCACCAGGCCGACCACTGACCGGCGATGCCAGCAGCGAGATTCGTGGCGAGGTTCACGGCGAAGATGAGCACCATCGTCGCGACGAACACTCCGGCATGAACCTGAAACGCACGGACTTGGTGCGCGTGGTCGCTGGTCGTGTGCGTCGGGTCGATCTGGTCGTGGGTTTCCATGGGGTTGCCTTTCGTTGGGTGACGATCACCGGGTTTCGGCGAGCGTGAAGTGTGGAGCCGGCGTTCGGTCGGCTGGTTGCCGACGAACCGACCGAGCGTGCCGGACGAGGGCCGGCCAGGTCAGACTCGTGAGGTGACGGAGCCGTCGGTTTGACCGAGGTCGTCGTCATCAGGGGTGAACAGTTCTTCGATGGTGGTCGAGAAGACTCGGGCGAGGCGGAACGCCAGCGGGAGGCTGGGGTCGTAGCGGCCCTTCTCCAGTGCGTTGACGGTCTGGCGGCTGACGCCGAGTCGGTCGGCGAGGTGGGCCTGGCTCCAGCCGCTGACGGCTCGGAGCTCTTTCAGTCGGTTCTCCATCAGTCGAGGTTCCGGACCACGAGAGCCAGCCCCCAGGTCGTCATCCCGGCGCCGAAGACGAGCCATCCGCCGTAGGTCCAGGCGACGCCGATCGTCCCGAGGAATCCGACGGCCATGGCGGCGATCATCGAGACACCGAAGCCCAGCGCCATGCATTCGAGCATCACGATTCGGCCGTATTCGTCGGACCGCTGGGTTGCTCGATAGAGAGCAACGGCGACGCCGATCATCGGGAGGACGGGCAACAAGACCCAGAGCCGTGCCCCGGCTGTCGTCTCGTCGACGCGGTTCTGCACGATTGCGAGCAGGATCCAGAAGGTCACGATCGCAGGGATGAACTCTCGGAGGTAGCTGTTGCGCTGACGCTTGTCTTCAGCGCTCAGTCGAGGACCGCGGCCGGTGCGGCCGGCTTGAGCTTCGGTTCGATTTGCCATGCCGCCAATGTAAAGGGTCATTGTCTATATGTCAAGGAGACTTTCCGACAAGGTGACTTGACTCAACGTGAGGGATCGCGCCGCCGCCAGGCACCTGGTCGCTCGCGACGAACGTGGTTACATGATCGAGCGCTCTTCGCGCCGCTACCCGCTCCTGCATGCGGGACGGCGGGAACCTTGTAGCACATGTGCTACCCTTCGGTCCATGGACACCGTTGGTCTTCGTGAACTTCGTCAAGGCGCATCAGAACTGATCCGACGCGTCGAGACTGGCGAGCAGATCGACATCACGGTCGCTGGGCGGCTCGCTGCTCGGCTCGTCCCGGTGACGCCGAAGCGTTGGCAGACCTGGGACGCCATCGCCGATCTGTTCCACGGGCCACCCGACCCGAACTGGCAGAGCGACCAGGAGCTCGTCGATCAATCGATCACGAACCCCTGGGACGACGCGTGAAGGCGCTGCTCGACACCAGCGTGCTGATCGCGGCAGACGTTCCCGCCCTCGACGGCGAACTGGCCATCAGTTCCGCGTCGATCGCAGAGCTTCACTTCGGTGTCATGGTGACCGCTGACGACGCAACCCGAGCGGAACGGCTGAGAAGGCTGACGATGCTGCAACGGAGCTTCGATTCGCTCCCCATCGACGACCAGGTCGCCGCGAGCTACGGGCGACTCGCTGCTGCTGTGGTCCATGTCGGACGCCAACCGCGATCGCGCGTCTTCGACCTGCTGATCGCTGCAACAGCGCACGCTCACGACGCACGCCTGTACACCCGCAACGCCGCAGACCTCGTCGGCCTCGATCACCTCATCGAGATCGTTGCGGTCTGACGACACGGCTTGCGACGCCGCATGTCGAAGCGCCAACGATCCGCAAACGCGAGTTGTTCGCCCCTGATCACTACATCTGGCGGGCAGCGTTGTCGAATCTGGTGAAGTGGCCTTGGAAGACGAGGCGCGCCTTGCCGGTGGGGCCTGCACGGTGCTTGGCGATGATCAACTCGGCCATGCCCTTGTCGGGTGACTCCTCGTTGTACACCTCGTCGCGGTAGAGGAACATCACGACGTCGGCGTCCTGCTCGATCGAGCCCGATTCACGCAGGTCGGCGAGCATCGGCCGCTTGTCGGAACGGGCCTCCAAGTTACGGCTGAGCTGGGAGAGCGCCACGACGGGGCACTCCATCTCACGGGCCAACACCTTCAAGTTACGGCTGATCTCCGACACTTCGAGCTGCCGGTTCTCGGGGCGTCCCGACCCCGACATGAGCTGCAAGTAGTCGATGAGGATCATGCCGACGCCGCCGTGTTGCGCCGCGATACGACGTGCCTTGGCACGGATCTCCATCACCGTGACCTGCGGGTTGTCGTCGAGGAACAGCGGCACTTCGAGACGACCGATCGCCAAGCCGACCTTCGACCAGTCGGACTCGGTGAGACGACCCGACTGCAGCTTCGACGAATCGACCCGCGCCTCGCTCGCCAGGATTCTCTGCGACAGCTCGAGGTGCGCCATTTCGAGCGAGAACACGATGACCGGCAGATTGGTCGCCTTCGCCACGTTGGTGGCGATGCCGAGCCCCAGCGCCGTCTTACCCATGGCCGGGCGAGCACCGACGATGTTGAGCGTGTTGGGCTGCAACCCATGGAGGATCGCATCGAGATCGTCGAGCCCCGTCGGGACGCCGGTCATGTCGTCGCCACGCTCGTAAGTGGCTTCGAGATGCTCCATCGTGTCGGCGAGCACGTCTTGCACCGGCCTCGTCGTGTCGACGTTGCGTCCTTCGGCGACTTCGAACATGCGCGACTCGGCCATGTCGACGGCCTTGACCGCATCGTCGGGCTGGGAGAACGCGATGTCGGTGATCTCGCTCGCGGTGTGGATGAGCCGACGCAGCAGCGCCGTGTCCATCACGATCTTGGCGTAGTGCTCGGCACCCGACACCGACGGGGTCGCGTTCTGCAGTTCGCTCAGGCGCTCGATGCCGCCGATGTCGTCGAGCATGTTGTTCTTGCGGAGCCCGTCGGCGACGGTGACCACGTCGACCGGGCCCGACGTGGAGTAGATCGACCGGATGACGTCGAAGATGTTCTGGTTGGCCGGACTGTAGAAGTCACGAGGCCCCAGACCGAGCTCCCCGACCGCGCCGATCGCATCGCGAGACAACAACAGTGCACCGAGTACCGACTCCTCGGCCTGCAGGTTGTGCGGGGGCACCCGACCGGAACCTGCGCTCTGCGGCGCGCTGAACCAGCGCGGTTCGCCGCCACCGCCACCACCGGAACCACCACCGCCGGTGCCGTAGTCGCCGTAGTCGCCGCCCGAGCTCGCGCCGGGATCGAAGGGGAAGTTCTCGTCACCAGCCATCTGCGTCTACTCAAGCACGCACACGCTGGGGATATCCAGACCCGATTGCCTGTAGAGAAGCCGAGAAATCAACTGCATACGGCTGTGTACAGCCTGTGGAAATCTGTGGACGTCCCGTGGATGTGTTCATGTGAACAGTGTGCACCAGCCCTGTCACAGGGTTCGCCCACACTCCCCGTGACACCCCGCCGATTTGTGTGACCGAACTCGAGAGCCAGCCGCGCTTTCGGTCACACAAACCCGGTGGGGTGGGCACGACTCGGAGCGGGCGAAAACGACGACGGGCGTGCTTGCCGTAGCAAACACGCCCGTCGAACGGAATCTGTCACGCCGATCATTCGGCGAGATCGTCACTCGGCGGCGACGACCTCGAGGGTGATCGGGAACGAGACGTCGGCGTGGAGGCTGGCGGTGGCCGTGTGCGACCCCACCGTCTTCACGCCGTCGACCTCGATCTCCTTGCGATCGATCTCGATGCCGGTCTGCTCCAGGATCGCGTCGGCGACGTCGCCGGCGTGGATCGAACCGAAGAGCTTTCCTTCACCACTGGCCTTGGCCGTGATCGTGATCGTCTGCGGAACGAGCTTGCTCGCCACCGCGGTCGCGGCCTCGCGCGACTCGTGATCCTTGGCGTCGCGTGCGGCACGCATCGACTTGGCCTGCTCGATCGCTCCGGTCGACGCCTTGATGGCGTGTCCCTTCGGGAACAGGTAGTTGCGAGCGTGTCCGTCGGCGACGTCGACGATGTCACCGCGCAGGCCGAGGCCTTGCACGTCGGAACGAAGAATGACCTGCATGTTCAGTCCTCCGAGCTTTCGTCGTTCGAGCCGGCCTCGTCGACAGCGCCCTCGGCGCCCTCGACCTGAGCGTCGAGTGCGAGTGACTCGTCGTCGGACTCGTTGCCCTCGGCGCCGTTCTCGTTGTTCGACGTGTCGCGGTCGCCGCGGCCTTCGCCACGCTCACCGCGGCGTCCACCCGTGCGGGTCGATGCCACGCGCTTCGCGTACGGCAGGAGCGCCATTTCGCGAGCGACCTTGACGGCGTTGGCGACTTCACGCTGCTGCTGCAGGTCGTTGCCCGCGACGCGGCGGTTCTTGATCTTGGCGCGGTCGCTCATGAAACGGCTGAGCAGATCGACGTCCTTGTAGTCGATGTACTCCACCTTCTCGATGACGAGAACGCTGGTCTTCTTCTTGAATTTGCGAGGATTCGCATCCCGGGCTGACCGGGCCTTGTTCTTCTTGCTTGCCATGCGGCTGGTTCCTTACTGGAAAGAGTGGTCTTCGATCGAAAGGGAATGGCGGATCAGAACGGCTCTTCGTCGCCGTAGATCGGATCCGGAGCGGCTGCTGCGCCGCCCCCACCGCCACCACCCTGAGGTGCTGAGTCGCGGGCGATGCGCTCGACCTGGGCCTGGGCCCACTTCAAGCTCGGCCCGAGATCGTCAGCGATCACCTCGGTGATGTTCACCTTCTGGCCTTCTTTGTTGTCGTACGAGCGCTGCTCGAGACGACCGGTCACGATCACGCGGGAGCCCTTGGTGAGCGACGCCGCAGCGTTCTCACCGAGGTCGGCCCAGGCGACGATGTTGAAGAAGGACACCGCTTCTTGCCATTCGCCGTTGGATTGCCAACGGCGGTTGACGGCGAGCCCGAAACTTGCGACGCCACGGCCTCCCGTGGTGTAGCGCAGTTCAGGATCGCGAGTGATGTTCCCGACCAGTGTGACGGTGTTGTCCATTGCCATGGTGTTCCCCTAGTACGTGTTGGCTGTTGCTCAGGCCGTCTCGACGGCCATGCCGCGGCGCTCGGCCTCGGCGTCCGGCAGGCGGATGAGCTTGTGGCGGACGACGTCGTCCGCGAGACGGAGTGTCCGCTCGAGCTCGTCGAGCGCACCCGGCGAAGCCACCAGTTCGGCGACCAAGTAGTAGCCGGCAGGCTTCTTGTTGATCGGGTAGGCGAACTGACGCTTGCCCCACCAATCGATCTTGCCGTGGATCGAACCACCGGCGGCTTCGACGCCGTCGGTCACGTTCTTCTGCCAGGCTTGGGCTTTCGGATCATCGACATCTCCGTCGATGATGACCATCAATTCGTAGGCACGTGTCATACGTGTTTTTCCTCCCTTCGGATACCGCAGGCTCGTGATGGCGAGCGTTGCGGCAGCCCCCGGAGGGGCAGGGCCAATATAGAACGCGCCACGCTATCGCCATCGCGGGAATCGCGTGACCGCCTCGCGCGAGCGAGCTGCGGTCACCCGACCCGGCGGGTCGTCGCTGATCACACGCTCATGGCGCTCATCAGCAGGTCGACGTCCACCAGCGACTGCGACTGGGTACCGTCGGCCTCGTACCGGTTGATCGCGAACTCGGCGGGCCGGAAGAACAACGTGGCGAACACGATCTGTTGAAGCGCGAGATCGAACATCGCCGGTGGCAGTTCGATGTACGTCACGTCGTCGACCTCGCGCTCCTCGAGTTGCACGTTGTCGAGCTGAGTTCCGGAGTTGTCGTACAGCGTGCACCGCGGCCCCTGGCGCTGGCCTTCACGCCGTTCGATCAGGCACTCGGCGAAGAGCGACCCGTCGTCGGCGACAGCGGTGAACCCGATCGTGCCACCCGCGGGCACGTCCGCAGTGGGCCAGCCGATATGGACGACCTCATCGACACCCGTTCGGACATACATGGGGCCGTCGTAGGCGGGGACACCAAATGGTGACGGATCGAGTTGGAGCGCCGACACGTTCACTGCTTCCTCGCAGAGGGTCTGCACGCTGACCAACGCGAGCGACAGATGTTCGGCGTCGAGCGACGGGTCGATCTGCTCGATTGCGAAGAGGGCCCGCCGCTCGAACGGCCCAGCCGTCTCGCATCGACCTTCGAGCGGACCCAGGCCGTCGTCGAACGGATACCACTGCCCGTCCCTCACCGCGACCGGCTCGCCGTCGACGGTGCTGAACTCGAAGTCGGCGACGAAGCCGTCACCGACCGGGGTCGAGGCGGCGGGTTCGATCTGACGACCGTCGACTTCGAGGCTGCCCCCGACTCCGACCCGCTGCAGTGTCCCGATGGATGCGGTGAAGGTGGCGAGCGTCGGGTCGGCGATGACCTCAGCCGTCGTCGCTTCATCGGCGGTGAGCACGACCGTCCGAGTCGTCTGGTCGCCACTCCCGAGCAGGTCGTTGTCGACCTGGATCGTGAGATGAGCGTCCGAGGCCAGCTCGAGACCGTCGGGAAGGAGTGAATAGGCCGACAGTTCGCCTTCGCCGGGCTCGACCGGCTCGATGGTGACCTCGGTGCCGGTCGCGACGGCACCCGCTGGCAGATCGAGCGTCACCAGGCCGTCAGGAGACGACACCATCCGTGCCGGGGCCGGCGCCAGCGCGGGCGGGTCGGAGGGAGCAGCGGCGACGTCGGTCACGACCGGGTCGGTGGACGCTGGTGGTGACGCCGTGTCGATCACGCCCGATTCGTCGGGCGTATCGCAAGCGGTCGCGCCGACGCCGAGCAGCAGGATGAGTCCCAGACGTCCGAGAGTGGTCAATGGCAGCGATTCGTGCATGCGGGAACCGTGGCCGTCCGAGCATCATCGAAGCATCAATGCCCAGGTCAACGACGTTCTCGAGCCAGGTGCGCACCTGTGCTGGAACTCGCACCGCGGTGCCTTGCGCCAGGCTGCGGTCGGTCAGTCGAGTCGGTCAGCCGAGGAGCGGGCAGGTGGCTTCGTCGGCGGGGTCGGCGAGCTTCACGACCTCGGCGCGTGAGCCGGGGCCGATGCCGACCTTGCCGAGCTCTCCTTGGAACATCTCGATCGCCAACATGTACTCACCGTCCGCGCCGTAGCGCTCGCAGGTGGAGGAGTCGTCGGTGATGCACGGGGCCATGTCGGCCTCGCTCACGTACGACCCGTCGGGCGCGAACCATGCGATCGAGAGCGGCGTCGGGGTGTTGAACATGAAGAAGTTGCCCGACGTCGGCGCGTCCCAGGCGAACGCCATGCCGATCGGTTGGCCGAGGTCGTACACGCCCATCAGGCCGGTCGACCGCTCCGACGCGTCGTCGGCGAGCCACATGCAGACCTCGCACACGTTGCCGTCGGCATCGGTGATGCGAACGATCGCCGTGCCGACATCTTGCGGCGGTGAGCCGTCGCCCGTGGCGTCAGGCGATCGCGTGATCACGCCCTTGGTGGGAGGGATCTCCGATCGGTCGGCGACATCGTCGGCCACCGCGGAGGTGGTGATGCCCCCATCGACCAGTTCGTCATCCGCAACGACCGCAACATCGAGATCGTCGACATCGTCGGTCGCCGAATCGATCGTCGCGACCGGCTCCAGCGTGACCGCAGCGTCGTCGTCACCGCTCCCGCACGCAGCGAGCACCATCGCGAGCGCGACGGCCACGCCGCGGAACATCAGGCGCGGCCGCCGACGGGCAGCACACGCAGGAGGTGGTGCCATCGGCATTCGGTGCACGCCTCGACCACGTACGCGTTGAGGTCGTCGGGACGAGCGTTGAGGCTGCGCATCTCCTTGGCCGTCGACACGCATCGACCCTGCGGACCGATGCCGTGCCCGAACACATAGGTGACGAGACTCAGATTGACCTCTTCACAGATCGGGCAGATCGTGTTGGTGAGGGTGCCGACGTTCTTCGCCGCGCGGATCAACTCGGGGTGCGCATCGCACACGGTGTCCATCGGCACTCGGCCTCGTCGGACCTCGGCGATCAGCATGCGACGAGCGAGTCGATGGTCGACGATCCCTCGCGCTCCATCGACGCCTCGGAGAGCGCCGGCTGTGAATGCCATGACTGGCGAGCGTAGCCCCATCCTCCGCCTCGGCGCCTCGCGACCGAGGTGTCGAGACCGGATGTCCGTCACCATGGCACCGGAACACGCCAGACTGGTCGGCGTGGCAGCCAACATCAGTTACGGATCCGGGATTCCGAGCGACGCAGAACTGCGCCTCTGTGGCGATGTGAGCGGTGCGAAGCGCGCCGTCGAACTCGGTGTGTCGGAGTGGTTCAACTCGCTCGAGTTCGCAGGCTCGGGGGCGAAGGCGATCGCGGTCGATCCCGACCCGGAGAAGATCGCCGAGATGCGCCATCGCGCCGAACGCGCCGAGCTCACGGTGCAGTGCCTCCAAGCCGACCTCGCCGACCTCGGCGACATCACGTCGGCAACGGTCGAGGTCGTGGTCGCATCACACACCATCATCGACGTCGAAGACCTCGGTCGGCTGCTGCGCCAGGTCCACCGCATCCTCAAGCCGTCGATGCCGTTCGTCATCGCCGTGCCCCACCCGTTCGCCGAGGTCAACGCCGGGCATCCGTACGGCTCCACGGCGCGCACGATCGGCGACTGGTTCACCGCCCTCGGCCGGTCGAACTTCCGCGTCGACCAGGTGAAGGAACTCGGCGTCAGCCCGACCGAACCGATCCCCACCACGCTGGTGCTTCGCGCTCGCAAAGAAGGCTCGTGACGCGTCGGGCTCGATGATGGGCGGCACGACGATTCGCGCGATCGGACTCGTCGCGCTGCTCGCCAGCGCGACCGCCTGCGCCGGATCGGACACGGCGATCGACCAGACCGACGCCGACACGAGCGTCACGAACACCACCGCCGATGCGGCCACCACGTCGGCACCCGACCAGACGAGTTCCACCACGACGTCGACGGCAGCCGACGCGACCACGAGTTCCCCACCGGCGACCGTGATGACGATCGACTGCCGACTGACCGGCGGCGCGAACCGCATCGCCGACCGCGACTTCGAGCTCCACCTCCCCGACGAGGTCGGCACCGCGACCAACCCGACCGGCGTGCAGAGTCCACTGCTCGTCCTCCTGCACGGGTTCGCCGCCGACGCGATCGAGTTCACGGCGGCGACCGGACTCGACACACTCGCTCCGACCGCCGGCGTCGTGCTCGCCGCGCCACAGGGAATCGGTGACGTGGCGACCTGGCACATCGGCGGACCCGATGACCCCCTCGTCGCGAGCGACGTCGACTTCCTGAGCGCACTCGTCGACGAACTGATCGCGTCGCCGTGCATCGACCCCGACAACGTCTGGCTCGCCGGGTTCAGCGCCGGCTCGGCGTACACCGGGGTGTTCGGGTGCGCGCACGTCGACCGGTTCCGTGGTCTGGCGATGGTGAGCGGTCTGCCGCCTGCGATCTGTCCCGCCGATGCGAACACGTCGATCCAGATCACGCACGGTGTCGACGACCCCGTCGTTCCGTTCACCGGCGGCGAGCAGACCGTCTCCGACGACGCATCGGTCGAACTCGACGGTGTGCCCGAATCGGCTGCCGGCTGGGCCGAGGTCGCCGGGTGCGCCGAACCCGAGCAGTTGACGTTCGGCGACACCGACCCGAGTTCGGTCACCGCATGGCGCGACTGCGCCGGACAGGCAGAGGTCTCGCTGCTCGCCGTCTCCGGACTCGGCCACGTCTGGGCCGGCAGCGATACACCGGGCGGTCTCGACCCGGGTACGCCGATCGTCGACGCGGGCTGCGTGATCCTCCACGCGATGACCGACGCCGACGGCGACCGCTTCGCCTCCTGCTTCGCCTGAACGACGCGCCGTTCGTCAGTGTTCGGCGAAGGTCGACTGGCCGACGAGGCGAGCCGGCATCGGGCGACCGAAGAGGTAGCCCTGCACCTTGTCGGCGCCGAGTTCGCGGAGCATCCGCAGCTGCAGCGGCGTCTCGACGCCTTCGGCGATGACCGACAGGCCGAGCGAGTGGCCGAGACGCACCACGGCGTCGACGATCGACGAGTCGTCGACCTCGATGCCGAGCCCGTCGACGAACGACTTGTCGACCTTGATCGCTTCGACCGGGAACTTCTTCAGGTACGTCAACGACGAGTAGCCGGTGCCGAAGTCGTCGACCGACAGGTGCACGCCGAGTCCGCGCAGTTCGCGCAGTGCGGTCGTGGCCACGCCGACGTCGGTGAGCAGCGCCGTCTCGGTGATCTCGAACCACAGCGAGTCGGCCTCGATACCACTCGTCGCGAGCGCGTCGTCGACGACCGCGACGAAGTTCGGGTCGCTCAACTGTTGCGCCGCGAGGTTGACCGAGATCGCCGCACGTCCCGCGGCGTGATCGGCGACCCGCCAGCGGGCGAGCTGCGCGAGCGCGTCGCGGAGCATGCGTTCGCCGATCTCGCCCATCATCCCGTTGGCCTCGGCGGTCGGCAGGAACTTGCCCGGACCGAGCAACCCCTGCTCCGGGTGCAGCCACCGCACGAGCACCTCGTAGCTGGTGATGTCGCCGGTCTGCAGATCGGTGATGGGTTGGAAGTACGGAACGATCTCGTCGGTGGCGAGCGCTCGGCGCAGGTCGTTGGCCGTCTGTAGGGCGAGCACCGACGAGTGACGGTCGCGATCGTCGAACGCAGCGATGCGGTCGCGACCCGCGGCCTTCGCTCGGTACATCGCGGTGTCGGCATCGCGCAGCAGGTCTTCGGCCGACATGCCCGCGCGCTTGTTGGTGGCGAATCCGATCGACGTGGTCACGACCAGTTCGTGGCCGCCGATCACGACGGCGTCCTGCACCGACCGCTGCAACCGTTCGGCGACCGAGGCCGGGTCGAGCGGGCCGAGGCGGATCTCACCGGTCGCATCGGTCTGACGTGAGGTGCCGTCGACGAACACGACGAACTCGTCACCGCCGAAGCGAGCGAGTTGGTCGCCTTCGCGCATGACCGACCGGAAGCGACTGGCGACGTGGCGCAGCAGTTCGTCGCCGACCCCGTGCCCGAGACTGTCGTTGACCACCTTGAAGTTGTCGAGGTCGAGGAACAGCACGGCGACTTCGTCGGTGCCGGCCGTGACGAGGAGTTCGTCGAGGCGAGCCACGATCGACGCGCGGTTCGGCAACAGGGTGAGGCTGTCGTGGGTCGCCGCGTGCGCCAGGTCTTCGACGGCCTTGCGCTGTTCGGTGACGTCTTCGATGTGCGTGATGGCCAACGACACGCCGTCGTCTTCGCTCACGGCAACGCGTGTCTTCGCCCACACGTACGCGCCGTCACGCCGGAGGTAGCGCTGTTCGACCTGGTAGCCGTCGTCGATGCCGAGCTCGATCCGGGCGCGCTCGGCGGCCGCCGCACGAAGGTCGTCGGGGTGGGTGATCTCGCGGATCGAACGGCCGAGGAGGTAGCGGCGCGAGTGGTCGAGCATGTCGGCGAGCGACTGGTTGGCGTCGACGATCTTGTTGTTGTCGAGACGCACGAGCGCCATGCCGGTGGGTGCCGAGTGGAAGGCGAGTTGGAATCGGCGACGGGCCGCTTCGAGTGCCTTCGTGCTGCGCTCACGATCCGACACGTCGCGCAGGATCACGACGGTGCCGCCGTTGGCGTCGGGGTCGTGGCGCTGGTGCAACGTGGCTTCGACGAGGTGTCCGACCCCGCTGCGATCGACCAACTCGAACACGGCCGGTTCGTCGGGTTCGGCGTCGACACCGAGGCGGAGACGCTCCCAGCGGTCGGTGATGTCGTCTTGATCGTCGGCGGCGACGAAGCCGAGGAACGACCTTCCCAGCAGGTCGTCGACCGAGCGACCCGTCAGCGCCGACGCCCTCGCGTTGGCCGAACTGATCTCCCCGTTCTCTGCGATGCCCAACACCGCGTCGGGGAGGCCATCGAGGAGTCGCTGCACCCCGCCGAGTGCGGCGGCGAGGTCGTCGTGCGACGAGCCGAGTCGACGGCGGGTGCGGCGTGCATCGAACGCGACCAACCCGATCGCGAGCGCGGCGGCAACGCCGCACGCGACGACCACGATGATTCCGCCAGAACTCACGGATCGAGAATACGACGCCGCCCGACCGCCCCCGCGGATGGCCGACCCGGACGGTTTGTCTCTGAGACAAACCGTCCGGTCAGCGGGCGGCGTGCCAGGCGTCGAGGCGTTCGCGGATCTCGGTGTCGCCGATGATGCCCTCTTCGAGACGGATCTCCATGAGGAACTTCATCGCCTCACCGACCTCGCGACCCGGCGTGATCCCCAGGTGTTCGATCACCTGGTTGCCGTCCATCTCGGGACGCAGCGCCGCCAGTTCTTCGGCGGCTTCGAGTTCGTCGATGCGTTCCTCGAGTTCGTCCATGCGGCGCGACAGGCGAGCCGCCTTCTTCTCGTTGCGCGTCGTGCAGTCACAACGCGTCAACACGTTGAGCTCCTGCAGCAGCGGCCCCGCGTCGCGGACGTACCGACGAACCGCCGAGTCGGACCAGCCCATCGAATACGTGTGAAAGCGCAGGTGAAGGGCAACGAGCTCGGTGACCGCATTGACGTCGGCGTTCGAGTACTTCAGCTTCGTCATGCGCTTCTTGGTGATGCGCGCGCCGACGGCATCGTGATGATGGAACGTCGTTCCCTTGCCCGGCAGATAGCCACGCGTCTTCGGCTTGCCGACGTCGTGGAACAGCGCGGCCAGCCGGGTGATGCGGAAGTCGAACGGTTCACGCTCCCCCGCCACGATCGCCGGATGCTCCGCGTGCGGCCGCACGTTCTCGACGACGGCGATCGAGTGGGTGAGCACGTCTTTGTGCCGGTGGATCGGATCGTGCTCGAGGCGCATGTTGGGCAGCTCGGGCAGGAACTGGTCGGCGAGCCCGGTGTCGACGAGAAACCACAGCCCAGCTGCCGGGTGGTCGACCACGATCAGCTTGTCGAGCTCGTCGCGGACGCGTTCGGCCGACACGATCTCGAGGCGCGGCGCCATTTCGCGGACCGCCGCGAGCAGCTCGTCGGTCGGTTCGAACTGATACCGAGCGATGAAGCGCGCCGCTCGCAGCATGCGCAGCGGGTCGTCGCTGAAGCTGATGTCGGGGCCGAGCGGGGTGCGCAGCACGCGTTGCAGCAGGTCGACGGCACCGTTGTACGGATCGACCAGCTCGGGCGTGTCGCCATCGGAGGTCAACTCCAAGGCCATGGCGTTGACGGTGAAGTCACGGCGGCCGAGGTCGGCGTCGATCTCGTCGGCGAACACCACGTGCGGCTTGCGCGAGTCGTCGGTGTACGCCTCGGCCCGGAACGTGGTGATCTCGTACGGCCGAACGTCGCCCGTCTCGAGGTTCTTCTTGTGGGCACCGATGGTGCCGAACTTCTCGCCCTGCGTCCAGACCGCGTCGGCCCAACCTTCGAGGCACGCCTTGATCTGCGGCGGCCGAGCGTCGGTCGTGAGATCGAGATCGAAGTCGGTCTTGCCGTCGGCGAGCAGCAGATCGCGCACCGTTCCGCCCACGAGATAGAGGCGGTGGCCCGCTGCGCGGAACCGCTCGGCGAGAGGAGCGAGCTCGCGCAGGACCGGTTCAAAACGCTCGGGGATCACGCAGCCAGCGTATTGGAGCATCGATCAGGGAGAACAGGCCGTCGCCAACGTGGCGAAATCGTCGGCCCGCTGGCTCCTTCCGAGCAGGCCGGTCACGTACATTCTCACCGGTGGGAGAAGCGCTGCACACTCGGTCTCGGGTCGACATCCGACCCTGGCCGCACGAAACCGCCATCGCCCACCTCATCCTGCTCGACGTCGACATGGTGCCGTCGCTCGCCGACATCGACCGCTGGATCGACGAGAGCTACGAGCTCACACCCGAGATCCGCTCGATCCGGACGGGTGCGTTGTTCCCCAACGCTGCCGATGCGTTCGCCGAGCGCGGGTTCCGCGTGTGCGATCGCCTCGCGCTGCTCGAACGGCGACTCCCTCCGACCGAAGCCGTGCCCGCCCCGACACCGGCGACGCCACAGCTCGCCACCAGGCGACTGCGCCAACGCGACCTCGAGGTCGCCGCACGAATCGACGGTGACGCGTTCCCCGCGAGCTGGCAGAACGATGCGCAGTCGCTCGCCGAGATCATCGACGCCACGCCACGCGCCCGTGCTCGGATCGCCACTCTCGCTCGCCGTCCGATCGGGTTCGCGCTCACGGGCAAGGCCGGCCCGACCGGATACCTCCAACGCTTCGCCGTCGACCCGAGCGCTCGTCGTCTCGGCGTCGCCGGGCTGCTCGTCGACGACGCGGTCCGGTGGTTGAGTCGACGAGGCGCGACCGCGGCGCTCGTCAACACCGGCGTCGACAACGCCGCCGCACTGGCGCTGTACGAAGGCCGCGGATTCCGTCGTCGGTCCGATCAACTGGTCGTGATGGAGTTCACCCGATGACCGTGCCCGCGCGCACCGTGTCGCCCAGTGACGCACTGCTCGGTGACGTGTCGCACGGCCGGCGGCGGCGTCGGGCGGGCGTCGCGCTCGCCACCGTCGTCGGGGTCGGACTCTCGCTGCTCGCACTCGGCCCGGCAGCTGCGCAGACCGACGACGAGACGCCGACGACGCTGCGCGAGCTCCCCGACGGCGACATCACGATGACGCTCATCGACCAGAGCTTCGACGTCGAACCCGGTGCCGACATCGAGCTGACCTACCGGCTGACCGGCGACCTCGAGACCCTCGCCGAACTCTCACCGCCGACCACCACGACCACGACCACCACCAGCACGACGACCACCACCACGACCACCACGACGGTGCCGCCCACCACGGTCGCCGGTGAACCGGCCCCCCAGACCACACCGGCTCCCCCACCGCCGGCGTCGACGACCACGACCACCACCGAGCCGCCACCGCCTCCTCCGCCCCCGGTCGAACTCGACGTGCAGGTCACCAACCACGAACCGATCGACGGTCTCTCGACGCTGGAGCGAGCGGTGGGCCCCGACATTCGCAGCGCGCTGCTCACCCCGGTCATCGACGGCGTTCTGATCACCGACGTCCGTCCGATGATCACCGTCGGCGAAGGTGAAGACGCCGGCACGGCGATCCTCGAGCTCTCGGTCCCGACCGATCAGGACCCGTCCGATGCCGATCACCTGGAGTTCCGCGAGATCGGACTCCACCCGATCGTCGTCGAACTGAAGGTCGCCGGCCAGGTCGTGGCCAACCACGGCACGATCATCGAACGCCGCGACGCCAACGATCGGACCCTGCCGACGATCGACCTGTCGCTGCTCACTTACATTGCCGACCCGGGCCCCACCGGCACCGCTGGCCAACTGTTCGCCGGCGTCGAAGCACTCGATCGGACCGCCGACGTCGCCGAGGTGCTGGCGTCACCGCTCACGCTGTCGGTGCCACCGAACATCGCCCGCGTCGCGTCGGAGTCGAGCACCAGCAACAACCTGCCCGAAGCGCTCGCCGACGACGAGCTCATCGCTGCGCCGGCCACGCCGTTCGACGTGTCGTCGGCGACCGCGATCGACCGCGTCGACGCGTTCATCCGACAGTTGACGTTCGGTGAAGAACAGCTCCAGGCGGCACTGCCCAGCACCAACGTGCGACGCGACGCGTGGCTGGTCACGTCGCCGATCAGCGCCGAGGCGGCGGCCGAGTTGCGCGCCTTGTCGGTGCGCTTCATCGTGATGCCCGAGACCCTGTTCGTCGAGTCGATCTCCGACGAGGTTCCGGCGACCGACCGATTCATCGACATCGACATCGGCGACGGCAACAGCATGCCTGTGCTCGTCGTCGACGACCTGGGCGAGAGCTTCACGAAGGAAGCCACCGACGAGATCCTCGACGAGCTGACGGCAACCGAATGGTCGATCCAGACCATCGCCCGCCTCCGCTTCGAGCAGTACGACGCGTCGCTGTCGGAACGCGGTGACGAGCGCAGTCGGATCCTCGGCACGCCCGACCTGTCGGCACCCGACCCGCGACTGCTCCTCGAACTCGAACGCCTCGCCACGACCACCGATGCGATCCGGTTCTCGCCCGCCTCCGAGCTCAGCGGCGTCACGACCCGACTCCCTCTCGACGACGACCGTTCGTTTCCCGAAGCGGCCGGCCCGTCGCTGACCGAACGCCTCGACCTCATCACGTTCACCCAGGCGTCGCTGGCGTCGGTTGCGTCGATGCTCCCCGACGACGACGACCGCTTCCCGCAGTGGAGTCGCCAGCTCGACAGCTTCGTGTCGACGGCGTATGACGACGACGACGTCGAGGTGGCGATCAGTGAGATCGTCGCCGAGGCCGAAGAGATCCGCAGCGCGGTCATCCCACCCGACCCGATCTCGTTCACGCTCACCGGCAACGAGGGCAGCATCGATCTTCGGATCGGCAACCGTCTCGACGAACCGATCTCGGTGGTGCTGCGGCTCAGTTCGCCACGTCTCACGTTCCCCGACGGCGACCGGCTGATCACCCTGCCGGCCTCGGCGTCGCGCGTCGTCGAGGTCCCTGTCATCGCTCGGACCAACGGCACCTCTGCGGTGCGGGTCGAGATCCTCACCCCGTCGTGCCTCGACGAAGACGGTCCGCCGTGCGCGCAGCTGATCGAACCGGTCACGCTCAAATCACGCGTCAACGCACTCACCGGCTTGGGTCAGGTGCTCACCGCCGGACTCGTGCTGATCCTCCTGAGCTGGTGGTTCTCCAACTGGCGCAAGAAGCGGCGCGCCGACGCCGACGACGGTGAAGACGCTCGCGCCGGATCGCGGAGCGACGACGCGATGCCCGCACCCGACGACGCCTCGCCATCCGGGCAGTAGCCTCTCGCGGCGTGAGTACCGTTCGAATCGTCACCGACAGCGCCTGCGATCTTCCTGCCGAGATCGCCGAAGAACTCGGCATCGAGATCGTCCCGCTGAGCATTCGCTTCGGCGACGAGGAGTTCATCGACCGTGAGCAGCTGACGGTCGCCGAGTTCTGGAACCGGTGCGTCAACGCACCGGTGCTCCCCGAGACCGCCGCACCGGCGCCCGGCCAGTTCGAGTCGACGTACCGCAAGCTCGCTGCCGAGGGCGCCACCGGCGTGGTCGTCGTGTCGCTGTCGGGCGCACTGTCGGCCACGATCCAGAGCGCCGAGCTCGCGGCACGATCGATCGCCGACGACGATTCGATCGATCTCGACGTGCGCATCGTCGACAGCCGCACGGTCACGCTCGGTATCGGCACCATCGCCATCGCGTGTGCCCGAGCGGCCGCGGCCGGCGGCACGGTCGACGAGATCGAAGCCCTCGCCACCGACCTCGCCAAGCGCACTCGCGTCATCGGTGCACTCGACACGCTCGACAACCTGAAGAAGGGTGGTCGCATCGGCAACGCCAAGGCGCTGCTGGCCACCGCGCTCTCGATCAAACCGATCATCGAGGTCGTCGACGGCATCGTCGAGCAGGGTGGCAAGCAGCGCACTCGCTCGAAAGCCCTCAAACACCTCGTCGACAAGGTCACCACGTACGAAGGTCGCATCGAGAACCTCGCCGTGTTGCACGCCGACTGCTCCGACGTCGACATGTTCGTCGAGATGCTGCGCCCGCACTACGACGGCGAGATCGTCGTCGGCGAGATCGGCCCGGTCATCGGCAGCCACGGCGGCCGCGGCACCATCGGCGTCGCCTTCCACGAACGAGTCTGAACCGCGCCATCGCGCCGGCCCACTCGCCGGCCAACCTGGTTACATCGCTCCCGGAGCGATGTAACCAACTCATTGCCCCGGATCGGGCAGCGGGCACAACTAGATTTGGCCACGCCGTATGTCTGCGCCTACTCGAACGATCATTGCTGGGCGCTACGAGCTTCAGCGACGACTCGCTCAGGGCGGCATGGCCGAGGTGTGGTTGGCGATCGATCTCACCCTCGACCGGCGCGTGGCCGTCAAGTGGCTGAAGCCCACGCTCGCGACCGACGAAGTCGTCGCCGAACGCTTCCGGCGTGAGGCCAAGGCCGCCGCCAGCCTCGATCACGCCAACATCGTCGCCGTGTACGACGTGTTCGAACACGACGGGCGCCAAGCGGTGGTCATGCAGCTCGTCGACGGCAAGAGCCTGCGCCAGTTGCTCGACACGCAGAAGCGCCTGTCGCCCGAACTCACGTGCCACATCGGCTCGGCGGTCGCGGCCGCACTCGACCACGCCCACGAAGCCGGCTTCGTCCACCGCGACGTCAAGCCCGGCAACATCATGATCACGCCCGACGGCCGCGTGCTGCTCACCGACTTCGGCATCGCCAAGGGGCTCCACGGCGACACCGGTGACGATCTGACCAGCGACAACATCATGATGGGCACCGCGAAGTACCTGTCGCCCGAGCAGGTCCGTGGCAAGAAGCTCGACGGGCGCGCCGACCTCTACTCGCTGGGCCTCGTGCTCTACGAGTGCCTCGCCGGGCGGGTGCCGTTCCTCGGCGAATCCGACGCCGACACCGCGTTGGCTCGACTGCAGCGCGACCCGACCGACCTCGCTCGGTTGCGCGCCACGCTGCCGACACGGCTCGTCAACGTCATCCACGATCTGCTGGCGCGCAACCCCGACAAGCGCCCCGCGACCGGCGACGCGCTGATCGTCGAACTCAAAGCCGCATCGGCCGAAGGTCCGCCCGAGATCGACCCCACCGACGCCGAGCGCTCACCGGTGGCACCGTTCTCGGCCGGCCGCCTGATGCGCGCGCCGTCCGATCTCCGCGGTCGAGCCAAAGACCGCGACCGCGGTCGTCAGACACCCACACCACCGCGCGGCAAGCAGAAGCGCGGCGACGCGCCGAGCCGGCCGACACCGCGTCCCGGCGATCGCCGTCCCGGTCGCGCAGCTCCGCATCCGAGCATGCAACCCGAGGCACCGGGTCAGCCGATCGACCCGATGCTCTCGGGCCCCGTCGCGATTCCCGGCGAGCCGCCGCACATCACCGGCCGCACGCCGGTCACCCCGCCTTCGCCGACCACCTCCGTCGCCTCGCCCGGCGCACCGACCGCGCCGCGCTCCCCCGCGCCGGCCGGCGCCGCATCGTCACGCGACCACACGCCGCCCGCCGGTGCCACGTTGCGCGGCGCGCCGGCCAAGGGCATGGATCAGAAGTGGGGGCCGTCGCTCGCACTCGTCGGCGGACTCGTCGCAGTCGCAGTCGTCCTGGTGTTGGTGCTGTGGGCTGCGCTCGAGTTCGGCGGTGGCGAGCCGACCACGACCACCACGGTGCTGCCCGCCGATCAGGTCGAGGCCGAGTCCGCGCCGGCTGCCGACGAGGCAGTCACCGACGAACCGATCGCCTCGGTCGCGGTCGAACCCGACCCCGCACCCGTCGTCGACCCCGAGCCGATCGTCGATCCGAGCCAGGCGTCGATCATCTCCACCGTCACGTTCGATCCCGACGGCGACTTCGAAGAGGAGGACGACACGCTGGCCTTCGCCACCGACGGCGACCCCTCGACCACCTGGCGCACGTCGTGCTACTCCAACGAGTTCATGGGCGCGAAGAGCGGTGTGGGCATCGTGGTCAGCTTCGACACGCCGGTCGCTCGTCCGCTCCAGGTCGGCGTCGAGCACGGCCCGTACATCGTCACGTTCTACGGGGCGATCAGCGACGACGCTCCCACCACCTTCGGTGACTGGGGTGCCGAAGTCGACACCGCGTTCGGCACCGAGGGCACGACCATCACATCGGCGAGCCCGAGCCAGCCGGTGAGCCACATGCTCGTGCTGATTCAGCAGCTCGGTCCCGACGACGGGTGCAGCGACACCAACCCGTTCCGCGGCCGCATCTCCGAGATCGCCCTCGCCAACTGACCGGACGGTTTGTCTCTGAGACAAAGCGTCCGGGGTGCATGCATTTGGAGGCAATGACCGGTGTGATGCGCGCGGCGTCAGTAGTGTCGAAACATCGCTGTGCAGACCGACGACAACGAGCTGGTGGCAGCTGCGAGGAACGGTGACCGCTTCGCGCTCGATCAGCTGTTGCGACGCCACTACGACCGCATTCATGCCGTCACCAAGCGCATCGCCGGGGGCACTCGCGACGCCGACGACGCCTGCCAGGAAGCGCTCATCAAGATCGTGCGCAACCTCCCCAAGTTCGATGGTCGGTCGTCGTTCGGCACCTGGGCGTACCGCATCGCCACCAACGCTGCGCTCGACGAACTCCGCAAACGCAAGCGTCGGCCCGCACTCCACATGGTCGATGATCGCGACGACGACGCGGGCGGCCCCGTCTCGGTCGACCCGGTCGACGAGCTCGCGTCGATGCGCGTCGACGCCGTTGCCGACCGGCTCGCGATCGACGAAGCACTCGACGACCTCGACGAAGACTTCCGCACCGTGGTGGTCATGCGCGACATCGCCGACCTCGACTATGCCGAGATCGCCGACGTGCTCGAGATCCCGGTCGGCACCGTCAAGTCGCGCATCGCGCGCGGCCGCAAACAGTTGGCCGATCGGCTGCGTCTCGAGGACCTTCCCGACCTCGTCGCCGATGTGACGTCCGAAACATCGAGAGACATCGGGAACCGCGCTGCCGACTTCGAACGTCCAACAGATCTGACATGAGCGACACGACCGGAACCCAGGGCGCCGATCCCACGGGCAACGAGCTGCTGGCCAGCGCGTACCTCGACAGCGAGGTCACCGCCGACGAGCGCGCTCGGGTCGAGTCGAGCCCCGAACTGCTCGCCGAGGTCGAACGCCTCCGCCAGGTCCGCGCCGTCCTCGGCGCCACGACCGAACCGCCGGCCATCTCGGTCCGCGAAGCGCACCTCGCCGCCGCGCTCGACGTGTGGGATCGCATGCCCGAGAGCGAACGAGCGGGTGAGGTCACCCCGAGCGCCGGGATGGACGCGGCAGCCGCAGCCGCCATCTCGACTCCATCGCCCACCTCGCTCGACTCGCGCCGCAACCGCCGCTCGGGTGGTGGCTCGACCAAGTGGCTGCTCGGCGCCGCCGCCGGTCTCGCCGTCCTCGCCGGGGCGGGCATCGTGCTGCAGGGCCTCGGTTCCGACGACGACAGCGGCGACGCCTCCGAGGCCGGCGACGAGCAGGCACCCGCAGCCGAAGCCGTGAGCGAAGACGAGATCGTGTCCGACATGGCCGCCAGCGAGTTCGTCGGCGACGAGGTCGAGAGCGCCCCGATCGAGGTCAACAGCGACGACGTCGAGGGCGCAGACGGTCGCTTCGACGAGCTCGCCGCCGACGAACCCGCCGAGGAACCGGCCGAGGAAGAAGCCAGTGCCGAGGTCGCCGCCGAAGAAGCGCCCGCCGACGCCGAAGAAGAGGCACCCGCCGAGGAGTCGTCCGACCCGACCGAGGACCCGACACGCCCGGAGATCGACCTGTTCCCGTTGCAGACGTCGCAAGACCTCGGCGACTTCGGCGCAGCCGCGGCGTATGCACCCGTCGATCCGAACGCGCCAGCCGACGACGACATCGAACGGACCTTCAACACGTGTGACGTGGAGTTCGCCGGGCTCTTCGAGTTCGACACGTTCGCCGGGCCGGCGCTGTATCAGGGAACGCCGGTCATCGTCGCCGTCGACATCACCGCCGACCCGCCGAGCGTCATCGCCTACAGCGAGGAGTGCGAGTTCGTCGCCTCTGCGCCGTTGCCGAGCCAAGAGGCCTACGAGCAACGTTCGCTCGACGAGCAACCCGACACCTGACGCCTGCGACCGCCCACGGCAGCTGGGCGACAGCGATCACGGGCCTGCGCCACCAGACGCACGATCAGGGAGCGAGCTCAGAGGTCGAGTGTGGCCCCTGGTTCGATGCCGGAGCAGCGCACGACCTTGGCCTTCGTCCGCACGAGCAGATCGCGCGGCGCCGCACAGACTCGCTCGGCGATGATGGCCGCCGTCGAGAGCACCTCGTCGGGAGCCACCAGTTCGTTGGCGAGCCCGATCCGGTGTGCTTCGGCTGCGTCGATCTTCTTGCCGGTCAGACAGAGCTCACGCGCGATCGAACCGCCGACCAACTCGCGCAGTGGGCCGTAGACGACGTCGCCGAAGGTGAACTCGGGGTGGCTGAACGTCGCCGTGGTCGACACCACACGCACGTCGCAGCACACCGCCACGTCGAAGCCGCCGGCGAGCGCCGGCCCGTTCACCGCAGCGATCAGCGGAACGGGATACGAGAGCAGTGTGCGATGCCACCGGTCGGCCGATGCCCAGAGCTGCGTCGCGAAGTCCTCGTCGGCAAAGGCTCGTTCGAACTCGGCGAGGTCGAAGCCGGCCGAGAAGAACTCCCCCGCCCCGGTGAGCACCACACACTTCGTCTCGTCGTCGGCTGCGAGTCGATCGAGCGCATCGGCCACCGCCTCACGTACGGCGACCGACAACGCGTTGCGCTTGGCGGGGCGATCGATCGTCACCGTCGACCAGTGTCCGTGCCGTTCGACCTGGACCAGTGCGTCATCACTCATGTCGCGAAGCTACTCACCGCTCGCGACCACCGAGGACGGGACGATGACCCGGATGACGCGAACGACGCGGTTTTCGCGGTTGTCGCGGTCGTTGGAGCCCTGGCGGCAGTTCGCGGCTAACGTGCTGCCACATGCCTGGCAATCCGCTGACCGACCCGAACTGGGCCGCCGAGACCACCGACACGGTGGTCCGCTTCGTCGACAACGTCAAGGCCAAGACCACGAAGCCCGCGGTGCTCGCTGCGCGCGGTCTCGTGTTCGGCCTGCTGGCCGCCTTCCTCGGCCTCTTCGCACTGCTCCTCGTCCTGATCGGCCTCACCCGCGGCATCCAAGCGGCGCTCGACGCCGTGGTCGACCATCACCGCTCGGTCTACATCAGCTATTTCATCGTCGGCGGATTATTGAGCCTCATCGGGTTGTTGCTCTTCAAGAAGCGCAACGCCGAAACCGCGAGCTGACCGACCGGGCCCCGTGCCCGCGGCGATGCCGGGGTGATCGGCCCGAACACGATTCATCACCCCCAGGAGCATCTCCATGTCTGACACCACCGCCTCGAACGACGCCGTTCGCGAGGTCGTCATCATCGGGTCCGGCCCGGCCGGCCTGACCGCCGCGATCTACACCGCTCGCGCCAACCTCGAGCCGCTGCTCATCGAAGGCGAGCCGTCGTCCACGTCCGACCAGCCGGGCGGGCAACTCATGCTCACCACCGACGTCGAGAACTTCCCCGGCTTCCCCGAGGGCATCATGGGCCCGGAGCTCATGGCCGACATGCGCAAGCAGGCCGAACGCTTCGGCGCGTCGATCGTCACCGACAAGGTCACCGACGTCGACTTCTCGGAGCGACCGTTCACGATCACCACCCGTGAAGGCTCGTACAAGGCGCAGTCGGTGATCGTGTCGACCGGTGCCCAGTCGCTGATGCTCGGCCTCGAAGCCGAGAAGCGCCTGATGGGCTACGGCCTCTCCACCTGTGCAACGTGTGACGGGTTCTTCTTCCGCGGCCACAACATCGGCGTGGTCGGTGGTGGCGACTCCGCGGTGGAGGAAGCCAACTTCCTCACCAAATTCGCCGACAAGGTCACGCTGATCGTGCGCCGTGACGAGCTGCGCGCCAGCAAGATCATGCAAGACCGGGCCATGAACAACCCGAAGATCGACATCCTGTGGAACACCAGCGTCACCGACCTGATCGGCGACGACAAGCTCGCGGGTGCCCACATCGTCGACAACGTCACGGGCGCCACCGGCATCCTCGACATCACCGGGCTGTTCATCGCCATCGGCCACAAGCCCAACACCGATCTGTTCCGCGGCGTGCTCGACATGGACGAGGCGACCGGCTACCTCATCACCAAGCCCGACTCGACGTACACCAACATTCCCGGCGTGTTCGCTTGTGGTGACGTGAAGGACTCGGTGTATCGCCAGGCGATCACCGCCGCCGGCAGCGGTTGCATGGCGGCGATCGACGCCGAACGCTGGCTCGAAGACCAGCACGACTGAACGCGGCGTCTCGGGCTGCCCGGCTGCGAGACTGGCCGCATGATCACGCTGTACTTCGTTCCCACTTGCAGTAAGTCTCGTGGCGCGGCCGCGCTGCTCGACGAACGCGGCGTCGAGCACACGATCCACGACTACGTGAAAGATCCGCTCGACGAGGCGACGCTCGCCGAACTCGTCACGATGGTCGGGGGCGACCCGACCGACATGGTCCGCTCCTCCACCGACGCGTCGACGATCGGCGAGGTCGTCGCTCAGCTGCTGGCCGATCCCGCCGACATGCAACGGCCGATCGGTGTGCGTGACGGCAAGGCGATCATCGCCCGTCCACCCGAGCGCATTCTCGAGCTGCTCGACCACGACTGAGCACCGCCGGCACACCGTAGAGCACGGCGACGAGGCAGTAGAGTGCCCGTCGGGAATGAGCTGGACGACCGCCTGGTTGTACTGGTCTGACCTCCCCGAAAGGAATCAACATGGCAAACGGAATCACCGATCTCTCGACGGCAACGTTCGACGAAGCGGTCAACGGCGCGGGCAAGCCCGTCGTCGTCGACTTCTGGGCCGAATGGTGTGGGCCCTGCAAGAAGATTGCCCCCATCCTCGAAGAGATCGCCGGAGAGCGTGACGACGTCACCATCGCCAAGATCAACGTCGACGACAATCCCGACATCGCGATGAAGTTCAACGTCATGTCGATTCCGACGATGATCGTCTTCAACGAAGGCGAAGTCGCCGGTCGTGTCACCGGTGCGCTCAGCAAGGGCGCCCTTCTCCAGGAGATCGACGGATTTCTCACTTCCCCCTGACCCTCGGTCAACGAGGCGAAGCAATCAGAGACCTACAGCGCCGCCTCGGTGCCGCCGGATTCGCTCCGGACGGTGCCGAGGCGGGCGCTTTTCTCGCGTCCACGGCCGAGTCCGTCACGGCGTTCCAGACCACTCGGGGCCTACGCCCCAGCGGTGAATGCGACGAGCAGACCTGGCTCGCGCTGATCGAGGCCGGCCGCAAGCTCGGTGAACGGCTCCTCATGCTCACCGCGCCGATGCTGCGCGGCGACGACGTCACCGAACTGCAGAACGGGCTGAACCACCTCGGCTTCGACTGCGGCCGCCCCGACGGCATCTTCGGGCCCGCCACGGGCCGCGCGCTCGACGACTTCCAACGCAACTCGGGCCTGCGGGCCGACGGCATCTGTGGGCAACAGACCGTGCGCACGATCCAGCTGGTCAGCCGTCAGAGCGGAACGGGCCCGGGCGTCGCCTCGATTCGTGAAACCGAGGTGTTCCGGGTCCAGGCCAGCATGTCGGCCCAGCGTGTGGTGGTCGGACAGTTCGGCGGGCTCAGCTCGATCGCGCGGTCGGTGCGCCGCGGCCTCCGTGAAGCCGGCGCCAACGTCATGCCGACCGACGAGTACGAGGCCACGGCGCAGGCCGCTGCGGCGAATCGGTTCGGGGCCACGGTGTATCTCGGACTCGAGGCGCTCACCGAGCGAGCGTCCACCGTGTCGTACTTCGCGGTCCCCTCCTTCGAGTCGATCGGTGGGCGGTCGTTGGCGACGCAGATCGTCAATGCGCTCCACGGTGCACTCGACTGCCCTCCGGAGCTGTCGGGGATGCGACTCCCGGTACTCCGTGAAACCCGGATGCCCGCAGTGCTGTGCTCGATGGGCCCGGTGCGTGACGTGATCGGTGCCTCACAGGAGATCACCGACGCATTGATTCGAGCGGTGGTGGCGTGGAGCGACGCACCGTTCATCGTTGCCGACACGGCGTCCGACTGACGTCGAAAACCCCTGCTCAGCCTGGGATCGAGAGGTTATCCACAGGGTTGTGCCCAGGTTGTGTGTTTCCTTCAACGTCATCTTGAAGACACCCTCACGTCATGTGGTGTTCGCCAGGCAAATCGACCGCGAACCGCGCGTAAACTCTGAGTGTACAGGTGTTAACTCTCACCCTCACGCGCGAGGTCGCGCGCGACTCTCACGCGCGAGTCGAGGGCAGCAGCCGCGTGCCTACTGCGTCATCAGTCGATAGATGCGCTCGAGATCCTCGAGATCTGCGAAGTCGATGGCCACCTTGCCGCGCTTTGCACCGAGGTTCACCGACACCCGTGTCTGCAGATGTTCGGCCAGGAGCTCTTCGAGTTCGAGCAGCCCTGGCGGACGGAGCTTGGTCGCCGGGGTGAGCCCAGCGCCGTCGATCGTCGACCCCGAACCATCGGCGTCACTCCCCGAGTCGACGTCGGCCCCGCCATCGGCGTCGGCAGCAGGAGCGACCTCGCCGCGGACCGCTTGCTCGACCGCTCGCACCGACCAACCTTCGCTGACCGCTTGACGAGCCAGTGCTTCTTGCTGTGCCCGGTCGGGGGTGCCGAGCAACGCTCGCGCGTGACCCGCCGAGAGCTGCCCGTCATTGAGCAGTGACTGCACCGCGGGCGGCAGACCCAGCAGACGGATCGTGTTGGTGATCGCTGACCGGCTCTTGCCGACGCGAGTCGAGAGCTGGTCGTGCGTCAGACCGAAATCTTCGAGCAGTTGCTGGTACGCCGCTGCTTCTTCCAACGGGCTCAGATCCTGGCGATGCAGGTTCTCGACCAGGGCCTGCTCGACGGAGCTCAGATCACTCGTCGTGCGAACGATCGCTGGGATCGTGGCCAGACCGGCGCGTTGCGCGGCCCGCCAACGGCGCTCGCCGGCGATCAGCTCGTAGGTGCCTTCTTCGTCGAGCGGGCGAATCAGAATGGGCTGCAAGACGCCCATCTCGGCGATCGACGCCGCCAACTCGACCAGCGCCTCTTCGTCGAAGTGCTCGCGCGGCTGATTCGGGTTCGGACTGACCGATGCCGTGGTGACTTCGAGCAACTGCGCGTCCGAGCCACCACCTTCGGTCGCTTCTTGCGGGATGAGCGAGCTGAGTCCCTTTCCGAGTCCGCTACGTCGCGTCATGGTGCACCTCCTTGGCGGCGTCGCGGTAGGCGAGTGCCCCTCGCGACTTGGAATCGAATGTGTTGATGGGCTGCCCGAACGACGGGGCTTCCGACAGACGGACGGTTCGCGGGATCACGGAGCGCAGCACTTTGTCGCCGAAGTGCTCACGAACTTCGTCGACCACTTGCGCCGCGAGTTTGGTACGAGCGTCGTACATGACGCACAGAATGGTGCTGACCTCGAGATCGGGATTGAGATTGCGCTTGACCAGGTCGACGTTGCGAAGCAACTGACCGAGACCTTCGAGTGCGTAGTACTCACACTGGATCGGGACGAGCACTTCGCGTGCGGCAGCGAGGCCGTTGACGGTCAACAAGCCGAGCGACGGGGGACAGTCGATCAAGACGTAGTCGTAGTCGTCCAACACCGCTTCGATCGCCCGCTTCAACCGCTGCTCGCGACTGAACGCCGGCACCAGCTCGATCTCGGCGCCTGCGAGGTCGAGTGAGGCGGGAGCGACGAACAGATTCTTGACGTCGGTCGGTTCGATGACGTTCTCGAGCGGCTCGTCGTGCATCAGCACGTGATACATGGAGTGTTCCAGCCCGCGATTCTCGATGCCGAGGCCCGTCGAGGCGTTTCCCTGCGGATCGAGGTCGACGAGCAACGTGCGCAGGCCCATCTCTGCCAGGGACGCGCCGAGGTTGACCGTGGTGGTGGTCTTGCCGACGCCGCCCTTCTGGTTCGCGATGGCAATGACTCGAGGCAGCGGGTGGGCCGGGCCTGGTGTAGCGGTGTCGTGGTCTGACACGTGAACTCCCGTCAAGACGCCCCGAGAAATGGGGCAAGGATGAGTCCACGTACTGTGCCTGATCCCGCCTCGCGTTACAAGCATTTCGGGCGGGATTCTGCACTCGCCGACGCCGACCGTCTCAGCAGGATGAGGGCCGTCAGATGTTTCACGTGAAACGACGGTGGAGTGGCGCGGGCTCACCTCGCGCGTGAGGGCGAGGGTTCGCAACGGGTCCAGTGTTCCACGTGAAACATCCGCCCCGAGTCTGTGACCAGGGACGATGCGGCTTCAGCGCCGTTCGAAGACCGCCACACCAGCCCCCGACACCCTGCGATAGACGCCGAGGGCCGCGACCGCATCGGCATCCCACCGGTCGCCATCTGGGGGCTCACTGATGACGACCACACCACCCGGACGGACAAGTTTCACACCCGTCTCCAAGGTGAACATCGGCGGACCGAATCCGCGAGCGACGGCCGCGTCGAAGGTGCCGCCTTCTCGACCGATGAGGGAGTCGGTGTCGCACGCCTCGACCGACACTCGATCACGAAGGCGATACCGGTGCACCATTCGATCGAGGAAGTCGGTCCGCTTCGTACGACGGTCGACCAGGGTCAACGCGAGATCGGGACGTTGCTGCGCGATCACCAGGCCCGGTACACCGCCACCGGATCCGAGATCGACCACCCGCCCACGCACATCGTCCAGTGCGTCGACGAATCCCCCGGCGTGCTCGATGACCTCGGGAATCGGGCGGTCCCCGAGAAATCCCAAGCGCTGACTCAGCGTCAGCGCAGCGGTCAAGTCGTCGAGATCCATGACGATGAGTCTGGCACGCCGGCTCGACATCACCACGCACGACCGCATGTCGACTCACATGCGGCCGAAAACGGCAGCAGCCCGGCCGTGACGGCCGGGCTGCTGGATTCGAACTCCGCCGTGGGCGGATCGCTGGATCAGGCGGGAACGATGACGATGCGACGGTTCGGATCGTCGCCTTCGGAGCGACTGCCGACGCCCTCTTCCTCGTTGAGCGCATCGTGGATGACCTTGCGATCGGCCGACGACATCGGCTCGAGCGAACGCGGTTCGCCCGACTCACGCACCTGACTGGCGACATCGAGTGCGAACCGGGTGAGCGCTTCGCTGCGCCGCACGCGGTAGCCGGCAACGTCGATACGAAGGCGCGTTTCGTGATCACCGAGACGACGCTGGGCCGACACACGGGCCAGATCCTGGATGGCGTTGAGGGTACGACCGCCGGGGCCGACGAGCAGGCCGAGGCCTTCGCCGGTGACGGCAACGTCGAGCTCGGTTCCGTCGATGGTCAGCTCACACGTGGATTCCGCGCCGAACGCCGAGACCAGCCCGTCCATGAATGCGACAGCGGCGTCACCGACTTCCTGCGGCTCCACCGTGGTCTCGTTCTCGTCATTCATTTTGCGCTCCTGGTTGTTGTCTCGGGATCCGTTGTTGCGACGCTGACCGCCCTTGGCGCCACCGCCCTTGCGATTCTTGGGCTGTTCACGCTGCTCGGCAGGTGCGTCTGCAGCTTCGGTGCTGGCGACCTCGTCGTTCGAGGACGTCGAGGGGGTCGACTCGTCGTTCGATCCGTTGTCACGCTTGTCGGCCTTGGGCTTGGAGCGATCGCGTGCCGGCTTGCGGCGACGCTCGTTCTTCTGACGCACCTGCGCCGGCTTGACGCGTGCCCGGACCCGGGCTTCGCCGCGTGTCCGCCCGAACAGTCCCTGTCGCGGTTCTTCGACGACTTCGAACTCCGCCTCGTCTGCGGCGACTCCCAGTTGGTCGAGCGCCGCGTTCTTGGCGTCATCGACCGTCTTTGCCGTGGTTTCCACCCACTCCATCTCGTCTTCCTTCTCTCTGTGATCTCTACTCGAGGTGTGCGCTGACAGGCGTCAGCGCTTCTTCTTGCCCTTGGTGGGGCGAGTTGACTTCGGGCGGGAACCCTTCGGTGGCTTCCCGCGGTTCGACTCGGCCTGCTTGCGCGACGGCGTCGGGCGGCCCTTGCCACCGGCCGCGGTGTCGGCGCTCTTCGCAGTCGGGCGATTCTTCGGCGGCGTGACCCGCTTGCTCTGCGGCACCGGGCGTGCCGGCTTCTTCGGCTTGTCGGCCTTTCCGCCGGCGGCCTTGTCGGCGCCATCACGGATGTCGTCACGGCCCGCCGCCAGGTCTTTCTTCATCTGGCTGAACATGCCGCCCGACTCACCGTTCTTCTTGGCTTCGTCACGAGCGGCTTCACTGGCGCGCTGTGCCTGACGGCCGAGCGAGTTGTCGTCGCCGTAGAACTTCTTGGTGATGTAGTACTGCTGCAAGATGCGCAGCAGCGTCTGGAAGATGTAGTAGAAGACCAGCGCCGTCAGGAAGAAGATCTGGAAGACGGCGAACACGACCGGCAGGTACTGCATCACCTTCTGTTGCGTCGGCGACATCGTCGGGCTCATCGCTGCACGAGCAGCCACCATGCGCTGCTGACCGAAGTAGAGCGCGCCGAGACCGACCACCAGCAGGGCGTAGACGATGCCGGTCGCCGGGTTGTTGGTGATGGCCTCGAACGGCGACTGGCCGAGGTCGAGACCGAGTTCGGGGATCTTCGTCTTGTCGTAGAGGTCCTGGAAGATGGCCGAATCGCGAGCGAGGTAGCGAGGAATGAAGCCGTGGTCTTCGTGGACGTTGCCCACGACTCGCAAGGTGGCGTCGGCGATCGTGTCGGCATCGCCACGAGGCCGGTAGGTCAGGCCGCGCAGGACGCGGAACATGACGATGAAGACCGGCATCTGCGCGAAGATCGGGAGACACGAGGCCATCGGATTGACCTTGTGCTCCTGATAGAGCTTCATCATCTCTTCGTTGAGCTTCGTGCGGTCGTTGCGGTACTCGTTCTGCAACCTGCGCATCTCGGGGGCGATGCGCTGCATCTCGAGCATGCCCTTGGTGCTCTTGAGCGTGAGCGGCGTGGTGATGGCCATCACGATCACCGCCATGAAGGCGATGGAGATGATGTAGCTGCCGGTGAATCCGAAGAACCAGGACAGCAGACTTGCGGGAATCTCAAACATGGATCACGAGTCCTTGAAGGAAGGGCGGAAAGAAGGGGAATGCGTCGACGGCACCGCAGACGCGGTGGACGAATCGTCGACGTGATCACCAGCAGCGCACGCGGTGTGCGGCATCTGGTGCGGGTCGGCGGAAGGCTCGGGGACCGGGTCCCAGCCAGAGGGGCCGAACGGCCGGCAGCGGAGCAAGCGACGCATGGTCAGCCAGGAGCCACGGCGACCACCGTGCACCTCGAAGGCCTCACGGGCGTAGCTCGAACACGACGGCGAGAAGCGACACGGCGACGGCCGGCCCTCGGCCGCACGCTGATAGAAGTCGATGACGGCGAGCGCTCGGCGCTGGAACCACGAGCGCGGCGCCGCCTCGCTGCTCACAGCTGCGTCAGCAGTTTCTCCAGCGTGGTGCGAAGACGATCGAACGACAGTTCGACGACCGGCGGGCGCACTCCGATGAGCAGCAGCCCGTTCGGGACGTCGGAATCGGCCAGGATGGCCCGAAGGCGTCGACGAAGTCGATTGCGGACGACCGCATTGCCGACGGCGCGGCTGATGGCGAACGCCACGCGTGGCGTCGTCACAGAAGGATCGTGAACGTAGGTACACCAAATGGGCCCGACCCGCACTCTTCGACCTTCGCGGCGCAGCCGCTCGAAGGACTCGCGCGTGCGGATCCGATCGATCAAGCGGAGAGGCGGGCGCGGCCCTTGTCGCGCCGTGACTTCAACACGGCGCGGCCGCCGCGGGTGCTCATGCGAGCACGAAAGCCGTGCTTCTTCGAGCGACGGCGTTGGTTGGGCTGAAAGGTGCGCTTCACGTTCTTCTCCGAGAATTCGTCATTGCGAGACTCACCCGACCAAACGCTTGGCTCGACCGAGTCTTGCTACTTCAGGACGCTGCTCGAGTTCGTAAGCGCAGCCGACACTGATCATCATGAGGACAGATGAACGATGCAGGCTACGGCTGTGGGCGAGGACTCCCAACTCGCGCGCTGACCACCGATCGGATTGACGTCACAGCT